>NZ_FNFQ01000009.1 GCF_900101175.1 Stenotrophomonas pavanii | reverse complement strand
AAACTGCTCTCCATGGACGGCCACATCCAGCGTGGCTTTGCTCACATCAATCCCGATCCCAAACATGGCAGAACTCCGCTAGGCTGACAGGGTCGAGAGCTCTCCCCGCTTGCCCAGTCTTATCAGTTCGAGCGCCAACTCAACCAACTGTTCGGGCGGTTCAGGGAGAATCCGGCGTGGGGACCCAAGCTACTTCTCGGTCGCAAGACCTGGATCCACACGGTCGCCCACGCCGGGCTCTCGGCAACCAAGGTGCCAGATCGGCAAGAGATAAGATCCACGCCATGCGTGGATGCTCCTGCTGTTGATCTTGACCTTCCAGTCCGCCTTGAGCGAGCCGAGCATCGCAGGGGAACCAGGGGCGAAGAGGTGCGGATGTCCTGTAGAGCCGACTGCTAGTCGGCTGCCTTGTGCACACCGTCCCCGGATTCACCGAGAAGCGCAGGGGACCGACGTGCGAAGCACGGCGGCTCGCGACCTGGCGGCGCGTTTCTTTTGGTTACTCTTCTTTTCGCGCGAAAAGAAAAGTGACGCCCATGAACAGTGAAGCACCTTCAGCACGCGCAACGCGCAAAACGCCAACGCCTCAGCCCTTCTGACTCACCGCCACGCTACCCAGAATCAACGCGCCCGCAATCAGCATCTGCAGCGTCACCGGCTCGCCCAGGAACAACCACGCAAACGCCGCGCCGAACAGCGGAATCAGGTAGGTCACCGTCGACGCACGCGACGGGCCGATGCGGCCGATCAGGCGGTAGAACATCAGGAACGCCAGGCCGGTACAGGCGACGCCCAGCGCGATCGCTGCGCCCCAGGCCTTCAGTGGAATCGCCGCCTGCGGCCAGTGGGTCACCGCCATCGGCAGCATCCACAGCGAGGCACACGACAGCGTTGCCGCAGCGGCCGCGGCCGAGGGCAGGCCGGTCATGTGCCGCTTCACCAGGTTCACGCCGAGGCCGTACAGCAGCGAGGCCGCCGCACCGGCCAGCACTGCAGTGCCGATGCTCAGGCCCGAGACCTTGGCCGTGGCCAGTACCACCACGCCGGCGAAGCCGACCAGCAGCGCGCCCGCACGGCGCATGCCGATCTTTTCACCGAAGAACAGGAACGCGATCAGCGCGGCGAACAGCACGGTCATCGCATTGCAGATCGCACCGATCGCGGCCGGTGCCTGCTCGGCCGCGTAGGCGAACAGCACGAACGGCAGCGCCGAGTTGATCAGGCCGATCGGTGCCAGCCACAGCCAGCGCCGTGGCGGGAACTGTGCGCGGGCGCGCCACAGGAACGGCAGCAGCACCAGCGCACCCAGCACCAGCCGAAGCTCGACCAGCGCGAACGGGCCGAACGAGGGCACCGCCACCCGCATGAACAGGAACGAGCAACCCCAGATGGCGCCCAGCAGGGTCAATTCCAGCGGCGTGCGCCAGTCGCGCTCGGCCGCCTGTGGGACCGCATTCATGCCCTGCCTCCGTCCATCGTCTGTTCTTGGTCAAGGCGTACAGGATCAGGCGCAGACGCCCGCCGCACAAGCGCGTAGTATCGCTGCCAGCCACAAGTATGGTTTGAGGCTGGACATGCAGCTACGCCCTTCCCTGCTCCCCGCACTGGCCGTGTTCGCGGTCGCCGCGCGCCACCAGAACTTCGCCCAGGCCGCGCAGGAGCTGCACCTGACCGCCAGCGCGGTCAGCCATCACGTGCGCCGCCTGGAGGAGGTGCTGGAGACCCGGTTGTTCCTGCGCCACGCCCGCGGCGTGCGCCTGACCGCCGAGGGCCGGCAGCTGGCCGATGCCGCCAGCGCGGCCTTCACCGACGTTGCGGCGGTGGCCCACCACCTGCATCCGGATGCCGACAGCGTGCCGCTGCGGATCACCACGCTGCGCTCGCTCTCCTACTGCTGGTTGCTGCCCCGGCTGCCGCGCTTCACCCAGGCCTATCCGCATATCCGCATCGAGCTGCACACCGGCAGCGGCCTGGATCGCTACGACGACAACGGACCGGAAGTCGGCATCCGCTACGGGCTGGGCCAATGGCCGGGCCTGCGTGCGCAGCACCTGATGGATGACTACCTGTTCCCGGTGGCCTCACCGGCGCTGGCCGGGGTCGAAACGCTGCTCGATCCGGCGCGCATCGCCGACCTGCCGCTGCTCACCGACCTGTCACCGCAGGGCTGGCGCGACTGGTTCCGCCACGCCGGCGTGCGCCCCCCGTCGCCGCTGCCACCGATGCACACCTTCGCCGACAGCACCGATGCGATGCGTGCGGCGGTGTATGGCATGGGCGCGGTGCTGGCGCGCACCCATATCGCCCAGCCCTACCTGCAGCGTTACGAGGTGGTGCGCCTGCCCGGCCCCGCACTGAAGGCGCGCTACGCGTATCACGTGGTGCACGCCGAGGGACAGCCTCCCAGCCCCGCCGCACGCCTGTTCATCGACTGGTTGCTGGAACAGGCGCAGGACGAGCGCACGCCGGTTCCGGCGTTGCCGGAAAGCCTGCTCGGCCGCCCGGCCACGCTTGCCTGACTTCGCCCTCACCCGTTCTTTGCCCGATGCTGGCTAGGCTGCATGCACCTCCACAACGTACCTACGCCATGGCCATGCTGCGACTGCGCATCACCGGAACCGAAGACGACGCCCGTGCCATCAGCGACCTGCTGCTCGGCCTGGACGGCATCGAACATGTCGAGGAAACCGACGACCTGATGCCACACATGGACGACGACGATTCCAGTTCGGCCGGGCTGTCCGACGACATCGGCCCCGGCATCCATGAGCTGGAAGTGGAAGTCGGCAATGAAAGCACCGCGCAGAAGGTACGCGACGCCGTGCAGGAGCTGGCGCTGGAGCTGGATGTGTTCGTCGAGTACGAGACCGACGAGGGCTGATGCCGGCCGGCGGCCGGCATCAGCCTTGACCTCAGACGTTGGGCGGCAGCGTGCGGCGGCGGCGACGCCACCACGCGCGGGCCCCCCAGGCCACGACCAGGGCCAGCACGCCCACCGGCAGCAGGGCCGCCACCGCGCGGATCAGGAACGCGATGCTGCTGCCGAGGATGCCGCCCGATTCGCTCAGCGCCTCGCCGATCTCGCTGCGGCTGCGCTGGCCAGAGGTGGTCTCGAAGTGCAGCGTCACCAGCTGGGTATCGATGCGACGACGCTGCTGCGCGGCGTCCTTGTTGGCCTGCTCGACGCCGGCCTCGATTTCCGACAGGCGCGTGGTGATCGCCATCAGGTCTTCGATCTTCAGGTCCTTGCGGTCCTGGTAGGACAGCAGACGGGCGTGTTCCTTCTCCAGCCGCGCCTTGGTCAGCGCCGTGTCCGCCACGGCCTGTGCCAGATCCTCGGCGCGGGTGGTGCGCGACTGCAGCGTGCCGCCCTCACCGGCCATCGCAATCAGCGGCTCGGCGCCCTTCGGCGCAATGCGCACCTTGACCTCCCCGCTGGGTTGTTCGCCACTGCGCTGGTCGACCTGCAATACCGCGCAGTCGCCGAACTTCGCGCTCTGGCAGGCCTGGGCGATCTGCTGGATGCGCGGTGCGATCTTCGCCGCCTCCAGCTGCACCTGCACGTCATGTTCATAGGCGAGGAACGCACCTTCCGGCGACGCGACCGCCGCCTCGGCGGCCGGGGCGCCCGCATCGGCGGCCATGTCGCCCTGCTTGGCGCAGCCCGCCAATGCCAGCAGCACTACCGGCATCGTCAGGCTGCGCGTCCAGGCGCGCGCGCCCGTCACAGTGCGGCTCCGTTGTAAGAGGTGACCGAAAGACCGGCCAGATCCACCTGCGGTACACAGCGCACGTTCACCGCCACCATCGGCGTGCCGGTACGCGGGTCGACCGCCTCGCTGTAGGGTGCGATGCCGCACGTGCGGCAGTGGTGATGGTCGATGTGGGCCTTGTTGAAATGGTAGGTGGCTACGTCCGCCGGATCGGTGACCAGCTCGAACGCCTCACGCGGGGCAAACCACAGCAGGCCGCCGCGGCGGCGGCACAGCGAGCAGTTGCAGTCGAGGACGTCGCTGATCGGCGCCTCGGCCTGTACGGTGAATGCGATCCTGCCGCAATGGCAGCTTCCCTGGTATTGCATGTCCTGCGCTCCGCTGGAGGGTCCTTGTCTGTGTCCATGGTAATCCTATGGCACGGGGACAAAGCAGCCCGAGGGCCCTATGCTCGGGGTTTGCCCCTGTACAGGAACGCCGATGCGCCCGCATCTTCTTGCCCTCGCCCTGGTCGCTGCGCTGGCCGGTTGCCAGCCAGCCGACGCCCCGACCACCGCTGCCGCCCCGGCCGCCGGCCAGCAGGCCGCTGACGCGGCGGTCGACGCCGCCTTCGCCGATCTGTCCAAGCGCGCGCTGGACACCTGGATGCAGCTGTCGCCGGTCAGCGCCACCCAGATCGGTGACCACCGCTACGACAGCGAACTGGACGACCTGAGCGCCGCCGGCCAGCAGAAGACCGTGGACGCCTACAAGGCGTTGCTGGGCGAGCTGGACAAGATCGATGTGGCCAAGCTGGGCCGCGAGAACCAGGTGGACGCGGCGATCCTGCGCAACCAGCTGCAGTCGGAAATCTGGAACGCCGAAGTGCTGCAGTCCGGCAAGTGGGACCCGCAGCTGTACAACGGCATCGCCGGCAGTGCGATCTATGGCCTGATGGCGCGTGAGTTCGCGCCGCTACCGGAACGCCTGAAGTCGGCCACCGCGCGCATGGAAAAGCTGCCGGCGATCTTCGCCCAGGCGCGCGAGAACCTGGATCCGGCCCGCGTGCCGAAGATCCACGCCGAGACCGTGGCCAAGCAGAACAAGGGCATCCTCAGCATCGTCGATACCTTCATCACCCCGCACATCGGCGAACTGCCGCAGGCCGACCAGCAGCGTCTGCAGGCGGCCATCGAGGGCCTGAAGAAGGCGGTGGACGAGCAGCAGACCTGGCTGGACAAGACGCTGGTACCCAATGCGAAGGGCGACTTCCGCATCGGTGCGGAAAAGTACGACCAGAAGCTGAAGTTCGCGCTGAACTCCTCGCTGTCGCGCCAGCAGATCGGTGAGCGTGCGCGCGCCGAACTGACGCGCGTTCGCCAGGACATGTACGGCATCGCGCAGACCGTGCTGAAGGACAAGCCGGGGGCGCCGGAGATGCCGGCCCAGCCGACCGACGAGCAGCAGCAGAAGGCGATCGAGGCCGCGCTGGAACTGGCCTACGCCGACAAGCCGGCACGCGACAAGGTGGTCGACGACGCCAAGGCTGCGCTGGCGCAGTCCACTGCATTCGTGCGCGAACACGACCTGATGACCCTGCCCGACGCGCCGGTGGACATCATCCTGATGCCGGAATTCCAGCGCGGCGTGGCCGTGGCCTACTGCGATTCGCCGGGCCCGCTGGACAAGAACCTGAAGACCTTCTACGCCGTGTCGCCGATTCCGGACGACTGGAACGAGAAGCAGGTCGACTCGTTCCTGCGTGAGTACAACTCGCGCATGATCCACCTGCTGAGCATCCACGAAGGCACTCCGGGCCACTACCTGGAAGGCTGGCACTCGGCCAAGTTCCCCTCCACCCTGCGTGCGGTGCTGCGTTCGGGCCTGTTCGCCGAGGGCTGGGCGGTCTACACCGAGCGCATGATGCAGGAGCAGGGCTACCTCAACAACGACCCGCTGTTCCACCTGGTGCAGCTGAAGTTCTACCTGCGCACGATCTCCAACGCGATCCTCGACCAGGGCGTGCACGTGGACAACTGGGATCGCGAGAAGGCGATGCACCTGATGACCCACGACGCGTTCCAGCAGGAAAGCGAAGCGGCCGGCAAGTGGGTGCGTGCGCAGCTGACCTCGGCGCAGCTGCCGACCTACTTCGTCGGCGCGCAGGAACACTTCGACACCCGCAAGGCGGTGCAGGAGAAGCTGGGCGACAAGTTCAACCTCAAGGCCTACCACGACCAGATGCTGTCCTACGGCGCACCGCCGGTGCGTTTCGCACGCCAGCTGATGCTGGACCAGCCGATCGAGTGATCGGGACGGTGTGAGATGAAGCGGAGCGGCCCGGGGAAACCCGGGCCGATCTGTTTGTGGGGGATCGCCAGGCCATCTCCGCATCACGTGCCGGCAACATGGCCAGGCGCATCGTTCGCCGGATTCCTCCTTCCGCCGGTTTCCAATGTCTCTCCCCTTGCTTCGCCTCGCCCTGCTGCCCACGCTGCTGGCCAGTGCGGGTGCCTTCGCCGCCTGCCCCGCGCCGCCGCCCGGCCAGCCGGACATCCGCGCGCTTGGCTACTACACCGACAAGGTCGGCTCGGTGATCGACCCGGCACTGCAGCAGCAGAACAAGGACGCCACTGCACCGCTGGACCGCTATGCCGCCGACGTGGCGCGCATGAGCGATGACTACCTGCGCGACGGTGACCCGGCAGCCGCACAGTGCACGCTGAACTGGCTGGGGGCGTGGGCCGACGATGGTGCCATGCTCGGGCAGATGATCCGGGTCAACAACGATCAGTCGTTCTACATGCGGCAATGGATGCTCGATGCAGTGGCGATGGCCTACCTGAAAGTGCACGACCAGGCCGATGGCCGCCAGCGTGCGCGCATCGATCCCTGGCTGCAGAAGCTGGCACGGGCCAACCTGGGGTACTGGGACAACCCGAAACGGCGCCGCAACAACCACTACTACTGGGGCGGCCTGGGCGTGCTGGCCACCGGACTGGCCACCGACGACGACGCGCTGTGGCAGGCCGGCCACGCCGCGTTCCAGAAGGGCATCGATGACATCCAGGACGATGGCAGCCTGCCGCTGGAGATGGCCCGCGGGCAACGGGCCCTGCACTACCACGACTACGCATTGGCGCCACTGGTGATGATGGCCGAGCTGGCGCGTCTGCGCGGCCAGGACTGGTATGCGAGCAGGGATCACGCGATCGACCGCCTGGCGCGACGGGTCATCGAAGGCAGCAGGGACCCTGCATGGTTCAACCAGCACACCGGCGTTGCCCAGTTGCCCCTGCAGGCCAGCGGCTGGGTCGAGTTCTACCGCCTGCGCTCACCGGATGGCGGCGTGTTCGACGCCGCGCATGCGCGCGGACCGTTCCACTCGCCACGGCTGGGCGGCGACCTCACGCTGATGGCCGCGCAGGGCATCGTGCGCACACCGCTGCGATAGCCCTCTGTTTCAGTTCCAGCGACGGCCCCGCTGCAGCAGGTGCTTGAACTGCGCAGGGCTGCAGCCCTGCCGATTGCAGCCTGGCAAGGACAGCACGACGCGCCCCGGCGGCTGCGCCTCGGTCAGCGGCACGGCATCGCGTAGCTGCGCGGAGGTCGGATAGACGTAGGCCAAGCGGAACCGCTCGCCACCGCTCCGGCGGTCACGCCAACGCTCGAACTGCAGCAGGCCACCAATGGGCGTCTTCTCGTACTGCCCTGGCAGCCGGTAGTCACCGATTCCCATTGCGGCCAGCACCGAACCGATGTTCGAATCGTGGCCGACCAGCAGGCTCACCCTGGGCGACGCCGGATCGTCGAACAAGGCATCGAGCTCCGCCAGCAGCGGCGCGGCCACGTCCCGTGCCACGTCAGGGGTGCCAAACAGGATGTCCTGGTAGCCGTTACGGATACGCGCCAACGCCTGCCATTGGCGTTCCGCGTTCAAGCGGCCCCAACCTTCGCGCGGAACGCCACTTCCCTGGTAATGCTCCATCAGCAGGGCATCGACCAGACCGCTGGCCAGTGCCAGTGAACCCGAAGCGCGTGGCTCCTTGCCCGGCTCCGCACTGAAGGTCGTGTCGGCCAGCGTCAGATGGCAGTCGCTGCGCCCCGCACAGGCCGCCGACTGCGGGTAGAGGGTGATCGCCTCCACCACGGACAGTGCCGGTGCCAGATCTGCTGCGGCCAGCGCCTGCTGCATTGCCGCCAGCGCGCGCTTGCGGAAGGCCGCGTCGTCACGGTGGATCACCGGATTGAACAACGGATCCATCGTGCCCAGCGCCCTGCGCTGCTCGACCTCCACATGACAACCCGGGAATGCGCCGGCAACGAAGAACTGCGCGGTGGCCTGGGTGCGCTGCAGGCTGTTGGCATGGGCGTGGAAGTCAGCCCGCTGCGGGCAACCCGACCCCGGCAGCAGCTGCGCCTGGCGCAGCCACTGGCCGATGTAGCGGCCCATGTAGACCTCCAGCACGCCGCCCTTGGTGGTCAGCTCGCCGGGGCTTACGTCCCAGGGTGTCCAGTGCTCTGGCGTGGCATGGGCCAGGGCGCCCGACGCGACCACCGGCGCGCGCAGGTTGTGGCGGCTGAGCAGGACGACCTGCTCGAGCTGTTCGCCTTGCACGGGTGCCGTCGCCGCGGCGGCGGCCGTTGTGGCCAAACCAAGTGCCAGCAGCAGTGGGCGCAGGCATCGGATCATGCAGGTCTCCTGAGACACGCCGGGGTCAGAGCCCTTTCCTCCTGAAAAGGATCCGACTCCGAAACCGTTACTGATCGGCCGCCACGAAACCACCGGTCTGCCGCGCCCACAACCGTGCGTACAGGCCACCGGCGGCAATCAGCTCGGCATGGCTGCCGGTCTCGACGATGCGGCCCTGGTCCATCACCACCAGCCGGTCCATGCGCGCGATGGTCGACAGCCGGTGCGCGATCGCGATCACCGTCTTGCCGCCCATCAGCTCATCCAGGCTGTCCTGGATCGCCGCTTCCACTTCCGAGTCCAGCGCCGAGGTGGCTTCGTCCAGCACCAGGATCGGGGCGTCCTTCAGCAGCACGCGGGCAATGGCGATGCGCTGGCGCTGGCCGCCGGAGAGCTTCACGCCACGCTCGCCGACATGCGCGTCGTAGCCGCGACGCCCCTGCCCGTCCACCAGCGTGTCGATGAAGGCTTCGGCACGCGCCTTGGCCACGGCAGCGCGCAACTGCTCTTCGGTTGCGTCTGGACGGCCATACAACAGGTTGTCGCGGATCGAGCGATGCAGCAGCGAGGTGTCCTGGGTGACCACGCCGATCTGCTGGCGCAGGCTTTCCTGGGTGACGTGGGCAATGTCCTGACCGTCGATCAGGATGCGGCCGCTCTCCAGGTCGTACAGGCGCAGCAGCACGTTGACCAGGGTCGACTTGCCGGCGCCCGAGGGACCGACCAGGCCGATCTTCTCACCCGGCTTCACCACCAGGTCGAGGCCGGCGATCACGCCGCCCTTCTTGCCATAGTGGAAGTGGATGTCCTGGAAGTGCACGCCACCGCGGGTCACCTGCAACGGTATCGCATCCTCGCGGTCCTGCACGGTCAGCGGCTGGGCGATGGTGGTGATGCCATCCTGTACCGTGCCGATGTCCTCGAAGATGCCGTTGATGGTCCACATGATCCAGCCGGACATGTTGTGGATGCGGATCACCAGGCCGGTCGCGAGCGTGATCGCGCCGACGGTGATGTGGCCGCCATTCCACAGCCACAGGGCCAGGCCACAGGTACCGGCAATCAGGAAACCGTTGACGATGGCGATGGTCAGGTCCATGCCGGTGGTCACCCGGGTCTGCGCGCGGTGCTTGACTGCCAGCTCCTGGATCGACTCGGCCACGTAGGCCTGCTCGCGTCCGCCGTGGGCGAACAGCTTCAGCGTGGGGATGTTGGTGTAGCCATCGACGATGCGGCCCATCGCCTTGGAACGCGCTTCGGACGCAATCCAGGCCCGTTCCTTCGCGCGCGGGACGAAGTAGACCAGGATCACCGCGTAGGCCAGCAGCCACAGGATCAGTGGCACCATCAGCCGCCAGTCGGCCTGCGCGAACAGGTACAGCGCGGTGCCGGTATAGACCACGATGTACCAGAGCGAGTCGACCATCTGCACCGCCGACTCGCGCAGCGAGGTACCGGTCTGCATCACCCGGTTGGCAACGCTGCCGGCAAAGTCGTTCTGGAAGAAGCTCAGGCTCTGCCGCACCACGTAGTTGTGCATCAGCCAGCGCGAGCGGTTGCTCAGGCCGGGCACGATGGCCTGATTGACCAGCAGGTTGTGCAGGCCGACCAGGATCGGCCGCGCGATGACCGTGATGAACAGCATCCAGCCCAGTTCATTGGCATGGCGCCTGAAGAAATCGGCACCGGGCTGCTCGGCGACCATGTCGACGATGCGGCCCAGGTAATCGAACATCGCCACTTCCACCAGCGCCAGCAGCAGGCCGGCGATCAGCGTCGCCAGCAGCACCGGCCACACCGGGCGCAGGTAGTGCAGGTAGAACGGCAGCACCTTGCGCGGTGGCATGCGCCCATCCACGGGCGGGAACACTGGAATCAGGGATTCAAACCAACGGAACATCGCATTCCCTCGCCTCTTGCAAGCGGCGGAGTATCCCACGACGGATGTGTACGCCAGCCGACGGTCACCCGCGGCTCCGGTAGTGCCGGCCGCTGGCCGGCAGCCTCGCGACGCATCCGGGGATCATCGGGTTGCCGGCCAGCGGCCGGCACCAGCCTCACTCCCTGACCGGGGTGAACAGCAGGTCCTGGAAATCGAAGCTGAAGTCGGTCAGGTCGGAAATCGACTGCATCCGTACCTCGCGCACCTTGCCATCCGGATCCAGGCTGAAGTTCACGAACGCGTCGGCGTTGAGCGAACGGTCGTCCCAGCGCACGATGAAGGTGTCGTGCTGCCAGTGCTCCAGGCGGCCGCTCAGCTGCGCGGTCTTCATGAAGCGCAGGCGCAGGCCCTTGCCTGCGGCACTGACCTGCATGTCGCCATACCAGCGGTCGCGGAACGTGCCGGTGTAGCCGGCTAGCGCCAGCGACGGCCTGCTGCCCTTGTCGCGCGCGCTCTGATGCTTGGCCCAGGCCTCGTCGGCCTTGTCCTGGCCCTTGGCCACGGCCTTGGCATAGGCGTCCACCCAGTCGTGCTTGTCGCCGCCCATATAGGCATCAAGCACGCTCAGGGTGATCGCGTTGAACGCCGCGCCCACTTCCTGGTTGGTCAGCACCACCACGCCCAGCTTTTCGCCCGGCACCAGGGTCAGCCGCGAGACCATGCCCGGCCAGCCGCCGGTGTGCCATACCAGCTTGCGTCCACGGTAATCGCTCAGGCTCCAGCCCTCGCCATAGCCGGCAAAATTGGCCCGTGCCGGTGCCAGCTCCGGCACGCTCGGCGCCGGGATCGACTGCGGGGTGATCATCCGCCACATCTGCTGCTGGCTTTTTTCACTGAACAGCACCGTGCCATCGGCAAGCTTGCCCTCGGCCAGCTGCACCTGCATCCAGCGCGCCATATCGTGCGCGCTGGAATAGATGCCACCGGCACCGGCATTGTTCGACCAGGTCAGCGGCGCGACGGTGCGCAGGTCCTTGAAATCGTACTTGGCATGGCCGACCGCGGCCTTGTCGCCCGGCTTCAGGTGGTCGGCGTTGTAGCGCGTGCCGGCCATGCCCGCCTTGTCGAAGATGCGGGTCTGCAGGAACTGCTGGTAGCTCATGCCGGAGACATGTTCGATCACCTGCTGGGCCACCGCGTACAGGATGTTGTCGTAGGCATAGTTTTCGCGGAAGCCGCCCTTCAGCGGCACCCTGCCCAGCCGCTCCACCACTTCGGCGTTGCTGTAGGAGGTGGTCGGCCAGAACAGCAGGTCGCCGGCGCCCAGGCTCAGTCCACTGCGGTGCGAGAGCAGGTCGCGGATCGTCATCTGCCCGGTCACGAAGGGATCGGACATGCGGAACGATGGCAGGTGCTCGATCACCTTGTCGTCCATCTTCAGCTTGCCGTCCTCGGCCAGCAGGTTCAGCGAAGTGGCGGTGAACGCCTTGGTATTGGAGGCAATGGCGAACAGCGTGTCGGCCTGCACCGGCTCCGGCTTGCCCTGCTCGCGCACGCCCCAGCCGCGCTCCAGCACCACCTCGCCGTCCTTGACCACGGCCACCGCGATGCCGGGCACGTCGAACTGCGCGCGCACGCGCTCGACGGTCGCATCCAGATCCTGCAGCGGCGGCGGGGTCGCCGCGCTCGCCATGGTCGTGCACGCCAGCAGCACGGCTCCTCCAATCCAGGTGTTCATGCAGCACGATCTCCGAACAGGGGTGGCGGCCGTGTGCAGGCCGTCACCGGGGTTTCGCGGGATGGTAACGGTCGCCGATGCACCCTGCCCTGTGCCATAGGAGGGGTGTCATGGGACAGAACGGGCAGTCCAGCAAGGGCTCCACCATCATTCCATGCCTGCGCTACCGCGATGCGCTGGCCGCCATCGACTGGCTGCAGCGCGCCTTCGGTTTCCATGCCCAGGCCGTATACGCCGACGGCGATACCGTGTTCCACGCCCAGATGACCTTCGGCACCGGCATGATCATGCTGGGCTCGGCCGGTAACCAGAGCGCATGGAGCGAACACGCGGTACTGCCCGGCGAAGTCGGCGGGCGCCAGACCCAGAGCGCCTGCGTGATCGTCAGCGATGCCGACGCGCACTATGCCCGGGCCAAGGCTGCCGGCGCGCGCATCGTCATCGACATCGCCGACCAGGACTACGGCGGTCGTGGCTACGCCTGCGCCGATCCGGAAGGCTACCTGTGGTGGTTTGGCAGCTACGACCCGTGGCGCGAGGACCACGGCCAGTGATCGCGTCGTCGCACCCGGCGGAGATCCGCTGTGGCATCGGTGGCTGGGTGTTTCCCGCGTGGCGCGGCGGCGTGTTCTATCCGGCAGGGCTGCCACAGCGCGAGGAACTGGCCCACGCCAGTCGCGCCCTGCGCTGCATCGAGATCAATGGCACCTTCTACCGCACGCCCACCCCTGGCCAGTGCGCGCAGTGGGCAGCGCAGACGCCACAGGGCTTCCGTTTCTCGATGAAGGCGCCACGCTACCTGGTCCAGCGTCGCGACCTGTCCAGCACCGTGGACGCGGCCGCGCCCTTCCTGGAGGCGGCGCTGGCGCTGGGTGACCGGCTCGGCCCGTTGCTGTGGCAGTTCGATCCACGCCATCCGGCCGATGCCGAGGCGCTGGATCGGCTGATGGCTGAGCTTCCCAAGCAGCTGCAGGGTGTGCCGCTGCAGCACGCGCTGGAGGTGCGCAACGCCGCGGCACATGGTCCGGCACTGGTCGCCGCCGCGCGCCGCCACGGCGTGGCGCTGGTGATCGAAGACAGCGACGAGGCGCCGTTACACGGCGATGTCAGTGCCGGCTTCGTCTACGCACGGATCAAGCGCAGCCAGGCCCGCTTGAAGGAGGGGCTGCCCGCCCCGGTGCAGCGGCGCTGGGCCGAGCGTGCGCAGCGCTGGTCCCGCGGCGAGCCGGTAGACGACCTGCCCTGCCTGGCCAAGCCAGCCGCGCTCGCACCACGCGAGGTCTACCTGCTGTGCATCGGTGCGGGCAAGGCACGCAATCCGGCCGCGGCGATGGCCCTTCAGCGCCTCATTGACGACGCCAGCGATCCAGCCCCCACAGCAGCGTCCACCCCGTCACGAACACGCCCGCCACGCGCAGCACGTTGAGCAGGAACGCGGCCAGCCCCAGCCGTTGCAGTTCCAGGAACGGATACGGCGCCTGCCCTGTCACAACGGCCACCCACATCGCCCACCCCAGGTAGATCAGCGGCACCCACAGCACCGTGCCCAGCGCGCGCCAGCGCAGCGCCCCATGCGGCAGCAGCCAGCACCACCCCAGCAGGTACAGCGCCGGTACCGCGTAGTGCAGGCCGGCATCGACCCACCACTGCAATCCGCTGGGCTGCCACAGGCCCTGCAGCGCCAGCACGTAGACGCAGGCCGTCACCCCGATGCACAACGCGAGCACTGCGGCGACCGTCGTGCCCAGCACGCCCGCACGCACCAGCCTGACGCATCCCACGCACACCGCCAGGTTGCTGAGGATGGTGAAGTAGCCGAAGAAGCGCAGCGTCACCGTGCCGATCCCGGCCCCTGCGCCTGCCCCGCGCACCAGCAGCAGGTACTGCAGCAGCAACGACGCGGCGGCGATCAGTGCGGTCAGCGCGGCCCAGGTGCGCAGGACGGAGCGGTCGGCAGCCATGGCGGGATCCCGGGGCAGGTTTCCGCGAGCATGCCACAGGCATCGCCGGCTGCCGCGCGATTGCCTCACAATAGGCGGATGAGCACACCCGACACCCGCAAAGCGCTGTGGCAGATCCACTTCTGTGTCCTGCTGTGGGGCGTCACCGCCATCCTCGGCAAGCTGATCACCCTGCCCGCACTGCCGCTGGTGTGGTGGCGCATGCTGCTGGTGACGGCGATGCTGGCGTTGCTGCCGCGGGTCTGGCGAGGATTGCGCACGCTGCCACTGCGGCTGGTGGCCGGCTACGCCGGCATCGGTGCGCTGGTGGCCCTGCACTGGCTGACGTTCTACGGCGCGGTGAAGCTGGCCAATGCCTCGGTGGCGGCCACCTGCATCGCGCTGGCGCCGGTGTTCACCTCCATCATCGAACCCTGGGTCGCCAAGCGGCCGTTCCAGCTGCGTGAACTGGCGTTCGGCCTGGCGGTGCTGCCGGGCGTTGCGCTGGTGGTCGGCGGCGTGCCCGATGGCATGCGCCTGGGCGTGTTGATCGGTGCGCTGTCGGCGCTGCTGGTGGCCGTGTTCGGTTCGCTCAACAAGCGCATGGTCAGCCACGCCGATCCACTTACGGTCACCGCGCTGGAACTGGGTGCCGGCACCCTGACCCTGACCCTGCTGGCGCCGCTGATGCCGTTCCTGCTGCCCGCGCTGGCCAGCCCGCTATGGGTGGTCCCGAATCTGCACGACGGCATCCTGCTGCTGGTGCTGGCCGGGTTCTGCACGCTGCTGCCGTTTGCCCTGGCCCTGGTCGCGCTGCGCCACCTGAGCGCCTACACGGTGCAGCTGGTGACCAACCTGGAGCCGGTCTATGCGGTGGTGCTGGCGGTGGTGCTGCTGCGCGAACAGCACGAGGTGACCCCGTGGTTCTACCTGGGCGTGGCGATCATCGTCGGCGCGGTATTCCTGCATCCACTGCTGAACCGCCGCAAGCCGGTGCAGCATCCGGAAATCCTTGGCACGGCCGAGGCGCGCAACATCGCCGATTGAGCGCAGCCACGCAGGTGGTGGTAGTGGGCCGGTGCTGATTCAGTCCGCCCGTTCCACCCGGTTGCGGCCATTGCCCTTGGCCCGGTACAGCGCCTTGTCGGCGCGTGCCAGCATTTCATCCACGGTCTCCCCTGGCTGGTGCTGGGCAGCGCCGATGCTGATCGTGACCGGGAAGCCAAGCGGCAGGTCGGCCACCGCCAGGCGCAGGAATTCGCATTGCAGTTCGGCGGTGCGCAGGTCGGTCGCCGGCATCACCACCACGAACTCCTCGCCGCCGTAGCGCGCGGCCATGCCACGGCCGGCGAAGTGCGAGCGCAGCAGCACGCCCAGCTCGGCCAGCACGCGGTCGCCGGTGGCGTGGCCCTGGAAGTCATTGATGTGCTTGAAGTGGTCGACGTCCAGCAGCGCCACGCACGCCACACCGGGCAGGTCTCCGCTTGGCGCAACGGCCTCTTCCAGCGCCGCCGCCATCGCGCGGCGGTTCGGCAGGCCGGTCAACGCATCGGTGCGGCTCTGCGCGGCCAGGTCGGCATTCTGCGCCAACAGCACGTCCTGGTACTCCGACAGCAGGCGTTCGTAGTCATCGCGTTCCAGCATGTGCTTCTGGATGTCGAGCGCGAAGCGGCGCAGCTCCATCACCAGCATCACCTGCCGCGACAGCGCAGCCAGCGCCTCGGCCTTGTCGCTGGCCAGGTGCTGCGGCTGCGCATCGAACACGCACAGCGTGCCCAGCGGCAAGCCATCGGAACTGATCAGCGGCGCACCGGCATAGAAACGGATGTGCGGATCACCCACCACCACCGGGTTGTCGTGGAAGCGGATGTCCTGCAGTGCATCCTCGACCACCATGATCTGCTGCGGCTGCAGGATGGCGTGGCCGCACATCGATTCGCTGCGCAGGTTTTCTGCCGCATCGATGCCCTGGATCGACTTGAACCATTGCCGCTCGACATCGATCAGGGTCACCGCCGCCATCGAGGTGCCACAGACCGCCTTGGCGATCACCACCAGGTCGTCGAAGGATTTTTCACGTTCCGAATCAAGGATGCGGTAGCGGTACAGCGCCTCGAGCCTCAGAGCTTCGTTGGCAGGCTTGTCGGGCTTGATCATGCAGCGTCACGTTCCGGCAGGTCACCGCAAAGTCTAGCGGATGCCAGTCCCCAATCTGCACCCTGGGTGGTGCCGGCCGTTGGCCGGCATCCCGCGCTCATTCAATGCTGGATGCAGCCGGCCAGCGGCCGGCACTCCCGCGCGTTACCAGTCCAGCTGCTTCGGCAGCAGGCCCTGCAGTTCCTGCTCGGTCAGGTTGCGCCACTGGCCCGGCTTCAGCGCGCCGATCTTGATGTTGTCGATGCGGACGCGGCGCAGCTGGGTCACCCGATAGCCGAACTCGGCGGCCATCAGGCGGATCTGCCGGTTCAGGCCCTGCTGCAGGGTGATGCGGAAACCGAACTTGGCGATGCGCGAGGTCTTGCACGGCAGCGTCATCTGGTCGTGGATGCGAACGCCGCGGGCCATGCCGCGCAGGAACTCATCGGTGACCGGCTTGTTCACCGCCACCAGGTACTCCTTCTGGTGGCCGTTCTCGGCACGCAGGATCTGGTTGACGATGTCGCCGTTGCTGGTCATCAGGATCAGGCCTTCGGAGTCCTTGTCGAGGCGGCCGATCGGGAAGATGCGCTGTTCATGGCCGACGAAGTCGACGATGTTGCCCTTGACCGACGTTTCGGTGGTGCAGGTGACGCCGACCGGCTTGTTCAGCGCGATGTAGACGTGGCGGCGGGCGCCGGGCTTGCGGGCCACGCGCGCGCGCAGCGGCTGGCCGTCGACCAGCACCTGGTCGTCCTCGCCCACCACCGCGCCGGTGCCGGCCGGATGGCCGTTGACGGTGACCCGGCGGGCGGCGATCAGGCGATCGGCCTCGCGGCGGGAGCAGAAGCCGGTGTCGGCGATATGTTTGTTGAGTCGGGTGGTCATCGGCCCATTATCCGGCATTGCCGCGCGCGGCGCTTCATGCGAGCCCGGGCGGATCGAGCGCTTCGCCGTCGAATACGCGGTTGCGGCCGGCGCGCTTGGCCACGTACATGGCGTGGTCGGCGCGGCGCAGCAGCGCGGCCAGGTCGTCCTCGCCCGGCCGCCATTGCGCCAGGCCGATGCTGGCGGTCACCTCCAGCCCGGGCACCTGCAACGCCCGACCGGCCTCGGTGATGTGCTGGCGCAGGCGATCCAGGCGGGCCGAAGCGGCCTCGCGGGGCATCCCCGGCATCAGCAGCAGGAATTCCTCGCCGCCCATCCGCACCACCTGGTCCTGGCTGCGGACCGCGGACCGCAACGCACGCGCCACCGCCACCAGCACCTGGTCGCCCACGGCGTGGCCGTGGCGGTCATTGATGTCCTTGAACAGGTCGATATCGAGAAAACCGATCACCAGCGGGCCGCGCTCGCGATCCACCCGCTCCAGGTGCTGGGCCAGCTGCTGCAGCCCGGCGCGGCGGTTGGGCAGGCCGGTCAGGCCATCGGTTTCGGCCAGCTGGCGCAGTTCATCGCGCTGCTGGCGCAGTCGGCCCAGCCGCTGGTTCAGCGCATAGGCGGCCATCATCAGCAGCCAGGTCACCGCCAGCTGCAGGGCTTCCACGCGGTATTCCAGCAACCACCCGGCGCGGCAGGCATCGGCCAGGATCAGTACCAGCATCGGTGCCAGCGCGGCCAGCCCTGCCTGCGCCCAGCGATCGCCGCGCAGCCGCGCCCACACTCCGACTGCCAGCGCCAGGCCACAGCCGAGCAGGTAGGACAGCTGCAAGCCCTGCGCCACCCAGGCCAGGCTGCGCCACGGCAGCCAGGGCACCAGTACGGCCAGCAGCAGCAGTCCCCACAGCGCCAGCCGCTGCAATGGACGCGAAGCCGGCAGCAGGCGGTCACCGCCGTTCAGGCGCCACAACGCCGGCAGCACCAGCGCCTGGGACGCCGCGGTCAATGCCAGCAGCCACCACGCGCTGCGCTCACCTACCGGCAGCCAGGGCTCGGGGTAGCCGCTCAGCCCTCCGAGGATGGCCTGCCACAGCACCAGCACGGTGGTACCGGCGATGTAGACCAGAAAACTGCGGTCGCGGGTGGTGAGGAAGGCCATCAGTGCCGACAATGCCAGCGCGATTGCCACGGCGATGCAGGCCGCGCGCACCAGCAGGCGGGCGGTATCGTTCTGCTGCACCGGGCTGGGCGCCCCCAACCGCAGGGTCGGTACCCAGCGCGCCTTCAGCGGTGTCTGCCACGAAACCCGGAACGGTTCGTGGCTGCCCGCCGGCGGCACCGCCACCAGCCCGATGCCGGCGCGGAAGCGTGAGTCTCGGGTACGGGCATCGTGCATGTTGCCGCAGATTTCGCGATCACCGTGCTGCACGCGGACTTCGCCGGCGAACACATTGAACACGTCCAGTGCCTGCGGCTGGCCTGACCAGCCTTCCGGCGGCGCGGGCACCAGCACCTGCTGCCGCGAACCGGCCAGCATGGCCGCCGTGCATGCGCGATGCGGGGTCGGCTCATCGGTGCCTGCACCGACCAGCAGATAGTCGCGCCCGGCTTCGGCTGCGGCGGCCCACAACGGCCACGGCGTCGCCAACCACACCAGCAGCACGACCAGCACCGCTCCTGTTCCGTACTGCCACTGCCTGCCGCCCACGCCAGTCCCGTTTCCTGCTTACGCCCGCGCCCACTGCACGTCGCCCCTGGCGGGCATTATCGCAGCCACGGCCACCGCCCACGTGTAGACCAAGGTCGCTGTCAGGTTCAGCCAGCGGCGGGCGGCCCCTTCACCGCCACCAGGCGCACCGGCCGCAGGTCGGCCAGGGTCATCCGCTCCAGCGGCTGCGGCCGCTCGATCGCATAGCCCTGCAGGCCCTGCACCCCGAGCCGGGTCAACGCGGCGGCCACTTCGGCGGTCTCCACCCATTCGGCCACCACCTCCATCTGCAGCTCGCGCCCCAGCTCACTGATCGCGCGCACCGTGGCATGGCTGACCGGATCAGTATCCATGTCGCGCACGAATGCCCCGTCGATCTTCAGGATATCGGCCGGCAACTGGCGCAGGTATCCGAACGAGGACAGGCCGGAGCCGAAATCATCCAGGGCCATCCGGCACCCCCGTGCCTTCACCGCGTCGATGAAGGCGCGCGCCTGGCTGAGGTTGCTGATCGCCGCCGTTTCGGTGATCTCGAAGCACAGCTTGGCGGCCAGCGCGCGGTTGCGCTCCAGCAGGTCGCGGACAAAGGCAAGGAAGCCGGGCTCGGCGATCGACTGCGCCGACACGTTGACGTTGCACAGTCCCAGCTGCCGCACGTGCGCCGGGCATACCTGCAGATGCCGGAACAGCAGGCCGAGCACGTGCCGGTCCAGCGCCACGGCCATTCCGTAGCGCTCCACCGCCGGCATGAACTGGCCTGGCAGGTGCAGGCTGCCATCGCTGCCGCGCATGCGCACCAGGACCTCATAGTGCAGGTAGCTGGGATCGCCGACGCGGGCGATGCGCTGCGCGTACAGCACCATGCGGTTCTCGGCCAAGGCCAGGCTGACGCCCTGCAGGCGCTCGGCTTCCTGGCGCCGCTCCTCCAGTGCCATTCTGTCTTCGTTGAAGCAGTGCACGCGGTTGCGGCCGGCCTGCTTGGCCGCGTAGCAGGCGCTGTCGGCGGCGCTCATCAACCAGTTCACATCCGGTGCCTCGGCGCTGACCTCGACCACGCCGATGCTGCAGCTCAGCTGTGGGCTGCCTTCGCTGATCGGGAACGTCGCCTGCCCCAGATTGCGGATCACCCGCTGCAGCACGCGCTTGGCCTCGTCCTGCCCGGCATGGGCAAGGAACACCGCGAACTCGTCCGCACCCAGCCGGCCCACCCAGTCGCCATCGCGCACTGCCGCCACCAGGTAGTCGGCGAAGCTGCGCAGCATCTGGTCGCCGGCGGCGTGGCCGAAGCTGTCGTTGACCAGCTTGAAGTGGTCCAGGTTGATGTAGCACAGCGCATGCGTGCCGCCCTCGCTGCGCACCTGCAGCAGCGCGCGTTCCAGCAGCCGCTCGATCTCGCGGCGGTTGATCAGGCCCGTCAGCGGATCATGGCTGGCGTGGTGTTCGATCTCGCGCGCCAGGGCATGGTTCTGGCTGACGTCTTCGATGATGGCGAACACCGACAACCCGCCCCCGGCGCTGCGCACCCCGGTGCCGCTCCAGCGGCCCCAGACCAGGCTGCCGTCGCGACGGCGGAAGCGCAGTTCGCTCGGCCGCAGCTGGCGGTCCCAGTCGATGCGCCCCACTCCGTCGATGACCAGCTCACCGTCCATCAGCAGGTCACCCAGCGACAGCTGCAGCAGCACGTCGCGGCGATGGTCGAGGATATCGGCCATCGCCTGGTTGGCCTCGATCACCTTGCCTTCGGTGTCGAGCTTGAGCATGCCGACGTTGGCCTGGTAGAACGCTGCGCGGAAACGGCTCTCGTGCTCGGTCAGGTCCTTGCCGACGCGGCGCGCCAGGGCGACCGCCATCAGGCTGATCGCCAGCACCGACAGGCCCGCGACCATCAGGGTCGCCAGCCGCACCAGCGTGGCCATCCGCAGCAGTGCCTGCGAGAACGCCTGGCTCTGCACCTTCATCCGCTGGTCCAGGTCACGCAGCTGCTGCAGGTAGTGGTCGCGTGTGGCAACGGGCACCAGGCTGCCGTCGTGCCGCAGCTGCAGTTCATCGATCAGTCGCTGCAGCGCCATCAGGTCGCCATCGGTCTGCCGCCACAACGCGCTCGCTTCGCGGAAGGCACCGATGTCGCGCGCGTAGCGGAACGAGAACACCAGACGTGGGATGTCGGCGCGCGCGTTGCCGCCCTGCAGGAAGCCCTGCCTGGCTTTTTCCTCGTCCGGTTCGGCCTGTTCCAGCGCCAGTCGCGCCTGCAGGTCGCCCAACGGCACCTGCAGGGCCTGGCGTGCGTCGTCCAGGTCCTGGGCATCGCCGCGCGCCAGGTAGCGACTGAGTGCGGCAGTGGCATCCTGCTGGCCACGCGACCAGTAGCCCTGGCCGGCGATCCAGGCAGTGGAGGCCGCCTGCAGTTCCTGGATCAGGGCGGACAGAGCGACCAGTCCGATCGCCATGCCCGTCAACAACGCAAATCGCAGTCCCAGCCCCCGGGTCATCGGCACCCGCCGGCTGTGTTGGTCCGTGCCACTCCTACCCATCCCGGATCCCCCTGAATGTGCTGCGGTGACAACCTCCTTAGGAACCGGCTCAGCCTAGGACCGGCAATGTGTGGGCCATGCGAAAAAGGGGACGGAGGGGATTAAGTCGTTCTTGGCACAGGCGCATGGCCGGCCAAATACGACTTAATCCCCTCCGTCCCCTTTTTCTGTCCGCCAGCCCGGGGGCTGGCGGTGGTGTGGACGGCTGCGGCTTAGAAGCTGCGCGGGCCGCGCGGCTTGAAGCCGTCACGACGCGGCGGGCGGCTGTCGCGGTCACCGCCGCGGTCGCCAGCCGGACCACCCGGGCCGCCACGACGCGGGCCACCCGGGCCGCCCGGGCCACGCTTGTCGAAGCGCGGCTTGAACGGACGCGGTGCCGGGTTGGTGTCTTCACCCGGGGCCAGCGCACGCATCTGCAGCTGCTGGCCGGACACCCAGACCTTCTGCAGGTGCGACAGCACGTCCGGCGGCATCTGTGCCGGCAGGTCCAGCAGCGAGAAGTCGTCGTGGATGTCGATGCGGCCGATGAAGCGGCTTTCCAGGCCGGCTTCGTTGGCGATGGCGCCGACGATGTTGGCCGGCTTCACGCCATGCTGGTGGCCGACCGAAATGCGGTAGGTCTCCATGCCCTGCTCCGGTGCACCACGCGGCGGAACCTCGCGGCGCGGACGCGGCTCGAAACCACCTTCGGCGTCGTCACGACGCGGGCCACGCTCGAAGCGCGGACCCCGATCGTTGCGGTCGAAGCGATCGCCGCGCTCCGGGCGGTCGCCACGGTCGAAGCGCTCGCGCGGGGCGCGCTCTTCGCGCGGGGCACGCACCGGCGGCTGCAGCAGGAACGGGGTGTCACCCTGCAGCAGCTTGGCCAGCGCGGCGGCGATCTCGATGGCCGGCACGTTCTGCTCGTTCTCGAAGCGCTCCAGCAGCTGGCGGTAGAAGTCCAGGCCGCCGGCACCCAGGGTTTCGCTGATGCGCGAGGTGAACTTGTTGATGCGGGTGTCGTTGACCGCTTCCACGCTCGGCAGCTGCATCTCTTCGATCGGCTGGCGGGTGGCGCGCTCGATCTGGCGCAGCATGCCCTTCTCGCGCGGGGTGGCGAACAGGATCGCCTCGCCGCTGCGGCCGGCACGGCCGGTACGGCCGATGCGGTGCACGTAGCTTTCGGTGTCGTACGGGATGTCGTAGTTCAGCACGTGGCTGATGCGCTCCACGTCCAGGCCGCGGGCGGCCACGTCGGTGGCGACCAGAATGTCCAGCTTGCCTTCCTTCAGCATGGCGATGGTGCGCTCACGCTGGGCCTGCTGCATGTCACCGTTGATGGCGGCAGCGGCCAGGCCACGGGCCTGCAGCTTGCTGGCCAGTTCTTCGGTGCCGGCCTTGGTCCGCGCGAAGATGATCATCGCGTCGAACGGCTCGACTTCCAGGATGCGGGTCAGCGCGTCCAGCTTGTGCATGCCGCTCACCCACCAGTAACGCTGGCGGATGTTGGCCGAGGTGGTGGTCTTGGCCGCGATGGTCACTTCCACCGGGTCCTGCAGGTAGGTCTGCGCGATGCGACGGATCTGCGGCGGCATGGTGGCCGAGAACAGGGCCACCTGGCGCTGCTCCGGCAGCTTCTTCAGCACGGCTTCGACGTCGTCGATGAAGCCCATGCGCAGCATTTCATCGGCTTCGTCCAGCACCAGCGTCTTCAGCTCGGACAGGTCCAGGGTGCTGCGGTCCAGGTGATCGATCACGCGGCCCGGGGTACCGACCACGATGTGCACGCCGCGGCGCAGGGCCGACAGCTGCTGGCCGTAGGGCTGGCCGCCGTACACCGGCAGCACGCGGAAGCCGGGAATCTTCGACGAATAGGACTGGAACGCCTCGGCAACCTGGATGGCCAGTTCGCGGGTCGGCGCCAGGATCAGGGCCTGGGGCTTGATCTGCTGCAGGTCGATGTTGGACAGTACCGGCAGCGCAAAGGCGGCGGTCTTGCCGGTACCGGTCTGGGCCTGGCCCAGCACGTCGCGGCCTTCCAGCATCGCCGGGATGGTAGCGGCCTGGATCGGCGACGGGGTTTCATAGCCGATGGCGGTGACCGCCTGCATCACGGGCTCGGACAGGCCGAGCTGCGCGAACTGCAGCGGCGCTTGGGAATCTTGGGACATGGGGAACTCCGAAGGCACTGCCGTCTTCCTGGCAGTGCGATAAAAAAGGTGATGGTCCGCGCTTTGGGCGCCCTTCTTATCGCGTGCCCTGGCGCTGCTCGGTCGGAGGAGATTTCACTCGCTCAGAGCGGAATGATACCGCATTGATGCTGAACGAGGCATACAGCTTTCCCCACACGTGCCGTCGGCCCCGTGCTGGCGCACAATACGCGCCCTCTTCCCGGCCCGGCCGCTGGCCTGTGCCCTCCTCCCAGGAACGCGCTCCATGCAGATTCTCGAATTCGACCTCGACGGCGACTACGTCGAACTCAAGCAGCTGCTCAAGCTGGCCGACCTGGTCACCAGTGGCGGCGAGGCCAAGATGGTCATCAGCGAAGGCCAGGTGCGGGTCGACGGCGAAGTCGAACTGCGCAAGGCCTGCAAGATCCGCGCGGGCCAGGTGGTCGAATTCGCCGACAGCCAGATCCGCGTGCTGGCCGCCGGCTGAGCTGAAGCGGTTCAGGCCACGCGCTGGGTCAGGTGCGTGGCGATCAACTGCCTGAACGGTGCCACGCCCTGCGCCACGCGCAGGCCGGCCGCCCGCAGCAGCCGTGCCGGCCGGCGATCGTCGGTGTACAGGCTGGCGATCGCATTGGTGGCTTCGTACAACGGACGCGATGCCAGCCGATGACCGCGCTGGTAGCGGGCCAGCATGCCGGCGGCGGCAATGTCGGCACCGCGGCGCTGCTGCGCGACGATGCCCTGCGCCAGCCGCTGTGCGCTGGCCAGGCCCAGGTTGAAGCCATGCGCGGTGACCGGGTGCATGCCGACGGCGGCATCGCCGATCAGCGCCGATCGCTCGCCGACGAAGCGGTGGGCGTACACCCCCACCAGCGGATACGCCTGCGCCGTGGCCACCGGCTGCATCCGGCCCAGGCGGTGTTCGAAGCAGGCGCTGATGGCCTCACCGAAAGCCACCTCGTCCATCGCCAGCAGCGCCTCGATCTGCCGTGGCGGCAGCGTGATCACCGCCGATGCCTGGCCCGCGTTGAGC
Source organism: Stenotrophomonas pavanii (assembly GCF_900101175.1). Classification (GTDB taxonomy): domain Bacteria; phylum Pseudomonadota; class Gammaproteobacteria; order Xanthomonadales; family Xanthomonadaceae; genus Stenotrophomonas; species Stenotrophomonas pavanii. Next base: position 188,013 of record NZ_FNFQ01000009.1, on the reverse strand, counting down.
GGCAGCAGCGCCATCGTGCGGCCGTAGCCGAACCACTCCCAGGCGGTGTGGTGATGGTCGCGCTCGACCTGCATGCGGCATACCAGCATGGACTTGCCGAAGTCGCGCATCTGCGCACCGATGCCGAGCATGCGACGCGTGGCGGAGAAGCGGCTGTCGGCCGCGACCAGCAGCCGCGCGTGCAGCGTACTGCCGTCGTCCAGCGTGACCACGTGGCCCTGCGCATCGGCCTGCGCGCCCAGCACCTTGCGCCCGTCGAACAGGTGCAGGCCATCCTGGCCCTGCACGGCGTCCCAGGCAGCACGGCGGATCAGATGGTTGGGTACCAGCCAGCCCAGCGGCTGGCCGTCGACCTGGCTGCTGGCGAAGGTCAGCGCGAACGGCGAGCTGCCGTTCATCACCTTGGCATCGCGCAGTTCAGCGACCTCGGCCTGCGGCAGGCGCTGCCACAGCCCCAGCTGCTCCATGCTCTGCCGCGAGGCATGGGTCAACGCGATCTCGCGCCCATCGAAGGCGGCTTCGGCCAGCGCCTGGCGCGGCTGCACTTCGACCAGCCCGACCTGCAGGCCATTGCCCGCCAGCGCACGCGCGAAACACAGGCCCGCCGGTCCGGCGCCGACCACCACCACGTCCATCCTGCGCATGCGCGCCTCCTGCCGTTGATCCCGTCCGCGCCAGCATAGCGCCGCGCAGCTGAGCGGCCTTGATCTGGATCAGGCCCGGATCACAGCAGTGCGAACACCAGCGCCAGGGTCGACAGCAGCGACACCAGCCACACCAGGCTGCGCACGTAGGGCACGCCTGCGGCGTACAGCGGCAGGTAGACCACGCGCGCCCAGAAGTAGGCCTGCGCGGCCAGCGCGGTGGTGTCGTTGCCGCGCCCGGCCAGCACGACCGCGATCGCCGCGGCGGCGAAGAACGGGAACGTCTCCAGGAAGTTGGCCTGGGCCCGCTGCAGGCGACCGGCCAGCGGACTGAGCGGCCTTGCGTCGCCATCCCGTGCCGAGGCATTCCACTTCATTCCCCGTTCGCGGGTGACCACGGTGGAGGTGGCGAAGATGTAGACAAAACCCAGCAGCACCGACCAGGCCAGCATCGTCAGTTCAGTTGCCATCGCTCATCTCCTCAGGGCGCCGACGCGCGCAGGCTGTAGCCGGCCAGGCGCCACACCTGGTCTTCGTCGAAGCGGAACGAAACCAGCTCGCGCACCGGCTGCGCGCTGTTGGCGAAACGGGTCGGGAAACTGACGTTGATGTAGAGGCCTTCGGGCACCGCAGCGCCGGCGCTGTATTTGACCCGGGTAATGGTCGGCTGGCCACGACCGGCCAGCGCCCCCAGGCGCGCGCGCTCAGCGCTCAGCTGGCTGACGAAGGCCGCCTTGGGCACTGCACGACGCGCGACGGCGGAGGCGCCATCCCACAATTCGCCGGCGCGATTGGCATCCACCAGCTGCGCCGCCTTCAATGCAGCCGCGCCCATTTCCGCGTCCTGTTTCTGCACCTGTGCCTGCTGCGCGGCGGTCAGCGCCGGTGTGCCGGCGGTGGCCGGTTTCGCGGCTGCCGGCGAGGCCGGGGCCGGGCGTGCCGGGGCCGGGGCGGGCGTGGCCGGCGCAGGTGCCTGCGCCAATGCGGTCAGGGGCAGCAGGGACAGCAGGGACAGCAGCAGGAGCACGCGCTTCATGGACACCGCCGGTTTTCTGGAGAGAACCGCAGTCTACGCCAGCGTGGTGACTATGCTGTCAGCGTGCCGGGGCGTTGCCCTCCACCGCTGCCGCATCAGCCTGCGCGGCGGGCGCGGCGGTGTTCACTGGCGCCTGTTCGGCCACCGGCGGCGGCTCCGGCGGTGCCGGCGGCAGCGTCGCCACGTCGATCTCCGACAGCGGGCTTTCTTCCGGGCACACCGCGTCCGGGAAGCCGAAGCGCTGCTTCAGGGCCTGGCCGCAGCTGTTGATCGACTCCATGTCGGCGCCGTCGCGCTTGCACTGCTGGTCGAAGGCGATCAGGAAGGCATCCTTGCGCTGCACGAAGTCATCGCCGCAGGCACGCATCTGCTTGATCCTTTCCAGATCGTCCTGCACCGCGTTGGTGCCGTCCAGGCCGAACTGGCGCAGCTCCTCCGGCGTCAGCAGGCGCAGGCTGCGGTTGGGCACGGTCATCATCAGGTCGGCCACGCCCACGGCCACGCCATTGCGCTGCAGGTAATCCTTCACGTTGTCGTAGACCTCGTGCAGCTCGCGGTTGAGTTCCGCGCGCGAGGTAGCCTTGGAACTGATGCGCATCATGCGGTGGATGCCGACCTTGCCGGACAGCAAGCGGTTGTCACCTGCGGCCAGCACGAACACGCAGGCACTGTGGCAGATCGAGCCTTCGCGCACCCAGATGGTCCAGCCCGATTCACCAATGCTGTCCCCGGCGACGATCGCCGATTCCACCTGGCCGCCACTGGAATCCAGGTCGAGGATGCGCTTGTGGATCTTCTGCTGGTCGGCGACCACCGCCAGCCGCCACATCATCTCGGCGAAACCAGGATTGATCTTGCCGGCATAGCGCACCCGCACCAGGCCACGCGCGGCGCAGGGTGCCAGGGCCTGGCTGATCTGCTCGCGCTGCAGGCCTTCCAGCTCGGCACCATCGCCAGCCTCGCCGGCGTACTCGGTGCTGCAACTGACCCACGCGCGGCCGTTCTCCAGCTGCGCCTGCGGCCACGGCCGATCACCCTGGCTGCGCGGTGGTGCCGGCGGCGGCGGTGCGTCGGCGGCATTGATCGACACCATGTTCTCGCCATCGCTGGCCGGTGCCCGCGCCGCCTTGTCGGCTGCGGTTACGTTGCCCGGATTCTCCAGCTGACTGCAGCCCGCCAGGGCCAGGCACAACAGGGGCAACCAGCGGAGTTTGGCGGACATCGGGCAACCGGTCTTCACGTGGGCAAGAGCCACAGTCTACCCGCCCCGGGGCGCGCATTCAGCGCGTGGCACTGAACCCCTCTGACCCTTGGGAAAGCGTGTGGAACGAGGCCGACACGCACGCGCGGCCGCGCAGGACGCCGTGTTATTGCTGCCGGCCAGCGGCCGGCACTACCACCGCCAGCGGCCGGCACTACCACGGCCAACGTCCAGCACTACCACGGCCAGCGGCCCGCACTACCGCGGGCACAACCCGGCCTGACTCGCGTCAGCATCCATGTCCGAATGTGGCGAGTATCACCGCCCGCACCCGCCTAGACTGGCGGCATGGACACCGCTCTCGCCCTCGACATTGCCGCCTGTGATCGGGCCCGCCTGGCCCGCGACGCACGCTTCGACGGCGTGTTCTTCACCGCCGTGCGCAGCACCGGCATCTACTGCCGCCCGGTGTGCCCGGCCCCGCCACCGAAGCCGCGCAACATCAGCTATTTTCCGACCGCCGCTGCGGCCTCCGCCGCCGGCTACCGGCCGTGCCTGCGCTGCCGCCCCGAACTGGCACCACAGGCGCAGCAGGCGTTGGCCGGGCAGGCCGTGCAGCGCGCCCTGGCGCTGATCCACGGTGGATTCCTGCAGGAACACGCCGTCGCTGACCTCGCGCGGAAAATCGGACTCAGCGCGCGCCAGCTGCAGCGCCTGTTTGTCGAGCACCTGGGCGCGACGCCCGGACAGCTCCATGCCACCCACCGCCTGCTGCTGGCCAAGCAGCTGCTGACCGAAACCATGCTGCCGGTGACCGACGTCGCACTGGCCGCCGGCTACAACAGCCTGCGCCGTTTCAATACCGCCTTCCTGCAGGGCTGCGGGATGGCGCCGAGCGCACTGCGTCGCCAGCACCCGCCGTTGGCCGCAGAGGATGACGGCCTGGTTCTGCGTCTGGCCTACCGCCCCCCCCTGGATTTTGCGCGCATGCTGGCGTTCCTGCGGAAGCGCAGCCTGCCCGGCATCGAGCTGATCGGCGAGGACAGCTACCAGCGCGTGCTCGGCACGCCCGAGCGCCCCACCCTACTGCGGGTCACCGCCGACCCGAAGCGCCCGGAGCTGCGCCTGCAGCTGGGAGCAGTCGATCCACGCCTGATCCCGGACATCGTGCGCCGCGTGCGTCGCGTGTTCGATCTGGATGCCGACCTGCAGCAGGTCCATGCCGCGCTGGCCGAAGAACCGCTGCTGGCGCGCGGCATCGCCGAACGCCCCGGGCTGCGCGTGCCCGGCGGCTGGGATGGCTTCGAGGTGGGTGTGCGTGCCGTGCTCGGCCAGCAGGTCAGCGTGGCCGCGGCCACCACCTTCGCGCGGCGCCTGGTCGATGCCTACGGCGCGCACCTGCCGGGCATGCCCCCTGCATTCGATCGCCAGTTCCCGGCACCTGCGCTGCTGGCCGAAGCGCCGCTGGAATCGATCGGCCTGCCCCGCAGCCGCGCGGCCACCGTGCGCGCACTGGCCGCGGCCTGCGCCAGCGGCCAGCTTGACTTCGGGCCTGGCCAGGCCGTGGAGGAATTCGTTGCGCGCTGCGTTGCACTGCCCGGCATCGGCCCGTGGACCGCGCATTACATCGCCCTGCGCGGGCTCGGCCAGCCAGATGCGTTCCCGGCCGGCGATCTTGTACTGCAGCAGGTCCTCGGCCACGCGCAGGGCCAGCGCCTGAGCGAACGTGCGACCGAAGCGCGCTCGCAACCGTGGCGCCCGTGGCGCGCCTACGCCGTGCTGCACCTGTGGCACCTGTCCGGCACCTTTGTTGGAGAACCGACATGACCCTGTTGTTCGATCGTTTCGACAGCCCGATCGGCGTGTTGACCATTGCCGGCGACGAGCGCGGTCTTTCGCATGTGCTGTTCCCGGAGAACCGCCACCCCGCACGCGGGCGCGATGATTGGCACTACGCACCGGACGCGTTGCCCGAAGCGCGCGAACAGCTGCTGCAGTTCCTGCACGGTGAACGCCGCCGGTTCGACCTGCGACTGGCACCGCGCGGCACTCCGTTCCAGCTGCGTGTCTGGCAGGCACTGGCGTTGATTCCGTTCGGCCAGACCTGGAGCTACCTGCAGCTGGCACAGCATCTGGGCCAGCCCAGCGCGACCCGCGCGGTGGGCGCGGCCAACGGCCGCAATCCACTGCCGATCATCCTGCCCTGCCATCGCGTGATCGGCAGCAACGGTGCGCTGACCGGCTTCGGCGGCGGCCTGGAAACCAAGGCCGCGCTGCTGCGACTGGAACAACGCCAGGCCCCGCTGTTCGCTTGAGCATCGGGGTCAGATCCCTTTTCCGGTGGAAAAGGGATCTGACCCCGGACGGTCCTGGCGCGCCGTGTCTTGGGCCGGTAATTGCACCGACTTATCATGCACGGATGACTTCCGTACGCCTGACCCTTTCGCTGGCACTGCTGCTGCCATTGGCCGCCTGCAGCACCGCGCCCGCCCCTTCCGCCGCCGTTCCCCCTGCGTCCGTCGCTGCGGCCGCGCCGCCGAAGCTGCTGCTGATCTCCATCGATGGCCTGCGCGCCGACGCGCTGGACCGCGGGCTGACCCCGAACCTGCAGCGGATGATCGACGGCGGCGTGCGCGCCCGCTGGATGACGCCGTCCTACCCTTCACTGACCTTCCCCAACCACTACACGATCGTCACCGGCCTGCGCCCAGACCACCACGGCATCGTCAACAACAGCATGGACGATGAGGCGCTGGGCCGGTTCGAGCTGAGCAACCGCGAGGCAGTCACCACCAGTGCGTGGTGGGGCGGCGAACCGATCTGGGTCGGTGCCGAGAATGTCGGCGTGCGCACTGCAACGACCTCGTGGCCGGGCAGTGAATCGGCGATCCGTGGCGTGCGCCCGAGCCAGTGGCGCGTCTACGACGCCACGGAGCCCCTGGAACAGCGCGCCGGCATCGTGCTGGACTGGCTGGCACAGACCGACGCCGACGCGCCGCGACTGACCACGCTGTACATGGAGCATGTGGACAAGGCCGGCCACAACTACGGCCCCGAGTCGACGCAGTACGCCGATGCGATCGCACGCGCCGATCTGATCGTCGGCCAGGTCCTCGATGGACTGCAGCAGCGCGGGCTGGCGGCGACCACCAACGTGATCGTGGTCTCCGACCATGGCATGGCATCCGTGCCTGAGGACCAGGTGATTTCCACCGAATCGATGGCCGACCCGTCGATTGCGCGCAACGTCAGCCAGGGCCAGTCGGTCGGCTTCGTACCGGTGGCCGGTCGCGAGAAGGAGGCCGAGCGCGCACTGCTCGGCCGCCACGCACACTACGCGTGCTGGAAGAAGGAAAACCTGCCGCCACGCTGGCACTACGGCACGCATCCGCGGGTGCCGGCCATCGTCTGTGCGATGGATGAGGGCTGGGACGCGCTGCACCTGGAGAAGATCGCCAAGCGCGCAAGACGGGATCGGGGCTCGCACGGATATGACAATGCCCTGCCTTCCATGCGCGCGGTGTTCGTGGCCAAGGGTCCCTCGTTCCGCCAGGGCCTGGTGATCGACGGCTTCGACAACGTGGACGTCTATCCGCTGCTGGCCCATCTGCTGCAGGTGCCGGCCGCACCGAACGATGGCAACCCGGACACGTTGAAGCAGACCCTGCGCTGATGCGGTTGTAGCGCCGAGCCCGCGCTCGGCTGCATTTCCGGCCAGCCGGGCATGGGCTCGGCGCTACAAGAACGTGCATAAAAAAACGCGGCGCCAGGCGCCGCGTTCTTCGTGGACCGGTCGGTCGGCCGGATCAGGCCTTGGCGACGGCCTTCTTCGCAACGGCCTTCTTCGCCGGAGCCTTGGCCACGGTCTTCTTGGCAACCGGGGCGGCGGCGCCTACGGCGACCTTGCTCGCAGTGTGCGAACGGGCGTTGCCGTAGCTGGCGTTGTAGCGCTTGCCCTTGGCGGTCTTGCGGTCACCCTTACCCATGTCTTCAACTCCTCAAGTGTGAAATCTGGTTACCCCGTACTGACACGGGTTCGGCGGGGCCACCTTGCTGGGCGCCCCCGCGCACGATCGAAAATCCTATCACGGAGCACCTAGTGCGCGCAGCTGGCGTCGTGCACGTGGCCATGGTTGAGGCGCAGGTTGACCAGGTGGGCCACCCCCACCAGCAGGCCGCCGATGGTCATCACCACCGCATGCGGTACCGCGTTGTGGTGCAGCGGGTCGTACAGCACGCCGGCCCACAGCGCGACCAGGCCGGGGATCAGGAAGCCGAGCGCACGCAGCGCACCGTGGCGGCGGTAGCCCCAGACCAGGCTGAACAGCCCGAGCAGGGTCACAAACACCACCAGTCCCTGCTCCACCCCATCGCTCAGCCAGAACGACAGGCCCAGCGAGGGCGCCGCCGCCAGCAGCACCGGGATGACCGCGCAGTGCACCGCGCACAGCATCGAACCCGTGGCACCGAAACGGTCAAGCAGATGGCGCATTCGTGAGGACAGGGACATGACTTCCAGCAGGGTCGGCGAATCGTTATGGAATAATATAACATCCCTTCCCGACCCGCACGGTGTCCCCTCCCCCTGTCCCATCGACGGGATTCGTGCGCCCCGTGATTGATATAGTGTAACAAAGGACCTGCCCATGCCCGCCCGTACCCCGCGGTTGAAGCCGCATTCCCTCGCCCTGGCCCTGACCGCCCTGCTCCCGACCGTTGCCTTCGCCGCCGGCGAAGACGATTCCCACCGTGACCGCCACCTGACTGAACTGTCGTCGGTGCAGGTCACCGCTTCGCCGCTGCAGGGCGACGCCGAATCGCTGGCACGCCCGGTGGAGGTTCTGGCCGGTGAACGCCTGGACGAGCAGAAGGCCGGCACCCTCGGTGATACCGTGGCCAAGCTGCCCGGCGTGCAGAGCACCTTCTTCGGGCCGGGTGTCGGCCGCCCCATCATCCGCGGCCAGGAGGGCCCACGCGTGGCGGTGCTCTCCAATGGCATGGGCAACATGGATGCCTCCACCGTCAGCGCCGACCATGCCACCAGCATCGAGCCGTTCCTGGCCGACCAGATCGAGGTCCTTAAAGGCCCGGCCACCCTGCTGTTCGGCAGCGGTGCGATCGGCGGCGCGGTCAACGTGGTCGATGGCCGCATCGCACGCGAACTGCCGGAGCGCCCGCTGAGCGGCCGCGCCGAACTGCGCGGCAACTCGGTGAACAACGAGCGCAGTGGCATGTTCCGCCTCGATGGCGTCAGCGGCAACGTCGTGCTGCACGTGGATGGCCTGGTCCGCAACGGCGATGACTACCGTATTCCTGGCTACGCAGTGATCGACAGCCTGGAAGACCACCATGACCACGATCACGACCATGAAGCGGCCGAAGGCGAAGAACCGCGTCGCGGCCGCCTCGACAACAGCTCCATCCGTACCCGCGCCGGTGGCGTCGGTGCGACCTGGCTGGGCGACGGCGGCTATTTCGGCGTATCGGCCAGCACCTACCGTACCAACTACGGCATTCCCAATGGCGCGCACGTGCATGCCGACGGCGATGACCACGACCATGACCACGGCCACGATCATGGCGATGAAGAGGAAGGCGGAGACGAGCACGACGTGCGCATCGACATGGTGCAGAACCGCTTCGAGACCAAGGCCGGCATCTACGACCCTGTCTCGTTCCTGAAGAACATCAACGCGCGCGTGGCCTACACCGACTACGAGCACGTGGAGCTGGAGGCCGGCACGCCGTCGACCCGCTTCACCAACCGCGGCATCGAGGCACGCCTGGAAGCCGTGCAGCAGCAGATCGGCGGCTGGGATGGTGCCTTCGGCCTGCAGTTCGGCAACAGTGATTTCGGCGCCAAGGGTGAAGAAGCGTTCGTACCGGATACCGGCACCCGGAACATCGGCCTGTTCGTGCTGCAGGAAAAGCAGTTCGGCCCGTTCAAGCTGGAACTGGGCGGCCGCCACGACCAGGTCAAGCTGGACCCGAGCGGTGACTACCGCCGCCGCACGTTCGGCGCCACCAACCTGTCTGCCGCTGGCATCTGGAAGCTCAACGATGCGGTTGACCTGCGCATCGGCGTGGACAGCTCCGAGCGTGCACCGACCAACGAAGAGCTGTATGCCGCCGGCGCGCACATCGCCACCCGCTCGCTGGAAATCGGCGATGCCAACCTGAAGACCGAGCGCGGCCAGCGCGTGGAACTGGGCATTCACACCCACAGCGAACGCCTGGACTTCTCCGCGTCGGTCTACCAGACGAAGTTCAAGGACTTCATCTACCTGGCCGACACCGGCGTTACCGAGGGGCTGCCGGTGCGCGCCTGGACCCAGCAGGACGCGGTGTTCCGCGGCGCCGAGGCCGAAGCGCTGGTGCACCTGTTCGAGGGCGGCGCCGGTGACTGGGACCTGCGCCTGTTCGGCGACTACGTCAAGGCCAAGCTGGATGGCAGCGGCAGCCGCAACCTGGACATCGCCGTGCCGCACGGCGACCACAACCACAACTACACGGTGGAGCTGGCCAACACCGGCTACCTGCCGCGCATCGCCCCGGCCCGCGTCGGCGCCGACCTGCGCTGGTCGAAGGATGGCTGGCGTGCCTCGGTCGGTGCGGTGCGCTACAGCCGCCAGAAGGATGTCGCCCAGAACGAAGCACCGAGCGACGGCTACACCCTGGTCGATGCACACCTGGCCTACCGCTGGGATCGCAACGCGAGCAACAGCTACGAGGTGTTCCTGGATGGCAGCAACCTGACCAACCGCGAAGTGCGTCCGCATACCTCGCTGCTGCGCGACTACTCGCCGCTGCCGGGCCGTGGTGTCGCATTCGGCATCCGCGCGTTCTTCTGACCGCGCACGGCGGGGCCGGATCCCTTTCCGAAGGAAAGGGCTCTGACCCCCGCGCCATTCCACGGGGGCCTTCGGGCCCCCGTTCTCTTTTCACTCCATGCCATCACGCATCCGTCACAAAGATGTGCGTACGACAACAACCGGACAATCCCGTCACTCACTGTCTCGCCAAACGGACAATTTTGTCCGAGAATCAATCCATGACCGCTCAACGTGCCGATGCTGCCGCCCGCCGTGCCCTCATCCTCGACGCCGCCGATCATGTCTTCGGCCAACATGGCGTCACCGCCCCGCTGGACCTGGTGGTCGAACGTGCCCAGGTGGGCCGTGCCACCCTGTACCGCAACTTCCCCGACCGCACCGCGCTGATCCAGGCGCTGCTGCAGCGTACGGTCGACCGCATCCGGCGCCAGGTCGAACAGCTCGGCGACCGCGACGACGCGCTGTTCGAGGTGTTCGAAGGCATGGCCCAGCGCATCATCGATTCGCCGGCACTGGCCGACTACTGGCGTGCGGTTGATTCGGACGTGCCGTCCATGCGCGCCGCGCGCGAGACCGTGCGCGACCTGCTGGAGGAACCGATCGCCCGCGCCAAGGCCGCCGGGCTGTGCCGTGCCGACCTGGAAAAGACGGATATTTCACTGATCTCGGGCATGCTGGGTGCGGCCCTGCGCGGCAAGACCCGCGACGAGCGCGCCCAGTTGGCCGGGCGCGCCCTGCAGCTGCTGCGTGGGGGTCTCCAGGGAGCTGCCAGCGAGGCCCGTTGATGGTCCAGCCGTATCTGAAGCCGGTTCCGGATTGGGAGGAGCATGAGAAGCCGACCATGCCCGGCTCGGCGTCGATGCCCTGGCACCCGCCGTACCGGCGCGCGGCCTATGCGCTGGTATCGCTGCTGGTGGCGATCACCGGCGGCCTCGGCAATGCGCTGGTCACCGCCAACCTGCCGTTCCTGCAGGGCCAGCTGGCACTGACACCGACCCAGGGCAGCTGGCTGGTAGCGGCCTATGCCATGGTCAACGTCACCGCCAACCTGCTGGCCTTCAAGTTCCGCCAGCAGTACGGCATCCGCCTGTTCGCCGAGATCGGGCTGGGCCTGTATGCGGCGCTGGCGGTGCTGCACCTGTTCGTCGGCAGCTTCGAGACCACGATGCTGACCCGTGCCGCCAGCGGCTTCGCCGGCGCGGCGTGTTCAACGCTGGGCACGCTGTACATGCTGCAGGCACTGCCGCGACGGTTCACCGGCAACCTGCTGGTGATCGGTGTCGGCGTGTCGCAGCTGGCGGTGCCGATTGCCTGGATCGTCTCGCCGGGCCTGGTCGATACCGGCCAATGGCACCAGCTGTACTCGTTCGAGGCCGGCCTGGCCCTGTGTGCGTTCGCGGCGGTGGTGCTGCTGAAGCTGCCGCCGGGCATCCAGGTCAAGGCCTTCGAACCGCTGGATTTCCTCACCTTCGCCCTGCTTGCCCCGGCCGTTGCCCTGCTGGTGATCGTACTGGCGCAGGGCTACACGCGCTGGTGGCTCAATACAGCGTGGCTGGGCTGGGCGCTGATCGCCTCGATCGTGCTGTCCACCACCGCCCTGATCATCGAGCACTACCGGCGCAATCCGCTGCTGCAGATCCGCTGGCTGTCGACGCTGCCGGTCCTGCATTTCATCGTCGGCGCCTTCCTGATCCGCTTCCTGACCACCGAGCAGTCCTACGGGGTGGTCAACCTGATGCGTACGCTGGGCATGGGGCCGGACCAGATGCGCCCGCTGTTCGTGGTGATCCTGGCCGGCGTGGTCACCGGCATCGCCGGCGCCGCGTTGACCTTCGGGCCCAAGCGGTTGATCGCCCAGTTGCTGATGGCGATCCTGCTGCTGGGAACCGCCGCGTTCTTCGACCAGCACCGCACCAGCCTCGATCGGCCGCACGACTTCTATGTCAGCCAGTTCCTGGCGTCGGTGGGCGCCGGCATGTTCATGGGCCCGCTGATCATGCTCGGCATTTCCGCCGCATTGAAGCAGGGCGTGGACCACATGATCACCTTCCTGGTGACGCTGTCGATCACGCAGACGCTGGGCGGCCTGGCCGGCTCGGCAGTGCTGGGCACCTTCCAGCTGCATCGGGAGCAACTCTATTCCAGCGCGTTGACCAGCCAGCTCGACCCGGCCGATCCGGTGGTCGCGCAACGCCTGCGCATCCAGCAGCAGCTGTACGCTGCGCAGATCACCGACCCGGTGCTGCGCAGTGCGCAGGGCAGCGCGCAGCTGGCACAGACCACGCGCCGCGAAGCCAACGTGCGTGGCTTCAATGACGTGTTCACGCTGAGCGGCTGGCTGGCGATCGGCTTCCTGTGCTGGCTGCTGCTGCTCTCGCTGCGCACTGCCGTACGCAAGCAATGGCGCAAGCGCCACCCCACTCCTCCCATTGCGGCCACGCCAGCCGCGCCCCGCTGAGTTCTCGACCATGCCCCCCGTCCCGCCCCGACCCGACGACGCCGACAACGTGACCCCACCGCCGCCGACCGACGCGGCGCCTGCGCCCACGCCGGTTGAACCGGCGGTCGCGCCGAAATACCTCAAGCCCAGCGCGCGCAGCGTGGTGGTGATGGTGGTGGTGGCCCTGCTGGGCATCGCGCTGATCCTGCGTGCGTGGCACCTGTGGCCGTTCACCAGCAGCGTGATGGTGACCGACAACGCCTACGTGCGCGGGCAGATCACGGTGATGGCACCCCAGGTGAACGGCTATGTCACCGAAGTGCTGGTGAAGGATTTCCAGCATGTGCGGCAGGGCGAGCCGCTGCTGCGCATCGATGACCGCATCTATGCGCAACGCGTGGCCCAGGCGCAGGCGACGCTGGACAGCGCGCGCGCGGCGCTGGCCAATTCGGACCAGTCACAGGCGCAGAACCGCGCACAGATTGCGTCCGCCCGCGCCACGCTCTCGGCCGGCCAGGCGGAACTGCAGCGCTCGCGCAATGAGCTGAAACGCTACGAGGAACTGGCGGCGCAGCAGCTGGTGTCCATCAACGACCGCGACAAGTTCCGCACCACCCAGGCGTCGGCACAGGCCAGTGTGCAACAGGCGCAGGCGCAGATCCGCATCGCCGAGGAGACCCTGGTATCGACCCAGGTGGCGCGCAAGAGCCTGGAGGCCCAGGTGGAGAGCGCCCAGGCGCAGCTGGAGCTGGCACGCATCGACCTGGCCAACACGGTGATCCACGCGCCGCGCGACGGCCAGATCAGTGAGGCCAGCGTACGCGTGGGCCAGTACGTCGCGGCCGGTTCGCAGCTGCTGTTCCTGGTGCCCGATACGCTGTGGGTGGTGGCCAACTACAAGGAGGGCCAGACCTGGGGAATGGCGATCGGCCAGCCGGCCACGTTCTCAGTGGACGCGTTCCAGGGCCAGGTGCTGCGGGGCCGCGTGCAGGAGATTGCGCCGGCCACCGGGTCGGAATTCAGCGTGCTGCGCCCGGACAACGCCAGCGGCAATTTCACCAAGGTGGTGCAGCGGCTGCCGGTGCGGATATCGATCAATGAAGGCCAGAAGCTGGCCGCGCAGCTGCGGCCCGGCATGTCGGTGATCGTGCGGGTGGATACCCGGTCCAAGCCGATGGACTAGGACGCAGGCCCTGTCGCGCCGATATGAAACGGGGTCAGATCCCTTTGCCACTGGCAAAGGGATCTGACCCCGTTTCCAAAATGCCGGCCAGCGACCGGCACTACCGTTGCGTTAGCCGGCGCAGCGCGCGCAGAGGCCGTGCACTTCCAGCGTCTGCGCCTGTGGCTGGAAGCCCAGTTCCTTGGCGCGCTTCTCCAGCTGGGTGACGATCTCGCGGTCCTCCAGCTCCACTGCGCTGTGGCAGCTGTTGCAGATCAGGAACGGCACCGAATGCGCGGCACTGCTGGGGTGATGGCAGGCCACGAAGGCATTGACCGATTCCAGCTTGTGCACGAACCCGTTGGCCATCAGGAAGTCCAGCGCGCGGTACACGGTGGGCGGGGCATCCGCGCCCACGCCCTTGCCGTTGCGCACCCATTCCAGCAGCTCGTAGGCCTTGACCGGCTTGCCGGCCTCGGCGATCAGCTTCAGCACATTGGCGCGGATCGGGGTCAGGCGCAGCCCGCGTTCGCGCGAGACACGCTCGACCACCGCCACGAAATCCGATGCGTCGTGGACGTGGTGGTGCGGGGCGGTACAGGCAGTGGCGGTCTTGGCGGGCATGCGTGTTCTCCGGTTCGGGCCTGGCGGGGATGCGTCAGGCCGTTGCTACCTTGGTGATGGCCACATCGATGCGTTTCAAGGCCTGCTCGCGGCCGGCCAGGTACACGGTGTGGGAAATGTCAGGACTGACCTGGGTGCCGGTGATGGCCACGCGCAGCGGCTGGGCGACCTTGCCCATGCCGATTTCCAGTGCCGCCGCCGCGTCATGCAGGGCCACGCCCACCGCCTCGGCGGTCCACTCCGGCAACGCCGCCAGCAGCTCGCGGGCCTTGCCCAGCGCCACCTCGGCACCGGCCTTGAGGTGCTTGGCCACCGCCGCTTCGTCGTACTCGGTCAACGGCTGGTACCAGACCACGGCCTTCTCGGCCATTTCCTTCAGGGTCTGCACGCGTTCACGCAGGGCGATCACCACGTCCTCCGGGGCCGGGCCGGCGGCCACGTCCAGGCCCAGCTTCTGCAGCTGGTAGACCAGGTGCGGCACGATGCTGGCCACGTCCTCGGTCTTCAGGAAGTGCTGGTTGACCCAGCCCAGCTTGGCCATGTCCAGGCGCGAGGCCTTGGAATTGCAGTCCTTCACGTCGAACAGGTCGATCAGCTCCTGGCGGCTGAACAGCTCCTGGTCACCGTGCGACCAGCCCAGGCGGGCCAAATAGCTCAGCAGCGCGTCGGGCAGGTAGCCGGCGTCCTTGTACTGCATCACGTCGGCCGCACCGGTGCGCTTGGACAGCTTGGCGCCCTGCTCGTCCAGGATCATCGGCATGTGGCCGAACTTCGGCACCGGGGCCCCGATGCCTTCGTACAGGTTGATCTGGCGCGGGGTGTTGTTGATGTGGTCGTCGCCGCGGATGACCTCGGTGATGCCCATGTCCCAGTCGTCCACCACCACCGCGAAGTTGTAGGTCGGGTAGCCATCCGGGCGGAAGATCACCATGTCATCCAGCTCGCTGTTGGCGATCTCGATGCGGCCCTTGATCAGGTCATCGAACACCACCGTGCCTTCCAGCGGGTTCTTGAAGCGGATGACACGGTTCGGGTCGTCCCGGTACGGCAGGCCGAGCTCGCGCGCGGCGCCGTTGTAGCGCGGCTTCTCCTGCCTGGCCATGGCAGCCTCGCGCATGGCGTCCAGTTCCTCACGGGTTTCATAGGCGTAGTACGCCTTGCCTTCAGCGATCAGCTGCTCGGCCACTTCCCGGTAGCGGGCAACGCGGTCGGTCTGGTAGATCGGGCCTTCATCGTAATCCAGGCCCAGCCAGTCCATCGCCTCCAGGATGGCGTCGATCGCGCCCTGGGTGCTGCGTTCACGGTCAGTGTCCTCGATGCGCAGCACAAACTCGCCGCCGCGGTGGCGGGCCTCCAGCCAGCAGTACAGCGCGGTGCGGGCACCACCGATATGCAGGTAACCGGTGGGACTGGGGGCGAAGCGGGTGCGGCAGGTCATGGAGGGCTCGAGGAACGGGAATCCCCCGATTTTACCGGATTCACTGCCCCTGCAATTGCAACTTTCCCCATAGCCGCCATTCGTGCCCCAACGGAACCTGAACATTCTTCAATGAGGCAAGGACGTTTCAATGACCCCTCCAACCATCGGATCAGATAACGCCTCCGGATCGGGCGGTACCGCAGCCCAGCGCAAGCAGGGCCTCATTGATCGAGGATGTCTGAAATCCAGCGCGGTGAAAGCGGTCTGCGTGCTGGCGAGCCTGTCTGCAGTTAGCCTCTTTGGACTGGCTGAATCGAAGGCTTCAACAACAGTCAAAATCAACAGCCATTACTACACGTGCCGGAATTCGTGCGTCGTTTCCACGCGGCCAGGAGGAGGCTTTTCCGTCTGGGACAGCAGGGGTGGCTGGGTAACCAAGACGGCCGAGAAGGGCGAAGCGCTTGTGGAAACCGGGCCAGTAACCTGAGCGCTCCATATGAAGGCGAAAGCAACAGCTCTCTGGCTCCTGGTGACCTTGGCATTGGCCGGTGCACTGGCATGGCACTTTTCGATAAACGACCCTGCACATAGTTCTGCCGCGCAGAACTCACACCGCTCTTCCACAAACGCGCCCACCGCCACTGAGCGAGAGCCCGCCAGCGTAGCGGGTCGTTCGGGTGCAAATCGCCGCCCAGCGACTCGCCTCCCGGGTGACGTGCCCAAGGAGGCCGATCTGATCTACGACAATGCACTGGATGAAAACCGAATCGACCGGCTGCTTGCAAGCGCCGACGCCTTCGCTGCCATGAGCAACGCCATGCACACGGCAGCTTCGACAGACAGGGAACTGTCGGAATCAACCGCTCTGTTTGCCAGCCACCTCCAGAGTGGCCTTTCGGCGGAAGGCCACGCCCGGACAGTGCTGGACTTCAGCTGCGGGCGACGGTTGTGTCTGGCACAGCTGTCAGATTCTGCCAGCGTGCCGTTGGATCTCCGGCCCCTGATGCAGCATGACGGAACGACCTACTTTCAGGCGGCGAGTGTGTCAGATCAGGTGAAGACCCTCGACGGCAGGCCATCACTCCGGGCAGTGTTCGCGATCGATCCGGCCATCAACCAGATCGTCTCGATACCCGACTGACAGGGTCTACGGCAACGGAGGGGAGATACGACTTAATCCCCTCCGTCCCCTTTTAGGGTTCGGCCTTGCGCGGGAACGGCTGCTCGCGCATCGCGGCGTTGTAGGCGAACGAAGCGACGATGGCTGCGGCCTGCTTCAGGTCTTCCGGCTCGGCGTGGTCCCAGGTGTCCAGGTGGCTGTGGTGGACATTGGTGAAGTAGTCCAGCCGGTCCTGGATGAACTGGAAGCCCGGCAGGCCGATGCGGTCGAAGCTGATGTGGTCGGTGCTGCCGGTGTTGCGGGTGGCCACGGTGGTGGCGCCCACGTCATGGAACGGGGCCAGCCAGGCCTCGAAGATCGGCATCGCCGCCAGGTTTTCCTGCGCGTAGATGCCACGGAACCGGCCCGAGCCGTTGTCCATGTTGAAGTAGACCTGGAACCTGCTGTAATCGCGGGTCTTCTGCAGCGCACCGGTTGGCTCGCGCAGCGACGCCGGCAGCGCCTTCTGGGCCGGGTCGGTGGGCTCCGGGAACCGGCCGAAATGCCTGGCCACATAAGCCTGCGAGCCGATCAGCCCCTGCTCTTCGCCGCTCCACAGCGCCACGCGGATCGTGCGCTTGGGCTTGGCACCAGTGGCCTTGAGGATGCGCATCGCCTCCATCATCACCGCCACGCCGGCGGCGTTGTCGGCTGCGCCCGTGCCGCTGTGCCAGGAATCCAGGTGCGCACCGATCATCACCACTTCATCGGGCCTGCTGCTGCCACGGATCTCGGCCAGCGTGTTGTAGCCGGGCTGGTCGGCCTCGTCGGTGAAGCGCGCGGCCACGTCCACGCGCAGGCGCACGGTCTGCTTGGCCTTCAGCGCGCGCACCAGCGGGTTGAAGTGCTCGCTGATCATCGCCAGCTCGGGAATGCCGACCGCCTCGCCGGCCTTGCGCGAACCGCCACCGGCGACGCGGATGATGCCGTTGTCCCAGCTGCTGACGCTGATCGAGGCCAGCGCGCCCTCTTCGACGAAGAAGGCGTTGACCTTGCTCGCCAGCAGCTGGCGCTCCTGGTATTCCTTGACCCGCTTGGCGCGCTCGGCGGTGGCGTCCTGGTCCTTGGGCACGGTGAACGCCTGCAGGCCTTCCAGCGAGGTCGCGTCGTGCCGGTGCGAATCCGGTTCGGTGCCGCGCTTGTACTCGCGCGCCTCGCCCAGCAGCAGGATTTTGCCGCGCAGCTTGCCGCGGTACTTCTCGATGTCTTCGGGCTTCTTGATGTCGACCTGCACCAGTTCGCCTTCGACCGGCCCGTTCGTGCCCGGCGTCCAGGCCTTCGGCAGCGCATGCAGCGGCTGGATGCGGTCACCCAGCATTTCCACGCTGGCCGAGGTGAACTCCCAGCCACGGCCGAAGTCATCAAAGGCTTCATCGTGGACGTTGTCCAGCTTCCATTCGGTGAACTTGCCGCGGGTCCATGCGTTGGCGCGGCCCATCGCCGGCGAGTTGGTCAGGCGCGGGCCGATGCGCTCGGTGAGATAGCTGAAGGTGTCCATCACCTGCGAACGGTGGAACGCCTCTTGCCGGATGCGGCTGACCATGTCCAGGTCCACCGCCTCGCGCTGCTGCGCCACGGCATTGCCCCCGATCGCCAGCGCTACGGCCAGCACACCCCACTTCAACACATCGCACCCCTGCCCTTCGGCTCGATCATCAACCCACCGAGTCTAGCCAGCGGGGACGGGCGGATACCGTCCCATCGGTCATGGACAGCGGTAGAAGCGTGCGAACCACGGTTCGCACCCACAGAAGAGTGCTTGGTTCGCACCTGCCGAGCCGCTTCACCCACTCCACCCCAGCCACAGCTGCGCCCGCTCCGGGAGCAGCAGCAACCAGTGCCGCCGGTCGAAGCTGCTGCAACCGTACACCGCCGCATGCGCAGGCCAGTCATCGGGCAGGCCGCCGATGCCGATCTCGGCCAGCGCGTCCGCCCCGGCCTTCCATGGCCGGTAGCGCGGCACCTTCCCCGCCAACGCGCCGCGTCCCTGCCGCGCGCCCTGCAACCAGGCCAGTCCCTGGCCCCGCAGTCCCTCGCAGGTCACCGCCGCCAGCTGGAAGCGGACCAGGCCGGGGGCGATCCGTGCCCCCGGCAGGGCCGCCAGCACGCCATGTGCCTGCAGCAGTACATCCACTTCCAGCAGGGCCGGAATGCCCTGCCGCGCCCGTTGCCGGAAACTCTGGCGCCAGCCCATGGCGCGCTCCTTACTTCAGGTCCGCGCCGAGCGCGTACCAGTCGACCCGGCGGGTCACCCACATCGCCAGCGCCAGGATCACGAACAGCAGCAGCGACCCCATCAGCAGAGCGTTGTTCTCCGACACCAGCAGGCCATACAGCGCGCCGTACAGCACGGTCAGCAGCGCAGCGAAGCCCAGGCCGCGCTTCCAGTGGCCCAGCACGTTGGCCAGGTACACCGCCTGCAGGCCGATACAGGCCACCGCCGAAACCAGGTAGGCCTTCCAGAACGCGATGTGCTCGGACAGGCTGATCAGCAGCAGGAAGAAGATCGCCAGCGCCAGCCCGACCATCAGGTACTGCAGCGGATGGATGCGCAGCGACTTGATCAGCTCGAACAGGATGAAGCCGACGAAGGTCAGCACCACGAACAGCACGCCGTACTTGGAGGCCCGGTCGGCCTGCGTGTAGGCATCGACCGGATCGACCAGCGACACCGTCACTGCCTGCGAATCGATGGCGCCGTCGCTACGCAGCTGGCGCTGTGCGTCGGAGGCCAGCGAAGACACCGCCCACTGTGCATCGAAGCCGCCGGCATCGACGCGGCGCTCGTTGGGCAGGAACGCACCGCTGAACGACGGATGCGGCCAGCTCGACCGCAGCGCGATGCGGGTGTCGTCACCTACCGGCACCACCGACAGCATGCGGCTGCCATCCAGGCGCAGGTCCAGCTCAACGGTACTGGCCGCGAGGGTGCCGCCCTGATCCACCGCGAACCCCCTTACCGGCGCATGCAGGCCACGCCCGATCTCGCTGGCCGCGCCGACGCCCGGCAACAGTCGCAGCGGCTTGCCGTCCACCCGCAGGTTCGGCGTTCCCACCAGGCCACGCACATCGGAAACCCCGAGCGCAACGTACGGCTGCCCATACGTGCGTCCCGCCTTCACTGGATAGTCGTCGGCGGCGAAGCTCGCCTTCAGCCGGCCGTTCCAGCTGTACACCGGCACCTTGAACAGGCCGACCTCGCGCTGGCTCGGCAGCATCTCGCCTCCCACCTCCAGCGACGCCGGCATCTGCAGCCAGTGGCCCTCGGTCACCTGGATCTCGGTCTTCTTGACGCCCAGCGGGTCAACCAGTTCAACCTGCTTGCGTTCCACCCACGGCACCACCCGTACCGGCCCCACCAGCTGCTGCGCCCCGGCGCGGCTGTCGGCCACCCGGGTAAAGGCTTCGTCACGGTACTGGCTGCGCTCGTTGATGACGCCGCGGATCATCATCAGCGGCACCAGCAGCAACAGGATCAGCCCGCCGACAATGGCGAACCGCAGCAGCATCTTCAGGGATTTCATGGTCCATCCTCGTTGGAGAGGGCTGCAGGATGGACCGCCGCGGTGAGCGGGGTTTGTGGCGAATTTGAAGCGAGGGTGAAGTCAGCGGCGCGGGCGCTGGCCCGGGTTCGCCAACGGCAGCCACAGGCTGGCCACGGTGCCACCGCCGTCGCGGGTGTCGACGCTGGCGCGGCCGTCATGCAGGCGCGCGACCTCCTGCACGAACGGCAGGCCCAGGCCGGAACTGCGCCGGCCGCTGCCCGGTCGCGCCAGCGAATAGAAGCGCTCGAACACGCGTTCGCGCGCATAGTCGGGAATGCCTGTACCGCGGTCGGCCACCTGCAGGCGCACGCCCTGCCCATCCACCTCGGCCTGCAGCGCGATGTCCGCGCCGGCCGGCGAGAAGGCGATCGCGTTGTCGATCAGGTTGTGCAGCGCCTGCCGCAGAAGATAGGCGTCGCCCTGCACGCGCAGGTCGGGCGCGCTGCCGATGCTGACCTGCACGCCGGCCGCCTGCGCGCGCACCTGCGCGGACGCTGCCGCATCGGCCAGCAGCGACGGCAGCGCGATGGGGTCGCGGGTCTGCAACCAGCCATGCTGTTCCACCTCGGCCAGGGCCAGCAGCTTGTCGATGGTCTCGGTCAGCCGCTCCTGCTGGTCGACGATGCTGCGCGCGAAATGCACGCGGTCAGCCTCCGGCAACGGTTCCTGCAGCAGCTCGGCAGCACCGCGGATCGCCGCCAGCGGGCTCTTCATTTCATGCGTCAGTGACTGCACGTACTGCTCGACGTAGGCCTTGCCTTCCAGCTTGCGGCGCATCGTTTCCAGTGCCTGGCCCAGGTCGCCGATCTCGTCGCGGCGCCGCCGCGGCGGCGGCACCGGTTCGCCGGCAGTGACCGCGCGCGCATAGCGGCTCAGCTGGCCCAGGCCGGTGGTGAGCCACATCGTCACCAGCACGCCGACCAGTGCCGACAATCCGATCAGCCAGGCACCACGCTCGATGATGGCGCGCTGGCTGGCGGCGATGAACGGATCGATGCTCCGATTGGGCTGGGCCAGGCTGAGCACGCCGATCAGGGTCCGCCCATCGGCCGGGTCGTATACCGGCGCGGCCACATGCATGACCGTATCGCCTTCCTGACCCGGGATCTCGGGGCTGGAACGGGCACCGTACTCGCCTCGCAGGGTGCGGTACACGTCGTTCCAGCGCGAGTTGTCGCGCCCCAGGTCGCGGCCCAGCGAGTCATAGATGACGATGCCCTTGGCGTCGGTGATGGTCACCCGATAGTCCAGCGAGCGCTTCGGGAAGCGCCAGACCATCGCCTTCAGGTCGCGCTGCCGCGCCTTGGCCAGGTTGCGGGTGAAACTGCCGCTGCGGAGCGTGCCCGCCTTGACGTCGGCGGCCGCCATCTCGGCCAGCACGTTGGCAGCATCGACCAGGGTCGATTCCATCGCCTGGCGCACGCCGGGCTTCACCTCGTTGACGAACACGCGCATCACGAAGAACGCGGCGATGCCGGTGATCAGGAAGAAGCCGAGGAACAGCTTCAGTACCAGGCGCATGGCTAGACCTCCAGCGCGTAGCCGAGGCCACGGTGGGTGCGGATCGGGTCGCTGGCGCCGGCCGCGCGCAGCTTGGCGCGCAGGGTCTTTACGTGGGTGTCGACCGTTCGGTCGGCGCTGTCGGCACTGCTGTCCCATCCGCGATCCATCAGCTGGGCACGGCTGAGGATCGCCCCCGGCCGCTGCAGCAGGGCCTCCAGCAGCGCGTACTCGTAACGGGTCAGGTCCAGCGCGTGGCCACGGAAGCGGATGCGCCGGCCTTCGCGGTCGATGGCGAAGGCGCCATGTTCCTGCCAGCCCGCCTCGGCGCTGGTTGCTGCCAACGCCGGTGCCGCACGACGCAGCCGCGCGCGCACCCGCGCCACCAGTTCGCGCGGCGAGAACGGCTTGGTCATGTAGTCGTCGGCGCCCAGCTCCAGGCCGAGCACGCGGTCCACTTCATCATTGCGGGCGGTCAGGAAGATCACCGGCAGCTGCGCCGCCGGCCCGGGCTGCGCGCGCAGCCGCCGGCAGACCTCGAAACCGCCGAGGTCGGGCAGGCCCACGTCCAGCACCACCACGTCGATATCGCCGGCCTGCAGCCGCTGCAGGGCCTCCCCGCCGAGCAGGCAGTGGCTGGCGGCATAGCCTTCGCTGCGCAGCGCGTACAGCACGGTTTCGGCGATGGCGGCTTCGTCCTCGACCACCAGGACATGGGCAACGGGAGCTGTCATGGCGCGCAGCATAGCCGCTGCGGCCGCCGCCCCGTACACTGCCGCCCATGAACTATCGCCACGCCTTCCATGCCGGCAACCACGCCGACGTGCTCAAACACATCGTGCAGCTGGCCCTGATCGACAGCTTCAAGCGCAAGGACAGCCCGTTCTTCGTGCTGGACACCCACGGCGGTGCCGGCCGCTACCTGCTGGCCAGCGAAGAGAGCCGCAAGACCCTGGAGGCCGAATCGGGGATCATGCGGCTGATGGCACAGCCCAGGCTGCCGGAGGTGGTCGAGCGCTATCTGAAGGCCGTGCAGGCCGACAATCCGGTGGGGGCACTGACCAATTACCCCGGTTCGCCGCTGCTGAGCGCCCAGGCGATGCGTGCGCAGGACCGGATGGCGGTGTGCGAGCTGCAGGAAGCTGAAATGGCCACGCTGAAGGCACTGTTCGCCCATGACAGTCGTGTCGACGTGCGCGCCGGCGACGGCTACGCCCTGCTGCGTTCGCTGCTGCCGCCGAAATTCAACGGCAGCAAGATCGGTCGGGGCCTGGTGCTGATCGACCCGCCGTACGAGGCGCAGGACGCCGAATACCAGAACATCCTGGCCGCCCTGGCCGAGACCCTGGCGCGCTGGCCGCAGGCGACCTGTGCGGTCTGGTTCCCGATCAAGCAGCGCCGCACCATCCTGCATTTCCTGCGCAAGGCCTCCGCCCTGCCGGTGAAATCGGCGATGACGATCGAGTTCCTGGTGCGTCCGGACGACTCGCCGCTGCGCCTCAATGGCAGTGGCATGCTGCTGCTCAACCCGCCGTGGCAGTTCGACCGGGTGGTCGGCCCGGCCCTGCCGGCGTTGCGACAGCACCTGGGCGAACCCGGCGCCAGCACCCGCCTGGACTGGCTCAAAGCCCCCGAATAGCGGCCTTCACGAGGCTGTACCGCCGTGAGCCTTTCGTTCACGGAATGCAGCCCCGGTGATGCCACAATCGATGGACCACCAAGGAATCACCCGGTATGGCCACTCGCAACCGCATGCCGCCCTGGCATGAGATCTTCAAGGCTCCCAGCGGCCACGAGCTGCTGATCCGCCCCATCCGCCCGGAAGATGGCGCACCGCTGCAAGCGGCGTTCAGCCTGTTCGGGCCGGAAGAAATCCGCGATCGTTTCCTGCAGGCGGTGACCGAGCTGTCGCCGGAAACCACCCAGCGCCTGACCCATCCCAATCCCAAGACCGAGATCACCCTGGTCGCAGCCGAATCGCTGCCTGCGGGCGAAGCGGTGGTCGGCGCGGTTGCCCGGGCCTCGATCATCCCCGGTACCCGCGAGGCCGAGTACGCGATCCTGATCAGCCGCTTCCTGATCGGCCAGGGCCTGGGCCGGCAGTTGATGCGCAAGCTGGTGAAGTGGGGCCGTGGCAAGTACCTGGACCGCCTGTACGGCGATGTTGCCGCCGAAAACGAGCCGATGAAGCAGCTGGCCGCCTCGCTGGGCTTCAAGCCGGTGCCGCACCCGGCCGGTGCCGAGGGGCTGGTGCGCATGGTGCTGGAGCTGGACAACTGACGGAGGCGCCGGGCCTTGCCCGCCGACGCATTCCGGTAATGCCGGCCGCTGGCCGGCATTGCCAAACCCCAACGGTACATGAGGCGGCCAGCCAGCGGCCGGCACGACCCGACGGGCGTTGACCGGGCTTCTGCTAAAATCGGCGGTCCATGTCGCGTACCTCATACCCCGCCCCGCCGCTGCCGCGCGCCGGCCAGCTCCGCGCCTGGTGGCGCGCTCCCGCATCGCCGACCGCCCTGGCCTGGTACCTGGCCCAGGCCGCGCGCGCGCACGATGCCCCGCTGCTGGTGATCGCCCGTGACAACCACGGGGCCAACCAGCTCGAAGCCGACCTGCAGACCCTGCTCGGCGGCGACCCGGCCGTGCCGGTGGTCGCCTTCCCGGACTGGGAAACCCTGCCCTACGACCGCTTCAGCCCACACCCGGACATCATCTCGCAGCGCCTGGCCGCCCTGCACCGCCTGCCCACGCTGAAGCGCGGCCTGGTGATCGTGCCGGTGCAGACCCTGCTGCAGCAGCTGGCCCCGCGCAGCTACGTGATCGGTGGCAGCTTCGACCTGAAAGTCGGCCAGCGCCTGGACCTGGACGCCGAGAGGCGGCGCCTGGAAAGCGCCGGCTACCGCAACGTGCCGCAGGTGATGGACCCGGGTGACTTCGCCGTGCGCGGTGGCCTGCTCGACGTGTTCCCGATGGGGGCCGACGAGCCGCTGCGGATCGAGCTGCTGGACGAGGACATCGACTCGATCCGCGCCTTCGACCCGGAAAGCCAGCGCTCGCTGGACAAGGTCGACGCCGTGCACATGCTGCCCGGCCGCGAAGTGCCGATGGATGAAGCCAGCATCGCCCGCGTGCTGGCCACGCTGCGCGAGCGGTTCGATGTCGATACCCGGCGCAGTTCGCTGTACCAGGACCTGAAGTCCGGACTGGCGCCGGCCGGCGTCGAGTACTACCTGCCGCTGTTCTTCGAACGCACCGCAACCCTGTTCGACTACCTGCCCAGCGGCAGCCTGCCGGTGGTCTGTGCCGGTGCGTATGAAGCGTCCGTCGCGTTCTGGGCGCAGACCGCGGACCGCTATGAGCAGCGCCGCCATGATGTGGAGCGCCCGCTGCTGCCGCCGTCGGCGTTGTACCTGTCGCCGGAGCTGCTGCGCGAGCGCCTGAACGATGCCCCGCGCATCGAGGTGTGGTCGGCTGACCATGCGCGCATCGCCGACGCGCACGCGCTGGGCGACCAGCCGCTGCCACCGCTGCCGGTGGCGGCGCGCGATGCGCCGGCCGGCGAAGCGCTGAAATCCTTCCTCGGCCATTACCCGGGCCGGGTGCTGATCGCGGCCGATTCGCCCGGCCGCCGCGAGGCCCTGCTGGAAGTGTTGCAGGCCGCTGAACTGAAGCCGCCGGTGGTGGCCGACCTGCCCGGCTTCCTCGCCGACGATGCGCGCTTCGCGATCGCGGTGGCGCCGCTGGAAGATGGCTTCGCGCTGGACGACCCGCGCATCGCGGTGCTGACCGAGCGCCAGCTGTTCCCCGAGCGCGCCGGCAGCACCCGCCGCACGCGCCGTGCCGGGCGCGAGCCGGAAGCGATCATCCGCGACCTCGGCGAACTGACCGAAGGCGCGCCGATCGTGCACGAGGACCATGGCGTCGGCCGCTACCGTGGCCTGATCGCAATGGATGTCGGCGGCATGCCCGGCGAGTTCCTGGAAATCGAGTACGCCAAGGGCGACCGGCTGTATGTGCCGGTCGCGCAGCTGCACCTGATCAGCCGCTACTCCGGTGCGTCGCCGGAAACCGCGCCGCTGCACTCGCTCGGTGGCGAGCAGTGGAGCAAGGCCAAGCGCAAGGCCGCCGAGAAGGTGCGCGACGTTGCCGCCGAACTGCTGGAGATCCAGGCCCGCCGCCAGGCGCGTGCCGGCCTGGCATTGCAGGTGGACCGCGCGATGTACGAGCCGTTCGCGGCCGGTTTCCCGTTTGAGGAAACCCCGGACCAGCTGGCGGCGATCGATGCCACGCTGCGTGACCTGGCCAGCAGCCAGCCGATGGACCGCGTGGTCTGCGGCGACGTCGGCTTCGGCAAGACCGAGGTTGCGGTGCGGGCTGCCTTCGCCGCGGCCAGCGCCGGCAAGCAGGTGGCGGTGCTGGTGCCAACCACGCTGCTGGCCGAGCAGCACTACCGCAATTTCCGCGACCGTTTCGCCGATTACCCGCTGAAGGTCGAGGTGCTGTCGCGCTTCAAGACCAGCAAGGAAATCAAGGCCGAACTGGAGAAGGTCGCCGCCGGCACCATCGACGTGATCGTCGGCACCCACCGCCTGCTGCAGCCGGACGTGAAGTTCAAGGACCTGGGCATGGTCATCGTCGACGAAGAGCAGCGTTTCGGCGTGCGCCAGAAGGAAGCGCTGAAGGCGCTGCGCGCCAACGTGCACCTGCTGACCCTGACCGCCACGCCGATCCCGCGCACGTTGAACATGGCCATGGCCGGCCTGCGCGACCTGTCGATCATCGCCACGCCGCCGCCGAACCGGCTGGCGGTGCAGACCTTCATCACCCAGTGGGACAACGCGCTGCTGCGCGAGGCGTTCCAGCGCGAGCTGGCGCGTGGTGGCCAGCTGTACTTCCTGCACAACGACGTGGAGAGCATCGGCCGCATGCAGCGCGAGCTGTCCGAGCTGGTGCCCGAAGCCCGTATCGGTATCGCGCACGGGCAGATGCCCGAGCGCGAGCTGGAAAAGGTGATGCTGGATTTCCAGAAGCAGCGCTTCAACGTGCTGCTGTCGACCACGATCATCGAGTCCGGCATCGACATCCCCAACGCCAACACCATCATCATCAACCGCGCCGACCGCTTCGGCCTGGCCCAGCTGCATCAGCTGCGCGGCCGCGTCGGGCGTTCACACCACCGCGCCTACGCCTACCTGATCACTCCTGACCGCCGCGCGATCACGCCCGATGCCGAAAAGCGCCTGGAAGCGATCGCCTCGATGGACGAGCTGGGTGCCGGTTTCACCCTGGCCACGCACGACCTGGAGATCCGTGGCGCCGGTGAACTGCTCGGCGAGGACCAGAGCGGGCAGATGGCCGAAGTCGGCTTCAGCCTGTACACCGAGCTGCTGGAGCGCGCGGTGCGCAGCATCAGGCTGGGCAAGCTGCCCGACCTGGATGCCGGCGAGGAAGTACGCGGCGCCGAGGTCGAGCTGCATGTGCCGGCGCTGATCCCGGAAGACTACCTGCCCGACGTGCACACCCGCCTGACGCTGTACAAGCGTATTTCCAGCGCGCGCGACAGCGACGCGCTGCGTGAGCTGCAGGTGGAGATGATCGACCGCTTCGGCCTGCTGCCGGATGCGGCCAAGCACCTGTTCGCCATCGCCGAGCTGAAGTTGAAGGCCAACACGCTGGGCATCCGCAAGCTGGACCTGGGCGAGAACGGTGGCCGCATCGTGTTCGAGTCCAAGCCCAACATCGACCCGATGGCGGTGATCCAGCTGATCCAGAAGCAACCGAACCTCTACGCCATGGAAGGGCCTGACAAGCTGCGCATCAAGCATCCGCTGCCGTTGCCGGAAGACCGCTTCAACGCGGCCCGCGCCCTTCTGACCACCCTCGCCCCGGGTTGATCGCCCCCCCCGCACACCCGCATCGGCGCGCAGCCGGTGCGGGCTGATGACCATGTTTCCTGACGCCGTACCCGCCCCCGACCTGCTGCACGCGCAGGCCTGCCTGATCGATGCCCTCTCGATGTCGCTGCAGATGCGCGACGCCTACACCCGTCACCACTGCGACCGCGTGGGCCTGCTGGCCCGCTGCCTGGCCACGCACTGCGATCTCGCCCCCCCGGCCTGTGCACAGATCGGCCTGGCCGCACGCTTCCACGACATCGGCAAGATCGGCATACCCGACGATGTTCTGCTGGCGCCGCGCCAGCATACCGAAGAAGAACGCGCGATCATGCGCGAGCATCCGGTGCGCGGCGAGCATATCTTCCTGGCCACCGGCCGCAGCGATGCCGCACCGGTAGCACGGCTGATCCGCGCCCATCACGAAGCCTTCGATGGCAGCGGCTACCCCGACGGATTGCGCGGCGAGGCCATCCCGCTGGGCGCGCGCATCGTCACCATCGTCGATGCCTACGATGCGCTGACCAGCGTACGCCCGTATCGCGATGCGATGGAGCACGAAACCGCGTTGCGGATCATCGAAGCGCAGTCCGGCGGGCTGGTGGACCCCTACGTGCTGCAGCGCTTCCATCGCATGCTGGCGCGCGCGCCGGCGCTGGCCTGAGATCTTCCCGACGGTGAAACAACCCGCCGGTAGAGTCGACTGTTAGTCGACTGCTCTTCGTCCAGATCGCGAAAATCCCGCGCTGCGCGCGATAGTCGACTAACAGTCGACTCTACCAGTCGGCGCTGTGCTGCCGGCCTGGACGACAAAAGGCCCGGCATTCGCCGGGCCTTTCGCATCACGCGTTCACGGGTGATCGATTACCAGATCACCACGCGCTTGTCGTCGGCACGCACCATTGCATCGCCGGCCTTGCACTGGAAGGCGGCCGCGAACGAAGGCATGTTCGACGGCGCACCGTTGGCACGGAAGTTGGCCGGCGCATGCGGATCGGTGTTGAGGCGGACGCGCAGCTCACCATCGGTGAAATTGCGGCGCCACACCGTGGCCCAGTTCATGAAGAAGCGCTGGTCCTGGCTGTGGCCATCGACCTCGACATTCGCCTTCGGGTCTTCCTTCAGCGCCATCTGCAGCGCGTCATAGGCCACGGTCAGCCCGCCCAGGTCGCCGATGTTCTCGCCCAGGGTCAGCTTGCCCTTCACGTTCACCCCCGGCACCGCTTCATAGCCGTCGAACTGCGCGACCAGCTGGTCGGTACGCTCGGTGAAGGCCTTGCGGTCCGCGTCGGTCCACCAGTTGTCGAAGTTGCCGTTGGCGGCGAACTGGCTGCCCGAGTCGTCGTAGCCATGCATCATCTCGTGGCCGATGACCGCACCGATGCCGCCGTAGTTCAGCGCCGGATCGGCCTTGGCGTCGAAGAACGGCGCCTGCAGGATCGCCGCCGGGAACACGATCTCGTTCTTGGTGGCGTTGTAGTACGCGTTGACGGTCTGCGGGGTCATGCCCCACTCGGTCTTGTCCACCGGCTTGCCGATCTTGTCCAGCATGTAGCGGTAGTTGAACGCCCGCGCCGCCTGCATGTTGCCCAGGTAGCTGTCGCCGTTGGTCTGCAGGCCCGCCCAGTCACGCCACTTGTCCGGGTAACCGATCTTCGGGGTGAAGCTGGCCCACTTTTCCAGCGCCTTCTTCTTGGTTTCTTCGCCCATCCACGGCAGCTGCTCCAGGCGCGCCTTCAGCGCCTGCGACAGGTTCTCCACCAGGTGCTGCATGGCGACCTTCGACTCGGCCGGAAACACGGCGTCGACGTACAGCTGGCCCAGCGCTTCACCCATGCCACCGTTTACCGACTCCAGCACGCGCTTCCAGCGCGGCTGCATTTCCTTCTGGCCGCGCAGGGTGGTGCCGTAGAAATCGAAGTTGGCCTTCTCGAACTGGCTGCTCAGGTACGGCGAGGCGTCGTCGATGGTGTGGAAGCGCAGATAGGCCTGCCAGGTGCTGGCCGGCACGTCGGCGAGCATCTTGTCCATTTCACTGAAGAAGCCGGGCTGGGCCAGCGAGAACTTCTGCGCGGCCGGCACCTTCAGGGTGTCGAACAGCGCGGTCCAGCTGAAGTTCGGGGTCAGCCTGTCGGCGTCGGCGGCGCTGAGCGGGTTGTAGCGCTTGGCCGGATCACGCATTTCGATGCGCGACATCGAGGCCTTGGCCAGGCGGGTTTCGAAGGCCATCACGGCCTTGGCCTGCTCGGCGGCCTGCGCCGCGTCCACGCCGGACAGGGTCAGCACCTGTGCGATGTAGGCCACGTAGGCATCGCGGATCTTGGCCTGCGCATCGTCGAAGTAGTAGCCCTTCTCCGGCAGGCCCAGGCCACCCTGGCCGACGTAGGCGATGACGTTGGCCGAATCCTTGTAGTCGGCATTGGCGAACAGCGAGAACAGCACGCCCTTGCCCTCGGCCTGGCTGTCGCGCAGGTACCGGGTGATGGCGGCGGTGTCGTTCAGCGCGGCGATCTTGTCCAGCTGCGGCTGCAGCGGCGCCAGGCCGGCAGCTTCGATCTTCGCTTCGTCGTTGCCGGTCTTCCAGATGTCACCGATCTTGGCTTCCACCGAGCCGGCCTTGGCCTGGCTGGCGGCGGCCTGCTGCACCAGCGCGTGCTGCACTTCCAGCGAGCGCTCGCGCAGGATCTCGAAGCTGCCCCAGGTGGTCTGGTCGCCCGGCACCGGGTTGGCCTTCAGCCACTTGCTGTTGACGAAGCCATTGAGGTCGGTACAGGCCGAAATGGCCGGATCGAGGTCGGCGCTGTTGAGCGAGATCAGCGGCGTCTTGATCTGCGACAGGTCGAAGGCCGGCTTGGCGTCGGCACTGGCCGCCGGGGCGGTTTCGTTCTTGCCACACGCCGCCAGTGAGGCAGCGATGGCGATGGTCAGGCCCAGCGGGACCAGGTTGCGGACGTTCATGAGGCTCTCCTGCGGGTAATTTCACAGGGTAGCCGGGGGAGCGACGCCGGGGACCGGCCAAAGGTCACAGCACGCGGCTTCTGTAGAGTCGAGCCATGCTCGACTGCTCTCCGTTCCGGGTTCATGCTTCCTGCGGCGAAAGCCCAAAGCGGCCGAGCGTGGGCTCGGCTCTAGAAAAAGAAAGGCCGGCTTGCGCCGGCCTTCTGCTTCTTACTTCGCCTTGCCCTGGTTGGCCACGGCTTCGGCAGCCTCGCGTGCTGCTTCCGGGTCGCCCAGGTAGCGGAACGACTGCACGGTCAGGTCATCGTTCAGTTCGAACAGCAGCGGGATGCCGGTGGGGATGTTCAGCTCGAGGATCTCCTCGCGCGAGACATTGTTGAGGTACTTGTACAGCGCGCGCAGCGAGTTGCCGTGCGCGGTGACCAGTACGGTCTTGCCGTCCTTCAGCTGCGGTGCGATGGCGTCGTGCCAGTACGGCAGCACGCGGTCCAGGGTGATGGCCAGCGACTCGGTGCCCGGCAGCGCGTTGCGGTCCAGGCCGGCGTAGCGGCGGTCATGGATCGGGTGGCCCGGATCTTCCAGGTCCATCGGCGGCGGCGGGATGTCGTACGAACGACGCCAGACCTTGACCTGCTCTTCGCCGTGCTTGGCCGCGGTCTCGGCCTTGTCCAGCCCCTGCAGGCCGCCGTAGTGCCGCTCGTTGAGGCGCCAGGACTTGTTCACCGGCAGCCAGTCCTGCTCCAGCTCGGCCAGCGCACCCTGCAGGGTGTGGATGGCGCGCTTGAGCACGGAAGTGTGCGCAACGTCGAACTGCAGGCCTTCCTCGCGCATCAGGCGG
This sequence comes from Stenotrophomonas pavanii, assembly GCF_900101175.1. Lineage (GTDB taxonomy): Bacteria > Pseudomonadota > Gammaproteobacteria > Xanthomonadales > Xanthomonadaceae > Stenotrophomonas > Stenotrophomonas pavanii. The sequence continues at coordinate 156,759 of NZ_FNFQ01000009.1, read as the reverse complement.
CCGGCGGCGGCCGCTTCGCGACGCCCCTGCTCGGTCAGGTCGACATCGACCCAGCCGGTGAAGCGGTTGTCCAGGTTCCACTGGCTCTGGCCATGGCGCAACAGTACGAGTCTACGGGTCACTGCAGGGTCTCCAACGCGAGGAAAGGCAGGCCGCCATTGTAGCCCGGCCGCCGCTCACCGGGCCGTGGCGCCGCCCGTGCGATGCTGTGACCCATGAATACGGTGATCGACCCCGGACGCTGGGAAGGCAGCGTCGCTGCCGCCCGTGCGCAGCAGCTGCAACTGGCAGGCCGCGTGGAGCGCCAGGACCGCCTGCCACGCAACGTGCGCTGGCTGGCCGGGATGGATGTCGGCTTCGAGGACAACGGCGCCATCACCCGCGCCGCGGCGGTACTGCTGGACGCGGAGACGCTGAAGCCCGTGGCGCAGGAGATCGCGCGCATCCCCACGGTGATGCCCTACATCCCCGGCCTGCTCAGCTTCCGCGAGCTGCCGGCACTGCTGGCCGCACTGGCGCTGCTGCCACGTGTGCCGGACCTGGTGTTCGTCGATGGCCACGGCATCAGCCATCCGCGCAGGCTGGGCGTGGCCGCGCATCTGGGCGTGGTCACCGACCTGCCGAGCATCGGGGTAGCGAAGTCGAAGCTGGTGGGGCGGTTCGTCGAACCGGGCGCCGAGGCGGGTGCACATGCGCCGCTGCAGGATGGCGACGAACAACTGGGCTGGGTGCTGCGCAGCAAGGTGCGCTGCAAGCCGCTGTTCGTGGCCGGTGGCCATCGGGTCAGTGCCGATACCGCGCTGGACTGGGTGCAGCGCACGCTGCGCGGCTACCGGCTGCCGGAGCCGACCCGGCTGGCGGATCGGCTGGCCTCGCGACGCGACGAATGACCGCACCGGGCATTCCCCGGTGCGGCCTTCATTTTCATTCAACGATGCACGTGGCCGCGATGGCCCTGCGCATCCTCGCCGTGGTCGTGGCCTTCATGGCCCTGCTGCGCGCCGCCCTTGGCCGACGCCGGTCCAGCGCAGGCTTCACCACAGTGGTCCGCTTCGATCTGCAGCGTCACGTGTTCGATGCCGAAGTCATCGTGCAGGCGCCCGCCCAGCTCGCGGCGCAGCACATCGGCATCGGTGCCGTCGCGCATCACGATGTGCGCGGTCAGCGCCGGCGTGCTCGAGGCCAGCGCCCACACATGCAGGTCATGCACGTCCATCACCGCGGCATGGCCGGACAGGCTGTCGCGCACCTTGGCCACGTCCATGCCCTTGGGCACGCCTTCCAGCAGCACGTTGATCGCCTCGCGCATCAACACGTAGGTGCGCGGCAGTACCCATAGCCCGATCAGTACCGCCAGGATCGGATCGATCGGCTTCCAGCCCGTCCACTTGATCAACAATGCGCCGGCAATCACCGCCACCGAACCGAGCATGTCCGCCCACACTTCCAGGTAGGCGCCCTTCACGTTGAGGCTCTCGCCACTGCCGGCCTGCAGCAGGCGCATCGAGATCAGGTTGATGACCAGACCGACGGCCGCGATCACCAGCATGCCGGAGGACGCGATCTCCTGCGGCTGGCGAAAACGGCCGACCGCTTCCCACAGGATGTAGGCGGCGACCACGAACAGCATGGCACCGTTGATCATCGCGCCCAGCGCCTCCAGCCGTGCATAGCCGTAGGTGCGGCGCGCATCGGGTGGGCGCCGGCTCAGCCGCACCGCAACCAGCGCGATCATCAGCGCCAGCGCGTCGGTGGCCATGTGTGCCGCGTCGGACAGCAGCGCCAGGCTGTTGGTCCAGAACGCGCCCACCACCTCGACGACGAGGAAGGTGGAGGTCAGGCCGAGCGCCCACCACAAGGGTTTCTCGTGGCGGATCTGGGACGGCAGGTGATCGTGGTCGTGGCCCATGGCAACAGCTCCTTTGCGATGCGGTGCAGGCTACGCCGTGCTGGCGGGGGAGACTATTACGGTGTTTATAACATTGCAGGCGTGCAGCACCGGTGCCGCCGGGCAGGACCCGGCGGCACCGGCGGATCTGCGCTTGCGTATGCTCAGAACCCGAAGCGCAGGCTGGCCCAGTAGGCGCGGCCGGGCTCGTTGTAGGTCGCCGCGCCAGCATCGCTGCTGTTGGCCTCGCGGAACAGGCGCTTGTCGGCCAGGTTGTTGACGCCGAAGCCGAAGCTGACGGTCCCGGTCACCCTGTAGCGGGCGCTCACGCCCCAGATGTTGTAGGCACCCCGGTCCTGCAGCGCGATCGAGGGATCGCAGCTGCCGGTGCAGCGCGGATCATTGTTGATGTTGGCGGTGGCCGGTTCCTGCTTGCCGTAGAACGTGCCGGTCAGCAGCAGCGACAGCCTGTCGGTGGCCTGCCAGTCCAGCATGGTGTTGATCGTGTACTTCGGAATCACCGACAGCGGCTGGCGCGTGGTCTTGTTCTCGTTCTCCACCATGTAGGTGAAGTTGTTGCTCCACTTCAGGCGGCTGCCCTGCTCGCCCAGCAACGGGATCACCAGGTTGCCTTCCAGGCCCTGCACGATCGCCTTCGGCGCATTCTCCCAGCGGAAGATGCGGCCCTTGGTGTCGGCGGTCAGCCCGATCTGGGTGTAACCGGCCTGGATCTTGTCCTTGTAGTCGTTGTGGAAGTAGGTCAACGACGCCTGCCAGCCGCTCTGCGGTGCCCACTCGACGCCCAGTTCCTTGTTCAGGCTGGTTTCCGCCTTCAGGTCCGCATTGCCGCGCATGTAGCAGCCGGCGCCCAGGCTCGGCAGTGCATTCGGGCAGCCATTGCCACGGGTGTAGTACAGATAGTCCGGATTGGACTGGTACAGGTTCGGCGCCTTGAATGCACGGGCGATACCGCCCTTCACCACCCAGTCGCCGCTGATGCGGAACTGCGCATTGAGGCTGGGGCTGGTGTTGTTGCCGAACTGGCTGTGGTGGTCGAAGCGCAGGCCCGGGGTGACGATCCAGCGCTCGCCCAGGTAGATGTTGTCTTCCACGAACACCGCGGTGGTCTGCGCGTCGGCCTTGCCACGCGCACGATCGGCCGACAGCCCCGGGATGCCGCCGCCGCTGCTGCTGGACTGGCTCATCGAATAGGGATCGGTCAAGCGGCTGTCCAGGTACTCGAAGCCGAGCGTCCAGACGTTCTCGGCGCCGCCCAGCGTGGTCGGGAAACTCACTTCGCCATCCAGCTGGTAGTTGCGCAGGCGCGAGGTCGACCAGTCGGTGCCGTTGAAGCTGCCCTCCGGGCCACCGGCCAGGCCTTCGTTGATGCGCGAGTTGTTGACCGCCTCCACCGCAGCCGTCACCCGCGAGGTCACGTCGCCCCAGCGCCCACGATGGGTGATCGCGCCGGTGGTGCGGTACATGCGGTTGGTCTCCGCTTCGCCTTCGGCCAGCGCCGCCAGGTCAACGCCGGTCGAGGTACCGGTGGTGCTGACCGCGCGGTCACCGGCATAGATGTTGCCCTGGCGGCTGGTGCCGGCTTCGAACTCCACCACCTGGTCGGCGGTCACGTCCCAGCGCAGCAACGCGTTGACGTCGCGGTTCTTGACGCCCTCGCGGCCAGCCGGCGGCACCGCGTTCGGGTTGGTCGCGTACTGGCGGTTGAGGTCCAGTGAGTCGGCGTCGGTCCTGTTGAGGTTGCCGTACAGGCGGAACGACAGGGTATCGGTCATCGGCCCGCTCAGCTGCAGGCCGACGCGCTCGCTGCCGCCTTCGGCGCTGTGCTCGGGCACCAGGCCATACAGGTCGACCGCGCCGGTCAGGTCGCCGGTCGGGCGCTTGGTGATGATGTTGACCACGCCGCCGGACGCACCGGAACCATAGCGTGCCGCCGCCGGGCCGCGCAGCACTTCGATGCGCTCGATCATTTCCGCCGGCACCCAGTTGGTATCGCCGCGCGTATTGCGTTCGCCACTGCGGCCCATGCGCACGGCATCGCGCGCGCCGATGCGCTTGCCATCGACCAGGATCAGGGTGTTCTCCGGGCCCATGCCGCGCAGGTCGATCTGGCGGTTGTTGCCGTACTGGCCCGAGGCGCTGTTGCCGGTGAGGTTGACGCCCGGCATGGTCCGCAGCAGTTCGGCGATGTCGTTGGCCGGTGGGCGCCGGGCGATGTCCTCGGCGGTGATGGTCGAGGTGCCCAACGCCTGGCGGGCAATCTGCGAAGCGGTGACATGCACGGTATCGATATCGGTAGCGTCTGTTTCCGCGTGGGCGGCCATGGCACTGCCGGCCAGCAACGCGGCAACGGCGAGCGCCAGCGGGCGCGGCGAAAGGACAACGGCAGGAGACATGATCTGGACCTTCTGGCAGGGCAACGGGGCCTCTGGCAAAGGGCTTGAGGCAACGACGAGGAGGGAGGCGGAGCGTCGCTGCAGTCGCCTGCGGCCCGATCCGTGCGCGCATTGTCCCATCAATGCGAGTGATTCTCAAATGCGTTCACTCATTGCAGCGGCGATGCCGATGTGCTGCGCGCACGGCACGCGCCTGCATCACGCTTAAACTGGCGGGCCAACCCGCCATCAACCGCACGCCAGCCCGGCCGATATCGGTGGTTTGCCGTACGCAGTCAGAGAACGACGTGGAAACACCCCAACTGGACGACGCCAGCCAGCCGCTGGCCGACGCCTGGCAGCAGTGCCTGCTGCAGGCCGGCCCCACCGCCACCGCGCTGCTGCACGCCGCCGCTGCCGATGCGCCCCCTGCGCTGGCCCAGCGCTTCTATGACGTCCTGTTGCAGGACCCGCGCGCGCGCCGCTTCCTGTCCCACGACCAGGTCAAGCAGCGCCTGCAGCCGGCCATGCAGCGCTGGCTGGTGCAGCTGCTGACCACGGGTGCCGACGGCATTGCCAGCGCGGTTGCCTCGCAACGGGTGATCGGCGATGTGCATGCCCGGGTCGGCATTCCGGTCGACCTGGTCACCCGCGGCGCGCGCGTGCTCAAGCACGACCTGTTCGTGCGCCTGCGCGACGACGCGCCCGACAGTGCCACCGCGTTCGCCGCCATCGACTGCCTCAGCGCGATCATGGACATCGCCATGGAAGGCATGACCCTGGCGTACACCCATGCACGCGAGCGCTCGACCCGTGCCGATGCGGCATACCGCCTGTTCTCTCTGGTGCAGAACGTCGGCGCCGAACGCGAGCGCCAGCGTGCGCTGCTGCTGGACTGGGAGAACACCCTACTTTACGCGCTGGCAGGCCATGTGCAGGCCAGTGACAGCGCCCGCCTGGCCACCTCGGAATTCGGCCTGTGGTTCACCCACAAGGGGATTCCCAGTTTCGGCGAGAGCAGCGAGACCCAGCAGGTCGGCCAGTTGATGTCCCGCATCGACAGCCATCTCCAGCGTGCACGCAGCGATGAGCCGGCGCAGCGCCTGGCGGTGCTGCCTGCCATCCGCGAGGACCTGGCGGCCATTCGCACCCTGATGACGCTGCTGTTCGAGCGCATCGGCGAACTGGACGCCGGCAGCGACGCACTGACCAACCTGCTCAACCGCCGCTTCCTGCCCACGGTCCTGCGCAGGGAGATCGAGCTGGCCACGCGCAACCGCACGCCGTTCTCGCTGCTGCTGCTCGACCTGGATCATTTCAAGGCGATCAACGATGGCCACGGCCACGATGCCGGCGACCGCGCATTGCAGCACGTGGCTGGTCTGCTCGGCCAGCTGACACGCGGCAGCGACTACCTGTTCCGCTATGGCGGCGAGGAGTTCGTGGTGGTGCTGGTGGCGGCGAGCGAATCGCAGGCGACCGTGATCGCCGAGAGCCTGCGCCGGCAGATCGCACAATCGCCCGTTGCGCTGGCCAATGGCCAGGTGCTGGCACTGACCGCCAGTATCGGCGTGGCTGGCCATGACGGCCATCCGGACTACGAGCGGCTGATGGCACGGGCCGACGCAGCGATGTACGAGGCCAAGCGCAGCGGCCGCAACCGCGTGGTGGTAGCCAGCGAAGCCTTGCAGGACGCCCCGGGACGGCGGGCATTGCAGCGGTAGCCCGACGCGGACGGCAACCCAGGTGTAGAGTCGACTGCCAGTCGGCTATCGCGCGCAGCGCGGAGCTTTTCGCCGTCGGAACGAAGAGCAGTCGACTAACAGTCGACTCTACCGGTTCGCGCGCCAGCCGCTGCTTTCACCGCCCCCACCCGCCACGCTGCCCACCACAGCAGGGCGAGCGCCGCGATGCCGGCACCCAGCAGGCACACCGCAGGCCAGCCATGCCGGGCCTGCATCCAGGGCCCGGCCGCCGCGCCGGCGCCGCTGCCCACTGCGTAGAACAGCATGTACAGCGCCACCAGGCGTCCGTGCTGCTCACCCGGTGCACGCAGCAGCAGCGCCTGGTTCGATACATGCAACGCCTGGCCGCCGAGGTCGAGCACGATCACGCCCAGCAGCAGCCACGGCAGCGACTGCGGCAACCCCAGCAGCGGCCACCACGCGACCAGCATCAACAGCAACGCGCCAACGCTGACCCGATGCACGAGGCCGCGGTCCATCCAGTGCCCGACCCGCGCCGCCATCAACGCACCGGCCACCCCGGCCAAACCGAGCGCACCGATGGCCGCCGTCGACCACTGCAGCGGCGGTGCCGACAGCGGCAAGGGTGCCGCCGCCCAGAACACATTGAGCCCGGCAAACAGCAGCAGCGCCAGTGGACCGCGCTCGCGCAGCGTCCGGTCCTCGCGCAGCATGCCCAGCATCGAGCCCAGCAGCTCGCCCCAACGCGGAGGCACCGCCGGTACCGGCACGGCCGGCAGGCGCCGCCACAGCAGCACGGCCAGCGCCGCCATCACCGTTGCCGACAGCAGATAGACCGCTTGCCAGCCGGCAATGGCCGCCACGCTGCCGGACAGCACCCGCGCAAGCAGCAGCCCGATGAACACGCCACCCTGCACCGTGCCCACCACGCGCCCGCGCTGCGCGGGCGCTGCCATCGCCGCCGTGCAGGCGATCAAGCCCTGGGTCAGCGCGGTCCCCAACAACCCGACCAGCAGCATGCCCGACAACAGCCAACTGGCCGTGCGTGCCGCCGCCAGCCACAGCAGCGCGGCCACCAGTGCCGCCAGCTGCACGCGCAACAGGCGCCGCCGGTCCCCTCGATCAGCCAGCGGCAACACGCCCAGCAGTGCCAGCACACTGCCGGCCTGGGTGGCCGCCAGCACGGCACCCGCTGCCGCCCGCTCCAGCGCGAACGCCTGTGCCAGCCGATCCAGCAGTGGCTGCGCGTAATAGACATTGGCGACGCTGGCACCGGCGGCCACCGCGAGCAGGACCAGCAGGGAGCGGGGAATCGGCATGGCATTCACGAACTGGTTGCATATTGAAACCCGATGCAGGCTAGCTCCATTGGTTTTAAACTGCAACCACATAGAACGGAGACCGCCATGCACGCCGACAGCCCCTGCCCCGTCGCCCGCAGTGCCGACCTGCTTGGTGACCGCTGGGCATTGCTGGTGATCCGCGACGCGTTCGACGGCATCACCCGCTTCGGCGATTTCCAGCGAAGCGTCGGCGCGGCACGCAACATCCTCAGTGATCGCCTGCGCAAACTGGTCGAGGCCGGCATCCTGCAACTGCAGCCGGCCTCCGATGGCTCGGCCTACCAGGAATACGTGCTCACTCACGCGGGCCAGGATCTGTTCCCGCTGCTGGTGGCGCTGCGCCAATGGGGCGAGCGCCATCGCTTCGGGGCGGGCGAAGCCCACTCGCAGCTGATCGAATCGGCGACGCGGCGGCCGCTGCCGTACATGCAGCCGCGCGGGCGCGACGGTCAGGCCCTGCAGGCCGCCGCCACGCGTGTGCGCAAACTCAAGGGCGACGGGCGCGGCGCCTGACCCGCCCATTCGCGCACACCGCGATGCGGCGGCGCCGGTTAGCATCGGGTCTTTCCGCCGCTGGATGCCGCCGATGCCGCGCTTTCGCCCTTCCCTGCTGACCGCCCTGCTGCTGCCGCTGCTGGCCTGCGCGACAGCCACGCAGGCGCGCGAGGTCGCCGCGCCCGCCGACCACGTGCAGGCCGATGGCCCGTATGTGTTCCGCCAGGGCGACCAGCTGCAGGTCCAATGGATCTGCGCCGACAGGGTCGAATCGCGCACGCTGGCCACGCAGACCGCAGGCACCGACATCGCCCCACGCTGCGGCTACGAGCACACCGTGCATGTGGCCGCGCCGAATGCGCCTTCGATTTCCGTACTGCCGGCCGCGCCGCGCATCGTCGCGCTGTCCGACATCCATGGCCAGTACGGGCTGCTGGTGCGCCTGCTGCGTGCCCACCAGGTCATCAACGCCCAGGACCGCTGGGCACTGGGCAAGGACACGCTGGTCGTCGCCGGCGATGTGTTCGACCGCGGCCCGCAGGTCACCGAAGCCTTCTGGCTGCTGTATGGCCTGCAGCAGCAGGCCGCTGCCGCCGGCGGTGCGGTGCACTTCGTGCTCGGCAACCACGAGACCATGGTGCTGTACGACGACCTGCGCTACGTCAACCCGAAGTACCTGCGCAGCGCCCAGCTGCTGGGCCGCAGCTACCCGCAGCTGTACGGCAAGGACTCGGTGATCGGCCAGTGGCTGCGCACCCGCCCGGTGCTGCTGAAGATCGGCGACACCCTGTTCCTGCACGGCGGCATCTCGCCCGAAGCGGTGCAGCTGGCGCTGGACCCGGCGCGCACCAACGCGGCCTACCAGGCCTCGCTGGGGCTGCCCAAGGCCGAAGTGAAGGCCGACCCGGCCACCGCACCGCTGTACGACGGCAAGACCAGCCCGATCTGGTACCGCGGTTACTTCGACGGCCGCCTCGACACCGCGGGGGTGCAGGCCGTGCTCGACCGGCTGCAGCTCAAGCGGATCGTGGTCGGCCATACCTCGATGCCACACGTCAGCAGCTTCCACGGTGACCGCGTGATCGCCATCGACAGCAGCATCAAGAACGGCGAGAACGGCGAGCTGCTGTTCATCGACAACGGTGTGCTCAGTCGTGGGCTGCTGGATGGCTCGCGGGTGCCGCTGGCGCTCGGTGAACCGGGCCTGCAGGACTGAATGGCAGGACAGCGTGACGGCGCCGGCAGGTGCCGGCCCGCTCCACCTTCCCCCGGTTTGCGGCTACCCTCGGCAGCCGAGAGGCCTGCCCCGTCCAGCCGGTGGGCCTGACCGTTAAAGGAGCCTCCGCGCATGCGCGTACTGATTGCTGAAGACGACCCGGACATCGCCTCCGGCCTGTGCGCCTCGCTGCGCCGGCAGGGGCACGTGGTCGACCACGTCGACAATGGCGCGCACGCCGACGCCGCGCTGGGCTCGACCCAGTACGCACTGCTGGTGCTGGACCTGGGCCTGCCGCAACTGGATGGCCGCGACGTGCTGCAACGCCTGCGCCAGCGCGGCGATGGCCTGGCAGTGCTGGTGGTGACCGCCCGCGACGGCCTGGCCGAGCGCGTGCGCGTGCTCGACCTCGGCGCCGACGACTACCTGGTCAAGCCGTTTGCACTGGACGAATTCGAAGCACGCGTGCGCGCACAGCTGCGCCGGGTCACCAGCAACGGCACCCCGGACCTGCGCATCGGCCGCCTGCGCCTGGACCTGGCCGGGCACCGGGTGTGGATCGACGACCAGTCACTGGAACTGACCGCACGCGAGTTCGGGCTGCTGTCGGCGCTGGCGGTACGCGCCGAGCGCATTGTGTCGCGCGCGCAGCTGGTGGAAGCCCTGTGCGACTGGGGACAGGACCTGACCGACAACGGCCTGGACATCGCCCTGCACCGCCTGCGCCGCAAGCTGCAGCCGGGCGGCATGGGCATCCGCACCGTGCGTGGGCTGGGCTACATGCTGGAAGACGCACAGGACGACAGCGCCCCGTGATCAGCGGCCCCCCGAGCCTGCGCCGGCGCCTGCTCGCCTTCCTGGCGTTGCCGATGCTTGGCCTGCTCATCTTCAACACGATCCTGGCCTATTACGTTGCGCTGGACTATTCCAACCGCATCCACGACCGCAACCTGATCGACGACACGCACTCGTTCGCGCAGATGCTGAGCACCATGCCGGTGACCAGCGATCTGTCACCGCAGGCGCGCTTCCTGATCGAGTACGACCCCGACGGCCACCGCTATTTCAACGTCGACAGCAGCCGCAAGGGCACGCTCAGCGGCAATGCGGACTTCAGCCCGTATGCGCCTTCGCAGGACTGCACCGGCGTGCATCCGGCGCTGTACGACGGCACGCTCAACGGCCAGCAGGTACGCATGGCCACTGTCTGCACGCGGGCGATGAACGACCCGCAGGACGAGCTGGCGGTGACGGTGGCCGAAAGCATGGCCGACCGCCGCCAGCGTGCGCGCGAGATCCTGATGATCATCATCCCGCTGATGACCATGCTGGCGCTGGGCACCGCCGCGCTGGTCTGGTTCGGCGTGACCTACGGCCTGCGCATCCTGACCCCGTTGCGGACCCGCCTGGCGCAGCGCCGGGGCGAACTGGCACCGATCTCCGACGCCGATGTACCCGAGGAGATCCAGCCGCTGATCAGCACCATCGACGACCTGTTTGCCCGCCAGGCGGAAATGATCACGCTGCAGAACCGCTTCATCGCCGACGCCGCGCACCAGCTGCGCTCGCCGCTGGCCGGCATGGCCCTGCACGTGGACCAGGCGCTGGCCCATGGTGACCCGGACACGGTACGCGAGGCCCTGCAGCACATCCGCCGCCTCAACCAGCGTACCGCGCGGGTCAGCACCCAGCTGCTGGCGCTGAGCCGGGCGCAGACCGTTCCGGAAACCGTGGAAGCGCTGGACCTGAGCGAACGGGTGCCGCACTGGGTCGGGATGCGCGTGCCCGAAGCCATCCGCGATGGCATTGATCTGGGGTACCGCGGCAGTCCCCAGCCGCTGCGCATCCTGGGCAACGGTGCCCAGCTGCAGGAGGCACTGGACAACCTGATCGACAACGCACTGCGCTATGCCGGCCGCGATGCGACCGTCACCGTCGGCGTGCACGCGCTGGACGACAATGACGTCGAACTGTACGTGGAGGACAATGGGCCGGGGGTGCCCGAGGATGTGATGCCGCGGCTGGGTGAGCGCTTCTTCCGCGCCCCGGGCACCACCGCCAGCGGCACCGGCCTGGGCCTGGCCATCGCCCATGAAGCGGTGGAGCACCTCGGCGGCCGCCTGACCTTCCTCAACCGTGCCGGTGGTGGCCTGAAAGTTGCCATCACGCTGCCGCTGCTGAAGGCCCCCTGACCCGGACCGGGGGCTGAAAGGCTGGTGAAAATCGCGCTTGCGATCCTGACCTTCCCCACTGCCGCCGCCGGAGCCGCCAGGTGACCCAATCGCATGACTTCTTCCTCCCTGGTGGCCCGCAGGGCGTGCTGCTGGTCCACGGCCTGACCGGCACCCCGGCGGAAATGCGCATGCTGGGCAAGGGCCTGAACAACGCGGGCTTCACCGTACACGGCGTGCAGCTGCCCGGTCATTGCGGCAGCGTGGACGACCTGCTGGCGACCACCTGGGAACAGTGGTACCAGGGCGTGGAAGACGCGGCGGCAAGCCTGCGTGGCAAGGTCGACCAGTTGTTCGTCGGGGGCCTGTCGATGGGTGCGGTGCTGTCGCTGGCGCTGGCCGCGCGCCGCCCCGAGTGGGTGTCCGGGGTCGGGGTGTATGGCGCCACGTTCCGCTACGACGGCTGGAACATTCCCGCCGTGGCCCGCCTGTCGTTCCTGCTGCCGTGGTTCAAGCGCTTCAACATCGGCCGCGACCGCATGTTCATGGAAGAACCACCCTACGGCCTGCGTGACGAGCGCCTGCGCGCGCAGGTCAGCGCCGCCATGCTGTCCGGCGACAGCGCGGCCGCCGGCCTCCCGGGCAACCCCTGGCATGCACTGGCCGAGATGCGCGCCCTGAGCATCTGGACCCGCCGCCACCTGCACCAGGTCACCGCCCCCTGCCTGGTGATGCACGCCCGCGAAGACGACGTGGCCAGCATGGGCAATGCCGAGCTGGTGATGTCGCGGGTCAGCGGCCCGAAGGAACTGGTGGTACTGGAAGACAGTTATCACATGATCACGATCGACCGCGAACGCCGCGACGTGATCCGCCGCAGCGCGCGCTTCTTCACCGAAATCGGTGAGCGCAGCGGCGTCCTCAAGGCGGTGGCCTGAGATGGGGGCACTCGCCACGCTGCTGTGGCTGGCCAATGTCGTGCTCGATACCGGTGGCCAGCTCGCCTTCAAGGCCGCCGCCAGCGACCCGCAGGATGGCGAAGGACTGCAACGCTGGAAACACATGCTCAGCCGACCCTGGCTGTGGATCGGTATCGCCTGCTACGTGCTTGAGTTCGTCGCCTGGATCGCGTTCCTGTCACTTGTGCCGCTGTCCAAGGGCGTGCTGCTGGGCTCGATCAACATCGTTGCGCTGATGATCGCTGGCCGCATCCTGTTCCGCGAGAAGCTCACGCCATTGCGGGTGACCGGCATGCTGCTGGTCACGGCAGGCGTGGCGGTGGTGGGGGCCGGCTCATGAGGCGCCTGTATGTGATCGGCTTCCCGCTGCTGATGGCCTTCGACACGCTGGCCCAGCTGTGCTTCAAGTACGCCGGCGAGGCGGCCCTGCCGGTCGAGGCCAACACCGCCTGGCTGCTGCGCGTGCTGTCGCAGCCGTGGGTGTACGGCGCCATCCTCGGCTACGTCGGCGCGTTCTTCACCTGGATGAGCCTGCTGCGCCATGCGCCGATCGGCCCGGCGTTCGCGGCCTCGCACCTGGAAGTGATCAGTGTGCTGCTGCTGTCGGCGTGGCTGTTGAACGAGCCACTGACCCTGCACCACCTGGTCGGTGCGGTCCTGATCGTGGCCGGCATCGTCTGCCTCGGTCGCGCCGAAGCAGACGATCCACACAGCCCCGCCGCAAGCACGCCATGAGCGCGCGGCGATGAGCCTGTTCGCGCGCGAACTGCCGCCGACGGCCGGCCTGCCGATGCAGGCCAGCGACTTCCTGCCCGGTGGCGGCGACCTGCGCGAGATCCTGGCCCGCCAGCTCGGCACGCCTCCCCTGCAGCTGACCTGCTCCGGCACCCATGCCCTGCTGATCGCGCTGCGCACCCTGCGCAAGCGTGCGCCCAAGCGCGATACCGTGATCCTGCCGGCCTACACCTGCCCGCTGGTGCCGATCGCGGTACACAGCCTCGGTCTGCGCGTGCAGCTGTGCGATACCCGCCGCGGCCATTTCGACTTTGATCCGGCACAGCTCTCGCGCCTGGCCGATGCGCGCACCTTGGCCATCCTGCCGACCCACCTCGGCGGTCGCATCGCCGATGTCGAACGGGCCTGCGACATCGCCCGCCGCGCCGGGGCCTGGGTCATCGAAGATGCCGCACAGGCGCTGGGCGCCCGGATCGGCAACAGCAGCGTCGGCCTGCGTGGCGACATCGGATTCTTCAGCCTGGCCGCCGGCAAGGGGCTGAGCCTGCACGAAGGCGGCCTGCTGGTCAGCCGCGATGACGAGCTGCGCGCCGCGCTGGCCGAGCATGCCGCCGAACAGGTGCGTTCCAGCCTGCGCTGGGAGCTGCTGCGCAGCGTGCAGCTGCTCGGCCTTGCCGCCTGCTACCGGCCCTCGCTGCTGTCGCTGGTGTACGGCAATCCCCTGCGCAACGCGCTGCAGCGCGGCGACCTGGAAGAAGCGGTCGGTGACATTTTCCCGCTGAACATACCGCAGCACCGGGTCAGCCACTGGCGGCAGAACATCGGTGCCAACGCGGCGCGGCGGCTGCCTGCGTTCCTGCAGGCTGGACGACTGCGCGCATTGCAGCTGCGCGTGCAGCTAGCACAACTGCCGGCCGTGGAGGTGGTCGACGGCCTGGCAGGTACCGGCGGCACCTGGCCGATGCTGATGCTGCTGCTGCCCAGCCAGCGCGCCCGCGATGCCGCGCTGGACGAACTGTGGCCGCGCGGCCTCGGTGCCAGCCGCATGTTCATCCATGCCCTGCCCGACTACGCCTACCTGCGTGGCATCGTGCCGCAGGACGACATGCCCAACGCACGCGACTTCGCCGCACGCATGCTGACCCTCGGCAACAGCGCCTGGCAGAGCCGTGAGGAAACTGCGGAGATCCTGCGGGCGCTGGCCGCTGCGCAGCCCTGAAACCGCGGTTTCCAGGGCATTACACCCATTCAGCAAGCGCGATTCCTGAACACTTTCCCCAGCCTGCGGTGCAGGCTTTCAACAGGAAAGGAACGAGAAAGGCTGCCTGCCTACATTGAGCCTGCCCCGGCACCGTGCCGGACGCCTTTCTCATCGACGGACCTGCCCATGCACTGGAGCATCCTGTGTGACTTCGACGGCACCATCAGCCTCGAAGATGTCATCGACTCGCTGCTGGAAAAGTACGGCCAGCCGGGCTGGCAGGAACTGGAAGACCAGTGGAAGGCGGGAAAGATCGGCTCGCGTGAGTGCATGCAGGGCCAGGTGCGGCTGTTGAAGCTGGACCCGGCCACGCTCGACGCGCACCTGGACCAGGTGCAGATCGATCCGGGCTTCGCGGCCTTCGTCAGCCGCGCCGAAAAGCTGGGCCTGCCGCTGCGCATCGTCAGCGACGGCCTGGACTACGCGATCCACCGCATCCTTGCCAACCATGGTCTGCCACCGCTGCCGGTGGTGGCCAACCACCTGCGCTGGTGCGAAGACCATTGGGAACTGGAGTCGCCCTACCAGGCCGAAGGGTGCCGCAGCGGGACCTGCAAGTGCACCTGCGCTGCGCAGGCGCGCGCCAACGAAGCCCCCCGCGTGCTGATGATCGGCGACGGCAGCTCGGACTTCTGCGTCTCTGAAGACGCCGACTTCGTGTTCGCCAAGCGCCGCCTGATCACCCATTGCACGAATGCCGGCATCGCGCATGCCGCCATCGATACCTTCCACGATGCAATCGCGCTGTTGCCGCGCCTGCTCGATGGCAGCCTGCTGCAGCCACGTCGCCTCGACGCCAGCCCACAGCCCGCCGCACTGCCCCTGCTGCTGGCCACCGCCTGAGCCCTCTCCTCCACGCACGCTCCCCTGTTGCGCCCTTCCGAACGTCCTCCACGGAACCGAACTGCATGAACATTTTTGACAAGAACGCCGACGCGGCTGCCTCCGATGCGCAGCTGCTGGCCGACGAAGCCCGCTACAGCTCCTTCGGCGATACCGTCCACTACGTCGACCCGCCGAAGATCTTCCAGCGCGGCGAAGGCAGCTACATGTTCGACGGTGCGGGCGTGCCCTACCTCGACCTGCAGATGTGGTACTCGGCCTGCAACTTCGGCTACAGCAACAAGCGCCTGAACGATGCACTGAAGGACCAGATCGACACCCTGCCGCAGGTCGCCAGCCAGTACCTGCACCCGACCCGCGTGCAGCTGGCCAAGACCATTGCCGTGGACATGCACGAGAAGTTCGGCCTCGACGGCCGCGTGCACTTCAACGTCGGCGGCGCGCAGGCCATTGAGGACTCACTGAAGATCGTGCGCAACGCGCGCGGCGGCAAGAGCCTGATGTTCGCCTTCGAGGGCGGCTACCACGGGCGCACCCTGGGTGCATCGTCGATCACCTCCAGCTACCGCTACCGCCGCCGCTACGGCCACTTCGGCGAGCGTGCGATGTTCATCCCGTTCCCGTACCCCTTCCGTCGCCCGAAGGGCATGACCCCGGACGAGTATTCCGACCACTGCGTGTGGCAGTTCGAGCGCCTGTTCGAAAGCGAGTACAACGGCGTGTGGGATCCCAAGGTCGGCCAGGCCGAGTACGCCGCGTTCTACGTCGAGCCGATCCAGGGCACCGGCGGCTACGTCATCCCGCCGCGCAACTTCTTCACCGGCCTCAAGCGCGTGCTGGACAAGTACGGCATCCTGATGGTGGTCGATGAGATCCAGATGGGCTTCTGGCGCACCGGCAAGCTGTGGTCGATCGAGCATTTCGGCGTGACCCCGGACGTGCTGGTGTTCGGCAAGGCGCTGACCAATGGCCTGAACCCGCTGTCGGGCCTGTGGGCGCGCGAGGAGCTGATCAACCCGACCGTGTTCCCGCCGGGCTCCACCCACTCCACCTTCAACTCCAACCCGCTGGGCACCCGCCTGGGCCTGGAAGTGCTGAAGCTGGGCAAGGAAATGGATTACGAGCGCACCGTGCCGGAAAAGGGCGCCTACTTCCTCGACGGCCTGCGTGGCCTGCAGAAGCGCCACCCGGAAATCGGCGACGTCGACGGCCTTGGCCTGGCCCTGCGCGCCGAGATCTGCCAGGCCGACGGCTACACCCCGAACAAGGAACTGCTGGACCGCATGGTCGACATCGGCCTGGCCGGTGACCTGCTGCATGACGGCAAGCGCATGGGCCTCGTGCTCGACGTGGGTGGCTGGTACAAGAACGTGATCACCTTCGCGCCGTCGCTGGACATCAGCTACGAAGAGATCGACCTGGCCATCACCCTGCTCGACCAGGCGCTGACCAAGGCCAAGGGCTGAGGCCGGTGCGCCGCCGGTTCCCGTGCCGATGGAGATGACGTCACGCGCATCCAGCACCGCGCTGGAACCGGCCGCGCTGCTGGAGGGCTTCCTGGCCCATCCGCCGCTCGGATTCGAGGCAGGCCGCCTTCCCAGCGGCCTGCCGACCTTCCGTGCGCCGCTGGACCTGACCACCACGATGGACGACGGGCTGCGCGGCAGGCTGCTCGGCCTGCCGCTGTCGCGCCTGTGGCGGCCATGGATCACCTGGAAGACCCGTTTCGTCGGTGCCACCAGCACCGAGTACACCCCGTTGCCGGCGCACGTGGCGCCGGAGGCATTGGCCGAAGACGTGACGCGTCACGCGATCGGCGATGCGCGCCTGCTGGTGGTCAAGGATCTGGCGGTCGATTCGCCGCTGCTGGACGACGCCGCCAACGCCCACAGCAGCGCCTTCCTGCAGGCGCTGCTGGCACGCGGCTTCGTCGAGCTGGAAGGCATGCCACTGGCCTGGGTGGCGATCAATTTCGATTCGCTCGATGGCTATCTTGGCCGCCTGTCGTCCTCGCGCCGCAAGAACATCCGCCGCAAGCTGCGTTCGCGTGACGACCTGCAGGTCGACTGCATCGCCACCGGTGATCCGGCGCTGGCCGACCCGAAGCTGCAGGCCGAGCTGTACGCGCTGTACCTGGGCGTATACGCGCAGAGCGCGGTGCATTTCGACCAGCTCGACCTGCCCTATTTCCAGTACCTGCTGGCCGACAGCCAGGGCCAGGGACGGATGTTCCTGTACCGCCACCAGGGCCGGCTGATCGGCTGGAACCTGTGCTACGTGCATGCCGGCAAACTGGTGGACAAGTACATCGGCCTGGCCTATCCGCAGTCGCGCGAGCACAACCTGTACGCGGTCAGCTGGATGCACAACCTGGAGTACGCGCTGCAGCACGGCCTGAGCCACTACGTGGCCGGCTGGACCGACTCGCGGATCAAGGCCGAGCTGGGCGCCCGCTTCACTTCTACCCGGCACGCGATCCACGCACGCTCCCCGCTGCTGCGCGTCGCGCTGCGCAGGCTGGCGCCCTATCTGCAGGGCGAACCCGATGGAGGCGGCTGAACGATGCCGTTGCGTTCCCCGCTGATCCTGGACCTGGACGGTGGCGTGCTGCCGCTGCCCCAAGCGCAGACCCTGGCGCTGCCGCAATGGCACGATCCACTGCGCTTCGCGTGCAGCAACGCCACCCTCGATCGTTTCGCCGCTGAAGTGCTGGCACCGCTGCCGGCCCAGCTCGGCACGGTGATGCTCGGCAGTGGTGATTTCCATCATCTCAGCCTGCCGCTGCTGCGCCGCATGCGCGCGCAGGCGCCGTTCCAGCTGGTGGTGCTGGACAACCATCCGGACAACATGCGTTTCCCGTTTGGCATGCACTGCGGTTCCTGGGTGAATGCCGCCAGCAAGCTGCCGCAAGTCTCGCACGTCCATGTGCTAGGCATCACCTCCAGTGACATCGGCCTCGGCCACGCCTGGGAGAACCACTGGCGCCCGCTGATGGGCGCGCGCCTGACCTACTGGTGCATGGATGTGGACGTGGGCTGGGGCCATCGCCTCGGCATGGGCCATGCCTTCCGTCGTTTCGAGCATCCCGAGGCCCTGGTCGCCGCGTTCGCCGCCGAGCAGGCCAAGTCACCGCAGCCGACCTACCTGTCGATCGACAAGGATGTGTTTGCCGAGGACGTTGCCCGCAGCAACTGGGACCAGGGCCGCTTCCAGCTGGAACACGCGCTGGTGGTGATCGAAGCACTGCGCGCCGGTGGCCTGGTCGGCAGTGACATCACCGGCGAAGTGTCGCTGGCCCACTACCGCAGCCGCTTCAAGCGCTGGCTGTCCTCGCTGGATGGCCAGCCCGACATCCGTGCCGATGACCTGTCCGCGTGGCAGGCACGGCACCAGCAGGTGAACCGCGAGCTGCTGGCGGCGATGGCTTCGGTGCCAACCGCCTGCTGACCGCGTCCGGTCGTGCCGGCCGCTGGCCAGCGTAGCTCCGGTCGTGCCGGCCGCTGGCCGTCAACCTCGTTGTTCCCGGGCGCATGCGGGTGCCGGCCAGCGGCCGGCACTACACTGGACTCCCGCCCCGGAGCCGCCGCGATGCCCCAGACCGTCATCCCGCAACTGCGCATGCGCCACGCCGATACCACCCTGCCGTTCTACGTGCAGGGACTGGGTTTCGTGGTCGACTGGGAACACCGCTTCGAACCAGACTTCCCACTGTTCGCCCAGCTCACCCGCGACGGCCAGACGATCTTCCTCACCGAGCACAGCGGCGATTGTGAAGTCGGCGGCGCGGTGTACTTCATCGTCGAGGACGTAGACGCCCTGCACCGCGCCTTCAGCGCTGCCAACGTGCCGATCGAACAGCCGCCGCATGACACCGAATGGGGCAGCCGCGAGATGCGGCTGCGCGACCCCGACGGCAACCACCTGCGCTTTGCTACCGACGTGGACTGAACGATGCGGCCTTGAGCTGGATATACGAAACATATACGATTCGTATATTCACCCCTCCAGGACCACCCATGGGCATCGTCAACATCGATGACACCCTGCACGACCAGCTGCGCCGTGCCTGCACCGTTTCCAGCCGCTCGATCAATGCCCAGGCCAACTTCTGGATCCGGGTCGGCATGCTGTGCGAAATGAACCCGACGCTGAGTTTCCAGGACATCGTCGCCAGTGAACTGCGCGCGGCCGGGGTGCAGCCGCCGCTGCTGGCGCCAGGTCAGGCCTGAGTCCATGGGCATCATCAAACGGCCGGAAGAAGTTGAGCTGATGGCCGAATCCGGGCGCCTGCTGGCACAGGTGTTCGCCGCGCTCGACCGGTTGCCGCTGCAAGGACGCAGCACGATGGAGATCAACGACTTCGTCGAGCGCATGATCGTTGACGAGCTGCAGGCGCGGCCGGCGAGCAAGGGCCAGTACGGCTTCCCGTATGTGCTCAACACCTCGATCGACAACGTGATCTGCCACGGCGTGCCCAGCACCAGCGACGTGCTGCGCAATGGCCAGATCGTCAACCTCGACATCACCCTGGAGAAGAACGGCTACATCGCCGACTCCAGCACCACCTACCTGGTGGGCGAGGTCGACTACGCCGCGCGCAGGCTGGTGCAGGCTACCTACCAGGCGATGTGGAAAGGCATCGCCGCAGTGCGCCCCGGCGCGCGCCTGGGCGACATCGGCCACGCCATTGCCCGCCACGCGCGCAGCCACGGCTACAGCGTGGTGAAAGAGTACTGCGGCCATGGCATTGGCCAGGAGATGCACGAGGAACCGCAGGTCCTGCACTACGGCCATCCAAACACCGGCCTGGTGCTGGAAGAAGGCATGGTGTTCACCATCGAGCCGATGCTCAACCAGGGCAAGCCGGCCATCCGCCAGCAGCCGGACCAATGGCCGGTCTACACCCGCGACGGCAAGCTGTCGGCGCAGTTCGAGCACACGGTGGCGGTAACCCGCAACGGCGTGCGCGTGCTGACCCTGCGCCCCGGCGAAGCGCCACTGTGCGCGGTGGACGCGGCCTAGAGCGGGCGCACCAGCAACAGTGTCGCCAGGCAGAACATGAAGACCGCGACGGCGGCATCCAGCACCCGCCAGGCACCTGGCCTGCGGAACACCGGCTGCAACAGTCGCGCGCCATAGCCCAGCGTGCAGAACCAGGCCACGCTGGCCAGGCACGCCCGGCGCCGAAGGCCCAGCGCAGGTCACCCGGATAGCGCGTGGACAGGCTGCCCAGCAGCACCACGGTATCCAGGTAGACGTGCGGATTGAGCAGGGTGAAGGCCAGGCAGGTCAGCAGCACCTGGCGCGCACTGCCGGCCTGCGCCTCGGCCGCGGCCAGTACGCTGCCACCGCGCCACGCGCGCAGCCCGGCCTGCACGCCATACCAGAGCAGGAACGCCGCGCCACCGAAGCGCAGCGCCTGCAGCAGCAGCGGCCACTGCAGCACCAGTGCGCCCATGCCGCCCACGCCGGCCAGGATCAACGCGACATCCGCGCCGGCGCAGGCCAGCACCACCCTGCCCACATGCCGCCGCTGCAGGCCCTGGCGCAGCACGAAGGCGTTCTGCGCACCGATGGCGATGATGAGGCCGGCGCCTGCGAACAGGCCGGCAGCGAAAGCGGTGATCCACATCAGGAACGGGCCAGGCAGCAGGAGGACGCGCAGGGTGCGGCCGATGGCCGCCTTCAGGCAATCTTGCTTTTCTTTATCCTGTACAGAAAAACTGAAGAGGCGCCGGCGTGGACCTGGTACATCCGCAACTGTCCGCATTCGCTGCCGTGCTGGAAGAAGGCAGCTTCGAGGCTGCGGCACGCCGCCTGTCGATCAGCCCGTCGGCACTGTCGCAACGGATCAAGGCACTGGAAGACCGGCTCGGCCAAGTGCTGCTGGTGCGCCAGGCCCCGTGCCGGCCTACCGCCGCCGGTGAGGCGCTGCTGCGCCGCGTGCGGCCGATGCAGGCGCTGGAAGCCGAGGCCCTGGCCGAGCTGCTGCCCGAACGCGGCAGCGACGCTGCGCGCACGCCGATCCCTCTGGCGGTCAACGATGACTCGCTCGATACATGGTTCGTGCCGGCCGTCGCCGACCTCCACCAGCGCCATGGCTACCTGTTCGACCTGCGCATGGACGACCAGGACCACACCCTGCAACTGCTGCGCGATGGCAGCGTGCTGGGTGCGGTCACTGCCG
Source organism: Stenotrophomonas pavanii (assembly GCF_900101175.1). GTDB lineage: Bacteria > Pseudomonadota > Gammaproteobacteria > Xanthomonadales > Xanthomonadaceae > Stenotrophomonas > Stenotrophomonas pavanii. Next base: position 135,562 of record NZ_FNFQ01000009.1, on the reverse strand, counting down.
AAGGCCGGCCGGTGAAGGGCTGCAACGTGCACCCGCTGGGCGCCATGCGCTACCAGGCAATTGCTTCGCCCGCCTTCGCCCGCCGGTACTTCAGCGATGGCATGCAGGCCGCAACCCTGGCGCACGCACCGATGCTGGTGTTCAACCGCAAAGATGAACTGCAATGGCGCTTCGTGCGACGGCTGACCCGCGCCCGCCTGCAGCCGCAGCTACACTACCTGCCCTCCTCCACCGGCTTCGTCGAAGCCGCTGCGTGCGGACTCGGCTGGGGCATGGCCCCGGAAACCCTGGTCGCGCCCGCCGTGCGCGCCGGCCGCGTGGTGGTACTGGAACCCCGCCGCTGGCTCGATGTGCCCCTGTACTGGCAGCATGCCGCCGTGCGCTCAAGCACGCTGCAGCACATCACCCAGGCGCTGCGCACTGCGGCCAGCGGCACCCTTCGTTGAGGACGAAACGATGACCGCAGACCCCGGCTTCACACCAGGCGCACTACCTTTTGCGCACTTCTTTACCACTGGGACGGCATGGGCGTGATCGGCCGACGTACAGGGACGCACCGCGCGAAGGCCGTGCTGGCGCTGGCAGCCTGCCTGCCATTCGCGGCACCCGCGCAGACCACCAGCGACGCACCGGCATTGGACTGGGAACAGGCACGGCAACGCCTGGAGCAGGTCTCCGATGCGTTGGCCGCTGCCGATGCCGCCGTGCGCAACAAGCAGGACCTGCAGGACGCCACCCGGCTGCTGCGCCTGCCGGAGATCACCGGCGAAGTGCGCCGCCTGCAGTTCCAGAAGACGCTCACCCTGCCGCTGGGCTCACTGGCGCCGGTGGCTGAAGCCTTCGGCATCGATTCGCCGCTGTCGTTCACCGAGCGCGACTGGCGCACCCGTCCAGTGGTCACCGCAGTGTTGCCGCTGTACACCGGCGGCGTGATCCCGGCCGCGCAGCGTGCGGCCAGTGCCGCCCACGAGCAGGCCAGCGCCGAGCGCGAAGCACAACGCCAATCGCTGACCGTGCAGCTGGCCCAGGCCTACTTCGGGCAGCGCCTGGCGGAGCAGGCGGTGGACGTGCGCCGCGATGTGCGCGATGGCCTCAACCGCCACCTGTCCGACGCAGAGAAGCTGGAACGCGAGGGTTTCGCCACCCGCGCCCAGCGCCTGCAGGCCACCGTGGCCCGCGACAAGGCCGAGCGTGAGTACCAGAAGACAGTGAACGACCTGGCCACGCTCAAGGCCGCACTGGCCACGCTGCTGCGCAGTGGCGGCGAGGTGCAGCCGGTGTCGCCGCTGTTCGTGCAGCGTGCGCCGCTGGAACCGGTTGCCAGCTTCGAGCGCACCGCGCAGGCACGGCAGCCACAGATCGCGCGCCTGCGGGCGATGGTGGCGCAGGCCGAACAGGGCGTGCGCGTGCAGCAGGCCAAGCTGAAGCCACAGATCTTCGCCTTCGGCCAGTACGACTTCCGCCGCCGCGACGAGATGCTGACCGATCCGGACTGGGCATTCGGCATCGGCCTGAAGTACACCTTCCTGTCGCCGAACTCGCGGCCGGCGCAGATCAGCGCCGCGCGTGCGCAGCAGGACCAGGCCGAAGCAGGCCTGCGCGAGGCAGAGAACCAGGTCGCACTGGGCGTGCGCAAGGCCTGGAACGAGCTGGAAACCGCACGCCAGCAGTACGTGCTGCTCGACAGCAGCATCGCCCAGGCGCAGGAAAACCTGCGCCTGCAGGAGCTGGCGTTCCGCGAAGGCCAGGCCACCTCGCTGGATGTGATCGACGCGCGGCTCGGCCTGGGCGGCGCCCGTGTCGAGCGCGCACAGGCCGCCTACCAATACGATATTGCGCTGGCACAGTTGCTGGAGGTCAGTGGACAGATGGACCGTTTCGAAGAGTTCCGGCGGCGTGCGGACGAGGTGATCGACCATGAGTGATGTGCTGCACGACGATGCGACGACGCCCCCGGGCAAGCGCCGGTTGGGACCGATCCTGGTGGTGGTGCTGCTGGTCGTGGTGGTGCTCGGCCTGTGGCTGGCCTGGCGCAGCCCTGGCGATCAGATCCAGGGCATGGCCGATGCGGACACGATCAACGTGGCCGCCAAGATCACCGCGCGCGTGGCCGAACTGAAGGTGCGCGAGGGCGACCGCGTGCAGGCCGGGCAGGTGCTGTTCCTGCTCGACAGCCCCGAAGTGGCCGCCAAGGAACAGCAGGCGCATGGCGCATTGGCCGCTGCGCAGGCAGTGGCCGACAAGGCCGACGAAGGCGCGCGCAGCGAAGACATCCGCGCCGCCGAAGCGAACTGGAGGCGGGCCGAAGCAGGCGCGACGCTGGCCGAAGCGACCTACCAGCGCGTGCAGAACCTGTTCAACGAAGGGGTGATGACCCGGCAGAAGCGTGATGAAGCGCAGGCCCAGGCCACCAGTTCGCGTGAGCTGGCCCGTGCCGCACGCGCGCAGTACGACATGGCCCTGGCCGGCGCGCGTGAGCAGGACAAGCGCGCCGCGCAGGGCCAGGTGCAGCAGGCCCAGGGCGCGGTGGCCGAAGTCAACGCCGCGCGTGTCGAAGTGGAAGGACGCGCGCCGGTGGCGGGCGAGATCAACAAGCGCATGGCCGACCCGGGCGAACTGGTGCCGGCCGGCTACCCGGTGTTCACCCTGGTCGACATCGACCGCATGTGGGTGGCGATGAACCTGCGCGAATCGCAGATGCAGGGCCTGAAGGTCGGCAGCAAGCTGAAAGGCAGCGTGCCGGCGCTCGGCCAGGACGGCGAGTTCGAGGTCTATTTCATCAACCCGGCTGGCGACTATGCGACCTGGCGTACCACCCGCCAGTCGTCCGGCTACGATGTCCGCAGCTTCGAGGTGCGGGTGCGCCCGGTACGCCGCATCGAGGGCTTCCGCCCTGGCATGAGCGTGCTGTTCGCATGGCCCCAGCACTGAGCCCCGGCCAGGCTGGCTTCTCCGCTTCCTGGCGGCGCGAGCTGCGGTCGCTGCGCAGCAACCGCGCCGACCTGATGCTGGTCACCCTGCTGCCGCTGCTGATGCTGGCGGTGATGGCATGGATGTTCACGCCCTCGGTGATGCGCGATATCCCGATCGCCGTGGTCGACCTCGACCACAGCAGTGACAGCCGCCTGCTCCTGCGCATGCTCGACGCCAGTCCCGGCGTGCGCGTCGCCAGCCAGCCGATCGATCTGGAAGAAGCACGTTCGCAGCTGCGCAGGCTGGACGTGTTCGCGATCGTGCTGGTGCCGCGCGATGTCACCCGGCAGGCGCTGCGTGGGCGCCAGGGCACGGTGTTTGCCTATTACAACGCCACCTACATGACCACCGGCCAGTCGGCGTCGCGCGACATCGGCGACGCGGTTTCCGCATGGAACGCGCGCCTGCTGCGCGAGCGCATCGGCCTGCAGGTCGGCCCAGGCAAGCTGCGCGCGGCACCCATCGCGGTGCAGTCGGACATTCTGTACAACCCGGCACGCAGCTACGAGCTGTTCCTGCTGCCGTTGATCTTCCCGGCGGTATTGTCGCTGGTACTGGCACTTGCGGTGGCCGGCAGCCTTGGACGCGAGATCCGCGACGGCACACTGCCCGCCTGGCTGGGCCGCGCGCCGTGGGCGGCGATTGCCGGCAAGGTCGCGCCGTACATCCTGCTGTTCTCGGTGTATGGCGCGCTCGGCATCGGCTACCTGGCCTGGCTGCGTGGCGATGGCGTGGCGGGCAGCGTATTCCTGCTGCTGCTCGCACAGCCGCTGTTCTACCTGGCCACGGCCGCCTACGCATTGTTCTTCGTCGGCGTCACCCGCGACATGGGTACCGCGCTGTCGGCGGTCGGCCTCAGCGTCGGCACCGCGCTGGCATTCTCCAGCGCCACCTTCCCGGTGCTCGACGGTCCCTTGTTCACCCGCGTCTGGCATCAGCTGCTGCCCCTCAGCGCCTACATCAAGCTGCAGACCCAGCAGCAGTTCATCGGTTCGCCGCTGCAGGTTTCGCTGGGGCCGTTGGCCATATTGCTGCTGATGGCGGGGGTCGCAGGTGGAATTGGCGGCCTGCGCCTGATCGCCTTTGCGCGCACACCCGCCGCCGCACGACCCGCAGGGGCCGACGCATGAGCGCACTCTGGCGCAGCCTGCGGCAGACCCTGATGGCGGTGCTCTGCGACCGCTACGCGATCGTGGTGATGGTAGGTGCGGTGATCCTGTACTCGTTCTTCTATCCAGCCGCCTACCGGCACCAGGTGGCCGGCAACCTGCCGGTGCTGGTGGTGGACGAAGACCACAGCGCGACCAGCCGCGAGCTGCTGCGCAAGCTCGACGCACTGCGCGTCGCGCGCGTGGTCGGGCAACCGGCGGACGTCGACAGCGCACGCCGGCAGCTCGAAGCCGGCCATGCCGAAGGCATCGTCGTGATCCCGGCCAACCTGGAGCGCGACATCCTGCGCGGCCATCCGGCCAAGCTGGTATTGCTTGGCAACGGTGCCTACCTGGGCCGCGCCAGCTGGGTGCTGGGCAGCGTGGCTGATGCGCTGGGTGCGTTCGGGCGTGATGCCGTGGTCGGCCAGGCCGCCTTCATGGGTGCACCGCAGGCACCGCCGGTCACGCTTGTGCAGCGCCCGCTGTACAACACGCAGGAAGGCTATGGCAGCGCCATCGTACCCGGCGTGGCCGAACTGATCGTGCACCAGACGCTGCTGATGGGCATCGGCGTCCTGCTCGGCGGCCGCCGCCTTGCACTCGGCCGGCGCCTGCGCTTCGACCTGCCGACGCTGGCCGGCACGGCACTGGGCTTCGGCCTGATCGGCCTGTTTGGCCTGTTCTGGTATGCCGGTTTCACTGCCTGGGTGCAGGACTATCCACGCGGTGGCAACCCGCTGGGCCAGCTGCTGGGTGGCACGCTGTTCATTGCGGCGACGGTGGCCTTCGGCCTGTTCGTCGGCAGCTTCTTCCGCACCCGCGAGCGCGCCTTCCAGTACATCATCGCCACCTCGATCCCGCTGTTCTTCCTGGCCAACCTGTCATGGCCGGCGGTGATGACGCCGCAACCGCTGGTCTGGCTGGCACAGCTGCTGCCGACCACCTCGGGCATCAACCTGATGGTGCGCCTGAACCAGATGGACGCCCGCCTGGCCGACGTCAGCCACGAACTGATCACCCTCACCGTCCTGCTGCTGCTCTACGGCAGCCTCGCCACCTGGCGCCTCCTCGCAAAAAAAGGGACGGAGGGGATTAAGTCGTAAGCGGCCTGTTCAAGCGGCGCGGCATGGCCGCTTCGAGCCAACGTTCAAGGGTCCGGGGCGTACCAGAACGGGATGCGGAACGTGCGACGCCGTCCGCCCCCGCGCTCGCCGCCTGTGGCATTCCACACCAGTTCCAGGTCATGGCGCCCGGGCGCGAGCCCCCGGGTAGGCAGGTACCCCACCAGGCCCCGCATATCGAGGTCTCGCCGCTCCATGGGCACGAAGCCCTGCACGTCGACCGGGGTGCCGTCCAGCTTGACCTGCCAGAGCCGGGAAAGGCACTCCACTGCGGCATTGGCGGCCTGTTGCCCCGCCGCCTCATTGCGCGCGTCCGGAAGTGCGGTGCAATGCTGGCGCGCCAGCGGATTGTCGCGTTGCGGGCGATGCGGAATGAACACGCGAAGCTGCGCACCGCTGATCGTGTCCGACGGGATCATCGGATACGGCAGCAGCTGGTCATGCGCCGAACGCATCGATTCGTAATGCGCACTCAGCATGCCGTGCTCAACCGCCGCTTCCGTGACGATCTGATAGCGGTTGAACAGCGAGAACTTCAACGACGCCATCACCTGCACGGCCGCCAGCAGCATCGCTACCAGCACCGCGAACAGGTAGGCGGCCATGAACGAACGCGAGCGCAGGTTGCTCTGCATGGTCAGCTGCATGGCCTGCATCAGACGCAACAGCGGAACCCGTTGCAGTGCCGCCAGCATGCCCTCCAGCAGTCGCTGCGGTCGTTCATGGGGCTGCCCGCGCGCGCGCCGCCGCGCCACGATCTTTTCCAGGATACCGGGGGCCACGGCCAGTGCCAGCATTGCGGCCAGCACGCTGCACAGGGCAAGCATGGCGACATGATCGGCGCCACCGGACAGCGCGCCGATCACCATCGACACACCGAGCGTCAGAACGGCCAACACCAGCGTGCCCGCCAATGTCTGCACCGCAAGCAGAGTGGTCGAGAACAGCATCGTCGCCAGCCGATCGGCACGTTCGATGCTGCCATCGAGGCCTCCGTCCCGGGCCTGCAGGAAGGCGCGCGTGACCGCCCCCATTCTTGGCAGGCGCGCCCAGTCAATGCCATCGGGGAAGTGCGACCTGAGGCCGATCAGCCCGATCCAGTAGCCGCGCACCGTCAGGTGGATGATCAACGCCACTGCCAGCACATAGCACATGCCAACACTGATGCTGAAACCGAACCAGAGCATCTGGAAGTACATGCCTTCGGTATGCAGGCTGCTGCGCGCCCAGGCGTCGAACAGATAACCGGGCACGGCCAGCAGCGCGAACGCCAGCAGGCCCGAAATGAAGAGCTCCAGTTCATCAGTGCGATCACGCACGCGATGGGGATGGGCAGTCGCTTCCGGTATCGGGTCATGCCCGGCTATCGGTGCCGGTTGGGGAGCTGGAGCCGATTCGTTCACTGGGCGTTCATCCGTTGAGTCGGCGCAGTATAGGCACGACACTGGAGCCAGCGATACCGGTCCGAAACGACGAACGCCGGCGCAGGGCCGGCGTTCGAGTACTGCAATGTGGAAGGGCTGAATGGTGTGACAGCAACCGATCAGCGATAGACGCGTTCGCAGCGGCGTTCGACCACGCGATCGCCGTTCTTCTGCTGCTGGTTGCCCTGGATCTGCCGGCCCGCCGCACCACCGGCCACGGCGCCTGCCACGGTGGCGAGCTTCTTGCCATTGCCGCCGCCCACCTGGTTGCCCAGCAGGCCGCCGATCACCGCCCCGGTGGCCGTACCGGCGATACGGTTGGGATCGCGTGAGTTACGCTGCACTTCCACGCTCTTGCAGACCACGCGGCTGCCGTCGTTGAAGCGGCGTCCTTCGTCGCGCGGCCCATAGGTCTGTGCGCCGGCGACCGACGATGCCGCCAGCAGGGTGCCCAGCACAAGCAATCGGGTCGAGGTCTTCATCGCCATCTCCTGAGTTCCGGTATGGCGCAAGTGTCCTCCCGGGCCTGGCAACCGGAGGTGAAATGCGCGTGCCGGGCAGCTCACCGGCCATCGCGCGTTCAGGAAAAAATCCGCGCCCATCACGATCAGCCATCGTGATGGGCGCCGTCTCCCTGATGGCATGCTCCCCTGCTAGAACTCTTCCCAACCCCCTGCGTTGGCCGCCAGCGTCGGCTCGATGCGTGGCGCCAGCACCGCCGGCCTACGTACCGGCGTCACCTTCGCGGTGACCGCGGCCAGAACCGGGCGCGCCACAGCGGCCGCCGTCGCCGCACCGGTGCGGAACACCGAAACCGCCTCGGCCAGCAGGTTGGCCTGCTCCTCCATGGAACGTGCCGCCGCGCTGGCTTCTTCCACCAGCGCCGCGTTCTGCTGCGTGGTCTCGTCCATCTGCACCACCGCCTGGTTGACCTGTTCGATGCCCGAGCTCTGCTCCTGCGATGCGGCAGAGATCTCGGCCATGATGTCGGTCACGCGCTGCACCGAGGCCACGATCTCGCCCATGGTGGTGCCGGCCTGGCGGACCAGCGCCGATCCATCGGCGACCTTGCCGACCGACTCCTCGATCAGGCCCTTGATCTCCTTGGCCGCGCCGGCCGAGCGCTGTGCCAGCGTGCGCACCTCACTGGCCACCACCGCAAAGCCCCTGCCCTGCTCGCCAGCACGCGCAGCCTCCACCGCCGCATTCAAGGCCAGGATGTTGGTCTGGAATGCAATGCCATCGATGACCGAGATGATCTCAGCGATCTTCTTCGACGAAGCTTCGATGGCCGACATCGTGGTGACCACCTGCCCGACCACTTCGCCGCCCTGCGAGGCGACACCGTGCGCGCCGATCGCGAGCTGGTTGGCCTGGCGTGCGTGTTCGGCGTTCTGTTTCACCGTGGAGGTCAGTTCCTCCATCGACGCAGCCGTCTCTTCCAGGTTCGCCGCCTGCTGCTCGGTGCGCCGTGACAGATCGGTGTTGCCCGAGGCAATCTCGCCTGCTGCCAGGTTGATGCTGGATGCGCTGGACTGGATGCGGCCTACAATCTGCGTGAGCTGATCGACGGTGGCGTTGCAGTCATCGCGCATGCGGGCGAACACACCGTGGAAGTCGCCCTGCATGCGCACGGTCAGGTCACCGCGCGAGATCGCCTGCAGCAGGGTCGACACCTGCAGCAGGTTCTCGTCGGTGGTCTGCATCAGGCGATTGAGCCCGGCCACCATGTCGCGGAAATCATAGGCGAAGCGATCTTCATCGCCGCGCAGGCTGAAGTCACCCGCCGCCGCTGCCGTCGCCAGCCGGCGAATCTCACCGTTGATCGCCGACAGGCTGGTCTTGGTCTCGTCCATGGCCTGTGTGATCGCCGCCTTCTCGCCCGGCAGCGCATCCATGTCCACCGACAGGTCGCCACGGGCGTAGTGCTTCATCACCTCGATCAGCCGGTTCTGCACCTGCACGTGCGAACCGACCAGCGCATTGGTCTCGTGCACCATGCGCCCGTAGTCGCCGGGGAAGGCACTCTCGTCCATGCGATAGCTGAGGCTGCCTGCATCGTGCTGGCGGGCCAGCTCGCCCTGCGCCGCCATCACCGACTGCAACTGCGCCTGCATGCGCTGCATGGACCTGAGCAGCTGCGTCACCTCATCGTTGCCGGACGCGTCGATGCTGTTGTCGAGCCGCCCATTGGCGATGCCGTCGGCCAGCTTCACCGCACCCTCCAGCGGGCGGGTCAGGCTGCGGGTGATGGCCCATGCGGCCAGCGAACCCAGTATCAGGCTCAGCACACCGAACACGATCGACAACGTGCCGGTCCAGGATTCGGTTGAACGGTATTCCTCGCGGCTGCGCTCGGTGAGTGCCTCCTGATGCCGCAGCAGGGCCGAGATGGCCTCGTTCCACGCGGTTGCCAGCCCTTGCTCGGCCAGCAGTTCCTTGGCCGCACCGTCGAAATCACCGGCCTTCATGCGCTCATGCAGATGCTGGGTGGAGGCGTCTGTGGCCTTGCGTGCCGCGTCGATTTTCGCCACCAGGGTATCGCCGGTGGCATCGCGCGGGATCTTGATGTACCGGGCCCAGATACCGTCGTAGGTCTGCGACAGCTCCTGCGCCTTCTGATAATCCCTGTCGAAATCCTCGCCGCGCTTGATCACCATCAGCCGGCGGTGCATCAACACCGCGTTGTTGGTATCCAGCATGTCGTTCAACAGCCGCATCTTCACCATGTTGACGTCCACCACTTTCTCGAACTGGGCGGACTTCAGATGATTTCCGTACAGCGCCAGGCCAACGATGGCCACGATGAACAGCAGCAGCAATCCAAACCCGGCACCCAGCCGGGATCCCACTCGGAGGTTGCGTAAGGCGAGCATCTCAATTCCCTTGATCATGGCCGTACGATCGATGGCGGCGCAGCCAGGGGAAACTTTATGGGCCAATATTATTATATCGATCCAAAACCCTGGAACTGTGCAGACAGGTGTGAAATCAGACAACCCACGAAGGCGTCATATCCACAAGGTATATCGCCACGGGTAGCGAGAATGGGATCAGGCCGGGGCCAGCCGCCCCGGTATCCAGCATTACAGAGCAGCAGGCCCCGGGAAGACCAGATCCTTCCCGAGCCTTGCCGCATAGACGCTCTCGAACTGGAAGGAGAGCACAAACCGGAACCCGCACGTCGCGGCGTAGCGCTTGATGAAGCGGCAGTTTCCCTCCCAGGCGCTTTCAAACCCGCTCGCGCGGAAATGAAACGAACCCACCAGGCCCACCTGCCATTCGGCTCCAATCCCTTCCGCTACGAGCGCCTCCGGCGGATCGACGATGCCGAACCCAAAGCCGGTGTTGGACGCTGGAAGATATCCGTGCAGACCGTCAGTACCGTCGGCGTACTCGGCCTGGATCGAATCCAGAGCGTGTAGCACGGCAGCCAGGTCGGCACCGGCTTCGACCTCGAGAAACAGCGAAATGCTCACTGTTTACTCAAGCCGATAAGGGTATGCCGGTTGAAGAACCGCATCTTCCCCTCGATCGTGAAGTCCGTGCGCCTGATTTCACCCAGCATCCTCTCGCGTTGGGCGTCGTTCAACGTGCAGGGCTCCAGAACAGTGGCCTCCAGCACGCGCCCCGGGGGCGCCAGACGCAGCTCGACAATGCAGGCATTGCCCTCGGTTGGAACGTTGGCTCTGATATCGAACCAACGATCAGATTGATCAGGGTGTTCTGTGAGTCCGTTACCGCCAAGGCGATCACCAGAGCGGTGTAGCTGACGCCGCCAGCCTTCTGCAGCTCAAGGTGCCGCCGATGTGCCCCGCGATGCTCGGCATCAACCTTGCGGATAATCCTTCGGCAGTGCGCCAGGTACAGCGGATTCGCCAGGATTCCAGCAGGTACGCGAAACACCACGAATGAGAGCAAAGACAATCATGGCAGCCCCATCAGCACGAAGGTGATCATCAGCAACGGCGAAAGGATGAACGAGATCGTGCTACATGCCTAGCCCGGCATCGACCACCCGTTTCACACACTCCCATAAAAGCCGCATTCAGCGCATCAAATGAAGCAGATCATCGTCCGAACCGATGGCGATCTTTGGAATATGATTTCGAATGCGCTCGGGGAGGTCGCCTTCGCGAAGCGCAAGCTCCGGCTTGGCGATAAGGCGATACCCCCCCCCACTTACGTCATGACTGAAAATCCCGCGACTCGCCATTTCAAGGAAAGAGCCAAGATAGGCCTCGCGCTGAGCGAGCCCACTGAAATCAGGCAAGCTCTCTTCAACCACGATAACGCCCGAGCAAATAGGAAGCGAGTAAATATAATCACACGCCAATTGCCAGCTCTCGATGGACGACGCAACTTGACGCGGAACGACACCACGCCCTCCCGTAGCAAAATGACAAACATACCCATCAGCACCAACCGCAAACCAATCAATGTCATTTACCTCAAGAAATTCTTCATCCATTTCCATACATTACTCATCTCCAAATATATTTTTGCAATTATCACACCTAGGAACAGGAAGCCCACTTCTCGGCCGAACAGCAGCAGTAAATTTGATATCCTCAAGCTTTAGACGTGGATTTGCCAGCATCAGTTCGTTTGCAGCTCTGAATTCTGCGCAACGACCAATAGTATTCCCACATGCTGTCTTGACGCCAAGGCCTCCTAGCGAATCAGCGTACGCCTTCAGGCCCGGCGCGATCACATCAGGAACAGGGCCACTCGACATAGTCACAATTCTACCAGTTATAGGATCAACAGCACCGATTGCGGTCGCTGGCGCGTTCCTTCCAATACCTGCGATGTACTTTATGAGCTGCTGTTCCGCATCGGCGATAAGTCGGACCTCCGAAGCCGCCGCCGTGGTCCTCTTGGCGAGGAATGCCTCCGGCCCGACCAAGGAAGTTCCGATGTCAAACGTGAGCTTTCCACCAATGTCAGCAGCTTGATCTACATCTTCAAAATTCCACGAGTTCCTACCACCAGTCAGGTAATACGCAAGGCCTGCGGTCTTCTCCATGTATTCATTGATGGCCTGACTTATCGCGCTGTTGCGCTTTTGGGAGAAGGCCTGCAAGCCAAGCTTGTCCATCTCCTTGTAATCCGAGACCAAACCCGACAGAAGACCGATCTGGTTCATGCTTGCGGCACCCGCTATCAGGCCCGCCCCCCCGTTCCAGAGCCCGTTTACGAAGGCAGCACCAGCGACTGCTCGATTCGTCGACGACAGCCAGTCGGCTTCCGCACCGTAGCCTGCATCACGCAATAGATCGACAGTGTTCGAACCACACTCACCAACCAGCGAACAGTACACCTTCCTTTGCAGATCTTCGGTAGAAGAGTGAATGGCAATTTCTTCAAGGTTGACCCCAGATCCGGCATTCTTGCTCGCAGCGATGAGCTTATTGGCGTTCTCCGCCATCCACGCGTCGTACTCCCCCTTATATATAGGAGAGTTATGCGATTCCAACGCAATCTTCGCAAGTGATCGCTGCTCACTGCACGCGATAGACCCTGGCACTTGGCACGCCATCAACAACTTGTAATCGCGCTCCGCGGAGAGCCGCTCGAAGTTCTCTTTGATATCGCAATCTTTGCCAGAGTCGAAACACATCAGAGTCGCCTGAAGGTACTCCATCCGCTCGTCGTGATTCAGGTAGTTGTTCTCAACGGAATTTTTCGCGACACCCATGCCCGATGTCGCGCCAGAAATTCCTGCACCGGAAAGTCCTCCCGCCATTGCGCCGACCGCTTGTCCGAGCACCCTTACTTGCTCCGCCTGCTCGGGCGACAACTGCCCGTTATTCTGTTTGGCGTAGTAGTCGCCCAGAACCTTCGCCGCCAGCTCACCACCACCGGCCGCCAACGCCCCAGTCCCCGCCTTGCCACCATTGGCCTCTGCCAACAGCGCGCCCAGCAGCGCGTGCGACAGCATCTGCATGGCCTCGCTAGGCGCAGCACTCTGCTTGTTCGGGTCAAACGTCTTGCCGATCAGTTCTGCCGCATACGGCGCCAGCGCGTTGGAACCCAGCTGAACCAGCCCCTGCCCTTCAACACCACCGACCAACGCGCTGGTCACTGCGCCGAGTGCGCGACCATAGACGCCATCAGGGGCCCACTTCTGCTGGGTCACCAGCGCTTCCGGGTAGGATGCATCGAACGCGACCAGACGGTTGAATCGCTCGTCCGGAGAAAGCGCATCGAATGCCCGTTTCTCTTCGGGACTCATCCCTTCCCGATACTTGTCCGTGATCTTCTTCGCATCCGCACTGCCAATATCCCAGGCAATCTGCTGGCTGGTGGCCATCACCGTCCCCGCCGCAGCCGCCATCGTCTGCTGGTCCGCCAGCAGCTTGCTCGCATCCGGCAGTGCCTCCAGCGCACGATGCGCTCCACTGGCATCTGTGTTGATGCCCAGCTCGGCCGCCGACGTCTGTCTGCCACCGATGGTGATGTTGCCCTCGGTCAAGGTGGCAAGAGTGGAGCTGCTGTCGCTGCCCTTTTCCATCATCGGCAGGCCCGGACCACCTCGGGGTGCGGCAGTTCCCGGCTTGGGCGTCCAGCCATCCATCTCCCCGCCCGCACCACCACTGATGCTGCCGGAGCTGGCCATGTAGTCCATGTGGTTCCGCAGGTCAGTGAACGTCAGCGAGCCCGCAGTCAGATCACTATTGCCCGCATTGGTGCTGGTAATCGCACCGCCCACCAGATTCACGTGGCCGGCGTCGACGTGGTACCCGCCATTACCGGCAAACAGGCCGCTCTGCTGACCAACACCCTGATAGCTGCCGCTGGCCTTGCCTGCACTGGCATAACCATCAGCATTCCACGCAGTGCCGAACGACACCTGCACGCGGCCACCCACCTGGCTGTTCTTGGACATGCTCTCGGCGATGTCCTGCAACGACTCGATGGTCAGCGTGCCGCCGGTCTTGACGTCGATGCGATCAGCGGTCGCTGTGGCGCCACGCAGCGTGGTATCGCCCTCTGCCTTCATCGAGATGTTCTTGCCGGTCAGCGTGGTGTTCTGCCAGGTGCTGCTCTCGGCATTGGCCTTGCTGCTGCCAACACTCGCTTCGGCGTACACATACACGCCGGTCTGCGCGCCTACAGAGACGCCTACGCCCACCTCGGCGCCGGCATTGCTGCTCTTGCTGCGGTCGGCCACATGCGCCTTGCCAGCCTCCAGCAGGATATCTCCGGCCGAATCCAGGCTGAGGGTGTTGCCCGCGCTGAGGTTGCCCTGCACCACATGGATGTCGCCCTGGGTGCTGGCGAGGTTGACGTTGCCGCCGCCTTGGATGGTGGAACCACGCGACACCATGCTGCTGCCATCGGCACTGCTGTTGGCAGTCTTGAAGCCGATGCCTGCTTCAGCACGGAACAGTTCGCCACTGCCGCCACGGCCGGACAGTGCCGAGATCGCACTGGCTGCCTGGTACGCGTTGGCGCCCGCCGCCATGCCCTGCATCTTCTGCAGGCGATCATCGGACTGACGGGCCGCGTCCACGTTGTTGATCAGATCGATCAACGGCGACTTCACCCGCGCGAACACGCCGATCTTCAGGTCCTTGTCGCTCTGCGAGTAGTGGCCGCTTTCGTCGGCGGTCAGCAGCTCGATCTCGGCGGCGGTGATGTTCACGTCCTTGGCGGCCACCACGTTGCTGGCCGTCTGCGTGTACTTGCCACCGGCGGTCAGGTTCACGCTGCCACCCAGACTGCCGATGCTGCTGGCCACCTGTGACACCTGCGCGCTGTCGTCCTGGTGCTGCTCGCGGTGCCAGCCAGAGAACTTCTCGGTATCCGATATCTGTACCGTGCCGATCGCCTTGCTGTCCGACGTATTGGCGTTGCTGACCGTATCCTGCCCGCTGCGCACCAGTAGATCACCGGCCGCACGGATGCTGACGTCCTTCTCGGCCGCGATGTTGGCTGCGGTCAGGCGGATGTTGCCTTCGGTGGTGGCCATGCGCACGCCGCCGCCGACCGACAACTGCGTGCCGGTGATGGTGTCACTGCTGCCGCTGCCCTGGCTCTGCGCGTTGTTGGTACCGAACGGCAGGCCGCTGGTGTTGTTGGCAAAGCCCCAGCCCTTGCCGCGGCTGCTGCTGTCGCTGCGCTCGGTGTTGTGGGCCACGTCGAACACGATGTCCTGGGTGGCCAGCAGCACAGCGTTGCCCTCGGCCGACATCTGCGTGCCCTGGCTGAGGATCGAGCCGCCGTTGGCAATCAACGTGAGATCGCCGCCTGCAGCCAACTGGCTGACACGGGCATCACTGGTCGAATGGCTCTGCTCGCTGTTGGTGCGCTGGCTGCCCGCAGTCACCACGGTCGACGTGGTGGCCGCGCGCAGGCCGGAGGCTGCGCCTTCAGCGGTGCGGGTGATCCGCCCCATTGCCGAGCCACTGTCGGCCATGCCGTCGGTGGTCGAATCGCGGGCGCTGCGGTAGGCCTTGGTCGGGTCGTAGGTCACGCCCACCGAGAAGCCGCTGGACTTGCTGGCCTGGCTGGATTGGCTGTTCGTGGTGTCCTGTCGCGCAAGCAGCGCAATATCCTTACCCACCAGTGTCAGGTTCTCGCCTGCAGCGACGTCCGAGGCCTCGATCGTCAGTGTGTTGCCAGCGTTGATCAGCACATTGCCGTCGTGCGAGGCGATCGCCGATCCCACCTGGGTGGTGGACTGCTCGGCACGGGTGCTGCTGTTCTTCGCGCTGCTGTAGCCAACCGATGCCACGCCGTTGCCGAAGCCTCCGGTAACGCCGGATTTCTTTTTGCTCTCGCTGGACTCACTGCTGTGATGGTCCTCGGCGGCAGTGATCAGCACATTGTTGCCCGCCCCCAGAATCACGTTGCCGGTGGCATCGACCACCGCACCTACCGCAGTCAGATCGCGGCCAGCCGTGATGTTGATGCGCTCGCCCTGGATCGCCGTGCCGATGGCATAGCTGTCGCTGGCGTCGACGCTGCGCGTGGTAGTGGTACTGGAGAGCGTCTTCTTTTTCTTGTCGTAGCTGTCGAGGCTGTAGTCGTGCGTCTCGTTGGCTGAGAGCAGGTTGACGTCGCGGCCCGCAGCCACGCTTACCGTGCCGTCATTGCTGTCGACCAACGCGGCGGTCAGGTTGACGTCCCGGCCAGCCGTCAGGAGCAGATTGCCCCCTGCCTGCAACGTACTGCCACGCACCGTCTCATCACGCTGGCTGACCTGCAGCGAGCTGCGCTTGCCCGCATTGGCAAGATCGCGGCTCTCGCCGTCCACGAGTGCCTGGCTGTTGATGTCCCCACCGGCCTGCAATGCCAGGCCGCCCCCCGCCTTGATCTGCGCGGCGGCCAGGGTGATGTCCTTGCCAGCGGCCAGCACCACGTCGCCAGCGCCCTGCACCGACGAGGCGGCATGTGTCGTCCTGCTGCTGCGCTGGTGGTTGCGCTCGTCGAAGGTGGCGTCGCGGCGTTCCTCCAGCGCAATCGCGCCAACCTCCAGATTGCCGCCTGCGGCCAGCTGGGTCAGGCCGTCAGTGCCAGCGTTGCGGAGCTGTGCGGCATGCAGGCTGATGTCACCGCCGGCCACGACCGACAGCATGCCGTCGCCACTGGGGTTGGTTACATACAGGCCGGCGACCCGATCGATGCGGTTGGTCTCGTACTGGTAGGTACCACCGCCCCGCTGTGTCTCCACCGTGGAGGCCACCGTGACGTTGCCCGCGGCCTTGACCGACAGCGCATCGGTGGCCGTCACGGCGGCACCGACAACGCGGATGTCCTTGTCCGACGACAACCCGACGTACTGGCCGGAAATGCTGCCGCCGAGGTGCTCGATGTTGCCGGCATCGATGGTCACCAGCTTGCGGCCGGCGATATTGCCGGTGTTGACCAGGCCATTGCCCAGATTGATATCGACATTGGCACCGGCCAGCAATGCACCGTTGCCGTCGAGGTCGCCCGGGCGCAGGCGTAGGTAGACCTGCGGCACCAGCGCGGTGGTGGTGCTGCCATCGGCCAGGGTGACGGTCTGCTCGACCAGCCAGACGATGTCACTGGTCAGCTGTGCCATCTGTGCTTCGGTGAGCGCCACGCCGGGGCGAAGGCCCCATTCGCTGGCGACCGTGGCACCGGCCTCCAGCAGCGCGCGGTACTGCGCCTCGTCACTGGCGTAGCCGTCGAGGAAGCGGCGACCGGTCAGCTGGCCGATCTGCTCGCGCACCAGCCTCTGCTCGTAGTAACCATCACCCAGCCGCTTCTGCACGGTATCGGGCGAGTAGCCCATCTGGCCCAGCAGGTGGTCCGAGCTCAGCCAGGTCTTGTGGTCGGTGAAGCGCGGATCGGTCTCGACCAGATAGTGGCCGCCGTTGGGGTTGACGTTGAACAGGCTGGCGCTCGGCGCGCGCGTGTCCGGTGCACTCATCGCGATGCGGTCCGGCGATCCGCCACTGGCCGCGACCACGCGCGGCCCGGACGTGCCGCTGTTGCCGCTCACGCCGCCGACGCTGCCGCTCTGCTGGGTACCGGCGGCATCGGCCGCCTGCGCCAGCGCGCGTTCGGCACCGGTGCCGGTGGACTGGCCCGGCCCCTGCGCACCGCCGTGGCCCGGCCCATCCGGCAGCGCTTTGGGACCCTGCACGTTGAGGTTGGCCATCGCCGAACCGTTCTGCACGTTCGGCGCGTTTCGCCCCTGGTTGAGGTTGCTCAGGTCACCGACGTCGATGACCAGCGTGCCTCCACTGGTGATGCTGCCACCGATCCTGCCGATCTCCTCGGAGATCGTCTCATTGCTCCAGGCCACCCGTTCGTTGCTGTAGGTGTGGCCCACATTGTTGAATTCATGGGTGCGGAACAGCGTCTGCGCCAGATTCTCGACCTTCGCCGTCGCGGTCAGTCCCACGATGCTCAGGTTGCCCCCTGCGGCGATGCTGCCGTAGTGGTTCTTCAGAGTGTCGGTGCCGATGCGCATCGCACCGCCGGAGCGGATCACCGCATCGGCGCCTACCCCGGCGCCGAGCACATCCTCGGTCACTGTCCGGGTGGCGATGCGGTACTGCTCGTTGCTGCTGACGTTGTTGCCACCGGAGCCGCGCGGATTGGTCAGCGTATGATCCGGATCGTTGTAGTCCTTGTAGGTCCACAACTGCACGCAGTTGGTGGTGCAGGTTCCGTAGTTGCTGGAATAGGTCAGCTTGTCGTCGACATAGCGGAAAGCCGGCGCATCGGGATGCAGGGCGCTCAGCTCGGCGAACGGATCATCCGCGCCGACGCGCACCTGGTCCGGATTGACCTGGTTGTCCTGGCGACCGACGTAGTACATCACCACCGTGCCATCCTGCACGTTCAGGCGCGCGCGCTCGCCCAGGCCGGCGTACAGGCCACCGCGCCCGAAGAAGTAGGCACTGGTCTTCGAGCTCAGGCGCACCACCGCGCGATGCACGGTGAAGCCGTCAGGCGTGATGTGCAGCGTGTCTTCGAGGATGTCGGCCGGGTCGAGGTAGTACACCTCGTGCGCGGAGTAGTGGCTGGTACTGCGGATGTTCTCGGTGCCGTTCTTGCCGTTGCGCCACCATGCCGGGCGGTCCAGCCGCACCGGATCCATCACGGTCCTGGTCTGCGAAACGACCACGTTCTCGCGGATGTTGTTGACCACCTGCGCATCGATGGACAGGTTGCCGCTCACATCGATGACCGAGCTGATGTTGTCGATCCGCCCTGCAATGCCGCTGGCGATGCGATCGGCGCCGAGCGTGCCGCCGATGGCCGCATCGCCGTCGCTGTAGATCAGGCCCTTGCCGGTGTTCTGCAACTCGCGCACGCCCAGGTCCAGCCGCTCGCGTGCGGCCACGGTGCCGACGCGGGTTGCACCACCGGTCTCTTCGGCGCGGTTCTTCAGCACGCCGGTGGAGATCGCCACGCGATCACCGTAGATGCGCCCGGTGCCGAGATTGTCGATCTCGCCGGCCTCCAGGTGGGTCAGCGCGCCATCGATCAGGCCGCGGTTGGTCAACTGGCCACGGGCATTGAGGTGGGTCGTGCCCTGGCTGGAGATCTCACCCGAGGTCGCGTTGGTGATGTTCTGAGCGTTGAGGTCGAGGTTGCCACCGCGCACGACACCCTGGTTGTCGAGGTCGCCGGACAGGTTCAGCGACAGCGTGCCGTTGGCGATCCATTCGCCACGATGGCGCATGCCCTGCTGCAGGGTAAGGCCGAGGTCACGCTGCGCCTGCACCTGGCCGTCTTCGCTGAGCGCACGTGCCACCAGGGTCTGGCTGCCATCGGCGCGCAGCAGGCCACCGCTGTTGGCGACGTTGTCCGCCTGGCTGTCCAGGTTGCCGCCGGTGCTGATCACGCCGCCGGTGTTCTGCAGCTGGCCATTGATCTCCAGCCGCGCTCCGCCATCAGTGACGACCTGGCCCTGGCTGTTGTCCAGCCACTGTGCGCCGAACTGCAGCTGGCCCGCCTGCAGGCCCCGCGTGCCGTCGCCGCCACGGGTGTTGCGGTTGTCCACGCTGGCGGCAGTGAGGCTCAACCGCTGCCCAGCCGCGATCGCGCCGGCGGCGTTGTCCAGGTGCCCGCCCAGGGCCACGTCGAGGTTGCGCCCGGCCTGCACGCGACCACTGGCATTGGCCAGGGTCGTCGCCTGCAAGGACAAATTCGCAGCGCTGGCGAATGTTCCACCAGCGCTGTTGTCTACGCGGGCCAGCAGCAGGCGCGCATCGCCTTGTGCATTTACTGCACCGCCACGGTTGTCCAGCACACCGCCTTCCAGCTGCAGCTTCCCGGCCGCCAGCAGTCCACCGCTGCCGGCGGTGGCGCGGTTGTCGATGTCCTGCCCGGCCGTGTTGATGGTCAGGTCGGCCGCTGACTGCACGCGACCGCCCTGGTTGTCGATCGCGCCACTGCGAACGATCAGTTCGCCCTTCTGCGTGCCCAGCGTGCCGGCGCGGTTGTCCAGCCGCTGGCCGTGCGTATCGATGTCCAGCTGGCCACCCAGCAGCGTGCCACGCTGGTTGTCCAGGCCGTTGCCCTGCAGCTGCAGCCGTTCGCCGGCCTGCATCGCGCCGTCGCTGTTGTCCACGCCTGCCGCCGTGGTGACCGTCAGGTCCTGGCCAGCGACCAGGGTGCCGTGGCGGTTGTCGAGGCTGCCGACGTCCAGGGTCATCGTACCGGTGCTGGACAGCAGGCCCTGCTCGCCATTGTCGAGGCGCCCGCCAACGCCCAGCACCAGCGCGCTGCCGCCCGCGTGCACGGTGCCGCCCAGGTTGCCCAGACGGGCTGCGGTGATGGTGCCGGCACCACCGAGCAGGATGCGGCCTTTCTGGTTGTCCAGCGCCTGGCTGATCGCCAGCGTGGAGTGACCGCTGCCTGCGCCCTGCAGCGTGCCCTGCGCGTTGATCAACTGCCGCGCGATGACATCCAGCGCGCCATTGCTGGCGAGCGAACCGCCGCGATTGTCCAGAACCCCCTGTACGCGCAGGCGCAGCGCGTCTTCACCCGTTGCGGTGAGCGTGCCACCGGCAGTGGTCAGGGTGTCGGCGGCGATGTCGATCCGCCGCGCAGAGGTGGTCGCTCCATTCAGATCGAGGGCGGTGCCATCGAACACGAAGCTGCCATTGCTGAGCACGCTGCCACCGTTGCCCAGCAGGGTCTGCGCCGAGACCTGCAGCCGGCCACTGCCGGCGTGCTGGATCCTGCCTGCACGGTTGTCCAGCGTCTGTGCCAGCAGGGCCATGTCGCCATTGCTGGCCAGCGTGCCACCGGCATTGCCCAGCGTTGTGGCCTTGATGCGACTGACGCCTTCACCGCTGGCGATGATGCGGCCGCCGGCATTGTCGAGCGTGGTTGCTTCAAGGTCGAGGCGATCGGCGCCCAGCGTCGCGTCACGATGATCCACGTCGCCAGCACGCAGGGTCAGCGTGGCCGCGGAGACCAGCGTGCCCTTGCTGCCGTCCAGGCGGCCGGTGGTGATGTCCAGGCCCTGGTTGCCGGCCTGGCGGATGCTGCCGCCCCTGTTGTCCAGCCGTGCGGATGTGACCGTCAGGCGGTTGGCATTGCTGGCGATCGTGCCTTCGTGATTGTCCAGCGCACCGTCAATCTGCAGCGCGCTGTCAGCCGTTCCGGCGCCGCTGAGCGTACCCGTGCGGTTGATCAGTTCGCCGGCTTGTATATCCAGCGCCCCGTTGCCGGCGATCGTACCGCCACTGTTGTCCACGCGCTGCGCTACGTGCAGCCGCAGCGCGTCGCTGCCGGTCGCACTGAGGTTGCCCCCGGCGTTGTCCAGGCGCTGCGCATCGATGGCAATGCGCTCGGCCTGGGTAGTGCTGCCGGCCCCGAGCAGCAGGTCGCCGCCCTCAAGCACCAGCGACGACTGGCTGAGAATGCGGCCCGCCGCACCCTGCAGGCTGTCGGCGCGGATCTGCAACGTGCCGCCGCCAGCGTGTTCGATTGCACCACTGCGATTGTCCAGCTGTGCCGCCTGCAGCTGCAGATCACCGGTACCGGCCAGGCGGCCGCCGTTGCTGTTGTCCAGCCGCTCGCGGGCCTGCACCTGCAGCGCGCCGCTGCCTGCCGCCAGCACCTTGCCGCCCTGGTTGACCAGGCTGCCAATCTGCAGCTGCACCTGGCCGTTGCCGGAGATGCCGCCGCCGCTGTTGTCCAGGGTGCCGCGCACCGTCAGCGCCACGCCCTGTGTACCGGCCGACTGCAGCGTGCCCTTCTGGTTGTCGATGCGACCGGCGTCGATGCGCAGGCCGCCGTTGCCGACGATCTGGCCTTCCTGGTTGTCGAGCGCATCGCGCACGTCCAGTGCCAACGCCTGCGTTCCCTGCGCAACGATCTGGCCCTGGCGGTTGCGCAACACATCGGCCTGGATCTGCACGCGCTGCGCCGACGTCGTCCCGCCGCTCACGTCCAGCTCGCCGCCGGACAGCACCAGCGCGCCGTTGCTGAGCAGGCGTCCTTCGCTGCCATGCAGGGTTTTGGCCTGCACCCGCAGGCTGCCGGTGCCGGACTGCTGCACCAGCCCCCTACTGTTGTCCAGCGTGATCGCGGTAAGCCCCAGATCACCATTGCCGGCCAGCGTGCCGCCGGCACTGTTGTCCAGCGCCGTGGCCTTCACCGAACTGGCACCGGTACCGAGCGACAGCAGGCTGCCGCCCCGGTTGTCCAGCGTCCCGGCGACGATATCGAACCCGGCCGCACTGAGCGAACCGTTGCGCAGATCGACGTTGCCGGCCGTCCATTGCAGGCGGCCGAGGGTGCTCAGACGCCCACCAGTGCTGGCCCAGTCGCCCGTATCCAGCTGCAGGCCACCCTCGCCGGCATGTTCCATACGGCCACCGGCATTGCCGACCCGGCCTGCGCGCAACGCCAGCTGCGTGGCATTGGTGGCCAGCAGGCCACCGTCGTTGTTGAACAGGCCCTGCACCGTCCACGACGATGCCGTCTTGCCGGCGTGCCGCAGTTCACCCCCGCGGTTGTCGAGCGACTGCGCATCCAGCCGCAGGCCGCCGGCCACGCTCAGCGCACCCTTCTGGTTCGACAACAGGCCCACCTGCAGCACGGCATCGCCATGCACCTGCAGCGTGCCGCCGTCATTGCGCAGCTCACCCCCGGCCTGCAGCGCGCTCACTCCCAGGCGACCGCCGCTGTTGTCGAGACCGTTGCGGGCGGCCAGTGACACCGTGCCGCCGTTGCTGATGCTGCCGCCGTCGTTGTCCAGCATGCCGGTGATGGCGATCAGGCCCTCGGCCAGCGGCAGCTCCGGCGACGTCGAGGTACCGGTCGAGCCTCCATTGCCGCCTCCGGTTCCCGGGGTTCCCGGCGTGCCGGTTCCGGGCGTTCCGCCACCGCTGCCCGGCGACGCGCCGCCGCCAGGGCGGCCCTCATTGCCACCTGATGCTACCGCATCCAGTGCGCCCAACAGGCCGTTGCTGCGGTTGCTGGCTGCGTCAGCCCTGAGCGCCAGGGCCTGCACGCCGGTCTGTTCGATCGCACCACCCTGGTTGCGCAACCCCTGCGCCTGCAGCTGCAGGCGCTGCGCATTGAGCGTGCCGCTGCTGTTGTCCAGCGTGCCGC
The DNA here is from genome assembly GCF_900101175.1 of Stenotrophomonas pavanii. Taxonomy (GTDB): domain Bacteria; phylum Pseudomonadota; class Gammaproteobacteria; order Xanthomonadales; family Xanthomonadaceae; genus Stenotrophomonas; species Stenotrophomonas pavanii. The sequence continues at coordinate 112,828 of NZ_FNFQ01000009.1, read as the reverse complement.
CGGAGGTGATTGCCACCTCACGCGAGGCCGCGATGGTGCCGCCATTGGCAAGATCGCCACTGGCCTGCACGCGCACGTTCTGCCGCGACTGCAGGGCGCCGGTGTTTTCCAGGCGACCATCCACCGTCACCACCAGCTCGCCGGCCTGCGCGCCAATGCTGCCGGCATTGCGCACGCCCACGCCGTGCTCGTTGCCGACCAGCCAGATCTTGTTGGCGAACATGCCGCCCAGTGCACCAACGTCCAGAGCGAAGGTCGGTGCCTCGCCGCTGGCCGCGGTCGCACTGGCCTGGCTGTGGTCGGCACTGACCACGTTGTTGCCCAGCGTCGCCTGCAACTGATTGGCCCAGATGCCGGCGTTGACCTGCAACGAACGGGTGATCAGGTCGGTGTAATCGGCACGGCTGGTGTCCAGGCCATCGCCATCGATCTGGATCGCGCCGCCGGTGACGCGGTAGCCCTCCAGTGCACCGGCACCCGTGAACATCGGCGTGCCAGTGGTCAGGGTCACCCGGCTGGCATTGAGGAAGCCGCCGCCGTTGACCTGGATGCCGGCCGGGTTGGCAATGATCACTTCGACGCGCTGCCCGGCCACTTCCACATAGCCGTTGAGCCGGCTGGCCGGACCATTCACTTCATTGAGGATGACCCGTGCACTGCCGGTGGCGAGCCACGGGTTGCCCTGCACCCAGCCGCCCAGCTGCGTCTGCACCTGGCCGCGGGCGTTGTTGAGGATGACGCCTTCGCGGCCTACGTCGAACTGCGAATAGCGGTTGCGCGACACACCCGCCGCCGACGGCGTGGTGACGTTCACCATCGGCACGCCATTGGGTGCCGTCACTACCGTCGGCCGTTCGCGGCCGGGCGCATTCGGATCGGAACTGATGCGCGCATCGGACTGCGCCAGCGCGGGGGTTGCCAGGCTGACCCAGCCCAGTGAGCACATCAGCGCGAAGCCCAGCGGCGACAGCGCAGCGCTCTGCCGGCCCGGCACATGGCCGACCAGGCCACCGCCGCCCTTCACCAGTTCCGAAGCCACCTGCCAGACGCGCAGCGCGCGGTTGAAAACCAGACGATAGATAGTGTTCATGTCACGTGTCCTTGTGGCGGCTCAGTAGCGCCAGGCCAGGCTGAAGCCGAACGTGGTGTAGTCGGTGGGGAAATGGGCGGGCTTGTGCAACGCCGAGCCGACGAAGCCATCCCAGGAAAGCTGCTGCCAGCCGCCGCGCAGGCCCAGCGCCATGCCCGCCAGGTCGCGGCCGGACTGCCACTGCGCGGATGGGCCGCCGATACGACCGTAGTCGGCAGCCACGTAGAACTCCTGGCCACCGCCGATGCCCAGCGAAAGATCATTGCGCAGCGACCAGCCGCGCTCACCGCTGAGCGAGCTTTCACCGTCGAAACCGCGCACGGTATAGCGGCCGCCGATGGCGAAGCGGTCCTGTGGCGAGAGTGGCGTGCGGTTCCACTGCGCCCGCCATGCGGCGGTGTAGCGCAGGCGCTGCTTGCCCAGCTGGAACGGCACGTTGAACTGCGCATCGGCGGTGATCAGCTTCATCCGCGAGGTGCCTTCCAGCGGCAGCGTCGGATCCCACTGCTGTGCCATCTCTTCCGGCGAGTGCAGGGCGTGGAAGGCGCCCGTGCCACGCCGGTAGGCCACGCTGGCATCGAACGTGGCAGTGCCGATGAACTGCTTGTGGGTCAGGCCCAGTTCCCAGCCAGCGGTGCGGCGGCGCTGCACTTCAATCTCGGTATCGTCGATGTAGTTCTTCGACTCGCGCTGCCAGCCGCGCGCGTAGGCACTGAACTTGACCTTGGCATTGCGCAGCAGCAGCCGGTCGACCCGCGCTTCGGCGTTGCGGCTGCGGCCACTGTATTCGTAGCGTTCAAAGGCACCGACCACGTTCTGGCTGTAGTCGTAGGCGCTGGCAGTAGCACCGAACAGCCAGTAGCCGTAGGGCACGTCGTAGTGCGCGGTCCAGCTGTCGGTGTCCTTGCCGCGGCCGTTGAACACGCCACGGCCAGCACTGACGTAGAACAGCTCGTTCAGACCCAGCGGATTGTCCAGCGACAGCGTCGCGTTGGCCTGCAGCTTGCCGGTCCCGCGGCTGCCGGCATCGTCCAGGGTGACGCTGGCGCGTACCGGTGAACGCTGCGTCCAGTCGATCTGCAGGTCGCTTTGGCCCGGCGCCGCGCCCTCGCCGTCGGCCGGCGCGATCTTGATGTCGGCGCTGACGGTCGGCACGCGCTGCAGGTTCTCCAGCCCCTGCTCGATGTCGCGCAGGTTGAGCAGGCCGCCGCTGCGGATCGGCAGCGCATTGGCAAGGGCCGGGTGCCGGCCCTGCGGGTCGGAGAACACGGCCTCGCGGAACCGGCCCGGCACCACCGACAACGTCAGCGCGCCCTGGTTGAGATCCTGCGGTGCCGACAGCACCCGCGTGGTCACATAGCCCCGGGCGATGATTGCGTTCTGCACGCGCTTCATCACCACGTTGATGCCTTCGGTCCCCAGGCAACGACCGGTGGCTGGATCGCCCACCGGGTCAGCGGCCGCCAGTGCCCAGCCGAAGCGCTGGCTGTCCTCGCCTTCCAGCACAATGCGATCGATGCGTACGCAGGGGTGCTCCTGCGTCGGCAGGCGATCGCCCTCCTTCTGCGCGCCCCGCTCCAGGCGGACATCCAGCCGTTGCTCCTGCTGCTCGCGCAGCACGCGTTCGCGTTCCTGCTGCCGCAGCAGTTCCTGCGCGGCGGGATCACCGGCCTGCTGGGCGGCAACACCGAAGCTCATGCCAAGCAGCACCACCCACCCACCACCACGGCACACCTGCCGTGCCTGCTTCTTCCCTGACTGCACACTCTTTTCCTGATAGTGATGCCGACCATCAGGCACCCTGTCCGGAAAGAACAGGGTGTCGACGTGCCGGCCTGATTCGGGTCTGCCGACGCATACGCGACAGCGCGCCGCCGCGCGAAGCGCGGAAAGGCGCAAAGGGTATCGGCCGCCACGGAAACTTCTATAGGGAAGATTGCAGATTCAGTCGGCTGCGGGGAAACACGCCGCAAAGGGCCAGGACGCATGCGCGCTCAGGGCATGGCACGAACCCCGGTCCCACGCCGGCTTTCACCCGCTGACCCTACAGTTGGCACATGACCATTCTCCTACAGATCGAAGGCAGCGCCATCAATGACATCGCCAGCCTGTACGCAGAGATCAACCGCGTGTTCATGGCCGGCGAAGCCTGGCAGCTCGGGCCGAGCCTGGACGCGCTGGACGATCTGCTGCATGGCGGCTATGGCGCGTTGGCCGGGCAGGCACAGGCCACGCTGATCTGGCGCGATATTGCCCACAGCCGCACGGCGCTGGGCATGGAGACCACCCGCCAATGGCTGCAGGCAAAGCTGGACACACCGGGCAGCTTCAATACCCAGGCCATCGCCCGCCAGCTGCAGGCCCTGCAACAGGGCGAAGGCCCCACCTATTTCGAGATCGTCATGCAGATCATCGCCAGCCACTGGCAGATCACCCTGGTTCCCGCCTGACTGCGTGCCTCCCCACGGGCAATGGCCGCCAACCGCAGCGGCGCCCGCCGGCCCCAGCAGTTACCATGGACAGCCCTGTACCCGCTCCGCTGCCGCTGCCGCTGCCGCCCGGCGCGGCCGGATGCCCTGATCCACGAGTCCCATGTCCAAAGACAAGTCCGCCGAACATACCCCGCTGATGAAGCAAAACGACTAAAAGAAGATCTTAGTCATCAAGAGCCTTGTGCAGCAAGGATCTTCGACGCCAGCCCCGAGATCACTGGTCCGTCGCAACGCAGTCGCAACAGGGGGCTGCGAGGCCTTTTGGCGTGCGATCCCACCCAGCCCCGCGAGACTTACACCATCCAGGTCACACCCGTCCGCCTTCGGGTCCAGCACTCTCAGCGTAATCCTCTCATTGCCGTCGCCAGATGTTCCCCCGTGGACCTGCGGCGGAGTCACTCTCCTGGTGTATCAATGCTCACCGCTCTTGCCTTTCGGAAATTATTGAAAGACGCGATGTCCTCTTCTGAAGGGACCGACGGATCGTTGAGGTCCCGAAGCGCGTCTGCCAATTCGCGTCTGCTCATGGTGGCCAAGATCAAAGGCCCCTGAGTCAGCTGATAATTAAGCGACCCCGTGTTTCGATCCATCATCGGATGCGAGCGAACAAAAGACTTAGCGTTACCGGGCTCTTGATGCTTTGCCAGCTGAACCCTCACCCACTCGATCAAGTGGAATGGGATATGGCTCCGGCGCAGATCGTCCTTAAGTCTTGCAACGAGCGCAGGCTCATCACGGACCTGACTGAGTTGGCGGGCCACCATCTGGCTTCCGTAATCCCAATCTGGCTTCCCAACGAGGTGAGAGATCTTGACGTCCAACCCACCATTCTCGGCAAGCTTAATCGCCAGCTTCGCCCGCTCCCGCCAGGACCGGACAAGCTCGTAGGCGGCGAAGATCCACATCTCGGTTTGGGCAGATAAGAACATGCCACCCCGATTTTCGCGCGGAGTCTCTTCATCATAGCGGCTGCGCAGGAATTGCATCTCCAACCCCATGATGAATTTGTCCACAGCAGCCACGTTGTAGGCTTGGCTAACCATTGCCAAATCGTCGCTGAGCAGAGCCAGACTCATCAGGCCGGCCACCAACTCACTGGCTTCGATCTCTTCATGATAGCGGGGGTAATCCCCGCCGTTCTCATCTTCGATGTCGTCCATCCGCTCTCTCGGAATGACCATCTGTTTGTCCACGATACATGGTCTGCGCCCTAGAACCTGGCCTTCTTCTGATCCGTCACTAACCGGACGGGTTCAGCCAAGAACTCAAACGGTCACAAGACCGTCAATCTACCCGCCTACGGTCGCTGAATACATAGTCTTACATGGGAAGCGCTGACCGTGTTTTCGCACCACGCAGTGTCCGATGCTACTCAGCCCCCCGATCGGCTCATTCCGGTTGCCCAGTATGTGCGCATGTCTACCGAGCATCAGCGCTACTCCACGGAGAACCAAGCCGCGGCAATTGCCGAATATGCCAAGGCGCACGGCATGGAGATCGTCCAGACCTACGAGGACTCAGGCAAGAGTGGACTAAACCTGAAAGGTCGGAGCGCTCTTCAAGCCCTTCTCCGGGATGTGAAGCTCCCCTCCCCTGGCTTCAACGCTATTTTGGTCTACGACGTGAGCCGTTGGGGGCGCTTCCCCGACCCCGACGAGGCCGCCGCTTACGTTCACGCCTGTAAGAGCCATGGTGTGCCGGTCATCTATTGCGCGGAAGCGTTCAAGAACGATGGCTCGTTGCCATCCACCATCATGATTGGCCTCAAGCGCAGCATGGCCGCCGAATACAGCCGAGAGCTATCTGACAAGGTGTTCAAAGGGGCATGCAACATCGTGCGACACGGGTTCCGACAAGGAGGCACGCCGGGATACGGCTTGCGCCGACAACTCGTGGACGAGCACCTCCAGCCCAAGGCGGTGCTCGCTCGGGGAGAGCAAAAGAGCATCCAGACCGATCGTGTGATCCTGGTGCCCGGGCCCGCGCAAGAAGTCGCCACCGTCTTGCGGATCTATGGGCTGTTTCTAAAGGACGCTATGCCCGAACGGGTCATCGCCTCCGTTCTGAACCGAGAAGGCATCCCCAATGAAGTGGGTGGCCCCTGGAGCAGAGGGACGATCCATCAAATACTGACGAATGAGAAATACGTCGGCCACAACGTCTACAACCGGACCTCGTTCAAGCTGAAGCTGCAACACGTTCAGAACCCGCCGGAAGCGTGGGTGCGAAAGGAACATGCGTTTGAAGCCATTGTTCCGCTTGATCTGTTCGAGCGCGTTCAAGCAGTCATAGCGGCACGTTCGGTCCACTTGGACGACGACCAGATGCTGGACGCCCTGCGGTCGCTGCTCGAGCGGCATGGTGCGCTGTCAGGGATGCTGATCGACGAAGAAGAGGGCGTCCCCTCCAGCAGCGCCTTTCGTCATCGGTTTGGTAGCCTGCTCCGGGCCTATAGCTTGGTTGGCTACTCCCCCAAACGCGACTACGCCTACTTGGAGATCAACCGCGCCCTTCGGCAGCGGCATCCCGAGATGGTCCAGTTGGTGGTGGATGGCATAGCCCAACAGGGTGGGTGGGTCGAGCCATACCGGGATACCGGCCTGCTACGGGTGAACGGTGAGCTCCTCACATCCGTCGTCATCGCACGATGCAAGCCCACACCCGCCGGCTCCAACCGCTGGCGCATCCGACTGGATGCTAGCCTGACGCCGCATTTGACCGTAGTGATCCGGATGGATCCCGGTAACCGTCATGCCCATGACTTCTACGTGCTTCCTTCCATCGACTTCACCCCCGATGGCATGCCCTCCATGGAGGACAACGGCTTCTCCTTGGATGCCTACCGGATGGACACACTGGAGGAGTTCTTCGCTTTGGCCGGTCGGGCCGCATTGCTGGAGGCCGCATGACGAACAAAAGCACAAGCGTACAGATGATCCCCATTGCCGAAATCCACGTCGCGAATCCGCGTGTCAGAAACCAACGAATCCACCGTGGCATCACCCGAAGCATCGAAACGGTGGGACTTAAGCGCCCGGTTAGCGTTCGCAAGGCTTCTCCTGATGAAACGTCCCTCCCCTATGCACTGATCTGCGGCCAAGGCCGCCTTGAGGCCTGCAAGTTGTTGGGCCACCGCGAGATCCCCGCCCTGATCTTGGACGTGGATGAGCATACCGGCCACGTCATGAGCATCGTGGAGAACGTCGCCCGCCGCACGCCCAGGGCGGCCGAGACCATGGAACAGGTCCAGGTGCTCAGAGAGCGCGGTTACTCAGATCCGGAGATAGCCACCAAGCTGGGCTGCACTCCGTCCTGGGTGAACAGCGTGGCCAACCTCATGGAGCGCGGAGAGCGACGTCTGCTCGCTGCCGCAGAGGCCGGCCACATTTCCTTGGCCCTTGCAGTCAACATCTCCCGGGCAAATGATCGCGATGCGCAACAGTTGCTGATGGACGCCTACGAGGCCGGTGAGCTTAAGGGAAAGAAGGTGACCGTCGTCCGAAATATCTTGGCTCATCGAGCTAGAAGCGGAAAGAAGGGAACAAACTCCTATGCTCACGGCACACCGCGAAAGAAGCTGACTCCCGAGGACCTTGCCAAGCTCTACAAACGGGACGTGGAGATGCATCAACGCATCCAGAAGAAGGCCGAGTTCACGCAGCAATCGCTCCTCCTGGCCCGCCAGATCTTCAAAGAGCTGTTTGCCTCGAAAGAGTTCTGCGGAGTTCTCCAATCAGAAGGGCTGACCAGCGTCCCGCAACCACTGGCTGACCTGCTGCCCCGCAGAGGGTTGGCCCGATGAGCAAAAAGCAACCTTCGGGCGTACGCCTGGGCTTTGAGAAGGATTGCGTGGACATCCAGCTGGCGCAGCTCCATTACAGCGTGGCCATGCCCACGGGAACCAAAGCCTCCGTCAAGTATCAGCAGATCGTGAGCTCGGTCAGGACGGTGGGATTGGTCGAACCCATCGTGGTTACCCTGGACCGGGGCGCCGCCGGGCGGTTCTTGGTCCTGGATGGGCGAATGCGCTTGGAGGCTCTGAAGGAACTGGGAGCAACCGTGGCCCCCTGCCTCATCTCAACCGACGACGAAGGCTACACTTACAACAAGCAGGTGAACCGCCTTTCGGTTGTCCAAGAGCACCGAATGATCCTCAGGGCAGCAGAGCGCGGGGTTTCCGTGGAACAGCTGTCGCAGGTGCTTAACATCTCGGCCAGCTCCATCCGGGACAAATTCCGGCTTTTGGATGGCGTTTGCGACGAAGCGACCGCCATCCTGGCCGACAAACCCGCCGCCGCAGGCGTCTTTCGGTTGCTGCGGAAAATGAAGCCGTTCCGGCAGATCGATGCTGCCCAGACCATGGTCAACTTGGGGGATTACTCGATCAAGCTTGCAACCGCGCTTCTCCAAAACACGCCGGTCGAACAGTTGATAGATCCATTGGCAGCAAAGACGGTCAACGGTGCCCCTATCGAGGCGCTCCAACGCTTGGAACGGGAGCTGGCAGCGCTGCAAGCCGATACGAAGCTGCTGGAGGAGAATTATGGCCCAGCCAGCCTCCAGCTCGAAATCGTCAAAACCCACATTGGGTCGACCCTCTTGGACAACGCTGCGGTTGTGAGATGGCTTGCCAAGAACAAGCCGGATCATCTTCAACAGCTTCAGCGCATAGCCGACATTAAGCTGCTTAGAGCGGGGTAGCCACCTTCTTCTCTCAGCTGCAAGCTCCCAAGCGATTAGACCGCCACGTTGCCGCGCGGGTTGCCTTTGAAGGGAAAGCACCGCGACAGCAGAGCTGTTCCGACTAACTAGCAATTTTGTGCGCAATTCCCTGCTAAGTGGCCTTGCTAATTTTCACTTAGCTGGTTGGCTACGAGCACACACCAACCGAGGACGCACATTGCTAGACCCACGAACCCAAATCGCCGCACTACTTCTGAGCGGTACCCTCAATCCCACCGCCCATCGCACTCGCGAGGAGCGCTTGGGGGATGTTCAAGACGCCCTTGATCTCGCGGAGCGCATTCTGGGCAGATCCGAAGGGAGAAGCCCGATCGGACCGATCCACATTGCAGCTCAGTCGACTGACGACGGGCACGCATCGACAGCGGAGGAGCCATGACTGATCCACAAACCCGAATCGCCGCGCTCGTTTTAAGCGGCACCATCGAACGAGCGGCTCAGCGTTCCCAACGAGAGCGCTCAGAAGATGTTCGAGTGGCCCTGGAGGTCGCCGCCGAGGTTCTACGCCAGCGCGCGGGTGGAAGCCCGCTAAACCTCACCCACGACGGACCACGAGCGCAGGAACGGCCCGCGCCCACAACGAAGGAGCGCGTGGAGGTCAAAGAGGAGCTGGCGTCTTTGGACCAACTGCTTGCCGATCGGCGAGGAATCAGGCCCCCGGCCAAGCCGCCGACGACCAAGCGGCCAACGCTTCATTGAAGGTTTAAAGCCCCCGCCACGGCGGGGGCTCTTCATTCCTGTCAGTGAAGCCTTGGCCGAGGCGCGGCCTGCTGCGTGGATACAGTCAGCTTTGCGGGGTCTCCCGTTTCGTGGAGCGCATCCTCCAACTGATCCAGGGCTACCCTGCTGCCGGCTTCCAACTCTGCCACGGCGGCTGACAGCTGATTCGCACAGGCCTCTTCCTGACCGTCCTCGATCTTTGTACGAGCTTTTCTCAGGGCATCCAAACGCTGCTCGATTGCTGCCAAACGACGTCCGCGACGCCGGGCCCAGGTCACCAGTCCAGCGCCTGTTGGTCGGGGCTGCAGCTCGACGAAGTCCTCCAACGACCTCTCGGCGCGCGTCAGAAGCGATGCTGCCCGACGTTCAGCCTCCACCCGCCGCATCCACTCCATCGCTCGTCGCCTCACTGCGGCCAAGCCCCTTAGCGTTCGCTGGACATCCTTGCGCACCCATGTACCCACGCTCCCGTTGCCAATGGCCGAGTCCAAGCGACGTAGAAGCACGAGTGTGGAGCCAAGCGCCCCCTCAAGGCCCGCGGCCACCACGTCACGCCAAAGTCCCCATGCCCTTTCCAGCAGGGACTGAAGTGAGGGTTCGGGTGCATTGGGAAGAGTGCGAATTGCCAAAACTCCTCGCCGACTGAATCCCTTTACGTCCTCGATGTAGCTTTCGCCGGATTTCGGCCCCAGCACAATACGGTTCGATGGCAGCGTTGCATTTCCGTGGGCCGGGTCCGTATCCATGGCCGCTCTCTCAAACCTTATTGCTGCCTGATGCACGGCTCTCTGATTGTCCACGACGATGCTGCCCAAGACTTTTCCAACATCGGTCTCCACGCCTCGTCGTTCCAACGCTGAGGCCTGTTGGCCCAGGTGGATTGTTGGGCGCCGTCCCAGAATTGCTGCTGCGACGATGTCTCCCCGGTCAAGCGCGTCCTCCGCCTGTGCTTCCAAGCTTCGATGGTCTACCGACACTTCGATCTCAGCCGCGGCGAGATGCTTGTTTGTCAGCTGGGCCACCATCGCCCGGAGCCACTCCACTTCGCTGCGCCCCGAGGGGCCACCGTCGAGCTCGCGCGTTTTGTCCGCAAGGCCTTCGGCATCCAAGCGCCGGGTAGTGGCGAGGATGTGTGCGTGCCAATTGAGTCCGTCGTTGCTGCCCGGCGAGTGGATGCTCGCTTGTGCTGCAAAGCCGTAGCGATCAACCAATGCACGGGCGATGTCCGCCGTCAGGGCCGAGCGCTGAGGCCCATCCAGCTCGTGCGGCAGCGCGATCTCAAACTCGCGGGCCACGGTCGCGTCTTTTCGCTTCTCTGCCGCCTCGGCCGCTTGCCAGAGCTTGGCGGCGTCGAGCGACCAGTCGGGCGCCTTCAAAGGCACCACCCAGCGACTCTCGACCACACCGCCTCTGCGAGAGTAATCGTGCCGCGCTCCCGTGCGCTCGTCGACGAGCGAGAGTCCGGCCCGGTAGGCCGCGGCGGCAACGGCCGAATGGCCTTTGGCACGGGAGAAGGTTTTGACACGGGTGTGGTAGATCGCCATGCAGAGAGCTCCAGTTCTTTGAGCTCTTTATGCCTTTGAATTTGCCGTTGGCAAGTCGCAAAGCGGCTTGGGGTTCAAGGGGCGAAGCCCTTTGCGCACGCATCACTTGTGATGCCTAAGTGCGCTCTTGCTCTTCTGCTTCGAGACAATTTTTCACGCCCCTCAGCGCTTTGAATACGCAGTCGACCAAGCACGTCTGAAACCCTTGACGTCACCTATTTATTTGCTTCACTCAAAAATCCCACGTAAGGAGTTCGATGATGCGGACCAATCACTTCCATGACAGGATCCAGCGCGCTACGCAGCAGCTCGCACAGCTCCAAGCGCGCGAGCTGTTAGCAACTCAGCGGCGCGAATCGAAAGCCAAAGAACAAGCCAAACGCGATGAAGCCAGACGGCGCGCTCGCATCGGCGAGCTGGCGTTCCTGGCGAGGGCAGAAGCGCTTGAAGATGCAGAGCTGGTGGGGGCACTTCGGATACATCTTCAGAATCGAAACAAACTCCGGGAACAAGCATCTGACTTGGGGGCAGCCTGGCTGTTAGCCATCTCATTGGGCACTGAGGCTTCCACTTGAGCCGGAGGGCCGCAGCGCTGCCGCTACCGGGGGTCAGCGCGTCCCACTACCTGAGAAGCTGCAAGTGAACCGCCAGAAAATTCCGCCGCCATCCCAGAAGGACAACTGAGCGCTTTCACCGCAAATCGATCGCCCACTTGCCCCTTGCTGTGATGGGGATCACTATTGAGCCATGGGGGACGGCCGCCTTCCTGGCCACCGTCAAGCACAGGGGATGTGATCGATGGCAAAGAGCAATTCATCAGTGCCCACAAGTTTGGAAAGCTGGCTGAACTCCCGCCCCAGCTGGTTACGCATGGCAGCAGATGGGCTGGTAAGTAATCGGCGTATGCCGACAGATCAAGAGATGGACGCCCTCGCCTCTCACTGTTTGAAGGAGGCAGCTAAAACATTGGAAACCCCGCACCCGGCGCTGGCGCCCGGCGTGATTTTGGGAACTCCGAGCGTAGGCGCGCTGCGCATCGACGCTTTGTCCGCCATCCGCGGTGTAAACGCCATCGGCACCAATGCCATCTTGGATCTATCCCAAGGGCACATGACCGTCGTTTACGGGGCCAACGGCTCGGGAAAGTCTGGCTATGCCCGTCTTATGAAACACATCTGCGGAGCCAGAGCAAAAGGAGCGATCCACGGAAACGTATTTGGGAACGCCACTGAAGCCGCTTCCGCGCAGGTGACGGTCACCACAGCGAGTGCGACCGACGGAACGCTGGCAACGAACACCCTAGACTGGCACGCGGCATCTGGCCCACACCCTAAGCTTGCCGCCGTGCCAGTATTCGACTCAGCCACTGCGCTGGAACTTGGAGATACGGCAAGCACGGCCACCCATCTCCCCCGCTCCATGCGATTTGTCGGCGCGCTCATCACTATCTCCGATCGCGTCAGCGAACGCTTAGAGGCCCGCGCTGCACAGCTTATCTCCCAACTTCCCGTAATTCCGGTGGAGTTGGCCCAGACTTCGGCTTCGGTTTTCTTTCAAAAACTGAAGCCCACGCTCAACGATGAGGCAATTGTAGAAGCTTGCGCCTTTCCGGACGCGTTGCTTCAGGAGCGGCTTGCGCTCGAAACAGCACTTGCCCAGGCCAATCCCGCCGTCGCACATGCGAAAGCAATCACCGATCTTGAGCGGCTAACCAAGCTGGAAGAAAGCGCGTCTCAACTGGCAGAAAGTCTGAGTGATGAGAAGTCAAAGGCCATTGTCTCCGCTCGAACGAACGCGACCCTCAAGCGACAAGCTGCTACCGCCTACGCGACTACCTTCATCAATGGCATGCCTTTGAAGGGGGTTGGAGGTCCGGTTTGGGAGACATTGTGGGAAGCAGCCAAGGCCTATTCAACGGGGGCGGCCTACCCCGACCACACCTACCCTCATGTGGAGGAGGGGGCACGCTGCGTCCTTTGCCAGCAATCGCTCAATTCCGATGGAAGGGAGCGACTAGCCAGCTTTGACGACTATCTCAGTGCCACCTTACAGACCGAAGCAAAAGCTGCAGAGGACACACTCACCACATTGATGGCTGCACTTCCCAAGGAGGTGGTGGAGACAAGCGCTGCCTGGCAATCGCAGTGCGCCGCAGCTGGACTCGACGGCGCACAAGCCGCGACGTTTGCCCAAGAGGTCAATGCCAGGCTTAAGGCGCTGGGTGTTGCCACTGACATGGCCAGCATCCCGTTGATCAAGTGGTCGGCATGGACAGAGGCACTGGACCATACGAAAGTCGCTACCACTGCCCAGCGCGATGCACTGGCCACTCTTCTGGATCCAAGCGGACGTGCCCAGAAGGAGGCGCGCCTCCGAGAGCTCAAAGCCAAGGAATGGCTCTGCGGCCAAGTTGAAGCCGTGCGAGCGGAAGTGGTGCGTCTCAAAAAGTTGACAGTTGTTAAATCCGCCATTCAGCTCACCCTTACCAGGTCACTCACCATAAAAAGCAATGAGATCGGTGAAGCAGAGCTAGCGAAGGGGTATTGCGATCGGTTCAACGCGGAGTTGCAGGCGCTTGGCGGCAGCAGCCTGCCGGTGCGCATGAACCACAAGGCCTCGGGAAAAGGCATCTACAGCTTCTACATCGAGTTAAAAGACGCCAAGTCCCACATAAAGAACCGAGAAATCCTGAGCGAAGGAGAGCAGAGGATCGTGGCACTTGCCGCATTCCTGGCCGATGCAACCGGTGCAGATAGAGGCCTTCCTGCGATATTCGATGATCCAATTTCATCGTTGGACCAACGTTACGAGGAGGCGGTTGCAAAGCGGTTGGTGGATCTAGCAGAACACCGCCAAGTCGTGGTTCTTACCCACCGACTATCGCTGATGGTGCTACTGAGGAGTGCCGCCGAACAACGGCCCTCTTTTGGTCTTTCGCCTGTGGAAGCTCATGTAGCTTCAATTGCACGCGATGGCGCATATACGGGCATGCCAGCAACGATCGACTCGTTTTCACTCAAACCCAAGTCAGGCTTCAACAAGATGGTCAGCGAAATAGGATCCATCAAGAAATACGATAGCCAGATAAGGGCTATCGCGCTCAAAGCTGCTTGCAGCAACTTCCGCATTCTCGTTGAACGCTCAGTCGAGGACGATCTTTGCTCGGGCATCATCAATCGCTATCGCCGTGAGATTAAAACTCTCAATAAGCTCAAGCGATTAAACGCGATCACGCCCGAGGATTGCGCACTGATCGAGGCCATGATGACAAAATACTCTGCATTCGAACATTCCCAGCCAATCGAGACTCCCGCCTGGCTGCCTGATCCCGATGAACTGTTGAAGGACGTCCAAACCATGATCGAGTGGATCAAAGGTTTTGATGAGCGGGCACACAAGGCCGCAGCTGCGTGACTGCTTCAGCCTCAAGCTGACCGATCAAGCGGCCACGCACGGTGGAAGGCTGATTTAATAGCCGGGCGCAGCTGCTCCACCTTCGACAACCCGAAGGACACCCCTCAACATGACCGACGAACTGCCATCCTCGACCGTCCCTCAAAGCACTAACTTGGCTCTCATGAATTTTCCCGAGGACCAAGAATTCGTTCAGAGATTTAGCGACGAAATGACCGACGCCATCATCGCCTGTGGGCGGTTCCTTGACCTCGAACGCTTGGCGGGTGTTACGGTGGGATACGACTTCGACGCCGCCCTTTCCTCTGTTGACCTGGGCTATGAATCAGCGATCGCTAGGCAATACACGAACAATGGCGATGTTATTGCCGTAGCTAAAGCAATGAACGTGCGGCGGGATGGCAAAGTGATGTCGCACGTGGTCTACAACGCTAATGCCATCGATGCATTGGTAGATCCGACCCACGAGCATCATCTGGATGCGCTCCACATTATTGCCCACGAGTTTGGGCACGTGGCCGAGCTGAAGTGGCGCGACGAGGCCATGCCGGGCTTGATGCTGACTAGGCCGGAGGGCGAATGGGTGGACTTTGCCCTCTTGCAGACCATCCTCACCGCCTGGGAAGAATACGCGGCCTGTCGGATGACGGGGATGATCGGTGACTCTGAAGCGTTAAAACATCGCTACGCTCAAGAATTCAACCGGGCGGCGGAATACTCATTGGCGCGTGCCCAAGAGCAGATAAAGCAATATCGCATCCACGGAGATGTTGACCGACTCCTGATCGAGGCGGGCGAGCCCATCGCCATGCCGCTCAAGATGGCCGGCTACCTGCTGGGGCACTTGGACGCCATTGAGGCAACGGACTCATTAGAGGAGCTGTGCCCCGCCTACGCCAAGTCCCACCTAGTCACTTTGATACCCGCCCTTAGAGCGGCACTGCGAACCGTTTGGGAAGAACGCGAGGCTGGGAAGGGCTTGGCGATCTTCGATCCGCTGAAGGCACTTATGATTCAAACCTACTCTGCGGCGGGAATCGAACTCAAATCCCTTGAGGAGGGTGAAGGCTACTACGTCCACGTGCCCTTCACTGCCGAGACCATGCCAAATGGGGAGGCCGACATGATCGTAGCCCGTCTCAGACAGCAACTTGGATTCGACTAAGATCCGAACTAGACCTCAGCAGAACTGCGATTCATCCTCATCCTAAGAGCGATCTATGATCACACCGGCCTCCTCATTGAGCCCGTTTCAGACCCACGTCGCCCAGGCCGAACTTGAGCGTGGACTCCTCGCCCAGAGCGCGACAGACAAGTGCCTGCGCATGGGCGAGGAAGTGGGAGGTCTGTTCAAGGCCATGCGGAAAAGTTCGAGAGTATCACCTGCTTAGTAGCCGATCGTTCCCCAGCAAGGCGTGTCAATGGCTGTGGTGAAGCAAGCGCGCCAGAAACGTTAGGCGGCACGATCGTTAAGTAATACGTCCTTCTTTAGCTGCCTTTCTTGTGCTTGTGAGGCTTGAGAGAGGGTGTGTTGCCGGGTGTCTCCTTGTTATCCCGGCGCCGCTGATCGGGCTTCCCCGTGGACTTTGCAATCGGCTTTGGACCAGGCTTGATGGGCATACTTGGACTCCTAGTTAGAAACAATCAGAAGATTGACTTGCCGTGCCGCCTAACGCCTGCATCGGGCCACGCAGCAACAGCCGCATCGGCCCCAGAACCTTTTCTAACTTCCCCAAGCTGTCGCGCTTTCCCGACTTGGGAGGCCCCTCACTTGAGTTTGAAGCCCGCCTTCTTGAAGGCGTCCTTGAGCTGCTCCTCCACTGCGGCTTTTGCCTGGCTCCCGGCGGTACGCATGACGTCCCCATACCTTCCGGTAGCCCCGCACCTGGCGCAGGAGATCGTGTCAGAAGGACGCCGGGTGCTCGGAATATTGAACTTGTCGCTACCGCAACGGCACTTGACGGAAATGGTGCCTGTGGTCATCGGATGCTCTCCAGACTAGAGGGATGTTCCGAACATCACGCTATCGCCGCCCCGTCGCAAATCCTAAGAATTAAAGGACGCCGATGATGGGTACCCGCCTTCATTTACCTACCGTACAGATTCTTCCTAACTTAGTTGCGCAGCTCGTCAGCTTATTGCCGTTCAAGAGTACGGAATTGGATTACGCAAAACTGAACAGCAAAATGCTGAAACATCTCTACGCCACTTCCAAAGACTTCTTCGCGCTTAAGGCCATCACTGCTTCATGCTTCTTTGGACGACCACCTTTTGCCCCATTTGCTCGGGAAGCGCTTGCCTTCTTTCCACCCTTGGCGCCACCAAGTAGTGAAGCTGTTACAGCTCGAGCGAGATTTCTCATGGGCGAGCTAGCTTTAACTAGACCAGCTATCGAAACATGCAGATCACGCTCATCGAGCGTGATGGCACTTCCCCCGAAACCCAATTGCAACTTACCCAGCTCAGAAGTCTTCAAGTCTGAAAACTCTGGAAACATAGCTACGGGAAGAGAAATTCTTGTGCGATCGGCAAATGAGATCACAAACGAGCGAATCGGCTTCGATTCAATCCTCAACCCAGTAGCATGCAAATCACCAAAGCGAGAGCTGGTGGGACTAAGCATGCCATGCTTCAACACATCCTCAGTGACTTCGACATCGTTGTGAATCTTTGACTTTACGCGAATTTTCATAATTCTATCTCCACCTCATCACCATTCTCTAGAATCAGCAATGTTCTGTTGTGAGCGTTATCAAAGGACGACTTGATAATTCGCAATGAAGGATCTTCATAATTCTCAACATCTGATACCACCTCCTGGGTAAGTATCCACTGCTTGTTCTCGACACAAGTGCTACCCATGGCACGCCACCATTCTCGTCTGGCCCGCCTAAGCGCTTGCGGATCCATGAGCGCTCGGCGTAAGGACTCAATCAATGCGGCGGCTGGCTTGTTCCTGACAGGCCGCGTGTCCCAGTACTCAACATCATCCTTCCAGAAGCTGAAGCGCAGCCTGACATCCCAGTTCGGCGATTTGATGTGCACATGGGGATCGCAGTGATCGCGGCTTTGGATGATGAGGTCATGTCCGTTGTGGCTAGTGATCTTCATAGTAAACCCATCCGTTAGGTTTTCAAGGCGCGCCAAGGTTCACAAATATTAATCATTCATAGTGGAGGCGAAAGACGCCAGCCTCCTCAACGACCCATCATAAGTGAATGGCCACCAGCTGCACTTCGATTCCAAGATCCTTAACAAGGCGACTTGGAGAGTCGTCCGCGTTCGACGAGCTAGTCACAGCAAACTTGAGCTGGCAAAGGCCGTAAGCATGAATCGCGAGTGCGGGGACCGCACGAGCTCCACTCGTAATTTTGCGACTGGACCCGCTGTGGGATTTCTATCTCCGTGACCTGTCGAGTTGCGGAATTGCAGCCGCCTTCCCAGGCTGCGATGCCCGAGGCCAACCCTGCAAATTGATCACCATTACCTCTCCCAAACCCAGTGCGCGCACAGGTGCCTCGATACGGGACAAGTCACCCGCCACGACCCACGTCAATTTGCTGACATCTAACGCGGCGGCAGCGGTGCGAACCTCGTTGAGATCGAGTTGACGGAGGGCCCTACTGCGGCGGGTGGTCCAATCGTCTGGCCGGGCGAACCGCACGATGTCTGCGATCTCCGACGCGACTGCCTCCCGCGTCTCGAAACCGCCCGCCAGACGCCGCACCTGGCTGTCCCGGAAGCGTGCAACCTCGTCCTGCCTGGCAGGCGCCGGTCCGGCCGCGTACTCCGCAATCTCGCGCTGAATCTCCGCCATGGCCTCCGCTACGCGGTCGGACTGCACCGGCGCCACCACTCGCCAGGGTCGCGCTATCGCGGCATTGGCGGCACTGGAGATCACGCCGTAGGACCAGCCCTTGGCCTCTCGCAGATTCATGTTGAGGCGCGCACTTGGCGATCCTCCCAGGACGGAATTGGCGACCTCGAAGGCCAACGTCCGGGGGTCTGAACTCGGCGCGACCAGCTGCCCGGCCACCAGGGTGGCCTGCAGAGCGCCAGGGCTGTCGACCAGAAACACCAGTGGCCTGGCCTGCGCGGGCAGGCGGTCGTCGATGCGCACCTCAGGGATCCCACCCGACCCGCGCCAGTCGCCCAGATGCCTCTCAAGGACCGGGATCAGTTCGTGGAGCGTCGTATCCCCGACCACGACAAGCGTGCCCCGCTCCGGCCGAATCCAGGCACGGTGGAACTCCACCAGGTCATCGCGGCGCAAAGCCTCCACGGAGGCCACGGTGCCCGGTGCATTGAAGGCCTGGGCGTACGGATGATCGAGCCCGTACAGCAGCGCAGGAAACAGGCTCGTGGCCAAGCGCTGTGGGTTGGCTGCCTCCTCCCGAAGCGCACCCACCTTGGCGGCACGCATGCGCTCCATTGCTGCCGGCTCAAAACGCGGTCGGCGCAGCATGTCCGCGTACAGCGCAACCGAATCGCCAAGCGTGTCTCTGAGACCGATCAGGGTCACCGCGCCGCTGCCCACGTCGACACTGGAACCCAGCTCCGCCCCCAGCGATTCAGCGCGCGCCGCGAACGCCAGGGCGTCGTACTCCCCGGCCCCTTCCGCCAGCATGCTGAACGCCATGTCTGCCAGACCCGCAGTTGCCGCGGGATCCATCGGGAATTGATACGACATGCGAACAAGCGGGACGTCCTCCCGTCGAGCCAGGATCACGTGGGTGCCGTTCGACAGCGCCGCCCGCTCGATCGCAGGGAATCTCAACTCCGGATAGCTTTCAGGAAACGGCGGCCCTGCGCTGCGATTCACGCCCGGTGCTGCAGCGCGATGGCTTTTGCCTAGGCTTTGCGCGTGGGGCACCGCGTCAGCCGGCTCGGCCTCCTCAGCGAACGCAGCGCGGGGCCCTGGAATGACCGTCAGGATGTGATCCCCCTGCTCCAGCCAACGGCGAGCGACGCGAACCAGCTGGTCGGGCATGGCGGATGCCACCACGTCGGCGGACCGCCGATAACAGCCTGCATCGGCTTCAAATACCTCACAGGCGGCGAGCACTTCTGCCTTTCCGTCCATCCCACCGTTACGCTCGATGCTCTTCACGAACTCGGCCCGCATCGCGGTCCGAGCACGTTGCACCTCATCGAGGGTGGGGCCCTCCTTCAGCAGACGCTGAAGCTCCGCCTCGATGGCGGTTTCCACGGTCGACGGATCGACGCCGTCGCGCACATTGGCGACGATCATGAAGCGCGATCCGAGCTGCCCCCCTGCCTCTGCCGTGACGTCAGTGGCAAGTTGATCGGAGTGCACCAAGCGCTTGCCCAGCCGGGAGGCATTGCCTCCTCCCAGGATGTAAGCCAACACCCGCAGCTGATCAAAGTCCGACGTTCCACGAGCCGCGATGTTCCATGTCCGGTGAACGCGTGGTTGAGGAACCTGATCGGACAAGGTTTCCAGGGTGGTGGAAGCCCGCTTGGCGACGTCCGCGCGAGCCCTTGTCACTTCGGGCGCCGATGGGATATGCCCGAAATAGGACTCCACCTTCTTCCTGGCCTCTTCAACGCCGACATCGCCTGACAGCACCAGCACCGCATTGTTCGGACCGTACCAAGTCTGGAACCAGTCCTGGACGTCGGCAAGCGTGGCCGCCTGCAGATCGCGTGCGGATCCGAAGGTCGAATGATGGTACGGATGTCCCGGCGGGTAGCTTGACCGGGAGAGCCGCTCCCATACGAATCCGTAAGGCACGCCGCGCCGCTGCAGCTTCTCGTTTTCGACAATGCCCCGTTCGGTATCCAGCGCCTTCTGATCGATGGCACCCAGCAGATGACCCATGCGATCGGACTCCATCCAGAGCGCCAGGTCCAGCGCCGTGGATGGAACCACCTGCATGTAGTTGGTGCGCTCAGGCGTAACCGTGGCATTGACGTCGGTGGCGCCCACGCGCTGCAACGGCCCGTAGTAGGCGTCGCGGTAGTGCTCGGTGCCTCGGAACATCAAATGCTCGAAGAGGTGCGCAAAACCGGTCCGGCCGGCAGGCTCATCTCCGGAGCCCACCTGATACCACAGATGGACAGCCACGATCGGCGCCTTCCGATCGGTGTGCACGATGACACGCAGGCCATTGGGCAGTGTGAAGCGTTCGAAGGGGATGTCCACCGCGTGCGGAGCTGCGGCTGGGGCGTGCGACGCCGCTTCCGGATTGCGCGCCGCTACTGGCACGGTGAAAGCGGCCACTGCTAGCGCCGTCCAAAGCAGTCTCTTCGCACCACCTACGACAACGCCCATGCGTCCATCCCCCGCCAAGTAGCTGCCCACCAGCAAGCCCCTGCGACACCAAGTTGGCCCACCGGAGTTGTTTGGGGCTCCCAAGATCCATGTTAGAAAAGCAGGCCTCACCCCTGCCTCTCCGCGCGCAGTGCCCCAACTGCGGGTTCGATCTTAACGCCCAAACTGCTCGCAGTGCTTGGAGACCATCGCTTGATACTCCGCCATGGGCGTCAGGCCCATTTGAGCACGACGCTGCTCAAGCTTCTCAGGCGCCTCGACCGCGCGGGGCTCCCAACGCCCCTTGTCCACACAACGCCCCTGCGTTCCGTAGCGCTGGGGGTCGTGGGTGCGGTCCCATAGGTAGGCATAATTGGACGCTTTGACCTGCCCCGTCGCTACCAAGGTCTCCATGGCTTCCGCAACAGAGCGCTGGAACGCCGGATCCTTGTCGGCATGCTGGGCCAGCAGCCAGGCCGCGTCCGCCCCGTCCTGGCCCACCTGCGCCACGGTCGGCCAGCCATGGGCCGCAACGATCGCCTTCAGCCGAGCGGTGTGCACCGCATCGACGGCACTGAGCACCCTCTCCTCGCCCTCCGTGGTCAGCGGGAGGTCCCGCACCGCCTGATCGGCATCCCTCATCCGCAGAAGCTCACCGCGCAGCTCGGGGTCAGTGGGCGTCCCACCGCTGGCTCCCAGCGGCGCGAAGAGGATCGTAATCACTAACAATGGACCGAGTCGTTGCGCCACAACTCCACCTCCTAAGTGATTTCTCAGCCATCAACTGGCCGCGCCGTTTAACAGCCGTACAGAACTAAACTAGCATCCCAGAGGGAGTTGTTAGCTTGTAGAAATTAAACAGTACCGTAATGACTGCGATTCGACATAATTTTTATCCAGTCAAGTCTTTGATTTTAATACATTAAATTCATCCAGTTCCTGCGTAATTTTCTTTTCCTGAAGAAGCAGTAATGGGCGCTCACAATAGATGCCTACGGTCGGTACGCGCACGACCCATTTCCATTGACGATTGCTGAAGCTGGTTTATCTGTACCTCCATCGAAACGATGGAAGCCCGCAATGCCGTTGACTCCCCCACCAAGCCCCCTCCAAATCTACCTGGACGACCCCAACGGCTCGCTGGAGATGTCCGACATCCGCATCGGCAGGTTTCGGATCGGAAAGCTGGTCGTCACCAGCCGAGAGGCCGCGATCCAGGCCCAAGAGATTCTCAATGCCGCCTATGAGCGCACCCGCCGCGCACGCTCAACGAAGAACGGCACCCGGTATCCCGAGCCGCTGCCGGCGGGCACACCCGGGCGCTCGCTCTCCGTAGAAATTGACGACTACATCCGCAATCGCGGCGACTACAGCTGCCTGGCCAGAGAGACCGTCGAGGCGACCTCTCGCACCCTACGGCTGCTTCTAATGACCTGCGGGGACATACCAGTCACCCGCATCGACCACGCTCACATCTACAAGCTGTGGGACCTCATTCGCTGGGCCCCAGACCGTCTGCTGTCCGACCCCGAGTACCGAAGGTTTACCTACGATCAGGCGGTCGCGCGTGGAAAGCAACTCAACGTTGCTCCGCCCGCCCCCGCCACGCTCGAGAAACACCGGCGCTTCCTATCGACCTTCTTCAAAAAGCTAGAGAAATCCAAGGCCATTGGTGCCTCGCCGATGGTCGCCTTCGACGAAATCAAGAAAGACTTGGTCGTGGATCCGAACAAGCCCGAGCGCCTTTTTGACGATGCAGAACTCAAGCGCATCTTCGACCTGGAGACATATGTCCCATGGGCTAGCAAGTACCCCCACCGCTGGTGGCTTCCAATCCTTGGCCTGTGCACAGGGGCGCGCATCAACGAAATCGCTCAGCTGAAACTAGCGGACGTAGTGCAAGAGGCTGGCGTCTGGTGCATACGGATCCAGAAGACCGTCGATCCCGACTTGGCGCACAAGACCCGCAACCGAAGCCGTCAGCGCCTGAAAGGAAAGTCTGCCATTCGAACCCTCCCCATCCCTCCCCAAGTGCTTGATGCGGGCTTTCTGGACTTCGTGGAGGATATCCGCGCGTGTGGCCATCCTCGATTGTTCCCCCACCTGACCGCCGGCGTGAACCGCAAAACGGGTGAGTCGAACCAGCGCTACAGCCAAGCGGCGCTCAACCAGTTCAGCACCTACCTGAAGAGCTTGGGTTTCGGGAAGGGGATTGGGCTGCACGCCTTTCGGCACACCATCGCCACGGAGCTCCATCACAAGGGAATTCCCGACGAGGACATTGCCTTGCTGACGGGCCACAGCATCAGCAAGAGAGTGCCGGTGCTGCATGAGGCCTACTTCCATAAGAAGCCGGAACTCGCCCGAAGGAAGCAAATCGACCTTCTGAGCCGCTACGCGCCGCCGGTGGAGCTGCCGCCCTACCAGAGGGGGCAGTTCGCGAAACAGCTGAGCGACCCGGGAAAGTTCTACCCGTAAGCTATTGCCAATGGCCAAGCCGCTGCGGAATGACGCGGTGCCGTTGCCATAGGCTGTCGTCATTCGCATCGAGGCGGATTTCGAACTACGCTATCCCTTCTGCACCTCGGATAGAACAGATGACAATCGATGTCAGCCACCTCTCGGCAAAAGAACTCAAGACGCTGATCGCTCAAGCAGAGAAACAGCAAACCAGAGTACTGACTCGCCCCAAGGCTGCCGCCATGCGAGCCAAGATCAACAAGTATGTTAAAGACCACGGTTACACGATTGAGGAGCTCTATGGGGCGCTTTCAAGTCCATCCACGGAAAAGGCCGGCAAGCGAGTAGTCCGGAATCCGAAGAAGACGGCCGGCAGCAAGGTCGCCCCTAAGTACCGCAATCCGGCCAACCCTGGTGAGACTTGGTCCGGCCGTGGGCGCCAACCGAAGTGGCTCGCTGCTTTGGTTCAGAACGGGAAGTCGCCGAGCGACTTCTTGATCAAATGAGTCCGCACGTCATGATTCCACGTGACTTCACGCTGTAACGCTTACTAACCACCATCTTGTGGCCCTCGCCAGAAATCGAAATTCCGTGGATTCGCGTCATTGCGAATCCACCTCTAGCACAGCAGCTTCAAAGTCTTCGCTGGACCTTCTTCACTCAGGCTAACCCACCGCCTGGCCGAGCGACATTGGCGCAACATGCTGAGCATCATGCATTGCTTAGGCCAACGACCGGCCCACTCGGTCAGAGGCGAACTCATATCTATAAGAGTCTCTACTAGCCATGCGACTGTTCGGCCGTCATTTGAAGCGGTATCCCACACCTCTAACCGTCACCAGCACTCCGGTGATGCCATGATGCTCAAGCTTCCTCCTAATGTTGTGGACATGCGTGTCGACAACCCGACTCGACGAATCAACGGTAGCCCCCCCTTGCAGCAACTCTCCACGCGTGAATGCTTTAGAAGGGGTCCGCAGTAGCGCATAAACGATGTTGAACTCGGCCGGGGTCAAGTCGACGACAGCCGGCGGTCCAGACGCCTCTGATTCCACCAGCACCCTCACCGCCACTCCATCTGCAATCAGCCTTCCCTGCTGGAGGACGCTATCCCCCTCCCATCCAAGCGAAACTCGACGCAACACCACATGAACTCGAGCGACGACTTCCCGCGGGCTGTATGGCTTGACGATGTAGTCATCTGCGCCGCAATGAAGCGCACCGAGCCTATCCCGCTCATCGTCGATCGCAGAAATCATGATCACAGGTGTGCTCGCCCTCCCGCGGATCATAGCGAGCACATCGGTACCAGCCATCCTGGAAGACGTCGTCTCTAGAAGCACTATGTGAGGGCGCCAGTGGGCGAACAAGTCCAAGGCATGTTCTGCGTCATCAGCAACCGCTACGAGGAACCCCTCCTTTCGAAGTTGAGCCTCAAGTATGCCGGCGCTTTCAGTGTCAGCCTCAACCAACAGCACCCTTCTCACGCCATAAAGAGACGACACCGAGTACACAGAGTTCGAAAGAGTCATTGATCAACTATTGATGTTTGTCCAAGAGCCGTCGAGGCGGCGAGCCCTTCTTATCACCACGCCGGGGCGTCGCCAACTGGCCGATGACGACGGTCAGCCTGCGCCGCATGTCCGCACATGCAGGGAGTGCTCCAGACGTCGCATGGAGAATTTTCCCCCACCTTTGCGGGTTGCTCGAAGCAGCGCCATCCACTTATGGATGAAGCCGCAAATTGCCCTGCCGTCAGACCGAAAAGAGCAGTACTTGCAGGCACCACCGCGCCCTCGTGAGGATCCGCGGACAGATGCCAGCGAGAGAAGGATTTGAGCCGGCTCATCGACATCAGACGAAGTAGTCATGGATCGCGACAGCGGCTTAGGATGGACCTCCAGGCCGAGCCGCTCTCGCGCCCCGCGGCCGCAGCGAAACGCCAAACATGATTCACCCTGCCTCCCAACTTGCCGAGGGCAGCGGATACCTAATGCTCTGTCGAAAGCGTGAACTGGGGTAGTGACTGACGGCCACTTCGACAGGGTTGCCGGCTGTGGAGTAGTAGAAGCGAACAACTTGAAGTGCTGGATCACCTGGCGCCACTTGAAGCAGATCGGCGGTCTCCTTGTCGAGAACCGTAGCAGTCATGTCTTGCCGAACTTCCGTCACGGCTATGCCGTACATCCGCTCCAGATTCTGATAGATCGGCCCACGCGCTATCCGCGGGGTGATCTGGGCCGCTGCATACTCCGGATGGAGGTAAACTCGCACGACGCCCGCCGGCAGTGAAGCAGCTGACCGCCTTCGTAGAAAACAAGCCTCAGACAACTGGATACCACGCCGGCACTCCAGAACATCCGAGAGGCGCTCAGTGACGGTGATCAAGCCCAAAGATACGTGGTGAAGCTCTGTCCTTCGGAGAAGCTCGCGAAGGCCATCTATCGAAGTGATCGGAGGAAATGCCTCCACTTCCTGTGGCGCCGGAAGCACCATCGAGCCAACCCCCGGGCGAGACGCGATCAGGCCTTGGAACCTAAGCAATGCCAACGCCCGGCGCACGGTTTGGCGGCTCACGCCGTGAACTGACATGAGATTCTTCTCGGACGGCAGAGTACTTCCCACTGGATGCGCCCCGCGCTCAATGTCAATGGTGATTGACTGCGCGAGCGCATGATAGAGAGGCTTCGGTTGGCCTTTGAAGGGCTGGCGTCGATCGGACATTGTCACTTCGTTACTCTTTCCTTTCCATTGCGCGCTGGCCTTCTGAGGAGCGCCGCTCTATGTTGTCCTGGGTCCTACTTTCAAAGATGTCGCTCTTCAAACTTCTCACCTGCGGGCAATGCACCGGCCTCGCACGGCTTTCCTAAGAGCCAGCCTTGACCAACGGCGTCTGGAACGAGTCGGCACATTGCAATCGCCTGCTGCTCGGTTTCAACGCCTTCGGCCACAAGCGGCAGCTTCAGCGCCTTAGCCATTGCGCAAATGGCTTCAACGGCATGGCTCGCCGGAGAATGAGTGCCTGCAGCTCTGGTGAGCCGGCGGTCCATCTTTAGCCCTGCGAGAGGAAGGTCAGCCAGATAGGCGAAGTTTGAGTAGCCAGTTCCAAAGTCGTCCAGGTACACCCGGAAGCCCGCCTGCTCCAGCTCGCGCAGCGCCTCTATCAGCAGCTGCTGAGAGGCAGTGGATCGCTCTGTCAGCTCTAAGACTATGGCGGATGCTGAAACGCCAAAAATCTTTGTCTGCGCAACCAGAAACTGTCTTAGTCCGATGCTCAGAATGTCCTGGGCAGACAGGTTGATGCTTGCGTAGAAGCCGTCCCCACATCGTAGGCGCCATCCAATCTCATCTAGGCTTTTCGCGATCACCACCTTCGCCAGCTCAGTGCCGAGTTTCAGGTGTTCCGCCATGGGTACGAAGGTGTCGGGCGAAACATCGGATCCAGTCAGTGTCCGCCAACGAGCCAAGACCTCGACACCGATCATCTGACGGTCAGACAAGCGTCGCAGTGGTTGGTAGACCAAGTCGATGTCTCCGTGCCTGATTGCGCGAGTCAGCATTAGGTCCAGAGCTTCCCGCCGCCCTTGGAAGACCTTCAGTAGAGCCCCTAACCCTGCTCCTCCAGCCAGAGCCAGCGCAAGGATGGACGTAACTGTCCAAGAAGGATCGTTCCATAGGCTGCCGGATGCGGCTTGGGCAACGACGCAGATATCGAACTCACTGCTGCAGGCGCGTGTGGCGACGTGCCCGGCAGATGGAGTCAACGCCCCGTTCGTGCCCAGCGACATTTCCTGCACTGCGCCAAAGGATTGAAACCGGTGTCTGCCGTCTCGCGTGACCACCAACGCTCCGCCCCCCTCCATGGGCACTGCCATTCGCTCAAACGCTGTTGGAGCCGTGGTCACAATGGCGTTTCCGTACGACGCGAGGTCCACCTTGATGCGCCCATCGCCAGGGGCGGCTACGCCCCGCCAGAGCGAATATCCTCGAACGAGGCGATTCGGAGCGACAAGCTTTACAGGCGTAGGAAGGCGCCCCCATATTGCTGTACATATCAATTGCCCGTTGCTCAATCTCCCAACATCCTTGATGTAGCGGGAGTGAAACGCTATGAGACGCAGCTCGGCCAAGTCCTCATCTCCACAAGGCGCGGCATCTATCAACAGCGCCTTGTTCAGCCCATCAACGCCGGCACGGGCAACATCTTGAGCGTGTTCCAAGAGAACGACCGTATAGTCGGCAAGTTCAACTTTTGCCCGCTGCGTGACTGCCAACTGGGCCGCCGCCAGAGTGCTCGCGACCACGGCTATCCCCAGAAGAGCAGGCGCTGAACGGAGAAGTGCCCATCGCAAAGATCGCCACTTAGCGGATGACTTGCGCATTCCTGACTCCGGGGTTAGTACCCGCCGGACAGATTGTTATCCGGCAGGATCGGACTCAACTGGCGTGAACCAAACGGGGGCGGAACTCAGTATTCACCTTAAAGAATGCGACTGCCTGAGCAAGCCCATCAGCCTGGTCTTCGACGGCACCGGCCGCTGCTGAGGCCTCCTCCACCAATGCAGCATTCTGCTGTGTCACCTCGTCCATCTGCATCACCGCCTGGTTAACCTGTTCAATGCCCGCAGTCTGTTCTTGGGAGGCTGCGGATATCTCCGTGATCATGTCGCGTACGCGCTGGACGCTCTCAACGACCTGATGGATGGTGGCCCCCGTCTGCCGGACCTCGTTCGAGCTGTCGACCACATCCTGGACCGAGCGATCAATGAGTTGCTTGATCTCCTTCGCTGCCTCAGCGCTGCGCTGGGCCAGCGTCCGGACCTCGCTTGCAACCACTGCAAACCCCCGACCTTGGTCCCCTGCCCTAGCAGCCTCCACGGCCGCGTTCAGCGCTAGTATGT
The DNA here is from genome assembly GCF_900101175.1 of Stenotrophomonas pavanii. GTDB lineage: Bacteria > Pseudomonadota > Gammaproteobacteria > Xanthomonadales > Xanthomonadaceae > Stenotrophomonas > Stenotrophomonas pavanii. The sequence continues at coordinate 85,190 of NZ_FNFQ01000009.1, read as the reverse complement.
TGGTTTGGAAGGCAATCCCATCGATCACCGTGGTGATGTCTGCGATGCGCTGAGACGACCCCTCAACCTTTTCCATCCTTTCCATTGCCCGATCAACGGCGCGGCCCCCCTGAAGGGCAAGTTCACCAGCGTCCGAAGCGAGTTTGCTAGCCTGCAAGGCATGATCCGCGTTCTGGCGCACCGTGGAAGTCAACTCCTCCATCGACGCAGCCGTCTCCTCCAGGTTCGCCGCCTGCTGCTCCGTGCGACGTGACAGGTCCGAGCTTCCCTTGCTCACTTCCGCGGCGGACACCCGAATGACTCCGGCTCCGTCCTGGATGCCTCGTACGATGCTGCCAAGCTGCTCCGAGGAGGAGTTCGCGGCATCACGCATTTTGGCGAAAACGCCACTGAACTGGCCGGCTACACGGTAGGTCAGATCGCCTTGAGCCACCGCCCCCAGCAGACTCGCGATACTCGAAAGGCTTCGGTCGCTGACGTCGAACATCTGGTTAAGGTTATCGATCATCTCTCGGAAGCTGTGACTAAAGCCATCTGAAGTTCCGCGTTGTGAAAAGTCCCCCAATGCCGCGGCTTGAACAAGACGACGAATCTCCTCGTTGATCGCCAACAAATTGCTTCGTGTGGTCTCCATAGCTTCTGTGATAGCGGTCTGATCTCCGGGCAGAGCCTCCATCCGTACGCTCATGTCCCCTATCGCGTAATGCTGAGCGATGTCGACGATCTGTTCGATCAGCATGTTGGAGCGCTCAACCATGGCGTTGGTGTCAATTGCGAGCTGGCCAAAGGCACCCGGATGACGGGAGCTATCAATACGATGGGACGTCCGCCCTTCGGCCTGAGCAGAGGCCATTTCCTCCTGATCAGCGATGAGAGCCTTGATGCGATCCTGCATCGCGCTCATGCTTCTCAACAGTGCTGCTGTCTCGTCTCGTCCCTCCACCTTGATCAAGTTCTCGATGCCACCCAATGCAATGGCATCGGCAGTTCTTGTGGCTTGCTCCAAGGGAACGGTCAAACTGCGTGTGATCGCAATTGCCAGCGCGATGCTGAGCAAGATCGCGAGAACGCCGGCTGTGATAAGCATCGTGCGACCGCTGGCGCTCGCGGCTTGTGCCTCGCGATAGCTTGCGTTCGCCAAGCGCTCCTGAAGCTCCGCGTTGGCAAAGATGGCAGCCTGCCACTCATTGAGGAGCACATCTCCTTCTGCGAGAAGCTTGGTAGCCTGAACTACGTCGCCCTGAGAGGCCGCCTCGACAACTGAGTCATTGACCCGACGCGCTGCGAGTCGCTTTTCGGTGATGACGGCACGAATCCTCTTCCCTTCCTCGTCGGCAGGGGTTGCGTAGAGGGCATCACCAGCCTCGTCGTACACCTTCCGCTGCTCGGCGATCTTTCGCATCAAGGATGCCTGGACATCCTTGTCCTGCAGCATGATCAGTTCACGCAACGAGATACTGATCTGCATGTTCGCGCTAGCCATGGATTTGGAGAGTCGAATGCGCTCCATGCTCTCTTTGACTATCGAGTCCATGCTTTGCTCAGCACGGGACAGCGTCCAAAGACCGGACGCAACGATGGACATCGCAACCGCGATCAAGATAGCGAAGGCGGCACTCAAGCGGGTACCGACGCTGAACCGCATCAAGAAATTCTTCACATTCACACCTTTCATGGGGGAGGAGTTGACTCCTGGCCGACAACGTCAGCGGGCCAGTGATCGGCCCCATTCGGTACAACCTTAGCCCTCCCACGGGGCCGCATCACCTCACCTCATAATTTCCAATTAGGCGCACAATGAATGCATTTGAGCGACGCTTGGCGCTTTTACCCGCAAGAGAGGCAAGTAAGGAAGGCAGAACTTGCTTTTCGATAGCTTCCAGCTATCGAAATGAGCAAGAACATGTATCTTTCGTTTGTCCATGATTGGTCCAGATCTGCTTACGCAGATTGGGGATATGAACCTTGACCACCAAGAAGTTCCCCCTAGACAGGGAGAGCCCGAAATGTTCATTGCTCTCCCCTACGCGCGGGATGTCTCGGCATTGACGGAGGGCTCCTCGGATACGGGAGCGCGCTAAGCTCACCGGCGCTCTTAAGCCGGGCCGAGTCTCAACCCGCCTCTAAGGTGAGCCAAGATCATTGACCACCCCCCGCCCTGCCCGAACGAACGCCAGCAGCAAGTGTCTGCCTGGCATACTGCTCCCCATGCGCTCTTCTGCGCAGCAAGCCTGCCGCCAGCTCGCCTCAATGAGCGCCAGAGTTGCGATTGTGGGCGACCGTTGCCGAAGCGGCTCGCCAGGCCAGGAACTTGAACGCTGATGGGCTGGACTACTATCGAGAGTTTGGTTTCAAGTTAGACGCAAGTCGTAGCCACCTTGCGTCCCCTCCCGGGCGATCACCGGCCCAAAAGCAGCTCAGCGGTGCGGTACTCCGCCGCCCCTCCCCTCGGATAGCTAGTCACGCACCCGGGGGCCCGTGAAATGGGGCCGCACGGGTCAAGACCTTTGAAAACCAAACTGGGACAGTCGTCTGCAGCCGCCCGGATCCGTCGGCCTTCTCCACGGCCTCACGGGGGCGCTCGCCGGAGTATGGGATGCTCCTGCAGAACAGGATCGGCCTGCTCAACGAGGCGGTTCGCCGAGCGCTGCGAGCCCTGTCCAGTCAGGTGAACTACGAACCCCAAAGCGGTTCGAAAGACAGGCACTCGGCCGGCGCCTCCAAGCGAGGGCACTTCAGCCAGCCTGAGACTGGCAGGACCCGGCTAAGCGCGCGAGGATCAATGACCGCAATCTCCGTTCCCATTCAAGGGCAGGAGCGCCCACTCCGTTCACTCAACCAAGAAATCACTAATGCGTAACCTATCCCCCGCCAAAGCATGACGGGACAGACCCAGGCCGGAATCATTCAACAGCAAGCTTAGATAGAGACGTCATTCGTTCTTTGTAGTGGAGAGGCATCTCTAGGCTGCTCACTCAACAACGTATCAACTTCAGTCTGATCGGTGGGCGGAAACAGGCTCGACTGAGTCGCTGCGGACTCCCGCGACTTCAAAGCCGAAACCTGATGGTCCGCTTGTAAATTCCGAACCGCAGGGCGGCACTGCGCCAATGCCCAATCCATCGCTTGACGCATACGATCAATGGCTTCCTGGCTCTCTCGCTCGGTGTCACCGTAAGCGTGGAACTCGTGCGTCATGTGCGCCCAGACATCCAGCCGGACTCTCGCACCTTGATTGGCAGCGCGCTTAGAGAATGTTCGGATCATATCAACCAAGATCTCCTTGTCGCCGGCTTGAATGTAAATAGGAGCGGTCCCGACGTAACTTCTACCCATGGGCGACAGCTCCTCGTCCTCATAAGCAAGCTTGCCCTTGAGCCATTGGCCGTACTGAAGAGTCTGGTAACCCTGCACCATGTCGTACTGATCGTTGCCAAACTGACTTGCGCCCAATCGGCCTATGTGGGTCCAAGGGCTGATTGCTATTGCCAACAACGGCTGTGGAAGGTCACAACCGCTCAATGAAGCCAATGTCATCAACACCAAGTGCCCACCCGCGGAGTCGCCACAGATGACTAATTGTGCGGGATCCAAGCCCTTCGCCAGCAGGCTTCTATACTCAGACAGCGCATCGTCAAGCTGAGCGGGATGTGGGTGCTCAGGGGTCAGCCGATAGTCCAAAGAGAAGATCCTCACCTGCAACTTGTGCGAAAGCATCGCGATGAAGTTGCGGGTAACGGCTGCGTGGAGAGCATAGCCCCCACCGTGGAAGTAGAGAATTGTCAGCGCGCCTTTGTAGCCGTGAGGTGTAAACCACTCACCTCGGGGCTCATCTCCTTCTGCCGGCCGGATATCCACCGGCGGCGGCGGTCCTGGCAAGGTGATACAGCTATCAAAGTAGGCACGGGCTTCCGCGACATTGTTCAATGAGAAAGCATGATTGAACTGCCGGCGATAGAACAAAGTTCCAACCTCGAATGGAATCGACCATTCAGGCACCAACGGCCTCCCCAATGCCCGGCGGGCCAAAACTCTTGCCGACGTGCTCAGCAGCACCCATGCACTGCGCAACCGATGTGATAGCTTTCCCTGAAAGACAGTTTTGGTCATAAATTGGCGCTCAGCAAGTTCGGGGCATGAGCTGGAGATTGTCAGAGGAATGAAGATCGACGAGATAGAACCCAAGCGACATGTCGCCGTTTCGGAAGGTGGCGCACGATTGACCTTCCCTTTGGCCTCTCTTGCGGGCTGCATCTACGTTGCAGTAGAACGCGATACACGCGGCTTGGAGCTCTCTGCCACGCAGCGGATCAACATGCATCCCGCTACGCCTTTGTCATCCTTGTCATGGATTCTGGAAGGACAGCTGCACATGGTCGGCGCCGGTGTGGACACGGCCCCAGTGCAACTGCATCAATCAGTTCCTGTCTTCGCATTCTCCGGACCATCACGCCTGCCAACTGCCAGTTGGTCACCTGGACCGGTCCACGCGTTGACGGTTAGCTTCTATCCGGATGCACTTGCCAAGCTATGGGGTGTTCGCCTCCACAACTACGTGGACACAATACTCCCTGCCGAAGAAGTGCTCCCTCTAGAAGCCAGCACTGCCCTGACCAAGGTTGGTAGTAGCGATGATCCGTTAGAGACACTGCAAGCCATTCTTCAACCCCTGTGGAAGGATGTACAACCGCATCCGGGGCGTGCCGGTATACAGGATTGGCTGAAAGGACTGACCAGGCAGCTTGCTAATGGCTTGACAGGCATTGGAACGCGTCAGAGGCAACGGCATGTCAAGCGGCTAACCGGACAGAGTCAGCGGGAGCTGGAGCTATACGCGCGAGTAGAGCGAGCCTTTGCATACGCTGGCCACAATGACACTGATCTCGCTTCAATCGCGGCAAGCACAGGATACAGTGACCAATCGCACCTTGGGCGAGAAGTAAAACGTGTGTCCGGATTGTCAGCACTGCGGCTGCGCGAGGGAATTCTGCGAGAAGAAGCCTTCTGGCTGTACAGACTGCTGGATAAAAGTGCTCGGAGAGACTGAGCTTTGCCTTGGTCCTTCTGGCGCTCCTAAGTCGTCGAAAGCAATCGACTCTGGGAGGGGAAACAGCATACCAGCATGTTCTCAACCAGACTGACACTTAGCCAAAGACTGGAGGTAGATTCGTGATCCTTGAGCCTAAAGAGACTTGTGAAGCGTCTCGCCGGCCCCCTCCCTTGACCAGCTCGTTCGCTTGATCTTCGCAAGGAAGAGTTACTACAACCGCCACTGAACCAGTTCTCGTCGCGCATTGCAGATATCAGGTCCGGCACACATGTCCTCCTAGCGCCCGAGCATGGGCGCTCTTAGGAGAAATGCATGCCGCATCATGAACTCATTGCGCTATCTGGCGTTGTCGAGCACGTTTTTGCCCATCGCTTCACCGTACTGTCTGATGGAAAGTACTTCCTCGCGGACCTGGGGCCAAAAGGTGCGGGGTCGTTTGCCCTGTCGCCTGGGCTGGAGGTAGACCTAGAGGGAGAGCGCCGCCCTTCCGAGATCAAGGTCCTACGCATTGCACGGAAAGGACAAGAAAGCACCGAGATTGAACACAAAAAGCCCCACCATGGCGGCGGGCCAAATTCCCGGCATCGCGATAGCACGCAGACAGACGCAGAAGTAGCCGTCCTTGCCGCAACTGAGGCTGGATTTGAAACCACAGGAAAGCCGAGGCGTCACCCGAAGCACTTCGAGATGCTCGCCCGCCAAGATGGTGGCGAGTGGATGGAACTGCACGTGGACCTGAGTGGAAACATCTACAAGCAGAAGCCCGCCGCGCCGCACAAGTGGTCGCTTGCCTGACCAACCAGAAGCCCCGCTAATGCGGGGCTTCTCCTTCTTGCACGAGTCAGAAGCTGGGCCGACCGGCGCAAAGCCCACGCGCAGAAGACGCTCAAGATTGGCACGAACATGGCTTCTGCTGGACGGTCTTTCAGGCGCCTAAAGAAGTGCTCCGACGGGCCGTTAACGTCTTACTGCCTGCCGGGCCCTCCCCCTGCGCAGCCGTCCCGGCAGTCGGGAATCGACTGACTACGGGACTTCACAAAATGTACACAATGCGCCGCCTGAAAGTGGGACCTCGCCTGACCCTCGGCTTCGTCATCCTGCTGGCCCTGATTGCCACCATTCTTGGCATCGCTCTGCACAGCACCTACAAGCAGCGCCAACAGTTTGAATCGGCGGTCAATGTTCGTGTCACCCGCATGGGTGAGCTCTATGACCTGCTCGCGCTGAACAAAGAAATGATGCTGCTTCGCCGGGACATGCTTCTGAAGAGAGGAGTCGATGTAGCGACTGACACCGACAAATTGGAGAAGCTGACGTCAGAGTATGACCAACGCTGGGCTGCCTTCACGTCAAGGCCGGCCACCAACGCCTCGACGCAATCCATGCGGCAGCGGGTGAGCAGCGCCGCCCTCGCAGCCAGCACTCTTAACAAGGAACTGGATCAGCTCATCAGTGCCGGCGACTACGATGCAGCCAACCAGCTCCTCGTCACCAAAGTCAGGCCTGCCTCCGACAGTCGGAATTCGGCTCTCACTGACTTCACTACGCTCCAGCATCGCTTAGTGAAGGAAGGCGCGGAAGAAGCGGCCGCGCTATCGGCCAGGACCACTGGGCTTCTCACTACCTTTGGAACGTTGAGTCTCATCATTGGAATCCTCGCATCTTGGCTGATCTCACGCAGCCTGACTGGCCCCCTTTCAAAGGTCTCAGCCTCCATCGAAGCGGTAACGCGTGGTGACCTGAATGTACGCCACAGCGACGATAGTCCTGACGAGGTCGGACAGATGCTTCGCTCCACTGACGGCATGATTGAGATGCTCCAGCGCTTCTCTGACCAGACCCGCACCATGATTCACAAGCATGCCGGCGAGGACATCAGCTTCCGCATGCAGACGGACTTCCCTGGCGTCTATGGCGACCTGGCAGCGGGCATGAATACCATGGTCTTTGAACACTTGGATGCCATTGTCGACGCTATGGAAGTGCTGAACGAGTACGCACAAGGCAACCTACGCCGTGACGCAAAGCGTCTGCCTGGCTCTCGGGCGATGCTGCACGAATCGATGGACGCAGCGAAGGCTAGCTTGGAAGCGATCAATGGAGACATCAAGCGACTAGCTCAAGCCGCCTCCGTCGGCGATTTCAGCGTTCGAGGTAACGCGCAGGCATATCAGCATGACTTCCGGGTCATGATCGAAGACCTGAATAGGTTGATGAGCACAGCGGACGAAAGCTTGAGCGCGCTTTCGAAGGTGCTTGGCGCAATGGCCGAAGGTGATCTGACCCAACGCATTGACGGAAACTACCAGGGTGTTTTCGCAACGATGCAGCGCGATGCGAACCGAACTGCGGGCAACCTCACTGAGATCGTCCAGCGAATTCAGCTTGCATCAGCCTCCATAGCCACAGCGGCCGATGAAATTGCAGCCGGGAACAGTGATCTCTCACGCAGGACCGAATCGCAGGCTGCGAATTTGGAGGAAACCGCCGCATCGATGGAGGAGCTGACCTCGACGGTGCGCCAGAACGCTGAGCATGCCCAGCAAGCCAACGCCGCTTCGGAAGGGGCTGGCGAGGCAGTCGCCGCAACCGCCCGTGTCGTGAGCGAAGTGGTTGACGTCATGGGACAAATCAATGCGTCGTCCCAGCGAATCGGTGAGATGGTGACACTGATTGACGGCATTGCCTTCCAGACCAATATTCTTGCACTGAACGCGGCAGTTGAAGCAGCTCGCGCAGGCGAGCAGGGACGCGGATTCGCGGTGGTCGCCTCTGAGGTGCGCACGCTTGCTCAACGGGCAGCGGCGTCCGCCAAGGACATCAAAGCACTCATTGATGAGTCGACAGGTAGGGTTGAGGCTGGAATCGCTATTGCCCGGCGGTCGGACGCCAGCATGAGAGAGCTGAAGAATTCAGCTGCCCAGACTGGGGAGATCGTGCGCCAGATCGCCGAAGCCAGCATTGAGCAAGCCACTGGAATTGAGCAGGTCAATCAAACCATCGCTCAGATGGATGAAGCAACCCAGCAGAATGCTGCGTTGGTGGAAGAGGCTAGTGCCGCGGCCCGATCCATGGCCGAGCAAGCAAATGAGCTGGAAAAGGCTGCTTCCCTCTTCAGGATCAAAGCAACCGCCTCGAACGAGCCCCGCCTAACCCCTGTTCGGGCGCGTGGAATTCGGACGCGGGAAGAGGCTCGATCCGTAGCAGAGTGGTCAACCTTCTAGAGCCTAAGGCACAGCCCTGATCGCCGCCGGCCCCGTATGGGGCCGGCAGGTGGGCCGCGCTTCTTGGATTCATACTGAAGAACGCCCCCCCTTGGTTATCCAATTGCTGGGGCGTATTGTCGACTCAAGCAACTCGCATTACTTGGCAAATACCTAATGTCCCCCACTCGCTCTGAAGAACGAATGGCTGCCTTGGGAAGTCTGAATGCGCTCGATGATGTGTCGGGCGCATCCTTGGATCGACTAACGGAGCTGGCTTCGCACGCGTTTCAAGCACCGGTAGCGTTCGTCTCACTCGTGGAAGCGGATCGGCAAAGGCTGGTCTCTAGAAAAGGGCTTCCGATGACCCAGATGCACATCCGAGACTCGATATGTGCATACACCATCGGTTCCACCGAGGTAATGGTGGTGCCGGATCTGAGGTCGGATGCAAGGTTCGCCTCCAATCCACTCGTGACAGCCTCGCCACACCTACAGTTCTACGCCGGCGCTCCACTCTTCACCAAGAACGGAGTGGCGATTGGAGCGCTGTGCATCATGGACAACGAGCCGCGGAGCTTTTCGGCAGAAGAACGGCGCCAGCTGGAAACACTCGGCACAGCAGTCATGAATGAGCTCGAGCTTCGAGCACTGACGGGAAGGCGTGATCCGGTCAGCGGGCTTCCGAATCGTCACCAGTTCTCCCTTGATTACACCTCTTGGGCGGCACGCACTCCAAACCGGCAGTGTTACGCCATCCTGGTGGATGTGCTTGATGTCCCACTCGCAAGCGAAGCTGGGCAGGTTTTGGGCATGGCTCCGCTTGAAGCGCTCATCAACCGTGCCGGCGTACGCATCAAGGTGGCGCTGGATGGAGTTGCCGAGGTCTACCACGTAGGTGTCACTCGTTTTGCATTCGTTGTCGCGCTTCCGGGCCGTGAGGCTGTCGAGCGACTGGTCGACGAACTGCAGGCACGTCTGACTAGGCCTATGATGGCCGCAGGTGTTCCAATGTCTCCACTGTTTCATGCGGGCATCTGCGAGGTCCGGATGGGGGATGACAGCTCGGATGACGTCATTCGAAAGATGCTCATCGGATTGCATTCGGCGATTTCCGCCAAGGCGACCAAGCGCTGGTACTCTTCAAAACGAGACGAAGCTCTCCAGCGAGGCTACCGCCTCGCAGCGGACGCTCGGCGCGGACTGTCGGAAGGCGAGTTTCACTTGGTCTACCAACCCCGCTTCAGAGCTTCTGATCTCTGTCCGGTTTCCGCTGAAGCCCTTATCCGCTGGAACCATCCAGACTTTGGGCCGGTAAGCCCGGGGGAGTTCATTCCCGTGTTTGAGCGCACTGCGCTCATGGGGGAAGTATCGGAATGGGTTATCGACCAAGCACTCACACAGTTAAAGCGCTGGCGGGAGGACGGCTTGACCTTGAGCTTGTCCATCAACTTGTCCGCACGTGACGTGGCCCGCCCTGGGATTGCCGAAGAACTGGTAGCCAAGATCCTCGACAAAGGCCTTGAGTGCAAAGACATTGAGATTGAAATCACCGAAGGCGAATGGCTACATGCCCAGTCGTTGCCTGGTGAACAACTTAAATTGATGGCCACCGCGGGGATCAAACTGTCCATCGACGACTTTGGCAGTGGATACAGCAACTTCAGCTACCTGACTGAGCTACCAGTGAGCTCGCTGAAACTAGACAAGTCCCTAATCGACAACGTTGCCAGCGATGAACGATCCTGTTTGAAGGTTCAAGCCATCATCAAGCTGGCAAAGCGCCTCGGTTACACCACTGTCGCAGAGGGCGCCGAGTCCGAAGATCAGATCATCAAGCTACGATCGCTGGGTTGCGATGAGCTCCAAGGCTACGCCCTATCTCAACCACTCGGTTCAACTCAGTTGGCCGAGCTACTTACATCCAAGTGCCGCTGATCAAAAGACAGAGAGTAACCTCCTACACTCTAGCTTAGACCAAGCTGCCGCCTGCCCCACAAAGAATGAACGGAAGGCTGCCATGGTATGACTGGACTTCATTACACCCTTTCGGATCTGGTCTAAGTTGTAGATTAAAACGTCATTTTTGCCGTGCCGTGCCAATGCTGGAGCTCGGTTCGCAACCGTGCTTCAGCTGCCTTTGTAGAGACGTTGTTGCGCACCCAAACAGTGATGCTCTCCAAGCGCTGGCTTCCCAGAGCGGTGAGATTACCAGCGGGCAACTTAGACCAAGTGCTCTATGCCACGGCTTCGGTCGAGCCCTGCACTTCTAGAGACCAACAACAAAAACCGATCCATCGCTGTTGCGTTCATGGCTTCGCCGTCCCCTCGCACCTTGAAGCCGACCCAATCGGCAAGCGCAGTGGAAGTAAGCTCGCTTGCCTCTACGGGGAGCCACTTCATTGGCCAGAAGGGAAGCCGGCGATCAGCGACCGTGCCTCTTTGTAGCTCCTGGATATGATGGTGACTAGAAGCTCCGAGAACACGCGAGTACGCAACGTCGAGTCCGTCTGACGGCCCCTCCAAGTATTGAAGGAAGCGCTCGCCGTCAAAAAGGAGAACTCCGCTAACGCCTGCGCCTCGATTAAAGCGAACCGCGTCATCCACAAGATCATCCAGCTTAGCTGCCCGCAATCCCAACTTGTCTCCCATCGGCGGGTCCGAGGCTTCGCTGATATACACCACGGCCCTAATAGGCATCGCGCGCTCCTCGTCCATATTGTCGAAGCACGTTAGCAAAGCTGAATGATAAAGTGTTCTCGAAGGTTTCGAACTGAGATACTGATCCTGAGGTATTCAGGAAGGTGCGCACTTCCCCTTGCCAGCCTCACTCGTTCAAGCCATCGAGCGCAGTAACCGCAGTGACTTCCCACGAAAGGATCAGGGATACTCATCTGCCTGACGCCCCCGGCTCCGCTGACGGCGCCCCCTTTCCACGCGCCAGCCAGCTGCAACCTGCTTGCAACCGAGACGTCTCAGGAGCAAAGTTCCCCCATCCAGGGGGGGGATGGGCAATGGAACGCTCGCAATTCACTATTGATCGCACACTGTATTCGGACGAGGTGACCGCTCGCGCGGCGCATCGCTATACCGACAAGTTTGGGGTGGAGATACGCGGGCAAGGCGCCAACCTCACCGTTTTCTTGTGGTCTCTGGACGGCTCTAATTTGCCAGAGGACCTCTGGGCCCGGTTTTCCCGAGACTTGCTGGACGAGCGCCTGCGAGCGGCTGTCCGAGCAGAGACCAACGGGCTGCAGCAAGAGTTGCTTCGCGCAGCCCTAAGCCAGGCACATCCGGTGGTCGCCCATGTCGAGGTTTAGGTCCCCAGAGGCTTTCGCCGGCCCATCGGCCTACGAACTGTTGCCTCTACGGTTCAGACGCCTTCCCTGGGACGAACACCGTGCTTTTGTCTCGTCCATGGCAGGCGACTGGCTCCTGATGAAGATGGAGGACGTTCAGTGCCTGGTGACCCACCAGTTGCCGACCAACTCAGCCCTCTTTGCAGATTTGGAAGCCCGGCACCTGGCCGTCGCCGGGTCCGACCGAAGCAGCTTGGCGCCACTGCTCAGTCAAATTCGAAGCCGAAAGTCCTACCTGATGGGTGGACCCGCTCTGCACATCTTCGTGGTGTCGCTGCGTTGCCATCACACCTGTAACTATTGCCAAGTGTCCCGGCAGGAGACGAGCGCCACCGCGTTCGACATGGAAAGTGCGCACGCCGAACAGGCGGTGGAACGGTTGTTCGAATGGCCGAGCCAAGAACTGACGATCGAATTCCAAGGGGGTGAGCCCCTGCTCAATTTTGAGCAAGTGAAGGCCATCACCCGGCGGATCGTCGAGCGCAATCGGACGGCCCGACGCTCGCTGCGCTTCGTGCTGGCATCCACCCTGAATGACCTCACCGACGACCAGCTGGCGTTTCTGACCGAACATCGCTTCAAGCTGTCCACATCACTGGACGGTCCCGAATGGCTTCACAACGCCAATCGCCCCCGGCCCGGCCGCGACAGCTACCGGCGGACTGTTGAGGGGATTGAACGCGGACGCCGTTGGCTGGGAGACGATGCCGTCTCGGCGCTGACGACCCTGACCCGCCAGAGCCTCGAGGTCCCTGAGGCCATCATCGACGAATACCGGACGCTGGGATTCCACAGCATCTCCCTGCGTCCCCTGAGCCCCTACGGATTCGCCACCAAGACGGCCCGCCGCACCGGCTACCCCACGGAAGACTTCCTGGCCTTCTACCGACGCGCATTCGACCACTTGCTGTCGGTGAACCTGGCCGGCTACGCCATGGAAGAGTCCTACGCGTCTCTCCTACTCTCCCAGCTCTTTACGTCCTTCGGGCACGGCTACGTCGATCTCCGATCGCCCTCCGGAGCCGGGTTGGGCGCCGTCATCTACGACCATGACGGGCGGATCTATCCGTCGGACGAGGCACGCATGCTGGCCGCCATGGGGGACGATGTCTTTGCCTTGGGCCACGTCAGCCAACCGGTCAGCCAATGGCTGTCCTCGCCTGCCATGACCCGCTTGCTCGACGCCGGCGTCGCGGAAGCCCTTCCCACGTGCTCCGACTGCGCGTTTGTTCCGATGTGCGGGGCTGATCCGATCGAGCACTACGCCCGCCAGGGGGATCCCATCGGCCATCGGCCCAGCAGCGACTTCTGCCGGCGGAACATGGGGCTCTTTGATTTCCTGCTGGAGCGCTACGAGAAGGCTGACCGGAACATCCAAGGATTGATGCGCTCCTGGGCCAATCCGAAGCCATCGGTGGAGGACGCCGTCCATGCTGCCGCTTGAAACCAGAGCCGAGCTGGCGCCGTCGGCGAAAGCCAGTCTGCTGAAGGTCGTGTCTCTGGCAGAGTTTGCCCGATCAGCGCTTCCCTTGGAGCGCCTGGCACTGGATCTGAGGGACGTCCCAGCGGACCACTCCAGCAATGAGCTGCTAAACCTGCCTTGGGGTGCAGTCTTGCCCTCGAGCGGGTTGCGCTCACCCAGTGAGGCTCCTCTCGTTCACTTGGAAGGTCCGCCGGGTGTTTGCAAGCCTGGGGATGTGTTGGAGCTCAATCCCCTGCAGAAGAAGGTGGCGATTCGCTACCGGCGCGGAGACACCGGCAATGTGTTGTTCGCCACCGAGCGCTGCAACAGCTACTGCCTGATGTGCTCTCAGCCGCCCCGAGACGTTCAAGACGATTGGCGGGTGAGGCACCTCCTGGACCTGATTGACCTCATCGATCCGGAGGAACCTTCGCTGGCGATCAGTGGCGGGGAGCCCACTCTGCTGGGCGACGGGTTAGTCAACGTGGTGGCCAAATGCGCGCACGTGCTGCCCAACACCCACCTCCACATCTTGTCCAACGGTCGCCTGCTTGAGCCTGGCCTGCATGCCAAATTTGCAGGCCTCCATCCCAACCTGAGCTGGGGCATCCCGCTTTACGGCGACCGCTATGCCCTGCACGACTACGTGGTGCAAAGCGAGGGTGCGTTCGCTCAGACCCTTCGTGGGCTTTACGCATTGGAAGCCGCCCAGCAGAGGGTGGAGATCCGGGTCGTGTTGGTCAAGCCCACGGTCGAGCGGCTGGCACAGCTGGCCCGCTACATCTGGCGAAACCTGCCCTTCGTCGAACACGTTGCTCTGATGGGCATCGAGCCCATCGGATTTGCCAAAGCGCATCAGCGTGAGCTTTGGGCCGATCCGGCGGACTACGGCGACGTCTTGTCCGAAGCTGTGGGGCTGCTGGCCGAGGGCGGAATTCCGGTCTCGCTGTACAACCTGCCGCTGTGCGCGTTGGACCGATCGCTTTGGCCCTACGCCATGCAGAGCATTTCGCCTTGGAAGAACGACTACCTGCCCGCCTGTGACGGCTGCGCGGTTCGGCAGCGGTGCGGCGGCTTCTTCTCGTGGGTCACACCGGCTTGGACCAGCCGGTCCATCTCTCCTGTCCTGGAAACCTGATCATGTCCAACGCACTGATGATCGTCGGCGCCGCCACCTTGGGAACCTTGGGCACGGAGCCGCCCAAGGGCCAGTCCGACCTCTCCAGGCTCTCCGAGATGGACGGGAAATACGCGACCGTCCTGAGCACGTCGCTGAATGCAGGCCGGCACAACCTGTATGCAGGGCACCGCAGCCACAGCTCCCATCGATCACACAGTTCCCATCGCTCCCATTCGTCCGGGTCAGGAAGCTCGTATCGCTCCTACACCCCGCCACCGTCGACCTATACCCCACCGCCCACCCGCTACACCGCGCCAGCGGCACCGGTGGCCCCAGCAGCCCCGCGAACCACTGGCACGGGCAGCAGTGGTGGCAGCCATTTGAATAGCTACCCAACCCAGAATCTGGATCCAGCCACCCGAGCAAACTCGAGATCCACGAACAACCTGTCTTTGGAGCCCGGCACCTACGACAAGCCGGTCACGGAGGGACGGGACGCCGATGCGCTCAAGCTGCTCATCATGCGCGTCCAGGCAGCGCTCTATTCCAAGGGCTACGATCCAGGTGCCATCGACGGTGTCCTCACTCCTGAAACCCAATCGGCGCTGCGGATGTTCCAATTGGCCCACGGCATCCGGGCCACCGGAACGATGACGACTCCCACCCTGGACGCGCTTGGCGTGCGGATCTAGCCCTCAACACCCTCGATCCCGCGGCTCCGGGAGGCCAAAAAGCGACCGGCCTCCGAAGAGTGAGACACCCGTGGCATTTAAGGACCGAATCGCAAACGGCTCGACACATCTGCAGATCCGCTCCTATGTGCACCTTGCGCAGCTTTGCGCACATGGTTAGATGCTTCCATATTTAAGGGGAGCAGAGACGATGGACCACAATTGCGACAACAAGCAGCACAGAGGCTCGGAGCACGACTGGCAACAGGCCATCGATGCCCTTCCGATTTTGATCGTCGAACGGAACCAAGCTTCCGTCATTAGCACCGATGCGTTGATCGCGGCGGCCCAATCGGGCTTGGGGGACGCCTGCGAGAACTATCGGACGGCTTTGATCGAGCATCGAAGGACGTAGGCGGCCATCGTCGCCGGCATCTTTCGCGAACCGCTGTCAGGGATCCACTGTCCCCTTTTGCGCGATCATAAGCGCCCAGTTCTTCCTACAGACTGGTAATACGGCGAGCGCGCCTGATCAGCTCGATCTCGACCATCCTAGAGGCAGCCTAATCCCATCGATCACAGACCACCTAAGTCTTTGACGAAGGCTCGCCCTCGCTGCAGAAACACCAATAATCGCCGTCCGCCCGCACCCTTTCGTCTTGTTCTCGTCTTCTAGTGGAACCAATGCTAGGCCTGCAAGGGCTCACCAGACGATCGCCGGTTCCCTCGACGTACTATTGGCACGGTGTCAGGATGGGAGTAGACGAGCACACCACGACGGCTTTCGCTCCCCTGGTCAGGGCGACATAGAGGTGTTGGGCAGTCATTTTCTCCGGCTCCAGAATGACTGCCACGTCGGCCTCCAACCCCTTCAGAAGCAACGTGCTTCCAACCGCGCGCCTAGCTATTGGGGAGCGCAAATGTCGATTTCGCTCTCGAGCATGATGGGCCGCCGCAAGAAATGTCTTCTCTCCGCGTAGTGCTGACTCCATGGCGGATCGGCAGCACTGCAGCAGTTCCGGTCGATACACGCGAGTGTCGCCATTGCTGGCGAGGGCGCTAACCAGCTCCAAAGCGCGCCTCCAGGTGCGATCGCCTTCAAACGCTACGGCGGCCGCCTCGGGAATCGTAGGGGGATTTTTCGCCCTGTTGGCACGCAGGCTTCCAACGCGGCTCAGGAGGGCTGTCGCGCCAACTCCGGTCATCATCTCCGCAGTGAAGAACACAAGATCTTGCAGTGCCGTTGCGCCGCAGAGATCAAAAGAGCGAGCAAAAGCTGTTAGCTCAGGAAGATCCACTCGTTCGACGACCACGGCACCTGGCGTTTGGCTGGTCAAGTCATGACGTCCTTGAACATTTATCGAATCGCCAATGATGAGTACAGTTCCTTGACCGGGTGCATTCGACATCGCAGCGGTCCGCCGTTCGATCGCTTCGTTGCCCGCCGTAAGCCCCTTCCAGATCACCTGCTCGGGTGCGGTTCGCAAGTCGACTCGCTCTCCCGCAGCCAAGGCGGCACGGGCCTGCAGCAACCATTGCCCGAGTGTCTCAGTCCCCGCATTTCGCCAACGCCAAGGCGTGCCAAGCTCTCCAGAAGCTGGAAACACGGCTTGCACATCAGTCTGCCAATTGACGAGCCGATTGTTTCTGAATCCGAAGATGGCTTGCATAGGGTCGCCTAGCACGCACGTTGGCAACATCGAGGCCAAACCGATAACCAAGGCATGCTGTGCGGCATTACAATCCTGATACTCATCAACCCAAAGTCGGTCATAGGTAGCTGTAAGCGCTTGCAGTAGATGGCCGGCGACTAGCAGGTTCAGCGCAGCTTGCCGGATCGCAGGGTAGTCGGCGCTGGGGTTGCTAAGCTCCAAAAGATTGGTCGCGTGACCACTTCGGCTCGGGAACTTGCCTATGAGCCGCATGGCGAACCCGTCTATCGTCGACAACCGGTAGGATGCTGACGGAACTACTGCCTTTTTCAGGCGAGAACGCAGGGCCGCAACGCCTGCGTTCGTGTGCGTCAGGATCAAAACGGGTCTGCCTGGAGGTCTGGCGGCGAGTGAGCTGGTGATCAACTCCGTCTTGCCGCATCCGGCGGGCGCGGTAATGGAGCCGCGCTGAATGGCATAAAGGTCGATCTCAGGTGGCACGCATGAATCTCCAGAGCTGATCCACAACCGATTTGAAGCCCGAGTCGGCGGATGGATAGCCGGAAGAAACAATGTTAAGGACGATGTCTTGATAGGCAGTCAGAGATTTGAACCATCCGCTACCGCGGATACGTGAGGCTGCCCCCAAGATCTCTCGAGTCTCGCTGGAATAACCCGATGCAGGTCTCTGGGCTTCAATGCTCGCAAGCGCCAACCTTCCGTTAGATCGAGTCTTTATGTGCTGATCCATCAAGTCTTCGCCAACCAGCTCTTTTGCCTTCGCCAACAGCGCGTCAATGGATGTGTCGGGCAGGCTCCGGAAGAGCTCATCCTCCAAGGTGAGGTTAACGCGCCATGTGACAAGCTCCCCAAGTGTTGAGGCAAAAGCTTCTGCCACACCAGGCTTAGCATCTTTGTCCGCGTCGATGAAAACCAGAACACGGTAGCCGAGATTCATTAATGCTGTTGCACGTGCAAAGGCGTTGTCCGGAGTACCACCGCCCGCATTGACACAAGAGCCCCCAAGAGCAGCGAACGACGGTTGTTCAGCTGCAACACCCCAGAGGTCCAGCCCTCGGACAAACCCAACTTCGCTTGCGCCCTCGCAGACGATGACCGACTTGGCCAGAAATGCCTCAGGATCGGCCCGAAGAGTGCTTTGGATCTCGTCAGACGATCCTGCGACTGTCACTGAATGGAGCTGGGAATGCCGTCGTGTGACAAACAGCTGGTCTCCCGATAGCTCGCGCAGCGCTACTGGTGAATGGCTCGTCAAGAAGGCCTGGATCGGCGGTGTGGTCTCCTTGGCTCCGAGTGAGTCCAGCAGTCGCATTAGCCGATGAGGCTCCAAGCCATATTCCACTTCGTCGACAAGAACGATGGGAGCGGCCATCGCCGCCGCGCGCTGGAGACCTGCGACCAGAAGGCGAGAGGATCCCGTTCCAAGCGAGCGAAGCGGAATCCCCTGCTCATCATGTAGCGCGATTGCCCCTTCGCCTAGGGACACGGCGTGAGCATCCAGCAGTGCTTGTGGGGTGGTGCCGACAGATACGCCGAGACTCTGGGCGGTGGTCTGCACCACTCCCAGGGTCTTGGCAAGGCGTGGGGTGGCAATAGTTCCAAAGCTACTACGTGCGTCGCGACCTGCAGCGGCCAGTTGGGCTCCCAATTCGGCCTTCTCCTCCGTCAAGCGGTTCAAAACCGATCCGCGACTCCAGGAGAGATTGGACGCAGCGAACTGCCCTATCTTGGCCGGAGCAATCGTAGCGCGTTCCTTCCATGGGAGGCTTCGTTCAATGCCATCGCGAGCGGCGCGGTCGGAGAACAGCGACCAGGAGGGATCAAGATCTGCATTGACCACTAGCTGTAGTGTTAGGACAGTCTCCCACCCAGCCTCGGGCTCATCTTCGAGGACCTTAGTCGTCCCATCGAATCCTCTGAGGAAGTCCCCGTAAAGATCCAGGTCCATGAGTGACGGGGAGAGAGCGCCCAACGTTATCTGAATGATGATTGGGACTGTAACGTTCAGCCCGTGGAAATCCGCATCGCCAAATGAAACAGATCGTCGCGCCCCCAGACAGAGATCAATGGCATCCAATATCGTTGACTTTCCGCTATCACCGGGACCAATAAGACAGTTCACTCCAGCGGACGGAGACCAGTCCAAGGAATGAATAGAGCGGAAGTTGCGAATAGCAATGTGCCGGATCCGAGGCATGCACAATTTCCAATGATTTTTCTAGCGAATCAGTTGGCGCGGCACTCAAACGGCGAAACCATTCCGCGACATGACGGCTGTGGAGCGTAACGGCCAACTGAGTCGACGGATGGTCATGCAGTGAAATGCTCCACTGCTTCTTTGGCAGCCTCCAAAATAGACGCTATGCCGGGTATCAGGGCACCTACGATGGCGATCAGACTGGTCAAGAGGATCTTCAGAAGATTCAATCCTCGCTTCGAGTCTCGCCGGAGATCTCTTGCTCTACGCGTCAAGTGATCGGCCTGACCATTGCCTCCGTTGCCGCGCCGCCATCGCCCAAGAACTTCCTCCAGAACTCTACTGATCACCCCGGTCTCCGACTTCACGAGACCGACTCCCGTCTTCCAGTCCGAATCCTTTTCCGCATTAGTGTCGAGGGCAGCCTCGATCCGCTCGATCCTTTCATGGTTCGCGAGCCCTTGGAAAGCTTCTCCCTGCCATCCGTGGACCTGACTAAAGGCTGCCCTCATTGGATCGTCCTTGAGAAGATATTCGCTTATGCTGTGCGCCGTTTTCAATGCGGCTCTGAGGTCATTACTAAAAGCTGTCATATCGATCCTTGACTACGTTGAATGGGCTTAGGTGTGTGCTCTTGATAAATCCAGGTTGTGGGCAATGGAGGATAGGAAGCCAAATGTATCACCGGCTTACCTAGAAAACACACCTCAATGACTCAGCTGTATGTACCGGGGTTGCGAGCTAAAGATATGTCCGATCGAGCCGATATCGGCCCCTTGGGGGCGCTATCGGCCTCAATCGAACGGAGCAAAGGAAATGCGTAAAACTCTCATCTTCGGCAACGGATTGGGAATGGCACTTGACCCCGGCCTTTTTAGCTTGGATGACGCCATCGGCCGTGCTTGGGACGGAGTGGGGATCTTCGACCAAGAAACGCGTGCGCTGGTCAGATGCTGCTTGGTCGATGATGGAGACACCGAGCGCCCTCACGGTGAGGATGATTTGGACGCTCTTCAGTTGGTGGTCTCATCCTGTGACTTCCTGGATCGGATGAGCCGTGGCGGCGCTCACTGGCTCAGTGAACATGGCCAACGCTTCCCTGCGGCAGTGCGCAAATTTCTTTACCAGACGGCGCTTCAATTTCATCAGCGAGAGGTTGTCCTGCCAATCGAGTTCGTTGGGCCATTGGCTACCTTCCTTCACCAGACTCAGTCACACGTTGCAACGCTCAACTACGACAATCTTCTGTATCAGCGAATGATTGAGGCGCATGTCTTGAACGGCTATGGCGGCGCCCTAGTAGACGGAATGCTTTCGAACGGCTTCGCTCCCGAGAACCTTGAGCGCAAGTGGGGGCGGACGTTCGGCTACTACCTTCATCTTCATGGATCGCCTCTCTTTGTCGATCAAGACGATACCGTGCGAAAGCTGACTCAAGGCGAGCTTGGCGGCGACGACGACGTAGTCGGATCCCACATTGTGCTAACGCACGTCAAGCATAAGCCCACGGTCATCGCAGCGTCACCCCTGCTACAGAGTTATTGGGAACACCTCGAGCTCGCCTTGGCAGAGTCCGAAGAGGTCATCTTGTTCGGCTACTCGGGGCTGGACACCCACCTCAACGAGCTGCTCGAGCGGCGTTCCCCGAAGAGCGTTCGGGTTGTCGAGTGGGTGGGGGCTGGCGCGCAAGATGAGCGCGAGAACTTCTGGAGAAAGGCGCTCGGTAAGGATCCAGTCCTTAACCAGATGGATAGTATCTTGGCGTTTACGGAATGGGCTTGACGAGGGCAACTTGCAAGAGCTGCCCTCCCATGGCGTCCCGGACCACCGCAAGTAGCAGGTGCAATCTGAGCAACCGTTATGTGCACCGATGCACTGATCGCGACCGTCAAATCATGGCTTAGGGACGACTGTGAGAACTACCGGATGGCGCTGATCGAGCATCTAGGGACGTAGGCGGCCATCGTCGCCGACGTCTTTCGCGAACCGCCGAAAAGGGGGCATTAGCCCCCTTTGATGGTTGTCAGAAGCCCCTACACGCGCCCTACAGGCTGGTGGCGCGCCACATGCGCCCGATCAACCCGCCCACCAGTGGCGCAATCGGGAAGACGGTGTAGAGGGCGGCCAACGCCAGCGGCGGGACAGACACGAAGAAGTTGCGTTCCGACTCGATCAGGCCAGGGTAGAAGATCCCCGCCCCGATGCTTCCGATCTGCACGGCCACCACAACCAACGTGCCCATCAATGCTCCCTTCCAAAAGCCCCCGCGCTTCGGTTCCAGGAAGGGGTTGGCCGCCCTGGCTGCCCTAACGCGCGCCGCCCGCCAATCCAGCACGTAAAGCAGCAGGAGGAGCGCCAGCACGCCAACGCCAACGGAGAACGCCGCCACAGTCTGCCAGGCAAGCCCCAGCTCTCCAGAAATCTCTGCACCGCCTGCGAAGGCGAGCAGGCCAGCACCGCCCAGGAGGACCGTTGCGGGTGCGAGCAGGCCCCACTGCATATGGGATGCGGTCGAGTGAGAGCGGACATGGGCGTTCATGGAACCTCCAAATGAGCGAAAACGAGGGCGGGTTGCAAGGACCGGTCAGGGCTTCTTCTGTGCGTCGATGAGCACCCACTGCCCTGCCCGCTTTTCAAACACCAGGTCTGCCCGGGCAGGCACAGGTGCGGGAGCCTCCTTCAGTTGGCGACCGCCTTGGAAACCGATCACATCGAGGGTGCCACCCGTGACGCACGTCATTCGTTCGGGCCCGCTCGGATTGCAGTCGGCGTTCAAATCCTCCCAGCCACGAACTTCCACGCGCTGCCCAAGCTCGGCCACCAAGTTCGCGTTCAAATACTGCTCGTAACCCTTCGCCACCTGCTCTACCGAAGGTCCGGGCTCCGGCTTACCGCAAGCGATCAAGGCGACAGCTGCTACCGCGGCGACCACCATTCCACGCTTCATGCACCTTCTCCTTGGTTCTTGGTGACGTCTACTTCGATCGTTTCGTTCCGATAGCCCAAGCTCACCTTCTCGACGGTCACGTCCATCTTGGGCTCCGTGCCGTCGATCCACACCCGATTGACCGAAAAGACCACGCGGTCGTCCTGGAACGAGCGGCCCTGCCGCGCGAGGTTGGCTGCTTCAGCGGGGTCCATCCGGATCAGCAACCGGTAACGCCCCGCGTTCGGCGGGCTGGACACGCCGGTGGGGGTCTTGCGGATCCAAGGGACGAAATTCTTTCCCGTGACACTCAAGCCAGCAACGGAGATCTGCGGCATCGGAACGAACACTTCCATGGCGCCCCGATCCGCGTTGTAGCTGACCCCGCCCAGCGCTTTGATGTTCGGGCGAACGGCATACCGCCGAATCCCTTTGAACCGCTCCAGCCGGGCGTCGAAAGCAGGCCCGAAGCGCTGCTCGATCGCCGCCGCAGGCGGCTCTGCCTCTTTGCTGCCCGTCGTCCTCTTTGCAGCCACCCACGCCTGCCGCAAGCACCACTCCCGTTTTTCAGGCCGCAACTGGTAGGAGGAATAGGCCATGGCCAACAGGCCCATGTCGCACATGTCGATCCCTTGCGCCCCGGTGGAGGACAGCCCTTCGCGCAGGTGCTGCGCACCCTCAAGGATGTCCTCGTCCAGGTCCCAGTAGATCCCGGCCGGCTCGGCGTACAAAGGGTGGGACACCTTGGCCTGTGACCCAGACTTTCCAGAAAGGACCCCACCGATCTGCCGAAGCAGGCCCGATGCGGTCGTGGACTGGGCGCTGGCGCCCGTCGATACGGCCAGCGCGATCGCGCCAGCCAGAACTGCCCCGTTCTTCATACAGCCCCTCGTTCCTTTGGATGGACTTGCCACATACTTACGTGGCACGTAGAGTCTACCCGGGGCGTAGGCCTTGCGTCATGATCGGTGCATGCTTGCACTGCATCCGTTCAGCCTGTGACTACGCCGACAACTCCGCGAGCGATCGTGGCCGCGCGCTTGCGCCAAGCCAGGATCCTTCGAGGCTTCAGCCAGCGCGAAGTGGGGGTCAGGATGGGCCTGGACAAAGACACCGCATCGGCTCGCATCAGTCGATATGAAAGCGAGTCGATGACGGTGAGCCTGGAAGCACTGTTTGAGCTTGCGCAGGCACTGGACGTGCCGCCGGCCTACCTGCTGGCGACGACGCCGGCGATGGCCGACGCGATTTTGGCACTGGGCGTTCAAAGCGAGACCCAGCAGGCCAAGCTGTCTCAAGCCCTCGAAGGGCTCGCCGCGCTCCCACCCGGCAAGCGGAAGCAAGCCATTGACCGACTCTTGGCAGACTTCACATAGCCGATAGCGATCGTTCTGTCGGTTTCAGTCGCCTGCGCGCGGTGACGCCACGGATGCGGGTCGTTGCCTGTATGCCAGCCGCCTCCTCCAGCATTCGCTCACCCAGCCTTCAGTTCCTGCGATCTGACTTCGAGGTCCCGCTGCAGGTTGTTGCCAACAGGATTTAGACCTACTAACGAAGGGCATATTCTCCAGAGCGATAGCTCCTCATGCAGCCGAGGGGCCTTGACAGGCTAGAAATTCAGCATACCTTTCCAAAATGAAGAAGCACTCCCAAGCTAGAGGAATTATTGCCGTTGCTCTCGCATGGCTTGCTGTAGCCATTGTTCTTGCAGATAAGATCATGGCCAGCTAAATGAGAGGAAGCGCTGCCGCCGCAAGAACCATAGCAGTTCCATAGAACGTATTGTATGAGGCAGACAGTAGGCCTTCGGCTATATCTTTCTGAGACAGCCACTCTCGCCTTTGTTTTTTGGAAGACTGCTCCATGACGGCCTGTTCGTAGTTGGATATTAAATCATCAACATCTGAGCGCCACTGCTGAAGCGAGCAGGGATCACAGTTGCGCAGACCTTCTAGCAACTTGACAAAGGCCCGGCTCTGCATGACCTCTCTAACATACACTGTCGGATGCTCTTTTTCGTTATCTATCAGCCGGTTAAGATAATTTCTCTTCCAGAATCCGACATAGACACCCAAGAGGATCTGAAGACCACCGGCGAATGTGAGAATGAGCTGCGCATCCTGTATCGTCCGCGGGGAATGGACATACTTTCCGTACACAACGACAGCAATTGAAAGTATGCCCGCCACTATCCAGGTGTACCTACCAAGGAAATTTGCCACCAGCTCTATTTTGGCCCACTTCCCCGCCATCTGCCTGCCTTGTGCTGCGCGAATCTCCCACTCAGCACCCATGTCTACCGGCTCAGTATTCTCATCTTCCATATTCAGCCCCATTTATCGTTCAAGGTTCACACCTCGGACACGCCACCCAACTAAATAAAAAAAAATTTAAATCGACCCAGCTGCTGCGACTCCAACTCTGAGACTATCATCTGGATTGTAGGTAATCTGCTAAATCATAGTCGCCCGCCGAGCGAGCGGCCTCAGCCGCCCCTCCTTCTTGAACGTCCGCCCCTGCAGCAAAGAGTGCCTCGGCGATCTGACGCTTCACCTCGAAACCGAGCTCGGTGTCACGGGCCAGCCAGACCAATGGAGGCTGATCCTCATCGTCGTCTGTGTAGGTATAGGCATCGGGGTCCAGGCCAGTAGCTAAGAGCGCCGTCACCAGTTCGGCATCCCCCATCGCGCAGGCATTGTGCAGTTGGGGATACATCAGTGACCGCCCACGCTCCTGGAGGCTTTCTGGCAGCGCCTTTACCGCATCCAGCATCTCATCGAAGCGCTCACGGAAGGCCTCATTTCCGCTGTACAGGTCGTCGAAGCCCATGGCGGCCGCAATGCGTGCGTTCATATCTCTTCCTCTCTAAGGTTGAAGGACCATCACCTATCCAAGTGGGTGCTACGCGCTACGACTACGGCTTTGGCCAACTGCGCGCTGTCTGTCAAACGTGCCCTTAGTCGCCTCCCCCAGGCCCATCTGCCGCGTCACGACACTTCTTTGTCTCGGGCAAAAGGCCGCACTGGCACACCCATCGCATCCCCTGGTGCCCAACGCGCCTCCAGATCATTGGCTCGCTGGACGGCTTGCGCTTCGCAGAGTTCACGCATCGCCGCCTGCAACACCTTTGCGAAGGCGGCATGGTAGGGCTCACGCGTCTCCCCGTTGACCCAAGGCGCCTGCAATGCAGCTTCAACCGTGGCGTCCCATAGGTCACCCCGTTCAAGCGCACCGCTGAGCACTTGGTCGCTCACCACCAGGACATGCCCAGCCACCCGGCCATCCACCAGTGCCCACTCATGGGGAACCAGGGCAATGTCATCGAGCGTGGCCAGCGTTGCGATGCGGCCCAGCTTCTTCTGCAACCTGCTTGCGTCGTCCCGCGCCTGCCGCAAGGCCAATTCGATTTCCAGCTCACGGACCCGTTGCTGGGCTGCGTCCAGTTCGTCGATAAGGCGACGCTCTTTGACACTGCGCCCCACGCGTGAGGCCTGCCAAGCAACGAGTTCGATGTAAGGGTAACGAACGTGCTCGTTGGCCCCTCCAGCAGCGCGGCCGGCACCTTTGACGAAAGGCGGCCCGGCCGGAGGCGTTCGACGGCGCCACTCGCCAAGCGTGTCGAAGTGCACTCCCAGGTAACGCGCCGCTGCCTTGCTGCTGATGGTCGGAGGCGGGAGGCCCGCGGCGGCTTTGTTCAGCTCAGCATCCAGTGCCGCAGAGCGCTGCTCCAGGTAGTCCTCTTCTTTACGCTGGCATTCCATTGAGTCGCTCCTTACTGGGCGTCGCGCCGGTTTCTTGCTGAGAAAATCGAGACTGGGGCATCGCCGGACTCGTCCAGCCGAGGCTTATCCGTCCCCTTCAAGCGATTCCAAACACGGGGACTCGTGGCCACCATGTGCTCTTCAACCCGGCCCATGGCCTCTCGAAGCTTGGACCACTCCTGCTCGGTGTAGCGTTCGGAGACAGCAGCCATGCGATCCTCACCTCGCCCCAACGTTCTGTGGTGGAGCAGTTGGGAGACGATTCGGCTTTCGCCGAACAGGAGGGCGGCGTAACGGCCGAGCGTCCGGCGCAGATCGTGGAGGGTCAGCCCAATGTCCACCTCTGCCCGCAGATCGAGCAACCCCGCGTCCCGGCGCACGTTTGCCACGATGCTCTTGCTGTCCGAGTAGTGCCCCGTCGTGCTGCGATCTGATCGGGCTGGGAACACGAACATGGTTTTGGCCCGCGAGCGGCGTGCCCTCTCCACCTCTTTTTCCAGCCGGTCCAGCAGATCCCGGCGCGCACGCCTAGCTCGAGCGGCGTCCAACACTTCTTCCGCGTCCGCCAGGTCTTGCTTGAGCTTGGTTTCGTCCGCGCGCTCGTCGTAACGCCGCTGCAAGATCTTTTCAGCAAAGTAGGCCACCGGCAGGTAGCGCTCCTCGCCATTCTTGGTGTCAAACAGGTAGACCTGAGAGCCTGCCCGCCTCGTGTAAGGGTTGACCTCATCCGGTGCTGCCAACCAGACCCAGGACACCTCCGACTGGCGCAGCTCGCCCGGGGAGCACCGGTCAAACCAGCGCAGGGGAGCGGCCTCGCCGCGGCGGGTGCCCCAGAGCAAGGTCAGCAGCAAGTAGTCGGCGCCGGTCGCGTTCAAGCCACCCTGCTCGTCCCGTCGCGCCAAGATCACCTTCAGTACCGTGGGCAGCGTCTCGTCCCCCAACGGATTGCGCACTTCCGCGCGCTCGTAATGCCGGCGCAGCGCTTGCGAGTCCCGCAACATGTCGTCGTCGTGGATGACCTGGAACGGGTTGTAGCGCAGCACCGGCTCCCGCTGCTGCTGAGCCGCCGCTTTGCGTTCCCGCTTCAGCATCAGGTCGACCGCCCTCTTCGCGTCTGTGAACGCGTGCTCGGTCGACGCCAAACCGGCCGCTTTGACTCGCTGGATGTACTTCCCGGTCACGCCCAACGCTTCGAGCTGTTGCGTGGAAAGCGCGGCCCAATCCGGCTGATCAGCCAGCGCTTGGCGCATCGGGGTGGGGATCCGGTTGGAGCGCACCATGGACGATCGCCGTAAGCTGTCGAACGCACGGTGGATGTCCTTGTCCAACAGCTGAAGGATCGGCTTGTCCGCCAGCCCGACTTCCGGACGAGCAAACCGCGCCAAGCTGTCTTGGATGGCCCGGATGCTGGCGGGCTTAGCTTTCTTGTTGCGAACGCGCTTCTGCAGGTCCTCAACGTAAGCCGCAAAGCAGTCCGCCAGCGTGAGCCCCTTCAGCTCCGCCAGCTGCTCGGTTCGGGCCTCTTCCTTCGAAGGATGCTCGCCCGTTTCTCGAACGACCGCCAACTTCCGTCGCGCCAGCTCGTAGGCTTGCTCCGGGCCGATGTCGGTGACGCTGCCCAAGGAGAACCGACGAACCCCGGCTGGGCCACGGACCACGACTTCATAGGTGGTGCGGGTGGTGCCCACGTAGAAGCCAAAGCCCGTTGGCGCGCCCTGATTGCCGTCCAGGACGCGGTAAGGCTTCCCGGCGTCTTCGGGCAGTCGAGGGGCGATGACCACCCTTCCCTGCTTGCCTTCGACCGGGCCTTTGGCCACGCTCAGTTCGCAGATTTGGCGGTAGCTCAGCTTAAACTTGATGCCTCGGCGACGCGGGGCCTCTGCCTGCGTCGCAACAACCGTATCCATGGTCGATCCGCCGTCTGTCCGTCGCAACATCGATTTGATCCTCTTTGAGTGATCACCGCAACTGCGGCGCAACGAAGAACCCCGTTACTTGCCGTCAGCTGCCGGGATCGACCGCTACAAACCGTAGGAAGTTCTCTTGCAAACCACTGATTCAAAAGCGAAACCGTCTGCATCGAAGGCCAGTGCAGAGCACACGCCCCTCATGAAGCAGTTCTTCGCAGCCAAGTCCGAGTATCCGGACCTGCTGCTGTTCTTCCGCATGGGCGACTTCTACGAGCTGTTCTACGACGACGCGCGCAAGGCCGCGCGGCTGCTTGATATCACCCTGACCCAGCGTGGCAGCTCCGGCGGCGCGCCGATCCCGATGGCCGGCGTTCCGGTGCATGCCTACGAAGGCTACCTGGCACGGCTGGTGGCGCTGGGCGAGTCGGTGGCGATCTGCGAGCAGATCGGCGACCCGGCGCTGGCCAAGGGTCTGGTCGAACGCAAGGTGGTGCGCATCGTCACCCCCGGCACCGTGACCGACGAGGCGCTGCTGGACGAGCGCCGTGACACCCTGCTGATGGCGCTGTCACGCACCAAGCAGGGCTACGGCCTGGCCTGGGCCGACCTCGCTGGTGGCCGCTTCCTGGTCAACGAAGTGGAGACCGACGACGCCCTGGAAGCCGAACTGGCCCGACTGGAGCCGGCCGAGCTGCTGGTGCCGGACGAGGAGAACTGGCCGGAGTTCCTGCGCCAGCGCACCGGCGTGCGTCGCCGTGCGCCCTGGCTGTTCGACGCCGACAGTGGCCGCCGCCAGCTGCTGGCCTTCTTCAAGCTGCATGACCTGAGCGGCTTCGGCATCGACGACAAGCCGCGCGCGACCGCCGCCGCAGGCGCCCTGCTCGGCTATGTCGAGGAAACCCAGAAGCAGCGCCTGCCGCACCTGACCTCGATCGCGATGGAAACCGCCGGCGAGGCGATTGCGATGAACGCCGCCACCCGCCGCCACCTGGAACTGGATACGCGCGTCGACGGCGATACCCGCAATACCCTGCTGGGCGTGCTCGACAGCACGGTGACACCGATGGGCGGGCGCCTGCTGCGCCGGTGGCTGCACCGCCCGCTGCGCCTGCGCGAGGTGCTGGTGCAGCGCCACCATGCGGTGGAGACCCTGATCGATCGCGGCAGCGACGCCGACATCCGCGAACAGTTCCGTCGCCTCGGCGACCTGGAACGCATCCTCACCCGCGTCGCACTGCGTTCGGCGCGCCCGCGCGATTTCTCCACCCTGCGCGATGGCCTGGGCCTGCTGCCGGCGGTGCGCGAAGTGCTGGCGCCGCTGGATTCACCGCGCCTGCAGGCCCTGCATGCCGCGCTGGGTGAACATGACGGATGCGCACAGCTGCTGGCCAGTGCCATCGCCGAGATGCCACCGTTGAAACTGAGCGACGGCGGCGTGCTGGCCGACGGCTTCGATGAAGAGCTGGACGAGCTGCGCCGCCTGTCTACCCATGCCGACCAGTTCCTGGTCGATCTGGAACTGCGCGAGCGCGAGAGCAGCGGCATTCCCACCCTGAAGGTGGGCTACAACCGTGTGCACGGCTACTACATCGAGATCAGCAAGGGCCAGTCCGATCGTGCGCCGGTGCACTACACCCGCCGGCAGACGCTGACCAATGCCGAGCGCTACATCACCGAAGAACTGAAGGCGTTCGAAGACAAGGTGCTGTCGGCGCGCGACCGTTCGCTGTCGCGCGAGAAGTACCTGTACGAGCAGCTGCTGGATACCCTCGGCGAACAGCTGGAACCGTTGAAGCAGTGTGCCGCTGCGCTGAGCGAACTGGACGTGCTGGCCGCCTTCGCCGAACGCGCGCAGGCGCTGGACTGGTCGCGGCCGGAACTGGAAACGGCACCCTGCCTGAAGATCGAGCGTGGCCGCCATCCGGTGGTCGAAGCGGTGCGTGAGCAGCCGTTCGAACCGAACGACCTGGACCTGCATCCCGACCGTCGCATGCTGGTCATCACCGGCCCGAACATGGGCGGTAAATCGACCTACATGCGGCAGAACGCGCTGATCGTGCTGCTGGCCCACATCGGCAGCTTCGTGCCGGCCAGCCGTGCGGTGATCGGTCCGATCGACCGCATCCTGACCCGCATCGGCGCGGGTGATGACCTGGCCCGCGGGCAGTCGACCTTCATGGTCGAGATGGCCGAGACCAGCTACATCCTGCACCACGCCACCGCCCATTCGCTGGTGCTGATGGACGAGATCGGCCGCGGCACCTCCACCTACGATGGCCTGGCACTGGCCGACGCGGTGGCTCGCCACCTCGCCTACCAGAACCGCTGCTACACGCTGTTCGCCACCCACTACTTCGAACTGACCGCGCTGGCCGACGAGCAGCACGAAGGCGGCCGCAGCGGCATCGCCAACGTGCACCTGGATGCCGTCGAGCACGGCGAGGCGCTGGTGTTCATGCACGCGGTGAAAGATGGCCCGGCCAACCGCAGCTTCGGCCTGCAGGTGGCGGCACTGGCCGGCCTGCCGCGCGCCACCGTGGCACAGGCACGGCGTCGCCTGGCCGAGCTGGAGCAGCGCGGTGGTGAAAGCCATGCCGCCGAACTGGCGCCACAGGCACTGGATGCGCCGCAGCAGTTCGGCCTGTTCGCCGCGCCGTCGAACAAGGCCCAGGAAGCGCTGGCCGCCATCGACCCGGACGAGCTGACCCCGAAGCAGGCACTGGAAGCGCTGTACCGGCTGAAGGCACTGCTCTAGCCCTGCCGCGCATGGCCTCGGCCTCCCGCCACGGCGCGGGCGGCCGTCCGAAAGGCTCTGCAAATCTGATTCTTCGTTTCAATTGACAGAAACTATCAGACTGAACGGATCATTCGATTATTCATTTCATCTGGCGCTAGCTAAAGTCGAGTGAAGATGTTTCCCCTACGTCTTCACCCGCAGGAGCCAGCCATGAGCCAGTCCGATAACAACAGTCCCAAGTGCCCGTATCACACCGCGCCGTCGCCTGCAGACGCCGCCCAGCAGCAGCGTGAGCTCAGCACCACGCCGAAACAGAAGCAGGGCGACGATCCGGTCACGCCGATGACCACGGCCTTCGGCGCGCCGGTGGTGGACAACCAGAACAGCAGGACCGCCGGCCCGCGCGGGCCGCTACTGATGGAAGACGTCTGGCTGCTGGAAAAGCTGGCCAACCTCAACCGCGAGATCATTCCCGAGCGCCGCATGCACGCCAAGGGCTCGGGCGCGTTCGGCACCTTCACCGTCACCCACGACATCACCCGGTACACGCGCGCCAAGCTGTTCGAGAAGGTCGGCAAGCAGACCGAGATGTTCGCCCGCTTCACCACGGTGGCCGGCGAGCGTGGCGCCGCCGACGCCGAGCGTGACATCCGTGGCTTCGCACTGAAGTTCTACACCGAGGAAGGCAACTGGGACCTGGTCGGCAACAACACACCGGTGTTCTTCCTGCGCGACCCGCGCAAGTTCGCCGACCTCAACAAGGCGGTCAAGCGCGACCCGCACACCAACCTGCGCAGCGCGCGCAACAACTGGGATTTCTGGACGCTGCTGCCCGAAGCCCTGCTGCAGGTGACCGTGGTGATGAGCGACCGCGGCATTCCGCGCAGCTTCCGCCACATGCATGGTTTCGGCTCGCACACCTACAGCTTCACCAACGCCGACAGCGAACGCTTCTGGGTGAAGTTCCACTTCGTCAGCCAGCAGGGCATCGAATCGCTGACCGACGCGCAGGCGCAGATCCTGGTCGGCCATGACCGCGAAAGCCATGGCCGCGACCTGTTCGCCGCGATCGAGAAGGGCGACTTCCCGAAGTGGAAGCTGTTCATCCAGGTCATGCCGGAACTGGAGGCGGAAACCTACCGCATCCATCCGTTCGACCTGACCAAGGTGTGGCCGAAGAGCGACTACCCGCTGATCGAAGTCGGCCAGTTCGAACTGAACCGCAACCCGGTCAACTGGTACCAGGACGTGGAGCAGTCGGCGTTCGCCCCGAGCAACCTGGTGCCGGGCATCGGCCCGTCGCCGGACAAGATGCTGCAGGCACGCCTGTTCGCTTATTCCGATGCGCAGCGCTACCGGCTGGGCGTCAACCACCACCAGATTCCGGTAAACGCCGCGCGCTGCCCGGTGCACAGCAACCACCGCGACGGTGCGATGCGCGTGGATGGCAACTACGGCGGCCTGCCGCATTACGAACCGAACAGCTACGGCCAGTGGCAGGAACAGCCGCAGTACCGCGAACCGCCGATGAAGATCCGCGGCGACGCCGACTTCTGGAACTTCCGTGAGGACGACGCCGACTACTTCAGCCAGCCCGGCGCCCTGTTCCGCAGCTACAACCAGGCACAGAAGGACCGCCTGTTCGCCAACACCGCCCGCGCCCTGGGCGATGCGCCGGACTTCATCAAGCAGCGCCACATCGACAACTGCAGCAAGGCCGACCCGGCCTACGGTGCCGGCGTCGCTGCGGCCCTGAAGGCACTGGCCAGCCAGCCGTCGGATCCGTTCAAGCCGGCGCAGCCGGAAGCGGAGTTCCCCGCCGCCACCCCGGGCGCGGAAGACATCGAGCTCTGATCGCCCACCCCGCGTACGGCACGCCGCCTCCCCGTGGGGCGGCGTCGCCGTTTTAACGGTCCGCATCGTACCTTCGGCACGCCCCACCCCAACCAAGGATTCCGCAGATGAGCCTGACCGATGAACTTCTCGCCAAACTGCAGGGCGCCCCGCTGCAGCAGGTGTCGCAGCAGCTTGGCATCAGCGATACCCAGGCCTCCGGCGCGATCAGTGCCGCACTGCCGGTGCTGATGGGCGCGCTGGGCAACAACGCCTCGCAGCCGCAGGGCGCGCAGGCGCTGCTCGGCGCCCTGCAGAACAACCACAGTGGGCTGGACCTGGGCAGCGTGCTCGGTTCGGTGCTGGGCGGCGGTGGTGGTGGTGCCGCCAGCGACGGCGCCGGCATCCTCGGCCACATCTTCGGTGGCAGCCAGCAGAAGGTGGAAACCGGCCTGGCCCAGGCCACCCAGCTCGACAGCGGCCGCACCAGCCAGCTGCTGCAGATCCTCGCCCCGATCGTGATGGCCTTCCTTGCCCAGCGCCTCGGTGGCGGCCAGGCCGATGCCGGCTCGCTCAGCCAGGCGCTCGGCCAGGAAAAGCAGCAGGTGCAGCAGCAGGGCGGCATCGCCGGCGGCCTGCTTGGCAGCGTGCTGGACCAGGACGGTGACGGCCAGTTCGGGGTGGGCGATCTGCTGAAGATCGGCGGCAGCCTGCTGGGCGGCAAGCGCTGAGGGCTGCGCGCGCCGGGCACCGGCCCGGCGCCGGCCTACAGCGCGTCGATATCGCCGAGTGCGCGGATCAACCGCCGCGCGCGCTTGTCCGGCTTGTGCTCCGGCGGCTGGAAACCATCGCGCGCCGCGATGCGCAGCGCGCGCTGTTCGGCACGGCGTGCCTTGGAGGCCTCACTCTCGGCATACAGCTGCTGCGCCGCGGGTGCGGGACCGCGCTGGTCGCTCAGGCCGAGCACCTGGATCTCGAAATGCTCCTCACCGCGGTCGACCTGCAGCTGCTCGCCCACGCGCACCGCGCGTGAGGATTTCGGGCGCTGCCCGGCGACGCTGACCTTGCCGGTCTCGATCGCCTGCTTGGCCAGGCTGCGGGTCTTGAAGAAACGGGCCGCCCACAGCCAGATGTCCAGGCGGACGCTGGGCGACAACGGGGAAAGCTCGGTCATCGGCAGGGACTACTCCGTTCGCTTGTTCAGGGGACGCGGGTTGTCGGGGTCGGTGCGGCAGCCGCTGCCCCCGATCAACGTGGGTACGCCAGCAGACAGATCCTGGCGCTGGCTGCCGACCAGGCACTCGGGACGGTCGGTCGGCCGCACCTGGGCATCGCCCAGCCGGTCACCTGTCGAACATGCGGCCAGCGCGGCGCCGATCAAGGCCAGCGCCAGCCTCCGCTTCACCTGCAGTCGTTGATGCATTGCCACATCCCGCAAACCGGCTTGGTGCTAGTGTGCGCCTCCCGGGATTCGATCACCACTCCATGGCCAAAGCGCCGCTTGACCTGACCTCCGGCCCGATCGGCCGCAATCTCCTGTTGTTTTCCCTGCCGATCCTGGCGGGCAACATCGCGCAGTCGCTGAACGGTTCGGTGAACGCGGTCTGGGTCGGGCGCTTCCTCGGCGAGGCGGCGCTGACGGCCACCGCGAACGCCAACAACATCATGTTCTTCCTGATCGGCTCGGTGTTCGGCTTCGGCATGGCCTCGACCATCCTGATCGGCCAGGCGATCGGCGCGCGCGACATCGCGCAGGCACGCCGCGTGGTCGGCACCAGCGCCACGTTCTTCATCGGCCTGTCGGTGATCATCGCCATCGCTGGCTGGTTCATGGCCCACCCGCTGCTGGCGGCGATGGGCACGCCGGCCGCCTCGCTGCCGCTGGCCGAGGCCTACCTGCAGATCATCTTCCTGGCGATGCCGACGCTGTACGCGTTCGCCTTCCTCACCGCTGCGCTGCGCGGCGCCGGTGATTCGCGCACGCCGTTCCGTTTCCTGCTGGTGTCGGTGGCGCTGGACATCGTGCTGAACCCGGTGCTGATCTTCGGCATGGGGCCGCTCCCCGCGCTGGGCATCGCCGGCTCGGCCTGGGCCACGCTGGTCGCGCAGACGCTGTCGCTGGCCGGCCTGCTGCTGTACATGCGGCACAAGCGCCACACCCTGTGGCTGGGCCGCGCCGACATGCGCCTGTTCAAGCTCGACATGGCCATCCTCAAGGCGCTGGTGGTCAAGGGCGTGCCGATGGGCCTGCAGATGGTGCTGATCTCGCTGTCGGTGATTCTGCTGATGACCATGGTCAACCAGTACGGCACCGACACCGCCGCCGGCTACGGCGCTTCCCTGCAACTGTGGAACTACCTGCAGATGCCGGCGATGGCGATCGGTGCGGCGTGCTCTTCGATGGCCGCACAGAACGTCGGTGCACAGCGCTGGGACCGCGTGCGCGGCACTGCACGCCAGGGCGTGCTGTTCAATTTCCTGTTGACCGGTGCGCTGATCCTGCCGCTGGTGCTGTTCGATCGCCAGCTGCTGGCCCTGTTCCTGCCGCCGGCCAGCCAGGCGCTGGACATCGCCCGTCACCTCAACCATGTGGTGATCGGCTCGTTCCTGTTCTTCGGCGTCAGCTTCGTGATCTCCGGCGTGGTGCGCTCCACCGGCGCGGTGATTCCGCCGCTGCTGATCCTGGCCGGCTCGCTGTGGGGCGTGCGCGTGCCGTTCGCCGAGCTGCTGCAGCCGTACTGGGGCGCCGATGCGATCTGGTGGAGCTTCCCGGTCAGCTCGCTGGTCTCGATGCTGCTGTCGCTGGCGTATTACCGCTGGGGTGGCTGGCGCAAGGCAAGGATGCTGGGCAAGCCGTCACACGCCGAAGCGCTGGCCACGCCGTCGGAAATTCCGGCCTGCCCGCCATCGCCGGTGGCCGACCCGGATGCCGCGCCGCCACGGTAGTGCCGGCCGCTGGCCGGCAACCTCACGGACCAACCCATGACACGGTAGTGCCGGCCGCTGGCCGGCAACCTCATGGGCCGGCCAATGACACGGTAGTGCCGGCCGCTGGCCGGCAACCTCACACCTCTCCGGAAGCATCGCGCAACAGCCGGCCAGCGGCCGGCTCTACCGCTTCTTCTTCGCCGCGTTGAACGCCGCCGCCGCGCGCAGCAGCGCCTTGAACGCCGCGGCATCGGGCATCACGCCTTCATGGATGTCGATCGCACGCCGCGTGTTGCCTTCCAGGCTGGCGTTGAATAGACCTTTCGGGTCCGCCAGCGCCGCCCCGTGGGCGAAGGTCAGCTTCACCGCCTTCCTGTAGGCCTCACCGGTGCACAGGATGCCGTCGTGCTCCCACACCGGCGTACCGCGCCATTTCCAGGTTTCCTGCACGTCCGGCAGCGCTTCATGGATCAATGCACGCACGCGTGCCAGCGTTTCGCCGCGCCAGTCACCCAACTCGGCGATGCGTGCATCGATCAGTTCGGCCGCCGGGGTTCCAGCATCGGCAGGGTTCGGAGCATGCGTGGCCATCAGGGGCTCTCGTCGGGAAGGGAATCGGAATGCCGGGCTTACATGCGCTCGCCGGGCAACGCGGCGGCCTGGCGCACCCAGTCCAGGAACTGCGCTTCATCCAACAGGCCGGATTCGTGGATGTGCAGGTAGCGCGTGTCGCCGCTCCTGGACGGCTCCGGTGGCGGCGGCGTCAGTGCAGCGCCGCGGAAAAAGGCCACCTTGATGTAGCGGGTGAAGCAATGGAAGCTGAGAAACCAGCCCGCGCCGACGGCCACCGCATACATCGGCGAGTTCCACTTCACCGCCTTGTGCACGCCGGGTACGGCCCGTTCGATCAGGGCATCCAGTCGCGCGCCAATCGGGCGTTTCCAGTCCGGCATGGCGGCGATGTACGCCCGCACCGGGGCATCGCCCTCGCCCTTGGCGATCTGCGGGTTGCCACCGGACAGCAGGGTGGGCGCAGCGGCGGGTGCGGTTCGCTTGGCAGGCATCGCACGTACGGGCATCGGGATGATGCGGCAGCCTAACGCGGCCCGTAGCCGTCGGTCACGGCGCAGTGCGCCATCGGCTCAATCGGCCTGCCGCGCCCGGAACTGGCGCCAGTCCGGCAGCTTGCGGTGGCGGCGCAGCGAGCGCATCAGCGCCGCCATCACCATGCCGAACAGCGCTCCGGCCAACAGGCCGGCCACCAGCAACAGCACCAGCGGACGTTCGCTGCCCTGCCACAGCATCAGCCACATCAGCGCGGTCCAGAACAGCCCGAACAGCAGGCCCTGCACCAGCGCGTTGGTACCGAAGCCAGCCAGGATCGGCGGCGGCAGTGCGATGCCGGCGCGCCACAGCAGCCGATGCAACAGCGGCGCCGATTGCCCGCGTGCCAGCCCCTTGCCGTCCAGGAAGCGCAGCGCCGACTGGATCACGGCGGGGTAATGCCGGTTGATGTCATTCATCAATTCATCGTGGCCGATGCGATGCCGGAAACGCAAACGGCCACCCGAAGGTGGCCGTCGCGGCAACAACCGAAGTTGTTTATCAGGCCTTGTCGGCCAGACGGGCAGCCTTGGCGGCAGCAGCGGCAGCCAGGTCTTCCTTGATGCGGGCAGCCTTGCCTTCCAGGCCACGCAGGTAGTACAGCTTGCCGGCGCGGACCTTACCACGACGCTTCACTTCGACCGAGTCGATGATGGCGCTGTGGGTCTGGAAAACGCGCTCGACGCCGTAGCCGTGCGAGATCTTGCGGACGGTGAACGAGGAGTTCAGGCCGGCGTTCTTGGTGGCGATGACGACGCCTTCGTAGGCCTGCACGCGCTCGCGGCTGCCTTCCTTCACCTTCACGTTGACGACAACGGTGTCGCCCTGGCTGAACTTCGGCAGTTCACGGGTGATCTGGGCGGATTCGAATTCCGCGACGATGGACTTGTTCAGCTTGCTCATGGGTTACACCGATTCTTGTTCGGGTGGGCGTGTCGTATCGACAACGTAGGCTCATGCAGTCACCGGACTGTGCTGCACGTTTGTTTTGGGTACTGCGCGCGCCAACCGGGGCTGGCGGGAATTGGCCATGATAGCCGATAAAGCCAGCCCTGCGCTAGGGGCTGGCCTTCTGGTTCCGGGCCTGGCGGCCCTGCTCCAGCAGTTTGCGGTCGGCCTTGCCCAGTGCCTGTTCATCCAGCAGGTCCGGGCGCCGCTGGGCGGTCCGGAGCAGCGACTGCTGGCGGCGCCAGGCGGCGATGGCCGCGTGGTTGCCCGAGCGCAGCACCTCCGGCACGTCCCCCAGCGGGTGCTGGGCCGGCTGGCTGTAATGCGGGCAGTCGAGCAGGCCGAGGTCGCCCTCGAAGCTGTCCTGCGCCGCCGATTCCGCATCGTTCAGGGCACCGTCCTGCAGGCGGGCCACGGCGTCGATGATCACCGCCGCGCCCAGCTCGCCCCCGGACAGCACGTAGTCGCCGAGGGAGATCTCCTGGTCGACATTGGCCTCCAGGAAACGCTCGTCGATGCCCTCGTAACGGCCGCAGAGCAGGACCATGCGCGGCAGCGCCGCCAGTTCCCGCACCTTGGCCTGGGTCAACGGCGCACCCTGCGGGCTGAGGTAGATCACCGGAGCCGGGGTCGGATCAGCCTCACGGATCGCCTGCAGGCAGGCCTGCAACGGCTCGATCAGCATCACCATGCCCGGACCGCCGCCGAACGGACGGTCGTCCACGCGGCGGTAATTGCCTTCGGCGTAATCACGGGGATTCCAGCCATGCAGGCTGAACAGCCCCTTCTCCTGCGCACGCCCGACCACGCCCAACCCAGCGGACTGGGCGAGGAATTCGGGGAACAGGGTGATGACGTCGAAACGCATGCTCAGGCTCAGAACTCGGGATCCCAGTCGACCACGACCAGGTTGGCCTCGAAATCGACCGATTTGACGAAATCCGGCTGCACGAACGGAATCATCCGCTCGCGGTCGCCACGGACCACCACCACGTCGTTGGCACCGGTGCTGAACAAGTGCGAGACCTGGCCCAGGGCAACGCCCTCGGTGGTCTTCACGTCCAGGCCTTCCAGGTCGACCCAGTAGTACTCATCGGGCTTCGGCGGCGGCAACGCGCTGCGGGCCACGTAGATCTCGGTGCCGCGCATCGCTTCGACGGTATCGCGGTCCTCGACGCCGGGGAAACGGGCGACCAGGTGCTTGCCGCTGTCACGGCCACGCACGCCTTCCAGCGTGGTTTCCACGCCGGACGGGCTGCGCACGATCCACGGCTGGTAACGGAAAATGGCGGAACGTGGCTCGGTCCAGGACTCGAGCTTGATCTCGCCGCGCACACCAAAAGCGCCGACTACCCTGCCCAGCAGGATGCGGCGCTCGATATCTTTCATCTGCTTCAACCAAGAGGGCCACGCCGAAGCGTGGCCCGTCAGGATCAGGCCGCAGCGGCCTGGGACTTGGTCGCTTCCTTGATCAGGTTGCGGACCTTGTCGGTCGGCTGGGCGCCGTTCTTGACCCAATGGTCAACGCGGGCCAGGTCCAGCTCGATGCGCTTCTCGGCGCCCTGGGCGACCGGGTTGTAGAAGCCAACGCGCTCGATGTTGCGGCCGTCGCGCGCGCTGCGCACGTCGGTGACGATGATGTGGTAGAACGGACGCTTCTTGGCGCCGCCGCGGGTCAGTCGAATCTTGACCATGGTGTTTTTCCTATTGCCCAGTCGCCAGGATGGCGAGGTAAGCGGGCGATTATAGCGGCAGAGTCCGGCCGAGCCAACCCCGGGGAGCTCGCCCGGGGTCAGATCCCTTTCGCGCCGCAAAAGGGATCTGACCCCAATCTGTCCCAA
The DNA here is from genome assembly GCF_900101175.1 of Stenotrophomonas pavanii. Classification (GTDB taxonomy): domain Bacteria; phylum Pseudomonadota; class Gammaproteobacteria; order Xanthomonadales; family Xanthomonadaceae; genus Stenotrophomonas; species Stenotrophomonas pavanii. Next base: position 46,467 of record NZ_FNFQ01000009.1, on the reverse strand, counting down.
GGCACCGCCGCCAGCACCGCCCTGCCGTGTTCAGCCAGCGCCTGCGAGCCGGGCAGGATATGCCCGTCAATGGCCTCCAGCGCCCACAGGCCGCTGGCGTTGCAGGCGAAAGCGGCCTTCACACTGCCCAGCTCAGCCAGCGCCAACGGCCGCGTCAACTGCGCATCGGGCCAATGCCGCTTCAGCAGCGCTTCGGCGGTACCGCGCAGGGCCGGCGCCTGCGGCCAGAGCAGCCGTTCACCATCGTGCACGGCCAGGTTCCAGGTACTGCCTTCACTCACTTCGCCATCGGCGGTCACGAACAGCACGTCGTCGAATCCTTCCGCCATCGCCGCGCGCCGCTCAGCGAACAGGCCAAACGTGCCCACATGCTTGATCTGCGGCATTTCGCGCTGCCAGGCCACGCTGCGCACGCGCTTGGGCGCGGCCAGGGCCACCGGTGCGGACACCGCCACCAGCACGTCCACCGGCACCGCCGCCAGCGGGCTGCGGAAATCGAACCGGCGCGAGTACACCGTCACCCGCAGCGAGGCATCGGCCAGGCCGGCCTGCTGCAGCGCCTGTGCCATCCAGCCCCGTACCTGCCCCGTATCCAGCTCGCTGCCGAACAGTGCACGCGTGGCCTGTGACAGCCGCGCCAGATGCAGGTCCAGTCCCTGCACCGCACCGCCCCGCGCCTGCAGCGAGGTGAAGTGGCCGTAGTTCACCAGCGCCGGCAGCAGGTCCTCCACCTGCGCCGGCTGGCCATTGCAGGTGACCCTCATCGCAGCAGTGCCTGCGCCTGTTCCCACATGCCGCGCAGCACGCCGGCGGCCGGCTGTGCCGGCGCCATCCATGCTGACTGCCCGGCCCAGGCCTGCATCGCCGCCAGGCGATTTTCCTGCACGGCCTGCCTGCGCATCGGCGCGGTCAAGCCACGCTGCACCGGGTACGGGCGCGGCGCGGGGGCGCCTTCGGCAGCAGCAGCGCGCACATACGGGGTCGCCAGGCCGCGGCCGAGGCGGCCACTGAACGCACGCGTCGGCCAGGTATCTTCCGGTTCGCTGGCGGCCAGCCCATCGGCCCACGCCGACGCAATCGCTGCTTCCGGCGTGCGCAGGAAGGCGGTGCCGATCTGCACGGCGCTGGCGCCCAGGGTGAGTGCGGCAGCGATGCCACGGCCGTCGGCAATACCGCCCGCGGCAATGACCGGGATCTGCAGGTGATCGGCCAGGCGCGGCAGCAGTGCGAACAACCCGACCAGCTGGCGCTCGGCCAGCGCCGGATCGAACGCGCCGCGGTGGCCACCGGCCTCGGCGCCCTGTGCCACCACCGCATCGGCACCGGCGTCCTGTGCCGCACGCGCTTCGGACAAGGTGGTCGCGCAGGCGATCCAGGCAATGCCGGCATCCTTCAGCTGCTGCACGTGGCGCGGCAGCAGCACGCCCATGATGGTCGAGGCCACCGCTGGACGCGCCGCCAGCAGCGCGGCGAACTGGTCTTCGAAATCGGCAGGCGTGGCGTCGGCGGCGCTGGCTGGCACGTCCGGGCCCCACTGCGCGAGGAAAGCGCGGCTGGCGGCCTCGGCGGCCACATCACGGGTCGGTGCGGGATCGGGCACCCACAGGTTCACCTGGGCCGGGCCGGTCGAAGCGGCGCGAAATTCGTCCATCCAGCGACCGATATCGGCCGAAGAGGACAACACCGCGCCCATCGCGCCCATGCTGCCGGCGTTGGCCAGCGCGGCCGACAACGGCACCGGACAGGCACCGGCCATCGGTGCCAGCAGGATCGGAACGGATACGCCAAAGCGCCGGCAGAACGCCTCGACGCGGGAAGTTACAGCGGAACTCTGCATGACGGCCCATCGTTTCGGACAGGCCACCATGGTGCGCGCGGGACAGGGGTGGCGTCGAGCCCGTTGCCCGACCGCCTGCTGCGGCGCTTGCGCCGCCGCCCGAGCGTGGGCTCGGGCGCTACATCACACTGCGACCGGGGCCGTCATCAACGGAACGGCATGCCACGGCCGCCCATGGCACCCATCATGCCCTTCATGCTGCGCAGCATGCCCTTCATGCCGCCGCCGGCCATCTTGCTCATCATCTTTTCCATCTGCATGTACTGCTTCATCAGCTTGTTGACGTCGGCCGGGGTCACGCCCGAGCCCTTGGCGATGCGCGCGCGGCGCGAGCCGTTGAGCAGGTTCGGGTTGCGCCGTTCCTTCTTGGTCATCGAGCTGATGATGGCGATCATGCGCGGCACTTCCTTGCCCTGGCTGACCTGCTGCTTCAGATGGTCGGGGATGTTGCCCAGGCCCGGCAGCTTGTCCATCAGGCCGCCGATGCCGCCCATGTTCTGCATCTGCTCAAGCTGGTCGCGCATGTCGTTCAGGTCGAACTTCTTGCCCTTGGCGACCTTCTCGGCCAGCTTGGCCGCCTTGTCCTTGTCGACCTGCTGCTCCACCTGCTCGACCAGCGACAGCACGTCGCCCATGTCAAGGATGCGGCTGGCGATACGGTCCGGATGGAACACGTCCAGGCCTTCCGGCTTTTCGCTGACACCGACGAACTTGATCGGCTTGCCGGTGATGTAGCGCACGCTCAGTGCGGCGCCGCCACGGGCGTCACCGTCGGTCTTGGTCAGCACCACGCCGGTCAGCGGCAGCGCGTCGCCGAAGGCCTTGGCGGTGTTGGCCGCGTCCTGGCCGGTCATGGCGTCGACCACGAACAGGGTTTCGGCCGGATTCACCGCCGCGTGCAGGGCCTTGATCTCGGCCATCATCGCTTCGTCGATGGCCAGGCGGCCGGCGGTATCGACCAGCAGTACGTCGACGAACGACTTGCGGGCATCGTCGATGGCGGCGCGGACGATGGCTTCCGGCTTCTGGTCGGCGCTGGACGGGAAGAACAGCACGCCCACCTGCTCGGCCAGGGTCTTCAGCTGCTCGATCGCGGCCGGACGGTAGACGTCGGCCGAGACCACCATCACCTTCTTCTTGCGCTTTTCCTTCAGGTGCTTGGCCAGCTTGCCGACCGTGGTGGTCTTGCCGGCGCCCTGCAGGCCCGCCATCAGGATGATGGCCGGGGCGGGCACGTTGAGGTTCAGGTCGCTGGCTTCGGCGCCCATGACCGCGGTCAGTTCGTCGCGCACCACCTTGATCAGGGCCTGGCCCGGGGTCAGCGACTTCAGCACTTCCTGGCCGACCGCACGCACCTTGATGCGCTCGATCAGGGCCTGCACCACCGGCAACGCAACGTCGGCCTCGAGCAGCGCGATGCGCACTTCGCGGGTCGCCTCGCGGATGTTCTCCTCGGTCAGGCGGCCGCGGCCACGCAGGCGCTCGATGGTGCCGGAAAGGCGCTGGGTCAGGGACTCGAACATGCGGCGCAACCTGTCTGAAAGCGGGGGACAATAAGGCCGACAGTATAACGGGTCCGGCTGTCTGCCCGGGCTGCGACGACGGGGCCGTCGCCACCACCGCAGGGGTATGCGAAACTGCAACGATGACAATCGTTCTCATCGCCGTCCTGCTCTACCTGGCTGCCAGTGCCCTGCTGGTGCGCGCGCTCGGCCGCGATGAAACCTCCGGCTCGCCCACCTGGCTGTGGCCGGCCCTGCCGGCGATGCTGCTGCATGGCGGTTACCACGTGATGGTGGCGATGCGTACCACGGGCGGGCCGGACATGCACTTCTTCGCCGCGCTGTCGCTGGTCGGCCTGGGCATGGCCTGGCTGACCTCGCTGGTGGGCGCGCGCGGCCGCATGTCGGCGCTGGGCGTGGTGGTGTTCCCACTGGCCGCGGTACTGCTGCTGGCCTATCACGGCTACGGCCACGAGCCGAGCAAGGTGCTGGGCTGGCGCCTGGCCAGCCACGCATGGCTGGCGCTGCTGGCCTACGCCACGCTGAGCATCGCCGCGCTGCTGGCGATCATGCTGTGGCTGCAGGAACGCGCGCTGCGCCGCCGTGAGTTCCGGCCGTGGCTGCGCGCGCTGCCACCGCTGGCCGACCTGGAATCGCTGCTGTTCCGGGTGATCACGGTCGGCTTCGCGCTGCTGACCCTGACCCTGGTCACCGGCGTGCTGTTCGTCGATGACCTGCTGGCGCAGAAGCTGGTGCACAAGACCGTGCTGAGCGTGCTGTCGTGGATCGTGTTCGGCGTGCTGCTGGTCGGACGCCGTCGTTACGGCTGGCGCGGCATGAAGGCCGTGCACTGGACGCTGGCGGCGATGCTGTTGCTGCTGCTGGCGTTCTTTGGCAGCCAGTTCGTGATCGAACTGGTGTTCGGGCATTCGCGATAGAAGCGTGCCGACCAACGGTCGGCACCCACCCCAACATCACCGGGTAGTGCCGGCCGCTGGCCGGCAACTGAACCACGCCCTGCGTGGATGCCGCCGCCGCTCAGGGAATCGGCTGCGCCAGGATCTTCCGTACCGAGCGTCCACTGTTGGTGAGAATGTCATCGACCTGCCAGCAGCCCTGGCCCTGGCGCACCATCGGCAGGCGGGTCAGGTAGGCCTTCTTCCATACCGCATAGCGCATCTCGACCTGGCCCGCGGTGGCCGACGCCTCTTTCCAGCGGTAACGCACCGGGGTTTCAATGTCGCCGTCCTGCGCATCCAGCCACGGATCGGAATCGATCGTGCAGATGCCTTCTTCGCGCTGCTGGCAGGCGCGCTCGCCGCGCAGTGCCTTGCCGAACGCCGGGCTGACCAGCGCCGGTGGCGGTTCCAGCAGGTCGCCATTGCCGGTCGTCGCCTCGAAGAAGGCACGGGCAACGGCCACGGGTTCCTGGCAGGCCGGCGCGGCCTGCACGGTAGGGGCCAGCAACAGCCCGGCAAGCACGAACATCCCTGTCTTCCGCATGTATTCCTCCTTGAGGTAGTGCCGGCCGCTGACCGGCACACAGGATATCCCGGTGCTGCCGGCCAGCGGCCGGCACTACCCGATACCCGGCTTACAGGCCGTAACGCTCGATCACGTCCAGATGCGGCTGGCGATCCTGGTCACAGGCTTCAGCCAGGCGCAGCCAGCAATGCGGATGCGCCCACGTCGCGGTGTGCTGCTGCAGGAAGCGGTGCAGCGCCAGCGGCGCATGGTCCTGCGGCTGGGCGACGGTGAACAGCAGGCCGGGCAGCGTGCCCTCTTCCACATCGGGGTCGGTGACGGTGTAGTCCGGGCGGCTGTGCGACCACACCTTCCAACCCTGTGCTTCGGCCGCCTCGACGAAGGCATTCCAGGCCTCTTCGCCCGGGTGCGCGCCATCGATCATCCAGCTGCGGGCGAAGCCGCCGCGCTCCAGCACATGCACCTGCGCATAGGTCGGGATGAACTGCTCGCGCGCTTCCTCCTCCTCGGGGGCCGGATGCACCAGCGCGGCGTCGAACACCACCCAGTCGCCCACCTGCTGGGCGCGGTTGGACGGCGCATTCTCGACGATGCGCGCGGTCACCGGTCCGCTGCGGCGGGCGTAGTACTCCATCGGTTCGCCGTTCTCTTCGCTGCGGATGATCACCCAGCCCCACGGTTCCTCGACCACGCCCTCGTGGCTGGACAGCTCCATGCCAAGCGCCGCAGCCGAGCGGCGCACCGCATCCCAGTCGCGTGCCGCGCTTGCCGCACTCATGTGGTCCCAGTGCGCGGCATTGGGCTCGTCCAGCAGCTCGACCAGCTGTGCATAGCACGCCTGCGCTTCGCTGAAGCGACCGGTTTCCATGTACATGCGCGCCAGCGTGCCGCGCGCGCCGTGCGAGCCCGGAGACAGTTCCAGCAGCGATCGGGCCGCCTGCTCCAGCGCCGGCCAGTCGGACACGCGGCGTGCGCGCTGCACCTCGCACCAGTGCGCGAACACCGGCACGCTGCTGCGGTAGACCTCGGCCAGCTGGCGCAGGCCGTCGTCGTCCCCCTGCTCGGCCAGCCAGCGCATCAGCGTGTAGGCCGCGGGGCCATCGTTCTGCGCATGGCTGCGTACGAACCGCCACAGCAGCGCTCGCGCCTCGGCCTGCGCGCCGCAGGCGTTCAGCGCCGAGGCCGCCATCTCGGCAAGCGCCTCGTCATCGGGCAGCTCGGCATGCGCCTGCAGCAACCACTGCGCCTCGCGCTCGGGGTCGCGCGCCTGGTTCTGTTCGCCCTGCGCGTCCAGCCATGCCAGCAGCTCGCCAGCCGGCACCGGCAGCGGCGCGATGTCCGGCAATGCCTCGATGCGCGCGGCCAGGCCAGCCACCAGGGCCTCGGCACCACGGTCCTGGCGCAGCTGCGCCAGATGGGTGCGGGCCAGTTCCAGCTGGCGCAGCGCGACCCAGCGCGCACCGCGCTGCAGCGCCAGCTCCAGGCTCAACGCTGCCACTTCGATCAGCAGGCGATGCGATCCGACGCGCGCGAAGTGTTCGATGATCGTATTGAAGCGCGTACCCAGATCCCAGGTATTGCGTGCCGGGTCACGCTGGCACAGCGCGGCGGCGGTGTTCGCCCACAACCGCCAGTAGTTCGGGGTCAGTTCGCTCCACGGCACCAGCTGCTGCAGCGCCTCTTCGTCGCGGCCCAGCTGGGCCAGCGCCCAGGCCTTGGACAGGCGACGCGGCACCGTGCAGTTGGCCGGCTCGTACTCCCCGGAGGCTGCCACTTCGGCCTCGCGCTTCTCGATCAGCGCCAGTGCCTCGTCGGCGCGGCCAACAGCGAGCAGGATCTTGATCTGCATCTCCGGGAAGCTGTCGAACACTTCCTTGCCACAGGCTTCCACGGCATCGGCCTGCACCTGCAGGTAATCCAGCGCCTCCTGGCCACGGCCATCATCGAGCAGTGCATCGGCCTTCTCGCAGCTCAGGCACTGGAAACAGGCCCAGCTCGGATCGATGCGGCCCAGCGTTTCGTCGCACACCTCGATGCGCTCAGGCACCCAGCCCGGGCCATCGATGTTGCCGTAGCAGGCCGCCAGGTCCTGGGTCACGCAGATCGACTGCGGGCACTCCAGCGTGTCCTCGCGATGTGCCCGTTCAAACAGCGCTACGGCTTCGCCGAGTGCGCTCTCGCCTTCCACGCGGTTGCCGACGCGGTTGCGCAGGGCCCAGTGGCCGACATAGACGTCGACCCACGGGTTGTCCAGCGCCTTGCCCAGCGCACGCGCCTCGGGCAGCAGCGCGTCGACGCGGTCGATCTGCAGTTCACTGACCTCGTCGGCGAGACGGTTCAGCAGGTGCGCGTTCTGCGCCTGGCCGGCCTGGCGCAGGTCACCCTGCAGTTTTTCGACCCAGTTCCAGATGTCCATGGGGATGAATGCTCCTGTCTAGCGAAGGCTGGATGAGAAGGTGCGGTGCTCAGCGCAGCATCTGCTGCAGGGCACCGGCGATATCGGTAAAGGCGCCATTGAGGTCAGGGCCTGCGGTGGTCGTCGCGCTCGCCAGTGGGCGACCCTGCGCGGCGACGATGATCTTCAGCGAGCGCAGCAGGCGGGCGGCGGCGGCGGCCTGGGGATGGCCCTCGCGCTGGGCACGCAACAGCGCCTGCACGGCCGGGTTGTCGAGATTGAGGTACAACCGCGACGGCGCGCGTGATTCGATGCGCGCGGTGAACTGGCGCGCCAGGCGCAGCGCGGCCATCGAGACGCGCTTGTCGTTCTCGTCGTCCTCCAGTCGCTGCTTCAGTTCGGCCTCGCGGTCGGGCACCACCACCACCGGCAGTGCCTCCGGGCTGAAGCGCGCCGGCAGCAGTTGCTCGCCATCGCCCAGCCGTTCGCGCAGCCAGGCCAGCTGCGCCTCGTCGAGGCTGTCATCGCTGCGGAACAGGGCGCGGTTGCCCTGCTCGGTGCCGAGTTCAACCAGGCGCAGGCCCTTGGCCTGGGCCCAGCGCCGCAGGAACGGCACCACTGCGTAGCGGTGGCCATGCGCGACCGGCACCCCCATCGCGCGGAACAGCATCTCTTCGAAGCCACCGCCGTTGTCGAGGATGACATGCACGGCACCGCCCGCCGGCAGGGCACTGGCCGGCAGGTCGCCCTGCGAGGTCGGCACGCGCACATGCTCCATCAGCAGTTCGAACAGGCGGTCATCGCACAGCGCTGCGCCCAGCAGCGCCTCGTTGTGGCGGGCCAGGACCCGCCGCCAGGCTTCCGGTTGCTGCCGCGCGACGTCGGCCAGGCCGTCGACCAGCGCCTCCAGCAAGGCATGCTGCACGGCACGGTAGTGGTCATCGCGCTGCAGGTCTTCGCGGCTGGCAGTCGGCGTCAGCCGCGAGGATTCGATCACCCCGCCGATGAAGCCGGCCCACGGCGGCAGCAGGTCGCGGGCATCGTCATCCAGCAGCATGCCGCGCACGAACACCGACAGGTTGCGGTTGTCACTGGTGCCATAGGTCGCGCCGTCCTGCACCCACAGCAGGCCGGTGGCATCGCTGCTGCCGTCGGCACGCAGCGGCACGGTGACGATCGGCTCGAAATCGTGCTCGAAGCGCGCAGCGAACTGCAGTGCCTGGCGGCGTGCCTGCACCGGGTGCACGGCCACGTCGCCCTGCCCCCGCCACGGCGGCGGCTCGGGGTTGAGCGCTTCGGTCGCAGCACCGATGAAGATCGGTTCGGACAGCAGCGCGCAGTAGCGGCCCAGCACCTCGTGCAGGCGCGCCTCGTTGGCCAGCGGCAGGAAATCCGGATGCAGTTCCAGTTCCACTTCGGTGCCGACCGCGCGTGCCGGCACTTCGCTGACTGTGTACTGCTCGGCATTGCTGGACACGTACAGGTGCCCCAGATCCGGCGTCTGGTACGAGGTGGTACGCACGCTGACCCGGCGCGCCAGCACGAAGGCCGACAGGAAACCCAGGCCGAACATGCCGATCAGGCCTTCGTCATCCTCGCCGCCCTGGCGCAGGCCACGGGTATAGCCGACGCCGACGGTGGCCAGGTAATCGTGGATCTCCTGGCGGGTCAGGCCGGCACCGGTATCGATGATGCGCAGCACGCCGGCACCGGCATCGACCTGCACCGAGATGCGCGACGGCACTTCGATGCCGGGCTGTTCGATGCGGCGGCGGATGATCGAATCGTGCGCGTTCTGCACCAGTTCGCGCAGCGCCACCACCGGGGTGGAATACAGGTGCTTGCCCAGCACCGTCATCAGTCCATTGAGATCGACCCCGGCACGACGGATCTCGGCGTTGGGGGCGGTGAGCGCGGTGTCCTGCATGTAATCGTTTACTCCTGGGCACGGAAAGGCGCCAGAGGGCGCCTTCGTCGAGCGGGAAAAACTAGCACAGCCAGCCTGACCGTTGCCGTATATGTCGTTTGTAGAGGCAGGCCCCGCAGGCAGGCCCCCCGTGCATCACGCCGCGTCGATGGCCTCGGACAGGCGCTCCACCGCGATCACTTCCATCCCCTTCACCGAACCGCCCTTGGGCGCATTGGCCTTGGGCACGATGGCGCGCTTGAAGCCATGGGTGGCGGCCTCGCGCAGCCGGTCCTCACCATTGGGCACCGGGCGGATCTCGCCGGACAGCCCCACCTCGCCGAACGCAATCGTCTTTTCCGCCAGCGGCCGGTCCTGCAGCGAGGACAGCACGGCCAGCAGCACCGGCAGGTCGGCGGCGGTCTCCTGCACGCGGATGCCACCGACTACGTTGACGAACACGTCCTGGTCGCCGACCAGCACGCCGCCGTGGCGATGCAGTACCGCCAGCAGCATGGCCAGGCGGTTCTGCTCCAGGCCGACCGCGACACGGCGCGGATTCGACAGCGGCGACGCATCGACCAGCGCCTGCACCTCCACCAGCAGTGGCCGGGTGCCCTCGCGGGTGACCATCACGCAGCTGCCCGGCTGATGGGTGCTGCCGCCGGACAGGAAGATCGCCGATGGGTTGGAGACCTCCTTCAGGCCCTTGTCGCCCATCGCGAACACGCCCAGTTCGTTGACCGCACCGAAGCGGTTCTTGAACGCGCGCAGCAGGCGGAAGCGGCTGCCGCTCTCGCCTTCGAAATACAGCACTGCATCGACCATGTGCTCGAGCACGCGCGGGCCTGCGATGCCACCTTCCTTGGTCACATGGCCGACTAGGAACACGGCCGTGCCGGTTTCCTTGGCAAACCGGACCAGCCGCGCCGCGCTCTCGCGCACCTGGCTGACCGAACCGGGCGCGGCGGTCAGGCTCTCGGTCCACAGGGTCTGCACGGAGTCGGCCACGATCAGTCGCGGGCCGGCCCGGGAGGCATGCTGCAGGATCGATTCGACCCCGGTCTCGGCCAGCGCGTTGACCCCGTCCAGCGGCAGCTCCAGCCGATGCGCACGGCCGGCCACCTGGGCCAGCGATTCCTCGCCGGTCACGTACAGCACCGGCAGTTCGGCCGCCATCTTCGCCACCGCCTGCAGCAGCAAGGTCGACTTGCCGATGCCCGGGTCACCGCCCACCAGCACCACCGCGCCTTCGACCAGGCCGCCGCCCAGCACGCGGTCGAACTCGCCGATGCCGGTCGTGACCCGGCGATGCTCGGTCTGCTCCACGTCCTTCAGGGCGGTGATCTTCGGCGGATCGACCTTGCCGGCCCAGCCCGCCCGGCGCGACGCCGGCGCCTTGGTCGCCGCCGCACTTTCCAGCACGATTTCCGACAGCGAGTTCCACGCGTTGCACTCGGTGCACTGGCCCTGCCACTTGCTGAATTCGGCGCCGCATTCATTGCAGACGTAGGCGGTACGGGCTTTTGCCATCGGGGTGATTTCCTGCAACGGGAACGGGCGTGGCAGGATAGCCGAGCCGGGTCGCAGCTGCTGCGACCGCTCAAGTCCTGCCCACCCGCGCCGATAGGGGTCGCGGGCGTGCGCCTTGCGGGCGCCCCCTCCCTTCCCCACTGGATTCAACATGACTGGCAGTTACAGTCAGAGCCTGGTCACCATCTCCCTGCTGGTGGCCATTCTTGCTTCGTACACGGCGCTGGACATGGCCGGGCGCCTGGCCACGGCCGAGGGGCGCGTGGCGCGCTGGTGGCTGGCCGGCGGCGCGGCGGCCATGGGGCTGGGCATCTGGTCGATGCACTTCATCGGCATGCTGGCCTTCGACCTGCCGATCCCGGTGGGCTATGACCTTGGCATCACCCTGTACTCGCTGGCGGTCTCGATCGGCGCCTCGGCGTATGCGCTGTGGCTGGTGTCGCGGCCCAGCCTGCCCTGGCGCCGGCTGCTGGCCGGTGCCGTGCTGATGGGCCTGGGCATCGCCACCATGCATTACCTGGGCATGGCGGCGATGCGCATGCAGCCCGGCATCGACTATCACCCCGGCTGGTTCGCTGCCTCGATTGCAGTGGCCATCGGCGCGGCCGGCGCGGCGCTGTGGATCGCCTTCCGCCTGCGCGCCGAGCAGCGCAACACCCTGCTGCTGCGCGCGCTCGCTTCGCTGGTGATGGGGCTGGCCATCGTCGGCATGCATTACACCGGCATGGCTGCCGCGCGCTTCCCCGAAGGCAGCGTCTGTGGCGCGGTCGGCAGCGGTGGCATCGATACACGTTGGCTGGCCGTGCTGGTGATCGTCACCACGGTGGCAACGCTGGGCATCGCCCTGGTCGCCTCGCTGTTCGACCGGCAGATGCGCGTGCGCACCGGGCTGCTGGCCGATTCGCTCGCGCACGCCAACGACAAGCTGATCCAGGCCGCGCTGCACGATCCCTTGACCCAGCTGCCCAACCGCATGCTGCTGCAGGACCGCATCGAGCAGGCCATCGAGAAGGCGCGGCGGCGCAACCATGCAGTGGCGGTGATGTTCTGCGACCTGGACGGCTTCAAGGCGGTCAACGATGCCTACGGCCACCAGCTCGGCGACCGCCTGCTGGTGGCGGTGGCACAGCGCATCGGGGGACAGCTGCGGCCGCAGGATACCTTCGCCCGCCTCGGCGGCGACGAGTTCGTGATCGTGCTGGCCATCGACACTCCCGACGATGCGGTGGTGGTGGCCGAGCGCATCATCGCCGCCGCCGGCGAACCGTTCACGCTGGATGCGGCTGAACTGCAGGTCAGTGCCAGCCTGGGCATCGCCCTGTATCCGGACGACGCCAGCAACGAGCGCGAGCTGATGGCCCACGCCGATGCGGCGATGTACCACACCAAGGAAACCGGGCGGAACGGCTACACCTTCTTCACCCCGTCGATGCAGCTCAGCGCCAACCGCCAGCTGCGCCTGCTGCAGGACCTGCGCAAGGCCATCGCACGCGACGAACTGATCCTGCATTACCAGCCCAAGTTCCCTGCCGCCGGCGCACCGGCCACCGGCGCCGAGGCGCTGCTGCGCTGGCAGCATCCGGAGCTGGGCCTGCTGGCACCGGATGTGTTCATTCCCATTGCCGAGCGCAGCGGCCTGATCCTGCCGATCGGTGACTGGGTGCTGGACCGCGCCTGCGCACAGCTGCGGGCATGGCACGAGTCGGGGCATGCGGAATGGACCATGGCAGTGAATCTCTCGCCGTTGCAGTTCGCCTCGCCGGCACTGCTGGACAGCGTGCGCGAGGTGCTGCAGCGGCACCGGATCGAACCGGCGCGGCTGACCCTGGAGATCACCGAGACCACGGCGATGAAGGACGTTGATGCCAGCCTGGCGATCCTCAACGACCTGACCGCGATGGGCGTGCATATCGCCATCGACGACTTCGGCACCGGCTATTCCAGCCTGCTTTACCTCAAGCGCATGCCCGCCACCGAACTGAAGATCGACCGCGCCTTTGTGCACGACCTGGAATGCAACGCCGAAGATGCCGCCATCGTCTCGTCGATCATCGCGCTCGGTCGCACCCTGCAGCTGCAGGTGGTGGCCGAGGGCGTGGAGACGCAGGCGCAGCGCGAGTACCTGAGCGAGCTGGGTTGCGACCAGCTGCAGGGCTACCACCTGGGCCGGCCGATGGACGCCGACGAGTTCCTGCGCCGGGTGGGGTGAGACCCCATGCACGTGTGCTGTGGATCTTCTGGTAGCGCCGGCCGCTGGCCGGCGTCCTGCAATTGCCGGCCAGCGGCCGGCACTACCCTCCTGTGCCGGCACTGCCGGGTCGGATCCCTTGCCACAGGCAAGGGCTCTGACCCCATGCCCGCATGGGGTGGATCCCTTGGTAGAGCCGGCCGCTGGCCGGCTTCGCGTAATTGCCGGCCAGCGGCCGGCACTACCACCCTGTGCCGGCACTGCCGGGTCGGATCCCTTGCCGCGGGCAAGGGCCCTGACCCCATGCCCGTATGGGGTGGATCTCCGGGCCGGCATTACCCCCTGGCATGCGTTGCACGTGCTGCCCTCCACCCGCCAACAAAAAGGCCGCCCGAGGGCGGCCTTTCTGCGTGGCAACGTCGCCAGGACGTCAGTGCATCATGTGCACGTTCATGTTGTGCATGACCCACAGGGTGCCGACCACGATGATGCCGATCACCACGATGGTGAAGGCCGCAGCGTTGACGTTCCAGCGGCTTTCCGACGAGCGGTCCAGGTGCAGGAAGAACACCAGGTGGACCAGCATCTGCAGCACCGCGGTAACCGCGATCACCACACCGTTGACGGTGCGGGAGAAGTCGCCCGACATCACCATCCAGAACGGGATGACGGTCAGCACCACCGCCAGCACGAAGCCGATCAGGTACGACTTCACGCTGCCGTGGCTTTCGCCGCCGGTGCCGTGGTCGTGTGCGTGGTTGTCATGTGCCATTACAGCGCTCCATTGAGGTAGACGACGGAGAACACGCCGATCCAGATCAGGTCCAGGAAGTGCCAGAACAGGCTCAGGCACGCCATGCGGGTCTTGTTGGTCGGGGTCAGGCCGTACTTCTTCAGCTGCACGAACATCACCAGCAGCCACAGCAGGCCGGCGCTGACGTGCAGGCCGTGGGTACCGACCAGGGCGAAGAACGCCGACAGGAAGGCACTGCGGTCCGGACCGTAGCCCTGATGGATCAGGTGCTGGAACTCATAGACTTCCATGCACATGAAGCCGAAGCCCAGCAGCCAGGTAACCGCCAGCCACAGGAACATCTGGCCGACCTGCTTGCGGTGCATGGCGATCATGCCCAGGCCGAAGGTCAGCGACGAGGTCAGCAGCAGCGCGGTTTCCCACGCCACGAACGGCAGCTCGAACAGGTCCTTCGCGCCGGGGCCGCCGTCGGTACCGCCGGACAGCACCACGTAGGTGGCGAACAGCGAGGCGAAGATGAGGCAGTCGCTCATCAGGTACACCCAGAAACCGAAGACGGTGTTGCCGCCGGTGTCGTGGTGCTCGTGGTCGTCATGGCCATGGGCCGCCGCTTGCGCGGCGTGCCCGTGGCTCAGGGTCGAGGTATTGGTGCTCATGCCTTCAGCTCCGACTTCACCAGGCCCTGGGCTTCCAGGTGCTTGCGGTGTGCGTTCTCGATGCGTTCCACCTCGGCGGCCGGGACCCAGTAGTCCACGTCCTGGTCGAAGGTGCGGTAGATGAACGTGGCGATCATGCCGACGAAGCCGACGATGGCCAGCCACCAGATGTGCCAGATCATCGCGAAGCCGAACACCAGGCTGAAGGCGCCGATGACAACGCCCGTGCCGGTGTTGCGCGGCATGTGGATGTCGGTGTACTTGGCCGGCTTCGGCCAGGCTTCACCACGCTGCTTGCGCTCCCAGAAATCGTCCAGCTCGGTGACGTCCGGCAGGGTCGCGAAGTTGTAGAAGGCCGGCGGCGAAGAGGTTTCCCACTCCAGCGTACGGGCATCCCACGGGTCGCCGGTCAGGTCGACGGTCTTCTTGCGGTCGCGGATCGACACGGCCACCTGGATGATCTGGCACAGGATGCCGGCGCCGACGATGAACGCACCGCAGGCGGCAACCAGCAGCAGCGGCTCGTAGGCCGGGTTGACGGTGCTCTGCAGACGACGGGTCATGCCCATGAAGCCCAGCACGTACATCGGCATGAAGGTCACGTAGAAGCCGATGAACCAGCACCAGAACGCGCACTTGCCCCAGAACTCGTTGAGGCGGAAGCCGAACATCTTCGGCCACCAGTAGGTGATGCCGGCGAACATGCCGAACACCACGCCGCCGATGATGACGTTATGGAAGTGGGCGATCAGGAACAGGCTGTTGTGCAGCACGAAGTCGATGGCCGGGATCGCCAGCATCACGCCGGTCATGCCGCCGATGACGAAGGTGACCATGAAGCCGATCGTCCACAGCACCGGGGTGGTGAAGTGCACGCGACCGCGGAACATGGTGAACAACCAGTTGAAGATCTTCACGCCGGTCGGGATCGAGATGATCATCGTCGTGATGCCGAAGAAGGCATTGACGTTGGCACCCGAGCCCATGGTGAAGAAGTGGTGCAGCCACACGATGAACGACAGCACGCCGATGCAGGCGGTGGCGTAGACCATGCCCTTGTAACCGAACAGCGCCTTGCGCGAGAAGGTCGCGATGACTTCGGAGAACACACCAAACGCCGGCAGGACCAGGATGTACACCTCCGGGTGACCCCAGATCCAGATCAGGTTGATGTACAGCATGGCGTTGCCGCCGCCGTCATTGGTGAAGAAGTGCGTACCCAGGTAACGGTCCAGGGTCAGCAGCACCAGGGTGATGGTCAGCACCGGGAACGCGGCGACGATCAGCACGTTGGTCACCAGGGCAGTCCAGGTGAACACCGGCATCTGCATCAGCTTCATGCTGGGGGTACGCATCTTCAGGATGGTGATGAAGAAGTTGATACCGCTCAGCGTGGTACCCAGGCCAGCGACCTGTAGACCCCAGATGTAGTAGTCCATGCCGACGCTTGGACTGTATTCGATGCCCGACAACGGCGGGAACGCCAGCCAGCCGGTGGCAGCGAACTCACCGATCCACAGCGACAGCATGATCAGCACCGCACCGGACACGAACAGCCAGAAGCTGAGCGAGTTGACGAACGGGAACGCGACGTCGCGCGCACCGATCTGCAGCGGCACGGCCAGGTTCATCAGGCCGGTGATCAGCGGCATCGCCACGAAGAAGATCATGATCACGCCGTGGGCGGTGAAGATCTGGTCGTAGTGGTGCGGCGGCAGGTAACCCTCCGAGCCACCGACGGCGATGGCCTGCTGGGTACGCATCATGATGGCGTCGGAGAAACCGCGCAGCAGCATGACGAAGGCGACGATGAGGTACATCACGCCGATCTTCTTGTGATCCACCGAAGTGAACCACTCCTTCCACAGATAGCCCCACAGCTTGAACTTGGTGATCAGGGCGACGACGCCCAGGCCACCAAGAATCGCGCCGACCAGGGTGGTCAGCACGATCGGATCGTGGGGGATCGACTCAAGAGAGAGTTTTCCCAACATGTTCATTCTCCCGAACCCGCGTGGCCGGCATGGCCTGCGTGTTCGTGTTCGTTGGCATCCAGGTTTTCACCCGATTCCTTGGAATCATGCGCGTCACTGGGGGCATGGCCCTCGTGCGCTTCATGGGTGGCGGCATCGGCAGCGGCGGCACCGGCATGCGAGTGCTTCATGCCGTAATGCTTGTTGTCGCCCATGTGCTTGGCGATGACCCAGTCGAACAGGCCTTCTTCGGTCTTGCCGAAGTAGGTGACCGGATACCACTCGGCGTTGCGTGCTTCACCCAGCGCCTTGAACGAGGCCTTGTCCAGGGTCTGCTCGCCGGCGCGGACCTGGTCCAGCCACTGGCGGTACTCGGCATCAGTGACCGAGTAGGCGGTGAAGTGCATCTTGGCGAAGCCCGCGCCGCTGTAGTGCGAGGACATGCCCGGGAATTCACCGGTCTCGTTGGCGATCAGGTGGAGCTTGGTCTCCATCGCAGCCATCGAGTAGATCATGCTGCCCAGGTGCGGGATGAAGAACGCATTCATCACCGAATCGGACGTGATCTTGAAGTTCAGCGGCGTGTTGACCGGGAACTTGATTTCGTTGACGACCGCCACCTTCTCTTCCGGATAGATGAACAGCCACTTCCAGTCCAGCGAGATCGCCTCGATGGTGACCGGCTTGACGTCCGAATCCAGCGGACGGTACGGGTCCAGTGCGTGCGACGAGCGCCAGGTCAGGACTGCCAGGACCAGCACGATCATGCACGGGATCGACCACACCACCACCTCGATCGCCGTCGAGTGGGACCACTTCGGCTCGTAGCGGGCCTTGGTGTTGGAGGCGCGATACTTCCACGCGAACGTCAGGGTCATGATGATGACCGGGATGACGACCAGCAGCATGAGCACGGTGGCCGTGATCAGCAGGGTCTTCTCATCCTGGCCGATCTGGCCCTTCGGACTGAGGATGGCCACGGCATCGCAGCCGGTGAGCATCACCAGCAACGAAAGCAGCAGGCCCGGGCGCAACCAGCGCCCAAGGGTTTTCAACGGAATCATCGGTCGATCCAATTGCGAGGGAATGCCGTTCCCCGTCCCTGCCTGTTCCGGCCAAAGCCGGTCCCACCGGTCCGGAAGACAGGCAGGGAGGTGGGGTCGAGTCAGCCTTTCAATTTTAGGCCGTCACCCACCATTTAAGAAAGGCATTGACATTGATCGAGCGCAGGAAAGGCCCGATTCTGGCTGCGACACGTTGTCGCACCGCGCAGGTGTGACGGGCGCATGACCCAGGGCGGCATCCCGGCCCCGGGCGTTCGCGGGGCCGTTCGCCCTCGTTCGGCAAAGTCACCTGAACCGGTTCAGCGTGCGGCCGGGTGACCGGCATGGGATGCTCGGCACAGGAGGAAGCCCCCGATGGACAAGATCGACTTCAGGAAGCGCGACCGGGCGCTCT
The DNA here is from genome assembly GCF_900101175.1 of Stenotrophomonas pavanii. GTDB lineage: Bacteria > Pseudomonadota > Gammaproteobacteria > Xanthomonadales > Xanthomonadaceae > Stenotrophomonas > Stenotrophomonas pavanii. Next base: position 28,780 of record NZ_FNFQ01000009.1, on the reverse strand, counting down.
ATCAACCGCCCGCCGGCAGGTTCGTACCGGTCGATGTACCGCCCCTGCCCTACGTGATGGTCGATGGTCGCGGCGACCCGAACACCGCTCCCGCCTACGCACAGGCCGTGCAGTGGCTGTATTCGGTGAGCTATGCACTGAAGTTCGCGCTGAAGGCCGAAAGGCGCGACTACGTGGTGCCACCGCTGGAGGCGCTGTGGAGCGCCGAGGACCCGGCCAGCTTCGTCGCGCGGCGCAAGGATGAGTGGGCCTGGACCGTGATGATCCGCACGCCTGAGGACATCCGGCCTGCGCAGTGGCAAGCGGCGATCAGCAAGGCGCGCGCGAAGCTGGGAGATGCCCCGCCGAGCCTCCGCCATGAACGCCTTGCCGAAGGCCCCAGCCTGCAGACCTTGCACGTGGGCGCCTACGACGACGAAGGGGCCGTCCTGGCGCACCTGCATGACGAAGTAATGCCCGCACTGGGTTACACCTTTGCCGGCCCCCATCACGAGATCTACCTGAGCGACCCGCGCAGGACCGACGCGGCGCGGTTGAAAACCGTGCTGCGGCAGCCGGTGCGGCCGATCAAGCCTGATGAGGATTCCGGCACATGACACAAGGAATGCCATGCACCTGATCAACCGACTGCTGCACTGGACCACCCTGCCCGCCGGGCGCCGCCTGATGGCCGTGCTGGGTGCCGCGCTGGTGATCGTGCTGGCCTGCAATCCGGATCTGCTGCCGTTGTTGCCGGTGGTGGACGCGCTGGGGCTGGACGTGCTGGTGCTGTTGCTGGGTGCGCAGCTGGTGGCGGCACTGCCAGGGGTGCGTGAGCGGGCCTCGCGTGGGACCAAGGCGCTTGCACGCCTGCTGATCGGCGCATTGGCGGGAGCTGCAGGTGGTTATCTCCGGCAGCTCGCGTGGTGGCTGGCACGGGGTCCGGTGATCGCTGGACGCAAATGAAGGCGTGTTTCCATCGGTGACGTTGCCGACCAACCCTGTTCCTTGGGCAGAAACAGAAAGCCCCCGCAAGGGCCGGGGCGTTCTGTTGATGGACCTGCTCGCCTTGCGTGGAGCGCGCCTAGAACGCGGTCGGACCGATCTGAATCACGCCATCATGGGCCAACGCGAGACGGATCTTGGTTCTGCCACCCGCCGTGACCATTTGGGAAATCTCGCGCCTATGCGCCGATTCCCCCCCCACGAACAGAGACCTTTGCCTGCGAAACTTGCGCTGACAATGCGATTGCCGGCGGGAACAGACAGCGAGACAGACTCTCCCCGCTGCAGATGGGCCGCAAGGGTGCCGTCGATATACAGTGCAAGCGGGCACGCCCCACCAACCGCGCCGACGTCGCGCGTAACGATTACCTGTCCGGAAGCACTGTCACCGATCCCATTGAAGGCGAAAACCCGGTCGGCAGGCACCGGTTGCGCCTGTTCGGAGCTGATCTGGCGGGTTGCACAGCCGGCAAGAACGACGCACGCAATCAGACTCACCACGATCTTCTTCATGAGATCCCCCGTTTATTGAAACTGTGTTGCCCGGTCCAGCGCCGCAAGCAATCCACCTCGGCAATGGTAATGAGCCTCACCGAGCAGGTACATGCCCGCCGTTCCATCGGACGCTCGCCCCGGCCCATGGCCCGCGCCAGCACAGCCCAAACAAAAAGCCCCGACCAAGGCCGGGGCTTTTCATAGCAACTGGTGCCGGAAACAGGAGTCGAACCTGCGACCTACGCATTACGAATGCGCCGCTCTACCAACTGAGCTATTCCGGCGTAGCCCGCGATTTTACGGGCTGCGCGCCCCGGCGGTCAATCCACCCCGCTCAGCTCGCCCCCACCCGGTTCGCACACGCCCGCCCCCCGGCAAAATCCCGCAGGTTCCCCAGCGTGATCGCCGAGATCTCCTGCAGTGCCTCCACGGTGAAGAAGCCCTGGTGGCCGGTCACCAGCACGTTGGGGAAGGTCATCAGGCGTTGGAAGGCCTCGTCGTCGATGATCTCGCCGGAAAGGTCCTGGAAGAACAGCGCGCTTTCCTGCTCGTAGACGTCGATGGCCAGGTGGCCCAGCCGCCGCGACTTCAGCGCGCGGATCACCGCATGGGTATCCACCAGCCCGCCGCGCGAGGTGTTGACCAGCATCGCGCCGGTCTTCATCCGCGCCAGCGAGGCGTCATTGATCAGATGCTGGGTATCGGGTGTCAGCGGGCAATGCAGCGACACGATATCGGCGCGCGCCAGCAGCTCCTCCAGTCCAACCCCTTCGCCCACGGCGGCGAAGGCCGCCGATGGATACGGGTCGTACCCCAGCACGGTGCAGCCCATGCCGTGGAAGATGCGCGCGGTAGCCAGGCCGATCTTGCCGGTGCCGACGATGCCGACCGTGCGCCCATGCAGGGTGCGCCCGAGCAGGCCATCCAGCATGAAGTTGCCCTCGCGCACGCGGTTGTAGGCGCGATGGGTCTGCCGGTTGAGCGTCATCACCAGCGCCAGCGCGTGCTCGGCCACGGCTTCGGGGGAATAGGCCGGTACCCGCGCGACGAACAGGTCCAGTGCTTTCGCGGCGGCCAGGTCCACATTGTTGAAGCCGGCGCAGCGCAGCAGCACGGCGCGCACGCCCAAGGCATGCAGCGCGTGCAGAACCGGCGCGTCCAGGCGGTCGTTGACGAACACGCAGACAGCAACGCAATCCTGCGCAAGCGCTGCGGTATGCACGTCCAGCGCGGCATCGAAGTACACGAACGCAAAGCCCTGCCCGGCCGCATCGCGCTGGTTGGCCTCGTCGAGGAAACGACGATCGTAGGGGCGGGCACTGAAAACGGCGATCTGCATGGAGGGGCCTGGCGGGAGTTCCCTGCCGACCATACCGCAGCACCTGCCCTGATGGGACGGCCCCGGCGATACGGATGTCGCCGGAGCCGAGTCCCCCTTAGAACCTGTAGCCCAGGCCCAGCATCACGCCGTTCTGGATCTGCCCGTCGCGGCGCTCACCCACGTAGTCGGCCATGATCGACAGGCGCTCGCTGGCACGACTGGTCACGCCCAGGTTCCAGGCCAGCACCTGCTCGCCCACGGCCTGGCTGCTGGCACCAAACACCAGGTCCGGGGCGGCAGCAAAGCCGGTGCTATAGCGCGCCTGCGAATCGCCCAGCTCCTTCTGCCAGACCACGCGGGCACGCGGGGTGATGCGCTCGCCGTTGTTGCCCTCGAAGGTCCTGAACACCTGCAGGCCGGCGCCCACGCGGATGCTCTCCAGGCTGCCGCTGCGCCCCACCAGCGCACCGGTGCCCTGCCCTTCGTTGAAGCGGGTGGCCGAGGTCCGCGCGTAGTCCACCACCGGCAGCAGCGGCTGGATCACCAGTCCCTTGCCGCGGGTGAAAGAGAACGCGTGTTCGACCCGCGCCGAGATCGCATCGCTGCTGTATCGGGCGCGCAACGGCTGCTGCAGGCCCTCGATGGCCGACAGGCTGCGGCGGGTGTCGTGGCGCAGGTCGGTGTAGCGCACGGCCGCCGACAGGTAGCCACGCGAATAGGTCGCATCCAGGTAGCCGCCCACATCCAGCGCGCGCACGTCGCCACTGAAACCGGAGCCATCGCTGGCCTTGGTCGACATGTCGGCCGCGGCCACGCTGACGCCGAGGGTCACGCGGTCATCGGCCACGCGGGTGTCGGCACCGACCACGATGCCGCCGACGGTATGGCTCAGGCCGGCCACGCCACCCTCGGCGTCGATGCGGCCATGGCTGGCGAAACCGCGCGCCCACAGGCCACGGCTGCGACCCGCTACGCCGCTGTCGCCAGCAGCCTCGCCCGCTGGCTCGACCAGATGCATGGCCAACTGGTTGAACAGGCTGCCATGGCGCATGCCCGGCTGCGCCGAGACCGACTGCGCCGCCTGCGAGGCCAGGCCATCGGCATCGCCGCCACTGCGCATCGCCGCCTGGTGCTGCTGCACCACGTTGCCGATGCTGCCCAGCAGTGCGTTGTCGGCCAGGCGCAGGCTGGCATGTGCATCACCGCGCAGGGCGCCAGCCTGCTGTGCGATCACATCGCGGTCGGTGAACTGAAGCGCGCCGAGCAGCGACTTCAGGCCACTGTCCTGGCGGTCCGATGCGGCTGCCAGCGCGCGCCCCAGTCCATCACCGGAGGTGCCGTTGGCGAACAGGCCCAGCTGATCGAAGCCCGGGTTGGCGGTCAGCCACAGGCCATCGGCCGTCTGGTTGACGTTGAAGCTGAGCAGCGAATTGTGGCGCGGGCGGAACACGTCGCCCGCAGTGATGCTGGCGCTGTAGCCGGCATCGCCGAGCCGCACGACATCCTGGAAACCACCCTGGTAGATCGGCCCCTCCACCAGGTCGCGGCGGTAGGCACCGGGATAGAAGCCCTGGGCGACGTTCAAGGCCAGGTGTGCGCCCTGTGCGATCACCAGCGCCCCCGCTTCGGCACCGCCATCGTGGAAGCTGCCGACGCGCAACCGGCCACTGCCGGCGCCACCGGCGTCGGTGACGTCGAACAGCACCTGGCCGCCGGGCATGATGTTGACGTAGCCGTGGGTCACCAGATCGCCACCGCGCGGCATCAGCGTGCCGAACACGCGCAGACGGTTGAAGCCGTCTTCGCGGTAGGACGGGCCGGTGCCGTCCAGCAGCGCGTCGGTGTCCACGCCCACCGATGCGATGTCACCATGGCCGACCACGATGCTGCCCGGCATCACCCGCAGCTCGGGAGTGCGCAGTGCGCCGCCCTCCAGTGCGAGGGTGCCGTTGTCGACCAGCATGAAATCAGCGCCGGTGGTTTCCGCAGTGCGCCAGGTGGCGCCATTGCTGACACGGATCACGCCGGCGGAACTGGCCAGGGTCGAGGCATCCAGATCAGCCAGCCGCAGCTGTCCGCGCAACGCGTCCTGGAGGTCGGGATCGGCAAGCAGCTGCTGCAGCGACTGTGCACCGATGCCGTTCGGACCGCGCGTGGAGACGTTGTACAGGCTCACCGCATAGTTGATGTAGGTACTGGCCCAATCGGTGTTCCAGCGCGCGAAATCGTCGTCGACGAAGGCCTGCAGCTGGCGCGCGGTGCGCAGGTAGCCCGGGTTGATGTCACCACTGACGTTGCTGGTGACACGCAGGGTGTCGCCCGGATCGCGGTAGCCCGCCGTGTTGATGATGGTGTTGCTGCGGATGTCCTGGCCCGGGAACGACTGCAGCTTGCTGCCGCTGCCATCCGGATCGAAGGTGACCGAGGTACCCGTGGTGCGCGCCGGGTCGCGGAACACCAGCAGGCCATTGGGCTGCACCACCTCATACATGGCCTTGTGCAGCAGGCCCGCATCCATGCCGCCACCGTAGTTGCCGGTGTAGATCTGGGTCATGCGCGCAGACGGTGCGTAGGTGATCCTGCCACCGCTGCTGGCGGCATGGATCTGCACCGAATCGACCAGCGGCAGATCGCCGCCGAGGTAACGGTTGACGCCGCCGGACTGCATGATCGAGCAGGACGAAATGCAGTGGCCGGACACGATGGTGTCCAGCCCCTGGGTGCGGATCACCGCCTGCAGCCACTCGCCGGCGATCAGCGCGCCGCCATTGGATGTGCGCAGCACGACCTCGCGGATCGGGCGCCCTTCGGCCTGCGCCTTGGCCAGCAGCGCGGGCAGCGCCACCACGTCGGCGACGGTGACCCCGCCGCTGAGGAAGACGCGGTCGTCCTGCACGTGATAATTCATTGCCATGACGTCATCAACCGCCGTGGTGGCGGTGATGCCGATCAGGCCCGCAAGGGCCAGGCTCAACTTCGAGTGCTTCATGTGGTCTCTCTCCACCCGCAACACACGGGTCAGGAGTTCAACGTCCGGACCGTGCGATCTCCCCCAGCGGCGCGGACGTCGAAACATGAATGCATTCACAATGGAATCAGGGGCCACGCACACTCTTCCCCATCCGGTCATCGTCGCGTAAAACTCGAAGACGCACCCGCCACCGACGTCCGAGGCCAGCCCTGTCCGCCCCCTCTCCTCTGATCCATCGCGCGCCGGACCTGTCCGTGCCTGCGGACGCGTTCATTGCGTTCGTACGGGAAGAGCGCGCGCCGTTGTGCGCATTCCTGCGCACGCGCGGTGTCGGGCCGGAGGATGCCGAGGACATCGCGCAGGACTGCATGGAGCGGCTGATCCGCTATCGCGCGCACAGCGCCGACGAGCTGCGGTTGCTGCTGTATCGTATCGCCCGCAACCGCCTGGCAGATCGCGGCCGTTCGTCGCAGTCGCGGCCGCATCTGTCCCTCGCCGAGCACGATGGCGGCAACGAGCCTTCCAGCACGTCGCCCGATCCATTGCGCCAGGCCGAGTCCGGGCAGATGTTGTCCCTGCTGCGGCAGGCCCTGTTCAAGCTGCCCGAGCGCGCACGCGAGGTGTACCTGCTCAACCGGATCACCGGCATGAGCTACACGCAGATCGCGCGGCACTGTGGAATTACTGCCAAGACCGTGGAAAAGCATATCGCCCGTGCCCTGCAGGGGCTGCGCCAGGAACTCGGATCGGATCCGCTGCACAACGACAGGGACAACGGATGAGCCACGCCAGGCCAAGGGAAAACACCCTGTTGTTTGAACGCGCCAGCGCCTGGGTGGCGCGGCTGGAAGCGCCGGACTGTACGCCGGGCGAGCGCGAGTCGTTTGAGGACTGGCTGGCCGAAGACCCGGCCCATGTCAGCGCCTGGATCCAGGCCGAGACCCTGTTCCAGCAGGGCGAAGGACTGGCCGCCGATCCGTGGCTGCGCACCGCCGCGGCACGAGCGGCGCGGCCGGCGCGACGTCGCTGGCTGCCAGCGCTGGCCGCTGCCGCAGGCATCTGCCTGACGATCGGGATCGGCTGGATGGTCGCCGTCGACGGCAACCCCACGCCGCTGCGCTACGCCAATGATTCGCACCAGCCCCGGCAGCAGACGCTGGCCGATGGCAGCACCGTCACCCTCGATGCCGGCACTACCCTGCACGCGCGATTCGGTTGGCGCCATCGCAAGCTGGTGCTGGAACAGGGCCGGATGCAGCTGCAGGTCGCGCCGTCGCGCAAGGCGCTGCAGCTGCGCGTCGGCGACAGCACCATCCGCGACATCGGCACCACCTTCCAGGTGGAACGCCTGCGCAGCGGCCTGGTCGAAGTCGCGCTGCTGGAAGGCGCGGTGGAAGTCAGCACGGGAAGCGCCCAGCACACCCTGTCACCCGGCCAGCAGCTGCAGGTGCTGCCATCGGGCCGCATCCAGCCCGGCCCGGCACTGTCGTCCAATGCGGCTGCCGAAGCCTGGCTGCAGGGACAGCTGGTGTTCGATGCCACGCCCCTGTCGATCGTGGTCGAGCGCATGAACCGCTATGGCCACGCGCCGCTGGTGATCGCCGATCCCGAGATCGCCAACCTGGCGGTGAGTGGCACCTTCCGTGCCGGCGACGCGCAGGAACTGCTGTCGGCACTGCAACTGGGCTGGTCGGTGGCTGGCCAGATGCGACCGGATGGCGCGCTGGAACTGCGCCGCACGTACTGAGGAGACTTGCAGTGATGGCAGTACCGGGCGCGCTGCAGGCGGGGCTGCTCCGCAGCCTGTTCTGCATCTCGCTGAGCCTGGCCGCCCTGCCGCCTGCCGGTGCGGCCGAACAGGCCGGCACGCTGGAGCTGCACGTGGGTGCCGGGCCCCTGGCGCCGGCGTTGCAGCAATGGGCACGGCAGAGCAGCATCGCGCTGCTGTTCGACGCCCGCGAGCTGGACGGCCTGCGCACCTCCGGCACCCGCGGCCACAGCGATGCGGCCGCAGCCCTGAAGCAGCTGGTCGCGGGCATGCCGGTGAATATCCTGCGCACACCCTCAGGCGGGTTCGTCATACGCCGCATCCACTCCGTGCCGCCATCGCCACCGCCGGCCGCAGTGCGCGCCGCGCCCGCCGTCCCTGCACCGCGCAGGGCGGCCGAGGCGCCACCACAGGTGGAACTGGCGCCGATCCATGTCACCGGCAGCCGGCTGCCACGCACCTCCGTGCAGACCACGCTGCCGGTGACCATCATCGACCGCGATGACATCCTGCGCAGCGGTTACGGCAGCCTGTTCGACCTGCTGCGCCACTTGCCGGGCATGAACGGGCACCCGGCGATGAGCACCTCGCGGGGTGGCGATTCGCAGTACCTGCCGGTCGGTGCGGCCACCACCACCAGCCTGGACGGCATGGGCCCGCGTGCGACCCTGTTCCTGGTCAATGGCCGTCGCCTGCCACGCTATCCCATGGTGTCGCTGGAACAGGGCGGCCTCACCGACCTGGGCGGCATCCCGCTCAGCTTCGTCGAACGCATCGAACTGGTGCGCGGCGGCGCCTCGGCCATCTATGGCGCCGACGCGATGTCCGGCGTGGTCAACATCATCCTGCGCGACCAGGCCGACGGCCCTGAGGCCATGCTGCAGACCGGCCTGAGCGGACGCGGCGACGCCGGCCAGTATCGCGTGCAGGCGGCGACCGGTGGCGTGCGCGAAGGGGGGGACCGCTGGTTCGCCGGCATTGACCTGCACCGCATCGAGCACGTGGCCGGTGATCGTCGCGAGTGGCATGCGGAAACCTCGCAGTACCTGATCGGCGCGTTCCGCGATGGACGCTACTGGCCGGCAAAGCGCTGCGAAGGACCATTGAAGCGACGCGACGGTGCCTGCTGGTTCGACAGCGCGCGCCCGCGCTCGCTGCAACCGGCTTCGGATACCGCCGCGGCCTACCTGCGCTATCGCCATGAGCGTGGTGAAGGTCGCTATGCCTACGCCGAGGCGCGGGCCAGCCACAACCGGCAACGCTTCGACCTGGGCCCGACCGCCGTTGCCATCGGCCTGTATGGCTTCACCTTCAACAGCGTGCTGCGCGAAGCCGGCAACGTGCGCCCGCATGTACGCGCCACCGACGCCGATGTCACCGTCGGCATCGGCCGCGACCAGGGCCGGCGCAGCTGGGAGGCCGGGATCAGCGCACAGCGCAGCGATGTCACCCTTACCACGTCGGGTACGGTGCGTGCCGAACCGCTGCTGCGCGCGGCGGAGACGCTGGATTTCCTGCCCGGCTTCACCTCGCTGCCGGCGGAGACCGCCGCGCAGTTGTTCCCCTCGATCCGCAATCGCGGGCGTACCGAGCAGTGGCAGGGCTGGTGGGGCATGCAGCGCGAGTTGGTGCCGTTGGCCGGCGGTGCTGCACAACTGGCCACCGGCATCGACCTGCGCCAGGAGCGCTGGACCTCGCATCCCGACGCCCTGCTGAGCCAGGGCGACCTGGCGCTGGGCCTGCCGCAGGAACAGCGCCACCTGTCGCGCCGCAGCGGCGGTGCCTATGCCGAGCTCGGCCTGCCCCTGGCGCACACGCTGCGCATGGACCTGGCCGCACGCTGGGACCGCGACGGCGACTACCAGGCCTTCTCCCCCCGCGTGGGCGTGCGCTGGAGCCCCACGCCCCGTTGGTCCTTCCTGCTTGCCAGCGGGCGCGGCTACCGGGCCCCCAGCCTGTTCGAACAACGGCGGCCCCCGGGCTACTTCGGTGCAATCGAGCTGCCGGCCTCCAGCGCACTGCCCGACTGCGCGCAGAGCAGCGGCAACGGGCGCTGCAGCGTCACCGTGGACGTGGTGGAGAACGATGCGTTGAAGGCCGAGCGGTCGCACAGCCATTCGCTCGGCGCGACCTGGACGCCGACCGACACGTTCTCGCTGTCGCTGACCCACAACATCGTCGAGCTGCGCAATGAAATCCTGGCCCTGCAACCGGCCGATGCGGTGTGGAACCGCAGCACCTGGGAGCTGGACGAGGAAGGACGCCTGTACAACCTGCGCCTGTCCTTCGACAACATCGGCCGTACCACGTCGCGCAACTTTGTACTGCGTGGGGAATACCACATCGACACCGGCAGCACCGGCCAGTGGCTGTTCTCGCTCGATGCACTGAAGCAGCAGGCGCTGCGCCGAGAGCGTGGCCAGGACGCTACCGTGGACCTGCGCGGCCATGTCACGCCGATGATGGCCGCGGTGCTCAATGTGCAGTGGCAGAACAGCAGCTGGGACATTGCCCTGCGCGGCAACCAGGTCGGGCGCACGCGCGCCTGGCTGCCCGGTGCGGAATGCCCGGAGGAACAGCGCGAGCAGAACCACTGCATGAACCCCCGGCAGCTGCGCTGGAACCTGCATCTCGCACGACGGCTGGGGCCGCGCGTGGTCGCCGCGCTGGACGTGCACAACGTGCTCGACACGCAACCGGTGAACTATCTGGTCGGCAATGGTGGCCAGATGCCGGGGCTGGATGATCCACTCGGCCGCTATTTCCTGCTGACGCTGCAGATCCGCTGAGCGTAGTACCCTACGCGACCTGTTCCATCGGTCCCACCACCCCATGAAGGCCTATCTCTGGTTCTGGGGCGCGTTCCTGCTGTTCTTCGCGTTGCCCTTCCCCTGCATCCTCTACGTCGGCACGTCGTGGCCGGTGCAACTGGCCGACCGCAGCGCGCCCTGGCTGGCCCTGCTGCTGCTCGCGCTGTCGGTGATCCTGTGGCTGGCCCTGCTGCTCGCCTTCCTGCACTACCTGCTGCTGGGCCCGCCGCGTGCCCTGCACCGCGTGCGCTCGATCCTGGCCGACGGTGAAGCGCGCGACGCATTGATCGAACAGGCCGAGCAGACCGGCGTGCAGGTGCGTGGCCTGGCGCAATGGAAACTGCAGCTGGCCTTCGAGAACCTGTCCGGCACCCCGATCAGCGAACAACTCCTGGTGGTGGACAGCAAGCCGCAGTTGCAGCGTTTCGTGGCCGGCAAGCGCATCGAGGCCCGCCTGAGCCGCGCGCCGGGCGCGTTTCCCAATGTGGTGCTGGAGGGGGCGCAACCGGAGCTGGATGTCGGCAGCCTCTGGCGCCGTGGTGTCGGTGCGGTGATCGGCATCGTGGCGGTGGCCAGTGCCTACGTGGTCGCCTATCGGCTGCAGAGCGAGGGCCTGGGCTGGACCTTCCTGTCTTTCGGCCATCCCCTGCTGGTGTGCCCACTGGTGTTGTGCGGCTACGCGCTGGGCCTGCGCCTGCTCGGCCGGCTGCTGCAGGCCGATGCCCGCGGTGACGCGCTGAAGTATCGCGGCATCGGCGTGGAGGCCCGGGTGTTGAAGGTGCGCCAGACCGGCACCTATCTCAACGAACAACCGCAGGTGGAGTTCCAGCTGGAATACATCGACCGCGAAGGCAGCGTGCAACAGGCCCGCGTGCGCCGCTTCATCCCGCTGATCGAGCTGGCCAGCCTCCCGCGCGAGCGGGTCACGCTGCTGTACGACCCGGATGACCGCAGCAACGTGCGCCTGGAGGGTGTATGAAGCAGCCGCCTTCCACGTCCGTGGTGTTTTCCGCCGTTCTGCTGGTGCTGGCCGGCGCCGCCGTTGCCGGTGGTGCGCTGCAGACGATCGGCGAAACACTGGGCCATTCGGTGCAGGCCGACAGCGCAAGCGCGCCGATCGCCATGCCGCCCGCGCGTGAGAGGCCCGCGTCGCTCGCGCCGATGACCGAGCCGCGGCCGCCGCTGGTGCCCGAACGCAACAACCGGTTGTTCGATGCGGACTACCTGCTGGCCGCCCGCCAGGCACTGGAACAGATGCCTGCGCTGGCTGGGCACCGGCTGACGGTGTTCCACAGCATCCACTTCTACGACGACGGCCGCATCAACCTGGACTTGGTCGATCCGCAGCAGCCGACCCGCGTCGACAGCTACCACTTCGAGCGTGGTCAATGGCGCAAGGGCGACCCGGTCGATCCGCAACGCTTCGCGCCCACCATCACCCTGCGCCGCAGCAGCACGGCGCTGGCCAACATCGATTTCGAGGCCGTACCCCGCGTGGCGCAGGCGCTGCAGGCACAGCGCAACGCATTGATGGGCACACCGGGTGACGTCGGCCACGTCTATGTGATCGTGCGCAAGGGCGGCACCCTGGCCTGGCTGCCGGACGAGGTCGCCGGTGATCGCCAGTCCGCACGACTGTCGTTCGATGCGCAGGGCCGGCCCGGCAACGTAAGCCACCGATAGCCAACGCCCCAAAAAAAGGGGACGGAGGGGATTAAGTCGTTTACGCCACGGTGCTGTAAACGACTTAATCCCCTCCGTCCCCTTTTTGCTATTTCACCGAGCGGGCGATGGCGTACTGCGCGCCGTAGTACGTGGAGAGCACCAGCAGGCTGGCCAGTGGCAGGCCGCCGGCGAAGCGGTCCCAGGCCAGTAGTGAATCGCTGGCGACGAACAGCAGCGCACCGGCGGCCGCCCAGCGCGCGCTGCTGGCTTCCACGGCAGCGGGCGGTGGCCGGCGCCACTGCCGTGCCAGGGCCAGCACCGCCATCGAGGCCAGCACCACCACATACGCCAGCACCGGAATGCGCATCGGTGCGGGCAGGTGCGGCCAGAGGCCCATCACGTTGAGCATGGCAAAGGCGCCCAGCAACACGGCGGCGACGAACAGTCCGCGGCCCGCGCGCAGGCCGTCGCGGAAGGCCACGATGTAGCAGAGGTGCGCCAGCAGGAATGCCACCAGCCCCGGCACGAACGCATCCACCGGCAACATCAACGCGATGTCACCCACGCACGACAGCAGCATGCCGGCCAGCACCGCGCGCCGGTAGGTCGGCTGCGCAGGATCACACACCCGCCAGGCGATGGCCGCGATCAGCAGCGTGGTCGCGGGCTTGGTCAGCCAGTGCAGCCAGCGCCCGTCACCGTCCAGGAACGCGCCGAGGATGGCGAGGATCGCCATCAGCAGGATCACGCCATCGCGGGCGCGCGGCTTCATCGCGCCTTCCACAGCTCCGCAAGGCGGTCAGGCTTGCCGGCGATACGCTCCAGCACCGGGTACTGCAGGCCACCGTGGTAGTCGATGTTCATCGCGTCGATGCGGTCGAACTGCTTCACCAGCAACACGATCGGCGCCTTGTCCTTCGCCGCCGCAGCTACCGCATCCTTCAAGCGCTGGCTGCTGTACTCGCGTCCGCCAACGGCAATCACCTTCATGCCAGGCGCCAGGCCGGCGTTGAAGGCCGGGCTGTCCCAGATCACGTCGCCGACCGTACCGTTGTCGAGCACCGTCGCACCCAGCGAGTACGCCAGCAATGCGGCCTTGGCGCGCTTCTCCTGCGCCTTGTAGGCATCGTTCGGCGTATCGCGGTAGGCCAGCTTCCAGCCCGCCAGCTCCAGGCCACCGGTCAACGCGCCGTGGCCGTCCAGGCGCCCGCGCAGGAACGTCGCCCAGTCGTACGGCGCGATGCCGTTCAAGGTCGCGACCACGTCGTCGAAGGTGTACGGGTTGACGTCCCAGTCGCCATTGCCGACGCCGAAGAAGGTGCGCGCGAAGTCATCCAGGCTGCGGCGGTTGCCACTCAGTTCGCGCAGCTTGCCTTCCACTTCCAGCCACAGCATCTGGCCGCCGGAGTAGTAGTCTTCGCTCATCTGGTAGTTGCGATACGGCAGCGTGCGGCGCTGGGCGATGGTCGGGTCGTTGGTGGTGTCCTGCAGCGGACGCCAGGCCAGGCCCGGGCGGCCACGGTCATAGGTCGCGGCCACATTGGCCAGCATGTCGCGCGCCTGCGCAGCCGACCACAACCCCGAGCGTGCCGCCAGCACCTGCCCCCAGAACTGGGTCTGCCCTTCGTACACCCACAGCAGGCTGTCGCCCATGGGCACGTTGAAGTTGGCAGTGGCCAGGTCGGCGCCGCGACGGTACTTGCCGTTCCAGGAATGGGTGTACTCGTGCGGCAGCAGGTCGCGCATCCAGGCGTTGCTGTCCCACTCGGTGAAGTAACCCGGGTCGGCGCTGTTCTCGCTGGAACGGTGATGCTCCAGGCCGATGCCACCGAGGCGGTCGGTCAATGCCAGCAGGAACTCATAGTGGTTGTAGTGGCGCGCGCCATAGAGCTTGTCGGCCTGCTGCACCAGCGCGCGGTGCATCGTGATCTGCGCCTCGCTCGGCTTCAGCGACTTGGCGTCGTCGGCGAACACGTTGAGGTGCACTGGTACCTTCGCGCCCGGATCGAGATCAATGCGCTGGTAGTGCTCGCCGGCAAACAGCGGCGAATCGACCAGGTGGTCGTAGGAGATTGGCTTGAACACCACGGTGTCGCCGTCGCGGCGTGCGGTCTCCAGAGCGGTGGCGAACGACCAGCCCTTGGGCAGGGTCACGCTGGCCTGCGCCTGCAGCTGGCGCGCATCGACGCCGGCCGGGTACAGCGAGTTGGCGTTCCACTGCAGGTTGAGCATTTCCGGGGTCATCACCACCCGACCCTGGCTGCCGCCCTGCGAGGACAGGAAATCGAAGTGGGCGACGATCTCGCTGACGCCCTCCGGTACGTTCACCTTGAAGGCATAGACGTTGTACTGGTCGCGCTGCCAGGCCAGCGGCTTGCCGTTGGCGGTCACGCGCAGGCCGGCCAGCTTGTCGATCGGGCCGGTGGGCGAATGGTTGCCAGGAATCCACTGCGGGTACAGCAGGGTCATCGGGCCGGGCTTGGCCGGTACGGTGGCGGTCACCTTGAAGATGCGCCGGGCCAGGTCACGCGCGTCGACATCGATGCGCAGCAGGCCGGCGGCTGCGGCATCCCCCGGCGGCGAGGCCTGCGCCAGCGCGGGCGTGGCCGCCAGCGCAAACAGCAACGACAGTGCCAGGGCTCGGGTCTTCATCAGGCAGCTTCCAACAGCGGGGAATCCTCCGATGCTAGGCCTGTAGCGTGCCCTGCCCCATGGCCAAAGGTCATGGGCAGGCCGCCCATCCTTGCATGCGAAAAAGCGTGCGAACCCAGGTTCGCACCCACCAGAGCAGTTTCAGTAGATCCACGCCATGCGTGGATGAGGCGCTTCCGCGGTCAGTCGACCAACCGCAGCCGCAGTTCCTTCGGCAGCGCGAACACCATCGATTCCGGTTCGCCATCCAGCTCGGACACGCCACTGGCCCCCAGCTCGGCCAGGCGCGCCAGCACGCCGTCGACCAGCACCTGCGGCGCCGAGGCGCCGGCAGTGACGCCGATGTGCTGCTTGCCTTCCACCCAGCGCGGGTCGATCTCGTGCGCGCCGTCGATCAGGTACGACTCCACGCCCTCACGGCGGGCCAGCTCGCTCAGGCGGTTGGAGTTGGAGCTGTTCGGCGAACCGACCACCAGCACCAGGTCGCAGCGCTTGGCCAGGTCGCGCACGGCGTCCTGGCGGTTCTGCGTGGCGTAGCAGATGTCGTCGTTCTTCGGGCCCTGCATCGCCGGGAAGCGCTCGCGCAGCGCGTCGATGATCCCACGCGTGTCATCCACCGACAGCGTGGTCTGGGTGGTGTAGGCGAAGTTGTCCGGCTGGTTGATCTGCAGCGTGGCGACCTGCTCGACATCCTCGACCAGGTAGATCTGGCCGGTCCCGGCTTCGCGGTTCCACTGGCCCATGGTGCCCTCCACTTCCGGATGACCGGCGTGGCCGATCAGCACCACGTCACGGCCGGCACGGCAGTGGCGGGCAACCTCGAAGTGGACCTTGGTCACCAGCGGGCAGGTGGCGTCGAACACCTTCAGGCCACGGCGTTCGGCTTCCTGGCGCACGGCCTGGGACACGCCATGCGCGCTGAAGATCACCGTGTTGTTGTCCGGAACCTCGTCGAGCTCTTCGACGAAGATCGCGCCGCGCTGCTTCAGGTCGTCGACCACGAAGCGGTTGTGCACCACTTCATGGCGGACGTAGATGGGCGCGCCCAGCGTTTCGATCGCGCGCTTGACGATCTCGATCGCACGATCGACACCGGCACAGAAACCACGCGGGTTGGCGAGCAGCACATCCATCAGTTCAGTCTCCCGGCGGCAGCCGGCTTACGGTTTCGGGTTGGCATTATCCGCCTTTTTGGCGGACTTGCCGTCGAACAGGCCAAACAGGGCGATGCCGATGGCACCCACCACGATGGCCGAGTCGGCGATGTTGAACGAGGGCCAGGTGTAGCTGCCCACGTACCACTGGATGAAGTCGACCACGTGGCCGTGCACCTGGCGGTCGATCACGTTGCCGATGGCGCCGCCGATGATCAGCGCATACGGCACCGCGGCCTTCCAGTTGCCGCGGGCGGTGCCGCGCAGCCACCAGGCCATCAGCCCGCTGATGGCGATGGCCAGCGCGGTGAAGAAGTACTTCTGCCAACCACCGGCGTCGCTCAGGAAACTGAATGCCGCGCCGGTGTTGTAGGTGCGGTACCAGTTCCAGAAGCCGTCGATGACTACCACCGGCTGGAACTCCGGCAGGCTGGACAGCACCCAGGCCTTGGACCACTGGTCCAGGCCGATGATGGCCACCGACAGCAGCAGCCAGATCAGGGCGTTCGGATGCGGACGGGGCGCGGCCATCAGAACCAGCTCCGCACTTCGCCGGCGCCGGTCACGTTGCTCACGCAACGGCCGCACAGCTCGGGATGGTCGGCGTTGCTGCCGACGTCGGCGCGGTGGTGCCAGCAGCGCACGCACTTGGCCTTGGTGGTCGGCTGGGCGCTGACGAACACCTCGTCGGTCGTCGCCGGGCGCACCTGCACGTCGCCACTGATGAACAGGAAACGCAGTTCATCGGCCAGCGGCTGCCAGCGTGCGGCCTGCTCTTCGCTGGCGGCGATGGTGATCTCCGCTTCCAGCGCCGCACCGATCGCGCCGTTGGCGCGCATCGGCTCGAGCACCTTGGCCACCTGCTCGCGCACGGCCAGCAGCTGGTCGAAGTCGGCGGCATTGAGCTGGGCATCGGCCGGCAGCGGCGCCAGGCCGTCGTACCAGGTGGTGAACAGCACGTGGCCGGCGCGTTCGCCCGGCAGGTAGCCCCACAGCTCGTCGGCGGTGAAGGTCAGGATCGGCGCCACCCAGCGGGTGAACGCTTCGGCGATGTGGTACATCGCGCTCTGGGCCGAACGGCGACCGTGCGAATCGGTCGGCATCGTGTACAGCCGGTCCTTGGTCACGTCCAGGTACAGCGAGCCCAGGTCCACGCTGCAGAAGTTCAGCAGCAGCTGCACGATCTCGGCCATGTTGTAGCCGTCGTAGGCCGCCTTGATCTTCTCCTGCAGCTCCCACGCGCGATGCACGATCCAGCGGTCCAGCGCGACCATCTGCTCGAGCGGTTGCAGGTGCTGGGCCGGATCGAAGCCGTCCAGGTTGCCAAGCAGGAAGCGTGCGGTGTTGCGCAGGCGACGGTAGGCGTCGGCGTTGCGCTTGAGGATCTCCTGCGACAGCGACATCTCGTTGCTGTAGTCGGCCGAGGCGATCCACAGGCGCAGGATGTCCGCGCCCAGCTTGTTCATGATGTCCTGCGGCTCGATGCCGTTGCCCAGCGACTTGGACATCTTGCGGCCGTGCTCGTCCACGGTGAAGCCGTGCGTCAGGCACTGCTTGTACGGGGCACGCTTGTCGATCGCCACGCCGGTCAGCAGCGAGGACTGGAACCAGCCGCGGTGCTGGTCCGACCCTTCCAGGTACAGGTCGGCCGGCTTGCCGAAGCCACGCGCGGCGAGCACGCCTTCATGGGTCACGCCCGAATCGAACCAGACGTCGAGGATGTCGGTGACCTTCTCGTAGTCGGCCGCGTCGGCGCCGAGCAGTTCGGCAGCGTCCAGCGAATACCACACGTCGATGCCCTCGGCTTCGACGCGGTCGGCAACCTGCTGCATCAGCTCCACCGAGCGCGGGTGGATCTCGCCGGTCTGGCGATGGGTGAACAGTGCGATCGGCACGCCCCAGGTACGCTGGCGCGAGATGGTCCAGTCCGGGCGACCGTCGACCATGCTCTGGATGCGCGCCTTGCCCCAGGTCGGGAACCAGCCGACGGTGTCGATCGCGGCCAGCGCATCGCTGCGCAGGTTGGCCTTGTCCATCGAGATGAACCACTGCGGGGTGGCGCGGAACACCACCGGCGTCTTGTGGCGCCAGCAATGCGGATAGCTGTGGCGGATCGGGTGGAAGGCCAGCAGCGAACCGTTGTCGCGCAGCACGCCCACGATGGCCTCCTGCGCCTTCCACAGGTGCTGCCCAGCCAGCACCAGGTCACCGGCCGGCGGGGTCGATTCCAGGTACACGCCACGGCCGTCGATCGGGGTCACCTGGCCGGCGTTGTACTTGTCCAGCAGGCCGTACTTCTGGCTGACCACGAAGTCTTCCTGGCCATGGCCGGGGGCGGTGTGCACCGCACCGGTACCGTCCTCGTCGGAGACGTGGTCGCCATTGAGCAGCGGGATGTCGCGCTCCGGATAGAACGGGTGCGCCAGCAGCTGGTTCTCCAGCGCCGCACCGGTGGTTTCACCGTGCAGCACCACGCTCTCGACGCCGTAGCGCTGCAGCGCGCGCTCGGCCAGCGCGGCGGCCAGCACCAGCCAACGGCGCTTGCCGTTGTGCGCCGGGCCTTCGGCCAGCACATAGTTGATCTCCGCGCCCAGCGACACCGCCAGCGAGGCCGGCAGCGTCCACGGGGTGGTGGTCCAGATCGGCACGGCCACTTCGACATCGGCCGGCACGCTCACGCCGAACGCCTGGCCGATGGCCTGCGCATCGCGCGCGGCGTAGGCCACGTCGATCGCCGGCGATTCCTTTTCCTGGTACTCGATTTCCGCCTCGGCCAGTGCCGAACCGCAGTCGAAGCACCAGTACACCGGCTTGGCGCCACGCACCAGGTGACCGTTGGCGACGACCTTGGCCAGCGCACGGATCTCATTGGCTTCGAAGTCGAAGCTCAGGGTCTTGTACGGGTTGTCCCAATCGCCGGTCACGCCCAGGCGCTTGAAGTCCACGCGCTGGATGTCGATCTGCTCTTCGGCGAACTCGCGGCACTTCTGCCGGAATTCAACCGCGTCGAGCTTGGTGCCGACCTTGCCCCACTTCTTTTCGACCGCGATCTCGATCGGCAGGCCATGGCAGTCCCAGCCCGGCACATAGGGCGCATCGAAGCCGGCCAGGTAGCGCGACTTGACGATGATGTCCTTCAGGATCTTGTTGACCGCATGGCCCAGGTGGATGCGGCCGTTGGCGTACGGCGGGCCGTCGTGCAGCACGAACAGCGGGCGGCCGGCGGCGTTGTCACGCAGCTGCTGGTAGAGCCCCTGCGCTTCCCACCGCGCCAGAATGCCCGGCTCGCGCTTGGGCAGGTCGCCGCGCATCGGGAATTCGGTGGCTGGCAGGTTCAGGGTGGTCTTGTAGTCCTGGCTCACGCAGTGGCTCGCAATCTATGTTCGGAAAGGAGGGCGCGCGCCTGTTCGGCGTCGCGGTGCATCTGGTCGGTCAGTGCCGCCAGATCATTGAATTTCTCTTCGTCGCGCAGCTTGGCGACAAACTCCACGTCGATGTGGCGCCCGTACAGGTCGCCCTGGAAATCGAACAGGTGGGCTTCCAGCAGCGGCTCCACGCCGTCCACGGTCGGCCGGGTGCCGAAGCTGGACACCGAGGGCCACGGCTGGTCGAACACGCCGTGCACCCAGGTCGCGTAGATGCCCGACAGCGCCGGGGTCTTCGGGAAGCGCAGGTTGGCGGTGGGGAAACCCAGCGTACGGCCGAGCTGGAGCCCGCGCACCACCCGCCCACTGATCGTGTACGGACGGCCGAGCAGGTCGTTGGCGCGGGCGAAATCGCCGTCCTTCAGCAGCTGGCGGATGCGCGTACTGGAAATGCGCTCGCCGTGCAGGTCGACCGCTTCGATCTCGCCGGCACTGAAACCCAGCTCTGCGCCGAGCCGCTGCAGCAGGGCGAGGTCGCCGCGCCGACGGTTGCCGAAGCAGAACTCCGGACCGATCCACACTTCGCGGGCCCCCAGCCGGTGCACCAGCAGCTGGCGCACGAAGGCCTCGGCCGGCATCGCCGCCATCGCCGCGTCGAAACGCAGCAGGCCGACCGCATCGACGCCAAGCTCGTGCAGGATCTCGACCTTGCTGCGGGCCAGGGTCAGCCGCGGCGGTGGCGTGCCCTGCGCAAAGAACTCGCGCGGCAGCGGCTCGAATGCCACGGCCACTGCGGCCACACCCAAGGCGCGCGCGCGGGCAACGGCGTGGCGGACCAGTGCGCGATGGCCCAGGTGGAGGCCGTCGAATGCACCGATACAGACCACGCTTCCGTTGGGGAACAGCTCCCCGCCCTCGACGCTTCTGAACAGCCTGCTCATCAACTCTCGTTCCGGCCCGGTCGGGGCCGCCGCTTCAATGGTGTAACCCTGAAGTATAGCCGCCACACGCCGCGATCAATGACCGCGCAGGTCGCGCGGGCGGAAGCCCATCGCCAGCATGGCCAGCAGATAGGTCAGGCCGCCGCCGCCGACCAGCAGCATCAGGCCGCCGATCCGGTGCCATTTGTCCATGCCGGTGAAGTCGGGGACCCAGTGCAGCAGGGCCAGCAGCACGCCGACCATGGCCAGGCAGGCCACCAGCAGCCGCACCAGATAGCGGCCCCAGCCCGGCCGGCGCTGGTAGACATCGGTCTTGCCCAGCCAGTACCAGAGCAGGCCCAGGTTCAGGTAACTGGACAGCGCACTGGCAATGCCCAGCGCCAGGTGCAGGCCCGGCTGCTTGCCGATCGCCGTCATCACGCCCTGCGCCTTCAGCGCGTCGGGCACCATTACCTGGTACAGCACCGCCAGCAGCGCGAAGTTGAACACCATGTTGGCCACCAGCGCGGCCACGCCGGCACGCACCGGGGTCTTGGTGTCCTGCCGCGCATAGAACGCCGGCAGCACCACTTTCAGCAGCGCGAACGCCGGCAGGCCGAAGCTCAGGCCGTATACCGACAGGGCGGTCATGCGGGTATCGAAGGCGGTGAACTGGCGGTACTGGAACAGCGTGGCGATCAGGGGCTCGGCCAGCAGCACCAGGCCCAGCATGGCCGGCACGGAAATCAGCAGGGTCATGCGCAGGCCCCAGTCCAGCGAGCGCGAGAAGCCCTCGCGGTCGGTGCTGACGTGGTGGCGGGCCAGCGCCGGCAGGATCACCGTGCCCAGGGCCACACCGAACACGCCCAGCGGCAGCTCCAGGAAGCGGTCAGCCAGCGACAGCCAGGACTGCGAGCCGTCGGTCAGCTTGGCGGCGATGAGGGTATCCAGCAGCAGATTGATCTGCGCCACCGACGAACCGAACAGCGTCGGCACCATCAGCGTCAGCACCTTGCGCACCCCCGGATGGTTCCAGCCCCAGCGCGGCAGGGTCAGCAGGTTGATGCCCTTCAGCGAGGGCAGCTGGAACAGCAGCTGCAGGATGCCGGCGGCCAGTACCGCCCAGCCCAGCGCCAGGATCTGCTTTTCCGGCGTGCCGCCCAGCCGTGGTGCCAGCCACAGCGCGCCGGCGATCATGCACAGGTTGAGGATGACCGGGGTCAGCGCCGGCATCGCAAAGCGCTGGAAACTGTTCAGCGCACCACCGGCCAGCGCGGTCAGCGACACGAACAGCAGGAACGGGAAGGTCAGCCGGAACAGGTCGACCAGCAGGGTCTGCTTGACCGGGTCCGTATCAGCGCCACTTGAGAATGCCACCGCCAGCTGGGGTGCGAAGATCAGCGCCAGGGCGGTCACCAGCATCAGCACCCCGCCCAGGGTGCCGGCGGTACGGGCCATCAGTTCGCGCAGTTCAGCGTGGCTGCGGGTTTCCTTCACTTCGGTGAACACCGGCACGAAAGCGGTGGAGAAGGACCCCTCGGCGAACAGCCGGCGCAGGAAATTGGGTATCCTGAAGGCAACCCAGAACGCATCGGTAACCGCATTGGTGCCGAACGTGGTGGTGATCACCTGGTCACGGACAAGTCCGAGCACCCGCGAGACCATGGTCATGCTGCTGAACGACAGCAGGCCCCGCAACATCTTCGGTGAACTCACTCAGCGTCCCTCTTGACAATCGACTTGACGTGCATTTCTCGGGCCATCATACTAGCCAGCTTGCTGTTCCCATAACACCGATTTTTTCAGGAAACCACCACCGTGGCCAATATCAAGTCCGCCAAGAAGCGCGCCAAGCAGACCGTCGTGCGCAACGCGCGCAACGTGGCTCAGCGCTCGATGCTGCGCACCGCTGTCAAGAAAGTGATCAAGGCGCTGGACGCCAACGATGCCGCCGGCGCTGAAGCCGCCTTCGCCGTTGCCCAGCCGATCCTGGATCGCTTCAGCGCGCGTGGCCTGATCCACAAGAACAAGGCTGCTCGCCACAAGAGCCGCCTGAACGACCGCATCAAGGCCCTCAAGGCCGCCTGATCCGGCGTTGCCGCCCTGCCCTTCGGGGCGCGGCAGCAGACAAGAACCCGGCCTCGGCCGGGTTTTTTGTTGCCTGCGATCCGGGCGAACCCAGCGGGCCCGCGCGGCCGGTAGTGCCGGCCGCTGGCCGGCGGTTCACCGGGATTGCCGGCCGGCGGCCGGCACTACCCAACAAAAAACCCGGCCGGAGCCGGGTTTCTGCCAACGCCAGTCGACAAGCCGTCGACGCTACTGCGCGTCGCGGGCTTCCTGTTCTTCTTCCTTCTGGCGATCGAAGAAGGCCATGATCCGGCTCATGATCGGGAAGGTGCCTTCGCGCCCCAGCGCGGAAACCAGGAACCACGGCTCCTTCCAGCCCAGCTCGGCGACGATCTGCTCGGCCGCGGCCTGCGCCTCGTCTTCGAACATCAGGTCGGCCTTGTTCAGCACCAGCCAGCGCGGCTTGTTGAGCAGCTCCGGGTCGTGCTTTTCCAGCTCGCGCTCGATCGCACGCACCTGCTCCACCGGCGAAATGCCTTCCACGCCGCCTTCCATCGGTGAGATGTCGACCAGGTGCAGCAGCAGGCGGGTGCGCTGCAGGTGGCGAAGGAACTGCGCACCAAGACCGGCGCCATCGGCCGCGCCTTCGATCAGGCCGGGAATGTCGGCAATCACGAAGCTGCGGTGGTTCTCCACCTTCACCACGCCCAGGTTCGGATACAGCGTGGTGAACGGGTAATCGGCCACCTTCGGCGTTGCCGCCGAAACGGCACGGATCAGGGTGCTCTTGCCGGCATTGGGGAAGCCCAGCAGGCCGACATCGGCCAGCAGCTTCAGCTCCAGCTTCAGCGTACGCTCTTCGCCCGGCTCGCCCGGCAGCGCCTGGCGCGGCGAGCGGTTGGTCGAGCTCTTGAAGTGCATGTTGCCCAGGCCACCGCGCCCGCCCTTGGCCACCAGCAGGCGGTCGCCGTGCCGGGTCAGGTCGCCGATGACCTCATCGGTGGCAACGTTGATGATCACGGTGCCGACCGGCACGGTGATGGTCAGGTCTTCGCCCCCCTTGCCATAGGCCTGGCGGCCCATGCCGTTCTCGCCGCGCTGCGCCTTGAAGATGCGGTCATGGCGGAAGTCGACCAGGGTGTTCAGGTTTTCGTCGGCGCGGATGTACACGCTGCCGCCCGCACCGCCGTCGCCGCCGTCCGGGCCGCCGAGCGGAATGAACTTCTCGCGACGGAAGCCAATGCAGCCGTTGCCGCCGTTGCCGGCGAACACTTCGATTTCTGCTTCGTCTACCAGTTTCATTGTTTCGATGCCTGCGATGGGCGCGGCCTGCTGGCCGCCGCCTTGAATGTCATGCCGGCCGCGGGCCGGCAACCCGGCCCAGCCGGTCTTGCTTCAACTCTAACGAAAAGCCCCGCCGAAGCGGGGCTCTTCATGCAGCACTCCCATGCCGGGGCACGGGTGCCGGCGATGCCTGGATCAGGCGTCGGCCGAGACGATGCTGACGGTGCGACGCTTCTTGGCGCCCTTGACCGAGAACTCCACCTTGCCGTCCACGAGGGCGAACAGGGTGTGGTCACGGCCCAGGCCAACGCCGGTGCCCGGGTGGAACTGGGTGCCGCGCTGACGCACGATGATGTTGCCGGCTTCGATGGCCTGGCCGCCGAAGATCTTGACGCCCAGGTACTTCGGGTTGGAGTCGCGACCGTTGCGCGAGGAGCCTACGCCCTTTTTATGTGCCATGACTGCTTCTCCTGATGCTTAGCCGGCGATGCCGGTGATCTCGATTTCGGTGTAGTACTGACGGTGACCCTGACGCTTCATGTGGTGCTTGCGGCGACGGAACTTGATGATCCGGACCTTGTCAGCACGACCCTGGGACAGGACCTTGGCGGTGACGGCAGCGCCCTTCAGCGCATCGCCCAGCTTCACGCCGTCGCTGTCACCCAGCATCAGGATGTTGTCAAACTTGATCTCGCTGCCGACTTCGACTTCGAGCTTTTCAATGCGGAGCTTTTCGCCCTGCGCCACGCGGTATTGCTTACCGCCGGTGACCAGTACTGCGTACATGACCAGGCCTTCCTCTGTAGTTATTGTGGTCTGAGCTGCCGCCATCGAGGGCGGACAGGAGCGGGATTGTACGCAGATCAGCGGGCGCGGGTCAAGTCAACCCCTGAACGCCGAAGGAGACGGGACCGGAACGGCGCCAGAACCCCTGTCACGCCGTGAAAAGGGATCTGACCCCTGCCTGACGGCCTGTCTCACCCGATGAGACACCGGGCTGGCATTGTGGCCCATTGCCCCCATCTGGTCACCCCGGTAGGCTGACCGATTGCCGTTCCCTGCTGGCCCGGCACCCAGCCAACGCCCCCACAACCGGATCCCCCATGGCGATGGATTTCATCCGCATCCGCGGCGCGCGGACGCACAACCTGAAGAACCTCGACCTCGACCTGCCCCGCGACAAGCTGATCGTGATCACCGGCCTGTCCGGCTCGGGCAAGTCCTCGCTGGCGTTCGACACCATCTATGCAGAAGGCCAGCGCCGCTACGTCGAGTCGCTGTCGGCCTATGCGCGCCAGTTCCTGAGCGTGATGGAAAAACCGGACCTGGACCACATCGAGGGCCTGTCCCCGGCGATCTCGATCGAGCAGAAGTCGACCTCGCACAACCCGCGTTCGACGGTCGGCACGATCACCGAGATCTACGACTACCTGCGCCTGCTGTACGCCCGCGTCGGCACCCCGCGCTGCCCGGACCACGGCTATCCGCTGGAGGCGCAGACGGTCAGCCAGATGGTCGACCAGGTGCTGACCCTGGACCCGGAACAGCGCTACATGCTGCTGGCGCCGGTCATCCGCGACCGCAAGGGCGAGCACGCCCAGGTGTTCGACCAGCTGCGCGCGCAGGGTTTCGTGCGTGTGCGCGTGGATGGCGAACTGCATGAAATCGACGCGGTGCCGCCGCTGGCGCTGCGCCAGAAGCACACCATCGAGGCGGTGATCGACCGCTTCCGCCCGCGCGAGGACATCAAGCAGCGCCTGGCCGAGAGCTTCGAGACCGCGCTGAAGCTGGGCGATGGCATGGCTTCGGTGCAGAGCCTGGACAGTGCCGACGCTTCGCCGACGCTGTTCTCCTCCAAGTACTCCTGCCCGGTCTGCGATTACTCGCTGCCGGAGCTGGAACCGCGCCTGTTCTCGTTCAACGCACCGATGGGCGCCTGCCCCGGCTGCGACGGCCTGGGCATGGCCGAGTTCTTCGATCCTTCGCGCGTGGTGGTGCACCCCGAATTGTCGCTGGCCGCCGGTGCGGTGCGCGGCTGGGATCGTCGCAACGCCTATTACTTCCAGCTGATCGCCTCGCTGGCCAAGCACTACCGGTTCGACGTCGACGCGGCATGGAACTCGCTGCCGCAGAACGTGCAGCAGGCCGTGCTGTACGGCAGCGGCGATGAGGCGATCACTTTCACCTACTTCACCGAAGCCGGTGGCCGCACCCAGCGCAAGCACCGCTTCGAGGGCATCATTCCCAACCTCGAGCGCCGCTACAAGGAAACCGAATCGCCGGCGGTGCGCGAAGAGCTGTCCAAGTACATCAGCGAACAGCCGTGCCCGGAATGCCATGGCGCGCGCCTGAACAAGGCGGCACGCAACGTGTTCGTGGCCGACCGCCCGCTGCCGGAGCTGGTGGTGCTGCCGATCGACGAGGCGCTGAAATTCTTCAGCGAACTGAGCCTGCCCGGCTGGCGTGGCGAGATCGCCGCGAAGATCGTCAAGGAAATCGGCGAACGCCTCGGCTTCCTGGTCGATGTCGGCCTGGATTACCTGACCCTGGAGCGCAAGGCCGACACCCTGTCCGGTGGCGAGGCGCAGCGCATCCGCCTGGCCAGCCAGATCGGCGCCGGCCTGGTCGGCGTGATGTACGTGCTCGACGAACCATCGATCGGCCTGCACCAGCGCGACAACGAACGCCTGCTCGGCACCCTCACCCGCCTGCGCGACCTGGGCAACACGGTGATCGTGGTCGAGCATGACGAGGACGCGATCCGCCTGGCCGACTACGTGCTGGACATCGGCCCGGGCGCGGGCGTGCATGGCGGCGAGATCGTCGGCCAGGGCACGCTGCAGGACATCCTGGAGGCACCGCGCTCGCTGACCGGCCAGTACCTGTCGGGCAAGCGCGCGATCGAGATCCCGGCGCGCCGGCACAAGCCGAACCCGAAGATGACCCTGCACCTGCGCGGGGCCAGCGGCAACAACCTCAAGGGCGTGGACCTGGCGATTCCGTCGGGCCTGCTGACCTGCGTGACCGGCGTGTCCGGCTCCGGCAAGTCGACCCTGATCAACGACACCCTGTTCTCGCTGGCCGCCAACGAGATCAATGGCTCCTCGCACCCGGTCGCCCCGTACAAGGAGATCGATGGCCTGGACCTGTTCGACAAGGTGGTGGACATCGACCAGTCGCCGATCGGACGCACCCCGCGTTCGAACCCGGCCACCTACACCGGCCTGTTCACGCCCCTGCGCGAACTGTTCGCACAGGTGCCCGAAGCCCGTGCACGTGGCTACTCGCCGGGCCGCTTCAGCTTCAACGTGCGCGGTGGCCGCTGCGAGGCCTGCCAGGGCGACGGCCTGATCAAGGTGGAGATGCACTTCCTGCCGGACGTGTACGTGCCCTGCGACGTCTGCCATGGCAAGCGCTACAACCGCGAGACACTGGAGATCCTGTACAAGGGCTTCAACATCAACGACGTGCTGGAAATGACCGTCGAGGATGCGCTGAAGCTGTTCGAACCGGTGCCGTCGATCGCACGCAAGCTGGAAACGCTGGTCGACGTCGGCCTGAGCTACATCAAGCTGGGCCAGAGCGCGACCACGCTGTCCGGTGGTGAAGCACAGCGCGTGAAGCTGTCCAAGGAGCTGTCGCGCCGCGATACCGGCCGCACCCTGTACATCCTCGACGAGCCGACCACCGGCCTGCACTTCCACGACATCGAAGCGCTGCTGGGCGTGCTGCACAAGCTGCGCGACGAGGGCAACACGGTGGTGGTGATCGAGCACAACCTGGACGTGATCAAGACCGCCGACTGGATCGTCGACCTGGGCCCGGAAGGCGGCCATCGCGGTGGCACCATCCTGGTCACCGGCACGCCGGAAGACGTGGCCGCCTGCCCGCAGTCGTACACCGGCCAGTTCCTGGCCCGCATGCTGCCCTCCACCAGCGCGCGCCCGGAGCAGCCGGCCGCCGTGGCCAACAAGCCCGACGCCCGCCCGCCGCGCAAGGTGAAGCCTGAAAAGCCCGCCAAGGTGGCGAAGAAGGCGGTGGCCGCCAAGAGCACCGGCAAGACCAGCAAGACCGCAACTGCCAGCAAGAAGAAGGACGCCTGATGAGCAGCGAACACAAGATCCTGGCCCGCATCCCGATCAGCGTGCGCTGGCGCGACATGGACAGCATGGGCCACGTCAACAACGCCAAGTACATTTCCTACCTGGAGGAGGCGCGCGTGCGCTGGATGCTCGGCGTGGACGGCGTGTCGATGACCGACCGCATCGCACCGGTGGTGGCCGCGACCAACGTCAATTACCGGCTGCCGATCGTGTGGCCCAACGACATCCTGGTCGAGCTGTTCGTCGAGCGCCTGGGCAACAGCAGCGTGACCATCGGCCACCGCATCGTCGACCAGCAGGACGCGTCGAAGCTGTATTCCGACGGCAACGTGGTGGTGGTCTGGATGGATACCCAGACCGGCAAGAGCGCGCCGCTGCCCGAGGCGATCCGCAGCGCCTCTACCTGACACACCCTGGTAGGTGCCGACCTTGGTCGGCACGCTTCGGCGGCAATGAGGTTGCCGGCCAGCGGCCGGCACTACCGACACTGATCAAAGGACTGACATGATCCACCAGACCGAACTGCGCGACCTGCTGCCCGGCATGGTCCCCTTTCCCACCGACGTGTTCCCCGCCGACCAGGCCTGGCTCGGCCAGCATCTGCTGCCGTTGCTGAAGATCGACCTGGGCGTGCTGCGGCCGGAACTGGCCGGCCAGGTGGCAACGATGCTGTGCCCGATCGAGCCGTATGACGGCTGCATCGGCGAGACCACCGAAGAACACCACAACGAGTTCACCGGCACCAACTGGATCGCCTTCGAACTGACCGCCGGCAACGAGATGCGTTTCCTTGGCAACGAGGGCTATTTCATCGGCGACCAGGTGCAGGACAGGCACGCGCAGGAACACATCGCGCAGATGCGCGAGAGCTACGCCAAGGCCCGCGACTACCATGCCGCGCACGGTCGCCTCGCCTGCTACTCGCGCTATGGCAAGGGTGAGGCCAGCGAGCGCGATTACCTGGATACGCTGGGTGGCCCCATTGGTTTCGGCAACTGGACCGAGACCGCGGAGATTCCCGCAGCCTTCGAACTGGGCTTCACCGAGGCGGCCGATGACCCCAACGCTGCGGACGATGCCGAAACGGTGGTCATTACCCGCAACGGCAACGCGTTCTTCGCCGTGGCCGGCGTGGCCGGGTACAACTGGTGCGCCACCGGCGCCGATGCGATCGTGATGTTGTACGAGCCGGAAAGCCGCACCGTGCTGTTCTCGTACGAC
>NZ_FNFQ01000002.1:521651-604792 GCF_900101175.1 Stenotrophomonas pavanii | reverse complement strand
CGCGGGCCAGAACACGGCGCGCGTGGAAATCTATCGGCGGGTCGGTGAGGGCGCTGAATCGCTGTGGCAGGTCCTGAACGTCAGCGGTTCGGTGATGATCCTCAATGAACAGGATGGCCCTGACAGCGCCACCTCCACCTGGGGTGGATCGTTCACCGTAAACGACACCAGCACCAGCGCGCAGACGATGACCTACCGCGCGGTGATCACCAGCTTCACGGAACAGGACGTTAGGCACGAGTCCGGCTCCTTCCAGCAGCAGTCCATCACGCAGAGCCTGTCGATCATCTCGGTCGAGAACTGAAACCGCACAAGGCACGGGCCGGCATATCCGGCCCGCTTTGCCGTGGGCGATCAACAGCAGAGAACACACATGCCGCAGAAACTCATCGATCAAACCACCATCCAGCCGGACGGCCGCCCAGGCGACGACGCGTTCACCGCGTTCGGGAAATGCAACGACAACTTCCAGGATGCCGAGCAGCGACTGTCGGATCTAGAAGGCGGCTCATCAAACATCGGCCAGGACGTGG
This sequence comes from Stenotrophomonas pavanii, assembly GCF_900101175.1. Taxonomy (GTDB): domain Bacteria; phylum Pseudomonadota; class Gammaproteobacteria; order Xanthomonadales; family Xanthomonadaceae; genus Stenotrophomonas; species Stenotrophomonas pavanii. The sequence continues at coordinate 604,259 of NZ_FNFQ01000002.1, read as the reverse complement.
CCGACCTCAAAGCCGGCCTGCAGCAGGAGATGCAGGCTCGTTCGCAGGGTGATCAAGCGCTCCAATCTGCCGTGAACGCGGCTGACGGAAAAGCGACTGACGCTGGTACGGCTGCGGCAAACGCACAGGCCACCGCCGACGCCGCCAACCTAGGTGCGAGTCGCGCCGCTGCGCGTTCGGGTGACACTTTCACTGGTCCGACTCGCGTAAACGCCAGTTTCAAGGTGCAGACTGTTGCGAATCAGAACATGCTGCGCTTCTTAAACAGCGGTGCAGGCACCACCGCGTTGCAATCTGTCACCAGCGATGAAGCATCGTTTGCTCCGTTGGAACTGCGTGGCACCAGCGTGACGATAACTGGCACCAACGCGTTCATTTCTGGCACGACCGTGCGATTGGACACGACGCAACTTTATGTCGTCGGCCCCGCTATCCCTGCTGGGCAGTATCAAGGTTACCTTTTGCAAAGCCTTGAAGGCAGGCCGGGTGCCAATGCTGACAAGTTTTCTACGCATTACTATCGATCCAACGGTTCCACTGGCACATCATGGTCAGACTTCACTTGGCGGTTGTTCCGTCAAGTTGACGCAACCGTACAGCAGTTCATGGAATACCAGCCCAACGGTGACATCTATTTCCAGTGCGGCACAGGTACGGGCGGCAACGTGCGATTCAGCAGCACCGGCGTGCTGACTGCTAGCGGCGGTGTCAGTGGTGGCGGTTCCGATCCGCGCATCAAAGACACCGCATCGTTGCGAACGATTGAAAACGCTACTGATGCGTTGTTGGGATTGAACACGCGCATCGGTCGATACCTTGAAGGTTTCGGCGATGGCGGGCTTGCTGATCGTGCGTTCGTAATGGCTGACGATGCCATGCGCCAGAACACGCCGGAAGTGATCCTTGAAAATGCTATTGATGGACAGTACGCAGCTTGGGCTACCGATCAGCTGATCGCGTATCTGGTGGCTGCACACCAAGAACGGCAAGCGCGCGAGGTCGCCACGGCTGAGCGGCTCAGCGCCCTTGAGAGTCGGCTCGCTGCACTGGAGACTGCTATGGCTAACGCCACACCTGCGAATCAGCCGGAGTAATGCCTTTCGGTGGACTAGCTGGTGCTGGCGCCGCCGGATGGCATCGAGATTTGGGAGCAGGTGCGCGCGCTGTTGCCGCAGCCGGAGACGTTCGCCTGGCCGGAGAAGGCGGAGCTGCCGCTGGAGACGGGAAGCCCTACCGTTGTGTTCTAAGCGACCTGCTGCAGCAGATCCTCTCGGTTGTTCCTCGGCGTGTTGACCGCCCGGCTGACCCGATACGCCTCCATCGCGGGTGGCTCGCTGGCCAGCAGCATCGCCATCGCATCGTCCGGCTTGGCTGCCATCCACTCATCGATCTGGCCGGCCTGTAGCCACACCGGTATGCGGTCGTGAATGTCGGCCGAGACGCCGCTACTGTCGCCGGTGATGATGGTGAAGGTGCCAAGGTTGCCTTCGGGCAGCAGGGGGCTGGTGTCCTCCCACAGGCCAGCGGCCAGCAGCGGCCCGGTGGCGTGGATGAACCAGGGATCCTTCTTCTCGTCGATCGGGCTCACCGACCACTCGTAGTAGCCCGCCATGGGGATGACGCAGCGGCGCTTCTTGAAGGCCGACCGGAATGCCGGCTTGGTGGCCACCGTCTCGATCCGGGCGTTGATGGTCGAGCCCTGCAGGCCCTTGGCCTTGGCCCAGAACGGAAGCAGGCCCCACGCCAGGCGGGTGACCTGCCGGCCTTCGCCCCGGTCCAGAATCACTGAGGCGCGCTGTGTCGGCGCGAGGTTGTAGCTGGGCTGGATCTCGGCCAGGCCGGGGGCAAGGTCAGCCAGCCCCGGCTGGCCGAAGTCGATCACTGGGAGCTGGACGAATCGGCCGCACATGGCCGGAGGTTAGCCCTGCCGACCATGGCCGGGGCGTGTAGGCCGAGGCCAAGATCAGGTGGGACCTAGATCATCAGGCGTCAACCCAGCGAGCGCCAAGATCCTATCCCTTCTCATCTGCTCACCCCAGAGGACCCATGCTTGGTCGACGGTCAAGGTTCCCGTCGTATTGCAGGCCGGGCAAGTTAGCTGCACGCCACCTTGGATATCTGAGAGACCACAGCCGCGGGACATACGCGATTCGTCCCCGCATGCGCCGCACTTAGCCTGAAGAGTCTCGACTTGCTCGATCGTCCCATTTAGGCGCAACAAAGGGCGGATCCGAAGGATCCGGAAAGCAGTCGGGGGTGTCATGTGTCGTGCCTGTGAGGGGCTAGACACGGGGGCGAAGGATTTCGCGCCTGAGAGGAGCCAGATGCGTCAACTATACAGCATGAATTGTTAAGAACTTCGTGCTGGACAAATCCTCTGGGCTGGACGCCTTGCTGGCAAGCAGGTCAACCCGGGGGTAGTTGCACGGCGCCAGCAGCAATCCCGAACGATTCAGGCAGGTCGCTGGCGCTTCGCAGGATCTGCGACTGCCAGCCGTATCCTTCCGGCCATGCGCTCTTCCAACGGCTTCCGCACCGCCCCGATCTCCTCTGGCTGGGTCCAGACCGGCGAGCGCTGGGCGCTTTGGTACAACGGCCGCGAGACGGCCAGCGTGACGCCCGACGGCGGTCCTGGGGTCCGGCTATGGATGGAAGGCCAGAAGATGTGGCAGGTGAAGGAAGTGCGCGCGGCCAGCGTCCGGCAGGCGAAGCGGTATGCCGAGCGCTGGTGTGCAGCCAGGCTCTATCCTGATCTGCCCCTGCGCCAGGCGGTTGCCCGGCTGACCGACAGCACCCCGACCCAGCCGCCGCCGCCCCTGCCAGGCCTGCCGCCGACCCGCGAGCAGCAGCAACAGGCTCGGCGCCTGGCCGAAGCCGGGGCTGTGGAACTGGCACGAATCAAGGAGGCGCTGGAGCCGCGCCGGCCGCTGAAGGAAACCAAGCCGAGGGCGAAGGACCCGATGAAGGCTTGGGTCAGGGCGGGACGAGGACAGGTGATTTCTCGCTATTGAGACTCGTTGTCTCGAGGCGATTCAGGTACAAGTGAGGCCTGGTTGCTGTCGTAAATCTCGCGGCAGTGCCGGAACTCCTCGGCGTGCTGCACGACCCAAGTCCACATGGGGATCATCAGAACTAGAAGGTCTTTGCCCAGCGGGGTGATGCTGTATTCAACGCGAGGGGGAACTTCTCGGAAATCGTGTCGATAGATCAAGCCATCCCTTTCCAGCTGGCGGAGGGTGCGTGTCAGCATGCGCTGGGTGATTCCCTTCATCCTCCGCGCAACATCGGCGTGACGCAGTGTTCCGTACACGCCCAAGGCATGAATGATGCCAAGCGACCAGCGGCTGCCACCGTGCGCAAGAACCTCACGCCTAAGGCCGTCGTCGTCCGCGCTCATGCCGTCGCATATCGATTGGGAATGCCGCAGGAGCTCATCAGAACTCATGAACGGTACGGTCGGTATCATCGGTGTGCCTTCTTACGTCGCGATGAGGAGGGGGGGCAGAATCGCCGCCATCGTACACACACATGGTGGTTTGAATGTCTACCCCGATCCAATCCCGCGCGATCCTGGTCTTGGGTGCCGGTGAGCTCGGAATGCCAGTTATTCGGAATCTCGCCCGTCTAGGAAAGGAGCACGGCGCAAGCATCAGCGTGATGCTCCGATCCGCTTCCATTGCTTCGGACTTGCCTGAGAAGCGCGTTGTGGTTGATGAAATCCGCTCGCTGGGTGTGGCCATTGTTTCTGGCGACCTGGTGGCTGCCACTGTGGACGAGTTGGCGGCCATTTTCTCCAAGTACGACACCGTGATTGGCTGCACGGGTTACGCGGCTGGCCGCGACACGCCGATGAAGGTTGCGCGTGCTGCAGTGAAGTCGGGTATCCCGAGGTACTTCCCTTGGCAGTTCGGTGTGGACTTCGACGCAATTGGGCGAGGTGGTCCGCAGGATCTGTTCGATGCCCAGCTCGATGTGCGCGACTATCTGCGTTCTCAGTCCGCCATGGACTGGGTCGTCATTTCCACCGGGATGTTCACGAGCTATCTTTTCGAGCCCGAATTTGGTGTCATCGATCTTAAGGGGAAGAGGGTGAATGCCTTGGGTTCGCCGACTAACGCTGTGACGCTCACCACACCGGATGACATTGGCGCAATGACCGCTCAGATCGTCTTCCATACACCCACGATTCGCAACGAGATCGTCTATCTTGCGGGTGACACGATTCGGTATGAAGCGCTGCCGGCCATGTTGGAAGAACACTTTGGTAGCCCCTTCGACTTCGCAGTGTGGGACGTTCCGCGATTGATGCGGGAGCTGGCAGACGACCCCTCGAATATGATCAAGAAGTACCGCGCTGCCTTCGCTCAGGGCAGGGGCGTATCTTGGGGAATGGAAAAGACCTTCAATGCCAAGACCGGAGCGAAGCTGGAAAGCGTCAGGGACTGGATGAGGGCCAACCTCACTACCTCGTAGGCGTTGCTGGCTTCTAAGAAGGGCACCGGGATCCGGTGCCTTCTCTTTTGGGCATGGCATGGGCGTGGCCTCGCAGCTGCAGCAGGCCCGGCGCCTGGCCGAGGCCGGGGCGAAGGAGCTGGAGCGGGTGAAGGAAGCGCTGGAACCACGCCGGCCGCCCAAGGAGATCAAGCCAAGGGCGAGGTATCCCATGAAGGCGTCGGTCAGGGCAGGTAGAGAGCAGCTGTCCAGCGCTCGAATCTGATCCCCCGTTCAGGGGAGGCGGTCGCCGCTGATTGCTTGCCACACTTGCCCTTTCACTAGAGAGAGCAACGATGAGCGCCAGCAATCGCAAGACCGCCAGCTTCGGAGTGCCGTGGGAGTCGGCCTACGGGTACGTACAGGCCGTCCGCGTCAACAACACGATCTTCGTGTCCGGTCAGCTCTCGCACACGCCACAGGGGGAGCTGGTCGCGCCGGCGGAGCTGGGGGCTGACGGCAAGCCCGCCAACTTCGACACCATGGAAGCCCAGATGAGGCGCACTTACGAGAACGCCCAGGTGCTGCTGGCAGAGCTGGGTGGGTCGCTTGCGGACGTGGTCGAGGAAACGCTGTTCGTCATCGATGTGCCGGCGGCCTTCGCCGCAAGTGGCAAGGTCCGGCCGGCCGTGTATGGCCAGCCGGTGCCGCAGGTGGCCAGCAACCTGATTGGAGTCTCGGCGCTGGCCTTCCCCGAGCAGTTGATTGAGATTGCCTTCCGGGCTGAAGTGCAAGGCTAAAGCAGGCGCCGGGCGGAGCATGCTCCCGCCCGGCTCGCCGTGGCCAAGCAGCGAACAGGACATCCATGAAGGCTTGGGTAAGGGCGGGGGGCGTCCGCGCTGGAACCATACCTTCTGACCCTTCTGCCTCCAGAAAACTCGGGCATCCGGCCTCGCCTCCCAATTGGTACGGGGCTCTCGCTCCAGAATTGAATTCAAAGCAAGTCTTTGATTCGGTTCTAGAGTCAGGCGGACTTCTAAGCCACCATTCAATAGAATGAGCTCCGCCCAGACGCGAAGGCTGGAGTGCGGCGAGCTCGGGCTCGATTTGACGGTCAGATCCTCCATCATCCGCATGGGTTGCCGATGCCTTTTGAGGCAGGCCCTAGCTCAGGGTCAGTGCGACCTTCTTGCCCGTCGTGGCATTCGTTGTGCTAGTCTCCCGCGCATGTCTAGGGGAGACTACTGACAGGACGCTGTACAGAGGCATGAAGCCCGATCCGACGGATCGTTCCAAGCCGCGATGCGGCAACAGCGCTAGCTCTCTTGGCGTAAGGGTCAAGCACGAGCCGGGACCGCCTGTCAGCGCATACGACATAGTCGCCGTGAATGGGGTGGTGACCCCAATGACTGGGGGTATGTCGGTCGTCTCTAATCATTTTGAGACACTTCCCGGACATCGACTCCCCCGTAAATTTGGTGGTGTAGTCGATGATCACGAGCTATTCATGCTGCAAGCCGCATCGTTGCCCGAGAGCTTGATCGCCCGCGCAGACAAGCCCCAAAGCCCTAATCACCGAGCGATAGAGCCAGCTCAAGTTTGCTTGCTAGATGATTATGTATCGGCATTGCATGCAACCAGGGAAACATGGACTCTGGTAGGAAAATAGAATGAACAATAGCGGATTAACTTGGTACTATTTGCGACTACTGGAGAGCTTCGCGTTGCTCGATGAAGGGCGCGAAGACGAGCGGGACGATGTCCTGCAAGATCTTGACCGCATATGGCTTGAGATGGACGAAGCCCACCAGGCTAGATCTAGAGCGCTGGCGGTCAAGGCAAAAGCTGATTATCAGTCCCTTGCCCGAGCCCTCGGAAATCCTTCAGGCAATATGCTCCCTTCATTCTGGGAGGCTCCAGCGCGGCCATCGTCCGAGACATGCTCCCGCGGATGGAATCGTCCCCGATCTGCCTTTAGATCAGGCGGGCAGAAGAGTGCTCCCAGTATCAGTGCGAAAATGGGGGATCGATGATTCACTATCTTGATGAAGGAGTCATCTTTAACCGCTCGGTTCACTCAACATTCGCAGATCGCATTGAGTTCACTGCGGATGGCAAGGTTAATGTATTCGGCGCCTATGATGGGGTAATGAATCTCACTTCAGCGGATGGACAGTTCTTTTTTCCTGGCATTGATATCCAAGTAATAGTTGACACTCCTGCCGATAATCCGTTTGAGGGTATTGCAGTTCTCGTCTTCTTCGATGAGGAACTTCTATACAACGATAAGATGTCTGATGAAGAGTTGGCTGAGTTGAAAGTGGATCCTCGCTTGGATGACGAACATAGGGGCATTAACCGTTACTGGGTTAGGTGGAATGGGCGAGTGCCATCGAGGCCCATAGCCGAAGATTCTGTAATCAGGGTAAGAGTGGCAGTGGAGGACGGAGTGATGGCGGGAGGAGCCTTCCACATTAATTTGGAGAAAACGAAGTAAGTTGCGTCTATTAAACTCTATCGGGTAAAGCCTTTCGGATAGCAGTAAGCGGCCCAGGCCTCCATCATCGCTCTGCGCTTAACCAGCATAGCGCCGCGTTTGTACGCGGCTTTTGCTTTGTCCCGGATCCTATGTGCCAAAGCGGCTTCAGAGAGATCATCGGGATACTCGGTGGTTTCGCTTGCCCAGTCTTTAAATGTTGACCTAAATCCATGAACAGTAACGTGGCCGAAGCCCATTCGCTTTAGGAGCGCCAGCATGGCGTTTTCACTTAGCGGCTCGTCACCGAGGTTGTTCGGAAATAGTAGCTGCCTCTGCATCCGAAGCCGTGCCAGTGCCAACGCCGGGGAGGAAAGAGGAATGGTGTGCTCAACCTTGGCCTTCATTCTCTTCGAGGGCACGGTCCAGGTCGCCTCAAGAAGATCGATTTCGCACGATTTGGCCCCCAGCGTCATTCCGGTTCTCGCAGCCGTGAGAATCGTAAATTCTAGGGCGCGCGCCGCCTCGCCATGACGAGATCGCAGTGCTGCCATAAAGGTTGGCAACTCCGCATACGGCAACGCCGCGAAGTTCTCGACTTTCGTCACTGAGGTGGGTTTTGGAAGGATCACCGCAAGATGGCCACGCCATCTAGCTGGATTATCGCCAGATCGCTTCTTCTGGACGGTGACCGAGTCCAGCACGGCCTCCACTCTCTGCCGGACCCTGTTGGCGGTCTCTGTCTTTGTTGCCCAGATTGGTCTCAGCACAGCCAGGACGTGATCCGTCTCGATACGATCGACCCGTAGATTTCCCAGTACGGGCTTGGCGTAGGTCTCCAGGGTGCTGGTCCATTGGCCGGCATGTTTCGGGTTGGACCAGCCGGCTTGTCGCTCTGCTATGTAAGTAACAGCCGCTTCCCAGAAGGTCGGGATGGACGACGAAGCCAAGGCGGCGGCGCGCCTCCCGGCAAGCGGATCTTGGCCGGCCTGGATCAACTTTCTCGCGGCATCAGCCGCCACCCGCGCATCGGCGAGGCCGATCACATGCAGCGGGCCCAGTCCCATTTCTGGGCGTCTCCCCTCAAAGCGATACCGAAACACCCAGCTCTTCGCCCCCGAAGCGGTAACCTGTAGGTACAGGCCGCCACCGTCCGCGTGGTAGCCCGGCTCCCTGACGGTGGCCACCCGTCTCGCTGTCAGGCGATTGATGTTCAAACCCATACCCTACCCATCCATGTACCCACCCACGTGACGCGGCTTCCCGCGAAGGCGTACGAACCAGTCCGGATGGTGAAACATAGTTGGCGCAAGGATTGAGACTGGTTCCACGGAGGCGTACGGAAGCTAGGGGACTCCCTAGAATCAGACACTCTCTCCGCCAATTTCAAAAAGCTCCTGGGGATAGGAGCTTTTTCGTTTCTGCGCAATCTGCTGCCGAACCCCGCCTTGCACCTCGGATTGCATTCACAGTGCCCGCGACCGATGCGAATGGAGTGTGGAAAGCGGCTGGCCGTGATCTCGCCGTATTGGGTGCACAAGCGGGCGACGCGCGTTTCAATCGCTCGCAGATCGAAGAAATTTCTCTGGCTGGCGCGTTCGAATGACCCGTTCGCCTGGCCGAAGAACGGGGGCTGCCGGCTGTCTCCCGGAATGTCGGCCGCGCTTGCGACGCTTGGGTCTGCATGCGGTGGTTCGAGCTGGGCGATCCGACTGACTACAACCAATGGCACGGGCACTGCCTGTTGGCGTTTCGTAGCGTGAAAGCGCTTTCGCCATTGGATCTATTGAATGAATGCATGGGTGCTGCGCACTGTTCTTCTTTGTTTTCCACTGCAAGCCATTGCTGGCAGTGGTACTGAAAAGCCCGATCCGTCACGAGTGATAATATTGGGCGTCGACCATGCAGCTCAATTGGTTTCATCCAATGACAGTCCGGCAATGCTGGCGGCCTTCTTGGATCGTGCGCAACCCGACGCGATCTGTATCGAGCGGTCTCCGGAGGCCTTTGCTCGGAACGACTACTACGAATTCACCTATGAAGTTCAGGATGTGATCGTGCCCTTCGCCCGCGCCAGGGGCGTGGATCTGTGCCCAATAGACTGGGCGCCTCCGTCAGAAGACGCCAAGCTTGGCTTTGGCACCGATCTGGAAGCAATTCCGCAGGTGCGACCTGATCAGGGTTTTCAGGGCTTCCTGTCATTCCCACACCCGGCACAGCTGAACAGAGATATTTTCCACGCGGATACCGAGGTGAACCTTGCCAAGGTTGCCCAGTGGGCTGTGACCCCCTCAAAGCGTGCAAAAGATGACCTGCCACGTCGCTTATACCTCTATCGAACCTACTTGCAGGCGAAGAGAGTGGCCGCAGCTGCGAAGGCGCGGCCTGGTGGCACCATCGTTGTAGTTGTCGGCGAGTTCCACAAGCGTGATATGGAAGCCGTTCTTTCTGACGATGACAGCATTCTTCTGGTACAACCCACTGCCATCGGTAGACCGAGCGATGCCCAACGGGCTGCGGCGAATCGCGATGCGTACCGGTATGCAATCGCCAGCTTCAATCTACTGGGCGTCCAGGCCGGCACCGGGAATATCAACTACGCGTTTGTTGATGAAGCGGTAGCAGCGCTGGCGCAGAGCACGCCAAGCGCCGAGGTTGATCTGTATCGCACCAGGCTGGATCTGCTCCGTAAACGCATAACCTCAGAGCAAGCCGTCGAGCGATACAGAACGATCGCAATTGCTGCTGGAGATGCGCGCTTCAGCTGGACAGGCGTGAGTGACAACCAGCGTGTCGATTCCTATTTCGACCCCTTCGGTAACCTGAGTGTGAGGCAAAGAGCACTTCTTGAAGCTGCTCGAGAGCTTGGCGGTAGCACGCGCATGGTTGAGGCCGAGGCGATCGGTGGCACGATTGCCAACGAGCTTGACCCAGCTAAGTCGCGCCAATTCCAAGCGTACTTTGAGCGTTACATCAGATCTGGACGCTAGAAGCGCGGATGCTCGAGAACGACAGCTGGAGGCGTCTTCCAAGACACCACAACTGCCAGAACAAATGAACGCATCGTGGTCTCCGTATGCTGACCAACGCCCCGATCCACTCAGGGCGTGAATTACTGGGCGGCGAGGAAACCTGCAGCCTCACCCACGCCGCCCACCCTTCGGCTTGTTATGGCACAACGGATAACTCGAGCACGACCGGAAGGCCCCGTGCGGCCCATTGCGGTCCACGAACACGCCCACCTTGCACACCGGGCAGCGCTCTTCGTGGATGGCCGCGCCTGAAATCGCGGTCACTTCCACTGCTCCGTCCTTCACCAGCTCATCCAGGAACGGCGAGTGCTTGCCCTGCAGGGTGAACATCGCGACCGACCGTCGCGCCCGCGTCAGCGCGACATAGAACAATCGCCGTTCTTCGCTCAGTGGATAGGTATCCCCATCCGGCATTGCCAGCGAAAGCACCGGGTCATCCGCACGCAGGCTCGGGAAGCTGCGGTTGATCATTCCCGGGAGGATCACGTAGTCCGCCTCGCGCCCCTTCGATCGATGTGCGGTCAGGAACTCGACGTCCATCGTGCTGCCAAAGGCCGTCTTCCAATCCGAAGGCACCGCACCGCGATCCGCGCGATACCGCCCCAGAACAAAGACCGTCACGCGCCCGTTGCGGCCCTGCGGCACCGCACCCGACAGCAGTTGCTGGTGCAGCGTCGCAAGGTACTGGCGAACGCCATCCTGCACCTCCTCACGCCGGTTCACCTGGAACGCCTGCAGCACCGGACCCATTGCCGGCGCAGCAGAACGGACCTTCTTGCCGATCTGCGCGGGGTTGCGGCTGATGAAGCGGCTGGAAACATCGCACAGTGCCTGCGGGCAGCGGAACGTCTGCTCCAGTTTCAGCACCTGGCCATGCCCCATCCACTCGCGGAATCCGGTCATCACCGAAACGTCGGCGCCAGCGAAGCGATTGATCGACTGCCAGTCATCGCCCACCGCAAACAGATGGCGGCCCGGTTGGCTGACCAGCGCACGGCAGAGGCGCGCACGGGCGCGCGAGGCATCCTGGAATTCGTCGGCCATCACCAGATCGTAGGGTGATTCATAGTGGCCCTGTTCCAGCAGCCCGGCGGCCATGTTGAGCATGTCTTCGAAATCGATGCTGCGCTCGTCAGCCAGTGCATCGTCCCAAGCCTGGAAAACCGGACCGGCGATCTCCAGGAAACGCCGGTAGCGTTCCTTGAACTGATCCTCAGGCATCTGCCGCAGGCGTGCGGCCATGTCATCCAGCGTCAGGCAGTTGCTCTTGGCATGCGCAATGAAGGTGCGCATCAGGCCAATCAGGTCTGCATCCGGCATCGGCTTGGTGCCCTGGTCAGGCAGCTCGCGGTCCGGGTTCGGGTCGAGTTCGACACCAGACGCACCCAGCCGCTCGGCAAGATGCTGCAGCGCATGTCCACTGCGCAGGCCAAACGAGGTCGTCTCGACGAGGGCAGTGCCGCGCGCCATATGCTGCTGGCGCTTCCAGTGCATCCCTTCGCTGTAATCGGCAAAGTGCGGCGGCGGCTGGCCATGGGCATCCAGCGCGAAGTGCTCGTGATACAGCCGGGCGTCCGGGTAGTAGAAGTCCGGACGATACTGGCGGTGAGTGTCTGTCGCGGTATCGAACTCGTAGCGGCGCTCGTAGTCATACGCCACGCCGTTGTAGAACAGCCAGTCGGCGATGACGCACTCTTCCAGGCTCTTCACCCGCTCGCCCTGCAGGGTACGCATGTAGGGCGCACCATCGCGGTCGTAGCCATCGGCCATCATGTCGGCACCCAACGGCGGCAGATCGCGTCCGAACACCAGGCGGAACATGTCCCACTGGGTGCGGAAGTGGGTCGAGCGGTCCTTCAGGTCGTCCACCAGTTCGGCCAGCTTGTTGAAGCCCAGCGTCGCGTCGATCGCCCATTCCGGGATATCAGGCTTGCGTCCCGTGGCTTTGGCGATGATGGCCAGGCCGAGGGCGTGGAAGGTCCGCGCCTCCACCACGGTGTCGCCCATGCCGAGCCGATCGAAGCATCGTCGCGCGCGCTCCTCCAGTTCGTTCGCGGCGTCCTTGTTGAAAGCGAGCATCACGATCCGTCCGGGCTCCACGAAGCCGCGATCGATGGCATAGGCGGCCTTGGCGACCATCGTAGAGGTCTTGCCAGAGCCGGCTGCGGCCACGACCTGTACCCGGTTGTCGAAGCAGATGACGGCGCGGGCCTGTTCCTCGGTCAGCGGCCTGCTCTCGACCCGGTTCAGGAAGGGCTTGGCCAGGCCCAGTTCGCGGGTCGCCATTGCCACATTGGCGTCCGCCCACAGGGCGGGCCAATCCAGCTGCCAGTCGTGCAGCGCGTCCAGTGCCATGCGGTGGCCGGGCGCGTGCAGGTCGTCGTGCACCTCCTCGTCGAGGAACAGCTGCTCCAGCTCGGCGGGCGGCAGGGGCAGGGCGGGGCGGTCGGCCAGCAACGCCTGCTGCTGTTCGTGGGTGATCCAGCGGCGTCCGGTGGTGCCTCGGTCGGTAAGCGCGTCTGCCTCGGCCAGCCACCCCTGGATCTGCGCCAGAACGCGCTCAAACAGTGCCTTGCGCCCCCGCCTGGAGCGCGCGAAAAGCACATGCTGCACGACAGCCGCAAGCCGGGAGCCCTGGCTGTTGGGCAGCCCATCCACGGACAGTGCTTCACCGCGCTCGGTCGTCAGTTCGACCCGGGACCAGAGCACGCCGCGAACGACCCGCACGCTGTGTTCGTTCGCCACATGCAGGTGGTAGTGCCTGCCGTCGATCAAAAGCGCGAGCTGTTCGCCATCCAGCCGCAACTGCCAGTCCGGCGAGCGGGTCACACGCTGGCCCCAGCCCGAGGGGCGCCATTCCATAGACATCCAGATACTGCCCTGCGTACGTCACCGGGCGTAAAGTGCCCTTGCCGCCCCATGATAAGGCGGCTTGGCATGGCGCGCTGGGTCTCCGGTCACTCGCGCACGCGCGCCAGCGAAGGCATTGCACCCCCGCCGGCGCGGCAGGCGTCAGGCGTTCACATCCACGACAACGCGGCCGCGCACCTTGCCGGGGATGATCTGCTCATAGACATCCAGCACCTCGGCGAGGCCGATCTGCTGCACGGTGCTTTCCAGCTTCTGCGGGTCCAGGTCGGTCGCGAGCCGATCCCAGGCGCGCTGGCGAACCTCTTGTGGGGCATTCACCGAATCCACGCCCGCGAGGGTCACATTGCGCAGGATGAAGGGCAGCACCGAGCCGTGCAGTGCATCGCTCTGGGCCAGGCCACAGGCGGCCACGGCACCCCGGTACTTCGTTTCGGCGATGGCATTGACCAGCGTTGGGCCGCCGGCCACATCCACCACGCCGGCCCATCGCTCGGCACTCACCGGCCGCTCGCGCGGCTCCGAAAGCTGCGCACGATCGATGATCTCGGCCGCACCCAGGTTGTGCAGATACTCGGCATGCTCCGGCCGCCCGGTGGCGGCCACCACGCGGTAACCCAGCTTCGACAGGATCGCCACCGCGATCGAGCCGACGCCACCGTTGGCACCGGTGACCAGCACATCGCCCTGTGCAGGCGTCACCCCGGCATGTTCCAGGGCCAGCACGCACAGCATCGCGGTGTAGCCAGCGGTGCCGATGGCCATTGCATCGCGGGTGCTCAGGTTGTCGGGAATCCGGTTGAGCCATTCGCCGCGCACCCGGGCGCGCTGGGCCAGGCCGCCGTGGTGGCCCATGCTCAGGTCCCAGCCATTGAGCACGACGCGGTCGCCTGGCTTGAAGTCGGCCCTGCTGGATTCCAGCACCACGCCTGCCAGATCGATGCCGGGAATGAGCGGGAACGTCCGGATGACCGGACTCTTGCCGGTGAGGGCAAGCGCATCCTTGTAGTTGAGCGTGGAGTACTCGACCTGTACCAGGACGTCGCCGTCCATCAGGTCGGCCTCGTCGAAATCGACCAGCTCGGTCGAGAGCTGGTTGTTCGTCTTGCGGGTCAGCAGTGCTTTGAACGTCATGGACGGCCTCACATTCATGGGATGGGGCCATGCTAGGCTCGCGCCTCTATCGCAACAAGAACGACGATTTTCCGTAGATACTATGGTTTTCCGGAGTATGCATGCGTAGCAAACGGTGGGACGGCAAAAGCGGTTGCGCGGTGGAAGTCACGCTGTCGGTGATCGGCGGCGTGTGGAAGCCGATCATTCTTTTTCACCTGATGACCGGCAAGCGGCGTTTCATGGAACTGACGCGGCGGGTGCCCAATGCCACCCAGTCCATGCTCACCAGCCAGCTGCGTGAACTGGAAGCCGATGGCGTGGTGATCCGCCACGTGTACCCGGAAGTGCCGCCGAAAGTGGAATACGAGCTGTCCGAGTTCGGCCGCACGCTGGCGCCGGTGCTGCTGGCGATGCGCGAGTGGGGCGAGACCTACCGCGGCTATCAGAGCACCCAAGGCGATAGCTGAAGGCTGCGCGGCGTTGCGCTTGCCGCATGTGGGTTTCGCGAATGCTCACCGCTACCGGCGGGTCTTTGGCACCGGGAGCGCGCGTGTCGCTTACGGCTGGCCAGGGTATCCGGAAAGTGCGCGTCGACCGGAGTCGTCGGTTGGCGAAGAACGCCAGTCAATGGACAACTCGACATCCACTGACGCAACCAACGTAGCAACGTGATCGATCCGGATTTTCCTGCTTTCCACCGTCGGTTCAGGGCGGTAACCATGGCCGCGCCAAGGCATTCGCCGCGGCCGGGATTGGCGTCCTGAACTTACGAGATACGCGGCGTCGGGCTTGCAAGCGAACCTGCATCTCCGACAATGCACCGCCTGCCAGTTCATGGTGGACGGTGCGTGGGGATCTAGCGATCCGCCGGCTTTCGTATCTCGTATCCGGCACGCCAACCCGCACCGTCCGCCACCTTGCATCTGCAGGTGGCCACATCGTGAGGTTGCCGTCATGCCCGAACGTCTTCCCGACCATCCCCGCCTGCATGCGCTGCTGGGCGCCGCCGTGCGCGATCTTCCCGCTGCGTTGGCCGAAACGCTGGAGGACGCGCTCCGCGAGTCCGCCGAGTTCGTCACGCCATCGGCTTTCTTTGCACACCTGGCAGGCCACGGCAGGAACCTGCGCGCTGATGGCGAGGCCTGGAGTGAAATGTGCCTGAGCCCCGGCCGCGCCTTCGACATGGCCTTGGCGACCCGCAGCATTTCGGGCATCACGGCGTTGACGGCGGTACTGCACGCTGCGCATGTGGCGCGGGAGAGCGACGATCCCGCCTGCTGTCCCTCCGCAGCCGTGGTCGAGGGCCTGTTCAACGCCTGCCAGGTGCTGTCACTTCAGGTGGAGCGCTGCCTGGTTCCATGAAGGGCTGCGATGCGGTTCCTGTTCCGTTGACGCTCGCTTCCTTATAGTGGCACTGGAACCCTGCAATGGAATGCCCATGCACGTGATGTCCCCCGGCCGTTGCCTGACGCTTGCACTTGCCGTCGCGGTGAGTGCCGGCGCGTGTGCGCGGCCGCCGTCCACCGAACACGAAAGGAATCCCGCCATGTCCGGCGCCCCACAGACCGGCCGCACGATCAACGGCCACACCTATACCGATGCGCCCGTGGACGTGAAGCTCGGGCCGAACACTTTCCGCATTCCGGCCAACTACCTGGACAGCCAGATCGCACCGTGGCCGGGCGAGGGCGTGACGCTGGTCATCGAGTGGCCGGATATGACGCCGACGGCGCCGGGTGCGCGGGCGAATCCGCGTACGAATGATTTCCGGAAGGAGATTCCCATCCGGATCAACTACGTTGATCGCGTTCCCGTTGAATCACTGCTTTCAAGGCTGTCGTCAAATGAAGCCATCACGGAGGAGGGCTCTGTGGAAAGGGAGGATCCCAGGGACCGTCTCGATCAACGCGTTGCACAGCCGGAGACCTTGGGCCTGACGCCCTATGCAATCGATGAAGCGAAGATGGTGGTGTACGCGAAGAAGTATGAGGCGCGTTACGGAAAGCCGCCTGTGCGCAATCCCGCCTACGAAAGAGACTGGTACATCGCACGCCAGGGCGACGGCCGGATCAGTTCATTCATCAAATGTGACGGCGAGGAATTCCGACGCGACGGCGTGCGGCTGGAGGGGCGCGAGGTGATCAGTGAGCCAGGGGAAGTGGCCGCGGGCTGCGTTCATTACTTCGTGGACATCGACAACAAGCTATCCGTCAGCCTGGACTACAAGAGAGCGTTTCTGAAGGACTGGAAGCGCATGGAAGAGGCCGTCAGGGACGTCATCGCGCGCACCCGGTCCAAGTGATCGGTGATTCAAGGAAGAAGAGGGGCAGGGTATGAGTGGATTGACCGAACGCGATTTGAGCGTCCTTGGCAGCTATGCCAGAGACGGCAACCGCGAGCTTTACTGGAACTACCTGTCGCAACTGCCGGAAGCCGATGGATACGGGACACTGGCACTGGGTGTTGTACGCAATGACAGCCTGCCGGGACGCGTCGCGAACGCGTATGCACAAAGCTACGCAAAGACCCAGCAGGACGAGGGATCCCGGTTTTCAAATGCACAGTTGACGGAGCGGCAATGGGAGTCCTTTGGGCGGACCCTGCTCGAAAGAGATCTTGAGTTGCGGCAGCAGTGGATGAACGAGCGCCGTCCAGACCTGGCACTGAATCTCCCCGGCAAGGACGTGATGCTGGCTCACGACCGCGCATTTGAACGGCATGAACTCGATCCCAACTGCTGGACGCCGCGCGTGTTGCTGCAGGCAGCTGAGCAGAAGAGCGGCCCCGAGAAGCTGGAGCAGATCTGGACCAACATGCTCAACAACGACTATGCCGGAGGCCCGCGCGTAGGCAACACCAGCGTCGATGCCATCAGCCAGATGGGATGGGCGAAGGGCGGCCAGTACCTCACCCGGTTGAGCGTGCTGGAAGCCACCCAGGCCCTGGAGGGCCGCTCAGCAGTCGATCCGAACGTCATTGGTGGCAGCAGCTACTACGCGATGTACTTCGAAGCGGACAGGAAGTGGGCCAGTGTCAGCGCGGGTGGTGGCCACATGTCGATGCGTGAGATCACCGATCCGGCCCGCATCGCCGAGCTCAACGACGCGCGCGAGGTTCGTCTGGAGCGCCAGGAAAAACGCACCCAGTTCCACCCGGACGACCCGTACCGGACCATCACCCGCAGCCCGCTGACCGCAGCCGTGGACGACGTGCCGGATCCCTCGCAGGCACCGACCCGCCTGGCCGGCATTGGTCCGGGCCACCGCGACTACGCACTGATGCAGCAGGTGCGCGAAGGCGTGGCCGCGATCGATGCCCGCGCCGGGCGTACCCACGATGAGAACAGCGAGCGCTTGGTGGCGAGCGTGATGGCATTGGCCCGTCGCAACCAGCTTGAACGTGCCGACCATGTGCTGCTGAGCACGCAGACCGCCGAGCATCCGGCCGGCCGCAACGTGTTCGTGGTGCAGGGCGAGATGAGCGATCCCGCGCATCTGCGAGCGGTCATGCCTACGGACACGGCAGTGCAGACGCCGGTCGAACACTCGCTTCAGCAGATCGAGGCCGCCAGCCTGGAGCGACAGCAGGCGGCCATGCAGCGCCAGCAGGACAACGACGTCCACGCGCGTGACAACCCTGCGATGCGGATGGGCTGAGGTTACGCAGCAGAGCCGAGCGGGCGCGCCGGCTCTGCTGGAAGGCCTTCTCAGAAGCGGTAGGCCGCCTGCACGTACACCCGCCGCGGCTCGCCCGGGAAATGCCCGTTGCGTTCGATGAAGCCACTGGCTGCGTACACCTTGTCGAACAGGTTCTTGACGTTGGCCTGGAACTGCCACTGCTTCCACGTGGTCTTCCAGCTGATGTCGAACACCGTGTATGCCTTCACCGTCTGCCCATCCAGGCTGACACGCTCGCCCACATGGTCGGCGCCGAATCCGATGGCCGAGTTGATCGAAGGCAGGTCGTAGCGTGTCCACAGGCCGAGCTTGTTGCGTGGCGCATTCGCGAAGCGGTCGCCGGAGGCATTGGTGATGCCGTTCGGTCCGGCATCCTTCACCCGTGCGTCGTTGTAGGCGTAGGTCAGATTCACCACCCAGCGCTCGGTCACGTCGGCCAGCAGGTCCAGTTCCATGCCCGTGCTGCGTACCAGGCCCAGCGCGGCCAGCTGGTTCACGCCGTCCCGTACTTCACCGGTGGCCTGCACGATGTTGCTGCGGTCGATGCGGTAGGCCGCCATGTTCAGGGTCACACGTTCGGCCAGCAGCGATTTCATGCCGACTTCCCACTGCCTGCTGCGCTCGGCGTCGAACGGTCCGCCGGCCGCTGGGTTCTGGTTGGCGGCACTCTGCGGCACGAAGCCGCTGGCGACGTTGGCGTACAGGTTCACGCCGTCCCGGGCGGTAAAGGTGCTGCCCAGGCGCCAGCTGAGCGCGTTGCCATCCACGCTGCTGCCACCCATGCGGTCTTCATCCTTGAAACCATCCCAGCGCAGTCCGGCCAGCACGTGCCAGCGCGTGCCCAGGGCCAGCTCATCCTGCAGGTAGCCGCCGTAGCGCTTGCTGCGGGTGGCGGTGCTGCGCCATGGCAGGGCGGCCAGGTTGTAGTCGTGCCAGGTGCTCGCGCCATAGACCGGGTTGAACAGATCGATGCCGCGCACGGGGCCGGCACCGCGTGCCAGGTCGGCACTGTTGGCGGTCTGCGCGGTGAAGTCCGCGTCAAGCTGGTACACGTCGGCGCCGAACAGCACCTTGTGTTCGATACGGCCGGTGTTGATCCGCCATACGGCATTGCCGCTGGCGGCGAAGGCCTCGTTGTCGCGAATCTGGTTGCGCAGCTGGCGCGTCATCCATTCGGCTACGCCGTCGCGGTCACGATCGATCAGGCCCATCGGTTCGTGGTACATCTGGTGCTCGTTGTTGCTGAACCAGCGCGCAGCAATGTCCACGTCCAGCGTATCGAGCGGTGCGAAGCGATACTGCGCCAGTGCGACCCTGGCGCGCATGTCGAGGAAATCACTGGCCTCGTTGTGGTTCCATCGCCGGTCGGTCAGGAAGGTGCCGGCATCGTTCACCGGCACACCGCGCAGCCGGTTGCCGCCCAGGTTCTGGGTGATGTCGGTGAACTGCAGCACCAGCTCGCCGGTCTGGCCAACGTCGAAGGCCAGTGATGCATCGCCGATCACGCTTTCGCTGTCGGCATTCCAGCGCACGCCCTGCTCGGTGTCGGCATACAGGCCGGCGCGATAGCGGATGCTGCCGCTGGCATTCAGCGGGCCGGTGCCTTCTATCGATCCTGCGCGGAAGTCCTTGTCGCCTGCCTGCAGTTCGATGCGGCGTTCGGCGGTGGCCCTGGGCTTGCGCGTCACGTAGTTGATGACACCGCCCGCATCACCACCGCCGTACAGCGCACCGGCCGGGCCCTTCAGCACTTCCACGCGTTCGATGTTGAACAGTTGCGGCACCGAGAAGCCTGCATAGGGATCACCGCGCAGGCTGTCGTAGAGCACGTTTTCCTGGCGGAACCCGCGCAGGGTGACGCCGGCATAGCTGAAGAAGCTGATCCCGCTGATGCTGCGGTAGAGGTCGGTGACCTGGCGCGCAGCCTGGTCGTCGATCAGCTCACGCGGCACGACCTGGATCGACTGCGGTACCTGCTCCAGCGGAGTATCGGTGCGGGTGCCGACAGCGGCATCGTCGGCGCGGTACAGGGTCTGTGCGCGGCCGCGAACTTCCACTTTGTCCAGATCCTTCGGTGCATCAGCGGAGGCCTCGGAGGCCAGTGCAGGTGTAGCCAGGAAAAGGGGCAGCGCCAGGCAGAGGGCGTGCTTGAGCGGGGTTGGAAGCGGCATGAGGGGGTCGGGGCGGGCTGCAAATGAGAAAGATTAGCATTTGCAACGCTTCGGGGCCTATCCCCCGAATGCGCTATGGACGCAGGCCCGGGTCGGTATAGGGGGTGCCGGCCAAGGCCACCAGCACGCCGGTGCCACCGCGCACGATCAGCTGCAGCATCGCTTGGCGCGGATCCTCGCCCCTCTGCTGGCTGGCCAGTCCACTCTGATAGGCGGCCGCCATCGACGCCAGCAGCATGGCTGCGCCCAGGCGTGCCTCGGCGTCATCCGCCGGCCGCCCGACGGCGCTGGCCATCAACTGCGCGAGGTCGTCGGCCAGCTGTGCCTGCAGCCGTCGTGCATGTGCCACCAAGGCCGGGCTGCCGGCCACCGTGGCCCAGAAGGTCGCTGCACCGGCATTGATCCGCAACAGGGGATGGCCGCTGTCGAGCAGCTCCCGCACCAGCGCCTGGAAGGCGGCCAGCGGGGCCATGCCGCGGCGCGCCGTCATGCCCTCGCGCAGCAACGCGCGCGCCTCCTCGTCGCGGTCGAATACCAGGTCCTCCTTGCTGGCGAAATAGTTGAAGACCGTCTTGCGCGAGACTCCGGCGGCCTCGGCGATCTCGGACATCGACACCGCCTCGAAGCCACGCCGGATGATCAGCGCGGTGGCGACATCGGAAATTGCCTGTCGGGTCTGTGCCTTGCGTTGCTCGCGACGGCCTTGGGGCGGGGTCATGGCGGTTGGCTTGTGTAAACGTACACCGAGTGTAACATTGGCGACGCGAGAGTGCCGGTCCGGCGCTCACAGGGAATTCCCATGTTGTACGACGTCGTCGTCGCCGGGGCCGGCCCGGTCGGCCTGTTCCTGTCCTGCGAGCTGGCCCAAGCCGGCTGTTCGGTCCTGCTGCTGGAGCAGGCTGAGTCGCCCGATGCAACGCTGAAGCGCCTGCCCTTTGGCCTGCGCGGCTTGAACGCGCCCACGCTGGAAGCGCTGGATCGGCGCGGCCTGCTGGACGCGGTCGCGGCCCGCCAGGTGCTGAAGCCGGACAAGGGCGCACCGCCGCCCGGCACCGCCCATTGGCTGGCGCAACCGCGGCCGCTGGGAGGCCACTTCGCCGGCATTCCTTTCGCCCTGGATGACGTGGACAGCGGGCGCTGGCGTGATCGCCTGCCGACCCCGGTACCCACCCAGATGGCGGTGGAGCTGCAGTCGCTGGAGGCGGTGCTGGCCGAGCGCGCAGCGTCACTGGGTGTGCAGATCGAGCGGGGCTGCACGGTGCAGGCGGTGCACGCACGCGAAGCACAGATGGAGGTGCAGACCGCTCGCGGGCTGATGCGGGGGCGATGGCTGGTCGGTTGCGATGGCGCCCGCAGCACGGTACGCAAGCAATCGGGGTTCGTGTTCGCAGGGACGGCGCCGGAGTTCACCGGGCACACGCTGCAGGTCGAACTGGAGGACCCGTCGGTGCTCACCCCGGGGCGTCAGTTCACCGAACATGGCATGTGCAATTTCAACCCGCCGGGCATGCTGGCGCTGGCCGATTTCGACGGTGGTGCAGGCCACCGCCTGCCACTGGACCTGCACGCCGCCCAGGCGCTGGTGCGGCGGGTGTCCGGTCGCCAGGCAACGATCACCGCGGTGCATCTGGCCACCACATGGACCGATGCCGCGCGCCAAGCCACGGCCTATCGCAGCGGCCGCGTGCTGTTGGCCGGTGATGCGGCGCACATGCATTCGCCGTTGGGCGGGCAAGGGCTGAACCTCGGCATCGGCGATGCGATGAACCTGGGGTGGAAGCTGGCGGCCGTGCTGCGAGGCGACGTGGCGGAGGGGCTGTTGGACAGCTATCAGGCTGAGCGCCATCCGATCGGCGCCCGGGTGCTCGACTGGTCGCGTGCGCAGGTGGCGTTGATGCGGCCGGGCCCCGGGTCGCGCGCGCTGGCGGCGGTGATCGCCGACCTGGCCGCGACCGGCGACGGTGCCACCTATCTCGCCGAGCGGTTGTGGGGCGTGGCGCAGCCACCGGTGTTCGACGGCGGCCACCCGTGGGTTGGC
This sequence comes from Stenotrophomonas pavanii, assembly GCF_900101175.1. Classification (GTDB taxonomy): domain Bacteria; phylum Pseudomonadota; class Gammaproteobacteria; order Xanthomonadales; family Xanthomonadaceae; genus Stenotrophomonas; species Stenotrophomonas pavanii. The sequence goes on along the minus strand of NZ_FNFQ01000002.1, from coordinate 582,450 downwards.
CGAAGCGTGCCTGACGTCCATCTGGCCGATGGCCGCCGCATGGGAGAGCTGCTGCGTGCAGGGCAGGGCGTGCTGCTGGGGCTCGATACCGGCGATTCGCTCGGCCCGATCAGTGAGCGCTGGCAGCGGTCGGTCACCTGCGTGATGTGCACGGCGCGCGACACGCTGGGACTGGGCGCCGTGCTGGTCCGCCCCGACGGTGTCGTCGCCTGGGCCTGCGATGCCGGCGGCGATGCGTCGGGGCTGGCGTCCTCGCTGGAACGCTGGTTCGGTCCGCCGCGGTGAGCGACCGGCTAGGGCGAGGCCACCACAGCCGGCGCGCGGCGCGCGGCCTCGGTCATCACCGAGGCCAGCTGCTTCAATGAGTAAGGCTTGCGTAGCAGGGTGAAGCCATGGCCAGGATCCCGCGCCAGCAACTCGCTGTAGCCGCTGGTGAGGATCACTGGGAGCTCTGGCAGGCGGTCGCGGATGGTACGGGCCAGATCCAGGCCGTTCATGCCCGGCATCACGACGTCGCTGAACACCACATGGAAGCGCGAGGCATCCCGTTCCAGCTCGGCCAGGGCCTCGTCCGCATTGCGCGCAAGGACCACGCTGTACTCGAGCTCGCGCAGGGCGCCGACCGCAAACTCGGCCACGTCGACGTTGTCTTCCACCACCAGCACGCAGACGCCATGACCATGCTGCAGTCCCGGCTGCGCCGCCGGCCGTTCCGTCGTTTTTCGTGCCTGCGCCAACGGCAGGTACAGCGTGAAGCGGGTCCCAGCGCCGGCCTGGCTCTGCACGTCCACTTCGCCTTCTGACTGCTTGACGAAGCCGAACACCTGGCTGAGCCCGAGCCCGGTCCCGGCGCCGACGCTCTTGGTGGTGAAGAAGGGCTCGAAAATACGGTCGACCACGTCAGGGTCGATGCCCGTTCCGGTATCGGTCACGCTGATCGCAGCAAAGTCACCCTTCATCGGCGCGGCGAAGCGCACCGAGGGCACCGCGGTGACCTGTTCCACTTCGATGGTCACCCGGCCGTGTCCCTCGATCGCATCGCGGGCATTGACCGCGATGTTGATCAATGCGGTGTCCAGCTGGGTGCGGTCCAGCAGCACCGGCAGCGGCGTACCGGGCAACGTCAACGACACCTGGATGCGCGCGCCCAGAACCGTGGTGATGATGTCCGAGAGCGCGTGCACGCTCTCGCAGAGATCGAAGACCTCCGGCGACAGGCTCTGGCGACGCGAGAAGGCCAGCAGCTGCGCGGTCAGCTTGGTGGCGCGGTCCGACGCTGTTGCAATGGCCTGGATGTACCGGCGCCGGGAGTCGTCTGCCGGCCACGTATGCAGGAGCATGTCCACCGAACCGGTGATGACCTGCAGCAGGTTGTTGAAGTCGTGGGCCACCCCGCCGGTGAGCTGGCCGATCGCTTCCAGCTTCTGCGATTGCCGCAGCTGCTCGCGGGCGCGGACCAGTTCCAGGTGGGCCTCCCGCGCCTGCTCGGTGATCGCCGCGACCTGGCGGCTGTGCAGGTCGCGCTCGATCACCCGTTCGGTCTGCTCGCTCACTACGCACAGGATGCCCGCCACACTGCCGCAGCCGACGCGCAGCGGCGAATAGGAGAACGTCCAGAACGTTTCGCGCAGCGTGCCGTCGCGATCCATCATCAGGGGCAGGTTCTTGAAGCTGCGGCTGGTGCCGGCAAAGGCATCGTTGACCGCCTGCACCACGTCCGGCCATACGTCGGCCCAGACATCCTCCAGGCGATTGCCCATCGCGCCGTGCAGCTTTTCCCCCAGCATCGGCAGGTAGGCATCATTGAAGAAGAAGGCCTTGTCTTCCTTGCCCCAGGCGAGCCACAGGGGTTCGGGCGAATCCAGGATCATCGCCAGCAACGTGCGAAGCTCGGCGGGGGCGCTGGCAGCAATGGCCGAGCGGGCCCAGTCGCTGTCCTGCAGCAGTCGGTAGGCGAGCTGATCGGGTGCAGAGACAGGCAGGGGAAAAGGATGCATGGCCGCCGATGGCGCAGGAAGGTGGCGCAGCATAGCCGAGCGCGTGTCATGGCGCCCTGCACACACCGGCATGAAGGGCATCGCCACTTTGCGGTAGATCGGGCAGCGTTGCGCCTGTGTCCAGCAGGTTGCTGCTATCGCGGCGCCGCGCGCTGCTCACTACGCTCGCGGACTGCGCCGCACGAAGGGCGCGAAGGCGGCCTGATCGGCGCGTCTAGTCCTTGGGTCCGGCTCGCGCGGCCAGGGCGTCGCGGCCGGCGTCGGTGAGATCGATATCTCCATCTTCCGCCTGTACCGCCAATCCCGCGTTGACCGCCCATGTCGCCGCATCGCCGCGCACCGGCTGCGCGGCGGCGATTGCTTCAAGGATTTCCCGCTGGTGCGCCGTCATGTCCATGCACTGGCCCTCAGATGCCCAGCAACGATGCCGGTTGCCAATCCGACAGCCGGGCGTGGCTGACCGGTTGGTGGCAGCCGCACCCGTCGCAACGGAACAGTGCCCCGCCGGGCAGATGCACCAGATTGTCTTCGTTGGCCGAACTGGTCGACGAGCAGTGCCGGCAGGTGACGGTGAGCGCGGTGATGCGCTGCACGCCGCCTGAGAGATCGAACACGGCCTCGAACGCGCGAATGACAGGGTGGGCGGTGTCCGGCATCTGAATCTCGACAGGGTGGGGAAACCCGATCCTCGCGCGTCTGCCGTGATGGACCAGTCAGCCGGATGCATGGGCCTGATCAAGAACGGCGCGACAACGCGGGCGCGGCAACCGGCAGTGCCTCTTCTTCAGGGTTCCTTTTTCTTTCCGCTCAGGTCCAGCGGCCTGTCGCTGCCCTTGCGCTCGCTCGACCACATCTCCATGCCCTTGTTGCAACGGCTCTCGCGGGCGGCGACCTCGCGGGGCAGGTCCTTCAGCAGGGGCGAGTCCTGGCAGGCCGGATGCATGGCGCTGTCGTCATAGGTGGCACAGGCGCTGAGCGTTGCCAGAGCGGCGGCAATGACGGAAGCGTAAAGGACGGGGTGCGGGCTCATGGGGGGGCTGGGTTGATGCCGGGCTGGCCATGGGATTCAAATCCGTGACACCCGGCACGCACAATCGGACCGATCACACTTGTTATTTTGTAACATGTGCGTGATAGTCCGGCCCCTGCTGGGTCAGGCAATGCAGATCATCAGTACCGTGCACAGCACCAGCATCAGCACGAACACCCGCCGGCTCAGCGCCAGGCAGGCCAGATAAGCCGCCAGCGCCCATGCCGCCAGCAGCGCGCAGGCCACCACCCAGAGTCCGATGCCCATCATCGAGCCGGTCGCCAATACAGACAGCGCGATGGCCTTGAACAGCGCCACGCCCAGTACGCTGCCCAGCATGCCGGCCTGCAGGGCGATGGCATCATGGCGGGCAGGTGCGCGGGCGTGGTGCATTGCGGGTCCGTTGCAGGCCGGGAACGCGGCGTCGGCTGCACTGTGCCCAAATGCACATCCACAAAATGTGTTCATTGCGCGCCGACAGCGCGGTGGAGCGCGTTCAGTCGAACTCAGCCCCGGCTGATTCCAGGCGCTGCCGGTACGCCGCGCGGTGCTGGTACAGGCGCTGGCATTCGGCGGACCTGTGGATGCGGCTGGCCGGTTCGCTGGCCACCGAGTCGCACATCCGCGCGATGTGGTTGCTGGCGGCCAGCTCGGTCACGAAGAACACGGCAGTGATGCCGGTACCGAGCAGCACCACGTACAGCAGGCGGCTGAGCCAGCGCGACCGCCGGCGCTCGACGTGCTGCTGGAGGGTCAGGTCGAAACGGATGATGCTGAGCACGATCCAGATGACCGCGACCAGGAAGCAGAGCGTGGGCAGCAGGCCGCGCCAGAGGCCGGCCTCGTACACCGATTCACTGTAGTGGACGGCGGCACCCGCACCGGCGATGGCGATCGCCAGCGCCCAGTTGCGGCCCAGCGAGAGCAGGTCGTCAAGCAGTTTTTCACGGTTCCTGGTCGGGCCAGCCACATCCAGTCCTTGTGCGTCCGTCGATGGGCTGCGGCGCAGCCCATCCATGGATGGTGGCGCATCACTGCAGCGATGAGAAGCCTGCACGACTCAACAGGCGCCGGCCCGGTCAGCGACCCAGCGACGGTAGCGGCGGGTCCGGCATTTGGCGGCCGCTTGTGCCAGCAGCAGCGCCCAGACGGGCGACACGCCGGGTGCGGTGGGCCGACGCTTGCTCAGCCGCCCCAGCTGGTACTTCACCGCAGCCATGTGTGCGCTGGCGGCCAACGGCTTGCTGCGCCAGTCGATGGTGCGCAGTGTTGGCGCCGGATCGCGGCCCTGCTGCCAGTGCTGCGGCAGATCCGGCTCGATCGCCAGTGCAGTGGCGATGCCGACCATGGCCACGCCACTGCCCAGCACCTGTTCGGCCACGGAGTATCGGCGGATGCCGCCGGTGACCATCAGCGGCAGGGTCGCCACCGTGGCGATCTCGCGCGCGAATTCGAGGAAGTAGGCTTCGCGGGCCAGGCTGCGCTGGTCGCGCGCAGCGCCGGTCATGGCGGGTGCTTCGTAGCTGCCGCCGGATAGTTCGACCAGGTCTACGCCGAGCGGCGCCAGCATTTCCACCACGGCGCGCGCATCATCGGGAGAGAAGCCGCCGCGCTGGAAATCGGCGGAGTTGAGCTTCACCGCCACGGCGAAGGCGGGTGACACGGCAGCGCGCACGCCCTGCACGATCTCCAGCAACAGCCGCGCACGATTGTGCAGGCTGCCGCCCCAGCGGTCGTCGCGGCGGTTGGACAGTGGCGACAGGAACTGGCTGAGCAGGTAGCCATGCGCGGCATGGATCTGCACGCCAGTGAATCCCGCGCGCTCGGCCAGCTCGGCACTGCGGATGAAGCGTGCGATCACCGACGCGATGTCGTCCTCGGTCATCGCCTTGGGCGGGGCGAACTGCTTGGACAGCGCACCCATCTGCAATGGGACGGCGGACGGAGCGAGTGCGGGTTGGCCGAGTGCAGCCGGCATCTGCCGCCCGGGATGATTGATCTGCATCCACATCTGCGCGCCCCGCGAGCGCGCCGTGTCCGCCCAGGCGATGAAGCGATCAAGATGGCGATCATCTTCCAGCACCACGCCGCCGGGGCCGGTCATGGCGCGGCCATCGACCATCACGTTGCCGGTGATGATCAGTCCGGCGCCGCCATCGGCCCAGCGCTGGTAGAGCTGCAACAGCGCCGCAGAGGGCGCGTGATCGGCGTCGGCCATGTTTTCCTCCATCGCCGCCTTGGCGATGCGGTTGCGGACGACGGCACCGGAGGGCAACACCAGTGGGGAGAACAGCGACATCGGACAGCTCCAGGACAGGGGAATGACGCTACGCTAACCTTCAAGTTTGATTGAAGGTCAACAGGCCTGGGTGCCGAGGATTCATACAGATGAAGATTGGTGAGCTGGCCCGCCGCACGGGTCTGGCGGCCTCGCGCATCCGCTTCTATGAAGAAGCTGGGCTGCTGGTGAAGAAGCTGGGCTGCTGGTGGTGCCGCGACAGGCCAACGGCTACCGCGACTACCCGGAGCAGGCGGTGCTGCTGCTGGAGCTGATCACCGGCGCGCAGCGCGCCGGCTTCAGCCTGGAAGAGATCCGTGCCCTGCTGCCGCCGCACCTGGGCCAGTGGCAGCACGATGCGCTGATCTCGAGTCTGCAGCAGAAGGTGGCCGATATCGAGGCGCTGCAGGCACGGTTGGCGCACAGCCGGGCGCACCTGCTGGCGCTGGTCCAGGACATCCAGGCGCGGCCGGACGGCATTGACTGCGCGGCCAATTCGCGGCGGGTGCTCGAGCGCGTAAAGCGTGGGGAACTGGCGAGGCCGACCTTGGCGGCCGGCGATACAGCGTTGCTGCGACCGGATCGCCGTCACCGCAGAGGCAGCGACTGACGATCCGGCGCAATGTTCAGTGGCTGCCGGCGACGGCGGTCCTGCGCTTCTTGTCCAGCGTCACCGCCACGCACCACAGCAGCAGGCCGCCGATGGCGGTGGCCGCACCCACATAGCCGGTGCTGGCCGGGCTGAAGCCGGCGCTGATGGCCATGCCGCCCAGCCAAGGGCCAAGTGCATTGGCAGTATTGAACGCAGCATGGTTGGAGGCCGCCGCCAGCGTCTGCGCTTCACCGGCCACGTCCATCAGGCGTGTCTGCAGTACCGCCGCCAGCGCGCCCATGGTGCCGACGGCGATGATCATCGGGCCGATGGTCCACACCGACTGTGCGGCCAGCGGATACAGCAGCAGCATCACGATCGACCATACCAGCACCACGGCGGCGGCCTTGAAGTGAAACCTGTCCACCAGCCAGCCACCGGCGATGTTGCCGATGATCGCGCCGATGCCGAACACGCCCACCGCCAGCGGCATCCACGATTCGGCCACACCGGTGACCTGCACCAGGGTGGGGGCCAGGTAGGTGAACACACAGAACATGCCGGCAAAGCCGACCGCGCCGATCGCCAGCGCCAGCCACACCTGGGACGTGTTGAAGGCGCGCAGCTCGCGCATCGGCGAGGTGCGCACTTCGTCCGGATCCGGCAGCAGGAAGCGGGCGATCATCGCCACGGTGGCGATGGCCAGCACGCTGACCAGGGCAAAGGCTGTGCGCCAGCTCAGCTGCTGGCCCAGCCAGGTGGTCAGCGGGTTGCCGACCAGGATCGCGATCGACAGGCCCAGCAGAACCCGGGACATGGCTTGGCCACGCTGGCCAGCGGGGCTGATCGCGGCGGCCACCAGCATCGCCACGCCGAAATACGCACCGTGCGGCAGCCCGGCAACGAAGCGTGCCGCCAGCATGGTGCCGTAGTTCGGTGCCAGCGCGCTGGCGAGGTTGCCCACTGCGTAGAACCCCATCAACGCCAGCAGCAGCTTGCGGCGCGGGAAACTGGCACCGACGAAGGCGAGGATCGGCGCACCGACCACCACGCCGATGGCATAGGCGCTGATCAGGTGGCCGACCTGGGTCTCGGAGATCGACAGGCCACGGCTGATCTCCAGCATCAGGCCCATGCTGGCGAACTCGCTGGTGCCGATGGCGAAGCCGCCCAGTGAAAGGGCGAGGATGATCAGAGTGCGCTGACGGGGCGTCAGCCGCGCAGCCAGGGAAGAGGTGGGGCTCATGCGGGGGCGCGATGGGGCGGGGAGCCCTCCATTGTACTGCTGCACCGCAACAAGGGCAGCCACACTCAGGGTAAATCAGCGTTTGATCGGTGACACGCCGGCCCTCCGCGGCACCGCCCGGCCCGCTCAGATGCCCAGCGCTGCCCGGGCGTGCGCGTACTTGCCGTGCAGGCGCGCGGCCGTCGCCGCGTCGAGCATGGCCAGCCGCTGCGGATCGGCGTTGTCCTCCAGATCGGCCTGCTTCACCTTCAGTGCCAGCGGGTGGGCGGCAATGCGCGCGTAGTAGCTGTCCGCGTCGGGGGCCGCGTCACGGTTGAGCAGGTGCACCGCCTCCCGCAGCGGGGCGGGAAAGACCTCGATCCGCGCGGCAAACGCCGGGCAGTCTTCGGCCACGTCATGCAGCCAGGCCACCACTTCGGCGTCATCGTCGCCGCGCACCGCAGCTGCCACCCGCGCCACGTGGCCGATGTAAGGCTGGCCGGCTTTGTCCACCTGGTCCGCGTGGGCCTCGGTGGCCAGCGTGCGTGCAAGTGCTACCCAGTCCATTGCAGTCTCCTTGGATATCCGCGGACAGTTTCGCGCAAAACCGCAGCGCTTGTGCATACGCCGATGACACTGCGACGGGCATGATGGGGGGCAGGGGGGACAGTGCTGCCCCGACAAGGAGGAATGCGATGCAGGAATTCAGGCACGTGCTGGAAACCCGTGGCCGCTATCAGCTGGTAGCGGTGTCCTACGAGCCGGTGTACGCTCCGGGCGATGTGGTCGGCCATGCGGTCGTCGCCGACGATGGGGATCGTCTGACCGACCTGATATCACTGGCCGAAGCGCGCCAACGCTTGCTGCAACTGGTGCGTGAAGAGGGCGAGGAGCCCGGGCTGGAAAACGAGAACCACCTGCGGAAGAAGGCGTCGCGCTGGCGCCACCGCTAGCCGTCGCGCCGCGTGCGCATCATGGAGGATTCGGGTGTTGCCCAGTAAGAAGTATCTGCTCATCGCCATCATCACGCTGGCGACCCTGCTGCTTGGTTTCGTGTTTTCCGGCTACTTGACCTTGCTGTTCCTCGGGCTGGACACCCAGCTGTTCACCTGGAACACCTACTACCAGTACGTCCACGCCATCGGCCAACCGCAGGTCGCGCCTTTCGTGGGCAAGATCAAATGGGCCGGCTACGTGGGCTTCGGCCTGCCGCTGCTGGTGCTGCTGGTGGCCGGCCTGGTGCTGCTGCTGAAGAAGGACAAGCGCTCGCTGCACGGCGACGCGCGCTTCGCCACCGGCGCCGACCTGGCCAAGCACGGCATGTTCAAGAAGACCGGGCAGAGCATCGTGGTCGGCAGCCATGGCGGCAAGCTGGTGCGCCTGGACGGCCAGCAGTTCGTGATCCTGGCCGCGCCGACCCGCTCGGGCAAGGGCGTAGGCGTGGTCATCCCGAACCTGCTGGAGTACGGCGAATCGCTGGTGGTGCTGGACATCAAGCAGGAGAACTTCGACCTGACCAGCGGCTGGCGCGCCAGCCAGGGCCAGGAGATCTACCTGTTCAATCCCTTTGCCGAGGACCGGCGCACGCACCGCTGGAACCCGCTCAGCTACGTCTCCGACGATCCGGCCTTTCGGGTGTCGGACCTGATGAGCATCGCCGCGATGCTGTATCCGGACGGGGCCGAGGACCAGAAGTTCTGGGTCAGCCAGGCACGCAACGCCTTCATGGCCTTTACCCTGTACCTGTTCGAGAACTGGGACGACGAACGCAGCAGCGGTTTCCCGGGCGGCGCCGGCACGCCCACGCTCGGCGCGGTGTACCGGTTGTCCTCGGGTGATGGCACCGACCTGAAGAAGTACCTCAAGACCCTGTCGGAGCGGCCGTTCCTCAGTGCCAACGCACGGTCGGCGTTCGCCAACATGCTGTCGCAGGCCGATGAGACCTTCGCCTCGATCCTGGGCACCTTCAAGGAGCCGCTCAATCCCTGGATCAACCCGGTGCTGGACAAGGCCACCAGCAGCAACGACTTCCTGCTGACCGACGTCCGCAAGAAGAAGATGACCATCTACATCGGCATCCAGCCGAACAAGCTGGCCGAGAGCCGGCTGATCATCAACCTGTTCTTCAGCCAGCTGATCAACCTCAACACCAAGGAACTGCCCAAGTCCAACCCGGACCTGAAGTACCAGTGCCTGCTGTTGATGGACGAGTTCACCTCGATCGGCAAGGTCGAGATCATCGCCTCGGCGGTGTCCTACATGGCCGGCTACAACATCCGCCTGTTGCCGATCATCCAGAGCATGTCCCAGCTCGATGCCACCTATGGGCGGGAGGTCTCGCGCACGATCATCACCAACCACGCCCTGCAGATTCTGTACGCGCCGCGTGAACAGCAGGATGCCAACGACTACTCGGACATGCTGGGCTACACCACGGTGCGCAAGAAGAACGTTACCCATGCCCGCGAGAAGACCCACAACTTCACCGAGGAGCGGCGCGCGCTGATGCTGCCGCAGGAGCTGAAGGCGATGGGGCCGGACATGGAAGTGTTCCTGTACGAAGGCATTCCGCATCCGGTGAAATGCGACAAGATCCGCTACTACAAGGATCGCTACTTCACCGCCCGGTTGCTACCAAAGGTGGATGTTCCGATGCTGAACGTCTAATTCACGACGCTTAATTTGTGAACTTGATTCCCAGTTATGAAGGTGAATTCGTGATTTCGGTCAAGAATTTGGCATTTGTTCATGGATTTTCAGACTTGTCTGACATGGAATTGACGCGTGGTTGTGCGACCCTGTGCATGTCGTTCAGAAATGTGTGATGGATGGCAGATGTTGTAGAGCAGGGTGGCCAGGAGTTTGTGCCATGAAACAAGGATGGTTTCGACGTTGGTGAGGTATGCGGGTGTGTCGTCGGCAGTGTCTGGCGGCCCCGCGACTTGGTTGGCAGCCGTTGGCTGCAGGGGAGCCGGAGCGGGTGTGCTGCCAGTCAGTGCGTCGCTCCGATTCCGGCGTGCGCGACGCAGCGCCGGACGACCAGGGGACCAATGCTCGGGACTGCTTTTTCGTACGTCAAAGTGAAGCCCGTATGAATCAGGCGTTTATCGCGAAAATGTCCATCGCCGCAGTGGCGGCGTTGATGGTGGCCGGTTGCGCCACCAAGTCCGCTCCCGATTTCGGAGGCCGCTGGAAGCCGGTGAACCGCTTTGCTGCGGCAACCACCGAGATCCCGCTGTACTCCAGTTACGTCTACCAGGCCTCGCCGATGGATGGCACGCTCAAAGCCATGCTCGAGCGCTGGGCCAAGGATTCCGGACGCACGCTGGATTACCGCCTGAGCTCGGACTTCACCCTGTACGGCGCGGTCTCCAACATCGACACCACCAACGCTCAGCAGGCCGTGATCGATCTGACGGCGGCCTACGCAGCGCAGGGCATCTCCGTCTCCATCGTTGGCAACCAGATCGTTGTGCAGAGCGCTGGCTCGACGCCGACCGCGTCGGCACAGGGCGCTGATTCCAACAGCGGCACCTGAGTCCACCTCGAAATCATCGAACGTGCCGCTCCCCGCGCCTGTCGCAGGGGTGCCACGCCCATTGATGTTTCAGCAGTACGGAAGAATCCATGTTCCGCAAGAAGGATCCCGGCAATAGTCCCAAGGTCGAGCAGTCGGTCGCCAAGGCGGTCAGCTACGAGATCACCGTGGCCGACATGGCACGCCGCAGCGAGCGGCGCGCATGGTGGGTCGCCACAGGCTCGTTGCTGATGTCGCTCGCACTGGCGGGCGGCTACTACTACATGCTGCCGCTGAAGGAGAAGGTGCCGTTCCTGGTGATGGCCGATGCCTACACGGGTACGGCGACCGTCGCGCGGTTGAGTGGCACCTTCCAGGGCGAGACGATCACCACCAACGAAGCGATCAATCGCAGCAACGTCGCCCAGTACGTGCTCGCCCGCGAATCGTATGACTCGGCGGTGATGGGCCTGCGTGACTGGGAGCTGGTGTTCGTGATGTCCACCGATCCGGTGGCGCAGTCCATGCGTGTCCGCTATGCCGGCAACAATCCGCAGAACCCGTTCGTGATGTACGGTCGCGAGCGCGCCATCCGGGTCAAGATCCTCAGCATCACGCCACTGGGTGCCGAGCCGAACGGCAGCTTCCGCGGCGCTTCGGTGCGCATCCAGCGCAGCCTGCTGGACAAGCGCACCGGCGTCTCTACCTACCTGGACAACCAGCTGGTGACGATGCGCTTCGAGTACAACCAGAACCTGGCGTTGTCCGAACAGGATCGCATCCTCAATCCGCTGGCCTTCCAGGTCACCGAGTACCGCGTCGACAACGACTATTCGCGTGGCGTGCCGGTGCCGGATGACGGCGCCATGCAGGCGCAGGCGCAACAGGCCGCACAGGCGGCGCAGCAGGCACAGGGTGTCTACGATCCCAACAATCCGGCCGCAGCCACCATGATCGACCCGGCCACCGGCCAGCCGGTCGCGGTGCCAGCCAACGGCCAGGTACCGGGCCAGGCAGTGCCGGGACAGCCTGTACAGGGCCAACCGATGCCGGGTCAGCCGGTGCAGGGGCAAGCAATGCCGGGGCAGGCCATGCCCGGACAGCCGGCCATGAGGCCGGCGCAGAACAATTCCACCGGAACTGCTGATGGAGCAAGCAACCGATGAGTAGTCGAAATATCAGGGGAAGCGCGCTGGCGCTGCTGTCGATGTTGTCGTTGCTGTTCTCAGCAGCGGCGATGGCGCAGGCGGTTGACCACTACGAGTACGAGAAGGACCGTATCTATCCGGTTCGCACCGGCCTGGGCCTCACCACCCAGATCGAGTTGAGCCCGAACGAGAAGATCCTCGACTACAGCACCGGCTTCAGCAGCGGCTGGGAACTGACCCGTCGCGAGAACGTGTTCTACCTCAAGCCGAAGAACGTCGACGTCGACACCAACATGATGGTGCGCACCGAGACCCATTCCTACATCTTCGAACTGAAGGTGGTGGCCACCGATTGGCGCCAGCTGGAGCAGGCCCGTCGTGCAGGCGTGCAGTACAAGATCGCCTTCGTCTATCCCAACGACACCGTGTTCGGTGTCGCCCAGGAAGCGGTGGAGGAAGAGGCCAAACCGCTGTTGAGCTCGGAACTGGCCAAGGACCGCCAGTACAACTTCAACTACTCCTATTCGACCAGCAAGGCGAAGAAGATGGGGTGGCTGATCCCGGTCAACGCCTATGACGATGGCCGTTTCACCTACCTGAAACTGCCGAACTCGCCGGAGTACAAGACCGGCATCTTCCCGGCCGTGTTTGGTCGCGAAACGGAATACGGTGAAGACTTTGTGGTCAACACCACGGTTGAAGGCAATACGCTGATCGTGCACGGGACGCACCCGTACCTGGTCATCCGCCACGGCGACTTCGTCGTCGGCCTGCGAAGGAACGTGAAGAAATGAGCCAGCAGAACACTCCCGGAAACGACCCGAACAACGGACGCGACGAGAGCCAGAGCCCGTACGGCGCACAGGGTGCCGCGGACGCGCCGTCGAATCCCTACTTCGGCACGGCGCAGGCCGAGCCGGCGCCGGATCTGGACGCGGCCGCGCCGCAGCTGCGCTCGGCCGAAGAGCAGCGGCTGAACCGGAAGGCGCTGCTGTTCCTCGGTGGCATCGTGCTGCTGTTGGTGGTCATGGGCTTCCTGCTGTTCCGCAAGGGCCAGGATGACAAGGACGCTGCACAGAAGGTGCCGGATGTCGCACGTACCAGCACGCCGGCGTTGCCGGACGTTGCTCCTCCGCCCCAAGCGCCGCCGGCTGCCGCCGAACCGATTCCCATGCTCCCGCCGATGCCGCAGGATGATGGCCCGAAACTGGTGCCTGTCGCTTCCCGTCCGGAAGTAGCGGAGCCTCGTGGGCCGACGCTGCTTGAACGCCGCATGGCAGGTGTGGATGACGCTGCGCTTGCGGCAGGGAGCCGCGCACAGCCTCAGCGCAGTGCAATTGACGAGCAGACCCGTCAAGCCCTGCTTGCGAACATGATGCCGAACCAGCAGGGTCAGCAGAAGATTCGCCGGGGCCCGGACGTTGAAGATGTGTCGAGTGCTACCTACATCCAAAGCCCCGATGCGCTGCTGGTGCGCGGCACCTACCTGCGCTGCGTGCTGGAAACCCGCATCATCACCGACCTCGCCGGCTACACCTCGTGCCTGCTGACCGAGCCGGTGTACTCGATCAATGGCCGCAGCCTGCTGCTTCCGAAGGGCTCCAAGATCTACGGTGCCTATGGCGGTGGACCTACTGGCAAGCGTGTGGAAGTGATCTGGGATCGCATCACCACTCCGAATGGCATCGACGTTGCGATGTCCAGCCCGGGCGTGGATCAGCTGGGTGGCGCCGGTCATCCGGGCCAATACAGCGCACACTGGGGCAGCCGTATCGCCTCGGCGCTGATGATCAGCCTGATTTCCGATGCATTCAAGTACGCTGCCGCAGAGCACGGCCCGGAGACCACCACCATCGCCAACAATGGCATGACGGTGCAGTCGCCCTATGAAAGCGCCACCGCCCGCACGATGGAGCGCTTGGCCAACGAGGCACTCAGCAGCACCCGTCGTCCGCCGACCGTCACCATCAACCAGGGCACGATCGTGAACGTCTACGTTGCAAAGGACGTTGACTTCACCAACGTGCTGAACCCCCGCCGGTAACCCAACGAACGATCATGGACGCCGAAGTGTCACCCCTCGCCCTCGTCTCCAGCGATTTCCTGCGCTATCAGTACGAAGTGCTGGGCATCGCCGAGTACATGACTTCTCCGGAAGTGACGGAAATCTGCATCAACCGTCCCGGCGAGCTGTACCTGGAAACCCGGGCAGGGTGGCAGCGGGTGGACGTGCCGAGCCTGACGTTCGAGCGGGCCCGGCAGTTCTGCACGGCAGTGGTGAACGAGAGCAACACCGGCCAGCGCATCACCGATGCCGATCCGGTGGTGTCGCTCACGTTCCCCACCGGCCAGCGTGCGCAGTTCGTGATTCCGCCGGCCTGTGACGCGGGGAAGGTGTCGATCACCATCCGTTTGCCGTCCAAGCACACCAAGTCGCTCAGCCAGTATCACGAAGATGGTTTCTTCAACCAGATCCTGGAAAGCGATGGCAGCATCAGCGAGCAGGATCGTGAGCTGCTGGAGCTGCGCCATTCGCGCGAATACGCCGAGTTCTTCCGGCGTGCGGTGATGTACCGCAAGAACATCGTGGTATCCGGTGCGACCGGTAGCGGCAAGACCACCTTCATGAAAGCGTTGGTCAATCATATCCCGGACAACGAGCGCCTGGTCACGATCGAGGACGCGCGCGAACTGTTTCTGACCCAACCCAATGTCGTGCACCTGCTGTATTCCAAGGGTGGACAAAGCACCAGCAATGTCAGCGCCAAGAGCTGCATGGAAGCCTGCCTGCGTATGAAGCCCGAACGCATCATCCTCGCCGAGCTGCGCGGTGACGAGGCGTTCTACTTCATCCGCAACTGCGCGTCCGGCCACCCAGGGTCGATCACCAGCTGCCACGCCGGCAGTCCGGAACAGACCTGGGACCAGCTGGCGCTGATGGTGAAGGCTTCGGCCGAGGGTTCGGGCCTGGAGTTCAACGTGATCAAGCGGCTGTTGATGATGACCATCGACATCGTCGTGCATATCAAGGCGCATGCCGGTTCGCGCTACATCACCGGCATCGACTTCAATCCTGGGCGTGCCCAGGGGCAGGAGGGCTGAAGGATGCTGCCAGGACTGGAAATGATGGCGTGCCCGGAGATGGCCGTATCGATGGAGGTGATGCAGCACGTCATCAACGTCGAGTCATCGCGCAATCCCTACGCCATCGGTGTGGTGGGCGGTGCACTGGTGCGCCAGCCCAAGGCGCTGGACGAAGCGCTTGCGACGGTACGGATGCTGGAAGAGAAGGGCTACAACTTCTCGATCGGGCTGGCCCAGGTCAATCGCTACAACCTGGGCAAGTACGGGCTGGATTCCTACGAGAAGGCCTTCCAGCAGTGCCCGAACCTGCAGGCCGGTTCGCGCATCCTCGCCGAGTGCTACAAGCGCTCCGGCGGTGACTGGGGCAAGTCTTTCAGTTGCTACTACTCGGGCAACTTCGAGACCGGCTTCCGTCACGGCTACGTGCAGAAGATCTACGACTCGATCCGCCGCGGCCAGCAGGTCGCCAGCAATGGTGTCGCACCGATCGACGTGGTCAGTCGCGGCGAGCGCCGTACAGTGAAGGTCGAGCATCATCCGCAGCTCGCTTCGCCGGCGCAGGCGCGCATCGTTGCACAGTCCAATGGTCCGGTGTACGTGCCGTCGGAAGATCCCGCACGCGCCTATGTCGTGTACCCGTCCACCGGTGCGATGGCGCGGGGCAGTCTGCTGAATCTCGCCGACCAGGCGCTGTCCAAGGTGGTGCTGGGTTCAGTGGACAGGATGATGCAGCCCCAGGTGCAGCCCACCCAAGGGGCCAGCTATCCCCAGCAACAGGCCGGTGGCATGCCGCAGCAGCTGCCTCAGCAGGGTGCTGCGCAGGCGATGGCCATGCCGCAGCAGTTGCCAGGCGCTGCCGGCGCCGGCAATGAGGGGCCCGTGATGCTGCGGCCCTGGAGCGAGCGCAACCAGCCTGTCGCCGGTGGCGACAATTCATTCAACGCACCGGTGCAGGCTGCGCCGGTGCAGCAGATTCCCGCAGGGGATGCGGCCTTCGTGTTCTGACGAAGTCGTGGTACGGCCAGTCCCCCGGCTGGTCGATTCAGTTGTGTTAGTCCATCAACAAGGAAATCAATCCATGAAGCGATCCAATCTCGACCTCGTCCAGGCCCAGCGCACGCTGAAGACCCTGCTGATGGCCACGATCTTCGTTGGCGCACTGTTCGCCCCGCAGGTGTTCGCCACCGGCACCGACTTCGGCGGCACCGACAAGAAGGTCTGCGGTTTCTTCTCCAACATCAACGGCCTGCTGAACATGGCCTCGATCGCCGTCGTGACCATCGCGGTGATCTTCGCCGGCTACCAGATCGCCTTCGCGCACAAGCGCATCGGTGACGTCGCGCCGATCCTGATCGGTGGCGTGCTGATCGGTGCCGCTGGCCAGATCGCGCGCATGCTGCTGGGCGAGGGCAGCGACGGCAAGTGCACCGGCGGCAGCACGACTTACTACCTGATCAACAACGCGATCCAGTACTACAGTGCATAAGAACGTCGTGTTCCGCGGCTGCACGCGCCCCGCAATGTTCCTGGGCGTGCCCTACCTGCCATTTTTCATGGTGGCAGGCGGGTTGCTGCTGCTCAGCATGTACACGAACTTCTGGTTCCTGCTCACCATTCCGGTGGCGGTCTTCATCATGCGGCAGATGGCTAAGCGTGACGAAATGATCTTCCGCCTGTTGGGCCTGCGCCTGATGTTCAAGCTGAAAGTCCGCAACGTGCAGGAGCACGATGGCATGTGGGTATTCAACCCCAACCATTACCGCGACAAGCCGGCCCGAATGGATTGAGGTCCGGATCCGGCCTGGCGGGCGTCCGCGCCCGCCGGGTCTTTTGTAACTCCTTGGCACTACCTCTTTGGAAGCAGTCGTATGTTCAGCCCTGACACCTCCATCAGTGAGTTCATCCCGTTGTCGTCGCATGTCTCCCCGAACGTGGTCAAGACCACGGGCGGCGACTACCTGCTGACCTGGCATCTGGAAGGGCTGCCGTTCGTCGGCCGCGAGGAGTGGGAGCTGGAGCATCGCCACAACACGTTTAACCGCCTGCTGCAGACGCTGCGCGCACCCGATTTCGTGAACGTGGCGTTCTGGGTGCATGACATCCGTCGTCGCCGCACCCTGAAGGGCAAGAGCAACTACAAGCAGCGCTTCAACCAGGATGTGTCCGATCAGTACATGGGCATGTTGTCCTCACAGCGCATCATGCAGAACGAGCTGTACCTGACCATGATCTACCGCCCCGTGGTGGCGGGTAAGCGCTTCGTCGAGAAGTCGGCGAACGTGGACAAGCTGCGCGCCGAGCAGGAGCAGGCAGTAGAAAAGTTGATGGAGCTGGCCGGCAACGTCGAGGCCGTCATCCGCGACTATGCGCCGTACCGCCTCGGAATGTACGAGGCAAAGAACGGCGTGGTGTTCTCTGAAACGCTGGAGCTGTTCGGCTACCTGATCAATCGCATTGACGAGCCGGTCCCGGTGCTGTCGGCACCCATCAAGGACTACCTGCCGGTCAGCCGGCACATGTTCTCGTCCAAGACCGGTGACTTCGTCATCAATACCCCCAATGGTGCCAACCACTTCGGCGCCATCCTGAATATCAAGGAGTATGCCGAGGGGACTTACCCGGGCATCCTCAACGGCCTGAAGTACCTGGACTACGAGTACGTCATCACCCATTCGTTCAGCCCGATGGGGCGTCAGGACGCACTCAAGGTGCTCGACCGCACCAAGGGCATGATGATCTCCTCCGGTGACAAGGCAGTCAGCCAGATCGTCGAGCTGGACCAGGCGATGGATCAGCTGTCGTCGGGTAATTTCGTGCTGGGCGAGTACCACTTCATCATGGCAGTCTACGGCGACAGCCAGGCCAAGCTGTCGCAGAACGTGGCCACGACGCGCGCCGAGCTGTCCAATGCCGGTTTCGTGTCGACCAAGGAAGACCTGGCGGTTACCTCGTCCTTCTATTCGCAGCTGCCGGCCAACTGGCGCTACCGCACCCGCCTGGCCAATGTCAGCTCGCTGAACTTCCTGGGCCTGTCGCCGCTGCACAACTTCGCGACCGGCAAGCAGCACAACAACCCGTGGGGCGACTGCGTCACCACGCTGCAGACCACCAACGGCCAGCCGTACTACTTCAATTTCCACGCGACCCATCCGTCGGAGAACTCGCTGGGCGAGAAGGCGATCGCCAACACCATGGTGATTGGTAAGTCCGGTACCGGTAAGACCGCGCTGATCAACTTCCTGCTCAGCCAGGTTCAGAAGTACGAGCCGTCACCGACCATCTTCTTCTTCGACAAGGACCGTGGTGCTGAGATTTTCGTCCGCGCCTGCGGTGGTAACTATCTGGCCCTGGAGAACGGCGCGCCGACCGGGTTCAACCCGTTCCAGTGCGAGAACAATGAATCCAACGTGCAGTTCCTGGCCGACCTGATCAAGGTACTGGCCGGCAAGCGTGAGTACAGTGCGCGCGAGGAAGAGGACATCTACCGCGCAGTGGAAAGCATGCTCGATACGCCGATGCACCTGCGCAGCATGACCAACTTCCAGAAGAGCCTGCCCAATATGGGCGACGATGGGCTCTATGCGCGCATGCGCCGCTGGACTTCGGGCAACTCGCTGGGCTGGGTCTTCGACAATCCGGTCGACACCGTTGATCTGAGCAAGGCCAACATCATCGGCTTCGACTACACCGACATCATCGACAATCCCGAAGTGCGCGTGCCGGTCATCAATTACCTGCTGCACCGCCTGGAGTCGTTGATCGATGGTCGTCCGCTGATCTACGTGATGGACGAGTTCTGGAAGATCCTGGACGGCGAGGGTGGCCTGAAGGAATTCGCGAAGAACAAGCAGAAGACCATCCGTAAGCAGAATGGTCTCGGCATCTTCGCAACGCAGAGCCCGGAGGACGCGCTGAAGAGTGATATCTCCGCCGCGCTGATCGAACAGACCGCCACGCTGATCCTGCTGCCGAACCCGAATGCCAGCAAGAGCGACTACATGGATGGCCTGAAGCTGACCGAGGCCGAGTTCAGGGTGGTTACCGCCCTGGACGAGCGCTCGCGCTGCTTCCTGGTCAAGCAGGGTCATGCCTCCAGCGTGTGCCAGCTCAACCTGCGTGGCATGGACGACATCCTTTCAGTGATCTCGGCCTCGACCGACAACATCGACATCATGCATCGGGTGTTGCAGACCGCTGCAGTCCGCAACCGGATCACCGTGGACGAGCTCACGCCGGAACAGTGGTTGGAAGACTTCTACAAGAACCGGAAGGGTTCGGGAAAGTCAACGAACAACAGTGAGGTCGCGGCATGAGTGCTGCCGACGGTGTGAAAAGCGTGAATTCCTTGAATTTCATGGAGAAGAACATGGCCGCCATTCGTATCAGAAAATCATCAAGTGCCACCAACCGCGTCAGGAACACGATGCTGGCGCTGTCACTGGCCGGGATGATGGCTGTTCCTGTTCAGGCCTACACACTTCCTGTTGTCGAGATCGGTATGAATCTCTTCAACGGCACGATGACGGAGGTTCATACCCTTGCGTCGCAGGCAGAGGCATTCGCCGAGTATGGCCTCCAGTACCAACGCTTCTACGAGACCACTCAGAACTGGCTGCAGAAGCTTGCCAAATTCCAGCAGATCATTGCGTCTCCTAATATGCCCGGTGGCATCAAGCTGACGCCTGTTGAGGCGGATTGGAATGTGGCTGAGCGATGCGGTCTCGGGGTGGTCGGCGGCATCGGCGATCTGCTTTCGGCGATGAAGCTCAACCCCAAGGGGGACATCGCTGCGCAGCAGAAGCAGATATGTGCAGCGATCCAGATGATTGAAAACAAAAAGTACAATGAAACCATTGCTGTTGTTCAGGATACGCTGCCGCAAATGCGTTCCGTGCTCGACAAGATCAAGGACATCCGGAATCTGACATCCACTGAAGGTGGGATGACCGAGACAATGGCGAATACCCAGGTGTCCGATGCCTATATGAAGGCGGATTTTGCGGCCTGGGAAACCCAGATAAAGATGTATGACCGCCAGATCTCCGCGCTGGAGAGCCAGCAGCAGTTCCTGACGGAACGAGCACTTAAAGGTACCCGCTCTCCGCTTGGAACTGTGGTAAAGGCTGCGGCCCTCAAGGGTGCACTGTCGCTGTAATACCGAAATCGGCCTTCCGGGGTCGTATTCAATTATTGGGTGAAGTCATGAGTCTAGGGATGGTGGGCGGCATGTTTGGTTCAAGTGCGCTGGATATGCTGCAAAACCTGCACGTGACGTCGTCGGTTGGCGACTTCATGTTCTTTCGTCTGATCCTCGATTATCTCCACAAGGAGATTGCGGATTTCGGTATCGCATTGCTCGGGAGAATGATGAAGTGGGTTGGGGCCATCGCGCTGACGCTCATGACGCTTTGGGTTCTTATCCAGGGCTTCCGGATAGCGACGGGTCGCAGCCGGGACTCGATGATGATCCTTGTCACCAACATGGCGAGGGCAGCGTTGATCGTGTCGGTAGCTACTACCATGGCCATGTTCGGTCGCGACCTTCATACGTTCCTGAATAAGGATGTGAAGAACGAGATTACTCAGGTCATCACCGGCAAGAAGGACTCTCCGGAGGATCTCATCGATGAGAATCTTGGCTATATGCAGCTTGCCTTGGCTTCAGTGGACACGTTGGACGTGGTGGGTGATGTGACCTTGGACAACGCCAAGACGCGGGCCATGTGGTTCATCGGCATGGGAACCGGCGGACCTGCAGTGACAGCGGGCTCCATGTTGCTTCTCTATGAGGTTGCATTAGCCCTGTTCATTGGCCTTGGGCCATTGTTCATTCTTTGTCTGCTATTTGATCAGACCAAGCAACTTTTCCAGAAGTGGCTGATGTATGGCATAGGCACGATGTTTTCGATGGCGGTGTTGGCTGCAATGACTGCGATCGCGATGAAGATGGTTGCAAAGGTTGCGCTGGCCTTCTGGGGCTCGACCCTGCTCGGCAGCCTGATGGGTGAGAACTTCACCGAAGGCATGTCCAGCATGGCCTTGCAGCAGGGCGGTATGGGTTTGATTTTGACGACGTTGATTCTCACTTCGCCGCCGATGGCTGCGATGTTCTTCCAAGGCACCTTGGGTAGCTTCATGGCCTATTCGCAGATCGGTGGTTCGCCTGCCGCGCAACCCGGACCGCAAGGACAGCCACCTGGTTCGGTGGCTAGCGCGCCTGCGCAAGCTAGCGCTCCCAGCGAAGTGAGTGCTACCCGAACCGTAGTTGCGGCGCCGAATTTCTCCGCCGTCAGTACTACCCCTGCGGGCAGCCGTGGAAATGCGCATAACCCCAACTGATCCAAGAGCTATGAGAGGTATCTATATGCGTAAGGTTCTGCTCGCTCTCTTTACTCTCATGGTCATGGGTGGGTGGGGCTTTGTGGGAACTGCTACTGCAGAGGGAAACTGTCCGCCTGGCTTTTACCCAATCGGAGGACAGGGTGTTCAAGGGTGCGCTCCGATTCCTGGCGCCAATACCGGGGCGACGGAGCGAGGGGGGGCTTCGAAACCACGGATGCGCTATATGGATCAATGGGGGGCCATAGCGTTTTCTGAGACTACGAGCGACGCGGGTGATGTAGTCGGTCGCGATAGCGAGGCTCTAGCTGAGTCCGAGGCCTTGCGACAATGTGGTAGGAATGGGGCGCGCGACTGCAAGATGATCCTGAAATACAGAAACCAATGCGCCGCTTGGGTGATGCCCTCGGAGAATAGAGCGGGTGCGGCAGGTGGTTTGGGGACTGGTTCCTCGGAGGCTCTCGCAGTGGTGGCGGCCAAAAAGAACTGTGCCGATCCATCCCAGAAGGGATGCCACGTCGTATACAGTGCGTGCAGTCTCCCCGTTTTAGTGAGAGGGTGAACTACAGCGTTGAAGAAGTATGGCCGGCAGAAGGCTGTGACCTGTCGAGTGAGTGTGGAGTGCAAAACTGACAAAGTGGCTGAGATTTGAGCGGTCAGATGCGCTTGATAGATGCTTATTCGTTTGAATGACGATGTACTTGTAGTCCAGCAGTGCTTGAGCTGTAAGTAGGCTGATGCTCGACTTCTATACCGTTGGCGCGAACGGGGTTCTACGGTGTCGGATTCCGCGCGCGTGTCCTGGTGTCCTGGTACGTCCACAGGTGTGTTTGCGGACACGGCAGGGGCTCCTTGCTTGTGATTGGTCTTCAGGAGTGACTGAGCAGAACGTGCCTCGACGCATCCCTTAGGGAGGGTCCTGCGGGCTCTGATGCAGTTCCAGATCAGACTGACATTGACTCTTGTGAAAGCCGCCGGCCAGTTCCGTTGGGCTTTGCACTTTCAATCCGTTCCGGCTGCTATCAGCCTTCGATTCGGCAACTAGTCGCGCTAACCGCACTTTTTTGTGATCAAGTGCGCTTTTCATCCCAAGCCCCCTTCGACGAGCCCCGCCTCCTCGAAGTAAGCTGCGTGCGCGTCAAAATCCCGACGCGCCGGTGCCATCGAACGCAGGAGCTTTTCCGTCCATGAGGACTGTGTCCCCCCGCAGTGCGGGTGACGCTTGCCACCATCGCGGTTGCCGTGGGCTCGGGGCTATCATCCGCCATGGCGGCCGCCGGGCACGTGCGGGGCATCGCCCCGTTTCCGGCCTCCGCTCGGGAACTGGCAAGACGGGATTGAAGGAGTTGCAGGGGATGGAGAAGGGGAGTGGCACGCACATGGACAATGCCCTGGCGTTCGTTCCGTCCGGCGCGAACCTGCTGGAAGCCGTACGCGGCGATCTGACCGGCAATGGTTTCCAGGACCAGCTCCTGGTGATCGACCAACCTCCTCCGGAGGGCTTGCTGCCCGGCGAGCACGGACCGAACCGGGTCCTGCTGTTGCTGCTGGGCGATGCCACGGGCCGCTGGCAGCTGGCGGCACGCAACGACAAGCTGGTGCCGTGCTCAACGCGCGGTGGCATTGCCGGTGACCCCTTCGCCTACGTGACGATTGAAGACGGCGCGTTCAGCGTGATCACCAACGGCGGCAGCCGCGAACGCTGGAGCAGCGTCTACACCTTCCGGTATGCACCTGCCGAGCAGGCGTGCTGGGTGCATGGCGTGCAGCGCAAGGTGGTGGACACCGAAACCGAAGCGACCCACACGCGCGATTTCTCCGCGGCCGAGCTTGGCCGGGTGCGGTTCGAGGATTTCGATCCGTCCGTCGTCGCCGACGTGAGCTTGCCCTGAGTGCCATGCCTGTGAGGAGGCGGGAGTATCCAACGATGATCGAGCAGGAGTTTCACCGTGTCGCAGGATAGGGAGTCGTTGCTGTTGCGGCAGGCCACGGAGGCCGGCATGACTTCGTCCCGGGAACTGGCCAACTTCATGGCGCAGGCCGGGCATGAATCCCGGGGCTTGAGCCGTCTCAACGAGAGTTTCAACTTCACCCGGGGCATCTCGCAGATCCCGGTGGAAGCGGCGTGGCGCAATGGCAACGCTGCGCTGGAGAGCGCCCGCCAGGAAGCGCTGCGTGGCCGCCCGGAAAACCTGGCTGAGCTGATGTACGGCGGGCGCATGGGCAACGACGCGCCTGGCGACGCGCTGAAGTATCACGGCCGCGGCTATCTGCCGCTGGTCGGCAAGGAGAACTATGAGCGTGCCGGCAAGGCGCTGGAACTGGACCTGGTGAATCACCCGGAACTGGCCGCGCAGCCCGAGCACGCAGGTCGCATTGCCGTGTGGCAGTGGCAGACGCGGGTGCCGGAGGCGGCACGCGAGGATGTGCGCGAAGCCACGCGTGCCCTGAATGGCGCGCTCAACGGCATCGAAGCCCGCCAGCAGCGTTTTGACGTGTGGCAACAGAAGCTGACCCCCGATGTGATGGCGCGCCTGGAGCGCGGCGAAGTGGGGGCGCCTGCCCAGCAGGCAACGGGACGCGACATGTCGCAACCGGGCGAGCCGGGATACACGCTGTTCTCGGGAGCGCGCCAGCACCTGCAGCAGATGGGGCCGCAAAGCGGTCTGCGCAGCGTGCAGGAACTGGACAATGCAGCCGGCGCACTGGCGCTGAGCGCGCAGAAGGCGGGGATGTCGCGCATCGATCATCTCCTGGCTGGCAACGACGGCCGCACGTTGTTTGCCGTGCAGGGCGCGCTGGGTGACCCGGCCATGCTGCGCGCTTCGGTCGATCGCGAACAGGCGGCGCAGCAGCCGCTGGCGCAGAGCAGCCAGCAGTTGGCGGCCAGCGTCGCCCAGCAGGACCCGGCGGCCGCGCTCGCCCGCGAGCAGGAGCAGCGTTCTCGATCCCTGTAACACCGATGCCGGCGGGCAGGGTGCCCGCTGGTGCTTTACGTACGACGCGTGGCGCCCTGTGGCGCCGACATGGAAACCCACCCGTAAGGACACCACATGCGAATCGTTCCCCCGAATGCCCGGCACGCCGCGGCCCGCTGCAATGCATCCGTGCGCCGCCTGCCGCCGCTCTGGCTGCTGTCACTTGGACTTGCCGCAGCGTCGGCACAGGCTCAGGAGGCAGCGGCGCCCGTCGTGGAGACGCACCCCGCTGCAGAGGCAACTGTCGACGCGCCTGCAGGGGCGGCGCCCGTTACAGCGCCCGCGGCGGCCGACGCCGTTGTCGTGGCGCCGGCTCCCGAAGTACCGGCTGCCGTGATACCCCCTGCGACACCCGTGGTGGACACGCAGCCGGCGCCGGCTTCGGACCCGGCGCCCGCGCCCGTTGCGCCCGCAGCGGCGGCGCCTGTGGCTGCACCGCCTGCCGCCGTCGAGCCAACCGTTCCGGCGGTAGCACCCGCTCCGCCCGCATTGGCCATCGTGCCGTTGCCGCCCGAGCAGGCGACCGGGCGGGCGCTCGGTGCCCGTTGCCCGGTGGATCTGGCCGGGCGGCTGGCGACCCAGGGCGACCTGCTGATCGGCGCCTGCCAGGGCACGATGCCGGCGCATCTGGCCGCGCTGCTGGTCGCGCTGCCCGAGCAGGACATCCACTTGCCGCGCGCCTGGCGCGAGCGCGAGGTGCGGCAGAAGGCCTGGTTCAAGGCGGTGCCGGGCTACGGCCAACGCCCGGATTTCATCGCGCGGATGGGTGATATCTGGGTGCGCTCGCTGGAAGGGCGCGATGCCGACAGCACGTTCTATCTGGTGTCGGCGCCGTTCACCTGCAGCGACCAGGTCGCCAACCGCGGTGAGTACGGCGCGGAGCCGGTCCGCGTGCCAGCGGGTGATTGCCGCGAGGCCTATGTGGCACAGCGCGTGTACCAGGTCCGCGGGGACGCGGCGCCGCGGGATGTGACTGCCGATGCGTTGCCGGCCATGCCGCCGGTGACGGACGCCGACCGTGCGCGACAGCTGTCGCGTGAGGGCCGGCTCAATCTGGACCACAGCAAGTTGCAGTACGGCCCGGCCTTGCGTTGGTTCGTGCAGTACCCGGAAACGGCGCAGAAGGGCGGTCCGCGCGCCTACAGCGACTGGAACCGCGAGCACATCGCGTTCGTGGTCTGGACCGGCGATCGCTTCGAGCTGCGCGAGAAGGTCGCACGCGCGCAGTGGCCCTGTGATCCGGTGGCACCCGGCGATCGTGCCTGCGGTGCATTCCCGGATTCCGGCCCGGATCCGTTCGTGACTGCCGGAGGAGCCGTGCCAATGGCGGCCTCCAGCCCCTGAGCCGGCGTGCCGAAGGGTGCGGGAGCCGGGGTGAGTGGCTCCCGCGCCGCCATCAGGCCTGCAGGCTGCGGGTCTGATGCTGCTGCTGTTCCAGCTGTTGGTCGCGCTCCAGCGCAAGCCGCTGGCCTGCGGCCTGCTGGTCGATGCGCTGGCTGCTCTGTTCCAGTGGGGTGTTCATCGCCACTGCTGTATCCACCGACACGCGAAGGTGGGCGGGATCGCCGCCCTGGCCCTGCACGGCGAAGCTGCGCGAGGCATCGGCATTCATGACCACTTCGTCGATGCGCTTGCCGCCCGCTGCGTGCATTTCGGCGGCCAGGCTGCCGGCCAGCTGCGTGCTCATTACGTCCGGTACCCGGCCGACGCGGACGTCCTGCGCATGCACGCCACGGATCGCGTCGTTGAACAGTGGGTTGCCCACATGGTTGGGATCGTCCATGCGCAGCATGCTGGTGTGATGGCCATTCTTCTCGGCTTCGCGACGTGCCGGCTCACCGGGCTGCAGCGGGCCGCGGATGTGGTCGTACAGATCGACGGCGCCGCCCGGAATGCCGCGCGCCGCGCGGGTGACACCGCGGCGCAGTGATTCAACGTCGTCGCGGTACTCCTCGATCATCCTGGCGTTGTCTTTTGCCAGCTTCTGCGTTTCCGGGTGTTGCAGCACCGAGCCGTCACCGAGGAAGTTGCCCAGCTTGTGCGCGCCGAACGAGCTGCCTGCGGCGATGATCGGCCGGTCGGGGATCAGGGCGCGCAATGAGTGATTGCTGAAGCCGTTCGCGGCAAGCGTGCTGATTTCGTTCGGCCTGGCGTAGATGCGCACCTGGCCGAAGTGCGGCGACGCCGCGCTGACCGGATCGGAGGCCATGACATGGTTGATCATGGTGTTGCCGCCTTCCGGGATGCGGTAGCTGAGGCTGACCGCGCCATAGGCGTTGAAGGTTTCGCCCTTGACGTTGAAATGGTGCGAGGTGATCTGGGCCAGCGCGCCGCCGAGGGAGTGACCGGTGACGGTGACCTGGGGGGCATGTCCGCCATTCAAGCGTCCCTGCAATGCGGCAGTTTCGAGTGTTCTCTGTGTCAACGCGATCGCGTCCGGCGCCTGCACATTGGTGCGCGCAACCACCATGCCGCCATCGGTCAGAATCGCGTCGCGAGCTATCTGCTCGGTGCCACGATGCGCAATGACGATCTCTTTGCTGTCTACGCGCTGATAGACGGTCCCTTGATAGCCGTTGAGACGATTATTGACATGCTCAAGAATCTTGTACTCATGGCCGTTTAAGGTGACTTTCTCTTCTTGGCCGGGTTCACGTCGGCCGACGGCCCGATCCTTGTAGGCGTCATCAGATAACGCAGCGTAATCCTGGGAGGTGATGGTCACGGCGCCACCTCACTTGCGGAGAGGGTGATCGTAAACAGCTTGTCCTGAAGATCAGGGGCGTAATTGCTGCGATCGGGCTCGCCACTGGCGGGAAAATTGGGAACGCGATCTGCCTTCGGATAGACCAGATCCGGATAGTAGAGCGTATGCGCGCCACCTTCGGTCAGTGGCTTGGCGTCAACGAAGGTTAGGAAGCGGGTCTCTTCTTCAGCGCCCGTCGCCTTCAACATCGCCCCAGCACCAGTGAACTCCCAGTGGCACACGCCGCGGCCGTAGTAGTCCTCATCCAGCATGCGGTCCACATAGAGCGTGCCCCGGTACTCGCCATCGGCGACCTTGCGCAGTTCCACCGGCTCCTGGCTGGTGATGCGTGCGGCCGTGCCGGTGGCCGGCTCGATGTGGCCGCACTGGTCTTCGTTGGTGACGTCGTACTGTGCGACGCCTTCGACCACCGCAAAATCGCCGGGGGCGTCCTTCAGGCGCAGTACCAGTTCATAGGCCTTGCGCGGGCTGGGGTTGAGCTTGGCGAGGCCGCGCCCACCCTGGGCGACATCGGCTTCAGCAGCGGCACGTTCCTGGTTCATGGCGGTCTCCGGATGGCAGGCGGTCAACAGAAGCAGAGCAAGGCACGGAATCATCTTGTGGCGCAATGTCGGCCTCCTGGTGTGTAGGGGGAAATGTGGCACTGGCAGCTCATGGCGCGAGCGTCCGCACAGTGGTTGTGGTCGAGAACAGCGCGTCGCGCAGTTCCTCCTTGTAGGCCGACGGATCTTCTTTGCCGCTGGCAGGGAAGTTGGCAGCGAGCTCGGCGCGGGGATAAGCAGTCTTCGGATAGTAGAGAGTCAACGGCGATCCCGCGTCCATGCGCTTCTTGTCGATGAACGTAAGGAATCGCGTATCAGCTTCGCCGGTCGTGGCACGCAACATCGCGCCAACGCCGGTCAGCGTCCAGTGGCACGTACCGCGATCGTAATAGTCCTGGTCCTGCATGCGGTCGAGGTAGAACGTACCGCGGTATTCGTTCTCGCCCGTCCTGCGCAGCTCCACCGGTTCCTGGCTGGTGATGCGGCTGGCCGTACCGGTGGACCAGATGACCCGCCCGCAGTCTTCGTAGTTGCTGACGTCATACTGGGCCACGCCCTCAACAACCGCGAACGGGCCCGGTGCGTCCTTCACTGTCAGCACCAGTTCGTAGGCCTGCTTCGGCGCCGGGTTGAGCCTGGCCAGGCCGCGTCCACCCGCAGCAACGTCGCGCTCGGCATCGGCATAAGGTGAGCACGCGGCCAGCGGCAATAGCGCGATCAACGCCAACAACGGCCGTCCCCTGTGTTCGCGCTGTGCTACATCCATGGCCCGGTCCTGCATGGCGCGTCCATGTCCATATATCCTTCCTGGGTGACAGGTTTTCCGATTATGGAGCGTGCCGGCAAGCCATTGCCACCAGGCGCGCCATGTTTTTGACGCGCCGGCGGGTGCTACCTCGTGCGTATCGCCTGCGCCGTGGGCGATCCGGCGCTTTCGCTGGCGTTGCGTGCGACGCAGGCTTTTCTGCAGATGTGTGATTCAAATCAATAATTCACATTTCCATCACAGAGACGGGCGCCATGAATTACACGATTCGGCCTGAGTCCAGTAAAGATCGGGCAAGCATCCACGCACTCACTGAGGCGGCCTTCCGCGATGTGCCGCACAGCAGCCACACCGAGCAGTTCATTGTCGATGCGCTGCGTTCGCGTGGAGAGCTGAATCTTTCGCTGGTCGCCGAGAAGGACGGGCAGGTCGTCGGGCACATCGCCCTGTCGCCGGTGACAATCACCGATGGCAGCACCGGCTGGTTTGGCGTGGGGCCCATCTCGGTGCTGCCCGGATGCCAGGGGCAGGGCATTGGCGCAGCGCTGATGCACGCGGCGCTCGACGCATTGCGTAGGCAGGGCGCGCAGGGCTGCGTCGTGCTGGGGGAGCCGTCCTACTACGGGCGGTTCGGGTTCCATGCCGAACCGGGCCTGGTACTGCCGGGTGTTCCAGCAGCGTACTTCCAGGCCGTCTCTCTGGTGCCGCCGATCGCGCAGGGCGAAGTGCGCTACTCAGCGGCATTCGAGGCAAACGCCCCGCCCGTGGATTGACCCCCGCCGCCGGGGCTGATCTCAGCCGTCGTACCGGAGATGGATCAGTGGATACGGGCGGCCCTGCGAATCCAGCGGTGAACGTCCGGTTTCGACGAAGCCCATGCGCTGGTAGAAGCCGACGGCCTGCGCGTTCTGTTCGTTGACGTCGGTACTGAGCTGCGGATGCAGGGCCAGCGCATGCTGCAGCAGTCGCCGGCCGATACCGGTACCGCGCACGTCAGGATCGATGAACAGCGCTTCCATGTGCGTACCATCGATCAGCATGAAGCCAAGGGGGCGGTCCTGAGCGTCGACGGCCACGGTCATCGGCGCCAGCGGCAGGAAACCGGCGACTTCGGCGTCGATGGCCTGGCGGTCTTCTGCGCTGAGGAAGTCGTGGGTGGCGTCGACGGCGCGGCGCCAGAGGTCGACGAGGGCGGCGCCGTCGTCGGCGCGCGAGGCGCGAAGGGTGGTCATGGGTTCACCAAGGTGCTTTCAATGGGCACGTAGTATCGCGCGTCCCGATCCAGCGTGCAGACCTGGATTCATCCGGCGTTGCGATGGCGGATGAAGGAGCTGTAGGTGGTGGCCTCCGCGCGCAGCACCACGCCGTCCTCGAATTCCGCGCTGTCGTTGAAGGGCACGGTGGGCCACTGCGTCCAGTGCGCCAGGCGTTCGCGGTAGTAGTGCGTTGCTGCAGCCAGTGCCTCGTCGTGTGCCTGCGCGCGCTCCGGTGCCAGCCCGGAACGCACGCCGTGCACCACATGCGGTTCCATCACATCGAAGCCGACGTAGCGCAGGCTGTACATCAACGGCCACAGCAACAGGCGGGTATCACCCTCACGGCCATCCACCGCGCAGGCCCGCGCCGAAGCGCCGGTGGTGACGCTGAGCAGGGCACGCTTGCCGCGCATCGCGCCGTCTTCGTGGCGCAGGCGGCTGTTGTACATCGGCCCGTAGACCAGTACGCGGTCCAGCCAGCCCTTGAGGATTGCCGGTGCCGAAAACCACCACAGCGGGAACTGCAGGATCACCCGATCGGCAGCGCGCAGCAACTGCAGATGGCGCTGCACATCGGCGGGTAGCCGGCCCTGTTCGGCGCCATGACGCTGTTCGCGCTGGGCATCGAAGCGGTCGGGCTGCAGGCGCCTTGCATGATGATGGGTCGCTTCCAGCGGATCGAAGCCTTCCGCATACAGGTCGACCACGTCCACCTGCAGGGCGTCATGGCGCAGCTGTTCGGCGGCCTGCGCGGCCAGGTAGGCGTTGAACGAGCGGGGTTCGGGATGGGCAAGCAGGATCAGGGCGCGCATGGGGCGAGGTGTTGGTGGAGTGTGCGACCATCCTCGCGATGCCGGAGTGCCCCGGCAATTACGCACCTTGAGGTAACCATGGCCTGTCCGGGCGATGTCTATGCCGCCGATTGTTCGGCACGTGATGCGCTGGCGCTGATCTCCGGCAAGTGGGTGATGCTGCTGTTGCCGGCACTGTCGCAGGGGCCGCTGCGCAATGGCGCGCTGCTGCGGAAGATCGAAGGCATCTCGCAGAAGGTGTTGACCCAGACCCTGCGGCAGCTGGAGCGCAATGGCCTGGTCGAGCGGTGTGAGCTGGGCAAAAAGCCACTGCATGTGGAGTACCGGCTGACCGAAGTCGCGCGTGGCCTGGTTGACACGCTGTCCGCTCTGGACCGTTGGGCCGAGCACAACTTCCCGGCACTGGACGCCGCCCGCGAGCGCTTCGACGCACGCTAGCGGCGCCTGCACGGCCGCGGGCGTACAATGCGGCCCCAGCGGCCATCCTGGCCCTGCAGACACGCGAGAACCGCCATGACCGATGCCCTGGGTGTACCGGTGCACGACGCCGATGAACGCTGGATGCGCCACGCGCTGGCCCTGGCCGAGCGCGCGCAACGCGAGTTCGATGAGATTCCGGTCGGTGCGGTACTGGTGGGCGCCGATGGCCAGCTGCTGGGCGAGGGCTGGAACCTCAACATCGCCTCGCACGATCCCAGCGCGCATGCCGAGATCGTGGCGATGCGGGCCGGTGGCACGCGGCTGGCCAACCATCGGCTGCTGGGCAGCACTCTGTACGTGACCCTGGAACCCTGCGCGATGTGCGCGATGGCGATCGTGCATGCACGCGTTGCCCGCCTGGTCTACGGCGCCAGCGACCCCAAGACCGGTGCCTGCGGCAGCGTGTTCGACCTGCTGGGCGATGCGCGCCACAACCACCGGGTGGAAATCCACGGCGGGGTGCTGGCCAAGGAGGCGAGCACGCGCCTGACCAATTATTTCCGCGCCAAGCGCGGCAAGCCGCCGCTGTTGCTGGAAGACCACGCCGGCGAGCGCTGAGGAGCGACAGGGTATGATGGGTGCCCCTTTCCTTCACCGGTAGGCCGTGCGCCTGCCCAGCAACGAGGCGACACATGGCGGACAACGGCGCGGCCAACGAGCGGCTGATCTGGATCGACCTGGAAATGACCGGGTTGGATACCGATAACGATTCGATCATCGAGATCGCCACCGTGGTCACCGACGCGCAGCTCAACGTGCTGGCCGAGGGTCCGGAATTCGCCATCCACCACCCGCTGGAAACGCTGGAAGCGATGGACGAGTGGAACCGCAATCAGCACCGCCGTTCCGGCCTGTGGCAGCGCGTGCTGGACAGCACCACCACGCTGGGCCAGGCCGAAGCGCAGACGGTGAACTTCCTGGCGCAGTGGATCCCGGCAGGCCTTTCGCCGATGTGCGGCAACTCGATCTGCCAGGATCGCCGCTTCCTGCACCGCCAGATGCCGAGGCTGGAGAAGTACTTCCACTACCGCAACCTGGACGTGTCCACGGTGAAGGAACTGGCCAAGCGCTGGGCGCCGAGCGTGGCTGCCGGCGTCGGCAAGAACAGCAACCACACCGCGCTGAGCGACGTGCACGACTCGATCGCCGAACTGCGCCACTACCGCCAGTTCATGGGCGCGCTGTCGGGGTTGCCGGCTGCCTGAACGACGCCACCGGGTGACACGCCAAGGGGTAGTTGCCGGCCGCTGGCCGGCAAGGCACCGGATCCGCCCCTTCTGGCGTGACCCGCGACGAACCGTTCAACTACCGGGCGCTAAGATCGGCGCCATGAACGAGCCGATCCTGCTTCCCCGCGACATTGCCCACGACGCCCGCGACTGGTCCGACCTGCAGCGGGCGGTGGCGCTGCTGGAAGCGCCGACCCTGACCGCGCGCATGGCGAACCTGGTCGGCATGCCACTGGAGTTCGCGGTGAAGGCGCTGCCCAAGGCGGTCTCGGGCCGCATCCACGGTGCGGTGCAGGCGGCGCTGTCCAAGTCCGCGCAGGCGGCCCTGTGGAGCATGGACAACACCCCTGGCAAGGGCGCATCCACGCGCTGGCACAAGGTGGCGGCGGCGACGTCAGGCGCGGTCGGAGGCGCCTTTGGCTTCGCGGCACTTTTCATCGAACTGCCGGTATCGACCACGATCATGATGCGGGCGGTGGCCGACGTGGCCCGCAGCGAGGGCTTTGACCTGTCCGAGTTCAGCACCCGCCAGGCGTGCCTTGAGGTATTCGCGCTGGGCGGCAACTCGCCGCGTGATGACGCCAGCGAGACGGGCTATTACCTGGCCCGCGGCTTCACGACCGATGTGATGCGCCATCTCTCGGCCGAGCTGGCCGGGCGGGTGGTGACCGGCCGCGACCTGACCTTGGGCGTGGCGCCGAAGGAAGCCGGCAAGCTGCTGGCGAAGCTGGTGGAGAAGGTGGCGGCGCGCTTTGGCGTGGTCGTTACCGAGAAGTTCGCCGCGCAGGCGGTGCCGATCGTCGGTGCCGCTGCCGGCGCAACACTGAACACCATGTTCACTGACTACTACCAGGACATGGCGCGCGGCCACTTCATCGTGCGCCGGCTGGAGCGCAAGTATGGTGAGGACGTGGTACGCACCTGCTATGACCGCGTGGCGCATGGCGGCGTGCTGATCGAACCCACGCTATAACCGGCTTCGGGGTCGGAGCCCGTTCCGCAGGAAGGGGCTCTGAGCCCCGGCCGGCCATCCTTGCCTTGAGGGAACAACTGTTTTGCCAGTGCGTGCCTGTTGCGTGGCCGCCGCCATCCCCATCCTTGCCGGCAGTCCCCTGCAAGAGATTGCCGCCATGCTGTTCACTCCCCACCGCCTGGGCGCGCTGACGTTGCCCAACCGCATTGTGATGCCGCCGATGACCCGCTCGCGCTCGTCGGCCGGCAACGTGCCCACTGCCGAAATGGCCACGTACTACGCGCAGCGTGCCGGCGCCGGCCTCATTGTCAGCGAGGGTACCCAGATCAGCGCGCAGGGCCAGGGCTACGCCTGGACCCCGGGCATCCACAGCCCGGAACAGGTGCAGGGTTGGCGCCAGGTGACTGACGCCGTGCACGCCGCCGGTGGCCGCATCTACGCCCAGCTGTGGCATGTCGGCCGGGTCTCGCACGTGGCGCTGCAGCCGGGTGGCGCCGCGCCGGTGTCGTCGTCGGCGTTGTTGGCGGAAGGCGTGAAGGTATTCGTCGACCCGACCGGGGCAGGTCCCGAAGCCGGGGTGGGCGAAATGATCCAGCATTCGATGCCGCGTGAGCTGCGCGAAGATGAGATTCCGGGCGTCGTCGCCGATTTCGCGCAGGCCGCGCGCAATGCGCTGGACGCAGGCTTCGATGGCGTGGAGTTGCACGGTGCCAATGGCTACCTGATCAACCAGTTCATCGACTCGCAGGCCAACCAGCGCACTGACGGCTATGGCGGCGCGTTGCAGAACCGGCTGCGGTTCCTGCGCGAGGTCGTGCAGGCGGTGGTCGCGGTGGCCGGCGGTGACCGCGTCGGCGTGCGCCTGGCGCCGCTGACCACGCTGCAGGGCGCGGTGGACGATACGCCGCAGGCGACCTATCTGGCGGCCGCGCATCTGCTGGGTGAGCTGGGCGTGGGTTACCTGCACGTTGCCGAAGCGGATTGGGACGATGCACCGTTGATGCCGGTGGCGTTCAAGCAGGCGCTGCGCATGGTCTACCCGGGTACGCTGATCTACGCCGGCAAGTACACCGCCGAGCGCGCCGAGCAGGCACTGGCGGAAGGCTGGGCTGACCTGATCGGCTTCGGCCGTCCGTTCATCGCCAACCCGGATCTGCCGGAGCGACTGCGTACCGGTGCGGCGCTGAATCCGCCGGATCGCGCGACGTTCTTTGGCGGTGGCGCGGTCGGCTTCACCGATTACCCGACGCTGGAAGAGAGCGTCGCGGCCTGATCCTGGGCGCTGCCGGCCAGCGGCCGGCACTACCAGTGGGCGAGGGGTAGTGCCGGCCGCTGGCCGGCATTTCAGTCAGGTGGCGAGGGGGTAGTGCCGGCCGCTGGCAGGCATTTCAGTCAGGCGGCGAGGGGATAGTGCCGGCCGCTGGCCGGCATTTCAGTCAGGCGGCGAGGGGGTAGTGCCGGCCGCTGGCCGGCATTCCAGTCAGGCGGCGAGGGGGTAGTGCCGGCCGCTGGCCGGCATTTCAGTCAGGCGGCGAGGGGGTAGTGCCGGCCGCTGGCCGGCATTTCAGTCAGGCGGCGAGGGGTAGTGCCGGCCGCTGGCCGGCATTTCAGTCAGGCGGCGAGGGGGTAGTACCGGCCGCTGGCCGGCATTCCACTGCCGGATCACGGCTTGTCGCGCACCAACGCGTCGGCCTCAACCACGCCGCCATCCTTGCCGTGCAGGTACAGATGCATGTCCTGCTGCGGGTAGGGGATGTTGATGCCGGCCTTGTCATAGCCCAGCTTCAGCTGCTCCAGCAGCGTGACCTTGGTACCAAACCAGTCGGCCGATTTCACGTAGCAGCGGATGCCGAGGTTGATGGCGTGCGCGCCCAGCTCGTAGACCACCACGTCCGGTGCGGGGGTCTGCAGCACGCGCGGGTCGGCCTTCATCAACGCCAGCGCGGTATCGCGTGCCAGCTGGATGTTGTCCTCATAGCCGATGCCGATCACCAGCTCGACGCGGCGCGTCGGTTCGGCGGTGAGGTTGATGATCGGTGCGGCAGTGATCAGCGTGTTCGGAATGGTGGTGTGCTGGTTGTCGGCACCGGTGAGCACGGTCTGGAAGATGCGCACTTCGCGCACCGTGCCGGTCTGCCCGGCCACGGTCACCACATCGCCCACGCGGAACGGTCGCAGCGTCACCAGCATCACGCCCGAGGCGATGTTGGACAGCGAATCCTTCAATGCCAGGCCTACCGCCAGACCGGCCGTGCCGAGCACGGCCAGCAGCGGGGTGATTTTCACGCCGAGCGTGTCGATGGCCAGCAGCGCCACGATCACGAGTGAGGTGGCATAGACCACGTTGCGCAGGAAGCTGCCCAGCATCGGGTCCACGCCCATGCGCGCGGTGGCGCGCGGCATGGCATTGGACAGGCGACGTGCCACCCACAGGCCCACCAGCAGCACTACGATGGCGGCCAGCAACGGCACGCCGTAGGTTTCCAGCAGCCGCTCCCAGTCGAGCGAGTGGAACCAGGGCGTTGCGGCGGGGGCGGGTGGTGCGGCGGCGATCATGCGGAAGTCCTTTGCTGCGTAGCGATGTCTGCGTGGGGCAGGGCGTGCGTGACGCCAGAAACAGCAAGCCCCGCAAAGGCGGGGCTTGCGTGCAGCAGCAGTATGGGCGGACGTCGATGAAAGCGACGTCAGCCTCTCACAGCATCAGCCGTTGGCCTTCAGCTTGGCCAGGCGCAGCCAGGTGTCGACCACGGTGTCCGGGTTCAGCGACACCGACTCGATGCCTTCCTGCATCAGCCATTCGGCCAGATCCGGGTGATCGGACGGGCCCTGGCCGCAGATGCCGACGTACTTGCCCTTGGCGCGTGCAGCCTTGATCGCCATCGACAGCAGCTTCTTCACTGCCGGGTTCCGTTCGTCGAACAGGTGCGCGACGATCGACGAGTCGCGGTCCAGGCCCAGGCTCAGCTGGGTCAGGTCGTTGGAGCCGATCGAGAAGCCGTCGAAGATCTCCAGGAACTCATCGGCGAGCAGTGCATTGGACGGCACTTCGCACATCATGATGATCTTCAGGCCGTTCTCGCCCTGCTTCAGGCCGTTCTGCTCCAGCACCTCGACGACCTTGCGGCCTTCTTCCAGGGTGCGCACGAACGGAATCATGACCCACAGGTTGTCCAGGCCCATTTCGTTGCGCACGCGCAGCACGGCCTTGCACTCCAGCGCAAAGGCGGCCGAGAAGCTCGGGTCGACGTAACGGCTGGCGCCGCGGAAGCCGATCATCGGGTTCTCTTCGTGCGGCTCGTAGTTGCTGCCGCCGATCAGGTTGGCGTACTCGTTGGACTTGAAGTCCGACAGGCGCACGATCACTGGGTTCGGTGCAACCGACGCGGTGAGGGTGGCGATGCCTTCGGCCAGGCGGTCGACGTAGAAGCTGACCGGGTCACCGTAGCCGGCGATCTTCTCGTCGATCTTCTTCTTCGTTGCCGCGTCCTGGCGGTCGTATTCCAGCAGCGCGTTCGGGTGGATGCCGATGTGGCTGGCGATGATCATTTCCAGGCGGGCCAGGCCGATGCCGGCGTTCGGCAGCTGGCCGAAGTCGAAGGCACGTTCCGGGTTGGCCACGTTCATCATGATCTTTAGCGGTGCCGGCGGCATGTTGCCCAGATCGGTGGTGGTGCGCTCGAAGCTCAGCTTGCCTTCGTAGATGAAGCCGGTATCACCTTCAGCGCAGCTGACGGTGACCAGCTGGCCATCTTCGACGACCTTGGTGGCGTTGCCCGAGCCGACCACGGCCGGCACGCCCAGCTCGCGCGCGA
This sequence comes from Stenotrophomonas pavanii, assembly GCF_900101175.1. Taxonomy (GTDB): domain Bacteria; phylum Pseudomonadota; class Gammaproteobacteria; order Xanthomonadales; family Xanthomonadaceae; genus Stenotrophomonas; species Stenotrophomonas pavanii. The sequence goes on along the minus strand of NZ_FNFQ01000002.1, from coordinate 545,625 downwards.
TGATCGCGGCGTGGCAGGTGCGGCCACCACGGTTGGTGACGATGGCCGAAGCGCGCTTCATCACCGGTTCCCAGTCCGGATCGGTCATGTCGGCGATCAGTACGTCGCCCGGCTGCACGCGGTTCATGTCGTCCAGCGTCTTCACCACGCGGGCCACGCCCGAACCGATCTTGGCACCGACGGCGCGGCCCTCGGCCAGCACGTTGCCGCCCTTTTCGGTCAGCGCGAAGCGCTCGATCTGGGTGGCGTGGCTGCGCGACTTCACCGTTTCCGGGCGCGCCTGCACGATGAACAGCTTGCCGCTGACACCGTCCTTGGCCCACTCGATGTCCATCGGGCGGCCGTAGTGCTTTTCGATCACCAGCGCCTGCTTGGCCAGTTCCTGCACGTCCTCGTCGCTGATCGAGAAGGTGTTGCGCAGTTCGGCCGGGGTATCTTCGATCCTGACGCGCTCACCCGGAACATCCGAATACACCATGCGGATCGCCTTGCTGCCGAGCGAGCGGCGCAGGATCGCCGGCTTGCCGGCCTGCAGGGTGGGCTTGTAGACGTAGTATTCGTCCGGGTTGACCGCGCCCTGCACGACCATTTCGCCCAGGCCGAACGAGGAGGTGACGAACACCACGTCGCGGAAGCCGGACTCGGTATCCAGGGTGAACAGCACGCCGGAGGAGCCGACCCCCGAGCGCACCATCAGCTGCACGCCGGCGGACAGGAACACGTCCTCATGCTTGAAGCCGTGGTGCACGCGGTAGGCGATGGCACGGTCGTTGTACAGCGAGGCGAACACTTCCTTGACCTTGTGCACGACGTCGTCGGCACCGGTGACGTTGAGGAAGGTTTCCTGCTGGCCGGCGAAGGAGGCATCCGGCAGATCCTCGGCGGTGGCCGACGAACGCACGGCCACGGCCACGTCGCCGCCGCCGTTGTCGGCGCTCAGCTTGGCGTAGGCGGTGCGGATGTCCTGGTCCAGCTGCGGCTGCAGCGGTGCATCGATCACCCAGCTGCGGATTTCCTTGCCGGCGGCGGTCAGCGCAGTGACGTCCTCGACGTCCAGCGTGGCCAGCTTGTCGAAGATGCGCTTGGACAGGTCGTTGTGCGCGATGAAGTCCTTGAAGGCTTCAGCGGTGGTGGCATAACCGCCCGGCACCGAAACGCCCAGACCGGCCAGGTTGCCGATCATCTCGCCCAGGGACGAATTCTTGCCGCCTACGCGGGCCAGATCGGCCAGACGCAGTTCGTGCAACCACAGGATGTTCTCGTTCAAGCGCGATGCTCCGTTTGGCCATCGCCCGAGGCGGGCTGAGTGGCCGCGTCCGTAGGAAGAAGCCGATATGATGCCGGGCAGAGCACCGTCGGCACAAGCTTGTGCTGGCGGCCTTTTTAAGCTTCGTAGGGGGTAAAAGCGCGCATGTCGACCATCCGTCCGGTGTTCTACGTTTCCGATGGAACCGGTATCACCGCTGAAACCATTGGGCATAGCCTGCTGACCCAGTTCTCCGGGTTCAGCTTCATTACCGACCGGATGTCATTTGTCGACGACCCTGAAAAGGCGCGTGAAGCCTGTGCCCGGATCCAGGCGGCGGGGGAGCGCTACCAGGTCCGGCCGATCGTGGTGAACTCCTGCGTGGACCAGAGCCTGAGCCTGATCCTGGCTGACAGCGGTGCCCTGATGCTGGATGTGTTCGCGCCGTTCATCGAGCCGCTGGAGCGCGAACTGGCCAGCCCGCGCCTGGCCCGGGTCGGCCAGGCCCATGGCATGGTCGATTTCGATACCTACCATCGCCGCATCAACGCGATGAACTTCGCCCTGACCCATGACGATGGCATTGCGGTGAACTACGACGATGCAGACGTGATCCTGGTGGCGGTGTCGCGCGCCGGCAAGACGCCGACCTGCATCTACCTGGCCCTGCACTACGGGGTTCGCGCAGCCAACTACCCGCTGACCGACGAGGACCTGGAAAGCGACCGCCTGCCGCCTCGCCTGCGCAACTACCGGCGCAAGCTGTTCGGCCTGACCATCGACCCGGACCGTCTGCAGCAGATCCGCCAGGAGCGCCGTCCGAACTCGCGCTACGCCAACCTGGAAACCTGCAAGCGCGAGGTGGCTGCGGCCGAGACCATGTTCCAGATGGAGCGGATCCCGACCCTGAGCACCACCCATACCTCGATCGAGGAGATTTCCAGCAAGGTGCTGGCCACGCTGGGGCTGCAGCGCGAGCTGTATTGATCGTTTCCCCGCGCTGCGGGGCTGCCGGCCAGCGGCCGGCACTACCGCGGTGGCAGCGACTCCCGCGCTGCGAGGCTGCCGGCCAGCGACCGGCACTACCGAGGTGGCAGCGACTCCCGCGCTGGGGGGCTGCCGGCCAGCGGCCGGCACTACCGCGATGAAAGCGACCGACGGGTTGGCTGTGGGTTGAGGCGCCCCCACGTTGTAGCACCAACGTGTAGGATCGACCCATGGCCCAAGCCTTGCCCCGTACCGAACGCATTCCCCGCCTGAGCCGGCTGAGCTGGCTCATGGGCCTGTACGCGGAAAACTACCGTCATCTGGTACGCCTGTTCGAGCCGGCGGGACTGGTGGCGGGCAGCTACATCTCCTCGATCGGTGACGGCCTGGATGTGCGCCTGGACGTGATCGAATGCCACCGCTACACGGTGGAACTGCGCCTGACCTACGACCTGGCCGACCCGGTCACCGGTGAGCCGGACCCGTCGGCCTACGTCCGCCTGTACCGTGATGCGCGCCAGGCCGAGACCACCCATTGCTACGTCGGCCGTCGCTGGCAGGACACCATGGGCCTGTATCCGCCACCGGCGGAGTTGATCAGCCATCGCATGCGGATGAACACCTTCCTCGGCAAGTGGCTGGAATACCTGGCCGAGCGCGGCCACGGCGTCGCCACGCTGCGCCGTGACCCCGATGGCGCCGGTGCGCCTGCCGAGCGCCGCCTGTCGCTGGTGCGCTGATCGGCCATAATCCAAGGCTGACCTGCCGCTGGATGCCGCCCCATGCCGTACACCCCGATCGTCGCCACCCTGGGCTACGTGCTGTCGCCTGATCGTCGCCAGGTGCTGATGATCCACCGCAACACCCGTCCGGGTGACCACCATCTGGGCAAGTACAACGGGCTGGGCGGCAAGATCGAAGCGGACGAGGACGTGGCCGCCAGCATGCGTCGCGAGATCGCCGAGGAAGCCGGCATCGACTGCACCGGCATGCGCCTGCGCGGCACCCTCAGCTGGCCGGGTTTCGGCAAGCATGGTGAAGACTGGCTGGGCTTCGTGTTCGTCATCGACACCTTCGAAGGCACCCCGCACGGCGGCAACCATGAAGGCACGCTGGAATGGGTGGACCTGGACAAGCTGGACACGCTGCCGATGTGGGAGGGCGACCGCAACTTCCTGCCGCTGGTGTTCGACACCGACCCGCGCCCGTTCCACGGCGTGATGCCGTACAAGGACGGCCGCATGGTCAGTTGGTCCTACAGTCGGCTGTGACCCGGCGAATCGGGGAGGTGCCCACCCGAGGCTGGCACGCTTTTCCGGATAATTAATGCCCGGGCAATATTGACGTCGACAAATTACCCGGGCAATATTTGTGCATCGCCTCTGATGCCCTTGCCATGCCTGCGTCCCGTCTTCCTCCTTTCAGTTGTTTCGACGGCCATCGCCTGGTCGCTTCCGGCACCCCGGAAGTGGCTGCGCTTGCCCTCAAGCAGCTGCGCGCCAGCAACGCGGCCGGGCCGTTGCTGGTGTTCGACAACGCCACCGGCCATACCCGTGATTTCGATACGCGCGGCAGTGATGCAGAACTGCTGTCGCGGGTAAGTGCAGCGTTTCCCGCCGTGGAGACGGATGCCGAGGTCATTGCCGAAGACGCACCCGCGGCCCCGCGTGGCCGTGGCCGCCCGAAGCTGGGCGTGGTAGCGCGCGAAGTGACGTTGCTGCCGCGCCACTGGGCATGGCTGGCAGAGCAGCCGGGCGGCGCCTCGGTGGCACTGCGGAAACTGGTGGAGGCGGCCAGCCGCGCCGGTGCGGACAAGGACCGCCGGCGTCGCGATGCCGAGCGCGCCTATCACTTCCTGCAGACCATCGCCGGTGACCTGCCGGGCTTCGAGGAGGCCATCCGCATGCTGTTCGCGCATGACCGCGCGGGCCTGGAAGCGGTGCTGCATTCCTGGCCCAGGGATGTGCGCGACCACGCCCTGCGCCTGGCGTTCGACAGCGCCGACGGCTGAACCATCGCGCCGTCGTCGCGCGGCGGCGCCACCTGATCGCGGGCCACGGCCCGCTCCCCTGTGCTTGCTTTGCTGGCGGAAACGCCGGGCAGGGCAGCGCCTTGCCCAGAGAACCCCATGAACGCCCCTGTACATCCCACGCCCCCGGCCGCGCCGCCTCTGTGGCGCACCTACCTGGCCCTGCTGCTGCCGATGCTGCTGACCAACGCGCTGCAGCTGGCCGCAGGCACGCTGGACAACATCTACCTCGGTCATCTGCTCGGGACGCAGGCGGTGGCCGCCGCGGCAGCATTCTTCCCGGTCTTCTTCCTGCTGCTGGCCCTGGTGATGGGCCTGGCGACCGGCGCGATGGTGCTGATCGGCCAGGCCTGGGGCGCGCACCGGCCGCAACAGGCGCGGGCGGTGGCCGGCAGCGCGGTGGCGCTGATCCTGCTGCTGTCGGTGCTGGTGATGGCTGTGGGCGGCGGTGTTGCGCCACGCCTGCTGACCGCGCTGGGCACACCGGCACCGATCCTCGGCGAGTCCATCGTCTACGCGCGCGTGCTGCTGCTGGCTGCACCTGCGTTCTTCCTGCTGTGGCTGGCCACCGCCGTGAGTCGCGCGGTGGGCGATGCGAAGACGCCCCTGCAGGCGCTGCTGTTGGCCACCCTGATCGGCCTGCTGTGCACGCCGCTGCTGATTCTGGGATGGGCCGGCCTGCCACGGCAGGGCGCAGCCAGTGCGGCCGTATCGGCGGCGTTGGCCTCCCTGCTGGCCCTGGGCTGGCTGCTGTGGCGCTGGCGCCGGATAGGGCATCCGCTGGCACCGGGCCGTGAGCTGCTGCGTGCGATTCGTTTCGATGGCGTACTCATCCGTTCGATGCTGCGCATCGGCCTACCGTCTTCGCTGCAGATGCTCAGCCTGGCCATCGCCGAAATCGTGTTGCTGGCCTGGATCAACCGCTACGGCTACACCGCTACGGCCGCCTACGGTGTGGTCAACCAGCTGATGAGCTGGGTGCAGCTGCCGGCGATGTCGCTGGGGATCACCGCCACCATTCTCGCGGCGCATGCGGTGGGTGCTGGGCGGACGGCACGGCTGCCGGCCATCGCCCGCGCCGGGGTGCTGCTTGGACTGGCGACGCTGGGCATGGTGGTGGTGCTGGTTGTGGTGCTGGCGCCCGGGCTGACCGGGCTGATCCTGGCGGCGACCGAAGTGCGCGAGCTGGCTGCGTCGCAGCTGCGCACTGTGGTGTGGGGCGTACTGGCGATGGGAGTCAGCGCCGTGCTGGTGGGAGTAATGCGCGGCAGCGGCACGGTATGGCGGCCAGCGTTGCTGGGCATGACGGCGGTCGTGCTGGTGGAGCTGCCGCTGGCGATGTGGCTGCAGGCGCGGCACGGCCTGGCGGGCCTGTGGTGGGCGTGGCCGCTCGGATTGGCGGCGATGCTGGTGATGCAGGTGATGTGTTTCGCCCGGTGGCGGCGGGTGCACGCTGGGTAGTGCCGGCGGCCGGCATTCCGGAAGGGCAGGGGCAGCCGGCCAGCGGCCGGCTCTACCACGTCAGGGCAGGGGCAGCCGGCCAGCGGCCGGCTCTACCACTTCAGGGCCGCTGCGCCAGCAGCAGGTGGAAGCATCCGGCATCATCATCGCCGGTCACCAGGAATCGGACGTGGCGGCGGGCCCGCCGGTGACCATAGCGCCGACCTCGCGGCTTGGGAAGTAGGGAAACCCCGCTGTGGGGTGATGAGGAAATGTCCACGGTCGCAGTCGGTGAGATCCGGTTGTCCACAGGGGGTGTGGATTACGCGTGGGCAACTTTGTGGATAAGCCGCGACAGGCGCCACCCCCCTAGGCTGTCAAGATGGGTGGCGAAAAATTCACCGCCGGTGAGGGCGGGTGAGGGGGCGGTGAAGGGTGGGCCCCGTCAGCGCTGTCGCCAGCGGCGGCGCTCGCGGTAACCTGTGGGCCTTGATGCTCCGTGAGACCCCATGAAACGTCACTTCTCGATGCTGCGCGAATTCCAGCTGGCCGACTGGTTCACCCTGGCCAATGCTTTCTGCGGCACCGGTGCGGTGTTTGCCGCCATGCGCTTCCTGCAGGACGGCGAGCGTGGCTACCTGCTTTTCGGCATGGCGCTGATCCCGTTGGCCTTCATCTTCGACGCCCTCGACGGCCGCATCGCGCGCTGGCGCAAGTCCAGCTCGACCCTGGGGCGTGAGCTGGACTCGCTGTCCGACGTGATCTCCTTCGGCGTGGCGCCGGCGGCGCTGGCCTATGCCTGCGGCATGCAGGGCGGCTGGGACTGGCTGGTGCTGAGCTACTTCGTCTGCTGCGGCGTCAGCCGCCTGGCGCGCTACAACGTCACCGCCGAGGCGTTGAGCGGCGACGAGGGCAAGGTCACGTACTTCGAGGGCACCCCGATCCCGACCAGCCTGGTGCTGGTGATCGTGCTGGCCATCGCTGCCGGCACCGATGCAATCGGCGACCACATCTGGTTCGGCCAGTGGCAGATCGGCCCTTGGCAGCTGCATCCGATGGTGCTGTTGTTCGCTCTGTCCGGGTCGCTGATGATCAGCAAGACCCTGCGCATCCCCAAGCCATGAGCCAGCCCAGCGGAGGCCTGCGATGACCAGCTCGGCCCACGACGCCGGCAGCAGCGATTTCGAAACCCTGGCCCGGCAGTACTTCGGCGCCTGGGGCGACGCCCTGCGCCATGCGAGCACTCCCGGCGCACCCGCCGGTGACGATCCCGGCAGTTGGCAGCGGTTGTTCGACTGGTGGGGCCAGCTGTTGCCCGAGCAGGCGCAGGGCGCACCGGAAGATGCCGTGCGGCGCTTCCGCGAACAGGCGGGCAACTGGTACGGCACCATGCAGGACGTCGCCGCACGTTTCGCAGGCCGCGACGCCAGCAGCGCTGAAGTGGCCCAGGCCTGGCGCGAGGCGGTGCAGGCGCAGGGCGACGGCATGCTGCAGTGGATGCTGCAGGGTGCCCGTGGCAGCACCCATGCCGGCGCCGCCGTGCCCGAATTCGCCGCATGGCTGCAGCAGTTCCAGCTGCAGGCCGGTCCGTGGCTGCAGAGCCCGGCGTTCGGCCCCGGTCGCGAGCACCAGGCACGCTGGCAGGCCCTGCTGCGGGCGCAGGAGGAATACCAGCAGCATTCGCGGGCCTACGTCGATCAGATCAAGCAGGCGCTGGACGAGGCCTTCGCGCTGTTCGAGCAGCGCCTGGCCCAGCACGAACAGCCGGGCAGCCAGCTGACCAGTGCGCGTGCGATGTTCGACCTGTGGATCGATGCGGCCGAGGAGGCCTACGCCAAGGTCGCCATGTCCGAACCGTTCCAGCAGGTGTACGCCTCGCTGGGCAACGCGCAGATGCGCCTGCGCGCCGGGCTGCAGCGCGAGGTGGAACAGATGAGCGAGCGCATCGGCCTGCCGACCCGCAGCGAGATGGACGCCGCCCACCGCCGCATCGCCGAGCTGGAGCGCAGCCTGCGTCGCCTGCAGGCGCAGGTGGCGGTGCTGGCCGGGACCGCCGAAGTGGATCCCGTGGCACAGCCGGCGCCAGCGAAGGTGAAGCCGGTCGCACGCAAGGCCGCGAAGAAGGCGGCACCGGCGAAGAAGGCGGCTGCAGAAAAGACGTCTGCAAAGAAGGCCGCGCCTCGCACTTCCGCACGGGCGCGTGACCGATGAAGGGACCACTGGGCTTCAATGCCGATGATCTGCTGCAGGAAACCCTGGCCATGCAGCGCAAGCTGATGGAAGGGCTGAAGCTGCTGCCGCAGGTGGAAGACGTGGACTATGGCGCGACCGCGCGCGAGGAAGTCTGGCGCGACGGCAAGGTGGTGCTGTACCGCTTTGTCGGCGAACAGGCGCCGACCCGGCGCACGCCGCTGCTGATCGTCTACGCGCTGGTCAACCGGCCGTACATGGTCGACCTGCAGGCCGACCGTTCGCTGGTCCAGAAGCTGCTGGCGCTGGGCCAGGACGTGTACGTGCTGGACTGGGGCTACCCGGATCGTTCCGAACGCTTCCAGACCCTGGAGGACTACCTGCTGCGCTACATCGACGGCGCGGTTGATGCGCTGCGTGCGCGCAGTGGTGGCCCGGTCGACCTGCTCGGCATCTGCCAGGGCGGCGTGTTCGCACTCTGCTACGCAGCGTTGCGCCAGCGGAAGCTGGGCAAGCTGATCACCATGGTCACCCCGGTCGATTTCCAGACCGCCGACAACATGCTTTCGCACTGGGCGCGGCAGGTGGACGTGGACCTGCTGGTCGACACGCTGGGCAACATCCCGGCCGACCTGATGAACGCCAGCTACCTGATGCTCAAGCCGTTCCGCCTGAACGTGCAGAAGTACGTCGGCCTGCTCGACATCCTCGATGACAAGGCGGCGCTGGAGGACTTCCTGCGCATGGAGAAGTGGATCTTCGATTCGCCGGACCTGGCGGGCGAGGCGTTCCGCGATTTCATCAAGCAGTTCTACCAGGCCAACGGCCTGATGAAGGGCACGGTACGGATCGGCGAGGAAGCGGTGGATCTGTCGCAGGTGACGCTGCCGGTGCTGAACATCTACGCCGAGCAGGACCATCTGGTGCCGCCGGACGCCTCGCGCGCGATGCGTGGGCGTTTGGGCACGGACGACTACACCGAGTCCAGTTTCCGCGGCGGGCATATCGGTATCTACGTGTCCGGTCGCGCGCAGCGTGAAGTCCCCGCTACGATCGATGGGTGGCTGAAGGCACGCGACGCGTAGCGCCTGCTTCGTTTTTGCAGCGTCGAGCCATGCTCGACGGCAGGGAGAATGATGATGTCGCACAGGATTTCAATGCTGCTGGCTGCGCTGCTGCTGGCCACCCCGGTCGCCCAGGCGGCACCCGGTGCAGACGCGCGGCGGGAGATCGCCCAGCTGATCTCCAGCCTGGACGGCTCCCAGTGCCGGTTCCAGCGCAATGGCCGCTGGTACGACGGCAGCGATGCGCGCGCGCACCTGCAGCGCAAGTACGACTACCTGCTGAAGAAGGACATGGTGGACAGCGCCGAGCAGTTCATCGAGCGCGCCGCCAGCCAGAGCAGCATGAGCGGCAAGGCCTATCGCATCCAGTGCCCGGGGCAGCCTGAACAGACCGCTGCCGCCTGGTTCGGTGCGCGCCTGCAGGCGCTGCGCCACCGCACGCCGTAGACAGGGGGGCGGTGTAGAGTCGAGCCATGCCCGACTGCTTTCCCCGTAGCCCAGGAGAACCGCCATGAGCACCACGCCGCGCACGCTGTCACGTTCATTGAACGACCGCATGATTGCCGGCGTGATGGGCGGCATTGCCCATCGCTTCGGCTGGAATGCGACCCTGCTGCGGGTGATCTACGTCCTGGTTTCGCTGGCCTCCGCCGCCTTCCCTGGCATCCTGGTCTACCTGATCCTGTGGCTCCTGATTCCCAACGAGGCCGATTGAAGACTGGAGCAACGCCCTGGCCGACGTGGCTGCGCGCGCTGCAGGTGCTGGGCGCGGCGTGGACATCGCCCAATACCCTGCTGGGCCTGATCGGAGGGCTGGCCGGCATGCTCGGTGGCGCGACGCTGCGCTGGAGCGCGCGTGACTGCGCGCTGGTGTTCGACCGCTGGCCTTGGGGTCCCGGCGGGGCGATCACCCTGGGCAACGTGATCCTGCACACCGGGCATGACCTGGGCATTTCCTGCCGCACCTATGCGCATCAGGCGGGGTGGGGCGTGGAACCGCTGATCCGGCTGGATGATCACGAACGTGCGCACGTGTACCAGTACATGGTGCTGGGGCCGTTGTACCTGCCGGTGTACCTGTTGTGCGGCGGGGTGAGTGCGCGCAATCCGTTCGAACGCGCGGCCGATCATTTCGCCCGGTTCGGGCACGGCTGGTGGCCGTAGTTTCCAGCCAACGGCGCAGCCCCTCGTGGCGTGGTCGCGGAATGCGTTTCATGCGATTGGGCCGGGCAGGATGGGTTCGCGGGACACGCCGTAAACCCGTCCATGGGGGCTCGATGGCGCCATCCATGGCGCCAACGGTCCCGCGAACCCATCCCGCCCGGCCCCTGACAGTTTCGGTGCGCGTCCAGCCACGGAGAAGAAATAGAACAGCAGAAGCGGGTCGCGCGCTGCGCTTGCTCGCAGCCGAGCATGGCCCTCTCTACAGGTAGCAACAAAGCAGCCGGCCAGGCTGCTTTTGCTTTTGATCTTTTTTTCTTCTCCGTGGGTGGAGGCAGCCACCAGGAATCTGTCAGCGGCCGGGAGGGTGGGTAGGGCGGGGTGTCCGCGGCATGGATGCCGCGGCCAAGCCCCCATGGATGGGTTCACGGCGTCCCCGGCCTACCCACCCTCCCGGCCAGCCCACAGCAAACCGGCTTTCCGCGACCAACCAAACCACCCACGAGGGGCTGCGCCGTTGGCGGGAACACTCTTGGATTCGTTAGCCGGAAGTTAAAGATCCGTAAGCATTCTGCTGCGATCCCGCAGTCATCTGCATGCAACCGATCGTCATTAGCCTTCGTGACGTTCCAGTCAGGTTCGACGCGGTAAGCTCTTCCTCGATGAGCTCGCAGCATCGCTCGTCAAGTGCAGTAGGCAGTAGCAATTTGGAGGAATACATCACATGGCAATCGTTCTTTATGTCGGTGGTAGCAAGGACGGCGAGAAGGGCGTGGTGCCCTACGGCTTCAGCAAATCCCGCGCCGACACCGCGCTGGGGCCGGAGTTCTACACGGAGCGGTTCATGGAACTGCAGGGTGTCGGCAAGGTCCGCCTGATGGCCCTGGAAGGCATGCGTGACGACATCGTCATGCAGCGTGCCGCCCGCCACTACCGCTGACCTTCGCAACACGCGGCAGGGCGCGCCCACCATCGCGCGCCCGCGCCGGCATCCCAGCCCCGGGCCAGTCCGAGCCCGCTCCTTGCCAGGATGCCGGCGTCCACTCCGGCGACGCCGCTGAACCTCGCGCCCTGTCAATGCCTTGTCCGGCTCCGTCGTGGATTGCCAGAATGGGGTCTTCCCGTAACGCGGTTCAGACCTGAAGCAATGCACGACGCCAAGAACGCTCAGAGCGCGCTCGCCCAGCAGATCGCCCAGACCATCGCCGACGAGATCGGTGCCCAGTCCGCCCAGGTGCGCGCCGCCGTCGGCCTGCTCGACGAGGGCGCCAGCGTTCCGTTCATCGCGCGCTACCGCAAGGAAGTGACCGGCGGCCTGGACGACACCCAGCTGCGCAACCTGGAGGTGCGCCTGACCTACCTGCGCGAGCTGGAGGACCGCCGCGCGGCCGTGCTGGCCAGCATCGGCGAACAGGGCAAGCTCAGCGATGAACTGCGCAACGACATCCTGGCGGCCGATACCAAGAGCCGGCTGGAAGATCTGTACCTGCCGTACAAGCCCAAGCGCCGCACCCGTGCACAGATCGCCCGCGAGGCAGGGCTGGAGCCGCTGGCCGATGGCCTGCTGGCCGACCCGACGCAGGACCCGCAGACGTTCGCGGCCACCTTCGTCGATACCGACAAGGGTGTGGCCGACACCAAGGCCGCGCTGGAAGGCGCGCGTGCGATCCTGATGGAGCGCTGGGGCGAGGATGCCGCGCTGGTCGGTGAACTGCGCACCTGGCTGGGCGAGACCGGGGTGATCCGCGCCCGCGTGGTCGAGGGCAAGGAGACCGAAGGCGCCAAGTACCGCGACTATTTCGATCATGCCGAGTCGCTGGCGAAGATTCCCTCGCACCGCTTGCTGGCACTGTTCCGCGCGCGCCGCGAAGAGATCCTGTTCCTGGAACTGGACCCGGGCAGCGATGCCGAGGCCGGCCACCAGTACGCCGAGGGTCGGGTGGCACGCAAGGCCGGCATCGCCGACCAGGGCCGCGCGGCCGACCGCTGGCTGCTGGATGCCTGCCGCCTCACCTGGCGCGCCAAGCTGCACACGCACCTGCTGCTGGACCTGTTCAACCAGGCCCGCGAGAAGGCCGAGGCCGAGGCCATTGCGGTGTTCGGCGACAACCTGAAGGATCTGCTGCTGGCCGCGCCGGCCGGTCCAAAGACCGTGCTCGGCCTGGACCCGGGCATCCGCACCGGCTGCAAGATCGCCGTGGTCGATGCCACCGGCAAGCTGGTCGCCACCGACACCATCTATCCGCATGAACCGCGCCGGCAGTGGGAGCAGTCACTGCAGACGATCAAGCAGCTGTGCGTGAAGCACAACGTTGAACTGATCGCGATCGGCAACGGTACCGCCAGCCGCGAAACCGACAAGCTGGCCGGTGAAGCGATCAAGGCCTGCGCCAACCCGAAGCTGCAGAAGGTGGTGGTCAGCGAGGCCGGGGCGTCGGTGTACTCGGCGTCCGAGTTCGCGGCCAGGGAGTTCCCGGGGCTGGACGTGTCGCTGCGGGGCGCGGTATCGATCGCCCGCCGCCTGCAGGACCCGCTGGCCGAACTGGTGAAGATCGATCCCAAGGCGATCGGTGTCGGCCAGTACCAGCACGATGTGGACCAGTACCGTTTGGCGCGGGCGCTGGATGCACGGGTCGAGGACTGCGTGAATGCCGTGGGCGTGTACGTGAATACCGCCTCGGCTGCACTGTTGTCGCGGGTGTCCGGGCTGTCGGCCACGGTGGCCGAGAACATCGTGCGCCATCGTGACGAGAACGGGCCGTTCAAGCGTCGCAAGGAACTGCTGAAGGTCGCGCGCCTGGGCGAGAAGACCTTTGAACAGTGCGCCGGCTTCCTGCGCATTGCCGACGGGGATGAACCGCTGGACGCCTCGGCGGTGCATCCAGAAGCCTACCCGGTGGTCGAGCGCATCGTGGCCAGCACCGCGCGCCCGATCAAGGCGCTGATCGGTGATGGCAGCTTCCTGCGCGGCCTGAAGGCCGAGCAGTTCACCGATGCCACCTTCGGCGTGCCGACCGTGCGTGACATCCTCAGGGAACTGGAGAAGCCGGGCCGCGACCCGCGCCCGGAGTTCAAGGCGGCGCGTTTCGCCGAGGGGGTCGAGGACATCAAGGACCTGCGCGAAGGCATGGTGCTGGAAGGCGTGGTCAGCAACGTGGCTGCTTTCGGTGCCTTCGTCGATATCGGCGTCCACCAGGACGGCCTGATCCACATTTCGGCGCTCTCCGATACGTTCGTGAAGGACCCGCGCGATGTGGTCAAGGCCGGTGACATCGTCAAAGTGAAGGTGCTGGAGGTCGACGTGGCGCGCAAGCGCATTGCCCTGACCCGTCGCCTGGACGACACCCCCGGCCAGGCCACCAGCCGTCCGGGCCAGCGTGATGAACGCGGCCAGGCGCCGGGACCGCGCCGCGACGCAGGCGGCCAGAACCGCGGTCCGAACCGGGGCCAGGGGGCGGGCGGTCGTCCCGCCCAGTCTGCTCCGCCGGCCAACAACGCCCTGGCCGAGGCCTTCGCCCGCGCCAAGCGCAGTTGAGGATCGTGCCCCCCGTCACGCTTGACTCGTGGCGGGGGACTTGTCGGTTTTCCCCGTGATTGCGCACACTTGCGCCTGAGGGGGGCGTTCGGCCACCCCGCTGTCGCTGGGGAGGGCCATGACGCCAGCACCACCCGTCGCCTGTACCGGCGGCCGCAGCACCCTGCTGCGGTCGGCGCCTGCCTGTGCCGGCAGGGGACCGGATTGATGGCGGGCCAGGGCACCCACGGCAATGGACTGCTGGAGCGCCGCCTGCATGAGCTGGCGGAAGAGCGTCGCCGCCTGGCGATGATCATCGACGGTACCGCTGCGGGAACCTGGGAGTGGAACGTGCAGACCGGCGAGATGCGGGTCAACGCGCGCTGGGCCGAGATCGTCGGCTACCGCCTGGAAGAGCTGGAACCGATCTGCCAGAAGACCTTCCTGAAACTGGTCCATCCCGATGACATCGCGCTGTCGGATGCGGCGCTGGACGACCATTTCGAAGGGCGCAGCGACAACTACGCCTGCCTGCTGCGCATGCGCCACAAGAACGGCCAGTGGATCTGGATCCAGGACCGTGGCCGGGTGTTCGAGTGGGACGGGCAGGGCAGGCCGTTGTGGATGGCCGGTGCCCACGCCGACGTGACCGAGCTGCAGCAGGCGCGGCAGGACGCGGCCGAGACCCGGCAACGCCTGCAGGCGGTGGTCGATGCGTCCGATGAGGTGGCGGTGATCGCCACCGATACCGATGGCACCATCACTCTGTTCAACACGGGGGCGGAGCGGCTGCTGGGCTACAGCGCGGTGGACGTGGTCGGCCAGCGCCGGCTCGATGCTTTCCACGATCCGGGCGAGCTGGCGGCCTGGATGCAACCGCTGGTCGATGCCGACGGCAACCGTCCCGATGTGTTCGAAGCACTCAGTGCGCGTGCCGATGGACAGACCTATTCGCGGCAGTGGACGTTGCTGCGCAAGGATGGCCAGCCCCGCCAGGTGCGCCTGTCGATCAGCCGCATGGACGGTGCCGGGGGCGCGCGGATCGGCTATGTCGGCATGGCCATCGACATCACCGAGATCCTGCAGGCGCGCGCGGAGGCACGATTGTCGGCGGAGAAGTTCGCCGGCGCGTTCACCTCTGCCGCGCTGGGCATGGCGCTGGTCTCGCTGGAGGGGCGCTGGCTGGACGTCAACGACGCGTTGTGCAGGATCCTGGGCTATCCGCGCGAGGAACTGCTGCAGGTCGATTTCCAGCGCCTGACCCATCCCGATGACCTGCAGACCGATCTGGCCCTGGTGCAGGACCTGCTGGCGGGACGGCGCAGCCACTACCACCTGGAAAAGCGCTATCTCGACCGCGACGGCCGCATCATCTGGGCGCGTCTGTCGGTGTCGCTGGTGCGCAACGAGCACGGCGAGCCGCTGCATTTCGTGTCGCAGATCCAGGACATCACCGCCCAGCGCAGCAGCGAGCAGCGCCTGTTCGAAAGTGAACAGCGCAGCCGCATCACCCTGGACGCAGTTGCCGACCTGGTGATCAGCGTCAGCCTGGACGGGCGCATCGATTACGCCAATGCGGCTGCGGTGCGCACCCTGGCCGGTGATGGCGCATTGTCGCTGGCCGGGCACAAGGTGCAGGACGTGCTGGCGCTGACCACCGAGTACGCACCCGGCTCGGTGCTGGACGTGTCGGTGCTGCTGGACCCGGAGAGCAATGCGGTGGACCTGCACGCCGACCTGCTGCTGCGGCTGGGGACGGCCACGGTGCCGGTGGACCTGACCCGTGCCTGGCTGCGCGATGACGAAGGCCACGTGCGCGGCGCGGTGTGGGTGCTGCGCGACGACACCCAGCAGCGCGCGCGCCAGCGCGAAGCGCGCCACCTGGCCGAGATCGACCCGCTGACCGAACTGAGCAACCGCCGCGGCTTCGAGGTGCACCTGCAGCAGGCGATCACCCGCGTCGAGCGCACCGGCCAGGCGGCTTCGTTGATGTACATCGATCTCGATCGCTTCAAGCCGGTCAATGACACCTGGGGCCACCTGGCCGGCGATGCCGTGCTGTGGGCGGTGGCCAGCGTGCTGCGCCACGGCGTGCGCGATTCGGACGTGGTGGCGCGGTTGGGCGGTGACGAATTCGCGGTCATCCTGTCCGGTTGCACGCCGCGGCGTGCGGCGCGCATCGGCGGCGAGCTGCTGCAGACCCTGGCCGCGCTGTCCATTCCCTGGGACCAGCACCGGTTGCGGGTCGGAGCCAGCATCGGCATTGCGCCCCTGGCGGGCGGGATGAGCGTGGACCAGGCGGTCGCTGCGGCCGATGCCCAGTGCTACCGGGCCAAGGCGATGGGGCGCAACAACGTGCAGGTGCAGGGCGAGTTGTCCGAACGTCCGGGTGACGATCCCGACGCCGCCGAGGACTGATCTCAGCCTGTGAGAGGACGCGCGCGAATACTGCGCGCATCTCCACTCACGCAGGTGACCCCATGAATGCCTGGAACCCGGCTGCGGTACGCATGTTCATCCCGGCCCTGATTGGCTGGTGCCTGGCGCTGGCCGCTTGCCTGCGTACCGAACAGCTGCACGGCGACCAGCACGCACAGGCGTTGTTGCCCGTGTTGCAGCGGGGAGCGTTCGCGCTGCTGCTGCTCAGTCTGGCCTGCACGTTTGCGGCCTGCCTGTTGCTGTGGCGGCATGGCCGCTGTGATCGTGGGCGTATCGCCTCCGGCACGATGCCAGCGCGGCATCCATCAGCACGCGCCGGCATGGCGCGCGCTGGAAGGCAGTGATCTGCGGCAGCGGCCGCTGGAGATGCCCGCTGGCGCAGTGGATGTCCGGGGCGGCGCGGCCCGGCCATGCGCCGGCACCCCGGCCGTCAGCGCAATACGGCGTCCGTACTGACCAGCTGCACATCATGCATCTGGTTGAGGTAGGCCTCGTAGTAGCCCTTGTGCGAGGCACCGACAATGGTGAGCATGCGGGTGCCCGGATGCTGGCCGAGGACGTCGCGCATGTTGGCGACCATGCGCAGGTTGCGTGTTTCCCAATAGCCCAGGTAATTGCGCCCGAAGGCCTCGGGTGACGGCTCGCCCAGGGCCGCGCCGAAGTCGCTGTGGTAGACGGTCATCGCCGTGTCCGCAGCGTTGTAGTTGCGGTAGAGCGCAAGCAGGCCGTCGGGCTTGGACAGGTGGGCGTGCAGCGCTTCGTCGGCGACGAACCGCGCCGTGGTCGCCGGGTTGTCCCAGGCCGCCTGGAGCGCCGCGCCATAGGCCTTCTCCCGGTCCTTCGGGACAGGCGTGTCGGCGGTGTGGTCATCCACCGACCACAGCCGTTCCAGGCCCAGGCGTGCCGCGAGGACGCCGGCGATCATGCCGGCCTCGTCGCGCCTGGCCAAGCGCCTGTCGAGGAACTGCACCAGCTCCGGCGTCAGGCTGTCTGCGGCGCGACGTTCATCGCTGGGCAGGCGCAGCCATTGCACCACGGCCGAACCGTTCTCGCCTGCGGCGAGGAACACGGCCGCGAGGCGGCGGCGCTGGGCCGGTGTCGGGGCTTTCGGCCAATCCGCGAGCAGGCGCTCCATCTCGGCATTGGCGCTGGGAACGTCCAGGCCGGTCGCGGCGTGGGCCGGTGCCGGGTCGATGCAGTAGGTCTCGACACTGTCAGCGTAGCGCGCGGGGTTGCGCCGCATGAAGTCGCATTGCATGCCGGACAGGTTCTCCACCGCGATGGCCGTCGGTTGCCATGCCTGAAGGCGCGCCAGCAGCGGCTCCAGCAGCGGCTCGAGATGCTCCCGCGTGAAGGTCTTCGGCAGGCCGGAGAGATGCGGGCTGCCCAGCACCATCACCTGGTTCGGGGGGCCGGGTGGTGGTCCTTTCAGCTGGTCCGGCTGGAAGGCCGGGCGATAGGTGCCGTCGGCGGCAAGCGCGCCGGCGCTGCACAGGCCCAGGATCAGGAGGCTGGCCAAGCGTGGGAACATGCGATCTCCGTGTCAGGTGACGTCCTGCAGTCCGCTGCATGCTGGCCATTCCCCGTGGGCCGGGAATCTCCCGTTGGTCATGTAAACCTTCCTTGCTTGAACGGCATCCCCGCTTTCCGCGTGCGTGAGCGGAATGTGATGAAGATCGCGATTGTCTATCGCATCCCTGCCGTTGCATCTGAAGTTGCGACGGACGTCGCGTAATCCGGCTAAAGCCAACGATCACGTCGCCGATACTCCCTCTGGATCCCGCTCCCGTCGCCCGCTGCAGGACCCCAGGCTGCCCCTGACGGGTGGCCCGCGCTGTGTGTTCCGCCGCTCCCGGATGCAGGCCGCGCCCGCAGCAGGCGTGCTTGCCAGCCGCTCGCGGGGTGCCTGCAGGCACCTGTAGTCCCAAGCAACTGAAGTTGCCGCCGGGCATCCCGCCCGTCGGGTCGCAACCGCTTACCGGACACCGAGGATCAGACAATGCTCATTCCAGGCTTCACGGCAGGCGCGCAGGCGCCGGCCGAGCTGCATACCCGCTGGTCGCCGTGGCGTGCCCTGCTGGGCGCGCTGGCCCCCCATCCCCGCGCCGCCGTCGATGCGGCGGCCGATGCCCGTTCCGAACTCGAGGCGCAGGTCGCGGCGCTGCACCGGGTCCAGGCGGTCATCGAGTTCGCCCTCGATGGCACCATCCTGCAGGCCAACGACAACTTCCTGCAGGCGATGGGCTACCGGCTGGAGGAGATCCAGGGCAAGCACCATTCCCTGTTCGTCGACCCGGAGCACGCGCGCAGCGCCGAGTACCGCGACTTCTGGGCGCGGCTGGGCCGCGGCGAATATGACGCGGGCCAGTACCGGCGTTTCGGCAAGGGCCAGCGCGAGATCTGGATCCAGGCCTCGTACAACCCGGTGCTGGACCGGCAGGGGCGCCCGTACAAGGTGGTCAAGTTCGCCACCGACATCACGGCGCAGAAGCTGCAGGCGGCCGACTCGGCCGGGCAGCTGGCGGCGATCGACAAGTCGCAGGCAGTGATTGAATTCAGCATGGATGGGCACATCCTGTCGGCCAACGACAACTTCCTGGCCGCCACCGGTTACCGCCTGGACGAGGTGCGCGGGCAGCACCACGCGCTGTTCATCGAGCCCAACCATCGCGACAGTGCCGAGTATCGCCAGTTCTGGGAAAAGCTCGGCCGTGGCGAATACGATGCCGGCCAATACCGGCGGCTCGGCAAGGGCGGGCGCGAGGTCTGGATCCAGGCGTCCTACAACCCGATCCTGGACCTCAACGGAAAGCCGTTCAAGGTGGTCAAGTACGCCACCGATATCACCGCGCAGGTGCATGAGAACCAGGCCATGCAGCGCGCCGTGGCGCAGACCCGCGAGGTGGTGGCGGCTGCCAAGCAGGGCGACCTGACCCGGCGCGTGGCCACCGCCGACAAGAACGGCCCGATCGCCGAGTTGTGCGAGGGCGTGAATGCGCTGGTCGAGGCGATGGGCGCGATCATCGGCCAGATCAAATTCGCCGCCGACACCATTGCCGTCGGCGCCACCGAGATCGCGCAGGGCAACGGCGACCTGTCACAGCGCACCGAGCAGCAGGCAGCGTCACTGGAGGAGACCGCAGTGTCGATGAAGGGCCTGGCCGAGACCGTCCAGCGCACTGCGACCAACGCGCGCCAGGCCAGCCAGCTGGCCGGTGGCGCCGCCGATGTCGCCGCGCGAGGCGGCAGCGTTGTGCACGAGGTGGTCGAGACCATGGCGGTGATCAACGCGTCCTCGCGGCGCATCGTCGACATCATCGGCGTGATCGACGGTATCGCCTTCCAGACCAACATCCTTGCGTTGAACGCGGCGGTGGAAGCAGCGCGGGCAGGGGAACACGGCCGTGGCTTCGCCGTGGTCGCCACCGAGATTCGCGAACTGTCGCAGCGCTCTGCCAGCGCGGCCAAGGAGATCAAGCAGTTGATCGATGCGTCGGTGGCCAACGTCGGCGCCGGTACCGCGCAGGTCGAAAGCGCTGGACGCACCATGGACGAGATCGTCACCAACGTGCGCCGGGTCAGCGAGCTGATGTCCGAGATCAGCACGGCCGCGCAGCAGCAGAGCGACGACATCCAGCAGATGAACCAGGCCGTCGATCTGATCGACCAGGGCACCCAGCAGAACGCCGCGCTGGTCGAGGAAGCCTCGGCGGCGGCGCGCAGCATGGAAGAGCAGTCGGCGCAGCTGCTGCAGACCGTGGCCAGCTTCCGCGTCCATGGCGTTGCCGGCCAGCCGCATGCGGCGGTGCTGCGCGCGGTCTAGGCGCGGCGGTCGACCTGTTGTTCCCCGGCCTCGACGGCCGGGGCGGCGTGCACGCAGTTGCGGCCGGCATGCTTGGCCCGGTACAGGGCCTGGTCCGCGCGCTCGACCAGGCTGCGCGGGTCACCCTGGTCATGCGCGGCCTGCCAGGCCACGCCGATGCTGATGGTGACCCGGGCCTCGGCGGCGGGCAGGGCAGCGGCTTCCACGGCGGTGCGCAGGCGCTCGGCCAGGCCAATGGCGTGGTCCAGGCCGTGCGTGGGCAGCGCCGCGATGAACTCCTCGCCGCCGTAGCGGGCCAGCAGGTCATCACCGCGTTGCAGGCAGGCGTCGAGGATGGCCGCGACCGCCTGCAGGCGGCGATCGCCCACGGGGTGGCCGTACGTATCGTTGAGCCGCTTGAAGTGGTCGATGTCGATCATCAGCACCGCCAGTCCCATGCCATGGCGGCGCGCACGGCCATGTGCGCTGCCGAGCGATTCATCGAAGCTGCGGCGGTTGCCCAGCCCGGTCAGCGGATCGCGGCGGGCCAGCAACGCCAGTTCGTCGCGCTCGCGCTGGATCTGGACCTGGGTCAGCACGCTGCGCAGGGCATAGCCGAGCATCGCGCCGATGAAACCCACGGTGGCCAGCGTCGGCTGCAGGCGTGCAACCAGCAGCGCCACCATCATCAACAGCAACGGCAGCATCAGCGGCCCGGCGGCGTCGACAATGCGCCGCAGGTTGCGGGGTACGCCGGGCGCCGGTCGGCGTCGTGTGCTGCCAGCCATCACCGCCAGCGATACGAACAGTGCGCTGATCAGCAGGTCTCCCCAGCCGCCGTCGGGCACCTGCGGCTGCCAGGTGGTGATGTAGAGCGCCAGCAGGAAGTAGCCCAGCGCGTAGATCGACAGCGCGCGGAAGAAGTCGCGACGATCGGCATCGTCCTCGGCCAGGAAGCGGATCAGCGCGAAGCAGAACACCAGGCTGTTCTGCACGCTGCTCATCGTCTGCAGGCAGTGTGTCCACAGCGCGCTGTTCAACGGCGCCATCGCGCGTGCATGCACGAAGTACAGCAACCACAGCAGCGTGATGATCAGCAGGTCCACCGCACGGATCCAGCGGTTGCCGCCACCCGGGCTGGCAGCGACGTAGGTCAGTGGAATCCGGTAGAACACGTACAGGATCAGCGACGAAGCGGTCATCTGCGCAGGGGTGAGGCCGGCCACGTTGCGATACAGCAGGGCCAGCAGGGCGAGCGCGAACAGGCTGACGGCAGCGCCCAGCGTCCGCCATTTGCACGCCGCCCGGCGGCTGCCCCGAGCCCGCCGCACGCAGGCCAGCGCGGCCAGCAGCGGCGCGGTGATCAGCATCAGGTACGAGCCCACCGGGTCCTGCGGGCCGATCAGGGCAATGACGAGCGCATGCGCGACCATGAAAAACAGTGCCGCACGCAACGTCATGCATTCCCCCGCCCCCAGATCCAGCTGGGATCACGATAGGCAGAAGTACGTGAGGCTGGCAAGAAAAGTGTGCGCTACGTCTATCTATAACCTTGTCGGAGGTCGCAGTTGTGTGGCAACAGGGGGACGCAGCGCTGTCCGCGTGGGCTGCCTGCGTGCCCGGCACCGGGCCCTGCCAAGGCGGATCGAGGTCATGGACGGGTTCACCGCGGCGATGCGGCAGGTCGATTCCAGGGGCAGGGCGCGCAGCCGCGCGGGCAGGGCCGCGGCGAGCGTGGGTGGGGCTGGCGTTGGCATCCTCGTCGGTGCCGGGCGTCCCGGCCCGCAACATGCAAAAGGCCAGGTCGGGGACCTGGCCTTTGATGCAGTGGTGCCGGTGAAAGGACTCGAACCTTCATGGGGTCACCCCCGGCTGATTTTGAGTCAGCTGCGTATACCATTCCGCCACACCGGCAGGCAGCGTGCGAGTGTAACCGAGGTGGGCGGGAGATGCCTAGGGGGATGGCCTATCAGGCCGGTTCCTGTCGGTATCGGCCCCTTGGTGGCTATACTCCCTGTGCAATTGCCACCAGGAGCGGTAGCCGATGACAGTGTTGCAGGACCTGAGGGTGCTGGTGGTCGAGAACGACGAGATGAGCGCGGCCCTCCTGCAGATGCAGCTGGTGCATGCCGGTGCGACCGTGGTCGGGCTCGCAGCGAGTGTGTCCGAAGCCCTGCGGCTGCTGGAACAGAGTGCCCCGGACGTGGCCCTGCTGGACTACCGGCTGGCCCGCAACGAAACCAGCGAGCCTGTCGCCGCGGCGCTTTCGGCGCGTGGCATTCCCTTCGTGCTGGCCACCGGGATGCTGGCCGAGCAGCTGCCAGCGCCGATGTTGGCCGGCCTGCTGCTGGTCAAGCCGTACCTGTCGGCCGATCTGTCACGTGCACTGGCGCGTGCAGTGGGCCGCACCAGCGTCAAGGCCTGAGCCCCCACTGCTGGCCGCCAGGGCGTGGCACTCAACCCGCTTCTTCGTACACGTAGCGGATCTCCTCGCGGTCATCCAGGATGCGGTACTGGCGCGCGAGGTCTTCCGGGTCGGGATTGAGCCAGGCGTCCAGGTGTTCCCTGCGGATCGGTACCACGCCACGGTCATGCCCGGCAGCGGCGACATCGCTGGGAGGAGCGTCGGTGATCGTAGCAAATGACAGCAGGTGGCCTTCCGGCCCCTCCCACTCCGCCCAGAGGCAGGCCAGCAGCAGGTCGCGGGGCGGATCGGGACGGAATTCGAGTACCACGTCCTGTTCCTTCTCGCCGGCCTCCAGGCTGCGGCCCGCCATCGCGTGGCGCGGCACGTGCTCGTAGAACGCCTGCACCACGACCACCCCGTGGCGCAGTCCGAACGCACCGCGCCAGTAGCCTTCCAGGCTGTC
Organism: Stenotrophomonas pavanii; assembly: GCF_900101175.1. Taxonomy (GTDB): domain Bacteria; phylum Pseudomonadota; class Gammaproteobacteria; order Xanthomonadales; family Xanthomonadaceae; genus Stenotrophomonas; species Stenotrophomonas pavanii. Next base: position 522,883 of record NZ_FNFQ01000002.1, on the reverse strand, counting down.
ACGCCTCGCGTTGTAGGTGCCGGGGTATAGCACGTCGTTGCGTGCCGGCTTGTCCGGGAGCCGGCATTGGTAGCGCATCGGGCGGATCACGCGCTGGCCGTGCTCGCTGACCATCACCGGCGCGTAGGTGCCGGGGAAAATGCGGTTGTCGCGCGGCAGCAGCTGTACCCGATGCAGGTCTTCCAGCCGGGCTTGCGCGCGCTCGATGCGGTTGCCGGCCACGCGCAGGTCGTTGCGCGCCTTCTGGGTGGGACGGGTGGCCAGGGCAGCATGGGCGATGTCGCGCCGCTCGCGCTGGCGGGCCAGTTCGGCCTCCAGTGCCTGTTGCTCCTGCGCGTGCCATTGCTGGATCTTCGCCACGATGTCGCGGCCCTGTTCGGTACGTGCCCCGGCGAACCCGTCATCCATCGCCTTCGGGGTCTTGGGCCGTTTCTTGCCCGGATCGTGCGCATACAGTTCGGCGAACTCTTCCAGCGACAGGATGGCGCCGAACTCGCGCACCAGCTTGGCGTAGTCGGCGCGGATCAGGGCGGAATAGCACATGGGGACTCTGCGGGCGAGGGTCGCAGCGGTTGCGACGTGGATGCGGCAGGATAGCCCGACCCACAGGAGATACCGCATGAACGATTCCGTCACCTGCCTGTTCCGCGAAGCGGTGCCCACGGTCGAGGACTACTGCCGGTTGCGTGTGCTTGCAGGCCTCAGTGCCAAGAGCCGGGAAGCGGCAACGCGCGCGCTGCCGAACACGCTGTTCGGCGTGTGCGCGTACCAAGGGTCCGAGCTGGTGGCGATGGGGCGCATCGTGGGAGATGGCGGCTGCCATCTGCAGGTCTGCGACATCGCGGTGCTGCCGCGGTTGCAGGGGCAGGGACTGGGCAAGGAGGTGATGCGGCGCCTGGATGGCTGGATGCAGGCCAACCTGCCGCCATCGGCGTATGTCAGCCTGCTGGCCGACGGCGAGGCACATCGGTTGTATGCACAGTTCGGGTTTGCGCCGACGGCACCGGCGTCGATCGGGATGTACCGGCGGTTCTGAGCCATGAGCGGGGTGAAGCCATCCACGCATGGCGTGGATAGGGCCTTCCCAGGAATCACAGGCAAAGAAAAACCCCGACCAGGGTCGGGGTTTTCAAGAATTGGCGTCCCCACGGGGATTCGAACCCCGGTCGCCACCGTGAAAGGGTGATGTCCTAGGCCTCTAGACGATGGGGACGCACGAAAACTTCAAGTTG
>NZ_FNFQ01000002.1:436290-521021 GCF_900101175.1 Stenotrophomonas pavanii | reverse complement strand
TGGTGGAGCCAAGCGGGATCGAACCGCTGACCTCCTGCATGCCATGCAGGCGCTCTCCCAGCTGAGCTATGGCCCCACGTCGCTGAGGAGCGAAATAATAGCCTTGCCCCAGGGGGTTGGCAAGCATTTGTTGCACTTTTCTTCACGCGCGGGACGTGGTGGTGGATGGCCGTCTGCGCTCACGGGGTGTCGTCGCTCAGCGCCGCCAGGATCGGGCATTCATCCAGCGTGCCATGCCCGGGGCAGGCGGCGACCAGCTGCGAGAGCGCAGTGTGCATGCGCTGCAGTTCGGCCATGCGGTGCGCGATGTCCTGCAGCCGGGCCTGTGCCGTGTCGCGCACGCCGCCCATGTCGTGCGGGTGGCCGTCGCTGAGCGCCAGCAGGTCGGCGATTTCTTCCAGGGTGAATCCCAGCGTCTTGGCGCGGCGGATGAAGCGCAGCCTGCGCAGGTCCTGCTCGGTGAAGATGCGGTAGCCCCCGGCCGAGCGGGCCGCCGTGGGCAGCAACTGCTGGCGCTCGTAGTAGCGCACCGTATCGATCGGCACGCCGGCCTGGCGTGCCAGTTGACCAATGTTCATGGCGGATTCCTGCGGATGCTGCCGGTCATTCTGAAGCCTTGAGTCTGGTCCAGGGTCAACGCTGCCGACGCTGGCGGCGCATTCAGCGCACTTTGCAACTTTCTTCATAGCCCCGCCGTTGCGGCAGTTCCTACCCTGCGCCTGAACCGGCCGCTGGATGGCCTGCAACGAACCGAGGAGATGGTCTGTGGAAGGATTCAGAAACGAAGGATTCGTCGAGGTCGCGGTGGTCGAGTATCCCGGAGGCGACCCGTCGGCCGCGTCCGTGTTGACTGAAATGGCACATGTTGCCAACCGGCTTGCGCAGCAGCAGCGCCGACCGTTCAAGCGTGTCCTGGTGACCCGCTGGATCGTGCCCGCCAGCCAGACCGGCGTGCACCGGATTGCCGGAGCGGAGATGCTCGAGGCGGACATTCCCGCCGTGATCGCCGTCCCCGGCCAGATCAGCCAAGGGGTCTGCCTGCGCGCCGATGAGGTCCTGCTGGACTGGCTGCGCGCGCACTACGACGGTGGCAGTCTGCTGGCGGCGGCCAGCGATGGGGTCAGCATGCTTGCACGCGCGGGCCTGCTGGCCGGGCGCACGGTCAGTGGTCCGGACCTTGGCCAGCATCCGGGCCTGCAGGGGCAGTCGGCAAGCTGGGTGCCCAGCGAGCGTGCGCTCGTTGACGACGGCGACCTGCTGACAGTGGCCGGTCCGCAGGCCTGGCGCTTCCTCGGCCTGCGCCTGCTGTACCGGCTGCATGGCCAGGGCGTGGCGAGCGCGGTCGCGCAGCAGCTGGGGATTATCGTGCCCGCGCCCATCCAGCAGGATCTTGAGCGCTTCAGCGCCAACTTCGCCCACGGGGATCGTGACGTATTGAAGGCGCAGCGCTGGCTGCATACCACTGCCGCGCGGGGGGCGACGCTCGGCGCGATCTGCGAGGTGTCCGGACTGGAACCGCGGACGCTGCAACGACGCTTCCTGAAGGCAACGGGCCTGCGTCCGATCGAGTATTGCCAGCGTCTGCGCATCGCCAAGGCGCAGACGCTGCTGCAGCAGGGCGCGGGTATCGATGAAGTGGCGTGGGGCGTGGGCTATGCCGACCAGAGCGCATTCCGCCGCCTGTTCCTGCGCATTGTTGGCATGACGCCGGCCAACTATCGCCGGCTGGTCAGCAACAAGCGGCGTGAGCGGCCGCTGCTGTCATCGGTGGCCGGCAGTCTGCGCGGACTGCAACCGGCGTCCGCCATGCAGATGCCACGCAGTGTTGCCTGAAGCCCGCTGCGGGCGTCGCACTTGCAACCCGGGCGCGACGCTTCGACCATGCAGGCAGTGGCGGATTGGACAGGTGGGCTGATGTCGAGTGTTGGGCCGGTGCCGATGCCGGTGGTGTTGATCCTGATATGCGTGCTGCTGGCCATGGCCGTGGCACACCTGTGGCCGCGACGGAAGAACGGCATGGCAGTGCCATCTGCCGCAAGCATGGTCCTGGACATGTTGCTGGTCGGCCTGCTGTGCGGACGTATCAGCTTCGTGGCCCTGAACTTCGCGCTCTATCGTCAGGCCCCCTGGAGCATCCTGCAGATCGCCGATGGTGGGTATCACCTCCCGGTCGTTCTGGTTGCCGCGCTGGCATGGGGAGCCTGGCGTCTGAAGCCCTGGCGCCCGTTGTGGGTCCCGGTGTTGGCGGGCGCGCTGGCGGGTGGGGTGCTGTGGGCGACGGGCAGCCACCTGCTGTCAGCGTGGCAGGAACGGCAGATGCCGCTGCCGGCCGTGCAGGTGGCTGATCTGCAGGGACGTACGGTCGACCTGCAGCAGTTCCGCGGCAAGCCGGTGGTGCTCAATCTCTGGGCCAGCTGGTGTGGCCCGTGCCGGCGCGAGATGCCGGTGCTGGCCTCGGCACAGCAGACCCACACCGACGTGCAGTTCGTGTTCCTCAACCAGGGGGAAAGCCTGGACGAGGTACAGGGTTTCCTTGCCACCGAACGGCTGCGGCTGGACAGCGTGCTGCTGGACGATAGCGCCTCCGCATCAACCGTACTGGGTGTACAGGCCTATCCCTCGACGCTGTTCTTCGACGCCAAGGGACGCCTGCGTGAACTGCACCTTGGCGAACTGACCGCGGCGGGCCTTGAACACAAACTGCGCCGGCTGCGGTAGCCTGCGCGGGCATCTCATTACGGAGTTCCCATGTTGTCGACTTCCCTGCGCATCGCTCCAGCGGTGCTGTTGCTGCCGGTCATGCTGGCATTGGCCGCCTGCAGCCAGGCCCAGACCCCGCCCGGCAAGACAGCGGCGACACCGTCAGCGAGCGCTCCGGCCGCCGCGGCCAAGGGGGACCGGCCCGCAGTGCTGAAAGGCATCGAGAAGCACGGTTTCGAGGTTGTCGCCGAGTTCGATGCGCCGGCTGGCCTGCGTGGCTTCGCCGGAGTGGTGGGTGGACAGCAGCCCGCCGCCGCGTACGTGACTGCCGACGGCAAGCATGTGCTGGTAGGCAGCCTGTTCGATGCCGAGGGCAACGACGTGGCGGCCGAGGCGGTGGAGAAGCTGGTCGCCGCGCCGATGTCGGCCAAGATGTGGGCCAAGCTGGACGCCAGTGCCTGGGTGCGCGACGGCAAGGCCGATGCACCGCGCGTGGTCTATACCTTCAGTGATGCCAACTGTCCGTACTGCCACAAGTTCTGGGAAGCGGCACGGCCGTGGGTCGATGCTGGCAAGGTGCAGCTGCGCCACATCATGGTCGGCGTGATCCGTGAGGACAGTCCGGCCAAGGCTGCTGCCATCCTGTCGGCGCGTGACCCGAGTGCAGCGCTGCTGGAGAACGAGCACGAGTTCGACCGCGGCGGTATCAAGGCGCTGCCGAGCATCAGCCGCGAGATCGCGGGCAAGCTTGATGCCAACCAGGTGCTGATGATCGAGATGGGCTTCCAGGGCACGCCGGGCATCCTGTTCCAGGACGCGCAGGGTCAGGTGCAGCGTCGCGCCGGCCTGCCCCAGGGCACTGACCTGCAGACGGTACTGGGTCCGCGCTGACCGGTGCGCAAAGCGTGATGTAACGCACAGGCCCGCATGGCAGCATGCGGGCCTGTTGTTTTCCTGGCGCATGCACGCGCTGCCGCCGCGCACTACCTGTTCGTCGTCACGTCTGAATCGTGACTGACATCAAGCATCGCGCCTTGATTCCAATCAAGGCCAAAAACGACAGTCGGATTAGCCTGTGACGCATGCAATACAGCGTCTACGCGCGAGGGATGCCGCGCCTCTCACGCCCTTATCCGGGATCGGCGGCAGAGCCATTCACGACGTTCTCACTCCCTGCTTGTTACCCAGACCGCTGCGGTCGCCACCTCTCTGGCAGCGCGGCCTTGATGGACTCGGCATCGATGTGGGCAGGGCAGTGTCATCGTCCTGTTGCCTGCGACAGGCAGGCTGATCGATGTCGTGGACGCAGTATCCGCATTTCCAGCAACGGCAACGCGTGGTCAGGGTGCTGTGTGCCTGTGCCCCGTCAGCGCATTGCCCGTGTTTGTCCAGGGAGGATGCAATGCGTTTTGCGGTACTGAGTCTGGCCTGCCTGACCGCGTTGGCGATCACGCCCGCCCATGCGCAGCAGGTCGCCCGTGAGGATGCGCAGGCGCTGCGCCAGGAAATTGCGGCCATGCGCCAGGCACTGGAAGGCATGCAGCAGCGCCTGGAGCGGCTTGAGCAGCGCGAGGGCTCAGCGCCTGCCGCCGTGGCGCAGGCCCCGACCCCGGCAGCAACGGCGGGCGGCAGCGCCAGCATGCTGCACCCGACCCAGGTGCCGGGGGTGGCGCAACCGGTGCTGCCGCAGCGCGAATCGGTAGCCGATCCCTCAACGGCGGCGTCGCGTCCCGACAGTGCAGCCGGCCCGACCGATCCCGAGCTGAAAGGCTTCTTCGCCATTCCTGGCACTGACACGGTGATCCGCATCGGCGGCTACGCCAAGCTCGATGCGATTGCCGATTCGCGCGCCGCCGGTGACGAGGATCAGTTCATTCCTTCGTCGATGCCGGTCGGCGGCAGCCATCGCGATGTCTCCAACTTCAACATCCACGCCAAGCAGACCCGCTTCAGCTTCGAGGCGCGGCGCCCGACCACGCACGGCAACCTGCGCTTCTATCTGGAAAACGACTTCTTCGGCAGCAGCGAGGGATACCAGTTCCGCCTGCGCCATGCCTATGGCCAGCTGGGCAACACCTACGCCGGCTATGGCTATTCCAGCTTCATGGACCCGGACAGCCTGCCCGATACGCTGGACTTCGCCGGCCCCGGCGGCGCCGGCTACCTGCTGGTGGCGGGCATCCACCACAGTTTCACGATGGGCAAGGGCAACACCCTGACTGTGGCAGCCGAAGACCCGCAAACCGAACTTGCCGGTGCCAGTGATTCACGGGTGGCAGTGAACCGGTTGCCCGACGTGACGGTAACCGCGCGCATGGAGCGCGACTGGGGCCACCTGCAGTTCGGTGCGGTGGCGCGCAGCCTGGCCTATGACGGAGAGGGCGAGCGCGACCGGCGCATGGCCGGTGGCCTGCAGTTGAGCGGCTCGGCATCGGTGGGCGAACGCGACCTGCTGCTGTTCGGTGCGCTGGGCGGGCGCGGCCTCAGCCGCTATACCGCCGACCTGACCGGCTCGGGACTGGATGCGGTGGTCGGCGCCGACGGCCGGCTCGACGCGCTCGACCTGCACGGTGGCTTCGTCGGCTACACCCATTACTGGTCCGAGCTGTGGCGCTCCAACCTGATCTTTGGCCAGCTGACCCTGGAGCGCAACGCCGCACTCGCCGCTGATGCATTCCGGCAGAGCCGCTACGGCGTGTTCAACCTGATCTGGAGCCCGGCGCCGTCCTGGACGATGGGCATGGAGCTGCTGTACGGCCGGCTGGAACAGCAGGGCGGCGCACGCGGCGACACGGTCCGGGTGCAGGGCAGCCTGCAATACAACTTCATCAAATAGACGCCAGCGGTCGTACGCCAGCGTAACCGTCCCCACGCCCGGTGCTGCCGGGCTCATGCCAGTACCGGAGATCGTCATGGCAGAAGCAAAGAAAATCGGGGTGGTCGGAGCCACCTTCCTCGTCGCCGGCAACATGATGGGCTCAGGCGTGTTCCTGTTGCCGTCCAGCCTCGCCAAGATCGGTACCGCCTCGATCTGGGGCTGGTTGATCACCACCGCCGGCGCGCTGCTGCTGGCCTTCGTGTTCGCCAAGCTGGGCAAGCTTGCGCCCAAGGCGGGCGGCCCTTACGCCTATGCGCGCGACTGGTTCGGGCCGTACATGGGCTTCCAGACCAATACCATCTACTGGTTCGCCAACTGGATCGGCAACGTCGCCATTCCGATCGCCGCGGTGGGCTATTTCAGCTATTTCTTCCCGATCCTGTCCGAGCCGCTGGTGCGCTGCGTTGCGGTGCTGGTGCTGGTCTGGGCGCTGAGCTTTGCCAACGTGATCGGCCCGGCCTTCGTCAGCCGCGTGCAGACGGTCACCACCAGCTTTGCGTTGGTGCCGATCCTGGGCATCGCCATTTTCGGCTGGTTCTTCTTCGATGCCGACATCTTCAAGGGCGCCTACAACGTGTCTGGCGAGTCGAACTTCGGTGCGATCTCGAGCGCCGCGGCACTGACCCTGTGGGCCTTCATCGGCGTCGAGTCTGCATCGGTGACGGCCGGTGTGGTCGAAAATCCGGAGAAGAACGTCGCCCGCGCGACGCTGGCCGGCGTGTTCCTGGCTGCCATTGCCTACATCGCCAGTTCGTCGGTGATCATGGGCATGGTGCCGAACGCGGAACTGCAGGTGTCCGACGCACCGTTCGCGCTGGCGGCGGCCAAGGCGGTCGGTGGCTGGGGCGGCGCGCTGGTCAGCCTGTGCGCCTTCATCGGCGCCGCCGGCTCGCTGGGTGGCTGGATCCTGCTGACCGCGCAGAGTGCCAAGGCAGCGTCGGATGACGGCCTGTTCCCGAGCATCTTCAGCAAGACCAACAAGGACGACGTGCCGGTCAAGGGCGTGCTGATCGTGGCAGTGCTGATGACCCTGGCGGTGCTGGTGACCTCCACCTCGGAAACCGCGTCGGCCCAGTTCGACGTGATCACGTCGGCGGCCGTGGTGCTGACCCTGCTGCCCTACATCTACTCGTGCGTGGCGTGCTACTTCGTGGTCGAGCGTTCGCACACCTTGGTCCACACCGGTGCGTTCTGGACCCTGACCAGCCTGACCGTCGTGTACTGCCTGTGGGCGATCTACGGCTCGTCGGGAACCATCGTGCAGTACGCCTTCCTGTTCGTGCTGTTCATCACCGTGTTCTATCCCTTCTTCAGCGAGGAGCGCCGCCAGCAGCGGCAGCGCGCCCGCGAGGCCTCGGCCATCAGCGCCGGCGCCCGGCATTCCTGAGTTCGACAAGGAGAATCAACGTGTACTTCAAGTCCCTGGACTACCCGGTCATTGTCATCGACAACGACTACGACTCGCCGCGCATCGGTGGCATCCTGATCCGTGCGCTGGTGGAGGAGCTGCGCAGCAACGACCAGCGCGTGCTGTGCGGGCTGAACCTGGATGACGCCCGGGCCGGCGCCCGTACCTACGTGGCGGCCTCAGCGGTGCTGATCTCGATCGATGGCAGCGAAGAGGTGGATGGCGAGTTCCAGCGCCTGACCGCCTTCCTGCGCGAGCAGAGCGCGCGCCGTGCCAATCTGCCGGTGTTCCTGTACGGCGAGCGCCGCACCATCGAGAAGGTGCCGAGCAAGCTGCTCAAGTACATCCACGGTTTCATCTTCCTGTTCGAAGACACCAAGAGCTTCATCTCGCGGCAGGTGATGCGCGCGGCCGAAGACTACATGAAGAACCTGCTGCCGCCGTTCTTCAAGGCGCTGATCCACCATGCAGCCGAGTCGAACTACTCCTGGCACACGCCGGGCCACGCAGGTGGCGTGGCGTTCACCAAGTCACCGGTCGGCCGTGCATTCCATCAGTTCTACGGGGAAAACACCCTGCGCAGCGATCTGTCGATCTCGGTGCCCGAGCTCGGCTCACTGCTGGATCACACCGGCCCGATCAAGGACGCCGAGGAAGAGGCGGCGCGCAACTTCGGCGCCGACCACACCTTCTTCGTCACCAACGGCACTTCCACCGCCAACAAGATCGTCTGGCATGGCACGGTGGCGCGCGGCGATGTGGTGTTCGTCGATCGCAACTGCCACAAGTCGCTGCTGCATGCGCTGATCATGACCGGCGCAGTACCGGTGTACTTCACCCCCAGCCGCAATGCGCACGGCATCATCGGGCCGATCAGCCTGGACCAGTTCACGCCGGAATCGCTGCAGCAGCGCATCGCCGCCAATCCGCTGGCCAGCAAGGCCTATCAGGCCGGCTCCAAGCCGCGCATCGCGGTGGTGACCAATTCGACCTACGACGGCCTGTGCTACAACGCCGAGAAGATCGCTGACGAGATCGGCAGCGCGGTCGATTTCCTGCACTTCGACGAAGCGTGGTACGCCTACGCTGCGTTCCATCCGTTCTACGAGAACCACTACGGCATGGCCAAGGGCAAGCCGCGCGAGCAGGATGCGATCATCTTCACCACGCATTCGACCCACAAGCTGCTGGCGGCGTTCTCGCAGGCGTCGATGATCCACGTGCGCAATTCCGCCCAGCGCAACCTGGATGCCGAGCGCTTCAACGAGTCGTTCATGATGCACACCTCGACCAGCCCGCACTACGGGGTGATCGCCGCCTGTGACGTGGCATCGAAGATGATGGAAGGCGATGCCGGCCGTTCGCTGGTGCAGGAGATGCATGACGAGGCGATCGCCTTCCGCCGCGCGATGCTGCACGTCCGCGACGACCTGGGCCGCGACGACTGGTGGTTCAGCGTGTGGCAGCCGACCCAGGTCGAGCGCAGCCTGGACAAGGGCGACACGCCGGCGCCGCTGGTGGCCAAGCGCGAGGAGTGGTACCTGCAGCCGGACGCGCACTGGCACGGTTTCGAGAACCTGGTCGACGACTATGTGCTGATCGATCCGATCAAGGTGACCCTGCTGACCCCGGGCCTGGGAATGGACGGCAGCATGGGCAAGCTGGGTATTCCGGCGGCGGTGCTGAGCAAGTTCCTGTGGGGCCGCGGCATCACCGTGGAAAAGACCAACCTGTACTCGGTGCTGTTCCTGTTCTCGATGGGCATCACCAAGGGCAAGTGGAGCACCCTGGTGACGGAGCTGATGGCATTCAAGGAACTCTATGACCGCAATGCACCGCTGAGCCAGGCGCTGCCGACGCTGGCGGCTGATTATCCGGTTGCCTACGCCGGCTGGGGCCTGCGCGATCTGTGTGACGCGCTCCATGCGTTCAACCAGGAATTCGCCGTGGCCAAGGTCATGCGTGAGATGTACGTGGACCTGCCGACCCCGGTGATGACCCCGGCCGATGCCTACAACCACCTGGTGAAGGGGGAGATCGAGCGGGTCGACATCGAGCAGCTCAGCGGCCGCATCGCGGCGACGATGCTGGTGCCGTACCCGCCGGGCATTCCGACCATCATGCCGGGCGAGCGCTTCGGCGACAGCGACGAGCCGATCATCCAGTCGCTGCGCATCGCCCGTGAGCAGAACGCGCGCTTCCCGGGCTTCGAGTCGGACGTGCACGGGCTCATCATCGAGCATGACGGCGATGTGGCCTCGTACAGGGTGGAGGTGCTGAAGGCCTGACCCGCGACGGTCGGCCCTTCGGAGAGCGATGGACACCGCGCGCGAGCAACGCATCCTGAAGTTCTCGATCGGGGTCACCATCGTGGTGAGCGCGGTCGGCTTCAGTGGTGGCCTGCTGGTGGGCTCGCAGGCCATCCTGTTCGATGGCGTCTACAGCCTGGTCGATGTTGCCCTGACCCTGGTGTCGCTGTCGGTACTGCGGCTGGTGGCGCGGGAACAGAGCCCGCGCTTCCAGTACGGCTACTGGCACCTGGAGCCGATGGTCGAGGCACTGGGCGGTGTGATCCTGTCGCTGGCCTGCGTGTATGCGCTGGCCAACGCGGTGATCGGCTTGACCACGGGCGGGCACGAAGTGAAGTTCGGGCCCGCGCTGTGGTGGGCGGCACTGTTGAGTGCCAGCAACCTGGCGATGGCGGCATTCGTCGCGCAGCGCGCGCGTCGGCTGCGCTCGGCGCTGTTGTGGCTGGATGTGCGCGGCTGGCTGCTGGGCGGCCTGATGAGCCTGGCGGTCGTGCTGGCCTTCGTGCTTGCGCTGGCCTTGCATGGGGGCGACTGGCACCACTGGGTGCCGTACCTGGACTCGATGGTACTGGCGTTGATCAGCCTGGCGGTGCTGCCGGTCCCGGCGCGCAGCGCGTGGAAGGCCATGCGCGAGGTACTGCAGGTGGCGCCGGATGACCTGGACCGGCGCGTGCAGCAGGTGATGCAGGCGTTCGTCGCCGAGCGGGGCTATGCCGGCTTCACCAGCCATGTGGCGAAGATGGGGCGGATGCGCTTTGTCGAGATCCACGTATTGGCGGACCCGGCGACGCCATTGGGCGCTGTGGGCGAGGTCGATGCGATGCGCGATGAGATCGCGGTGCGGCTGGACGCGCGTGGCGGTACGTTCTGGCTGACCATCGATTTCACCGCGGACCCGGCGTGGACCTGAACCTGCTTCTGCGGGGCCGGATCCCTGCGCGGCTGCTTTCCGTGTGCAGCAGCCGAGCACGGGCTCGGCTCTAGGCCCTGCCGGGATTGGTGCGCGCGGCGGGCCGCTGTGATGTGGCGCAGGTACGTGACGTCAACCCCGGTTGGGGTCGCAGACGGCCGCGCCGTTCCGCGACGCCTAGCGCAGGTAGTACTCCACCGGCACCACCCGTTCCTGCGGTGCCTTCAGTTCATCGGGAATGGGCGGCAGCGGCTGGGCGCGGCGGAACGTCTGCAACGCGGCCGCGTCGAGCTCCGGCTGGCCACTGGACTGCTCCAGCCGCAATGACAGCAGGCGGCCGGTGCGGTCGATGCTGGCCCTGACCCAGGCCGTTCCCTGCTGGCGGCGCGCGCGCGCGGCGGCAGGGTAGTAGCGGTAGCGCTCCAGCCGCGCCATCAGGCGGGCGTCCCACTGGTCGCTGGCGGCGCCGGCCTGGATGTTCGCCGGTGGTGCGTCCGGGGTGGGCGGCGCGGCCGTGATCGATGCCGGTGCGGGAGGTGTATCGGTCACGGCCGCCGCCGGGGCGGGGGGCAGGGCGTGCTCGCCGGAACCGCCGCGTGCGCTGGCGGTCAACTCTCCCTCGCGCGCGGTGGTGGGCTTCGGTGGCGGGGGCGACCTGGTTGCCCGCGACGCGCGCGCCTGCTGCGCCTGGCTGGGGGTGTCGGCCTGGCGCTCTTCCACCGGCTGGGGCGGCGTAGCCGGTGCCAGCAGGCGCAGGCTGATGCGCACGTCCTGCTCAGCTGGCGGCGGCAGCGGCGGCGTTGCCACCCAGTGCATCAACAGCAGCAAGGGCAACAGGTGCAGGCCGATGCTGATGGCAATCGCCTGCCAGTGTTGGCGCCGTTCACTCATCGCCCAGCACCCACAGCAGGTCGGCGTCGGCCGCATCGACGGTTTCACCGGGTGAAGCCAGCGCGATCACCAGTGCCGGTGCGTCCGGTGGCAGGTAGCCCGGCACGCCGGTACCGCGCAGTACATGCCAGCGGCCGGCCACCAGCAGCGCGGGTGCAGGGGCTGCGGCCAGTACCTGTGCCATGCGGATGTCGCGGGCCTGTTGCACGGCCAGCATTCCTTCCAGCATCGGCGCTGCGCCTGCGTGCTGGGCCAGCACCACGACCGACAGGCGTTGCCGGGCGGTGGGCATCGGGAACCGCACCGAGGCGTTGGAGGCGAGCCACGCATTGACCTCGGCACGCGACAGGTTGCCGCCGAACAGGGGGATGCCGGCCGCGGTGGCGTCCTGTACCAGCCCGCCATAGGCAGCCCACGGCCAGCGTGCATCCCAGTCCAGAAGTTCCTGCAGGCGCGTGCCGTCGGCACGATTGCCCTTGGCCAGCCAGCGTTGCACGCGGTCCAGGCGCGGCTGGCGCTCGCTGGCGATCATCTCCAGCACCAGCGCGCCGTGTGGACGCTGCTGTTGCAGCGCCTGCAGCAGCCAGCGCTGGGCAGCGTGGTCAGTGGCCTGGTCGTGGCGTTCGCCCAGCAGCAGTCGCGGTGCATTCGCTGCGCGCTTCACGAACGCGGCTTCGTCCAGGCGCTGGCCACTGGCCAGATCGATCACCGTGCCGGGCAGTGGCTGCGCGCGCACCAGTGCGGCAAGCGCGAGCAGGCACAGCGGCAGCCAGCGGCGGCTAGAACGCCACGTTGAGGCCCATCGAGACGGTGCGGCCGCGACCGTTGCCGCGGTCCAGGATCGGGCTGAAGATGCTGTCGATCGAGGCATTGTTGTCATAGGACTTGTTCTGCAGGTTTTCGATGTTCAGCCACAGCGTGGTGTTGGGCTGGGGCTTGAAGCTGGCGTAGAAGTCGAGCAACACGCCGGTGCCGCCGGTCTTGCGGGTCTGGAAGAAGTCATGGCCTTCCTCGGTGGGCCCGGAGTATTCGGCGCGCAGGCCGGCCTGCACGCGCTGCTGCCACCAGCGGCCGCCCACGTCCAGCGTCCAGTAGCGGTCGGGCAGGGCGGTGATGTCTTCCAGGTTGACGAATTCGATGGCGGGCGCGCGGGTGTGCGAACGGGTCCAGCTCAGCGTGGCGTGGTAGTGCGCGCTGGCGTAGTGCGCTTCCAGCTCGATACCGCGCATGCGCACCACGCCCGGGTGGTTCATCCAGCGCGTGGTGGTGCTGAAGTCGTCCACGTCCAGCGCATCGGTCCAGGCAGCGAGCTGCGGATCGCTGTCGATCGGCACCACGAATGGCTCCACCTCCGGCGGGTGCACGATCAGCAGGTACTGCGGCTTGATGTAGTCACGGATGCGGTTGTCGAAGCGGGTGACGCGCAGCTGCGCCAGGTCACCGTCGGTCAGCAGCGAGGAGGCGCTGAGGTTGGCGCCGAACTGCAGATTGCGCGAGCGCTCACGGCGCAGGAACGGGTTGGCGCCGACGCCATCGGCATCGCTCATGCCTTCCAGAGGAATCTTCTCGAAGAACATCTCCTGCACCCGCGGCGGGCGGGAAGTGCGCGAGACTTCAGCGAACAGTTGCAGCCAGTCGGTGGCCTGCCACGCTGCCGCCAGGCTGGGGCTGAGTGCGCGCTGGGTGCGGCGCACATCGATGCCGCCGCCGTTGATCTCGGCGCACTGGCCGGGCACATCCGAGCACAAGGGAACGTGACCACGGATGCCATAGCGATCCTGGCGCAGGCCTGCGGTCAGCGCGTAGACCTCGTACTGCAGCTCCAGCGTGCTGAACACACTGTCCAGCTGGCTGCGGCCCTCGGGGTTGGCCCCGCGCAGGGTGGGGGTGTCGGCCACATAGATATCCGACTGGTGCTTGATGCCGGTGTTCCAGCGCGCCTGCAGTGCGCCGACATCGAAGCGGCTGGTGTTGTCCAGGGTCCAGCTGCTCAGGCTGCTGTGGGTGCGGCGGCCGATGTAGCTGGAATCCTCCACGGGCGGATAGAACAGCCGTGTCTTGTTGCCGGCGAAGGTCGCGCGCAGGTCGATCCAAGGCGAATAGGGCGTGTAGTGGTAGCGGGCGCGCTGGTTGTGTGCGGAAATCTGCCACGGGTAGTTGTGGTAGAAGTCGTTTTCGTAACGCATGTGGCTCAGGTCGAGCCGGTGCTGGTCGCTCGGCTGCAGGCGGGCCTTGAGCAGCCAGCTGCCGGGCTGCTGGCTGCCCGGGTCGGCGGTGTTCTTCTGCCCGCGCGCGGTGGCGTATTCGCTGCTGCGGCTGCTGCTGGCAGCGGCCAGCAGGCCGAACTGGCGGTCGCCGCCATCCTCGCTGTGGCGCCAGGCACCGGCAAAGGTACGGCCATTGCCGTAGCCGTTGTTGCCATGGCGGTAGCCCGCGCGCAGGCCCCAGTCACGACCTTCGCCCAGCAGATCGTCGATGTCGAGCGTGCGGAAATTGGCACTGCCGGCCAGCGTGCCGGCGCCATCACCACCGGCGACTGCGCCGCGCTGCACGTCCACGCCGGCCAGCAGGAACGGATCGACATAGGCGAACGGCCCGCCCGAGCCGTGGCCCGCATTGTTGCGGAAGGTCTGGGTGACGCCATCGATCATGGTGTTGACCCGCCCCGCACCGGTCATGCCGCGGATGTTGACCTGCAGGCCGGGCTGGCTGCGCGAGTGGAAGCTGTGGGTGCCGGGCATCGAGCGCAGCAGGCTGTTGCCGTCCTGGCGTTCGGCCATCGCCACGCGCTCGCTGCCGACCGCTGGCGCAAAGCCATCGCGGGTGGCCGGCACATACTGGCTGGCCCCTGCACCGGGAGAATGACCCTGCGCGGCATCACCCTGGACGCGGAGCGGGCCGGTTCGACGGCTGCCATCGGCGGGGGGGGCCGGCGCCGGTTCCAGGGTGGCGCGGCGTGCGTCGATGAAGCGCGGGCGCAGGCCGCTGCCGACCAGCAGGCGCGACAGGGCCTGCGTATCGTCGAACCGTCCGCGCAGCGCCGGCGCCATCTGGCCGCCCGGCAATGCCGCGCCGATCACCAGATCGACACCGGTCAGCCGGCTGTAGGCATCCAGCGCACTGGCCAGCGGTTGCGCAGGAAGATCGAAGTGACGCGTGGCGGCCTGCGCGCAGGCGCTGGCAGGCAACAACGGAAGCGGACTGGCGCAGGCCAGTGACAGTGCCAGGACAAGGGGGCGGTGAAACAGCATCGGGGGCTCCAGGGGCTGACGCAGCGCGTCGTCATCCTGGGGAGACGCAGTGGCGGGGCCGATGTCAGGGTGCATCGCGATGTCCCTTGCGTGGCGGCAGCCACACCTGCACGCCCGCGCCCAGGCGGAGCACGCGCACCTGCAGCTGCGTGGCCAGCTGGTCGCGGCTGCGCGCCGCACCGTCGGCGCTGCCGAGCAGGGTGACCGGCTGCTGGCGCAGGTGTGCGCCGAGGATCCAGGTGTGGCCGCCATGCCAGCGATCCAGGTCCCCGGTGACCTCGGCCAAGGGCGTGGAGACCCAGTGCAGGCGGCGTTCGCGCCAGTCCAGGGCACTGGGGCGGGCCGCCAGGGTCCGGATGGGAGCCCGGCCATCGAAGCGCAGCTGTTGCCCTTCGGTGGCCCGCTCGCTGCGGATGCCGCTGTCCACGCGGACGCGATGCTCGGTGACGGTGACCACGCTGTCATTGTCGTGCACGGCAAGGTCGAAGGCCGTGCCGAGCGCGGTGACCGTGCCGTGCGTCGTGTGCACCTGGAACGGGTGTTGCGCATCGGCGGCCACCTTGAACCACGCCTGGCCGTGCTGCAGCTGCAGCTGGCGCCGCTGCGCATCGATGCGCACACGCACTTCACTGCCGGGCGAGAGCAGCACATGTGAACCGTCGGGCAGCACTTCTTCGCGGACCTCGCCCGCGGCCGTGCGCATCACCTGCGCGGCCGGCGGTGCGGCCTGGCGGGTATACAGGCCCAGTGCACAGAGCAGCAGCACCGCGGTGCCGGCCTCGCGCAGGCGCCGGCGCTGCCGCCTGTGCTGGTGCCGCTGCAGGCTGGGCGTCGCATCACCGGCCTGCCAGAGCGCCTGCAGGTGCTGGTACTGCGCGGCGTGGCGCACGTCGGCGTGGTACCACTGATTGAACGCACGCTCGTCGCGGCCGCCTTCATGCCCGTCCAGCCACCAACGCGCGGCCTCGCGCGCGATCGCCTCCTGGCTCATGCGCCGGGGACCTGCTGCAGTGCGACCAGCGCACGCAGCAGATGGCCATGCGCGGTCTGCCGGCTGATGCCGAGCTGGCGGCCGATCTCGGCCAGTGCCATCTGCTCCACCCGTGCCAGCAGGAACACCTGGCGTGAACGAGGGGGAAGGGCGGCAATGACTGCGTCGAGGTGACGCAGCTGTTCGGTATTGAGCAGGCGCTGTACCGGCAATGGCGCAGGATCGGCGATCGCGTGCAGTTGCGCCTCATCCATCGCTTCTTCGCGCCGGCGCTTGCGCTGGCGGTAATGATCGGCGATCAGATTGTGGGCGACGCGGTACAGGTAGGCGCGGCCGTTGGCCAGCAGGCCACTGGCGGCGACGTTGACAACGCGCAGCCAGGTTTCCTGCACGACGTCATCGGCGTCGCAGCGTTGCGGGAGTTTACGGCGGACATGGGCGTGCAGCGGCCGGTAATGGGCCGCGCACAGCTGCGCGACATCCGTCGGTTCGACAGGCGTGGACACGGGGCGGGCGACAACTGGGAAAGGGAACAGCCCGCGGCGGCAAGGGCAGCGGCTGCACCTTACAGCAAAAGAGAATCATTTGCATCAAGCGGTGGTATTTCGCCCGCATCCGCTTGCCGTGCAGAGAGGTGCCGGCCAGCGGCCGGTGCCCCATCGGATCGTCAGAGGTCGCGGTACTGGACCTGCGCCGCCAGCACGCGCAGGCCGTCGGCATTGCTGGACAGGATGCGTTCTTCGCCGACACCTTTCTGCCGTTTCAGCTGGAAGCCCTGGCCGGCAGGCAGCTGCGCGGCGATGGCGTCCATGCGTTGCAGGGCATCGGGGCCGGCGCAGTCGAAGTGGCCCCAGTAGGCGCCATCGCGGTGGATCTGCAATCGGTAGTTCATCGCGGTTGCTCCGGCAGGTCCTGCAGCCAATGGTCGAACATCGCGGTGGCGGCCGCCGCCAGTGGCGCACCATAGCGACGCGACTGCGCACGCAGGTCGTTGGGACTGATGCCGGCCTGGGCCAGTTCCAGGGTGTGGCCGATCAGCCAGCGTTCGAACTGGCGTGCGTCCAGCTCGGGATGGCATTGCAGTGCCAGCGCATGGTTGCCGATGGCGAACGCCTGGTGGCGGCAGGCCGGCGTGCTGGCCAGGCGACGTGCACCGGCCGGGAGTTCGAACGCCTCGCCATGCCAATGCAGCACCGGGATACCCTGCAGGGCCTGCAGCGGCGAGCGCTGGCCGTCATCGGTGAGCAGCAGCGGCGCAAAGCCGATCTCCTTGCCGCCCGTGGCGGTGACGTCGGCACCGAGCGCACGTGCCATCAGCTGCGCGCCGAGGCAGATGCCCAGCGTGGGTCGCTGCTGCTGCAGCCGGCGTTGCAACAGCGCGATGCTGTCGTTGAGAAAGGGATAGAGATCAACGTCGTTGACGCTGATCGGTCCCCCCAGCACCACCAGCAGGTCGGCGGCCTCGGCCGCGTCGAGCGTGTCGATACCGGCCTGCAGCACCTGCAGCTGCCAGCCCTGCGCCAGAAGCAGAGGCTGCAAGGTACCGAGGTCTTCAAAGGCAACGTGTTGCAGGACGACCGCATGCTTCATGCCGGGGCTCCATTGCTGGGCCAATAGAAACTGTCCGGGGTGGCGCGCGCGCCAAAGATGGCCTGGCCGACACGGACCACGGTGGCACCTTCCTCGATGGCGACTTCGAAGTCGCCGGACATGCCCATCGACAGCTGAGACAGGTCGATGCCGGCAGGCGCAGTGCCCTGCAGCTGGTCGCGCAGCTGGCGCAGGCGCACGAAGCAGGCACGCACGCGCTCGACCTCCGGGGTGAAGATGGCCAGCGTCATCAGGCCGCGTACGCGCAGGCGATCGAACGCGGGCAGTTGGTGCACGAAGGCCTCGACCGCGTCGGGCTCCAGTCCGTACTTGCTGGGTTCAGCCGAGGTGTTGACCTGCACGAATACATCCAGCGTACGGTCTTCCAGCTGCAGGCGCTGCTGCAGGGCCTCGGCCACGCGCAGGCTGTCGAGCGCCTGGAACTCGCTGGCGAAGCGCGCCACGTAGCGCGCCTTGTTGGTCTGCAGGTGGCCGATCACCGACCAGTGCACGTCCAGGTCGGCCATTGCCTCGGCCTTGCGCTGTGCTTCCTGCACCTTGTTCTCGCCCAGCATGTGGCAACCGGCGGCCACCGCCATGCGGATGCGTGCCTCATCGACGGTCTTGCTGACCGGCAGCAGGCGCACGCTGGCCGGGTCGCGGCCAACGCGGGCGCAGGCGCTGGCAATGCGCTGGCGCACCGTGACCAGGTTGGCGGCGATCTGTTCAACGGACTGGGCGACGGGCCAGTCGGCAGCGGCAAGGGGCATGCGGGCACCTCCAATGCAGGATGGCCAGGGTCGGATACACTGGCACAGGACAAGAGATAGTTTGGCATAGGACAAAATGAAAATCACCGGGCATAGCGCCGAGTCGATCTTCGACAGCATCCGCGATGGCATCGGCAAGGGCGGCCTGCCGGCCGGCAGTGTGCTGCCGCCGGTGCGCGAGCTGGCCGAACAGTTGGGGGTGAACCGCAACACCGTGGCTGCTGCGTACAAGCGATTGGATGCGGCGGGCCTGGCCAGCACGGCGGGCCGCCGTGGCACCGTGGTGCGCGGACTGCCGCCGGCGATGCCGCGCGAAGGCAGCACGCCGGGGCTGGCGCTGCAGGACCTGGCCGGTGGCAATCCGGATCCGCGCCTGCTGCCGAACCTGCGGCTGGCGTCGACGGCGCCACGGCTGTACGGCGTGGGCACGGTCGACCCGAGGTTGCAGGCGTTGGCACGCGCCTCGCTGGATGCAGACTGCCCCGAGGGGTATGCGCTGGAGCTGACCCATGGCGCGGTCGATGGCATTGAACGCCTGCTGGCGGCGTGGCTGCTGCCGGGAGATCGCATCGCGGTGGAGGATCCATGCTTCCTCGGCAGCCTCAACGTGCTCAACGCTTCGGGCCACGCGCCGTTGCCGGTGGCGGTGGATGCCCATGGCATGCAGGTCGAATCGCTGCGGCAGGCATTGCAGGCCGGCGCACGTGCGGTGCTGCTGACGCCGCGTGCGCACAACCCGACCGGGGCGTGCCTGGATGCGAAGCGGGCACGGGCACTGCGCCAGTTGCTGGCGGCCTACCCGCAGGTGGCGGTGCTGATCGACGATCATTACGCGCTGCTCTCGCAGCAGGCCTACCACTCGGTGTTGCCGCCGGACGGCAGGCGCTGGGCGCTGCTGCGTTCGCTGTCCAAGCCGCTCGGTCCCGACCTGCGGCTGGCCTGGCTGGCCTGTGATGAAGAGACCGCGACGCGGTTGCGGTTGCGGTTGGCGCCAGGCACCGGCTGGGTCAGTCATCTGTTGCAGGATGCGGCCATCACGGTGCTGGCCTCGGCGGCGCAGCGGGCGAAGATCGTCGCCGCCGGAGCGCGTTACCAGCAGCGCCTGCAGTCGCTGCAGGAACTGCTGCGCGCGCGGGGCGTGCCGACGCCGCTGCCGATGGAGGGATTGAACCTGTGGCTGCCGTTGCCGGCCGACAGCCATCCGCAGGTACTGGCGCTGGCCGCACGCGGATGGCATGTGCGCCCGGGTGAAGTTTTCGCGGTGGCTGCGCCGGGGCATGGCCTGCGCATCACCTGCGCGGCGCTGGGTGCGGCGCAGCTGCGGCAGCTGGCCGATGATCTGGCGGCGGTGTGCGGTGTGTAGCGCCGAGCATGGCTCGACGCCAGAAGCAGATCAGGGTGCGGCGTTGGCGTTGGGGCGCACGTAGTAGGACTGGCCGCTGTCATCGATGAACATCAGCTCCGGCGTGCCCTGCCAGGAGGTGAGCATGGCGCCGGTGTTGTTCTGGTGCTTGACCATCAGGCTGGCACCCCGGTCCGGGTTGGCCACCACCTTGAATACCTCGGTGGTGCCGTTGGCATCGTCCAGGGTCAGCACGGCTTCGCCGCCGCGATCGCTGGTGCCATAGCCGCCGCGCTCGGAGCCGTCCGGGCCGAGCAGGATCAGGCCGGACAGGGCCGTGGCGCGCGGCCCCTGGGTCCGGCCGTGGCTGACCGGGTCGGGCACCGGCGCGCCGAGGATCACCCGGGGTTGGCCCGTGCCGTCGTGGATGATCAGCCCGCGTGCTTCGAGGATGCGCTGTGGCGATTGGCTGCGATGCAGGTTCCAGGCGGTCCAGCCGGAAACAAGCAGGGCGAGGGTGGAGACCACCAGTGTGGTCAGCAGCAGCGCACGGGGCATCGGGTGGTCCTTCCTTGGATGTGCCGACGATAGCGGATGCAAAAGGCGATGGGTAGAGTCGACTGTCAGTCGACTGCTGTTCGATCAGATCACGGAGATTCCCGCGCTGGCGCGCGCAAGTCGACTGACAGTCGACTCTACCTCTACCTGCTCGACATCACCCAGTGGCCGTTACGCGGTGATTCCCGGCGTCAATGGAAGTCGCGGCTGTGGCTGCGCAGCCCCTGCAGCAGTTCATCCAGGCAATGCATGCGCTGCACGATGACATGCTGCACGCCATCGACGCGTTCCAGGCGGCCGTCGATCTGCATCAGCTGGGTATCGACCAGTACCCGGTGCTGGCGATCGGCCAGGTGCCGCCAGACCACGGCATTGACCATGCCGGTCTCGTCTTCAAGGGTGAGGAAGGTAACGCCACTGGCGGTCTGCGGGCGCTGGCGCATGCGGACCAGGCCGGCGATGCGCACGCGGCGGCCATGGCCGTGGCCCGCCAGCTGCGCGGCATCCAGGCAGCCGCGGCTGCGCAGCTGCGCGCGCAGGAACGAGATCGGATGGCGGCCGAGGGTGGTGCCGGTGCTGCGGTAATCGGCCTGCATGTCGTCCCAGGCGCTGGGCAGCGGCAGCGGCACGCGCGCTTCAGCAGTGGCGCGGGCCTGGTCGAACAGCGGCAGGCGGTTTTCCACGCCGGAGATGTCCCACCGCGCACGATGGCGATGGCCACTGAGCCCACGCAGCGCACCGGCATCGGCCAGCAGGCCCTGCTGGCGGCGATCCAGTGCGGTGCGCTGGCACAGGTCGCCGACATCCTCGAACGGGCGCCGCGCACGTTCGCGCATGATGGCCTGTACAGCCGCTTCATTGCAGCCGTCGACCAGGCGCAGGCCAAGCCGGATCGCGGCCGCGCCCCTGCTGAAATCCAGGGTGCAGTCCCAGTCGCTGTAGCGCACGTCCACCGGCAGCACGCCGATGCCATGCCGGCGCGCATCCTGCAGCAGCTGGTCGGGACTGTAGAAACCCAGTGGCTGGCTGTTGATCAGGCTGGCGGTGAACGCGGCCGGGTGGTGGCATTTCAGCCAGCAGCTGTTATAGGTCAGCAGGGCGAAGCTGGCGGCGTGGCTTTCCGGGAAGCCGTAATCGCCGAAGCCCTTGATCTGCTCGAACAGGTGCTCACCGTATTCCAGGCTGAAGCCGTTCTCCAACATGCCGGCCAGCAGCTTCTCGCGATGCGGTTCCAGCCCGCCACGGCGTTTCCAGGCCGCCATCGAGCGGCGCAGGGCATCGGCCTGGCCAGGCGTGTAACCGGCTGCTTCGACCGCCAGCTGCATCACCTGTTCCTGGAACAATGGCACGCCCAGCGTGCGTGCGAACACGCGTTCCAGCTGCGGCGGGTAGAGCGGGTTGTCCGGGTCGTTCAATGCGCCCGGTCCCTGTTCGCGCAGGATCCGCCGCCGCTCCAGGTAAGGATGGACCATGTCACCCTGGATCGGGCCGGGGCGCACGATCGCGACTTCGATCACCAGGTCATAGAACGTGCGCGGCTGCATGCGCGGCAGCATCGCCATCTGCGCGCGCGATTCGATCTGGAACACGCCGATGGTATCGGCGGCGCAGATCATGTCGAAGGTCTTTGCATCCTTGGGCGGGATCGCATCCATGCGTCCTTCATGCAGGCCATGCTGTTTCAGCATCGCCAGGCACTTGCGGATGGCGGTGAGCATGCCAAGGGCCAGGCAGTCGACCTTCATCAGGCCGGTGGCATCCAGGTCATCCTTGTCCCACTGGATGACGGTGCGGTCGGCCATCGCCGCGTTTTCCACCGGCACCAGGGTCGACAGCGGATGCTCGGAGATCACGAAACCACCTGGGTGCTGCGACAGGTGGCGTGGAAAATCGATCAGCTCGGCGGTCAACGCCAGCAGGCGCCGCATCAACGGCGTGTCCGGATCGAAGCCACGCTCGCGCAGGGTTTCCGGCAGCGGGATGTTGCCGCCCCAGTGGTCCATCGCCGCGCCCAGTTCGTTGACCTGGTCCATCGGCAGGCCAAGTGCACGGGCGACGTCGCGGATCGCGCTGCGGCCACGGTAGCTGATGGCCACCGCGGTCAGTGCGGCGCGCTCGCGGCCATAGCGCTTGAACACGTACTGCAGCACTTCCTCGCGCCGCTCGTGCTCGAAATCGATGTCGATATCCGGTGGCTCGTCGCGCTCGGCGGAGATGAAGCGCTCGAACAGCAGGTTGCTGCGCGCCGGGTCGATCTCGGTCACGCCCAGCACGAAGCACACCGCCGAGTTGGCCGCCGAGCCGCGGCCCTGGCAGAGGATGTCCTGGCTGCGCGCGAAGCGCACGATGTCCTGCACGGTGAGGAAGTAGGAGGCGTAGTTCTTCTGCTTGATCAACGCCAGTTCGTGTTCGATCTGCTCGCGTTGTTTCGGTTTGATGCCGTCTTTCCAGCGCCACCCGATGCCACGCTCGACCAGCACGCGCAGCCAGCTGTCCGGATCGTGGCCCTCGGGCACCAGCTCGCGCGGGTAGGTGTACTGCAGCTGTTCCAGGGTGAAGTGGCAGCGCTCGGCGATGCGCAGGGTCTCGGCCAGCAGTTCGGGCGGATACAGCTGGGCCAGCGCGGTGCGCGGGCGCAGGTGGCGCTCGCCGTTGGGGAACAGGCGCCAGCCAGCCTCGGCCACGCTGCAGCGGTGGCGGATCGCGGTCAGCGTGTCCTGCAGGGCGCGGCGGCGGCGCACGTGCATGTGCACGTCGCCACTGGCGACCAGCGGCAGGTGGTGGCGTTCGCCGAAGGCCTGCAGCTGCTGCAGGCGGCGTGCGTCGTCGTGTTCGTGGTGCAGCTCCACCGCCAACCACAGCCGATCATTGAAGCCGGCGCGCAGCAGTTCCAGGTCGGTGGCGGCGGGTTGCCGGTCCAGCCACAGGCACAACAGGCCGTCGGGCAGGCCGAGCAGGTCCTCGCGCAGGCAGCGGTACTGGCCCTTGGCTGCGCGCCGTCGGCAGGTGGTGATCAACTGGCAGAGACCGGCATAGGCGGCCTGGTCGGTGCACAGCAGGGCCAGCTTCGGCCCGTCCTCGACCTGGAATTCGGCACCGACGATCAGCGCCACGCCATGCGTCTTCGCTGCCTGCCAGGCGCGCACGATGCCGGCCAGCGAGCATTCATCGGTGATCGCCAGCGCGCGATAGCCCTGGCCGGCGGCACGCGCGAACAGCTCTTCGGCGATCGAAGCACCGCGCTGGAAACTGAAGGCCGACAGGCAGTGCAGTTCGGCGTAGCCGGGCAGTTCGCTGTGCATGGCGCTGTGCATGGCGGCTCAGCCGAACCAGCCGTGCAGCATCCACGGCGCATGCGGATCGTTGCGCTCACGGAAGGCCCAGCCGCGCTGGCCGTGTGCGGTTTCCACCACGTAGTAGTCGCGGCGTGCGTCGGCCTGGTCCCACCAGCCCGATTCGATCCGCTCCGGCCCGGCGACGATGCGCAGGCGCGGGTCACGCAACGGTTGTGGGGTGTCCAGCAACCAGCCGGGGCGCAGCGGCCAGTACGACGGAGGCTTGGCCGCGGGCTGGGTGCCACTGGCGCGTTCGGGGCGATGGTCGGCCTGCACCGCCAGCGGCTGCACGGCGTCATCGCCGAGCCGCGCACGCAGGCGCTCGCGCAGCTGGTTCCAGGGCATCGCCTGCGCCGGCCGGGTATCGAACAGGTCGCGCGCGGCCGGTACGAACGGCGGCAACTGCTCGGCCTGCAGGCGCAGTGCGCGGCTGCCGGCCGGCAGGGCGAAAGCCTCCATGCGGTTGCGTGCGATCTCGAACAGCAGCGCGGGATCGCGCTCGGGCGCCAGCAGGCCGATGGTCAGCACGCTGGCCGGCAGCAGGTCATGCTCGAACTGCAGGTCGAAGCGCTGCACGCCGCCATCGCGCGAACACAGGAACGCGGCCAGGTCCAGCAGCAGGCGGCGCAGCGGGAACAACAGGGCCTGGCTGGATTCGATTTCGTACTCGAATTCGATGCGTGCATCGAAACGGTCCGGTGGCTGGTAGTAGCGCAGGGGCGCGGTGGGTCGCCCACGCAATGCATCCAGCTGCTGCAGCACGTCCGGTGCGAAGCGCCGGGCCAGGCTGTCGCGCGGCAGTTCAAGTGCCGCGCCCAGCGTGCGCAGGCCGGAACGGCCAAGCACGGTGACCGCTTCGCTGGGCAGGCCGCAGCGCGGCAAGGGCAGCTGCGCCAGTGCCGCCGGCAGCTGCTGCGCATCGATGCCGAGGCCATCGTGGACGTTGGCCAGCACGCGCGCGGCATGCGGAGTAGGCGCCGCCACCAGCCGGTGGCGGAAACCAAGTTCGTGCAGTTCGCCGCGCAGCCGCTGCTGGATCGTCAACCAGTCACCGAACAGGGCGCGGCTGGCACCGATCTCCATGACCAGCGCGTGCGGGAAATCGAGGCTGACCTGCGAACTGTAGGCGTAGGCCCAGCTGGCCAGCAGCTGGCGGGTGTGCTGTTCGGCGTTGGGATCGTAATCGTGCAGGTGCATGTCCTGCACCAGCACCTGCGCGGCCGACAGCAGCATGCCCGGGCGCAGCCCTGCTGCGCGCGCGGCAGGGCTGACCGCACGCAGCACGCGGCGCTGCGCTGGGCCCTGCAGCAGCACCAGTGGCCGCTGCGGGTCCGGCTGCAGGCGCAGCACGCTGTCCAGCGCCAGCTGCGGCAACAACACGCAGGCCCAGTGCATGGCGCGGCCTCAGTGGGCGATGGCCAGTGGCAACGGCTGCGCCGGCGGCAGGCCGCCACGGCACTTCAGCACCCGTACCTGGCCGTGGTCGAGCTGCAGGCGCAGGCTGGCCGGGGAGGGATTGCGCGCCGCCTGTGCCTCGCGGAACACGAAGCCCAGGCACTGGCCGCTGTCGGCGGCCACCTGCAGCCGGCGCAGGGCACGGTCGTCGGCCTGGTGTGGCCAGCACAGCACCGCCGCGCAGGCGGCAGAGCGCAGGCATTGTTCGGCGGCCCACAGCGCCTGCTTCGGCGCAGCGTGGATGACCTGCAGCTGGGCCAGGTCCAGCCCGGCCGCAGCCCAGGCCGGGGCATGCGGGCGATGGGGTGGCGCGACCAGCACGATCGGGCGGTCGCGCTGGCTCAGCCTGGCCAGCGCCGGCCAGACCAGCGCCAGCTCACCCACCCCGGGCGCCGCCTGCAGCACCTCGCACAGCCCGCTGGCCGGCCAGCCGCCGCCGGGCAGGCGTGCGTCCAGCGCCGGGTGGCCGCTGGCCAGGTGGTCGCTGGCTGGCCCCTGGCGGGCCGGGCCGCGCCACAACTGGCGGCCGTCCAGCAGCCGGTCGAGGGCGACGACGGCGCCCATCAGCCGATCCTCCAGGGGAGGCGCCGGGCAGGCTGGGAGCGACGGGAGCGGGCGGAAACGGCGGGCATGGCGCGAGTATCGACGGGCCGGTATCAGGGGCTGAGACCGGACATGCTACTCGCCCTGTGAGTAGAATTACTAATGAAATCGGAGGGGCGGGTTTCAGGTTGCTGAAGGGGTAAAGCATCCACGCATGGTGGGGTCTGCTGTGCTGTGGCGCCCCCTCAGCGCCCCTGCGGGTCCGGCCGGTGATGCACGTATTCGACCACGGTGCCATCGGGATGCACGGCGTTGAACGCCGCCCCGGTCGGGACCACCTGCAACGGGAAGATGATCTCGGCGCCGGCGGCGACCAGCTTGTCGTGATAGGGCCGAACGTCATCGACCAACAGTGTCCCCGTGGTCGAGGTGAACGGGGCCAGCGCCGCCTGGCTGCCTTCGATCAGCAGGAAGGCGCCGACCATGGCCAGACGCAGCCCGGCTTCCGGGAACGGGAAGCCCGCATCGGCCACCACGCCCTGCAACTGCTCGTAGAACGCCACGCTGCGCTCCAGCTCGCCCGGAGCCACGAACACCCGGATCAGCACGCGCGGTGCGCGCTGGCTGGAGGTGTCACAGCGGTCGCGCCAGAGATGGTCGAAGTCGCGATGTACGTTCATGGGCTCGATTCGTGGCCAGGGACCTGCATTATCGGCAGCCCTGCGCGGCCCGCTGATGACCGCCAGTGATGGCCTGATAACTGCGGGCCAGGTTGCCCCTGTGACTTAGGTCCTGTTGACAGGTGTGAACGCCCTCGCACAATCTTCACAGGATTGGGTCGCCCTGCGCGGCCCGGGCAGGCAGGTTGTCACGCCGGGAGGAGGGTCCCGCGCGCAGACCGGCCCGTCCTCCGGCCTGTGGGGCGTTGCCTGGCAACCCCTGCGCGGCATGAACGCTGCACCCTTCGGCGGCACTTTCCCTGGACCGATTGCCTTGGCAACGGAATTACGCCTGCCGATGAAAACGTTTACAAAGCCGCTCGCACTGTCCCTCGCCCTGTCTGCCGCACTGGCCGCCCCGGCCTGGGCCGACCCTGCGGCGTTTACCGTACTGACCCTGGAACAGGCACCGGATGCGACGGCGATGCCGGCCCTGGCCGCGCAGTTGAAGACCCTGCAGGTGGACGCGGTGAGCGTGCGCCAGGTACAGCGCGGCATCGGCCAGGTCGATCCGCTGCAGGTGCTGGCCGATGGCCTGGGCTATGAATACCGCTTCATCGCCGCCGGCAAGGACGATGGCCAGACCCAGCGCGGCCAGGCCGTGCTGACCCGGCTGCCGATCGCCGCCGAGTCCGGTCCCGACCAGCCGGGCCTGAACTACCTGCGCCTGGACGATGGCCGCCACACCGTGGCGGTCTACACCGATGCTGGCGCAGGTGCGGCGCAGCTGCCGGCGCTGGTCACGCGTTCGCGGCTGGGCGCCCCGGCGGTGCTGCTCGGCGCGGTGGCCGGTGAATCGGCCAAGGCCGCAGGTTTCGATCCGGCGCGTGTCGCGCTGGAGGCCGATGCCAGCTATTTCAGCGACGGTTTCCAGGCCGCCAGCAGCGCACCGTTCAAGGTGGCAGGCACCACCCTGCGCGCCACCCTGCTGACCCTGGCCTATGCCGCCGACAAGCACGGTGAAAAGCCATGGATGGACACCACCCTCAACGCCGATGCGCGCGCTGCGCTGCTGCTGAAGGCGATGACCGAGGATGAGAAGTTCCAGATGCTGCACAGCTACTTCGGGCTGGGCAAGGACGGTGGCCCGCTGCCGGAAGGTGCGGTCGGTTCGGCCGGCTTCGTGCCGGGCGTCCCGCGGTTGGGCATTCCGTCGCAGCAGTCGGCCGATGCCGGTGTCGGCGTGACCAATCCGGGGGGCATCCGCCCGGGCGACTTCGCCACGGCAATGCCATCGGGCCCGTCCACTGCATCGAGCTGGAACCGCGAAGTTGCCTTCGCCGGTGGCGCGACCATGGGCCGCGAGGCGTGGCAGCAGCGTTTCAACATCCTGCTGTCGGGCAGCGTCAACCTGCAGCGCGACCCGCGCAACGGCCGCAACTTCGAATATGCCGGTGAGGATCCGCTGCTGGCCGGCTCGATGGTCGGCGCGCTGATCCAGGGCGTGCAGAGCCAGCACGTGATCTCCTCGATGAAGCACTTCGCGCTGAACGACATGGAGACCCGGCGCAACTTCCACGACGTGCGCATCGGCGAACAGGCCATGCACGAGTCGGACCTGCTGGCGTTCGAGATCGCGCTGGACGCCGGCCGCCCGGGCGTGGCGATGTGCTCGTACAACAAGATCAACGGCACCTACGGCTGCGAGAACGGCTACCTGATGAACCAGGTGCTGAAGCAGGAATGGAAGTTCCCCGGTTTCGTGATGTCCGACTGGGGTGGCGTGCACAGTGGCTCGAAGGCAGCGCTGGCCGGCCTGGACCAGCAGTCGGCCGGTGAAGTGTTCGACGCGGCGGTGTTCTTCGATGAGCCGCTGCGCCTGGCCGTGCATGGCGGCGTGGTGCCGCAGGCGCGCCTGAACGACATGGTGGCGCGCATCCTGCGCACGATGTTCCTGCATGGCAACTTCGACAACCCGCCGCAGCACCAGAAGGTGGATGCCGAGGCCGGCTTCGCCGTTGCGCAGCGCACGGTGGAAGAGGGCAGCGTGCTGCTGCGCAATGAGGGCAACCTGTTGCCGCTGGCCGACAGCGTGAAGCGCATCGTCATCATCGGCGGCCATGCCGACAAGGGCGTGATCGGTGGTGGTGGTTCGTCGATGGTGGGTGTGACCGCCAAGGGCACCAACGCGGTGCCGGGCGTGATGCCGACCACCTGGCCGGGCCCGGTGATCTTCCATCCGTCCTCGCCGCTGGAATCGCTGCGTGCGGCGCGCCCGGACGCGACCGTTGAATATGTGGACGGGACCAATGCCGCGGCCGCGGCCAAGGCCGCCGCGCAGGCCGACGTGGCCATCGTGTTCGCGACCCAGTGGGCGGCCGAATCGGTGGACCTGCCGGACATGCAGCTGCCGGACAACCAGGACGCACTGATCTCGGCGGTGGCCAAGGCCAACCCGAAGACGGTGCTGGTGCTGGAAACCAACGGCCCGGTGCGCACGCCGTGGCTGGCGCAGGTGCCGGCGATGCTGCAGGCCTGGTACCCGGGCATCCGCGGTGGCGAAGGCATCGCCGCGCTGCTGACCGGCCAGGTCAATCCGTCGGGTCGCCTGCCGGTGACCTGGGTGACGGACGAGTCGCAGCTGCCGCGCCCGCATATCGATGGCCTGGGCTTCAAGCCGGCCAAGCCGTTCGGTGATGTGTTCGATTTCGATATCGAAGGTGCCAACGTCGGCTACAAGTGGATGGCGGCCAAGGGCCTGACCCCGACCTTCGCCTTTGGCCATGGCCTGTCCTACACCTCGTTCGCCTATGACAACCTGAAGGTGAGCGTGGAAGGTTCGCGCCTGGTCGCCAGCGTCGACATCCGCAACACCGGCAAGCGCGCCGGTGCCGACGTGGCCCAGCTGTACCTGAAGCTGCCGGCCGGCAGCACCACGCCGATCCGCCTGATCGGCTACGACAAGGTGACCCTGCAGCCGGGCGAACAGCGTCGCATCCGCATCGAAGCCGAGCCGAAGACGCTGGCCCACTACGATGCACAGGCGCGCCAGTGGAAGATCGACGGTGGCACCTACCAGGTGCAGCTGTCGCGCAACGCCGCCGAACCGCTGCAGACGGTGGACGTGCAGCTGGTGGAGCAGGTGCTGCGCTGATGCGTGAAGGCACGGCCCGCACAGGGCCGTGCCTGAAAAAGGGGACGGAGGGGATTAAGTCGTTTATGCATAAACGACTTAATCCCCTCCGTCCCCTTTTCATATGGCGAACCACCTGCGCAGGAAATCGATCAGCTGCCGTACCTTTGGCGAGAGCTGCGTGCTGTGCGGGTAGACCGCATACACGCTCTGCTGCGGGAAGCGGTGCTGGCGCAGCACCGGGCGCAGGCGGTCCTGGGCCAGGTCGTCCTCGATCAGCCAACGTGGCAGCACGGTGACCCCGGCGCCGGCCACGGCGAAGGCGCGCAGGCTGCTGGCGCCATCCACGCGCACCACGGCATTGCCCGGATGAGTGGCGAACAGCGCGTTGCTGCCATCGGGGGCAACCACCGGCACGTTGGCCAGGCGTGGGTAGCCCAGGCGGGGCAGGGTACCCAGCTGCACGGGGTCATCGGCCGCATCGGCCGAGGGCAGGCGTGCCAGCAGGGACGGAGCCGCCACCGCACACAGTGGATGGCGCTCCAGTTCGCTGGCGTGCAGCCCTGAATCCGGCAGGCGGCCGAGGCGGATCGCCAGGTCGAAACGCTCGGGAATGAGGTCCGCCGGCGCCGGTGAGGTCGACAGGTGCAACTGCAGGGCCGGATGCCGCGCACGGAACGCCTCCAACGCAGGAATCAAGCGTAGCTGGGCGTACTCCGGCGTGGTGGTCAGGCGCAGCACACCCTGCAGCTGGTGCTGGTCGCGGCGCGCGGCATCGATCGCTGCCTGTGCGGCGTCCAACGCCTGCACGCAGTGCTGCAGGAACTGCTCGCCGGCCTCGGTCAGGGCCAGGTGGCGGGTACTGCGCAGCAGCAGGGTCACGCCCAGCTCCTGTTCCAGCCGTTTCAGGTTGAAGCTGACCACCGCGCGGCTGAGGCCGAGGCGATCGGCGGCAGCGGTCAGGCTGCCGGCCTCGACCACGGCGCGGAATATATCGAAGCGGTCGAGGCTGACCATTGCGGCTCACTGTCAAAATGGTTTTGACAGTGTTGCAGCTGCCGTCGTGTTTTTCCAACAAGACCCACACGGCATGCTGGTCGCTTCCCCGCTGGAGCGCCGCCGATGCCGTCCCCCCGCCTGCGCCACGAGGCGATCTTCCTGCTGGTGTTCGCCCTGGATCTGGTCAACATGTTCATCGCCACGGTGGCCTATCCGGCATTGGCAGCGGAACTGCACGCCGAGATCAGCACCCTGGCCTGGGTGGGCACCGCCTATATGCTGGGCCTGAGCGTGGTGATTCCGCTGGCGCCCTGGCTGGCTGCGCGCTGCGGCGAGCGTCGCTTGCTGCTGGTGGCGCTGCTGTTGTTCGCGGTTGCCGCTGCGCTGGCTGGCGCAGCGCCAGGGATCGGCTGGCTGCTCGGCTGGCGCCTGCTGCAGGGATTGGCCGGTGGCCTGCTGATTCCCGTGGCGCAGGCGGCAGCGTACCGGCACTGCACGCCCGACCAGCGTGGCGCGCTGACCCGGCGCATCCTGCTGGTGGCGCTGCTGGTGCCGGCACTGGCGCCCGCGCTGGGCGGGTTGCTGGTGCAGTGGCTGTCCTGGCGCGGCGTGCTCTGGGCCAGCCTGCCGTTGGCGCTGGTGGCGATCGGGCTGGTGCTGGCGTGGATGCCGGCCGACGGCACGCGCAGTGCACCGCGCCTGCAGGCCTATGCGCTGTCCACCGCGATGCTGGCGCTGGGCGCGCTGCTGCTGGCGCTGACCTGGCTGGGCGAGTGCGGACATCGCGGCGCAGGTGCCGTGTTGCTGCTGGTCGCACTGCTGCTGGCGGCGGCCCACCTGCAGCATGCACGTCGGCAGGCACAACCGCTGCTGCGCTGGTCACTGCTGTCCCATCGCGGGCTGCGCCTGGCGATGCTGGTGTATCTGGCCGTACCCGGCGTGTTCATCGGCAGCCAGCTGGTCAGTACCCTGCAGCTGCACCAGGCCGGTTACAGCGCCGCACGCATCGGCGCGCTGATGCTGCCGTGGGCGCTGGCCTCGGCCGTGGCGATCACGGCCAGCAAACGGCTGCTGGCCCGCCTCGGCCCGGCCACGGTACTGCGCGTGGGCATGCTGCTGCAGGCCAGTGGGCTGCTGTTGATGGCGCTGCTGCCGCCGCCCGCCTTCGCATCGGCCGCGCTGTTGTTCGCGCTGATGGGCGCTGGCGGCAGCCTGTGCAGCAGTACCGCGCAGACGCTGGCCTTCCAGGGCGTGGAAGGCGAGGCGCTGGGTGATGCCAGCGCTCTCTGGAATCTCAACCGCCAGCTCAGTTTCTGCCTCGGTACTGCGGCCATCGCGCTGCTGCTGGCACTGGCCATGCAATGGCTGCCGGCCCACGCCACCCGCGTAGCGTTGGGGCTGGCCGCCCTGCTGACCCTGCTGCCGATGGCATTGCTGCGCAGGTCGCAGAGGATCACCTTTTCGCAACCGGAGAACACCTGATGGAAACCACCGCAGAACATGAAATCCACCACCTGCATGACAAGCTGCAGGCCTGGTTCCGTGCCGACGTCGGCACCGACGCGCTGGGTGATCTGATGGCGCATTTCTGCGCGGACTTCAGCATGGCCGGCATCGCCGGGCGCCGATTGGATCGGCAGGCCGTGCAGGCGTTGTTCGCCGGTGGTCACGGCGCGCGCCCCGGGCTGCGGATTTCCATCGACGCCGTGCAGGCGGTGGATGCGCCATTGCCGCTGGCGGTGCTGCGCTATCGCGAAGGGCATTCGATCGATGACGGCCAGCCCGCGTGGCGCGAATCGCTGGCGGTGCTGAGGCAGGAAGAGGGTCGCTGGCGCTGGCTGGCGCTGCACGAGGTGGTGGTGGCCTGACCGGGTAGTGCCGGCCGCTGGCCGGCAACTTCATGCTCCTGGGGCGCGTTACGCGGTCGCCGGCCAGCGGTCGGCACTACCGTTCGCCGGCGAGCGCAGCGGCACCGCAGGCACATGTGCCATCAGTCCTGCCTGCATCCACCGCAGAATGCAAAGCCTGCACACACTTCACGGCGCAGGGCAGGAGTAGGCTTGGAGCTTTCCTGCCGGGAGGGGTTGTCCATGCGTGTGCGTGCCGTCGCTGTAGCCATTGCCCTTTGCCTGTCCAGCACCGTGCTGGCCGCCGATACCCCGCCGATGACCCCGGACATCAGCGGAAAGCCCTTCGTTGCTCCCGATGTCGGTCGTGACTACGACAAGCGCGTGGTGATGGTGCCGATGCGTGATGGCACCAGGCTGTATACGGTGATCGTGGTGCCCAAGGGCGCCCACAATGCGCCGATCCTGCTGACCCGCACCCCCTACGATGCCGCCGGCCGCGCCAGCCGCAGCGATTCGCCGCGCATGCGCGACCTGCTGCCGCAGGGCGACGAGGTGTTCGTCGACGGCGGTTACATCCGCGTGTTCCAGGACATCCGCGGCAAGTACGGCTCCGAAGGCGATTACGTGATGACCCGGCCGCTGCGCGGGCCGTTGAACAACACCAAGGTGGACCACGCCACCGACGCCTGGGACACCATCGACTGGCTGGTGAAGAACGTGCCGGAAAGCAATGGCAAGGTCGGCATGCTCGGCTCGTCGTACGAGGGCTTCACCGTGGTGATGGCGCTGACCGACCCGCACCCGGCACTGAAGGTGGCCGCACCGCAGAGCCCGATGGTCGATGGCTGGATGGGTGACGACTGGCTCAACTACGGTGCGTTCCGGCAGGTCAATTTCAACTATTTCGCAATGCAGACCGAGAAGCGCGGCAAGGGCACGCCGCTGCCCAGCCTGGGCTACGACGACTACAGCACTTTCCTGCGCCTCGGTTCGGCCGGCGACTACGCGCGTTTCACCGGCGTGGACCAGCTGACCTGGTGGAAGAAGCTGGTTGAGCATCCGGCCTATGACGGCTTCTGGCAGGGCCAGGCGCTGGACGCGGTGATGGCGAAGACGCCGCTGAAGGTACCGACCCTGTGGCTGCAGGGCCTGTGGGACCAGGAGGACATGTGGGGCGCCAACCACGCCTACCAGGCGATGGAAGGGCGCGACAGCGGCAACAACCGCAATTACCTGGTGATGGGCCCGTGGCGCCACAGCCAGGTGAACTACAGCGGCAGCGAACTGGGCGCGCTGAAGTTCGATGGCGATACCGCGCTGCAGTTCCGTCGCGATGTGCTCAAGCCGTTCTTCGACCAGTACCTGGTGGACGGTGCACCGAAGGCCGACACGCCGCCGGTGCTGATCTACAACACCGGCGAAAACCACTGGGACCGCCTGAAAGGGTGGCCGCGCAGCTGCGACAAGGGCTGTGCCGCCAGCAGCAAGCCGCTCTATCTGCGTGCCGGCGGCAAGCTGGCGTTCCAGGCGCCAGCGGCGGGCGAGGGCGACTTCGAGGAGTACGTGTCCGATCCGGCCAAGCCGGTGCCGTTCGTGCCGCGCCCGATCCGCTTCGGCGACCGCGACATGTGGACCACCTGGCTGGTCAAGGACCAGCGCTTTGTCGATGGCCGCCCGGACGTGTTGACCTTCATCACCGAACCGCTGACGGCGCCGCTGCGCATCGGCGGCGCACCGGTGGTTCACCTGCAGGCCTCGACCAGCGGCACCGACAGCGACTGGGTGGTGAAGCTGATCGATGTGTACCCGGACCAGGAAGCATCGACGCCGGAAATGGGGGGCTACGAGCTGCCCGTGTCGCTGGCGATCTTCCGCGGCCGTTACCGCGAAAGCTTCAGCGATCCGAAGCCGCTGGCGGCGAACCAGGTGCTGCCGTACCGCTTCGATCTGCCCAACGCCAACCACACCTTCCAGAAGGGGCACCGGGTGATGGTGCAGGTGCAGTCCAGCCTGTTCCCGCTGTATGACCGCAATCCGCAGACCTACGTGCCCAACATCTACCTGGCCAAGCCAGGCGATTACCAGAAGGCCACGCAGCGGGTGTGGCACAGCGCGGCGCAGGCCAGCTACATCGATCTGCCGGTGTATTGAGCTTGCTGAGGTCCTCCGGGTTCGCCATGCCCGGAGGTGGTGGTAGTGCCGGCCGCTGGCCGGCATCCACGACGGTGCCGGAGCGTGTCGACCCAGGTCGGCACCTGCCGGCGACAGGCCCTCACCCCACCTTCGAGGGACCGGTGCGCCATCGGCTGGGCACCAGGCCGAAGCGCTTGCGGAACGCGGCGGCGAAGTTGCTGGGGTGGCGGTAGCCGCTGGCGGCGGCGGCCTGTTCGACGGTCCATCCGTTTTCGCGCAGGCCCTGTTCGGCGTGGCGCATGCGCTGCTCGTGCAGATAATCGAACACCGAGCTTCCATACTGCTGGGCAAAATGGCGGCGCAGTGAGCTGGGGCTCATGCAGGCCAGCCGGGCCAGCTCGACCAGGCTGTGGGCATGGCTGGGGTCGTCATGCAGGTAGCTGCGCACGCGTTCCAGGCGCTCGCGCTGGCCGGCGCGCAGCGTGCGCACCGGGTCGGCCTGCAGGTCCTCCGCCTGCAGGCCGAGCGCCAGCAGCTGCAGTGCCACGCCCTCGCGCCACAAGGCATCGATGCCGTCCTGCCACGGGCGGTCGAACAACTGGCCCAGCACCGGCAACATCGCGTGTGGAATGGCCCAGTGGCGGCATTCCAGGTGCGTGTCGAGCGCCTTTTCCAGCAGTGGCATCCGGAAAACTTCCGCATCGACTCCCGCCGGCACGATCACGCTGACCCCGCGCATGCGCGTCTGGCCGGGGTGCGCGCCGGTCATCTCGATCTGGTCGCGATGCTGGGCGGTCATCGCGGTACCGGCACGCAGGGTAAATGCACCGCGTCGCGGGATACGCACGTCGACCTGCCCCTGCAGCATCACGCGGATGGCAAGCCCGGGACGCTGCTGCGCGGTAGCCACATAGGGGAACCGGTTATGCACGTCAGAGGCGATCAGGCTCATGCCACCGCGCATGAACTGTTCGTTGACCTCGCCGCGACCGGCCCACTGGTCCTCGCGCAGGTGTTCCGGATCAGCGCGGTAATCGAAGCCATGGCGCTGGCCGAAACGGCGGTAATCAGCAAAGGTGAAATATCGGGACATCGCTCGGCGCTCGGCAAGGAAAACGGGGCGTCGGTGCACGCTCGCCCTTCGCGTGACATCGCGTTATTTTCGCTGCTGCTGCCGCCTCGATGAGGGGCGGGGTGGCCAAAAACAGGGATCCAAACGGCCAAACTGCAGGCTCCGGTGCCTGCCCGGAACCGGGCAGGCACCGCATTGAACTCAGCGGTCCAACGGTGGGTAATCGGTATAGCCGTGTTCGCCGCCGCCGTACAGCGTGTCCGCATCCAGCTCGGCCAACGGCGCACCGGTACGCAGGCGCGCGACCAGATCCGGATTGGCGATGAAGGGTCGGCCGAAGGCGACCATGTCGGCGTAGCCGCTGGCTACGGCCTCGCCGGCGCGTGCGGCATCGTAGCCGTTATTGGCGATCCACCGGCCGCGGAAGCGAGCGCGCAGGCCCGCATAGTCGAACGCGATATTGTCACGGTCGCCTCCGGTGGCGCCTTCGATGACATGGATGAAGGCCAGCCCGTCAATCGCATCCAGGCGTTCCACCGCACGATTGAACAGGGGCTGCGGGTCGCTGTCGTGCGCGTCGTTGACCGGCGTGACCGGCGACAGGCGCACGCCGGTACGGCCCGGGCCGATGGCATCGGCTACTGCACTGACCACTTCGAACAGCAGGCGCGTGCGGTTCTCGATGCTGCCGCCGTAGGCATCGTCACGATGGTTGCTGCCGTCGCGCAGGAACTGGTCGATCAGGTAGCCATTGGCCGCATGCACTTCCACGCCATCGAAACCGGCGTCGATCGCATTGCGGGCGGCAGTCCGGAAGGCCTCGATGAGCGCCGGGATCTCTTCGATGCCCAGCGCGCGGGGCTCGGATACATCTTCGAAACCGTTGGCGGTGAAGGTCTTGCCCTGGGCACGGATCGCGCTGGGCGCCACCGGCACTTCGCCTTCCGGCAGCAGGCTGGTGTGGGAAATGCGGCCCACGTGCCAGAGCTGCAGCACGATGCGTCCGCCCTCGGCGTGCACTGCATCGGTGACCGTTTTCCAGGCGGCGACCTGGTCACGGCTGTAGATGCCCGGGGTGTCCAGATAGCCCTGGCCGAGCGGGCTGATCTGCGTGGCCTCGGCGATGATCAGGCCGGCGCTGGCACGCTGCCGGTAGTAGGTGACCGCCAGTGGTGAGGGCACGCGGTCGGGCAGGGCACGGTTGCGCGTCAGGGGCGCCATCGCGATGCGGTTGGCTACGGCGATATCACCGAGGCGGGTGGGCGTGAACAGCAGATCGGCGGCAGGGGTCGTCATCGGGAATTCCATGGGGAGGAGATGCGTGACCTGAGCATAGGCGCGAACGCGTTGCAGCGATGGGAAGGATCGTTGCAGGCCCTGTATATGCCACGGTCGTAACACGTCGGGGCGTAGCGTGCTGGCCAGGCGGGTGCATTCCGCTTCGATTGACAACACGTGGAGAACACAGATGATCGATTACCAGCTCACCGGCAAGACCGCGATCGTGACCGGCGGCGTCTCCGGCATCGGCCTTGCGGTGGCGCAGACACTGGCGGCGTCCGGTGCCCGGATCTCGGTCTGGGATCTCAAGCAGGATGCGGTGGATGCCACTGTCGCGCAGTTGCAGGCGCACGGCGGACAGGCGATCGGTGTGGCGCTGGACGTCACCGATGATGCGGCGGTGGAGGCCGCAGTGCAGCGTACGGTGAAGGAGCTCGGCGGCGTGCATATCGCGGTCAACAACGCCGGCATCAGCGGGCCTGCAGCCAGCAGTGGCGACTATCCGGTCGATGGCTGGCAGCGCGTGATCGACGTGAACCTAACCAGTGTCTTCCTGTGCCAGCGTGCGCAGATCCAGGCCATGCGTGCGGCCGGCAGCGGCGGCAGCATCATCAACATGGCTTCGATCCTGGGCCAGGTGGGCTATGCCGGCTCCACTGCCTATGTGGCCGCCAAGCACGGCGTGGTCGGTCTGACCCAGACCGCTGCCTGGGAACATGCCGCAGACGGCATCCGTGTCAACGCGGTGGGCCCGGGTTTCATCAGCACGCCGCTGCTGGAGAAGATGGACCCGAAGGTGCGTGCCACCCTGGAGGGCCGCCACGCATTGAAGCGGCTGGGCACGGCGGAGGAGGTGGCGGCGCTGGTGGCCTGGCTGGCCAGCGACGATGCCTCGTTCGCGACCGGCACGTACTACGCCATCGATGGCGGCTACCTGGCGCAATGAGCGCGCGCGGTCAGCAGATCCACGCAGGGCGTGGATGCCTGACCGGTGGACCCACGCCCTGCGTGGATGAGGACGTGCGGTGAAGAGGGCGTGCCATCGTCTTCACTCCCGCCCTACGACCGCCGAGCAAGGCTCCGGGAAAAACACCCGGAGCCTGACCCATGGAACTTACCCAGGATGTCTCGATCCTGCTGCGCGTGGCGACGGCGATGCTGTTCGGCGGCGTGCTTGGCGTCGAGCGCGAGATGGGCAAGCACGCCGCTGGCCTGCGCACGCACATGCTGATCGCGGGGGCCGCCGCGTTGATCGTCGGCCTCGGTGATTCGGTCGCCGAGCATTTCCAGCAGGAGCGCTATCGCGACCTGCTGCAGGTTGATCCGGTGCGTCTGATCGAGGCGGTGGTGGCCTGTGTCGGTTTCGTGGCCGCCGGCACCATCCTGCGCGGCTCACGCGAGGACCAGGTCAGCGGCCTGACCACGGCCAGCTCGCTGATCATGGCCGCGGCCATCGGGATTGCGGTGGGGATCAGCAAGTACGTGATCGCCATCGGCGTGAGCGTGCTGTGCGTGCTGGTGCTGGCGGTGATGCGGCGGTTGGAGAAGCGGATTTCATAAGGAAGCTCGAGTTGCCGGCCGGCGGCCGGCACTACCAGGGTGCTGCTAATGGTAGGACCAATATAATATGTAACCCTATGGTCTAATAGGCTCTTCATCGGAGTGGCGGTTAAATCCGTCGCACGTGGTCTGATCGGATTCATTATTGGTAGTACCAATAATCGCCAGCCACGGCCATCCACCGCCTGCGGTGGGTACATTCCGCCTCCAGTCGAGAGTCTTCATGCAGCCCTGGCAACACCTGTACGACCCCGCCGGCAACCTGTGGTTGTCCAGCCTGATCGCGCTGCTGCCGATCGCGTTCTTCTTCGTTGCCCTGGCCGTGCTGCGCATGAAGGGCTGGCTGGCCGGCACGATCACCGTGGCCATCGCGCTTGGCGTGGCCCTGTTGTTCTACCGCATGCCGTTGCCCCAGGCGCTGGGTGCGGCCGGCTTCGGCTTCGTCTACGGACTGTGGCCGATCGCCTGGATCATCATCGGCGCGGTGTTCCTCTACAAGGTCTCGGTCAAGACCGGGCAGTTCGACATCATCCGCGCTTCGATCCTGTCGGTGACCGAAGACCAGCGCCTGCAGATGCTGATGGTCGGCTTCGCGTTCGGTGCCTTCCTGGAAGGGGCGGCCGGTTTCGGTGCGCCGGTGGCGATCACCGCAGCATTGCTGGTCGGGCTGGGCTTCAAGCCGCTGTACGCCGCCGGCCTGTGCCTGATCGTCAACACCGCGCCGGTGGCGTTCGGCGCGATGGGCATCCCGATCATCGTGGCCGGGCAGGTGACCGGCCTGGACGCATTCGAGATCGGCCAGATGGCCGGCCGCCAGCTGCCGTTCCTGACCGTCATCGTGCTGTTCTGGATCATGGCGATCATGGATGGCTGGCGTGGCATCAAGGAAACCTGGCCGGCGGTGCTGGTGGCCGGCGGCTCGTTCGCCCTCGCGCAGTACCTGACCTCGAACTTCATCGGCCCGGAGCTGCCGGACATCACCGCGTCGCTGGCGTCGCTGGTGTGCCTGACCCTGTTCCTGCGCCGCTGGAAGCCGGTACGGATCTTCCGCTTCGATACCGAAACCAGCGCCGAGGCGGCTGCACAGGCACTGGAGGCACCGCGCTACAGCGTCGGCCAGATCGCCAAGGCGTGGTCGCCGTTCCTGATCCTCACCGCGATGGTCACGTTGTGGAGCATCAAGCCGTTCAAGTCGCTGTTCGCGGCGGGCGGCCCGCTGGAAAGCTGGGTGCTGAAGCTCCCGGTACCGGGCCTGGACCAGCGGGTGCAGAAGATGCCGCCGATCGTGGACGCGCCGCTCAGCTATGAGGCGGTCTACAAATTCGACTGGTTCTCGGCCACCGGCACCTCGATCATCCTCGCCGCGGTGATCGCGATCATCGCGCTGCGCATGCCGGCCCGATCGGCGCTGAAGACCTTCGGTGAAACCGTGCGTGAGCTGCGCATGCCGATCTACTCGATCGGCATGGTGCTGGCCTTCGCCTTCATCGCCAACTATTCGGGCCTGTCGGCGACGCTGGCACTGGCATTGGCGCACACCGGCGACGCCTTCCCGTTCTTCTCGCCGTTCCTGGGCTGGCTGGGCGTGTTCCTGACCGGTTCGGACACCTCGTCCAATGCGCTGTTCTCGGCACTGCAGGCCACCACCGCGCAGCAGATCGGCGTGTCCGACGTGCTGCTGGTGGCGGCCAACACCACCGGCGGTGTTACCGGCAAGATGATCTCGCCGCAGTCGATCGCCATTGCCTGCGCGGCGGTCGGCCTGGCCGGCAAGGAGTCGGACCTGTTCCGTTTCACGGTCAAGCACAGCCTGGTCTTCACCACCATGGTCGGCCTGATCACCCTGGCCCAGGCCTACTGGCTGACCTGGATGATTCCCTGAGCCATGCCGTGCGCTCTGACCCCCTGCTGCGCGCTTCGGGCCACAATGGCGCCATGAGCACGCAACGTATTTCGGACAGGGTGGCCGCGCAGCTGCGCGGCCTGGTGCAGGAGCAGGGGCTGCGGCCGGGCGACCGGTTGCCGGCCGAGCGCACCCTGGCGGTGCAGCTGGGGGTCTCGCGCACCGCGCTGCGCGAGGCCATCGCGCAGCTGGCCAGCCAGGGCCTGTTGACCGCACGGGTCGGTGGCGGCACCTACGTGGCCGAACCGGCGGCGCGCGCGCGGCAGGCGCTGGATGAACCACTGGCGCCCTACCTGCCGCTGTTCCAGGGCGATCCGGAATACCGCTTCGACGTGCTGGAGATCCGCCACGCGCTGGAAGGTGCCACCGCCTGGCATGCGGCGCTGCGGGCGACCGACGAAGACCGAGCGCGCATCGCGCTGGCGTTCCAGACCATGATGGACGCGCACGGCAAGGACGACCCCGCCGGCGAAGCGGAGGCAGACGCGGCCTTCCACCTGTCCATCGCAGAGGCGTCGCACAACCTGGTGCTGCTGCAGGTGATGCGCGGGCTGTTCGAGCTGCTGCAGACCAACATCTCGCAGAGCCGCGAGAAGCTCTATACCTCGGCACGGACCTTCTCGCCATTGTCCGACCAGCACCGCGAAATGATGGACGCGGTGCTTGCCGGCGACCCCGAACGCGCGCGCGCCGCCGCGCATGCCCACCTCGAGTTCGTGCACACCACGCTGCGCACCCTCGATGACAACGAAGCCCGGCGTGCGCGGGCCTCGCGCCTGCCTTCCCCACACGGTTGACCCCATGATCATCTCCGCCTCCACCGATTACCGTGCTGCGGCCGAACGCCGGCTGCCGCCGTTCCTGTTCCACTACATCGATGGCGGCGCGTATGCCGAGCACACGCTGAAGCGCAACGTTTCCGACCTGTCCGACATCGCGCTGCGCCAGCGCATCCTGCGCAACATGTCCGACCTGAGCCTGGAAACCGAGCTGTTCGGCGAGAAACTGGCGATGCCGGTGGCGCTGGCGCCGGTCGGACTGACCGGCATGTACGCCCGGCGCGGCGAAGTGCAGGCGGCGCGCGCGGCCGACAGCCGCGGCATTCCGTTCACCCTGTCCACGGTGTCGGTGTGCCCGATCGAGGAGGTGGCACCGGCGATCCAGCGGCCGATGTGGTTCCAGCTGTACGTGCTGCGCGATCGCGGCTTCATGCGCAATGCGCTGGAGCGGGCAAAGGCTGCGGGCGTGACCACGCTGGTGTTCACCGTGGACATGCCGGTGCCGGGCGCGCGCTACCGCGATGCCCATTCGGGCATGAGCGGCCCGAACGCCTCGCTGCGCCGCATCGGCCAGGCCATCACCCATCCGCATTGGGCGTGGGACGTCGGCCTGTTCGGCCGCCCGCATGATCTGGGCAACATCTCCACCTACCGTGGCAACCCGACCGGGCTGGAGGACTACATCGGCTGGCTGGGCAGCAACTTCGATCCGTCCATTTCGTGGAAGGACCTGGAGTGGATCCGCGAGTTCTGGAACGGCCCGATGGTGATCAAGGGCATCCTCGACCCGGATGATGCGCGCGATGCGGTCAGGTTCGGTGCCGATGGCATCGTGGTGTCCAACCACGGTGGCCGCCAGCTGGATGGGGTGCTGTCCACCGCACGTGCATTGCCGGCCATTGCCGATGCGGTGCAGGGCGACCTGAAGATCCTTGCCGATTCGGGCATCCGCACCGGCCTGGACGTGGTGCGCATGCTGGCGCTGGGGGCCGATACCGTGCTGCTGGGTCGTGCCTTCGTCTATGCACTGGCCGCCCAGGGCGAGGCCGGCGTGGCCAACCTGCTGGACCTGATCGCCAAGGAGATGCGCGTGGCGATGACACTGACCGGCGCGCGCCACATCGCCGACATCGGCCGCGATCTGCTGGTCAGCCTGCCATGAGTGGCCACGATGCCCTGCTGGCGCAGTTGCGCGACGCGGTGGGCAGCCGCCATGTATTGACCGGCGACAAGGCCACGCGCCGCTTCCGCCGCGGCTACCGCTTCGGCGACGGCCCGGTGCTGGCGGTGGTGCGCCCGGGCACGCTGCTGGAACTGTGGCGTGTGCTGCAGGCGGCGGTGCAAGGCGGCGCGGCGATCATCCTGCAGGCAGCCAACACCGGCCTGACCGGTGGCTCGACCCCGGACGGCGATGACTATGGCCGGCCGATCGTGCTGGTCAGCACGCTGCGCCTGACCGGCATCCAGCTGTTGAACGAAGGCCGCCAGGTGCTGTGCCTGCCCGGTGCGAC
Organism: Stenotrophomonas pavanii; assembly: GCF_900101175.1. Classification (GTDB taxonomy): domain Bacteria; phylum Pseudomonadota; class Gammaproteobacteria; order Xanthomonadales; family Xanthomonadaceae; genus Stenotrophomonas; species Stenotrophomonas pavanii. The sequence goes on along the minus strand of NZ_FNFQ01000002.1, from coordinate 479,210 downwards.
ACTCGACCGCCTGGAGCAGACCCTGGCGCCGCTGGGCCGCGAACCGCATTCGGTGATCGGCTCGTCCTGCATCGGCGCCTCGGTGCTGGGTGGCATCTGCAACAACTCCGGTGGCGCGCTGGTGCGACGTGGCCCGGCGTACACCGAGCTGGCGCTGTATGCGCAGGTCGATGCGCAGGGCCAGCTGCAGCTGGTCAACCATCTGGGCATCGCGCTGGGTGAGACGCCCGAGCAGATCCTGCAGCGCCTGCAGGCCGGTGACTACTCGGCTGCCGACGTGGGTGACGGCGATGGCCGCGCCGCCTCCGATCCACGCTATGCCGAGGACGTGCGCCGGGTTGATGCCGATACGCCGGCGCGTTTCAACGCCGACCCCAGCCGCCACTTCGAAGCGGCCGGTTCGGCCGGCAAGCTGGCGGTGTTCGCGGTGCGCCTGGATACCTTCGAAAAGGAGGCCGCCGAGGTCTTCTACATCGGCAGCAACCGCACCGACAGCCTCACGGCGATCCGGCGCCAGCTGCTGACCGGCTTCGAGCGGCTGCCGATTGCTGGTGAGTACATCCACCGCGATGCGTATGACATCGGCGAGCGCTACGGCAAGGACAGCTTCCTGCTGATCGACCGCCTGGGCACTGCGCGCGTGCCGGCCGCGTTCGCACTGAAGAGCCGGGTCGATGGCTGGTTCGAACGGTTGGGCCTGCGCGGGGTCACCGACCGGGTGATGCAGGGGCTGACCGGCCTGCTGCCCTCGCACCTGCCCAAGCGCATGGGTGAGTTCCGCCAGCGCTATGAGCACCACTTGTTGCTGAAGGTCTCTGCGCAGGACGCAGCACAGACCGAAGCGTGGTTGCGCGACTTCTTCGCCGCGCACGAGGGAGGCTATTTCCACTGTACGGCGGAGGAGGGGCGCAAGGCTTTCCTGCACCGCTTCGCCGTGGCCGGTGCGGCGGTGCGCTACCGCGAAGTGCATCGCGCGCAGGTGCAGGACATCGTGGCGCTGGACATCGCGCTGCGCCGCGATGACGCCGACTGGTTCGAGCAGTTGCCGGCCGATCTCGAAGGCCGCCTGCTGCACAAGCTCTACTACGGCCACTTCCTGTGCCACGTGTTCCACCAGGACTACATCGCGCGCAAGGGCGAGGACCCGATGGCGATCGAGCATGCGATGTGGGCGCTGCTGGACCAGCGTGGCGCCGAATATCCGGCCGAACACAATGTCGGCCACCTGTACCCGGCCAAGCCGGCGCTGGCGGGGTTCTACCGGCAGCTGGACCCGAGCAATACGTTCAACCCCGGTATCGGCCAGACCTCGAAAGCGAAGGGCTGGGGTGGCTGCGACTGCGGATGATGTAGAGCCGAGCCCATGCTCGGCTGCTCGTCCGGACAGACAGCAGTCGAGCATGGCTCGACTCCACACAGGTGATGGCGGGCAGCGGTTACCATCGCAATCCCAGCCTGTTCCGCTTCAGCAGCGGGGCATTCCACCCCGACCAGGCGCTGCCGGACTGCGGGGTATACCGAGCCCTGAGCTGTAGCGCCGAGCCTGCGCTCGGCTGTCACGGAAGCGCAGCCGAGCATGGGCTCGGCGCTACAGCGCCTACTCGCAGCGGGTGGCGGTGATGATGTTGTCCTTGTCCACGTACACGCGCAGGCGATCGTGGCGGATGTCCTTGGTGGTGATGGTGTTGGGGCCGATCGGATTGACCAGGCCGGCACCGCTTTCGCTGGACAGGCGGCGGATGTTGGGTTCATTGGCAGGCTGGCCGATTGCCCAGCCCAGCTGGCTGGCGTCGCAGTGGCCGGTACCCTTGACCTGCGGACCGGGGGTGCTGACGCAGGCCGACAGCAGCAGGGCCGACGCGGGCAGCAACAGGGACAGACGGAAGGCGGACATGCAGCGCTCCTGCGCAGGGAAGATGGGCGGAACGATAGCACCCAGCGTGCGAAAGGCGTCAGCGTCCCGGTCATTGCCGGCACAGCGTGATCACTGCATAGTGAGCGGAATGACTGGCAGCACGCCAGCGGGCAGGCCGGGCCATTCCGGTGCGGGTGCTGGAGAGGTATGTCGGCAGGCAGTTTCCGTGACAAAAGCAAGGCAATGGTACTGGCGTTGTCCGCGTGGGGCCTGACGTTCGCCGCGTCGGCGGCTCAACCGGCGCTGGCCGCTCAACCGGCGCCGGCCGCTGCTGCGGAAACGCCGGTGTTCGGTGCCTGGCGCAACCTGCAGACCGAAGCCGGCCACGTGCCGGCCCAGCGCGATCTGGCCTTTGCGATGCTGCCGCAGGCCGCCACCCGCGGCGATCGGTTCGCCATTGTCGACCGTGAAGGCAAGCGCACGGTGTGCTGCCTGCAGGTAGCCAGCCCGTCGCTGGGCGTGGCCGCGCTGCGCGAGGAGTACCACCTGCCGCAGGCCTGGGTGACCGACCTGAGCAATGGCCGCAGCCCGGCACGCCCCTATCTGCCGCACGTCTATGCGATGCAGCGGGTGGACGAACTGGCCGACTATGGCTTCGCCGATGTGCCGGGCGCCTACAGTGACCTGGGCGGCCTGCTGATTCCCGAGGGCGCCGCGCTGGAGCCCGACGGCAGTGCCATACGGCTGGGCGACACCCGCTATCTGCTGCACTTCCAGCGGCAGCCGCATGCCGACGACGATGGCGCGCTGGACCGCTACACCCTGCAGGCTGGCGAGGGCGCTGCCCCGATCGTGGTTGAAGTGCCGTTCGGCACCTACTGACTGCAGTACGGCACTGGCTAGAATGCAGCACGGCGCTGTCCGCCGTGCCTGTTCCGTGAGCTGCTGCCGTGTCCCTGCGCCCCTTGTTGCTGCCCTCCCTGCTGGTGCTGTCCGCCTGTGCCAGTGCGCCGCCCCCACCGCCTGCGCATTCCGACGCGCTGTGGCGCCTGATCGAGCGCGACTGCCGGGCGGCGGAAGGCCCGCAGGGCAGCTGCCTGCGGGTGGAGACAGCGGCGGACCGGCGCGACGTGCTGGTCAAGGACGCGCATGGTGACTACCAGTTCCTGCTGATGCCGCTGGACAAGGTCACCGGCATCGAAAGCCACGGCCTGTACCGGCGTGGAGCGCCCAACTATTTTGCCGCGGCCTGGCAGGCCCGCGCGCATACCGAACGCGCCCTGGGCCGGCCGTTGCCGCGCAGCGTGGCCAGCCTGGCGCTGAATTCACCGCATGGCCGCTCGCAACACCAGCTGCACATCCATGTCGACTGCCTGCGCGCGGACGTGCTGCAGGCGCTGGACGCGCACGCCGGCACCCTGGGCCCGCACTGGTCCCCGTTGCCGGTACCGCTGCGCGGGCACCAGTACCAGGCCTACCTGCTGCCCGGCGCGGAGTTGACCGCCAATCCGCTCAACCTGCTGGCCTATGGCCTGAGCGGGGTGGGCGATGTCGGCCAGTGGAGCCTGGTGGTGGCCGGCCGCGACGACGTGCAGGGGGGGCCTGGCTTCATCCTGCTGGCCACCCGGGTGGACGCGGCCAACGGCAACGACGCCAGTGGCGAAGAGCTGCAGGACCATGCCTGCACGCTGTTGACCGGTGCCGGAGCGGCACTGGAGCGGGTGCGTTAGCCGGTTCGCTACCGGCCGTTGCGCCATGTGGTTGCGGTGAGCGCCAGCAGCTGGCGGTCATGCCATCCGGCCGCATCCAGGTGGTGGTCGCGCAGGATGCCTTCGCAGCTGAAACCCTGGGCCTGCAGCGCCTGGGCGAACGGGGAGGTGCAGCCCGGTGGCAGCAGCACGAAGAGGCGGTGCAGGCCGACGTCGTCGAACAGAAAGGGGCACAGCGCCCGCAACGCGGCCTGCGGATGCGCCTGGCCGTGCTGCAGCGAGTGCAGCTCGGCGCAGCGCGAGTGCAGGGAGTGCAGGCGTACATGCAGCTGGTCGAGCAGGGCGCCCTCGGCGTCATCGAATACGCCGAGCACCAGCAGATCGTTGTCCTGCTGAAGGCGCGAACGATAGACGCTGGCAAGGAAGCGTGCTTCTTCGTCGACGCCGGGCGCATGCCGCTGCACGCGCTGGCGGCGGTCATCGAAGACGCGCCAGCGCGGCAGGTCGGTGCGCTGGAACGAACGCAGGGTGACAGGCGCGGCCTGCAGGTGCAGCAGATGGCGGCGCAGCACGGGCCTTAGCGGGTCAAGAGGGAGGAAAGGGGCGCTGTGGGTCATTCGCCCACCATGGAAGCATCGCGCCTGGCATGCCATGCAAATCCTTGCAAAAACGCCCTACTGCCGCGAACCGCTCTGATTCGGTTCAGGCATAAGCCCATCAGGGCTGGTCATTTCCGTTGAAACCGTCCATTCAGGACACTTTCGTTACGGGATCGTTATGCGCCGCACAGGCACGGCTCCCCGTCCACCACCCACTCCCCCAGGAAGCCCATGTCCGCCTCCCCCAAGGCGTTGCGCCCGCGTCCGCTGGTGCTCGCGCTGTCGTCCCTGATGCTGGCCTCGCTGCCGGCCTTCGCGCAGGAAAGCGCACCCACCACATTGCAGGAAGTGAAGGTCACCGGTTCGCGCATTCCACGTGCCAGCGTCGAGGGTCCCTCGCCGGTGACGGTGATCAGCCGCGAGCAGATCGACGCGCAGGGCTACCGCAATGCCTTCGACGCCCTCAGTGCGCTGACCGAGAATACCGGCAACGTACAGGGCGAGGACTTCGGCAATACGTTCACCCCGGCCGCCAACACGATCAATCTGCGTGGCCTGGGGCCCAACCGCACGCTGGTGCTGGTCAACGGCCGTCGCCAGGCCGACTACCCGCTGGCCTACGAAGGCTCGGTGAACGTGGTCAACCTGGCCAACATCCCCAGTGCGCTGATCGAGCGCATCGAAGTGCTGGCTGCCGGTGCGTCGGCGGTGTACGGCTCCGACGCCATTGCCGGTGTGGTCAACATCATCCTCAAGGACCATTTTGAAGGCGTGGACGTCAACGTGCGCGCCGGCGGCACCCAGCAGGGCGGCGGTGACAACCAGCGCGTGCAGGTGGTGGGCGGCAGTTCCGGTGAGCGATGGGATGCGCTGTTCGGCTTTGAATTCGACGTGCGCAAGGCGATCCACGCGCGCCAGCGCGACTTCATGGATTCGCTGGACGATGATCCGGCGGGCAAGGCGCCGCAGGCAACGGCGATCGCCTACCGTCGCAACGCCGCCACCGGCCGCAACATCGATCCAGGCCTCAACGGCTGCGATGCCGCGTCCGGCATCTATGGTGGCAGCGTGTTCCGTGCCAACAACCCGCGCCTGGGCTGGTACTGCGGCAGCAACGAGGCCGCGGCCAGCTACTGGACGGTGCAGACCGAGAAGCGCAACCTCAACGGCTATGGCCTGGCGACCTTCCACCTCAACGAGACCACCGACCTGTTCGCCGATCTGGCGGTAGGCAGCGCACGCATCAGCAACAACACCCGCGCACCGGCCTGGACCTCCTCGCGCAACTACTTCTACAACCAGAACACCGGCACCCTGGAGAGCTGGTACCGCCGGTTCGCGCCGGAAGAAATCGGTGGCCTGCCGCGCAATGCCAACCGATTCCTGGAGAATTCGTGGTCGTTCAATATCGGTGCGCGTGGCCAGCTTGGCGACAGCGGCTGGGACTACGAAGCGGTCTACAGCCGTTCGCGCTATGAGAACCGCACCCGCCGCCCGGTACTGCTGGCCGGCATCAATGAATACCTGCTCGGCCCGCAGCTGGGCGTGCGCAATGGCGTGGAGGTCTATGCACCGGACCCGTCGCGCCTGTTCCAGCCGCTGACGCCGGAGGAGTACGGCCACCTGTCTGGCTACCAGGAAAGCCGCAACGCGGCGTGGTTGCAGACCTTCAGCGCCAGCGTCAACGGCCGCCTGTTCGCGCTGCCGGGCGGTGATGCCGCGCTTGCAGCGGTGGTCGAGGCCGGCAGCCAGGGCTACCGCAACCGCCCGGACCCGCGGCTGGGCACCGGCGAGTTCTGGAACACCAGTGCCGGTATCGGTGCCGGCGGTGACCGTGACCGCTATGCGGCCGGCGTGGAGCTGCAGTTGCCGCTGCTGCAATCGCTGACCACCACGCTGGCCGGTCGTTATGACCAGTACCGTGCGGGCGGCGAGCACATCGGCAAGGCAACCTGGAGCTTCGGCGTCGAGTTCCGCCCGATCGAGAGCCTGCTGATCCGCGGCTCTGCGGCGACCAGTTTCCGTGCGCCGGACATGAACTACGTGTTCGCCACCGAGACCCGGGGCTACAACCCGGGCATGACCGATTACTGGCGCTGCCGCACCGCAGGCCAGTCGTACGACAACTGCGACTACAACGGCCTGTCGATCGACTACAGCAACCGCGCCAATGCGCAGCTGCAGCCGGAAACGGCCAAGTCCTATGGGTTCGGCGTGGTCTGGTCGCCGTTGGCCGGGCTGGACTTCAGTGCCGACTACTACGACATCCGCATCGACAACGAGGTGACCAGCCTTGATACCAGCCGCATCCTGCGTGACGAGGCCGATTGCCGCCTGGGCCGCACGCTGGGTGGCGAAGCGCGCGATATCGGTTCGCCGCTGTGCCAGGACGCGCTGTCGCGGGTGATCCGCAACCCGTCCAATGCCACGGTGCAGCCGGACCAGGTCACCCGTGTGCTGATCAACCCGATCAACGCGGCCTCCGAATCGGTGCGTGGCCTGGACCTGAAGGGCAACTGGCGCTTCGACGCCGGCCGCTATGGCCGCTTCACCACGCGCCTGGCCTATACCGTGGTGCTGGAACACACGTACCGGCAGTTCGCCGATGATCCGGAGCGCGACATCCGCAATTCGCTGGATGACTACCAGTGGCGCAGCAAGGCCAATGGCAGCATCACCTGGAACCAGGGAGACTGGACCACCACCCTGTATGGCAACCGCTTCGGCTCGCTGCCGAAGACCGATGGCAGTGGCCGCATCGCGCCGTACATGACCTACAACGCCAGCGTGTTCCGCCAACTCGGTGAGAACCTGTCGGTGGGCGTGATCGTCAACAACCTGCGTGACAGCCGCCCGCCGGCGGACAAGAACGGAGGCGGCTGGCCGTTCTACCCGGTCGGCAACTACGACCCGTATGGGCGCCAGTACTGGCTGCAGCTGGACTACCGGTTCCGCTGATCCGGCTGGCAAACAGAAGGCCCGGCAATGCCGGGCCTTCTGCTGTGTCGATATCCGCTGTGATGGCGCGCGCCGGTGGCCTAGGGCAGCGCCTGCTGCAGGTACGATTCGATGACGTAGCTGAAGGGCTGCTGCTGGCGGTCGCGCAGCAGGGCGCGCACCTCCAGGATCACGCCGTGGTCGCCTTCGCCGCGCGGCGGCCAGAAGGTCTGGTCGGCCAGGGTCTGGCGCTGGAAGCCGAGCGGGCCGACCACACGACCAAAGGGCTCGTCGGTGCTGTCCAGCACCTGGTTCATGGCAGGGCTGAGATGCTCCGGCAGGTACCAGTTGTCGGCCTCGGAGAGCACACGGCTGCCACAGACCAGCTGCACGCGGCGGTAGCGCAGTGGGGTGCCCGGTCGCGTGGCGCCCAGCGCCTGCAGCACGTCGGCGGGTGCAGGCTTGTCCTGGCCATGCACGCGCACCGCGCGTACCCGGGCCTGCTCGGCCAGGCCATGCTCTGCGCACCAGTGTTCCAGGGTGGCGGTGGCACTCTGCCCGGACAGTACCCGCTGGTGCAGCCGCTCGACCAGCGCCGCCGGTGCGATGCGTTGCTGGCCGGGCGGCGCCTGCAGCGGCGCGCTGGCGGCGGCATCGGTGGCGGACAGGCTGGCGATCGGTGCAGCCGCAAGCAGTGACGCGGCCTGCCAGCGGCGGAGACGGTCGTGGCGGTCGGACGGGCCCATGCGGCATCACAGCGGAAACAGGCGCCTATGTTACCCGTTCAGGCGTCTGTACGGCGTGGCCGTCGCGCGCCGTCGCCACCGCGTTCATCGGATTAGTGAATATGTGGCATCCAGATATTTCGTTGGCCGATGGCGGTCGCTGCGCGCAGGATGGCGCCCTGACTTGGCTTTCCCGGAGTTCCCGATGACCCTCCAGTTCGTCCATGGCGGTGTCGACCGCGACGGTGCGCCGCTGCAGTTCCATATCCAGGACGGGCGCATCCGCGGCCTCGGCAGCGATGCAGTGCCGGCCGAAGGGGCCGAACACATCGACCTGCACGGTTTTGCGCTGCTGCCCGGGCTGGTCGACGGCCACATCCATCTGGACAAGAGCTTCGTCGGGGACCGGTGGCATCCGCACCAGCCGGTGAACAGCCTGCGTGAGCGGCTGGCGGTGGAGAAGGCCGCGATGGCCGGCGCCGCGCCGATGGCGGACCGCGCCGAGGCATTGATCCGCCAATGCAGCCGCTTCGGCACCGTGGCGATGCGCTGCCACGTGGATGTGGATGGCAGCACCGGCCTGCGCCATCTCGAGGCGGTCCGCGAAGCGGCGCGGCGCTGTGCCGACATCATGCGCATCCAGCTGGTGGCGTTCCCGCAGGCCGGGGTGATGTCCTGCCCGGGTACCGCCGCCGTACTGGAGCAGGCGCTTTCCGCGGGCGTGGAAGTGCTCGGCGGCATCGACCCGACCACGCTCGATGGTGATGCCGAAGGCCAGCTGGCGCTGCTGTTCGGGCTGGCCGAGCACCATGGCGTGCGGCTGGACATCCATCTGCACGAGCCCGCTGAAACCGGACTGGCGCAGCTGCTGCGCATTGCCGCGCGCACGCGTGCTGCCGGCCTGCAGGGGCGCGTGGCGGTCAGCCATGCCTATTCGCTGGGCGATGTGCCGCTGGCGCGCGCACTGCAGGTGGGTGAGGCGCTGGCCACCGCCGGTGTCGCCATCATGAGCAACGCGCCGGGCGATCATCCGTTCCCGCCACTGCGTGCACTGCACGATGCCGGCGTGCGCGTGTTCGCGGGCAATGACAACATCCGTGACTGCTGGTGGCCGTACGGCAACGGCGACCTGCTGCAGCGTGCGATGTTGCTGGGCTACCGCTCGGGCTTCTACACCGATGCCGACCTGATGCTGGCGCTGGACATGGTCACCACGCATGCCGCGCAGGTGATCGGCCTGCCGCAGCATGGCATCGCCGAAGGCCTGCCGGCGACCTTCGTCGCCGTACGTGCGGACCACGGTCCGGCTGCGGTGGCCGCGGTACCGGTGGAGCGCCGGGTAATGGTCGACGGCCGCTGGCTGTAGCGCCGCGCCGTGCCAACCGCTGCAGCGCCGGCCATGCTCGCCGGCTTTCCCGCCTGCCGCCGCAACGGACGACGTTGATCGGGATGCATCCACGCATGGCGTGGATCCACTGTGGTCACTCCGGTTCGCGCTGTACCTGCCGCCACAGCTCGCTGGCCAGCGCACGCACGGCGTCATCAGCGTCCGCGCGGTGCAACAGGCCGATCTCGTAATTGTCGATCACCGGCAGCGCGCGATCGCCATCGATGATGCGGTGGTCGCGGGTGACCGCCCGACGCGGCAACAGGCTGATGCCGATGCCATCGGCCACCGCGCCCTGGATGCCACTCAGCGACGAGCTGGTGAACGCGATCCGCCAGCGCAGGCCCAGTGCTTCCACGGCGTGGATCATCTCGTCGCGGTACAGCCCGCGCGGCGGGAAGGTGACCAGCGGCAGCGGATCCTGCTGCAGGCAGCTGCTGCGCAGGCTGTCGATCCAGTGCATCGGCTCGCGGCGGCAGTGCACCGCCTGGCGGCTGTTGCGGCGCTGCTTGACCAGCACCAGGTCCAGCTCGCCGTGGTCGAAACCCTGTGCCAGGTCGCGGCTGAGGCCGCTGCTGATCTCCAGCTTCACCTGCGGGTGGCGACGGCTGAAGGCGGCCAGCATGCGCGTGGTCTGCGCATTGACGAAGTCCTCGGGAACGCCGATGCGCACCGCGGTCTCCACCGTGGCGCCGGCCAGTGCCTGCGCCATTTCCTCGTTCAGGTCGAGCATGCGCCGGGCGTAGCCGAGCAGGGTGTGGCCGGCATCGGTGGGATGGACATCGCGGTGGCCGCGTTCAAGCAGGCGATGCCCCGCCAACGCTTCCAGCCGGCGCACCTTCTGGCTGACCGTGGACTGGGTCGAATGCAGGCGCGTGGCTGCCGTGGTGAAGCTGCCGCAGTCGGCCACCATCACCAGCGCCCGCAGCAGGTCCAGTTCGAACAGCGTTCTATTCGATTTGGCACTGTCAGCCATTTGAACATTTCACTTCTGGATACCCCGGCCGACTTCTACCATGCAGGCCACGGCCCGGCAATGCCCGGCTGCTGCCACCGCCGCCCGGGTTCCGTGCGACGGACACGAGGAGACACGTCATGCGCTTCCATTGTTCTGCTGCCAGGCCTGCGCCGTTCGCGCGCGTGATGCTGTTGTGCCTGCTGGCCATGGCCACGCCCGCCTGCACCGCAACGTCCAAAGCCGACGTCGATGGCCGCCTGCGTGATGCCGCCAGCCGCGGCGACGCCGATGCGGTGCGACAGGCGATCGAGGAGGGCGCCACGCTGGAGGCGCGCGATGGCCAGGGCCGCACGGCGCTGCTGCTGGCCACGCACGGCAACAACGTGGAGGCCGCGCGCGCGCTGATCGAAGCCGGCGCCGACGTCAACGCCAAGGATGCGTTGCAGGACAGCGCCTACCTGTATGCCGGTGCGCGTGGGCTGGACGAGATCCTGGCGATGACGCTGGCGCACGGCGCCGATCTGCACAGCACCAACCGCTATGGCGGCACTGCGCTGATTCCCGCCGCCGAGCGTGGCCACGTGGCCACCGTGCGCACGCTGCTGCGCGCCGGCGTCGCGGTGGATCATGTCAACCGCCTGCACTGGACCGCGCTGCTGGAAGCGATCCTGCTCGGCGATGGCGGCGCGCGCCACGTGCAGATCGTGCAGCTGCTGCTCGATGCCGGTGCCGATCCCGAGCTGGCCGACGGTGATGGCGTGACGCCGCTGGCACACGCGCGCCAGCGCGGCTATGCCGGCATTGAAACCCTGTTGCGCCAGCACGGCGCGACGCGCTGAATGCAAACCCCTTCCACCCGCACGCTGGGCGTGCCCACCAGGATGCTGTCCATGTTCCGTTCCCGTCCGTTGTCCCTTGCCATCCTCCTCGCGGTGGCGCCGCTGTCGGCGTCTGCTGCCGAGCGCGCCGACCTGCTGATCCGCAACGCCACCGTGGTCGACGTGGAACATGCCAGCACCCGGGCCGGGCAGAGCGTGGTGATCCGTGGCGAGGACATCGTTGCGGTCGGCCCGGACGCCCAGCTGCGCGGCCAGTGGAGCGCAGCCCGCCAGATCGATGCCAAGGGCAAGTACCTGATCCCGGGCCTGTGGGACATGCACGTGCACTTCGGCGGTGGCCCGGCGCTGATCGAAGAGAACAAGGCACTGCTGCCGTTGTACATCGCGCACGGCATCACCACCGTGCGTGACTGTTCCGGCGACCTGCCCGGGCAGGTGCTGCAGTGGCGCGGTGAAATTGCCAAGGGCACGCTGTTCGGCCCGCGCCTGCTCAGCTCGGGTGCGAAGATCGAAGGCATCAAGCCGGTGTGGAAGGGGACGATCGAAGTCGGCAGCCAAGCCGACGTCGACCAGGCGATCACCCGCCTGCAGCATGACAAGGTCGATTTCGTGAAGATCACCGACAGCACGCTGACGCCGGAACTGTTCCTGTACTCGGCCAGCGCTGCGCGAAAGGCCGGCTTCAAGGCCTCGGGCCACATTCCCATGGCACTGACCGTGGAGCAGGCGGTCGATGCCGGCCTGGCCTCGATCGAGCATCTGGACTATGCATTCAAGGCCGGCAGCAAGGACGAAGCGCAGATCGCCGCCGACTTCGGCGCAGGCCGCATCGACCGCGCCGAAGCCAACCGCCGCCTCGATGCCAGTTTCGACCGTGACACGGCGATGCATGCCTACCGTGATTTCGCCAAGCGTGGCGTGTTCGTGACCCCGACCCTCAACGGCGGCCGCATCCTCGACTTCCTCGACCAGGATGACCATGCCAACGACCCGTACCTGGCCTACATCGGCCCGGGCCTGCGCGCGACCTACCAATGGCGCGTGGATCGTGCGGCAAAGGCCACACCGGCACAGATCGAGGCGCGCCACGCGCAGTATCACCAGGTGGCTGCCGTGCTGCCGATGCTGCAGGAAGCGGGGGTGACGATCATCGCCGGCACTGATGCGGGCTTCCTCAATTCGTTCAATTTCCCGGGCATCGCCCTGCACCAGGAGTTGCAGTTGTTCGTGAAGGAGGGCCTGAGCGCGCCGCAGGCGCTGTCGGCCGCCACCCGTTCCGGCCCGGCCTGGTTCGGCCAGATGGACCGCTATGGTGGTGTGGCGCAGGGCAAGGCCGCCGATCTGGTGCTGCTGACCGCCAACCCGCTGCAGGACATTGCCGCCACCGAGAAGATCGACAGCGTGGTGCTGCGTGGCAACGTGTATGACCGTGCCGCGCTGGACAAGATGCTGGCCGACACCAAGGCAAAGGTCGCGGCGTGGAATGCCAACGCTGCCAAGGCGCAATGATCGACAGGGTCCGATCCCTTCCCGCCGGGAAGCGCTCTGACCCTGTGGCCTCGAACGGAATCCACGCATGGCGTGGAGCTACCCGTATCGTCAGGAGATCCACGCCATGCGTGGATGATGTGAGCGGGCGCTAGCGCGGTGCCGGCCGCATTCCGTGCAGCTGCGGCAATGCGGCCTTCATCGCGTCGATGAAGGCGCGCAGCCGGGGCGGCTGCTGGCGCGCGGCAGGAAACACCACGTGCACCGGGAGCGCCGGTGCCTGCCAGTCCGGCAGCAGCTGCACCAGGCGCCCTTGTGCCAGGTCCTCTGCGACCAGCCAGGCCGAGACCACCGCCGCGCCCAACCCCGCGCGCGCGGCCTGCTGCACCACGAACAGGTTGTCGGTCAGCAGGCGTGGGCTGATCGACAGCGTGTGCGCGCGCCCCTGCGCGTCATGCAGCAGCAGGCGCTCGCGGTAATAGGTGACCAGCGAGATCCACGGCAGTGACTGCGCCTGTTCCGGCGTGCGCACCACCGTGGCCTGCACCAGCGAGGGCGCTGCCACGACGATGCGCGGCACTTCGGCCAGCGGCAGCGCGACCATGCGCGGCTCGTCCACCGGGCCGACCCGCACCGCGCAGTCGATGCCTTCGGCGACGAAGTCGGGGCGGCGATCTTCCAGGATCCACTCCAGGCTCAGCTGCGGATGCTGGGCGAGGAAGGCCAGCATGGTCGGCAGCAGCTGGGCCTGGCCGAAGGCGTGCGGCACCATTACCCGCAGGCGTCCACGCAGCGTTTCCGGTTCGCCCTGCAGCTCGGCCTGCAGCGACTCCCATTCGTCGACCACGCGTTGTGCATGACGCTGGCAGCGCAGCCCGTCCTCGGTCAGCTGCAGCCCGTGGGTGGAGCGCTGCAGCAGGCGCAGGCCGAGCTGACGCTCCAGCGCCTGCAGGCGCCGGCTGACCGTCGGCTGGGTGGTGCCCAGCTGCACGGCCGCAGCAGACAGGCTGCCGGCATCGACGATGCGCAGGAAGGTGCGCAGCAGATCCAGGCGATCGGCGCCGGTGGCAAGGTCATTCATGCGTGGCACGTATGAAGTGTATGTGCAGGAGCCTACTACAGACGCCAAGCGAATACAGGCAGGATACGCCCACCTCCTCCACCGGACTTCCCCATGTCTACCCCTTCGCTGTCCGTCGCCGCCGCACCCGCGACCGCACCGTCCACGCCGTTGGTGCTGGCGATGGCGGCCGGCGCCGGCTTCTCGGTCGCCTCGCTGTACTACAGCCAGCCGATGTTGGGCCTGATCGCCCAGGACCTCGGCGCAGGTGAACGCGCCGCCGGCCTGGTGCCGACCTTGACCCAGCTCGGCTATGCGCTGGGCATCCTGCTGCTGGCACCGCTGGGCGACCGCTTCGACCGCCGCAACCTTATTCTGTTGAAGTCCGCGCTGCTGGCGCTGGCACTGGGCGCCGCAGCGATGGCCGGGCACCTGCCGGGGCTGCTGATGGCCAGCCTACTGGTCGGGCTGATGGCCACGCTGGCCCAGGACATCGTGCCCGCCGCGGCGGTGCTGGCGCCGGATGCACAACGCGGTCAGATCGTCGGCCGGGTGATGACCGGCCTGCTGCTCGGCATCCTGTTGTCGCGCGTGGTCAGTGGCGTGGTGGCTGAAGCATGGGGTTGGCGCACGCAGTTCGTACTGGCTGCGGTATCGGTGGCGACGATGGGCGCGGTGATGGCGCGCGCGCTGCCGCGCTTTGCACCGACCAGCACCTTGCGCTATCCGGCGCTGCTGGGCTCGTTGCTGGCGTTGTGGCGCGAGCAGCCACAACTGCGCCGCGCCGTGGCCAGCCAGTCGCTGCTGGCCGTGGGCTTCAGCGCGTTCTGGTCGACGCTGGCGTTGATGCTGCACGCACGCCTGGGCCTGGGCAGTGCTGCGGCCGGTGCGTTCGGTATCGCCGGTGCGGCCGGTGCTCTGGCCGCGCCGTTCGCCGGTCGCTTCGCCGATCGGTTGGGCAGCCATGCGGTGGCGCGGCTGGCGATCGCAGTGGCACTGCTGGGCTTCGGCCTGCTGCTTGCTGAGCGCTGGCTGCCGGTCACTGCGCTGCTGCCGCTGCTGGTGGTGAGTGCATTGCTGTTCGACTTCGGTTTCCAGTCGGCGCTTGTGGCGCACCAGACGCTGGTCTACGGCCTGGTGCCACCGGCGCGCAGCCGGCTCAATGCGCTGCTGTTCACGGGCATGTTCATCGGCATGGCGGCCGGTGGCGCGCTGGGCAGCCTGGCGCTGGCGCAATGGGGATGGCACGGCGTGGCCTGGTTGGCGGTGGTGTGTGCGGGCAGCAGCCTGCTGCTGCGTTTGAAGTAGCGGGTGTTGGGCAGGGCCTGCAGCCCTGCACCTGCGGTCTGTTGGAACCGCTCTCGGGGTCAGATCCGTTTTCCGGAGGAAAGCGGATCTGACCCCAGATGTATTTCGATATCTGACAGAGATCCATCCACGCATGGCGTGGATCTACCGTGTCGACCAAGGTCGACACCTACCACCCGCCATCCCACGGAATCCATGCTGTTGCTGTTGTGGTTGCCGTTGCTGCCGAGGTTGCCGGCCAGCGGCCGGCACTACCGCGGGTGCAGGGCTGCAGGCCCTGCCGAACACTCGCTAATCGTGCCCGCTGTCGTCCAGGCTGATGATGCCGCGCCGCAGTGCCTGGGTGACCGCATGGGTGCGATCACCCACACCGAGCTTGTCCATCAGGCTCTTCATGTGCGCCTTCACCGTCTGCTCGGAAATCTGCATGCGCTCGCCGATGCGCTTGTTCGACAGGCCACCGGCCACATGCCGCAGCACCTCGGTCTCGCGCGGCGACAACCGGTCTTCCACCACGTGCGCGGCAATGCTGGCCGCCACCGCCGGCGGAATCGGTGCGCGGCGGCCACCGGCGACCATGCGGATGGTATCGACCAGTTCGTGGCGCAGCATGTCCTTCAGCAGGTAGGCGCTGGCGCCGGCCTGCAGTGCCCGTACCGCGCGTACGTCACCACGGTAGGTGGTCAGCACGATGATGCGCGCGCGCGGGTCCATCGCGCGGATCCGCACGATGGCCTCGACGCCATCCAGGCGTGGCATCTGCAGGTCCATCAGCACTACGTCCGGCCGTAGTTGCTGGTAGCGGGCGATGGCTTCCTCGCCGTCGGCGGCCTCGCCCAGCAGGCGCAGGTCGGGCTGGGCGCCCAGCAGCGCAGCCAGTCCGTCACGCAGCAACGGGTGGTCGTCGACCACAAGCACGCCGATCGGGGCAGGGGACTCACTCATGGGATGTTCTTCTCCAGGGCCACCGCCAGCGTGAGGGGCGGCGGTGATACAGGCGCCGGGCGGGAACCGCCAGCGCGACTTCAGTGCCCAGCCCGGGGCGGGTCCACAGCTGCAGCTCCGCGCCGAGGCGCTGCGCGCGCTCACGCATGCCCTGCAGGCCCCAATGGCCATGGCCTGCATTTTCGTCGGCGATGCCCACGCCATCATCGCGCACGTGCAGCAGGAAGCAACGCGCGCCGTAGGACAGCTCTACTTCGATGGCGCTGGCACTGGCGTGGCGCAGTGCATTGCGGATGGCCTCCCGGCCGATCAGGAACACCTCTTCGGCCGCGTCGGCCTGCAGCGGTGGCGCCGTGCCTTCGACGGTCAAGCGCAGTGGGTTGGTGCCGTGCCCGGCGTACTCGGCGTGCACATCGGCCAGCGCAGAGGCAAGGTCGCGGCCGGCGAAGGGGCCCTCGCGCAGGGCATTGACCCGCTCGCGGCCCTCGGCCAGGTTGCGTTCGGCCAGCTGCATCGCCGATTCCAGCTGGCTGCGCACCGGCTCGGGGGTCTGCGCTGACTGGCTGATCGCATGCAGGCGCAGGATCAGGCCCTGGCTGCCCTGCAACAGGGTGTCATGCAGGTCGCGTGCGATGCGTTCGCGTTCACCATTGCGTTCCTGCAGGCGCGCGCGGAACAGTGCGGCCAGCTGCCCGCTGCGGATGCGCACCGCCATCACCAGCAGCGCAAGTATCGCGGCGGCGCACAGCAGCTTGAACCACACCGTCTGCACGAAGGTGGGGGCGATGCGGAAGCTGCGGCTGGCCGGTGCGGTGCTCCAGATGCCGTCTTCGTTGGCCGCTTCGACCTCGAACCGGTATTTGCCCGGGGCCAGATTGGTGTAGTAGGCGCGGGTGCTGCTGCCGGCGTCCTGCCAGCCGTCGTCGACGCCGGACAGTCGGTAGCGGTAGCGGTTGCGTTCCGGGCGCGCCAGCGACAGCGCCACGTAGTCGATCTGCAACTGGCTGGTGCCGGCTGGAAGGCGCAGGCCGTCGCGCAGTGGCGCATGCATGCTGCCATAGAGCACTTCGCCGATGCGGACACTGGGCGCCATCGCATTGACGTGCGAACGGGTCGTGTCGAGCCAGGCCAGGCCCTGGTTGGTGGCCAGCCACAGCAGGCCGTCATCGGCCAGGACGGCAGTGGCGATCGGCCCGCTCTGCAGGGCGATGCCGGGCATGCCATCGATCGCATCGAACAGGCGCGGCGTGACCGGCTGGCCGCTGCGCAGGGCCGCGCGCAACGGGCCGCTTTCCAGCCTGACCAGGCCGCGGCTGCCGTTGAGCCAAAGGTGCCCGTTCGGATCGGCAACCATGCCGGTGATGCCTTCCAGCACACCGGCCATGTCGGTGCGCACCGGAACGAAACGGCCCTCGCCCAGACGTGCGGCCAGGCCGGCCTCGCCGGCCACCAGCAGCAGCTCCTGATGCTGCAGTATCGCAGTGACCGGCCCGACGGACAGGCCCTGGCGGGCGTCGAGGGTGTCGATGCGGGTGGCTCCCATCCGGCGCAGACGGCCATCGGCATAGCCGAGCAGCAGCTGGCCACGGGCATCGAGCGCCAGCGATGAGCAGGCCTGTTCGGGCAGACGGCCTTCCTGCCGCCATTGGCCGTGCAGGTACTGCAGGACGCCACGCTCCCCCGTGCAGACCCAGGCCTGGGTGTCGTCGGGGAACAGCAGGGCGTGCAGGGGCTGCCCGGTGAACGGGGCCGGCAGCGGAATCAATGTCGTGTGGCCGGCCACCGTGCGCGCAAGGTTGACCCAGTCGAACTGCCAGATCGGCGTGGGCGCCTGGCGCGCGGCGGCCTGCAGCTGCGGCGCGCTGCCATCCAGCAGGTGGCGTTGCAGGTCATAGGGCCTGAGGTCTTCGCCATAGCCATACACGCGACCATCGCTGGCCCGTACCAGCGAGCGGTAGGGGTCGCTCGGGCCGACCACCAGGGTGTGCACGCTGCGTGCGCGGAAGCGGTTGAGGCCGAGATTGGTGCCGACCCAGAGATTGCCTTCGCGATCGACGATGATCGGCACCGCCGAGGTGGCGGTCAGCCCGTGCGGCGAATCGAAGCGCTCCATGCGCACGGCCTGGGTGCCGGCGAAGGTGACGCGGGCGACGCCGCCGTGCGGGCTCATCGTGGCCCACAACGCACCGTCGGCGGTGAACTGCAGGCGCGCGGCGACCAGCGCCGGCAGCCGCCGCGCTTCACGCTCGGTGTCCGGTAGCAGGCCCTGCGCATTGGCCAGCGGCGACGTGCCGCGCACGCGGTCGGCCAGCCACACTTCGCCCTGCGGGCTTTCGGCCAGCGTCGCCATCTGCGAGACGGCGATGCCAGTGTCCTTGAACGTGGCCTGGCCGGCGGCACGCATCCAGATCCTCAGGTCGGCCACTACCCAGAACGTTCCCCGGCTGTCGTGCAGCACCCACTGCACACGGCGCTCGGGCAGCCCGGCGCTGGCCGGCATGGGCTGCCAGCGTTGTCCATCGAACCGGCGCAGCCCGCCATTGACCGCCGCCCACAGCTGGCCCTCGCGATCCTGGCTGAAGTGCGGCACCACGCCGACCGGCACGCCTTGCTGGCGGCCATAGCTGTGCAACTGACCGTGCGCGAAGCGGCTGATGCCGGCCTGGAAGTAGCCGATCCACAGGGCGCCGTCGTGGCCATGGGCCAGGGTGACCATGTTGGTGGACGGGAAGTGGCTGCCGGCCGGGGCCGGCTGCCGTTCGAAACGGCGGCCATCGAAGCGGTACAGGCCC
Source organism: Stenotrophomonas pavanii (assembly GCF_900101175.1). Taxonomy (GTDB): domain Bacteria; phylum Pseudomonadota; class Gammaproteobacteria; order Xanthomonadales; family Xanthomonadaceae; genus Stenotrophomonas; species Stenotrophomonas pavanii. The sequence continues at coordinate 460,608 of NZ_FNFQ01000002.1, read as the reverse complement.
GAGCCGGTGGCCAGCCACAACAGGCCGTCCCGGTCCTGGGTGATGTCCCAGATGTCGCCGGGCGCACCCTGGCCGACCCGCCAGGCCGTGTGTTCGTAATCGGGCAGGCCACCGCTCACCGGCGGGCGCTGCACGGCAAGGGCGGGCAGGGCGGTCAACAGCAGCAGGCACGTCAGCAGCGCCGGCAGGCGACGCACGAACGGGAAGGGGCGGCCACGCATGGCGCGCATTCTGGCAGGTGTGGGGCAGCCCGGGGTGACCCGAACGGGGTAGGCAACGGGCGTCGCCGTCGGCTATCACGCCGGCATGACTCCCGGAGCGCATCCATGCAGCGCCTGTTCGTGATGTTCCCCGACCGCGGTCCGGGCATTGGCCTGCTGTGGCTGCGGCTGTGCCTGGCTTCGGCGTTGTGCACGCCCGGCGTGCACGCCGGCTGGTGGCTGCTGTGCCTGCTGGCGGCGGCCATGCTCGCGCTGGGGGTGTTGACCCCCCTGGCGGCGATGATGGCGGTCGCAGGCATGTTCGCGCAGCAGGCGCCTTGGCCGCTGGTGGTGTTGCCGCCGGCGCTGCTGATGGTGGGGCCGGGGGCCTATTCGCTGGACGCGCGTTGGTTCGGGCGCCGCCTGCTCGGCCGTCGGCCTCCCCCATTCGGGTAGGCGCCGGCCTCGACCGACGGGGGTAGGGCATCGCACGCCGGCCGCGCACCATGGGCCACCCCCTCGCGGCGCCCCGCATGGCCACCGTCAGTCCGCCCGATCCGTCCGCCATCCCGCTTGCCCCGCAGCAGGCCGCCGCACTGCAGCGAGCCCTGCGCTATGTCGATGAGCACCTGTCGCAGCCGCTGCGGGTCACCGAGCTGGCGGCCGCCGCCTGCGTCAGCCGCTTCCATCTGGTGCGCCTGTTCCGTAGCGGCACCGGCGCCAGCCCGTTGCGCTATGTGCGCCGCCGCCGCATCCAGCGCGCCTGCCAGTTGCTGCCGGGTGCGCAGCTGCCGATGGCGTGCCTGGCCCAGCAGCTGGGCTTCTTCGACCAGAGCCATTTCGTCCGCAGCTTCCGCGCGGAGACCGGGTGCAGCCCCGGCCAGTATCGGGCCGGCGACGCCGCCCTGTTGCTTCCCCATGATCGTGTTTCCCACGGAGTCCATCCATGAGCCTTGCCACCGCCACGCCCGCCCCGGCCCTGCTGTCGCCGACCGACCACGCCCTGGTGCTGATCGACTTCCAGTCGCAGATGGCGTTCGCCACCCACACCATCGACATCTCCGCGCTGCGCAACAACGTGTCGCTGATCAGCAAGGGGGCCAAGGGGTTCAACGTGCCGGTCGTGTTGACCACGGTGGCCGAGACGTCATTCTCCGGCCCGATGTTCCCGGAGCTGCCGCAGATCTTCCCGGGCCAGCCGGTGTTCGACCGCACTTCGATGAACACCTGGGAAGACCAGCCGGTGATCGATGAGATCAACCGCATCGGCAAGCGCCGGCTGGTTCTTGCCGGCCTGTGGACCAGCGTCTGCATCGTTGGGCCGGCGCTGTCGGCGCTGGCGCAGGGGTTCGAGGTCCATGTGATCACCGATGCCTGCGGCGACGTCAGCGAAGAAGCGCACGAGCGTGCGATCACCCGCATGGTGCAGGCCGGCGCGGTGCCGATGACCAGCGTGCAGTACCTGCTCGAACTGCAGCGCGACTGGGCACGGGGTGAAACCTACGACCTGACCACCGGCATCGCCCGCGACCACGCCGGCGGCTATGGCATCGGCATCCAGTACGCCAAGCGCATGTTCGGCGCGCAGGAAGGCGGGCACTGAGCATGCTGGCTGGCCATGGCCTCGACCTGGCCCTGCTGATGCTGCGCGTGGCGGCAGGCGGCTTCCTGCTGCCGCACGCGCTGGGCAAGCTGTTCGGCTGGTTCGGTGGACCGGGGCTGCATGGCTTTGCAGCAGAGCTGCGCGGTTTCGGGCTGCCGGCAGTGGCGCCGTTGCCGCTGCTGCTGTCCCTGCTGCAGGTGCTGTCCGGGCTGGCCGTGCTGCTCGGCTGGCAGACCCGCATCGCCGCGCTTGCCGCCGCTGCCTTCATCGGCTTCACCGTCCTGTTGGCCCTGCCCAAGGGCTGGTTCTGGATGCGCGGCGGCAGTGAGTACCCGCTGATGTGGACCACGGTGCTGCTGGCCCTCGCGCTGGCCGGGCCGGGGGCCTGGGCGCTGGATGGCCTACGACTTCCGGGAGCTTTCGCATGAGTCACGATCCCCTCGACCACGGCCGCCGCACCGTGATGCTGGCCAGCGGCGCCGCGGTTGCGCTCGGCCTGGCCGGTCGCGCCGCTGCCGCACTCGATTCCACTTCCAAGGAGCGTCGCATGAGCACCCTGGTCATCCGCAATGCCCGCATCACCACCCTCGACCCGCAGCAGCCGCATGCCCAGGCACTGGCCGTGCAGGAGGGCCGCATCGTCGCCGTCGGCAGCGACGAGGAGATCATGCGCGGCTGGGGCAATGAAGCGACGCTGATCGACGCGCAGGGCAGGCGCCTGCTGCCTGGCCTCAACGACAGCCATACCCACCTGATCCGTGGTGGCCTGAACTACAACCTTGAACTGCGCTGGGACGGCCTGCGTTCGCTGGGCGACGCCCTGGACATGTTGAAGGCCCAGGTCGACCGCACCCCTGCACCGCAGTGGGTGCGCGTGGTCGGTGGCTTCACCGCCGCACAGTTCAACGAGAAGCGCCTGCCGACGCTGCAGGAGCTCAACGACATCGCGCCGGATACGCCGGTGTTCCTGCTGCACCTGTACGACCGCGCGCTGCTCAACCGCGCCGCGCTGCGTGCGTGCGGCTACAGCAAGGACACGCCGGATCCGCCGGGCGGGCAGATCGTGCGCGATTCGCTGGGCAATCCGACCGGGCTGCTGCTGGCCAAGCCGAATGCGCTGATCCTGTATGCGACGCTGGCCAAGGGGCCACGCCTGCCGATCGAGTACCAGGCCAATTCGACGCGCCACTTCATGCGCGAACTGAACCGGCTGGGCGTCACCTCGGTGATCGACGCTGGCGGCGGCTTCCAGAACTACCCCGAGGATTACCAGGTCATCGAGCAGCTGCACCGCGATGACCAGCTGACAGTGCGCATCGCCTACAACCTGTTCACCCAGAACAAGGGCAAGGAAGTGGATGACTTCCGTGGCTGGAGTGAAATCCTGCAGCCGCGCCAGGGCGATGACCTGCTGCGCCACAATGGTGCCGGCGAGATGCTGGTGTTCTCGGCGGCCGACTTCGAGCTGTTCAACGAGCCGCGCCCGGAACTGCCGCCGGACCTTGAACCCGAACTGCACGACGTGGTGAAGCTGCTGGTCGAGAAACGCTGGCCGTTCCGTATCCACGCCACCTACGACGAGAGCATCACCCGCATCCTCGATGTGTACGAACAGGTCAACCGCGAGGTGCCGTTCGATGGCCTGCACTGGTTCATCGACCACGCAGAGACCATCACCCCGCGCAACATCGAACGCATCCGTGCGCTGGGCGGCGGTATCGCCGTGCAGCACCGCATGGCCTACCAGGGCGAAGCTTTCGTCGAGCGCTACGGTGTGCAGGCTGCGCGGCACACGCCGCCGGTCAGGCGCATGCTGGCCGAAGGCGTGCCGGTCGGTGCCGGTACCGATGCCACCCGCGTGGCCAGCTACAACCCGTGGGTGGCGTTGTCCTGGCTGGTGACCGGGCGCACCGTGGGCGGCCTGGCCCTGTATGGCGAGGAGAACCTGCTCGAACGCGAGCAGGCGTTGCGCCTGTGGACGCAGGGCAGTGCCTGGTTCTCCGGCGACGAAGCGGTGAAGGGCACGCTGAAAGCTGGCCAGCTGGCTGATTTCATCCTGCTTTCGGCCGACTTCTTCCGCGTTGATGACGCGCAGATCGCCGACATCACCAGCCTGCTGACCGTGGTCGGCGGCCGCATCGTGCACGCCGACGGCGATTACGCCGGCCTGGCGCCGCAGCTGCCGCCGGCGATGCCGGACTGGTCGCCGGTCAACCGCTTCGGTGGCTACCACGTTGGCGGCGCCGCCACCGGGTTGGCCGCCGCGCATCGCCACCATCACGGTGTGGCCTGCAGTACGCATGGTGCTCACGGCCATGCCGCGCGGCATGCGGCGCCCACCGACGACCTGAGCGCCTTCTGGGGTGCGATGGGATGCTCGTGCTTCGCGTTCTGAGCCTGGCGCTGCTGGCCGCACCATCGCTGGTGCAGGCCTGCGAAGGCGGTCACTGCAGCGACGCGGGCGACGGCCAACTGCAATGGGACGCCTCGCTGCGCCTCAGGGGGATGTACTACGACCCGGCCCGATTCGGTATCGGCGGCAGTGAAGACGGCTACGGCCTGCTGCGTGCACTGGCGTCGGCCACGTATGTCGAGGACAACTGGCAGGCACGGCTGCAGCTGGGCGTGCATGCCGAGAATGGCAAGGCAGGCGGCCCGGGCCGTACCGACCGAGGCGCCTTGGACGTGCAGCAGGCCTACTGGCGCTGGCAGCGCGGTGGGTTCCATCTGCAGCTCGGCCGCCAGGAAGCCGGCTATGGCAGTTCGCGGCTGTTGTCGGTGCGCGATGGGCCGAACATCCGGCTGGCATTCGATGGTGCCCGTGCAGGCTGGAAAGGCCGCCTCGGCACGCTGGACCTGATGGCGCTGCGACCGCTGGAGAACCGACCCGGCGCCTTCGATGACCGCGGCGAACGCGGTGCCCACCTGTGGGGCGCGTATGCGACCACCGCGCGGGGTCGTGGCCCAGGGCAATGGGATCTGTACCTGCTGGACTACCGTCGTGAAGGCGCGCGCTTTGCGGCGGGCTCCGGTACCGAGCGGCGGCAGACCCTCGGTGCGCGTTGGTTCGGCCAGGCCGGTGCGCTGGACTGGAACACCGAGCTGGTGGCGCAGGGCGGTGAACTGCAGACGGTCGCCGGCACGCTGGATGTCCGCGCCTGGACGCTGGCCACCGACACCGGCTGGCGCTGGACCGAGCGGCCGCTGCAACCACGGCTGGGGCTGAAGGCGGATATCGCCAGTGGCGACGGCAACCTTCGCGATGGTCGCGTGGGCACCTTCAATGCACTGTTCCCGAAATCGGCCTACTTCAGCGAGGCCAGCCTGCTGGCCCCCGCCAATCTGATGGACGTGCAGCCGACCCTGACCCTGCGCCTGCGCGACGCGGTGACGACGGAACTGGGCGTACAGATGGCGTGGAAGCATCGCCGGGCCGATGCGGTCTACACCACGCCGGCGCCGCTGCTGGCGTTGCCGGGCAGTGCCGGTGGCGCGCGCCGCATCGGCACGCAGTACAAATCCGAAACCCGCTGGCAGGCCAGCGAACACTGGCAATGGCAGCTGCAGCTGGCCTGGGTCGACGCCGGTCCTGCGCTGAAGCAGGCCGGTGGCCAGGACACGTTGTTCGCCTCGATCGTTGGAGCATGGCAATGGTGAACGCAAACGCGTCGCAACCCGTACCGGCCGAAGGCGCCTGGTCCCCCCTGAAGATCCAGATGTTCCGATCGATCTGGCTGGCAATCCTGGCCAGCAACATCGGGACCTGGGTCAATGACGTGGCCGCCGCCTGGGTGATGGCCGAGCGTACCGGCTCGCCGTTGATGGTGGCGCTGGTGCAGTCGGCCACCACGGTGCCGATCGTGCTGCTGGCACTGGCCGCCGGCACGCTGGCCGACATCGTTGACCGCCGCAGATACCTGCTGGCAACGCAGGGCTGGATGCTGATGGTCGCTGCGGCCATGGCAGCGTTGACCGCGATGGACCTGCTGACACCGCAGCTGCTGGTGCTGCTGACGTTCTGCATGGGCTGCGGTGCAGCCATGGCGATGCCGGCGCAGGCCGCGATCGTGTCCGAGCTGGTCCCGCAGCCGATGCTGGCCTCGGCAGTGGCGCTGAACTCGATCGGCATCAACATCGCGCGCTCGATCGGCCCGGCCGTCGGCGGCGTGATCGTCGCCCAGCTGGGAGCGGTCTGGGCGTTCGGCTTCAATGCGATCACCTTCGCCGCGATGCTGTTTGTGGTGTGGGGCTGGAAACGCGACCCGAAGCAGTCCAGCCTGCCGCCGGAAGGATTTGGCGCCGGCTTGAAAGCGGGCCTGCGCTACGCCAGCCGCGCCGGGCGGTTGCAGGCGGTGCTGATCAAGTCGGTCGGCTTCTTCTTCTTCGCTGCAGCGATGAACGCCCTGCTGCCGGTGGTGGTGCGCGGGCAGATGCACGGCGGGGCGGGGCAGTACGGCATGCTGCTGGGCTGCATCGGGATCGGTGCGGTGGGCGGTGCGCTGCTGTTGCCAAAGCTGCGCGCGCAGCTGGACCGCGACCTGCTGGTGCTGCTGGCGACGTTGTCGCTGGCGCTGAGCCTGGTCGGGCTGGCGCTGACCCGCAGCTGGTACGTGCTGCCGGCGGTGATGCTGGTGAACGGGTTTGCCTGGATCACCGTGCTGTCGTCGTTGCAGATCGCCGCGCAGACGGCGGTACCGGCGTGGGTGCGTGCACGCGCACTGGCGCTGTACATCATGGTGTTTTCCGCCGGCATGGCCGCCGGCGGCCTGAGCTGGGGCGCGCTGGCGCAACGCACTTCGCCGGAGCTGGCATTGCTGGTGGCGGCCGCCGGCGCGGTGATCGGAGGACTGCTGGTGTGGCGGGTGCGCATTGCAGGCACCGAGGACCTGAATCTGCGCCCTGCCGGACACTGGCCGGCGCCGGAACTGTCGGTGCCGGTATCGAATGACCGGGGCCCGGTGCTGGTGACCCTCGAGTACCGCATCGACGATGCCGATCGTGCGGCGTTCCAGGCGCAGATGCGCGCGCTGGGCACGATCCGTCGCCGCGATGGCGCGGTGGTCTGGGGCGTGGTCGAGGACGTGGCAACTCCGGGGATTCACCTGGAGTATTTCGTGACCCCATCGTGGCTGGAGCACCTGCGCCAGCATGAGCGCATCACCGCCGATGACAGGGCGATCCAGGAAGCCCTGCGGGCACTGCATCGCGGTGAGCGTGCGCCGGTGGTGCGTCACTTCGTGGGTGGGCACGATCCGTTGCCCGCCACCGTACCGCATCACCACACCGACATCTGACCCGCCACGGGTAGAGCCGGCCGCTGGCCGGCTGTGCGTGATTACGACGGATGATCGGGTTGCCGGCCAGCGGCCGGCACTACCGAAGGAGCGGCGGCGCCCTGGGGCGCCGTCGCGGGACATCACTTGCGTGCGAACGCCAGCAGGTCGGTGTTGAACTGCTCGGCGTGGGTGATGGTCAGGCCGTGCGGGGCACCGGCATACACCTTCAGCTCGGCATCCCTGATGATCTGCGAGGACAGCTTGGCCGAGGCGTCGAACGGCACGATCTGGTCGTCATCGCCATGCACGACCAGTGCCGGCACGTCGATCTTCTTCAGGTCCTCGGTGTAGTCCACTTCCGAGAATTCGTGCACGCAGTCGTACTGGCCCTTGACGCCACCGAGCATGCCCTGCAGCCAGAACGCATCACGCATGCCCTGGGTGACGTTGTTGCCATCACGGTTGGCGCCGAAGAACGGGGTGGTCAGGTCCTTGAAGAACTGCGAGCGGTCGCCGCCGGTGCCCTTGCGGATGCCGTCGAAGACGTCCAGCGGCGTGCCGGCCGGGTTGGCATCGGTCTTCAGCATCAGCGGCGGCACCGCGCCGACCAGGACCACCTTGGCCACGCGCTTGCTGCCGTGGCGGCCGATGTAATGGGCCACTTCACCGCCACCGGTGGAATGGCCGACCAGGATCGCGTCCTTCAGGTCCAGCGCCTCGATCACCGCCGCCAGGTCGTCGGCGTAGGTGTCCATGTTGTTGCCATCCCAGGTCTGGCTGGAGCGACCGTGGCTGCGACGGTCGTGGGCGATCACGCGGAAGCCGTTCTGGCCCATGAACAGCATCTGCGGGTCCCAGGCATCGGCAGACAGCGGCCAGCCGTGGGCGAACACGATCGGCTGGCCGGTACCCCAATCCTTGTAGAAGATGCGGGCGCCGTCGGCGACGGTGACGAAGTTGCTCATTGAAGGTTCCTTGGCGGAAGGGAGGGAAGGCATCGGCGGTCTGCCGGTGCCTCCGGCAGTACAGCGCAGACGCGGGCGAGGGACTTGCACCGCTGTGGCGGATTGCAGCGGATGTGACGCGTATCGCTCTGGCGGGACCGGTGCCACGTGCCGAGGATGAGCGCAACCCGCCACAGGAACGCAGGATGCCTGCCACGCGATGGTCGCTGATGCTGTGCCTGCTGCTGCCCATGGCGGCACCGGCCCAGACCCTTGTCTACAAATGCGTGGACGGACCGCATCCGGTCTGCCAGCAGACGCCCTGCCAGGGGCGTGCGGCGTGGCGCTGGGACGTGCCGGCAGAGCAGTCACTGTCCCGCGGCGCTGCGGCTCCCGTGGTTCCGGCACCGAAGGCGTCCGCCCGGCCGCGGCGTGCGACGCGGGCCCGGGGCGCGTTGATCACGATCAGTTCGGATGCGGTGGCCTGTGAGCGCGCGCGGCGCCAACGCGAGCAGGCGCTGCTCAAGCGCCGACGCACCGACTTCGTGCAGCGCCGGCAATGGGATGACGCGGTGCATGACGCCTGCCGATGAGGCGGTGGCGCGAACATGCCGGAAACAACAACGGCGCCCTGGGGCGCCGTCGTGTGCAATGCCGTGAGCGCAGGTCTCAGCGACCGTCGCTGGCCGCGGCCGGTGCGGGCAGGCTGTCCGGCTTGGGCAGGCTCAGCTCCGGGTTGCCCTGTTCGGCCTGCAGGATCTGGATGCGGCGCTGCAGGGCGTCCAGCTGGCTGTTGGTGCTCTGCACGTCGGTGCTGAGGCTGACCGCCTGCTGCTGGGCCTGCTGCAGGGCGGCACTGACCTGTGCCGACTGCGCCTGCTGCTGTTCCATTTCCTGCTGCAGGGTGCGCAGGCGTTCCTCGTTGTACGCCACCAGGCGCTCGGTGTAGCGCTTGCCCGCTTCAAGGCGGGTGGTGTCGATGTAGACCTGGGCCAGCTGTTCGGACTGCTGCGCGAAGGTGCGATAGACACGCTCGGCGTTGTCCACCGCGTCGGTCTTGATCACGCGCCAGAAGTTCTTCTCCTGGAACAGGGCGACGTAGTAGGTCAGGGTGTTGGCATTGAACAGCAGGCTGGCGCCGTAGTTGCCGTTGTAGGTGGTGCGCAGCTCGGTCAGCTGGCGCGAATCCATCAACTGCTTGAGCTCGTCCACGGTGTTGCGCACCACCGGCGCGCTGCGCGCCGGTTCGGCGGCCGCCTCACGGTCGCCACGGGCCGCCATCGCCGCCGGTGCCACCAGCATCATCGCCACGGCCAGCACTGCCGCGCTGCGCGCGGACCGGGCGAAGACCGCGCCCCCTGAAGTTTCTCGCATGTCTAGACCATCCACGGATGAGTGTGGGTTGAGTTGAAGGTGGTTCCCCGCCGGGAGTCTAGCATGGGCGCGGGCGTCGCCAAGGGCGCCCGTCACGGCTCGATTTCAGTAGACCAGCTGTGCGGCGCTGCACTGGATCGACTGCACGTTGACGTCGGTCCGGCCCAGTTCCAGGCCAAGCACGCTGGCCAGCAGGTTGGTCAGCAGGGTGCCGACGCTGTTGAGCACCGGCCGCAGTGCGGCCAGGATCGGCTTCAGCAGCGTGCACAGCAGCCCGCTGCAACTGACACTGCCGTCGGGGTTGGCGACGCCACTGCCGCCGGCGCCATCGAGGAAGCCGGCCGGTGCGGTCTGGATGTACGACGCCAGGTTGTTGCGCACGCAGCCGTTGTAGTCGATCAGGTTGCCGAGCAGGCTGTCGCAGCGGTTGATCAGCAGGCCGCCGACCAGCGAGCCCAGCAGCCCGTCGAGGACGCCGAGGCCCTGGCCGGTCACCGTCACCTTCAGCGCATCCCAGACCGGGCCGTCCTTGTGGCAGGTGGTCAGGTTCAGCAGCCCGCACGCATACGGCAGTCCCCCCGGCACGGTCCAGCTGTTGAGCGGCGCCAGCTGCTTGCTGGGATCGCCATCGCGCAGCAGGGGAATCAGTTTGTCGACGTCGTAGCGGGTGTTGGGCGGGAACGCCGCCTGCAGGTAGCGGTCGGCCAGCGCCTTGGCGGTGTCATTGGCGCTCATGCCCTGCTTGGGCGAGCTGAGCATGCCCGACAGCACGCGCAGCAGTTCGTTGACCAGGCCGGAGACCGCGTCACCGACCGCGAGCGGATTGATCCGGGTGGATCCGGTTTCGCCAGCGGCCAGAGTCAGGTTCTGCGAACTGGTCAGGGCGGGCAGGGTGATCCTGTCGTTGATCAATGGCTGGCCCAGCAGCTTCAGCAACTGTTCGTTCTGCAGGGTGGCGTCGCAGACATTGGCCTTGGAAAAGCGCTGCGCAGGGTCGACATTGCCGACGCAGGCGCGCAGTACCGACGCGTCCACCTGGATCGTCGCCCTGGGGGGACTTGCGCCGCACTGGATGCCGGTCAGCGTGCCCATGCCGTTGGCGATATCGACGTGCAGCGGCAGATGCAGGCGGGTGCCGAGCAGATTCAGCAGCGGCCCCAGCGCGAACAGGTTGTTGCTGTCCACGTCCGCCAGCAGCCGGACCTGCGCGTTGTAGGCACGGCTGCCGACGCCGCCGATGGCGATCGACGGCGGTTCGACCACGCCGGCCTGGATCTTGATGCCCAGCAGGTCCAGTCCCTTGACTGCCACGCCGTTGCCGTCGTTGGCGATGGAGATCGCGGTGTTGATCAGGTTGAGCACGTTGATCTGTGATTCCAGTGCGCTGCCGACGGTGCCGTCAGGCGAGACGACCTCGGCGAACAGGCCACCGCCGCCGGACTGGCTGCCAAGCACGATGTTGAGCTTGTTGATGTCCAGCTGGGTGGCGACCAGGTCGGACAGGGCGCGCAGCTGCGCGCCCACCGTGGAGTCGCGGCCGACCACCGTGGCGGTGGCATCGACCAGCTGCGCCAGCGAAACCTTGTTGACCGACAGCAGGCGGTTGAAGTCAGCCACGCTGAGGTTGGCGCTGACCGGGATGTTGAGGGCCTTCAACAGGCCCGAAGGGGTGACGTTGGCCTGCGCCAGGCCGTCATAGGACAGCACGGTGGCATTGGTGACGTCCAGGCCGACCAGGCGCAGGGTCGACAGCAGCACAGAATCGCCATTGGTGCGCAGCAGCTGCGAACCGACCGCGAACACCGCCGTGGGCTCGGCGCGGCGAGCCACCGCCTGCACGCTTACGGTGGGCAGGCTGGCATTCTGGCCGAAGAACGGCAGTACGCTGCGCTCGGCGATCACCTGGACCGCATTGCGCGGGTTGCTGGCATCGACGCTGGCAACGAAGCGGTTGCCGGTGCTCCGGCTGGCGCTCCAGTTGCCGCAGCGGATCTGCAGGGTGCCGGCGAACCTGTTCTGGGCCAGTGCGTTCTGCCGGGCCGCGCTGTTGTCGCTGTTGTCCGCGGTGCACAGCTCCAGCCGCTGTGCGCCGGCCAGCGCCGCCAGGTCGGCCACTTTCTGCGCATCACGCTTGGCCCAGAACAGGTAGCCGATCTCGACCAGGCCCAGCATGGCCAGCAGCGCCAGCATGACCAGCATCATCGTGACCGACATGCCGCCGCGCGGGCGGCTGAAGCTGAACTGGCGTGCGCGTCTCATGACCGACCTCAGCGTCCGGAGGAAGCGGCGTCCTTGGACCGGGCAACATCGGTCTCAAAGAAGTCCGGGATCTCGTGCTCAAAACTCTTCAGGTACCGCGCATAGCTCAACGTGGCCTGGTCACCCAGGATCGGCAGGCGCTGGCCAGCGTGCTGCCCGGATGCCTGCAGGCGGAACAGGTTGCGGGTGGCCTCGCCGCTCTGCAGGCGCGTGCGCGGCGCCGGCGGCAGGGGTGCGACGTCGGTTGCGACGGTTGCCGGTGGCGCCACCCTCCTGCCGGCCGGCGCGGGCAGCTCCACGGTGGGCAGCGGCTCGGCCTGCATCGGCGCGGTGGCCGCTGCCGACGGCGACGGGCCGCCGAGCATCTGTCCGGTCAAGGGCGGCTGCTGCGCCTGCACGGCACCGGCAACAAGCACGCAGGACAGCACAGGCAACAGGCGTCGGGTCAGGCGCATCGCGGTCATGGTGTGCTTCCGGTCGGGTGATCGGTGGCGCTGAAGCGTTCCAGCATCGACGCTGGCAGGCGCTGTGGATTGCGCGGGTCAGGTGGGTCGCGTTGCGGTTCTGCCGCCAGCCGCGTGCTGCCGGGCGCGCGTCCGCTGCCTTCGCTGGCAGTGCGCGCCGCCCCTGGGGCGTTGACGCTGGCAGCGGCCTGGCGCTGCTGCAGGCGCGTGCGGATCTGCTGGGCCTGCTGCTGGATGCTGCGCCGCGTTTCTTCGGTGAGGTTGGCCTGCACCGACAAGCGCTCTGCGGTGGCGGCGTCGCCACGCAGTACCGCCCAGAGCGCGAGGTTGGCAGTGGCCTTGGCGTTACCGGGCGAGAGTTCCAGCGCCTTGGCCAGCGGCTCGCGGGCCTGGTCGAACTGGCCGGCACGCAGCCGTGCATAGCCCAGGTCACCCAGGTAGTCGGTGTTCAAGGGCTGCAACTCGGTCGCGCGCGCCAAGGCCCGTTCGGCGCCGCCGTCGTCATCGTGGCGTGCGGCGATCAGGCCCAGCCCATGCGCGGCGGCGGCCGCCTGCGGTCCGCTGGACAGCTCGCGGTACAGCGCGGCTGCGGCGTCGGACTGGCCGGTCTCGCGCAGCGCGTCGGCCTGCAGCAGGCGCAGGGCCGGGCGATCGCCGTAGCGTTGGCGGAATGCCTCCACATGGGCCAGCGAGGCGTACCAGGCGCCCTGCTGCTGCATGCGCTCGATCAGTTCCAGATACGCGTTGCGGCTGTCCTGCGGGTCCGGTTCCGGTGGCGCAAGGCTGGGCGCCCGCACGTACTTCGGAGTGGTCGAGGCGCAGCCGCTGGCCAGGGCGGCGAGGGCGACGGCAAGCAACACGGCGGTGGTGCGCAGGGCAGGCATCAGGGCGATCCCATCTTGGACAGGGTGGTGGCCAGCGCGACCAGCGCTGGACCGGCAAGCACCAGCATCAACGCCGGCAACAGGGTCAGCATCATCACCACGGTCATCTTCACCGACAGCTTGCCGACCTTCTCCTTCAACGCGTTGCGGCGCTGTTCGCGCAGGCGGAGGCTGAACTGGCGCAGCGGTTCCTGCACCGCGCCGCCATGCGCATGCACCTGCAGGATCAGCTGCATCAGGCTGGCCAGGTCGTCATCGGCGTAGACCTCGCTCAACCGCCGCAGTGACTGTGCGCGGGTACGGCCGTGGGTATAGGCCACATTGGCCTCCTGCAGTTCGCCGCCCAGCACCGGCAGCGCATCGCGCAGCTTGTCGCCCAGTGTCTGCAGGCTCTGGTCCATGCTGAAGCCCACGCCCTGCAGTAGGCGCAGCAGGTCGATCAGCAGGGGCAGCTCGTTCTCGACCGCGCGGCGGCGGCGCTTGACCCACGACGACAGCACGAACTTGGGCAGCAGCAGCCCGGCCGCCAGCGCCCCGATCACCACCATCACCCGGGCCAGTCCGTGCGCGCTGCTGAACGCCAGTGCCAGGGCCAGCACCAGCAGCGCAAGCAGCAGGCGCAGGCCGAGATAGATGGCGGTGCCGCGGCGCGTGTTCCAGCCGGCCAGGTCCAGCAGCAGCTTGTCCTCGTTGGCCAGCAGCGCCGCCTCCAGGCGGCCGCCACTGAGCGAGCGGCCGAAGCGCTCGATCCAGCCCAGCGAGTCGCGGCGCGTGGCTTCGGTGTCGCGCGCGTCGTCGCGCGGCTGCAGGGCGGTCTTCAATGTGGCCGAGGTGCGGTGCTCGCGATGGCTGCGCACCCAGCCGGCAATGCCGAGCAGGGCCACACCGGCCGCCAGCACCAGCAGCGACAGGGCAAACCAGGCGCTGGCAGTCATCGGGCACCTCCGGGGTGGCTGCGGGCGGTCATAGCGATTTGGCCAGGCGGTACAGCAGGAACGCCCCGAGCAGCTCCAGGCCGAGCGCGATCAGCAGGATCCGGTGCCCCAGCGGGTCGTGCAGCACCGGCTGGAAGAATGCGGGGCTGGAGATCGCCATCAGCACGGCACTGGCCGGTGGCAGCAGGCCCAGCACCCAGGCCGACATGCGCGTTTCGGAGGTGGTGGCCGCCAGTTCCTGCTGGGCCTGTTCCAGGTCGCGCATGAAATCACCCATGCGCTGCAGGATCTGGTCGGCCCGGCCGCCGATGCGCACACTCACTCCGATCACCACCGCCAACACTTTCAGCACGTCCATGCGATAGGGCTGTGCGGCCAGGCTCAATGCACGGTCCAGGTCCATGCCGCTGCGTGCGTAGCGCACCGTGGTGTCCAGCAGGCTGCGCAGCGGCGCGCTTGTCTGCATCGAGGACACCTGGAACGCCGCCTGCAGGCTGTTGCCCAGCGCGGTCAGGCGGACCAGGTTGTCGAGGAAGTCCGGCATCTGGTGCAGCAGCTGCGCGCGCAGTCTGGTGATCCGGCGCATCACCCACAACCAGCAGCCCAGCAGGTACAGCAGCAGGGTCAGCGGGAACATCCAGGCCGTGCCCAGGCGCATCGCCGCAATGATCGCAAGCGCCAGTCCCGGCACCAGCAGCATCAGGGGCAGCTTCCAGCCCGGCTGCAGCCCAGCGCGCTGCAGCACGCCGTCCCAGGGCAGCACCCGGTTGCCGCTGCTGGCCGGACGGGCCGGGTCGTTGGCCGCGGCAACGGAAGGGCCGGCCGGGACCGCGCCGGTCGCGCTGCCGCGCGCCAGCTGCTGCTCGGCATGCTGCAGCGAGGCCTGGCGCTGCTCGCGGCTGCTGGCAGCGCCCCACAGCCAGACCGCCAGCGCCAGCAGCACCGAGATGATGCTCAACACGCCCAGCAGCAGGCCGGTGCCCATGCTCAGAAGTCCCCGTAGAGCGATTCACGCAGTTGCTGGCGGAACGGCTCCAGCTTGTGCGAATGCGGATGGAAGCCCAGGCCGATCCAGCGGTCGGTCTCGCGGCCGGCGGCGTCGATCTGCACTTCGTGGCGGAACATTTCCTGGGTGGTGATCAGGTTGTCGCTGACCCCGGTGATCTCGGTGATCGAGACCAGCACCCGGCGCCCGCTGCCCAGCCGCGAGATCTGCACGATGAAATCGATGGCGCTGGCAATCTGCCGGCGCAGGCTGTCCTCGCTGCCCTGGAAGCCGGCAAAGCCGGCCAGCATCTCGATGCGGTACAGGCAGTCGCGCGGCGTGTTGGCGTGGATGGTGGCCATCGATCCGTCATGGCCGGTGTTCATCGCCTGCAGCATTTCCAGCACTTCGGCGCCACGCACTTCGCCGACCACGATGCGGTCAGGGCGCATGCGCAGGCTGTTGCGCACCAGATCGCGGATGCTGACCGCGCCCTGGCCCTCGGCGCCGCCGATGCGGCTTTCCAGGCGCACCACGTGCGGGTGGTTCAGCGAAAGCTCGGCCGTGTCCTCCACGGTGATGACGCGCTCGCTGGGTGGTACGTAGCTGGCCAGGGCATTGAGCAGCGAGGTCTTGCCCGAACTGGTGCCGCCGGAGACCAGGATGTTGCAGCGGCCCAGCACCATCGCCTTCAGCAGGGCCTGCATCGGCGCGTCGAAGGTGCCCTTGGCGAGCAGTTCGTCGGGGGTGAACGGGTCCTTGCGGAACTTGCGGATGGACACCATCGGGCCGTCCACCGCCAGCGGCGAGATGATCGCGTTGAGGCGGCCGCCGTTGGGCAGGCGCGCGTCGACCATCGGGTTGGAATCATCCAGCCGGCGGCCCAGCGGGGCAAGGATGCGGCGCAGGATGCGCAGCAGGTGGGTGTCATCGGTGAAGCGCTGGGTGGCGCGCTTGAGCTGCCCCCCCTGTGAAACGTGCACATCCTTGAAGCCGTTGATCAGGATGTCCTCGATGGAGGGATCATGCAGCAGGTCGTCCAGCGGGCCGAAACCGGTCAGCTCCTTGACCAGCCCCTCGGCGACCACCTGCATTTCTTCCTCGTTGATCGGGATGCGCCATTCCTGGATGAAGCCCACGGTCTGCACCTGCACCCAGCGGGCGATGGTGTCGGGGGCCCAGGAATCGATGTCGATGCGCTCGTCCTCGATGCTGTTGAGCAGATGCTCGTGCGCGGCCGACAGCACCTTCTGGTACTGCTCGGTCTGCGCGAACGGCAGGTGTCCCGGCGGACTCTCGGGCAGCACCGGGCGGGCAACGGCATGCGGGAAAGGAGTTACCTTGTCTTCCATTGCGATCCACCCAGGGCAAGGGAGAGTCTTTCCCGCAGGCCATGCGGCTGGACCGGGCAGGCAGCCGGATCCAGCCGTGGCACGAGCGGGGCGAGGGCACGCAGGTAGGGATCGCGCGGCGCATCCTGCAGCAGCAGGTGGCCCTGGCTGGCGGCCAAGCGCACACGCGGTCGTTCAGGCAGTGTCGCCAGCAACGGCACTTCGAAGCGGCGTGCGATCTGCTCCGGGCTCATGCCGCTGCTGTCGTCGTGGCGGTTGATCACCAGCTGCAGGCGCTTCTCGCGCTCGCGCTGGCCTGCCAGGTGCTTCAGCGCCTGGTCCAGCGAGACCAGCGTGGCGATCGACGCATCGGTGACCAGCCAGATCTCGTCGGCCTGGTCCAGCAACAGCGGCGGCAGCTGCCGCAGCGGGCAGCCGCCGGCATCACACAGCACGCTGGCGAACACCCCGCGCAGGCGCTGCAGCAGCGCGCCAGGGTCGGACGGCGGCACGGCGTCACTGCCGCCGGCACGGTCCAGCAGCACCAGCCCGGAGTCATGGCGCGCCATCGCGGTGCGGGCGAGGGTGGCGTCGATGCGGCTGGCGTTGCGCAGCGCATCCTCATAGTGGAAGCGGCTGTCGAGATTGAGGTACAGCGCAAGGTCACCGGACGGCTGTGCCAGTTCCATCAGCAGGCCGTCTTGCTGCACTGCATCGCCCTGGGCAAGGGCCCGCGTCTGCTGCGCCAACACCGAAAGATGCGCGGCCAGGGTACTGGTGCCGACGCCGGCGCGCACGCCCAGCAGCACGATCAGGCGCGCCTTGTGCGCGTTCTGCGCAACCGCGGCCGGGCGTGGTGACAGCGCACGGCGCAGGGCGGCTTCGATGCCGGCGTTGTCACTGTCCAGGTCCAGCACATCGCGCAGGCCGGCGCGCAGGGCAATCACCACGCCTTCGACCTGGCCGGCGCTGGTGGCGCCGACCGCGACCAGCGCCAGGTCCGGTTGGGTCTGCTGCAGCTGCTGTGCCAGCACGCTCGAGGCAGCCGCGTGCTCGGGCCGGAAGTCCAGCAGCACCAGGCTCTGCGGGCCGCGTTGCAGGTCCTGCGCCGAGGTCGGCGCACTGCTGTCCTGCCAGTGCAGGCTGGTGGTCGGCGGCAGCTTGGCGGCCAGCCGGGGCAGCAGTTCGCGGTCGATGCCGTACAGGACCAGGTTCATCGGCGGTCCTTGCGGATGCAGCGGCTGGGCGGTGGCGTAGGGCATGGGCGTGGTTCCGCAGGCGTCATGGAGGTCAGCGCGAGAAGCCGGGCACGGGGTCCTGGCTGACCGGCCCCAGCAGCCAGGAACCCCATTCGGGAAGATGCGGCTTGGCTTCGCGCTCGCCGGGCAGCGGCAGTTCGGTGTTGCGTGCCAGCGGCTGCACCAGGCGCGGGGTGACGATGATCACCAGTTCCTTGTCCTGGCGCTTGTAGTCGAAGTTGCGGAAGAACGAACCAATGATCGGCAGGTCGCCCAGCAGTGGAATCTTGTTGACGTTGGAGACGATGTTGGAGCTGACCAGGCCGCCGATGACGAAGCTCTCGCCATCGCCCAGCTCGACCGTGGTGTCGGCGCGGCGGGTGGTGATCGAAGGGATCTGCACGTTGTTGAGCACGATCGCGTTGCTGTAGTCCAGATCGCTGGCCTCCGGTGCCACCTTCAGCGCGATCCGGTTCGCGGCCAGCACGGTCGGGGTCACGGTCAGGCCGATGCCGAAAGGCTTGTAGGTGATGGTGGTCGTGCCCAGTCCCTGCGGTTCCAGGATCGGCAGTTCGCCACCGGCCAGGAAGCTGGCGCTTTGGCCGGACAGTGCCACCAGCGTCGGCTCGGCCAGCACGCGCGCCATGCCATTGCTCTGCAGCAGTTCGACATCGGCATTCCACAGCCCCTTGGTTGAGCCGAACACCAGCCGGAACGCCGAGGAAATGGGCGACGCCGCTTCGTTGCTGCTGTTGCCTTCCTTCATGCCGGGCAGCAGGCCGGTATTGCCGGGCAGGCCGGTGCCGGGCCGTGCGAAGCCATAGGCGAAGCCGCCGTTGCGGTTCTGGAAGTTGATGCCGATCTGCTTCATCGCGGTCTTGTTGAACTCGACCACCTTGACCTCGACCTGGACCACGCCACCGCTGCTGATGGTGGATGTATCGGCAAGGACCCCATCCTTGCCCAGCGCCATCGCTGCGGTGCGCTGCGCCTGCATGTGCGAGAGCACGCTGTCGGTGTTTCCCTGCAGCAGGCCCTGCTGGTCCTGCTGGGTGAACACCAGGTCGTTGCCGCCGGTACGCGCGGCGCCCTGCACGGCGCTCTCCACCCTTACCGTCAACCGCTGTGGCTCGGCCTGCCTGCGGTGCCACAGCAACAGGGTGGTGGTTCCGGGGGTCTTGCCGACCAGCAGCGCCTGGCGCTGGCCGCGCAGCATCACGAGGTCGGCCACGCCGGGGTCGGCAATGGCCACGCGCTCCAGGTCGGCCGGCAGGGTCCACGGCCGCTGCTCGCGCGCCTGCAGCACCAGATCGTCGGCGGCCACGCTCGTTGCCGGTGCCAGCAGCACCAGCAGCAGGGCCAGCCAGCGCTGGCGGGGGGAGATGCGTGGACGGCAGCGGCGTTCGGTCATGGATGCACTCGATGCAGGTCAGAGGGAGCCGCGAGGCGCGGAGCTGTCGCCGCGGATGATCTCGATGCCGGACGCGCGCGGCGCGCTGCGGCGTGGCGCCGGCGCCCGGGCCGGTGCGTCGGCGCCGGTGCGCGCCGGCGCCGTGCCACGGCCGGCCAGCGCATCGCTGTCGATGCCGGCGAAGGCATGGTTTTCCGGGCGCTGAAGTGCCAGCTGCTGCTCCGCATCCAGCCCGCGCAGGGGATCGATCACGCCGCGCGACTGCGGAAACAGCGCCAGGTCGGGCTGGCCGGTGTCGGCGGGATTGCGCAGTGCCAGGAACAGCTTGCCTTGCTGGGCGCCCAGCAGCAGGCGATTGGCATCGGCCACGGGCACGGCCAGCACCGCACTGCGCGCGGGCTGCGCCGGCTCAGTGTTGTTGGCACGGCTGCTGCCGCTTCCGGTGATGTCGGCTGCGCGTGGATCGTTGCGGGTGTCGACGTCGCTGCCGGTGGAGACCTCCGTGGCGACCGGCGCAATGTCCTGCTGGCCGTAGCTCAGCACGCGCAGACGCGACAGCAGCAGGCGCGTCTGTCCGGCTTCGCCGGGGCCGTTGACGCTGGGCTGGGCGTTGCGCAGGTTGAGGAAGACGTCGACAAAGTCGCCAGGAAGGATGCGGTTGCCAGCACCAACCAGTTCGTCCACGGGCACGGCCAACGCGCGCTCGCCCGGCCGCAGTTGCAGCGAGAAGCCCTGTGCCAACGCGCTGCTGCTGATCGGGCTGCCTTCGGCGATGTCCTGCACCGGCACTTTGCCGACCACGGCGGCGATGCTGGTGGCGGCGCCGGCGACCGGCGTGGTGCGCTGGGCCAGGCGCAGGCCGTTGGCGCTGATCGGCTCGCCCGCGGGCAGGCGTGCCACGGCTTCCACGACGGTGATTGCCTGCGCCTCGCTGTGGGCCACCGGCGCGACTGTGGTGGGTGCGGCCGGCTTGCGTCCGATCATGAAGGCGACCAGCGCCAGCAGCACGGCCAGGCCTATCAGGGCAATGGCAGCGATGCGGGTCAACTTGAGCATGGAATCGTCTCCAAAATACCGATCATCAATTGCCGCTGCCGAGATCGAGCTGGGCGACCGCGACGCTGCGGATGGGGGCCTGCATCACCCACCGGTACAGCGTTGCGGTGCCGGGCAGGAAGGGATGGCTGGCGTAGTCGTAGCTGACAGTGACGGTCATGCACTGTGCCGTGGCCAGGCCGGCGCACGGTGCCTGCGCCGACACCACGATGGCATTGCTGCCGCCTGCGCTGCAGTCGACGTTCTGCTTGGAAAACTGCAGCAGCCACTGCATCGATGTGCGCGCGGCGACACAGGCGGCGGTGCGACGTTCGCCGGCTGTGCCGTAGCGCAGCGAGGCACGCGCACCTTCGGCCGAGGCGGTGGCCAGGGTCTGCTGCGCCGCCATGATCATCACGCCGGAAAACGTGAAAAGCAGCAATGGCAGCAGGCCCAGCATCAGCATCAGGGCGAACTCGATGCTGGCGGCGCCACGTTGCAGGCGAGGGCCGTGAACGTTCATGGTGCACCTCCGTAGATGCGGACCAGCACCCAGCCGATGGCCGCCAGTGCCAGATACGCCGCATAGGGAATGCCGCGTCGCCCCTGGCGGGCGGCCTGCATGTCGCGTAGCGCCGGATGGGATTGCCACTGCGTGCTGGTGCGGCTGACCTGCATCTGCAGGTGCCCGGGCAACAGCACGCCCAAGCGGCGGCCCGCCAGCACCACCACCGCGTGCACTCCGGCGGCGAGGCTGGCTGCCAGCCAGACCGGCAGCAGCGCCTGCCAGCCCAGCATCAGCCCCAGCACTGCGAAGAACTTCACGTCGCCGGCGCCCATCCAGCGCAGGGCGTAGAACGGCAGCAGCGCCAGCAGGCCGAGCACCGCGCCAGCGACGTGGGGCAGCCAGGGCAGGCGAGGTGCGCTGAACTGGCCGGCGATGATCGCGAGCGCAGCGATGACACCCGCAGCCACCAGCCAGGCATTGGGCACCCTGCGGGCGTACAGATCACTGATCGCGATCCGCAGGCACACGCCGATGGCCAACAATCCCAGCAGTGTCATCGCACACTCCGTCGTCCGTCACTGGACGGTCTTCACCTGGTTCCCTGCCCCCCGTGGCCGCGGGCCTCAAGGCGGCCCGCGGTCGCCGCCTAGGTCGTCGAGCCGGACGCCTTGGTGGCCAGTGCGGAGAGGTTCTTGAACAGCGTTTCGAAGAACCCCTTGATCTGGTCGTTGCCGACCGCGATCAGGACGCCAGCGATGACGGCAGCCAGCAGCCCGTACTCGAGCGCGGTGACACCGTCTTCTTCCTTCAGGAATTTGCGGACCGATGCGTTCATGACCAATGTCTCCCTCTACCTGTCTGCGGATGCAGTACACCTGCGTTGGGCGGTGGCCCGGCTCCGCCGGGATCGTCCGTGGCCCCCGCACGTCCTGGCGGGGGAGGCACGGCGGGACGGGCCCGCCGTGCTCAAGCAGGGTGATCGTTTCCCGGCGGGACACGGGCCGCGCGGTCGCGACCGCACGGCGCAGGGCCGTTGGTCGAGGCATCCGATGATGCGTGCTTGGTCATGCTGTCCCCTGGGTGCGGCCGGATCAGATGGCCGGATCACCGTGGTATCGACTTTGCCTGAATGGAAGTTGGCTGCAACAGGAACCTATATGCAAATTCGGCAGAAACCCCGCTGCCCTGAAACTTTCAGATTTTTTCTGTGACGCAAATCCATTCCCAGGCAGAACGATTCATCGTCGTGTAGATAATGTGATTCCGCATGCGAAAACCATGCCAGCGGTTCCGACATTTTCTTCACCTGTGTATCTACTTTCTTCATGCCGGTCGATGGCTTTACCGCTGCGGATTATCGGGCATACTCGCATTCAAGCTCTTGCATTGATTTGTACGATCGCATCGACGCCGGCGCGGCTGGCGTGGCAACGGAAATGGATTCTGGATCGTTGTGCGCCCTGTCAGGCAGTGGGGGCCGCAGCGGATGGCGGATCAACGGGGGGACAACACTGTCATGGTCGATGGTGGGGTAGGAGACAGCGACGACAGCGGCCTGCGGTCGATAGACCTGGCGACGCTGGGCGGGGTGCTTCGTGTCTGTGATGTCGAACTGCTGCTGCTGGATGGCAACGGGCCACGTGCGGCGTTTGCTTCGCGCGTGCACGAGGAAGCCCTGTTCTGCAGCATCAGCTGCGGTTTCCATTGCCGTGGCCGCTTCATGCTGCCACCGGACTGGGCGATGCTCGGTTACCTGCACGCCACGGATGAAACGCAGAGCTGGTGCCACGGCGTACCGCTGACGGCGGGCATGGCGTTGACGATCATGCCGGAGGGCATCAGTGAGTTCACCCTGAGCCCGGGCACGCACATGACCCTGATGCTGGTGCCGGTGGCGCGGGTGCAGCGCAAGCTGACCGAGCTGAGCCTGCGCAGCACGCCACCGGCCGGCCAGGCCCTGTCACTTTTCACCCTGGGCAGCGAAGCCACGCCGCTGGCGCGCCATTACCAGCAGCTGCACCTGCAGCTGGGGCAGGGCGCCGGCCTGCAGCCGGAAGAAACCGAGCATCTTCTGCACGAGCATGTGCAGGCCCTGCTCGGCGCGGGTGCGGCGGATCGCCCGGGGTGCAGCCGCGCGCGGCGCACGCATTATCTGATCGCGCAGCGGGCAGAAAACTTCATGCGGCTCAACCTGCGCCGCAACATCTACATGAATGAAATATGCGATGCCGCCGGTGTCAGCGAACGCGGCCTGCGCTACGCGTTCGAGGATCTGTTCGGCACTTCGCCCAATCGTTATCTCTCCATGCTGCGCCTGTGCGCGGCGTGCCGCAGCCTGTCGATGGCCGATTCCAGCCGTCGCTCGGTGAAGGCCATCGCGCTCAGCTGCGGCCTGTGGGACCTGTCGCGCTTCGCTGACAATTACCGCAAGGTATTCGGCGAGCTGCCGCGCGACACCCTGATGCGCGCCCCCGCGCAGATCGGCCAGCCGGCCTGAGCCAGGCCCTGCAAGGGTTTACCCGGCATTCGTGCCGGAATTGCGCATCCGCTTGCCGATCATGTTGCCGCTTCTGCATAACCGGCTGCCGATTCCGGCCGTGGATTTGCCGGAATGCGCGATTGCCGTGCCGGATTGAAGTGCGCCAGCTCCGTTGCAACCGCTGAAATGTCAGTCACCTGCCTCGCGGCAAGTCCACTGACATTCCAGTTGTTCGTCTACGGGGGAAATGCTCATGAACCGCATCTACCGGCGTGTATGGAACCGCCAGCTCAATGCTCTGGTGGTGGCCTCGGAACTGGCCACCGGCGACAGCGGTGGCAGTGCCGCACGCGATCCGCGCACGTCCCTGCTGATGCCCACCGCGCTGGCTCTGGCACTGTTGTGCGTGCTGGCCAGCGGCCACGCAGGGGCATCGGAGACCAATCAATCGCTGCGTGACCTGCAGGCGCTGGCTGCCAAGTATGCGCAGCCGATGCCGGTCAAGGTCGACGCGGAAGTCGCCCTGGCCGCTGCCGCGCGACAGGCGCAGAGCAGCCCGGCACTCAGCGCGGACGCCCGCGTGGGCCTGCAGCTGAACACCACGTCGCTGCCGCTGGTGCGCGACGTGCTGCCGGCCACGGTGCAGGTGAAGCTGGCAGCGAACACCGCGCCGAAGCAGATTGCCGTGCCGGCGCTGGCGGCCGATGTCCGCGCCAATGTGGGCCTGGGCAACGCCGCGGCCAACGCGGCACAGGTGGATGCGTCGCTGGCCGCGCACGTTGCGCCGGGCGCGCAGTCAACCGGGGTTGTTGTCGCTGCTGGGGCGCGCGCCAAGGCCAAGGTCGGCGTCGCCGGTCGTCAGATCGCTTCGCTTGATGCGGGTACGCACGCCTCGGCCGGCCCGCAGGGCGCAACCGCTGGGTCGCTGCCCGGGCTGGACACCACACTCGACAGCCGGACCGACGCGCGCCTGGCGGTAGCCGGCCATCACATCGACGGGCAAGGCCAGGCCAGAGCGACGGCGGCCGTCCGCTTGCCGGCCAAGGAAGAGTTGCCGGGTGAAACCCACGATCGTGCCATCAGCGCCGCGTTCGACACCGGCGCCGCCGGCAAGGTGCGCGTGCAGGCGCCGGACGGCCAGGAAGTCGTCGCCGACCGCAACCTGAAGCTGGCTGGACAGACGGCCGTAGCCGCGCAGCACAGCGCGCTCGGGGTTGGCAATCTGGTGGGCGGCGCCGTGGGCGCCGTGGGCGGCACGCTGCAGGGCGCTGCCGGTGCGGTCGGGAGCACGGTGGGTGGCGCGCTGAGCGGCACGGTCGGCACGGTCGGCAGTGCAGTGGGCGGCACGCTCAACAACACGGTCGGTGCTGTCGGTGGCGCAGTGGGCGGTGC
>NZ_FNFQ01000002.1:244202-435232 GCF_900101175.1 Stenotrophomonas pavanii | reverse complement strand
CGCTCAACAACACGGTCGGTGCGGTCGGTGGCGTAGTGGGCGGTGCCCTCAACGGCACGGTTGGCTCTGTCGGGAGCACTGTAGGTGGCGCACTCAACGGCACCGTCGGCACGGTCGGCAGCGCAGTAGGTGGCGCACTCAACGGCACCGTCGGGACGGTCGGCAGTGCAGTGGGCGGCACGCTCAACAACACGGTCGGCACCGTCGGTGGTGCAGTCGGCGGCATTCTCAACGGCACCACGGGCAGCCCCGGCACTGGCCTGGGCGGCGTGCTGGGTAGCACGCTGGGCAACGTCGGCAGCGCGGTGGGCAACCTGCTCAACGGCAATCTCAATGGCACCGTCGGCAACCTCGGCAGCGCCGTGGGTGGCCTGGTGGGTGGCACGCTCGGCAGTCTCGGCCTGACCCAGCCGTCGGCGATCCCGCCGACCAGTCCGAAGGCGCCGGCGCCGGCTGACCCGAATGCCGGCCTGATCATCGGCACCGGCGGCCTGGTCGGCAATGTCGGCCAGCTGATCGGGCCGACCACCACCAGCCTGTTCGGCGGCGATGGCTACGTCAGCAACGGCAATCTCAAGCTGAGCAACGCCAACGTCATGCAGACCTATTCGGCGGTCAACGTGCTGGGTCTGCCGGTGGTCAACCTGTCGCCGGTCGGCAGCACCCTCAATGGCCTGGGCGGCGCGGCCACGGGCGGCAGCTCGCACCTGACCCTGATCGGTGGCGTGACCTCCGACAGCTACATCTACAACATCAACAACGGCAATCCCGGTGGCCTGCTCGGCCTCCTTCTGCCGACCGATTCGCCGGCGTGGGCGGCCAAGTGCCTGGACATCGCGCTGGCCGACATCTCCTGCTGGGCCGTCAACGCCGCGCAGGACTACCAGGTGCTGATGGGTGACGGCGCCTTCGCCAACGGCTCCAAGGAAGTGGTGATCGGTGCCAACGCACGGCATGAGCTGCCGAAGGTCGATGCCAACGTCGCCTTCCCCGGTGATGGCGTGAACGATCCCAGCAACCCGACGGGCGTGCCGACGGCCGACTATGCCGCGCGCATGGGCCATTCGGTGATCGTCGGCGACAGTGCCGTCGGCACCGCCAACGGGCAGACCCTGCTGGGTGCCGAGTCCACCTCCAACCAGGCCAATTCGGTCGCGCTGGGCTACCGCTCGGCCGCACTGCGTGGTGCGCAGGCCAGCTACAGTGCCTACGGCCTCACGGCGCCGCAGGTGTCGGCCGGTGAAGTGTCGGTGGGCACCGCCGGCGGGGGCGAGCGCCAGATCACCAACGTGGCTGCGGGCAGCGGCAACACCGACGCGGTCAACGTCGCGCAGTTGAAGGGGGCCATCAGCCTGATCAATGGCGTGGCGGATGCGGCAGTGACCTACGATCTGGACGCCGGCGGCAATCCGAACTATCGCCGGGTCACCCTCGGTGCAGGCACGGGCACCACCACCATCGGCAACCTCGCCGCCGGTGCGGTCACCGCGGGCAGCCTCGAGGCCGTCAACGGTGGCCAGCTGGCGGCAACCAACAGCGCCATCGCCAGCTTCTTCGGTGGTCGTGCAGCCTTTGACCCGGCCAGTGGCATCTTCACCGCGCCGCTGTTCGAGATCAGCACGATCTCCACCACCGGCGCCATCGCCCAGGGCCTGTACACCAACGCCACCGATGCCTTCGCGGCGGTGGATGGTTCACTGGTCAACCTCAACACGCAGATCACCGATATCCGCAACGGCGGTACCAAGTACCTGCGGGTGAACTCGACCGGTACCGAGGCTGTGGCCAGCGGCGCCGATTCGATTGCGGTCGGCACCAATGCGCGGGCGACGGCGGCCAACAGCATCGCGGTGGGTGCGGGAAGCCTTGCAGATCGTGCCAACACGGTTTCCATCGGTGCTGCTGGCGCAGAGCGTCAGGTCGTCAACGTGGCGGCCGGTACCGCGGCCACCGATGCGGTCAACGTAGGACAGTTGCAGGCATCGGAGCAGGGCGCGCTGCGCTACGACCTCAACGCCGATGGCAGCGTCAACTATGCCAGCGCCACGCTGGGCCAGACCGGCACCGCCACCACGCTGCGCAACCTCGGCCCGGGCCAGGTCAGCGCCACCAGCAGTGAGGCCATCAACGGGGCCCAGCTGTTCGCCGCCAACCAGGCGGTGGCCACCCACCTGGGGGGTGGCGCCACAGTCGATGCCAACGGCGTGCTGACCGCACCGACCTACTCGATCAACAACGTGGCCGCCAACGGCACCATCACCCGGGGCAGCTACAACGATGTCGGCACCGCCTTCGATGCGGTCAGCAACTCGCTGGCCAACGTTGCCGACCAGACCGGCGAGATCGACAAGCTGGCCGTGAAGTACGACGTCGATGGCGCTGGCAACGTGCTCAACAGCGTGACGCTGACGGGTACCGGCAGCGGCGCGGTGAAGATCACCAACGTGGCCGCCGGCAGCATCCTGGCCGGCAGCACTGATGCCATCACCGGCGACCAGCTGTTCAACACGAACAGCACCCTCGCCAACTACTTTGGTGGCAGCACCGCCTACAACGGCAGCACCAATGTGTGGACCGCGCCGACGTTCAGCATCTCCAGCATCGCCACCGATGGCACCTTCACCAGTGGCGATTACAACAACGTCACCGCGGCCTTCACTGCCGTGGACGGTTCGCTGAGGATCCTCAACCAGCGCATCAGCAACGGCGGCGGTGGCAGTGCCTACCTGGCGGTGAACTCGACCGCGGCGGCGGCAAGCGCGGCCGGTGCCGAAGCGGTGGCCGTGGGCCCGCAGGCCAGTGCAGCCGGCGCCAACAGCGTGGCGGTCGGCAACGGGGCCAGCAGCAGCGCCGGCAACAGCGTGGCGCTGGGTGCAGGTTCGGTGGCCAGCGTCGGTGCGCAGAGTGGCTATACCGGGGCTTACGGGCAGGCCGGCGCCAGCAGTTCCGCTGGCGAGGTGTCGATCGGCAGCAGTGGCAGCGAACGCAAGATCACGCATGTCGCCGACGGCTCCGATGACCATGATGCGACCAACGTCGGCCAGCTGAAGAACGGCGTGAACTACGCCATCGACCAGTCCAAGGCCTACACCGACCAGAAGATCCAGAACATCACCAACGTCGCCGGCAGCTTCCGTGCCAACAACACCAACAACCTGGCCGACCCATCCGCCAGTGGTGCCAACTCGGCCGCCGGTGGTGCAGGCTCCAGCGCGGCCGGGGCCAACGCGACCGCGCTGGGCAATGGTTCACAGGCGCAGGCCGACAACTCGGTGGCGCTGGGTGCGGGCTCGGTGGCCAACCGTGCCAACACGGTCTCGGTGGGTGCCAGCGGTGCCGAACGCCAGGTGGTCAACGTGGCCGACGGTTCGCAGGCCACCGACGCGGTCAACGTGCGCCAGCTGCAGGCCTCGCAGCAGGGCACGATCCGCTACGACACCACGGTCAATGGGGCCACCAACTACAACAGCGTCACCCTTGGCAGCACCAGCAGCGGGCCGACCACGGTACGCAACGTCGCTGCCGGTACCGCCGGTACCGACGCGGTCAACGTGGACCAGCTGAAGTCGGGCATGGCGCAGACCCTGGACTGGTCCAAGGCCTATACCGATGAGCGCATGGGCGGCTTCGAGCGCGACCTGCGCAAGACCGACAACCGCGCCTCGGCCGGTATCGCTTCGGCGATGGCCACCGCCGCCCTGCCGCAGCCCAGTGAAGCGGGCCGCAGCATGGCCTCGATCGCGGCCGGCAGCTACAACGGCGAATCGGGCGTGGCGGTGGGCATCTCCGGTGTCTCCGAAGGCGGTCGCTGGATCTACAAGTTCAGCGGTTCGACCAACAGCCGAGGCGAGGCCGGCGTGGCCGTCGGTGCCGGCATCCAGTGGTGATCCCCGCGGCCGGGCCGCACGCGCGGCCCGGCATCGCGGAAACGTCTACAGGGGGAATGACATGAAACCGCATCGTATCGCCCGCGCCGGCCGGTTCGCCGCAACGCTGGGCCTGGCCCTGGGAATGGGCCTGCTTGCCGCGTGCCGCAGCCATGCGCCGGCCGCCGAGGGTCCGGCCGACGCCACCACCGTGCACTTCCCGGAGGTCTCGAAGGCCTCGCTGAAGGAAGGCATCTATCCCGACGTTGCCGACCTGCGCCGGTTCGCACCGGGCATGAGCAAGCGGCAGCTGTACACACTGCTGGGTACGCCGCATTTCAACGAAGGCATGTGGGGCGTACGCGAGTGGAATTACCTGTTCAATTTCCGCACCGCACAGGGCGCGGAGTACTTCACCTGCCAGTTCCAGGTCCGCTTCGACAGCAAGGGCACTGCGCAGGCGGGCTACTGGAAGCCGGAATCATGCGCGGCCGTACTCGAGCCGCCGCGGCCACCGGCACCACCGGCACTGGCGCCGGCGCCGCTGCCGGAACAACCGCTGCGGCTGTCGGCCGACGCGCTGTTCGGCTTCGACAGCGCAGTGCTCAGTGCCGAAGGGCAGCGCGCGGTGCAGGGCATCCTGGCGCAGGTACGCGAGGCCGCACAGGTGCAGTCGATCCGGGTGACCGGCTACACCGACCGCATCGGCAGCGCCAACTACAACCAGGCGCTGTCGCAGCGGCGTGCCGAGGCGGTGCGCGCCGCGCTGGTGCAGGGGGGCGTGCCGGACACCAGCATCAGTGCCGAAGGACGTGGTGCCGCCGAGCCGATCGTGCAGTGCGCGCAGCGCAACCGGCGTGAGCTGATTGCGTGCCTGGCACCGAACCGGCGCGTGCAGATCGCCGGCATGGCGCAGCCGCGTTGAATTTCCTGCGCCGGGGCAATGCCCCGGCATCCCGAGTCCCCCCTGACTGCCGGCAGGCGTGGCAACGTCTCCCCCGTCGTCCACGCCTGCCGGCGGCTCAGGTCTGCAAACGGTGCACGTGATGAATGCCCAATTCCTGCCCCTCTCCATGAAGACGGAAGCCACTCTCAGCGTGTACGGGCAGCTCGGCAACCACGCCGTGGTGCGCATCCCCGGGCGGCGACTGCCAGGCCTGATCCTGCAGGCCGATACGGTGGCCGGTTTCCTGGCCCAGCTGCAGGAAGCGCAGGCGTGCCTGCGCAGCGGCCGGGCCCAGCGCACCGATGCCGAGCTGGACATGCTGATCGACGTGCTGCAGCAGTGGTACGCGCTGATCGAATCGCGCCTGGCCGACGCCGGCGAGGCGCTCTAGAAGAAAAAGGGGACGGAGGGGATTAAGTCGTTCTTGCCCCGGCTGTGCCGGAAACGACTTAATCCCCTCCGTCCCCTTTTCCTGTATCAGGCGCGGGCGCGTACCTGCCAGCATGCGGCGTCCACGCGCACGCGGTCGCCCTCGATGAACGGTGCGAATGCCGCCAGCGCCCTGGACAGCAGTGGATGGGCGCGTTCGTCCGGCAACGTCCGCAATGCCATGCCCAATGGGCCCAGTTGGCCGACATAGGTGGGCAGGTCGTCGCGGGCGAGCGCGCAGGGCAGGTCCACGGCAGTCACCTCCACATCGTTCCAGCCGGCCGCCTGCAGCAGGCGCTGCACGCGTTCGCCATCGGCGAAGGCGAACTGTCCCGGCGCGCCGGGCACGCGGGGCGGCAGATCCAGCGCATCGCCGATGGCGCGCTCGGCGGTGGTCATGAACGGGTTCTCCTCGGCACTGCGCCAGGCAATGAAGTGCAGGCCGGCGCGGGGTCGTGCCGCGCGGCGCAGGTTGGCGAAGGCTGCCTCGGTATTGTCGAAGAACATCACCCCCAGCCGCGACTGGATCCAGTCGAAGTGCGCGGAAGGCAGCGGATGCCGCTGTGCATCGGCAAGGATGAAGTCAGCCGCCCGTCCGGCGGCCTCGGCGCGTTGGCGGGCCAGCGCCAGCATCGGCGCGGAAATGTCCAGCCCCGTGCAGTGCGCCGCCGGGCGCGCTGCCGCTGCGGCCAGCAGGCTGGCGCCGGTGCCGCAGCCGATGTCCAGCAGTTGCGTGACGGCCTGCGGCAGTTCGGCGGCCAGCAGGTCGGCCATCGGCTGGAACAGGCCATCGAGGATGGCCTGCTGTTCGACCCATATCTGGCCGCCGGGACCGTTCCACAGGGTGTTCTGATCAACAGGGGATGTACTGGCCATGGCCTTGCCTCGCCGGGAAATTGGCCCTAGGTTGGCGCTTGAAGGTGACTTGAGGTCAAGCCCATGCGTGAACTGGATATCGGCGAGGTGGTCAAGCGCAGCGGCGTGCCGGCCTCGACCCTGCGCTACTACGAACAGCTGGGGCTGTTGCAGGTACTGGGCCGCCGCGGCCTGCGCCGGCAGTACGACGCGCAGGTGCTGGAACGGCTGGCGCTGATCGGCCTGGGCCAGGCGGCCGGGCTGTCGTTGCAGCAGATCGGTGCATCACTGCCGTCGCCGCAGGGATGCATCTCACTCGACCGCGAGGCACTGCTGGCACAGGCCGAGGTGCTGCAGCGGCAGATCACCCGGTTGCAGCGGGTGCGCAGGCACCTGCAGCGCGCGGCGGCCTGCCCGCAGGCGGAGGATGCCCGCAAGTGCGGTTCGTTCCGGAAACTGTTGCGCGCGCAGCAGCGGATGGGCGGTTGAATCAATCGCGGGTACTGACTTCCCAGGTGGCATGCAGCACGCCCGGCACGTGCTCCATCCGCGCCAGGACCAGGTCCAGCTCGTCGGCGCTGACCGCCGTACTGACCAGCACTGCGATCACGTCGGTGGGCGCGTCGGCATGCTCGACCAGCTGTACGTCGCCCACCGGATACTGCGCCGCCTCCAGCGCGTCGACCAGGCGCTCGCGCACCCGCGGCACCGCTTCGGCGTCCACGCTCAGGCGCACCTCGTAGGTGGCCTCGGTCGCCGCCTCGTTGATCGGGATGCGGTTGATCGCATTGACCAAGGGCCGAAGCAGGGTGTTGCCGGCGATGATCAGCACGGTCAGCAGCACGCCCTCGGCCAGCATGTCCGCGCCGGTGCAGCTGCCAACGGCCGCCGAGCACCACAGGGTGGCGGCCGTGTTTAGGCCGCGCACGTTCATGCCTTCCTTCATGATCACGCCGGCACCCAGGAAGCCAACGCCGGAAACCACGTAGGAGATCACCCGTACCGCCTCGGCACTGCCGGCGATGCGCATGCCGAGGTCGACGAAGGCGGCGGCGCCGACCGCGACCAGCACATTGGTGCGCAGGCCAGCCGTGCGCTGCCGGTACTGGCGCTCGGCACCGATCAGGGTGCCCAGCACGAAGGCAGCCAGCAGGCTGACGACGGTGTCGGCGAAGGGGCCCGCCTGGAAGGTCTCGATGAAGCGCATGGCCGGAGTCTATCGCGTCGAAGTGACAGTAGCTCCACGCCATGCGTGGATATCCGGGATGTCGATCGCCAGGGTGCCGGAAACGACTTAATCCCCTCCGTCCCCTTTTTGCGGGTCAGTCGGTGTCCTCGACGCGCTCGCCCATCAGTTCGCGTTGGCGCTTGTCCAGCTCCTCGGCGTAGCGCTTGCGCACGAAAGCTTCGGAGACGACGCCCAGTACCTGGCCGTCGGCGGCGACCACGGCCAGTTCGTCGGCCTGGGTCTGGTCGAAGCGCTGCATCACGCTCACGACGTCCGCGGCCGGCGACAGCGACACCTCCCGGTTCTCGGCCAGCTCGCCGATCGCGGTTTCCGGCTTCACGCCATCGCCGTAGACGCGCGGGATCTGCACGATGCCAGCGTAGTGGCCCTCGCTGTCGATCAGGACCACGCGGCTGCCTGAGCCCAGCGGGAAGCGCTGGCGGAACGCGGCGGCGTCGAGATCGGACGGAGCGGTGGCCACGCCCTTGCGCATCAGCCGGCCGGCGCTGAGGTTCTGCACCCACCCCACGTCGCGGGCGCTCTTGATGGTCTCTCCGCGCAGGTGCATGCGCCAGGTCGAGAACGAATAGCCGAACCACTGCCGGACCAGCGTGCTGGACACCAGCACCGCGCTCATCACCACGCTGGTCAGCAGGAAGTCGTGGGTGCCTTCCAGTACCAGCATGGCCATGGTCATCGGCGCACCGACCACGGCCGCCGCCAGCGCGGCCATGCCGGCGAGCGCGGCGGAGGTGGCGTCGATCACCGGCACGCCGGTGGCCAGCGCCAGCAGGCCGGCGAACAGCGCGCCGACCAGGGTGCCCATGAACAGCGAGGCGAAGAACAGGCCGCCACGGAAGCCGAAGCCCAGCGAGATGCCCGAGGCCAGGCATTTCAGGGCCAGCAGCCCGCCGATCCAGATCAGCGGCAGCTGCGTGGTCAAGTCCAGGTGCAGCGCGCCATGGCCGGACGACAGCACCTGCGGGCTGGCCAGGGCCAGCGGGATCAGCAGCAGGCCGCCGACCACCGGCCGTCCCCACAGCGGCAGCGGGCTGCGCTTGACCGTGCCTTCGATCGAGGCGATCAAGCGCATCACCAGGATGCCGACCATCGCACAACAGCAGCCGAGCAGGCCGTAGATGGCATAGTCGGCGGCGCGGACATCAATCGTCGAAGCGGCTGGCAGCAGGTAGGCCTCGATGCCCGCCTGGTCGGCCACGAACGCACCGGCCAGTGCGGCAACCGCCACCGGCGCCAGTGCGGCCGGGGTGTAGGCGCCGATGACGATCTCGAAGGCGTAGAACGCACCGGCCAGGGGGGCACCGAAGGCGGCGGCGATCGCACCGGCGGCCCCGGCGCCGACCAGGATGCGCACATCGTTGCGGCGCAGGCGCATCACCCGGCCCAGCTGCGAGCCGCTGCCGGCGCCCATCTGCGTATACGACGCCTCCAGCCCGACCGATGCGCCACAGCCGTTGGAGAGCAGGGTCTGGGTCAGCACGATCAGGTTGTCGCGCATCGACATGCGGCCGCCGTGCAGGGCATTGGCTTCCACCGCGTCGAGCAGCGGGCGCTTGAGCCGTGCCGCCGCCAGGCTGACAAGCCCGACCAGCAGGCCACCCAGCGGCAGCACCAGCAATGCGGTCCAGGTCAGCGCGGGCAGGGAGCTCAGGCGCATGCCGTCGTCCAGCCCGTACAGGGTGCCCTGCAGCCAGCGCGCAATGCCGGACTGCAGCAGGGTCAGGTAGCCGGCGATCAGTCCGACCACCAGGGCCAGCGCGATGAACCACAGGTCGCTGCCGCGCAGCCGCAGCCGCAGGCCCTGGAAGGCCAGGTGCAGGCGCGATGGCGAAACAGGCAGCGACATGGTGGCGGCATCATACGCCGCCACCGTGATCGCCACCGTCACTGCATCGGGCGGTTACCGCGTCAGAAGCGGTAGCGGCCCTGCACGTAGAAGGTGCGCGGCGCGGCCACCATGCGGCCGGCGTTGCCATCGACGTTGCGGGTGTACCAGCGCGTGTCGGCCAGGTTGTTCACGCCCAGTGCGATCTCGCTGTCGCCCAGGCCCGGTACCTGCCAGGCCACCTGCGCGTTCCACAGGCGCACGCCCGGCACGCGGCCCACGCGCGCATCGGCGCTTTCGTCCCAGGTGTTGGCCGCATCGGAGAACTGGCCGCTCTGGTGGGTGCTGGAGACATTGAAGGTCCATCCGGCCAGCGCATAGCGGGCGCCGACACTGTCGGTGTCGCGCGCGTAGAACGGCACGTCCAGGCCACGGTTGTCACCGGACTGCTGGATCGCCTGGGTCCAGGTGTAGTTGGCGTACAGCTCCAGCCCGGCCAGCGCACTGTCCTCGGCGAAGTGGTACTCCAGCGCGCTTTCCACGCCCTTGTGGTCGGTGGCGCCGATGTTCTGGAAGGTCGGTGGGGTGATGCCCGGCACCTGCAGGATCTGGTTGTCGAAGCGCATCTTGAACACGGTCACCTCCGCGCGCAGTGCGCCGTCCTGCCAGCGCGCACCCAGCTCGGCGGTGTTTGCCACTTCCGGGTTCAGCGGATTGCGGGCGGTCTGCGAGTTGAGCTGGATGTTCTGCACCGGCCCGAACGAGGTGGTGTAGTTGCCGAACAAGGTCAGCTGCGGGGTCAGCAGGTAGGCGATGCTGAGCGAGGGCAGGGCCTTGTCGTTGCGGCTGCTGAAGGTGGCGCCGCCGCCGGCCTGGCGACGGTCCATGTCGATCCATTCCATGCGCACGCCCGGGGTGATCCGCCACGGGCCGATCGCGATGCGGTCGTCGATGTAGAACGCATGGGCATCGGTGGCGTTGTCGAAGCGGGTGGTGGCACTGGCCACGCCGGTGCGGCGGGTGACGGTGTAGCTGCGGTCGTTGCCACGTTCGCGCAGGAAGCGGTAGCCGGCGGTGATGTCGTGCACGCTGGCACCCCAGTGCAGGCGCTGGGTGTAGCGCGGCTCGATGCCGAGCACGCGGTAGTCACGCGGCTGCACGGTCAGCTGGGTGTTGGCGGCGTTGATCAACGAGCTGGCGCGGCTGCTTTCGTTGTAATAGGCCAGCACCTCGAACTCGCTGTTGGCCGACAGCGTGTTGGTGTAGCCCAGGTCGATGCCGGTGCGGTGGCCCTTCCAGAAATCGGTGGGGCGGGTGTTCTGGAACGGGTCGGCCTCGTACTGCGCACGGGTCAGGCCGCCCGGGGTCAGTGAACGCACGTCGTAGTAGGAGAGCTTGGCGCGCAGCTCCTGCTGTTCGTCGATCGCGTAAGCGAACTTCAGTGCGAGGTCGTTGAAGCGGTCATCGCTGCCCTGGCGCCAGCCACGCCCATCCTGGCCGGAGTACAGCAGGGCCGCACCCAGGCCGTTGTCACCGGTGCCGCCGAGGAAGATGTTGTACTGGGTGCTGTCACCGCCGCCATGGTCATGGGCGGTGTAGCGCGCGCCGACTTCGCCGTGCAGGCCTGCGTCGGTCGGAATGGCGCGGGTGCTGAAGTTGATGATGCCGCCCACGTTCTGCGGGCCGTAACGCACCGCGCCGCCGCCACGCACCACGTCGATCGAGTCGATGTTGGACAGGCTGGTCGGTGCGAACGACAGCTGTGGTTGGCCATAGGGCGCCACCGCCAGCGGTACGCCATCCAGCAGCACGGTCGAGCGCGGCGAGTAGCGCCCGGTCAGGCCGCGCACGCCGATGTTCAGCGACACCGAACTGCCGGCCGTGCCGGAGTTGTCGGTGACCTGCACGCCGGGGATGCGTCGCATGGCGTCGCCGATGCTGGCCGCGCCGCTGGCCTCGATGCGCTGGCGGTCGACCACCGTGCGTGCGCCAGCGAAGCGCTTGACGCTGTCGTGCAGGCCGGTGCCCAGCCAGCTGCCGGAAACCTGGATGCTGTCCAGCGTGGTGGCGCTGTCCTGCGCGAAGGCGGCAGCAGCCGGGAACAGGCACAGGGCGAGGGCGGCGGCCAGCGGCAGGCGGGCCGGTTGCAGGGCGTGGAAGGGCATCGGTTCGGGCTGCGGAAGGTCGTAAATGAGAATTATTGCCGATTCCGTTGTGCAAGGGAATGCGCTGCCGGGTCATGCCGATGCCCCGGTGGTAAAGTGCGCGACTGCTTTCCTGACCGCCGAGATCTGCCATGTCCCAAGCCGCCTTCTACCCCGTCGGAACCCCTGGCCAGCCGTGGGGCGCAGCGGAACGGGAGGCGTGGCGGAGCCGCCAGCAGCGCCTGCGTCGCTATGACGACGAGGTGCTGCCGCGCATCGACGCGCTGGCCTCGCGCTTCGACAAGGTGGCCTACGGCCAGCTCGACTACGCTGGCGAGACCTATACGTTGTTCGCCCTGCGCAGCCGCGACTGGAACCCGGCGCTGCCGGCCGCCCTGGTCACCGGTGGCGTGCACGGCTATGAGACCAGTGGCGTGATGGGCGCGCTGGAGTTCCTCGAAAAGCACGCTGCCGACTATGCCGGGAAGGCCAACCTGCTGGTGGCGCCGTGCGTGAATCCGTGGGGCTTTGAGCGCATCAACCGCTGGAACTTCGATGCGATCGACCCGAACCGCAACTTCCGTACCGATGGCCCTGCGCGTGAATCAACTGCGGTCATCGACCTGATCGCGCCGTACAAGGGCCAGTTCGTGCTGCACATCGACCTGCACGAGACCACCGACAGCGACGAGAGCGAGTTCCGCCCGGCGCTGGCCGCCCGTGACGGCAAGCCGTTCGAGCCGGGCCTGATCCCCGATGGCTTCTACCTGGTGGATGACAGCGAGAACCCGCAGCCGGCCTTCCAGCAGACGGTCATCGCCGCCGTGGAGAAGGTCACCCATATCGCCCCGGCCGATGACAAAGGCGAGATCATCGGTTCGCCGGTGATCGCCCACGGCGTGATCGAGTATCCGCTGGTGAAGCTCGGACTGTGCGCGGGCATCACCGGTGCGAAGTTCACCACCACCACCGAGGTCTACCCGGACAGCCCACGGGCGACCCCGCAGCAGTGCAACGACGCACAGGTGGCGGCGGTGTGCGCGGCGCTGGATTACGCGCTCGCCCATCGTTGACCGGGATTGCCGGCCAGCGGCCGGCACGACCTCACCCCGATGCCTCGGCCCACCCTGGGGCGGTCGGTTCCGGCGGTGTGCCGCGGCGCTGGGTTACGCGCTCGCCCATCGTTGACCAGGATTGCCGGCCAGCGGCCGGCACTACCTCCCCCCAATGCGTCGGCCCACCCTGGGGCGGCCGGTTCCGGCGGCGTGCCGCGGCGCTGGATGATGCGCTCGCCCATCGTTGACCGGTAGTGCCGGCCGCTGGCCGGCAACCACGCGAGACCGGATTGCCGGCCAGCGGCCGGCACTACCTCACCCCAATGCGTCGGCCCCCCCCTAGGGCGGCCGGTTCCGGCGGCGTGCCGCGGCGCTGGATGATGCGATCGCCCATCGTTGACCGGTAGTGCCGGCCGCTGGCCGGCACCCACGCGAGACCGGGATTGCCGGCCAGCGGCCGGCACTACCTCACCCCAGTGCGTCGGCCCACCATAGGGCAGCCGGTCCCGGCGGCGTGTCGCGGCGCCACAGCAGGTCGCTGTGGATGCGCCGCGGCCAGCCGGGCAGCGCCAGTTCCACCAGGCGCCCGCGGTCATAGCGCTGCACCAGCGCCCGCGGCAGCTCGGCCCAGCCAATGCCGTCCTCGGCCATCTCCATCACCATCAGGTAGTCGGTGGCGGTCCAGGCCAGGCCGGTGATCACGCGGGAAGGATCGACTTCCGCGCTCAGGCGCACCTGCCGATGCCGCGCCAGCTGTGCGGCGGCGCGACGCCCGGCGCTGGCCAGCGGATGGTCGCGCGCCACGTACACCGACAGTTCGCTGTGGTGGGCCAGCGGTCGCGCCACCAGCCCATCGGGATAGCGCTCCTGCCTGGGCAGCAGGCCCAGCCCGGCGCGACCACTGCCGACCAGTTCCAGCACGTCCTCACCCTCGGCATCCAGCCATTCCAGTTCGATCTCCGGGAACGCCTCGGCGAAGCGCTGCAGGATCCGCTGCTCTGGATCGAGCTGGTAGACATCGGAAAACACCACGGTCAGGCGCGACTCGACCGGTGCGGCCAGGCGCACGCTCAACTGCTGCAGGCGCGCATCGGCAGCCAGGATTTCCTGCGCATGACCCAGCACCTGGCGCCCGGCTTCGGTCAGCTGCGGGTAGCGCCCGCTGCGGTCGAACAGGCTCACGCCCAGGTCGGCCTCCAGGTGGGCGATGGCGGTGCTGACCGTGGACTGGGTCTTGCGCAGCCGTCGCGCCGCAGCCGAGAACGAGCCCAGCGCGGCGGCTTCCACGAAGGCCTGCAGGGATTCTGGGGAGTAGGGCATTGATCCATCGCTCCAGTCGATGGAATCTATTTTGATACCACCGTAAAAGACGATGATACTGATCTCCATCAGCGGTGTCTGCACCGCGCTCGAGATCATCCACGCACGGCGTGGATCTACCGAAGGCGGTGCGCGATGCCCGCCCCGCAAGGAGTTTCACATGTCCCGTACCGTTCCCGCCCGTGGCGCACTGGTCGCCTGGGCCTGCCTGACCGTGGCGATCATCGCCGAGGTGGTCGGCACCTCGTTCATGGCCCACGCCGCCCGCGATGGCGGCTGGGCCGGTTATCTGATCATGGCCGGCGCGCTGGCGCTGTCCTATTTCTTCCTGGCGCAGTCGGTGCGCCGCATCGCGGTGGGCGTGGCGTACGCGGTGTGGGAAGGCCTCGGCCTGACCCTGCTGACCGTGGTCGGCCTCACCGTCTTCGGCGAGAGCCTGTCGCTGCAGCAGCCGGCCGGCCTGGTGCTGGCGGTGGTCGGCATCGTCTGCGTCACCCTTGGGGAGGCGCACTGATGAATACCCTGGCCCTGTTTTTCGTGATCTGTTCGGCGCTGATCGACGTCGCCGCCAACATGATGGTGGCCAAGTCGGAGGGCTTCCGCCGCTGGCGCTGGGGCGTCGCTGCGATCGTCCTGGTCTGGATCGCCTTCGCCCTGCTTGGCCAGGCCGTGTGCTACATGGACCTGGCCACTGCGTACGCGCTGTGGGGCGCGATCGGCGTGATCGGTACGGCCAGCTGCGGTCGCCTGTTGTTCGGCAACCGCCTGCGCCCGATCGGCTGGGTTGGCATCGCCCTGGTCACCGCGGCGGTGCTGCTGCTCAGCACCGCCAAGTAGCACCGGGTCCTTTCGCGCGTGGCGGCTCGCGAGCATGGCGGCACCGGTGCGCGATTTGCGAAGTCACCTGCGCTCATCGACACTGCGGTTTTCCACATGGAGTGCCCGCATGTTCAGCCACATCACCGTCGGAACGAACGACATGGATGCCGCGCGCCGCTTCTACGACGCCCTGTTCGCCGCGATGGGGGCACGCCCGGGCGTGTTCGACGAGAAGGGCCGGCTGCTGTACTTCAAGGATGGGCGGATGTTCGGCGTGACCGCGCCGATCGACGGGCAACCGGCGTGTCGTGCCAACGGTGGCACCATCGGCTTCAGCCTTGGCAGTGCCGAGGCCGTGCGTGGTTGGCAGGATGCGGGCGTGGCCCACGGCGGCACCGCCATTGAAGACCCGGCGGGCGTCCGCACCATGGCTGGTCGCGAGCTGTTCCTGGCCTACCTGCGCGATCCGGATGGCAACAAGCTGTGTGCAGTGCACGCCCTGTCGTGATGGGATGGCGCGCGCGGTCCGGGTCTGTTCCGGCGCGTGCGGTCAAACCCGAAACAAGCGTGCCGGCGCGCGCGTGATAGCACGGAAATGCGGGGCTGGCTGATGCAGGCAGGCCGCGACTTCATGCGCCGTCCACTGCGGTTCAGCCAGAATTGGTCGGCTAACCCTTTGATCTACCGGAGAACGCCGCCCCATGGATGTACTGGAGCCGCAACAATCCCCGGTGCGCACCCTTCGGCCTGTGTTCGCCTTCGCGGCGATCGTTGTCGTGGCGTTCGCGCTGTTTGTCAGCCTGTATCCGCTCGGTGCGGGCCGCCTGCTGCTGCAGGCCCAGGACTGGGCCGCCCTGAATGTCGGCTGGTACTACCTGCTCGCGATGACCCTGTACCTGGTGTTTGTGGTCGGCGTGGCGCTGTCCAAGTACGGTGGCATCAAGCTCGGCGCCGACCATGACGAGCCGGAGTTCAGCTATCTCTCGTGGGCCGGCATGCTGTTCGCCGCTGGCATCAGCATCACCCTGTTCTTCTTCTGCGTATCCGAACCGCTGACCCATTACCTGCAGCCGCCGCAGGGCGACCCGGCGGCGGGCGAGGCCGGCGCGCGCCAGGCCATGCAGCTGCTGTTCCTGCACTGGGGCCTGCACGGCTGGGGCGTGTTCGCGCTCGCAGCAATGGCGATGGCCTACTTCGCCTACCGCCACAACCTGCCGCTGGCACTGCGCTCGGCGCTCTATCCGCTGATCGGCAAGCGCATCAACGGCCCGATCGGCTACACCGTGGATGCGCTGGGCATCGTCGCCACCGTGTTCGGCATCGGCGCCGACATGGGCTTCGGCGTGCTGCACCTCAATGCGGGCCTGTCGCACCTGTTCAACATCCCGCACTCCAACCTGGTGCAGATCATCCTGGTGGTCAGCATGATGGGCGCGGCGGTGGCCGTGGCGGTATCAGGCGTGGAGAAGGGCGTGCGCTGGATGGCCAACATCAACATGCTGCTGGCGATCGCGCTGGTGCTGTTCATGCTGTGCGCCGGCCCTACCCAGTACCTGCTGAGTACGCTGATGCAGAACCTGGGCGACTATCTGGGCAGCGTGGTCAGCAAGAGCTTCGACGTGTACGCCTACGGTGGCCGGCCGGAATGGCTGGGCGGCTGGACAGTGTTCTACTGGGCCTGGTGGATCGGCTGGGCGCCGTTCGTCGGCCTGTTCATCGCGCGCATCTCGCGTGGCCGCACCATCCGCGAATTCGTGTTCGGCGTGCTGCTCATCCCGCTGGGCTTCACCCTGGCCTGGCTGTCGATCTTCGGCAACAGCGCGCTGGACCAGGTACTGCACCACGGCCAGCAGCAGCTGGCACAGCTGGCGGTGAATGATCCGCCGACGGTGCTGTATGCACTGCTGGACAGCTACCCGTGGAGCCGCACGGTGATCGCGGTGACGGTGCTGGTCAGCTTCATCTTCTTCGTGACCTCGGCCGACTCGGGGGCGGTGGTGTTGTCCACGCTGTCCTCGCACGGCGGTGCACCGGAGGACGATGGCCCGCGTTGGCTGCGCGTGTTCTGGGGCACGGTGATCGCCGTGCTGACCGCCGGGCTGCTGCTGGCCGGCAGCATCGACGCGCTCAAATCCGCGGTGGTACTGGCGTCGCTGCCGTTCTCGGCGGTGCTGCTGCTGATGATGTGGGGCCTGACCCGCGCCTTCAGTGATGAATCGCACCGCAAGCGCGCGCTGCAGTACCGGCCCTCGCCGCTGATCGGCGACGACCGCCACCACCAGGGCTGGCGCCAGCGCCTGAGCCAGGCCATGCACTTCCCGGTGCGCGACCAGGTCTACCGCTTCATGGACGACACGGTGAAGCCGGCGATGGAGGCGGTGGCCGAACAGCTGCGCGGGCAGGGCTGGGACGTGGCCACCCGCTTCGAGGCCGGCGACATGGAGCTGACGGTGAACCACGGCGAGCAGCAGGACTTCCTGTACCGGGTGATCCTGAGCGGCTACCTGACCCCGTCGTTCGCCGCCCAGCAGCTGCGCAACCAGCGCTACTACCGCGCTGAAGTGCACCTGTTCGAAGGCAGCCAGGACTATGACCTGGTCGGCTACAGCCGCAAGCAGATCATCAACGACATCATCAGCCAGTACGAACGGCACCTGCAGTTCCTGCACCTGAGCCGGTGATGCAGGAACGCCTGGATGGGTAGAGTCGACTGTTAGTCGACTGCTCCTGCTTGCGGACATCGAATGGCCCGCGCTTCGCGCGCGAGTCGACTGACAGTCGACTCTACTGCGGACAGGGCGGAGCCAGGACTATGACCTGGTCGGCTACAGCCGCAAGCAGATCATCAACGACATCATCAGCCAGTACGAACGGCACCTGCAGTTCCTGCACCTGAGCCGGTGATGCACGTTGATGGTAGTGCCGGCCGCTGGCCGGCAACGCGGACGGGGCGGCGCTTCACCGCCGCCCCGTTGGTGCATCAGAACCGGTAGCGCGCCCCCAGCGAAACGAACTGCCCGCGCAGGTTGTACTGGCTGATGTCGAAACCGTTGGAGCCACCGGCCGGATCGAACGGCGGGTCCTTGTCGGTCAGGTTCAGCACCGACAACGACAGCGTGGTGTTGGCGATGCCTTCATACGCCACGTACAGGTCCAGCTGGTGGTACGGCTTGACGCGGTCGCGCAGGCCCGGATTGCTGGTGGCCGTCGCCACGCGCTGGTCGTAACCGCTCACGTACTGCAGGCTCAGCGTGCTGCTCCAGTCGCCCACCGCCCAGTTCAGCGACGTGGTGCCGCGGGTGCGTGGCAGCGCGCCGTGGCGGTTGTTGCCGGCCCCGTCATAGGGCGCCTGGCCGGCCACCAGCGGCTGCTTGAAACTGAGCAGATGGGTCCAGCTGCCGGCGACGGTGAAGGTGCCCCAGCCCTCGGTGCGGAAGCTGCGATTGGCCTCCAGGTCCAGTCCGGAGGTGGTCAGCTCGCCCTGATTGGCGTACTGGTTGGTGATGAACTGGATGCGCCCCTGTGCATCACGCTGCACGCGGCCGGGGAACAGCGCCGGATTGTCGACGATGAACTGCGCGCTGTCCGGCTTGACCAGGTTGTCCTGCTCGATGCGGTACCAGTCCAGGCCGATGCTGGTATCGCCGTCCGGCGACCACATCGCGCCCACGTTGAAGTTGCGCGAGCGTTCGGCCTTCAGGTCCGGGTTGCCGGTGCGGATGTTGGTCACGCCACGGCTGCCGCCGGGCTGCAGCGGGTCCAGCGGATCGATCACCGAGCCGTAGCTGATGGTCTGGCCCGGTGCGATTTCCGGCAGCGACGGTGCGCGGAAGCCGCGCGAGAACGAGCCGCGCAGCAGCAGGCTGTCCAGCGGCTGCCAGCGCAGCGCCACCTTCGGCGAGAACGCGTTGCCGAAATCGTCGTAGTGGTCGCCGCGGCCGGCCACCTGCAGTTCCAGCGTGCGGTGCAGCGGCACGCTCAGCTCGGCGTAGGCGGCGCTGACCTGGCGTTCGCCGTTGACCACGTTGATCGCCGGGCGCAGTTCGGTGCCCGACAGCACCTGTGCACTGGTACGCGCGTCCAGCGACTCCTTGCGGAACTCGGCGCCCCAGGCGAAGCCGACCGCACCAGCCGGCAGTTCCCACAGCGAGGTCGAGGCCTTCACGTTCAAGGAGTGCAGCCTGTACCAACCCGGGCGCTTGGTCTGCAGGCGCAGTGCATCCAGCGCACCCGGCGTGCTGGACGGGTTGAGGAAGTTGTAGCTGCCATCGCGCAGGATCTGTTCGAACGCGTAGCGGTTGACGAAATTGTCGACGTATTCGCGCTGCGCGCTCTGCGAGGTCAGCGCTGCCACTTCCCAGTCCCAGCGTTCGCCGCTGCCGCGCACGCCGGCCAGGGCGCGGTAGAACACCTGCGTGTTGTCCTTCAGGCGCGGGCCCAGATCGAAGAAGGTGTACTCGAACGGCAGCGGCGTGCTGCCGGGGTTGTTCGGGTGGCCGACCGGCAGCACCGCCGGCACGTCGATCAGCGTGCCGGTGGCCGGGTTGTACGCGCGCAGGCCCGGGCCCACGGTCAGCGGCGCGCTGAAGATCTGGTCGGCCTTGTTGTGGCTGTACAGCACGTCGGCGAAGGCCTCGACGCTGTCATTGAAGCGGTAGGTCGCGCTCAACGATGCCTGCAGGCGCTCGGCGCCGGGCTGCAGGGTCTTGAACGGCTGCGCGTTGAAGGCACAGGCCTGGCCGGGCAGGGTGCTGCCGAAATCGCTGTAGGGGCGCAACTGGCTGCCGTCCGGGCAGTTGGCGAACGGCTGCGGTGCGCGCGGATTGGACAGCCAGTTGCCACCGGCGGTGGACCAGCCGGCCAGGCGGCCACCGGGCCTGTCGCGGAAATCGCCGCTGCGGGTATAGGCGCGCTGGTCTGCATCAAGCCGATCACGCTTGAGCAGGTCCAGCCCGAACAGCACGTTCCAACCCTGCTGTTCGAGGTCACCGAAGCCGGCCAGCAGGTTGGCCTTGCGTTCGTCCAGGCCGCCCTGGGTGGCGGCACCGAAACCACCGCCGACTTCCAGGCCCTGGAAGTTCCTGCGCAGGATGATGTTGATGACGCCGGCAATGGCATCGGAACCGTACACCGCCGAGGCCCCATCCTTCAGCACTTCGATGCGTTCAACCGCGCTGATCGGCAGCGCGTTGAGGTCGACGAAGGTGTCCTGCGTGTTGAGCGCGAAGCCGAAGTTGGACACGCGATAGCCGTTGACCAGCACCAGCGTGTTCTTCGGCGACAGGCCACGCAGGCCGATCGAAGCCGAGCCGGCGGCGAAGCTGCCGGTGTACTGCTCGTCGAAGCTGTTGCCGGC
Source organism: Stenotrophomonas pavanii (assembly GCF_900101175.1). GTDB lineage: Bacteria > Pseudomonadota > Gammaproteobacteria > Xanthomonadales > Xanthomonadaceae > Stenotrophomonas > Stenotrophomonas pavanii. The sequence continues at coordinate 415,368 of NZ_FNFQ01000002.1, read as the reverse complement.
ATTGGCCGACAGGTTGCGCAGCACGTCGGTGAGGGTGGAGCGACCGGTCTGCTCGATCTGTTCGCGGCTGACGATCTGCACCGGATTCGGCCCGGCGGTGTCGCTGCGCTTGATGTTGGAGCCGGTCACCAGCACGGTGCCCAGGGTGGTGCTGTCCTTGCCGGAGTCGGCGGTTTCAGCGGCGCCGGCAGCGCCGGCGGTGAGGCCCAGCGCGATCGCGCCGGCAAGCAGGTTCAGGGTGGTGCGGTACATGGAAGCGACAACGCCGAACGGGGGAGGAGCCGTCAGTACCGCATGCAGGCAAGTACGCCTTCCAATGACGAAAGCGCATTCAGTTATACATCACAGGTTCTTAACGAACGGTGCAAGGGCCGCGGAGCTCTGACGCGCACCCGCTCGCGCGGGTCAGATCCCTTTGCAACGGAAAGGGATCTGACCCCGGTTGTCCGATCCTCAAGGCCGCAGCAGCACCTTGCCGTTGCGGCCCGAACCGGCGCCGGCCTTCGCCGCCTGGGCGATGTCGTCCAGCGCGAAGATCTTCTCCACCGGCAAGGTCAGTTCGCCGCTGGCCGCACGCTTGAGCAGCTCACCCACCAGCCGGCGCTTGTCTTCCACCGCCATCGCCTGGCTGACCTTGCTGCCCCAGAAGCCCTTCACCGTGGCCTCCTTGTAGATCAGGCCGCCGGCCGGGATGCGCATCGGTTCGCCGCTCATCACACCGAACGAGACCAGCGTGCCGTGGTGGCCGAGCAGGTCGACCAGGTCACCGCTGGCGTCGCCACCGATGGAATCCACCGCGGCCGCCGCCTGCGCTTCGCCGGTCGCTGCACGCACACGATCCTTCCAGCCGTCCACCGAGGTGTCGAACACATGATCGATGCCCAGCGCCTGCAGCTGCGCGACCGCATCGGCATTGCGCACCAGGTTGGCCACGTGCACGCCGCGCGCCCGCGCCAGCATCGCCAGCGACTTGCCCACCGCGCCGTTGGCAGTGTTCTGCACGATCCACTGGCCCGGCTCGACGTGCAGGAATTCCAGCAGCATCAATGCGCTCAGCGGCATGGCGATCAGCTGTGCAGCGGTTTCGTCCGGGATCGCTTCCGGCATCGGGATCACCATGCGGGCCGGTGCGACGAACGCCTCGGCCCAGGTGCCGTGCACCGATGCGGCGGCGACGCGTTGGCCGATCTGCAGGCCGTCGACGCCGTCGCCCAGTGCGTCGACCACGCCCAGTGCTTCGCTGCCGCCAATCGCCGGCAGCGTCGGCTTGTAGCCATACAGCCCGCGCACGGTCAGTAGGTCGTGGTTGTGGATCGAGGCCAGCACAGTGCGGATGCGCACCTCGCCGGGGCCGGGCTCGGGCAGGGCGGCATCGGCGATGGCAAGGACGTCGGCCGGATCGCCGAACGAGGGGTACTGGGCAGCGCGCATGAGCGAGGTTCCGGAGAAAGTGATGTTGTACCGAACTGGGGACGTGCGCCGCGTCGACAAGGTGCTGCGGGTGCAACACGGCATCCTGCGACGGATCGTCGCGGCATGTCGTGATTACCGCATCTTGTGTTGACGGTTGGAAGTATCCCCACTATGTTGTGGCCGTCACTCCCGGTCAGCCGCCGCCGCCGGACATGCAGCAAACGTCCCGCGGCCCGCCCCTGAAGGCTTGCCGTGTCGACGCGGCCGCCATCGCGCGGACACAGGTCGCCCCCACGGCCCGGATACCGGCCGCAGGCGCAGGCACTTGCCGACGACCTGGTGTTCCCGCGCTTTGGCATCCCACCCCGATCGCCCCGAGCGCCGGTATCGCGTGCAGGGCTGCCACGGCATCGACGCCGCAGTGCGTGCGAGCCTGGAGACGCAGGACCATGACCGACAACACCTACCGCGCGGCCGATCTGGCCGGCGCCGGCGACGCCATGCGCGCTGGCGGCGAGCGCGTGCCGACCTGGATCACCAAGGAGGCCGGCAATCGCCGCCTGCCGTTCGACGCCGCGCGCCTGCAGCGCAGCATCGATGCCGTGCATGCCGAGTTCCCGCAGCTGGATGTGAGCGACTACCGCCGCGTGGTGCAGGCGATGGTCGAGCGCAAGCCGAGCATCACTGCCGATGATCTGGTCGATCTGTTGATCCGTGAGGCTGAATCGCGGGTGGACCTGGTCGCGCCGGAGTGGGAGCAGTTCGCCGCGCGCATCTACCTGCGCCGCCTGTACAAGCGTGCCAGCCGCAATCGCTTCTACGATGTCAGCCTGAAGTACGGCTCCTACGTGGGCCTGCAGGAAAGCCTGGCTGACCGCGGCATCTACAGCAACGACATCCTGCGCTGCTATTCGAAGGAAGAGCTGCAGCAGGCCGGCGAGATGATCGACCCGGAGCGCGACCGCCTGTTCGCCTACAACGGCCTGTACCTGTTGGCCACGCGCTACCTGGCCAGCGACCGCAGCCGCGAAGTCTACGAACTGCCGCAGGAGCGCTGGCTGACCATCGCGCTGTATCTCATGCAGGAAGAGAAGCCGCGCGAGCGGCGCATGCAGCTGGTCGGCGAGGCGTACTGGGCATTGTCCAACCTGTACATGACGGTGGCCACGCCGACCCTGGCCAACGCCGGCAAGGTGGGCGGCCAGCTGTCCAGCTGCTTCATCGATACGGTGGACGACAGCCTGCAGGGCATCTATGACTCCAACACCGATATCGCCCGCGTGTCCAAGCACGGCGGCGGCGTGGGTGCCTACCTGGGCTACGTGCGCAGCAGCGGCGCACCGATCCGCGGCGTGCCCAACTCCTCCGGCGGCGTGGTGCCGTGGATCAAGCAGCTCAACAACACCGCGGTGTCGGTTGATCAGCTCGGCCAGCGCAAGGGCGCGGTGGCGGTGTACCTGGACATCTGGCACCGCGACATCGAAGCGTTCCTGGACCTGCGACTGAACAACGGTGACCAACGCCTGCGCGCGCACGATGTGTTCACCTCGGTGTGCGTGCCCGACCTGTTCATGGAGGCGGTCGAGCGCCGTGCCGACTGGTACCTGTTCGACCCGCACGAAGTGAAGCAGGCCAAGGGTTGGTACCTGCAGGACGTCTATGACGAAAACCGCGGTTCGGGCAGCTTCCGCGACCGCTACGCCGAGCTGGTGGCCGATGAGCGCATCAGCCGCCGCACGGTGAAGGCCATCGATCTGTTCAAGCGGATCATGCTCAGCCAGCTGGAGACCGGCAACCCGTTCCTGTTCTACCGCGACGAGGTCAATCGCAGGAATCCGAACAAGCACGCCGGCATGATCTATTCCAGCAACCTGTGCACCGAGATCCTGCAGAACATGAGCCCGACGCGGATGATCCAGGAGATCGTCAGCGGCGACCAGATCGTCACGACCCGGCGTGCCGGCGACTTCGTGGTCTGCAACCTGTCTTCGATCAACCTCGGCCGCGCGATCCGTGCGCCGGATGACCTGCTGGCCACCGATGTGCTGGAGCGCCTGATCCCGATCCAGGTGCGCATGCTCGACAACGTGATCGACCTCAACGCGCTGCCGGTGCCCCAGGCCACGATCACCAACCGCAAGTACCGCGCGATCGGACTGGGCACCTTCGGTTGGCACCACCTGCTGGCGCAGCAGGCGATCCAGTGGGATTCACCGGAGGCCGAACAACTGGCCGACCGCCTGTATGAGCGCATCAATTTCCTGACCATCCAGGCCAGTGCGCAACTGGCGAAGGAGAAGGACAGCTACCCGATGTTCGCCGGCAGCGACTGGCACAACGGCCGCTACTTCCGCGACCGCGACTACAGCGGTGCCGCGTGGGACAGCCTGGCCCACGAGGTGGCCACGCACGGCCTGCGCAACGGCTGGCTGCTGGCGGTGGCGCCGAACATGAGCACCGCGCAGATCGCCGGTTCCACCGCCTCGATCGACCCGATCTACAGCGCGTTCTACTACGAGGAGAAGAAGGACTTCCGGCGGCCGGTGGCGGCGCCGGGGCTGTCGTTGGAGACCTGGCCGTACTACGAGAAGGGCGCCTACAAGGTCGACCAGTTCGCCAGCGTGCGCCAGAACGCGCGCCGCCAGCGCCATGTCGACCAGTCGATCAGCTTCAACCTGTACGTGCCCAGCACGATCCGCGCCAGCACGCTGCTCGAGCTGCACCTCAGCGCCTGGCGCCAAGGCCTGAAAACCACCTATTACGTGCGCTCCAACGACATCGACATCAGCGAATGCGAGTGGTGCGCCAGCTGACCGCCGGCAACCTACGGTAGTGCCGGCCGCTGGCCGGCAGCACCGCAACCCACGCTAGTGCCGGCCGCCGGCCGGCAACACCGCAACCCACGGTAGTGCCGGCCGCTGGCCGGCAACACGATGGAAAGAGAACGAAGGCAGAAACCCATGGCAACCCCCCTCGACCGCATCAAGATCCTCGAACCGCGCCATCCCAACCGCAGCACCGGCATCATCAACGGCCGCACCAGCGGCATCCTGAACTGGAATGACATCCCGTACCCGTCGTTCTATCGGGCCTACAAGGAGCTGTCGACCAACTTCTGGATCCCCGACGAAGTCGACATGAAGGCCGACGCGCGCCAGTACGGCGAGCTGTCCGGCCGCGAGAAGAATGCCTACGACGCGATCATCGGCCTGCTGGCCACGCTCGATTCACCGCAGACGCGCTTCATCTACAACGTGGCCGAGTACATCACCGACCCGGCCGCGCATGCCAACGCCGCGATCATCGGCCAGCAGGAAGTGATCCACAACGAGAGCTACAGCTACGTGCTGGCCTCGATCACCGACCTGCCGAACCAGAACCGCATTTTCGAGATCGCCCGTACCCACCCGACCATCATCAAGCGCAACGCGCCGATCATGGGGGCGTATGACGATTTCATGCGCGAGAAGACTGCCGAGACGCTGCTCAGGTCGTTGATCCAGTCCTCGATCCTGGAAGGCATCAACTTCTATTCCGGCTTCGCCTACTTCTATAACCTGGTGCGGCAGAACCGCATGACCGGCACCGGCAAGATCATCAGCTTCATCAACCGCGACGAGCTGGCCCATACCAAGTTCATCAGCGAGCTGATCCGCGCCATCATCGGCGAGAACCCGGCGTTGCAGACCCACGAGCTGACCGACTATGTGCACCAGGCGTTCGAACACGCCATCGAACTGGAAACCCAGTGGTCGTCGGAAGTACTGGACGGCATCGACGGCATCGATGTGGAGGAAATGACGCGCTACGTGAAGTACCGCGCCAACAAGATGGCCGGCATGCTCGGCATCGAACGGCTGTACAGCGAGACCACCGACAACGTGATGCCGTGGATCAAGGCCTACGCCGACAACTTCACCGAGACCAAGACCGACTTCTTCGAGATGCGCAATGCAAGTTACAAGAAGACCAACGTCGACAACGGCTTCGACGACCTCTGAGTCCGGCGCGGCACTCAGCATCCTGATGGTGGTCGCCTCGTTGAGCGGCAACACCCGCGAGCTGGGCCGGCAGATTGCCGAGCGCTGCCGCGCCGCCGGGCATGCAGTGCACTGGCACGAGGCCGACGACCTGCGCCAGGCACCGCCGCTGGCCGCTGACGAGGCCGATCTGGTGCTGCTGGGCTGCTGGACCGACAACGCCGGCCGCACGCCGGCGGAGATGAAGGCGTGGGTGGCTGGCATTGCCGAGCGTGGCGAGCACCCCCGGCAGCTGGCGGTGTTCGGTACCGGCGAAACCCAGTGGGGGCAGGAGTACTACTGCGGCGCCGTGCATCGCCTGATCCGCTATTTCCGCAGCGACTACCCGCCGCTGGAGATCGAACAGATGCCGCATGGCGCGCGCCATGCCGCAGCCATCGATGCCTGGACCGATGCGGTCCTGGCCCATTACCGGAGCAACAACGATGCAGATCATCGACGCCACCACGCCTGAGCAGTTCCAGCAGTTGCTGGCCGAGCACCCGCGGGTGCTCGTGGACTTCCACAAGGACCAGTGCCCGGGCTGCCGGATGCTGGAAATGTCGCTGCACCGGGTGGCCAACAGCACAGCGGGGCAGGGCACGACCCTGCTGCGCGTACAGCTGGAAGTGCTGGGCGAGGCGTTTTTCAGGGAGTTGGGGCTGCGGCAGACGCCGACGCTGTCGCTGTTCCGTGATGGCGACGAACGCACGCGCTTGGCCGGGTTCCAGTCGCCGCAGCAGATCGAGGCCGCGATCGCGTTGCATCTGTAGCGCGGACCGGGCGGGGTCAGAGCCCTTGCCAGAGGCAAGGGCTCTGACCCCCACAACGTGTAAAGGCATCCACGCATGGCGTGGATCCACTGGGGCAGGACCGACCCCGGCAATTGGCGTCAGGCGCCGGTGAACGTGTCGACCAGCAGCTTCACGTTCAACGCCACGATCACCAGCGCGATCACCCAGGCGACCGCACCCAGCCAGCGTGGCGCCACCAGCGCCCCCATCGTCACCTTGTCGGTCACGATCCGTACCAGCGGGATGATCGCGAAGGGCAGCTGCATCGACAGCACCACCTGGCTCAGCACCAGCAGCTTCACCGCGCCCTGGTCGCCGAACAGCACGATCACCACCACCACCGGGATGATCGCCAGTGCGCGCGTGATCAGCCGACGCAGCCACGGCGGCATTCGCAGGTGCAGGAAGCCTTCCATCACGATCTGGCCGGCCAGCGTCGCGGTGACTGTCGAATTCAGGCCCGACGCCAGCAGCGCCACCGCGAACAAGGTCGCCGCCGCGCCCACGCCCAGCATCGGTGCCAGCAACTGGTGCGCCTGCTCGATGTCTTCCACGTCGAAACGGCCATTGGCATGGAACACGGCCGCGGCCAGGATCAGGATGCTGGCGTTGATGAACAATGCCAATGTCAGCGCAATCGTGCTGTCAGTCACCGCCCAGCGCAGCGCGCTGCGGCGACCTTCATCCGTACGCGGGTAGGCGCGGGTCTGCACGATCGACGAATGCAGGTACAGATTGTGCGGCATCACCGTGGCACCGATGATGCCGATGGCGATGTACAGCGCGTGCGGATCGGTCACCACCTGCGCGCGCGGAATGAAGCCGCCCAGTACCGCCATCACCGGTGGCGCGGCCATCGCGATCTGCACCACGAAGCAGGCGAAGATCACCATCAGCAGCGCGATCACGAACGCTTCCAGCGCACGGAAGCCGCGGTTCATCAGCAGCAGCACCAGCAGCGTATCGAGCGCAGTGATCACCGCGCCCCACAGCAGTGGCAGATCGAACAGCAGCTTCAACGCGATCGCGGTGCCGATTACCTCGGCCAGGTCGCAGGCGATGATCGCCGCCTCGCACAGCGCCCACAGCGCCAGGTTCACCGGCTTGGGGTAACGGGCGCGGCAGGCCTGCGCCAGGTCCATGCCGGTGGCGATGCCGAGCCGCGCCGACAGCGCCTGCAGGATCACCGCCATCAGGTTGGAGATCAGGATGACCGACAGCAGCAGGTAGCCGAAGCGCGAACCGCCGGCGAGGTCGGTGGCCCAGTTGCCCGGGTCCATGTAGCCGACCGAGATCATGTAGCCCGGGCCAAGGAAGGCCATCAGGCGGAACCACCAGTGGCCCTTGTCGGGCACTGCGACCGAGGCGTTGAGCGCACCCAGGCTGGCCGGGGTGGTGGCCGAAGGGTCGCGGGGCGCCAGGGTATCCATGGGCTTAATATAGCTCCGGCTATAGTCATTAGCAATGTGAAACAATCGTCTTTAAGGTGTGACTGGTCCAGAATTCAGCTTCAACCCTGGATCACACCGGAAGGACAGGCGCACGCGTGGGCAAGACCGATGATTCGACATCGCTGAAGAGCACCCCCTTGATCGAGGCCGAGCGCCAGGTCGAGAGCTTCCGGCAAGTACGCGAGGCGCACCGGATGGAGCTGGTGGAGGACTATGTCGAGCTGATTTCGGACCTGCTGGCCGACGGCGGCGAGGCCCGCCAGGTCGACATCGCCACCCGCCTGGGGGTGGCCCAGCCCACTGTGGCGAAGATGCTGCGGCGGCTGGCCCGCGACGGCTGGGTGGTGCAGCGGCCGTACCGTGGCGTGTTCCTGACCCCGGAAGGCGAGGCGCTGGCGCATGCCAGCCGCCAGCGCCACCAGACCGTGGAGCGTTTCCTGCTGGCGCTGGGCGTGGACGCCGATACCGCACGCCGCGATGCCGAGGGCATCGAGCATCACGTGAGCGAGCAGACGCTGGCGTTGTTCGAGGCGTTCGTACGCAAGGCCGAGGGCGGCTGAGCAGACCGCTGACGCCGCGCCACGCACGGCCTGCGGTTGGAAGTGCGGTGTGGGCGGGAGGTCGGGGTCAGGGCCCTTCCCTGTGGAAAGGGATCCGGCCCCGGCGGCCGATTGTCAGCCGCGGCGGAATGCGGCGGGCGTGCGGGCGCCGACGATGATCATGCGGATCATCGTGGAGATCTGTTCGATCAGCTCCGGGTCCTTCTCCGGCGGCAGGTCCATGGCGGTGGCCCCCATCGCGAACACCAGCCGGGTGATGGCCTTGGCCACCAGTTCGGGGGCATGCAGCACGGCACCGTCCAGCGCGGCCAGGCGCACCAGGTCGTGCTGCAGCTCTTCTTCGAAATAGTGCAGCTCGCGTTCGACCGCGTGCTTGAAGTCGTCCGAGCCGACCGCGCCTTCGCGCAGCAGCACGTGCAGCAGCTTGTCGTCGGCGCGCAGCTGCTCCATGAAGGTCTCCACCGAGACCCGCACCACGCTGGTGGCGGTGGAGGTGGCGCGCTGGCGGGCCTCGCCGATGATGGTGCGCAGCGAGCGGCCAGCGGCGTCGATCAGCGCCACGGCCAGTTCGTCCATGTCGCGGAACTGCCGGTAGAAGCTGTTCGGCGCGATGCCGGCCTCACGTGCCACTTCGCGCAGGCTGAGCGTGGACAGGCTGCGGTGCGGGCCGATCAGTTTCAGGGCGGCGGCCAGCAGGTCTTCGCGGCTCACCGTACGGCGGGCCGGGCTGTTGGCATCTTCATGCGTCGACAAGGCGGTGGCGGCGGCCATGGGGGTTCCGGTGGGGCGAGGCTGAATCATACCCAATCCGGTTGAATATACACGTGTATACACAGGTGTATGTGCGCCCGTATAGTTCGCCCATGAGCGCTGTCGTCCGTCCGTCCCTGTTTTCTCCATACCGCTGGGTCTCGCCGTCGCTGTTCGATTTCTGGGCGGGCCAGCTCAATCCCCTGTGGACCCTGCGCGAGCCAGTGGCCCGCCTGGTGCGGCGCGAGCCGGCCGGTGAGGGCGCGGCGACGCTGGTCCTGCGCACCAACCGGCACTGGGCCGGCATGCGCGCCGGCCAGCACGTCACCCTGGGCGTGGAGCTTGACGGGCGCCTGTGCCAGCGCAGCTACAGTCCCACCGTCCTGGGGCCGCGCGAGCTGGCGATCACCGTCAAGGCCGTCGATGGCGGTCGGGTCAGCCAGCATCTGGTCAAGCATGCGCAACCGGGCGAGCTGTTCCGGCTGGAGGCTGCGTTCGGTGAATTCCAGTTGCCGACGGCGGCGCCGGTGCTGCTGCTGGCTGCCGGCAGTGGCATCACGCCGATGCGCAGCCTGCTGCGCGAGGCCTGCCAGCGCCCGCTGGCCGCGCCCGTGGACCTGTTCTATTGGGAGCGCCGTGCCGCCCACCTGCAGTTCCGTGATGAGCTGCAGGCACTGGCCGCGCGCCAGCCGAACCTGCGCGTGCACCTGCTGACCACCCGCGAAGGCGATGTACCTGCCGCGCGCATTGATCGCCACGACCTGCAGGTAACCGGCGATGACACGCCGCTGGCGCAGCGCCATGTGCTGGCGTGCGGTCCGGACGGCTTCGTCGCCGCCGCGCGCCAACGCCTGGCGCACCAGGTGGCCGGTTTCCAGGCCGAGGCCTTTACCCCGCCAGCGCCGCTGCGTGACGCCAGCAGCGAGGGCGAGGTGTCGCTGACGCTGGCGCGCAGTGGCCGCCAGCTGAGCGTGCCGCGTGGCCGTTCGCTGCTGGAAAGCCTGGAAGCCCATGGCATCAAGCCCAAGCATGGCTGCCGCATGGGCATCTGCAATACCTGCAGTTGTGACCGCGTCAGTGGCGCCACGCGCCACCTGCGCACCGGCGACCTGCAGTCCGAATCGGCACAGCCGGTGCGGATCTGCGTGAGCGCACCGACCACCGACCTGACCCTGGATCTCTGAGGACGCCTGCCATGACCCGCGCTACCGACCGTGCCCTGAGTACTGCCGAGATGCATGCCTTCGGCGAGGAACTCGACGCGATCCGCGACCGTGTGATCGGCAGCCTCGGCGCCTCCGATACCCGCTACATCCGCCGCGTGGCTGCCGCCGTGCGCTGGTTCGGCGTGGGTGGCCGTGGCCTGCTGTTCCTGGCGGCGTTCTCGCCGCTGTTCTGGATGCCGCTGCTGTGGCCGGCCGCGATCACCGGCACACTGCTGCTGGCGCTGTCGAAGATCCTGGAGAACATGGAGCTGGGCCACAACGTGATGCACGGCCAGTTCGACTGGACCGGCGACCCCAAGCTCAACGGCAATACCTATGAGTGGGACATCGTGGCCACCGCCGACAACTGGCGCAAGACCCACAATTTCCGCCACCACACCTACACCAACGTGCGTGGCATGGACGATGACATCGGTTATGGCCTGCTGCGCATCTTCCCGGAGCAGCGCTGGAAGCCGTTCTACCTGCTGCAGCCGATCATCGCGCCGATCTTCGCACTGCTGTTCCAGTGGGGCGTGGCCGCGCAGGACCTGCGCCTGGGCCGCTGGTTCAAGGGCCGCATGAGCGCCCGTGCGATGTGGCTGCAGACGCGACCGGTGGCGCGCAAGATGCTGCGCCAGGTGCTGAAGGACTACGTGTTCTTCCCGCTGCTGGCCGGCCCGTTCTTCCTCACCGTGATGCTGGGCAACCTGGTGGCCAACGGCCTGCGCAACATCTGGACCTACGTGATCATCTTCTGCGGCCACTTCACCGCCGAATCGGAGACCTTCCCGAAGGAATGCCTGCGCAATGAGTCGCGCGGGCACTGGTACCTGCGCCAGCTGCGCGGTTCGTCCAACATCAGCGGCGGCTTCCTGATCAACGTACTGTCGGGCAACCTCAGCCACCAGATCGAGCACCACTTCTACCCGGACCTGCCAGCCAACCGCTACGCGGCCATCGCCAAGGAAGTGAAGGACATCTGCCGCCGCTACGGCCAGCACTACAACAACGGCTCGCTGCCGCGCCAGTTCGGCCAGGTGGTGTGGCGCATCCTGCGCCACGCGTTCCCGAGCAAGCCGCGCCGCCTGCCGATGGCCGACATCATGTCGGCACCGGCACCGGCATCGGCCAACGCGGGCTGATCGGCTCAGCCCGCGTTCGCCAGGTCCGCCTGCTCGCGGTCCAGGCGTCGCAGAAACACCTGCATTTCCCTGCGTGCCTGCTGGTCGCCCTTGCTGCCGGCCACGCGCAGCCCGCGCTGCCACGCTTCGCGCGCCGCCTGCGGCTGGCCGCTGGCCAACCACGCCTTGCCGAGCAGCTTCCACGCCGCCGAGTACTGCGGATCAAGCACCACGCAGTGACCCAGATGGGTGGCCGCGCGCACCGGATTGCCGGCATCCAGCCAGCCCTTGCCCAGCCCGAAGCGCAGCAGCGCGCCGTCCTTGCCGGCGGCGAGCATGCATTCCAATGCTTCGATGTCCATCAGCGGACCTCCACCATCAGTTCGGTCGGTCCCGGCTGGAAGCGGCCACGATGGAACAGCAGTGGCGCACCGCCGTTCTCGTGCACGTCGATGATGCGGCCGGCCAGCAGCAGGTGATCGCCCACCGGCCACTGTGCGTGGCGGGTACAGGTGAGATGGACCACGGCACCGGCGATGCGGGGTGGGGCGTCGTCGTCGTCATCCAGCAATGCCAGGCCGTCGAAGCGATTGCGGACTTGCGGATCGGCGAAGCGCCGGGCCAGCGCTTCCTGGTCGGCCGCCAGCACGCTGATCGCAAAGCGGCGGGCACGCTGGAAGGTGGACAGACTCTGTGCATGCAACGCCAGGTTCCACAGCACCAGGGGCGGTTGCAGCGAGACCGGTACGAACGAATTGATGGTCAGGCCGATGGGTTTGCCCTGCGCATCGCGCGTGCAGACGATGGCCACGCCGGTCGGAAAGTGACCGAGCAGCCGCCGCAGGGCGCGCGGCGGCATCTCGACCGACGGCACCGGGGCCGGGGCGGGGAACACCCCCGCCCACGGCCCGGCGTACGGCAGTGTCTCGCCGCTCATGAGGCCCTGGCCTGGCGGTAGCGCCGGCCGACCTCGGCCCAGTTGATGATGTTGAAGAACGCGCCGATGTAGTCCGGGCGACGGTTCTGGTAGTGCAGGTAGTAGGCGTGTTCCCAGACGTCCAGTGCGAGGATCGGGGTGTTGCCGGACAGGCCGACGGCTGCACCCATCAGCGGGCTGTCCTGGTTGGCGCTGCTTTCGACCTGCAGGCGGCCATCGCGATCGCTGGTCAGCCAGGCCCAGCCGCTGCCGAAGCGGGTCTGCGCGGCCTTGCTGAAGGCGTCCTTGAAGGCAGCGAAGCCACCAAGATCACGGTCGATGGCCGCGGCCAGTTCCTCATCGGGTGCACCACCGTGGGCGCTGAGCACGGTCCAGAACAGGCTGTGGTTGGCGTGGCCACCGCCGTTGTTGCGGACCGCGCCACGCTGCGGCTCGGGCACGGCGTCGAGGTTGGCGATCAGCACGTCGACCGGCTGCTCGGCGATGCCGGCCTGCTCGATGGCGGCATTGAGGTTGTTGACGTAGGTCTGGTGGTGCTTGCCGTGATGGATCTCCATCGTGCGCGCATCGAAATGCGGCTCAAGGGCGTCGTAGGCGTAGGAGAGCGGGGGAAGCGAGTACGACATCGAAACAATCTCCATGGGAAAGGCCAGGGGCTGGCCGCGCGGAGATCGTTATCGCACCTCAACAATGGTTGAGGTCAAGAGCAGAACCGATGGACATCGAGGCGTGGTAGTGCCGGCCGCTGGCCGGCAACCCGACTCGCCCCGATTGCCGGCCAGCGGCCGGCACTACCTTTAACTACTTCAACTCAGCCAATCCCTGCACCCACTGTCGGCCTGATCGCCGCATGCCTGCTGCATCCGCTGCTGCAACCGTGCCAGCGTCTCCGTGCCCTGGTGCTTGCCGCTCCAGGCCTTCAACTGCCCGGCCAGGCGCTCGAAGCGCTGGCGGGTGCGCTGGTGGTACCCCGATGGCTGCGCCTCCAGTTCGGCGATCAGCGAGGCGGTGGCCTGCTCGATGCGCGGTGCGTCGTCCGGTGCCAGCTTCAGCAGCCCTTCCACGTACAGCACGCCCCACTGCACGCGGGTGGCCGGGCCCTGTGCACCGTCGTAGGCGCGCTTCAACCACTCTAGTGCACCGGCGGTATCGCCGCGCTGTTCGGCCAGCTCGGCCAGTTCGGGCATGTAGTAGTACGGCTGCTCGCTGCGCTTCAGCTCGGCCAGCAACAGCGCCTCGGCGCCCGCGTCGTCGCCGACCTGGCGCAATGCGTACGCCGCGCTGCTGATCGTCGCCTGGCGTGCGTGCGCATCGGTGGCGGCCGCATCGGCAGCGGCCACCCGCTGCTTGACCCGCTCAACCAGCGCCGCGGGCAGTGCGCCCTTCGGCTGCTGCTGGCGGGCCAGCGATACTTCTGTCAGTGCGCGCGACAATGCGTCGTCGGCGCGGTCGCCGCGTTCGGCATCAGCGCGCTCCAGCGCGACCAGCAGCTGCTGCCCCAGCGTGTTGCTGGTGGCCGGGCCGGCGCTGGCCTGCTTGACCAGCGTCGCGCCCGCGTAGCCCAGCAGTTCGCGGTTACGACGGACTTCGGCAGGTTGCGCCAGCACGGCCTGCAGCAGCTCACGCACCTCGGTGGGCGAGCTGGCGGGCGTGTCGGCGGTGGCCAGGGCCAGCAGGGCGAAGCGGCGTTGCAGCGCCGCGTCGGGTGCGGCCTTGGACAGCTGGCGCAGCACGTCCTGGCTCTTGCGCTCGCCGGCCAGGCGGTTGGCGTCGACTTCCCAGCCGTAGTCGCCCAGCACCTGCCAGTCTTCGGCGGCCAGCTTGTCCGGCGTGGCCAGTGCCGTTGCCAGGGTGGCGGCGATGGCGCTGCGGCGCCCGGCCGCGACGGTCAGCGCACGGGTCAGTTCGGCCGCGTCGTTGCCGCCGGCCACGCGGGTCAGTTCATTGCGCTGCGGGTCCAGCACGATCAGGGTCGGATAGCCGCGCACCCCGAAGCGTTCGCCCCAGGCCTGCGCACCTTCCTCATCGCCATCCAGGTAAACCGGCACGAACTTGCCGGTCAGCGCGATGAAGGCCGGGTCCTTGAACAGGCCGGCCTTGAGCTGGTTGCACGGTGGGCACCAGACCGCGCCCCAGTACAGCAGCACCGGCTTGCCGCTGTCGGCGGCCTCGGCGAAGGCATCGTCCACATCGCCCTGGCGCCAGGCGATGGCGGACGCCGGCGCGGGCGCGGGCGCCTCGGCGGAGCTGGCGGTGGACACCGGGGCCGGGGTGCAGGCGCTCAGCGCCGAAGCCAGCAGCAACACGGAAAGCGCGACGCGCATCGGCGGCATCTCGAAGGGGGGACAGGCCATTGTAGGAATGGCCGGGGAGTGTGCTGATTCAGTTTGCTTATATCGGCCGTGCAGCGGGGCATGACACCCGCTGCCCTCAGGCGGCTGCCCGCCCCATCTGCTGGTACACCAGCCCGTTGAACTCGCCGACATCACCGTCCAGCTCGAAGCCATAGCGCAGGTAGGTAGGCACTGCGTTGAGCGAGGCGCGCACGGTCAGCAGCGGTGTGCGCAGGTGCGGCAGCACGGCTTCGAACAGGGCATGGCCGATGCCCTGGCCCTGGCAGCCGGGATCGACGAACAGCATCGCCAGGTGGCGGCCTTCCTTCAGCTCGACCACGCCGACGATGCGGTCGTCCTGCTCGGCCACCAGGATGTGGTTGTCGCCCTGCAGGCGGACAGCGAACGCGTCGGCGGCGGCGACACTGCCGAAGGTGGCGATGCCGGCCGCGCTGAGCGAAGGCGCGACCGCCGCAGTGAATGCGGCCAGGCATACCGCGCTGATCGCGGGCAGGTCATCAATGTGGGCGGGGCGGATCCTCGGCATGCAGCGTTCTTCCTGTGGTGCGTGGCGTGTCATCGTCGCCCGGTGCCTGCACGCTAAGCTGGTCGCATGAGTGAATTCAATGCCGCCTACGCTTCGTTGTTTCCGCAACAGGGATTGAGCCTGGGCCTGATGACGCCCGTTGCGGCGCACGGGCTGGCCGATCCGGGCGCGGCGCGGCGCATTGCGCGGCTGGCCGACGATCTTGGTTTTGCCGCGTTGTGGGCGCGCGATGTGCCGTTGATGGTGCCTCAGGGACCAGACGCGACAGCAAGTGCGCTGGACGATCCCTTCCTGTGGCTGGGCATGCTGGCCGCCGCGACCGGGCGCATCGTGGTCGGCAGCGCCGCCATCGTGCTGCCGTTGCGCCAGCCGTTGCAGGTGGCGAAGTCTGCACTGAGCCTGGACCGGATCAGTGACGGGCGGTTCGTGCTGGGCCTGGGTTCGGGCGACCGCCCGGAAGAGTTCGCCGCCTTCGGTGAGGACCTGGAGGGCAGGGCGGCGACGTTCCGTGATCGTTGGACCTTGTTGCGCGCGGCGCTGTCACCGGAGGCCGATGAGCGGACCGCCGTACTGCAGGCCACGGGTGGCTTCGACGTGCTGCCGGCGCCTGCCACGCGCATTCCGATGCTGGTGGTGGGCACGGCGCGGCAGAGCCTGCAGTGGATCGCGCGTGAGGCCGAGGGCTGGGCCACCTATCACCGCGAGGAAGCTGCGCAGGAGGGGCGGATCGGCCTGTGGCAGCAGGCGCTGATGCAGCGCGGTGGGCCAGGCAAGCCGTTCGTGCAGTCGATGCTGCTGGACCTGCAGGCCGATCCGCAGGCGCCCGCCGAGTCGCTGCCGCTGGGCCTGAAGGTCGGCCGCGATGGCCTGCGTGACTATCTGTTGCGCGTGCATGCGCAGGGCGTGGCGCACGTGATGTTCAACCTGGTCGACAACGGGAGGCCGATGGATGCGGTGCTGCGCGAGATCGGTGAGCACGTTCTGCCATACACGCTTCGGTAGGTGTCCACCTTGGTGGACACGCTCCAGCAGTCGAACACGGCTCGACTCCATATGCGGTTCGCATCTGCGTATCATTCGCATTTGATACCCCGATGCCGGAGCTTCGCGTCACCCCCCGTTCCCCCCTACACCCGAGCGGACGCCTGTTCGCCGCGGTCGCTTTCATCGAGGCCGTGACCTGGGCCGGCCTGCTCATCGGCATGTGGATCAAGTACGGCCCGATCGCCAACGTGGCACTGGTGAAACTGTTCGGACCCCTGCACGGCGTAGCGTTCCTGGTCTATGTGGCGGTGACCTTGTTTGCGGCGCTGCGCCTGCGCTGGCCGTGGTGGGCCAGTGCGTTGGCGCTGCTGGCAGCCATCCCGCCGCTGGTGACGCTGCCGCTGGAGTGGTGGTTCAAGCGCCGTGGCCTGCTGGACCTACGCTCCGGCCGCTGAAGCCCGCGTTGCACGCCCATTCAAGAGAATGGGTATCAAATGCAAATACGAGCCGTTATCATTTAAGGGTGGCATCCGGACCTGAGCAGGGCCGGTGCCGGGCGGGGCGCACGTGCGCCCGCCGATCCCTTCCTGTTACGGCTGGTGTTCCATGCACGCACGTCCCGTCGTTCCCGGCTTGCCGGCGCTGGTAGTGGCTGCCCTGATCGGCACCATGGCGATGATGTCCTTCGTCGCCGTGATCGGTCCGGTGGTCCGCCTACTCGGCTTGTCCGAGTGGCATGCCGGACTGTCGGTCACCGCCGCGGGCGTGTTGTGGATGCTGGCCGCGCGCCCCTGGGGCCAGCTCAGCGACCGCATCGGCCGCAAGCGCGTGCTGACACTGGCGATGAGCGCCTACACCGTGGTCTACATCGCGCTGGCGGTGTTCATCGATGTTGCCCTGCAGGCGGTGCCGCCGGTACTGGTATCGGTGCTGGTGCTGGTCGGTGCGCGAGGCCTGATCGGCCTGTTCTACGCGGCGGTGCCGCCTACCGCAGCGGCACTGATTGCCGACAAGGCACCGACCGGCCAACGTGCGAAATTCCTCGCCCGCCTGGGCAGCGCCAATGCACTGGGCATGGTGCTCGGCCCGGCCGCTGCCGGCTGGCTTGCCTATACCAACCTTTCGCTGGCGCTGTACGTGGCCGCGTTGCTGCCGTTGCTGGCACTGGCATTGCTGGCCTGGCGGCTGCCAGCGACGCCGCCGGTGGTAGGTGCTTCCCTGCAGCGCCGCGCGCCGATGAGCCGGCTCGACCCGCGCCTGCGCCTGCCGCAGCTGGCGGCGTTCATCGCCATGGTCTCGGTCACCATCGCGCAGGTCACCGTCGGCTTCTTCGCGATTGATCGGCTGGGCCTGGATGCGGCTGCGGGTGCACGCATGGCAGGCATTGCACTCACCGCCGTTGGCGTCGGCCTGATCCTGGCGCAGGCGCTGGTGATGAAGCTGGAGGTCCATCCACGCCGCTGGATCGTCCTCGGCGCGCTGATTTCCGGCATGGGCTTTGCTTCGGTGGCGGGCGTGCAGCAGGGCTGGCAGTTGCCGGCGGCCTATGCGCTGGCCGCGTTCGGCATGGGCTTCGTGTTCCCCTCGTTCCAGGCGCTGGCCGCCGACGCGGTGGAAGCGCATGAGCAGGGCGCTGCGGCAGGCACGGTCGCTGCCGCGCAGGGGCTGGGCATGGTGGCCGGGCCGATGCTCGGCACGCTGTTGTATCGCGGCGGGCCCAGCCTGCCATATCTGCTGGTCGGCGCGTTGCTGCTGTTGCTGTGCGCGCTGGCTGCAGTGCATCGGATGAAGGAGACCCCATGAACGATTCCCTGATCCAGGGCACGTGGCCGGAGGCTGCGCCCGCGCCGCAGGAAGGCACCGACGACGCGTCGCTGTTCCTGCTGCAGCACGCCGGCCAGCACGTGCACGCACGCGGTTGCCGCGCCACGCTGCCGGCCGGTGCACTGGCGACGCTCGCAGAGCGCGTTTCGGCTTTCTTCGCGCAGCAGCGTGGCGGCCCGGGCCTGCTGGTCGGTGCGGTGCCATTCGAACCGCGTGCCGACGACGCGCTGTACCAGCCCGAGCGCCTGCTGCCAGCCCTGCCGTTGCCGCCGCAGGCCGCGCCGGCGCTGGAGGGTGCCCTGCAGGCCGAGCCCGCGCCCGAGGCATACGCGGCGTTGGTGGCGGCTGCGGTGCAGGTACTGCGCGCGCCCGGACTGGACCTGCAGAAGGTGGTGCTGGCGCGCAGCCTGCTGGCACGCACGCGGCAGTCACTTTCCCCCGAGGTGCTGCTGGCACGCCTGGGCGCGGATCCTTCGGTGGCGACCTACGCGGTGCCGTTGCCGGTGGCGCCGGGGCAGGCGCCCGCCTGGCTGGTGGGCGCGACGCCGGAACTGCTGCTGCGCAAGCGTGGCGCCGAGCTGTTGTCGCACCCGCTGGCGGGCTCCGCGCGGCGCAGCACCGATGCCGCCGAGGACGAGCGGGCCGCGCAGGCGTTGCTGGCCTCGACCAAGGACCACGACGAGCACCGCCATGTGGTCGAGGCCATCGTCGACGGCCTGGCGCCGTACTGCAGCCACATCGATGCGCAGCCGCGCCCAGCGCTGCATGCCACCGCCAGCATGTGGCATCTGGGTACCCGCATCCATGCCACCCTGAAGGATCCGCAGACATCGGCGGCCGCGCTGCTGGCGCAGCTGCATCCCACGCCGGCCGTCTGCGGTACGCCGCGATTGGCGGCGCTGCAGCGCATCTGCGAACTGGAACCGGTACCGCGCGGCTTCTATGCCGGCGCCGTGGGCTGGTTGGACGCGCAGGGTGACGGCGACTGGTACGTGGCGATCCGCTGCGCGCGCCTGCAGGGCACGCAGCTGCGCCTGTTTGCCGGCGCCGGCATCGTCGCCGAGTCGCAACCCGAGGCCGAGGTGGCCGAAACCGCAGCGAAGTTCGCTGCCCTGTTGAACGCGCTGGGTGTCCATGCATCCGCGCCCACCAACGAGCCTGCCGCATGAGTACCTCCGCTGACTTTTCCCGCCTGCCACTGCAGCAGGTGTGGCCCGACGCGCTGGTGGCGCGCTATCGCGAAGCCGGTCACTGGCGTGGCGAGACGTTCCCGGCGTTCCTGCGCGAACGTGCAGAGCGCTATGCCGACGACATCGCGGTGGTCGCCGGTGATGTTCGCCTGAGCTACGCGCAGCTGTGGCACGAGGCCGGGCGCATCGGTGCCGGCCTGCTGGCGCTCGGCCTGCAGCCAGGCGAACGGGTGCTGGTGCAGCTGGGCAACACCGCAGGATTCATCAGCACGGTCTGCGGCCTGTTCCGGGCCGGCCTGGTGCCGGTGTACGCGCTGCCGGCGCACCGCATCACCGAGCTGGCGCACTTCGCCAACAAGGCCGAAGCCAGTGCCTACATCACCACGGCCCTGCACGATGGCTTCGATCATCGCGGGCTGGCGCGGGCACTACAGGCCCAGGTCCCGGCGGTGCGCAATGTGGTGATCGACGGCGATGCGGCGGAGTTCTTCGCGCTGGAGGCGCTGCAGGGTGACCGCAGCCAGCTGCCGCCCGATCCGGACCCGCAGTCGGTGGCGTTCCTGCAGATTTCCGGTGGTAGTACCGGGCTGTCCAAGCTGATTCCGCGTACCCACGACGACTACATCTACTCGTTTCGTGCCAGCAATGACCTCTGCGGCATCAACCGCGACAGCGTCTATCTGGTCGCGCTGCCGGCCGCGCACAATTTCCCGATGAGCTCGCCCGGCTTCTTCGGCGCGCTGTATGCCGGCGCCCGCGTGGTGCTCAGTCCCGGCCCCGGTCCGGATGCGGCCTTCCCGTTGATCGCCCGCGAGAAGGTGACCTGCTGTGGGCTGGTGCCGCCGCTGGCGTTGCTGTGGGCACAGGCCGCCGCCAGCAGCAGGCATGACCTGTCCAGTCTGCAGGTACTGCAGGTAGGCGGGGCCAAACTGGTCCCGGAAGCCGCACGCCGGGTGATCGACGGCCTTGGCTGCACGCTGCAGCAGGTGTTCGGCATGGCCGAAGGGCTGGTCAACTACACGCGGCTGGATGATCCGGAAGAACTGATCGTGGCCTGCCAGGGCCGGCCGATCAGCCCGGATGACGAAGTGCGCGTGGTCGATGACCATGACCAGCCGGTGGCCGAAGGCGAGGTGGGGCATCTGCTCACCCGTGGACCGTACACGATCCGTGGCTACCACAACGATGCGGTGGCCAATGCCCGCTCGTTCACCGACGACGGCTTCTATCGCACCGGCGACCGCGTGCAGCAGCTGCCCGGGGGCTACTTGGTGGTGCAGGGCCGCGCTGGTGACCACATCAACCGCGCGGGCGAGAAGATCTCCGCCGAAGAGATCGAAGACCACCTGTTGGCCCACCCCGGCGTGTTCGACGCCGCCGTGGTCTCCATTCCCGATGAGTACCTGGGCGAGCGCAGCTGTGCCTTCGTGATTCCGCAGGGCGAGCCATTCAAGGCGCCGGCGCTGAAGGCGTGGATGCGCGGGCGCGGTCTGGCTGCGTTCAAGGTGCCCGACCAGATCGTGTTCGTCGACAGTTTCAATACCACGGCGGTCGGCAAGATCAGCCGCCGCGAACTGCGCGCGCAACTGCGTGCGCGTCATCTGCAACAGACAGGAGGAACGCGCTGATGGCGCTGCCCCGTATCACCGACTATCCCTTGCCGACCGCCGCCGAACTACCGCAGGCGCGTGGCCCGTGGCGCCCGCAGCGCGATCGTGTGGCTTTGCTGGTGCACGACATGCAACGCTACTTCCTGGCGGCATTCGACGCCGGCAGCACGCCCTTGCGGCCGGCGGTGGACAACATCGTGCGCCTGCTGGCGCACTGCCGCGCGCAGGGCATTCCGGTGTTCTACACCGCCCAGCATGGCGACCAGGACCGGCGTGACCGTGGCCTGCAGGCCGACCTGTGGGGACCGGGCATGCGTCGCAGCGCCGACCATGAGCCGATCATCGAGGCGCTGGCGCCGCAGCCGGGCGAGCATGTGCTGGTCAAGCATCGCTATAGCGCCTTCCAGCGCAGCAACCTGGAGACGCTGATGCGGGTACGTGGGCGTGACCAGCTGCTGGTGACCGGCGTGTACGCCCATATCGGCTGTACCGCGACCGTGGTCGAGGCCTTCCAGCGTGACATCGAGGCCTTCATCGCCGCCGATGCGGTGGCGGACTTCTCGCGCGCCGACCACGATCAGGCGCTGCACTGGATCGCGCGCACCTGCGGTGTGCCGATGACCACCGATCAGCTGCTGGAGGTGCTGTGATGACGGCCACCGGTGAGGTGCTGGATCTGGAGCGGATGCGCGCCGACGTCGCGCGCGTGCTGGAGTGCACGCCGGCCGAGATCGGTGACGACGACAACCTGATCGACCTGGACCTCGACTCGATGCGCATGCTCGGCCTGGTCCTGGCCTGGGGCAACACCGGCCTGCCGCTGGAATTCTCGCAGTTGGCCGAGCACACCACGCTGCGCCAGTGGTGGGGCGTGGTGCAGCACCTGCAGGCCGCGCAGCACGCATGAACGCCGTCGCGCTGGCCACGCCGGTGGCGCTGACCGAGGCCCAGGCCGGACTGTGGTTCGCACAGCGGCTGGCACCGGGCAATCCGTCGTTCAATACCGCGCACGCGGTGTGGATCGACGGCCCGCTCGACGTGGCCGCATTCGTTGCAGCGGCAGACCAGGCTGCCGTCGAGGCCCAGGCCTTCGCGCTGCGCTTTGCCGAGGGCGCCGATGGCCAGCCGCTGCAGTGGCATGATCCGGCACACGTGCCGTTGCTTTCGGTGCGCGATGTGTCCACCGAGGCGGATCCCGCCGCTGCGGCACGCAACCTGATGCACGCCGACCGGCTGAGCCCGGTCGATCCCACCCGGGACCGGATCAGCCAGCAGGTACTGTTCGATCTGGGTGGCCTGCGCTGGGTCTGGTACCTGCGCGTGCATCATCTGGCGGCCGATGGTTACGGCATGGCGCTGTTTACTGATCGGGTGTGCGCGTTGTACGCCGGTCGCACGGGTGAACCGCTGCCGGGGCTGGCGGGCGTGCTGGCCGATGATGCCGCGTATCGCGCCGACCCGCGCCGCGCGCAGGCCGGGCAGTGGTGGCGTGCGCACATGCAGGGCGCACCGGCAGGCGTAGGCCTGGCCGGCACGCTCGCGGCCAGTGATGACGCGCTGCGCTGGGTGCAGCCGCTCGATGCGGCCTTCCGTGAGCCGTTGCTGCAGGCGTCGGCACGTTGGCTGCAGCCCTGGCCGGATGTCCTGGCCGCGCTGGCGGCCGAGTACCTGCGGCGGATGAGCGCTGCCGATGAAGTGGTGCTGGGCGTGCCGTACATGGCGCGGCTCGGCAACGCGTCGGCGCGGGTGCCGGCGATGGTGATGAACGTGTTGCCGCTGCGCGTAGCGGCCGGCGAGGGCAGCGTCGAGGCCTTCACCCGCGGCCTGGGCCGGCAGCTCAGCCAGGGTCGCAAGCACGGCCGTTACCGCGGTGAGCAGCTGCGCCGGGACCTGGGCCTGGTCGGCGCGCAGCAGCGCCTGCACGGTCCGTTGGTGAATGTGCAGCCGTTCTACAAGCCGCTGGCGCTGACCGGCGTGCAGGCGACGCTGGAGGTGCTGTGCACCGGGCCGGTGGATGACCTGACGCTGGGTTTCCGTGGCGATGGCCAGCACCTTCTCGATCTGGAGATCGAGGCCAATCCCGCGCTGTACAGCCGTGAGGAGGTCGAGGCGCACGCGGCGCGGCTGCTGCATTTCGTGTCGGCGGCATTGCAGGCTGACGATATCGCCGCCGTGCCCCTGGCGACGCCCGCGGAGGCGCTGCAGCTGCTGCAGGGTTTCAATGCCACTGCGCACGCGCTGCCGGAGACCACCCTGGTCGAGCTGCTGCAACAGGGCATGGACCGCGACCCGCACGCGCCGGCGCTGGTGTTCGGCGATACGACGCTGGATTACGCGACGCTGGAAGCGCGCAGTTTCGCGCTGGCGGCACAGCTGCGGGCAATGGATGTCGGCCCGGACAGCGTGGTGGCGGTGGCATTGCCGCGCTCGCTGGAGCTGGTGATCGCGCTGGTCGCGGTGCTGCGTGCAGGCGCGGCCTATCTTCCGCTGGACCTTGCCCATCCCGACGAGCGGCTGGGGCGTATTCTTGCGTCGGCACAGCCGGTGTGTGTACTGGCTGCGGCGGACGTAGCGACGCGCGTGGCCGGCGTGCCAGTGCTGGCGCCGGAGCAGTGGACCGCGCTGAGCTTCGCCGCGCCGTGGGCCGATCCGGCGCCCAGCGATGCGGCCTATGTGATCTACACCTCCGGTTCGACCGGCGAGCCCAAGGGCGTGGTCGTCGAACAC
Source organism: Stenotrophomonas pavanii (assembly GCF_900101175.1). Classification (GTDB taxonomy): domain Bacteria; phylum Pseudomonadota; class Gammaproteobacteria; order Xanthomonadales; family Xanthomonadaceae; genus Stenotrophomonas; species Stenotrophomonas pavanii. The sequence continues at coordinate 391,900 of NZ_FNFQ01000002.1, read as the reverse complement.
CGCGCCATCGTCAACCGCCTGCTGTGGATGCGCGAGCACTACGGCATCGGCGCCGATGACCGCGTGCTGCAGAAGACCCCGGCGACCTTCGATGTCTCGGTCTGGGAGTTCTTCCTGCCGTTGCTGTGCGGGGCCACGCTGGTGGTTGCCGGGCCCGATGCGCACCGCGATCCCACTGAACTGGCACGCTTGATCCGTGGCCATGGCATCACCACGGCGCATTTCGTGCCGTCGATGCTCGACGCTTTCCTCGCTGCGCCCGCTTCGGCAGGGCTGCAGCTGCGCCGGGTATTCACCAGTGGCGAGGCGCTGGACGCTGCGTTGCGCGACCGCTTCCATGCGCGCGTGCACGCTGAACTGCACAACCTGTATGGCCCGACCGAGGCCGCAGTGGATGTCAGCTACTGGCCGGCGTCGGCGCAGGATCGCTCGCGGCCGGTGCCGATCGGGTTCCCGGTCTGGAACACCCGCCTGTACGTGCTGGATGCCCGGATGCAGCCGGTGCCGGTCGGTGTGGCCGGTGACCTTTACCTGGGCGGCGTGCAGTTGGCACGCGGCTATCTTGGTCGCGCCGATCTTACCGCCGAGCGCTTCCTTGAAGATCCTTTCCTGGCGGGCGAGCGCATCTACCGCACCGGCGACGTCGCGCGCTGGCGCCACGATGGCGCGGTCGAGTACCTGGGCCGCAGCGACCACCAGGTGAAGCTGCGTGGCCTGCGCATCGAGCTGGGCGAGATCGAGGCGGCACTGCGCGAACTGCCGGGCATGGAGCGGGTAGAAGTGCTGCTGCGCGAGGATGCGCCCGGCGACGCACGCCTGGTGGCCTATGTGCCCGAGGCGCTTGCCGACGCGGTAGTGCTGCGCAGCCATCTGGCCACGCGCGTGCCGGATTACATGGTGCCCTCGGCGTTTGTCGGCGTGGATCACTGGCCGGTGACCGCCAACGGCAAGCTCGACCGCAACGCGTTGCCGAAGCCCCCGCAGCATGAAGTCGCTGGACTGGCACCACGCACACCGTTGGAACAGGAACTGGCGTTGCTGTTTGCCCAGGCACTGGGGCGTGAAGCGCCGGTGGCGGTGGATGCGGATTTCTTCAGTCTCGGCGGTGACTCGCTGTCGGCGGTGCACCTGCTGCTGGCGATCGAGCAGCGCTGGCGCTGCGACCTGGGCCTGGGCGCCTTGTTCGCGCAGCCCACCGTGGCCGCGTTGGCGGTTCGCATTGCCGAGCCGCCCGCGCTGGCCGATCACGCACTGGGGCCGGTGATCGCGCTGGCCGCGACCGACGCTGCCGGACCCACGCCGCTGTTCGTGCTGCACCCGGCCGGTGGCATCGCCTGGAACTACCGCAGCCTGGCCCGGGCACTGCAACCCGCCCGCCCGGTGTATGGCCTGCAGTCGCCGGCACTGGACGCGCGGCTGCCACTGCCGAGCAGCATCGAGGCGATGGCCAACGACTACGTACAGCGCGTGGTCGCACTGCAGCCGAAGGGGCCGGTGCATCTACTGGGCTGGTCGGTGGGCGGCATCCTCGCCCAGGCGATGGCGGTGCGCCTGCATGAGATCGGCCGCGACGTCGGCGAACTGGTGCTGCTGGATGCCTATCCCAGCGAGTGCTGGCGGGCCGAGCCGGAACCGGATGCCATCGCCGCACTGCGGGCACTGCTCGCGATCGCCGGCCACGATCCGGATGCGCATCCGGAACTGGACAGCCGTGAACGCATTCTCGCGTTCCTTCGACGCGGCGGTAGTGCACTGGGCAGCCTGCCGGATGTGGTGCTCGATGGCGTGGTGCGCGCGGTGACCGGTACCAATCGGCTGATCCGCGAACACATCCACCAACCGTTCGACGGCACGCTGGTGCACGTCCGCGCGGGCCGGGATCACCAGGCGCGGCCACAGCTGCAGTCGGCGCTGTGGCGGACGCACGCACGCAAGGTGCAGGCGCTGGAACTGCCGTTCCTGCATGCCGAGCTGACCGGCCGCGACGCGGTGGCGCAGCTGGCCCCGTGGTTGTCGGCGCGGTTGCGCCACTGGGACGAGCAACAGGAGACCGCAACATGCAATTGACCGGTTTTGAAGGTCGCGTGGCACTGGTGACCGGTGCCGCCGGGGGCATCGGCGAGGCACTGGTACGGCTGTTGGTCGAGGCCGGTTGCATCGTGGTGGCGACTGATCGCGAGGCGCCGCGCGTGGCCGATAGCCGGGTGACGTCGCTCGCACTTGATGTAACCAACAGCGCCGCAGTGGACGCCTTGGTGGATCAGGTCGAGTCCAGCATCGGGCCGATCATGCTGGCCGCCAGCGTGGCCGGCGTGCTGCACGTGGGCCGCGTCGCCGAGACCGGCGACGCCGACTGGCGCCGGGTGTTCGCGGTCAACGCCGATGGCGTGTTCCACGTAGGGCGTGCCTTGGCGCGGGTGATGTCGCCGCGCCGGCGGGGCGCGATCGTTACCGTCAGCTCGAATGCAGCCGGCGTGCCGCGGCACGGCATGGCCGCCTATGCGGCATCCAAGGCCGCCGCCACCATGTTCACCCGCTGCCTCGGGCTGGAACTGGCGCCGCTGGGCATCCGCTGCAACATCGTCGCCCCGGGCTCGACGTTGACCCCGATGCAGACCGGCATGTGGCAGGACGAGCACGGTGCCGAGCGGGTGATCGCCGGCAGCCCGGAGATCTACAAGGCCGGCATCCCACTGCGCAAACTCGCCACCCCGGAGGATATCGCCCATTCGGTGATGTTCCTGCTCTCCGAGCAAGCCGGGCACGTGGCGATGAGCGATCTGTACGTGGACGGCGGCGCCACCCTGCGCGGCTGAGGTCCGGTAGTGCCGGCCGCTGGCCGGCAACCCATGGCCCCGGTAGTGCCGGCCGCTGGCCGGCAACCCACAGCCCCGGTAGTGCCGGCCGCTGGCCGGCAACCTCATTCAACTTCAGACATCTCCCAACCCCCATTGAGGCTTGGCCTGACAGCCAACGCCCAATGATCGACCCACCATGGCGCATGAGCAGCCATCGCCTCCGCCTGGGCCGTCACTCGATCATCGGCCAGGCCTATGTCCTGACAACCACGACCCACCAGCGCCGCCGGCTCTTTGAAAGCGAAGCTGCAGCAGCATGTGTAGTCGACCAGTTCCATTACATCGAACAGCGCGGGCTCGTACGGTCACACGCATGGGTTGTCATGCCGGATCACGTCCACTGGATGTTCGAGCTGCGTGCAGCTCACCTTCCAGACGTCGCGCGCCGGATGAAATCGTCGAGCGCACTTGCCCTGAATCGCCTGGCGGGCCGTCGAAGTACGGTGTGGCAGCCCGGCTACTTCGATCATGCAGTAAGGACCGAAGAGTCGCTGGCGCGGCAGGCGCTGTACATTCTGGGGAATCCGGTGCGCGCCGGTCTTGCTGGGCAGATTGGCGAGTATCCGTATGCGTGGTCGGCCTAGATGTGATGCCGGCCAGCGGCCGGCACTACCACAGCGAAACCGAAGCGCCGCGCAGATCGCGTTCCGGCGCACAGAGTACCCGCGATGGTAGTGCCGGCCGCTGGCCGGCAACCACATGACCCGCGCGGAGATGCGTGGCTGCCGGCCGGCAGCCGGCACTACCAATCAATGTTCGGCACCGACATTCGCTGTTCAGCACCGCGTGCGCGCTTCGGCCGTGGTCGGCCTGGATGTGATGCCGGCCAGCGGCCGGCACTACCACAGCAGAACCGAAGCGCCGCGCAGATCGCGTTCCGGCGCACAGAGCATCCGCGATGGTAGTGCCGGCCGCTGGCCGGCAACCACATGACCCGCGCAGAGATGCGTGGCTGCCGGCCGGCAGCCGGCACTACCAATCAATGTTCAGCACGGCCATTCGCTGTTCAGCACCGCGTGCGCGCTTCGGCCGTGGTCAGCCTGGATGTGATGCCGGCCAGCGGCCGGCACTACCACAGCGGAACCGAAGCGCCGCGCAGATTTCGTTCCGGCGCACAGAGTACCCGCGATGGTAGTGCCGGCCGCTGGCCGGCAACCACATGACCCGCGCGGAGATGCGTGGCTGCCGGCCAGCGGCCGGCACTACCAATCAATCGTCAGCGCGGCCATTCGCTGTTCAGTGCCGCTTGCGCGCGCTTCGGCCGTGGTCGGCCTGGATGTGATGCCGGCCAGCGGCCGGCACTACCAATCAATGGTCAGCGCGGCTTGCGTGTCCGTTTCGGCTTTGCGGTATCACCGCCGCTGGCGGCGCCATCCTGCAGTGCCTGCAGCCAGGACAACGTGTCCACGTAGTCGATGAAGTGGCGCAGGTAGCCGGGGCTGGTCGCCTGCATCGTATCCAGCATGCGCTGCACCAGCACCGCCGAGTTCAGCGGGCCGCCGTCGGCGGGGGCTTCGGTGCGCAGGGAGCGGCGCACCTGCAGTTCGCTGCGCAGCTCCGACCACTCGCGCTGCACCTGCTGCAGCATCGGCACCTGCGGGTAATGCGGCAGCGAGCGCGACCCCGCATCGAGATCACGCACCAGTGCGCGCAGGCCCTCCAGTGCTGGCGGCTTACTTGGCATCCGCGACCTTGGGCTTGGGAATCGGCGCGATCTCGACGCGACGGTTGCGCGCTCGGCCTTCCTCATTGGCATTGGAACTGACCGGCTGCTCGCTGCCGAATGCGGCGGCGAACACGGCGTCGGCCGGCACGCCATCGGCGATGAGCGTACGCGTCACGGTCAGCGATCGCTGCGCGGACAGCTCCCAGTTGTCGGCGAAACGACGATTGCCTTCGCGCACCGGCGCGTCATCGGTGAAGCCGCTGACCATCAGGATTTCCTCGCGGCTGCCCAGGTACGCGGCCAGCGGCGCGGCCAGGCTGCGCAGCAGCTCCTGGCCTTCGGGTTGCAGCTGGTCGGAGTTCAGCGCGAACAGCACGCTGCCGCTGATGCCGATGCGGCCATCCACCAGCGTCACGCGGCCGGCGGCCAGAGGTCCAGCCAGCGCCTGTTCCAGCGTCTGCAGGCGCTTGGCTTCGGCCTGGCGCTGTTTCACTTCCTGGTCCAGCCGCTGCGACAGCTCCAGCTGCACCGCGACCACGCCGACCAGGATCAGCACGAACGCGCCCAGCAGTACCGACATCAGGTCGCCGAAGGCGGCCCAGATCGGGGCGTGCGAACCGCCGTCGACCTCCAGCTCGTCGCTCATGCGCTGCCGGCCTTGCCGCGGCGCGCAGCCAGCTGCTGCAGTTCTTCCATCACCTGTTTCTGCGACAGCAGGCTGAGGTCGACCACTTCGCGCGCCTGCGCCACGTAGTAGGCCAGCTGTTCATCGCTGCGGGCCAGCGAGGCGTCCAGGGCGCCACCGATCTCTTCCAGGCGGCCGGACAACGCGGTGGCGGCGGCGCCGAACTGCTCGACCGCTTCACCGAAGGTGCCGGCCAGCTGGCCCACTTCGGCAGCGCTGCCGTTGAGCGCGGCGGCGATGCCGTCCAGCTTGCCGGTCTCGGCAGCGATATGGTCGGTGAAGCGGTTGCCGACGCGTTCCAGCAACTCGGCCGAGCCACCGACCAGCGCGTCCACGGCGGTGCGCTGTTCGTGCGACGCATGGTTGACCGCATTGAGCAGCGTCTGCACGGTGGCCAGCAGGCGACCGCGTTCTTCCAGCATTGCGTTGTCGCGCACCAGGCTTTCGGACAGCGTGCTGCGCAGCTCGTTGATGACATCGGCGGCAGCCTTCGGCGCGGCCGCGGCGGTCTGCAGCAGGGTAGACACCTCGGCCAGCGTGGCACTGGCCTGCGCGCGACCGTTCTCGCCGATCTGCTGTGCGGTGGCCGCCAGCGTGTCGCAGACCTGCTGCTGCTGCGCGGCCAGGCGTTCGCCGTTGGCCTGCAGGCGTGCGGCCAGCTCGGTGGACACATGCTGCAAGGTATCGCTCCAGCGCTGCAGGCGCTGTTCGTCGCCGGCCTGCAGCTGCGCCTGCAGGGTGGCGTGGGCCTGCTGCAGTTCGGCACTGACCGCATCCCAGCGCGCCTGGCGCTGCTGTTCGCGGCTGTCCAGGCTGGCCTGCAGCTCGGCGTGCGCGGTCGCGGCGGCGGCCTGCGCGGCCTGCCACTCCTGCGAGCGCTGCTGCTCGTGGTCCTGCAGCAGGGACTGGCTGGCGCTGTGGTGCTGGGCCAGTGCCTGCAGCAACGCTTGCGCGTGCTCGTCCAGCTGCTGGCCGGCTGCGAGCAGCGCCTGCTGCTGGCGCTCGACCAGCGCGGCGTTCAGGGTCTGCTGCTGCTCGGCGGCGGCGCGCAAGGCCTCTGCATTGCCCTGTGCATCGGCGTGCAGGCGCTCGCCGATGCGCGCCACCAGCGCTTCGGCGTGCGTGCCCTGGCTCTCGCTGAAGGCTTGCAGGTGCTGGCGCAGTTCGCTGACCAGCGACTGCTGTGCCTGTGTCTGCTCGCTCACCACCTTGGCCCAGCTGGCCTCGGTGGCGACGCGGCTGCGCTCGAAACCCTCGCTCAAGCCGGCCAGCTGCTGCTGCACGGCCTGCTCGACACGGGCGTGCAGTGCTTCGCCGTGCTCGGCCAGGCCGGCCAGCGTGGTTTCGGCCATCGGCTGCAGTGCGCCACCGATGGCAGCGGCACTGGCTTCAGCACCCTCGCGCAGCGACTGCTGCAGCGACAGGGCCAGGCGTTCCTGCAGGGCCTGGCTCTGGGCCAGGAATTCTGCCTGGCCGGCCAGCAGGCGCTCATTGGCGGCCGCGCTGTGCTGTTCAAAGGTGCTGGTCATCGCCTGCAGACGGTCGACCAGGGCAGGCAGGGCGGTGGACTGTGCTTGCAGCAGGCGCAGCGATTCGGCGCGCTGCCAGGCCTGCGAATACGGGTGCAGGTCGCCAGCAATGGCGCGGTCCAGCTGCTGCACGGCCTGCAGGCGGTCGCGGCGCAGCAGGGCGGCCAACAGGCCGAGCATGGCCGAGCTGGCCACGCCCGCGATCGAGGTACCGAATGCCACCGCCAGGCCCTGCACCGGCGAGGCCAGCGAGCCGCGGATGGCGGCCATGTCGGTGGCGCTCTGCAGGGCCAGCCCGGTGCCACGCAGCGTGTCCATCATGCCCAGCAGGGTGCCGAGCATGCCCAGCAGCACCAGCAGGCCGACCAGGTAGGGGGTCAGCACCGGCGCGGGCAGAGCAGTGCGCTCGCCTTCCACGCGCAGGCGCACGGCGTTGCGCAGGCCCAGCGGCACGCGTTCCAGCCAGGCGGCAAGGCTCTCCTTCGCGCTGGACAGGTCGCTCAGTGCGCTGCGCAGGCCGTTGCTGGCCTGACGGTAGCGGTACAGCTCCACGCCGCCGGCGATGTAGCAGGCCGCGATGATCGCTGCCACCGCTGCACCCAGCGGATGCACCGAAACGTAGCCGATGCCGATCCAACACACGGCCAGCAGGCCGACAAGGAAAACAACGACATGGAAAGCAGTTCTGGACATGGTGTTCCGGTCAGTGGGAGCGCAGGGCATCTTGCAGCCCTTCGATCGGGTGGAAGCGCAGCTGCAGTTCGGCGAGCAGCAGTGTGCGCATGTCATGGCGGAAGGCCGCGCGCCAGCCGGGCTGGCCGTGCACGCGTTCAAAACGGGCGCCGAGCGCGGCCGGCGCAGTGGCCAGCAGGCTGTGCTCGCGCGGGGTGAGGGTCTGTTCCATCACCGCATCGACCTCGGCCAGCCGCGCCAGCTCGGGCGAAACCTGCACCAGCTGGTCGCGCAGGCGGCCGCGCAGGCGCCCGGTGGCGGTCTGGATGGCCTGCTGCAGTACCCGGTAGCGCTGGCGCAGCGAGGCGAAGTTGGGTGCAGCGGCAGCTTCGGCCAGATCAAGCAGGCGCTCGGCCTCGGCATCCTCACTGATCGAGGCCAGCAGGCTGGCGTGCGCCTGGACGCAGTCGGCCAGCACATCCTCGACCGCTTCGGTGGCTTCACCGGGCTCGGGCAGGCGTCCGCCGAGCGCCCCGGACAGGGCCACGGCACGGCTCCAGTCCACCCACTGGCCGAGGCGATCGGTCAGGGCGGGACTGGTGGCCGGCATCGCGCCGTCGCTGAGACGGGCGAGCAGGCGGAGGAACTCTGGTCCACCCAGGACCGGCTGCGCTGCGTTCGCCATCAAGGGGTGAGGGGCCAAAAACCGTTGATTTTACAACCAGATGACCCCGGCTGGATGAAGGCGCGGCCGGGGCAGGGTACCCGCAGGCGCGACAGGGCTTAGAATGTCCGGCTGCACCCATCCCGTTCGACCCCTGGAGTACCCCATGACTGTTGCGCAGTTCTACCCGATCGGCACCCCCGGACAGCCCTGGGGCGACGCCGAACGCGCACAGTGGCGGGCGCGCCAGCAGCGCCAGCGCAGCTACCAGGAGGATGTGGTGGCGGCCCTTGAGCGGCTGGACGACAGCGTCTTCGACGTGATCCAGTACGGCCAGCTGGACTATGCGCCGGACCACTACCCACTGTTCGCGGTGGTCAACCATGACTGGAACCCGGCGCTGCCGACCGCGCTGATCACCGGCGGCGTGCACGGCTATGAGACCAGCGGCGTGCACGGTGCCCTGCAGTTCCTGGAACAGCAGGCCGAGCGCTATCTGGGCCGGCTGAACCTGATCGTGGCGCCGTGCGTCAGCCCTTGGGGCTACGAGCGCATCCAGCGCTGGAACCCGGATGCGATCGATCCCAACCGCAGCTTCCGTGATGGCGGCCAGATCGAGGAAGCGGCCGCGCTGATGCGCTGGGTGGCCGAGCGCAAGCCGAACCTGCTGGTGCACCTGGACCTGCACGAGACCACCGACAGCGACCTGCACGAGTTCGATCCGGCCCGCTGCGCCCGCGACGGCAAGCCGTTCGAGCGCGACACCATTCCGGACGGCTTCTACGTGATCGGCAACAGTGAAGATCCGCAGGCCGAGTTCCAGAAGGCCCTGATCGCCGCGGTCGCGCCCATCACCCATATCGCTCCGGCCGACGCCGAGGGCAACCTGGTCGGCCTGCCGTTGCAGTCGCCGGGCGTGGTCTGGGGTGAGTCGCGTTCGATCGGTGCCTGCGCCGGCTTCACCGATGCGCGCTTTGCCACCACCACCGAGGTCTACCCGGACAGCCCGCGCACCAACCCGCAGGAATGCAATGACGCCCAGGTGGCTGCGGTGTGCGCCGGCCTGGATTTCGCCCTGGCCGCACAGTAACGCGCCACGTTCCGGGCGGTGACCGGCATCAGCCGGTGCCGCTCTGCCGGCGCAGTGGCAAGTGGCGCGGCGGTCGTCGCCCGGCAGCCGGCGAACACATCGCGTTCGCGCTGGTATACGGCGCTGCTGACACTGAACAGGCCCAGCAGGGAATGGAACACGTTGTCATGGCTGTACGCGCGGTGCAGCGCATTCCCACGCAGGCAGGCCATGTCCAGGCCCGCGTTGCGGCTGAATTCCGTTGAGAACCACATCACCATCGGCACCTGGGTCTGTTCGCGCGGGGCGATGAAGTAAGGCGTGCCATGCAGGTACATGCCGCGTTCGCCGAGCGACTCACCGTGGTCGGAGACATAGATCAGCGCAACGTCGCGGTGGTCCGAATAGCCCCGCAGCAGGTCGATGGTCTCCGCCAGCACCCGGTCGGTATGCACCAGGGTGTTGTCATACGTGTTGACCAGTGCCTCGTTGCTGCAGTGCTGGATCTGGTTGCTGTCGCAGGTCGGGCTGAAGGCCCGCGACGCTGCGGGATACCGTTCAAAGTAGGTGGGCCCGTGGCTGCCAAGCTGATGCAGCACGACCAGGGCATCGCCGTTGATCGCGTCGATGCGTGCGCCGAGCTGATGCAGCAGCACGTCGTCGTAGCAGGTGCCGTCGGTATTGACGCACTGGCCGGCCACCTTGAGCGCGGGCATGTCCTCGGTCGGCACGCGCTCGCACACGCCCTTGCAGCCGCCATTGTTGTTGTTGCGCCAGAGCACGCCGACGCCGGTACGCTGCAGGATGTCGAGCACGTTCTCCTCGGTCGCCGCGCGGACGTCGTCGTATTGCTGGCGGGTCATCTGCGAGAACATGCACGGCACCGAGATGGCCGTTGCGGTGCCACACGAGGAGACATCATTGAAGCTGAAGACGCCGTCGTTGCGCGACAGCCGCGGGTTGGTCGCGCGCGGGTAGCCGTTCAACTGGAAGTTCTGTGACCGTGCGGTTTCACCGACCACCATGACCACCAGCCTGGGCCGTGGCCCCGCGGTGCGCCGTGCGTCCATGGCGATCCTGCGCAGCGGTTGCTGGCGGGTGCTGTAGAGGCTTTTCAGGTAGCCGTGGGTATGGCGCAGCACGTTCAGCGGCAGCACCTGGTCGCGGATGTAGCGGTTGTTGCGCAGCAGTGAGGAATAGTCCTTGTAGAACGCAAAGCCGATCACCAGCAGCACCACCAACGACGCCAGGACATTGGCCGGCCACACCAGCAGGGAACGCAGCGAGGCCGCTCGGCGCGTGGTGCGCAGCAGGACCAGCGCGGTGGCCGGCAGCACGCCCAGCGCCAGCAGCGTGAGCAGCAGCGGTAGCGAGAGATAGGCGTTCAGTTCGGCCTGATTGGTTTCGAACACGTTCTGCACCATGCTGCGGTCGATCAGCACGTTGTAGTGCAGCATGAAGTAGCTGCACGCGGCGCTGACGACGACCAGCACCACCAGCAGCGGCTTGCGCACGAAGGGGAGTGCCAGCAACGGCGTCAGCAGCAGGTTGAACAGGCAGAACAGCAGCGGCGGCAGGCTGGCCAGGAACAGCACGCTGCGCAGGCTGTTGAGGTCGATCAGCCCCCACAGCGTCTTCCAGAGGGCGATGTTTCCAATCGTGGCGAAGAACAGTGCGGCGGCCCAGACCAGAACGATCGGATGGGGCCGTGGGAAACGGAGGCATTGACGCACGAGCAGGTTCCGCGGAACAGGAGTGCGCGCAGTATCGAAACGGCTTTATCAGGAAGTTGTCAGGATTGCCGGGCTAGCCAAGCAGGATCACGCCCCACACCGCACCGACCATCAACAACGCGGTGGTCTGCGCGGCGCTGCCCATGTCCTTGGCGTTCTTGGACAGCGGATGCTGCTCCAGCGAGATGCGATCAACCACGGCCTCAATCGCGGAATTCAGCAGTTCCACCAGAAGGCTGATGAAACAGACCGCCAGCACCAGCGCCCGCTCGACCGTGCTGATGTCCAGCACGAACGCGGCCGCCATCAGCAGTGCGTGCAGCAGCAACAACTGGCGGAATGCCGCCTCGCCGCGAAAGGTGGCGATGAAGCCATCGCGCGAATGGATGAGGGTGTGGAAGACGCGGCTCAGTCCGGTCTTGCCGTGCGGGTACTTGCCGCTGTCCTTGGGGTGCTGCATGCCGTATCCAGAGCGGGGGAGCAACCCCGAGCATGTGCAGCCGGATGTCAGGAATCCGTCAGATGCGGGGGCAGGGCCAGCGCAGGGTGAACCGGCACCCCTGCCCGGAGGATTCCACGGTCATCGTCCAGCCCAGATGCTCGACGATCCGCTGCACGATCGACAGCCCCAGCCCTTCGCCACTGTGCACGCCACTGGGCACGAAGCGCTGGAACTGCCGTGGATCGATGCTGGAGGGCAGGCCGGGCCCGGTGTCAGCGACGATGAGCGCGTTGTCGTGGAGGGTGATCCGCACTTCGCCGTTTTCGGTGTACTGGCAGGCGTTGCGCAGCAGATTCCACAGGATGCTGTGCGCCAGATCCGCGTTGGTGACCAGCACGGCGTCATGCCGGGCATCAAACGCAACGATCACCGGCTTGCCGGAAAGCCAGGGCTGGCAGCGCTCCATGCAGGCTTCGATCAACGGGCGCAGGGCCACTTCATTGCGCGGCACGGTGCCGGGGGCGCGCGAGAGCAGCAGCAGGCAGGACAGCTGGCGCTGCATCTCCTGGGTGGTGCGCAGGATGCGCTCGGCGCTGGGAACCAGGTGGCTGTCGGGCGGCAACTGGCAGGCCAGCGTCTCGGCAGCACCACCGATGATGGCCAAGGGCGTGCGCAGCTCGTGGCTGGCGTCGCCGCTGAAGCACTGTTCGCGCTGCAGGAACCGTTCGAGCTCGTCACTATGGCGGGCAAAGGCGCGCGCGAGCACGCCGATCTCATCGCGTGCGTCCTGGTAGGGAAAGGGCTTGTGGCCGTCCTGCACCGCATCGGCCAATCGGGTGATGGGCGCGATGACGTGGGTCGCGACCTTGCGGCCGATCAGGAAGGCACCGAGCACGCAGATCGAAATGACCAGCGCGGCGAAGGCATTGATCAGATGTTCCAGATAGGCATAGTGCGCTGCGTCCTGCAGCAGGTAGTAGCGCTGGCCGCCGCTGTCGAAGACGCTCAGGTGCCACTCGTTGGGCGCCTCTTCGCCGTGATGGCCCGGGCCGTACTGGCGCAGCACAGCGGGCACGTCATCGGCATCGTACAACCGGGTCCCCGCTGGCAGGGCGGGGCGTTGGCCCCGGGCCAGCGCGGCCTGCAGCCGCTGCACTTCGCTGTGCTGGGTCCGCGCAACGACGGCGGCCCGGACCTGGTCGTAGTCGACCTGCTCGGCCAGCACGATGAACCCCATGGCACCGGCCATCAACAGCACGAACGAGATCGTGATGCGAGTGCGCAGGCTCAGGCGGCGGTAGAGGGACGCAGGGCTCACGCCTGCATGCGCCAGCCGACGCTGTGTACCGTGGTGATCAGCGCGGTGTCGAAGCTGCGGTCCACCAGCAGGCGCAGCTCATGGATGTGGGTTCGCAGCGCGCCGCTGTCCGGTGGTTCGTCGCCCCAGACCAGATACTCCATCTCCTGCTTGCGGACCACCGCGGGCGCCGCACGCACCAGGCACATCAGCAGCTTGTGCGACGTGGGCGTCAGCGCGATGCAGCGGCCTTGCCGCCAGGCCTGTGGTGAGCGCGTGTCCACCTGCAGGTCCTTCCACGCCAGCACGCTGTCGACCTGGCGACCCTGCGCGCGTCGTACCAGGGCCTTGATCCGCGCGTCCAGTTCCTTCAGCGAGCACGGCTTGACCAGGTAGTCATCCGCGCCCAGGGCGAGGCCCTGCACCCGGTCATCCACCGGGTCGCGCGCGGTCAGCATCAGGATCGGCACCGGGTTCTGGAACTCCTGGCGCAGCTTCTGGCACAACGTCATGCCGTCCAGGCGCGGCAGCATCAGGTCCAGCAGGATGGCGTCGTAGTCGTGCTGCGTGGCCCGGCGCAGCCCGCTGGCGCCGTCGCGGGCGTCGTCCAGCACGTAGCCCAGCGGTTCAAAGAAGGCATACAGGTTGGCAACCAGCTCGGGGTTGTCTTCGATGATCAGCAGGCGGGTCATGGCATGCGTCCTTGCGCGTGGCCGAACTCTGCCCGATCACTGGCTGATTGCCAATGCGCTGGCTGAATGGATCGCAATCGGCGCTCGGCGCCATCCAGCGACGTTCACTCGGCCGGGCTGCGTGAATCGCGGATCGAATAGATCACCGAAAAGACCTTCCAGCCCTGCTCAGTCCGGATCAGCTGCCACATTTCCTTGCCCCAGTTGGTCTTCACCCCATCGTCGTGGAAGCTGTAGTCGAACGACACCGAGGCCACATCGCCATCCGTCTCGATCTTCGTATTGGAGAATGTCTCTTCTTTCGGCTTCGGCGAGGCCACCGCCCCGTCGATCAGTGCGATGAAGTTGTTGGCGGGAATCCGCCGTGCCTTGATCGCATCGGGCTTGGCCCTGCGGATGTCCTGCAGGCGCACATCCTCGGAAACGTACTGCCAGCCGATGTCTTCCGGTTTATCAGAGAAGAACAGGCTCATGTAGGTCGGCTTGTCCTTGTTGATCAGCGAGGTACGGAAGGATTCGACCACCTGTTTGATCGCCTCGACGTCGGCAGGGGCGTCCTTTGCGGCGTAGGCCGGCAAGCACGCCGGGAGGAAGAGGGCGAGGGCAGCGAAGCGTGCTCGTGCGTTGGGCATCATGGGGTCCTGGGGAGGAATAGGGGGGCGCTGGCGCATCACCGCGCGTAGGTTCGCCAGAAGAGCACGTGGTCTTCGGTCCTGTTGATGGCGACGAAGACTGATTTTCCGGATTCGGGCGCGCAGCGAAAGACGCGGTACGACGACTTGAGCGTCCAGTCGCCCGGCCACCAGTATCGATCGAACGCAACAGGATCGCTGCTACTGAATGTCGTTGCCTGGCAATCCGCAGGCAGCTGCAGTGATACCGCAGGGGGTTTGGTGAAGGCCAGCGCGCTGGTGTTCGAGTCGAGGTCATGTACCTCCCGCAGGTCGGTCGCCGCTTGCGGCACCCAGCCGGGAATCCATCCCTTGTTCACCATGTCGGAATCGAGCGCCTCGCGCAGCGTGTCGAACGAACTGTCCATCACCAGGCCGCAGGCGCACAGTACACTGCAGAGCGTCACGAAGATGGCGCGCCGGATCACTCCTCCAGGGCTGATCATCGTTGTCGTCCTCACCGGGGAGCATCCTGACCCGCTCTTCTGGCGCCAGACGCTTGAGCCGCTCTCGCAGTTCCAGTCGCAGGGCCGGTCGCTGGATTTGGCATGGCGCCGCCCTTGGGCCCGTACCGCTTCACGAACAGACCGTGCTCCTGCGTGATCCTGTCCTTCCGGCGCTTGCCTGCCATCGACGGGTGTCCCTGCGTTCATCCTGAATCATCGGTCGGCGCACGCTAGCACGGTTGCCGGGCGCTGCAACAGGTCCGCTCGTCGTTGGGGTTTGACGTCGAAGAGCGTCTGCGCGGATGATGCGCGGGCGCGCGGCGCAGGAGGGGATCTGTCAATGAGGACACTGATGTGGGGACTGGCCGGCCTGTTCGTGGCGTACGTGGCCGGTTGCTCGGCGATCTCAGCGTGGCATTCCCACGCGCTTGCCTCGGTCCCGGTCGGGGCGAGCAGGGCCGAGGTACTGCGGGCGCTGGGGCAGCCTGACGTGGTGGAGCACGGCGGTGCTCCCTTTACCCGCTATGCCAACCGTGGATGCAGTGGTCGCTGTGCGCAGCGATGGTGGTATGAGAACCGGCTGGGCCTGGATACCCAAGCCTGGTCGGTAGAGCTGGATGCTTCCGATCGCGTGCTCGCAACGTCGCGCTGGACATCACCGTAGAAGATCGCGACGAGCGCATGCGTATCCAACGACCTTTCATCTTCATCGCAAGCCTGGCCCTGATGGCGTGGTGCGGGCTGATGGGCGTACTGGTGCTCATCCATGGCTTCAACGAGCACGGCCTGCGCTGCGGCAGGCTGTGCTCACTGGAGACCTCCATTCGCCTGCTCTTTGGTGATCGGGGATTCGAAATACTGGTGGCGATGGGGCTATTTGCCACAGCGCTGATGTGCGGGTATATCGCGCTGTGGGAGGGCCTGCATGGCGGGCCGCGGAGTCGGGCGGGGCGCCGTGGGCGCAGACACCGCCGACCGGGGCGGCCCCGGTCGTAAGGTGTCTGCACCGAGGCAGATCGCCCCGCGTGGGACGTTGCAGGTCGCTTCAACGATGCAGGGCGTCGACGATCAAGCCGGTGGCGATCTCCACCAACAGGTACTCGTTGTCGGACTGGCGCACCCAGCGCCGGTCGCGGCCCGGCTCCCGCAGGTGATAGCGCGCGTAATCGTCTACCCAGTAGCGGCGGTCCACTTCGGCCCACGGCAGGCGCTCGCCACGACGCCAGGCCTTCTTCTGCCAACCCGGCGGCGGCGCATCGCGGTGGTGCGGGCCGCCTGCATGCGGCGGCGGGCCGTTGCCGCGGGCATGGTGCGGCGGATCGGCGAAGGCGGGCGCTACGGCGAGTGCTGCGGCCGAGCCCACGGCAATGGCAAGAAGACGTATGGATGTCATCGGGATGCCTCCGTCATGGCCGCGATATGCGGCGCTGTGAGCGCGAATATAGGGCAGGCTGTGTGAATGAATACGGGTGTGGACAGGGCTTTCATGAACAGATCGGGGAGCGGCTGCGGCTGCGAAGACGATCTCAGCGGGTCGCACCAACGGCGACGGCCCCTGCAGCCCAACCGCCCCCCAGTGACAGGAACACATCCATCTGACGGTCGACCCGCTGCGCGCGCGAGGCGGCCAGTGCGGACTCCGCATCTGCCAGCGCGGCCTGGGCCGAAAGCACGTCGAGGAAATCGATCCTGCCGTAACGGTACAGTTGCTGTGCCTGCCCGGCGGCCCGCTCTGCATCCCCACGCGCCTGCGCCAGGCTGCGCTCGCGTTCAAGCTCCTGCGTGCAGGCAGAAAGCGCGGTCTCGGTCTGGCGCAGGGCCTGCAGCACCACGCCGTCGAAAGAAGCAAGAGTGGCCTCTGCATTGGCGCCGGCCGCCGCGATGCGGGCCTTGGCCACGCGGCGGTTGGGCCAGTGCCATGAGAGCAGTGGCCCGACGCTCACCCCAAAACCGTCGGCCGAAAGCAGCTGACGCCGCGTGCCCGCTGTACCCAGGGAACCGCCCAAGGTGACCCGCGGATAAAGGTCTGCGGTCTCTACGCCGATCATCGCCGTGGCCGCCGCAAGGCTGCGCTCGGCGGCACGTATGTCGGGGCGCCGCTGGAGCAGCTGCCAGCCGTCACCGACCGGCAGCGCCTGCTCCAGCTCAGGGGGCTGGGGGCAGGCTTCCGCCTCCCTGGGATAGTCTGCCGGGACCCTGCCCATCAGTGCGGCCAGCTCGAACAGTGCGGCCTGGCGCTCCGCCAGCAGGTGCGGTACCGCCGCCGCGCTGCGGTTGACCGCGGCGCTGGCACGGCTGACATCGAAGTCCGTTCCACGCCCGCCTGCAGCCAGGTGACGGGTTGCCTCCAGCGTGGCGTGCTGTATCGCCAGCACCTGTCGGGTTGCAGTGAGCGTGTGATTGCGGGTGCACACCTGGAGATAGGCCCGGGTGACGGCCGCAGCGACGACCACGCGGACCTGGTCCCGTGCCGCAGCGACGGCCTCCGCGTCCGCGTTGGCGGCTTCGATACCGCGGCGGATGCCACCTGCAAGATCCAGTGGATAGGAGAGGTGAAGGCCCAGCACATACGACTGCGGCGCGGCCGACGCCTGGGTGTAGCCACCGGCATGGGTGAGCGTGCCCGATGCATCCACGTCGGCTTGCACGGCCCCGCGCGCGCGGTACTCCAGCACGGTGGCGCTGGCGCGCCGGAGGTTGGCATCGGCGGCGCGCAGATCGGTATTGGCTACCAGTGCTTCGCCTACATAGGCGTCAAGCTGCGGGTCGCCATACAGCTGCCACCACCGATCCGGAGGCACGTCGCGGCTGAACGATGCGTCCTGGCCCGAGATGAACGAACGCGCCGCCTGGGGGGAGGCCGCGACGGCATTCGCAGGCAGGTGATAGTCGGGGCCGGAGACGCAGGCCGTCATCGGCAGCAGCAGGGCAAGCAGCCCACCACGCACTGTTCGCACGCTCACTTGCAGGCTCCCTGTACCGAGGGCGTGATGGTGACACTCGCGGTGCGACCCACGATCAGGCGGGTATCCGCCGGCGCATCGTCGATACGGATGCGTACCGGGATGCGCTGGGCCAGCCTGACCCAGGTATAGGTCGGTGCAACGGCAGGCAGCAGGTTGTGCGTGCTTGAGCGCTGATCGTCGGCGATGCCGGCGGCGATGGTCTCCACGTGTCCGCGGACATCGCGGCTGTCGCCCATCAGCCGCGCCACCGCGGCATCGCCCTCGGTGATGCAGCCCAGTTTGGTTTCCTCGAAGTAGCCCTCGATACGCAGGCTGCCGGTGTCGATCAGCGCCAGCGCCTGCGCGCCCGGTTGAAGGTAATCGCCCGCATGCAGGTCCAGGTTGGTGACGATGCCGTCGGTGCTCGCGCGCACCTCGGTGCGTTGCACGTTGAGTTGGGCAACGCGCTGTTCGGCCCGTGCCTGCGCCAAGGCGGCCAGCTCGGTGTCGACCTTGGCGGCATTGCGTTCGCGTGTTTCCGAGGCGACCAGGTTGCCCAGTGCGTTGTCCCGCGTCGATTCGCGGCGGGCCAGCGCCAGCGTGGCGCGTGCGCTGCTGACCGCCGCGTCGGCCTTCTCAAGTGCGGCAGCGAAGCGCGGTTGATCCAGCACCAGCAGCAGTTGTCCGGCGCTGACCCGCTGGTTGTCGTGCACCCGCACCTGGGTCACCAGCCCCCCCATGTCTGATGCAACGCGCACCACATCGGCGCGCACCCGCCCGTCCCGCGTCCACGGGCGCATTTCGTAACGACTCCAGAGGGAAAGCGCGGCGACGGCAGCAAGTGCGCACACGCCCAGTGTGGCGCTCCAGCGCCCGATGACAGCAAGCAGGTGTTTCATTTCATTTCTCGAGCAGGGGCGCGAGCCGGATCATCAGCTCCGCCAGGATCACGAACAGGGACAGGCCCACCAGAGGCCGCGCGGCGAACCACCGGTACAGGCCCAGGCTGGCGAGCAGACGTGAGGTCAGCACCGACAGCACCAGCGCGGCCACCGCCACGGCGAGCAGTGCTGGAATGAGCACCCCATCAATGGAAAGATCAGAAAGCATGAGGTCAGTGCCGATGGGTGAGCGCGGGTATCAGCAGGTCGCGGCGCAGGTTGCAGAGCAGATGCAACAGGCGATCCCGATCAGCCCCGCTGCTGGCCGTCGCGGCCTCGTGCATGCGGTCCAGCAGTTCCAGAAGATGGATGTCGACACTGCGTGCCGAGTGGGCGCGTACCCTGAAATGTGCAGCGATGCGTTCGACCAGTGCCGCATGAAGCGCCCGGACCTGCGGGTTGTCCTGACACTTGTCCAGTGCGCGGAGTTGGTTGGATGCACGTACCGCGCGCACGTCCGCAAACCATGCCCGCAGGTCGTGTGCAGCACTGGAACGGCCCCGCAACCGGGCAGCGAGCTGCCCGATTCGATCCAGCATGCGGCTGAGCCAGGCCCGGGCCACGCCGCCTTGTCCGGCGGCGTGTCGTGCGATATCCCGACGGATCGAACGCTCCAACCGAGCGCGGTTGCGGCCCGCATCGGCGGTCTGGAACAACTGCATACTGCACAATGCCACCGTCGTACCGATGAACAACGCAACGCTGTTGTTGAGCGCGCCGACGATGTTGGTCGTATTGGTCGCACCCAGGCCGGCGATGAGCGGAAACGTCAGCACCACGCCCAAGGCGGCCATGATGAAGGGTGGCCGGGTCAGGAACGATCCGCACAGCAGCAGCACCGGCGCGAGCGCGGCAATCAGGCCGGTGATATCGGACAACGCGGGGAAGATCAGCAGGCCGTAGAGCAGGCCGACGGCAACGCCGATCGACGACCCCACCAGATAGCGCATGAGATGCGGCGCAGGCGCTTCGATCGTGCCGAACAGCACGCACGCCGTGCCGATGATGGACACCGCCGTGGCGCCCTCCGACCAGCCGGTAACGATCCACAGCACGCAGCTCAGCAGGATGCCGACGAACGCGCCCAGCGCGCTGCGCAGGGCAAGCCGATGATCCCGGTGAAGTACCGCACCCTGCGCATGTCGCGCAAGGCGGGCAGGTACATGCCGGCGCCAGCCGGGGCGGGCAGCGCATAGTAGTGCCTGCAGCACGCGGCAGTCGGCGTGGGCGAGGTCGAGCTCGGCCTGTTGCGCGGCGAGGCCGGTCTGCATCAGCTCGCGCCAGCCAGGCGAATCCATGGCGCTGGCCTGTGATGAGCGCAGCCGTGCGAGGGAATCTTCCACCGCGCTGGAGAGCATCAGTACATCCAGCATCCGGTCATGCAGGGCACGCAGGATCTGCACCTGGGCCACGCCGTGGGCGCTGTCGAAGGGCAGGTGGATCGACAGCACATGCAGCTCGAGCAGGTCGGCGGCCACTTTCGAGCGGTCCGTCGCCAGCACCGTGTCCGATGCACCGGCGCGCATGTCGCGTGTCCATCGTTCCGCGTCATCCAGCACGGCAGCAACCCGCGCGTGCACGCGCATCGAGACCCGGCGCGGCAGCACCAGCCCATGTACCAGCGTAGCCGCCAGGATGCCGATGGCGATTTCCTGCACCCGCGTGATGGCGATGGTGAACACGTCTCCCGGCACCATCACCGCAGGAAACCCGATCAGGCTGGTGGTATAGCCGGCCAGCAGGAACGCATACGCACGCGGCGTGCGGTCGAGCATCGCCAGGTACAGGCACAGCGCCATCCACGCCGCGAGCGCGGCGCTCAGCACCAGGGGCGCATTGGCGAAACGCGGCACCAGCGCGACGGTGGCGACGGCCCCGCCCACGGTACCGAGCAGGCGGAACAGGCCGCGGCTGAGTGTTGCCCCGGAAAGGGGCTGCGACACCAGATAGACCGTCCCGATCACCCAGAATGGGCGATTCAGGCCGATCCGCAGGGAGACATATAGCCCCAGCGACGCGGCGAGCAGGCATTTGAGCGAGAACAGCACCGCCTCCTGGTCGGTCCGGAGGGCAGGGCTTTTCAACCGGGCAAATGCTTGGAACAGGTGGGGAAGGAAAGGTGTGGGGAGGTGCATGCGGCTCATGCTAGTGATCGGCCGCACTGGCGAACTTCGCTACAATGACAACCAATCGCTAAAACCGGTCAATGTGAGAATGGCTCGCATTTCGCTCCCCGGCTTTGACCTGGACCCGGACGAGACCGATCGCCCGGCGGTTGCCAGCCGCCTGCAGGTGGCCGAGCTCGACGCAGAGATTCCCGTGCATGAGCACCGCAAGGGTCAACTGATTCTTGCGCTGCATGGCGCGGTGACCTGCGAAGTGGCCAATGCGCTGTGGATCGTGCCGCCCCAGTGTGGCGTCTGGATTCCGGGCGGCATGCCGCACAGCAATCGCGCCACCGCCAACGCGCGCCTGTGCTACCTGTTCGTCGAGCCCGGCGTCGTCGACCTGCCGGCGCAGTGCGTGACGCTGGCGATCTCGCCGATGCTGCGCGAGATGATCCTGCACCTGGCCGACGCGCCGCTGGACTACCCGCATGGCAGCCACACCGACCGGTTGGCGCGGGTGCTGCTGGACGAACTGGTGCAGATGCCGGCCGAGCATCTGTCGCTGCCGGTCAGCCATCACCCGAAGGTGCGTGCGCTGGCGGCGGCGCTGTCGGCGGATCCGGCAGACCGCAGCACCATCAGCCAGTGGGCCGTGCGCCTGGCCCTGGGCGAGCGCACGTTGAGCCGGCTCATCGAACGGGAAACGGGCTTGTCCTTCGGGCGCTGGCGACAGCAGCTGCATCTGCTCATCGCCATTCGTGAACTCGCCGGTGGTGCACCCGTGCAACGCGTTTCCGAGACGCTGGGCTATGAGTCGGTGACGGCCTTCATCACCATGTTCAAGAAGGCGCTTGGCCTTTCCCCGACGCGCTATTTTGCGGTGCGCCTGCGGGGGCAGTAGCCGGGACAACCCGGAAGGCCGTTGCCTGGAACGGCTACTTCGAGGTGTCGGAGACCGATTGAATCGCGGCCACCACCGCAGCAGGGTCCTCGCGCTGGACGGTGTGGCCGGTTGCCAGGTAGCGATGCGAGCCACGCGTGAAGCCCGAGAAGAGCAGGGCGTGCTGCGCCTTCCAGAGTGCGTTGCCCGCTGCGGTTTCTTCGAAGAACAGCGGTTCGGCAGCCAGCCGCGTTGCAGTCAGCAGCGCCACCGGCAAGTCCGGCATCGTGCGCGGGGTTTCCGCACCGGGTGCATCCAGTTGTTCGGTCAGCACGGCGTAATCGGCGGCCATGGCCGGCGGCAGCATCGCCCGCAGCTGGGCATCGTCTGCCTGCACGCGGGCACTGTCGGCCTGCTTGAACGCATGGCGCTGACCCATCGTGGCCGGGTCTACCAGCACCAGGCCTTGTAGGCGCTCCGGATGGCGGCGTGCAAACTCCGTGGCCAGCAGGCCGCCATAGGAGTGACCTACCAGCACCACGCGGCGACCGGGTGCGAGCGTATCGATCACGGCCGTGAGGTCGGCCAGATGCGCATCGATGCGCTTGGCGTGACCGTCGCTGCCGGACTTGCCGAGTCCCGCACGGGCGTAGGTGATGCTGTGGTAGTCGCGCCCCAGACCGGCAACCACCTCCTTCCAGGCCCCCGCGCCCTGCCCGAAGCCGGATTCAAAGACCACGGTGATCGGGCCGGCCCCGGTCTCTTCGGCCTGCAGCGCGTAGGCGCCGCGATCCACCTGGATTTCCCCTGCGTGGGCGGTGCCCGCCGCGGCCATCACCGCGGCCAGCGCCCACAACGTCACTCGGCTGCTTTTCATTGCCATTCCCCTGGGTCGTGACGCGTGCCGGCCCTTCCGATGGGTCAGGTCTGCAGCGGAGTGCCGCAGCCTGCCGACCTCGCGACAGGTCGTGCTGGTAATGTAGTGAGGTATAACACCGACTCCCTGTGCAGGAAGTCATGGGGACGGAGCGTAGACCGCTGAATGGCGTTGGATGCTTAATCTGTGATCGGTTACGCAACTCCACACTTGAACGTGCAAGCGTCCTCAACGATAAAGGCGGCATGTGGCACCGCCGCATTCCGGACCAGGGACGATCCGAAGCATGACGCGGGGCACAGCTCCGCGTTCTCGTTCCCGCCGGCGCTGTGTTCCTCCAGGAAGGAGAACAGGGATGTTGGAACCACTGAAGACCATTTCGTGTGCCGTGCTGGCGATCGTTGCCGTTGGCTGCTTCGCCCCCGCAGTGGCACAGGCGCAGGAAAGCAAGATCACCTGGCGCATTTCACAGCCCGGCGGCAATTCGACGCAGTACAAGACCCAGCAGCAGGCGGTGCAGGCGATCAAGAGCCTTCCCGCACCCAGTCCATTCCCGCCGGAGTTCCAGTTCGGCTGGCAGTCTGTCGACAAGATCAAGTCGAAAGTTGTGCACTTGAACGGCAATACGTCGATCACCTACTGGATGGGGAAGTCGCAGCCCTCCGACCCGGACTGGTCCTACATCGGGCGTGACATATTCCCGACGGAAGAGGCGATGGTGGCCGATCTTCTTGCGGACCAACAAGCCAGCAATCCCGTGTGCCCCGGGGCGGCGGTCACTCCTTCTGGCGACTGGTTTGCAGCTTCGCCCGATCAGGAAGGTGTCATCGAGTCGCGCTACTACGATCTGACTTCCATGGCGGGCAACAACACGGCTGAATCACCCTGCACGCCGTACACCGGAACGGTGGCGGTCGCGCGTACCCGGCGCTTGAACTGCCCGATTCCCCTCACACAGTGGTCCAACAAGCACAACGCCTGCGTCAGCGAAGAATTCGTTGCGACCATCACATCGAAGTCGCAGAAGTGCGATAAGGACGGCGGCAACGGTAGCTGCCCCATGTCCCGCAACGATACAGCGGTGAACATGAGTCCGATTCCCGACAAGGACCCGGCCTCCAACGGCGGTACCTGCGACGGTAATGTCGGCAACCCATGTGATGTTAAAACGGGCGAGAAGTACGAGATCGCGCCGGACTTCGATCTGGGCTGGATCGCGCTGACGCGCTTCTATCACTCCGGCATCTCGACCTCATCCGGTGGCTTCGGTTATGGCTGGACCCATTCGCTGGGCGCCCATCTGGCACTGGATGGCGTCGACAGCGTGGGCATCATTGAAAGTACTGGTTTCCAGCGTGCATTCAAGAAGGTCGGCCAAGCCTATGAGGCGGACGACGACAGTGGCGATCGTCTGGTCCAGAACGGCAACTGGACACTGTACTCGGAGGGCTCCATCTCGACCTTCGACGCGGACGGCCGTCTGGCCGCCAAGCGCTTCGCGGATGGCACGTCGCTGACCTATATCTACGACGACAGCGACCGCCTTGCGACCGTCACCCACAGCAGTGGCCGCACACTGGAGTTCGTCTACCAGTCCAACGACTATGAGGCGCTGATCAGTTCGGTGCTGGTCGAAGGCATTTCGCTCGCCACCTACACCTACACATCGCAGAACCAGGTCGCCACGGTGACCTATGCGGGTGGCGGCGTGCGCACATATCACTACGAGAACCAGGCTTTCCCCCAGCATCTGACGGGTATCACCGCCGAGGACGGTCGCCGCTACAGCACCTTCACCTACGATTCCACCGGCCGTGTGATCTCCAGTCAGCATGCCGGCGGTGCCGATGGCGTGACACTGGCCTACAGCCCCAATGGCGGTGCGGTGGTGACCGACGCGCTGGGGCGGCAGACCGACTACACCCTTACACCCGGCGGCGATAGCGCTCCGTCGCGCAAGGTGACCGGCCTGACGGATTCGCAGGGAACCGTCAGCCGAACCTACTACGACCAGAGTGTCGACTTCCGCCGGCGTCTGGATACCTACACCGATCGCCGCGGCATCCAGACCAAGCACACCTATGCGCAGGGCACCGATCCGGTGAGTGGTCGTGCCGTCAGCATCCATACCGTGACCGAAGCGGTCGGCTTGCCCGAGCAGCGTGTGGCGACCACGGCGCGCGACGTCGAAATCAATGCGGTACTGACCACCCGCATCGGCAATCGTGAAACCCGAACGTCCTTCAATACCCGACGCCAGCCGACGGCCAACACGGTGACCGACATCGCGTCCGGTCAGACGCGCATCACCAGCTACACGTACTGCGAAGCCGCTGATGTGGCAGCGGCAGGCGGCTGCCCGATGGAGGGGCTGCTGAAGAGTGTGGATGGCCCGCGCACGGATGTGGCCGATGCCGTTACCTATGCCTATTACTCGGCGGATGATGCAGGGTGCGCGACCGGAGGTGCCTGCACCTATCGCAAGGGCGACCTGCGCAGCGTGACCAATGCGCTGGGCCAGACGGTCGAGACTCTGGCCTACGACGCTTTCGGGCGGCCGTTGTCGGTCAAGGATGCCAACGGCGTGGTCACCGACTACACCTACCATGCCCGCGGCTGGCCAACCTCGGTCACCGTGCGTGGCGCGACCACTGCCGAGAGTCGGATAATCCAGATCAGCTACTGGCCGACCGGCCAGGTGCAACAGATCACCGAGCCCGACGGCAGCAGCGTTTCCTATGTCTACGATGCGGCGCTGCGCTTGACTGATATCGAGGACAACGTAGGCAACACGATTCACTACACGCTGGACAACGCCGGCAACCGCCTCAAGGAAGACACGCTGGATACTGGCGGCACCCTGCGTCGCACCCTGGCACGGACGTTCAACACGCTTGGCCAGCTGACCGCGCTGAAGGATGCGGGCAACCACGCCACCGGCTTTGCCTACGATGCCAACGGCAACCCACAGACGGTGACCGATGCCCTGCAGCGCGTGACCAGCCAGCAGTACGATCCGTTGAACCGCTTGGCGCAGACCCTGCAGGACGTCGGCGGCGTCGCGGCGGAGATCCGCAGCCAGTACAACGCGCTGGACCAGGTCACCCAGGTCACTGACCCGAAGGGCCTGCACACCACCTACGCCTACAACGGTTTTGGTGACCTGACCGGGCAGGTCAGCCCGGACAGTGGCGCCAGCAGCTTCACAGTGGATGCCGCCGGCAACCGCAAGACGGCGACCGATGCACGCGGCATCACCGCCACCTATCACTACGATGCGCTCAATCGCCTGATCGGCATCGCCTACCCGGACCCCAATCTGGACGTGGGCTACAGCTATGACGTGGCGCCAGCGGTCTGTGCCGCCGACGAACGCTTTGCCAAGGGACGCCTGGGGCAGGTGCTGCATGCCAATGGCAGCACCCAGTACTGCCATGACCGTTTCGGCCAGGTCACCCGTAAAGTGCAGGCGATCAATGGTGTCGCCAGCACGCTGCGCTACGCCTATAGCAAGTCAGGCCGTCTGACTGCGTTGACCTACCCCGACGGCAGCGTGGCCGACTATGTACGCGATAGCCGGGGGCGCATCAGCCAGATCGGCCTGACCCGCCCCGGCCAGGCGCGCCAGATCGTGGTGAACAACGTGACCTACGCGGCCTTCGGCCCGGCCATCGGCTGGACCTACGGCAACGGCCGCCAGCTGCAGCGCCCGTTGGATCTGGATTACCGCCCGCAGGCGGTACATGACCCGGCCGCAGGTGGCCTGTCGCTGGGCTACGACTATGATCCGGTCGGTTCGATCACCGAGCTGAAGAACGGCGCAGGTTCGACGGTGCTGGCCAAGTACGCCTACGACACGCTGGGTCGCCTGACCCAGACTCAGGACGGCGCGACCGGCACGCCGATCGAAACCTATGCCTATGACGCCACCGGCAATCGCACCGCGCTGACCACCTCGGCAGGCACCGCCAGCTACACCTATCCCGCAACCAGCCATCGCCTGACTGCGGTGGATGGCGAGGCACGCAGCCATGACGCAGCGGGCAATACCACCAGTATTGGCAGCAAGGCGTTCACCTACAACGATGCCAACCGCATGAACGCGGTGAAGCAGGGCAATGCCGTGTTGGAAAGCTACGGCTACAACCACCGGGGCGAGCGCGTGCTGCGTACTCCGGCTGGTGGCGCTGCTCAGATCACCCTGTATGACGAGGCGGGGCAATGGCTGGGCAACTACTCGGCCACGGGCCAGGCGCAGCAGCAGGCCATCTGGCTGGACAATTATCCGGTGGCGCTGATCAACGTGCCGAGTACCGGCGTGCCAGAACTGGCCTACGTCCAACCAGATCACCTGGGCACCCCGCGCGTGGTGATCGACCCGGCGCGCGATGTCGCGATCTGGGAGTGGAGCAACAAGAGCGAAGTGTTCGGCAACCAGATTCCAAGTGCTGACCCGGACGGCGATGGTGTGGCGTTCGAGCTGGCACTGCGCTTCCCGGGCCAGCAGGCGACGGATGCGAGTGGGTTGTTCTACAACTACCAGCGCGAGTACGACCCGGCGGTGGGGCGGTACTCGCAGAGTGATCCAATCGGGCTGGAAGGTGGAGTAAACACCTATGCCTATGTTGGATCCATGCCGATTGCCCTAAATGATCCGCATGGGCTTCAGGCAACCTTCGCCGATTGCGTTTCGGAGAGGCGATGGGACTGGGGCAAGCTTGGCGCTAGCGGGCCGGAGAGTACGTCGACAACTGGTGAAGTCGCATCCGGCGCACAGGTGGCAAATGCTGCTGCCAATTCTGCAGTTGGAAGCACTGGCTCGGGCATCAGCGCTGCTCCTCATGCCACGACGTGGCAGCATGCTGCGGGTTCCCAAGCCGGGCAGGCGATGCAGCGGGCGGCAAACGGACGCCGATTCGGTCCAGTTCAAGCGTCGTGGAGTTCGGCAGGAAGACTTTTGGGGCGCGTGGCTGTGGTGACGACTGTATGGGAGGGGTTCTGGGATATCGGCTCCATGGTCTATTGTGGCTGCAGCGCAGGCGGTGGATAGAGGCGAATGGAAATGAAAGACAAACTGAGAGAAAGAGAGGCGCTGTCGCCAACTGGCTTCTATGACCGATACTATGCGGAGAGTGGCCTGGACCAGGAAACCGTAGTGGAGCTGCTGGAGCATGTTGCAGGCGAGCTTCGTTTGCCCTCCGGGAAGCTCCGTCCTGGAGATCGATTTTCGAAGGAACTGTCGCCCGGTGAAGCTCATGGTTGGGACTCGGGGTATGGGGTGTTGATATTCGAGCTTCAATCGCTCGCAAAAAAACGTGGTATTGCAGTCGATCGCCGGGTGGATTCGCTCGACGACTACATTCGTATCATGGCGGGTCTCTATTGATCAGGTTGATGCGTCCCTGACCGGCTATCGGCGTGAGATGTCGCAGTGCGTACTGAGGATTCGGGGATGCCAAGGGTGGGGTGTGTCGCCGCTGTCGTTGCCGGCCTGGTTCTGGCCGGCTGTGCAACATTGGGTGGCGATATGATCGTGCGCGTCTCGGGAACCGTGCCGCCAGGTCAGGGTGACGTTCGCGCTCTCGATTGTGAGCTGAGCATGCTCGGGGAGGGCGAAGGTGTAGTTTCGTCGAAACCGGTTGGAAGCACATTCGCGGTCCACGTGATGGTCGTTGCAGGGCCGGAACCCCAGAGCTACCAATTCGCCGTTGAATGCAGGGACGGCCGGAGTTTCGCATCCAAGCCGGTGCAGATCAGTAGTCGGCGCTCCTATGCTCGGCATCTCAACCTTGGGGAGCTTCAGGAGTGGTGAGAGAGAGGAAGGGGCGGACGAGGTCGCACCACCGTGGTATGCATCTGGTGGATTCCAGTAGATGAACCAAGATGTCAACTCCCTCGAATGGTGTGACGCCACGTTGCTGGCCATCAACATTGATAGGAGCAAACCTGGCGTATGCGACGAGGTAAAGGTCCACGTGCGCTGGCCGGACGGCCGGCAGGCAACCGTCTGCTTCTCGGAAGCCTACGGGTGCTCGGCGCTCATGAACTTCGGCGTACTGGGGGAGGAGGGAATAGAGTTCGCCAGGGTCGAGGACGACGAGCCGGGGCTTGCTCATCTTCTTGATCGTTGGAAGGCGGTCGGCTATCCGTTGTCCGGCCTGAAGTGTTTCCGTATCGAGACCACCTCGACCGGAAGCGTAATTCTTATCTACGCCAGGACATGGCGGATCGAGCATCTGCCGATGGCGGGTGCAGTGCCCTGAAGGACATTCCGTGCCGAGATTCCTCACGCCCGACAAGGTCTCCCTCATTCAGGGGAAGCGGCCTGAGAAGACCGAGCGGAGATGTGCTTGGGGTCATGATTTTTGACTCTGCGGCGGCGTTGGCCGCCACACCTTGCATATTGGGGCCTTGATGATGGTGAGGATCCTGACAGCACTACTTCTGATTGAAGTCGGACTTGGATTCTCTGGCGGCGCATGGGCTCTAGGGAAGCGACCCTTCAAAATGATCCAGTTCTGCGTACATGACCAAGAGGGCGTGAATCGGTTCAAGCAGACCCTCAGCTCTATCGCCAAGGACGAAGGAATGCAGTTCTTCGATGGCAGCGCTGAATTGGATCGCCAGCTTGCCAGGGCAAAGGTGGACGTGAAACGCCCTGTCGTCT
This sequence comes from Stenotrophomonas pavanii, assembly GCF_900101175.1. Lineage (GTDB taxonomy): Bacteria > Pseudomonadota > Gammaproteobacteria > Xanthomonadales > Xanthomonadaceae > Stenotrophomonas > Stenotrophomonas pavanii. The sequence goes on along the minus strand of NZ_FNFQ01000002.1, from coordinate 363,058 downwards.
ACATCGGAGTGAAGCGGGAAGATGGCTCGGGACTGGAGGCGGGGAACCTCGGATTGGATCGCTTCGAGATAGCTATTGGCTTCTCTGAAGGGAAGATGCCCGCCGAGGCATGGTCATTCTCTTTCCGCGTCGAACGCGCTTTGGCAGATCGCTGGAATGTACACGCGGTTCCCCCGAACAAGGGGGCTGCGCCGACGGCGTGTCGGGCGGGAGGCGATCCTCGCTGAAGGGTGTTGCGCTTGGCATTCACCCTTCGGGCTGCAACCGCCCCACCGCCTGCGCGCACAGCGACTGGCAAGCCATGACCAACCCCTCCATCACCCGGTCGCCCACGTACTCTTCCGGTTCCCCGTTCTGACGGGTGCGTTCGGCCGCCAACAGCATTTCCAGCACCACCCGCAATCCATTCAACGCGCAATCGGCGTCGGCCAGGGCGAGGCAGCGGCCGGGCAGCTGGTGACGCTCCGGCCAGGGTTGTCCGTCGGCCGCCGCACCGGAGCCGATGCGGTGGAGATTGGCAATGAAGGTATTGGTGTCAACTGCAGGCGCAGCCTGTGGCGAACCGTCGTCGTGGGCGGTACCGCGGTAGGCGTGCAGATGCGGGAAGTCCGATTCGTTCATGGCAAGGCTCCGTGCAGGGCAATCGGTAGCCGCCACCCATAAAAGTGGCGGACGGTACGTGGTTCGAACACCGGGTTGATGTCAGTCCGGCGGGCCCGAAGGCCCCCACGCACCGCCCGCCATAGCCGGCAGACGGATTGCCAGCCGGCGCCACGCTAAGGTGGCGCCGGCTGGCAAGCGCATACATCAACATCAACTCGGGTGTTCGAAGCCCGGCCACCCTTTTCCGGTGGCACGCCATCTGAGCCCCTGGCGCTGTGCAATGCCAATCAGAAGAGTTGCAAACATCACTCGATTGGAGACGCTTTTGACATTGTCCTACGCTGTTAAGCCCCGCCAGTGCTGGCTGGCGTAGTGATCCGCCCGCAGCGTGCAATCTGCGACAGGGATCGAGGTTGTCACGGCGAACGGGACGGGCGGGGAGGGCCTATCACGACAGGCGGTGCCAATTCAGGCTGCGGGCTGTCCCGGGTTGACGCTTTCAACGCCCCAGCGCACTCTGCGGGTTGGGGACGACAACCCGTTCAGGGGCAGGGCTGCAGGGTGGTACCAGGAGGCGGAACAGCCATGAGCCAACTCACCGACAGCTTCGGACGCAGCTTTCCGTACCTGCGCTTGTCGCTCACCGAAGCCTGCAACTTCCGGTGCAGCTACTGCCTGCCCGACGGGTACCAAGCCGACGGCCACCCGCGTTTCCTGCAGGTGGATGAAATCGGCCGCCTGGTGCGGGCCTTTGCCGCGCTGGGGATGAGCAAGATCCGCCTGACCGGTGGCGAGCCCAGCCTGCGCAAGGATCTGGACGAGATCATCGCCACCGTGGCGGCGGTGCCGGGCATCCGCAAGGTGGCCATCACTACCAATGGCACGCTGCTGCCGCGGCGCCTGCCGGGCTGGCACCGGGCCGGCCTGACTGCGCTGAACGTGAGCATGGACAGCCTGCAGCGCGAACGCTTCAAGACCATCACCGGCCATGACCGCCTGCCGGAGATCCAGCAGGGCCTGGCCCTGGCGCAGGCGTTGGGCCTGCCGGCGATCAAGCTCAACGCGGTGCTGCTGCGCGGCCTGAACGACGACGAGCTGCCGCAGTGGATGGAGTACCTGCGCGATCGCCCCTTCAGCGTGCGCTTCATCGAGCTGATGCGCACCGGCGACAACGAAGCCTATTTCCAGCGCCACCACCTGCGCGCCGACGTGGTGATCGAGCAGTTGCTCGCCGCGGGCTGGCACGAGCGGCCGCGCGCGGCCGATGCCGGCCCGGCGCGCGAGTTCGGCCACCCCGACCATCGCGGCAGCATCGGCATCATCGCCCCGTATTCGCGTGACTTCTGCAAGGGCTGCAACCGCCTGCGGGTGACCGCCAGGGGCGACCTGCGGCTGTGCCTGTTCGGCGAGTTCGGTGTGCCACTGCGCCCGCTGCTGCAACGCGACGAAGACCACGACGCGCTGCTGGCACGCATCACCACCCAGCTTGGCCTGAAAGCGGCCGGGCATGGACTGCACCAGGGCCAGACCGGGCTGACCCCGCACCTGGCCTCCATCGGAGGATGAGCAACACGATGAGTGGGGAATTGAACGCGGCCTTCCACATGGCCGATGTGCGCAACAAGCGCATCAGCCGCCGCCGTGCGGTGGCGGTGGGCGAGCTGCATGCCGGTCCGGTGGCCTATCCGCTGATTGTCGAGCGCCGCCTGCCCAAGGGCGATGCGCTGGTGATGGCCGAGATTGCCGGCCTGCAGGGCGCCAAGATGGCCTCGATGCTGATGCCGCTGTGCCACCCGCTGCCGCTGGAACTGGTGCAGGTGTTCTGCGCGCCGGTACCGGAACGGCAGGCGATCCGCGTGTGGTGCGAGTGCGCCAGCGAGGCGCGCACCGGCGTGGAGATGGAGGCACTGGCCGGCGTCAACGCGGCGCTGCTGACCCTGTACGACCTGAGCAAGCCGGTGGAGCCGGCACTTAGCATCGAGGGCATCCGCCTGCTGTTCAAGGAAGGCGGCAAGCGCGGGGTCTGGTTGCACCCGGATGGCATGGACGAGGCCGAGCTCGCGCGTTTCAAGCCGCGTGCGCCGAAGGGCCTGGAGGGCGCTGCCTGCGCGGTGATCACGCTGAGCGATCGCGCCAGCGAAGGCACCTATGAGGATATCTCTGGCCCGACCCTGGTGGGCGGGCTGAAGAAGCTGGGGGGCGAGGTGGCGGCCGCCGAGGTACTGCCCGATGGCATCCAGCCGTTGGCCAGCCGCCTGCAGGCCTTGGCTGCCGAGGGCGTGCGCCTGTGCCTGTGTACCGGCGGTACCGGGCTGGGCCCGCGCGACCTGACCCCTGAGGCGCTGCGTTCCTTGAACGCGCGGCCGGTGCATGGCCTGGCGCAGATGGTGCGGGCCCTGAGTGCGCAGCACACGCCGATGGCCTGGCTGAGCCGCGCCGAGGTGGTGCAGCTGGGCAACATGCTGGTGTTCGCGCTGCCCGGCAGCCCGAAGGCGGCGGCGCAGTGCCTGGACATCCTGGCGCCGGTATTGGGCCACGCCCTGGCGATGGTCGAGGGGGATGGCCACTGATGATTCCCTACAGCGAGGCCTTGCAGCACCTGCTGGATGCGGCCACGCCGCTGCCGGCCGAACGCCTGCCGCTGCATGAGGCCGGCGGCCGAACCCTGGCCAGTGACATCATCAGTGGGCAGTCGCTGCCGCCGTTCAACAATTCGGCGATGGACGGCTTCGCGCTGCGCGCCAACGGCGCGACGTTCGAGGCCGGTACCGAGTTCGCTGTGCAGGGCTGGCAGGCAGCAGGCGATGCCGGCGCCGAAGGCGGCGAGGGTGCCTGGGAAATCATGACCGGTGCGCGCATGCCGGTCGGGCTGGATACGGTGGTGCCGGTCGAGAATGTGGAGATCCTCGCCAGCGAAGAAGGACGCCCGACCCGCATTGCCCTGAAGGGCACGGTGAAGCCAGGCCAGAACGTGCGCCTGCGTGGCGAAGACGTTAGCGACGGCGAGCGCGTGCTGCAGGCCGGGCAGGTGCTGGACATCAATGCGCGCACCCTGCTGCATGCCATCGGCGTGGGCGAAGTGGCGGTGGTGGCACGGCCGAGGGCTGCGGTGATCGCCACCGGCAAGGAACTGGTGACCGAGGCGGCGCAGACGCTGGAATCCGGGCAGATCCGTGACAGCAACCGGCCGTACCTGGTCAGTCGCCTGCAGGCCGCCGGTGCCGAGGTGGTCTGGCAGGGCACGGTGGGCGATGACGTGGCCGCGTTCAATGCGGTGCTCGATGCAGCGCTGGACGCGGGTGCGCAGCTGTTGATCAGCACCGGCGCGGTGTCGGCCGGCCGCTACGATTTCATTCCCGACGCGCTGCGTGGCCGAGGTGCGCGCATCGTGTTCCACAAGGTGGCGATCCGCCCCGGCAAGCCGTTGCTGTTCGCGGTACTGCCCAATGGGGCGCTGTATTTCGGCCTGCCGGGCAACCCGGTGTCGGCTGCGGTGGGCCAGCGCTTCTTCGTGGAACCGGTGCTGCGCCGCCTGCTGGGGCTGGCACCGGAGCCGGTGTTGACGTTGCCGCTGCAGGCCGACGTGCGCACGCCGCCGGGCCTGCGCTTCCATGCGCGGGCCCGGGTGGAAGTGGACGCGCAGGGCCGCCTGAGTGCGCGCGTGCTGGCAGGGCAGGAGTCGTTCCGTTTGATGTCCATGCTGCAGGCCAACGCCTGGGTGGTGCTGGACGGCGAGGGCGGTCTCGCCCCTGCCGGCACGCCAGTGCGCGTGCAGGGCTGGGGTCATCAGGACCCTGTGCAGCTGGCGAGCCAGGAGCCGTGATGAGACAGGTGAATCTGCAATTGTTCGGTGCGTTTTCCGATCTGGATGCCAGCCGCGAGATCGCGGTGGAGGTGGCCGGTGGCACCGTGGCCGATCTGCGCCAGGCGCTGCGCGAGCTGCTGCCGCTGCGTTGGCCGGGTTTCCGTGCCGGCCTGCTGGATTATTCGGCGTTCGCCGACCAGCAACGCGTGCTGCGCGACCACGAGGCGCTGCCCGACGATGGTCGTGTGGCGATCCTGCCGCCGGTGAGCGGGGGCTGAGCGATGAGCGAGACGATCATCGCGAAGGTGGTGGACCGCGCGCAGGCGGCGATCGATCCGGCCGAGGGCATCGCGGCGGTTTCCGATCCGGGCTTCGGCGGCATCGATGTGTTCATCGGCAAGGTGCGCGACGTCAATGTGGGCCGGCGGGTGACCGGGATCACCTACGATCTGTTTGAACCGCTGGTGCTGAACGAATTCAAGCGCCTGGCCGCCGAGGTCGAAGCCACGTTCGGGCCGAAGCTGAAGCTGTATGTGGCCCACGCCAAGGGCCGGCTCGGCATCGGCGATGTGGCGGTGGTGGTGGCCGCCGGCAGCCCGCACCGTGACGAGGCGTTCCGCGCCTGCCGGCAGTTGATCGAGGTGGTCAAGCACCAGTGCCCGATCTGGAAGCAGGAGCATTACGAAGACGGCGACAGCCAGTGGAGCGAAGGTTGCAGCCTGTGCCATGCGGACAGCGAAGCTTCGCACTCCCACGACCACACCCATGACCACGGGCATTGACCGGGCCCTTCGGGGGGCGTCGGGTCCAGTAGATCCACGCCATGCGTGGATGAGGCTTTCCCGATGAATCCGGCCGGCGCAGCCACGCATGGCGTGGCTCTACCATGAATGGAACCATCAACGGCATCGTGCTGGCCGGAGGCCTGTCGAGCCGGATGGGCCGCGACAAGGCGCTGCTGCCCTGGCACGGCCGCACAGTGCTGGAACACATGCGGGGGCTGTTGTTGCAGGCGGGCGCCGGGCGGGTGTGGGTGAGCGGTGACTATCCCGTGTTTGGCGGAATTCCGGACCGGGTCGCACGCTGCGGCCCGCTGGGCGGCCTCTACAGTGTGGCGATGCAGATGCCCGATGGCCCCGCCTGGGTGGTGCCGGTCGATACGCCGCGGGTGACGCCCGCGCTGTTGCAACGGCTGCAGGCCGATCAAGGGCGTGCCTGCACGGTATTCGACGACGAGCCGTTGCCGATGCGGTTGCAGATCGATGATCATTGCCGCCGCGTGCTGCAGGAGCTGATTGAGGATCCGACGGCGCGTCGTTCACTGCGCGCCCTGCAGGAACGCCTGGGCGTGACCCGGCTGCCATTGGCACCCGAGGATCGGGCGTTGCTGCTCAACTGCAATACGCCATCAGAGTGGGAGTCCATCACAGCATGAAGGTCCAGCTGCAACAGCAATCGATGCGCCTGCGCGTGGATGAGGAAGAACTGGCACGATTGCTGGCAGGCGAGTCGGTCGAGAACCTGACCCGCTTTGGTGGCAGCGGTGGCTGGGGCGTGGCGCTGTCGCTGCATGCCGGCGATCAGGCGGTGTTGCTCGATGGCGGGACATTCTGCCGGTTGGTGCTGCCACGCGAAGCGGTTCAAGCACTAGCGGAGAGGCTGCCCTGCCGCGATGGCCTGGGCTTCGGTATCGCCTTGGATGACGACAGCATGTTGCAGCTGCAGTTCGATGTGGACGTGCGCGACAGCGTGCGCCAGCGTGGCCCGCAGCGGCGTTCCGAACCCGCGCCAGAGTAGGCGCAGGTTGCGCAGGGCCGGATGGCGCGCTGTCGTATGATGAGGGCCTTCGTGCCTGCGTTGCTGCAATGCCCCATACGCCGCCCTCTGCTGCATTTTCCCGGCCAGTCACGCCGAACCCGGCAGCCGCCGATGACGGAGACGCGCTGCACTTCTGCAGTACCTGCGCCTTTTCCGATGCCTGCATGTCGCAGGGCTACGACAAGGCCGCGTTGGGTGAACTGCATGTGCTGGTCGATCACGTGGGTCCGTTCCAGGCCGGTGACTACCTGTTCCGTGCCGGCGATCCGTTCGATTCGATTGCGGCGGTCCGCGCGGGCATGGTCAAGACGTTCGTCGATGACAGCCAGGGCAACGAGCAGGTGCTGGGTTTCAGCCTGCCGGGCGAGGTGATCGGGCTCAATGCCATCCACGGCGCGCGCTTCCCGTGCAATGCCGTGGCGCTGGACACCGTCTACCTGTGCCGGATCTCGTTTCCGCGATTGAGCCTGCTGGCCACGCGCATGCCGGGGCTTCAGGCGCGGCTGTTCAGCCTGCTCAGCGCCGAGATCGGCAAGGTCGCCACGCTGGCGGCCAACCATCGCACCGAGGAGCGCATGGCGGCGTTCCTGCTGGATCTTTCACAGCGCTACGCCCGGCGCGGATTCTCGGCCACCCGTTTCAACCTGAGCATGGCCCGCACCGAGATCGCCAACTACCTGCGGATGGCGCCGGAGACGGTGAGCCGGGTACTGCGCCGCTTGAGCGACGACGGCGTGATTGCGGTGAACCAACGTGAGATGCTGTTGCTGGACCCGGATCGGCTGGCGGCGCTGGCCGCGGTGCGGGAATCCGGACTGGACTGATCAGGCAGGGGGACTGGGCATGAAGCGAGCGGGAGTGTTGTGGCTGGGGTTGCTGGCCTCTGTGCCGGCCTGGGCGGCCGATCTGACGGTGTCGGCGGCTTCGAGCCTGACCGAGAGCTTCCGCGAACTCGGCGCGGTCTATGAGAAGACGCACCCGGGGACCAAAGTCGATTTCAACTTCGCCGCCTCTGGCGTGTTGCTGCAGCAGATCAGCCGCGGTGCACCGGTGGATGTGTTTGCGTCGGCCGACGAGACCACGATGGACCAGGCCCAGCAGCAGAACCTGCTGGCGGCCGGCACCCGCGCGGTGTTCGCGGTGAATACGCTGTGGGTGGTGGTGCCTCCGCAGGCCAAGGCGCCGCCGCGCAGACTGAAGGATCTGGCCGGCGCCGGCGTGCAGCGCATCGCACTGGGCAACCCGGACAGCGTGCCGGTGGGCCGCTATGCCAAGGGCGCGCTGGACGCGGCAGGGCTGTGGCCGTCAGTGCGGGGCAAGGCCATCACCACCCAGAACGTGCGCCAGTCGCTGGATTACGTGGCGCGCGGTGAAGTGGATGCGGGCTTCGTCTATGCCACCGACGCGCAGGCAATGCCTGACCGTGTGCGCCGCGCGTTCGTGGTGCCGGTGTCCGGGCGCATCGCCTATCCGCTGGCGGTGACCAGCGCCAGTACGCAGCCGGCAGAGGCCAGGCGCTTCGCTGCCTTCGTGCAGTCGCCGCAGGGCCAGGCGATCCTGGCCAGGCACGGGTTCGGCACCCCCTGAGGCATGGATCTGGACTGGACCGCGCTGGGGTTGTCGCTGAAGGTGGCCGGCTGGGCCACCGCGATCAATCTGGTGCTGGGCGTGGCGCTGGGTGCGCTGTTGGCGCGTCGGCGTTTTCCCGGCCGTGAACTGCTGGATTCGGTGCTGACCTTGCCGATGGTGCTGCCGCCGACGGTGCTGGGGTACTACCTGCTGGTGCTGATCGGCCGCAACGGCCCGATCGGCGCGTGGCTGCAATCGTGGTTCGGCATCAACCTGGTGTTCACCTGGCAGGCCGCGGTGATCGCGGCGGCGGTGGCCTCGTTCCCGTTGGTGTTCAAGCCGGCACGCGCCGCGTTCGAAAATGTGGACGGGCAGCTGGAGCAGGCCGCGCGCACGCTTGGCGTGTCCGAAGCCGCGGTGTTCTTCCGTGTCACGCTGCCGCTGGCGTGGCGCGGCATTCTTGCCGGCCTGCTGCTGGCCTTCGCACGCGCGATGGGCGAATTCGGCGCGACGCTGATGGTGGCCGGCAGCATTCCCGGCCGGACGCAGACGCTGTCGATCGCCATCTACGAGGCGGTGCAGGCCGGGCAGGATGGCAAGGCTAATGCGCTGGTGATCCTGACCTCGGCGGTGTGCATCGTGATCCTGTTGCTGGCCGCGCGGCTGGTGGGCGGGCCTCGCCGGGAGCTGCGCGATGTGGCTTGACCTGCGCGTGCAGCGCCGCCTGCAGGCTGCAGGCCAGGCATTCGTGCTGGACGTCGCGCTGCAGTGCACGCAACGGCAGCTGGTGCTGGCCGGGCCGTCGGGCGCGGGCAAGAGCCTGACCCTGAAGGCGGTGGCCGGGTTGCTGCGGCCAGGGCAGGGGCATGTGCGCCTGCAAGGCCAGGCCGTGTTCGATGCGGCCACTGGCGTGGACGTGCCGCCGCAGCACCGTCGGCTGGGGTATGTGTTCCAGGACTATGCGCTGTTCCCGCACCTGAGCGTGCGCCAGAACGTGGCGTTCGGGCTGGAGAAGGGCTGGTTGAATCCGCGCGTGGGCCAGCGCTTCGACGCTGTGGAGCAGTGGCTGCACGCATTCCGCATCGACACGGTGGGGGATCTGCTGCCGTCGCAGATATCCGGCGGGCAGCGCCAGCGCACGGCCTTGGCGCGGGCTTTGGTGACGCAGCCACGGGCGCTGCTGCTGGACGAGCCGTTCTCCGCGCTGGACCACGACCTGCGCCAGCACCTGCGCCAGGAACTGGAGACGGTGCTGGACAAGACCGGTATTCCGCTGCTGTTGATCAGCCACGATCCGCAGGACGTGGCGATGTTTGGCCAGCAGGTGGCGCGCATGGTGGACGGCCGCATCGTCGGCGGTTGACCCGTGATGGACGCACCGGCGATGGTGGGTCACATCTGATGGTAGTGCCGGCCGCTGGCCGGCAACCGTGGCATGCGGAGCAGCCGGCCAGCGGCCGGCTCTACCGTAATGCACAGGCGATGATTGGCTACATATTCTGGTAGTGCCGGCCGCTGGCCGGCAACCACGGAATTCTGAGCAGCCGGCCAGCGGCCGGCTCTACCATGATGCACAGGCGATGATTGGCTACATATTCTGGTAGTGCCGGCCGCTGGCCGGCATCCACCGAATCCTGAGCAGCCGGCCAGCGGCCGGCTCTACCGTGATGCGCAGGCGATGATTGGCTACATATTCTGGTAGTGCCGGCCGCTGGCCGGCAACCAAGGCATGCTGGGCAGCCGGCCAGCGGCCGGCTCTACCGGTTCAAGGTCCGTGCGGTCCAGTGCACGGGTCAATACAACTCGCAGTGCGTGCGGCCTTCGCCCCGCAGCGCGTCCCATTGGCCTGCACCGGCGACGGCATCGATGGCCTCGCGTACCGCGCCTTCCAGGTGGCGCTTGTTGCCGCACAGGTAAACATGCCCGCCGCGGGCCAGCACATCACGCACCTCGCTGGCACGCTGCTGCAGTACATGCTGCACATAGACCTTGTCGGCGCCATCGCGCGAGAACGCGGTGTGCAGGCCGGCCAGCACGCCACGCGCCTGCCAGTCCTGCAGCTGGTCGCGGTACAGGTAGTCGTGCTGGCGATGCTTCTCGCCGAACACCAGGTGCACTTCGCGCTCGCAGGCACTGGCCTGCAGCTCCTGCATCAGGCCCATCAACGGTGCGATGCCGGTGCCGGTACCGACCAGCAGCAGCGGTGCCTCGCCGGTATCGGGCAGGTGGAAGCCAGGGTTGGAGCGGCAGTACACACGGGCATGGTCGCCGCCATGCAGCAGGCTGCCGGTGGCAGTGCCGAAGCGCTCGCGGCCGCGCAGGGGGTAGCGCACTTCGCGCACGCACAGGCTCAGCTGGTCGTCGGACGGGTGCGAGGCGATTGAATAGGCACGCGGCAGCCGCGGTGACAGCAGTTCACGCAGCCGGGGCAGCGGCACGCTGTCCGGGGTGGCGTGGTCCTGCAGCACGTCCAGCAGGTCCAGGCCGTGCAGGTAGGCGTCCAGCTCGCGTTTCTGGCTGACCTTCAGCAGGCCCTTCAGCGTTTCGCTGCCACCGAGCCGGGCCAGCTCGCGCAGCACGCTCTTGCTCAGCAGGCGCAGCTCGCGGTCGCGCAGGGCGGCCACGGCCGTGGTATCGCCGTACCAGCGGGCCACTGCGTGCAGCAGGGTTGGGTCGTTCTCCGGCACCACGTGCAGGGTGTCGCCCGCGCGATAGGCCATGCCACTGCCGGCAATGCCCAACTCCAGGTGCCACGCGGCCGGGTCGCTGCTGTTCAAGCGGCGGCGTTCGAGGATGCGCGCGGCAAAGGCGTTGTCTTCGCCATAGGCGGTGACCTGCAGGTGCAGGTCCTGGCCAGCGCTGAGGTCGCCATCCAGCACCTGGCCGAGCACCGGCTGCCATTGCTGGAAAAACGGCTCGTAGCCCAGGTCGGCATCCACGCGGCGCAACAGCGGCTGCGCCTGGCGCTCGCTCAGCGCGGCATCCAACGCCTTGGTGAAGCCGCAGAAGCTCGGGTAGCCGGTGTCACCGAGGCCGAACACCGCATAGCGCAGGCCGCTCAAGGTCGGGGTCCGGCGCAGGGTTTCGAAGAACCGCTCGCCATTGGCCGGCGGTTCGCCATCGCCGAAGGAGCTGGAAATCGCCAGCAGCACGTCGCCGTGGCCGAGACTGGCTACGTCGATGTCGTTGAACGGGAGTACCTGCGGCCCATGCGGCTGCAGGCCCGCGCCCAGGCGCTGGGCCAGGGCGCGAGCATTGCCCGACTCGGACGCGTAACCCACCAGCAGGCGGCTGAAGGGCATGCTTGTCGGCAGGGCGTTCACGCGGCCTCGTAGAAGTCGTCGAACTTTTCCTTGCTGAACTCGACCAGGTCGTAGTTCTGCATCAGGTCGTTCACCACGCGACGGATGCTGATGTAGGCGGTGATGTTGCCCTCGGCGTCGAACAGCGGCTGCACGGTGGTATCGACCACATAGAGCACGCCGCCCTTGCCCAGGTTGGGCACGATGCCGGTCCAGGTGCGGCCGGCCTTGATGGTGTCCCACATGTCCTTGTAGACGGCCTTGGGTACGTCTGGATGGCGCACGATGCTGTGCGGCTGGCCGATCAGTTCCTCGCGGGCAAAGCCGGTGAGGGTGCAGAACAGGTCATTGGCGTAGGTGATGTTGCCCTGCAGGTCGGTGGTGGAGATCACCATGACGTTCTGCAGCGCATTCAGGAGCTGGGCGTTGTCGGGGGAGTAGCTCATTGCAGGATCCTTGTAGGGGCCGGCAGTGCCGGCGTGTTCGGGTCCTGCATAGAGATACGCCCGCGCGGCGGCCGGTGGTTTGACATTGGTCAAGCGCGTGGCGCGATGGGCTGCGACCGGGTGTCGCAGGGAGAATCCCTGCAAAGCCGAGCCCATTTCGGCTCGAGCGGCAACGGGACTGCCCGCAGCCGAACGTGCGCCCGGCGCTACAGGAGAGGCGCGGGCGGCGGGCGGGCGCGCGTCATGTGTACTGAGCTCATGACGCCTTGTCACAAAGAAATCGCCATGGCTTCACGGTTGGTTGATCGCATGCAGGGCTATTGTCCTGTTGAGCCTCTCGCTGGCGTCCCCCACGTCCTGCGTCGACTTCCTTCCCAGCCTCAGCGCCCGTCCGGGCGCCGCTGGCGTCTGTCTGCCTGAAGCATCCGAGATCATCCCCATGGCCCGCGCCGCCCAGTCCGCTTCACCCGTTGCGATCTCTCCCGTCACGCCCGTGCCGATCGGCACCCGCCGCGGCCACTCGCAACCGTTGGATCTGCCGGAACTGGTGCAGCGCGTGTTGTTCGTTGCCACCGAGATGGCGGACTTCGTCAAGGCCGGTGGCCTGGGCGACGTCGCTGCGGCCCTGCCGCGTGCGGTGCGCGGTGCCTGTGATTCGCGCGTGCTGCTGCCCGGCTACCCGGAGGTACTGCAGCGCCTGCCGCAGCTGCAGCGGGTGGGGCAGGTCAGCGCGCGGGCCGGCCTGCCGGCGTGCACGATCGGCATGGCGGTGCAGGCCGACGGCCTTCCGATCTACGTCCTGCTGTCGCCGGAGCTGTACGAGCGTGAGGGTTCGCCCTACGTGGACGGGCAGGGGCAGGAGTGGAAGGACAACGCGGTTCGATTCGCCACGCTTTCGCATGCGGCGGCGGAGATTGCGGCCGGGCGTGCCGGGCTGGACTGGTCGCCGCAGCTGCTGCACCTGAATGACTGGCCGGTGGCCATGGCGGCCGCCTACGTGCGTTGGGACCGGACGGCCGTGCCGACCCTGCTGACGATCCACAACCTGGCTTACCAGGGGCTATTCCCCTACGCGCTTGCGCCGGTACTGGGCGTGCCGGCCGAACACCTGGATGAACTGCACTTCCACGGGCAGATGTCGTTCCTGCAGGGCGGCATCACCAATGCCACGCGGCTGAACACGGTCAGCCTGCGCTACGCGCAGCAGATCACCGCCCCGGATGACGGCTGCGGGCTGCATGACCTGTTGGCGCGTCGCGCAGCCGGCGGGCACCTGAGTGGCATCGTCAACGGCATCGACGCCAGCTGGGACCCGCGCCGCGACATCCATCTCAAGGCCCACTTCGGCATTGGCGAGTGGACCGGGCGCGCCACCAACGCCCATGCGGTGCGCAAGGCGTTCGGGCTGGCGCCGTCGACCGGGCCGCTGTTCGCGGTGGTCTCGCGGCTGGTGCACCAGAAGGGCCTGGACATCACCTGCGACGTGGCGCCACAGATCGTGGCGGCCGGCGGCCAGCTGGTCATCATCGGCGGTGGCGAGCCGCAGGTGGAAGCGCAGGTGCAGGCGCTGGCCCGGCGCTACCCGGGGCGGGTGGGCGCCTTCATCGGGTTCGAGGAAGCGCTGGCCCGCCAGATGTTTGCCGGCGCCGATTTCCTGCTGATGCCTTCGCGCTTCGAACCCTGCGGACTGAGCCAGATGTACGCGCAGCGTTTCGGCTGCCTGCCCATCGCACACGCGACCGGCGGACTGGTGGATACCGTGGAGGACGGCGTGACCGGTTTCCTGTTCCATGGCGCCAATGCCGATGGCCTGCGCCGCTGCGTGGAACGGGCGATGCGCACCTTCCGCCTGCCGGGGCTGCTGCAGGCCATGCGCCGCGCGGCCATGCTGCGGCCAGGGGGCTGGGATGCGGCAGGGCGCGCCTACCTGGCGTTGTACCAGCAGACCTGCCAGGTGGCCGCATGAGCCACGACAGCCTGCATCTGGCCGCCCTGGAGGATGAAGCGATCACGGAGACGGGATTGGAGCAGCGCGTCGCGCCGGCGCTGGAGGACCTCGTCCATGCACGCCCGGCCGATGCATTCGCCTGGCTGGGCCCGCATCGCCAGCCAGAAGGCGGACGCCAGCTGCGCGTGCTGGTGCCGCACGCGCAGCGCGTCGAGGTGATTGCAGACGACGGGCGGCGCTGGGACCTGTCCCCCGGCCCGTTGCCCGGCCTGTTCGAGGGCGCGGCCGGCGACGCGGCGATACCGCTGCTTGCCCTGCATTTCGAACAGGGCGTGGAGCAGGTGCACGATGCCTATGCGTTCGGTCCACTGTTGGACGAAGCCCTGCTGCAGCGGTTCCATGCCGGTGATGCCGATGCGGCGCGGCAGCTGGGTGCGGTGCCGACGCAGGTGCAGGGCATTGCGGGCGTGCGCTTCGCGGTGTGGGCGCCCAATGCCCGGCGGGTCGCCGTGGTTGGCGATTTCAACGGGTGGGACGGCCGACGCCATCCGATGCGGCTGCGTCACACCGCCGGCGTGTGGGAGCTGTTCCTGCCGGGCGTGCAGGCCGGTGCCCGCTACAAATTCCGCATCGTCGGCGCCGACGGCCGGGTGATGCCCGACAAGTTCGATCCGATGGCGCGCTGGGCCGAGCTGCCACCGGCGACCGCATCGCGGGTGCCTTCGGCTGTGCCGATGCAGTGGCACGATGACGCATGGTTGGCGGCCCGCCGCCAGGCCGGAACCCGCGCACCGCTGTCGATCTATGAAGTGCATGCGGGCTCCTGGCAGCGCAGCGACGACGGTGCGCCGCTCGACTGGGATGCCCTGGCCGACCGGTTGATTCCGTACGTGGCCGGGCTGGGCTTCACCCATATCGAACTGTTGCCGGTCAGCGAGCATCCTTTCGGTGGTTCCTGGGGCTATCAGCCGCTGGGGATCTACGCGCCGACGGCGCGCCACGGCACGCCGCAGGCCTTCGCGCGCTTCGTGGACCGCTGCCATCAGGCCGGCATCGGGGTGATCGTGGACTGGGTGAGCGCGCACTTCCCCAACGATGCCCATGGCCTGGCCGGGTTCGATGGGACCGCGCTGTACGAGCACGCCGACCCGCGCGAAGGCGTGCACGCCGACTGGGACACGCTGATCTACAACTATGGCCGCAACGAAGTGGCTGCCTACCTGATCGGCAGTGCGCTGGAGTGGGTGGAGCGCTTCCATATCGACGGTCTGCGCGTGGACGCAGTGGCGTCGATGCTGTACCGGGACTACAGCCGTGCCGAGGGCGAGTGGATACCCAACGAGCAGGGCGGACGCGAGAACCTGCAGGCGGTCGCGTTCCTGCGGCGGATGAACCAGACGCTGCGCGAGCGCTTTCCGGACGTGCTGGTGATCGCCGAGGAATCCACTGCATGGCCGGGGGTGACCGCGCCGGTGGAGGAGGGTGGGCTTGGCTTCACCCACAAATGGAACATGGGTTGGATGCACGACACCCTGCAGTATATGGGGCGCGACCCGGTCCATCGCCCGCATCACCACAGCGAGATCAGCTTCGGCCTGGTCTACGCCTTCTCCGAACGGTTCGTGCTGCCGCTGTCCCACGACGAGGTGGTGCACGGCAAGGGGGCGCTGCTGGCCAAGATGGCCGGCGAGCCAGCGCAGCGGCTGGCCCAGCTGCGCGCGTATTACGGCTTCATGTGGGCGCACCCGGGCAGCAAACTGCTGTTCATGGGCGGTGAGTTCGGCCAGGGCCACGAATGGTCGCACGATGCGGCGCTGGACTGGGCACAGGCGGCCAGCAACGAGGGCCAGGGCCTGTCGCGCCTGGTGGGCGACCTCAACAACGTGCTCCGCGCCGAACCTGCGTTGCATCGCGACGAGCGCGACGAGCGGGGTTTCGACTGGAGCGTGGCCGATGACAACCGCAACAGCGTTTACGCGTTCATCCGCCGGGATCCTGCCGGCAGCGGCCGCACCCTGCTGGTGGTGAGCAACTTCACCCCGGTGCGGCGCGAGGGCTACCGGGTCGGCGTGCCGCAACCGGGGCGTTGGAGCGAACGGCTCAACACCGACAGCGCGTACTACGGCGGCGGCAATAGCGGCAACCTTGGAGCAGTGCATACCGAGCCGCGGCCGATGCATGGCCACGCCCAGTCGCTGCGGCTCACGCTGCCGCCGCTGTCCACGCTGTACCTGCAGGTTGATGCATGACGACAGTCGCGCCGCGCCTGGGCGCATGGCCTGTGGCCGGTGGCGGGGTGGAGTTCCGCGTATGGGCACCGGACGCAGTCGCGATGGCGCTGTGCCTGCACGGCACGCAGCGACCGATGCAACGCGACCCGGACGGCTGCCACTGGCTGCGAACGCCAGCATCGCACGGCGACCGGTACCGGTTCCGCCTGCCTTCCGGCCAGGACGTACCCGACCCGGCCTCGCGCTGGCAGCCGGACGGCATCGACGGCGACAGCGCGGTGGTGCTGGATACGGAGGCAGCGCGGCCTGCCTGGCACGGGCATGCCTGGCAGGACCTGGTGATCTATGAAGTGCATATCGAAGCGGGCGGCGGCTTCGCTGCGCTGGCTGCGCAGCTGCCGCTGCTGGCGGCGCTGGGCGTTACCGCCATCGAACTGATGCCGGTCGCGCAGTTTCCCGGGCAGCGCAACTGGGGCTACGACGGCGTGTTCCCGTATGCGCCGGCCCATGCCTACGGCGGGCCGGCAGCGCTGAGGACCTTCATCGAGGCGGCGCACGATGCAGGGCTGTCGGTGCTGCTGGATGTGGTCTACAACCACTTCGGGCCGCAGGGCAACCACCTGCGCGACTACGCGCGCGGGTTCTTCCGTGACGATCGCAGCACGCCGTGGGGCGAGGCCATCGACTTCCGCCAGCCCTGGGTGCGGCGGTTCTTCATCGACAATGCGCTGATGTGGCTGCGCGACTATGGCGTCGACGGGCTGCGCCTGGATGCGGTGCACGCCATTGACGATGACCGTTTCCTGCAGCAACTGGCCGACGAGGTACGTGCGGTGGCCCCGCACGCGCACGTGGTGCTGGAGAACGAACGCAACCAGGCGCGCTGGCTGCGCGGCGCCTACCAGGGACAGTGGAACGATGACTTCCACAATGCGCTGCACGTGATGCTGACCGGCGAGCAGGAGGGCTATTACGCGGCCTATGCCGGTCGCGCCGAAGCACTGCTGGCCCGCTGCCTGGCCGAGGGATTCGCCTGGCAGGGCGAACCGGACCTACGCGGCGATCCCCGCGGCGAACCCAGCGCCGACCTGTCGCCCGCGCGTTTTGTGGTATTCGCGCAGAACCATGACCAGGTGGGCAACCGCGCTTTCGGCGAGCGCCTGTCGATGCTGACCGATCCTGCGCCGCTGCGCGCGGCGCTGGCACTGACCCTGCTGACGCCGATGATCCCGCTGCTGTTCATGGGCGAACCGTGGCAGGTGCAATCGCCCTTCCTGTTCTTCACCGACTACGCGCCGCCGCTGGACGAGGCGGTGCGTGAAGGGCGTCGCCGTGAGTTCTCCGGTTTCAGCGCCTTTGCCGACGCCGCCGCGCGCGCGCGTATTCCGGACCCGAACGATGCGGCGACCCTGCAGGCGTCGTACACGCCGCCGCCTGGCGATGATCCCTGGTCGCAGCACTGGCTGCGCTGCACGGGTGAGTTCCTCGGCCTGCGCAGGCGCTATCTGCAGCCGGGCCTGCTGCAGGCGCGGTCGCTGGGCGCGCGCGTGCTGGGCCAAGGCGCGGTGCAGGCGGGCTGGCAGTTGCCCTCGGGCCAATGGTGGATCGCGATCAACGTGGGCCCTGTGCCGGTGGCGCATGCGGTGCCGCCCGGCGACTGCGTCGTGGGTCCGGACGCGGCCGGGATGCTGCCGGCAGGCGGCGGCGTGCTGGCCTGCTGGATCGCCGCATGAGCACGGATGCAGCGGTGCGCGAAACGGCCCGCCGTGCGGGCCTGCTGGTCCGCTGGACCGACGTGGCCGGTGCCGCGCGCGAGGTCGCGCCGGACGTGCTGCGCGCCGTGCTGGAGGGGCTGCATTGCGAGACGGTGCCCGAGTACGCTGGCCTGCGCACGGCCTGCTGCGGACAGCTGCTGGCGATGCCGGAGGCAGCCGGCGCAGCGAGCTGGGTGGATGAGCAGGGCGCAGTGCTGCCCGCCCGTGCCGATGCGCAGGGCCGCTGGCGCGTGCCGGACCAGCCGGGTTACTGGCAGTGGCGCCGGGGCGACCGGCAACAGGCGGTTGCGGTGGCGCCACAGCGTGCCTGGTGGCCGCGGGGCACGCTGCGCGGCTGGGGCCTGTCGGCGCAGGTGTACAGCCTGCGCGCCCCTGGCGATGCCGGCATCGGTGACAGTGCCGGCTGTGCACGGTGGAGCGAGCTGCTGCACCGGCATGGCGGCGACGCACTGGCGTTGAGCCCGCTGCACGCCGGCTTGCCACCGGGCCCGGGCTACAGCCCCTATTCGCCCAGCGACCGGCGCTGGCTCGACCCGCTGCAGGTCTCCCTGCCGCAGGTGCTGCCCGAGGCTGCCCATAGCGTGCTGGGCGGGGACGAGGCGCTGGCGGCGGCGGTGGAAGCGGGGACTGCCGCACGTCGCATCGACTGGCCGCACTCGGCGGCAGTGAAGTGGCGCTGGATGCGGCAGGTTCGCCACTGGATTGCAGCGCAGGCACCGGCGCAGCACGCGCAGATCGAAACCTGGCGTGCCATGCAGGGCGATCCGCTGCGGGACTATTGCCAGCATGCCGCCGACCGGTTCACCGGCAGCGCGGACGACCATGCGTTTGCGCAGTGGGTGGCACGGCAGGGCTGGGCGCAGGTGCACGCCACGCTGCGCGACCAGGGCGCCTCGATCGGGTTGATTGCCGACCTGGCCGTGGGCTGCGCGCCGCAGGGCGTGGAGGCACGCACCGGTGGGGCTGATCTGCTGCAGGGACTTGAACTGGGTGCGCCGCCCGATGCGTTCAATCCGCTCGGCCAGGCCTGGGGCATCACCAGCTGGTCACCGATGGCGTTGCAGCGGGAGGGCTTCGCACCCTTCCTCCGCGTGCTGCGCGCCGTGATGGCCGACCGCGGCGGCCTGCGCATCGATCACATCCTGGGCCTGCTGCGGCTGTGGGTGCTGCCCCGTGGCGCGGGCGCCGGGCAGGGGGTGTACCTGCGCTATCCGTTCGATGATCTGATCAACCTGCTGGTGCTGGAGTCCTGGCGGCATCGCTGCGTGCTGATCGGCGAAGACCTGGGCGTGGTTCCGCCGGGCATGCGCCAGCGGCTGGCAGCCCGGGGCATTCTGGGCATCGAGGTCCTGCCGTTTGCCCGCAACGGCGCGCGCTTCCTGCCGGCGCCGCAGTGGCGCCGCGATGCAGTGGCGATGCCCTCCACCCATGATCTGCCGCCGCTGGCCGGCTGGCTGCGCGGGCGTGACCTGCGCTGGCGTGCACGCCTGGGCGAGCTGGCGGACCTGCCAGCGGCACTGAGCGCGCGCGCCAGCGACGCACAGGCACTGTCTGCAGCAGCCGGCGGCGAGGGCGCGCCGCTGGACGCCAGGGCGCTGTCACTGGTCGCCCACTCGGCGTCCCGGCTGGCGTTGCTGCCGCTGGAAGACGCGCTGGGCGGTCGCGCACAGGTGAACCTGCCAGGCACCGTCGACGGCCATCCCAACTGGCGCCGCCGCCTGCCGCCGACGTGGGATGTTGACGCTGTCGATGCGCGCGTGGCGCGCCTGAGTGCCACGCGCCGCAGGACCGGGCAATGACGGGGTTGCGTGCCACCGCGCGCCTGCAGCTGCACGCAGGCTTCGACCTCGGGGCGGCTGCCGCGCAGGTGCCGTACTACGCCGCGCTGGGCGTCAGCCACCTTTACCTGTCACCGATCGCTGCGGCGGTGCCCGGGTCGACGCATGGGTACGATGGCATCGACCCGGCTCGCATCAATCCGGAACTGGGCGGTGAAGCGGGCTTCAGGCAGCTGGCGGAAGTGACGCGCGCGCATGGCATGGGCCTGATCCTGGACATCGTTCCCAACCATCTGGCGGCGTCCCCGCACAGCCCGTGGTGGAGCGATGTGCTGATGCACGGGCCTCGAAGCCCGCACGCAGCATGGTTTGATATCGACTGGGAGGCGCCGGGCTGCGAGGGCCGGCTCTGGCTGCCTGTACTGGACCGGCCGTTGCACGACGCCGTGCGCGACGGCGTGGTGCGCGTGGTGGTGGACAACGCACGGCCCGTGCTGCGCCACCATGGGCTGGCATTGCCGTTGTCGCCGCGCAGCCATCCGCTGGAGCCCGCGCAGTGGCTGGCGTGGGCCGAGCGCTGCAATCGCAGTGTTGAACGGTTGCACACGCTGCTGCAGCGGCAGCACTACCGGCTGGCCTGGTGGCGCACGGCCGGCGATCAGGTGAACTACCGGCGCTTTTTCGATATCAACGAACTGGCCGCGCTGCGGGTGGAGCGCGAGGATGTGTTCGACGCAGTGCATGCGCTGCCGCTGCGGCTGGTACGCGAGGGATGGGTGGACGGCCTGCGCATCGACCACGTGGATGGCCTGTCCTCCCCGGGCGCGTACCTGCAGCGCCTGCGTCAATCGCTCGACGCCGCCTGCGCGGCCGGCGGTCGTGAGCCGCAGGCCGTCAGCCTGCATGTGGAGAAGATACTGGCCGAGGGCGAGCAGCTGCCCGACGACTGGGCCTGCGACGGCACCACCGGCTATGACTTCATGGACCAGGCCGGTGCCTGGTTGCACGATCCGGCGGCTGCACCCGCGCTTTCGCGCACGTGGCAGGCGCTGGGCGGTGACCCGCGCAGCTTCGACCGGATCCAGCAGGACGCCCGCGCCATGTTGCTGCGCCAAGGCCTTCATGCCGACTTCCAGCGACTGCTGCGCAGCGCGCAGCAGGTCCTGCAGCCACGGCTGGCCGAAGCCGATATCGGAGTGGCTGCGCTGGCCCGCGCATTGGCTTCAGTGCTGGGGCATTACCGCACCTACCGGCCCTATTCGCTGCAGGGGGCGGGTGAACGAAAGGCGCTGGCCGACGCCGGCGCTGCAGCGCGCCAGGCGCTGGACGGTGCGGCACGCGCGGCGCTGGACCTGCTGCTGGCAGTGCTTCCCGGCGAGGCGCAGGCCGAGCGCGCACTGCGGGTGCGTTTCGGTCAACTGGCCGCGCCGTTGAATGCCAAGTCGGTGGAAGACACCGGGTTCTATCGCTATTTCAGGTTGCTCTCGCGCAACGACGTCGGCAGTGATCCGCAGCGGCTGGGCATGCAGGGGCGCGCGCTGCTGGAACAAGCCACGGCGCGCCTGCGTCGCCATCCCAGGGCATTGCTGGCGCTGGCCACCCACGATCACAAGCGGGGCGCGGACAGCCGGGCGCGACTGGCGGTGCTCAGCACCTGCCCGAGGGAGTGGCAGGGCGCGGTCCAGTGCTGGCGCCGGATGGCGGCCACGGCCGGCATGCCGGTGCCGTTGCCGGGTGCCGAGGCGTACGCGCTGTGGCAGGCCCTCGTGGCGGCGTGGCCGATGCACGGGGCCCCCGGCGCCGACTTCGCATCGAGGATGGTGCAGTGGCTGACCAAGGCATTGCGCGAGGGCAAGCGGGTCAGCAGCTGGTCTGACCCCAACGTGGCTGTAGAGGAGGCCGCCGCGCAATGGCTGCGCGCGCTGCTGGACGCAGCGCCCCTGCACCCGGTGCGCGAGGCGCTGGCGACCTTCGTGGCACGCATCGCGCCGGCAGGCGCCTGCAACGGCCTGGCGCAGCTGTGCCTGCAGCACTGCCTGCCCGGCGTGCCTGACCTTTACCAGGGCGGGGAAGGCTGGGACCTGAGCCTGGTCGACCCGGACAACCGGCGTGCCGTGGACTACCCGGCGCGGCAGGCGTGGCTGCGCGACACGCGCGCGTGGCCGGCGCTGCTGGAGGACTGGCACGACGGTGGCATCAAGGCATTCCTGCTGCGGCAACTGCTGGATTGCCGCCGCACGCACCCGCACCTGTTCCTGTGCGGCCAGCTGCAGCCGTTGTCGGTGCCCGCGCGCTCGCCGTGGCTGGCGTTCACGCGCAGCCACGAGGCACAGGTGTTGCTGGTGATCGTGCGGCGTGGTTCGCACACGGCGATGCCCGGTCCCGGCCTGCACGCCGTGCACGACGTCGGCACCGGCGTGGCGCTGCGCGGGCTGCCGGCAGGCCCCATGCGCAACCTCCTGAACGGGCGCATCGAACATTTCAACGCAACCACAGACGTGGGCAGGCTTCTGGCTGGCAGCCCGCTGGCGATATGGATCAACGAGGAGACAGGTAGGGATGGACAGCAGGGAACGACGGCAGCGGATTGAGGCACTGGCCCACCAGATCTGGGAAGCCGAGGGGCGCCCGGACGACCAGCAGCAGCGGCACTGGCACATGGCCGAGCGGCTGGTGGAGGCCGAGATCGCCGCAGCACGTGGCGAGGAGGAAAACGATGGCCAGCCGTAAGTGGGCGCAGACCTCGCGCGTGCGCGAAGGGCGGCCCTTCCCGCTGGGGGCGACCTGGGACGGGCTGGGCGTGAACTTCGCGCTGTACTCGCGGCATGCCACCCGGGTCGAACTCTGCCTGTTCGACGCGCGCAACCGCGAAGTGGAACGCATCGCGCTGCCGGAGTACACCAATGAGATCTGGCATGGCTACCTGCCCGATGTGCGGCCCGGGCAGCGCTACGGCTACCGGGTGCATGGCCCGTATGCGCCGGAGGAAGGCCATCGCTTCAACCCCAACAAGCTGTTGCTGGACCCCTACGCCAAGCAGATCGTCGGTGAACTGAAATGGGCGCCGCACCTGTTCGGCTACACCCTTGGCCATCGCGATGGCGACCTCAGCTTCGACCGCCGCGATAGCGCCGGCTACATGCCGCGCTGCGCCGTGATCGATCCGGCCTTCAGCTGGGGCGCCGAACGTGCGCCGGCCACGCCCTGGGACCGCAGCGTGATCTACGAAGCGCACGTGCGCGGGCTGACCATGCAGCATCCCGCCGTCCCGCTGGCCGAGCGCGGCACGTTCTCCGCGCTGCGCCATGACGCGCTGGTCGATCATCTCAGCGACCTCGGCGTAACCGCCATCGAGCTGCTGCCCGTGCATGCCTATGTGGATGACCAGCAGCTGCTCGAGCGCGGCCTGCGCAACTACTGGGGGTACAACACCATCGGCTTCTTCGCGCCGCAACCGCGCTACCTGTCGCTGGGTACGGTGGCCGAGTTCAAGCAGATGGTCGCGCGGCTGCACAACGCCGGCATCGAGGTGATCCTGGACGTGGTCTACAACCACACCGCCGAGGGCAACGAGCTGGGCCCCACGCTGTCGTTCAAGGGCATCGACAACGCCAGCTACTACCGCCTGGCCGATGATCGCCGCTATTACATCAACGATACCGGCACCGGCAACACGTTCGACCTGACCAACGCCGGCGCGCTCCGCATGGTGATGGACTCGCTGCGCTACTGGGTGACCGAGATGCGGGTGGACGGGTTCCGTTTCGACCTGGCCACCATCCTCGGCCGTGAGCGGCATGGCTTCGATGCGTCGGGCAGCTTCCTTGACGCCGTGCGCCAGGACCCGATCCTGAGCCAGGTGAAGCTGATTGCCGAGCCATGGGACATCGGCCCGGGGGGCTACCAGCTGGGCCAGTTCCCGCCGGGGTGGGCGGAATGGAACGACCGCTTCCGCGATACGGTGCGCGCGCTGTGGCGCGGAGATGGCGGGCAGCTGCCGGAATTCGCTACCCGCTTCACCGGGTCGGCCGACCTGTTCGATCACCATGGCCGGCGACCCTCGGCCAGCATCAACCTGGTGACCGCACACGACGGCTTCACCCTGCATGACCTGGTGAGCTACAACGATCGCCACAACGAAGCCAACGGCGAAGACAACCGTGATGGCCATTCGCACAACCTCTCCAGCAACCATGGGGTGGAGGGCGATACCGATGATCCGGCGATCCTGTCGGTGCGTGCGCGGCAGATGCGCAACCTGCTGGCCACGCTGCTGCTGGCACAGGGGACGCCGATGCTGCTGGCCGGCGATGAGTTCGGGCATTCGCAGCAGGGCAACAACAACGCCTACTGCCAGGACAATCCACTGAGCTGGATCGATTGGGAGCGTGCCGCGCAGCCGGCGGCGCAGGCGCAGGTGGCGTTCGTGCGGCGCGCGCTGTCGCTGCGGCGGCGCTACGGCCTGCTGCGCAGGAACCGGTTCCTGCGCGGTGAATACGATGAAGCGCTCGGCCTGCGTGATATCGACTGGCGGCACCCTGATGGCCGCGCGATGGAGGCGGCGGACTGGCACGATCCGGCGCTGCGGGCGCTGCTGATCATCCTGGACGGTCGCAGCCCCGACAGCGGCCTGCGCGAGCCGGGGCGGCATGTCAGCCTTGCACTGCTGCTGAATGCCGGCGACCAGCCGCAGCAGTTCCGGGTCTCGGACGAGGCGTTGTCGTTCCGGCGCGTACTGCTGCAGACCGATGAGACGCCGGTGGAGCCGGACGAGGCGGGCAGCTGGACCCTGCAGCCGCGCAGCCTGTGCCTGCTGGCGGCCAGCAGCAGCGCCTGACGGCAGCGCGCGTACAGGGCGTGCTGCGATGACTGGCCAGCGCCGGGCCTTTGCCCGGCGCACCACGCAGTCAGCCCATCAGGTAGCGCAGCAGGCCGGCCGAGGCGACGCCGATCAGCACCGTCGGCAGCATCGACAGCCGGGTGGCGGCCAGCAGGGTGATCGCCAGCGCGGCCAGGTCGGCGGGTTGGTCGGCGACGAAGTCCGGGGCGATCACCGAGATCAGCACGCTGCCCGGCGCGGCTTCCATCACCGTCACCGCGCGCTTGCTCAAGGTGCGGTTGCGCAGCGCGAGGAAGCCGACGATGCGGGTCAGGTAGGTGGCGGCAGCCATCAGCACGATGGTCAGCACCGAGGTCCAGTGGATCAGCCCGTTGAACATCATGCCGCATCCTCCGCCAGCAGCCAGGCCGCCGCCAGGCCCGCGAGCGCGCCGCTGGCCACGTACCATGCGCCTGGGATCAGCAGGTAGGTGGCTGCGGCCACCACCAGGCTGACCAGCCACGGCCGCGCCGCTTTCATGCCCTGCCACATGCCGCGCAGCAGCACCAGGAACACGGCAGGGAAGGCCATGTCGAAACCATAGGCATGGATGTCGCCCAGCAGCGGGCCGACGATCGCGCCCAGCGCGGTGCAGGCGACCCAGACGGTGTAGAGTCCCGCCGAGACGCCCAGGTAATAGGCCAGGCTGAATCCAAGGGCACGGCGGCGCGCATCGGCCACGCCCATCGCCCAGCTTTCATCGCACATGAAGAACAGGGCCGGCAGGACCCGGCGGCGCGGCAGGTGCTGCAGCAACGGGGCCAGGCTGGCGCCCATCAGCAGGTGGCGGCTGTTGACCAGCGCGGTGATCGCCACGATCAACGCGATGTGCGGCGGCGAGGTCCACAGTTCGACGGCGGCGAACTCCGAGCCGCCAGCGAAGTTGAGCCCGGTCATCAGCGGCACTTCCAGTGCGCTCAGGCCCTTCTGGGCCGCCTGGGCGCCGAGCACCAGGGCGAATGGGATGAAGCCGATCATCACCGGCACGGCGGCACGCAGGCCGCGCAGGAATTCGGCGCGCGGCGCGGTGTCGCAGGTGTCGGGCAGGGGCAGGGAAGTACGGGCGTCCATGGAGGGCACAACGAGGTGGGGGGCTCCATGCTAACGGGCCAATCACGAAATCGGGTTGCGTTGATGCCACTTGATTCGGGATGATTGAAATTTCCTGCGGCCATGTACCACCAAGGTGGAATTGCATGCAGTACCAGCTCGACAGCCTCGATCGACGCATCCTCGACGCCCTGCAGTGTGATGGCCGCCTGCAGAACCTGGAGCTGGCGCGACGGGTCGGGCTGTCACCGTCGGCGTGCCTGCGCCGGGTGCGGCTGCTGGAGGAGGGCGGTTACATCGACCGCTACGTGGCGCTGTTGAACGCGGCCAAGGTGGGCCGTGGCTTCACGGTGTTCGTGCGGGTGTGGCTGCGCGGGCAGGACGAGGACACCACCAACCACTTCATCAACAGCATCAAGTCGTTCCCGGAAGTGCTGGAATGCCATCTGATGGCGGGTGACTGCGATTTCCTGCTGCGGGTGGCGGTGGCCGATCTTGATGCCTACCGTCAGTTCCAGATGCAGCACCTGAACCGGATTGCCGGCGTGCAGAACACCAAGACCGAGATTCCGATGCAGCGGATCAAGCAGACGACCCAGCTGCCGCTGTGAGGGACGGGGGTGCGGCCGGGTTGCACCCGGCACCCGCAGGTAGCGCCGGCCGCTGGCCGGCAACCTCAGGAGCAACAGCAACAGCGATGCTCCCTGGGGCGGCGGGGCGGTATGGCCAGGCAGGACACGCCGTAAACCCTTCCTTGGGGGCTCGATGGCGCCATCCATGGCGCCAACGGTCCTGCCTGGCCATACCGCCCCGCCGGCTGACGGCTTCCCGCGATCTGTCCGGGTCGGATCCCGTCGCTGCTCAACGGGCGCGGACCCCGGGCAGATGATCATGTCTGCTCGAGTCATTGATTCCTGATGGGTGATCGGCTTCACGGAGCCTGCCTCGACGCCCGGCCGTGGGCGGCGGTCATCGCAATGACATGTGGCCCCGGTACGGTTTGAGCCCGCTTGCGGGTCGCGCGCGGGCCGGGTTTCCGGCCGCGTCGTGCGTCCACTGCAGCTGCTGTCGCTGCCGAGGGTCACGTGTTCTACGTCAGGGGGCTGAATGGACACCATGCGGTCAGAACTTGGAAAGTGGCGATCGCCGCATGGCTGCTGCTGTCCTCTGCCGCTGCGGCGCAGGACGCTGTTCATGCCTACGACATCCCGGCGCAGCCGCTGGAACAGGCGGTCGAGCGCTTCAGTGTCATCAGCGGGTGGTCGGTGATGTACCCGGGCGACCTTGCCGCCGAGCGCAGCAGCTATCCGCTGCACGCCAACCTGCCGCCACTGCCGGCACTGCGGGTGCTGCTGCAGGACTCCGGTATCGAGGCCGAGGTGATCGGCGAGCAGCGTGTGGTGCTGCGCCGGGGCGCGCCGTTGGCGACCGGCCCCGAAGTTGGTGCTGAACTCCCTGAGGCCGAGCGTCGGCGTCGCTACGGTGGCCTGCAGCAGCGCCTGCGTGCGGCGTTCTGTGACGACCCGGAGATCGCGCCCGGCCGCTACGCTGCCACGCTGCGCTTCCGCATTGATCGCGAAGGCCACGTGCGCGAGCCCGCGTTGCTATCCGGCAGTGGCAGTGATCGCCGCGATGCACGCCTGCTGCAGGCGATGCAGGGCCTGGAGCTGGCGACCGGGGCCGCGGCGCTGCCCCAACCGGTGACGCTGCAGATCCGTCCTTCCGGCACCGGCCACGATTGTGGCGGTCGCTCGCCCCTTCCATGACTTCAAGGATTCGAACATGAGCAACGGTACGGCTGGGGCAGTTGACCTGATGGACCACCTGGTGGGTGCCTACGACGAGCTGAAGCGCCGGCTGGCGCGCAAGCTGGGCTCGGAGGAGCTGGCCGGCGATGCGCTGCAGGACACCTGGATGCGCCTGAGCGCGCGTCGCGACCGCCTGGACGCGGTGCAGAACCCCGCGGCCTACCTGCTGCGCATGGCGATGAATACCGTGATCGACCGCCAACGTGCCGACCACCGCCTGCTCAGCCTGGAAGAAGTGGAAGCACTGATGGACATGGCCGACCCGGCACCGGGCCCGGCGCAGGCGGCCGAACTGGACTTCGCGCTGGAGGACATGGTCGGCCTGCTGCAGCGCATGCCCGAGCGTCGCCGCCGCATCCTGCTGGCGATCCGCGTCGACGGCCTGCAGCAGCGCGACGTCGCCGACCACCTGGGGGTGTCGCTGCGGCTGGTGCAGCGTGAGCTGAAGGCGGCCCAGGACTACCTGGCCGAACGCAGCGGGCAGGGGCGCCAGGTGCGGTTCTGAACGGCGGCATCCGTCTACACTTTGACGCCGAGCAGAACCCCGCAGCGTGCGGGTCCGGCATGAGCCCCCATGGATCCTGACGATCGCCCGCAACGCCCGCTGGATGCCGTCGAGCGCCAGGCCCATGCGTGGCTGGTGCGGCTGACCTCGGGCGAGGCAACCGCGGCCGACGGGCGCAGCTTCCGCGCGTGGTGCGAGGCTGATCCCCGTCATCGCGAAGCATTCGGCCGTGCGCGCCGGCAATGGGAGCAGGTACGCCTGGCCGGCGAGCAGCTGCCTGCCGCTGCACGCCAACCGCTCGCGCCGACGCCGGTCCAACGCTGGAGCCGGCGTGCCTTCCTGGGCGCGGCGATTGCCGCCCCCGCCAGCCTGGCAGTGGTGGCGGCGGTCCGTCCGCCGTTGGGGCTGTGGCCCCCGGTGACGGCGATGACGGCCGATTTCCATACCGGCACCGGTGAGCGGCTGCAGATCGCGCCTTCGCCGCAGCTGAAGATCGAACTGGATACGCAGAGCAGCCTGCGCCGACGCGTGGACGCGCAGGGCGAGGGTTTCGAGCTGGTGCAGGGCCAGGCCGCGATCGAAACCGGGGCCGGCCTGCGCCTGGCACTGTTCGCCGGCCCGGGCTGCGTGATTGCTGATGAAGGCGCGGTGCGCCTGGACGTGCGCAACACCCACGGCCGGGTGCAGGTGACCTGCCTGCAGGGCAGCGCCCGCATCGAGCACCCGCAGGGCCGCCTGCAACTGCAGGCGGGGCAGCAGACCCGCTACGACGAGCGCCTCAGTGGCGTGGTGGCCGAGGCCGTCGCTGCCGAGGTGAGTGCCTGGACCGAGGGCATGTTGGTGTTCCGCCGCGCACCGCTGCGTGAGGTGGTGGACGAGATCAACCGCTATCGCCGCGGCAAGGTGCTGCTGGGTGAGTCGGCGTTGGCGCGCGCGCCGGTGAGCGGACGCTTCCGCATCGATGATCCGGACGCGGCGCTGGAGCAGCTGCGCCTGACCCTGTCGCTGGATCTGCGTCGCTTTCCCGGTGGCATCGCCGTCCTTGGATAGATGAAGACGCGGGCCGTGCGCGCCGCGCAGGGCCGTTGCAAGCAAGGAGAAGCCTGGGGTGCGCAACGAGACCATCGGTGTGCTGGATCTGCGTCGCAATCTGTCGGCGCTGCTGGAAACCACCCAACGGCGCCCCCTGATGGTGCACCGCTATGGCTCGCCATGGGTGTGCGTGGTGTCCGATGCGCAGTGGCAGCAACAATGGGTGCTGCTGGAATTCGATCCGCAGTCGCATCCGCTGGCGATGCTCCTGCGGCTGCAGCAGCAGCTGCTGCCCCTGGCTGAGACCGGAGCGCTGCCGCCGGCGGCGCTGGCACGTGCACTGCTGCTGATGGACATGCATGGCCTCGACAGCGTTGCACAACTGCACGAGCAGGTGCGGCACCATCGGCTGTGGCACTGGTTCGTGGCGGGCAGCCACGGGGTGATGGATGGCTGGCAGCTGCCGGCGGTGCGCAGTGCGATGGCGTCGTGGTGCGATGACGTGGACATGACCGATGCCCTGGTTGCCTTCGCTGCGCGCAGCGACGTGGCGGTACTGGCACGCCGTTGTGGCGGTGAGGCACCGCGGATGCAGCGCGAAGCCTGCAGGCGGATGACGCTGCGATGACGCTGCCGATGAAACACCACGCAGCGCACAGCGCTGCAATCGCGCTGTCGCTTCACCTGCCCCGCTGACGTCTTCTCCAGAGTACGACGCACCATGCGTCGCGGAGCACGGGCGACGCAGATGGCAGACAGCCGCAGGATCAGCATGCTGGAGCTGGATCGCCACCTGAGCCAGTCACTGGAGCAGGCGCGGCATGCACCGGTGAACGTGCAACGTTACGGCCACTCCTGGGTCTGGCTGCTCTCCAGTGATGCCTGGGCGGACGCAGTGCGCTGGGCGGCACTGGACAGCAGTGCACATCCGCTGGTGGCACTGCGAAGCGCGCTCGATCCAATGCTACGGCCGTGGCCCGAAGCGGCCATGCATGTATTGCCGCTCGACGCGGGGGAAGCGCGGCTGCTGCAACGTGCGGCCCTGCTGGTGGTCGTGCGCGATCTGAACAGTACCCAGCGCGTCGACGACGACCTGCGCTATCACCAGGCCTACCGGGCGTTCATCGGCCTCGACCACGGAACGGCGTGGTCACCGATGCAGTGCGCGCGCCTGCTGCAGGCGTGCGCACATCCAGTGCTGCGCGATTGCCTGGATGACCTGCTGGCCAGGATGCCGCCGCAGCTGCTCGAGGCGGCCTGTGTACCGTCTGCACGCATTCTGCCCGCGCAGGTGCACGCGCAGCGAATCGGCGGTGGATGTTTATCGTACTGACACATGCACCGCTGACCATGGTGCAGCGGTCTCTTCCAGGATGACGAGGGCGGAACAATGGCAACGCAGGTTCGTGGTCGCAGGGCTCGGCAGCAGGGCTTCAGCCTGATCGAGATCATGGTGGTGGTGGTGATCATCGGCATTCTCGCCGCACTGATCGTGCCGCGGTTGATGGACCGGCCGGACCAGGCACGGGTGGTCGCGGCGCGCCAGGACATTGCGGCGTTGATGCAGGCGCTGAAGCTGTTCAAGCTGGACAACGGCCGGTATCCCAGTGCCGAACAGGGCCTGCAGGCGCTGGTGAAGCCACCGCAGGGCAGCGGCGCGCTGCCGGTAACACCGTACCTGGACCGGTTGCCGAACGACCCGTGGGGCCATCCGTACCAGTACCAGGTTCCCGGCAGCCATGGTGACGTCGATGTGTTCTCGCTGGGTGCGGACAGCAAGCCCGGCGGTGAAGCCGGAAACGCGGACATCGGCTCCTGGCAGCTGTGAGGCGCGACCATGGCACAGCTGATGTACTCACCGTCGTGCACACGCCAGCGCGGCATGGCCGTGATCGTCGCCCTGCTGGTGGTGGCACTGGTGGCGGTGATCGCCACCGCGCTGCTGACCCGGCAGTCGGCGCAGCTGCGTGCGCTGCGTGCCGAGCAGTTGCGCGCACAGGTACGCATGGCGGTCGACGCCACGCTGGAGCATGCGGCGCAGCAGCTGCGTGAGGATGTACAGGAACAGCTGACCACGGTGCGCAGCGGGCGCTGGGCGCGCCCATTGGCGCTGCAGGCGCCGTTGCCGGTGCAGCTGCAGCTGGTCGACGCGCAGTCGATGTTCAACCTGCGCAATCTCCTTGCGCATGGCAGGCCGGACCCCGAGGCGCGGCGCGCGTTCATCGCGTTGTGTGCCGGGCAAGGACTGGGCCAGGGTGCATGCGCGTCCGCCGCGGACCATATCCAGGTGCGCCTGCGCGATGGCGACATGCAGGCGCAGGCACCGCTGCCGCGCGAATCACTGATCGAACAGGCGCTGCCGGGTGCCGATCCGATGGCGTTGCAGGCGCTGGCGCGGCGCACCGTGGTGTTGCCGTCGCAGACCCTGGTCAATGCCAACACCAGCGACCTGAGTGTTCTGCAGGCGGTGACGCCAGCGGTGGAACCGGCACGACTGCAGGCGCTGCTCGGCGAGCGCGACGCTGGCCATTGGCTGCTCAATCGCGGCGACATCGCCAATCGGCTGCAACTGAGCAACGAACAGATGGCGGTGCTTCCCTTGGGTATCCATAGCGAGTGGTTCCTGGCCGTCGGCCAGGTGCAGGCGGACGGCAGCGCGGTGGATTTCCGCGCGCTGCTCTGGCGCGAGTACCGCGACGACGGGGCGCGTGTACAACGGGTGTGGACGAGGATCGGCGCATGACCGTGCGGCTTCGGGTGCGCCTGCCGGCGCTGGCGGGGCTGCGCGCCGACAGCACGGTGGACTGGGTGCAGCTGCACAAGGGCAGGGTGCTGGCCCACGGCAGCGACACGCTGGCGGCGCTGGGCCTGCGGCATCCGCAGGCCACGGTGCATGCCTGCCTTGATCCGAACGACCTGATCCTGCTGGAACTGCAGCTGCCGCCGCTGTCCGGGCGCCGCCTGCAGTCGGCGCTGCAGGGTGAGGTGGAGGCGATGCTGCTGGATGACCTGCAGGAGGTCACGCTGGCCCACGGTGCGCAGGCAGCGGATGGCACGGTTGCGGTGGCCTGGCTCGGCCAGCAGCCGATCGTGCAACTGCAACAGCTGCTGGCTTCGTGCGCACTGCAGCTGCAGGCACTGTATCCAACGCCTCTGCTGCTGCCCTGGCAGCCCGGCCAGGCCACGCTGCAGGTCAGCGGCGCGCACCTGCTGGTGCGCAACGGGCGCGACCGGGGTTTCGTCCAATGGCATGGCGGGCGTGACGCGTGTGCAGTGATGCAGGCGCTGGCCGGGCGTCTGCAACAGGCGGGGGTGCAGGCCGTGCAATGGATCGGCAGCGTGCCGCCGGCGTGGCCGGACAACCTGCCGGCCAGCGCAGTCGCGCCTGCGCAGCAGGCCTGCGGGCCCTTGCCGGGGTGGTCATTGCCGCTGCCCGGCGCGAGCCGCCAGTCGCCGCGACTGGCCATCGGGCTGGCATTGGCAGCCGTACTGCTGGCCGCGCTGGGGTTGCAGTTGCAGGTCGCGCGTTGGCGAAGCGAGGGTGAAGCGCTGCAACAGGACATGGCGCGGCAGTTCAGCGCACGCTTTCCGGAGATCACCACGGTGGTGGACCCGGTGGTGCAGGCAAGGCGCGTACTTGCGCTGCCACCGCCGGCGCCGCCATTGCCACCGCTGCAGCGCCAGGTGGCCGCCACGCTGCAGGCCGTTCCGGAGCTGGCAGGGCAGGTGCGCAGCCTGCACTACCAGCCGGGGCAGCTGAAGATGGAGCTGGATGCCGATGCCCGGGCCCTGGCTGACGATACACAGCGGCTTGAGCACTGGCAGCATGCGGTGCAGGCGCAGGGCCTGCAGCTGGCGCGCGAAGCCGATGGACGCCTGCGGGTGAGCGGAGCGGGGCAGTGACAGCCCGAACGCTGCACCTGGGTGAGGGATGGGCGCGCCTGCAGCAGCGCTGGCAGCGCCTGCCACCGCGCGACCGGCGGATGCTGTGGGTGATGGTGGTGGCGCTGCTGGTGGCGGGCCTGTGGTCGTTGTGGCTGGAGCCCCTGCTGAAGCAGCGCACACACTGGCAGGCTGAACTGCCGCGGCTGCAGGCGCAGTCCCGCGCACTGGCGCCGCTGCTGCGCGCCCGTGAACGCCAGCAGCAGGCCCAGCGCCAGCACCCGACACTGGCCGGGCTGCGCGATGCAATCAGGACCGCCGGCCTGGCCGACGGCCTGCATATCGAAGCGCGCGACGGGCGCTGGCACCTGCAGGTGCAGGCGGTGCCCGCCGATGCGCTATGGAACTGGCTGCTGCCGCTGCTGGCCGACCCGGCCATCGAGCTGCAGCAACTGCAATTGACACGCACGGGGGATGCGAACATGCCGGCCGCACGGATTTCCGGACACATCGTGATGGTGGCCACTGCGGGTGCCCATCCATGAGGGCGATGCGCAGCCTTGCCTGCACTACCGCATTGGCCTTGATCGTGGGCATGGCGCACGCGCCGGCACCGGTGCAGGCACAGGACAGCCACGATGAGCCGGTGCAGTTGAACCTGGTGGACACGGATATCGGTGGCGTGCTGCGCATGGCGGCACGCTTCACCGGCCGCCAGTTCCTGGTCGATCCGCGGGTGTCCGGCAAGATGACGGTGGTGTCCGATGGCCCGGTCAGCCGTACCCAGGCCTACCAGTTGCTGCTGGGCGCGCTGCGCATGCGGGGCTTCGCGGTGGTCGAGAACGGCGGCGTCAGCCGGGTGGTGCCGCAGGCCGATGCCAAGCTGCTGGGAGGACGTGTCGGCACGGGCGGTGCCGGCGGTGAGGTGACCACCCGCACCTTCGCGCTGCGCTACGAGAACGCGGCTGCGCTGGTGGCGGTGCTGCGGCCGCTGATCAGCCCGGACAACCCGATCACCGCCAATCCGGGCAACAACACCCTGGTGATCACCGATTACGCCGACAACCTGGAGCGCATCGCGCAGGTGATCGCCAGCGTCGATACACCGGCCGGCATGGACACCGACGTGGTGAAGCTGCAACAGGGCATTGCCGTTGATGTCGCGGCGATGGTCGCGCCGCTGCTGGATGCACAGGGCGCCGAGCCCAGCCAGAAGGTGGTGGTGATGGCCGACCCGCGCAGCAACAGCGTGCTGCTGCGTTCCAGCAGCCTCGGTCGCACCCGCCTGGCGCGGCAGCTGGTGGAGAAGCTGGACCGGGCCCAGGATGAGTCCGGCAATCTGCATGTGGTCTACCTGCGCAACGCCCAGGCCAACCAGCTGGCCGGTGTGCTGCGTGGCGTGGTGGCCGGGCAGAGCGATGCACCGGCAATGGGCAGCACGGAAGGCATCACGCCACTGCCGGGTGAGGCCAACCGTTCCACGCCCACGCAGCCGTCGCAACCGCAGCAGGCCAAGACCGGAGGCAATGCGCTGGAATCGCAGCGGCTGGACCCGAGCCGGCGCGACCCGATCGATGCGGGAAGCACCGGCTTCAGCCAGAACGGCATCTCGGTACAGGCGGACGTGGCCACCAACACGCTGCTGATCTCTGCGCCGGAACCGGTGTACCGCAATCTGCGGCGGGTGATCGACCAGCTGGACCAGCGCCGTGCGCAGGTGCTGGTGGAAAGCCTGATCGTGGAGGTCAACCAGACCGATGCGGCGGAGCTGGGCGTGCAATGGATGCTGGGCAATGGCCGTACCTTCGGTGGCACCCACTTCGGTGGCGCGAGCGGCGGCAGCGGGCTCAGCAGCACCGCGCGCACCACGCTGGACGTGCTGCCCAGGGATGGCCTGAAGATCGGCGTGATCGACGGTACCCTCAACCTGCCCGGTGTCGGCCAGATCCTCAACATGAAAGCGTTGGCCAACGCGCTGCAGAGCAAGGGCGGGGCCAACATCCTGTCCACGCCGAACCTGATGACGCTGGACAACGAAGCGGCCAGCATCATGGTTGGCCAGACCGTGCCGTTCGTCAGCGGCCGCTACGTGACCGACGGTGGCGGCGGCAGCAACAACCCGTTCCAGACCATCGTGCGCGAGGACGTGGGCCTGAAGCTGCGGGTACGGCCGCAGATCTCCGAGGGCGGCACGGTGAAGCTGGACATCTACCAGGAAGTCAGCAGCATCGACGCGCAGAGTGCCAACAGCCCCGCCGGCATCATCACCAACAAGCGTGCACTGGATACCAGCGTGCTGCTGGACGATGGCCAGATCATGGTCCTGGGGGGGCTGCTGGAGGACAATGTCAGCCACGGCCGAGACGCGGTGCCGGGCCTGGGCAAGCTTCCGGTGCTGGGCGCACTGTTCCGCAGTGATACGCGCAAGCGCAGCAAGACCAACCTGATGGTGTTCCTGCGCCCGCACGTGGTGCGCGACCCCGCCGCCGGTCAGCGCCTGACCCGCGATCGCTACGACTACATGCGCAACGCGCAGGCCAGTGCGCAGCCGGTGCAGAGCTGGGCGTTGCCGGCGCTGTCGGCGCCGCAGCTGCCGCCGCAGGACCTGTCCGTGCTTGGACAGGGCAATGCGCGCGATGGCCGGGGCCAGCCGTTGCAGACCACCAGCCTGGCGGCGTTGTACCCAGCCGGCGACGGCGATGCGCAGCTGGTGCAGTTCGCGCAGGGGCTGGACCCGGCGCGTGCCAGCCAGGGGGTGGCGCAGGTGCGGGCACTGGGCCTGCAGGCCTACGCCGAAGCGACCCCGGGCGAGGGCGGGCAGCGCCTGCGCGTGCGATTGCCGCGCGATCCGGCGACGCTGGACCCGGCACTACAGCAGCTGCGCGGGCTCGGCTACACGCCGGAACTGGTGATCGGGCCGTGAGCGCCGCCGCGCCGCTGCCGTACGCCTGGGTGCGCAGCCATGGGGTGATGCTGTCCGAGGCGGGCGGCGAGCCGGTGCTGCTTGGCACCGCCGACACCGCGCCGTGGGCCGTAGCCGAACTGCGCCGCCGGCATGGACCGCTGCCGTTCCAGGTACTGGAGGCCACCACCTGGCAACAGCGGCTGGGCGAGCAGTACCGGGACGGCGGCGATGCCGCTGCCGTGGTGGGTGCCGCCGAAAGCGAAGTCGATCTGGACCGGCTGATGCAGGACATGCCGGAGGTCACCGATCTGCTGGATGCACAGGACGATGCGCCGGTGATACGCATGATCAACGCGCTGCTGGCACAGGCTGCACGCGATGGCGCCAGCGACCTGCATATCGAGCCGTTCGAGACCCATTCGGTGGTGCGCTACCGGGTGGACGGCACGCTGCGCGACATGGTGCAGCCGCGGCGCGCCCTGCATGCGGCGCTGGTATCACGCATCAAGATCATGGCGCACCTGGACATCGCCGAGAAACGCCTGCCGCAGGACGGCCGCATTGCGATCCGCGTGGGCGGGCGGCCGCTGGATATCCGTGTTTCAACGGTGCCAACCGGGCATGGCGAGCGCGCCGTGCTGCGATTGCTGGAAAAGGATGCCGGCCGCCTGCAGCTGCAGCGCCTGGGCATGGCCGATGACACCCTGGCCACGTTCACCGGATTGATCCGGCAGCCGCATGGCATCGTACTGGTCACCGGGCCGACCGGCAGCGGCAAGACCACCTCGCTGTACGCTGCGCTGGGCCAGCTCGACAGCAGCACCAGCAATATCCTGACGGTGGAAGACCCGGTGGAGTACGACTTCGCCGGCATCGGCCAGATCCAGGTCAACACGCGCATCGGCATGAGCTTCGGCACCGCGCTGCGCGCGATCCTGCGCCAGGATCCGGACACCATCATGATCGGCGAGATCCGCGATCTGGAAACCGCGCAGATCGCCGTGCAGTCGTCATTGACAGGCCATGGCGTGCTGGCCTCGCTGCACACCAACGATGCCATTTCGGCGGTGACCCGCCTCGCCGACATGGGCGTGGAGCCGTTCCTGCTGGCCTCGTCGCTGCGCGGCGTGCTGGCGCAGCGGTTGGTGCGGCGGCTGTGCACGCAGTGCCGGCGTGCCGAACTGGATGGCGAGGGCCGCACCGTATGGCGCGCGGTGGGCTGCGCGGCCTGCGCCAACAGCGGCTACCGCGGGCGCACCGGCATCCACGAGCTGTTCGTGGTGGACGACCGGGTACGCGCATTGATCCATGAAGGACAGGGCGAGCCCGCGCTGCGCGAGGCCGCACGGCGTGCGGGCATGCGTACCCTGCGGCAGGACGGCCAACGCTGGGTCGACGGCGGGGTGACCACGCTGGAAGAGATCCTGCGCGTCACCGGCGATGATTGAGGCCTGCATGGCACTGTTCGACTACCAGGCTGCCAACGCGCAGGGCCGCATCGAGAAGGGCCAGTTGGATGCCGACAGCCCGCGCGGTGCTCGCCAGCTGCTGCGTGGACGCGGGTTGACGCCGGTACAGGTCCGCGCGGCGCGCACTGCCGGTGGTGGCTGGCGCGCTCGCCGGCTGTCTGCCAGCGAGCTGGCCTGGGCCACGCGCCAGCTGGCCAGCCTGCTGGCCGCCAGCCTGCCGCTGGAAGGGGCACTGAGTGCAGTGATCGAGCAGGCCGAGCGCCCGCATGTCGCGCAGGCGCTCACCGCCGTCCGTGCAGATGTACGGGCCGGCCAGCGCCTGACCGTGGCACTGGCCGCGCGGCCACGCGATTTTCCGCCGATCTATCGGGCGCTGGTTGGCGCTGGCGAAGACTCCGGCGATCTGGCGCGGGTGATGGAGCGCCTGGCCGACTACATCGAAGAACGCAATGCGCTGCAGGCCAAGGTACTGACCGCGTTCATCTATCCAGCGGCGATCAGCCTGGTATCGGTGGCGATCGTGATCTTCCTGCTCAGCTACGTGGTGCCGCAGGTGGTGACCGCGTTCGTGCAGGCACGGCAGACGCTGCCGATGCTCACGCAGGTGATGCTGACCGCCAGCGCCTTCGTGCGCAGCTGGGGCGTGTGGGTGGGGCTGGGCATCGCTGCGCTGGTGGTGGCCTGGCGGCTGGCGTTGCGCCGGCCCGAATTGCGCCTGCGCTGGGACGCGATGCTGCTGCGGCTGCCGATGGCCGGGCGTTTCGTGCTGGGTGTGAACAGTGCGCGCTTTGCCTCGACGCTGGCCATCCTGCTGGATGCCGGCGTGCCGCTGCTGCGCGCGTTGGAAGCTGCCCGGCAGACACTGGGCAATGCGTTGCTGGCGCGTTGTGCCGATGACGTGTCCGCGCGCGTACGCGAAGGCGCTGCGCTGGGCGCCGCACTGAAGGTGCAGAAGGTGTATCCGCCGATCCTGGTGCATCTGGTGGCCAGTGGCGAGAAGACCGGTTCGCTGGCGCCGCTACTGGATCGCGCTGCGCAGACGATCTCGCGCGAGATCGAGCGCCGTGCGATGGCGCTGACCGCGTTGCTGGAGCCCACCATGATCCTGGTGATGGGCGGCGTGGTGCTGACGATCGTGCTGGCCGTGCTGATGCCGATCATGGAAATGAATCAATTGGTGCAGTGATGCGCAACGCGCATCACGGGTAGAGTCGACTGTTAGTCGACCAGCGCGGCGACCGAGTGCGTTCAGACCGTTTCTGCGTGTGAAAAGCAGTCGACTAACAGTCGACTCTACCCAGTCGATCCCATCAGGTCGATTCCATCCAGTCGATTCAATTCAGTCGATTCCATCCAGTCGATCGGGCGGCGTCGTTGGAATGTGGCAATGGGCCGATTCTCCAGACAATCCTCCACACCTTTTCCTGATCTTCCACAGGTTTCTTAAGCGGCTTGTCATCGGCGCGGACCAGCATGGCCACGTCGCCGCAGAGCGGGCTGGGAGGCCCTCGGCGGCAGCAGGCGTGTAGTGACCGTTCCTCCCTCGGTGTTTCCCTTCGCAGTAAACCCTTCAGGAGAAGATCATGAACAAGTACAAGACTCTGGCCGCGCTGGTTGCCACCGCGCTGCTCGCCACTGCTGGCGCCGCCTCGGCCCAGACCGCCGTGACCGGCGGCGGCGCGTCGCTGCCGGCCGACCTCTACAAGGGCGCGGCCGACAGCATCCTGCCGGCCAACTTCAGCTACGCCGTGACCGGTTCGGGCACGGGCAAGAAGGCCTTCCTGGAAAACAATGCCTCGCTGTTCTCCACCACCGGCACCGTGCACTTCGCCGGTAGCGATTCGGTGCTGAGCAGCACCGAGCTGAGCACCTACAACAGCACCTACAACGTGTCCGGCGACACCAACCGCTATGGCGCGCTGGTGCAGATCCCGTCGGTCGCCACTTCGGTCACCGTTCCGTTCAACAAGGCCGGTTCGGCGATCGACCTGTCGGTCGCCCAGATCTGCGGCATCTTCTCGGGCAAGATCACCAACTGGTCGAGCATCGACAGCGCCCGCAGCGGCACCATCCAGGTGGTCTACCGTGGCGAAAGCAGCGGCACCAGCGAACTGCTGGCCCGTTTCCTGACCGCCGCGTGCCAGCCGGCCGATGTCTCCGGCACCACCCTGAAGCTGACCAACGGCGTGCCGGCGTTCTCGGTGCAGTCGACCTTCGCCAACCTGTTCACCACCGTGCCGTCGAACTTCATCGCCGCCCCGGCCACCGGCGGTACCGCGCTGTACAACGCGGTCTACGCTGCCGACGGCCGCATCGGCTATGTCGGTCCGGACGTGATCCCGAGCCTGACCGATGCCACCAAGGTCGCCAAGGTCAAGGGCTTCTCGCCGGACGAAGTGAGCGTGCAGGCGACCCTGGAAACGGCGGCGCCGCCGACCGGCGCTGCTGCCGAGAACCCCGCCAACTGGGTGCCGGTGTTCGGCAATCCGAGCGCGGGCTACCCGATCGCGGGTTACACGAACTTCGTGTTCGGCCAGTGCTACAAGAACGCCACCGTCGGCGCCAACGTGCGCGGCTTCCTGACCCGCCACTACGGCAGCACCGTGGTCAACGGTGTGGAGCAGGGCCCGAACGACGCCGCCATCCGCGCGCACAAGTTCATCCCGCTGACCAAGGCCTGGCGTGACGCCGTCCGCGCCCGCTTCGCCACCGCCACCAACGCCGGTGCGGTGAACAATCCGAGCACCTGCTCGGGCATCGGCCGTCCGCTGTAACGGCGTTCGCTTCGGCGCTCGTCTGGAACATGAAAGGGCGCCGGCAGCAATGCCGGCGCTTTCTGCGTTTTCGCCCCGCACGGTGGCGAGCGCGGTGTCGCCTTCACGCCACTACCACCGTCTATCAGGTGCAGGGCGTGCGTCACGCAGGCCCATCCGTACTCGCCGCCGCTGACGCGGCCCATCAGGTTGACGAGGTCCCCGATGTCGCACCCGCATTCGCCCCACGCCCGCCCTCCTGCTGCCCTGTGGCGCAGCCACCCGATGGCCTGGGCCGTTGCCGTGGCCCTGGGCACGGTGGTGGCACCGGCCAGCCAGGCCCAGCAGGCATTCAGCCCGGGCTGGTTCGCCGAGCGCGGCGCGGCGCAGGGCGCGGCGGCGCAGAGCGGGCGCATGCCCAACGGCGTGCCGGTCCAGTTCCAGTTGCCAGCGCAGCAGCAGGATGCGGCGCGGCAGAAGCTGCAGCAGTCGATCGACAACCTGGGCACGGCCGCACAGGCGATCGCCCTGCAGCAGCGCCTGCAGGAACAGGCGCGGCAGGGGCGACGTGACGCGGGCGTGGTGGTGGCCGACGGCCTCGGCAAGGACGGCCTGAAGGTTGACGAGAATCCATTGACCCGCGGCTGGATCAACGCCCGCGAGGCCATCCAGTCGCAGGCTGCCGACGGGCGGCTGCAGGTCAGCATCGAGCAGACTGCGGACCAGGCGATCCTGAACTGGGAGACCTTCAACATCGGTGGCAACACCACGCTGAACTTCCTGCAGGACCCCGACTGGGCGGTACTGAACCGCGTCAATGATCCGCAGGCGCGGCCCAGCCAGATCCTGGGCCAGCTGAAGGCCAATGGCACCGTGTTCGTGGCCAACCGCAACGGCGTGGTGTTCGGCAACAACAGCCAGGTCAACGTCCGCAACCTTGTTGCGGCAGCAGCGCGGATCAGTGACGCGCAGTTCCGTGAGCACGGCCTGTACAGTGCCGACGCGAACACCTCGGCGCTGACCGATGCCGTGGGCAAGGTCATGGTCGAACGTGGTGCACGCATCGCCACCCATGAACCGACCACGGCCACCCGTGGCGGTGGCTATGTGCTGCTGGCGGGCCACAGCGTGGAGAACGCAGGCCAGATCGAAACCCGCATGGGACAGGCGCAGCTGGCGGCCGGTGACAGTTTCGTGATCCGTCGCGGCGTGGGCACCGCGCAGAACACCGCGTCCACCACCCGCGGCAATGAGATCGCGCCACGCTTCGCCAGCGACAGCACGGCCGGCTACGTGCGCAACAGTGGCCTGATCCAGGCGCGCGAAGGAGACGTCACGCTGGCCGGTCGCACCGTCGAACAGGCCGGCGTGGCGGTAGCCACCACGACGTTGAACCAGCGTGGCACCGTGCATCTGCTGAACTCGGCATCCGACAGCAAGGGCAGCGTGACCCTGCAGGCCGGGTCTGCCACGGCGGTGCTGATCGAAGACGATGGCAAGGCCACCGCGCTGGATACCCAGCGTGATGCGCTCGTCAAGGAATCCGCCGAGCAGGACAAGCTTCGCGGGTCCAGCAACAGCGGCACCTTCGACAACCTCTCGCGCCTGCAGGACCGTCGCGATCAGTCGCGCATCGAGATCGTCTCCGGCGGCGACGTGAATTTCCAGGCGGGCTCGCTGGCGGTGGCGACCGGTGGCCAGGTCGTTTCCGATGCAGCCCGGCGCAGCTACCTGGACGACGGGGCGCGGGTGGACGTCTCCGGTGCGGTAGGCGTGCAGGTGGCGATGGAAAGCAACAACGTCAAGGTGAAGGTGCAGGGCAATGAACTGCGCGATTCGCCGGACAACCGTGACAGTGGCAAGCTGATCAGCAGCGAAGTGTGGATTGACCGCCGCCAGCTGACCGAGGTCGCTGCCGGCACCGGCGGCTATGACCGCACGCGCTGGTACGCCGGCGGCGGCCTGCTTGAGGTGGGCGGTTACCTGGACAACCAGGGGCATTCAATCGGTGAGTGGGCGGCGCTGGGCGGCACCGTGCAGCTGGCCGGCCAGGAAGTGGTCAGCCATGCCGGGTCCCGCATCAATCTGGCCGGCGGCAGCCTGGACGTACAGTCGGGCGTGGTACAGCAGAGCTGGCTGCGTGGGCGCGACGGGCAGCTGTACCGGCTTGATGATGCACCGGCCGAAATGCTGTACGACGGTCTGTACCAGGGCTACGAAGTGAAGCAGGAACGATGGGGGGTGACCGAATCGTTCCGCAATCCGCTGGTGGCACCCGGCCAGCGTTTCGACAATGGCTATACCGTCGGTCGCGATGCGGGCCGGCTGCAGGTCTCTTCACCCACCGTGGTCCTGCAGGGGCAGGTGGAGACAGGCACCTTCCAGGGCCAGTTGCAGACATCACGGCCGGACCCGGGACAGGAGGGGTACTCGCAGTCGCAGACGGCAGTCGCGCGAAACGCACAACTCTGGCTCGGCCGCTTCGACAGCACGGGTCGCAACGGGGTATTCGACTCGCAGGTGCGCATCGGCGGGATCCCGGCCGATCCCACGCCATGGTCGCTGCAGGCGCCGATCGGGGCGACAAGGCGCAACACCGTGTGGCTGGACAGCGACGTACTGAGCGGACAGCGCTGGGGACGCCTGGATCTGGCCTCGGCCGGGCACATTGCGCTGGACGGAACGCTCACGCTGCAGGAGGGCGGGCAGCTTGCGCTCACCGGCAGCCAGGTCAGTTTCGGCGGCACCGTGCAGATCGCCGGTGGCCAGGTGGAGGCGGGCAACCTGCTTCCGGTACTCGGCCGGCCGACGGCGCTGCTCTCCGGCGGCCGCGCGGGCGTAGAGGCTGCTGCCGGTGCCCGCATCGATCTTGCCGGCGGCTGGAGCAACGCTCTGCTCGCCACCGATGCACTGGCAACGAAGGCGTGGATCGATGGCGGACAGGTGCGCTTCGTTGGCAGTCATGACATCACCCTGGTCGATGGCGCCCTTCTTTCGGTGGATGCCGGTGGTGCGATCGGTACCGATGGCAAGGGACGCGTCGGAAAGGGCGGCAGTGTCAGCCTGCAGGCGGCCAGTACCGATGTCGCCACGGATGGCAGCGGTCGGCTGCGCATGGGGGATGGCGTGCATATCACCGCGCTCGGCAATGGCAGCGGTGCACTGACCCTGGCAACGGGCGGCAAGCTGGCCATCGGCGATTCCACCGCGGCCGTAGAGGATCTGCTGAGGTTACAGGCCCCGCTGTTCACGAGTGGGTTTGCCCGCTATGACATCGCCAGCCATGCCGGGCTGACGGTTGAAGAGGGCACCCTGCTGCACGTGGAACGGCCGGGCATTCGCCTGGCAGCCGGCGCACAGAATGCGCTGGCGCGGGAGCAGGCGCTGGAGGCCTGGACGCAGCCACTGTACACGGCCGATCCTGGCAATGGGCGCGTAACCCAACGCGGTGGCGCCAGCCTGGTGCTGCGCGCGGGACATCTGTTGTCTGCGGCCGATCTGCGCGTCGGCACCGGGGCCGGGGTCAGGGTTGATCCCGGCCAGACGATCGAGCTGTTCGGTTCGGGTGACGTGACCGTGGCCGGCCACCTGCAGGCAGCGGGCGGGCGGATCCGCCTCGATGAGGCATTCGACCCGACCGGTGTGCGCGGCGATCAACGCCGCGAGCGTCGCTGGACGATCGCCGAGGGCGCGCTGCTGGATGTCAGTGGCGATGCGGTTTCCATGGGCGATGCGCGGCAGATGCTGCGCGGTCAGGTGCGCAAGGGCGGAACCATCGAGATTGGTGGTGCACTGGACTGGGAAGACCAGGACAACGTCCGCCACCTGCCACCGGATACCTTTGTGGTCATCGAGCGCGGGGCGCGGCTGCAGGCCTCCGGTGCCTCGGCGTGGCTTGATGTCGAAGGCAGCGGCCGTACCCGGGTGGACAGTGATGGCGGCAGCATCGTGCTGCGTGCAGCCAATGCGCTGTACCTCCAAGGGTCGCTCGATGCAGCGGCGGGCGGTGATGGCGCACGGGGCGGCACGCTGGGGGTCGCGTTCGGCGGCGGCACCTATGGCGCGACGGCCAGGAACAAGGAGGTGTTGGCACCGCGGGCGATCTCGCTCACCCAGGACACACCGGCGGGCGAGGCTCTGCCCGAGCGCCTGGCGTACGGCCATGCCACGCTCTCCGTCGAGCAGATCAAGGCCGGTGGCTTCGATCATCTTTCGCTGTTCGGCGATATCCGGGCACAAGGCGATGTCACTCTGCGCATGGACCAGAGCCTGCGCATCCATGGCCCGAATGAACGCGCCCTGGGCGTTGCAGCGGGCAACCAGGAGGGCAGTCGCCTGCTGCTGAGCGCACCTTACGTGCGTCTTGCGCAGGGGCGCTGGTGGCAGCCGGCCGGGGAAGGCACGTTGCGACCGGTGGAGGCGCCGATCGATGCAGGGAAGCAGCATCGGTTCGATGTGACCGCCGACCTGATCGACCTGCGCGATGTCACCTGGTTGGCGAGCTTCGACCATGTCAACCTGCAGAGCAGCGGCGACATCCGGATGCTGGCTCCGATGGCCAGCAGTCTGCAGGA
Organism: Stenotrophomonas pavanii; assembly: GCF_900101175.1. Taxonomy (GTDB): domain Bacteria; phylum Pseudomonadota; class Gammaproteobacteria; order Xanthomonadales; family Xanthomonadaceae; genus Stenotrophomonas; species Stenotrophomonas pavanii. The sequence continues at coordinate 318,926 of NZ_FNFQ01000002.1, read as the reverse complement.
ATCCAGGTTCGCCGCACCGGGATCGATCGATATCAGCGCCGCCCGCCTGTATCCCGCCGCGCGGGCGCAGGGGCGCATCGTGGCCGGCGTGCCTGAGGCCGGACCTTCGGGATTGCCGGGCTGGGCCAATCCAGAGGCGGTACTGCGCATCCACGGTGTCGGCAGTGGCGCGCAACCGGCACCGGACTCGGCGTTCGGCAGCCTGGCGCTGACCGCCGCCACGGTAGTGCAGGGCGGCAACGTGCAGGCGCCGTGGGGCCGGGTGCAGCTGGGTGGTACTGAGTTCAACTCCAGCCGCGCTGCGCGCGTCGAGCTGCTTGCGGGCAGCGTGACCTCCGTCAGTGGCGCCGGCCTGACGCTGCCGTTCGGTGGCACCGTGGATGGTGTGGCGTGGCGCCGCGACGGTGCCGATTTCGATGTTCAGGGCCCCGGATCGGTCAACATTCCGATGGGCGTGGACATCGTGGCCAGTGCGTTCAACGGCGCCGCCGGCAGCGTCGTGGATGTGTCCGGAGGCGGCGAACTGTCCGGCGCCGCGTTCGTAGCCGGGCGGGGTGGCTCGGTCGATATCCTGCGGCATGCGCTGGCGGATGCGAACCCGCGCTACGGCTTCAGCCGTGCCGGCAATGCGGTCTATGCGATCGTGCCGGGGCGGACGGACACGCAGGCGCCGCTGGCGACCGCTGACGGCAGTGCCGACCCCCGGATCGGCCAGCAGATCGTCATCCCCGGCGGAGTGCCGGGTCTGCCCGCCGGAACCTACACGCTGCTGCCCGCCAACTACGCCCTGCAGAAGGGGGCATTCCGCGTTGAGATCGGTGCCGAGAATGCGCGTGGCAACACGCAGCCGGTGGCGACAAGCACGGGTTCCTGGCGTGTCAGCGGGCACCAAGCGCAAGGCCTGGGCGGGGCAGTGTCGCCACTGCTCACCGATCTGGTGCTGACCCCGGCCGAAGCGGTGCGCCGCCATGCCAGCTACAACGAAACGTCCTACAGCACGTTCGTGGAGGGCGTGGCCGAACGGCGAGGCGAAGCGTTGCGCTGGCGACCGACCGATGCCGCGGCTCTCAGCCTGACGTTCGGCGAAGGCGCGGGCCGCACCGGCGCGCCGGCAGTGACGTTCCACGGTCTGTCCCGCTTCAATGCGGGCAGCAATGACGGACGCGGCGGCACGCTTTCGGTCAACCTGCATGCGTCCAACGACGCGATGCTGGAAATCGTCACGGAGGGCAGCGCGGCGGCGAGCGGGCGCGGGGCTACCGTTTTCGACAGTGCGCTCAACGCATTCCGCCCGTCGACGTTGCTGATCGGTGGCGCGCTGCGGCGTGATGCGACCACCTACTCGGTGGAAGGCACCGCCCAGCATGTTGTGTTGCGCAACGGTGTCAGCCTTTCGGCGCAGGAAGTCCTGTTGTCGGCTGCATTCGGGGGCAACGGCATCCTGGTGGAGCAGGGCGCTTCGATCAACACCCTGTCCCAGGCCGATCCTTCGCGCGTGGCGCAACCCACTGCACCCTACCTGGTTTCAGGCGGTCTGCTGGCCGTGTCCAATCAGCGCCTCACGGCGCTCAGTACCCAGGGGGGAAGCGCGGCCGGTCCGGTGGCGATCGACATCGGGGGTTGCGAATCGAACTGCAGCGGGCAGACCCGGCTGCTGTCGGCGGGCAGCATCAATGTGGTCACCGACGGCGCTCTGAGCATTGGCGACGCGGTGAGCTACGGAACGCGCCAGCTCGGGTTGGGCATGTCGGCGCTCAATCTTGGCAGTGCCGAAGCGATCGCGGCGGCAGCGGCGGCCGGCGGCCTGCCGGCGGGCATGACGATGAATCAGGAGGTCCTGCAGCGATTACTGCGCGGAAACACCGCCACCGGCGCGCCGGCGCTCGAGTCCCTCAGCCTGACTGCGCGCGATGCCATCAATGTGTTCGGCAGCGTGGACCTGGATACGCGTGACGGTGCGACCGGCCGCAGCAGTCTGCGCAGCCTGGTGCTGGGCGCGCCAGCCATTCACGGTTACGGCACCGCGACCGATCGTGCGCGCATTTTCGCCGACACGCTGGTGTGGGACGGTACGCTGGCCGGCACCCCATTGCCCGGCGGTGAACAGACTCAGCCGGCCGGCGAGGCGATGGTGGGTCGGCTTGGCCAAGGGCAGCTGGAAATCACTACGCGGGTGCTGGAGCTGGGGCGAGCGCCCTTCACCCGGCCCAGTTCGTCGGTGGCCGCTGACCGCCAGGTGCTTGGCTTCGCCGGCGTTACGCTGGCAGCGTCGGATCGCATGTTGTTCTCCGGCAAGGGCAGCCTGGATGTCTTCCAGCGGCAGGGCGACTACGTGGCAGGCAGTGGCTGGCAGTTCAGCGGCGGCGCGCTGGATATCGTCACCCCGCTTCTGACCGGCAGCGCGGGTGCGCAGCTGGCCATCCGCAATGGCGGAACGGTGCAGTTGCGTGGCGCCGCGGCGACCGCGGGCAGCGATGCGTTGGGTGCGGAGTTGTCCATCACGGCCGAACGCGTGGTGATCGACAGCCGGGTGGCGCTGGCGTCCGGTCGGTTCGAGGCCAATGCCCGCCAGGGCATGGCGCTTGGCAGCCATGCGGTGCTGGACATGGCGGGGCGCAAGATCAACCTGTTCGACGTGGACAAGTACAGCTGGGGCGGTGACGTCGCGTTGTCGAGCCATGAAGGTGACATTGTTGCCGACGCGGCGTCGCGCATTGATCTTTCCGCCCGCAACAACCGCGGTGGCCGCTTGACGGTGTCTGCGTTGGGCCCGCAGGGCGGCCGTGTGGATCTGGCAGGTACGTTGCTTGGCGGAGCCAGCGGCCGCTACGACGCCGGTGGCACCGAAGTGCCCTACGACGGCGGCGAGCTGGTAGTGCGTGCACGCCAGTTGCAGGACTTCTCCGGCCTGAACACCCGGCTTACTGCCGGTGGCATTACCGGTGGCCGGACGTTCCAGTTGAGCGAAGGCGACCTTGTCATCGGCGATGAAGTGAAGGCACGCCACGTGGACATCAGCGTCGATGGCGGCAGCCTGCAGGTGAACGGCCGCATCGATGCCAGTGGTGAGCAGGTCGGCAGCATCCGTCTTTCCGCCCGCGATCTGCTGCGCGTGGACGGGGCGCTGGATGCGCATGGCAGCGCCTTACGCGTCGATAGTTACGGCAAGATCATCGACAGCCCGAACCGGGCGATGATCGAACTGACTTCAGCCAACGGCACACTGCAGCTGGGCGCGTCGTCTTCGATGGACCTGCGCGCCGGCACCTCGGTGGCTGCGGGTAGCGGCCCGGCCCAGAACGATGGCCGCGCACGCGGCAGCGTCAAGCTCAACGTGCCACGCGTGGGCAGCAACGACGCCGCGATCGACGCGGCCAGCGGACTCCGCATCGCCGGTGCCGGCGACCTCCAGGTCAACGCCTTCCGCAGCTATGATTCGGCGCCGCTGGCCAGCGCTGCGGACGTGCATGGCCATCGTCCGCAGGTGATCAACCAGCAGTGGCTGGATACGGTGGTGGACCCGGACAACCGCCAATGGATGAACGCTGCGCTGGCCAATGCAGGACTGCAGCAGCGCACTGCCGCCCTGGGCAGCTACCGCCTTCGCCCCGGCGTGCAGATCGTGGCGCGGACCAGCAGCGACAACCCGCGTGGCGATCTGGTCGTGGCCGGCGATATCGATCTGTCCGGGTACCGCTACGGACCGCAGTCGAACCGGACCGATCCAGCGCGGCGCGGGTTCGGTGAGTCGGCCGCGCTGGTGTTGCGTGCCGAGGGTGATATCAACGTCTACGGCAGCATCAACGACGGCTTCGCGCCGCCGCCCGCCAATCCCGATGAGGACGGCTGGGTGCTGCTGGAAGGGCGCAGTGGCGGTACGCCCAACACCGCGTTCGGTGGTGACCTGATCGTGCCGGGCGAGGGTGTGCAGTTGCAGCGCGGCACCGAGTTCCGCGCCGGTGCCACGCTGAACTATGCACTTCCCTTCGACGCCGTGACCCTGCCGGCCGGAACCGTGCTGCCGGCAGAAATGCGGCTGTCGGGACCGCTGCTGCTGCCGGCCGGCACCGTGCTGGGCGCAGCAGTGACGACGGCGGGTGGCGAGGTGGTCGCGGCTGGAACCGTGCTGGCCCAGGCATTGTCGTTGCAGGCGGGTGCGCGCCTGGGCGCCGGCTTCCGGCTGCGCACGCCGGCGCCGGTCGCTGCACAGGTGTGGCCGGCCGGCGTCGCGCTGCCGATGGCGATGAAGCTGTCGGGCGCGCTGGACCTGCATGCCGGTGCGATCATCCCGTCGATGACCAAGGTGGAGCTGGCCGGCGATGCGCCGGTGAAGCTGCGAACGGCCGACGCCAGCGGGCGCCAGGGGCGCAACTGGGCGCTGGCGGCGATGCTGCCCGAAGTCACCACCTCCTGGGACCTGACCGCGGTGGCCGGTGCGGATACGGCGGCCGCCGATCCGCGGACCCGCCGTTTGGGTAGCGACGGCAGCATCGTGCTGGCCGACAGCCACTACAGCACCATCGGGACAGTGACCACGACCACGGAATGGAAGGGCGATCGGATCGTCAATCTGGAAGGTTCACTGTACTGGTGGGGCGACGAGAGCCTGGCGGGCAAGTCACCTGCAGAGGTCGCCGAGATCTTCGGGGTTACCGAGGCAGAGATCTGCGATGCAGGTCCCTTCTGCGGCGCCGCGCCGCGCCTGGTGGACAAGGAAGGCTCGCTGGCATGGTGGGGCGATGAATCCTGGGTCGGCCGCCCGGCTACGGAACTGGGCGCCGAGATGGGCATGTCGGAGGAAGAGATCTGCGCGGCAATGGGCTACTGCTACGGCGGCGGCACGCTGACTGAAGTCACGACCTATGGCAGGCGGCTGGGCGCTCCCGCGTGGAGCGTGCTGCGCACCGGCAAGGGAGACCTGACGCTGCTGGCCGCGCAGGACGTGCGCATGAAGTCCGGTTTCGGTGTGTACACCGCAGGTGCGCCGACGGCGCTGGGTGATGGCCGCGATGCGCAGTTCAACACGGCGCGTTCGGCTGCACCCTGGCAGACCGCGCTGTTGGGCAGGAACCAGGTGTCGGGCAACTATGATGCGGCGCTGGCCGGTTACCGTGCGTGGTATCCCGACCATGGCGGCGATGTCAGGGTTGAAGCCGGGCGCGACATCATCGGCGACGCCTGGACCGCCCGGTCCGAATCGGGTACGGCGCAGCGTGACCAGGCCGGGCATTCAAGCGCGGCGGTGGGCGGCTGGTTGTGGCGGCAGGGTTCCGGCACCACCGAAGGCGTGCAGGCGACACCGACGAGCTGGTGGATCAACTTCGGCACGTACAGCACCGTGGGCGCCGAAGCGGACGCAGCGCCGCGCATGGTCGGCTTCACCGGCTTCGGCACGCTGGGAGGCGGCAACCTGTCACTGGAAGCGGGCCGGCACGCCGGCGTGCTCGACCCGATGGGCAATGCCCTGGGCCTGCTGACCGCGCCTCACTCCAGCGCGATTGTTGCTGCGGTCGGGTCGACCGGGCGCGTCAGCAACGGTGAGCTGCATCTGACCGGTGGCGGCGACCTGACGCTGCGCAGTGGCGGTGCGTTGAACCCGGGCCTGCGCGCCAGCGCGCAGCAGCCCGAAGGGTTCCTGCAGGATCTGGATCTCAATGGCGCGGTGACCAACCTGCGCGGCAGCACCCTGCTGCAGGCGGCACGCATCGGTGGCCTCAGCGCGATACAGAGCAGCTACGGAACGCTGGGCCTGAAGGATCCGTTCGTGGCCGACGCGCCGGTGGCGATGGCCGGGCCCGTGCTCATCCTGGGGGATTCCACTGCCCGGCTGCAGGCCCGTGGTGACATTGTTCTCGGTGGCGCCGCAGATGCTGGGCGTGTACCGACGTCCAACTACAACGACGTGGTTCTGGGCGATGGCCAGCATGCAGCTGGCACGACGTGGTTCTCGCTCTGGACCCGAGGCACGGCACTGGACCTGTTCTCGGTAGGCGGAAATCTCGCACCCAGCCTGGCCGGCAGCCTGCATGCAACCGGTAGCAACATGTTCGCTGAAGGCATCGCGCTGCGCGAGCAATCCGTTCCCGCCAGCATCAATTACTGGCTGTATCCGTCCAGGTTCAGCGCGGTGGCTGCGAGTGGTGACATCATCAGCGCCTCGCTTCGAGGCCTCGGACCGGGGGCGACCACGGGCGATGTGATCCTGCTCGCGCCTTCGGCCAGCGGCCGGCTCGATGTTATGGCCGGGGGCTCGATCCATGCCGCGACCAATGCCACCGGCATTGCACGTTCCGGTAGCGACGCCCGCCTGCCTGGGCCGCTTGATCCTGCATTCATGGCCCAGCAGGGCGTCAGCCGGACCCGGGTCAGTCACAATCTGTCGAACGATGGGGTGCAGGGGCCAGACCCGGCGGCGATGCTGCCATTGTTCGCGTTCGGCCCCAGTACCCCGACCACCGGTGCGCTGACGTCCCGGCCCACATTACCGAGCCGCTTCTATGCCGTGGCCGGTGACATCATCGGGTTGGGCAGTGGTGATCGCCGGCAGTTGGAGAAGAACACCGGTACCGCGAACCGGACATTGTTTGACTGGTATGAAGCGGGATCGGCAGTGCAACTGCGCGCCGGGCGTGACGTGATCAATGCGAACGTCACCGCGCTCAACACCAGCGGTACCGACATCAGCGGGATCGAAGCGGGACGGGACATCATCCGCAGCAACCTGACGGTGGCCGGCCCCGGCGACGTCGAGGTGAGTGCAGGCCGGCAGCTGCGCCAGGAAGAGGCGGGCAACCTCATCAGCCTTGGCGGTATCGTGCAGGGTGATACGCGGCCAGGCGCAAGCATTGCGGTGACCGCAGGCAACCAGCACATTGATTTCGACGCACTGCGCGCACGCTATCTGGATCCGGCCAGGCTCGCCGACCCGGCGCAGTCGCTGGCCTCGCAGCCCGGCAAGGCGGTGAAGATCTACGACAGGGAACTGAAGCAGTGGCTCCAACAACGCTTCGGTGTGGCTGCCGACGGCGCCGAGGCACTGGCGGCGTTCGACCGGTTGCCGAAGGAGCAGCAGCGGATCTTCCTGCGCCAGGTCTACTACGCCGAGCTGCGCGAAGGCGGCCGCGAGTACACCGATCGGAATGGGCCACGCGTTGGTTCTTACCTGCGCGGCCGCGAGGCCATCGCCACGCTGATGCCGGACAAGGATGCAGCAGGTGCGACGATCCAACGCACCGGCGACATCCTGATGTATGGCGGCTCCGGCGTGCGTACCGAAGCCGGCGGCAACATCGAGCTGATGGCACCGGGTGGACAGATCGTGGTGGGGGTACAGGGCGTGGTGCCACCGGCCAGTGCCGGGCTGGTGACGCAGGGGCAGGGGGACATCCGGCTGTTCAGCCAGGACAGCGTGCTGCTGGGCCTGTCGCGGGTGATGACCACGTTCGGCGGTGACATCCTGGCCTGGTCGGAGCAGGGTGACATCAATGCCGGTCGCGGTTCGCAGACCACCTTGTTGTACACGCCACCGCGCCGCGTCTATGACGGCTGGGGCAATGTGATCCTGTCGCCGCAGGCCCCGGCCAGTGGTGCAGGCATCGCCACGCTGAACCCCATTGCCGAAGTGCGGCCGGGCGACGTCGACCTGATCGCGCCGCTGGGCACCATCGACGCGGGCGAGGCCGGCATCCGCGTCTCGGGCAATATCAACCTGGCCGCGTTGCAGGTGCTGAACGCGGCCAACATCCAGGTACAGGGCGAGAGCAAGGGCCTGCCGGTGCTGGCATCGGTCAACGTCAATGCGCTGGCCTCGGCCAGTGCGGCGGCCAACAGCGCCAGCCAGGCCGCGCAGGATGTGATGCGCAAGAGCCAGGACGATGCACGGCGCAACCAGCCGTCGGTGATCAGCGTGCAGATCCTCGGCTTCGGCAGCGGCACCAGCAGCATCAACCCGCCGGCGCGTGGCGCCACCGCCAACGACGGCTACGACGCCGACAGCGCGTTCCAGTTCCCGCAGGCAAGTCGCGACGAGGGCACGCAGCGCCGCTAGGCACCGCACGATCCTGGCAGGTGCCGACCTGGGTCGGCACACAATGCTGCCGAACGTGGCCGGTAGTAGATCCACGCCGTGCGTGGATGCAGTTGACCTGCAGGAACAGACAGCATCGGGCCAGCCGCCAAGGAACGGCAGCGGCCCCAGCCAGGACGGCACGGAGGGCAGGGAGCGGCCATCAGCGGTGAGGACCACCGACACGGCGCCGCCGGGTGCAGGAGCGCGCCCGGCGGCGGGCTCGGCAGTAGATCCACGCCATGCGTGGATGCGTTGCAGGCAAGCGCCCTAAAGCGCCAGCACCCGCCGGTAACTCAGCGGCCCACGCCCGTCGCGCAATCCCAACCGCAGCTCCAGTGCAGTGGCCGGCAGCACCTCGCCCTCGCTCGGCAGGATCGCCCAGCCTGCGCCCGGCTGCCACGCCCGTACCTCGAACTGCTGCACCTCATGCGCCACCGCAATGCCCGTCGACGGCTCCGGCGCCGGCAGGGGATACCGGTCCGTCGCCGCACCACTGGCCCGCCACAGCGTGCTGCCCTGGCGCCACCAGCGTACCCGCTGCCAACGCAGCCCGTCGCTGCCGACACTGCGGGTGATCTCCAGCGCGAAGCTTCCATCCGGATGCCGCTCGCTTGCGAGCGAAGGAGGCAGCAACCGCTGCGGCTGATCGGCCGGGCGCACCGCGCCATTCATCAGCGCGTCGTCTGCGCGCATTTCGATATCACGCTGGAACTGTTGCAGAACGCGCAGCGCCGCCGTGGTTTCGGCATCGGCCCGGCGCAGGCGCTGGTCGCTGCTGGCCACACTGTCCAGCGCACGCCAGCAGATCAGCGCCAGCACGCCCATGAGGGTGATCGCGATCATCACCTCGATCAGGGTGAAACCTGCTGCGTTACGCTTCATTGCGCCGCGGTCCACGGCAGCTGCATCCGCGCCAGCGACTGCCGCGGTGCATCTTCGGCCACCACGTTGAGTTCCAGTTGCGGCTGCCCGTCACTCCCCGTGCCGATATGCTGCAGCACCAGGAAACGGCTGCGCCCCTGCATGCAGCGCTGCCGTGCATCGGGCGCTGCCTGTCCGCCCAGGCGCAGCTCCTGCCAGCGGTCCTGCGCACACAACAGCGCCAGGCGACGGTCGCGCAGGCGCGACTGATCATCGGTGGCCACTGCCACCGACCGCATCACCGCAGCCAGCGCAATCGATACGATCGCCAGTGCGATCAGCACTTCGATCAGCGTGAATCCGCGCGTTCCCCGCCTCACTGCTCGACCTGCAACTGTCCGCTGCCATCATCCCGAAGACGCAGCTGGCGGCCCTGCAACGACAGCGTCAGTTCCCACGCCACGCCGATCCACTCCGGGCTCAGTTCAATCGGCGTGGCCGGTTGCACTGCCAGGCCTGCGGGCCGCCACCGCTGCGGGCGCAGCAGGTCGTCGCGCTGCACGTCTACCCAGCGGGCGCCCTCGCGACGGCTGAACCAGTAGCCGGTGGCGTCGGCCTGCCAGCGCAGCGGACGGCCGTCGATGCGCGCCTCGTCGCGCGCTACCTGCAGGCGCTGCGCCAGCTGCTCGGCTTCCTGTCGCAGCTGGCGACCCGGATCAAGCAGGCTGCCCAGGCCCAGGCCGATGCCCGCCGTGCAGATGCCGATGATCACCAGCACCACCATCAGTTCCAGCAGGGTGAAACCCCGCGGCATGTGCTGCATCGACGTCGCCTCCTGTCCGGGTCGATACCAGCCAGCGTAGGCACGCATGATGAAACAAAAGCGTCAGCGGCAGCTGCTAGCGTAAGCGGACACGAACGTGGCGACGGTGCGGAACATGGAAGGCGGGCGCTGGGATCGCAATCGCATACTCACGTTGCTGGCGGCAACCCTGCTGCTGGCGGTGGTGGCCTATTGGGGTGTGACCCTGTCTGCGGTGGCGCCCACGGCGGCGGCCAGCGAAACGCACGCAGAGGCCCCTGCAAGGCCCCTGTTCGATGCGGTGGCCAGCCTGCCGCTGGTGCGGTTGCTGTCCCCCGGTGCGGTGCAGACCGAGGTGGTCGTGCTGGGCGTTATGGCCGGCGACCACGCGCCGCTGGCGCTGCTTTCCGTGGATGGCCGTCCTGCCGAAGCCTACGCGCCGGGCCAGCGGTTGGGGCCCTGCACGGTTCTCGCCAGCATCAGCGCCAACGCGGTGGAACTGAACCAGGCGGGGCGGTCGCGCCGCCTGCCGGTTCCCGAGCTGCCGCCGGTTCCAAGCGATGGCATCGTGCCGGCCGCCCCATAAAGCCCAGCCTACGCTCGGCTGCGTCTGGACGGACAGTCGAGCATGGCTCGACTCTACAAGATCCTGCCGAGCGTGGGCTCGGCGAAGGCCTGGCAGGCTCAGCGCGCAGGTCGCTGCGGCACCACCGAGCGCCCGAAGGCATCGCCCATGCGCTGCCGCGTGCCTTCCAGGTTGTACTGCATCAGTTGGTTGGCGGGCTGCCGCATCAGGCGTTCGGCCTCGGGGAGCGCCGGTGATTTCGCCGCTTTCGATGCCGGCGCAAGTTTGCGCTGCAGGCAGTCCCAGGCCGGAATGCGCTCGCCATTGACCTGTACTTCGATGCAGGGTGCAGCGTCTTCCTGCTTCTTCGTCTCGTCAGCGCGCACCGGTGGCAGTGCCAGCAGCAGGGCAAGGGCGAGGGCAGCGCGCAGGCCCACCATCGGCGATTCACGCATCTCGAATCTCCCGCAGCAATCGATGTTCTGCCATGAAGACGTGTGGCGAATGCAGGGTCCGCCTGCGGGCATCGCGGCGCTGTCAAAAGATGACAGGGCTGTCACAAAACTGTTGGCGGCTTTGACGCGACGTGCACGTCCTGTTGGTAGACCCACGCGCCGCTCCCTGGCCATTCCCTTCGATACGACGCGATGCCTTCGATGACTCCTGTTCCGTGCCGAGCCGCCCGCCTTCCGCTGCGCCTGCATCCACTGGTGCTGGCCCTGGCCGCGATGCCGCTGCCATTGTTCGCGCAGGAGGCGGCGCCTGCGCCCAGCGTGAACATCAACGAGTACATCGTGCGCGGCAATACCGTGCTCGATCCCCGGGACATTGAGCGCGCGGTGGAACCGTTCCTCGGCCCGGGCAAGACCCTGGCCGATGTCGAGAAGGCGCGCGATGCGGTCCATGCGCTCTACCAGCAGGCGGGCTACCAGTCCGTCTACGTCGAGCTTCCCGAGCAGCAGGTCAGTGGCGGCGTGGTGCTGCTGAAGGTGCAGCAGACGCCGATCGGCCAGCTGCGCGTGGTCGGCACCCGCCACGAATCGCCCGAACGCATCCGCGAACGCGTGCCGGCGCTGGCCGAGGGCAAGGTGCCTGATTTCGACCAGGCGCAGAAGGAACTGACCGCACTGAATGAAGGCGGACGTCGCCAGGTGATGCCATTGGTGCGCGAGGGCCAGGTGCCGGGCACGATGGATGTGGACCTGCAGGTGGAGGAGAAGTCGCCGTGGCGCGCCAGTGCGGCGCTCAACAACGACCACAGCGCCGACACCGAGAAACTGCGCCTGAGTGCGTCGCTGGCCTACGACAACCTGTGGAAGCGGGGGCACAGCGCCAACATCGGCGTGTACCTGGCGCCGGAAGACACGAAGCAGGCCAAGGTCTTTTCCGCCTCGTACACGATGCCGTTCGAAGGTACGCCGTGGAGCCTGGAAGCCTCCGGCTACAGATCCGACAGCCGCGTGTTGAATGCAGGCGGGCAGGTCGGTACCGGCACCGGCACCAATGTGATCGGCAACGGCCATTCGATCGGCCTCAAGCTCAACTATCGCCTGGCCGGCAGCAGCCAATGGTGGCGCCAGCTCAGCCTCGGTGTGGATTTCAAGGACACCGAGGAAGACACCCAGATGGGCAAGGACAGCCTGAAGACGCCGCTGAAGTACGCGCCGATCACCCTGGCCTTCGTCGGCGTGCGCCAGGGCGAGCACGATCAGCTGAGCATCAACACCCAGCTGGTGGCCGGTACCCGCCGCCTGTTCGGTTACGGCAGCGACGCCACTGCGTTCGGGCAGAAGCGCTACTGGGCCGACCCGAGTTTCGTGGCCTTCAAGGCCGACGTGGCCAACACGCATACCTTCGGCAGCGACTGGCAGTGGTATGCGCGCGGCTCGCTGCAGGTGACCGATGCGCCGCTGGTGTCGGCCGAGCAGTTCGCCGCAGGTGGCATGTACACCGTGCGCGGCTACCTGTCGGCCGAGGCGATCGGCGATTACGGCGGCCTGGCCAACCTGGAATGGCGCACCCCGGCGTGGTCGCTGTGGAGCGGCACCGACCTGCGTGTCTACAGCTTTGCCGATGCGGCCTACCTGCGCCTGCGCCAGCCGCTGCCCGAGCAGCGGGACAAGTACAACCTGGCCTCGGTCGGCCTGGGCGCGCAGCTGCGCCTGGGTGACCACCTGCAACTGCGCCTGGACTACGCCTGGCCCTATGCCGATGGCCCGGTCACGCGCAAGGACGACCCGCGCCTGCACTTCAACCTCAGCACCAGCTACTGACCCTTTCCTCGAACATGCGTTCTCCGGAGACCCCTCGCATGGACCGTTTGCTTTCCCGAGTGTTGCTGCTGCTGGCCGCGCTGGTCGCGTTGCCTGCGGCTGCGGCCGATGCCAATTGGTGGCAGGCCGAATGGAAGTACCGCAAGCCGATCACCATCGACGCCGGCCCGCAGGGCGCGGGCCTGGCCGGTGACCCGGGCCGCACGCCGCTGCTGCTGCGCCTGCATACCGGCAACTTCGGCTTCGACGGTACCCAGGACGCGGGCAACGACCTGCGCTTCGTCTCGGGTGATGGCCGTACCGTGCTGGCCCACCAGATCGAGCAGTTCAATCCCACGCTCGGGCTGGCCCTGGTCTGGGTGGACGTGCCGGCAGTCAGTGCCGCCGCGCCGCAGACGATCTGGATGTACTACGGCAATGAAAAGGCCCCGGCCAGCGGCAACGGCCAGCAGGTGTTCGATCCGGACTACACGCTGGTCTACCACTTTGCCGAGGCCAATGCACCGGCACGCGACACCACCGCCTATGGCAACAACGCCGGTGCCGTGGTGCCGCCGTCGGAAGGCGCGGTGATCGGCCGCGGCGTGCAGCTGGGCGCCGGCCCGCTGCCGCTGCCGGCCAGCGCATCGCTGGCGCAGGAGGCGGGCGCGCCGCTCACCGTTTCGGCCTGGATCAAGCCGGGCAGCAACAACGCGGCTCAGGCGATCTACGCGCGTCGCGACGGTGCGTCCGAACTGGTGCTGGGCATCGAGAACCGCGTGCCGTTCGTGCAGCTCAATGGCCAGCGCAGCACCCCGGCGCAGCCGATTCCGGAAGGGCAGTGGGCGCATGTGGCGCTGACTGCGGAGAAGGGCGCGTTGCAGCTGTACCTCAATGGTCGCGTGGTCGCCCAGCTGAGCGGTGCGCTGCCGGCGCTGGCCACCGCGCCGGTGGTCGGCGCCGACGTGCCGGGCGCGGCGCAGCCGCTGGCCAACTTCGAAGGTGCCCTGGACGAGTTGCGCATCTCGCGGGTGGCACGCCCGGCGGCACTGCTGCTGGCCGACGCGACTGCCCAAGGGGCCGACTCGCGCCTGATCAGCTACGGCGCCGACGAACAGTCGGCCGGGCAGAGCCACTTCGCCTTCATTCTCAAGGCGATGCCGTTCGATGCCTGGGTGGTGGTCGCCATCCTTGGCCTGATGATGCTGCTGTCGTGGGCGATCATGATCGCCAAGAGCCGCCACTTCGGCCGTACCAGCAAGGCCAATGCGGTGTTCACCGAAAGCTTCGGCAAGCTGTCCGGCGTACCGCTGCGCACCCTGTCCGACATGGACCGCCAGGGCAAGGCGCCCACCGCCATGCACGATGGCTCGCTGTGGCGCATCTACCAGGTGGCCATCGATGAAATGCAGCAGCGCCACCAGCGCGATGGCAACAGCGGTTACCTCAGTGGTGCCACCATCGCGGCGATCCGCGCCTCGATGGATGCAGTGATGGTGCGCGAGCAGGAGGCGATGGCGCGGCGCATGAACTGGCTGTCGACCACCATCGAAGGCGCGCCCTACGTGGGCCTGTTCGGCACCGTGATCGGCATCATGCTGGTGTTCGTGGTGGCCGCGATGGCGGGCGCGGTGGACATCAACTCGGTGGCGCCGGGCATGGCCGCGGCGCTGCTGTGTACCGCAGCCGGCCTGGGCGTCGCGATCCCGGCGCTGTTTGGCTACAACTACCTGGGCGCGCGTGCCGAAGCGATCGGTGCGGACATGGCGGTGTTCATCGACGAGTTCGCTGCGCGCCTGGCCGAAGAGCAGGACGGGCGCGGCCCGGCTGCGGTCCAGGGCTGAGGGGCGCGCCATGGGCCAGAAGGCGAAGTTCGGCATCAAGAAGCGCGAGAAGGGCATCAACGTGACGCCCTTCGTCGACGTGCTGCTGGTGGTGCTGGTGATCTTCATCCTGACCAGCAACGCCTCCATCCCCGGCATCGAGGTCAACCTGCCCAAGGCCAGCAACAGCGTCGCGCTGGAGAAGCCGAAGACCAAGGCGATCACCATCGACCCCAGCGGCCAGGTGTTCCTCGATGCCTACCCGGTAACGATGACCGAGCTGGAAGACCGCCTGCGCACCGAGCGCGCGACCACGCCGGATTTCCCGGTGATCGTGCGCGGTGACGCGCAGGTGCAGTACGCCCGCGTGGTCGAGGTGCTGGACCTGCTGCGGCGCCTGGAGCTGGCCCAGGTGGGCCTGGTCACCGGCAAGGCGCAGGGCTGAGGCATGACGGCCCATCAACCCCCTCGGCCGGATCCCGGCATGCGCGGTCGCCCGTTGCTGGTGACCGTCGCGCTGGTGCTGGCCGCGTTGCTGGTGCTCGGCGTCGCGCTGTGGTGGCTGCTGTTCAAGGACACCGCCAGCACCCGGCGGCCGGTGCTGCAGCCGCCGATGCTGGCGTTGCCGCCACCGCCTCCGCCGCCCCCGCCGCCACCGGAAAAACCGCCAGAGCCGGAAACGCCGCCGGAAGAGACGATGCCCGAACCGGAGCCGCTGGATCAGCCGACGCCGGCCGAAGAGCCGACGCCGACGCCGGACAACGCCGATCCGGTGACGATGGATGCCGATGCGCAGGCCGGTGGTGACAATTTCGGCATCCAGTCCGGCAGCGGTGGCGGTTCGTCCGGCGTCGGTCGTGGTGGTGGCGGCAATGCCACCTATGGGCGCTACCTGGGCTACCTGATGCAGCAGGCGATCTCGCGCGATGACAAGGTCAGGCGCCTGGCGTTCCAGCTGCAGGTGAACGTGTGGCTGGCCAGTGATGGCCGCCTGGAAAAGGTCGAGCTGGTGCGTGGCAGCGGCAACGAAGAGGCCGACGCGGCCGTGCTCGATGCACTGCGCCGCATCGGCAAGGTCGACCAGGCACCGCCGCCGTCGCTCGATTTCCCCGCCCGCGTCCTGATCCAGGGCCGCCGGCCCGGGGCCTGATTCCCGACCTCCCCGATTTCCCTTCTTTCGATGAGAACCGTGATGAACGACCACGTCCGCGCACGATCCGATTCCCGCCACCCGCGGCCGGCCCGACGGGCGCTGCTGTGCTGTGCCGTGCTGCTCAGCCTGGCCGCCCCGGCCGGTGCGATGGCCGCCGAAACGACCATGGTCAAGCTGATCAAGGGCCTGATCGCCAGCGGTGCGCTGAAGCCCGAAGACGGCCAGGCCTTGCTGGTCCAGGCCGAGGCCGAAGCAGCGGCTGCACAGCGCACCGCAGCCACCGCACCCGCCACTGCCAGCGGTGGTGTGGCCCTGGAGGCCGGTGACGTGCGCGTGCCCTACGTGCCGCAGAGCGTGCGCGACGGCATCCGTGACGAGGTGCGCCAGGACGTGATGGCGCAGGCCAGGTCCGAGGGCTGGGCGGCACCGAACGAAGTGGCCGAGTGGACCAAGCGCATCAAGGTCACCGGTGACATGCGCGTGCGCAGCGAGTCGCGCTTCTTCTCCGAACGAAACAGCGACATCGTGAGCAACTGGTCGTCGATCAATTCCGGCAACGGCTTCGACACCAATACCAACACCAACCTGCAGCTGCCACCGCTGCTGAACACCCGCCAGGACCGCCGCAACCTGTGGCGCATCCGCGCGCGCCTGGGCATCGAGGCGACCATCGGCCAGCACACCACGGCCGGCGTGCGCCTGGCCAGCGGCAGCAGCAATGGCCCGGTGTCGACCACCGAACAGCTGGGTGGCGGCCTGAGCAAGAAGGACGTGTGGCTGGACCAGGCCTGGCTGGCCTACAGCCCGGCCGACTGGGTGACGGCGCGCGGTGGCCGCTTCGGCAACCCGTTCTGGACCAGCGATACGCTGTTCTCCAACGACCTGAACTTCGACGGCCTGGCCGCCAACCTGCAGTACGACGTCGACGGTCGCGATCTCGGCCTGTTCGGCAACCTGGCGGTGGTGCCGCTGGAGTACACCTCCGACAGCTCGCCCAGCCAGAGCCGGGTCAAGACGCCGAACGAGAACAAGTGGCTGTCCGGTGCGCAGGTCGGCGTGAACTGGCGCTTCAATGACGAGAATGCGTTGCGCGCTGCATTGGGCTACTACGACTTCAAGAACATCAGCGGCCGCTTGTCCTCGCCGTGCGCGCTGTATGCGGGCGCAGTGGGCTGTGACACCGACTGGTCGCGCCCGGCGTTCATGCAGAAGGGCAACACCCTGATGCTGATCCGCGACATCGCGCGCAATCCGCTGGATCCGGCCAACACCCCGACCCCGCAGTACGTGGGCCTGGCCTCGGCGTTCCGCCTGGCCACGCTGAACCTGCGCTGGGACACACAGCTGGCCCAGGGCATCGGTCTCCGCCTGGAGGGCGATTACATCCGCAACCTGGCCTACGACAAGCAGGCCATGTTCAACCGCGCCAACAATGGCATCGTCAACAACTACGGCGCCGGCGGCACCGCCAGCATCGATACCTTCCGCAGCGGCGACACGGCATGGATGGTGCAGGCCACCTTCGGTGCCGCCGAGCTGAAGGAGAAGGGCCAGTGGCAGGCACTGCTGGGCTACAAGCGGATCGAGGCCGACGCGCTGCCCGATGCCTACAACGATCCGAACTTCCACCTTGGCGGCACCAATGCGCGCGGCTACTACGTAGGCGGTGCCTACGCGCTGGACGCGCGCAGCTGGATCAGCGGCAAGTGGATGGCGGCCAAGGAAGTGTCCGGTGCGCCGCTGTCGATCGACGTGTTCCAGCTGGAGTTCAATACCGGCTTCTGAGTGGTGGCGTGATGCGGTTCACGTGGCGCGTGGCGGGGGCACGGCGATGCACCCGTCTAGGGAAAGGAGACCACGCGTTGTTCAAAAGGAGGAGTGGATGAGCCGTCGCAAGCTGTTCGAGAGTCCCGAACCGTCCAGCCAGATGCTGGGCGCTGGGCCGGCCTATGTTTCCGTGGAGGGCCTGCGCCAGCACCTGGCCGAGTTCCTGCTGTATGCGGGCCGGCCGGTGGTGATCATGCGCGGGCGCAGCGAAGTGGGCTATTTCCTGCCGGCACGCTGCTGGCGCCAGCGCGACGATGATCCGCTGGCGGCCGCAGCCGCCGACCAGCTGCTGGATGCGGCCGGGTTCGAGGCCGAGGACATCCAGCAGGTGGAGCAGGAGTTCAACGCGATGCGCCAGCGCACCGTGCTGCATTCACGGCGCTGAAGCTTCCGTAGAGCCGGGCCCATGCCCGGCTTTCCGGCCCGCCGCGCGCGACATTGGCAACGGCTCCTGCCGTTGCCCTTGGCTCCACAGTAGATCCACGCCATGCGTGGATGGGGTTACGCTGCAGCCCCACGCTCACTGGTGATGCGCGCACCTTCGCGCATCACCAGGGTGACCGGGGTCTTTTCCACCACCTCCAGCAATCGCTGCCACTGCGCATCGCTCAGCTCGGCACTGGCATGCAGCACGCGGTGCACGTGGAGGCGTCCGTCCGGGTCACGTTCCGAACGCAGCTCGGCATGGAACTCGCCCAGGTCCCAGCCCTTGCGCTGCGCGTACATGCGCAGGGTGATGGCGGTGCAGGCCGCCAGTGAGGCCAGGTACAGGTCGAACGGTGCGAAGCCCTTGCCCTGGCCGCCCAACGCGGCGGGCTCGTCCGCATCCACATCGAAGTGGCCATTGCTGATGTGGTGCAGGTAATTGTCGGCGGTCGAAACAATGCGTGCGTAGGCCATCAGGTTCTCCATCGGTCTGTAGCGTCGAGCCGTGCCCGACGCGTTGGACTGTACCGTCTTGCGCGCTCAGCTGCGCTGCGAATCCAGCGGCTCGTGGTTCTTCTGCACCTCCTGCGCCTTCAGGTAGCTTTCGATCAGCAGCTGGTAGTTCGGGAAGATCTTCGTGTAGACCTCGGCCCACTGCTGGGCATCGTCGCGGTTCCAGCTGCGCTGGATCTCCGAGGCCGCCGCGGCGGTGTCCATCGGCACGACGCCCGCCTGCACGACGCGGGCCAGGGTGATCTCCTCGGCCATCTTCGAATAGGTGCCGGAGGCATCGATGACCGCGAACACCTGGTAGCCATCGGCAACGGCGGCAATGGACGGGAAGGCCATGCACACGCTGGTGATGGTGCCGGCAATGATCAGCTGCCTGCGGCCGGTGGCCTTCACCGCAGCGACGAACTCGGGATTGTCCCAGGCGTTGATCTCGCCCTTGCGCGCCACGTACTGCGCATGCGGGGCCGCGTCATGGATCTCCGGGATCAGCGGGCCGTTCGGGCCCTGCGGAACAGAGGCCGTGGTGATCACCGGCATCTTTGCCAGCGTGGCCATCGTGGCCAGCGCGGTGGCGTGGGCGCGCACGGTGGTGAACGGCATGTCACCGATGGTCTGGAACAGGCCGCTCTGATGGTCGATCAGCAGCATCGCGGCGTTGTCCGGATCGATCACCGGGCGGGCACCGTTGAAGTTGGCGGGGGTACTCATGGTCAGTCTCCTGGAAAGGGGGGGCGAGGGCCCGGAGGATGCGGCGGGCCATCGCCCGCCGCGTTGAAACGATCAGTGCGCGATCTGGCCGAAGCGGCCGCTGTTGAAGTCGTTGACCGCCTGCGCGATCTCGGCCTGGCTGTTCATCACGAACGGGCCGTAGCCGACCACCGGCTCGTCGATTGGTTCGCCGCTGAGCAGCAGCACGGTGGCGTCGCTGTCGGCGTCGACGAACACGTCCTCGCCGCTGCGGTCGAAGGTGACCAGCTGCGCCTCGCCGACCGGCTGGCCGCCGTTGATCCGCAGCGTGCCCTTCAGCACCACCAGCGCCAGCGTGCGGCCCTCGGCCACCGGCAGCTCGGCGTGCCGGCCCTGCCGCAGGCGGATGTCCCAGACATCCATCGGCGTGTGGGTACGCGCCGGGCCGGCATGACCGTCGAAGCGGCCGGCGATGACACGCACGCGGCCGGCGCCATCGGGCAGATCCACCGAGGGAATCTGCGCGTCGAGCAGGGTCTGGTAGCCCGGTGCGCCCATCTTGTCGCGTGCCGGCAGGTTCACCCACAGCTGGACCATGTCCAGCGTGCCGCCGCGCCTGCTGAACGCCGGCGTGTGGAATTCCTCGTGGAGGATGCCGGAGGCCGCCGTCATCCACTGCACGTCACCCGGGCCGATGGTGCCGCCGGCGCCGGTCGAATCGCGGTGGGCGACCTCACCTTCATAGACGATGGTGACGGTCTCGAATCCGCGGTGCGGATGCTGGCCGACGCCACGCGGGGTATTGCTGGGGGCGAAGGTGTAGGGGCCGGCGTAGTCCAGCAGCAGGAACGGGCTCAGGTGCTGGCCGTGGGTGTTGTAGGAAAACATCGAGCGGGCGGGGAATCCGTCGCCCACCCAGTGCGGGCGGGGGGCGCTGTAGGTACCGGTGACACGCTTCATGGCGATCTCCTGGCCGGGGCTGCCGGCCGCTGTTGTTCGTTGCGAAGACGATATCGGCGCAACAATGGGACCGGTAGACGCCAATAGTTGCCGTCATAGTCCTGTATGGTGAACACTGGCGGCAGGCCGTCGGCCGCAGGAGGTCGCCTCGTGTTCATCGCAGATATCCGCCGTTGTGACCTCAACGACCTGTTCTACTTCGCCATGGTGGTCGAGCACGGCGGCTTCTCGCAGGCCGGCCGGGCGCTGGCCATGCCGAAGTCGAAACTGAGCCGGCGCATCGCGCTGCTGGAGGAACGGCTGGGCGTGCGCCTGATCCAGCGTTCGACCCGGCGCTTCTCGGTCACCGAGGTCGGCCAGGACTATTACCGCCACTGCAAGGCCATGCTGGTCGAGGCCGAAGCGGCTGAAGAAGCCATTGCGATGTCACGCGCTGAGCCGCGCGGCACGATCCGCCTGGCGTGCCCGATCGCGATCCTGCATGCGCGCATCGGCACGATGCTGGCCGATTTCCTCGCCCTGCACCCGCAGGTGACGGTGCAGCTGGACGCCACCAACCGGCGCGTGGATGTGGTGGGCGAGGGCGTGGACGTGGCGATCCGGGTGCGGCCGCCACCCCTGGAGGACAGTGACCTGGTGGTGCGCGTGCTGGCGCGCCGGGCCTGGTGCACCAGTGCCAGCCCGGCGCTGCTGCAGCGGCTGGGTACGCCGCAGGTGCCGGCCGACCTGGCGATGATGCCGACTGTCGATCTGGCATCGCCCAGCCAGCAGCATGCCTGGGAATACACCGGGCCGGGCGAGGTGCTGGCCAGCGTGCACCATCGCCCGCGGCTGGTCAGCGATGACATGATCGCGTTGCGCACCGCCGCGGTGGCCGGGGTGGGCGTGCTGATGCTGCCGCGGATGATGATCAGCGACGAGCTGGCCAGCGGCGCGCTGGTGCGGGTGCTGCCGGAATGGGTGCCCAGGCACGGCATCGTGCACGCAGTGTTCCCGTCGCGACGCGGTCTGTTGCCTGCGGTGCGTGCGCTGATCGATTACCTCGCCGAACGCTTCGAGGCGCTGGAGGAACCGTAGATCCTCTCCACGCCGTGCGTGGATGATGCTTTCGTGGCGCGGCTTGCCGCCTGCGGCCGCGCAGCCCACAATCCACGTCCGGACCGCCGCCATCACGCCCATCATTCCCCGGTCCGGCCTTGGCACCTATGTCTCCCAATGCCCTGGCGCTGGTCGAGCTGCTGATCCGCGAGCGCCGTGCGTTGTCCCGCTTCATCGCGCGCTACCTCGACCCGGCCAGCACCGAGGACACCCTGCAGAACCTGTACCTGAAGGCCAGCAGCGTGCCCGGCGATCCGCCCATCCTGGAGCCGCGCGGCTATCTGTACCGGATGGCCTACCACCACGCGCTCAACCGCAGCCAGGCCGACGCCCGCGAGCGCCGGGCCATGGCCGAGTACGCCGTCGACATGGCCGAGGCCCGTGGTGATGGCGAGGCGCAGGCGCTGGACCAGGCCCAGCTGCGCGAGATCACCCAGACCATCCTGGCCCTGCCGGCCCAGGTGCGCGAGTGCTTCGTGCTCAACCGCTACCTGGGCCTGAGCGAGCGCGAAATCGCGGCGCGCCTGGGAATCTCCAAGAGCCTGGTCGGCAAGCATGTGCTGCGCGCAGCGCTGCTGATCCAGCAACAGCAGCGGGGAATGGGCCAATGAGCGGCGATTGCCGTGGGCAGATCGTGCCCGCCGTTGTCACAACAGGAAAGCGCACCCGTTCGCGGTGCGGCAGGCCACAACCATGACCACGTCCGAACCCTCGCCGCGGCAGGCCAGGCAGGCGTTGCGCTGGGTGATACGGTGCAGTGCAGGCCCGCTGCCGGAACGCCAGCAACGCAGCCTGCAGCGCTGGCTGCAGGCTGATCCCCGCCACGCACTGGCGTGGCGCCAGCAACAGGCCTTCTGGCTGCGGCTGGACGCCGCCGGGCCCGAAGTGTTGGCCGCGCTGCCCGAACTGACCACCGATCGCCAAGGGCTGCGTCCGATCGCACCGCGCCGCCGGCTGCCGTGGCGGCTGGCCAGCGCAGCGGTGGTGGTGCTGATGGTCGCGGCCGCGCCCCACGCATTGCTGCTCGCGCGCAGCGACCTGCGCAGCAGCACTGCGCCGCGCGTGGTGCAGCTGGACGACGGCAGCACGGCGGTGCTCGATGCCGGCACCGCGCTGGCACTCGCGTTCGATGGCCCGCAGCGGCGCGTGCGCCTGCTGCGCGGGCAGGCCTGGTTCCAGGTCGCGCACGAGCAGCGGCCGTTCCAGGTCGAAGCCGGCGGTGGCCGGATCCGCGATATCGGTACGGCGTTCAGCGTGTCCATGCAGGGCGCGATCATCACCACCGAAGTCAGCGAGGGCATGGTCGATGTGCGCCCGGGCGATGGCAGCGTGCAGCGCCTGCGCGCCGGGCAGGCACGGGCGTTCCGTGACGGGCGCTGGCTGCAGCCGCTGCAGCAGGCCGCGCCGGAGGCGATGGCACCGTGGCGTCGCGGTGAGGTGGTCATCGACGATCTGCCCGCTGCGCAGGCCATCACCGACCTCGGCCGCTACCGGCGTGCACCGGTCTGGGTGCTGGCCGGCCAGAGCGCCCGCGTGCGGGTCAGTGGCCTGTTCCATCTGCAGCAGCCGGACACGGCCATCGACGCCGTGGCCGCGCAGGCGGGACTGCGCGTGCAGCGCTTGCCCGGCGGTGCGTTGCTGGTGTGGTGAAGCACTCGCGGAGCACGCATGAATCGGTCGCATGAAAAAAACATGAAAAAACCGTGGGCAGTGGTCGTACCCGGCTGTCTATAGAGGTATAGCCAGAGCGAAACAGCGTTTCTCCTCAAGCCAGACGCACCACCGGCACCGGATGTGCTCGTGGTCCCGCCCCGCTTGAGGAGTTCCTGTCCATGCCGTCCACGGCATCTGCCTGTCATCGCCGCGCCACTGTCCTGGCCTTGGCCATCTCCACTGCACTGCTGCCGATGGCCTGGGTGCCGAGCGCGCAGGCGCAAGCGGCGGTGGCCGCACCGCTGCGCAGCTACGCCATCCCGGAACAACCGCTGGCCGATGCCGTGCGCAGCTTTGGCCGCCAGGCCGATGTGCAGGTGGTGTTCCGTAGTGACCTGGTGGAAGGGCGTCGTTCCAGCGCGGTGAACGGCGAGTACAGCCAGATGCAGGCCCTGCAGCAGCTGCTGCGCGGCAGCGGCGTGCGCGCCCTGCGTGGCATGGATGGCACCTGGAGCCTGCGCGCCGCAGCGGAGGCGGGGGAAGGGGAAGGGGTGCGGGTGACCGACACACTGGACGTGGCCGGTCGCCTGCAGTCGGAAGGGGGTGAGGCCCGCGATCGGCGCGGCTACGACGATGTGTTCGCGCTGGACATGACCACGGCGTATTCGGGGCGCGACCGGGTGGAGCGCTACCGCGGCGCCAATCCGGCCGACGTGGTCAAGGATCTGGTCGGTGTGTTCAGCGGCGATGCGCGCAACAGCGGCGCGCTGGACATCAACATCCGCGGCATCCAGGGGCCGGGGCGGGTGCCGGTCAGCATCGACGGTGGCGAGCAGGCGCTCACGGTCTGGCGCGGCTACAACGGCGTCAGCAACCGCAACTACATCGATCCCAACCTGATAGGTGGCATCCAGGTCATCAAGGGGCCAGGGCTGGTGCGCGATGTGCACAGCGGGATCGGTGGCGCGCTGGTGATCAAGACCATCGACGTCGATGACATCGTGGAGGCCGGTGAGCGCTTCGGCGGGGAGCTGAAGATCGAAGGCAGCAGCAATGCGGTGGCGCCACGCCTGCCGCGGCTGCATACCGGCGAGGACTACCGCACGGTGCCCGGGTTCCCGCAGGGCTCGCCCTCGGCGCCGTATGCCGACAGCACGCTGCTGGTGCCGGTGAAGTCGCGCGGTTCTGAAACCAATGTGTTCGCCGGGGAAGACCAGGCCTGGCGGCTGGCGCTGGGCCTGCGCGGCGAGCATGTCGACGTGATGGCGGCCTATGCCTGGCGCAAGCGCGGCAATTACTTCTCCGGCACCCGCGGCGCGGCCTACTACGACCAGGAGCCACGCGAGCAGTTCGAGTACAAGGGCCTGGACTACATCACCACGCTGGCGCGCTATTTCAAGCCCGGCGACGAGGTGCCCAACACCTCCAATGAGCAGGAATCGTGGCTGCTGAAAGCAACC
The DNA here is from genome assembly GCF_900101175.1 of Stenotrophomonas pavanii. Taxonomy (GTDB): domain Bacteria; phylum Pseudomonadota; class Gammaproteobacteria; order Xanthomonadales; family Xanthomonadaceae; genus Stenotrophomonas; species Stenotrophomonas pavanii. The sequence goes on along the minus strand of NZ_FNFQ01000002.1, from coordinate 294,778 downwards.
TGGCAGATCAACGATGACCAGCAGCTGCGCGCCACCTGGCGGCGTACGCTCTCCCACTACGGCGAGATCATGCCCTCGCGCATCCTGTCTGCGCCCGACTACGGCCGCATCCAGTGGCCGCTGAGCCGCGTCGATGCCGATGCCTGGAACCTGGAATACCACTGGCAGCCCGCCGGCAGCCGCTGGCTGGACCTGCGTGCCAACCTGTGGCGCACCGAAACCACCAGCGATACCTACACCGCCGGCGGCTTCCCCAATTTTGCCAGCAACCCCGACTGGAACCCCGGCAGCAGCCCGATCCTGCGCAATACCGCGCTGGCCAATGCCCGCAACGACCGCACCGGCCTGACCCTGAGCAACCGCTTCGCGCTGCATTCGACCCTGGACCTGACCGTGGGCGGCAACTGGCAGTTCGAGAAACTGCGCTCGGCGGACCCGTACTTCGGGGTCAGCGATGGCTGGCGCATGTACCCGCGCGCCGGGCGCCGCCAGGAAGGCGAGGGCTATCTGGTGCTGGACTGGCGGCCGGTGGATTTCCTCTCGCTGAGCGCCGGCGTGCGCTACGCGCGCTATTGGGCCTTCGACGATTTCCTGCAGGAACACCCGGAGCTGATGACCACCTCGGTGTTCCCCAAGGAGGCCCGCTACCGGGTCAACGAACTGCCTGAGCGCCCGGCCAGCCTGCAGGGCGAGATCGACGCCATCGAGTCGCAGCGCGCGTTCTGGGACAGCATCGGCATGGGCTTCATCGTCGATGATCTGCTCAAGGGCTTGCTGAGCAGGTACGAGACGCCGGTGGCGGTGGAGCACAGCATTCCCTGGCTGCCGGATGCGGACGGCAACTACCGCCGTGCCAGCAACCCCTGCTTGAATGGCGAGGTGGCGGCCATTCCCGGGCTGTTGCCGGTGCAGGGCGCGCAGATCCTGTGCAGCATCCAGAGCGGGCGGCCGCAGACGGTATCCGGGCGCAATGAGCGCAGGCGCGACCATGCCTGGTTGCCGACCTTCTCGGCCACCGCGCATTTCTCGCCCAATGCGCGCGCCTATGTCCGTTACAGCGAGGCGGTGCGTTTCCCCAGCATGTTCGAGAGCACCATCGCGTTCTCCAGCAGCCTGAACCCGCTGTACCCGCTCAAGCCCGAACACGCCTACAACTACGAAGTGGGCTACGTGCACAACCTGTCGGCGCTGTTCGGCAACACCGCTGATGCCGACGTGAAGCTGGCCTACTACGTGCACAAGACCCGCAACGTGATCGAGCGCGACGGCAACTTCCTGTTCGACAACCTGGACAAGCAGCGCATCCGCGGCGTGGAGCTGCAGGCGCGCTTCGACAACCGCCGCATCTTCATCGACCTGGGCATCAGCCGCACGCTGGAAAACGAGGTATGCGACGAAAGCATGGCGGTGCAGCTCGATGCACTGGCCGGCAAGGTGCCCGACTGCGTGCAGGACGGCTTCGTCAGTGGCTACCTGCTGACCCAGGCCATTCCCCGGTTGTCGGTGAACGGGTCGCTGGGCACCCGGCTGTTCGATGAGCGCCTGGAACTGGGCAGCCGCATCGTGCATTACCAGCGCCACCAGAACCCGGACCTGCAGGCCTATCGTGACCGCCTGTATGGCGGCAGTGGTGGCCTGATCTGGCAGAACGTGCCGTTCACCTGGGGAAACATCACCACCGTCGACGCCTACGCGCGCTGGCGCATCAACGACCATGCCAGCGTCGAGCTGGTCGGGACCAATCTCGGCAACCGCTACTACGTCGACCCGGCCACGCGCTCCACGCTGCCGGCGCCGGGGCGCACGCTGAAGCTCGGTGTCACTGCGCGCTTCTGATCACCTGTTCTGTTGTTGTACCCGTTGTTCCCTCAACCCAAGGAGTAGTTCCATGAAGATGATCTCCCGTTCCGTACTGGCCATGGCCGCCACCTTCGCCCTGGCCGGTGCCGCCCAGGCGGCCGACATCGTCGGTGCGGCCAGCCCGGCCACCGATTCGCAGCTGTACGTCAAGGTCGGTGCCTCCGAAGTCAACGGCGGGCCGCACAGCGCAGGCAAGGCCGGCATCGGCGTCGGCACCGTCTCCAACGCCAAGCCGGTCGATTTCCAGGGCCTGTCCGCGTACTCGGCGCCCACCACCGTGGGCAACGTGACCGTGCGTACGCTGGCCATGCCGATCACCGGCACGCCGGGCAACCATGCCGGCATGGGCCACTTCAACTTCGTCAAGGTGGGCAGTGGCGATGTGTGGTTCGGTGAATGGTCCAAGGATGGCGCCGCGGGTGGCTTCAACAACCGCCAGGTGTACTTCGCCGGCGACCGCGCAGGCACCACGTTGCCCAGCGGCACCGCCACCTACGCGGTCGCCGGCCTGAACAAGTTCAACGGCAGCAACCTGCTCAGCGGCACCTTCGCGGCGGACTTCGGCACTGGCAAGCTGACCGGCGGCCTGGCCGGTGGTGGCCAGACCCTGGCGATCAGCGCCAACATCAACAGCGCCGACGCGTCCTTCGCCGGCACCGCCGTCGCCAACGGTTCGGTCACCGGCAACAGCCAGGGCCAGTTCTTCGGCGCCAACGCCGCCACCCTGGCCGGTATCGCCACGTTCGCCGGCAACAGCCAGTACGACACCGCCTTCGGCGGCAGCAAGAACTGATTGCCACGCCCCTGACGGGGCAGGGCAGGGACAAGCCGCGATCCGCCAGTCCCTGCTTCGGCCCGCTGCATGCACCACGGATCGACCATGCGCCACCCCCTGCTTCCCGTGTTCCTGCTGCTGGCTGCCGCCGACGTGCGCGCCCAGCAGGACGACCTCCGCCGCGTGCTCGAACAGGGCAGCGAACTGCGCCACCAGCAGCAGGACCAGCAGCGCCTGCAGCAGGCCGAATCGCAACGGCCGACGCTCACCCTCGATGGCCAGACCGTGCGGGTGGAGCGCACCGTCGATGATCTCGGGCAGGCGCTGTACCTGTCGCTGCAGCACCAGCAGTGGCCGGCCGCCGCGGCATTCCTGGCCGAGTACATCGAGCTTCCCGGGCACGATCCGCTGCTGCGCCACTATGCGCAGGGTGCGTTGGCCCGCGTCGCCGGTGATCATTCGCGCGCCGCACAGGAGTACGAAGCACTGCTGGCCGCGAAGCCGGACTTCCTGCCCGCCCGCCTTGAACTGGCGCGTGTCTATGCCGAAGACCAGCGCGACCGCGAGGCGGTGGCATTGTTCGGTGCAATCAAGGCCGGTATCGACAGCAACGATCCGGCCACCGCTGGTGTGCGCGCACGCGTGGACAGCTATCTGGACGCGTTGCAGGCACGCAGGCGCTGGAAGGGTTCGGTCGCCGCCGGGCCTGCATGGAGCGACAACATCAACCGCAGTTCGGCCAGCCGCACGTGCCTGTTCGGTGTCGGCGACACCTGCCTGATCGAACGCACGCTGCCCGAAGCGCAGCGCGCCACCGGCCTGGACTACGACGCCAACCTGGAACGGCGCTGGGCGCTGGCCGGCCATCATGGGCTGTACGTGCGCGGGCTGGCGTTCGGCCAGGCCTGGCGTGGCTACAGCGCATACAACGAGCTCAACGCCAGCGTGCAGGCCGGCTACAGCTGGCGCAGTGCACGGCACACCCTGCAGCTGGCGCCGAGCTATGACTACCAGGCGCTGGGCAATCATGCCCTGCAGGGCGGCAGTGGCGTGCACGGCGAATGGCAGTACGCGCTGGACGCGCGCAGCCTGCTCAAGCTGGAGGCCGACTGGAAACGCCAGCGCTACCGGCGGCCGGGCCTGGCCGACAACTACGATGGCGAACTGGCGGCGCTGTATGCCACCGGGTTCCGCGCGCTCAACCCGCGCTGGACCCTGTTCGCGGGCGTGGACCTGACCGACAGCAGCGCTGCCGACCCGGCCAACGGCTACCGCCAGCGCGGCGTGCGGCTGGGCGCGGCCCGTCAGTGGCGGGGTACCACGGCCACAGTGTTCATCACCCTGCGCCACCGCGATTACGCGGCCTGGAGCCCATTGCTGGAGGCGCGCCGGCAGGACGAAGAACAGACCCTGATCGCCATCGTGCGCAGCGAGCGGCTGGCGGTGGCCGGGCTGGTCCCCAGCCTCAGCCTGCGCTATGCCCGCATCGACAGCAACGTCGGCTGGCTGTACAGCCACGACCGCAGCCTGCTCAGCCTGAAATGGGAGCGCGCGTTCTGAAGACGCCGTCGCAGGGCCGGAGTGAACAGGTCGTGGCCGCGATCTTCATCGATCATCACGCGCCCTTGTAGCCCGATTCGCGCATCCTGCAGGCGTTGCGGCAGAGGTACGCCGCGTGTATCGAGGAGCGCGGGTCGTGCTGGAAGCGGGCAACAAGCCAGAGAGCCTGAAAGGGCTGCGAGTGCTGGTGGCGGAAGATGAATTCGCCATCGCGATGTTCCTGGTGGACTATCTGGAACTGAAAGGAGCGCAGGTGGTGGGACCGGCCGGTGACCTGCAGGCGCTGGGGCGTCTGGTCGATGAGCACCCCATCGATGTCGCCCTGCTGGACATCAACCTGGGGGGAGAACTGGTCTACCCCTTGGCCGATCGCCTGGCGGAAGCCGGCACGCCGTTCATGTTGACCTCCGGCTACGATGACAACCTGCCCAGCCGCTTCGCTGGCGCGCCCCGCTGTACCAAGCCCTATCACATCGAGGCGCTGGTGCAGCAGCTGGCACGGCTGGTGGCACGCCCGCAGGCGGCTGCGGGTATCGCCTGATTGCGCGGCATGTCACGCCGCATCGAGGGTCTCCAGGCCGTTGAGCGCCCGGCGGGCATGCCGCCGTCGCTGCGGGCGCATGCGCGCCATGACGGCATGGCCGCCCGAATTGCCCGCCACGACTGGTCAGGCACGCCGCTGGGGGCGATCGAGCAATGGCCGCCGCACCTGCGCGCCACCGTCGACCTGATGCTGGCCCACGGCTTCCCGATGATCGTGCTGTGGGGCAGCAGCTGGTGCAGCTCTACAACGATGGCTATGCCGAGATCCTCGCCGACAAGCATCCGGGCGGGCTTGGCCAGCCCACGCGCGAGTGCTGGCCTGAGGTCTGGCACATCAACGGCCCGATCTACCAGCGGGTGTGGCAGGGCGAGACCATCACCTATGAGGACAAGCTCTATCCGCTGGCGCGGCGGGGACGGCTGGAGGATGTCTGGTTCACCATCACCTACAGCCCCATCCGCGGTGAGGAAGGGCGCATCAACGGCGTGCTGGTGACCATGTTCGAGACAACGGCGGCGCATGTCGCGCAGGCCGCCCGTGAACGCGAGGAGCAGAAGCGCCGGGAGAGCGACCGCCGCCTGGCGCTGGCGTTCAAGGTGCTGCCGGTAGGGGTCTGCATTGTCGACGCCGAAGGCCGCCTGCAACTGTCCAACGACCGCATGCGGACCTATCTGCCCACCGGCAAGGTGCCGTACACCGATCGCCCCAACCACTACCGCTGGCAGGGATGGCACCCCGACGGCTCGCCCATCGAACCCCATGATTTCGCCATCGCCCGCGCCCTGCGGGGGGAGACGGTGGTCCCTGGCCTGGAGTTCCAGTTCATCCATGACGACGGGCGCGCCCGCTGGACACGCGTCGCCGCTGCGCCGCTGCGCGATGCAGACGGCGAGGTGACCGGGGTGTTCGCCATTGCGGTGGATATCGACGACCTCAAGCGCGCCACCGAGCGCCAGGCGGTGCTGCTGGCGGAGCTGCAGCACCGGGTCCGCAACATCATGTCCACCATCCATGCCCTTGCCTGGCGGACGCGCAGCACCGTGGCCAGCGTGGACGAGTACGCCGAGCGGCTGTGCGGGCGGTTGATGTCGCTGGCGCGCACTCAGAGCCTGCTGACCCGCGGCGGCAATGCCGGGGTCTGCCTGCGCGGGATGATCGAAGAGGAAGTGTCGGCGCAGATGCCGGGCACGGGCCTGTGCGAGCTGCACGGTGAAGACGTGCTGCTGCCACCGAAAGCGGCCGAGGTGCTGTCGTTGGCCATCCATGAGCTGGCGAGCAACGCGCTGCGCTATGGCGCAGCCGCGCGCGAGGCGGGGCGGATCGAGGTGTCCTGGCATCTGCAGGTGCAGGACGCCGAACCGTGGCTGGGCCTGCACTGGTGCGAGCGCCATGCCGACGTGGAGGGCTGGGAAATGCCACGCCAGCGCGGCCTGGGCCGGGCGCTGATCGAGCAGCGCGTGCCGTACGAGCTGGCCGGTAGCGGCGAACTGCGCTTTGGCCCGCAGGGGCTCGATGCCTGGATCCGCTTCCCGCTGCGCGAGCGCGACAGCCTGCTGCAGACCGATGCCCCGGAAGCGGGATCATCGGGCTGAAAAGGGGATTTATCCCCAATTTGGCCAAATTGGGTATAGTGGGGTCGTCCACCCCGCCTGGAGCGATGCCATGACCCTGCCACTGGATCTACCTGGCCTTGAGAAGGCCCCGGCCTCGTCGGTGAAGACCCGGGGCTGGCCGAGCCTGATGCGCACCGTGCGCGAGAAGCAGGCGCTGGTCATCACCAACCACAATCACCCGGAAGCGGTGATCGTGGACATCCGCACCTACCAGGAGCTGCTGGCCAAGGCCGCTGGCGGTGATGCCGGCGAGCGCAACGAAGAACTGCAGCGCCTGCGCAGCGAGTTCGACCAGACCCTGGCCGGCCTGCAGCAGGGGGCGGGGCTGGCCAAGGTGCTGGGACAGCCGATCCGGCGCGGCGGCAAGGTCACCCTCGGCCGTCCGCTCTGATCGATGGGACGCATCCTGGCGCTGGCCGGCGTCAATGGCGCCGGCAAAAGTTCGTTGCTGGGTACCTGGCTGAACGCCGAAGGGCTGGGCTGGTTCAACCCGGATTCCTTCACCCGCCGCCTCGTCAATGCCGGCTGGCCGCTGCCGGAGGCGAACGCCGAGGCCTGGCAGGAAGGCGCCCGCCGCCTGCGCCAGGCCATGGCCGATGGCACCGACTTCGCCTTCGAGACCACGCTGGGGGGCAACACCATCCCGCGCCTGCTGCGCGAGGCGTGCGACCACCACCACGTGGCCATCTGGTTCTGTGGCCTGGCCAACGTCGAGCTGCATATCGCCCGCGTTGCCGCGCGGGTCGCCGCCGGTGGCCATGACATTCCAGTGGAGAAGATCCACGCGCGCTTCGATTCGGCGCGCGCGAACCTGCTGGAGCTGCTGCCGCACCTGGCCGAGCTGCATGTCTACGACAACAGCGCGCCGGCCGATGCCGACGGCTGCGTGGTGCCGCTGCCGGTACTGGCCATGGCCGCGGGCGAACTGCAGTACCCGATTGCGGTAGCCGACCTGCTGCACACGCCCGGCTGGGCCAAGCCCATCGTGATGCGCGCGATGGCGTTGAACACCCGGGGTGATTGATGTCGCACGGGGCGTCGCGCCGGGCCCTTGCCCGGCGGATCCCCGAAAGGCAGCCGGGCGCGGGCTCGGCTGTACAGCGCGGGTCCCGCCGAGCCTCAGGCCGGCTTCACCTGCTCGGCCTCTGAAGCCTCCGGCAGCGGCGGCAAGGTCGGGTCCACCGTCACCGGCACATCGCTCTTCAACAGCGCAGCCGCTTCCCGTTCACTGCCGACCGCCGGCGGTGAACCGCGCAGCGGCAGGCCGGCGGTCTCTTTCACGAACAGCATCGTCACCAGCCCGATCACCGCCGCGCCCATCAGGTAATAGGCCGGCACCAGCGGGTCGCCGGTGCGTTCCACCAGCCACGCGGTCACCAGCGGCGTGGTGCCACCGAACAGCGACACCGACACGTTGAAGGCGATCGACAGCGCGCTGTAGCGCACCGGGGTGTAGAACAGCGCCGGCAGCGTGGACGGCATCGAGCTGGTGAAGCACACCAGCGCCAGCCCCAGCAGCATCAGGCCGAGGAAGATCAGCCCGTCGCTGCCGCTGCCGACCAGCAGCAGGCACGGAATGGCCAGCACCAGCAGCGCGATGCACGCACCGATGATCATCGGGCGCCGGCCCAGCCGGTCACTGAACAGGCCGCCGACGATGTTCAGCGGCATCATCACCAGCATCACGATGATGATCAGCAGCAGGCCCTTGCTCTCGGCGTAGCCCATGGTGACGCTGAGGTAGCTGGGCATGTAGGTCAGCAGCATGTAGTCGGTGACGTTGAACACCAGCACCAGGCCCATGCACACCAGCAGCTGGCGGCCATGCACCTGGAACAGCGCGCCCAGCCCCGGCCGCTCGTGCTCACGCTTCTCGGCTTCCTCGGCGAAGGCGCGGAACGCCGGGGTTTCCTCGAGCTTCATGCGCATGTACAGGCCGAGCAGGCCCAGCGGGCCGGCCACCAGGAACGGAATGCGCCAGCCCCAGTCCAGCATCTGCCCGCTGCTCAGCAGCATGTGCAGCGCGGTGACGGTACCGGCGCCAGCGATGTAGCCGCCCAGCGTGCCGAACTCCAGCCAGCTGCCCATCAGGCCGCGGTTGCGGTCGGTGGAATACTCGGCGATGAAGGTGGCCGCGCCGCCGTACTCGCCGCCGGTGGAGAAGCCCTGCACCACGCGCGCCAGCAGCAACAGCACCGGCGCCCAGATGCCGATGCGCTCGTAGGCGGGAATCAGGCCGATCGAAAAGGTGCCCAGCGCCATCAGGATCATGGTGAAAGCCAGCACTTTCTGGCGGCCGTAACGATCACCCAGCGGGCCGAACACCAGGCCGCCCAGCGGCCGCACCAGGAACGCCACGGTGAAGGTGGCGAACGCGGCGATCACCTGCGCGGTGGGATTGCTGGACGGGAAGAACACCTGGCCGATGGTGACGGCCAGGTAGCCGTAGACACCGAAGTCGAACCACTCCATGGCATTGCCGAGTGCGGCCGCGCCGACGGCGCGCTTGAGCATGGGCTTGTCTACGACGGTGATCTCATCGACCTTCAGGTGGCGGCGGCGCTTGAACCAGCCGAAATGGGCATGTGCATCGGGGGTGTCCTGCATGGGGGCTCCCTTGTGGGCAGAAGAGGGGAAATGAGCGGTGAGGTAGGTCCCGGAAATCGGAAACGGCGATGCAGGCGCAGGTGGCGCAGGGGCATCGGTGAGTGGCGTGGGGGGCCGGGGAATGTGTGCAGGCACGACGCCACGCGCACGGCAACGCACCGCCGCAACGGCGGAAACGCAGCAACGGGATCACAGCGGTCGCGCAGTCAGCGGCCGGAGGTCACAGCAGCGTGGGGCGTGCAGGCCGAGGGCCTGCGGGCTTCATCCGCCAGGATCCAGCGCGAGGCGGTGGAACGGCAGGGCGGGAGCGATCGTGGCAAGCGAAGCGCCGGTCGGCAGTGCTTCCCACGTAACAGGTGCGCCCGTCACGTAGTGGGTCGTGTCGATCATCCGTTCATCATAACGGCATCGGCGTGAGCATGCAGCGAAGCGGACTGATCTGTACGCTGTGTTCCATGGCGCCTGTTCATCCGCGCAGCGTGCAATGACATGCGTTGAACGAACTCTGGCCGCAGCGCTCACGCCACGCTGTCTACGGTAGCGCTGAACGCAATCGAGAAGGAGCATCGCATGACCCGTCGCATTCCCGAAGGCACGCTGATCATCGTCGCCGATGGTGGTTCGGCCCGCGTGTTCACCAACGTCGGCAGCGAACATCAGCTGGCGTTGAAGCAGGAAGGTGAGCTGCGCCTGCAGGACATCAGCGAGCAGGGCGTCTCTGGTCAGGGCCCGGCCGGCGCGGTGCCGAAGGACATGTCCATTTCGCAGCTCAACGAGGCGACGTTCGCCAAGCAGGTGGCCGAGCAGTTGAACGAAGATGCGCTCAACAACCGCTATGCACACCTGGTGCTGGTGGCAGACCCGACCACGCTGGGCCGCATCCGCCCGCTGCTGCACAAGGAAGTCCAGGCGCGCCTGCTGGGCGATATTGCCAAGGACCTGACCAATGCTCCGTTGGCGGATATCCAGAAAGCGTTGGCGGCGTAACCGGCATGGCGTTCATGCGTGACTACTCGGCGGCCGAGCCCGCCGGTGCGGACGTGGAAGCTCAGGCGGGCTGGCAGCTGCTGGAGTTCGGTGCACCCTGGTGTGGTCATTGCCAGGCGGCGCAGCCCGCACTCCAGGCATTCGTGGATGCCCACGATCTGGTGCACTGGAAGATCGAGGATGGCAAGGGAAAGCCGCTGGGGCGTGCGTTCAAGGTAAAACTGTGGCCCACCGTGGTGCTGCTGCATGACGGCCAGGAAGTGGCGCGCGTGGTGAGGCCGGTCGACAGCGCCGACCTCGCCACCTTGCAGGGCGCATTGCCCGATTGAAGGCAGCAATCGCTGCGTGCGGTGCGCACGGCGCCGAGCAGGCTCGGCTGCAGGGCGGCCTAGTGATAGGTCACCTTTTCCGCTTCCGCACGCAGCTTCTGCAGCAACGACCGGCCATGCTGGCTCAGCATGACCATCGCATTGGCGATCTCTTTGGCGTTGTAGCCCATCGGCGCGGGCGGCTTCGGCTCGGGGCCGTACTGCTCGCCGATGAGGATGGCCATGCCTTCGGCGCTGTTGAGGGCGTGTTCGATGCGCTGGAACAGCGACTCCATGGCCGGGCTGAGCAGACGTTGGGTCATGCGGAAACTCCTTGGGTGCGAGGGCCACCGCAAGGGTGGCGGGCGATGCGAGGTTGGAACTTCGGCTGAGCTACGAGAAAAGCCGGAGGGCCATGCGGCCGCCGCACACCGCCCGCCGTAGTTACGGCAAGCAGATCTCGTAGCTCAAAACGGGGTTCCAATCCCGGCAGCGGTATGTCCGCTGCGGCGCCATCCTGGGCAGATCGAGGCGCTGCGTACCAATTGATGGTTCGTCTCGCTTTCTCCCGCTCCGAAGGCGCGGTCTTTCAGAAGTGCATGTGTGGACATCCATTGCCGTATTGGCACCGATCGGGAAGCGGGAGACCGGAAGGCTATGAGGCGGCTCGTCGTCCGGCCATGCAATTACGTGCAAATCATCGTGCCGGTTCCGGCGGCCGCACTGCAGCATGCGACAGGGCCGGGCCGATGCTAGGATCGGACCACCACCTGAATCGATCCAAATGCCGATGCCCATGCTGGACCGTCGCCTCCTGATCGCTGTCGCCGCCACGGCGATGTTCGCTTCCGGCTTGGCCAGTGCGGCCCCAGCCAGAACCGTCGCCGACAAGGCATACGCCTCGGTCGACCCGTTCATCGGCACCGGCGGAGAAGGCCATACCTACCCGGGGGCGACGGTGCCGTTCGGCATGGTCCAGCTCAGCCCGGACACGCGCATCCAGCCGCGCGAAAAGGCCTATGGGTGGGCAGCGGGCTATCGCTATGACGACAGCAGCATCGTCGGTTTCTCGCACACGCATTTTTCCGGCACCGGTCATTCGGACCTGGGCGACATCCTGCTGATGCCGTTCACCGGCAACCCCGGGCTGGAGCGGGGTGATCCGGAGAAGCCGCGCAGCGGTTACGCCTCACGTTTCCGCCACGCTGACGAGAAGGCCGAGCCGGGCTACTACGCGGTCACCCTGGACGACTACAAGGTGCGTGCCGAGCTGACCACCAGTACCCGCGTGGGCGTGCATCGCTATGCCTTCCCCAAGGGCACCGACGCCAAGGTGCTGCTGGACATGCGTACCAGCATGTACGACTACCCGGGCAAGGTGCTGTGGTCGCGGGTGCGGGTGCGCGCCGATGGCACCGTGACCGGCTTCCGCGAAACCCGTGGCTGGGCACCGGGCCGCCAGCTGTATTTCGCGATGCGTTTCTCGCGGCCGCTGGCCGGCCATGAGCTGCACAACACCGAGCAGGACATCGTCTACAAGGGCTTCCCGCCGCCGGGCGAGAAGGACCCGGCCCAGCGCGCCCAGATCGAAGGCCGGCAGCTGGTCGGCACCTTCAACTTCGGCAAGCTGGATGCACCGCTGGTGGTGAAGGTAGCCATCTCGCCGGTCAGTGAGGCCGGTGCCATCGCCAACCTCGACGCGGAAGTGGCCGACTTCGATTTCGACCGGGTGCGTGCGCAGGCGAAGCAGGACTGGACGCAGGCGCTGTCGGTACTCGATATCGATGCCCCCGAGCATGCGCGGCGCAGTGCCTATACCGCGCTGTACCACACGATGCTGGGGCCGACGCTGTTCATGGACGCCGATGGCCAGTACCGCGGTTCGGACAACGCGGTGCACAAGGCTGACGGCTTCACGCACTATTCGACGTTCTCGCTGTGGGACACCTACCGCGCGCTGCACCCGCTGCTGACGCTGGTGCAGCCGGAGAAGCGCAACAGCGACTTCGTCAATTCGATGCTGGCGCATCATGAGCACAGTCCCTACGGCATGCTCCCGGTGTGGTCGTTCCATGGCCTGGAAGACTGGTGCATGATCGGCTACCACGCCGTGCCGGTGATCGCCGATGCCTACGTGAAGGGCATTCGTGGTTTCGACGCCGACAAGGCGCTGAAGGCGATGGTCGAGACCGCCAATTACGGCCCGTACGATGGCATCGCGCAGTACCGTGAGCTGGGCTATGTGCCGATCGACGAGGAAGGCGAAGCGGCCAGCAAGACGCTGGAGTACGCCTTTGATGACTGGACCATCGCACGCATGGCGCAGGCGATGGGCAAGGCCGACATCGCGGCCACTTTCGACAAACGCGCGGGTAACTGGCGCAACGCGTTCGACAAGGACACCGGCTTCATGCGCGCGCGCAAGCGCGATGGCAGCTTCCGTACGCCGTTCGACCCCAGCGCCAGCGGCTACGGCACCGACTACACCGAGGGCAACGCCTGGCAGTACTCGTGGTACGTGCCGCAGGACGTCGCCGGCCTGGCGTCGGCGCACGGGGGCAGCGACAAACTGCTCGCGCGCCTGGACGAGGTGTTCAACGCCAAGGTGGATCCATCGATCTTCGAGCACATGGAAGACATCACCGGCCTGATCGGCTGGTATGCGCACGGCAACGAGCCCAGCCATCACGTGGCCTACCTGTACTCGTACGCCGGCCAACCGTGGCGCACCCAGGCGCGGTTGAAGCAGATCATGGACACCCAGTATGCAGACCGCCCCGATGGGCTGGCCGGCAACGATGACGTCGGCCAGATGTCGGCCTGGTACGTGTTCACCGCGCTGGGCTTCTACCCGGTGGCGCCGGGCTCGGGCGAGTACATCCTGGGCCGTCCGTTCCTGCCCAGGACCGCGATGCGTCTGCCGAACGGCAAGACGTTCACCATCGTGGCCGAGGGCCTGGATGACAAGCACACGTACGTTGGCAGCGTGAGCCTCAACGGCAAGCCGCTGCAGCGCACCTTCCTGGGCCATGACGAAATCCTGGCGGGCGGCGAACTGCACTTCCGCATGCAGGCCGAGCCGAACAAGGACTGGCCGGGACAGGGCGCGCAGGCGCCGTATTCGATGAGCCGATGATGCGGAGCGGCGCCGCATTGCCGCCGTCATTGCCCCGCACCTGGTAGGTGCCAACCTTGGTTGGCACGCAGGACGTCAACGCGAACGGAACCGCACCCCTACCCGCGCGCCACCGAGCGGCGCCGTTTCGATCTTCAACATCGCGCCATGCCGCTGCGCGATCTCGGCCACGATCGCCAGGCCCAGCCCACAGCCGTCGCCCTCGCTGCTGGCCCGGTAGAAGCGTTCCGTGACGCGTGCGCGTTCGGCTTCGGCGATGCCGGCGCCGTCATCGTCTACCCATACCTGCACGCCGTCGGTCTCCTGCCGAACGCCGAGGGTGATCACACCGGGCGCCGCGCCGTAGCGCAGCGCGTTGTCCAGCAGGTTGCCCAGCGCCTCGCGCAGCAGCTGCGGATCACCTTGCACCTGCACACCGTCGTCGGGTCCGTCGTAACCCAGGTCCACGTCGGCCGCCAACGCACGGTCGGCGTAGCGCTCGACCACGCCCCGCGCCAGCGCGGCCAGGTCCAGCGGCTGCAGCGGCAGTACGCTGCCATGGGGATCTTCCGAACGGCTGAGCATCAGCAGTTGGTTGACCAGGTGCTGCAGCCGCGCCAACCCGGCCAGCGTGCCGGACAGCGCCAGCTGCTGGGCCTGCGGATCCTGTTGCCGCAATGAACTCTCCAGCTCCACCTGCATCGCCGCCAGCGGCGTGCGCAGCTGGTGCGCGGCGTTGCTGACGAAGCGCCGTTGCGCGGCCTGCATGGCGTCCAGTCGCTGCAGCAGGGCGTTGTAGGCCTCCACCGCCGGCCACAGTTCGCGCGGCGCCTCCTGCGCCGGCTCCAGTGGCGCCAGCGGGTCGGGGCGTGGGCTGGCCAACCGCCGCGCCACCTGGTTGGCGTGGCGTGCAGCCGCGCCGGTACCGGACCAGGCCAGCCACGCAGCCAGCGCCAGGATCGCGGCCTGGAACGGAATGCTGGTCAGCAGCAGCTTGCGCTCCAGGCGATGGCGCTTGCGCAGCGTCTCGGCCACGCGCAGGCGGATATCGTGGCCCGGCCCGGCGCTGACCACGACTTCGACCATGCGCACCGGCTGCCCACGCAGGCGCGCGTCGTAGTAGACGGCATCGTCGCTGCCGGCAGCGATCGAGGGGCGGGGCAGCGCTTCGGGCAGGTCGCCATACAGGCGCCCGCCCGCGGCGTCGACCACTTCGCCATGCACTTCGTCAGCGGTATCCCAGGTGAACATGCGCGACACCGCAGGCGTGATCTCGATCGAGGCACGCCCGTCCTGCACCTTCACCAGCTCGGACAACGACATCGCCGAGTCCAGCAGCCAGCGGTCATAGACCTGGCCGGCGTAGAAGCGGGCCAGCGCGAATGAACCGACCGCGCTGCACAGCAGCAACACCAGCAAGGGCAGCCACAGGCGACGCAGCAGCAGGCCCCGCAGGCTGTGCACGCGCTCAGTCACCCCCGGCCTCCAGCCGATACCCCAGGCCACGCAACATGCGGATGCCGACGCCGGCGCGTGCCTGCTCCAGCTTGCGGCGCAGGCGGCTGACATGCACTTCGATCACCGACAGGTTGGCCTCGTGGTCCCAGCTGTACAGGGCGTCGAACAGGCGCTGCTTGGTGACGGTGCGGCCGGGATGCTGCATCAATGCCTCGACCAGCGACAGCTCGCGCGCGGTCAGTTCGATGCGCTGGCCTTCCACTTGCACTTCATTGCGGATGATGTCGAAGCACAACCGGCCCAGCCGCTTCTGTGCCGGTGCGTCGCTGCGGCGGCGTGACAGCGCACGCAGGCGCGCCTCCAGCTCACCGAGTGCAAATGGCTTGGCCAGGTAATCGTCGCCACCCCGGTCGAGGCCGAGGATGCGGTCCTCCACACCGTCGCGCGCCGTGAGGATCAGCACCGGCAGGGTGACGCCGTCATTGCGCAGGCGCGAGAGCAGGTCGAGGCCGTCGACATCGGGCAATGAAAGGTCGAGCACCATCACGTCATACGGCGCGCTGGCCAGTGCAGCCGGCGCGTGCAGGCCGCGCGAAAGGTGGTCGCACAGATGGCCGGCGCCCTGCAGGGCGCGGATCAGTCCATCGGCCAGAGCGGCGTCTTCTTCGATCAGCAGGATTCGCATTGCAAGCTTCGTGCAAGGTTGGGGCAAGTTTGGCGCAAGTGCGTCACCTTACCGTGACGCGCATGAATTTCTCCCCTCGTCTTGCGGCCGCGCTGGCCGCTCTGCTGTGCGCACCCGTGGCTTCAGCGTTGTCGCTGGCGGAAGCGCAGCGCGCCATGGAGGCGTACAACCCGGACCTGCGCGCGATGGCATTGGAACTGCGCGGGGTGCAGGGCGATGCGCAGACCGCCGCGTTGCGGCCAGCGGCCGAGCTGTCGATCGGCAGCAGCAAGATCAGCCCGAAGCACGGCGTCGGCCCGGGGCGCTGGCAGGACAAGCGGATGGACAGCACGCTGGGCCTGGGCTTCACCTGGGAGCGCGGCGGCAAGCGTGCGCTGCGCATCCGCCAGGCTGACGGGTTGCTGCAGGTGGCCGGGCTGGAGATGCTCGACACGCGACGCCGCCAGCAGGTGGCGCTGCATGAAGCCTATTTCGGACTGAAGGGCGCACAGGAGCGGGTGCGGATCGCCGAGGCCAACCGGCAGAGCTCGACCGAGCAGCTGGCCGCCGCTGACAAGCAGGTCGCCACTGGGGCGATGGCACCGGTGGATCGTGCGCGACTGGCGGTGGACGACCTCGCGGTGGCCGATGCGGCGCGCGAGGCCGCGCTGGACCTGCGCGATGCGCGGCATGCGTTGGCCCTGCTGCTTGGCCGTGACGACAGCCATGACCTCAGTGCCGATGATCCATGGCCAGATCCAGGCAACATCGCCGATACACGCGCGTTCGACCCGCAGCAGCGCGCCGACCTGCGCGCGGCGCGTTCACGCCTGGTCGCCGCCGACGCCGGTGTGGCACTGGCGCGCAGCGAGCGCCACCGCGACATCCAGCTGGGAGTGGAGGCCGAGCGCGAGCCGACCGACATCAGCGGTGTCACCTGGGGCGTATCGCTGACGATTCCGCTCGGCGGCCCGTCACGTGCACGCGGCGCGATCCAGCGCGCCGAAGCCGAGCGTGACAGTGCGGCGCTGGAACTGCAGGTACTGCAGCGCGAGGCGCGCGCTGAACTGGACCAGCTGCAGGCCAGCGCGCGGTCGGCCGCGCAGCGTCGCAGCGACTACGAAGGGCTGCAGTCCGATGCCGCACGCACGGCGGTGCAGGGCATCGAACTGGCCTACCGCCGCGGCGCCGCCAGCCTGACCGATCTGCTTGACGCGCGCCGCAGCTGGCGCGAGTTCGAAGCCGCGTTGATCGAGGCGCGTGCCGACCATGCCATCGCCCTGGCGCGCTGGGAAGCGGCCACATCCGTTGCAGAAGGAGAGTCTCGATGAAGTTCACCGTCGCTTGCCGCCCGCAGGCGCGCCATGCCGTGCTGCCCGCCTTGCTGGCGCTGGCCCTGCTGGGCGGCTGCGGCCGCGAACCGGCGTCGTACACCGAGGACGCGCCACAGGTCAGTGCCGGCCAGATCCAGTTTCCCGCCAGCAGCCGCCAGCTGGATGTACTGCGCAGCGAGGCGGTGACCGCCGTCGCCAGCGCCAACCTGCAGCTGCCGGGCCGCGTGGTCTGGGACGAGACCCGCTCCAGTGCGCTGCGCACCCCACTGGCAGGGCAGGTGGCGCGCATCGAGGCACAACCTGGGCAGAAGGTGAAGGCAGGCCAGGTGATCGCCTGGATCACCTCGCCCGAGTTCGGCCAGGCCCAGGCTGATGGTGTGCGTGGTCGCGCGCAGCTGCAGCAGGCCCGCAGGGAACTGGACCGCACCCGCGAGCTGCATGCGGCGGGTGTGGCGTCCGGTCGTGAACTGGACGAAGCCGAGGCCAACTTCGCCGCCAGCCAGGCCGATCACGCGCGCGCGACCGCCTTCGCCAAGGCGTATGGCAATGGCCAGCACGTGGACCAGCGCCTGCCGCTGCGCACGCCGATCGATGGCGTACTGGTGGAGCGGCGGATGAGCCCGGGCATGGCGGTCAGCCCCGACAGCGAGCAGCCGCTGGCGGTGATCGGCGATCCGGACCGCCTGTGGCTGCTGCTGGATGTTCCCGAGCGCCTGGCCGGACGCTTGAAGGCGGGTATGCAGGTGAGTGTGCCCGGCGCCGATGGCCAACCGTTGCAGGCGACCCTGCAGCACGTGGATGACTTCGTCGACAGCGAGCGCCGCGTGGTGCAGGCGCGCGCCGAGCTGGACAACCGTGCGCGCGGTTTCAAGGCGGGCCAGTACGTGCGTGCGCAGGTGGCAGTGCCGGCCGAGGGCGGTGTCTCGCTGCCCGATGCCGCGGTGCTGCTGATCGACGGCAAGCAGGTGGTGTTCGTGGAGGAGGCCAAGGGCCGCTTCGCGCGCCACGCCGTGCATGCCGAGGAACTGGGCGATGGCCGCCTGTGGGTGCGCGAGGGCCTGGCCCAGGGCGCCAGAGTGGTGGTTGAAGGCGGGCTGCTGCTGCAGCAGCTGGTGGACAGCGCGCCGGCCGCTGCCAGCACCGGCACGGGGCACGCTGCGCCATGATCGATCGCCTGATTGCGTACTGCCTGCGCCAGCCATTGATGGTGATGCTGGCACTGCTGCTGTTCATCGGCGCGGGTATCGCCGCGTTCCGCGTGCTGCCGGTGGAAGCCTTTCCGGATGTGTCCGACACCCAGGTGACGGTGGTATCGCTGCATCCGGGCCGCGCCGCTGAAGAGGTGGAACGCGAGGTGACGATGCCGCTGGAAGTGGCGCTGTCCGGCCTCCCGCATTCGGTGCGGGTGTTCTCGCATACGCAGTTCGGCCTGTCGATGATCATCCTGACCTTCGACGACAAGGCCGATGACTACTTCGCGCGCCAGCAGGTGCTGGAGCGCCTGCAGGGGGTGGAGCTGCCGGAAGGGGTGACGCCGGAACTGGAGGCGATGAGTTCGGCGGTGGGTGAGATCTACCGGTACGTGCTGAAGGGCCCGCACATGACGCCGACCCAGCTGCGCACCGTGCAGGAATGGACGATGGAGCGCAGCCTGCGCACCGTGCCGGGCGTGGCCGATGTGATCAGCTTCGGCGGCTTCGCGCGGACCTTCCAGGTCAAGCCGGACCTGGACAAGCTGCGTGACCGCGGCATCAGCCTGGGTGAATTCGCCGAGGCGCTGGAGAAGGGCAGCTCGAACGCCGGCGGCGGCTACGTGGAACGCGGCCAGCAGCAGTTCCTGATCCGCGGCGTGGGCCTGATGCGTTCGCCGGCCGACATCGGCAACGTGGTGGTGGCGCAGCGCGGGGGCGCGCCGATCCTGGTGCGCGACCTGGCCAGCGTCGCCGACACCGGCCTGCCCCGGCAGGGCCTGGTCGGCCAGGACGACAACGACGATGCGGTGTTCGGCATGGTGCTGATGCGCAAGGGCGAGAATCCCTCCGACGTGCTCGACGCGCTGCATGCGCGCATCGCCGAGATCGAGGCGAACCAGCTGCCGGCCGGGGTCAGCATCGAGCCGTTCTATGATCGCTCGTGGCTGGTCTCGACCACGCTGAAAACCGTCTTCAGCAACCTGCTGGAAGGCGCGGTGCTGGTGTTCCTGGTGCTGTGGCTGTTCCTGTACAACGCCCGTGCCGCGCTGATCGTGGCGGCGATGATGCCGCTGGCGCTGCTGTCGACCTTCCTCGGCCTGCATCTGTGGGGCGTGCCGGCCAACCTGCTGTCGTTGGGTGCGATGGACTTCGGCATCATCATCGACGGCGCGGTGATCGTGACCGAGCACATCGTCTCGCGATTGTCGAAGCTGCCACCCACGGCCGACCGGAAGACACGGTTCTCGACCATTCTTTCGGCAGCGTCGGAAGTGGGCCGGCCGACGTTCTTCTCGATGCTGATCATCATCGCCGCGCATATCCCGATCTTCACCCTGCAGCGCCAGGAAGGCCGCATGTTCGCGCCGATGGCGTACTCGGTGACCTCGGCATTGATCGGTGCGTTGATCCTGGCGCTGACCGTGGTGCCGCTGTTCTGCTACTGGTGGCTGCGGCGCGATCGCATGCGCGACGGCAATCCGCTGATGGACCGCCTGACCGGCTGGTACCGGCCGGTCCTGGAGCGCGCACTGGCCCGCCCGCGTGCAGTGGTCCTGACCGCGGTTGCGCTGCTGGTCGGCACGCTGGCACTGGGCACGCGGCTGGGTTCGGAGTTCCTGCCCGAGCTGGACGAAGGGTCGATCTGGCTGACCGCCACGCTCGACCCGAGCACCAGCCTGGCCGAGGCGCAGCAGCAGTCGCGGCGCATCCGTGAGCTGGTCGGGACCTTTCCTCAGGTATCGACGGTGGTGGCCAAGCTGGGGCGCCCGGAAGACGGTTCCGATGCCAAGGGCGCCAACCAGATCGAGGCGCTGGTAGCGTTGAAGCCGGAGAAGGAGTGGCCGAAGGGCGTGGACAAGCGGCAGTTGGTCAGTGATCTGCAGCGTACGCTGGAGCAGCGCATTCCGGGCCCTGAGTTCTCGATCTCGCAGCCGGTGCGCGACAACATCCTGGAGAGCATCTCGCAGATCAAGGGCCAGGTGGTGATCAAGGTCAGCGGTTCCGACCTGGACGTGCTGAACCAGCAGGCGCAGGCGATCCTCGGCCAGGTGCGTAGCGTAGAGGGCGTGGAGAGCGCCTTCATCGACCGCGACGGCTCATTGCCGCAACTGCAGATCGAGATCGATCGCGACCGCGCCGCGCGCTACGGCCTGAACGTGCGCGACATCGACGAGGTGATCGAGACCGCACTGGGCGGGCGCCAGGTCGGCGAACTGTGGGAAGGTGACCGCAGGTTCCCGATCACGCTGCGCCTAGACGACGCCGACCGCGACCTGCAGCGGTTGCGCACGGTGCCGGTCGGCATCGGCGATGGCCACACGGTGACGCTGTCCGACGTGGCCGACTTCCGCATGGCCAGCGGCGCGATCAACATCTCGCGCGAGAACGCGCAGCGGGTGAAGGCGGTGAGCATCTTCATTGCCGGGCGTGACATGGGCAGCGTGGTGGCTGACATGCGCAAGCGCGTGGAGGCCAGCGTACAGTTGCCGGAGGGCTACCAGCTGGAGTGGTCCGGCGAGTTCGAGAACCAGCAGCGGGCGATGAAGCGGCTGGGCTGGGTGATTCCGCTGTCGGTGCTGATCATCTTCGTGCTGCTGTTCGATGCCTTCAAGGACATCAGTAGCGCCGCGCTGATCCTGGCCAACGTGCCACTGGCGATGATCGGCGGCATCCTGGCCCTGTGGCTGACCGGCATTCCGCTTTCAGTGTCGGCGGCGATCGGCTTCATTGCATTGTTCGGGCAAGCAGTGCTGAACGGCGTGGTGATGCTCAGTCGCTTCGCCCAGCTGCGCGAGCAGGGCATGGACCTGCTGCAGTCAGTGGTGCAGGGTTCGCTGCAGCGCCTGCGCACGGTGCTGATGACCGCGCTGCTGGCGATGTTCGGCCTGCTGCCGATGGCGACCTCGCACGCGATCGGTGCCGAAACCCAGAAGCCGCTGGCGGTGGTGGTGATCGGTGGCCTGCTGTCGGCGATGCTGCTGACCCTGCTGGTGCTGCCCACGTTGTACTACTGGGTGCATCGCCGCCGCGAGGCACGTATCGCCTGACCCTGCTGTAGAGCCGAGCCCACGCTCGGCTCTACAGGGGCTTCGCGTCCTGCGTGGATTCGATCAACCGCCACGGGTTTCTAGGTAGATCCACGCCATGCGTGGATGCCGCTCGCGCGATCTACACCATCCCGCCGTTGGCGCGCAGCACCTGGCCGTTGATCCATCCGCCATCGGCACCGGCCAGGAACCCCACCGCACCGGCGATGTCGTCCGGCGTACCCAGCCGCTCCAGGGGGTTCATCTTCGCCAACCGCTCGATCAGCTCCGGCGATTTTCCATCCAGGAACAGATCGGTGGCGGTCGGTCCGGGCGCCACCGCGTTCACGGTGATGTTGCGCCCGCGCAGCTCCTTGCTCAGGATCGCGCCCATCGTCTCCACCGCCGCCTTGCTGGCCGCATACACGCTGTAGTTCTCCAGCCTGATGCCAACCACGCTGGTGGACAGGGTGATCAGCCGGCCACCGTCGCGCACCCGTCGCGCGCTTTCGCGCAGCACGTTGAAGGCGCCCTTGAGGTTGATGCCGATCACCCGATCGAACAGGGCGTCGTCGCAATCGGCCAGTGGGGCCAGCTGCAGCACACCCGCGCTGTTGACCACCACGTCGATGCCGCCGAAGCGGGCGTCGATGGCATCGAACAGCTGCCGCACCGCCTGCGGATCGGACACATCGGCCTGCAGCGCGATGGCCTGCGCGCCGGCGGCGTTCAGTTCGGCGGCCAAGGCTTCGGCGTCGTCGCGGCGACCCGCATAGTTGATCGCGACCGCGTGGCCATCGGCGGCCAGCCGACGCGAGATGGCGGCACCGATGCCACGCGATCCGCCGGTGACCAGGGCGACAGAGCGGGCGGGGGAGAGGGTCATGGTGGCTTCCACGGGGACGCGCCGGAGCGACGCAGGACCATCTTCGCGCCATTGCGCGTTCGGATAATCCTGCATAATCCGCCAACATCATCCGGATAGCCGAACAATGGACCGCTTCACGGCCATGCGCGCCTTCGTCCGTATCGTCGAGCGCCGCAGCTTCACCCGCGCCTCCGAGGACCTCGGGCTGCCGCGGGCCACGGTGACCGACGCGATCAAGGCGCTGGAACAGCGGCTGGGCGTGCGCCTGCTGCACCGGACCACGCGGCTGGTGGTGCCGACGCTGGAAGGTGAAGCCTTCTACGGGCGATGCCTGCGCCTGATCGCCGACATGGACGATGCCGAGGCCGCGTTCCGGGATGCGCCGCCACGCGGCCCGTTGCGTATCGAAGTGCATGGCACGTTGGGCCGGCACCTGCTGTTCCCGCACCTGCCGGAATTCCTGCAGCGCTACCCGGAGATCGAACTGGAGGTCAGCGAAGGCGACCGCTATGTCGACCTGCTGCGCGAAGGCGTGGATGCGGCGCTGCGGGTGGGGACGCTGGCTGACAGCGATCTGGCGGCGCGCCGGTTGACGATGCTGCGCGAGGTCACCGTGGCCGCGCCAGGTTACCTGCAGGACAAGGGTGTGCCCGGCAGCATCGCGTCCCTGCAGGACGGGCATGAAATGGTCGGCTATCGCTCCAGCGCCACCGGCCAGCTGATTCCCCTGGAGTTCCAGCAGGCCGGGCAGGTGCACTACGTGCCGCTGCCTGCACGGGTGCGTGTCTCCGGTGCGGATGCGTTCCTCGGCGCCGCGCTGGCGGGCCTGGGCATCATCCAGGCGCCCCGCTACCGGATGGACCCGTACATCGCGCGCGGGCAGCTGTTGGAGCTGTTGCCGGAGGCGCCGCCGACGCCAAGCCCGTTGAGCCTGGTCTACCCGCGCAACCGCACGCCATCGCCACGCTTGCGGGTCTTCATCGACTGGGTGGCCGGGGTGTTCGAGCAGACCGGGGTTGCCGGCCAGCGGCCGGCACTACCGAAGCAGCACGCGAAGCCGTCCGACCGCACGCGGTAGTGCCGGCCGCTGGCCGGCATCACAGCGGGTGCAGCGGCCCTTGCATGCGATGGAAACTGCCATCGGTGGCGGTGAACCAGGCCAGCGAACGACCGCCGACGAAGTCATCGACATGCACGACCGTTGCGCCATCGGCTTCCTGCCACGAAATGGCATAGACCCCTTCGCTGATCTGCTGCCACTCGCAGGCGGCTTCGCCCTGCGCACCGGCATAGGCGCCGGAGACGATGGCGTACTGCACGTGGCGGCCATCGGCGCTGTAGACGTTGTCGGCGGCCAGGCCGTCATAGCGGACGCGGAAGCGACGGCCGGCGAACAACGGCAGGGCGGAGGCGGCGCTCATCGGATCGCCACCGGGTTGATGTTGACCTGGGTCGAGCCGACGTACAGCGGCTGGCCGAGCACGAACAGGAATTCCCAGGCCTTGTCTCGCACCAGCGCACGGCTGTCGATCAGCTCCAGGTTGTAGATGCCGCGCTTGGCCAGCATGTACTGGTTGATCGGGAACTCCTCGGCACCGTGCGGGTTCGGGTAGACCTCCGAGGCCCAGGTGTCGCCACCGAAGGCGACGATGCCCTGGTCGGCCAGCCACTTCGCGGCCTCCATGCCGATACCCGGTTCCACTTCCAGGAACTGTTTGTCGTCCTTTCCGATCAGTTCCAGCCAGCCGGTGTTGAAGAGCACCACGTCGCCCTTGCGCAGGCTCAGTCCCTGCTTCTTCAGCACGGCCTGTATGTCGGCCACGGTGAACTCGGTGCCGCCGGGCACGATCGCCTTGCCGTAGTACGCGGTCATGTCCAGCACGACGCCGCGCGTGACCATCGGCGGCACCTTCTCGACGCCGAGCTTGCGCACGCCGTCGACGGTGACGAAGTCGGCGGCCTTGTTGCCGTTGTAGTAGACGTTGTCGATGCCGATATGGCCGATGCCGTTGAGCTGGGTGCCAACGCCGGTCCACGCGTTCACCAGTTCATCGTTGAAGGTGAACCTGTTGGGGCCCAGCGACCTGCCGGCCTGCTGGCCGACCTGCACGTTGTACAGGCGGAAGCTGCGGTGGCGGAACGCGGGCAGGTTCTTGTCCACCGGCACCGCCAGCGGATAGGTCTTGCCGGTCCTGACCAGCGAGACCGCGCGCTTGACCACGTCCGCGGTCAGCAGGTTGGCCGCGCCGATCTCATCGTTGGCGCCATAGGCAGAGGGATACCAGTCCTCGGCGGTGGCCTGGAAAGACAGCGGGAGGGTAGCCAACGCAAGCGCGGCCAGGGTCTTCATCTTCATGGCAAAGCTCCGGTAACGGTCAGGCCGCCGCGGCGGCGCCGGCATGGGCCGGGAAGTGCGGCAGCACGTACTCGGCGATTTCGTGGAAGGTCTCGGCCAACGGCCGTTCGTTGCGGCGGAACTGCAGACCGATGTGGTCGACACCGGCGGCCTGCATGGCGTGCAGCTCGGCCAGCAGGGCGTTGCGGCCGCCGCGCAGGCCGAAGCGCCAGCGCTGCAGGGGGGCATTGGCATCGGCCAGCAGGTCCAGGTGGATGAAGCTGGCATAGGGCTTATTGCCGGCCACGGCGCGCCAGGCCGCCACGCGTTGCGCATGGTCCTGCGGCGTGCCCGGATAGGCCAGGCAACCGTCCATGTGCTGGCCGATCCACGCCGGTTGCTGCTGGGCCAGGCCGGCCACGAACAGCGGCAGGGCCGGGCCATCCGCGGGCAACACATCCAGGCCCTGCGGCAGGTGCGCGGCGGCGCCTTCGCGCAGCAGTGCGATCTGCTCGCGGAAGCGGCTGCCGCGGCTGTCGAAGTCACGGCCGAACAGCGGGTACTCCACCGGGCGGTCGCCACTGGCCACGCCCAGCAGCAGGCGGTCACCACTCAGCCGCTGCACGCTGCGCGCCGACTTCAGGGTCAGCAACGGCTCCCGGATCGGCAGCACCACCGCACCGGTGCCCAGCAGGATGTCATTGGTGATGCCGGCCAGGTAGCCGAGGTAACTGAATACCTCGAACACCTGCGCCGCATCGCCGAAGGCCGGGTCGTACACCGGCACGTCGCGTACCCACAGCGCACGGAAGCCGAGGCGGTCGGCCAACCGTGCCAGTTCCGCATGGCGCTGCAGGTCCGGTTCGCCGGGCCGGCGTCGCGCGGCGCGTCGTGCCTGCTCGCCCAGTGGCGTCCAGTCATTGTCCAGCGGTGCTTCGATGCCGATGCTGAAACCACCGGCCTGCAGCCGCGCCAACGCACTGCCCATGGCGAGGCTCCTCAGTCCCAGGCCGGGGCCAGGCCCGGCGGATCGACTTCGCGGCCGTTGCGGTCAAGCGCAGCGATCGCGGCCATGTCGTCGGCATCCAGGTGCAGGTCCTGGGCGAGCAGGTTGCTGGCCAGGTTCTCGCGCTTGGTCGAGGACGGGATGACCGAGTAACCCAGTTGCAGCGCCCACGCCAGCGCGACCTGGGCCACGGTGGCCTGGTGCTTGTCGGCGATGGCGGCCAGCACCGGATCCTTCAGCACCTTGCCGTAGGCCAGGGTCATGTAGGAAGTGACGGTGATGCCCTGGTCCTGGAGGAAGGCGGTCAGAGCAGGGTTCTGCAGGTAGGGGCTCAGTTCGATCTGGTTGGTGGCGATCTCGCCGACGCCGACCACCTCGATGGCCTGCCGGGTCAGCGCAATGTTGAAGTTGGACACACCGATCTGGCGGGTCAGGCCCAGGCGCTTGGCTTCGGCCAGCGCGGTCATGTACTCGCGCAGTTCAACGCCATTGCCCGGCGCCGGCCAGTGGATCAGCAGCAGGTCGACGTAGTCGGTGCGCAGCTTGGCCAGGCTGTCGCGCAGGCTCGGGATCAGCTTGTTGGCGCCGTAGTTGTCGACCCAGATCTTGGTGGTCAGGAACAGCGGGTCGCGCGGAACGCCGGATTCGGCGATGGCCTGGCCGACCTCGGCTTCGTTGCCGTAGATCTGCGCCGTGTCGATGGCACGGTAGCCGACGTCGAGGGCGTTGCGCACCGAGTCGATGACGGTCTGGCCGGTCAGGCGGAAAGTGCCGACGCCAAAGGAAGGAACGCTCATGATGGACTCCAGGGACTTGGTTGAGAGCCGGCGGGCTCGTGACAGGGCGAAGTGTGGGCGCTTTACATTTGTTGATTAAGCCGTGTATACGGGAAATGCTTTTGCGGCGAGGTAAATAATGAAAACCACCCTGGATGAGCTGAAGGCCTTCGTGGCGGTGGTCGATGGCGGCTCGATCACGGCGGCGGCCGAGGCGCTGGAGCTGACCATCTCGGCCACCAGCCGCACCCTGGCGCGGCTGGAAGACAAGCTGCAGACCACCCTGCTGCGGCGGACCACGCGGCGGCTGGAACTGACCGAAGAGGGCGCGGCGTTCCTGGAGTACGCGCGCACGATCCTGGCCACGGTGGACGAGGCCGAGGAGCAGATGGCGGCGCGGCGGCTGCAGCCGGTCGGGCGCCTGCGGGTGGACGCGGCCACGCCGTTCATGCTGCATGTGATCGTGCCGCTGCTGGAGGGCTTCCGCGAGCGCTACCCGCAGGTGGAGCTGGAGCTGAACTCCAACGAGGGCATCACCGACCTGATCGAGAAGCGCACCGACGTGGCGTTCCGCATCGGCGTGCTGCGCGATTCCACCCTGCATGCGCGCCCGATCGGCCACAGCCGCATCCGCGTCGTCGCCAGTCCCGAGTACCTGCGCCGGCATGGCACGCCGACACGCGTGGAGCAGCTGCGCAAGCACGATCTGCTGGGTTTTACCCAGCCCAGTTCATTGAACGAGTGGCCGCTGCACGATGCCGATGGCGGGCTTTTCGTGATCGAGCCGGCGATCGCTTCATCCAGTGGCGAGACGCTGCGGCAGATGGCGGTGGCCGGGCTGGGCATTGCGTGCCTCTCGGACTTCCTGACCCGCCAGGACCGGCGCGAGGGCCGACTGGTGCAGCTGCTCGGCAAACAGACGCAGGACGTGCGGCAGCCGATCAATGCGGTGTACTACCGCAACACCGCGCTGGCCGCACGCATCACCTGTTTCGTGGACCACGTGACGCAGACGCTGGGGCAGCGCCCGTTCGACGAATAAGGCGGGGTAGAGCCGGCCGCTGGCCGGCTGGCGGGACCTCGGGGTTGCCGGCCAGCGGCCGGCACTACCCACGCGTATCAGCTGTTCCATGGTCCATACACGGAGGGGTAGAACCGGCCGCTGGCCGGCTGGCGGGACCCCGAGGTTGCCGGCCAGCGGCCGGCACTACCGACTGCGTACCAGCTGTTGGCTGGCCCATGCACAGAGGGGTAGAGCCGGCCGCTGGCCGGCTGGCGGGACCCCGGGGTTGCCGGCCAGCGGCCGGCACTACCGACTGCGCGTCACCTGATGCGTGGCCCATGCACGGAGGGGTAGAGCCGGCCGCTGGCCGGCTGGCGAGACCTCGGGGTTGCCGGCCAGCGGCCGGCACTACCAACTGCGTATCAGCTGTTGGGTGCGGCCGCTGGCCGGCGTTATCGCTTGTGCAGCGCGCGCCGGTTCGCGATGTGCGCGCATGCCAGCAGCGCACCACCCATGGCCGTCGCTACGCCGTGCCAGAGCAGCGATTCCTTCAGCGGCAGGTACAGCGAGGCCGACAGCAGCAGGACGGCGCCGATGCACGCCCACCACAGGGGCTGCCAGCGTCCATGCCGGCGCACCCCGGCGGTCGTACTGGCCAGGGCCAGCGACGAGGCCAGCAGCGCGAACAGCCATTCCCAGCGCGACATCACCAGCAGCAACGTCATCGCCCCATGGCCGGGGTGCTGGAACGAGCGCAGCGCCATCATCGCGGCCGGCACGAAGGCCAGCAGCAGCGGCAGGGCGATGCAGTGGGCGGCGCAGGCCAGCGACAGCCAGGCGCCGGCAAGATCGAAGCGGGGGTGCCAGCGTGCCGAAGTTGGCGACTGGGCCAAGGCCCTTGCGGGCGTCGTGGGGATGTGGTCCATAATGTTACATAGTAACAATTGAAGCCTTCCCCATGAAGCGTCTTGCTGCTCTTTCCCTGCTGCTGGCCGCCAGCGCCGCGCAGGCCCATGACGTCCGCCAGCTGGGGGCGCACGTGCACGGCCAGGCCACGGTCGATCTTGCGCTTGACCAGCAAACCCTGGACGTCAGCCTGCAGGCCCCCGGCATCGGCATCCTCGATTTCGAGCGGCCGCCGGCCAATGCAGCCGAGCAGGCTGCGCTGGCGCGTGCGACTGCGCTGCTGCAGGGCGGTAGCTGGGTCACCTTGCCCACCGCCGCGGGCTGCCGCCTTTCAGGCAACGATGCCAGGGCCGAGGGCTTCGACGCGACCGCCGTCGCGCCGCCGCCAGGTCAGCACCGGCACGCGGGGTTCAACGCAACGCTGCAGTACCGCTGTGCAAAGCCCGCCGAGCTGCGCGCCATCGTGGTGCGCCTGCCGCTGCTGTTCCCGGGCCTGCATGAAGTGATCGTCAACAGCGCCACTGCCCACGGCCAGAGCCGCAGCGTGCTGACCCCGGACAACCTGCGCGTGGTGCTGGCGCCGTGAGCCTGCGGACCATGATCGCGCTGGAGGGCGTGCAGTTCGGCTACGGCGCGCGGCGGGTGCTGGATGTGCCGCGGCTGTGGATCGAGCAGGGCAGCAGCGTGTTGCTGCGGGGAATCAGCGGTGGCGGCAAAAGCACCCTGCTGGGCCTGCTGGCCGGTGTGCTGCTGCCTGGAGAGGGCCGTGTCGAGGTGGCAGGCCACGCACTGCAGGCCATGCGCGGCGCGGCGCGGGATCGATTCCGCGCTGACCACCTGGGCGTGATCTTCCAGCAGTTCAACCTGCTGCCGTTCCTCAGCGTGCGCGACAACATTGCGCTGGGCCTGCGTTTCTCCCGCCTGCGCAGCGCGCGCATCAGCGGGCCGTTGAATGCCGAGATCGCGCGACTGCTGCAGGCCCTGCAGCTGGACCCGGCGCTGATGCAGCGGCGCGCGGGTACGCTGAGTGTCGGCCAGCAGCAACGCGTGGCAGCGGCACGCGCGCTGATCGGTCGCCCGGCATTGCTGCTGGCCGATGAGCCGACCTCGGCGCTCGACCGCGAGGCGGCGACCGCCTTCCTGCAGCTGATGTCTGCGCAGTGCCAGGCGGCCGGCACCACGGTGCTGGTGGTCAGCCATGACGACAGCCTGCAGCCGTTGTTCGACCGCACGATCGCCTTGTCGGAGATCAACCAGGCAGGTGCCGGCCATGCTTGAGCTTGCCTGGGCCAGCCTGCGCAGCCGCGCGTTGAGCGTGGGCCTGACCGTGCTGGTCATCACCCTCAGCATGGTCCTGTTGCTGGGTGTCGAACGCGTACGCACGCAGGCGCACGAAGGTTTCGCCAGCACGGTGTCCGGCACCGATCTGATTGTCGGTGCGCGCTCGGGGCCGGTGAACCTGCTGCTGTACTCGGTGTTCCATATCGGCGACCCGACCAACAACGTGTCCTGGCAGTCCTACCAGGAGCTGTCCGCGCTGCCGCAGGTGAAGTGGTCAGTGCCGTTGTCGCTGGGCGATTCGTGGCGCGGTTACCGCGTGGTCGGTACCAGCGGTGGCTACTTCGAGCACTATCGCTACGGCGCCGGGCATGCGCTGGCGTTCGCGAACGGAAGGCGGTTCGATGATCTGTATGACGTGGTGATCGGTGCCGAGGTGGCGCAGGCACAGAAGGTCGGCCTGGGCGATGCGATCGTGCTGGCGCACGGCACCGGTGCGGTCACCCTGGCCACGCATGCCGACAAGCCGTTCCGTGTTGCCGGCATCCTGCAGCGCACCGGCACGCCGGTCGATTCGTCGCTGCTGGTCTCGCTGGCGGCGATCGAGGCGATCCATGTCGACTGGCGCTCGGGCGTGCAGCTGCGCAGCCAGCGTGTCAGCGCCGAGCAGGCCCGCCATCTGGATCTGACCCCCAGCAGCATCACCGCTTTCATGCTGGGCCTGAACTCGCGCATCGCCACGTTTTCGGTGCAGCGCAGGATCAATGAGTACCCGGACGAGGCGATGCTGGCGATCCTGCCCGGCGTGACGCTGCAGCAGCTGTGGCAGTCGCTGGGCACCGCCGAGCGTGCGCTGCAGCTGATCAGCGCGATGGTGGTGCTGCTGGGCATGGTCTCGCTGGTGGCGCTGCTGGTCTCGACCCTGCAGGAGCGGCGGCGCGAGATGGCGATCCTGCGTGCCACCGGGGCACGGCCGGGCTACATCGCCGGCCTGCTGGTGGTGGAAGCGGTGGCGACCAGTGCGCTGGCCTGTGTGCTGGCCCTGTCACTGCTGGTGGTCGCCAGCCTTGCAGGGCGCGGCTGGGTGTTGGCCAACTTTGGCCTGTCGATCACCCATGTCTGGCCGGACGGTCGCGAGCTGGCCTGGGTAGCAGGCGTGCTGGCGATCAGTGCGGTCGCCGGGCTGGTGCCGGCATTGCTGGCCTACCGGCGCACGCTGGCCGATGGCCTGTCACCGGGAGGCTGAGCATGCGCTGGATGCGGCCATTGCCGATGGTGCTGGCGCTGGCCGCCTGCGAGCGGCCGGTGGATTCCGGTGTGCAGGCCTTGCCACCTTCGCCGGTTGTCGACCGCGCTGACGCTGCGGACGCGGCAGAGCAGGAGCTGGACTGGTTGCAGATGATGCCCAAGGACGAACTGGCCGCGCTGGAGCGGGGCGAGGGCCCGGAGGTCGAGCACAGCGGCAACCGGCGCATGCCGCAGTTCGGGACGTTCCGTACCGTGGCTGCTGTGCTGCAGCGACCGGTACGCCTGCCGGGCTACGTGGTACCGCTGGCCAACGCGCAGGACGGGCGGCTGACCGAATTCCTGTTCGTGCCGTATTACGGCGCCTGCATACACGTGCCACCGCCGCCGCCGAACCAGATCGTGCACGTGGTGCTGCCGCGGCCGATCGAGATGCCGGACATGTACTCGCCATTCTTCCTGGCCGGCACCCTGCGTGCCGAACGGCTGGATGATGATCTGGCCGGTTCTGCTTACACCATGCGCGATGCCCAGCTGAGGCCCTATGAACCGTAGCGCTGTGTTGCTGCTTGGATGCATCTGGTTGGCAGGCTGCACGTCACCGGGCGCCGATGCCGTGGCGGTCACGCCGCAGGACAAACCCGCGCCCTCCGCCACGGCCGAAAGCCCCATCGACCGTTGGGATGCGTTGCGGCCCGACGAGGTCACCTATCAGCGCCCGCCGCCGCAGATCGGCCTGTCGCGCGGTGGCATGGATGGCGTGGGCGGGCTGATCGACGACACCGGCTCCGGCACGCCACCGGGGCAGGAGATCGACCATTCCAGCCCGGATCGCGCCAGGCAGTTCGGCTCTTCGCGCGTGGTCGACGCTGTCGACGGTCGCGCGGTGGATCTGGATGGCTACGTGGTACCGCTCGGCACCAACGATGCCGGGCTGGTCGATGAACTGCTGTTCGTGCCGTTCTATGGGGCCTGCATCCACGTGCCGCCACCGCCGCCGAACCAGATCATCCACGTGACCCTGGCCACGCCGATCGCGCTGGGTGATCTGTGGGATCCGTACCGGCTCGCTGGCCGCCTGCAGGTGAAGCGTTTCGACGCGGACATCGCCAGCGCGTCCTACGATGCTGCGGCGGCCACGCTGACGGCGATTCGCAACTGATGCGCCGGTGCTGGATCCTGGCTGCCGCGGCGCTGCTGGGCGCAATCGTGCTCCTGGCGTTGTGGCAGCGGCAGCGCGCAACCACCGCGCCGCCGGCGGTCGCGTTTCCGGCACCGGCCGCCGACGCCAGCCAGCGCATCGAACAGCGCCTGCGCGACGATCACGCGTTCCGCAACGACGTGCTGTTCCTGCTTGCGGCAACCGTGCGCGACCGCTGCCAGCCCGCGCAGGCGGGGCTGCTGGCGCGCATGGCCAATCGTGCATCGCTGCCGGTGCTGGCGTCGGTGAGTGCGGTGACCCAGCAGGAGCCATCGCTGGACCGGCCGATCTACCAGTACATCCAGCACCGCGCCGACGCGACCCAGTGCGGCCAGCCGCTGCAGATGCCGCTGGCCGGTGGGCGCAGCATGGCGGTGGACATCGAACAGTACGCGCGCACGTTCCCGGACAGCTACTTCGACCCGCAGCGCAGCAGCGAGCCGCGGGATTTCGGTGGACTGCCATTGCACCAGCGCGCCGGCAACGCCTGCAACAGCGTGGTGTATTCGGTGCTGCCGCTGGGCGGCACCGACTGGCGGTGCAGCAGCCTGCGCGCGAATGCCCGTGCGCGCGTGCGCGGCCTGTGCGAGGACGAGCTGCGGCGCCAGCATGGGGGCATCGGCGGCGAACTGGACGCCGCCGTGGGGCAGGGCATGCAGAGCGCGGTGGTGTCGGCGATTGCCGCGCTGCCGGAGGACTGCCGGTAAACGTTCATCAGTAGAGCCAGGCCATCCCTGGCCCGTTTCAGTAGAGCCAGGCCATGCCTGGCTGGCGGCGCAGTCGAGCAAGCCCGCCTCTACAAAAGCTGAATCGGTGGGCTTTGAAGACCATAACTGTACAGGATATCCGGTATAGTTATGGCCGTACTCCACCCCCACCAGGTTCTCCCATGGCTTTGTCCCCGCCCTTGGCCAGTGCCCCGGCCCTGTCGCGTGCCCGCCGCTGGGCACTGCTGTTCACCGTCGCCGCCGGCCTGCTGCTGGTCACCCTCGACAACTCCGTGCTCTACACCGCACTGCCCACCCTGACCGAGGAACTCTCGGCCAGTGCCGGCCAGGCGCTTTGGATCATCAATGCCTATCCGCTGGTGATGGCCGGCCTGCTGCTGGGCGCGGGCACGCTGGGCGACCGCATCGGTCACCGCCGCATGTTCCTGATCGGCCTGGTGGTGTTCGGCGTCGCCTCGCTGGCTGCAGCGTTCGCCGACACCGCAGCGCAGCTGATTGCCGCACGCGCGTTGCTGGCGGTCGGCGCGGCCGCGATGATGCCGGCCACGTTGGCGCTGATCGGCCTGAGCTTCCACGAAGCGCGCGAACGCAACATCGCCATCGCCATCTGGGGCTCGGTGGCCATCGTCGGTGCGGCGCTCGGCCCGATCATTGGCGGCTGGCTGCTGCAGCACTTCTGGTGGGGCTCGGTGTTCCTGATCAACGTGCCGGTGGTGGTGATGGCGCTGGTGGCCACGCTGCTGCTGGCGCCGGAAGGACAGCGCGACAGCTCGCGGCCATGGGACCTGGTGTCCTCAGTTCTGGCATTGGCTGCGCTGTCCGGCCTGGTGCTGGCAATCAAGTCGCTGATCGCTACGCCGCCGTCGTATGCGCTGGGTGCAGGCGCGCTGCTGCTGGCCGTCATCACTGGTGCGGCGTTCGCGCGCCGCCAGCAGCAGCTGCGGTACCCGCTGCTGGACGTCGCGATCTTCCGCAATCCGGCGTTCCTGGCCGGCACGCTGTCGGCAGTGTTCACCCTGTTTGCGATGGCCGGCCTGCAGCTGGTCACCACCCAGCGCTTCCAACTGGTGGCGGGCTTCACGCCGCTGCAGGCGGGTCTGCTGGTGTCGGTGGCAGCGCTGGGCAGCCTGCCCAGCGCGCTGCTGGGCGGCAGCATCCTGCATCGGGTCGGCCTGCGCCCATTGATCTGCGGCGGACTGGCTGCGGGCGCGCTGGGCGTCGGCGTGGTGGCGTTCGGCTTTCCGCACGGCCTCGGTTGGGTGATCGCCGGCATGGCGATCACCGGCTTCGGCATGGGCGCGGCCATCTCGGTGGCGTCCACGGCCATCCTCAACAATGTGCCTGCGCACCGGGCGGGCATGGCCTCGTCGGTGGAAGAGGTGTCCTACGAGTTCGGTGGCCTGCTGGCGGTGGCGATGCTGGGCAGCCTGAGCGCGGCGATGTACGGCGTGTTCCTGCCGGTTTCGGCTGACATGCCGGCGCTGGCGCGTGAAGGCTTCACCCAGGCGTTGCACGCGGCGCGCGAAGGCGGGCAGGGCGAGTGGTTCGCGCTGGCCACAGCCGCGTATGACCGTGGCTACCAGATCGTGCTGCTGGTGATCACTGCGGCGCTGGCGCTGGGTGCGACGATCATCGCGGGACTGCTGCGTGGCCGGGCCGGCAGCCGCGAGGGCGCCGCCGATCGCGTAAAATGACGCCATGAGAACCAGCAAGCGGGAGCGCATCCTCGACGCCGCCGTCAACGTGATCAATCGTGACGGCGTGCGAGCGGTGACCTTCGAGTCGGTGGCGACCGAGGCCAAATTGACCCGCGGCGGCCTGCTGTACCACTTTCCGTCGCGCGAGGCGCTGCTCCGCGGCATCGACGAACACCTGGTGCAGGCCTGGGAAGCATCGATGGAAGCGTTGCTGGGCAAGCGTGCAGATCAGGCATCGGCGCTGGAGCGCTACCAGACCTTCGTGCGCGTGTCGGCGCAGAGCGCCACCCGTGCCGAACTGATGTTCATGCTGGAATCGGGCGACCCCGATGCCGCGGAGCGCCCGTGGGGGCCGGTAGTGCGACGCTGGGCGCCGTCCGCACCCGAAGCCGGCAGCGACGACGCGACAGCGCTCGACAATTTCGTGGCGCGGCTGGCTGCCGATGGCCTGTGGATCTACGAGGCGATGTACGAAGGCCAGCTGGATGAAGGCGTACGCGCGCAAGTCGCCGAGCGCATCGCCGGGCTGCTGGCGAAGCCTGACGGGTCGCCCAGTTGAGCGGCCAGCCGGCGCGCAGACATCGCCCGTGGTAGAGCCGACCGCGGGTCGGCTGCCCTCCGGCCAGGCCACGGAAATGCCGCTTCGATCGCCCGTGGTAGAGCCGACCGCGGGTCGGCTGCCCTTCGGTCAGGCCAGGAAAATCCCGCGCGTCGCGCGATAGTCGACCAGCGGTCGCCTCTACCCCTCATCCATTTACCCAGCCTGCGCGTCGCTCGCGGCCAACCACGCCCGCGGCGATGCCCCCAGCCGCTTGCGGAACGCCTTCGACAGCGACGCGGTATCGGCAAACCCCACGTCGATCGCCACCTGCTTGACCGCCACACCTGCGCGCAGCTGCGTACAGGCCAGGCTGAGCCGCCAGTCCAGCAGGTAGCTGGCCGGCGTCGCCTGCATCACCTCCTTGAATACCGCCGCGAACGCGCTGCGCGACAGGCCGGCGGTCGACGCCATGCGCGGTAGCGTCCACGCCTCCTGCGGCGCCTGGTGCATCGCCACCAGCGTGCGTGCCAGCCGTGCATCGGACAGCCCGCGCATCAGTCCGTGGCTGACGCCTGCCGCCTCCGGATGATCGACCACCCAGCGCAGGACCTGGATCAGCGCCACCTCGAACAGACGGTTGGTCAGCAGCCGGGAGCCGCAGCGCCGGCGATCGGCCTCGGCGAACAGCAGGCGCAGGGTGTCGTCCAGTTCGCCGATCGCCGCCAGTGGCACCACCATCACCGGTGGCAGCGACTGGACGATCGGATTGCGCGCGCCGCCGTCGAAGTCCAGCGTGGCGCAGGTGAAATCCGGGCCATCCAGCGGTGCATTGAAGAACACATGATGCAGCGGCTGCGGATACAGCAGCAGGCTGGGCGCGTCGATCTTCAGCCGAGGCAGCGTCGTATCGCCCTCGCGATGGCGAACCTCCATTTCGCCCTGGCGCAGGATGTGCAGGAACGCACGACCGGGCTGCGGCTCGAACACATGGCGCCCGCACAGTGGGCCGCTGTGAAACAGCGCGGCCTGCACGCGAAAGCGTTCCAGCAGGGTGGAGAGGCGATCGGGCGTGGCGACGTCAGTGGGCGCAGTCATGGACGAATGGACAACAGGTGTGGCGAATAGCGCAGGATACGTCCAGCGAGTCTACCTAGGATGAGCGGGTCGTCCAATTCCGGGCGCGTTTCCAAGGAGATCCACCATGTCCCGTGTCCCCCTGATCGATGCCGCCACCACCACCGCCGACCGCCAGGCCCTGCTGGGCCAGGTCCACGCCGCCTTCGGCGCCACCCCGGCCATGTTCCGCGCTGTGGCCAACTCGCCGGCCGCCCTGCACAGCATGTGGGGTTCGTTCGGCGCGCTGGGTGGCGGTCGCCTGTCGCCGTTGCTGGGCGAGCAGATCGCCGTGGCCATCGCCAACCGCAATGCCTGCGCGTACTGCCTGGCCGCGCACACGGCACTGGGCCGCAAGGCCGGCGCCAGCAGTGAGCAGATGGCTGCCGCGCAGACCGGACAGTCCAGCGACCCGGCGACCGCCGCTGCACTGGGATTCGCGTTGAAGGTGGTCGAGCAGCGTGCGCAGATTGCCGACGGCGATGTTCAGGCGCTGCGGGTGGCCGGCTTCGACGATGAGCAGATCGTCGAGATCCTCGCGCATGTGGCGCTCAACCTGTTCACCAATTACGTCAATGTGGCGTTCGACGTGCCGGTGGACTTCCCGAAGGTGGCGCTGCGCTGAGCGGTATGCGGCCGGGCGGCATGCGCCCGGTCGCACTCAGGTGTCCCGGAGCCCGTCCGCCCGCAGCCGATCGGGATGGGTGTACACATTGAATCCGCTCTCCCGCGCGAACCCGATCAGGCACAGCCCGGCGCTGCGGGCCAGGTCGATCGCCAGCGCGGTGGGTGCCGATACCGCAGCCAGCACGCTGGCGCCGGCGCGCACCGCCTTGCTGACCATTTCGTAGCTGGCCCGGCTGGAGATCACCAGCAGGCCGCCGTCGATGGCGTGTTCGTTGTGGTGCAGGGCGCCGATCAGCTTGTCCAGTGCATTGTGGCGGCCGACGTCCTCGCGTACCCAGCCGATCCGCCCGCTGGCATCGGCCCAGGCCGCGGCGTGGATCGAGCCACTCGCTGCATTCATCGGCTGGTGCTGCGCCAGGGTGGCCAACGCCCGCTGCAGGGCGGCGGCGGCATAGCTGCGGCGCTCGCGGATCTGCGGCAGGGGGCGCAGCACCTCCTCCAGCTGGCGCGTGCCACACAGGCCACAGCCGCCTCGGCCGGGCAGCAGGCGCCCCTTGTCCGAGTCGAGGCTTGCGCCGGGTGCATCCTCGGCCACGGTCATCTGCAGCTCGATGCCTTCCAGCTGGGGACGGATATCGATCGACAGCAGCTGCGAGGGCGTATGGATCAGGCCTTCACTGAGCGAAAAACCGAGCGCGAAGTCCTCCAGGTCGCACGGTGTGGCCATCATCACGGCAAAGGCGGCATCGTTGTAGCGCAGCGCCACCGGCACTTCCTCGGCCACGACGTCGACCTGCTGCTGTTGCGTGCCGCCGCGCCAGCGCTGCAAGGGGCGTTGGGCAGTGCCGGCCGGTGGGATGTGGGGTGGGATCGAATCAGGCATGCAGCGCGTCCGGACGAGGGAGAACCGCGAGGCGGGCCACCGCCTGCGGTTCCGAGGATAGCGCAGTGGCTGCGCGCAGACGCGGCTGTAACCGTTGCCATGCCAGGGTGTACCGAATCCGCCGGCACCCTCTGGCGAAGCGTGGCCGGGCGTGCTTGACTGTGCAGCTGGTCGTGCCACTGGATGCACTGCCGGACCGCGTTGTGCCGTTCGTTGCTGCGTTCCTCCCGTCAGGTCCCCGATCATGTCCGAGCAGAAGCCGCCGCGTTACAAGCCCTACGACCAGCCGGCCGGAGGCTGGGGTGCCGCCGGTGCCACGGCCAAGGTGCTGCTGCAGCAGAGCGTGATCGGCAAGGGCTCGAAGGCGCTGCTGGCGATGAACCAGCCGGGCGGCTTCAAGTGCCCGAGCTGCGCGTTCCCCGATGCCGACGAGCGCAAGAAGCTGGAGTTCTGCGAGAACGGCGCCAAGGCGCTGGCCTGGGAAGCCACCCAGTTCCGCGCCGGCCGCGAACTGTTCGCCCGGTACACCGTCACCGAGCTGATGGCACAGACCGACTACTGGCTGGAGATGCAGGGCCGGCTGACCGAGCCGATGCGCTACGACGCAGCCACCGACCACTACGTGCCGTGCAGCTGGGACGATGCGTTCGCACTGATCGGCCGCCACCTGCAGGCGCTGGACAGCCCGCACCAGGCCGAGTTCTACACCTCCGGGCGCACGCCCAACGAAGCGGCGTTCCTGTATTCGATCTTCGTGCGCGAGTTCGGCACCAATAATTTCCCGGACTGCTCGAACATGTGCCACGAGCCGACCAGCCGTGGCCTGCCGCCGGCCATCGGGGTGGGCAAGGGCACCATCGTGCTGCAGGACTTCGAGCACGCCGAGGCGATCTTCGTGATCGGCCAGAATACCGGCACCAATTCACCGCGGATGATGAGCAACCTGGTCGAAGCGCGCAAACGCGGCATCCCGATCGTAGCGGTCAACCCGATGCCCGAGCGTGCGCTGATCCGCTTCGCCGAACCGCAAGACGTTGTACAGATGGCCACGTTCGGTTCGACCGCGATCACCAGCGAGTTCGTGCACATCCGCATCGGCGGCGACCTGGCCCTGATCAAGGGCATGATGAAGGTGATGTTCGAGCGCGAGGCGCAGGGCGAGCGCGTGCTCGACCACGCGTTCCTGGCCGAACACACGGTGGGCCTGGAGGCGCTGCGCGAAGACGTGCTGGCGCAGGACTGGGACCAGATCGTGCAGGTGTCCGGTATATCGCAGGCGCAGATCCGCCGTTGCGCGGAGATCTACATCCGCTCCAACGCCACCGTGATCTGCTACGGCATGGGCCTGACCCAGCACCAGTACGGCTCGCGCCTGCTGCAGCAGGTGGCCAACCTGCTGATGCTGCGCGGCAACTTCGGCAAGCCCGGCGCCGGCATCGGGCCGATCCGTGGCCATTCCAATGTGCAGGGCGACCGCACCGTCGGCATCGACGAGAAGCCGAAGCCGGCCTATCTGGACCGCGTGCAGCAGGTGTTCGGCTTCGACCCGCCGCGCGAGCATGGCCACCATGTGGTCGAATCGATCGAGGCGATGCTGGACGGCAGCGCCAAAGTGTTCATCGGCCTGGGAGGCAACTTCATTCATGCCGTGCCCGATACGCCGCGTGCGTATGAGGCGATGCGCGGCCTGGAGCTCACCGTGGGCATTGCCACCAAGCTCAACCGCGGGCACCTGGTCCATGGCCGCGACGCGCTGATCCTGCCGGTGGTGGCGCGTTCGGAGCGCATCGTTACGTCGGCCGGCGAGCAGTTCGTCACCATCGAAGACGCGATGTCGAATGTCACCGCGTCGCGCGGGGTACTGGAGCCGGTCAGTGCCGATGTCTTGCCCGAGGTCGAGATCGTCTGCCGCATGGCACTGGCCACGCTGCCCGACAGCAGGGTTGACTGGGCCGGCTGCATGCACGACTACGCGCCCATCCGCGAGCTGATTGCCGCGGTGTATCCGGAGATCTACACCGGCTTCAACGAGCGCATCCAGCAGCCGCAGGGCTTCCATCTGGACATCCCGCCGCGCCGCCGGGTGTGGCCCACGCCCAATGGCAAGGCCAACATCCTGGTGATGCCCGGGCTGGACGTGGACGATCCGGTGCACGACCCGGAGATGCTGCGGTTGGCCACGGTGCGCTCGCACGACCAGTACAACACCACCATCTACAGCTACAACGATCGCTATCGCGGTGTGTACAACGATCGCATGGTGTTGTTCATGAACATCGAGGACCGGCTGGCGCGCGGGCTGGAGAAGGAAGCGCGGGTCAGCCTGGAGACGATCAGCAGCGATGGCGTGCAGCGGCGCATCGAGGGCCTGACCGTGCTGGACTATCCGATGCCGCGCGGCGCGCTGGCCGGGTACTACCCCGAACTGAATCCATTGCTGCCGCTGGACTACTACGACCGGATCAGCGGCACGCCAGCGGCCAAGTCGATCCCGGTGCGGATGCGGCCGATGGCGGCGGCGATCGGTTGATGCGCGCATCGGCTATCATCGGCGGGTGAACCTGCCTGGCCTGCTGCTGCGATGGATGCTGCTTGTGGCCCTGGCGCTGAATGCGCCGGGGCTGGCGCTCGCTGCATCTTCGTACAACGGTCCCGCCAACCAGGATCACTGCGCCGCACCGCACTCGGCCGCGATGGCAGCCGTCGGCTGCTGCGATGATGCGGCCCCGTTGGCCTGCCAGAGCAGTGAGTGCGAATGCCCGGCGGCGTGTTTAGGCATGCTGGCAGCGTTGAACGGAACGCCCGCCTCGCCCTGGCGCGAGGCGCCTGTTCCGGCCAGTAGCCCGCAACGCGCGTCGCCATTGATGCCGGATCCGTTGCGTCCCCCCATCGCGTGAATTCCTGCAGGCCTCACGCGCCTGCCATGACTGTTCGACTTTTTCTCGACTCTGCCTGCGCCTTCGATGCGTGGGCGGCGGGCCGCGTTGCCCGCCTCTGCAAAGGAATCACTCAATGAACCGTACGCTCTCCCTCAGCCTGCTGCTGGGCACTGTGTTGGCCACGACCGCCTGCGCGCGTGCCGCCGAAGAATCCTCCGCGGCAGCGGTCGCCAGCGAGGCACCGGCCCCGAGTCCGGCCAGCCCGGCCAAGGTCGATCCGGCCTTGCCGCTGGCCATCGTGCACAAGACCGCCAGCTGCGGTTGCTGCGGCATCTGGGTCGACCACCTGAAGTCGGCCGGCTTCCAGGTGGATGTCCGAGACACCGACGACATGAACCCGGTCAAGGTCCGCCTGGGCGTGCCGGTGGGCAAGGCCTCCTGCCATACCGCCGAGATCGGCGGCTACGTGGTGGAGGGCCACATCCCGGCCGAGGACATCAAGCGCCTGCTGGCCGAACGACCGGCGGCGCGCGGGCTGGTGCTGCCCGGCATGCCGGCCGGCTCGCCGGGTATGGAAATGCCCGATGGCTACGTCCAGCCGTACACGGTCGAACTGGTGCGCACCGATGGCACAACCGAGCCGTTTGCCCAGCACGGGCAGGGCGGCTGATGGACGGCGGGTGCCGGTCGTCCTGGCCGGCACTTTTCGACGCGTCTTGTGTGGAGCCGAGCGTAGGCTCGGCGCTACGGGATCTGCAGCATCAGCGGGCCCCGGCCGTTTCCTTGGCCAACTGCGCGTCGAACGCCTTCTCGGCCGCATCCGCGTAGCCCTTGCAGGTCAGGACGTTGGCTCCGGCCTCGGCACCGGCGGCATAGTTCCAGCGGCTGGCGCCCGGATGCGGGGTCAGCAGCAGGTCGCAGGGCAGGCCGCGCACCGTCGTGAAGCTGCGCCGGTAGTCCTCGACCAGGCGGGGATAGCGTGCGTTGTGCTGCAGCTGGTAGCCCGGCGCACTCAGGCTGTCGGCGTAGGCGATGCGCACGGGCTTGCCATCGCGAGTATCGGTCCAGGTCCAGGCGGTGCTGCCGGGGGTGTGCCCAGGCATGAAGTGCGCGGTGAATGCCATGCCGCCTACCGTCACCCTTTCACCATCCATGATGATGCGGTCGGCACTGGCCGGCGGGTAGGTGATGTCATCACCGAAGTGCAGGTCGTTGCTGCCGCCGCGCGCCAGCAGCACGGCCGTTTCGGCGTTCGCGACCACCTGGGCACCGGTGCGGCGCTTCAGTTCCGCCACCGGCCCGGCATGGTCGGCGTGTGCGTGGCTGAGCAGGATCAGCCGTAGATCCTGTGGTGCCACCCCGCGTGCCTTCATGTTGTCCAGCAGGTGATCGGCCATCTGCGGCATGCCGCCATCCAATAGCACTGCGCCCTCGGTGGTCTGCACCAGCAGTGCGGTCAGGTCCTCGGTGCCGATCTGCCAGGTGTGGTCGGCAATCTGCAGCGGTGCCATCGGCTGCAGCCACGAAGCGTCGACGGTGTAGGCCCGGAGCTGCGGCAGCGGTGCGTCGGCGGCAGCGACATCAAAGACGAGCGTGGCAGCCAGGGCGAGGGGAGTCAGGCAGAGGCGCATGGCGGAAAGTGTCTGGGGAGAGGCCGTTGAAGCTAGCATGCGCGTCGCGCCGGCCGTTTCGCGAATAATTCATGGCTGCGATAAGGTCCGCCGCGGCCTGCGCAGCATTGTTCGCCCGCCCTGGATTGTGAATCCATCTCCACGGGCTGGAGCGCAGAATCGGCCGCAGCTAGCCTGCCCACAGGCTCGAGGAGGTGGACCATGCATGTGCTTATGGTGATGCTGGGCGGCGTACTGTTGCTGGGCGTATTCGCGCTGTTTGGCCGGCTGTGGAGCGTCGGCACATCGCAGCTGCCGACCGCGCTGCTGGCGTTCATCGCCACGTGGCTGCTGGTCACGGTGGCCAACCTGTGGGTGGGCGTCAGCAACGCAGGCTATGCCCTGCGAGAAGAGCTGCCGATCCTGTTGCTGGTCTTCACCGTGCCGGCGTTGCTGGCCGCCCTCCTGTACTGGCGCCTGGCGCGCTGAAGGACCGCCATGAGTCCCCGACTGCGACTGCCTGCGCTGCGCCACCGCGACGGCCACCATGCCCGCGTTACCTATGAAGAACTGTTCTTCGATCTGGTCTACGTGTTCGCGGTCACCCAGCTCAGCCACCATCTGCTGCACCACCTGGACCTGGCCGGCGTGCTGCAGACCCTGGTGCTGTGGTTCGCGGTGTGGCTGGGGTGGCAGTATGCGTGCTGGGTCAGCAACTGGTTCGATCCGGAGGCGCCGCGCATCCGTGGCCTGCTGTTTGCCACCATGCTGCTGGCGTTGCTGATGTCCTCCTCCATTCCCGAGGCGTTCGCCGATCGCGCCTGGGTGTTCGCCGGGGCATACGCCACGATGCAGGTGGGACGCACCAGCTTCGTACTGCTGGAGGTAGGCCGCGGCCACCCATTGGCAGCCAACTTCCGTCGCATGCTGGCCTGGGTCAGCGTGTCGGCGTGTTTCTGGCTGGCTGGCGCGGCCGCCGAGGGCAATCTGCGGCTGGCACTGTGGGCGCTGGCGGTGGCCTGCGAGTACATCTCGCCGATGTTCGGCTTCGCGTTCCCGTGCCTGGGGCGATCGCACACCCGTGAGTGGACGATCGAGGGCGGCCACCTGGCCGAACGCTGCCAGCTGTTCGTCATCGTCGCCCTGGGCGAGACGTTGCTGGCCACCGGCGGGGTGCTCAGCGAGGTCGAACACTGGAGCCCGGAGGTGGTGTCGGCGGTGCTGGCGACCTTCGCCGGAACACTGGCGATGTGGTGGCTGTACTTCGGCATCTCCAGT
The DNA here is from genome assembly GCF_900101175.1 of Stenotrophomonas pavanii. GTDB lineage: Bacteria > Pseudomonadota > Gammaproteobacteria > Xanthomonadales > Xanthomonadaceae > Stenotrophomonas > Stenotrophomonas pavanii. The sequence continues at coordinate 251,760 of NZ_FNFQ01000002.1, read as the reverse complement.
CGCGATGCCACCGCCGCGATCACCCGGTCCGACGACCCCGGCCGGATGGGGGCCAACTTCCACTACGTACACGCGCTGCTGATCGCCGGCATCATCGCCACTGCGGTGGGCAACGACCTGGTCATGGACCACCCGGGGGCAGGCACGACCTGGAAGTACGCCGCCATGATGGTGGCCGGTCCGCTGCTCTACCTGCTGGGCAGTGCCCTGTACAAGCGCGTGGTCTACGGCCGCGCGCCGCGCTCCCACCTGCTGGGCGCGCTGGTGCTGCTGGCGCTGGGACTGGCACTGCCCTGGACGCACCTGCTCGCCGCCGGCTGGCTGACCAGCCTGGTGCTGCTGGGCGTGGGCCTGCTGGACACGCGCCTGGCCGGGCGCACCCGGCAACGGCCGGGCTAGAAGCCGCCGCCGGTCCTGAAATCCCCGCCACCGCTGATGCCACCGCCACTGCTGAAGCCATCGCCACTGTCGGAACGGGCGCTGGAGCGGGAACTCGAACTGGAGCTGGAGCTGGAGCTGGAATCGAAACTGCTGGAGCTGCTCGATGCCCAGTTGAACAGGCCGCCCGAGGAAGCGCTGCTGCTGCTGCTGCCGCTGCGGGTCGTGCTGAAGAAGGACGCCGAAACTGCGGTAGCGGTGGCCCTGCGGTAGGTCGGGGCCTGGTAGGCCTGGCGTTCGGCGTCTGCTGCCGCCTGGTAGCTCCTGCGCGTCGCCTGCAGGTTGTCCAGGCGCTTCTTCAGTACGGCCATTTCGCGGGTGTGCTCTGCCACCAGGCCATCGATCTCGCCCAAGCGCTGGCGAGTGCCTTGGATGCGCTCAAGCACCGCATCGTCTTCGCCGGACGCCGTGGCGGCGACGCGCCGGTACAGTTCGTTCATGCCGGTGGCCGACAGCGTGCGTGCCAGCGCGGTGAGCAGGGCACTGCCCTCCGCGTCGGTCCAGCTGCGGAAGCCATCGATCTGTGCCTGCTTGGCGTCCACGGCCTGCCGATGCAGCTGCTCGTTCAGCAGTGCCTGTGCAACGGCGCCCTGTGCGGTCTGCAGCTGCTGCCTCAGCGGCTCGCCCCCGGCCTGGGCAAGCGCGGCGTCACGGGCCTGCTGCACTGGCTGGCGGGCAGTTTCGCTCGCGTCGCGGGCCTGTCCGGCATGCGCCTGCAGGTACGGCGGGAGTTCGACCAGCGTGGCGTACTCGCGGCGGGCGCGCTCGAAGCCGCACAGCTCGGCCAGCCAGCCATCGACCGTGCGCACCAGTGGCCAGCTGCGGTAGGCCGTGCTGCCGAAGCCGCGCCGGTGCAGGTACATGAAGACCGGGTCGGCCTGATAGGCGCCGGCCTTGGCATCATGCTCCGCCTGTGCAGAGGCGGCCATGCGCTCGACGGTCTCGGCCCGCGCCTGTGCCAGCTGCAGTTCGTCCTGCAGGGCCCGGCAGGCGGGGTCCGCTTCCAGCGCAGCATCCACCTGGTCCTGCAGTGCCTGCAACTGCCCCCCGACGGCGTCGCGTGCGGCCACGGCCACCTGCGAGCGCTGCTGCAACGACTGTTCGATGTCCAGCAGCGCCTGTAGTTCGTCGGCCAGCACCGCTGCTTTGCGGTCACGGCGCTGCAGGTCGGCGCTGGACTGCTGCAGCAGGTCCCTGGCCATCGCCGGCGGCGAATCAATGGCCGCCTGGGCGTGCAGCCGGGCCAGGGCATTGAAGTCCTCGCGGACCTGGCCGTGCAGCGCCTCCTGTTCCTTGATCAGTTCCCGGCACGCATCGCCACGCTCGGCCAGCGATGCCTGGACCTGGCGGATATCGGCCGCGACTTCGGCGATCGCGTCGTTCAAATCTCTCATGTCGGTTCCTTGTCCATCACCATTCGGTGATGTAGCCGCCGGTCGTGGGCATGCGGAAACGCGGCGACAGGCTGCCACGCGGCTTGCTGCCGATCAGGTCGTCCTCGATGATGCCGTTGTCCTGCTTGTCGGCGGCGACCCGGTTATAGGTAGCCTGCGGAACGCGCACCGCGAACACCGAGACCCGTTCCTCTTTGCCGGTTTCCTCGTTGCGGATCGGCAGTTCGGCAGCGTTGCCGGCTTCGTCCAGCGCTTCGGCCACCAGATAGTAGTTGCGGCCACCGTTGGCCTTTTCGTTGTAGCGCCAGACACCGGTACGTTCGTCGTCACGGTTGACGATGCGGTAGACCAGGGTCTGTGACAGCAGCCCCACCAGCTGGCTGACGTTGTCCAGGGCCGGACCGGCCTCGGCCAGCGTCTCGACCCGGATCAGGCGCGCGGCCTGGTCCAGCGCTCGCTCGAAGCGCTTGCGGTCTTCGCCGGCGACGCCGGTGGCCAGGCCGTCGGCCTTGAGCCGGGCCAGCCGATCGTTGAGCGCGGCCAGCGTGTCGGCGCTGCTGATGAGGTCTTTCAGGGTCGACACCGCCTGGCCGGCCGCGGCCATGTCGCCTGCGCGCAGCGCGACATCACCGCCGGTGTAGGCGCGTGCGCGCACCTGCTCTGCATCCGGCGTGAGGCGTGCTGCCTTTGCGGCGGTGTTGGTGGTGTCCAGCAGCTCGCTGGCCTCCACGGCCTGGACGAGGATTTTCACCCGCTCGGTCAGCGCGGGCAGGGTGTCCCGTGCGTTGGCGAGCCGTTGCGCAGCAGCCAGCCGATGCTGCTCCACCTGCGCGGCCGCGCGCTCGCCGGTGGCGCTGCCACCGCTGCTGAGCCGGGTGAGCTTGTCCTTGCGCACAAGGGTCGGCAGCGCTGCCATCGTGGCCGGGAGTTCGGCGAAGTGGCGCTGTGCTTCGGCCAGCGCGGCCTGCGCACTTTCGGTCAGCGGCTGCAGGCGGTCGCCGCTGGCGCTGGCACGTGGCAGCAGGCCCTGCAGGGCCTGTTCCTGCGCGGCCAGCAGGGCGCGCGCTGCAACAGCCTCCTGTTGCTGTGCGGCGACCTTGTCGTTCAGCGCCTGCACGTTGTTCTGCACGTTGATGTCGTGCACAAACGCGCCGAAGCTGCGTGCCATCACCAGCAGCGCCACCAGCACCAGCAGCGCCAGGACCACGGCCAGTGCCCACTTCAGCAGGCGCGCGCGGTCGATCCAGCGCCGCGCCAGCCACGCCTTCCAGCCACGCGGCGCAGTGTAGAGATAGCGCTGCTCACGCTGGGCCTGGATGCCGGCCTCGAGGATCTCGTCGGAGACCTCGATTCCCTGCGAGCGGTACAACTCAAGCAGGCGCCGCTTCAAGGCCGCCTTGTCATGGCCGCTGTCGGCCAGCGCCTTCATTTCGGCATTGCGGTAACGCAGCTGGTCGACCACATCCATGGTCAGCAGTGCATCCTGCAGCTCCGCAGGGGCCATCGTCGCACTCACTTCAGCGCGGCTCCGGGCTTGGCGGCGCCTGCAGCAGGGCAGCGAAACGCTGCTTGCCCTGCTCGACATACTCGGCGATCTCGGCCGAATCGCGGGTGGCCTGGTTGCGCAGCTGCTCGATCTCCTGCAGCGAGGTTTCCTGGAAGCGCACCACTGCATCGACCAGCTTGCGCACCGAATCGACGCCGATGGTGGCGCCATAGCCGGCCTTCAGGCCCTCGTGCAGGACGTCGTCGCCGATGTTGGCCACCGCTTCCAGGCCCTTGGAGGTGCCCTCGGTCATCGCGTTGAGCGCCTGGGTGGACTCGTGCAGGCCCATCTGCGTAGTGAAGGCCAGGTTCAAGGCGGTGAAGCTGGTTTCATTGGTGGAGAAGAACACCACCGAGCGCTCGTTGACGCGGCGCTTGACCTCGTGCGACTGGTGCACGCGCAGCATGATCGCCTCGGACGTGGCGTAGTTCACCTGCAGGTTCTCGGCCAGGTCCTTGGCCAGCTGGTAGCGCGACTCTTCGGCCTGCTGGGTGCGCAGGGCCTCATCGCGGGCCATGACCAGGCGGCCGGTGTCGGCAGCATCGGCGCCCGGGTCGGCCGACTCCACGCGCTCCTGCGCCTGCTTCAACGCTTCGCGCGCATCGGCCAGCGCCTGCTCCTGCAGCTTCAACAGTTCATGCGCCTGGATTTCCGCATCCTTGATCGACAGGCGGAAGTCGCCGTACATCTCCAGCACGCGCGATTCGCGCTGCAGCTGTTCGGCCGAATCGCGGCTGACCTCCAGGAAGGTGCGGCGGATCTTCTCGAACCGGCTCGGGATGTCGCCGCGGGTGACCTTCATCCACAGGTTCTGCAGGCGCTCGCCCATGTCGATCCTGCCGTCGCGCACCTGTTCGACCATGGCGCTGGCATCGTCGCGGATGCTGTCGAAGGCGCGGATGATCTCGGTGTAGCGGTCGGACACCTTGGCCGAGCTGATTTCGTCACGCATCACGGCGTTGAAATGACCGGACTGCTGCAGCACGCGGGCAATGGCCACCACCCGGCCCTGGTCGAGGCTCGACAACTGCGAGACCAGCGCGATGGCCGGTGCGTTGTTGTCCTGGGGAGCGGCCAAGCCCAGGCTCCGCAGCGTGGCCATGGCGCGGTCGAGGTACTTGATCGGTGCCGAAGCAGCCGGCGTGGCAAGGAGAGTGTTCTCGGGCATTTCGACGGCTCCGTCCAGGGCAAACGATGGGAAAACTGCCGCGCGGAACGGGCAGGGTGCTGCGAATCGAAGGGGAAGTTGAGCGCAAGCCGCGCGCTGCACGGCCGGCCGGGCCGCTCGCGGGCAGCGGGCCCGCTCTGGGCGAGGAGGGTGTCCTGTTCAAGCACGGTGCAATCCCTGCAGATCGCCCCATGGCGATTCCTGGCCCATTGTAGCGGCGGTGATGGGCAGGTGAAGCCCCACCGATGGCAGGGTGGAGTAGCGTTGGCACACCCGCCGAGCAGGCAAGCGAGGGCTTCGTGCAGAACCTACCGCAATGGTTGCTCTGGGCTGGACTGTCCGCCGTGTTCGCAGCGCTGACCGCGCTGTTTGCCAAGGTTGGCGTCAAGGGCGTCGACTCGGACCTGGCGATGGCCATCCGCACCCTGGTGGTGGCGGCGGTGATCCTGCCGCTGGTGGTGCTCACCGGCAAATGGTCCAACCCGCTGCTGCTGCCCGGGCGCACCCAGCTGTTCCTGGTGCTTTCGGCGCTGGCCACCGGCGCCTCGTGGCTGTTTTACTTCCGCGCGCTGCAGAGCGGCGAGCTGGCCAAGGTAGCGGTGGTGGACAAGTTCAGCGTGGTGCTGGTGATCGTGCTGGCCTACCTGTTGCTGGGCGAGCGGCCCAGCCTGCGGGAGTGGAGCGGCATCGGGCTGGTGGTGGCCGGGGTGATCGTGCTGGCGACGAAGAAGTAGCGGAATCCGACTGATCAGACAGGAGCGCGGGATGCAGGGTGAGGCACACGGTACGTTTGAAGTGGATCTGCGACCGGTTGGTGGCAACGACGGCCCGATTGCGGTGATGTCGATCGACAAGACTTTCGCCGGCGACCTGCAGGGCAGCAGTGTCGGCCAGATGCTGGCCTTCCGCACGCCGGTGCAGGGCTCGGCCGGCTACGTGGCGATGGAACGGGTGACGGCCACGCTGGCCGGGCGCCAGGGCGGCTTCACCCTGCAGCACACCGGGCTGATGACCCGCGGCACGCCGGAGCTGAGGGTGGTGGTCGTGCCCGATTCCGGCAGTGATGGCCTGCTGGGCCTGGACGGCACGCTGGAGATCACCATCAGCGAGGGCCGCCACGCGTACCGGCTGCTGTATTCGCTGCCCGATCCGCAGTAGGTGGGGCGGCGCTCAGCCGGAACCGGCCTGCAGGCGGTCGTACATGCGCACCAGGTCGACCAGGGTGCGCGCGCCCATCTTGCGCATCACCTGCGCGCGGCGGACCTTCACCGTGATCTCGCTGACCCCGAGGTCACCGGCGATCTGCTTGTTGAGCCGGCCGCGCACCACGCCATCGACCACCTCGCGCTCGCCAGCGTTCAGTGAATCCCAGCGCTGCTGCAGCGCGCCCAGCACGTCGCCTTCGCGGCGGCGCTGGCGGTCGATCTCGATGCCCTTGTGGATGGCATCGAGCAGTTCCTGGTCACGGAAGGGCTTGGTCAGGAACTCGATGGCGCCGTCCTTGATCGCGTTGACACCCATCGCGATGTCGCCGTGGCCGGTGATGAACACCACGGGCAACTGCAGGCCATGGCTGCCCATCGTGCGATGGAATTCGAGGCCGCTCTGCCCGGGCATCCGCACATCCAGCACCAGGCACGCCGGCGCGTCTTCCAGGTCGTGTTCGAGGAAGGCCTGGGTGGACGCGAACGCCCGCACGTGCAGGCCCATCGAGGCCAGCAGGTCTTCCAGCGCCGCGCGTACAGAGGGATCGTCGTCGACCACATAGACGATGGGCGCTGGATCGATGGCCGGGGCCGTGGGCTTACGCATGGTGGACATCCGTGGCGACCGGCAGGTCGAAGACGAAGCAGGCACCGCCGCCTGCCGGGCGTTCGGCACGGATCTGGCCGTCGTTGGCCTCGATCATCGAACGGCTCAGGCTGAGGCCCAGCCCCAACCCGTGTGACTTGGTGGTCCAGAACGCGTCGAACACGCGCTCGGGATGCTCGGCGGGCAGGCCGACGCCACGATCGCGCACGCTGAGGCTGACCCGTTGGCCATCACGCCGGGTCAGCAGGGACAGGCGGCGATCAGCGGCAGGCACCGCTTCCATCGCGTCCACCGCATTGAGGATGAGGTTGCCGATCACCTGCTGCACCTGCACGCGGTCGGCATGCACCGGGGGCAGGTCGGGGTCCAGCAGCAGGGCTACGGCCACGCCTTGCCGGTCCAGTTCGCTGCGCGACAGCGCCAGCATTTCCTCCACGGCCTGGTTCAGGTCGAAGGCGCGTCGTTCCGGTGCCGCGCCCTGGGTCAGGCCGCGGATGCGGGCGATCACGTCACCGGCGCGATGCGCGTCGGCGAGGATGCGGGCCACGGTCTGCCGCGCCTTGTCCACGTTCGGTGGGTCCTGCGCGAGCCAGCGCTGGCAGGCCTCGGCGCTGCTGGCGATGGCCGCCAGCGGCTGGTTCACTTCATGCGCGATGGAGGTGGTCAGTTCGCCCACGGTGGACGCGCGCGCCACCCGCAACAGGCGGCCCTGCGCCTCCTGCACGGCGGCCTTGGCCGCTTCCATGTTCAGCGCGAGGTAGGTGGTGATGCCGATCACCAGCATGCCGATCACCGAGTTGACCAGGCCGATGCGGTAGGTGCCGAAGCGGGTCAGGAAGAAACTCAGCCCGGTCAGCGCGATGCAGGCGATGGCCAGCGTGATCAGGCCGCGGGCGGCCAGCACGCGCGACGCCGCGAGGATGACCGCCGCGTAGAAGCAGGCGGCGGCAACCGCATAATCGGTGACGGTGTCGATCAGGAAGATCGCGGCCATCACGACGATCAGGGCCAGCAGCACCAGCGGGCGGCGGGGCGACAGCGATGGCATCGGGACGGCTCCCTGGCGTGGGGTGAAAGGATAGCAAAGCCGCCCTCGGTAGATGCCGACCGGTAGTGCCGGCCGCTGGCCGGCAACTGCACGGTGTTGCCGGAGCTCGTGAGGTTGCCGGCCAGCGGCCGGCACTACCGCAGCGGTGGGCG
>NZ_FNFQ01000002.1:0-243738 GCF_900101175.1 Stenotrophomonas pavanii | reverse complement strand
GCCGAGGCGATGCACGGTGCGTCCGGGATCATGGGGTTGCCGGCCAGCGGCCGGCACTACTCTTCCAGGCTGGCGTTCCAGAACCCCTGCAGCACGCCGGGCGTGGTTGCCAGCGTGGCAAGAACCGCATCCAGCTCTCCGGCATCGACCGCGGTCGCGTACAACACGGCTTCGATTTCCACGTCACGATCGCCGAATGGGCGCTGGTCCACCGCGCGCACGGGGTACTGCGCCTGCTCCAGCAGCAGCAACAGCCGGTCCAGCACCTCGGCCTGCTGCTCGCGCTGGCAGACCACGTTGATCGCATACGTGGCCTCGCTGAACGCTTCCGGCAGCGGCTGCCGCTGGATGCGGTTCACCACCGGCCGCAGCAGGGTGTTGGCAGCCAGTACGAACACCGCGGCCAGCACCGCTTCGGGCAGCAGCTTGATGCCGGCACACGCGCCCACTGCCGCCGATCCCCACAGCGTGGCCGCGGTGTTCAGGCCGGACACCTGCGCGCCCTCCTTCATGATTGCGCCGGCGCCGAGGAAGCCAACGCCGGAGATCACATAGGCGACCACATGCAGTGGCGACGGCGGGCCGCCGTACAGGTCATGGAAGCGCACCGCCAGGTCGACGAACACCGCTGCACCCACTGCCACCAGTGTATTGGTACGCAGGCCGGCGGTGCGCTGGCGCAGCTGCCGCTCCAGGCCGATGACCGTGCCCAGCACGAACGCCACCGACAGGCTGATCAGCGAGCTGAGGGTTGCGCCAGCGTTGAACGCCGGCAGGTTCGGATTGATGTCGAGCATCCATTTCTCCCTGGACGAGGCCGGCGGGCGCCTACTGCCAGCCGTAACGACGGATGTAGAACTTCTTCAGCGCAGTGGTCAGCACCGCATAGCCGACCAGGATCGCGACCAGGAACGGCCAATAGCCGGCGGGCAGCGCCTGCAGCTTGAAGTAGCCGGCCAGCGGGCTCATCGGCAGGAACACGCCGATGGCCATGATCAGGCCGGTCATCAGCAGCAGGGGCGGCGCGGCAATGCTCTGCAGGAACGGCACCTTGGGCGTGCGGATCATGTGCACGATCAGGGTCTGGGTCAGCAGGCCGACCACGAACCAGCCCGACTGGAACAGGCCCTGGTCGGCCGGCGTGCGTGCGTCGAACACGTACCACATCAGTGCGAAGCAGGTCAGGTCGAAGAGCGAGCTGATCGGCCCGAAGAAGACCATGAAGCGGCCGATGTCCGCCGGGTTCCACTTCAGCGGCCTGCGCACCAGGTCCTCGTCAACGTTGTCGAACGGGATGGCGATCTGCGAGATGTCGTACAGCAGGTTCTGCACCAGCAGCTGCAGCGGCAGCATCGGCAGGAACGGCAGGAAGGCCGAGGCCACCAGCACCGAGAACACGTTGCCGAAGTTGGAGCTGGCGGTCATGCGGATGTACTTCAGCATGTTGTTGAACGTGCGCCGGCCCTGGATGACGCCTTCCTCCAGCACCATCAGGTTCTTTTCCAGCAGGATGATGTCGGCCGCCTCCTTGGCGATGTCCACCGCGCTGTCCACGCTGATACCGATATCGGCTGCGCGCAGCGCCGGCGCATCGTTGATGCCGTCGCCGAGGAAGCCGACCACCTTGCCCTGCGCGCGCAGCTCGCGCACCAGCCGCTCCTTGTGCAGCGGCGTCAGCCGGGCAAACACGCGATGGTGGTGCAGCGCCCGCGACAGCGCGCCGTCGTCCATGCGCTCGATCTGCGGGCCGGTCAGGATGGTGTCCGCGTCCAGTCCCACCTGAGCGCAGACACGGGCGGTCACCAGCTCGTTGTCGCCGGTGAATACCTTCACTTCCACGCCATGCGCGGCCAGCGCCTGCAGCGCCTGTGCGGTCGATTCCTTCGGCGGGTCCAGGAACGCCACGTAGCCGACCAGGGTCAATCCGCACTCGTCAGCCTGCGTATACACCAACTGGTGGGCTGCGGTCTCCTTCATCGCCACCGCCACCACGCGCAGGCCCTGTTCGTTCAGCTCCTCGGTGGTCTGCCGCACCCGCGCCAGGCGACGCTCGTCCAGCGGCATGTCCTGGCCGTTCTCGCGCACGGTGCTGCATACCGCCAGCATCTCTTCCACCGCGCCCTTGCAGATCAGCTCATGATGGTCCTCGCGTTCGGACACCACCACCGACATGCGGCGGCGCTCGAAGTCGAACGGAATCTCGTCCACCTTGTGGTAGTCCTGCGACAGCCGCAGCGAGCTCTGCAGCTCCACGTGCTCCAGCACCGCGCGGTCCAGCAGGTTGATCAGGCCGGTCTGGAAGTGGCTGTTGAGATAGGCGAACTTCAGCACGTCTTCCGAATCGTGGCCGAACACATCGGTGTGGCGCTCCAGCGCGATCCTGTCCTGGGTCAGGGTGCCGGTCTTGTCGGTGCACAGCACTTCCATCGCGCCGAAGTTCTGGATCGCATCCAGGCGCTTGACGATCACCTTGCGCCGCGACAGCAGCACTGCACCCTTGGCCAGGGTGGAGGTGACGATCATCGGCAGCATTTCCGGCGTCAGGCCCACCGCCACTGACAGCGCGAACAGGAACGCCTCGGTCCAGTCGCCCTTGGTCCAGCCATTGATCAGCAGCACGAACGGCACCATCACCAGCGCGAAGCGGATCAGCAGCCAGCTGACACTGTTGACGCCGGCCTGGAACGCGGTCGGCGCACGGTCGGTGGCGGTGCTGCGCTGGGCCAGCGTGCCGAAGTAGGTGCGGTTGCCGGTGGCCAGCACCACGGCGGTGGCGGTGCCTGACACCACGTTGGTGCCCATGAACAGCAGGTTGTGCTGTTCCAGCAGGCCAGCCAGGCCATCGCCGGGGTGCGCGAACTTTTCCACCGGCAGCGATTCGCCGGTCATCGCGGCCTGCGCGACGAACAGGTCCTTGGCGGTCAGCACGCGGCAATCGGCCGGAATCATGTCGCCGGCCGACAGCACGATGTGGTCGCCCGGCACCAGCTCGCGGATCGGCAGGTCCAGCAGGCGTGCCGGGCGACGGCTGTGCAGGTGCGCGCCGAAATACTGGTCGGCCACATCCGCAGCCTCGGTGCCGGGATTGCGGCGCAGCACGCGTGCGGTGTTGCCGACCAGGGCCTTCAGCCGCTCGGCGGCACGGTTCGAACGACCCTCCTGGACGAAGCGGATCAGCGTGGACAGCAGCACCATCGCGCCGATCACCACGGTGGCCTTGATGTCCTCGGTCAGCCAGGACACGGCCGCCAGCACGGTCAGCAGCAGGTTGAACGGATTGCGGTAGCACTGCCACAGGTGGCGCCACCACGGCAGCGGCTTTTCGTGATCCACCTCGTTGGGGCCGAGCGTGGCCAGCCGCTCCTCGGCTTCATGCGGGCTGAGGCCATCGGCATGCGAGCCCAGCGTGGCCAGCAGTTCGGCTTCCTCCTGCTGGGCAAGGGTGACTAGGCCCGTGGTGAGCGCGAACGGCGCCGCCTCGGCGCTGCCCGGGCCGAACCCGGCCTCGGGCATCGCGCGGCGGCGGAACAGGTTGCCTGCGCGGCGGCTGCGCAGGAAGGCGTTGAACCAGGCATTGAGCAGGCTCATGGGACGCTCCTTGAATGTCAGAGCCGGCCGCAGCCGGAACACGAACGGAATGGGTGAGGCAGATCAGGCGTGGCGCATCGCCAGCACCGCCGGCGACCACGGCTGCATGTGCAGGCGCTGGCTGCCGCCGATGCATAGCGGCTTCATTGCATCGCGCAGGGGATAGGGCAGGTGGCGAAGCACATTGATGCGCTCGCTGATCGGCAGCAGCGACAGCGCGTCGGCCACCACGCGGGGTGAACCCAGCGACAGCGACCGGGCGAACATGACCGGGCCGTGCTGCAGCAGTTGGCTGCGCAGGCCGGCGACATCGCGCTCACCGATCAGGCGGCGCAGGGTGATGTAGAGGATCTTGTAGGACATGGGGGCGATCTCCAGGCAGGTGGCGCCTGGCGGTCCCCCGTCACTCAGGCAGGCAGGGACCGGCGGCAGGCGCCAGGAACAGGCAACAAGCGGTCATCCGGGGCGCGGTGCGCCCGGCAGGGTCGGGGTCCATCTGCGTCTCCATGAGGGGAGGGTGCCAGCCAGGGTTGCCCTGGCCAGTGGCGCTATTGTCCGCCCCTGAATGGGGCAGGCCTAGAGGCCCGTGGGTTAGCCCGGCTATACCTTGGTATAGCCGGGCACATGCGGTGCCGATCGAGGATCCAGCGGTGGGTCAATGCGCGCCGCTGGTCTGCTTGCACACGTCGTACTCGCCACGGGTCAACGTCTTGTCACGGTCGGTATCGCAGGCATGCAAGCGTTCGGCCCAGTCCGGAGCCACTGCATCGACCTCCGCCAGGGTGACAATGCCGTCCTTGTCCTTGTCCAGCGACTCATACGGCGGTATCAGCTTCACTTCGGTGACGTCGTCGGCGGCGGTGGCCTTGCTCGCCTCCTGGGTCCTGGAACAGGCGCCCAGCAGCAGGCCGATAGTGATGACAAGGACAGCAGGAACGCAGCGAATACCGGTCATGACAGGCTCCAGAAGTGGGGACGCGGGCCACGGGTGTGGATGGCCACGGCCGGATATTCGGCCCGGATCTGTAAGCGAGCTGCGAAGAACCGAGCGGGTCGCCAGATGGCGGTGGGCCACCGTTCACCCGCCTGCCCCATGCGTGTACCGGCCGCACCTGACGAAATTGTCAGGCAGGCGACAGCAAGGCGCCGGAGGCCAGCCGGGAGGATGGCATCAGGCCCGCGCAGCCCCCGCGCCGGCACCGGTATGGATCCCTGTCATGCGAATTCCCTTCCTGTCCGCACGAATGCGTCGCCGCCACCTTGTCCTGGGCGTGTTGCTGCTGGTGGTGTTGTCGCTGGTGATGCTGTTCCAGGGTGTGCCGCGCAGCGACGCGCAACCGGCCAATGCGCCGCCGCCGGTACCGGTGGTGACCGGCCGTGTCGAGCAGCGCGACGTGGCGCATTGGCGCAGCGGCGTAGGCACGGTGCAGTCGTTGCAGAGCGCCGTACTGCGGCCGCAGGTCGACGGCGTTCTGACCGAGGTGCTGTTCGAGGAAGGCCAGAAGGTGCGCAAGGGCCAGTTGCTGGCCCGTATCGATGATCGTGCGATCCGTGCTGACCTGGGTGGCGCACAGGCTGCGGTGGTTCGCGACCGTGCCACGCTGGATGCCGCGCGCTCGGACCTGGCGCGGCTGCAGCACCTGTCTACCGACCAGCTGGTTTCGCGGCAGATGCTGGAGCAGCAGGCGGCCACGGTACAGCAGCTGCAGGCCACCCGGCGTGGCAATCAGTCGGCGGTGGATGCCGCACAGGTGCAGCTGTCGTACACCCGTATCCTGGCGCCGATGGATGGCCGCATCGGCCTGCGCCAGGTGGACCCCGGCAACCTGGTGCGTGCCACCGATACGCAGGGACTGGTGACGGTGCAGCAGACAGATCCGATCTCGGTGGTGTTCGCGCTGCCGCAGGACGCGTTGCCGCAGCTGCGGCAGGCACTGGCTGCCGGCGACGTGGCGGTGCAGGCGCTGGACCGCGATGGTGGCCAGCGCCTCGCCGAAGGCACGCTGCAGGTGATCGACAATCAGATCGACGAGACCTCCGGCACGGTGCGGTTGCGTGCCCGCTTCGCCAATGCCGACGACCGGCTGTGGCCCGGGCAGCTGGTCAGCGTGCGGGTACGCATCGGCCAGACCACGGACGCGCTGGTGGTGGACGCTGCCGCAATCCAGCGCGGTGTCGAGGGCAGCTTCGTCTACCGCGTAGTGGGAGATGGGAGCGTCGAGGTGCTACCGGTCACCGTCGGTGAAGCCGAGAACGGGCAGGTGGCCGTACAGGGCGAGCTGCGGGTGGGTGATGTGATCGTGCGCGATGGCCAGTCGCGCCTGCGCCCGGGTGTGGTCGTCACTGAAGCCGGCGCACCGGTTGCCAGGGCCGGGGCCGCACCATGAGCACCCGCGTTTCGCTGTCCAGCTGGTTCGTCCGGCATCCGGTGGCCACCACGCTGCTGACGCTGGCGGTGATACTGCTCGGCGTGGCCGCGTTGCCACGGCTGCCGGTGGCACCTCTGCCTGAAGCGGAATTCCCGACCATCCGCGTCAATGCCAGCCTGCCCGGCGCCAGCGCCGAGACCATGGCGTCGGCGGTGGCTACGCCACTGGAAACGCAGCTGACCGGCGTGCCCGGCATCATCGAGATTACCTCCACCAGCGCGCTCGGCAGCACCTCGATCACGCTGCAGTTCGATCTGGAAAAGAACATCGATACCGCCGCACAGGAAGTACAGGCGGCAATCAATGCGGCGGCCGGGCGCCTGCCCAGCGACCTGCCGAACCTGCCGACCTGGCGCAAGGTCAACCCGGCCGACAGCCCGATCCTGGTGCTCAGCGTGGTCTCGGCACAGATGTCGATGACCGAGCTGAGCGACCTGGCCGAGAGCCGCCTGGCGCGTTCGATCAGCCAGATCAGTGGCGTGTCCGAGGTCAATATCGTCGGCCAGCAGCGCCCGGCCATCCGCATCCAGGCCCAGCCGGAGCGGCTGGCAGCGATGGGCATGACCCTGTCCGACCTGCGCGGCGTGGCCCAGAACGCCAGCCTCAACCAGGCCAAGGGCGCGCTGATGGGCGAACAGCGCACGTCCACCTTCGAGGCCAACGACCAGCTGTTCGATGCCCAGGACTACCGCCAGCTGGTGGTCGCCTACCGGCAGGGTTCGCCGGTCACGCTGGGCGATGTCGCGCAAGTGGTCGACGGTGCCGAGAACGCCTACGTGCAGGCGTGGCCGAACGGGCAGCCGGGCGTGGGCCTGATCATCAGCCGGCAGCCGGGCGCGAATATCGTTCGCACCACCGATGCGGTGCTGGCCGCCTTGCCGGAGCTGCGCGCCAACCTGCCGGCCAGCGTCGATGTGGAAGTGCTCAACGACCGCACGCGCACCATCCGCGCGTCGCTGCACGAGGTGGAGGTCACCCTGGTGCTGACCATCGTCCTGGTGGTGCTGGTGATGGGGCTGTTCCTGCGCCAGCTCTCGGCCACGCTCATCGTCGGTGCGGTGCTGGTCGTAGCGCTGGTCGCCACGTTCGCCGCAATGTATGTGGCCGGCTTCAGCCTCAACAACCTCACCCTAGTCGCACTGGTGGTAGCGGTCGGCTTCGTGGTGGACGACGCCATCGTGGTGGTGGAGAACATCCACCGCCATCGCGAGGCCGGTTTGGGGCCCGTGGAAGCGGCACTGAAGGGTGCCGAGGAAATCGGCTTCACCGTGGTGTCGATCAGCCTGTCGCTGATCGCGGCGTTCATCCCGCTGCTGTTCATGGGCGGCGTGGTCGGGCGCCTGTTCGCGGAGTTCGCGATGACCATCACGGTCGCGATCCTGATCTCCATCGTGGCCTCGCTGACGCTGGCGCCGATGATGGCTGCGCACCTGATGAAGCGCATGCCGGCCCATCGCGACGGCCAGGACACGCTGGCCGGGCGCCTGTTGGCCGGCTACGACCGCAGCCTGCAGTGGGCGTTGGGCCACCAGCGGCTGGTCCTGCTCGGCTTCGGCGCGACGGTGGCGGTAGCGGTGGCCTCGTACGTGGTGATCCCGAAGGGCTTCTTCCCGCTGCAGGACACCGCCTTCGTGTTCGCCACCACCGAAGCGGCACAGGACATCGGCTTCGAGGAGATGGCGGCCAAGCACCAGCAGCTGGCGACGATCGCCGCCGAGGATCCTGCGTTGCAGGCCTACAACCATGCGGTGGGTGCCACCGGTGGCAGCCAGACCCTGTCCAATGGCCGCTTCTGGTTCATCCTGAAGGACCGCGGCGACCGCGACGTGGACGTGCATGGCTTCATCGACCGGCTGCGCGCGAAGATGGCCAGCGTGCCGGGCATCACCGTGTACATGCGGGCGGCGCAGGACATCAACCTGGGCGCGGGGCCGGCGCGCACGCAGTACCAGTACGCACTGCGCGGCCAGGACAGCAGGGAGCTGTCACGCTGGGCCGAGCAGCTGACCGAACACCTGCGCGGTCTGCCGCAGCTGCGCGACGTGTCCAACGATCAGCAGGTCGGCGCCAGCGTTACCCGCCTGCAGATCGATCGCACTGCTGCGGCGCGCTTCGGCTTGACCGCCAACGATATCGACCAGGTGCTCTACGATGCGTTCGGCCAGCGCCAGATCAACGAGTTCCAGACCGAGACCAACCAGTACCGGGTGATTCTGGAGATCGCGCCCGGCCTGCTTGGCCAGGTCGATGCGCTGTCCTACTTCCACCTGCGTTCGCCGCTGACCGGGCAGATGGTGCCGCTGTCGGCGGTGGCCCAGGTGCAGCCGCCGGGCAACGGGCCGCTGTCGATCAGCCACAACGGCATGCTGCCGGCGGTGAACCTGTCGTTCAACCTGGCGCCGGGCGTCTCGCTGGGTGAGGCGGTTACCCTGGTCGAGCAGGCACAGGCGCAGATCGGCATGCCCGACAGCATCAACGGGCGCTTCCAGGGCACCGCACAGGCGTTCCAGGAATCGCTGGCCAGCCAGCCGTTGCTCATTCTGGCCGCGCTGCTGGCGGTCTACATCATCCTCGGCGTGCTGTACGAGAGCTTCGTGCACCCGCTCACCATCCTGTCCACGCTGCCGTCGGCCGGTATCGGTGCCGTGCTGATGCTGTGGCTGTGGGGGCTGGATTTCTCGATCATGGCGCTGATCGGCATCGTGCTGCTGATCGGCATCGTCAAGAAGAACGGCATCCTGATGGTCGACTTCGCGCTGGATGCCCAGCGCAACCGCGGGTTGACCCCGCTGCAGGCCATCCACGAAGCCTGCCTGACCCGCTTCCGCCCGATCATGATGACGACGTTGGCGGCGCTGCTGGGTGTCATTCCGCTGATGATCGGCTTCGGCACCGGCTCGGAGCTGCGCCAGCCGCTGGGTGTGGCGGTGGTGGGTGGCCTGCTGATCAGCCAGTTGCTGACCCTGTACAGTACCCCGGTGATCTACCTGGCCCTGGACCGGCTGTTCCTGCAGCGCCGACGCGAACGCAGGGCGGCCGCCGGTGCCGCGCTGACGGAGCCCGGATGAAACTGCTGATCGTCGAGGATGAGAGCAAGACCGCCCACTACCTGCGCACCGGCCTGGGCGAGCAGGGCTGGGCGGTCGACCTGGCCGCCGACGGCGTGACCGGCCTGCACCTTGCCCGCGAGTTCGACTACGACGTGATCGTGCTGGACGTGATGCTGCCCGGCATGGACGGCTTCAACGTGCTGCGCGAACTGCGCCGCAGCAAGCAGACCCCGGTGATCATGCTGACCGCGCGCGACCGCGTGGATGACCGCGTGCACGGGCTGGGGCAGGGTGCCGACGACTACCTGGTCAAGCCGTTCTCGTTCATCGAACTGCTGGCGCGCCTGCAGGCGCTGGTCCGGCGCGGCCGCCAGCAGGAGCCGACCGAACTTCAGGTGGGCGACCTGCAGGTCAACCTGCTGGCGCGCCGCGCCTATCGTGACGGTGCGCGACTGGACCTGACCGGCAAGGAATTCGCGCTGCTGGCCCTGCTTGCGCAGCGGCGCGGGCAGATCCTGTCCAAGACGGTGATCGCCGCGCAGGTCTGGGACATCAATTTCGACAGCAACACCAACGTGGTGGAAGTGGCGATCAAGCGCCTGCGCAGCAAGCTTGACGGCCCGTACCCCAGCAAGCTGCTGCATACGGTGCGCGGCATGGGCTACGTGCTGGAAGTGCGCGATGACGGGGGTGATGGTCGATGAGGTGGTCGATCGCCCAGCGCCTGTCGGCGATGTTCGCGCTGGCCGCGCTGCTGGTATTCGCCCTGCTGGGCATCGGCGTGTATGGCGTGCTGGAACGGCAGGTGGTGCGTTACCAGCACGCCGAGCTGCAGACCAAGCTGCACGCGGTCAGCGGCAGTGTGGCGATATGCGATACCCGCGAACGCTGGAGCAAGGTGCGCGACAAGGTCGGCAACCTGATTTCCGGCGACCGCGACACGCTGGTCTGGGCCTGGAGTGACGACCCGACCTTCCGCATCGGTGGTGAGCGCCCACAGGTGCAGCCACCCAATGGCCACGACAGCGGCATGGGCACGTTGCAGCGCGAGGGCCAGCATCCGCTGCGTACGCTGTATGAGCGCGTGCCCGGCAAGGGCGTGCGGCCGGCGGTGGACTTGTGGATCGGTATCGACTCCGAACCGTACACGCATGCCTTGCAGCGCTTCGCCGTGGCGCTGTGGGTTGCCGGCGGGCTGGGCGTGCTGCTGGTGGCCGGCCTCGGCTACTGGATCGCGCGCCTGGGACTGGCCCCGTTGCACGCGCTTTCGGACGAGGCGCGCTCGCTCAGCCCACAGCGGTTGTCACAGCGGCTCGGCACACAGGCGCTGCCGGCAGAGCTGGGGCACCTGACGCATGCCTTCAACGGTGCACTGGATCGCCTCGAGGCCGCCTACACGCGGCTGGATGCGTTCAACGCAGACGTGGCGCATGAGCTGCGCACGCCGCTGGCCAACCTGATGGGGCAGACCCAGGTGGCCCTGTCACGGCCGCGCGACAACGCGCAGCTGCAGGACGTGATGCAGTCCAACCTGGAAGAGCTGGAGCGGCTGCGCGCCATCGTCAACGACATGCTGTTCCTGTCGCGGGCCGGGCAGGGCGACATCGCGATGGAGACCCGGCCGGTGGCGCTGGCCGACGAAGTGGCCGCCGCCGGGGACTTCCTTGAATTCCTGTTCGAGGAAGCCGGGCTGACCCTCAGCATCGAAGGTGATGCGACCGCCAGCATCGATCCATCGCTGTTCCGGCGTGCCCTGACCAACCTGCTGCACAACGCCGTGCAGCATGCGCGGCCCGGTACCGCGGTGCGGGTACAGCTGCAGGCCGAAGGCAAGGGCGCGCGCATTGCGGTGTTGAACGAAGGCGATGGCATCGCCGCCGAGCACCTGCCGCTGTTGTTCGAGCGTTTCTACCGGGTTGACCAGGCCCGCGAGTACCGGGGCGAACGCCACCACGGCCTGGGCCTGTCGATCGTCAAGGCCATCGCCGTGCTGCATGGTGGCGATGTGTTCGTGGCCAGCCGCGACGGGCTGACCACGGTGGGGTTCACGGTGGCGTGTTGACGCTGCGGGTCAGGTGCCGTTGCCGAACCGGTCGGCAAACGCATCCGTGGCCCGCACCAGCGCATCGACCGTGGCCGGCTCGTTGGCGCTGTGGCCGGAGGTCACCATCTCCAGCCGCGCTTCCGGCCAGGCCTTGGCCAGGTCCCACGCGCTGCGCGGCGGGCAGATGATGTCGTAGCGCCCCTGCACGATCACGCCGGGCAGGTGGCGGATGCGATCGATATCGCGCAGCAGCTGGTCGGGTTGCAGGAAGATGCCGTTGCGGAAGTAGTGCGCTTCAATACGGGCCTTGGCCAGCGTATCCAGCGGATCGTTGGTGGATTGCGCATCCACGTCGTGCTGCAGGGTGGCGGCGTTGTCTTCCCAGCCCAGCCAGGCCTGCGCGGCTTCGATGCGGGTCGTCTCGTCCGCGCTGTCCAGCCGCGACCAGTAGGCTGCGATCATGTCACCACGCTCGGCTTCTGGAATGTAGGCCTCATAGCGGTCCCAGCGCTCCGGGAAGATCCAGCGCGCCCCCCCATCGGCCTCGGCGAACCAGCGGTTCTCCATTTCGCGGCCGAGGAACACGCCACGCACGATCAAGCCGGTGGCGCGCCCGGGATGTGCCTGCGCATAGGCCAGCGACAGCGTCGAACCCCAGGAGCCGCCGTAGACCAGCCAGCGCTCGATGCCCAGGTGCTCGCGCACCTTCTCGATGTCACCGACCAGGTCCTGCGTGGTGTTGTCGCGCAGCTCGCCGAACGGCGTGGAACGGCCGCTGCCGCGCTGGTCGATCAACACGATGCGGTAGCGCGCCGGGTCGAAGAAGCGGCGATGGGTCGGCGAGATGCCAGCACCCGGCCCGCCGTGCAGGTACACCACCGGAATCCCGTCCGGCGAGCCGCACTCCTCGATATGCAGGGTGTGCAGATCGCTCACCTTCAGGGTGAACGCGCGGTAGGGTTCGATGGCGGGGTACAGGGTGCGCATGGCGGGTGTCTCACAAGCAGGGGCGGCCAGCATAGCGCCGCCACCTGCTGGCTGCAGCGACGGACTCCTGCGCGCCGCTGGAAATGGGCTGGCCGATGCGCATAAGCTTCCGCGATGCAAGCGACCACGACCGGGACGACCACGTTCAACCTCACCCTCGGCAGTGGCGCACGCGAGCTGCTGAAGTGGATCGCGCTGCTGACCATGACCGGCGACCACGTGGCCAAGGTGGTCTTCGGTGGCTACGTGCCGGTGGTCAGCGAACTGGGGCGTATCGCGTTTCCGCTGTTCGCGCTGGTGATGGCCTGCAACCTGGCCCAGCCCGGCGCCGACCTGCGCAAATCGATACGCCGGCTCGCGCTATGGGGGCTGATCGCGCAGCCATTGCACGCACTCGCGTTCGGTTCCTGGCTGCCGCTCAACATCCTGCTGACCTTTGCCCTGGCTGCGGTGGCCGTGCATGCGCTGGCGAGCCATCGGCCGGTGCTTCTGTTGCTGGCTGCCGGTGTGCTGCCGATGGTCGTGGACTACCAGTGGGCCGGCGTGGGCGCCGTGTTGTTGGCCTGGATCGCGTTCCGGCATCGGGCGTGGTGGCTGCTGCTGGTCGCGCTTGCGGCGGTGTGCTGGGCCAACCACAACGGCTGGGCGGTGCTGGCCGTTCCGGTGGTGCTGCTGGCCGCGCGGGTGCCGTGGCAACTGCCGCGCTGGCGCTGGGTGTTCTACGGGTACTACGTGGGACATCTGGCGGTGCTGGCGTTGATTGCCCATCTGCTTGCGTAATGTCGGAACTGGCATGTCGCCAGTCTTGAAAGCCGGATGCAGTCAAGGAACGCGCGGTGCCGATGCGGGCAGAGGGCGCCGCCGTTGGCATGGCGCAAGTTGTTGAATCTTCGGCTCGATTGTCGATATGCGACAATGCCATTACTGCATGAAAGTCGCTGTCTTTGCGCTTGGGTTGTTGGCGCCTGTCGCCCCGTTGTGCACATGATGGGTTGCCACCGAAGAAGGGTGGCCGGGGCCTGGAAACCCCGTTGGTCGCATGTAGTTTGCGCCCGCCAGCCGGCGTCGCCTTGTGCGGCGTCGGCTGGCATTCCGTTCGAGCTTTATGGCGGGCGGTGCGTGGAGGTGGGTGAAAACCCACCTGCCGGTTAGTGCTTACGCGACCACCGGATTTCCAGCCACGTACCGTCCGCCGCCTTGATTGTTAAGGGCGGTGGTCCCGCATGCCTTGCACGGAGACCTGCCATGAACGCATCGGAGTTCCCCCATCAGCGCGCCCCGGCCAATGCCGACGAGGGGCACGACAACGCGTCTGATCCCAACCGCCTGATGGCCCTGCTGCATCGCATCGGGTTGGGCGCGGCCGCCGACGGACAGCCCTGGCCCGAGCGCCATCAGCTGCCAGGCCGCTGCCTGGCCTTGGCCGATGCCGACGGCGCACTGGCTGGGCTGCGTATCGTGCAGGAAATCCTGCTGGCGGCCGAACGCGCCCGTCAGAACGGTGGCCCGGAACAGTACGTCGGCGATCGCGTGATGGAAGGTCCGAAGCTGGCCGCGCTGGCGTTGACCAGCCACGCCATCTACCGCCTGCATCCGGAATGAAACGTTGAACCACGCCGTGCGCGGATGGCGTCGGCGGACCCTCCAGGCACCCGCCAGGCATGGCCTGGCGCTACTGGACGGATCCCGCATGGCCGAGAATACAATGCGGCCATGCCTGCCACGCCCACTCTCGATGATCTGCGCCGCTACGCGGTGGCGCGCACGCTGTTCAAGCCGACCACGCTGCTGACCGCGATCCGGCGGCTGGGCTTCGTGCAGGCCGACCCGATCCGCGCACCCGCACGCGCGCAGGACCTGACCCTGCGCCACCGGGTGAAGGACTACCGCGCAGGCGATCTTGAGCGGCGCTACACGCGTCTGCCGGTGGAAGAGGATTGCCTGGTGAACTATGGCTTCCTGCCGCGCGAGCACCTGGGCTTGATGCATCCGCGCGTGGCCAAGCGGGTATGGGACGCCGATACCGAACGTCGCGCAGCAGATGTACTGGCCTTCGTGCGCGAGCGCGGCAGCGTGCATCCGCGCGAGGTCGACCAGGCGTTCGCGCATGGGCGGGTGACCAACTATTGGGGTGGCACCAGCAACGCCAGCACGCACCTGCTGGATGGCATGCACTACCGCGGCCTGTTGCGGGTGCAGCGGCGCGACAGTGGAACGCGCATCTATGCGGTGGCTGAGCACCCGCAGGCCGACGCCAGCGAACAGGCGCAGATCGAACGTGCTGCCGCCCTGATCGATCTGGTGGTGCGCAAGTACGCACCGCTGCCGTCGGCCAGCCTGACCTATCTGGTGCGCCTGCTGGGCTATGGCGCTCCGCACCTGGCCGAGCAGACCCGCAAGGCACTGGCACTGGCCAAACAGCAGTTGGCCAGCTGCACGGTGGAGGGCACCACCTGGTACTGGCCGGCGGACGAAAATCCGCGCTCGCGCCGCCACGCGCCGGACGAACAGGTGCGCCTGCTGGCGCCGTTCGACCCGGTGGTGTGGGACCGCCGCCGTTTCGAGCTGTTGTGGGACTGGGTCTACAAGTTCGAGGCGTACACGCCTGCGCCGAAACGCCAGTACGGCTACTACGCACTGCCGGTGTTGTGGCACGACCAGGTGGTGGGCTGGGCCAACCTGAGCATGCGCGAAGGCGAGCTGGTGTCGAGCGTGGGCTATGCCGGCAAGTCGCTGGCCCGCGACAAGGTATTTCGTGGCGCGCTGGACGACGAGCTGCAGCGCATGGCGGAGTTCCTGTAGCACCCAGCGATGGCCCTCAACGACGCACGTGCACCGGCCAGCGGATCTCGAACGCGCTGCCACCACGTTCGGTGGCCCGGCATCGTGCCGTACCGTGATGGGCCACGGCAATCGCGCGCACCACCGCCAGGCCCAGCCCGGAGCCACCGCTTTGCCGCGAACGGGACACATCGGTGCGCTGGAAGGCTTCGAAGATGCTGTCGCGAAGATCGTCCGGCACACCGGGGCCACCATCCTCAACTGTCACCGTGCAATGGCCCTCCGCCAGCGACACGCGGACCTGCAACGGACAGGGAATGGCGTGGCGCCGCGCATTCTCCAGCAGCGCCAGCACCGCCTGGCGGATGCGCGCCGGATCGCAGTCGGCCAGTGAGGATCGTGCGTCCAATGTCACCGAGAAACCGCTTTCGGTCAGCGCCTCGGACATCGCATCCACCACTGCCGCCACCTGCACGCGGACATCGCTGCGCTGCAGGCGCAGATCCAGATGACCGCTCTCGGCCAGGCTGACCACGCGCAGGTCCTCGATGATGCGGGTCAGGCCTTCCAGCTGGGTGAGCATGCTGTTGAACTGCTCGGGCCCCGGCTCGAACACGCCTTCGGCGATGCCCTGCAGGCGGCCACGCAGGATGGTCATCGGCGTGCGCAGTTCGTGTGCGATCGCCGCGTTCCAGAACACGCGGTTCTCGGACATCCGGCTGAGCCGCTCGGCCATGGAGTTGAAGTCGTTGACCAGCGTGGCGGCCTCGGCCATCGAGGTGTCGCCGCCGCGTGCGCGCGCCTCCAGGTCACCGCTGGCCACGCGACGCAGGCTGGCGGCCACCGAATTCAACGGGGTGATGATGCGCCGGGTCAGGCGCGAGGCGATCAGCGTGGCCAGCGCGACCACCACGGTGGCGGTCAGGCCGATCCACAGCCACTCCAGGCCGGAAGGCATGAGCGTCTTCGGTTCGTCGTACCAGCGCGGATAGAACACCTCCAGCAGGTAGTAGAACAGGTAGAAGCCGCTGATCGACAGTATGGTCGAACACAGCGAGGCCACGGTGATCGACAGGCTGATCTGGCGACCGATGCTCTTGCCTTTCGCACTCATCATTCAGTCCAGGAAGCGGTAGCCGACGCCACGGATGGTGGCGGGGACGCCGATCACGCCGACATCCTCCAGCTTGCGCCGCAGCTTGCTGACATGGCTGTCGACGGTGCGCTCCTGTGCATCACCCTCGGGCAGGCAGCTGTGCAGCAGATCCACGCGCGTGTGCACCTGGCGGGGCGCACGCGCCAGGTGCGCCAGCAGGCGGAACTCGGTGAGGGTGAAATTCAACACGTGGACCTGCTCGCCGGCGCACACCGTCACCTCGTGGCTGCGCAGGTCGATCTCGAACGGCCCCTGCCGGATCAGCCCATCGGCCGCGTGCCCGGTGCAATGGGCACTGCGGCGCAGCACGGCGTGGATGCGCGCCACGATCTCGGCCGGGTTGAATGGCTTGGCCACATAGTCGTCGGCGCCGACGCGCAGGCCGGTCAGCTTGTCCACGTCCTGGTCGAGCGCGGTGAGCATGATCACCGGCGTATTGCCGCGCCGGCGCAGCTCGCTCAGCACCTGCCAGCCGTCCATCCTGGGCATCTGCACGTCCAGCAGCACCAGGTCCGGACGCAGCTGGCGATGGCTGGCCAGGGCCGCTTCGCCGTCAGCGGCGCGGGCACTGCGCAGCCCGGAGCGTGCGAGGTAGGCGCCGAGGATGTCGGCGATTTCACCCTCGTCTTCGGCAATCAGGACCAGGGGCGCCGGTCGGCTGCGGAGTTCATGTTTCATCGGCGGGTACGCGTCTACGGGCGTTGCGGGGACATGCGGCATCAACGGCAGCGTCATCGTCGGCGCTCCATGGCCTGCGCTTCCGCGTCGGCTGCCCAGGCCAGCGTGGCCAGCACCAGCGTGCGATGCAGGGACGGCTCCACCGGCCCCGCGCCGCGCAGCTGCTGCACGATCAGCGTGGAGAGCGCAGCCGGCAGGTGGGTCCAGCGGCAGTCCATCGGGGTGGCATCCACCCGTGCCTGCAGGCGTGCCGCCATGGCGGTGATGGCGCGCAGCCGCAGGGCCAGCAGGGCCAGCAGCAGTAGCGCTGTGGCCGCCAGCAGCAGGTACAGCGCGGCGTGGGCGCCGAAGGCCGTGGCCGACGTCATCGCCAACCCGATCAGCAGCAGCGAGACGGCTGTCCCCGCGCGGGTGGCGTGGCCGGGGCCGTCGCTGCGGAACCACGCCAGTGCGGCGGCGCCGAAGCCGGCCAGCAGCGGCGGCATCGGGTCCTGGCTGGCCAGCAGCCACGCCATGGTTGATGCCATTACCAGCGCCAGCGACCAGGGCGAGGGCGCACACCAGGCCAGGTAAGCGCGGCGCACATCCATCGGGGGCAGCTCGGGATAGGGACGGGTCACGGCAGGCAGGCAGTCGGCGAGGCCGCCGAGGCTAGCGCCCGTTGATGGAGACTTGATCGAGATTGTGTCGAGATTGCGTGGAGCCGCGCCGCGGATTCAGCCGCCGACGCGGTGCATGAACAGTTGCCGCGTCTCCATCCAATCTCCACGGTGGCTCCAAGAAACATCCACCTGGGGCTCCCAGACTGCGGACCTGGCAGCCGCACCCGGCGGCTGCACGCACCCCGGATGCTTCCATGAACAACCGCAGGACCTGGATCATTGCCGCAACGCTGGCCGTTCTTGCCGGCGCGGGCAGCTGGTGGGCGTTTGCCGATGGCGATGATGCCGCCTTGATCACCGCACCGGCCACGGTTGCCGATCTGGAGCGGACCGTGCAGGCGGTCGGCCGGGTCAATCCAAAGGAGCTGGTGGCCGTGGGCGCGCAGGTCTCGGGGCAGGTCAAGCGCCTGCACGTGGTGCTGGGCCAGCACGTGCAGGCCGGCGACCTGATTGCCGAGGTGGATTCACAACCGCAGCGGATTGCCCTGCGCAGCGCCGAGGCGGCCGCCAATGCGCTGCGTGCGCAGCACGCGGCCAGCCAGGCGCGCTACACGCAGGCGCTTCGCACGTATGATCGGCAGTCGCAGCTGGTGGCATCGCGCCTGGTCTCGCAGGAGAGCTTTGAAGCGGCGCGCGTGGCGCGCGACGCGGCACGTTCGGATGTCGCTGCATTGCAGGCGCAGATCGACCAGGCGGTGACCCAGGTCGAAACCGCCCGCATCAACCTGGGCTACACCCGTATCGTCTCGCCGTCCGCGGGCTACATCGTGGCCATCGTCACCAAGGCGGGGCAGACGCTGAACTCGATGCAGACCACGCCGACCCTCGTGATGCTGGCACAGATGGACATCGTGACCGTACGCGCCGAGATCGCCGAGGCCGACGTGGAGCTGATCGCACCCGGCCAGCGGCTGTGGTTCTCGACGCTGGGTCCGAGCGGGCGCCGCTACGAATCCCATCTGCAACAGCTTGAGCCTGCGCCTTCGTCGATCGCCGACGCAGCCAGCGGCAACAGCGGCGGATCGGCGCAGACGCCCAAAGCGGTGTACTACGCGGGACTGTTCGACGTGGCCAATCCGGGCCTGATGCTGAAGCCCTCGATGACGGTGAAGGTGACGATCCAGCTAGCACGCGTGGCCAATGCGCTGCAGGTGCCGCTGAGCGCATTGACCGAGGCCGGTGACGGGGCCGGTACCCGCGCGACCGTGCGGGTGGTCGATGCGAAGGGCCGTGCCCGCGAGCGCGCAGTGACCACCGGCCTGCGCACCGCCACCGCCGTGCAGATCCTGTCCGGCCTGGAAGCCGGCGAGAACGTGGTGGTTGGCCAGGCATCCAGCGGCGGCGACGCCGAACCCACCAGCCTGCTGGGGATGTGAGCATGGCCGACGCACTGCTGGAACTACAGGGCGTATCGCGCGCCTATCGCTCGGCCGCCGGTGAAGTGGTGGTGCTGAAGGAGGTCTCGCTGCGCATCGACGCCGGCGAGTTCATCGCCATCATCGGCCCCTCGGGCTCAGGCAAGTCCACCCTGATGAACATCCTGGGCTGCCTGGACCGGCCGACTGAAGGCAGCTACCGCGTGGATGGGGCAGCGACCGAGCAGATGTCGCCCGACCAGCTGGCACGCCTGCGCCGCGAGCACTTCGGCTTCATCTTCCAGCGCTACAACCTGATGGAGAACCTGAGTGCCATTGAGAACGTAGCGTTGCCTGCCGTCTATGCCGGCGTGGACGCCGACGCGCGCACCACGCGGGCTCGCCTGCTGCTGGGAACACTCGGCCTGGGCGAGCGGACCACGAACCGGCCCAGCCAATTGTCCGGTGGCCAGCAGCAGCGCGTTTCCATTGCACGCTCGCTGATGAACGGCGGCGCGATCGTGCTGGCTGACGAACCCACCGGCGCGTTGGACCATGCCAGCGGCCAGCAGGTGATGGCCGAACTGAAGCGCCTGCACGGCCAGGGCCATACCGTGATCCTGGTGACGCATGACGCGGCGATTGCCGCGCATGCGTCGCGTGTGATCGAGATCGCCGATGGACGCGTGGTGGCAGATCGACAGGCGCGAGGCCAGCCGGTGCGACCGCATGCAGCATCGGAGCGCGCACCCGCCGTGGCCGCCGAACGGCGCGCCCGCGTCGATGCCATGCGGGAGGCGACGCGCATGGCAGTACGTTCGATGTTGGCCCACCGGCTGCGTACCTTGTTGACCATGCTGGGCATCATCATCGGCGTGGCTGCCGTGGTGACGGTGGTGGCACTGGGCAAAGGCGCGCAGGCACAGGTCGAGTCACAGATCAACGAACTGGGTGCCAGCACGCTGGAGATCTTCCCGGGCACTGATTTTGGCGACCCGCGATCGGCGGAGATTGAAACACTGGTGGTGGCCGACGCCGATCACCTGGCCGCACTGGGCTACGTAGACAGCGTAAGCCCCAACCTGAGCGGTTCGGTGGCCGCGTTGCAGGGCAGCCGGCGTGCCAACACGCAGGTGCTTGGCGTGGGCGCTGACCTACCGCGCGTGCGCGGGCTGCGGCTGAAGGCCGGCCGGTTCTTCACGGATGACGAGGTCCACGCGCATCGTGCTGTCGGCGTGCTCGACCAGAAGGCGGCCAAGGCGTTGTCCAGTGGCAGCCCGGTGGGCAGCACGGTGCTGCTGGGCGGGATGCCGGTGGAAGTGATCGGCGTGGTGGGGGCCAGTGCGTTCGCCGGTGGCGCAACGCCGACGGTCTACGTGCCGTACACCTCGGCGGCTTCGCGGCTGCTGGGCAGCCCGCGCCTGGAGAGCATCACCGTGCGGGTGCGCGATGACGTGCCAACCCGAGCAGCGGAGGCATCGTTGGGTGCCGAACTGCAGCGGCTGCACGGGCGTCGTGATTTCTTCATCTACAACGCGGACCAGATCCGCAAAGCGGTGATGAAGTCGAGCCAGACCCTGGCCGCGTTGGTCTCGGCCATCGCGGCGGTGGCGCTGGTGGTCGGCGGGGTGGGCGTGATGAACATCATGCTGGTGTCGGTGAAGGAGCGCGTGCGCGAGATTGGCGTGCGGCTGGCGGTAGGGGCGCGGCAGGGCGACATCCTGCGCCAGTTCCTGATCGAAGCGGTGTTGATCTGCCTGTTCGGCGGGGCGCTGGGCGTGCTGTTGGCCTTTGGCGTCAGCGCATTGTCGAGCCTGCTGGCGCTGGGTGTGCCGTTCCTGTTCACGCCAGGGCCGGTGCTGGCCGCGTTGGTGTGTTCGTCTGCGATCGGGTTGGGCTTCGGCTACTTCCCGGCACGCAGTGCGGCACAGCTGGACCCTATCCAGGCATTGGCGGCGGAGTAGGGTCACTGTAGAGCCGGGCCCGCGCTCGGCTGCACTCCGTTCGGCCGCGATGCCCCCTGCGCTGCGCGCAGCAAGCCGGGCATGGGCGCGGCCCTGCCGCTGCTCAGCGCACCTTGCCCTTTATCGGCAGGCTGCCCGGCAGCTGCGAATAGCCGCTGTCACCCCAGTGGCGGGTAATGCGCTGGAAGAACAACGAGTTCGGCACGCGCAGCAGGCAACCACGCGCGCCGTCGCCACGATCACTCAGCGTGGTGTAGATCAGGTTGATGTCCACCACCTGGCCACACAGGCCCGGCTTGTCCACGCTCTCCAGTACCTCGATGGTGTCGTTGATGCGGAACGGGCGCGTGGCGACGATCAGGAACGAACAGAATAGATTGGACAGCACGCTCCATGCGGCGAAGAATGCCACCGCACCGACTGCCATGAAGCCGGTCAGCGCGGTCCACAGCACCGAGCGCGACACGCCCAGGCGCTCCAGTATCAGCAGCGTGGCCGCCAGGTACAGCAGCAGCGCACCGCCGCGGCGCAGGCCTACGTGCAGTTCAGGCGCCAGCCGGCCGCGCTGCCGGGCCTGCACAAGCAACCACGCCAGGGCACGCACCATCAACCAGGCCACCCCGAGAATGACCAGCACCTCGGCCACCGGCACCACCACCAGCAGCCAATCCGCGATCCAGGCAGGCAGTCCGGCCATGAGTGGTCACAGCGTTGCCGCGCCGCCGGAGATGGTCAGCAATGCACCGGAGGTGTAACTGGCGCTGTCGGAAGCCAGCATCACGTAGGCCGAGGCCAGTTCGGCGGGTTGCCCGGGGCGGCCGAACGGCGTTTGCGAGCCGAACTGCTCGACCTCTTCGGCGGCCATGCCTGCCGGAATGAACGGCGTCCAGATCGGGCCGGGCAGCACGGCATTGACGCGGATCTGATACTCGGCCAGCAGGCCCGCCAGCCCCAGCGTCAGGTTGGCGACGGCGCCCTTGGTCGCAGAGTACGGAAGGATGTTCGGGGTCGGTCGCTTGGAATTGACCGATGCGGTGTTGATGATCGCGCCGCCACCGCGCAGGTGCGGCACGCACAACCGCGTCAGATTGAACACGGCGTGGACATTGGTATCGAACGTCCGCTTCCAGTCATCCAGGGTGATGTCGTCGAAATGCTCGTAGTAGCGCTGGTAGGCCGCGTTGTTGACGAGGATGTCGAGACCGTCCAGCTCGCTGGCCACACGATCCACCAGCGAGCGCGCCTGCGCCGGGTCGCTGATGTCACAGGGCACGAGCACGGCCTTGCGCCCGGCCTGTTCGATCTGCTGCTGTACATGGCGGGCGTCGTCCTGCTCGCCATCGAGGAACGCGATGGCGACATCGGCGCCCTCGCGCGCGAAAGCGATGGCCACCGCTGCGCCGATGCCGCTGTCACCGCCGGTGATCAGTGCCTTTTTGCCCTGCAGCTGGCCATGGCCGCGATAGCTGTCCTCGCCGTGGTCCGGCCGCGGCTGCATCTGCGCGGTCTTGCCGGGGAAGGATTGCTGCTGGGCGGGGAAGGGCGGGCGTGGGTAGTCGGGCAGGGCCATCGTCACTCTCCGATCGTTGATTGACCCCAGTGTCGCGCCGAACGGGTAAACGACCGGAGGGTACAGTGTCGTGACTGTGTGGACGCGCTCGCGTGCGGCTTCACAACGGATGGGCGATCGTGGTCATGATGCTGTTGGCCGGCTGCCGCGAATCCAGCCGCGTGTGCTGCACGATGATCGGCTGGTCGGATTCGACGAGGGTGGCGAAGCCCATGCCGCGCGGCACCGGCGCCGGGTCCTCCAGGTCATTGAAGCGCAGATGGCAGGTGCGTCGCGCGGGTACGGTGATCCGGTAGGGGCCGACAGGATCGCGGTCCTCGAAGTAGAGGGTCAGCGTGACATGCGCGTCCTCGTTGCCGGCATTGAGTACGCAGCAGGTTTCGTGGCTCTGCATCTCCGGTGACGGGCCGTTGCTCCAGGCGGGAATGTAGCCCTCAGCGATAGCCCAGCGTCGATGCCCGATGCAGGAAGCGTTCGTTTCCATGACGCCGTTTTAGCTGGGGGCGTGTTGCCATCGTGTCCAGTGCCCGCAGGGAATCCGTGATGACCATCGGCTACCACGCATCGCATGAGCAGTTCCCGCCCGCCACGCTGTTGGGCCTGGCGCTGCGCGCCGAACAGGCGGGATTCGAGGCCCTGATGTGCTCGGACCACTTCCACCCCTGGACGGCCGCGCAAGGGCAGTCCGGCCATAGCTGGGTATGGGCGGGCGCACTGGCAGTGCAGAGCGCGTTGACCCTGGGCATGGTGACGTGCCCGATGCTGCGCCAGCACCCGGCATTGGTGGCGCAGGCCGCGGCCACCCTGGAGCAGCTGGCGCCGGGGCGGATCTGGCTGGCACTCGGCACCGGCGAGGCGCTGAACGAACGCATCACCGGACAGGCGTGGCCAGCCAAGCGGGAGCGGCAGAAGGCACTGCGCGATGCGGCCGAGGTGATGCGGCGGTTGTGGGGCGGCGAGCAGGTCGACCACACGGGGGGCTTCCAGGTCCGAAAGGCGCGGCTGTACAGCCGGCCAGCACTGCCGCTGCCGCTGCTGGGGGCGGCAGTCACTGAGGAAACCGCACGCTGGATGGGCGGCTGGGCCGATGGCCTGATCACCATCAGCCAGCCACTGGCGCAGTTGAGGCGCGTCGTGGCGGCGTTCGAGGACGGCGGTGGCAGGGGCAAGCCGATGTACCTGCAGGCCAAGCTCTCCTACGCCCGCGCCGAACAAGCGGCGCTGGACGGCGCGATGGAGCAGTGGAGCGCCAACGTGCTCCCACCGGAACTGGCCGAAGGGCTGGACCAGCCCGAACAGTTCGAAGCACACGCCCGATCGATCAGCGCCGAGGAGCTACGCGGGCGCGTGCATGTATCGGCAGACCTGGCCCGGCACAAGGCCTGGCTGCAGGAACTGCAATCATTGGGGTTCGATCGCATCTACCTGCACAACGTGAACCGTGAGCAGGAACGCTTCATCGATGACTTCGCCGAACACGTGCTGCCCGCGCTGCGCACTCAGGCCCCGTCTGCGGCCAGCCAGGTGTAGCCGTGTCCCTGCAGGGTGCAGCGGTGATCGCGCAGCCTGGCGCCATGGGCCACCAGCGTGCGCAGCGGGCCGCGCAGGGGCAGATCCACCTCCACCGGTTCGTCGCCGAAGTTGATCAGTGCCAACGCCTGCCGGGGCGCGTCGCCGTAGCAGAGCATCAGCAACGCAGGTGACGGTGGGTCGAGCGCATGTGGCCCCTGCTGCAGCACGGGATGGGCATTGCGCTGCAGCAGCAGCTCGCGCACGCGCAGCAGCAGCGAGCCGGGCGTTCTACGTTGCACCTCGACATTCACCGTCCGGTAGCCGTAGGGGCCGTCTGCCGGTGGCGCGCGCCACGCATGCCGCGGTCGATCGGTGAACCCCGCCCCTGGGCGGCCATGCCAGTGCATGGGCATGCGCACGGCATTGCGTTCGGGCAGCTCCAGGCAGTCACCCAGGCCGATCTCCTCGCCATAGCGGATCACCGGCACCTGGCCCAGCGACAGCAGCGCCGCCCAGGCCATGGCCTGCCATGCGACATCGCCCTCCAGCATCGGTGCAAGCCGGCGGCGGATGCCGCGGCCATAGATGCGCATGCCAGGTTCGGGTGCGAAGCGCTGCATCACCGCTTCGCGTTCGTCCGGCTCCAGCTGCTCCAGGTCCAGCTCATCATTGTTGCGCAGCCAGGCGATGCGGGTGTCCGGCGGCGCCTGTGGGCCGTATTCGGCCATGACCCGCGCCACTTCGCTCGCGTCACCGCGCGCCAGTGCCAGGAAGAAGTGATTGTTGAGGTGGAAGTCGAGCAGGTGCGAGAGGCGCCGCCCCTCGCACAGGAAGTCACCGTAGTGGGATGCGCTGACGTCCGCTTCGCCGATCAGCGGCAGGCCCGGCTGCTGCGCGTCTGCCGTGGCACGCATCGCCTCCAGCAGCCACAGTCCGTCGTCGTGCGGGTCCGCGTGGCGGGCGCGCTCGACCATATACGGGACGGCGTCCACGCGGAAGCCGGCTACGCCGCGCTGCAGCCAGAATTCCATCACCCGCAGCAGTTCGTCGCGAACCGGTGCGTGGGCCAGCTCCAGGTCCGGCTCGTGCCGGTAGAACATGTGCCGGTTGAACGCGCCGGCCTCGGCATCCCACGTCCAGGCCGAGGCCTCGATGGGCGGGAACATCGGCTGCAGGCCGTCGTCCGGTACGTGGTCGCTCCAGAGATACCAGGCGCGCCAGGCCGGGTCGCCCTGCTGCGCGGCGACGAACCAGGGGTGCGCGCTGGCAGTGTGCTGCATCACCAGTTCCAGGATGATGCCGATGCCACGTGCATCGGCGGCATCGACCAGGCGCTGGAACGCGGACTCATCGCCGAGGCGTGGATCGATGCGATAGTGGTCGGTGACATCGTAGCCACCGTCACGGCCGGCGTTGCAGTAGAACGGCAGCAGCCACACATGGCTGATGCCGAGCCATTGCAGATGGTCCAGCTTTTCGGTGATGCCATCCAGCGTGCCCCAGCCGCGGCCATTGCTGTCGCGGAACAGGTAGGGGTCGATCTGGTAGATGGCGCGCAGCGGACGCACCGCCATGAGGCTTCTCCAGCACCGTTCACGGGCGAACAGCCTGCTGCCGGGCGTGACAGCGGCTCGTGAAACGAACGGAACCCTGCCGTGACGCGGCATCCACGGACCGTGCATGCGCCGGCGCGCACAGTGAAGGCTCATCCGCAGCGCAGAGAGGCCTCGTGCATGGCCCGCCGCAAGACGCTCCGCATTGCCACGTTCAACGTCAACGGGATCGGCACGCGCCTGCCGCAGTTGCTGGATTGGCTGCACAGGGAATCGCCGGACGTGGTTGCCCTGCAGGAACTGAAGGCGACCGACGCCGCGTTTCCCGCTGCAGCATTGGAAGAGGCCGGCTACGGTGCGCTGTGGCAGGGCGAGGCGCGCTGGAACGGCGTGGCGCTGCTGGCACGGGGGACCACCCCGGTTGAGAGCCGCCGGCGCTTGCCGGGCGAACCCAGGGATACGCAGAGCCGCTACCTGGAAGCGGCCGTGCACGGCGTCATCGTGGGCGCCCTCTACCTGCCCAACGGCAACCCGCAGCCCGGGCCGAAGTTCGACTACAAGCTGCGCTGGATGGAGCGCCTCCTCCGGCATGCGCGCAGCCTGGTCGATCTGCCGCACCCGGCACTGCTGCTGGGTGACTTCAATGTGATTCCCACCGATGCCGACGTCTACGACCCCAAGGCCTGGCGCCGCGATGCCCTGTTCCAGCCCGAGGTTCGCGAGGCCTTCGAGCGGCTGCTCGCGCAGGGCTGGACCGATGCGCTGAGGCAGGTGCACGGCGACGCCACGATCTACACATTCTGGGACTACTTCCGCCAGCATGCCGAGCGCGACCGTGGGCTGCGCATCGATCATCTGCTGTTGAATCCCGTGCTGACGGAGCGACTGAAGGATGCCGGCGTCGACCGCTGGGTACGCCTGCAGGAAAAGGCCAGCGATCATGCGCCGGCCTGGGTGACGGTGCGCGCCTGATCAGCGCGCGGCGGGGTCCTCGCGCCGCTCGCGGCGCACCCGCTCGCGGGTACGGTACAGGCGGCTGTCGGCCTTCTGGATGGTGTCGGCCACTGGCTCGCCGGGCGTATTGATCGCCGCGCCCATCGAGAACGCGGTGGGTGACAGCGCTGCATGGTCCCGGTACCAGTGTTCAAGCTCGCTCAGACGGCCGTGCGCGGGTGCGACCAGCACCACCATGAACTCGTCGCCGCCCAGCCGCACCACGGTTTCATCCTTGCCGAGGGCGGAGCGCAGGAAGGCCGCGAACTCGACCAGCACGGCATCGCCGCGGCGATGGCCCTGGGTGTCGTTGATGCGCTTGAAATGATCCAGATCGAACATCACGCAGGCCCAGCGCTCGTCGACCAGTTCATCCAGGCGGTGCAGGAAGCGGCGGTTGTAGCATTGGGTGAGTGGATCCTTGAAGGACATCTCGCGCAGCTGTTGTTCCTGCATCCGCAGGGCGGTGACGTCCTGCGCGTGTCCAAGCACATAGGGCGGATCGGCCTCGGTATCGAGCACGTTGTGGTACGCCCAGTAATGGCGGGTTCCATCGGCGGCGATCAGTTCGATCACGCCGGCGTCGGTGTGGTTGGCCTGTATCCGCTTGAGGTAGGCCTTGAAGCCCTCGCGCTTTTCCGGCGGCATCAGGTCACACAGGCTGCGCCCGATCATCTGGCTCTCTTCGAACCCCAGCGACTGCACGGCGGCCGGATTGACCGAGGTCAGCACGCCTTCCAGCGTGTGGGTGCAGATCAGGCCCAGGCTGTAGTGGAACAGCCGGCGGTAGCGTGTCTCGCTGGCCTCCAGCGCGTCCAGTGCGGCGCGCTCTTCGGTGATGTCCTGGATGGCCCCGACCAGCCGCGGGCGTCCATCGACCTGCTGACGTCCCCCGACCACCCGGGTCCAGATCGCGCGCCCGTCGGCAGTGGTCATCGGCAGCTGCACTTCCCAGGAGGTCCCTTCATCGATGCAGCGCTGCACCGCAGTGCGGATGATGGCGCGGCTGTCTTCGCGATAGAACGACAGGGCGGTATCAAGCGTGGGCTGGTAGTTGGCCCGCACGCCGTGGATCTGCTTGGTCTCGCGGGTCCAGCGCACCTCGTTGCTGACCAGGTCCATTTCCCAGCCGCCCACCCGCGCGGCGCGGTTGGTGCGCTCCAGGAAATCCTCGCTGCGCTTGAGCTCGCGATGCAGCGCCTTGGCCTGGCCGACCTGGGCCATCAGCGTGCTGCGCTGCTCGAGCACCTGCGTGGTGACCCGCGCCAGGTGCACCATCAGCTCGCGCTGCGACGGCGACAGCACGCCGGGCATGGCATCGAGCAGGCACAGCGTGCCGATGCGCGCGCCCTGCGCCGAGCCCAGCGGGATACCGGCGTAGTGGCGGATGCGAGGGCCGCCGGTCACCAGTGGATTGGTGGAGAAGCGGGGGTCCTGGCGCGCGTCGGGAATCTCGAACAGCCCGTCCTGGCGGATCGCATGGGTGCAGAACGAGATCTCCCGGGCCGTCTCGCTGACGCCTTCCAACCCGATGTTGGCCTTGAACCATTGTCGGTCTTCGGCCACGACCGTGATCAGGCCCATGGTCATGCCGGTGGCGGCGCGCGCGGCGGCGACAATGGCATCGAACACCGGTTCCGGCGGCGTGTCGAGCAGGCGGAGGCGGTCGATTTCGAGCAGTCGTTCGGCTTCGTCCATGGCGCTTTTCAGGGCTGGGTGGCGAGGGCGGTTGCGGCGGCTGTCTGGGGCTACGCTAGTGCGCACGGCGTTATGTATCGCCATGGCTGGGTGATGCCGATGTGAGGCGGCAGCGCCGGCTCAGCGCTCGCTGAGCGAGGCCTGCAGTGCCGTGGCCAGCGCGGCGTCTCCGGACACCAGGTCCTGCCAGCGCAATGCGATGCCTTTGCGCCGGCCTTTTTCAACGAGCTTCAGTCCTTCCGGATCCAGAGTGAGCGTGTAGGGCTGGCCGTCGATCTGCAGTTCGCGCCGCAATGGTTTGTCGAGAGGGGTCATCGGCGTCTCTTCACAGACGATGCAGGGGAGCGCGGTCGAATCGATACGTGACGGTGATCACGGATGTGCCAGCGCCAAGGGAAATCGACTGCGCGTGTGATGCCGATGCGAGGCCCCACCACCGGATCCGCCGGAGGCGGCACGCCATCGCTGGCAATGACAATGCCGTGGCTGCCTGTCACCAGGTCGGCGCCGTCGAAACCGCGGTCCAGCCCGAAGGCCTGCGACAGCTTGCCCGGCCCACTGGCCAGATCGTGATCCCGGCGCGCGGCGGGGCGCAGCTCGTGCATGCGCTCAAGGCCCGCCAGCGGCTCGACGGCCCGCAGCAAAACCGCCACGCCTTCACCGACCTCTCCACAGACCACGTTGCTGCCCCAATGCATGCCGTAAGTGAAATACACATAGAGGTGGCCGGCCTCGCCGAACATGCTGGCCGTGCGCGGCGTCTGTCCGCGATAGGAGTGCGCCGCCGGATCATCACGGCCGGCGTAGGCTTCCACCTCGACGATGCGGCCGGTGCGACCGTCGTCGCGGACCAGCAGCTTGTTGAGCAGCTCAGGGGCGACCTCGGTCGGCGGGCGCTGGTAGAAGCTGCGCGGAAGGATCTGCAGGGAGGCGGGCAACCAGTCCGGCACGGCAGCGGCAGTTTCAGGTGAAGGACCGGGGCACTGTGGCACCGCGCAGGTGAAACGCGCGCAGACAGCGTGTCATCGTGGTGCGGAAGCGGGCGCCAGGGCGGCGCGCCGGGCGGCATAGACCTCGGGCGTCTGCGGCTTGATGAACAGTGCCACCAGTTCCGGATACTCGCGCTTCACCGCCGTTTCGATCCGGGTGATGCAGGCTTCGATCTGTGGGGTCTGCCGGTCATCCTCGAACTCGGCGCTGAGCATGGCCACCACCTGTTCCGGGCCCATCTGCATGGTGGTCACGCCATTGGCGCGACGCAGGTCCGGATCGGTTTCGGCCACGGCCATGATCCGCTCGGCCACCGCCGGATGGGCGGGCTCTCCCACCAGCAGGCCCTTGGTCTCGCGGGCGAGAAGGAAGGCAGTCGCAGCCAGCACGCCGGCGATGCACAACGAGGCAACACCATCGAGCACCGGCATTTCGAGCAGCTGGGCGGCCAGCAGCCCGGTCAGCGCAAAGCCGAGGCCGAGCAGGGCGGCGCTGTCTTCCAGCAACACGGTGAAGGTGGAGGGATCCTTGCTGCGGCGGAACGCTTCGAAATAGCCGAGTTTGCCCTTGGTCCGGCGGAACTCGCGCAGCGCCACCCACCAGGACGCACCCTCGAACAGGATGGAAATGCCCAGCACGCTGTAGCTCAGGGCATGGTTGCGTGCCGGCTCGGGATGGCGGATGTGCTGGATGCCTTCGTAGGCCGAGACGCCTGCGCCGGCTGCGAACACCAGCAAAGCAACGATGAAGCTCCAGAAGTACAGCTCGCGGCCGTAGCCGAATGGGTGCACCGGGTCCGGCGCCTTGCCGGCGCGGCGCAGGCCGTACAGCAGCAGAAGTTCATTCAGGGTATCGACCAGCGAATGCACGCCCTCGCTGAGCATGGCCGAGCTGCCGGAAATGCCGGCGGCGATGAACTTGGCGATCGCAATGGCGAGGTTGCCCGCGAGCGCGGCGTAGATGACAAGGCGGGAACCAGTGGGAGCGGACATTTCGGCGAGCGGGCGGGGCGGACGCCTGATCTTCGCGGTCGGCGCGTGCCCGCTGCGTGCACGCTACGCTCAGCGCCCCTTGGGGTTGAGATACAACCGCGCACCGTCGGATTCACGGAACCCCGACCAGCGCCCGCCGCCCGACGCGCGGAAGCGCCCGAATACCGTGTTGCTGGTATCGGTGAGCAGCAGCTGGTTGCCCGACAGCACCCAGCGGTTGGCCGAGAAGAAGCCGTCCGGGCAGCCGGCGGGTACGTAGGCGCTGTAGCCACCGAACCACTCGATGCTCTTCAGTTCGATGGTGCACGTGCTGCCGTTCTCCTGGCCCAGCGTCCAGCTGCCGAACAGATCGCCTTCGCGCACGCCGCGGCCGCCGCGCTGGCGGTCGTGGTCCCAGTCATCGTTGTTGTCGTGGAAGCCGAAGTCCACGTCCAGCCCCTTGCTTTCACTGCGCGTCTCGGACTGCGAGCTGCCGCTGGTGGTGGTCTGCGTGGTCATCGCACCACTGCTCTGGGTCTGGGTACTGCTGGATTGCGTGGTCTGCTCGGTACGGGAGGTCTGTTCACCGAAGCCGAACGACGCGTCCTGGGCAAGGGCGGGCAGGGCCAGGAAGCACAGGACGGACAGGCAGGCACGGGCAGGAACGGCGGCCATCGCAGGATCCTCGGCAGGGTGGATCGCGCGAGTATCGAACCGGTGGGGTGGGAGACGGCGTGAGGACGCGCCCAAGGTGCTGTCTACTGAAAGGTAGTGCCGGCCGCTGGCCGGCTCCCGCTTGGCGCCCAGAAACCGAAGGAATGCCGGCCAGCGGCCGGCACGCCCCGCAGCCAGGCTTGGCCTGGCTCTATCCTTCGGGTTTCACCCGAGCGACCCGTTTCCGGTACTCGTACACATTGTCGCCGCGGATGCGCTTCTCCTCGGTGCCGGTGACCCGGCCCACCTGCTGGTCCGAGCCGGTGACCGGCTTGGCCTCGATGGCGGTCTCGTGCTCGAAGGAATGCGATTTATCGGTGTTGCGGTAATAGCGGTACAGCGCCCAGTACAGCGCGGTTGCGCTGGCCGGACCTGCCGCCAACAGCCAGAGGCCACTGTCGTCGCTCATGTGGTTGCCACCAGGAAGGCAATTGCGAGGGCTTCAATGATGGTGCCGGTGGCCAGTGCCGCCAGCAGCATCTTCCATTGCTGCACGGGCACGCTGCCCATGGCTTCGCCGGTACGGCCGTTCACCGCGATGTAGTGCAGCATGCCGCCGTTCTTTCCAGGCTGGTGGTAGGAGTACAGCCACACCGGCAGGTACATCGAGACCCAGCGGGTGCCGTGCACGTCCAGCTGTTCCTGTTCCCAGCGCACGCCACGGTTGTAGCGCCTCACCGACCCTTCCACCTGCGCACGGGCGATCGACAGCAGCTGGTCTTCCAGCCGCGGCCGCAGCTTTTCCACATCCAGGTTGCGTTTTTCAGAGGTGAAGCCGGCCAGGTACGAGGCGTTCCACTTCACCGCGTTCTTGGTGTCGAACGGCAGGATGGTGTTGATGATGTTGTTGGTGTTGGCGCGGGTATCAAGATTCCCGCGCTCGGCCGAGGATTCCAGCGGCAGGTCATCGACGGTGAAATCCACCTGGCGCTCGACCTGGTAGACATCGGCATCGTACAGGGTGCGCTTGTTCTTCTCGCTGCCCACCGTGTACTCGCGCGTCTTGATCTCGCCCTTGCCGGCCACGGCCGCGCTGACATTGCTGTCGACGATCATGTAGGGCAGGAACACGCCCACCACGTTTTCCGGGGTGAACTGGTCCTTGAACGCCTTCAGCGCGAACATGCGGCGCTTGTCGACGAACTGGCGGATGCGCGCGACCGCATCGTCCTTCCTGATATGGAACGGCAGCACCGCATCGGGCACCGCGCCATTGCTGATCTGTTCGTTGACGCCGAACACATGGCGGCACCAGTGGCAACGCGCCGTCATCGTGCTCTCGGTATTGACCGTGACCTCGGCGCCGCAGCCGGTGCATTTGAACGTCATCAGTGCCGAGGTGTCGGCATCGATGTCACGCGCACCGGAGGCGATGACCGTGCCGCGCAGCTGGTCGATGGCCTCGCCCAGGCCGAATTCTTCCTCGACCCGCGCGCCATGCCATTGGTGACGGCAGTACAGGCAGACGAGGATGTCAGTGCCGGGCTTGGGACGGATGTCGCTGGCGCCGCACTTCGGGCAGCGGTTGAGGCCGTCCTTCAGTTCGCTGGCCGAGGTGTCGATGGCCACCGGGTCAGGCGCTTCCACTTCATCGCGGATGGCCTGCGGCAGTTTCGAGGTGTCCAGCGGGAAGCTGCCGGGCAGGGGAGGGACGTCCTGCGGCGAACCGGGCCCATCCAACGACGCCGCCGGCAGGGGCGGCGGCGTCGCGGGCGCGGATCCGGGCAGCGGCGGTGGGCCGTTTCGGGGATCGGACATGTGGGTCGTGCGTCCTGCCGTTACAGGCCCAGTGCCTTGGCTTTCAGGGCGTCATAGTCGCCCTGGGTGATCAGCCCCAGGTCCAGCATTTCCTTGGCCTTCTTCAGCTTGGCCACCGGGTCGTCCGCGGCCGGGGCGACCGGCTGCTGCATGCCGCCGACACCGAACATCCCCGAGGCCATGCCGACGCCGACCAGGCCTGCGGCACCGCCGTTCTCGCCGGCCGACTGGATGCCCTGGGCGACGCTGGCCTGCAGGTTGGAATTGCCGCGCGAACCGGACAGGGCATCGGCACGCTGCACGGTCTTCAGCAGTTCGCGGGTGTTGGCGTCGTACTCGATCGAAACGATGGCGGTCTTGACGATGGCCAGGCCACGATCGCTCTGCCACTGGTAGGCCTGCTCGACCGCAGCCGACAGGCTCTGCGCGAAGCCGATCGAATCCTGCTGCAACCGGGTAATGCGGTTGCCCTTGCCCGGATCGTTGGTATACAGGCTGAAGGCCGGGGCCAGCGAACCGACCACTTCATTGAACAGCTGGCTGGCGGCGGCGTTGTCCAGATCGGTGAAGTCGAACACCTGGCCGGGCTGCAGGTAGCTGGCCGGCACGAAGTTCTTCACGAACAGGATCGGGTCGACGATCTTCAGCGTGTACGAGCCGCGCGTGACCGCGCCGACCTGCGTGTTGAGGAAGCCGTCGTCCCAGTAGATTTCCGACTGGGTACCGAAGCGGTTGTCCGGCAGCTCCTTCAGCGAAACGAAATAGGCAGCCTGCTGCGAGCCCGGCTGGCCGCCGAACTTGAAGCGTTCCCAGCTCTGCTTGATGAAGGTGCTGACCAGGCCGTCGCCGGCGAAGATCGACTGCGAGTTCAGGTCGTCCGAACGCCACTCGTAGCCACCCGGTTCGGCGACGAACGCGGTGATGGCGCCGTCCTGGAACAGCAGCAGGCCGTAGCCCTCTGGCACGATGATCTTCGAGCCGTTGCTGATGATGTTGGACGAGCCGCTGGTGTTGGAGCCGCGGCCGGCGTTGGTGCCGCGCGGCACCGCCGCGAACAGGGCCGCCGTGGAAGGCAGGCCCGTCGGCACGGTGTAGAAGTCCTTCCACTGGTCGGCCAGCACGCCGCCGACCGCACCCTTCACCGCCTGTACCAGACCCATGTCCAACTCCCTGTGATTCAAGGGCAGGCACCATGCCTGCCGAACTGGACTGAATATAGCAGCGGGCAGCGACCGCTGTGGTGCCGGAAGATGAATCCGGATCAGGCGCCGCCGGTGGCCGGCGGGGTGCCCCGGATCGCCTGCAGTACCGCCGCCATGTCCTGGCCTCCCAGGCCCATCTGCTGTGCCCGGGCGAACAGCGCATCGCTGGCGTCGATCAGGGGTGCCTGCATGCCTGCCTCGCGCGCCGCCGCAGCCACCAGCCCGCTGTTCTTCAGCACGTCGGTGATCGAGGCCTGCACGGCGAAGTCTTCCCTGATCATCTTGTCCAGCTTGATCCGCGATACGTCGCTGGCCATCGGCCCGGCGTTGAGCACTTCGGCAAAGCGCTCCAGGGCAATGCCGTGGACCTCGGCAAAGCGCACGGCCTCGCCCAGTGCGGTGACCAGCGTGATCAGATACAGGTTCACCGCCAGTTTCATGCGCAACGCCGCGGGTACCTGGCCGCACGCCACGCACTGCCGGCCCAGCGGCGCAAACAGCTGCGATGCTTCTGCAACGTCAGCCGCATCGCCGGCCAGCATGATGACCAGCTGCGCGGACTCGGCCTGAAGCCGTGAACCGGAGACCGGCGCCTCCACGTAGCGCCCGCCGGCCGCGCGGATCTGTTCGCCCAGTGCCTGGGAATACTCCGCCGAGCTGGTGCCCATGTTGATCACCAGGCGGCCTTCGACGCGGGCAGCGAACGCAGGGCCGTTTCGTGACAGGACCGCGTCGATGGCCGGGTCGTTGGCAAGCATCAGGACGATCGTTGCGCATGCATCGAACACGTCCCCGGCGGCCGCTGGGACGCGGATGCCGGCGGCGCGGGCGGTGGCATGGTTGCGGTCGGAGCGGGACCAGCCCCAGAGCATGTGGCCGGCGCGCGCCAGGTGCGCTGCCATGGGCATGCCCATGACGCCAAGGCCGATGAATCCGATGGGCATGATGGGCGTCCACTGGCGGCAGGGACGCCATCATGCCACGGCGCCTCGCCGCTACAGCATGTACGGAATCTTGAATGCCAAGGTGAAGTCGGGGGCATCCGGTGTCAGCCCGATGCCCAGCAGCGTGACCAGCGTGGTGTGCGCGTTGAGCGCATAGGTCACGCCCAGGTTCAGTGACGCCGCATTGGCGTCGCTGCCGATCACCTTCATCCACTTTCCACCCTGGAAGCGGGTGGAGGCACGGGCGCTGATGCGGTCACTGAAGGACAGGCTGAGGCTGGTGCGCTCGTTGAATGCAAAGGCGACGCCCGCACCGAAGTAGACAGAGCCGCCCAGTTTCACGTCACCCGGGTTGAGCGTATCGGGATTGCTGTCGATATCACTGAAGCCACGCGGGAACGAATGCACATAGCCGAGGTTGGCGAACAGGATGGCCGGATCGGCGGTCTTGACCATCGACAGGCCCACATTGGCCTGCCACACGCCATTGCCGGTGGGCTGTTCCTTGGGCACGGCGAAGCGGATGTAGTCATCGTCGTCGCGCTCGATCACCTTCCAGTCCAGGCCGTAGGGTGCGCGCCCGGTGGGAGCGGTGACGCCGGCGGTGAGCACGGTCTCCGGGCGCCAGCCGCGTTCGCCGAACAGCCGGTAGTTCGCGCTCAGGCCGATGTCGCCGAGGCCGTTGCCGTTGGTCTGCTCCTGCGCGATGGCGGCTGCCGCACCCCCGGCGCCACCCTTCTGGTAGACCGTGCGCCGCGCCAGGTACGGCACATCCAGGTTGAGCGTCAGGTTCGGGCTGACGCCCCAGCGGGCGGCCAGGTTGTAGGTGAGCGAATCGGATTCAACGTTTTCGATGGCGATGTTGCCGAGGAAGATCGCGTCCAGCGCCAGGAAGCCATTGAGGGTGAGCTGCTTGCGGTCATAGCGTGCGTAGGTGAGGCTGTTCTCGACGGTGAAGCGGCGCGAGAACAGCGCCGACTGCTGTTGCTTCACATCATCCACGCTGCGCCGCGATTCCTGCCTTGCCTGCTGTGCCTCGGCGGCGCTGCTGGCATAGCCCTCGGTGCCCGGCGAAGCCTGCGCGGTCGGGCCTTGCTCGCCGGCCGCAGGCGGGGCCATCGGTCCGACCTTCCCGTTCAATCGCGCCTGCATCGCCTGCACCTGCATGTCCAGTTCGCGCAGCCGCCGCACTTCCTGTGCGTAGCTGGATTTCAGCTGCTCCAGCTGGTTGGCCAGGGCCTGCACGTCGGCGCCATCATCCGCCGGTGGTGTGGCGAAGGCGGTGCCCGCCAGCGCCGCCAGCGCCAACGGGGTGATCCTCATCAAGGTGTGCATGTTCGTGTCCTGCGTTGTGGAACGCTCCCCCAACGCCGTGCCGCTGTTACCGGCCCGGCCCCATGCCGCGGTTCAGCGCGATTGCCTGGGCCACGTTCTGGCTCAACGGCAGGTTGCCGCCCACGGTGTCCCTTACCAGCTCCAGCCGCAGCTGGTTGCTGGCGATCTGGCCGTCTGCGGCCAGGGCGATGCCCTGGCCGACGCTGCCATTGCGTATCCATTGCTGGACCAGGCCTTGGCCATCCACCTGCAGCTGCAGGCGAGCCTGGTTGCCGTCCAGCACCGCGGCGGCCGACATGCCGGCAGCCTGCGCACTGATCGAATGCGGGCCGTCACCCGGCGGGGCCGGCACCGCGCCATTGCGTACCACCAGCGTGGTCGCATTGCGGGCGACGTTGCCATCCCCGGCCACCTGCACGCTCTGCACCAGGCCGCTGGCATTGGCCAGGCCGCTGCTGTCGATGTGGCGACCCTGCGTTTCCGGCAGTGGCGCGTCCGCAGCCGTCACGTGCACGCTGGGCTGGAAGCTCAGCGTCGGGCTGCCGCCGCCGCGGAAGTCCATGCCCAGGGTCAACGCACCCTGCAGCATGCTTCCGTTGCCGGCCTGCCACTGCGAGACCATCGTCACCCCGAACCACGCCACGGTATTGCCGCCCACGGTGTAGCGGCCACGCATCAGGCTCAGTTCGGGATCCGGAATCTCCTTCAGGCCGTGCCCGGGCGCAGCCTCTGCCGGCTGCAGATGCAGGGCGGGGCATGCCAGCAGCAGTACCATCAACAGGCGGTGGCGGAACATGGCGAAGCCTCCTTCAGAACAGGTCGGCGTGGCTGAAGCCGAAGTCGACCAGTTCGGCATCGGTGATGGGCCCCTGTCGCGCATAGAGCGCGCGGGCACTGGGCCGTTCGCTGGGTTGCAGCAGGACCGTGTTGCGATCGAAGTCACTGCCGATCACCACGAAAACCGCACGTGATGGCCAGGCGGCCAGGAATTCGGGCAACGCCAGGCTGCGGTTGCCCAGGATCGGATCGGCCACTTCGACCACGCCCTCGCGCACCTGCTTGAGCACCACGAAGTGGCGGAAGCCGCGCACGTCCATCAGCACAAGGCCGGGAACGCGAAGTGTGCGCAGGCGCGCTTCATCGATGCGGTAGCCACGCCCACGCATGCCCAGCGATTCCACATAGCGCTTGATGTCGAGCAGGGAAAAGCCGCGCTCGGCCACCAGCGCCGGATCGGACACCCCCATCATTCCCTCGATCACCGTCGCTTCGTCGGTCTGCAGGTGGTA
The DNA here is from genome assembly GCF_900101175.1 of Stenotrophomonas pavanii. Classification (GTDB taxonomy): domain Bacteria; phylum Pseudomonadota; class Gammaproteobacteria; order Xanthomonadales; family Xanthomonadaceae; genus Stenotrophomonas; species Stenotrophomonas pavanii. The sequence continues at coordinate 206,515 of NZ_FNFQ01000002.1, read as the reverse complement.
GGCATGGCGCAGGATCGTCGCCAGTGCAGCGGCCCCGCAGCTGTAATCGGTATGCTGCCGCACCACGTTGCGGTAGCGCCGTTCCTGCATGCTTTCGACCTTCTGCTGCAGCAGCGCGCCGTTGGGCAGCACGCCAGCGAAGCCGACGTCGCCCGCCCGTGCAGGCGCGCCGCCCAGCAACAGCACGCAGGCCAGCAGGCACAGCGAGAGACGGTGGCCGATCATCGCGTTCTCCGGCAGCAGGGGGGAGCCCCTGTCCCAAGGGGGAGGAGGAACAGGGGCTCCCGGGGACCCGGCCGTTGGCGGACGGCCGGGGTGGTGCGCTTACTCGCCGCTGCCGCCACCGCCGCCGGTGCCGGGCTGGGCGACTGCCAGGGCCAGGCTGTTGGCCTGCAGATTGCCGGTGCCCGCCGCCACGTTCACGCCGATGTTGCCGGAGGCACCCGAGAAGGCGCTGCCGGACAAGGCCGACGTGTTGGTGGCATCCACGTTCACCCAGCGCGTGGTGCTGACCGTGCCGCTCAGGCTGGCGTACAGATCGGCCACGCCCAGTTCGACGAACTGGCTGGTGCCGCTTTCACGCGTATCGAAGCCCAGGCCGCCGACCCCCGGCCGGTTGGGGTTCATCGTGGCGTTCTGGATCTCGTTGTCCAGGTCGATGTGGCCGGTACTGTTGCCACCGGGATGCGGCAGGGCGCCGTTCCATGTATCCAGGTAGTAGTTGGCCATCTGGTAGGCGTTGCCGGTGCCGCGATAGGTGCCGGCGCCATAGCCCCAGGTCAGGCCGCTGACGCCGCCATGCAGGCCGACCTGCACGGTATCGGTATAGGACTGCACGAAGCCGGCGTTGCTGACCGTGTTGCCGGTGGACACCTGGTTGGAACTGATGCTCGACTGCGCCATTGCCGTGGTCGCGACCGAGGCCGCGAGCGCGTTCTTCTGCTCGTTGTTGTTGCCCGAAGCGATGTTGACGCCGATGTTGCCGGACGCGCCGCCGAAGGCATTGCCACTGAGGCCGGCGGCGTTGGTGACGCCGGAGTTCATGGTGGCGTTGCCGAATCCAGCCTGGTTGACGAACACCTCGGCGTCGGCCATGCCGAAGCTGAAGGATGCATCGGCAGCAGACAGCGAGGCCGCGTTGTCCTGGGCATTGTTGTCGCCGGATACCACGTTGAAGCCCAGGTTGCCGGAGGCACCGGCACCGACGCTGTCACCGATCGATGCACGGTTGGTCACCAGGCTGTTGCTGGTGGCGTTGTTGCTGATCGACTGGCGGTTGTCGATCACCGCAATGGCTGCAGAATCGAGGTCGATGTCGCCGGTGATGTTCGGGTCGCCGGAGAAACTGATGTCGGTACCCAGCCGCAGGTCCTTCTCCAGGTTCACGTCGACGCCGTGGTTGTTCTTCTCCTTGCGCTCGTCGGCCTGGATGTTGCTGTGCTTCTGCACATTGACGTTGACGGTGCGGTTGCGCACGTCGTTGTCGGTGTGGTTGTGGGTGTCGTTGCGGGTTTCGCTGACGGTGTGGGTGTGGTTGATGTTCGCGTTGGCGTTCTGGTTGTCCCAGCCATTGGCCGCAGCGGCGGTCGAGGCAGTGGCAATCGCCATGGCGAGCATGGTCCGTTTGACGGTCGCTTTCATGGTGCCCTCTCTCTCATTGGGTGGTGCATCGGTTGGGTGGTCGTCACGGACGGTCCTGCACGACCAGGCCCAGTACATTGGCCGTGTCGTTGGCGTTGCCCGCGATCTGGTTGAGTTGCAGGACACCGTCGAATCCCCGCAGCGCGGTGCTGGTGACACCGGCGCTGCGGGTGCCGGTCGCGGTGCCGTCACCGGCACCCTCCCGCTCCCCTGCGAACGCGTAACCTTCGGCAGCCAGGGCCGTATCGTCGGTTTCGCGTATGCCCTGTCGCGCCAGCGTCGCACTGACGACGTTGAGCGTCGTGTTGGCGGTGCCACTGGCCTGGTTGATGGATGCGATGCCGCTGGCACCGGCCAGTGCCGTGCCGTCGATGCTGGCAGCGGCGTGCATCGGTGCGCCCAGCACGCGGTTGCCGCCGCGTCGTTGCAGGTGGCTGATCGAGACGTCGGCACGTTCGCCGGTAGCGACGCCACGCAGGTTGGCCTGCAGGTTGAGGTCGCCGGCCGCCTGGTTCACCGCGATCGCGCCGCCTGCACCGGCCAGGGCGTGGCCGTCGATGCGGGTCACGTCGAGGTAGGCGAGCATGCCGCTGTACTCGTCGGCCTGCGCCATCAACGGCGTGGCGGACAGGATCAGCAGCAGCCAGCGCACCCGCTTCACTTGCCACCTGCCGGGGCCGGGCCCTGCAACGGGAACTGGGCGAGGGCGCCGCGCACAGTATCGGCGACACCGCGGGTGCTGCCGCCGACCGCGCCGAGCGGGCCACCCAGGGCGCCCCCGAGACTGCCGCCGACATTGCCGTCGCCACTGCGGCCGAGCGTGCCGCCCAGGGCCTGCTGGGTGATCCGTTCGACGGTGGTGCCACCGGGTGCGGCGACGGACGCTGCCTGGCCTGCACCGATGCCGGCATACTCCTGTTCGCTCAGTTCATCCATCCCGCTCGCCGCACCAGCGGTGCCCAGGGCCATGGCGATTTCGCGCTGCGGCTTGGGATCGGCGATCAGCGCCATGCCCGGCGGTGCCATGCGATAGGCTGGCCGCGCCGATACGTCCCGCAACAGCACGATCTCGCCGGCCTGCGCCTTCACGCCCTGGCGGGCACCGGACGCGGAGGCGCCCGCGCCGATCGACAGCAGGGCCAGTGCCAGTGCTGTGGCGGGGCCGCGAAACAGGGTGGTGCCGTTCATGCCGACCTCCCGCGATGGGTGCGGCGGAACAACGCATCAACCGTGCCAACCTCGAAGTGACCGCCTGCCAATGCCCAGGCCGTGCTGCGCTGCACGCTGCTGCTGCCGCCGTGTTACAGGCACGTCGCGGGATTGTTGGGATTTCGGAGCCCCAGCCACCGCAGGGCTTGGGCGGCGGACGACTGTCGCAGGGGTGTTACAGGTCGCGCCGCAGTGTGAAACGGCGCCGCTTCAGCCGGGAATTTCTTGACGCACTGCTCATTGCGCCGCCGTTTAGGGAGGCGCTAGGATCCGCCCAACAAGGGCCGCCGCGGTGGCCGTAGAGGTCCCGGCGGGGGGCGGCACGCCGGTGATTGCCTGACAGTCCGCCGACGGTGTCCGGATGCTGGGGGAAGCATGGCAGCGGTCCCGGAGGCTTCTACGTCACGTTGCGTGCTCTGGTTCGGCGAGCCGCTGGCGGACGAGCGCAGTGCGCTGGCGGCCGCAGGCTGGTACGTGCGCCGCATCCATCCCGACCCGGCGATGGCGATCGGGCTGCGCGGGCGTGATCGGCTGCTCGCCGTGCTGGATCTTCGCCATCTGGATGCGCCTGCACTGCAGTTGTTGGCGCCATGGATCGAACAGCACGCGCATCTGCCGTGGCTTGCGGTGCTGCCGCCCGGCGCGGGGCCTACGCCTGCGCCGTGGCTGCCCTTGCTGCAGCGTTGCATCTCGCGGTTCACCCTGCCGTTCGGCCTGCAGGACCTGGTGGCTGCGATGCGCCAGCAGTTCGACGCCGATGATCCAACCGCCGACGAAGTGTGCAACGGGCAAGGGCCGCGCACACTGATCGGCGAGAGTCCTGCGCTGCACGCGGTGCGCACCGTGCTGCACAAGTTCGCGCCGGTGGAACTGCCGGTGCTGGTCACCGGCGAAACCGGCACCGGCAAGGAACTGGCCGCACACGCGCTGCATGCGCTGTCGGGGCGTGCCGGCAGGCCGTTCATCGCGGTCAACTGCGGTGCCATTCCGGCCAGCCTGGTGCAATCGGAGCTGTTCGGCCACGAGCGCGGCTCGTTCACCGGTGCCGACAAGCGCCAGATCGGCGTATTCGAAGCCGCATCCGGCGGCACGGTGTTCCTTGACGAGGTGGGCGACCTGCCAGCCGAAGCGCAGACCAGCCTGCTGCGCGTGCTGCAGGAAGGCACCTTCGAGCGCGTCGGCAGCAGCCAGCCGCTGCGCGCGGACGTGCGCGTGCTTGCTGCCACGCACGTCGAACTGGAACACGCGGTGGCGCAAGGGCGGTTCCGCAGCGACCTCTACTACCGTCTGAACGTGCTGCGCCTGCTGATGCCGCCGCTGCGCGAGCGCGGCGCCGATGTGCAGCTGCTGGCTGAACATTTCCTGCGCTGCTTCCGGCTGCGCCACAGCGTGCGTGCACGTGGCTTTGCACCCGCTGCGCTGCAGGCGATGCGGCGTTTCGAATGGCCCGGCAACGTGCGCGAACTGCTGAACCGGGTGCAGCGGGCGGCGATCATGGCCGAAGGCGAGCTGATCAGCGAGCGTGACCTCGAACTGGGTGGGCCGGTGAATGCGCCGGGGGCGATGTTGCACGATGCCCGCGGCCAGGCCGAACGCGATGTGCTGCTGCAGACCCTGCGCCAGACCGGCTACAACGTCTCCGAATGCGCGCGGCAGATGCAGATCTCGCGGGTGACCGTGTATCGCCTGTGCCGCAAGCATCGGCTGGAGCTGCCGGCGCAGCGCTGATCAGCCGGCCGGCACGTGCTTGAACAGGCGCAGTGGCCTGCCTGGAAGACGCTCGATCACCCCCTTGGCCTCCAGGTCCAGCTGCACGGCCTTCAGCCACCAGCCCGCCGTGGCCCCTTGCGGAAACAGCGAAGCGGGCAGGTGCGGCAGCAGCGCCTGCTTCGCCTGCGGCACCGTCATCCCGGGAGGTTGCCTGGGCAAGGCGCGCAGCAGGGCCGCGCGCATGGCTGTGTACTTGGCCCGATCCACGCGCTGGATGTGCCCGGGCGTGGTGATGCTCTCGATCTCGATCCGCTCGGGGTCAGACATGGCTGTCTCCCGCGATGTCGATGCGTGGGCTGCGGAAGCCCATGGCGATCCACGCCTTCAACAGCCGGGCATAGAACCGCAGCGAGTGGGTCTTCAGGTTGGGCACATCGTCGGGAAGGACAGACGCGTCGGGAAGATCGTTGACCATCGTCCGCATCTCCACTGCGGGGCGTAGCGCGTCCGGCCACAACAGGCCATACAGGCTCAGCCAATGGCCACCGCTGAACTCCAGGAAGAGGGGCGTATTGCAGCAGCCCGCCACGACGCGGCGGCTGCCGGCCGTGCTGGACAACCGCCACGCCTGCAGCCGGGAATGCCCGGCGTCGATGCGGACGCGATCCTTGCGCTGCATTACGAAATGCGTCTGGCCCTGAGGCCCCAGCACCTGCGGTGCGCCGGGCAACGCCTGCATCCGGGCGCCGGCCCTGCGGCAGCTGTCGCAGCAGCATTCGACGGTGGCGATGGGACGGCCGGTGGTGGTCAGGCGGACCTGGCCGCACGTGCACGCAAGGGACTGTTGGGAGGGCATCTGCATCTTCTCCTGGGGTACTCAACCTCTCGACGAACGGGCGCGTGGGAAATCGACACCACCTGCCTTCAGGGTCGCGACATCCGGTAGCGGATGCGGTACAGGTCCAACCCTGCACCGTCCGCGCGCCGCGCCGAATAGGTCAAGGTGTCGGGTTGCGAGCCATCCAGCATCGCGCCGTAGCTGTCGCCGGCGGGCTCGTTCAACGGCGAGGGCAAAGCGTGGCCCGCGTCGTACCGGCCGCCATGGTCGTAGGCAATGAACTGGCGCACCGGTGCACTGCCGAAGTCCAGCGCGCGGGCAAACACCACCGTTCGCCCGTCGCCCAGGAAGGTGGCATCGAACTCCTGCGCTGCGGTATTGATGCCGCCAGCCAGCGGCCGTGCCGGCTGCGCGACGCCGCCGATCATCGCCGCGCTGTAGAGGTCATGGCCGCCGGCACCGCCCGCACGATCGCTGGAGAACAACAGCGTACGACCGTCTGGCGAGAGCATCGGCGCGAACTCATCGGCCGCGCTGTTCACTGCGGGGCCAAGATTGACTGGCTCCCCGAATCGACCGTCGTTGCCCATGCTGACCCGATACAGATCGTCGCCGCCCTGGCCGCCTGCTCGATCCGAACAGAAATACACCACGCGGCCATCGGCGGAAAAGGCGGGATCGAAGTCACGGCCCGGCGTGTTGAACGAGACCGGCGTCGCCGGCTGCCAGCGCTGCCCATCGTGGCGGGAGACCCAGATGTCATACCCGCCCGGACCGCCGGGCCGGTTGCGGCTGAACCACAGTGCGGTTTTTCCGTCCGGGCTCAAGGTCAGTCGAATCTCGTCGTACTGCGTGGATGCAACACCCGGGGCAAAGCGTTCGGCGGGGCCGACGAGCTGCAGCGGCCTTGATTGAGACGCGGCAGGCGACGCAGCAACCAGCAGCATCACGGCCAGCAGCGCCTTCATGCGCGTCGCTCGAAGTCGCTGACCCAGTTGGTTTCCCAACTGCGTCCACCATCGGCCGAAGCCGCCTGTTCCCAGCGCGCCGAACGCGGGGTGATGCGTGACCAGATCACCCGCGTCTGGATCGCGCGACCGTCGTGCTGGTCTTCGCCGAAGAAGCGGCCGACACCGGCCTCGAAGCCACCACGCAGTGGCGCGCCGATCCGGGTCGGCTCCCGGCCATCCAGCCACCAGCTCAGCCATTGCCGCTCCGCCGCATTCCAGGCGCGGATGCCCATGCCGCGCAGCGGCGCTCCAGGCATGTCCATCAGGTTGTCACCCACGTTGCCGAATCCCCCCAGCACCGGCCAGTTGTGCAGGGTGCCGTTGAACGCGTCCCACGCATCGCTGCCTGCCAGCCGAGCACGCAGGCGGCGATGGCGCACGTTCCAGTGGCCCGCCAGGAAATCAAAATCGGCCGGCGCATCCGGCAGCACCGGAAGTGCCGACGGCACCGCAGCGGTGCGGTGGAACCAGTTGCGCCAGTTCACTTCCCAGTGCGCGCCCCCATCAGCGGAGAAGGCCTGTTCCCACCACGGCACTTCGCCATGGATGTCATGCCAGCGGAACCTGACGTCGATGGGGCGCCCCTTGAAGTGGTCGCGTCCGCGGAAGCTGCCGCCATCGCCGTCGAAGGCGCCCCGCACGGGCGCTTCGATATGGGCAGGGTTGCGGCCATCGATCCACCAGATCGACCACGTGGACGACACTGGATCAAACGCGCGCACGCCCAGGCCCCTGTAGGGACCGGAGGGCAGCGCCATGACGTTGTCATCGATGGTGCCGAGCCCGCCCAGGGTGAGCCAGACCGCGCTGGCGCCGGTGAATGCCTCCCAGCGGGTATCGCCCACCAGGCGCTCCTTGAGGCGTTGGTGCCGGACCTGCCAGTTGCCCTGCAACCATTTCCAGTCAGCGGTGGGGCTGGCCAGGGCCCATCCGGAGGGCAGCGCGCTGGACGCTGTCGCTGCGGCCACAGTGGCCAGGAACTGCCGTCGATCCATCTGCGTGATCCGTTACCGAAGGTACTTCCATCGTTGCGGGTGCGAGGGGGATTGACCACGCGGATATCGGGGCTCAGGCTAAGCCACACTTATGGTGACCCAACGCCAGCTGCCATCGCTTGTCGCCATCCGCGCCTTCGAGGCGGCGGCGCGGCTGGGCAGTTTCGCCCGCGCCGCCGAAGAGCTCGATACCAGCGCAGCATCGGTGAGCTATCACGTGCGCCGGCTGGAGGCGCAGACCGGCACCTGCCTGTTCCTGCGCCATGCACAGCATGTGGAATTGACCGCCGCCGGTGCGAGCGTCGCAGTGGAGGCCACCCGGGCCTTCGACGCGCTGCGCGCCAGTTTCATGCGTGCCGCTGACATGGATGCAGCACGACTGCGCCTGTCCGTTCTGCCGACGCTGGGCACCAGCTGGTTGACGCCGCGTCTGGGCAGTTTCCGCGCGCGCCATCGAAGCATTGTGCTGGAACTGGACCTGTCGGCAGAGCCGCAGGACCTGTCCGCCGGGCGTTTCGATGCCGCCATCCGCAACGGGCAGGGTGCGTGGCCCGGGCTGCAGGCCACGCCCCTGTTCCCCAGCATTTTCACCCCGCTGTGCGCACCGGCGCTGCTGCCGGCGGCGGCCGGGCTCGGTCGCCGGGCGCTGGACGTTCCGCTGCTCGGCCGGCGCGACTGGTGGGCCCTGTGGTTCTCCGCACAGGGCGCAGTTCCGCCGCCGGCGGAGGAGAGCTTCGTCAGTCCCTTTGCGGTGGAGCATCTGGATATCGGCGCCGCCATCGCAGGTCAGGGCATCGCCATCGGCTCGCCGATCCTGTTCCAGGCCGAGCTCGACAGCGGCCGGCTGGTGCAGGCACATCCGGGTGTGGCCGGCGACGGGCGCAGCTTCTGGTTCGTGGCGCCCACTGCACGGAGCGGCAGCGCCAAGGTCACTGCATTCCGTGACTGGCTGGTCGAGCAGGCCGGCGAAGCGCGGCATGCAGCACGCCATCAACTGGCCCGCGCCGGGCTGCCATGAACCAGAGCCCCGAACTGCTGCGGCGCCTGCTGCGCGCCAAGGACCGGATCGACCACGCCAGTCACGAGGACTGGCCAGTGGCCCGCCTGGCCGAGGTCAGTGCCGTATCTGCCGCGCATTTCGCGCGCTCGTTCAAGCAGGCCTTTGGCCTGCCACCGCATCGTTACCTGCTCAGCCACCGCATCGAACGGGCCGTGGCGATGTTGCGTGACACCGATCTTCCGGTCACCGAGATCGCCGCGCAGACCGGCTGGAGCAGCCTGGGTACCTTTGGCCGCATCTTCCGCGACATCACCGGTGACAGCCCGGGCAATGTGCGCGAGCGCGAGCGCGCAGGCCAGGCGAGGGCCACCAGCGTGCCGGAATGCCATGCACGCGCCGCCCAGCGCCCGGACCTGAAGACCGCAGTTTTGGAGAAGCGACGTCGACAAGCGGTTGCTAACGTGGACCCCACCTGAGGGAGGTCCCATGACAAACACGGTGAACACGGTCGGCCTGTATGTACGCGACCAGGATGAGGCGCTCGCGTTCTACGTCGGCACGCTCGGCTTCGAAGTGCATACCGACGTGCGCAATGGCAGCTACCGTTGGCTGACGGTACGCAGCCCCGGCCAGGATGGATTCCAGCTGGGGCTGTTCGTGCCCGGTCCACCTGCCCACGACGCGGCCACTGCACAGGCGCTGCAGCAGCTGGTCGCCAAGGGGGCGATGCCGCCGCTGGTACTCGCAGTGGAGGACTGCCACGCGCGCTACGCGGAATGGCAGGCAAAGGGCGTCGAGTTCACCCAGGAACCGGTCGAACGCTACGGCGCCATCGATGCGGGGTTCCGCGACCCGTCCGGCAACGGCTGGAAGATGATCGAAGCCCGCTCCGAAGCGAGGCGCCGTCCATGAGCCGGGGTCGCTGGGCGCGGCCCGTGCATCGCTGGACCTCGATCGTCTTCACCCTGGCGGTGATCGCCAACTTCGCCGTGCGTGGGCTGGGGCACGGCGAGCCTGCAGCGTGGATCACCTATTCGCCGCTGCCGCCGTTGTTCCTGCAGCTGTTCACTGGCCTGTACCTGTTCGCGCTGCATTACGCCGGGAAACGCCGCAGCGCCGCACTGGGCGCTGCGGGCTGAGGCCGCCTCAGGCGGCGACGTCGGCGGCGTAGGCCGCAAGCAATGCCGGCAGCTGCTCCATGCGCTGGAAGATCACTTTCGCGCCCGCAGCGCGCAGGGCCTCGGGCGTACTGTGGTGCGGGCCGCCTTCGCTGAAGCCGAACACGGTGGCGCCAGCGGCAACGCCGGCAGTGGCGCCGGTAACGGTGTCCTCGATGACCGCACAGCGCGCCGGGTCCACACCCAGCGCGGCGGCCGCGGCCAGGTACACGTCCGGGTGCGGCTTGGTCCGCGGCATGTCCTGGCCGCTGAACACGTTGTTGCCGAAGGCATCCAGCATGCCAACCTTGCCCAGCTGCAGTTTGACCTTGAACAGGTCGGCGCCGGAGGCGCAGGCAATGCGGCCACCGGTAGCCGCAGCAATCGCACGCACGGCCTCGGGCGCCCCCTGGATCGGCTCCAGATCCCGTTCCAGCGCCCGGTTGCGCTGCTGGCGGAACTCCTCCAGCCATTCCTCGGTGAACGGCTTGCCGGTGCGCTCTGCGATCAGCCCGGCCAGATGGGCCACGGACTGGCCGAGGAAGACTTCACCCGCCTGCGCCGGGGTCAGCGCCCAGCCGCGAGCGGTCAGCATTTCCGAAAGGACCCGGGCCACCAGTGGCTCGGAATCGACCAGTACGCCGTCACAGTCGAACAGCACGGCATCGAAGGGGAAACGGGACATCTACTACTCCGGAACAGCCAAAAGGGCGACGTACGCGTCATTTTCCCACAGGAGGGCGGGCAGGGCACGCTAGCCACAGGCCTTGGTGCCGGCGCTGCTGATGCAGCGGCGCATCCGTGCCGAGGGCGTGCACCATCACCTCATCAGTGCCAGCATCGCCGGCGCGGTGACGCTGGTGGCCGGTAGCTGCGTGCTTCCCATCCTGGCGTTGCACTTGCCTGCGGCAATCTCGCCTGGCGAGTTCATCATGCCGGTTTTCGATGGGCCCGCGCAGTTGCAGATTGCCAGCCTGATCGTGCTGGTGTGCTGCGCACTGGCCACGTTTGCCGGCCTTTGGGCCAGCGAGCTGTCACCGCGACCCGCATCGATGGTGCGCACGATGGTGGTGTCGCTGGTCCTGCTTGCTACCTCCCTGCTGATCAGCCTGGCCGGCGTGGCGTATCTGCTGCGAATGCTGTCCGCTGGGGTACCGACGATCGGGCGCGGGCTTGCCTTGGCCGTGCTCATCGGCGCCGTACTGCAGTTCCTGTTCGCCAGAGTGCTGGCGTCACGATGGCTGCGCGCACAGGCATCGTGACGTTCCTCTACCCGCCGATCAGCCCAGGTCACACCCGGCCGGCTGCGGCCAGGTGGTGGCCGGCAGCATGTTCTTCAGCGAGGCCGGTGCGTTGATCGCCACGTAGCTGGCGCCCAGCAGTTCCTCCAGATCGGCGATCGTCACCAGGTAGTTGTCCAGGCTGCCCAGGTTGGCCTCGTTGGGGATGATCCAGCTGATCGCCTTGGCGGTGCCGGTGTTCGGGTCGCGGGTGATGATCGTTTTCCAGAAGAACTCCGGCGTCGGGATGCCGTGGCTGGCCAGGAAATAGTCGTTGGCAGCATCGCCGTACACCACGCCACCGTAGACGTCCACCGGCGCGATGTCGCGGTAGCACTCGGCCACGTTCTCGGCCTTCACCCAGATGCCCTGGTTGAAGCTGGACACCTGCGGCACGATGTTGGTCATGTAGTTGGCGCGGCGGATGTAGGTCGCGTCGTAGTCCATGTGGTTGGACGTGACCAGGTGGCCACGGTCATAACCGGACTTGATGCTGGCATAGGACGCGGTGCTGGTCTGGCCCAGGCAGCCGGCCGGCAGGTCCGGGTCCTTGTAGAAGCTGGACGGCCGTGCGGCGGAGCCGGTATCGGCCGTGAGCGTGTACTCATAGCGGGTGGCGCTGTGGATGCTGCAGTCATAGGTGAGCACGAAGCCACCCTTGTTGAGGGTGACCACCTGGGCCTGGGCAGCGCCGGCGACGGCGCTGAGGACGAACGCGAGGAAGAAGCTTGCAAGGCGCATTGCGGTTCTCCGGCAGAAGATTCAGGACGCAGCCACCCGTCACGCCCTGGCCGTGGCAAGGTCATGCGGAGATGCTGCGGAGACGGGTGCTGCGGATTGCGGTGGGACTTGACCGCGCTGTTGGGCCATCAGCCCTGCGGTGTCGTAAGCGTCACAAGCTGTCGTCTTTCGGTCAACGACGAAAAGACGAAGCTGTGACCGCCCGCAAGCACTGGAGAGGTGTCAGATCACGCGGCCGGTGGCTGACATGCGCGCGTGCTAGGCGCCCGCTGGATGTGCAAGCTGCGGACTGAACCTTCGGCGGCGGGCATCAAAAGGACGCTTCCGGTCCCTCGTCCGGCGCCAGGCATGCGGCCTTGCTTTGCTCGGTCGAGTGCGCAATGGCCGCCTCGCCGAAACCGCTTCGGCTCAACCACAAACGATTCCAGCGGACGAGTGCGTCGCTGTCGCGTGCCAGGCAGGCATAGCGGACGATCGATTCCAGGTTGTCGATGGTCGGGTAACGCTGGGCGATTTCGTCCAGTCCCTGGCGCATCAGCGGCCAATCGGGATTCGCTGCGCGGAAGTGATCGGCCGAGTACCCGGTGGCGGACCAGTACAGCCGTGCGTAGCGCATGGCCCGTTTCCTCTTCGGCGCACTCGCCATCGAGTGCCGAGCGAAGGCTTCCATCTTCTGCGCGCTGCCGCCCCAGGCCGGCGTGAAGTGCTCCATAGCAATGAGGTGCAGTGGCTCGTAGTCGGGGAAGGCCTTCGCTGCGCGATCGACGAGCGCCAGCATTTCGTCGTCATCCGCGCTTTCGCGCAGCGCGATCAGCACGCTCATCTCGTGCCAGAACGGGTCGACGCCGGCAACGTCCTCATGTGATTGCAGATAGGCCCGCGAAACCGCGTTGTACTCATGGAACTGAGCCCAGTCTTCGGCGTTGACGGTGTTGGCGTATCCGTTGCCACGGTAGCTCCAGGCCAGATTGAGTGGAATTCGTGCGGTGATCAGGTGCGCCGCCGGCGACTTCGGCGCGTGCTGAACCCAGCGCGCGGGCCATGCAGACCAGTCGTTCCAGGCCTGCACCTCCTGCCGCGACGTGCCGATTGCACGCGACATGCAGATGTAGAAACGGCCGAGCCTGGATTGGCCGGCGGCGTTGAGCTCGCCCTTGCGGAAACGCGCGGCCATCGCGTCGAGTGCGGCAAAGTCGTCGCTGGCCATCAGCCGCGCAATCTCCGCGCAGTCGTCGGTTGGTTCGGGGGCATCTTCCGCCATCACAGAGGGGGCGAACAGACAGGCCACGCTGGATAGCGTGCCTGCGAAGAGCATCCTGCGCATCGGGGCGTCCTTGCTTTGGTGGGAGCCTGCGGAGGGCCCGCAGTGCCGCGAAGCATAGCAAGTCGCGATTTGCGCCATGCTGCGTCGCAAGGTGCCAGCCACCATGCGCACTGGTACGGTCCGATCCGTTGCACCACCACCGACGGGGAGAGACGACGATGCGCAAGGTATTGCTGCTGTTGATCCTGCTGACCGGGCTGGCGCCCACGGCCCATGCGGCCACGGTCAAGACCACCCATCGCACCCTCCCGGGCTGGGATGGCACGCCCCTCGGGGCCTTCGTCATCGAACCCCAGGACGGCGGCGTTGGGTGCTATCCGCTGCTGGTGATGCCCAGCAGCTGGGCGGTCCCCAGCGCGGAGTACGTGGGGGTGGCGCAGTCGCTGGCGCAGCGCGGCTATGTAGTCATCAGCTACAGCTCGCGCGGCTTCTGGGAGTCGGGTGGCAGCATCGACATCGCCGGGCCCGCCACGGTGGAGGATGTCAGCGCCCTGATCGACTGGGCGCTGGCCAACACCCGGGCCGATCCAGCAAAAATCGGTGTCTCGGGCATCTCCTACGGCGCCGGCACCAGCCTGCTGGCCGCAGCGCGCGACCCGCGCATCAAGGCGGTTGCGGCGCTGAGCGGCTGGGCTGACCTGCAGGCGTCGCTGTACAGCAACGACACCCCCAGCGCGCAGGGCATCGCCCTGTTGGTGGCCGCAGGGCTGGCCACTGGCCGCCCCGGGGCGGAACTGGCCACCATCAACCGCAATGTGCTGGTCGGCAACTATCAGGGGGCGGTAGAGTCATTGCTGCCGGTGGCGGCGCAGCGCAGCCCGGCGGCCAGCCTGGATGAGATCAACGCCCACCGGCCTGCGGTGTTCCTGGCCAACGCCTTCAACGACAGCCTGTTCCCGCCGGGCCAGCTGGTGGACTTTTTCAACGGGCTGAAGGGACCCAAGCAGCTGCAGCTGCGCCATGGCGACCACGCGCTGAACGAGGCCCTTGGCGCGTTCGGCATTCCCAACGAGGTGTATGCGGCCGTGGGCGACTGGTTCGATCACTACCTGAAGGGTGAAGCCAATGGCATCGAGCGCCAGGCGCCGGTGCAGCTGAAGTCTCAGAAGGGCAGCTGGAGCCACTATCCGGACTGGCAGGCGACGCAGACGGGTGCCGTCAGCTACGGGCTGACCGCGCCGAGCGGGCTGCTGCAGCCCACCGGCGGATTGGCGGCGAACGGGGGCGGCACCGGCTGGAGCTACCGCATCGGCAGCGGCCTGCTGACGGCCGCCAACTCCGGCGTGGTGATGGCATCGGGCGCGCTGCAGATGATCAACCTGCCGCCAGGCGCCTATGTGCCGTTCGTCGGCCGCAACGCCGCCGGTGTCTGGCAGGGGCCGGTGTACTGGGGTGCACGCCGTCTGGATGGCGCGCCGGAAGTACGGATGACGGTCACGCCAAGCCGCGCCGACACCACGCTGTATGCCTATCTCTATGCCGAGGACGTGCTGGGCAATGGCCAGCTGATCAGCCACAAGCCGTACACCCTGCGGGGTGCAACGCCGGGCCAGCCCAGGACCATCGACCTGCGATTGGAAGCCAGCAGCTGGAACATTCCGGCCGGCAGCCGCCTGACCCTGGTGGTGGATACCGTGGACCTGCGCTATGCGGGCATCAGCCAGCTGGGCGGTACGCTGACTTTCAGTTCCCCGGCCAACGCGCCGTCGGTGCTGAAGGTACCCCTGCATTGAAGCAGGGCGCGCCCGCTGGGGCGGGCGCGTTCCTTTGGGCTGGAAGACTGCGCCACTGGTGTTGCTTCCGGGCAAGGAGTGATGTTCCGGATTGCCGCCATGAAGGCGACATGAGGGACACGGCAGCGCTGGAGGCGTGGCTCTCCGGACAGTGATCAGGTCCTGCTGGACTGCGGGCGCCGCTGTGCGGGTGCATTAAACCTTTCTGCCGGCAGCGGCATCCAACCCGCCATGAGCACGGCATCCGCTGCGGCTCCACTGGAGGAAGGACCCCTTCGATGCGCCCACTGCCACGTACTGCGTTCCAATGCACGATGCTCCTGCTGGTGGCTCCCGCGGCGGGTGCTGTGGTCACCGACATTCCCTTCGAGCAGGGCAAGGATCACCGGATCTATGTCGAGGGCACGATCAACGGCTCGCGACCGCTGCGCTTTCTCGTCGATACCGGCGCCTCGGCCGTGGCGGTGGCCCGGCGCATCCAGCAGGACGCGAAACTGGTCATTGATGACCGGAGCGAGAACACCGGCTCCGACGGTGTCACGTTCCTCGACTACAGCACACACAACGTCGTCCAGGTCGGTCCGGTGCGGAAGCCGATGGGAGCCGTAGTGGTCGACTACCAGGGTCGGCCCTTCGATGCGGTCCTGGGCTGGACGTTCTTCCAGGGCAAGGTGCTGGAGATCGACTACGACCGCAGCCTGCTGCGCGTGCACGACGCGCTTCCTGATCTCACCGGGTATACCCAGGCCCACGCGCGCTGGATCGACAATACCCCGGCTGTCCAGGTCACGCTCGGCAACGGCAGCGATGCTTTTGCTCCCTGGCTTGCGCTGGACACTGGCAGCAATGGCAGCATCGACCTGACCTACGCATTCGGCGCCCGCCATCATCTGCAGCAGGCATTTCCGGAGCGGTTGGGCACATCACAGTTCAGCGGCAGCGCCGGGCGCAAGATCCGTGCGGTGGATGTCAGGGTACCCGTGGTCGCCATTTCGGCCCTGCCGCTGAACGGGGCGAAGGCGTCGATCACGATCGACGACGACGGTTCCAGTGGCGATGGGACGCTCGGCAGCGAAATCCTGCAGCAGTTCACCATCATGCTGGACACCCGTTCCGGTGCCATCTATCTGCGGCCGAATCGGCGCTCGGCCACCCATCGGCCGGAATGAGCGAGCGCGTTGTGCGTTCAGCGCCGGACATCTGCGCCTGCATTGTCCAGCAGCGCCAGCACCTGCGCCTCAGCGACCGGGTTGAAGTCGCCGGGGATGGAGTGCTTCAAGGCGCCTGACGCCAGTCCGAACGCCACCGTGCTTTCCGCGTCGAATCCGGACAGCAATCCGTGCAGGATGCCGGCAGCGAACGCGTCGCCGCCGCCGATCCGGTCGACGATGCCAGGCAGGGGGCGCGGTGGTGCCTGCGCCCGCGTCCCGTCGCGTCCCAACAGAAGCGCGCCCAGGCGGTGATGGTCGGCACTCACCACGTCGCGCTGGGTGCAGGCCAGCCACTGCAGGTGCGGGAAGGCGGCAAACGCGGCGGCCGCAGCCGCTACGGTTCGGGCGACCGCATCGTCCTGCGCAAAGTGCAGCCCCAACACCCGTTCAATATCCCGGTGATCGGCAAAGACGATGTCCGCCCCGGCGAAGAGCTCGCGCAGGATCGCCGCGGCGTCGCCGTCCCAGCGTCGCCACAGCGAGGGACGGTAATTGCCGTCGAACGATACCCGGACACCGGCCGCGCGAGCCGCATGCACGGCACCCAGCACCGACTCGGCCACGTTGGCGCCCAGCGCCGGGCTCACGCCCGAGACATGCAGCAGGTGCGCGCCGGACAGCAGAGCAGGCCACGGATGATCCTTGGCGCTGCTGTTTTCGAATGCGGACCCGGCCCGGTCGTACACCACTTCACTGGCCCGCTGCACCGCGCCGGTTGCCAGGAAGTACAGGCCCATGCGTTCATTCTCCACTTCACGCACGCCGGCCACGCCCACGCCATGTCGCCGCAACTCGGCCACGGCGTGCCAGCCCAGCGCGTTGGCAGGTACCGTGCTGACCATCTGCACCTCGTGGCCAAGGTGGGCCAGCGAGACCGCGACGTTGGCCTCGGCGCCCCCCACATGCACCTGCAGCTGCGGCGTCTGCAGCAGCAGTTCACGACCGGGCGCGCCCAGGCGCAGCAGCAACTCACCGAAACAAACGACGCGGCTCATCGGTTCTCTCTCACTCGGGGGTGGTGCAGCCCAGCATGCGCAGATCGATGGCATCGGCCATGCGCCGGTAGCCTTCGTCGTTGGGATGCAGATGGTCGCGGGTGATGTCGCTGGGCAACGATTCCGCGGCCTTCGGGTCACGCAGGGCGGCATCGAAATCGACGATGCCATCGAAGCCGCTGTTGCCGGCGCGTGCCCACTGGTTGATCGTGATGCGGGTCGCCGCCGACACGGGCTCGTAGCGCTCGGAACCGCCGAACGGGGTCAGTGTGCCCAGCCAGGCGCGGATGCCGTGCGCATGCAGTCGCGTCGCAACCTGCTGATAGCCCTGCATCATGTCCGCCGCGTTGCGTCCGGGTACTGGCTGGGCGCCGCCACCGTGGCGGATGTCATTGATGCCTTCCAGCAGGATCACCTGATCGGCGTCGGCCACTGCAATCACATCGCGATCCAGGCGGGACAGCCCGCTGTGGCTGCGGCCAGGGTCGAGCAGCTTGTTGCCGCTGATGCCCTGATTGAGCACGACAAAGCGATCAGGACATGCCTGCTGCAGGCGCTGCGCCAACCGTTCCGGCCACTGGTTGAAGGTGCCGCGTCGCGCAGTGGCGCCTTCCGTGATCGAGTCGCCGAGCGCCACGATCACCTGCGGGCGTTCGGCGCGTTGCACCATGACGGCCGAGAACACGTTCTGCTGGTAGCTCAGCCGTACGCTGTCGGCGACGGTCGCCTGCCTGCCGTCCACGACCCGCAGTTCGGTGCGGCGTACCGAGGGACGCGTAGGCTGCGGGAAATAGGCACTCACGCTGATCTCCTGCAGCGCCGCCACCGGCATCCGCACCGGGTCGCTCAGCAGCGCGGCACCCACCGGCACTTCAATGGCTGCGCGGCCATCAACCGTTACCGGCAGCGGTGCGGCCTTGCCGTTCTTCACTCCCACGCGAAGGTCCTCGACCCGCAAGGGCGCCGTGCCGAGCTCGTTGCTGATGCGCAGCCGCAGCGCATCGCCACGGCTGCCAATGCGCATGTCCTGGCGCACGGTCTGTGCGGCGAACTGTACCGGCGCATCGGACGTTCCGTCCTTGCGGTCGGGCGCGGGCGCTGCCGTCCAGGCAGTGACCCACACGGGTGCGGCCCACACAGCGGGCGCCGTCATGGCGGAGCAGAGCGTCAATGAAAACAGAAGTGTCCAGCGCTGCATGGGCAGGAGTCCGGTCAGGTGTCAGGAGAAGTAGGTGCCGCCGTTGACGTCCAGGTTCGCACCGGTGATGAACGCCGCCGCATCCGAAGCCAGGAACACCGCCGCGTCAGCCGCTTCTTCCGGCATGCCCTGGCGGCGCAGCGGGGTGGCGCCGGCGACGGCGCTGCGCACCTCCGGCTTGGTGAATTCGTCGTGGAAGCGGGTGGCGATCATGCCGCAGCACAGGGCATTGACCCGGATGCCCCTCGGTCCCAGTTCCTTGGCCATGGCGCGGGTAAAGGTCATCACTGCGGCCTTGGCCGTCGCGTAGATCGACGCGCCTGGGCCGCCGCCATCGCGGCCGGCCTGGGAGGCGAAGTTGACGATCGCTGCGCCTTCGCCCATGTGCGGCACCACTGCGTGCGTGGTCAGGTAGGTTGAGGTGAGGTTCAGGTCCATCACGGCGTGGAAGAACGCTGGATCGATCTCGGCCAGCGGACGACGCTGCACCATGCCGCCGGCCACGTTCACCAGCAGGTCGATGCGCGTGCCGAAGGCGGCCTGCGCCGCTGCGACCAGGCCGGCCACGGCTGTGGCATCGGTGACATCGGCGCGGTGCACCATGGCCTGGCCACCTGCCGCGCGGATCTGTGCCAGTGTTTCCTGGGCACTGGCTTCATCATTGGCGTAGTTGATGCAGACGCGTGCACCGGCAGCGGCCAGTTTGAGCGAGACGGCGCGGCCGATATCGCGGCCACCACCGGTGACAATGGCCACCTTGTCCTGGAACGACATGCGGAAAACTCCTTGGTTTGCGGGGGAATGAAAGGGAGACGCGGGCTCAGCCGACGCGGCGGTCGAGCTTGTGGATCGGCCCGGTCCACCACCACAGCGCGGCCAGCGACAGTGGCACCAGTGCGGCGACGAGGATGAAGATCGGGGCGTAGGAATGACGGGTCAGCACCGGCACCAGCCAGGTGGTGATGAGAGTGCCGGCCACTGCGGCCAGGCCGCCCAGGCCAGCGAGGGTGCCAACCGACCGGCCGTCGAACAGGTCACCCGGCAGGGTCTGGATGTTGCCGATGGCCACCTGGAATCCAAACAGCACCGCGGCGATCGCCAGTACCGCAAGCAGCGGCTGGTTGGCCAGCACCGCGCCCAGCAGGGCGGGGGCCATGATCACGCAGCCCAAGGTGATCGCCAGCTTGCGCGCGCGGTCCACGCTGTACCCGGCGCGGATCAGGCGCCCGGACAGCCAGCCACCCCCGAGGCTGCCCAACATCGCGCCTACGAATGGCACCCAGGCGAACAGGCCGATCTGCTTGATGTCGAAACCGAAGGTTTCAGCGAGATAGATCGGCAGCCAGGACACGAACAACCACCAGATGGGGTCCAGCAGGAAGCGGCAGGCCAGCATGCCCCAGCTCTGCCGATGGGCCAGCAGCGCGCGCACGCTGGCCTTGGGCGTTGCCTGCGCCTGCCGCCCGGCCTGGTCTTCCAGGATCAGGCGGCGCTCGGCATCGCTCACCCACGGATGCTTGTCCGGCCCGGCGCGGTAGACCAACAGCCACGGCAACAGCCACAGGAAGCCGATCGCGCCGACCAGCACGAAGGTGCCACGCCAGCCCAGCCACAGGTACAGGCCGGCGATGGCCGGTGCGGAGACGATCGCGCCGATCGACGCGCCGGCATTGAACACGCCCTGCGCCAACGCGCGCTCGCGCGCCGGGAACCATTCGGCGTTGGCCTTCACCGCGCCCGGCCACGCACCCGCTTCGCTGATGCCGAGCATCGCCCGCACCAGGCTGAAGGACAGCATCGAATGGGTGATCGCGTGCAGGGCGATGGAGATCGACCATACGCTGATCGACAGGGCGAAGCCCAGGCGTGTGCCGATCATGTCGAACAGGCGACCGAACAGGAACTGCCCGGTGGCGTAGAACAGCATGAACACCGTTACCAGCAGGGCATAGTCGTCCTTGGTCGCGCCCACTTCCCTGGCGATTTCCGGCCACATCACGGCCAGGGC
Organism: Stenotrophomonas pavanii; assembly: GCF_900101175.1. Taxonomy (GTDB): domain Bacteria; phylum Pseudomonadota; class Gammaproteobacteria; order Xanthomonadales; family Xanthomonadaceae; genus Stenotrophomonas; species Stenotrophomonas pavanii. The sequence goes on along the minus strand of NZ_FNFQ01000002.1, from coordinate 186,465 downwards.
GTTGCGGTCGATGTAGTTGATGACCGTAGCCACGGCGATCAGGCCCACGATCAGCCAGCGTACTGCTGAACGCACCGGCACCTTGCGCAGGTTGGCCACCGCCGCAGGGCCGTTCATTCGCCGTCCCCCTTGCTGCGGTCCATGCGCGCGTGGCTGCCGCTCCATCGATAGGCGTGGCCGTCGATGGTCACGCTGTGCTCGCCCTGGGCGCTGCTGTCGTCGGCCACCCCGAGGGCGATGCGTGCACCGCTGGCCAGGCGCAGTTCGATCACTTCGGCGTCGCTGCCGCGGCCGCGCACGATCGCCTTGATGCGGCTGTCCGCACCGTGCACGTACTCGGCGGTGCCGTTGTACTCGCCATGGGGTTCCAGCACGCTGAAGAAGGTGACGTCCTTCTGGCCATCCACGCGCTGCAGCAGGGCCGGCTCACGGCGCAGGTTGAACTCCGGATCGTTCGCGCCGCTCTCCACCAGCAGCGCCTGTGCCGGCGCGCTGCTGCCGAAGCGGTAGGTGTAGAAGCGCCCATCCAGCAGCCACGCCAGCGAACGCGGTTCGCTGCCGGGCGCGCTGCGTGCGTCCAGCCACAGGTGCTGGTAGCCGTTGTCCTTGCCCAGCACCGGGCGCTGGGCGGGGAAGTGCGCGGCCTCGAAGCCGGTGGTGACGATGTGGCCGTTGAAGTGTAGCGGCAGGTCGTAGCGTGCGGCCTTTTCGCCGTGGACCTGCAGCAGGTCCAGCACCACCGGCAGGCCCAGGTCGGGGTGGCGCAGCAGTGCCTGGGTGCGGGTGAACGCCACGCCGGGGTAGGCGTCACGCATGCTCGCCGAGGCGACCTGGGTATCGGCGTCGGCCTGGAAGAAGCGCACCTGCGGGGCATGCGCCTCGCCGCGCTTCCAGTCGCCCTGGAAGTGGCTCTGCTCGTCCACCACCAGGGTGTTGTGGGCCACCGTCTGCTTGGCCCAGCTGCGGTTCTCGGCCAGGTAGATGCCGCCACGCTTGGCTTCCACGTTGAGGAAGCGGGCGGCGCCGTAATCGGTCACCACCGGATTGCCGTTGTCGTAGAACAGCCAGTTGAGCTTGTCGAAGTGGCCATGTCCCATCCCCTGCAGGGTGTCCTTCTGCACCAGCGCCTGGCCGCGTTCGCCGTTCATGCGCAGGATCGCCAGGCCGCCACGGTCGCCGTCGGGACCATCGCGCAGCAGCATCGGGTGGTAATCGAAGGGCCTGGCCCTGTTCGCGGCCAGTGCCTGCGCCACCTGCAGGCCCTCGGGCGACAACAGCAGGCGCTTCTGCTGCTGGGCTACCGACAGCAGTCGGTCGTCCCCGGTGCGTGCATAGGCGATGCCGATGCCGGCCACCAGCTCTTCGGTGTCGATGCCCTTGTCCAGGATGGCATCGTTGATCGGGAAGAACAGGCCGCCATAGCTGGACTGCACCAGCGCATCGACAGCCTTCAGCAGTACGCCATCACGGCGCGCGAAGATCTTCCGCTGCGGCTCGTTGCGTTCGATGGCGTTGGCGAACAGCAGGAACGGCGCCAGTGCATAGCGCTGGTAGTACGGACCTTCCTCGTAGTATCCGTCGGGTGAGAACAGCAGGTCGATCTGGCGAAGGAAGCCGAACCGGTCATCCTTCTGGCTCCCGCGCAGGGATTTCTCCACCAGCTCAGGATCGCGCAGTACATAGCCGGTCATGCCGGTAGCCGCCACCGCCCACGTGGCGTGGTTATGGATCTGGTCGTAGTTCTTCGGCTCGCTGGCGAGGAACCCGGCCATCGGCCGGAACACCTTTGATTCGATGGTGTCGCGGTCATCGGCGGACAGCGCGTCACGGATCGCGTCGTAGCCCTGGATGGCGTTGACCAGCCACACCGAATCGTTCAGCACCTGCCAGAAGACGCGTCCGGGGATCTGCCCACGGCCTTCGGGATGCGGGCCCAGCGTCGGGTAGAGCCGGGCATACTGCAGCAGCATGTCGCGCGCGTAGTCCACGTAGGCCCTGTCACCGGTCAGCCGATACAACGTGCCGGCCGCGAGCAGGGCCTGGTAATTGCGCTTGTGCTGTTCATGGGTGCGTCCGCCGCCCTTGTCCTTCGGTACCGGCACGTCGATGCCGGCCTTCATCATCTTCTTCAGTGTTGCCTCGGTGCGCGCCTGCTCCTTGGCGAACCACGGGTAACGACTGCCTTCGCTGGCCATCTGCTGCCATTGCGCGGCAGTGACCAGCACCGGCGCGGTGTCGGCCTGCCGCGCAGCGGCAGCGGGCGCTGCCAGCAGCGGCGTGGCCGGCAGCAGGGCGAAGGGGGCCGCCAGGGCCAGGGCAACGAACAGCGGCTGCAACCTCATCGATCAACTCCGGTGCTGACGCGTGACAGGGCAACCTCGCCCACCTTGGGATACCAGTCCACGCCGGTCGCCTCGCGCGCGGTCATCGCCAAGGCAGGATCGGCGCCCACCTGGGGCAGCGCAGGCGTGGCAACCCACAACCCGCTGCCAGCCTGCAGCAGGCTGACGCTGCGGCCTTCCACCCCGGCGGGAAACACGCTGCTGGCCGCCGGTGACTGCACGTTGCCACTGAAGGTGATGCCGGCCAGCGAGCTGGCCGTGTTGGGCGGATTCCTGCTGGTGCGATTGACGATCAGGTTGGCGCTGAAGCGGCTGTTGCTGGCGGCCACCACGATGCCCTTGGCTTCATCATGGCCCACGCCGAAGCTGATCTTGGCCACATCCACGAAGGTATTGCGGCTGATCGTGGCATTCACTACCGGTGCGTAACCGGACAGCGGGGGATCGGCCTGTCCATCCATGACGGCCAGCGCGGAGCGGTTGCTGGATCCGGCCAGGCGTTCGAAATAGTTGTTGCTGACGATCTGATCGCCGTTGATGATGCGCACGCCCCCGGTACCGGCCTTGTCATCGCCGAGGAAGACGTTGTCGATCACCCGGTTGCCGTTGCCATGGCGCAGTGTGAGTGCGCCGGCAGAGCGGTAGAACACGTTGCCGCGATAGGTGTTGCCCCCGGATTTGCTGCTGATGATCTCGGTTTCGCCGTCGCAGCCTTCAAACCAGTTGTTCTCCACCGTGCTGTTGGAAGCGCTCAGCGAGGTGTCACTGGTGCCGATGCGGAGGGTTTCACCGCCGTTGACGCCCAGCGCAGGGCGTGGGCCGAACCAGTTGTGGTCGATGCGGTGCTGGTTGTCCAGGCCCTGCGTGGCATCGCGCACTACCACCACGGTGGGCCCCGCGTTGGTCTTGCCACGCAGCTGGCTATGGTCCAGCCGGTTGTGGCTGCCATACAGCGATACCCAGTAGTCCTGGTCGCCGGGGTCCGGGTTGGTGTAGTTGTCGATGACCAGGCCGCTCACCTGGCTGTGGCTGGCCACCGCCTTGCTGGATTCGCGGAACGCCACCACCGCGTCGCCCGGTGTGTAGCCGTTGCGGAACACCAGGTTGGACACCTGCAGGTAGCTGCCGGCCAGGCGCAGGTCCGACTGCCCGCTGAGGATCACCTTGCCCGGGGTCTGCGCCCGCAGCACGATCGGCGCGGCGGCGGTTCCCTGGCCCTTCAGCAACAGCCGGGTGTCGGTCCAGGTGCCATCGGCCAGCACGATTTCGTCACCCGGCTGTAACGACGCGGCGGCCGTGTCGAACTCCGCAGCGTCATGCACGAGCCAGCTTGCGGCGGTTGCCGGCAAAGTGGTCAGGCAAAATGCCAGGGCTGTGGTCAGGCAAAGAGAGGTCGGGTGGCGCGAAAGGCGTGTACTGCGCATGGTGTCCTTCCAGAGACGGCCGCGCCGTCGTTTCAGGGATGGGGTGCGGACCAGTTGCGGGACCTTTGTAAGCCAGTGGATGCGCAAAGTCATGCTGCGTTAGCACATTAAATTGCCGTTGATTGGTATGAAACAAAGGCATTCGAAAAAGAACAGACCAGTTGGTTGACAATTTCATGTCCGCATGCCGAAGCTGCGTCCCACGCCTGCCTTGCAGGCGATCCTTTGGGAGGAGGAACCATGCGGCAACCCGCCGGAGCAGTGCCCAGCATCTCGTTGTCCCCCACGCCCCTGATCGTGGCCCTGCTCGCCGTGCTGGCGGGTACGCCTGCCGCCCTGGCCCAGTCCAGCAGGGATACGGCGGGGCAATACCCCACCACACTCGACCAGGTGCAGGTCACCGGCATCCGTGAGTCGATGCAGAGTTCGATCAACAAGAAGCGCGACGACACCGTCATCGCCGACGTGCTTTCGGCCGACGACATCGGTGACCTGCCGGCCCCGTCGCTGGCCGACGCCATCGAAACGTTGACCGGCGCCGCATCCACCCGCGATAAGACCGGCGCTTCGGAGATCTCGATCCGCGGCCTTGGCGCATTCCTCAGCAGCACCCATTTCAACGGCCGCGAGATCACCAATGGCAGCGGTGACCGCTCGGTGAACTTCAACATGTTCCCGGCTGAGCTGATCAATACCGTGGCGATCTACAAGACCCAGCGCGCTGACATCATCGAGGGTGGCGTGGCCGGCACCATCGGCCTGGAGACGGTGCGCCCACTGGAGTACGGCAAGCGGGCGGCGCAACTGGACCTGCGCGGCAGCTGGGCCGAGTACGACCACAAATACCGCGACAGGGATGGCATCGGCTACCGCGGCACCGCCAGTTATATCGACCAGTTCGAATTCGGCAACGGGCAGAAGCTGGGTGTCTCGCTGGGCGTCCAGCGACTGGATGGCACCGACCCGGAAGAGAGCATCACCAGCGGCTCGACCTGGTATGCCTGTGATGGCACGCAGAACGTGGCCAATGCCAACTGCAATGAAGTCTCCGCGCAGGCCATTGCCAACGGCGCACCGTACTACCTGGTGCCAAGCAGCCGCATCTACCGCATGAAGCAGGAGCGCAACGATCGGCAGAGCGAATTCGCCGCACTGCAGTGGCGGCCCAATGACACGGTCGAGTTGAACCTCGACTTCGAACATACCGAGCGCAACTGGTACGAGAACCGCAGCGACCTGAGCCTGTCCAACGCACGGCGTGGCATCACCCGGCGGGAGGTGGACGAGGATGGCATCGTGCATCACCTGCATGGCAGCACCTCGATCGACTCGACTTCCAACCGCTACTGGCGCGGCGAGGAATACACCGGCGGCGGCGTGAACCTGATCCTGCGCCCCAGCCCGGCCTGGGAGCTGTCCACCGACCTTTCCTATTCGCACACCCATCGCCTCGACAGCGAACGCATGAGCCGCCTGCGCGCCAACCAGCGCGACGTCAACAATGCCGTGGTGCCGGGCATCAGCAGTGGAGCTACCGGCTATGTGGACTATGACTGGGACTGGCGGGGTGAAGTGCCCAGTGTTGCCTTGGCACCGAGTTTCGACCCCGGCAACTGGGATGCCTACACCGGCGTGGCGCGCGTGACCTCCAGCGCGACGGAGAACGACCACAGGATCAAGGCCGGACGCTTCGATGCCAGCTTCATGCCGGAGGCCGGCTTCTTCACCCGCATCAAGGGCGGCGTGCGCGCCAGCCAGGCCGATTACCGGCTGCGCGACAACACCCTGGTGACCGACTACGACCCGCGCGTGGCGGCCGACAAGGCGAAGATCATCGCTGCAGGCCGGGCCTGCCGCGCGCCCTTCCCGCAGGACGATTTCATGGATGCGGCCAGCGGCAACACGATTTCCTCGTGGGCCTACTTTGATCCCGACTGCCTGTACCAATCGTTCCGTGGCAGCCTGGACAGCGGGCTCGACCCGGGCTTCCAGGACCCGAACAACGTTGATGTCACCGAGAAGACCCGCGCGGTATACCTGATGGGGGAGTTCAGCAGCACCCTGTTCGGCCTGCCGGTAACCGGCAATGCTGGCCTGCGCTGGGTCAGGACCGATGTGCGTTCCGAAGGTGTGCGTACCGGTCTGCGGGTCGAGGACAACGGTGACGGGACGATCCGCCTGCAGCCGACCGGCGCCTACAGCACGCAGGTGTTCAAGGCAGGCAACGACAAGCTGCTGCCCAGCCTCAACGCGGCCTTCGAGCTGCGCCCGGACCTGCTGCTGCGGGTGGGTGCGTACCGCGCGATGTCCCGGCCGGACATCGCCGCGCTGGGGGCCGGGCGCACCATCAACGTCAGCAGTGATGCCACCTACGGCAACCTGGCTGACGCGCTGGATGACATCAGCGCCAGCGGCAATCCCGCCGCGCAGCCGCTGATGTCCTGGAATGGCGACCTCTCTCTGGAGTGGTACCCCAATCCCGATACGATGCTGGCCGGGGCGGTGTACTGGAAGCAGTTCAACGGCGGCACCGCCACCGCGCTGGTGCCAGAGACCTATACGATCGATGGCCGCAGTGTGACCGTGCCGGTGCGCCAGCAGGTAACCACCGACGAGGACAGTACGCTGACCGGCTTCGAGCTGACGGCCACTCACCGCCTGTCCTACCTGCCGAAGCCGTTCGATGGGCTGGGCTTCAAGATCAGCTACAACTATGCCGATGCCGATTACCAGACCCAGGATTCGCGCCTGGGTGAGCAGTTGGCCAGCGACGGCACGATCATTCCGGCCATCGTGCCACCGGCGGGCCTGAGCGGCTTCTCGCGGCACGTGCTGTCCGGCTCGATCTACTGGGATGTCGGGCGCTTCAACGTCCAGGCCATCGGCAAGTACCGCTCGCGCTATTACCAGGATTTCACCGGCAACGCCGCGCAGCAGAACCGCTATTACGATGACAACACCAGTGTCGATCTGCGCCTGCGCTATCGGGTGAACAAGCAGCTGTCGCTGTCACTGGAACTGATGAACCTGACCAATGAACCACGCGTGGCCTACCAGCCGCTTTATAGGAACTTCCGCGAAGTGGTGAGCTACGGGCGGCGTGCGTATTTCGGTGTACGATACACGTTCTGAACAGGGCGGCGCGGCCAGTGGTCGCGCCGTCGCTCCAACCGGACCGTTGCCGGCCACGGTGGCAGGGCAGGGGCCGGGACGGAATCGCCAAGGGTCAGCCGCATGTCCGCCAACCGTCTTTACCAGACCATCGCCAGCAAGTTGCGCAAGTTGATCGAGGACGGCGAGTTCCCGCCCGGATCGCGGCTGCCGGGCGAGCGTGAGCTGGCCGAGCGCTTCGGGGTCAGCCGGGTCACCATCCGCGAGGCTGAAATCGCACTGGAGGCCCAGGGCTGGATTGCGATCCGCATCGGGTCGGGCGTGCATGTCAAGCCGCGGCCGGCGCAGGTGCCGGGCGGGCTGCCGGATGTCAGCGCCTTCGACCTCACCGCGGCCCGCGCGGTGTTCGAAGCCGAAGCGGCGGCGCTGGCCGCCAGCAATCTGGATGACGACGGCATCGCCGAGCTGCAGGTGCTGGCCGAAGCGTTGTGCCGGCGCGACCTGAGCGATGAAGAGGCCGGCGAGTATGACCGCCGCTTCCACCTGACCATCGCGCGGCTTTCCGGCAACCCGGTCGTGGAGTACTTCGTGCAGCAGATCTGGCGCATGCGCAGTGAACTGCCACGGGTGACCGAGGTCTATGCACGGGTCTGCCATGATGATGGTGCCAGCCGTGCCGACGAGCACATGGCGATCTTCGATGCGCTGCGCGCGCGTGATCCGGTGGCCGCACGCAATGCGATGCGGCATCACTTCCAGCGCCTGTTCGAAGCCATGCTGCAGGCCACCGAAAGCATGGCGCTGGAAGAGATCCGCCGTCGCACGCAGCAGGACCGCGAGCGGTTCATGGCCACGACGCGGATCTGATCGACGAAGCGGCGCTCGATCGAGCGGTCGCGCGAACCGAGCCGAGTGGCTCGAAGCGGTGATCGGCCGTGACGTGTCACGGTAATGATTCCTGCCCCCGCCAACGTGGCGTGCGGCCGCACGGGGCTGCTGTTTCTCTGTCGAACGCTTCGCGATCGCAGATCCGGACCCGTTCGCAATCTCATTCCCTGCGACGGCCGCTCGTATCCTTCCGGCCATGCAGCCCTCCTTCGATCATCACGATCTGCCAGCCGTCACCGCGCCCTCCGGCTGGGTGCAACGCGGTGAACGCTGCGAGCTGTGGTGGAACGGCCGCTCCGTGGCCTGCATCGTCCCGCACGCGGTGTCCGGCTTCCGGGTGCGCCTGGATGCGCGCGGTGCGTCGCAGCCCAAGGTCGTCCAGGCCGCCAACGTGCGGCAGGCCAGGCGCTACGCCGAGCGCTGGTGCGCGGCTCGGCTTTGGCCGCAGTTGCGGCTGCGCGACGCGGTCGCCCGCCTGGTGGACGTAGCGCCCGGCGCAGGCGCTGCACCGCAGCCTGCGCTTACGCGCGAGCAGCGCCAGCAGGCGCGGCGCCTGGCCGAGGCCGGGGCAGGGGAGGTGGCACGGATCAAGCAGGCGCTGGCGCCGCGGCGGCCTGCCGCGATGGCCAGGCCCGACGTGCAGGCGCGCGGCCAGAACGGATGGAGTCCCGGCACGGCGCCCGCTGCTCCCCCGCGAGCTATGCCGATAGTTCCCCGCGCACGATCCTCGCCCCTTCGCTGAGCGCACGCAGCTTGCCCCTGGCCACGTCGCGTGCCAGCGGCGCCATGCCGCAGTTGGTGCTGGGGTACAGCTTGTCGGCGTCGACGAACTGCAGTGCCTTGCGCAGGGTGCTGGCCACCTCGTCGGCCGTCTCGACCGTGCTGGAGGCCACGTCGATGGCGCCGACCATCACCTTCTTGCCGCGCACCAGCTCGATCAGGTCGATCGGCACGTGCGAGTTGTGGCATTCCAGCGAAATGATGTCGAGGCTGGAGGTCTGCAGTTTCGGGAACGATTCCTCGTACTGGCGCCATTCCGATCCCAGCGTCTGCTTCCAGTCGGTGTTGGCCTTGATGCCGTAGCCGTAGCAGATGTGCACGGCTGTCTCGCACTTCAGCCCCTCGACTGCGCGCTCCAGCGCGGCCACGCCCCAGTCGTTCACTTCGTCGAAGAACACGTTGAAGGCCGGCTCATCGAACTGGATGATGTCCACGCCGGCGGCCTCCAGTTCCTTCGCTTCCTCGTTGAGGATCTTCGCGAACTCCCAGGCCAGCTTCTCGCGGCTCCTGTAGTGGGCGTCGTACAGCGTGTCGATCATCGTCATCGGGCCGGGCAGCGCCCACTTGATAGGCTGCGTGGTCTGCCGACGCAGGAATTTTGCATCCTCGACGAATACCGGCCTGGGCCGGCTCACGGCGCCGACCACGGTGGGCACGCTGGCATCGTAGCGGTTGCGGATGCGCACGGTTTCGCGCTTTTCGAAGTCGACGCCGTGCAGATGCTCGATGAAGGTGGTGACGAAGTGCTGCCGGGTCTGCTCACCGTCGCTGACGATGTCGATGCCCGCGTGTTGCTGTTCCTGCAGGGACAGGCGCAGGGCATCTTGCTTGCCTTCAGCCAGGCCTTCGTCCTGCAGCTTCCAGGGCGACCAGAGCTTCTCCGGCTCGGCCAGCCAGGAGGGTTTGGGCAGGCTGCCGGCGGTGGAGGTGGGGAGCAGTTTCTTCATCGGTATCGGATTGTCCTGGAATGCGAATGGGAAATCGATGGATCAGCGGGCAGCCCACTGCTCAAGCACGGCGCGGTAGGGCTTGATGAAGTGTTCCTCGGTGAACCGGCCCTGCTTGACCGCCAGCTGGCTGCGCTCTTCGCGGTCGTAGACGATGCGGGTGGACGAGTAATCCTGGTGCTTCAGGCTGGGCTGGTAGACCTTGCCGGCCACGGAATTGGCGTTGTAGATCTCCGGGCGGTAGATCTTCTGGAACGCTTCCATGGTGCTGATGGTGCCGATCAGTTCCAGGTTCGAGTAATCGCCCAGCAGATCACCCTGGAAGTAGAACGCCAGCGGCGCGACGCTGCCCGGCGGCATGAAATAACGCACCTGCAGGCCCATCTTGTCGAAGTACTGGTCGGTGGGGGAGAACTCGCCCTGACGGTACTCCACGCCCAGGATGGGGTGGTGGTTCTCGGTGCGGTGGTAGGTCCTGCTGCTGGAGACGCTGATGCAGATGACCGGGCCCTTGCTGAAGTTGGCGCGGTAGGCGTCCGATCCCAGGAAGTGCTTGAACAGCTTGCCGTGCAGGTCGCCAAAGCCTTCCGGAAGCCCGAAGGTGGCCTTGCCCTCGTTGCTGGCCGGCAGCACCACGCTGAAATCATAGTCACGCACGTAGGACGAGAAATTGTTGCCGACGATGCCTTCGGTACGCACGCCGGTCTGCGTGTCGACGAGGGTGGGCTGCAGTACCTCGATCAACGGGAACGGATCGCTGCCGTCGGCGCCGTCGATGTGCATCTCCACCGAGATGATGTCCAGCTCGACCGCGTAACGGTCCGCGTTCGGGTTGTCCCAGTGCGCCAGGTCGTTGAAGCGGTTGTTGATCATGCGGATCGTGTTGCGCAGGTTTTCCCGCCGGGACGCGCCGCGGGCCAGGTTGGCGAAGTTGGTGGTGATGCGCGTGCCCTCGGCCGGCTGGTAGTCCTCGTTGAACGGGATGCGCGTGATGCTGAAGGTGAAGGTGTCGGTCGTCATGGGCGGCGTTCCGGGTCTGCGGGTGGCATCCAGGTGCGGATGGGCGCATCTGGCATTCAAAGGGCTTCGGTGGCCGCGCGGGGGACGGGCGGCGCGGCGCGGTGCGAGAGCGCCAACAACGGCATGGCCCGCTGCACCGCCAGTCGCGCACGCTGGATCAATGCTTCGTTGTGCACGCATCCTTCGGCGAAGTCGCGGTCGGTGGCGTAGATACCCAGCGGCAGGGTGCGGGCCTGGAAGAAACTGAAAAGCGGCCGCAGCTGATGGTCGATCACCAGCGCATGGCGCTCGCTGCCGCCGGTGGCGGCCAGCAGGATGGGGGTGTCGACCAGCGCGTCCTGGTCGATGAAGTCGAAGAAGTGCTTGAACAGGCCGGTGTACGAACCGCGGTAGACCGGCGTGGCCACGACCAGCACGTCGGCCTGTTCAACGGCCAGCAGTTGCCGCTCCACGGTCTCGGGCAGCTGCGAACGCCACAGCGCGCCGGCCAGCTGTGGGGCCAGCTGGCCCAGTTCGACCAGCTGCGGACTGCCCGGCACCTGCTCGCCGATCAGGTCCAGCAGGTGTTCGCAGAGGGTGGTCGAGCGCGAGGGGCGCTGCAGTCCGCCGGAAACGGCGACGATACGGAGGGGGCAGTGGGGTGAAGGCATGACCCGATGCTAGTCATGCCGTTCCATGACGTAAAATGGTATTACTTCACCAATCCATGAATGAGATTCATCGTCATGCTGGAACGCATCCACCTCAGCATCGTGCAGCAGGTCGAGCAGCAGGGCTCGCTGACCGCCGCCGCCGGCGTGCTGAACCTGACCCAGTCGGCGCTCAGCCACAGCATGAAGAAGCTGGAGCAGCAGCTGGGGACCGAAGTCTGGCTGCGTGAGGGTCGCAGCCTGCGGCTGACCCAGGCCGGGCAGTACCTGCTGGCGGTCGCCAACCGGGTGCTGCCGCAGCTGGACCTGGCCGAGGAGCGTCTGCGCCAGTTCGCCCAGGGCGAGCGCGGCGCGCTGCGCATCGGCATGGAATGCCACCCGTGCTACCAGTGGCTGCTGAAGATCGTCTCGCCCTACCTGGCGGCGTGGCCGGACGTGGATGTGGACGTCAAGCAGAAGTTCCAGTTCGGCGGCATCGGCGCATTGTTCGGCTACGAGATCGATCTGCTGGTCACCCCCGATCCGCTGCTGAAGCCGGGCCTGAAGTTCATCCCGGTGTTCGACTACGAACAGGTACTGGTAGTGGCCGGGAACCATGCCCTGGCCAAGGTGGACTACGTAAAGCCACGCCAGCTCGGCCAGGAAGTACTGATCAGCTATCCGGTGCCGTTCGAGCGTCTGGACATCTACAACCAGTTCCTGCTGCCGGCCGGCATCACGCCCCGGCGCCACAAGGCCATTGAAACCACCGACATCATGATGCAGATGGTGGCCAGCGGCCGCGGCGTGGCCGCCATGCCGCGCTGGCTGGTGGAGGAGTACGCCGCGCGCATGGACGTGGTGCCCGTCCGCCTGGGCGCCAAAGGCATCCCCAAGCAGATCTACCTGGGCGCGCGCGAGGCCGATACCGGCATCGACTACCTGCAGGCCTTCATCGAACTGGCGCGCAACAGCTCGCCGCTTGCCGGCAATGTGGGCGGAGCGCGCTGATGCCGGCGGGCCTGTCACTGCGGGCGGACGCCTTCATCAACGCCTTTTCGCTGGAAGTCAGCGCGAAAGCCATGCCGGCGCTGCGCGCCGAGGCGGATCGGATCCCGCGCGGTACGGTCATCTCCATACCGTACCTGGCCAGCGAGGATGACGACGCCCGCCTGGCCGCCGCGCGCACGGTGCGCGCCCTCGGCTTCGAGCCGATGCCACATCTCTCGGCCCGCCGCATCGGGTCAGCCGCAGCGCTTGCACGCTTCCTGGAACGTGCTGCCGGCGAAGCCGGAGTCGCGCGTTGCCTGCTGATCGCGGGCGACCTGGCCACGCCCGCCGGACCGTTTGCCGACAGTGCTTCGATCATCCAGACCGGTCTTCTGGAGCACTCCGGGATCAAGGTCGTTGGTATCGGCGGGCACCCGGAAGGGCATCCGGTCATGAGCAGTGACGAACGCTGGCAGGCGCTTGAGCGTAAATGCCAGGCCATCGAAGCACGTGGCATGGCACCTTTGGTCGTCACCCAGTTCGCCTTCGATGCCGATACCGTGCTGGCCTGGCTGGATGGACTGCGCGCCCGTGGCATCAGCGTTCCGGTGCTGGTCGGCGTGCCGGGTCCGGCCAGCATCACCCGGCTGCTGCGTTACGCCGCGATGTGCGGCGTAGGCGCCAGCGCATCGATGTTGGCCAGGTATGGCATCTCGATCGGCCGGCTGATTGGAACCGCAGGGCCCGAGGTGTTCGTCGATCGCCTGGTGAGGGGGCTGACCAGCGCCCATGGCCAGGTCAGCCCGCACTTCTTCCCGTTTGGCGGTATTGCGCCGTCGCTGGAGTGGATGGTGCAGTACCGGCGGCGCATTTCCGGCACCGGTGGCTGAATCGCCTCAGCCTGGCAGGTCGCACTTCATCTTGCCGTCCACGTAGTACGGCTTGGGTACGTTCGGGTTTGGGCTGGTCTTCTCGAAGACCACCTCGAACGAGGCAGCATCGGGCGTGCCCTTGCGCTCGGTACACGCGTCCTGCAGCTTCTTCCTGACAGCAGTGATACCGGCATCGCGGTTGGCACCCTCGGCGCTGTTGGTCAGATTCACGGTCTCGGCCGAGGCCAGTGGGCTCAGCGCAAGCAGGGCGCCGGTCAGCATCAGGGTGTGCAGCTTCGTCATGGTTCGTACCTGGCAGGTCTCTAATGAGGCCCCCAGCATAGGGCGGGGCCGTCAACAGCATGTGCCCGGCCAGGCGGGGTCAGGCCAGGGCATGCTCGCCACGGCGTAACCCGCGATGGCTGACAGCTGTCACTGGCTGCAGCCCGGGCGGACGCGAATAGTGAGCGCCAAGGCGAGGGCACCTCGCCACCAATCAGCCACCACTCACCAAGGAGACCGCTCATGAACATGCTCCAGCAGCTCGCCTCGCAGACGCCGATCTGGGTCTGGCTGCTCCTGGCCTTCCTGATCACCCGTGGCATCGCCGCCATGAAGCCGGCCGAGACCTCGTTGCAGAAGCTGGCGATCGTGCCCGCCCTGTTTGCCGTCTGGGGCGCGTGGTCGATCAGCCATCGCTTCGGCGCGTCGCTGATCGCCTGGAGCGAGTGGCTGGCCGGCATCGCCACGGGCGCGGCGCTTGCCTGGCTGCTGCTGAATCGATTGAAGCTGACGCTGGACCGCAGCACCGGCAAGCTCTGGCGCAGCGCGGACTTCAGCCTGCTGCCGCTGCTGCTGGTCACCTTCCTGGTGAAGTACGGCTTCGAAGTCGCATTTGCGGTGTCGCCGTCGCTGACCGCCCATGCCGGTTTCAGTGTGGCCTACCTGCTGCTGACGGGCGGGTTCACTGGCATCTTCGTCGGCAAGTACGCCCGGTACCTGGCCTCGCTGCGGGTGGATGCGGCGGGCAAGGGACTGGAAACCGCAGGCTGATTGACCTGGTCGTGCCGGCCGCTGGCCGGCTTCCCCAGGCAGGGTTGTGCGGAGCTGGCGCAGTCGTCACGATGAACTATGCGGTGGGCGGATTGTACTTCGCAGCTTGGCACGTCAGCGTAGTAGGTACCGCCAAGGTTCAGACAGGTCAAATGAAGGCTCCAAAATGAAGTTTCTGATCTCCTCCCTCACGTTCCTGGGCTTGGTGGTTGCGGCAGGAATCGTTTGGATAACGTATCCGACCTCTCTCGAATCTGAGCTCAGAACATTCCGCTCACTTCCACCAGAAGCATTCAAGATGCTTCGTGACGATGCGATCGCCTTCGCTCGGGCGAACGCATCGAAAGGCATTACCGTCGAAGCAGGCCCCCCGCAATCGAGCGTGTTCGAACTGCGGTGCAGAAAGGTTCCATTACTCCTGGTCGAGAACGGGCATGACCTGCTCACCCTCGATATCTTTGGATACGCAGACCGACGTGCGCCAGGCATTGCCAAGCTTCAAGATCAGATGACATCGAGACTGATCCCGGAGGGTCAGCCCGGCAAGCCCGGCCCGATTTCTGGAGAGCCCTCGGGACTGGAGGCGCTCATCATGAAGCATCGAGACGGCATCGATGTCGCGCAGCAGTGCCATTGAATCCAGGGGCGATTGAAGTGCGCCAAACGCATTGATCTCCTGACTTCGAATCCGTCGCACCTTATGCACGCCGCCTGATCGACCAGGTGGGCGTGCCCGACGTCGATGCCACCGATGGGTCGCCACTGGCGGTGGCTCTGCAGCAACAGCGCGGCGCCAGCAATCCGCGATCATCAGCAATCCGCGATCATCGGTGGGTAGCGTGACCACCCTGTCCAGCCTGGTGCGCATGATGTACTCGCGCGCGGGCGCCTACCCGGCCAACCCGCCCATGCTGTATGCCGAGGACTCTTCGCCCGATACGCGGCAGGGCGCCTGCAGCACCTGCCACGGCCTGGGACATGTCTACGAAGTGACCGAGGTGCATATCGATGCGGACCTGGCGAAGATCAGTATCAGTGGCGCACGCTTGCCGCAGGACAGATCGCTGTCCGACGCTTCGGTGACCAGGCAGGGTGCATGGCGAAGCCCAGCCTGCGCAGCGGCCCAGTCATCCAGCGCCTTAGACGTTCCCACGCCACTGGCTCATCAGCATCTGAAGGAATCGCTCCGCCGTGGGCGAGAGCAGGGCGCCGCGTCGGCGGACGATGCCGATCGTGCGCGACACCACCGGGTTGCCGATCGCGCGTGTCACCAGGGTGGGATGATCCCCGTCCGGCGTGGCCATCTTCGGCAGCACCGACACGCCGATGCCGGCCTCGACCATGCCCAGTGACGTGGACAGGTGCGTCACTTCGTAGTGCCAGCTCAACTTGAGGTTCTCGCGCGCCAGTGCACCGTCCAGCAGCGTGCGGTTGCCGCTCGTGCGATGCACGGTGATCAGCTGGTGCTCGGCCAGGTCGGCCCACTCCACCTTTCGCTTTCGGGCCAGCGGATGGTCACGCCGGCAGGCGAGCACGAAGGGGTCCTCCGCCAGTACGTCGAAATCGAGATTCGGGTCATTGGCGCCCATGAAGTTGATCCCGAACTCGACTTCGCCGCGTTCCACGGCCTGCAGACCCTCCGTGGCCGGGATATCCAGAATGCGGAAGCGCACGTTCGGGTGCGCTTCGTGGAAACGCGCCATCACGCTGGGCAGGAAGTAGAACGCCGCCGTCGGCAGGCACGCGATGGTGACGGTGGCGCCGCGGGTGTCTTCGCGGCCGCGCAGCGAGAACAGCGAGCCATCGAATTCCTCCAGCATGCGGCGTACCAGCGGCAGCAGGTTCTCGCCGACAGCGGTGGTACTGACGCTGCGCGTGGTGCGCTCCAGCAGCGGCGAACCCACGGCCTGCTCCAGCTTCTGTATCCGCCGGCTGAGCGCCGGCTGGGAGACGTGCAGGATTTCAGCGGCGCGGTGGAAGCTGCGTGTCTCCGACACCAGCAGGAATGCGCGCAGATCCAGGATTTCGCAATTGATGCTCATTGGGTATCAATCATCCAAAAATCAGCAATTCACAGATCAATTGAGGTCATGCCAGTATCGAATCACAGAGGGGTCATTCATCCCCTATACGCATCAATCTAGCACACGTATGACCAACGATCTGCTCAGCATTCCCTGCGTGCTCATGCGCGGCGGCACCTCCAAGGGCCCGTTCTTCCTGGCCAGCGACCTGCCGGCCGACACCGCCGAACGCGATCGCCTGCTGCTGGAAGTGATGGGCTCGGGCCATCCGCTGCAGATCGACGGCATCGGCGGTGGCAACGCGCTGACCAGCAAGGTGGCGATCATCGACCGCTCGAGCCGGGCGGACGCCGATGTGGATTACCTGTTCGCCCAGGTACGGGTGGAGCAGCAGGTGGTGGATACCTCGCCCAACTGCGGCAACATGCTGGCGGCCGTGGGCCCGTATGCCATCGAGCGTGGGCTGGTGCAGGCGCAGGATCCGCAGACTGAAGTGCGCATCCACAACGTCAACACCGGCAAGCTGATCATCGCCACGGTGGAAACGCCGGGCGGCCATGTGGTCTACCGCGGTGATACGCGCATTGCCGGCGCGCCGGGCTCGGCCGCGCCGGTCAGGCTCTCCTTCCTTGATGCCGCAGGCGCCCGCACCGGCAAGCTGCTGCCCAGTGGCCACGCGCAGGAAACCATCAATGGCGTGCCGGTCAGCCTGGTGGACTGTGCCATGCCGATGATGCTGGTGCGTGCCGAAGACCTGGGCGTGCGTGGTGATGCCTCGCCCGCCGAACTGAACGCGGACGCCGCGTTCATGCGCCGGCTGGAAGCGCTGCGCATCGAGGCGGGCGCCCGCATGGGCATCGCCGACGCCGGCAACAAGGTCATTCCCAAGCCGGTGCTGCTGTCGGCGCCGCAACACGGCGGCGATCTGCAGGTGCGCTACTTCATGCCGCACCAATGCCACACCGCGCTGGCGATCACCGGCGCCGTCGGCCTGGCCACCGCCGCCGTCACGCCGGGCACGCTGGCCCACACTTTGGTCGGATGCCTGTCCGTTCCCGGCCGCATTACCCTCGAACATCCGAGCGGGGCCCTGGAGGTGGGCCTCAGTCGCAGTTCGGGCGATGCGCCGGTGATTGCCAGCGTGGTCCGCACCGCGCGCCGCCTGTTCGACGGCCGGGTATATGCAACCTCGCCCGCGCCCGCCCGGGCCAGTGCCACCCAAGACCGCCAATGGACGTCAGCGGCATGATCTGAAACCGGCCGGGTCGGCACAGGCGTGCCTGCCCGCCACCACAACGTAGATGCTTCACTCCTGGGAGGGATGATGTACAAGCAGTTCCTGATGGCCGCGCTGTGCGCGGCCGGCCTGGCCGCGGCCGGATGCAGCAACAGCGGGCGCACCGAAGGCGCGTCCGCCGGCGGTGGTGACAACGCACCGGTACGCATCAGCGTCGGCTCCTACAACCTCAACAACCTGCCGTTCTTCATTGCCGACGCCAAGGGGTATTTCAAGGACGTCGGCCTGCAGGTGAAGACCGAGAACTTCGCCCAGGGCGGCTCCAAGGTATTGCAGGCGCTGGTGGCCAATTCCACCGACGTGGCCGTCGGCTTCTACGACCACACCATCCAGATGCAGGCCAAGGGCAAGGACGTGGTGGCCTTCGTGCTGCTCTCGCGCAACTCCGGCCTGGTGATGGCCGGCCGCGAGGATGCCACCTTCGATCCGGCCCGCCCGGAGACCATCAAGGGCCAGAAGGTCGGGATCACCGCGCCGGGCTCATCGTCGGACTTCTTCGTCCGTCACTTCCTCGCCCAGCACGATATTCCGGCCGACAGCATCTCGCTGATCGGCGTCGGCTCGGGCGCCGCAGCGGTGGCCGCGCTCGAGCAGGGCAAGATCGACCTGCTGGTCAACTACGACCCGGCCGCCACCCTGATCACCGAACGCAAGGTCGGCAGGATCCTGCTCGACGCGCGCAGCGACGACGGCGCCCGCCAGGTCTATGGCGGCCTGTACCCGACCTCGGTGATGTATGCCAACCAGAGCTTCCTGGACACGCGTCCCGAAGCGGCCGAGAAGATCGCCCGCGCCGAGCAGATGGCCTTGAAGTTCATCGCCGACAACAGTGCCGAAGACATCGTGGCGGCGCTGCCGGACAGCTACGTCTCTGGCGACCGTGCCACCTATGCGCGCGCAGTGGAGAACGCCCGCGCGATCTTCACCCGCGACGGTCACTTCACGCCGGCCGACCTGGAAACGCCGTTGAAGGTGCTGCGCGAGTTCAACACGGATGTGGCCAAGGCCAACATCGATCTGTCCAGGACCTACACCAATGCCTTCGTCGAGCGTGCCAACGCTGCGGCGCCGGCTGCCCAACCGTAAGCGGAGGTAACCCCATGGCCCTCAATGCCACCGTGCGCCAGCTCAATGGCGCGCCGCAGCTGGAGCCTGCACAGACCATGGTCGCCATCAACAAGGTGACCATGTCCTTCGGCGAATTCACCGCCGTTCGCGATGTCGACATCCAGGTAGGTGACGGCGAATTCCTCGCCATCGTCGGACCCACCGGCTGCGGCAAGAGCACCATCCTCAATTCCGTGGCGGGCCTGCTGAAGCCGTCGTCGGGCCAGGTCAGCATCGATGGCCGTGCCGTCAGCGGCGTGCAGGAGTCGGTCGGCTACCTGTTCCAGCAGGACGCGCTGTTGCCGTGGAAGACGGCGTACCAGAACGTTGAACTCGGCCTGCGCTTCCGCGGCGTGCCCGAGGCCGAACGCAAGGCCAAGGCCAACGCGTGGCTGGCCAAGGTCGGCCTGGCCGGCTTCGAGCATCGCTACCCGCACCAGCTGTCCGGTGGCCAGCGCAAGCGCGTGCAGATGGCGCAGGCGTTGATCGTCGAACCGAAGGTGATCCTGATGGATGAACCGTTCTCGGCGCTGGACATCCACACCCGGCACCTGATGCAGAACGAGCTGCTGCGCCTGTGGCAGGAGGACCGGCGCTCGGTGATCCTGATCACCCACGATCTGGAAGAAGCGATCGCCCTGGGCGACCGCGTCGTGGTGCTGTCCTCCGGCCCGGCCAGCCGTGTGGTGCGCAGTTTCGACGTGGATCTGGAACGGCCGCGGAACGTGGCCGAAATCAAGCTGGATGACCGTTTCACCGACCTGTACCGCGACATCTGGGCCTGCCTGCGCGGCGAAGTGGAGAAGAGCTATGCACGCCAAGACTGACAAGTTCATCCAGCTGGCCCTGGTGGTCGCCGTGTTCGGGGGCTGGGAGGGCGGTATCGCGCTGGGCGTGATCGATCCGTTCTTCTTCCCGTCGCCGACGGCGATCGTGCAGCAGGCCTGGACCTGGCTGTCCGACACCTCGTTCTACCAGCACGTGTACATCACGCTGACCGAAACCGCGCTGGGCTACATCATCGGCACCGGCCTGGGCGTGGCGGGCGGCGTGTGGCTGGGCCTGAGCCGGCGCTCGGCGCGCATCCTCGATCCCTTCATCAAGGGCTTCAACGCGATTCCGCGCGTGGTGCTGGCGCCGATCTTCGTGCTGTGGCTGGGCCTGGGCCTGTGGTCGAAGGTGGCGCTGGCGGTCACGCTGGTGTTCTTCACCACGTTCTTCAACGCCATGCAGGGCGTGCGCGAGGTGAACCCGGTGGTGCTCGCCAATGCCCGCATCCTGGGGGCGAGCCGCAGCGACCTGCTGCGCCACGTGTATTTCCCGGCGGCCGCGAGCTGGATCCTCTCGTCGCTGCGTACCTCGGTCGGCTTTGCCGTGGTCGGCGCGATCATCGGTGAGTACCTCGGCGCCTCGGCGGGCCTGGGCTACCTGATCGCGCAGGCAGAAGGCAACTTCAACGCTGTGGGTGTGTTCGCCGGCATCATCATCCTGGCCGCCTTCGTGCTGGTCATCGACGCGCTGCTGGACGTGGTCGAGAACAAACTGATCACCTGGCGTCCCAACGCGCAGGCACAGGCCACCAGCTGACCCGGACGGGCTGAGCCCGCCTGCCGCGCCGCCGGACCGATCCGGCGGCGCGTGCTTCCTTCCCCGATCTTCCCCCGCACCACCGCAACGGGCCAGCGCCAGGCCAGGGGGCCGGCTGGCCGGAGAGAGCCCATGAACCCTCCCACCGTGCTGCCGCTGGCAGCGCTGTCGGTCGCGCTCGGCCTGCTGTTGGCCAGTGGCCAGGCCGACGCACAGTCCACGTCCTCGCTGCCCGCGCCGCTGAGCCAGGCCGAGCTGTCACGCCTGGTGCAGCAGCAGGCGCTGCAGATCCAGCAACTGGAAGCACGCCTTCGCGCTGTCGAAGGCGGGCAGGGCAGTGCGACCGCACCGTCCACGCCGCCCGCGCCTGCGCTGGAGACGAGGGTAGCCGCATTGGAATCGAGCCAGTCCAAGCTGCCGAAGGTCTCCTGGGGCAAGGGCGCACCGGAGTTCAGCAGCGCCGACGGCACGACGGTGTTCCGTCCCCGTGGCCGCCTGTTCGTCGATGCCTCCAGCACCGACGGTTCGGCGGTCGCCGACCGCAACGTTTCGGGTACCGAGATCCGTTCGGTGCGCCTGGGGGCCGAGGGCCGCTACGGCACCCTGGGCTGGGTCGTGGAGGGCGACTTCGCCGACAACGCGGTGGCGTGGAAGTCGGTCTATGCCACGCTGGACCACACGCTGTTCGGCGTGCCGGCCGACCTCACGATCGGCAACCGCTTGAACGATCGCGGTATCGACGGCTCGAGCAGCACCTCCAACACGCCGTTCCAGGAACGCAACGTGGTCGGCACGCTGCTGCTGCCACAGCGCGGCCTGTTTGGTGTCGGGCTCACCGAGCGGGTGTATGGAAAGGGCTGGCATGCCAGCCTGTCGGTGGCCGGCAACGATCTCAACAACGCCGGCACCGACAACGACAGCCAGACCTGGGCCACGCGCGTCCACTGGAACCCGCTGGACACCGCGGGCGCCACCCTGCATCTGGGTGCATGGGCCTTCCACGAGGAGATTCCCGCCGGCGCCAGCAGCGTGGTGCGCAGTTCGGCCATCGCCGGTCATTTCAATGATCTGGTCAGGATCACGCCGGGCACGCTGCTGGGGGCCGAGCGCAGCACCGCCTACGGTGCGGAACTGGCCGGCTTCTTCGGCCCGGCATGGGCGACCGGTGAATGGGGTACGCGCAGCCTGCGGGGCAGCGATGCCAGCGGTCGCTATGACCGCGATCACGACGCGTGGGCGATCTCGGCCGGCTGGTTCGTGGCGGGCGCCCAACCGTCCTACGCGGGCAAGACGGGTACCTGGGGAAAGGTGAAGGTTGCCGATCCGGTGACGCGCGGCGGCAGCGGCGCGTGGGAGCTGAAGGGCCGCTACGAGGACGTGGACTATGCCGAGCTGCCCAGTGGCGGTACCGGCCACGCGTGGACACTGGGCGCGAACTGGTACCTCAACGACTTCAGCCGGGTGATGTTCGAGGCGGTCCGCTGGCAGACCCGCCACCGCAACGGCAGTGCAGCGGGCAAGGACGAGGGCACGACGTTCAACACCCGCCTGCAGCTGGCCTTCTAGCGCCGGGTGCCGCCTGCCTTCGGGTCACAGCAGCAACAGTGCCCCGATCAGGGCAGGCGGCATCACCAGCGCGCCGACGCGCAGGAAGTCGAGCGCGCTGACATGCTCGCCCTCGCGACGCAGCGCCACCAGCCACAGCATCGTGGCCAGCGAGCCGGTCACCGACAGGTTCGGGCCCAGGTCCACGCCGACCAGCAGTGCAGCACGGGTCTGCGCCGGCAGGTCTGCCATCTGCCCCAGCGAACCGGCGGCCAGGCCGACCGGCAGATTGTTGGCGACGTTGCTGAGCAGAGCCGCCGCACCGCCCGCCAGCCAGCTGGCCTGGTGGGGCGACGCTTTGGCCATCGCCTGCAGCGCGCCGGCCGCACTCTGGATGACACCGGTCTGCGCGACCGCTTCCACCAGCACGAACAGCCCGGCCACCAGCGGCAGCACGCCCCAGGAGACATGGCGCAGCAGCGGCAGCGGGCTATGGCGCTGGCGGATCACCACGATCGCCACGCTCAGCGCACCGGCACAGAAGGTCGCCAGGCCCAGCGGTCCGTTCAGTGCGGAGGTCACCAGCAGCACGCTGCCGGTGAACAGCACGCCCAGTGCGCTCAGCCGTCCGCCTGCCGTCAGCGGGCGATGCTCCGGCGCGGCCACCAGTGGCTGCGCGATCTCGCGCCGGTGCACCCAGCGCAGCACCAGGTAGGTGGCACCGATCGCCGCCGCGGAGGGCAATGCGAACTGCGCCAGCCACTGCAGCAGCGGCGGCATGTGCTGGCCGTACACCACCAGGTTGGCCGGGTTGGAGATGGGCAGCACGAAGCTGGCCGCATTGGCGATGAACGCACAGACGAACAGGTAGGGCAGGGGATTGGCGCGGGCGGCCTTGCAGGCGGCGTAGACGGCCGGCGTCAGCACCACGGCCGTTGCATCGTTGGACAGGAACACCGTCACCAGCGTGCCGACCAGGAACACCAGGTCGAACAGGCGTCGCCCCGATCCGCCGGCATGCCGCACCGCATACAGCGCCAACCAATCGAACAGCCCTTCGCGGCGCGCCAGTTCGGCCAGCACCATCATGCCGACCAGGAACAGGTAGACGTCGCGACCTTCGGCGACGGCGCCCCAGACGGTGTCCAGCGATACCGCGCCCAGCAACGGCAACAGCGCGGCAGCAGCCAGCGCCCACATGTACTCGGGGATGCGGAAGGGGCGGAACAGCAGGCCGGCGGTGGCAACGGCGACCGCTGCCCAGATGACGAGGGAGGAATGGGAGGCGAGCATGGGGGTGGGGGCTTCAGCGGTGCCTGCAGCGACCCCGGCGCGAGGGGGCCTGGCGCGCGCGATCAGCGGATGGACGGCCGCTGCGGTCATCGCAGGTTCCGGGATCGCGGCATCATACCGTGCGGACTGGTGCAGCGAACGCCGCTGCCCGGCACGTTCCGTGACAGCGGCGGTCCGCGACGGGCGCGCGGGCATCCGGGGGCCTGCAGGATGTGGCAGACGCGGGGCGAAGCACAGCGTGCCCACGCGCGCTGAACGTCTTCTTGGAGCGTTCTTCACCTCCGGCCTGCCTAAAGTGGGGCCATTCCCAGGCAGGCCGTTTTTCGACGATGTTTGATTATCAGGACTGGACCTTCCATGCCAACGGGCGCACGGTGGTGGCGCGGGTGGAACTGGACGGCGACGGCGGCGGCATCATCAACCGCTACCAGGTGACGCCGGGGCCGGCGCAGTCCGGCCTGTGCATCAAGGTTGCGTCGCAGGACGAAGCCGCGCAGAAGCTCGAGGCTGAAGTCAACAAGCTGCTGGGACCGGAGTGGTAGCGCCTGCGCGCTGCGATGCCGATCAATCGCCACGCGCGTGCGCGGTGGTACGTGCTGCCCTGCGCTTCAGTCCGAACAGGGGCCGCAACCAGGGGGACCGGCGGATGACCCCCTCATGCAGCAGCAGGCAACCGGCGATGGTGCCCGCAAGCAGCAGCGTCGGCTCCAGCCACGGCCCCAGCTGCCGTGGCTTGAGCCAGAACAGCAGTACGATCAGCAGGCTCTGGTGCAGCACATACCACGGGTAGACGGCTTCGGTGCAGTACGGCAACCAGCGGAACGGCCTGTCCAGGTAGTGCTTGCCCCAGCCCAGCACGGCCAGCAGCATGGCCCAGGCGTACAGCACTTCGCAGTACTGCGACTGCAGGCCCCAGAACCGCGGCGGCCAGCGCCGCAGCACCGAATCGACGGGCAGCCAGTGCCCCAGCGCTTCCAGCAGCAGGTACCAGGCCACCGCACCCGCAGCGATGCACAGCGACACCCGGCGAAGGGCCTGCACGCGTTGCCAGAAGCGTGGTTCGCGGCCCAGCAGATAGCCGGCCAGGAACACGGTGCCGTACTTGGCGTGCTGGTAGAGGTCCTCCACGAAGGTGTTGGTGGGCGGGTGGTCGGGCGCCAGCCAGGCCAGCCAGAGCAGCAGCACCAGCGCGGGCGTGCCGATCAGCACAGCGGCGGGTGCGCCGGCCAGCCCGGCACTCAGCCGCCGCAGCGGCGCCGAATCCAGCAGCGGCAGGGCTGCCACCAGCACCACCGTATAGGTCCACAGATAGGCCAGGTACCACAGGTGGTTCCAGGTGATGCCGAAGCGGTCCCCCGCGAAGCTACCGTCCGGCCACGGCCGCACCTGCCAGTAGCGCAGCAGGAAGTCCCAGAAGCCTGGCGCGACCATGCCCCGGCTGACACCCTCGCAGTAGGGTTGGATCGGCACCACCACAAACATGCCGAACAGCAGCGGCAGCAACAAGCGCCAACTGCGGATGAGGATGAACCGCCCCCGTTGCAGGCGCGGCCGCACCAGCGCGATGGCGACGCCGGAGATCAGGAACAGCAACGACATGCGCCAGCCATTCAGCAGCCGCATCGGCCACTGCAGCGCGTCGGCGGTGAAGCTGCCTTTCAGATGGAAGCCCCAGTCACCCACGTACGCCATGCCGGTGTGATACAGGATGAGCAGTGCGAAGGCGAAGACGCGGAGCGCGTCGATGTCGTGGCGTCGGTTCATGGGTGGGCAGCAGCGGACAGGGGCAGCCAGCGTGCCGCCGCGACATGGTCCCATGGGGTGGGAAGGGCCTGCCTGCGGCCCGGTAGTGACCAACGGCAGGCGATCAGGGACCAGCGGCATCCCTAGAATGGCGCCTTCGTCGCGCGTTGCGCGCGTGGTAGGGAAACCGCATGCCTGTAGCTTCGACGCCGCCCTGGCGGCTCACGTTCCGCCTGGCCGTGTGGGCGGCGCTGCTGCTGTTCATGGCCCTGGCCAACAGCGCCGTGGAAGTGATGGACGCGCAGCGGCGCGGCGACGCCCTGGCGTTCTGGGAGCCGCTGACCTGGGAGCTCAGCAGCGTCGGCGTGATCCTGCTCACGCTGCCGGCGATCTGGTGGGGGTGCAGGCGCTGGCCCCTGCATGCAGAGACCTGGCGGCGCCGCCTTCCGCTCTATCTGCTGGCCAGCATCGGCTGGTCGCTGCTGCACGTACTGGCCATGATGGCGCTGCGCAAGCTGGTCTACCTGGGTCTTGGTGCCAGCTACGTGGACGGTGCCGGCTGGGTCTCGCGCCTGGGCTATGAATACCTCAAGGACGTACGCGTGTTCTTCAGCATCGTGCTGCTCGAACACCTGATGAGCTGGTTCGGACGCCGCCAACAGGGTGAGGCGCATCTGCTCGCGGCGCCGGAAGACGCGGCGCCGGTGGAGTCGGTTGAGCGGCCACGGCATTTCCTGGTGCGCAAGCTGGGCAAGGAATTCCTGGTGGCCACCGACGATGTGGAATATGCGCAGGCGTCCGGCAATTACGTGAACCTGCACGTGCGCGGGCATGACTATCCGTTGCGTACCACGTTGGCGGCGCTTGCGCTGCGGTTGGATCCATCGGTGTTCCTGCGCTGCCACCGCAGCTGGCTCGTCAACCGCCACCAGCTGCGCTCGATCGAGCCTGCCGATGGCGGCGACGCGGTGCTGCACATGGCCGATGGCGCACGGGTGCCGTGCAGCAGGCGGCAGCTGCCCGTGCTCCGGCAGGCGCTGGCGGCAGGCTAGCGGGTAGGGCGCGGGACCGCTGGCATCGATTGCATCGGTGCGCGGTCGATTTGCTGCGCTGCATGGTGACAACGGTGAACCTGGGTGATTACTCTCCGCTGCAACGCGATGGTAGCGCTACCAGTAGGACGGGGATCCAAGGTCCTGGGGCTGCCTTCTTTGCCGCGTGTTTGTCCTGGCAGGCTTGAAAAGCAAGTGTAAGTCGCGGCGTGCTCCAGCACCCGCGCTGTTCGGTTTGGAATGCGGGCCACGCCCGTGCGTGCCCCTGGGAGGGGGCGGTACATCCATTCGATCGTATGTCAGAGGGGACTTTCATGAGCACTTGCAGTTTCCGTGGCACCCAAGGCCCGAGGATCGGTTCATGAGCCGCACGTTGGCGAAGCTCCGGTCCAGGGCGATGTTCACCTTCGTGGGCGGCGCCCTGGTCATCAACCCGGCCTTTGCGCAGGACGCTGCACCGGCAACCGGCCAGCCGCCGCAGAGCCCGTCGCAGCCCACCCAGCTCGATGCCGTGCAGGTCACGGGCATACGCAACAGCCTGAGCCAGGCCATGGACATCAAGCGCGACTCGGCCGGCGTGGTCGACGCGATCAGTGCCGAAGACATCGGCAAGTTCCCCGACACCAATCTTGCAGAGTCGCTGCAGCGCATCACCGGCATCTCCATCGAGCGCCGTGATGGCGAGGGCGCACAGGTCACCGCGCGTGGCTTTGGTCCCCAGTTCAACATGGTCACGCTCAATGGCCGGCAGATGCCGGGGGCCGATGCCTTCGGTGCGTCCGGGCAGGTGGCCATCGGCGGTGTGGACGGCGGTACCCGCGCCTTCAATTTCGCGCAGCTGGCGGCCGAAGCGATCAATGGCATCGAGGTGTACAAGACCAGCCAGGCTCAGGTGCCCAGCGGCGGCATCGGCGCGACGATCAACATCCTGACCGCCCGTCCGCTGGATCACGCTGGCATCGTGGCCAATGCCGGCGCGAAGCTGGTGTCCGACCGCAGCCAGCCGTTCGACAATGACCTGACCCCGGAGCTGTCGGGCATCTTCAGTTACAGCAACCCCGAAAAGACCTTCGGCGTCAGCCTCAGTGCCAGCCAGCAGAAGCGCAAGGGCGGTTCGGTGCAGGCCACGGAGAACTACTGGAACGTTCAGCCGTGGACGGGGTCGATGCCTGGCAACCCAGCCGTGGTGAATGCGCCGGCCATCGGCCAGCTCTACGCACGTCCCAACGACCTGCGTTATGCGTTCTCCGAGTTCGAGCGCGAACGCGTCAATGGCCAGGCGGTGCTGCAGTTCGCACCGACAGACAGCCTGACCCTGACCATGGACTACACCTACTCGACCAACGAGATCACCGAGAATCGTGGCGAGCAGGGCATGTGGCTGCAGAACAGCAACTACACCAATGTCCAGTTCGACACCTCCGGCGCGGTCGCCACCCCGGTCTACATCCGCGAGATCGCCGGCACCAAGGACTTCGGGCTCGAACAGCAGCGCAGCATGCAGGAGTACAAGCTGGGCTCGCTGGGCTTCAACGCGGTCTGGAATGTCAGCGACCGCTTCAAGCTCAGCTTCGATGCGCACAATTCGAAGAATGAAAGCCGCCCCAACGACCCGCTGACCGGCGGCGGCTCCATTTTCATGAGCATTGCCGGCACCAACAACTGCACCCGTGGCCCGCATTGCGGTGGCTCCTGGGTGCAGGAGCTGAACTTCAACAATGGCCTGCCGGTCGGCACCCAGGTCTGGTATCCCAGTACTGCCGATGCGATCGCCGGCACCAATGGCGTGGTCAACCCGGGCTTCCAGGAAGGCGAGATCGGCACCCAGGTGCTGCGCGTCAACGCGCAGACGCAGATCAGCGAGATCAAGCAGGCGCGTGTCGACGGCGAATGGAACTTCGACCACGGGCGCTTCCAGTTCGGCGTGGATGCCAACAAGTCCACCACCCACCGCATCCAGGCGGCCGAGGCCTATTCGACCCTGGGCGACTGGGGCGTGGCCAACGTGGACCGGGATACCGCCGGCGGCCTGATGGACCTGCTGCAGCCGGTCAGCATCGTCGGCCTGTTCGACGACTACAGTGCAAACAGCTGGCCGGCCTGGCGCGGCAATGCCGGGCAGCTGGCGCAATGGGCATCGCGCGAGTACGGCGTCGGCCTGGGTGTGAACCCGCAACGCGCGGCCGACAACTTCGTGGAAGAGAAGACCAAGGCGGCGTACTTCCAGGTGGAGCTGGACGGGGAACTGGGTGGCATGCGCACCAACACCCGCCTGGGCGTGCGCTATGAAACCACCGATGTGGTGTCGACCTCGGTCATTGCCGTCCCCGAGTCCATCGAGTGGCAGGCCAACAACGATTTCCGCATCGTGCTGTCCGATGAGCAGCAGCCCTTTACCGAGAAGGCGCGCTACAGCTACATCCTGCCCAACCTCGATTTCAGCATCGACCTCACCGAGGAACTGAAGGGCCGCGTTTCGTTCGGCAAGAGCATCGCCCGCGCGCCGTACGGCAATCTCTATGCAGGACCCGGGGCCCAGCAGCCGTTCGGTTCGGTGCTGATCGATCCGTCGTCGCGCGCCAGCGGCAACTCGCAGAACCCGAGCCTGAAGCCGCTGGAATCGGACAACCTCGACCTGGGGCTGGAGTGGTACTTCGCCGACGCCAGCTATGTGTCATTGACCTATTGGAACAAGTCGGTCAGCAACTTCATCGGCAACACCGTCGTCCAGGAAAGCCTGTACGGCCTCACCGATCCGACCTCCGGGCCGGATGCGCGGGCGGCGCTGGACTTCCTGACCAGCGGCGCCTGCGTCGCCCAGGTCGGGCCGGCCAATGCCGCTGCCTGCTCGGCCAACGACACCTCGCTGTTCACCGCACTGGCGTTGCTGCGCAACAATCCCGCCGGCCTGGGTGCCTACAACGGCACCGATGCGCAGGTGCTGGCCACCGAGGCAGCCTACGACCTGCACGGGCAGGCCAACGATCCGCTCTACCAGTTCAACGTCAATCGCCCGATCAACCAGAACAAGTCCAAGCTGCATGGCTGGGAGCTGGGCGGCCAGTACTTCTTTGGTGACACCGGCTTCGGCGTGCTGGCCAACTACACCGTGGTCAAAGGTGATGTCGGCTACAACAATGGCGGCGATCCGGGTATCGACCAGTTCTCGCTCACCGGCCTGAGCGACACTGCCAACGCTATGCTGATGTACGAGAAGTACGGGTGGTCGGTGCGCCTGGCATGGAACTGGCGCGACCAGTACCTGATCCTGGCCAACCAGGGCTCCAGCCGCAATCCATACTATGTGGAGCCGTACGAGCAATGGGATCTCAGCGTCAACTACGCGCTGGATGACCACTGGTCCTTCAGCCTGGAGGCGATCAACCTGACCGGCGAGGATGTGCGGTGGCGCTCGCGCACCTCGCAGATGATCGTCAAGCTGGCCGACCAGAGCCCGCGCTACA
This sequence comes from Stenotrophomonas pavanii, assembly GCF_900101175.1. Taxonomy (GTDB): domain Bacteria; phylum Pseudomonadota; class Gammaproteobacteria; order Xanthomonadales; family Xanthomonadaceae; genus Stenotrophomonas; species Stenotrophomonas pavanii. The sequence goes on along the minus strand of NZ_FNFQ01000002.1, from coordinate 157,297 downwards.
TGCTGGGCGTACGCTACAAGTTCTGAGCCTGGTTGCCGATGCGCCCGGCACGGCACCGCTGCCCGCCAGCGGTGCCGCGCCGGGACGGTGTCGCCGCACCTGTCGCGCCTGCGCTACTCTGCCGGCCAGCCACCCCGCACTGGACTGGATACCCTGATGGCCCGCTATGAAATGCTCAACAACATCGCGCATCGGGACCTGACGGTCGCTACCGGATTCGGGCCACAGTTCGGCGATGCGGTGGGCATGGTGCCCGCCTATCCCAGCGAGTTTGCCGAACTGCAGCGCGAGTATCCGATCTTCCTGCGCCGGGAGACCGGGACCGGGGCGTGGCAGTCCGTCGCCCTGCTGGGTTTCGAGCAGCACGAGAACCTGTACCTGCAGGACGGACGCTGGAATGCCTCCTACCTGCCCGGCGCGGCCGCAAAAGGGCCGTTCCTGATCGGCTTCCAGGAGCACTACGTGGACGGCCTGCTCACCCAGGACGCGGTGATGCACGTCGACCTGGACCATCCGCGTGTCACCTCCGACGGCGGTGAGCCGGTGTTCCTGCCGCAGGGTGGAAACACGCCTTACCTGGACCACATTGCCGGGGTACTGCGCGGCATCCACGAGGGCAGCGCGTACGCGGCCGCAATGTTCGCGATGCTCGACGACAGCGGCCTGATCCAGCCGGTCACGCTCGACGTGCAGGTCGCGCCGCATCACCGGGTGAGCGTGAGCGGACTGCATGGCATCGACCGGGAGCGCCTGGCGACGCTGGACAGCGCACGCCTGGCTGAACTGAACCGCGCCGGCTACCTGGAAGGCGCGTACCTGATGCTTGCGTCGTTGCACAACATGCGCCGCCTGATTGCCGAGAAGCAGCGCCGCCTCCGCGCCCAGGACGGCGCGGCGCAACCGGCCAGGAACTGACCGGTGCGCGCGAACCTGCCGCTGCCGGTTCTGGAAGGCGTCGATCCTGCCGAGCTGCCGCTGGCTGCCCTGGCGGAGGCGGGTGAACCGGTCGTGCTGCGGGGCATCGCCAGCGGTTGGCCACTGGTGCAGGCGGGCGTGCGCTCGGCGCAGGACGCGATGGCCTACCTGCGCAGCGTCGACGCGGGCGGGCCCATCCAGTATTCGTTCGGCGGCGCCGAGATCGAGGGCCGCCCGTTCTACAGCGCGGACTACACCCGGCTGAACTTCGACGTGCGGCGCGGCGCGCTGGCGCAGGTGCTGGAGGAGATCGCCACCACGCTGCAGTCCCCGCGGCCGCCGACCTATTACGTGGCCTCGCTGCCGATCGAGCGGGCACTGCGGCCGGCATTCGCGCAGGCCAACGACGCCGGGCTGGCGAAGCAGGGCATCGATGCCACGGCCAGCATCTGGATCGGCAACCGGGTGACGGCCTCGTGCCACTTCGACACGCCCGACAATCTCGCCTGCTGTGCAGTGGGGCAGCGCGAGTTCACCGTGTTCCCGCCCGAGCAGATCGACAATCTGTATCCGGGCCCGCTCGACCCCACGCCCGGTGGCCAGGTGGTGAGCGTGGTGGACTTCGAGCGCCCCGACTTCGAGCGGTACCCGCGTTTCCGGGAAGCGCTGGCGAACGCACGCAGCGCCGTGCTTGGGCCCGGCGATGCGATCTTCATTCCGGGCATGTGGTGGCACCATGTGCGCAGCCTGGCGCCGTTCAACGTGCTGGTGAACTACTGGTGGCGCCGTTCGCCGGCCTGGCTGGGATCTCCACTGTCGGCGCTGCACCACGCGATGTGGGCCGTGCGCGACCTGCCGGCGCGCGAAAAGCAGGCCTGGGAAGGGCTCTTCCAGTACTACGTATTCGGCCCCGGCGAGCGCGCCGGGCAGCACCTGCCTGATGCCGCGCGCGGCGATCTGGCACCGTTCGACGAGCCGCGCGCGCGCCGCATGCGCGCGATGCTGCTGGGCAGGCTCAACCGTTGAGAAGGAGCGCCATAGTGGATACCGAGAGCACCCCCGCAGGACGCATCCGCAAGGTGGTCATTGCCGGCGGCGGCACCGCGGGATGGCTGGCCGGCTGTGCGCTGGCGCACCAGTTCCGTGACCAGCTGGAGATCACCCTGGTCGAGTCCGAGCAGATCGGCACCGTCGGCGTCGGCGAGTCCACCGTGCCGCCCATCCGCACCTTCCACCGCTTCCTGCAGATCGACGAGCAGGACTTCCTGCGCGCGGTGGCCGGCACCTTCAAGCTGTCGATTTCGTTCGAGAACTGGCGGCTGCCGGGGGACCGCTTCTTCCACCCGTTCGGCACCATTGGCCACGGCACCTGGGCGGCACCGTTCCATCACTTCTGGCTGGACAGCCTGCGCCGCGGCATGCCCTCGGACCTGGGTGACTTCTGCCTGGAGAGCATTGCCTCGCGGGGCGACCGCTTTTCGTTGCAGACCCAGCCGCAGGCCAGCTACGCCTACCACTTCGATGCCGGGCTCTATGCGCGGTTCCTGCGCCGCAGGGCCGAGGGCCACGGCCTGCGCCGGATCGAAGGCAGGATCGCCCAGGTCCGGCAGCATGCGCATGACGGATCGGTGCAGGCGCTGGTGCTGCAGGACGGGCAGGTGATCGAGGGGGATCTGTTCATCGACTGCACCGGCTTCCGTGGCCTGCTGATCGAGCAGACGCTGGGCACCGGCTACGAGGACTGGCACGAGTGGCTGCCGTGCGACCGGGCCGTGGCCGTGCAGACCGAAGCGGTTGCGCCCCCTGTGCCCTATACCCGGGCGATCGCCCACGAAGCGGGATGGCGCTGGCACATCGCGCTGCAGCACCGGGTCGGCTGCGGGCTGGTGTATTCCAGCCGCCACCTGTCCGATGACGAGGCCACGGCGAAGCTGCTGCGCGATGTGGGGGCACCTCCCTTGCGCGACCCGTGGCAGGTGCCGTTCCGCAGCGGGCGCCGGCTGAAGGCCTGGAACAGGAACGTGGTGGCCCTGGGGCTGGCGAGCGGTTTCATCGAGCCCCTGGAATCGACCAGCATCCACCTGACGATCAGCGCGGTGGTGCGCCTGATCCAGTTGTTCCCGTTCGATGGCATCCGCGCGTCGCTGGTGCAGCTGTACAACGATGTCAGCCGGCAGGAAATGGAGCACGTGCGCGACTTCATCATCCTGCACTACCACGCCACGCAGCGCACCGAGCCGATGTGGAAGGCATGCCGCGAGATGCGCGTGCCCGAATCGCTGCAGCAGCGGTTGCAGGCGTGGCGCGAGCGTGCGCACGCCTGGCAGGACCCCGGCGAGCTGTTCCGCGTCGAGTCCTGGACCAGCGTGCTGCTCGGGCAGGGCATTCCGCCAGGCCCGCCGCATCCGCTGGCGCGGGCGGTGAGTGACGCCGATCTGCGCACCCTGTTGAAGGGCATCCAGCAGCCGGTGCAGCACGCCGCGGCGCAGATGCCGACCCAGGTAGAGTTCATCGCGCAGTACTGCAGGTCCGGCGCAGACGTGTGGCGTTCGATGGCGACGCCCGCGTAGCAGGGTTTTGCGTTGCAGCACGCTTTTTCCGCTGCAGCTGGTTACAGTGCGGAAACACCGCAGGCGATGACGCATGCGGTGGCAACGCGGGGGCCGGACAGCACGCCCCCTTTTTGAGTCCACGGAATGTTAGCGCTACCTTTTTGCTGATCGGAGGCGGTTTCGATGGGTCTGGTTGCAGGGATCGATGCAGGGACGCAGAGCCTGAAGGTGCTGGTCTACGACCCGCAGGCGCAAACGGTGGCCGCCGCCACCAGCGCGCTGCTCACGCTGGACAGCGCGGCCGACGGCAGCCGCGAGCAGGCGCCCGCCGATTGGGTAGCGGCCCTCCATGATTGTTTCGCCCGGATCGATCCCGCGCTGCGCGCACGCATCGTCGCGATGGCGGTCTCCGGCCAGCAGCATGGGTTCGTGCCGGTGGATGCGGCAGGCGAGGTGCTGGCGCCGGCCAAGCTGTGGTGCGACACCAGCACCTCGGCCGAATGCGCGCAGATCATGGACGCCGTGGGTGGGGTACGCCGCACCATCGCGCTCGCGGGCAACCCGATCCTGGCCGGCTATACCGCATCCAAGCTGCCCTGGACCCGGACCCACCGTGCCGACGCCTACGCACGGCTGGCGACCATCCTGCTGCCGCATGACTACCTCAATTTCGTGTTGACCGGCCAGCGGTTCTGCGAGCATGGCGATGCGTCCGGAACCGGCTGGCTGGACGTGCGCACACGCACGTGGTCGCAGGCGTTGCTGCGCGCGACCGATCCTGATCGCGACCTGGCCGCCTGCCTGCCGCCCATCGCATCACCCGATGCGCTGTTCGATATCGCGCCTGCTGCGGCAGCCGCGCTGGGGCTGCCAGCGACGGTGAAGGTTGCCGTTGGCGGCGGCGACAACATGATGGCCGCGATCGGCACGGGCTGCGTCACCGAAGGACGCCTGGCGATGAGCCTGGGAACGTCTGGAACGCTGTTTGCCTACTCCGGATCGCCGGTGATCGATGCCGACGGCGCCTGGGCCGCGTTCTGCTCGTCCACGGGGGGATGGCTTCCGCTGATCTGCACCATGAACTGCACCGTGGCGACCGAACAGGTCGCCCGTGCCTTCGGCTTCAGCACGCGCGACGGCGATGCGCACCTGCGCGCGACGCCACCGGGAGCAGGCGGGCTGGTGATGCTGCCCTTCCTCAATGGCGAGCGCACGCCGGACCTGCCGCTCGGCAAGGGCGTGCTGGCCGGCCTGGACACTGCCAATTTCACCCCGGCGCACCTCTACCGCGCCGCCATGGAGGGCGCGACCTACAGCCTGAAGTACGGCTACGACGCCTTCGTCCACGCCGGCATGCAGTTCGATCGCATCGTGCTCACCGGCGGCGGCAGCAACAGCGCGGCCTGGCGTCAACTGGTGGCCGATGTGTTCGGCCTGCCCGTGGAGGTCCCGGTGCAGGCCGAAGGCGCGGCGTTTGGCGCGGCACTGCAGGCGCTGTGGGCGCTCGCCCGATCGCAGGGCAACGCCACTTCGATCAGCGACATCACCGCACGGCACGTCACCGTCGATCCCACGCTGTCCGCGCGCCCGGATCCGGATCGCAGCGATGCCTATGCACGGGCCTACGCACGCTTCCTCAGTCATCTTGATGCCATCACGCCGCTGCAGCGCGGCTGATGGCTCCTCCACGACACCCCGTACAACGACAGGAGCACGCACCATGAGCACGCAGCCCTTCATCGGCGCCAAGGAGTACTTCCCCGGCATCGGCCGCATTCCGTTCGAGGGCAAGGGCTCGGACAATCCGCTTGCCTTCAAGGTCTACGATGCCAACCGGGTCATCGGCGGCAAGACCATGCAGGAGCACCTGCGCTTCGCCGTGTGCTACTGGCACACCTTCTGCAATGCCGGGCACGACCCGTTCGGCCCGGGTACCCGGCAGTTCCCGTGGGAGGCGGGCTCGCCGCTGGCCACGGCCGAAGCGAAAGTGGACGCGGCGTTCGAGTTCTTCACCAAGCTGGGCGTGCCGTACTGGTGCTTCCACGACATCGACCTGGCGCCGGATGCCGATGACATCGGCCAGTACCAGAAGAACCTCACGCACATGGTGGGCCTGGCCAAGGCGCGCCAGGACGACACCGGCGTCAAGCTGCTGTGGGGCACGGCCAACCTGTTCTCGCACCCGCGCTACATGAACGGTGCATCGACCAATCCCGATTTCGCCGTGGTCGCGCGCGCCGCGGTGCAGGTCAAGGCTGCACTGGAAGCGACGGTCGAGCTGGGCGGCGAGCATTACGTGTTCTGGGGCGGACGCGAGGGCTATGCATCGCTCGCCAATACCCAGATGAAGCGCGAGATCGAGCACTTCGCGCGTTTCCTCACCCTGGCCCGCGACTACGGTCGCAGCATCGGCCTGAAGGGCAACTTCCTCATCGAGCCCAAGCCGATGGAGCCGATGAAGCACCAGTACGACTTCGACAGCGCCACGGTGGTGGGCTTCCTGAAGGAGCATGGGCTGGACAAGGACTTCAAGCTCAACATCGAGGCCAACCACGCCACGTTGTCCGGGCACACCTTCGAGCACGATCTGCAGGTCGCCTCGGATCATGGCCTGCTCGGCAGCATTGATGCCAACCGCGGCAACGCGCAGAACGGCTGGGACACCGACCAGTTCCCCAGTGATCTGTACGACACCGTGGGTGCGATGCTGGTCGTGCTGCGCCAGGGTGGGCTGGAGGGCGGGTTGAACTTCGATGCGAAGGTGCGCCGCGAGTCGACCGACCTGGAGGATCTGTTCATTGCCCATATCGGCGGCATGGACGCCTTCGCACGCGGGCTGGAGGTCGCCCATGCACTGCTGACCGAGTCGCCGTGGGAGCAATGGCGCAAGGAGCGCTACGCGAGTTTTGACAGCGGCGCCGGCCAGGAGTTCGAGCGCGGCACGCTCAGCCTGCCGGACCTGGCGGGCCTGGCCGCCCGCCTCGGCGAACCGCGCCAGACCAGCGGCAAGCAGGAGCGTTACGAAAACCTGCTCAACCAGTACCTGCTGCGCTGAGCGCGGCAGGCAGGCCAACGGCGGCAACGGTGCACTCAAGGGGACGGGGATGAACCAGGCAGCAGGCAGCGGGGAGAACACCCGGCTGATCGTACTGATCAGCGTGGTAGCGACGATTGGCGGTTTTCTGTTCGGCTTCGACAGCGGTGTGATCAATGGCACCCAGGATGGCCTGCACCAGGCGTTCCGGTCCGGTGAATGGATGCAGGGGTTCGAGATCGCGTCGATGCTGCTGGGCTGTGCGGTGGGCGCGTTCAGTGCCGGCCGCCTGGCCGACCGCCTCGGCCGCCGCAACGTGCTGATCCTGTCGGCGGTGATGTTCCTGCTGTCGGCACTCGGTGCCGGGGCGGCGGTCTCGTCGGGCTGGTTCATTGCGGCGCGCGTGGTGGGCGGATTCGCGGTCGGCGCGGCGAGCGTGATCTCGCCGGCCTACATTGCCGAGGTCGCTCCGGCCCGCTATCGCGGCCGCCTGGCCACGGTGCAGCAGATCGCCATCATCACCGGGCTCACCGCTGCCTTCCTGTCCAACTACCTGCTGGCGGCCGCGGCGGGCGCGTCGACCGAGCCGCTGTGGGCCGGGCAGGCCGCCTGGCGCTGGATGTTCTGGATGCAGGCCGCGCCGTCGCTGGTGTTCCTGCTGCTGTTGCTGACCATTCCTGAGAGCCCGCGCTACCTGGTGGTGAAGCGGCGCAAGGACGACGCGCTGCGCGTGCTCACCCGGCTGCTCGGCAGCGACAAGGCCCGCGCCACGCTCGAAGAGATCGATGCCTCGCTGTCCAACGACCACCATCGCCCGCGCCTGTCCGACCTGAAGAGCCGGGCGACCGGGCGGATCCGCCCGATCGTGTGGGTCGGCGTCGGCCTGGCCTGCTTCCAGCAGCTGGTCGGCATCAACGTGGTGTTCTATTACGGCGCCGTGCTGTGGCAGGCGGTCGGGTTCTCCGAGAACGACGCACTGCTGATCAACGTGCTGTCCGGCGCGCTGAGCATCGGTGCCTGCGTGGTCACGGTGCTGCTGATCGACCGGATCGGCCGCAAGCCGTTGCTGTGGTTCGGCTCGGCCGGGATGTCGCTGTCACTGGCACTGGTGGTGGTGGCCTTTGCCAGCGGTTCGCTGGCCGACGGGCACCTGCAGCTGCCCGGTCGCATGGGCACGCTGGCACTGGTGGCGGCCAATGCCTACGTCGTGTTCTTCAACCTGTCCTGGGGGCCGGTGATGTGGGTGATGCTGGGCGAGATGTTCCCGAACCAGATCCGCGGTTCGGCCCTGGCGGTGGCCGGCGCGGCGCAATGGACGTCCAACTTCGTGGTGACCGTGACGTTCCCGATGCTGCTGGCTGCGGCCGGGCTGGCGGCCACCTATGGCATCTACCTGGTGGCGGCGATCATCTCGGTGATTTTCGTGGTGCGGCATGTGCACGAGACCAAGGGCAAGGAACTGGAGCAGATGGAAGGATGAGCACCATGGCATTGCAGACCTCCGTATCCCGCAGCGGCGCCCTGGTCGCCGTGCTGGCGCTGGCATTGCTGGGCTGCCACGGCCAGGACCGGCCCGCCGCCACTGCGGCAACCGGCAGCGACCCGTGGCCGCAGGTCACCTGGCCACTGGCCGAGGATCCTGCCCTGGAGAAGCGGATCACCGACCTGATGGCCGGCATGACGGTGGAGGCAAAGGTCGGCCAGCTCGTGCAGGGCGACATCGCCAGCCTCACTCCCGATGACGTGCGGCGCTACCGCCTCGGTTCGATCCTGGCCGGTGGCAATTCCGACCCGGGTGGCCGCTACGACGCGTCACCGGCCGAATGGCTGGCGCTGGCCGATGCGTTCTATGACGCGTCCATGGATACCTCCAACGGCGGGAAAGCCATTCCAGTGCTGTTCGGCATCGATGCCGTGCATGGGCAGAGCAACATCATTGGCGCCACGTTGTTCCCGCACAACATCGGGCTGGGTGCCACGCGCAATCCGGAGCTGCTGCGGCAGATCGGTGGCATCACCGCCCTGGAGACCCGCGTCACCGGCATGGAGTGGACGTTCGCGCCGACCGTTGCGGTACCCCAGGATGATCGCTGGGGCCGCACCTACGAGGGCTACTCGGAATCGCCCGAGGTGGTGGCCAGCTACGCGGGCGCCATGGTGGAGGGATTGCAGGGCAGGGTGGGCACGCCCGAGTTTCTCGATGGCCGTCATGTGATCGCGTCGGTGAAGCACTTCCTCGGCGATGGTGGCACCACCGGTGGCAAGGACCAGGGCGACACGCGCATCAGCGAGCCCGACCTGGTGCGCATCCACGCGGCCGGATATCCCCCTGCGATCGCCGCCGGCGCGCAGACGGCCATGGCCTCCTTCAACAGCGTCAACGGTGAAAAGATGCACGGGCACCGGCACTACCTCACCGACGTGCTCAAGGGGCGCATGCAGTTCGGTGGCTTCGTGGTCGGTGACTGGAACGGCCATGGCCAGGTCAAAGGCTGCACCACCACGGACTGCCCGGCCACCATCAACGCTGGCCTGGACATGGCGATGGCGTCGGACAGCTGGAAGGGCTTCTACGAGACCACGCTGGCAGCGGCGAAGGACGGGCGGATTTCATCGCAGCGCCTGGATGACGCGGTGCGCCGCATCCTGCGGGTCAAGTTCCGCCTCGGCCTGTTCGAAGCGGGCCGGCCGTCGTCGCGGGCCGTTGGCGGCCAGTTCGCACTGATCGGCGCGCCCGAGCATCGCGCGGTGGCCCGCCAGGCGGTACGCGAATCGCTGGTGCTGCTGAAGAACCAGAACGGACTGCTGCCGCTGTCGCCGAAGCAGCGGATCCTGGTGGCCGGCGACGGCGCCGACGAAGTCGGCAAGCAGGCCGGCGGCTGGACGCTCAACTGGCAGGGCACCGGTACCACCCGCAAGGACTTTCCCAACGCGGACTCTATCTACGAGGGCATCGCGCGGCAGGCCACGGCGGCCGGCGGTGAGGCCGTGCTTGCCGTTGACGGCCGCTACGCGGTGAAGCCCGACGTGGCCGTGGTGGTGTTTGGCGAAGACCCCTATGCCGAGTTCCAGGGGGACCGGCCCACCTTGGCCTACAAACCGGGCGACGAGACGGACCTGGCGCTGCTCAGGCGGCTCAAGGCCGAGGGCATCCCGGTCGTTGCGGTCTTCCTGAGCGGGCGGCCGCTGTGGGTGAACCGGGAAATCAACGCCGCCGATGCCTTCGTGGCCGCCTGGCTGCCGGGCTCGGAAGGCGGCGGCATCGCCGATGTGCTGCTGCGCGGGGCCGATGGCCGCGTGCAGCACGATTTCAAGGGCAGGCTCAGTTTCAGCTGGCCGCGTACCGCTACGCAGTACGCCAACAACGTGGGCCAGAAGGACTACGACCCGTTGTTCGCATTCGGCTTCGGCCTGACCTATGCCGACAAGGGCGACCTGCCCGTGCTGCCCGAGGCGTCGGGCCTCACCGGCAACGAAGGCGCGTCCGGCGTGTTCTTCGCGCGCGGTGACGCGGGCCCCGGCATCGCGCTGCGGATCGAGGATGCGGCAGGGCAGGGGTTGAACGTGACCCGCGTGCCGGATGCCTTGCCCGGCGACCGGTTGAAGATCACCGGCGTCGATCACCTGGCCCAGGAAGACGGGCGGCGGCTGGCGTGGTCGGGCAACGGCGAGGCTGTGGTCGCGCTGCAGTCGCACACGCCACTGGACCTGCAGCGCGAGGCCAACGGTGACCTGATGCTGTTGACCACGTTGCGCGTTGATGCGGCACCGCGTGGCCAGGCATGGCTGTCGGTAGGCTGTGGTGCCGGCTGTTCGGCGCGGATCGCCATCGCGCCCACCTTGGCCGCCATGCCGGCGGGCCAGTGGACGCGGGTGGGCGTTCCGCTGAAATGCCTGGCCGCGGCCGGTGCGAAGCTGGATGCGCTCGACCGGCCCTGGGCGCTGGCCACGGCCGGCGCCATGACGCTCTCGGTGTCCCGCGTCGCCCTGGGGGCATTGAACGAGGCGCAGGTCACGGTGCGCTGCGATGCGCGTTGATCATCCGCACCGCAGCCATCGCTGCCGGTACATGCACCGCGAGGCCACGCGCGTGAGCCAGGCGCGAGCGCTATCGGGGCTTGGGCGGCGCGGCGACCGAATCACGTGCGATCAACCGGTGCGGCACCACGTGGTCGCGCAGCACGGGCGTGTCGCCACTGGGACGGCGGATGGTGCGCAGCAGGATGTCGATCGCCGCGTTGGCCATGAAGGCGATCGGCTGGTGGATCGTGGTCAGTTCCGGCCACACGGTGGTTGCGGCCGAGGTGTCATCGAAGCCGACCACCGACAGGTCGCGGGGGACGTCCAGTCCGCGTCGATGCGCCACCGAAATGGCGGCGGCGCCCATGTCGTCGTTGCTGGCGAAGATCGCCGTCGGCGGCCGGCGCTGGGAGAGCAGTTTTTCGGCCGCGGCCAGGCCGGACCGGTAGGTATAGTCGCCGTGCTGGACCAGGCCGGGTTCCACCGCCAGCCCCGCTTCGCGCAGCGCCGTGACGAAGCCGTCGTAGCGCAGCGCACTCGCGCTCAGGTCAGTGCGCCCTCGGATGAAGCCGATACGGGTGTGCCCCTGGCGGAGCAGGTGCTCGGTCATTTCCCTGCCGGCGCTGAAATCGTCGATGCGGACACAGGACAGGGCGTCGCTCAGGCGACCCGATGCGATGGCCACCACCGGAATGCCTGCCTTGACCAGTTCGCTTACCGCGGCCTGCGATTCGCACAGGGGCGGCGGCAGGATCACCCCGTCGACGCGCCCGGCAAGCGCACGCGCCGCCTTGCGCTCGGACTCGGCATCCAGGTTGTCCCAGTAGTCGATGACCAGCTGGAGCGCGGAACTGGACGCGACGCGCAGCAGCCCCACCAGCAGCTCGCGCAGGTAGGCGCCGCTGGGGTTGGTATAGATCAGGGCAATGCGCGTGTGCTGCGCGGCGGCCAGCGAACTGGCGGCAAGATTGGGCGTATAGCCCAGCTCGCGCACGGCGCGCAGCACGCGCTCGCGGGTGACGTCACGCACCTTGCCCTGGTTGATCACCCGCGACACGGTCATCGGCGAAACGCCGGCAAGGGCCGCAACCTCGTCGATGGTCACGCCCGCGGTTCTGCGGCGAACCGACTTCTTCGGCTTGTCCAATGCACGATCCCTTTGGTCTTGGTGGCGCTGCCGCGCCGGTGCGCGGGACGATGATGAACCGTCGCGGGCCCGGCCGTAGTCTACAAAGGCGCATGTTAACGCCGTTGTTCCGCGCTGTCGGCAAGCGGCTATGCGCCCTCCTGGCGCTGCTGGCGTGCGCCGGCGGCGTGCATGCGGAGGACGGCTACGCGTTGTGGATGCGTTACGTGCCGGTTGCCCCGGCGGTCGCCGCCGAGTACCGGCTGCAACTGTCGGAGGTGGTTGCGCCGGACCGCACGCCGGTCCAGCGTGCCACCCGCGATGAGCTGGCGCGCAGCCTGCCAGGCTTGCTGGGATCGGCCCCGCCGATGCGGACGGCGATCAGCGCCGGCCATGCCCTGGTGCTGGGTACGCCGCAGTCCTCGGCCCTGGTCGCCGGGTTTGGCAAGGAGATCGCCACGCTGGGCGACGACGGGTTCCTGATCCGGCGGGTCCGGATCGACGGACGCGATGTGCTGCTGGTGGCGGCGCGCGGGGACGTCGGCGTGTTGTATGGCACGTTCCATCTGCTGCGCCTGCTGCAGCGTGGCACGTCGCTGCTGGGGCTGGAGGTGCGTGAGTCGCCACGGGTCGCCCTGCGTGTGCTCGACCATTGGGACAACCTGGATCGCTACGTCGAGCGCGGCTATGCGGGCAGCTCGCTGTGGGACTGGCAGACCCTGCCGCACTGGCGGGATCCGCGCTACACCGATTACGCGCGGGCCAACGCCTCGCTCGGCATCAACGGCACCGTCCTGAACAACGTCAATGCCAGCGCCCTCAGCCTGTCGCCGGCCTATCTGGCCAAGGCGGCCGCGTTGGCCGACCTGTTCCGTCCCTACGGCATCCGGGTGTACCTGAGCGCGCGTTTCAGTGCGCCCATCGAGTTGGGCGGGCTGGCGACCGCCGATCCATTCGATCCAGGTGTACAGCGCTGGTGGCGCGACAAGGTCGATGAGATCCATGCGCTCATTCCGGATTTCGGTGGCTTCCTGGTCAAGGCAAACTCGGAGGGGCAACCCGGCCCGCAGGACTACGGTCGTTCCCACGCCGACGGTGCCAACCTGCTGGCCGACGCACTGGCGCCGTACAACGGCGTGGTGATGTGGCGGGCCTTCGTGTACTCGCACGAAGTGCCCGACGATCGCGCCAAGCAGGCCTACAGCGAATTCGTCGGGCTCGACGGTGCCTTCCGCCCCAACGTGATCGTGCAGGTGAAGAACGGCCCCATCGACTTCCAGCCGCGCGAGCCGTTCCATCCGCTGTTCGGCGCCATGCCACGCACGCCGCTGATGCTGGAACTGCAGATCACCAAGGAGTACCTGGGCTTCGCGACACACCTGGTGTATCTGGGAACGCTCTACCAGGAAGTGCTGCAGGCCGATACCCATGCCCGTGGCGAAGGCTCCACGGTCGCCCGCGTGGTTGATGGCTCGCTGGAGGGCCATGCGCTGACCGGCATCGCCGGCGTCGCCAACATCGGCGTGGACCGTACCTGGAGCGGCTCGCATTTCGACCAGGCCAACTGGTATGCGTTCGGGCGACTGGCCTGGGATCCACGGCAGTCCGCGCGTGGCATCGCCGAGGACTGGGCCGCGCTGACCTTCTCGCCCGACCCGCAGGTGACCGGCCCGATCGTGCGGATGATGATGGACTCGCGCGAGGCGGCGGTAGATTACATGACGCCGCTGGGCCTGCATCACCTGATGGCGCGCGGGCATCACTACGGCCCTGGCCCCTGGGTGGACGGGGGCCCGCGCGCGGACTGGACGTCGGTGTACTACCACCGCGCAGGCCGCGACGGCATTGGTTTCGACCGCAGCGCCCGCGGAAGCAACGCGGTGGGCCAGTATGCGCCGCAGGTGGCCGAGGTCTATGGCGACCCGGCGCGGGTGCCCGAGTCGCTGCTGCTGTGGTTCCATCATGTGCCGTGGGATCACCGCATGCGCTCGGGCAGGACGCTCTGGGACGAACTGGTCGGGCGCTATTCGCGCGGCGTGCGCCAGGTGCAGTCGATGCAGGCGACCTGGGCAGGCCTGCGCGACCGGATCGATCCGCAGCGGCATCGGCACGTTGCTGCGTTCCTGCAGATCCAGCGCGACGAAGCGCAATGGTGGCGTGATGCCAGCGTGGCGTACTTCCAGTCACTCAGCGGACGGCCGCTGCCAGCCGGCGAACGGCCACCGCCGCATCCGTTGGCGTACTACCAGGCGTTGCAGTTTCCTTTCGCACCCGGGGATGGGCGATGAGCCGGATCGGATGGGCCGCGCGTGCGGCGGCGATGATGGTGCTGGCGTGGCCTGCCGTGCCGGTCGCGGCCGCTGAAACGGCAGGGTTGCTGCACCCGCTGTTCCAGGACCACGCGGTCCTGCAGCGTGACCAGCCGATCGCCGTCTGGGGCCAGGCCCGGGCCGGGGAGGTGGTGTCGGTGACCTTCGCCGGCCAGGCGGTGACCACCCACGCCGACGCCACGGGCCGCTGGCAGGCGACGCTGCCTGCCACCGGCGCAGGCGGGCCGTACACCCTGGAGGCCGCCGCCGGGCCCCGGCATGAGTCAGTGCGCGATGTGCTGGTCGGCGACGTCTGGTTGTGCGCGGGCCAGTCGAACATGGAACTTCCGGTGTGGCGCTCGCTCAACGCAGCCAGCGAGATCGCCGCGGCCACGATCCCACGCATCCGGCTGTTCACTGTGCCGCACGCCGCGGCCGTGCAGGCACAGGCGCATTTCAATGGTCGTGTCGCATGGTCGCCGGCAACGCCCGATGCGGTCCGCGACTTCTCGGCAGCCTGCTTCTACTTCGCCCGCGAGCTGCAGCGCACGGTCGACGTGCCGATGGGGCTGATCCAGGCGGCGTGGGGCGGCTCGCGGATCGAGGCCTGGACCCGTGCCGATGCACTTCGAGGGCAGGGCGGCATGGACGAGTCCCTTGATATCCTCGCGCGGTCCGCGCGTGATCCGCTGGCGGCACGCGCAGCCTGGGGCCGCTACTGGCAGCACTGGTGGGCCACGCGTGAGGGCGCGCCGCCCGGCGACGCGCCTTGGCGCGCGGACACCGATGACCGCGGATGGTCGCGCGCACCGGCGGCGTTGGGGGCGTGGGAGCGGTGGAACGTGCCCGCGCTTGCCGACTACAACGGCATGGTCTGGTATCGAACGCAGGTGGTGCTGAGCGCTGGACAGGCTGCACGCGGTGCGACCCTGGAGCTGGGATCGGCCGACGAGGCGGACGTGACCTGGGTGAACGGCGTTGCCGTGGGCAGCCAGTACGGCGCCGGCGAGAGGCGCTACCCGTTGCCCCGCGGCCTGTTGAAGACAGGCTTGAACAGCGTTGCGGTCAACGTGCTCGACACCTACGGCGAAGGTGGCCTGGCGGGCCCCGCGACGGCACACGGCCTGCGGCTCGACAACGGTGAGCGGGTGGTACTGCAGGCGCCGTGGAAGTACCGGGTGGCGCCGGGCCAACAGGCGCCGCCATTTGCCCCCTGGCAGGCCGCCACCGGGCTGTCGACGCTGTACAACGGGATGATCGCGCCGCTCGGCGGCGTCGGGCTGCGCGGCATGCTCTGGTATCAAGGAGAATCGAACACCGGCGAGGGCGCGACGTATGCGCTGCGCCTGCGTGCGCTGCGCGACGACTGGCGGCGGCAGTTCGGCGCACGCCTGCCCCTGTTGCTGGTGCAGCTGGCCGGTTATGGCCAGCCACCGGTTGCGCCGGCCGACAGCGGCTGGGCGCAGGTGCGCGAGGCGCAGCGGCGGGTTGCGGCCGAAGATGCGCAGAGCGGGCTCGCCATCGCCATCGACATCGGCGATGCCTACGACATCCATCCACCGAACAAGCAGGAGCTCGGGCGCCGCCTGGCGCGCGTGGCGCGCCACGTCGTATACGGCGAGCAGGACGTGGCCCCTTCAGGTCCGCGGGCGGTCACCGCGGTGCGGACGCCCGCGGGCGTGGCCATTGCGTTCGAGGACGTCGACGGCGCACTCTCCGCGACCGGCGCGGTGGGTCCGATCGGCTTTGAACTCTGCGGGTCGGAGCGCGATACCCGCCACTGCGAGTACGGCGACGCTGCACTGGAGGGGCACCGGGTGCTGCTGCGCGGCCCGCTGTCGAGGCGTGCAACGCATGTCCGCTACTGCTGGGCCGATGGCCCGGTGTGCACGCTGCGCGATCGCAGCGGGGCGCCGGCAGGCCCCTTTGAACTTCCCATTGCCGAAGCCGAGACGCGACGATGATGACGTTGTCCAAGCAGTCCCCTCCGGCCCGCGACAGGGCCGGCCTGAGGTCACTGGTGCGCCCCCTGCTGGCGGCGGTACTCCTGCTGTCGGCCGCAACCAGCCCGGCCAGCGCGCCGCCGGACGCACCGCCGGTGTACTTCGACTGGTTTGAATACCGCGGCCACGACGCGGCGTTCGACACGCCGCTGCCGGCCGGCCACTACCGCAATCCAGTGCTGGCCGGCTTCCATGCCGATCCCAGCATCGTGAGCGCGAACGGCCGGTTCTACCTGGTCAATTCCAGCTTCACGTACTTCCCGGGCATTCCGGTGTTCGAGAGTGCCGACCTGGTGCACTGGAAGCAGATCGGCAATGTGATCGAGCGGCCGGCGCAGCTGGACTTTGACGGGTTGAGCGTGTCCCGCGGCATCTTCGCCCCCACCATCGAATACCACGATGGGGTCTTCTACGTGGTGACCACGGCCACCGACAGTGGCGGCAACTTCATTGCCACCGCGCGCGACCCGGCCGGGCCGTGGTCGGACCCGCACTGGCTGCCCGGCATCGACGGCATCGATCCATCACTGTTCTTCGATGACGACGGCAAGGTGTACCTGATCAACAACGACGCACCGCCCGGCACACCCCGCTATGACGGCCACCGCGCGATCTGGATGCAGCAGATCGATCTGGCCGCCTTCCAGCCGGTGGGGCCGCGACGGGTGCTGGTCGATGCGGGCGTGGAGCCAGCGAAGAACCCGATCTGGATCGAAGGCCCCCACATCTACAAGCGCCAGGGCTGGTATTACCTGTCCGATGCCGAAGGCGGCACCGGGCCGCAGCACTCGCAGGTGGTGCTGCGCAGCCGCACCGTGTGGGGCCCGTATGTCCCCTACGCGGGCAATCCGATCCTGACCCAGCGCGAGCTGCCCGACGACCGACCGCTGCCGATCACCAATGCCGGCCATGCCGACCTGGTCGAAGGCCCGGATGGCTCGTGGTGGGCGGTGTTCCTGGCCAGCCGCAACTATCAGAAGCGCCACTACAACACCGGGCGCGAGACCTATCTGCTGCCGGTGCGCTGGCAGGACGGCTGGCCACGGATCCTGCCGACCGACCAGGCCATCCCCTACGTGGTCAAGGCGCCGTCGTGGATGCAGGGCGAGGCATCCCAGGCTCCCTCGACCGGCAACTTCGTCGAGCGCGACAACTTTGATGGCCCGACGCTTGATCGGCAGTGGCTGCGCGTGCGGGTGCCAAAGCATGCCTGGGCCGACCTGGCCACGCGTCCGGGAATGCTGGCCGTGCACCCGCTTGCCGAGGACCTGGACACGCTGCGCAATCCGGCGTTCCTTGGCCGACGCCAGCAGCACCTGCAGTTCGAGGCGAGCACCGCGATGAGCCGCCCCGGGCCTGGCGTGGCGGCCGGCCTGGCCGCGTTCCAGAGCGAGGCGTACTGGTATTTCCTGGGCGTTCGCAGCCTGCCGGACGAGCGGCTTGCGCTGTTCCTGGAAGTCCGTGACGGCGGTGGCAGTACGCGCACACTGGCCACCCGCGAAGTGCGGGCACCGGAGGCGTTGCGGCTGAAGATTGCCGGCAACGAGGGGGACTACACGTTCTCGTTCGACACAGGCGACGGGCAGGGCTGGCAGCTGCTCGCAGGCAAGGTGGATGGCACCGTTCTGAGTACGGACCGGGCAGGCGGCTTCGTAGGCGCACTGCTGGGTCCCTTTGCGCGCGATGAGCGCACCGGGAGGAGCAAATGAAGTTGCCGTCACTGTCCATCGCCGCCCGTCGCAGCAGGTTGCGCGGCCTGCCGGTCCTGGCGGTCCTGGCGTGCATGGCGACCGTCGCGTCGGCGGCATCGCCGCAGCCCTGGCTGGATCCTTCGGCCAGCTTCGAGCAACGGGCCGCCGCACTCGTCGCGCAGATGACGCTGGAAGAGAAGGCCGCGCAGATGCAGAACGCTGCGCCGGCGATCGAACGCCTGGGGATACCCGCCTACGACTGGTGGAACGAGGGATTGCACGGCGTGGCACGGGCAGGGCAGGCCACGGTGTTTCCGCAGGCAATCGGCCTGGCCGCGACCTTCGACGTGCCGTTGATGGGGCAGGTGGCCACGACCATCAGCGACGAGGCCCGCGCGAAGCACCACCAGTTCCTCCGCGAAGGCGCGCACGGGCGTTACCAGGGGCTGACCTTCTGGTCGCCGAACGTCAACATCTTCCGCGACCCGCGCTGGGGTCGTGGACAGGAAACCTATGGCGAGGATCCCTACCTCACCGCCCGCATGGGCGTGGCCTTCGTGCGCGGCCTGCAGGGCGACGACCCGGTCTACCGCAAGCTGGACGCCACCGCCAAGCATCTGGCGGTGCACAGCGGCCCGGAAGCCGACCGCCATCACTTCGACGCACGCCCGAGCCGTCGTGACCTCTACGACACCTACCTGCCGGCGTTCGAAGCGCTGGTCAAGGAAGGCGATGTGGATGCGGTCATGGGCGCCTACAACCGCGTGTACGGCGAGTCCGCCAGCGCCAGCCGCTTCCTGCTGCGTGATGTGCTGCGGCGCGACTGGGGCTTCAAGGGCTACGTGGTCTCGGACTGCTGGGCCATCGTCGACATCTGGAAGCACCACCGTATCGTCGCCACGCGCGAAGCCGCCGCGGCGCTGGCGGTCAGGAACGGCACCGAGCTGGAATGTGGCCAGGAGTACGCCACGCTGCCTGCCGCAGTGCGCCAGGGGCTGATCAGCGAAGCGGAGATCGACGATGCGGTGACGCGCCTGTTCACCGCACGGATGCGACTGGGCATGTTCGATCCGCCGGAGCGGGTGCGCTGGGCGCGCATTCCGGCGTCGGTGAACCAGGCCCCGGCCCATGATGCGCTGGCCCTCAAGGCCGCGCAGGCGTCGCTGGTGCTGCTGAAGAACGACGGCATCCTGCCGCTGTCGCGCGACCTCAAGCGCATTGCCGTGGTCGGACCCACCGCCGACGACACCATGGCACTGCTCGGCAACTACTTCGGCACACCGGCGGCGCCGATCACGATCCTGCAGGGCATACGCGAGGCGGCCAAGGGCATCGAGGTGCGCTATGCCCGCGGCGTGGACCTGGTGGAAGGGCGCGACGATCCCGGTGCCACGCCGCTGATCGAGCCAACCTTCCTGCGGCCATCGGCGGATTCGCCCGAGCGTGGCCTGCGCGGCGAGTACTTCCGCACGCCAGACCTGTCCGGCACTCCGGCCCTGGTGCGTACCGACGCGCAGATCGGCTTCCGTTGGGACCGCGGCTCGCCGACCGACAACCTGCTGGCGCGCGGCGAAGCGGCACCGGGGCAGGGGATCCCGAACGACCGCTTCAGCATCCGCTGGAGCGGCCAGCTGCTGCCGCCGGTGTCCGGCCGCTATCGTCTGGAGGTGGCCGGCGACGATGGCTACCGGCTGTATCTGGACGGCAAGCGCGTGATCGATCACTGGGTAAACAGTGACCGGCTGCATGCGGAAGGCATTGAAGTCGACCTGCAGGCCGGGCGGGCCTATGAGCTGAAGCTGGAGTACTACGACGACCAGCGCGATGCCGGCGTGCGCCTGGGCTGGCGCATGCCCGGCGCCAAGGCGCCGTTCGATGAAGCGCTCGATGCCGCACGCGATGCCGACGTGGTGGTGTTCGTCGGTGGCCTTACCGGCGATGTCGAAGGCGAGGAGATGACCGTCAACTATCCCGGCTTTGCCGGCGGTGACCGCACCGATCTGCGGCTGCCTGCGCCCCAGCGCACCCTGCTGGAGGCCCTGCACGGCACCGGTAAGCCGGTGGTGATGGTGCTCACCGGCGGTTCGGCCATCGCCGTGGACTGGGCGCAGGCACACCTGCCGGCGATCCTGATGAGCTGGTACCCGGGCCAGCGCGGCGGCACTGCCGTCGGCCAGGCGCTGTTCGGCGACATCAATCCGGCGGGTCGCTTGCCGGTCACCTTCTACAAGGCAGGCGAAGTGATGCCGGCGTTCGACGACTACGCCATGGAGGGCCGCACCTACCGCTACTTCCGCGGTACCCCGCTGTATCCGTTTGGCCACGGGCTGTCGTACACGCGGTTCGAGTACGGAGGCCTTCGCCTGGATGCGGATGCGATCCGCACCGACGGCCACCTGCGCGTGCAGGTGGACGTGGCGAACGCCGGCAGCCGCGCCGGTGACGAGGTGGTGCAGCTGTATGTACGTCGCGAGCGCGGCAGCACGGGCGACGCCGTGCAGGAGCTGCGCGGCTTCCAGCGTGTCCACCTGGCTCCGGGCGAACGCCGCACGGTGGCATTCACCCTGGAGGCGCCGCAGGCGCTGCGCCACTATGACGACGCCCGCGCCGCGTACGTGGTGCGGCAGGGTGCCTACGAGGTCAGGGTCGGGGCGTCCAGTGCGGATGTGCGTGCGCAGGGCAGGTTCACGGTGGTGCCCACGCATGACTGATCGTCACCGCCGGCCACTCCCATCCGTTCAGATCCCTTTTCCAGGACGTCCGCTGCATGGCAAGCACTGAACACGCGCTATCGGTACGCGAAAAGCTCGGCTACAGCCTGGGCGATCTCGCGGCCAACCTCATCTTCCAGACCCTGATCACCTATCTGGCGTTCTTCTACACCGACGTCTATCGCCTGCCGGCTGCTACGGCGGCAACGATCATCTTCGTGGTCGGCCTGCTTGGCGCATTCGTGTTCACCCCGTTGATCGGCATCGCGGCCGACCGCACGTCCACGCGCTGGGGGCGCTTCCGCCCGTGGATCCTGTGGACGGCCATTCCGTTCGGCGTGCTGTCACTGCTGGCGTTCAGTACACCGGACCTGGGCGAACGTGGAAAGGTGGTCTACGCGCTGACCACCTACGCGCTGCTGGTCTGCGTCTACGCTGCGAACAACCTGCCGTACTCCGCGTTGAGCGGTGTACTGACCGGCAGCATGGCCCAGCGCAACAGCCTCTCGGCCTACCGGTTCGTGGCCGTGATGATCGCGCAGTTCATCATCCAGGTGCTGTTGATGCCACTGGTGCTGATCCTGGGGGACGGCGACCGGGTGCGCGGCTTCGAACAGGTGATGACCGCGTTCGCCTTCATCGGCACGCTGTTCTTCCTGATCACCTTCGCCACCACCCGTGAACGCATCGTGCCGACCCGCGAGCAGAGTGGCGGCGTACTGCAGGATCTGTCCGACCTGCTGCACAACCGGCCGTGGCAGGTGATGCTCGCGCTGACCGTGCTGGTGTTCATCAACCTGGCGCTGAAAGGCGGCAGCTACATCTATTACTTCCAGTACTACATGAGTGAAGCGGCACTGGCCGCATTCCTGCAGGATTCGGGATTCAATGGACTGATCGGCGGCTTGAACGCCGGCCTGGCCCGTGCCGGCTTTGCGGCATTCACCTGGCCCACGGATGCCGCCACCTCGGCTTTCAGCCTGTTCAACGCCTGCGGCATCCTCTGCATGATCCTGGGTATCGGCCTGTCGCGACGGCTCGCCGACCGCTTCGGAAAGCGCGATGTCTTTGGCGGCGCGCTGTTCGTCTCGACGTTGTTCCTGCTCGCCTTCTACTTCTTCCCGCCCACCGCGGTCGCCGTGGCCTTCGGCGCCTTCATGCTGCATGGCTTCTGCTACGGCATCACCATCCCGCTGCTGTGGGCGATGATCGCGGACGTAGCGGATTACTCCGAGTGGAAGAACCACCGCCGCGCCACTGCGATCATCTTCTCGGCGATGCTGTGCGGCCTGAAGATCGGCCTCAGCGTGGGCGGTGCACTGGTGGCCGCCATTCTTGCCCACTACGGCTATCAGGCGGGCCTGGCACAGCAGCCCGAGGCGGTGGTGGAAGGCATACGGCTGACCGTCAGCGTGTACTGCGCCATTCCTTTCCTGCTCGCGGTGGCGCTGCTGTTCGCCTACGAGATCGACAAGCGTGCCGAAACCCGCATCGAACAGGATCTCCTGCTGCGTCGCCGCTCCGCCGACGCTTCCGCTTAACTCCAAGATGACGACCATGATCGACCTCTCTGCCGGTGAAGACGGCCGGGCCCGTGAAGCCCGTCTGGCGCAGCTCGCCACGCATGCCATTTCGCAACCGCTGGTGACCCACATCTACACCGCCGATCCCTCGGCACATGTATTCGAGGGGCGCGTGTACATCTATCCGTCGCATGACATCGACGGCGGGCAGCCGTTCGACGATGAGGGCGGCCATTTCGGCATGCAGGATTACCATGTGCTGCGGATGAATACGCCCGACAGCGCCGCCGTCGATTGCGGCTGCGTGCTGCACGTACGCGACGTGGCCTGGGCCCGCAAGCAGATGTGGGCGCCTGATGCAGCCTGTCGCGACGGCCGCTACTACCTCTACTTCCCGGCCAAGGATGCCAGCGGTCGCTTCCGCATCGGCGTGGCCATCGGTGAGCGTCCCGAGGGACCGTTCGTTCCCCTCGCGGAACCGATGAAGGGAGCCTACTCGATCGACCCGGCCGTGTTCGAGGACGACGACGGCAGCCACTATCTCTACTTCGGCGGCATCTGGGGCGGGCAGTTGCAGAAGTATCGTGACAACCAGTACGACGACGCCCACCAGGAGCCCGAGGGCAGCGCACCGGCCCTGGGCCCGCGCGTGGGCCGGCTGGACGCGGGCATGACCGAGCTGGCCGAAGCCACGCGCGAGGTACAGATCCTGGATGAGCATGGCCAGCCACTGCGCGCGGATGATCACGCGCGACGCTTCTTCGAGGGGCCCTGGCTGCACAAGTACCAGGGCCGGTACTACCTCTCGTATTCCACCGGCAACACGCACCTGCTGTGCTATGCGGTGGGCGACAGCCCCTACGGGCCGTTCACCTATGGCGGCGTGATCCTCACGCCGGTCGTGGGCTGGACCACGCACCACTCCATCTGCCAGTTCGAAGGGCAGTGGTACCTGTTCTATCACGATGCACTGCTGTCGGGCGGCGTCACCCACCTGCGCTCGGCCAAGTGCACGCCGCTGCACATGGAGCCGGACGGCAGCATCCGCACGATCGATCCCTATGGTGCGTGAGCGCGTGCCGGCGGTGGACGATGCGCTCGCCGCGCTGCCGGCGGGTGAGCTGCACTGGCTGAGGTGTGGCGACCTGGAGGTCGCGCTGGCGACAGGGGCAGGCGGGCGCGTGGCGCACCTGCGCTACCGCGGCATGGAGTGGCTGGTGGATGCGCAGCAGGCGGGTCCGGCCGCCATCGCGTGGGGCTGCTACCCGATGGTGCCGTGGGCCGGGCGCATCCGCCGGGGACAGTTCCGCTTCGATGGCGCGCCGCATGCGCTGCCGCTCAATTTCGGCGGGCATGCCATCCATGGCGTGGGCTTCACGCGGCCCTGGCAGGTCGAGCGCATGGAGGCGGCCACGGCCACGCTGTCGCTGGCGCTGCCGTGCGACAGGTACTGGCCCTTTGGCGGCGTTGCAACGCAGGAGGTCGCTCTGCAGCCTCACCGCCTGCAGCTGCGTCTTTCGGTCCAGGCAGGCGAGCGCGCGATGCCGGCGGTGCTGGGCTGGCACCCCTGGTTTCTCAAGCCAGAGCGGCTGCTGTTCTCGCCCCGCGCGATGTACCCGCGGGACGGGGAGGGCATCGCCACGCTGCCCGCAGTCGATCCTGTTCCCGGTCCCTGGGACGATTGTTTCATCGCCGACAGTGACATCACCCTGCTGCGTGGTGGCCAACGACTGCGACTGCGGTCGGACCACGACCATTGGGTGGTCTACGACGGCGCGTCACACGCAACCTGTGTCGAGCCGCAGAGTGGCCCGCCGGATGGCTTCACCCTGGCGCCGCATCGGCTGGAGCCGGGGCAGCGGCTGGCGTTGACGTTCGAACTGGCGTGGTCGGTCGACGGCGCTTGAGCCGGGCGCACGGACGGATATGGCGGGGTCCTGCAGGGTCTGGTACATACTTCTGTGACCTCCAGCAGCAGACCGGCCACCATGAATCCTGCCAACAGCGGGCGCTCCACCGCGCCGCCGCGTCGCCTCTTCCCGATGTGGGCACTGGGTCTTGCCTGCCTGTGGGCAGGCAGCGCATCGGCGGCCGCGGCTCCGCAGGCACGTACGTGGTTCGTCACTGGAAGCGAGCTGGTGTCGCTGTTGCAGGGAAACGCGGCGGACGGATTCTGCGCCGGCGAGCAGTGCCGCTCCCAGTCCAGCGCCCGCGCCAGCGCGTATATTCAGGGTGTCGCCGATGCCAGTCGTGGGCACTGGTGTGGACAGGGCCAGATCCTGCCGCACGAACTGGTGGATCGCGTTGCCACGCACCTCCGGCAGCTGCCGCAGCGCCGTCTGCATGAGGATGCGTCGGTGCTGGTGGTGGAAGCGCTGGAGCAGGCCTTCCCGTGCGGCCCGGCAGGGAAGTGAGCCGGTGCAGCGTCCGGCCGGCCGTGCCCGGCGCAGCTGTCAGCCGCGCGCAGGCATCCTGAAGCGCTCCACCTGCGCCGCACCGGAATTGGCGAGCAGGGCCATGGCACGCCGTTTCGCGGCAGGCAGCCCGGCAACGGCCTCTGGCGCCACCCGCACCTCGAATTCCCTGGCGTTGGCATCCAAGGCGGTGGCCAGGACACAGGAGTCCGCCGTCATCCCGCTGAGCCAGAGGCGGCGCACGCTCAGTTTGGCCAGCAGGATCGGCAAGGGGCTGGCCAGGAAGGCAGAGTGCTTGGGCTTGAGCACGAAATAGTGGTCGGCAGTGGGAGACAGCATCGTGGCAATCCGGGCGGCCGGGCCGCCATCCTGCACGCACTGCGCCACCTGCTGGCGGAAATCCTGCTTCCACTCCGAAAAGTTGTCGTTGGCATAGATCACCGGCCACTGCCGTGCGTCGAAGCGATCGCGCAGGCGCCGGATCTGCCTGGCCGCCGCCTCCGCGCTGGGGACCAGCTGCGCTGCTCCGGGAAAATCAAAACGACTGAACATGTCGATGATCAGCAACGCGGTCGCTGGGTGCGTCTGCATGGCTCAATCTCCGGTCTGCGCATGCGGCGCCTCGACCGCCTTGGACTGCGGTGAATCCTTCTGGCGCAGGAAGATCGTCAGCACCACCAGGGACAACACGGCCAGGAACTCACTCTGCCAGTTCTGCATGGATTCGAACCAGAACGTGCTGCTGGCCAGGTGTTCGAGGAAACCGGGGCCGGGCAGGCCCTGCAACTGCTGTTCGGCTTGTTCGGCGCGCCAGCTCCCCAGTGCATGCAGCGTAAAGCTGAGCAGGAACAGCAGCCCGAACGCAATGGCCAGCGAGTGGCCGTAGAGAACCTTCCACACGCCACCGCGCCTGGCCGGCCATGGCGTGGGACCTGGCTCGACGCGGCTGTGTTCCTGCGCCGGATCGAACGGCCGCGACTCGGCCGAGCCACGCTGGCGCAGGCTGACCGTGAGCAGCACGTACATCCCCATCTGCAGGAATTCGCTTTCCCAGTTCTCGAACGTGGCGCTGACGAAATGACCCGTGGCCAGGTAGTGCCAGAGATCAAGCGGTGCGCGGCCGTGCTCGACCAGCTCCTGGTTGTGCACGTGGTGCCCCGCTATCGCCTGCCCGATGATGAACACTGCAGTGAGCGCAAGCAGTACCAGCGACAGACCATTGCGTTTCCACATGCAGCACCTCGTTCAGGTCACTCCGGAAGGCATGTCATGGAGCGTGCTCGGGTCGCGGACAAGCATCCGTGAATCCTGCGCATCCAGTGCGTGAGACGGACTCAACGCCGCCCGGTGGGATCGGGATCGGGCCGCTCGTAGTCTTCCGGCACGGCCTTGGGGCCATCGCCATCGTCAGGCATGTCGTGGTCCTTCCACCTGGCGTGGTCATTGCGCCGCTTGTCCGGCGTATGCGCCTTCGACTGATCGTCCACGTCTGTGGTTGGATTGAAAGGCAGTTTGTCGTTCATGTGCAGCTCCTGCGGCGGGAACCTGAAGCCTGCCGCAGGCCGGGTTAACGCGACGACGCTGCGCAATGAACACCGTGCACACCCGGATGTCACTGTCACGGGATGGAGGCATTGCGATGCTGGACGCCCGACCTCCTGGAGCAGCACGATGCAGGCATTGACCTACCACGGCCGCAAGGATGTGCGCGTCGAGACTGTGCCCGACCCGGTACTGGCCGCCGAAGATGACCTGATCCTGCGGGTGACCGCCACCGCGATCTGTGGGTCGGACCTGCACCTCTACCGGGGCAAGATTCCCGATCTGCACGACGGCGATGTCCTCGGCCACGAATTCATGGGCGTCGTGGAAGAGGTCGGCAGCGGCGTGACCCAGGTGAAGCCGGGCGATCGGGTGGTGATCCCGTTCGTGATCGCCTGTGGTGAGTGCTTCCACTGTCGGCTGGCCGAGTATGCTGCGTGCGAAACCACCAATCCGGGCAAGGGCGCGGCGCTGAACCAGAAGGGCATACTGCCCCCGGCGGCACTGTTCGGTTACAGCCACCTGTACGGGGGCGTGGCCGGCGGCCAGGCGGAATTCGTCCGCGTACCGAAGGCCAACGTGGGCCCGTTGCGCATTCCGGACGGCGTGGCCGACGAGCAGGTACTGTTCCTGTCCGACATCCTGCCCACCGGCTACCAGGCCGCACTGAACGCGGGCGTCAAGGCAGGCTCGACCGTGGCGATCTTCGGCGCAGGGCCGGTCGGGTTGATGAGTGCCGCCTGCTGCCGCCTGCTGGGCGCCGAGACCATTTTCATGGTCGATCACCTGCATTACCGCCTGGACTACGCGCGGCGTGCCTACGGGGTGACGCCGATCGACTTCAGGGAAATCGAGGATCCGGCCGACTACATCCTTACCCAGACCAGCGGCCGGGGCGTGGATGCCTGCATCGAGGCGGTGGGCTTCGAGGCCGAGGGCAGTGCGCTGGAGTCAGCGTTGACCGCTGTGAAGCTGGAAGGGAGCAGCGGCGTTGCGATCCGGCAGTGCATCGCGGCAGTACGTCGCGGCGGCGTGGTCAGCATTCCGGGGGTCTATGCCGGTTTCATCCACGGGTTCCTGCTGGGTGATGCGTTCGACAAGGGGCTCACGTTCAAGATGGGGCAGACCCATGTGCAGGGCCTGATGCCCGAGCTGCTTGACGCGATCATGGAAGGAAAGCTGGACCCGGGTGACATCATCTCGCACCGGATGCGCCTTGCCGATGCAGCGCAGGGGTATGCCCTGTTCGATGCCAAGGATGACGACTGCCGCAAGATCGTGTTGACGCCCTGAGACCGGGGCGATGAGTGCGACCATCATGGCCGGCGTCTACGCACTGTGGCTGGCGGCCGGTGCGCTGGACTTCCATTTCCACCGGCGCACCGACCTGCCACATACCTCGGGGCTGCGCGAGAGCGTGCTGCACGGGGTCCAGCTCGTGCTGATCGGCGGTGGCATACTGGCCTGGCTGCTGCTGGCCAACACCTGGTCACTTGCCGCCCTGCTGGCCGTGCTGGTCCTGGCCCATGCAACCGCTGGCTACCTGGATACGGCCAGTGCTGACCGGCGGCGACGGATCAGCCCGGCCGAGCAGCATGTGCACAGCGTGCTGGATGCCGCGCCGTGGATTCTGCTGGTCTGGGTCGGCTGGCACGCGCAGCCGCAGTGGGCATTCCGCGCGCAACCTGCGGCGCCCGAGGTGGCGGCGCTGCTCGTGGTGCCGGCGCTCGGCCTGGTGGTCCTGCCGTGGCTATGGGAGTTGCTGCGCTGCATCCGCGCCCGGCGAGACCGTCGGCAGGCGCGTGCGTGAGGATCGTCGCGCAGAGTATTCATGCGCCGGCCACACCTCCAAGACAGTGATGTGACCGCCTGCCGCCTACGGTCATCGCCTGTCCCCACTGCAGATCCCTTCATGCAGGATGTGTCTTCGCCTACGCCGCTGGCCAACCGCGCCCGCCAGGTGCTGGTCCAGCAGCCCGAACTGCCGTTGCCCGGAAGCGGCCGCACACTGCAGCGCTGGCAGGCGCTGGCCGCCTGGGGGGCAGAGGACCTCTGCCTGGCCAAAGTGCTGGAAGCGCACCATGACGCGCAGGCGATCCTCGCCGAACTGAAGGCGCCTTCCGCAGCAGAAGGCAAGCTGCTGGCGGTATGGGCGGCCGAGGGGCCCGCCAACACGCTCCGCATTGACAGCGAGGGCAGGCTGCGCGGCGACAAGCCGTGGTGCTCCGGAAGCGCCTGGGTGGACGCGGCGCTGGTAACGGTCCGCAATGCGCAGGGCGTATGGCTGTGCCAGGTGTCGGCCGGTCAGTGGAACACGCTGAAGGGCGAGCCGTGGCCGGCCGTCGGCATGGCCGGCATTCCGTCCACCACGGTGCGGTTCGACGGTGCGGAGATGGCGCTTGTCGGCACGCGCGACGACTATCTGCAGCGCCCCGGTTTCTGGCACGGCGGCGCGGGCATCGCCGCGGTCTGGCTTGGTGCGGCCGTCGCCCTGGCCGAGCGCATGCGGCCGGCCTGCAGCAGGGGCCACCGCGCGCGGTTGCTGGGCGAAGTGGACCTGGTCCTGGGCCCGGCCACGGCGCTGCTGCGCGAACTGGCGGCGCGCATCGATGCGGCGCCGGGATCAGCGCATCGGGAGGACGTGGTGCGCGTGCGCTGCGTGGTCGAGCGCGCGGCGACGCGCGTGCTCGATCTGGCAGGTCGGGCGCTGGGGCCGGCGCCGATGTGCCTGGAGCAGGCGCATGCCCGTCGCTGGGCCGACCTGACGGTATTCATGCGGCAGAGCCATGCCGACCGCGACTGGGAATGGCTGGGTGAGCAGCGCGCCACCGAGGAGGCAACATGGGCGCTGTAGCCAGCACGCCCCTGCAGGGGACCGGCACACAGGAGCAGGCCTGGTTGCGCTGCCAGTGGCTGTGGCAGCATCCGGCCAATTCGGCGGCCACACTGCTGGCCGGCCATGAGCGGGTGGTGGTGGTCGCACCCCATCCCGACGACGAGATCCTTGGCTGCGGCGGCCTGCTTGGCCACGCCGCGGGCCAGGGCATGCAGGTCCGCGTCGTCGCGGTAACCGATGGCGAGGCGTGCTATCCACACGAGCGCTGGTGGACGCCGGAGCGCCTGCGCGCGGCACGGCGCGCCGAGCTTGCCTCAGCGCTGGGCGAGCTCGGCATCCAGGCCGGCTCCGCGTTCCACCTTGGCATTGCCGACGGCGCGGTCAGTGCGCACGAACAGGGCCTGGAGGACTGGCTGCAACAGTACCTGCAGCCGCGCGACCTGGTACTGGCACCCTGGCGCTTCGATGGGCACCCCGACCACGAAGCGGCAGGCCGTGCTGCCTGCCGGGCCGCGCGTACGGTGGGCTGCCGGCGCCTGGAGTATCCGGTGTGGGGCTGGCATTGGCTGGACCCGGCCTGTGTGCACATGGCCTGGGAGGCGCCCGAACTGCTCGACATCACCGACGTCGTGGCCGCCAAGCGCAACGCGATCGCCCACTTCCGCACCCAGACCGGCGCAGTGCCGGGGCTGCACAGCCCACCGGTGCTGCCAGCCCATGTATTGACCCGATTCTTCCGGAACCACGAGGTTTTCCTGGCATGAGCGCGCAACCGTACTTCGACGAACTGCATGAGCAGGAGGACCCCTTCGGCTACCGCAGCCGATGGTATGAGGAGCGCAAGCGAGCGCTGCTGCTGGCCAGCCTGAGCCAGCGCCAGTTCCATCGGGGCTGGGAGCTGGGGTGCTCCAACGGAGTGCTGACCGAGGCCCTGGCGGGCCGCTGCGAGCGGCTGCTGGCCACCGACATCAGCCCGCGTGCGGCCTTCCGCGCCCGCCGCAACCTGGCCCACCTGCCGCATGTCCAGGTCCACTGCGCCAGCCACCCCGAGCAATGGCCGCCGGGTCGCTTCGACCTGATCGTCTGCGGGGAGATGGGCTACTACCTCGGCACAGGCGCACTGCAGGCGCTGCGCGCGGGCATCGGCCAAGCACTCCGCGATGACGGGCTGCTGGTGGCCTGCCATTGGCTGCCGTCCTTCCCCGGACGCGCGAGCCGCACCGAAGTCGTGCATCGATGCCTGGGCGAGGGGCTGCAGGAGGCCTTCCACTATCGTGACGCGGACTTCGTGCTGCAGGGTTGGACGCGTGGCGCGCTGTCGCTGGCCCGCAACGAGGGACTGCGGTGATCGGTGTCCTGGTACCGGCACACAACGAGGCGGCCAGCATGGCGCGGTGCCTGCAATCGATCCGAAGGGCGGCGCTGCATCCCGGGCTGCGCGGCGAGGCGGTGCAGGTGGTGGTTGCGCTGGACGATTGCTCCGATGCGACCGCGTCCATCTGCCGGCAGCAGCGGGTCGATACGGTGCGGCTGCAGGCACGCTGCGTCGGTGTTGCCAGGGCAGCGGCTGCGGCCCAGCTGCTGCAACAGGGAGCGCGCTGGCTGGCCAGTACCGATGCCGACAGCGAGGTGCCTCCGGAATGGCTGGCGGCCCAGCTGGAGGGCCGCTGCGACGCCTTCTGCGGACTGGTGGACATCGCGGGCACTTCCCGGGACGGCAAGCGCCTGCGTCGCGCGTTCCGGAAAGGGCAGCCTTGGGGCGACGATCACGGGCGCATCCACGGCGCCAACCTCGGTGTCTCTGCCCGCGCCTATCGTGCCGCGGGGGGCTTTGCGCCCCTGCGCTGCGGTGAAGATGTCGCGCTGGTCAGCCGGCTGCAGTGCCTGGGCGCCAACGTTCGCTGGGCCGGTGCGCCCGTGGTCATGACCAGCGCCCGCCTGGTGGGGCGCGCCACCGGAGGATTCGCGACCTACCTGTCCGGGATCGAGGGGGCGCGTGCCGACGTGCCACGCGGAACCCTGCACGCGCATGAAGAGCTGGTCAACACGGTGCTGAATTGGGGATAGCGTGAGGCCTGCACGCCTGTCCTTTACGGCCCCGCGACGCCGCGGGCCCTACAGTTAAGGGCTGAGAGAGCAGGAGTGCCGCCATGCCGAACAGAGCGATCGTCTATGTCAGCGAGGCCGTCGACGGATTCACGCCGGAGCGCCTGCACACCCTGATGGAGGATGCCGCCCGCTTCAATCGGGGCGCAGGCGTGACCGGCGTGCTGCTGTTCGACGGGCAGCGCTTCCTGCAGTACATGGAGGGCCCTGCCGACGGGCTGGATGTGGCCTATTCCCGCGTCACCGGTGCCAGCAGCCACACCCACCTGATCGAACTTGCGCGTGGCCGCGTCGGCCAGCGGCGGCTGCCGTTCTGGCCAATGCGCTGCCTCTCCGTTACGGCGGACCAGCTTCGCGTGATCGCGGGCGCTGACTGGACCAGCTTCATCCAGCGCGCAGCATCGGAACAGTCTGACGCGACGGCGATGGACAAGCTGCTGCTGATCGTCGAACCCTACGCGAAGGCCGCCTGAATCCAGCGGGCGTGTTACTGCGGCGTGCGGCCGGGGAGAGGGTGGAGCGAGCCGGGTTGTGAATCGCCTCATGCCCACCTACAGCGCGCCCGGCATCCTGCAAGCGCAGGACATTTCCTGTGTCAGAAGGAATCAACGTGCCCCTCCGCGCAATCGCCTACGCAAGTGAGGCGATACCGGGGCTTTCCATGGACCATGTGGACGACCTCAGCAGGGCCGCTGCCCGCTTCAACCTTGAAGCAGGCGTGACGGGAGTGCTTCTTTACGATGGGCACCGCTTCCTCCAGTACATCGAGGGACCGGAAGGCGGCATCAACGTGGTGTACCGCCGCATCCTCGGTGCGCGCAGCCATTGCGAACTGCTTGAGCTGGGCCGGGGCAGGGTGTCCGGCCGGTTCTTTCCGTACTGGTCGATGCGGCTGCTCTGGACCGACCCCGCCGACATCCGCAGCGTCGCCCGCGGCAATTGGAGCGGGCTCTCCCGTGGCGGGGCGCTGCGTCAGCTGGGCCAGGTGGTAGCTCCACACCTGGCGTGACCGCGGCGTTGGCCGCTCAATGCGTGGTCGGGGGCGCGCAGGCGTCACCCACCACCTGCTGGACGGCTTCCTGCAACCGGTCGATGTGGAAGGGTTTGGCCACGAACGTTGCGCGGCGGTGGCGCAGCGGTACCAGCTGGTCATAGACCGCAGACACGAACAGGTAGGGGATGCCGAGTTCCGCCAGCCGATCGGCAACCGGGAACACCACGCCATCGCGAAGCTCCACATCCAGCACCGCGCCATCGAACTGTTGCGTATCAAGCAGCCCCAGCGCATCGAACACGCTGTAGGCGTGGGTCACCCGGCCGCCGCCGTCTTCCAGCGCCTGTTCCATCAGTGCAGCAAGGTCGAGCTGGTCTTCAACCAGCAGCAGGTTGCACCTGCGCTGGTTCATTTCCGATTGCATGCGCGCATGCCTGTGTTGCCGTGGGAACTGCAGTGTGTGCTGTAGTGCATCAACGGCGCGCGTGGGCCGTGTCAGCCCGGTGCGAAGCCGCCTTGCGCAGGTCGCCCGGTGCCGTCGATGCGGCGTGGAAGGCGCTGCGCCTTTTTTGACAGCGCGTTGGCGGCGGGCATGGATACTGCCGCCGTCCCCCAGCACTGGAGCCACCACCATGCCCCGATCTGCAACCGATGCCACCGCCCCCTGCGCACTGCGCGTGGAATGCATGTCCCTGGATTGCGGCGGCGCTGCGATCGTCGTGGAGCTGGACCGCACCCCCGAACGGGCATGGATGAAGTCGCTCAAGCGCGCCCTGCAGGAGGATGACGTGCTGGAGGGTGCCCAGGCCAAGTTCGATGGGCGCTTTGTCTACGTCGTGGGCGTGGAAGGTGGCGCGCACCGTGCGCAGCATCGGGTGATCCAGGCGTTGAAGGCGTCCGCAGGCGGGCGCGCACCCGCAGCAAGCCCCCGTCGCGACGGCGGCAGTGCAGTAGTGTCCGGCGCGATGCCCGCCTGAGTGCGCCGCAGGCGTTGCCACGCACCGGCGGATGTTATGACGGCATCAGCGCCAGGTGCAGCGCGCACGCCCGGCGGCTCACGCCGGCCGACGAGGCAGTGATTGCGGCCTCGCCACCATGGTCTCCGGAGGCATGTCGCCCCACTACCGGAGACCGTGATGGCAGACCAGAACACCGTCCGCAGCGAGCGCCTGCTGAAATGGCTGCAGGACGCCTACGCCATGGAGCAGGAGGCGGAGACCATGATGAAGGCCATGGCTTCGCGCATCCAGAACTATCCCCATCTTGCCGCACGTATCGGCCAGCACGTGCAGGAGACGCAGCAGCAGGCCGCGTCCCTGCGCGAGTGCATTGAAGCACTTGGCGGCAGCGTGCCCACCGCCAAGGGGCTGTTCGCGAGCATGACCGCAGCGATCCACGCCGCCGGCAATACCCTGATGGAAGACGAAGTCGTCAAGAGCGTCGGCATCTCCTTTGGCTTCGAAAACACCGAGATCGCCACCTACCGGGCGCTGGTGATCGCGGCCGAGCGGGCCGCCGCGCCGGATATCGCGGCCGTGTGCGGCCAGATCCTGCAGGAAGAGATCGCCATGGCACGTTGGCTGGAAGACCACCAGGACAGCCTGGTCGGCGCCTTCCTCAACCGTGACGAAACGCCCGGCGCCCAAGCCAAGCGTTGATCCCGATCCCGCCTGCCAGACACAGGAGACAGTCCCATGTTCTTCCACCACAAGAAACTGATGTACACCGTGCGCGTGCGCGAATCCAACCCGCAGCTTGCCAGCCTGATGCTGGAACAGTTCGGCGGCCCACAAGGTGAACTGGCCGCCGCGATGCGCTACTTCACCCAGGGGCTGGGCGAATGCGATCCCGGACGCAAGGACCTGCTGATGGACATTGCCACCGAAGAGATCAGCCACCTGGAGGTCATCGGTACCATCATCGCCATGCTCAACCGCGGCCCGAAGGCCATTCAGTCCGAGGGGCTTGCCGAAGCCGAGGACATGCGCCTGCTGGGCCAGAACAGCACCAGCCATACCGAGCAGCTGCTGTACGGGGGCGGCCCGGCACTGGTCAATTCGAGCGGTGTTCCCTGGACGGCGGCCTACGTCGATTCGATCGGGGAGCCCACCGCTGACCTGCGCTCGAACATCGCCGCCGAAGCCCGCGCCAAGCTGGTCTACGAACGCCTGATCACGGTGACCGATGATCCGGGCATCAAGGACGCACTGCGCTTCCTGATGACGCGCGAAATCGCCCACCAGAAGTCCTTCGAAAAGGCATTGCACAGCATCCAGCCCAACTTCCCACCGGGCAAGCAGCCGGGTGACCCCGCCTTTACCGACCTGTACATGGACATGTCGCAGGGCGACGGCGCTGATGACCTGCTGGGCAGCTGGAACAGCGGCGAGCTGTGGGAGCGGGTCAGCGACCGCGAGGCACAGGCCGCTGTGGACGGCGGTGACGGCAGCGCCACGGTGGGCCTGGACCCACGCGAGCAGGCGGCGGTGCAGGCCATGACCCTGCGAACGCTTTCCGATCCCGAAGCACGGCCGACAACCGGTGCCGAACTGGGCGCCGGCCCGGGCGCCGGCGCGCTCGACCTGCCGCCACGGGAGCCTTGACGCGGAACCGGCCGGGCGGGCGTCCGCCCCGCGCCTCGCAAAAAAAGTGGGCGGACACGCTGTCCGCCCACTTGGGGTGCAACCGGTCAGTCTCGATCAACGCTGCTGGCCACCGCGGTTGTTGTTGCCGCCACGTTCCTGCTGTTGCTGCCGCCCCCCCTGGTTGCCGCCCTGGTTGCCGCCGCCATGGCTGTTCTGGCCGCCTTCGCGGCCGATGTCGGCCATGTGCTGGCGATCCTGGCTCACCGCTTCGCCGCCCTTGCGACCGGCTTCGCGCGCTTCTTCAGAGCTGAATTCATGGGCGTTGCCCGATTCATGCGCGGCGCGGCCGCCCTTGGCGGCGATCTCGCGCTGCTTGTCTTCGTCCATCGAAGCGAAGCCGCGGTTGCTGCTGCCCTGGTTCTGGTTCTGGTTGGCCATGGAAAGTCTCCTTGGAGTGAGCCGCCCGATTGGCGGCAGCGACCATCTTCCAGATCCGCCGCTAGACGGCGGTGGCACCACCGCCAACGTCGTGTCATGCGCAGGCGCGTGCTTCCTCATGCGTTCTCCACGAAAGGACATCCCTCAGCGGGCGACACGGCATGTCGGCCGTGGCGCTGTTGCCGGGTGTCAACGCAGCGCGGCGTTGGCACGTCCAGGTTCAACGCCGCCTCCACGCCAGTGTCACCACGCGTTTGATCGGCCTCGCTAAGGTAGAGCCATCTGCAACAACCCGGTGCTGTCATGCCTCTTCGTGCCATTGCCTATGTAAGTGAAGCCACCCGAAACCTGACTGCAGAGCGGCTGCAGCAGCTTGTCACGGGCGCGATGCTGTTCAACGAGTCGGTTGATGTGACCGGTGTCCTCCTGTTCGACGGCACGCGCTTCCTGCAATACCTCGAAGGCCCGGAGGCCGGTGTCGGCGCGGCGTACACCCGCATCCTGGCGGCCAGCAGCCACAACGGACTGGTCGAACTCAACCGGGGCAGGGTGGGGCGGCGGCAGTTCCCGCACTGGCGCATGCACAGCGTGCGCGTGGATGAGCTGGCGCTGGGGAAGATCGCGATTTCCGACTGGACCGGCTTCGTGCGCAGCGCCTCCGCGCTCGCGCCTGGCACCAGTGCGCTTGATCGATTGCAATCGGTGGCGCAGGCGCCGGCAGGTGCCGGCGATGGCCGGTTGCTGGAACCGGACGGACCGGTGGCACGATGAGCGCAGCCGACGCCCCGGGCACGCCAGGACAGGTACGCATCGGCTGCGCAGGCTGGTCGCTGTCGCGGGCGGCGCAGGCGGCGTTCGGCGCAGGCGACAGCGTGCTGCAGCGCTATGCCACCCGCCTGCCGATGGTCGAGATCAATTCCTCGTTCTACCGCCCGCACCAGGCGGCGACCTACGCCCGTTGGGCGGCCAGCGTGCCCGCGGGTTTCCGCTTCGCGGTGAAACTGCCACGCGTGATCAGCCATGAACGCCGGCTGCGCGACACGATGCAGCCGCTGGCGCTGTTCCTCGATGGCGTGATGGCGCTGGGGGACAGGCTGGGCCCGCTGCTGCTCCAGCTGCCGCCCAGCCTGGCGTATGAGCCGGCAACCGTGACCGAATTCCTGCACGGACTGCGCGCACGCACCTCGGTTGATGTCGCCTGCGAACCGCGCCATCCCAGTTGGTTCACTGCGGACGTCGATGCGCTGCTGAGCGACCATGGCATCGCACGGGTCGCGGCTGACCCGGC
The DNA here is from genome assembly GCF_900101175.1 of Stenotrophomonas pavanii. Taxonomy (GTDB): domain Bacteria; phylum Pseudomonadota; class Gammaproteobacteria; order Xanthomonadales; family Xanthomonadaceae; genus Stenotrophomonas; species Stenotrophomonas pavanii. The sequence continues at coordinate 121,210 of NZ_FNFQ01000002.1, read as the reverse complement.
CCGGGTACCCGCAGCAGCGGTCCCGGGCGGTGATCGCACGTGGAGCTACTGGCGCTGGCACGGGCAGCCGCAGATCTATCGCAGCGCCTACAGCGAACAGGCGCTGGCGGGGCTGGCCCAGCACCTGCATCGCGAAGCCGCCGCACAGCGCCGTGCCTGGTGCGTACTGGACAACACCGCGCTGGGCCACGCCACCGGCAACGCCCTGCACCTGCAGGCACTGCTGCAGGAGAACGCGAATGCCTGAGGGCCCCTCCATTGTCCTGCTGCGCGAGGCCGCCAGCCACTTCAAGGGTCACGTCGTGCGCGGCGTCTCCGGCAACAGCCGCATCGACCTGTCACCGCTGCAGGGACGCAGGGTCAAGGCGGTTCGCAGCTGGGGGAAGCACTTCTTGCTGGAGTTCAGCCAGGTCACGCTGCGCATCCATCTGATGATGTTCGGCAGCTGGCGCATCGACGAACGGAAGCCGACCCCTGCACGGGTGTCGCTGGCATTCGACAACGGCGAACTGAATTTCTATGCGTGTTCGGTGCGGCTGATCGACGAGCCGTTGGACGACGTCTACGACTGGCGGGCGGATGTGATGAGCGACGCCTGGGATCCAAGACTGGCCCGGCGCAAGCTGAAGGCACTGCCGGACACCCTGGTCTGTGATGCGCTTCTGGACCAGACGATCTTCGCCGGCGTCGGCAACATCATCAAGAATGAGGTGCTGTTCCGGATCGGCGTGCATCCGGCCACGCGACTGGGCGACCTGCCACCGCGCAGGCTCACCGCCCTGATCACCCAGGCCCGTGCCTACAGCTTCGACTTCCTGGAGTGGAAACGGCGCTTCGAGTTGAAGAAGCACTGGCAGGTGCACACGCGCAAGGTGTGCCCGCTCTGTGGTGGCCCGATCAGCAAGCTGTACATGGGTACAACGCGGCGGCGCACGTTCTTCTGTCCAAACGACCAGGTGCTCTACCCACCCTGAGGCCGCCTTCCGTGGCAGCCGCGGGGCGTGCGATGCGACTCAGGCGGCCTGCGCGGCCTTGGCATTGCCGCCGCCCTTGGCCAGCAGGGTCAGCTTCTCGTCGGTCGCCTTTTCTTCCTCCAGCGTCTCCAGCAGCAACGGCAGGGCATCCTTGTAGCCCAGCTGCTTGGCCAGCGCGGCGATGGTGCCGTAGGAGGCAATTTCGTAATGCTCGACCTTCTGCGCGCCACCGATCAGGGCAGCGTCGCGCACCGGCCCCTTGTCGATGCTGTCGATCACCTCCTTGCCTTCCTCGACCAGGCCTTCCATCGCCGCGCACTTGATGCGCTTCAGGCGGATGCCGAGCACCTCGACCACCTGGTCGATGCGTTCGATCTGCCCCTGGGTCTCCTCCAGGTGCGTTTCGAACGCTGCCGCCAGATCCGGATTCTCGGCCGCACGGGCCAGGCGCGGAAGCGCCTTGGTCAGCTGCTTCTCGGCGCTGTAGATGTCCGAGAGCTCGTGGATGAACAGGTCTTCCGCCGTCTTGATAGCCATGCTGGGCTCCGCAGTGAGTGGAGTGGCCAGCGTAGGGTCTGCCCGGTTGCGAGCAGGCGGGGAAGGAGTGAAGGCGGCATGTGAACGCCCCCGCGGATCCTGCGCGCTGCCTTCACGAAGCGGCGTCTTTCGCGCAGGGGTGCGGCGCCGTGCCGGCGGCCTTCGCCATGGCTTCACAGTGGCATCGCTCCGTGCGCATGGAATGGCCGGTACGGTCAGTCCACCCCCGATCACGCTGGAGACTCCCAATGAGCGATGACAAGAACAACGCCGGCAGCCCGGACCGGGACCGCATCAACGTCAATGAGGATTACGAACTGCGGTACTGGACCACGACGCTGGGCGTGTCCGCCGAAGAGCTTCGCGCGGCCGTCGCGGCGGTCGGGCCCACGGCGGTTGCCGTCCGCAAGCACCTGGGCAAATAGCGCGGAGCTGGCCATGTCGCTGGTCGAGTATCGCCGCAAGCGTCGTTTTGACCAGACCCAGGAGCCCGAGCCGGGCAAGACGCTGCCGAAAGGCCAGCGCGCCATTTTCGTGGTGCAGCTGCATCATGCCAGCCGCAGGCACTATGACTTCCGCCTGCAGGTTGGCGATGCGCTGAAGAGCTGGGCCGTGCCGAAGGGCCCCAGTTACGACCCGAAGGTCAAGCGCATGGCGGTGGAAGTGGAAGACCACCCGGTGGACTACGCGGCGTTCGAGGGTGACATTCCCAAGGGCCAGTACGGCGGCGGCCATGTCGCCCAGTTTGACCATGGTGTATGGGCCACGCAGGGCGATCCGGAAGCCCAACTGGCCAAGGGCCATCTTCGCTTCGAACTGTTCGGTACCAAGCTGAAAGGCGGCTGGCATCTGGTTCGGTCGGGAAAGCCCGCGCGCCAGCCGCAGTGGCTGCTGTTCAAGGAGGACGATGCCTTCGCCAGCGACCTTGAGGCAGACGACCTGCTGGCCGATGTCGCTGCGCCGCCACCGGAGGATCTGAAGCGCGCCGGGGCCGGCAAGGCCGCGAAGAAGCGGCTGACGGCGGTGCCTGCCACACGCACCCGGCGAAAGAACTGGTCGAAGAAGGCCCTTGCGCTCAGCAGGGCAGGGAGGGCAGCGGCGCCATCCGGGCCGTTCGAACCGCAGTTGGCCAGGCTGGGAGAGGCGCCGCCCCAGGGCGAGCAGTGGGTCCACGAGATCAAATGGGACGGATACCGGATCCTTGCCACTGTCGTCGAGGGCAACGTGCAGCTGTGGTCACGGAACGCGCTGGAATGGACCGACAAGCTTCCCGAGATACGTGACGCAGTCGCGACCCTGGGCCTCACGTCGGCGGCGCTGGACGGCGAGCTGATCGCCGGCGCCGGCACCAAGGAGGACTTCAACCTGCTCCAGGCGACGCTTTCCGGCGAGAAGCAGGGCGTCCTGACGTATGCACTGTTCGACCTGCTGCATCTTGATGGCGTGGACGTTGCCGATGCGCCCCTGCTGGAACGCAAGGCCTTGCTGCAATCGCTGCTTGAGGGGCGGGGCAGTCCCCTGGCCTTCAGTTCGCATGTGCAGGGAGAGGGTGAGGAGGCCTACCGCCTGGCCGGTGAGCAGCACTTCGAGGGCATCATTTCCAAGCGCGGCGATCGCAGCTACCACAGCGGCCGCAGCGAGGACTGGCGCAAGACGAAGCAGCTGGCCAGCGACGAGTTCGCGGTGGTGGGCTACACCGCACCGAAAGGCAGCCGCACCGGCTTTGGTTCGCTGCTGCTGGCCCGGCCGGACGCAACGCATGGCTGGCTCTACGCCGGTCGCGTCGGGTCCGGGTTCTCGGATGAACTGATTGGCGACATCAGCAAGCGCATCAAGGGCGGCGGCGGCCGCAGGCCGACCGCGCATGTGCCCACGCAGGACACCGACCTGCGCGCCGCGACCTGGTTCGAACCGCGTTTCGTGGTCGAGGTCTTCTACCGCGGGATCGGTGGGCAGCAGCTGTTGCGCCAGGCGTCGCTGAAGGCGGTGCGGACGGACAAGGACGTCGCCGACCTCGCCGATTCCGACCGCGCCGGAACGGTCCCGGCCGCCGGGCGGTCGCATGCGCCCTCGCGGCGGAGGCGCCAGGTGGAAAGGGCGGCGGCAGCGGACCGCGCGCCACCCGGGCTGTCTTCTCCCGGCAAGATCCTGTTTCCCGGCGACGGTTACACCAAGCAGGATGTATGGGATTACTACGCGGCAGTGATGGAGCACCTGCTGCCCGAAGTGATTGATCGTCCGCTGTCGATCATCCGATGCCCCAGTGGCACCGCAAAACCCTGCTTCTTCCAGAAACACCATACGGCCGGGCTGGCGCTGGTCGATTCGGTAAGGCTGAAGGAGGAAAGCGGCATCAACGCCCATTACCTGGTGGTGCGGGACGCAGCCAGCCTGCTTGAACTGGTGCAGTTCAACGCGTTGGAGTTCCACCCCTGGGGCAGCCACGCCGAGGCGCCCGACAGGGCCGACCGGGTCGTGTTCGATCTGGATCCCGGGCCGGATGTGCCCTTTGCCGAAGTCAAGAAAGCGGCAACCGACATCCGAGAACTGCTGGCGCAGCTGGAGCTGGAATCGTTCCTGCGCGTCTCCGGCGGCAAGGGCCTGCACGTGGTCGTGCCGCTCAACCCAGGGTGCGATTGGGACCTGACCAAGCGTTTTGCGAAGGGTTTCGCCGATGCATTGGCACAGTCCGAACCGCAGCGGTTCCTGGCAACCGCCACCAAGAGCCTGCGCAACAAGCGGATCTTCGTCGACTATCTGCGCAATGGGCGCGGCGCAACGGCGGTCGCGTCCTATTCGTTGCGCGCCCGGCCGGGCGCGCCGGTGGCGCTGCCGATCGCCTGGGGCGATCTGTCGAAACTCCAGCGCGCCGATGCGTTCACGATCAAGGACGTGCCCGCAAAGCTCAGGCGGCGACGCAAGGATCCTTGGGCCGGCATCGCGGAAGTGAAGCAGAATCTCGCCCGATGGGCCCAGGCAGACCCGTAGGCCAGGCCCGTGCTGCGTACCGTCTGTCAGCCCGAACCCAGCTGATTCGCAGAATACACAGGGCCGGAACCTATCGTCGGCGTGGTTGGCCTATGCTTGCGATACGGAATCTGGGGGGATTCGCTACCGGAGCAGCCGATGCCTATCAGGGCAGTCGCATACGTAAGTGAAGCGGGCCCAGCCGTGGCCGGTGACCCGTTGGGCCTGCGCAGCGGCAAACTGGACGATCTGGTCGACGATGCCGCCCGCTTCAACCGGAACGCCGGCGTCACCGGGGTCCTGCTGTTCGATGGCAGCCGCTTCCTGCAGTACATGGAGGGGCCCGAGGACGGCTTGCGCGTGGCGTACTCGCGGGTGCTTGGCGCTACCAGCCATACAGGACTGATCGAGTTGCAGCGCGGCAGGGTCGGTAACCGGCGTCTGCCATTCTGGCCGATGCGCTGGCTGCCGACACAACCGGCGGAGTTGAAGCGCCTGGCCTGTGCAGACTGGCTGGGATTTGTGCAGCATGGCGACGACGACGGGGTGGCTGAGACGGCGATGGATGTCCTGGCCAGGTTGGTCGAGCCCTACGCCATCGCGGCCTAAGCGACTGCCTATCGCCCGCCATAGCGCGCTGCCCAGGGAATCTCGCCGCTGCACGCATCGAGGTGCCCGGTGCGCATCACGCAATACAGGCGGGCATCCGGGTCCGCACTGGCTGCAATGTAGTCCAGTGCCTCGGCGAGCATGAGGATGAACTGCGGCTCGGAATAGAACGCTGCCCAGGTGGGCAACATTTCCTCCAGTTGCGCGATCATCAGGTCGATTTCCAGGTGCGTGCTCACTGCCTGATCCTCCATGCAGCCACGTTAGCGACCAGGCAGGGCCTCACACCGCCATCGCTGTAGGCCGACGCCGCCGCAGCGGTTGCCTCAGGCTTCGGCGGCTGCATCCGCTTCGCAGGGCATGCAGCGCTCCTTCTTGGACTTGATGTCTGCAGCGGTCTTCGCCAGTGCCTCATAGCGCTGGCGTATCTCTTCAAGATGGGCCGGCTCCATCGATTCCAGGTTCAGCAGCTCCTGGTTGGCGTCCTTGCTGACCCGGATCAGCTCATCCAGTTTGATGTGCAGTGCAGCGGTGTCAGCGTTCTGCGTGTGCTGGATCAGGAACACCATCAGGAACGTCACGATGGTGGTGCCCGTGTTGACCACCAGCTGCCAGGTGTCATTGAAGTGGAAGGCCGGCCCGCTGGCGGCCCAGGCGATGATCACCCCCAGTGCCGCGACGAACGCCCCAAGACTGCCGGACAACCGCGCCGTGGCCGCCGCGACGCGCGCAAAGCCGCGCCGGATCACTGCTCACCTCCGCCGGCCTCCTCATCCGTCCGGCGGTCTGGCAGTTTGACCCGCTCGCCCAGGCGCGTGGCCTGCTCTTCGGGCGTCGGGGCTGCGACGAAGGGCGAGATCGGGTCACTGGCCGGGAACGTCTCCTGCAACGCCTCTTCATGATTGCGGTGGTTATGCAGCTTGGCCTGAAGCGGGCTGACCGGATCGGTGCGCTGTGCTTCCGGGTCCGGGTGGGGCAGGTCTTTCTGATCGCGTTGCATGATGCATCTCCAGGTTGAGTGCCACTGTGGAAGTGGCGCGTCAAGCATAGGAACCGGGCCGTGAGCGGCCCCATCAACGACGCGGCAACGTGGTGTCAACCCTTCAGCCAACAGGCGTTAACAATCAGGCGCATTGCGGGGTCGGGGATCCGCGACGCGCTGCTGCCGAGCAGAACGGGAGTGCAGGATCCTCGCCCCGTTCACCCCGTCGCGGCGACAATGGGGCCTCGGTGCGCCGTTGCGCGTGCCGCTCACTGCCAGCAGGATCACGAAGATGTCCCACACCCCCTTTGGCAAATCGTCATGTGCGGCCGCGGCCAGCGGTTGCATCGAGGTCCGCGGCGCGCGCGAGCACAACCTGAAGCATGTCGATGTTTCCATTCCGCGCAACGCCCTGGTGGTGTTCTCCGGGGTGTCCGGGTCCGGCAAGTCATCGTTGGCGTTCGGCACGATCTTCGCCGAGGCCCAGCGTCGCTACTTTGAATCCGTCGCACCGTATGCGCGCCGCCTGATCGACCAGGCGGGCGTGCCCGACGTGGATGCCATCGACGGCCTGCCGCCGGCGGTGGCCTTGCAGCAGCAGCGTGGTGCCAGCAATGCACGTTCATCGGTGGGCAGCGTGACCACGCTGTCCAGCCTGGTACGCATGATGTATTCGCGTGCAGGCGCGTACCCGGCCCATCAGCCCATGCTGTACGCCGAGGACTTCTCGCCCAATACGCCGCAGGGGGCCTGCAGCACCTGCCATGGGCTGGGCCACGTCTACGAAGTGACCGAAGCGCTGATGGTGCCGGACCCGTCGCTGAGCATCCGCGAGCGCGCCATCGCCTCCTGGCCGCCGGCCTGGCATGGCCAGAACCTGCGCGACATCCTGGTTACCCTGGGCTACGACATCGACGTGCCGTGGAAGAAGCTGCCGAAGAAGGACCGGGAGTGGATCCTGTTCACCGAGGACACGCCGACCGTGCCCGTCTATGCCGGCTTCACGCCTGCCGAGACGCGTGCCGCACTCAAGCGCAAGCTGGAGCCCAGTTACATGGGCACCTACACCGGCGCCCGCCGCTACGTGTTGCACACCTTCGCCACTACCCAGAGCGCGCTGATGCGCAAGCGTGTATCGCGCTACATGGAAGGCAAGCTGTGCCCCGCCTGCCAGGGCAAGCGCCTGAAGCCCGAAGCGCTTTCGGTCACCTTTGCCGGTCTGGACATCGGTGAATTCATGCGGCTGCCGCTGGACCAACTGGCCGGGCTGCTCGAGCCCATTGCGCAGGGTGACTTCAGTACACACGGTCACGGCGCACGCACGCGCAGGAGTGCGACGCCCCGCGATCGCGCGAAGCGGGCAGCCCGTGGCCATGCGACCCACGAAGGCGCCCCCGACGTGCGGTTGACCTCGGCCCTGTCCGAAGAAAAGCGCCTGGCCGCGCAGCGACTGGCGGGTGGGGTCATGGCGCGGGTACGGCAGCTGCGCGACCTGGGCCTGGGCTACCTCTCGCTGGACCGCGCCACGCCCACGCTGTCGGCCGGCGAGCTGCAGCGCCTGCGGCTGGCCACGCAGCTCAGTTCCCTGCTGTTCGGCGTGCTGTACGTGCTCGATGAGCCCTCAGCCGGCCTGCATCCTGCCGACAGCCAGGCGCTGTACGACGCGCTGGACCGCCTGCGCGATGGAGGCAACTCGGTGTTCGTCGTTGAACACGATCTGGAACTGATGCGGCGTGCACAGTGGCTGGTGGACGTGGGGCCGCAGGCGGGCGAGCACGGCGGGCGGGTTCTCTACAGTGGCAAGCCCGACGGCCTGCGCGGCATCGAGGCATCGCGCACCGCGCGCTACCTGTTCGACCAGGTGCCTGCGCCTGCCAGCCGGCAACGCAGCGCCGGCAGCTGGCTGGAGCTGAAAGGCATCCACCGCCACAACCTGCAGGGCGTGGACGCGCAGGTGCCGCTGGGAGTGCTGACCGCGGTGACCGGCATTTCCGGCTCGGGCAAGTCCAGCCTGATGGCGCAGGCCCTGCCTGAGCTGATGCTGCTACACCTGGGGCACGAGCCGGTGGACGACAGCGCCGACAGCGCGCCGGCCGAGGGACCCACGGTGATCGAGGCCACCCGGGGCCAGCTGGCCGGCGATGTGGACGCCATCCAGCGCGTGGTGCAGGTGGACCAGAAACCGATCGGTCGCACGCCCCGGTCCAACCTGGCCACCTACACGGGCCTGTTCGATCACGTGCGCAAGCTGTTCGCCGCGACCCCGGACGCGCGACGTCGCCGCTTCGACGCCGGCCGCTTCTCGTTCAACGTGGCCAAGGGCCGGTGCGAGACCTGCGAAGGCGAGGGATTCGTCAGTGTCGAACTGTTGTTCATGCCCAGCGTCTATGCGCCGTGCCCGGCCTGCCATGGTGCCCGCTACAACGAGGCCACGCTGAAGGTGCTCTGGAACGGCCGCAACATCGCCGAGGTCCTGCAGATGACGGTCGACCAGGCACAGGCATTTTTCGCCGGTGAAGACGCCATCGCCCGGCCGCTGCAGCTGCTGCAGGAGATCGGCCTGGGCTATCTCAGGCTCGGCCAGCCGGCCACGGAGCTTTCAGGGGGCGAGGCGCAGCGCATCAAGCTGGCGACCGAGCTGCAGCGCAGCCAACGCGGTCGCACGCTCTATGTGCTGGACGAACCCACCACCGGCCTGCATGCGTTGGACGCAGACAGGCTGCTGGTGCAGTTGCAGCGGCTGGTGGACGCGGGAAACACCGTGGTGATGATCGAGCACGACATGCGTTCCGTGGCACAGGCCGACTGGGTGATTGACGTCGGCCCGGGCGCAGGCGGCGCGGGCGGCGCCATCGTGGCGAAGGGTACGCCACGCCAGGTGGCCCGCGCCAAGGGCAGCAGGACAGCGCCGTTCCTCGCCAGGGAACTGGCGCTGTAGCGACGCCATGCCCGGCCAGCGCACTGCGCCACGCCGGGCGGCTGCAACGCGTTCGCCGATCAGGCGCCGCCCAGATAGCGCTGCGCCGGCTGCGCGCGCGAAAGGCCCGGTGCCATCGCCTTGCGTGCGTGCTCGAAGGCGTCCCACTCAGCGATGTCCGGAAGCGCGGGAATGGTCACGACTTCACCCTGTGCCAGACCGGCCAGCGACGCGTCCACCATCGCTTCGGCGCTCATCACGATGCCCTGTGGCAGGTGCTCCACCGGTAGGCCGGAAAGGTGCCAGAAGTCCGTTGCGGTGGCACCCGGCAGGACAACCTGGACACGCACGCCCTTGTCGGCCAGTTCATGGTGGAGCGACTGCGAGAACGCCAGCAGGAACGCCTTGCTTCCCGCGTAGACCCCGTTGAGCAGCTCTGGTGCCAGCGCGACGATGGAGGCGATGTTGATGATCGTGCCCCGGCCACGGGCCACAAACACCGGCGCTGCGGCGTAGGCCAGGCGCATCGCGGCGTTCACGTTGAGCGTGATCATGCGCTCCATTTCGCCGATGTCCGACTGCAGCAGGGGCGCCGTAGCGCCGATGCCGGCATTGTTGACCAGCACCTGGATGTCCGCTCGGCCTTGAATGACCTTTTCAACCTCGGCACGCCCGTCGGAGGTGGTCAGGTCCGCGGCGACGATGTCCACCGTGCGGCCGGTACTGCGGGCCAGCGCTTCGGCCAGTTGGCGCAGGCGGTCGCCGCGTCGCGCGACCAGGATCAGGTCATGGCCGGCGTGGGCCAGGCGATCGGCATAGATCGCCCCGATGCCGGACGATGCGCCAGTGATGAGGGCGGTGCCGTGATGGGTAGGGTCGTTCACAGGAGTCGGTCCAAACCGGCGGGGGTCGCCGGGGTCAGGGCAGACTCTAGGCTGGCTTGTGCAGGGCGTAAATGTCGTATATACCTCGTTTCAGGTCACGCCGGAAAACCCGCCATGCTCAGTGTTGGATGTGTCCTGCCGGCCGGATTCCAGACCATGGCGATCGCCGCGGCGTCCGCCTTCGAACTGGCCAATGCCACCGAAGGTGCGCGCCTTTACGATCTGCACATGCTGTCCGAGCAGGGCGGGCTGGTGCCCAGCTCGCTGGGCATGGCCATGCAGACAGCGCCGCTTGCGCAGCAGCCGCTGGATACCATGATCGTGGCCGGCCTGCTGGAGCCAGCCCCGTCCAGTGGCACGCTGATTGATTCGATCCGCCACGCGGCCGCCCGCACGCGCCGGACCGCGTCGGTGTGCACCGGCGCATTCCTTCTCGGCGAAGCGGGGTTGCTGGACGGGCGCCGCGCCACCACGCACTGGTTCCACGCACGTACGCTCAGGCGGCGCTTTCCCGCCGCGCAGGTGGAGGAAGATCGCATCTTCATCACCGATGGCCCGATCTGGACCTCCGCCGGCATGAGTGCGGGGCTGGACCTGGCGCTTGGCATGATCGAGCAGGACTTCGGTGCGGATCTGTGCAGGGCGGTGGCCCGGAAGCTGGTGATCTACCACCGCCGCGGAGGCGGGCAGTCCCAGCATTCTGTGCTGCTCGAACTGGATGCACGGTCCGATCGCATCCAGAACGCGCTGGCTTTCGCGCGCGGCAACCTGCGCGCCACCTTGTCCGTTGAAGAACTGGCGCAGGCCGCGCATCTGAGCACCCGCCAGTTCAGTCGCGCGTTCCGCGAGGAAACCGGGCAATCCCCCGCCAAGGCAGTGGAGGGCCTGCGCGTGGAGGCCGCGCGTGTGCTGATCGAGCAAAGCCGTTACACGATGGATGAAGTCGCGACTGAAACGGGCTTCGGTGATACCGAACGCATGCGACGTGCCTTCCTGCGCGCCTTTGGCCAGCCCCCGCAATCGCTACGGCGCAACGCACGGGGCGGGGCGGACTGAGTGTTCGTGGCTGGATTCGTGGGATGATGCACCACTGCGCCCGACTGCCACTACATGCACACACTGACCGATCCCCACCTGCTGAATGACATCGCTGAGATCGGTCGTATTGAGGCAGTGCCGCGCATCCTTGAGACCGTCGCCCATATCACAGGCTCAAGATTCACCGCGATTGCCCGGGTGACAGAAACCACGTGGACCGCCTGCGCCACCCTCGACACCCTGGGGTTCGGGCTCGTTCCGGGCGGGCAACTGGTCCTCGAAACCACCCTCTGTGACGAGATCAGGCAGTCATCGACCTCCGTGGTGTTCGCGCGCGCCAGTGCACACCCGCTGTATTCCGAACACCATACGCCCAGGATCTACGGGCTGGAGAGTTACGCCTCCGTGCCGATCCATCGGCCGGATGGCAGCTTCTTCGGCACCCTGTGTGCCATTGATTCGTCGCCGGGCAACTTCGATGAGGCGCACGTGCAACGATCCATGGAGCTGCTTGCCGACCTCGTTGGCAACTACCTCGACAAAGAGGATCAGCTGCTGGAGGCAGAGACAGCACTTTCAACGGCACAACGTGTTTCCGATCTGCGCGATCAGTTCATCGCGGTACTGGGCCATGACCTTCGCAGCCCGCTGCAGGCCATCAGCGTGGCCGCCGATTCGCTGGAACGTGAGGCAACATCCGAGCGCCAGCAGCGGATGCTCGCGCACATCGCTGCCGGCGTCACCCGGATGGATGGCCTCATCGGTGATGTGCTTGATTTCGCCAGGGGGCGGCTGGGAGGAGGCATTCCGGTCTCGCTCCAGGAAAGCCACACCTTGCAGGCGGAGCTTGAACAGGTTGCAGAAGAAGTGGCGATCGCTACCGGTCGGCAGGACATCAACGTCCAGATGCGGATCGAGGGCAGCGTGGTCTGCGATCCCGGCAGGCTGTCGCAGCTGCTGGCCAACCTGCTGACCAACGCAGCCCAGCACGGCGAGCGCTCCGCGCCTGTCACGCTGAGAGTCCAGGCCGCATCCCATCGCCTCACGCTGGATGTGCATAACGCCGGCTGCATTGCGCCTGAGCGGCTGGGGACGATTTTCAGCCCATTTTCGCGTGAGCAGGGCGAACTGCCCAGGCTAGGGCTTGGCCTGGGCATCTACATTGCATCGGAAATTGCCAAGTCCCACGGCGGAACACTGGACGTGCGGTCGAGTGAGAGCGACGGCACTATGTTCACATTCCAGATGCCGACAGCGGCGCGCACATGAAGGTGGGCGCCAGGCAACAGGAGGGCTCCGGCACGGCGCCGGAGCCCTGGCCAGTCACTTTTCCTGCAGGAACGTCAGCAGGTCCTGGTTGACCTTGTCCTTGTGGGTGTCGGTCAGGCCGTGCGGCGCACCCGGGTAGACAATCAGCCTGGCACCCTTGATCAGTTTCGCTGACTGACGGCCAGAGATATCGATCGGCACGATCTGATCGTCGTCACCGTGGATCACCAGGGTAGGAACATCGAACTTCTTCAGGTCGGCGCGGAAATCGGTGGCCGAGAACGCGGCGATCGAGTCGTAGGTGTTCTTGTGGCCGCCCTGCATGCCCTGCGCCCACCATGCGTCGATCAGCCCCTGCGACACCTTCGCGCCTGGGCGGTTGAAGCCATAGAACGGGCCCGACGGAATGTCGCGGTACAGCTGCGCGCGGTTCTCCATCTGTGCCTTGCGGATGCCGTCGAACACTTCGATCGGCAGGCCGTTCGGGTTGTCGGCGGTCTTCAGCATGAACGGCGGCACCGAGCTGATCAGCACGGCCTTCTTCACCCGCCCGGTGCCGTGCCGGCCGATGTAGCGCGCCACTTCGCCGCCACCGGTGGAGAAGCCCACCAGGGTCACATCGTGCAGGTCCAGCGTATCGATCACCGTGGCCAGGTCATCGGCGTAGTGATCCATGTCGTTGCCGTCCCATGGCTGGCTGGAGCGCCCGTGGCCGCGACGGTCATGCGCGATGACGCGGTAGCCATGATTGGCCAGGAAGATCATCTGCGACTCCCAGCTGTCCGAATTCAACGGCCAGCCATGGCTGAAGGTCACGACCGGGCCGTCCTTCGGGCCCCAGTCCTTGTAGTACAGCTGCACGCCGTCGGCGGTGGTGATGTAGCTGGCGGTGCGCGCGATGGTGGTGACCGGGGCCGGCTTGGCCGGTTCGGCGGCCTGCGCGGACAGGCCGGCCTGGACCGAGAGGGCGAGGGCGGCAACCGCCAGCGTACGGGCGAAGGTGTTCATGCGGGAACTCTCATGGGTGGGTGGTGAGACGTACTTTGCGCCTGTGATCAGGCGCCCGGGTGATGAAGTGTCCGGATTTCTTGATAGATCGTCTTGCATGGATGTGCGCGCCCCCATCGCTCGCGATTGCCTGTTGACAGGGTAGAACGAGCGTTCTACCTTGCAGCCATGAGCAACGGCAGCACCGACACGCAACAGAAGATCCTGGCCACGGCCGAGGCGCTGATCTATCAGAACGGGATCCATGCCACCGGCATGGACCTGCTGGTGAAGACCTCGGGCGTGGCGCGCAAGAGCATCTACCGCCATTTCGAGAACAAGGACGACGTGGCCGCCGCCGCGTTGAAGGCGCGCGATGTGCGCTGGTTGGCCTGGTTCCGGCAGGAGTGCGACAAGGCCGACAGCCCGGAAGCGCGCATCCTCGGCATGTTCACCGCGCTCAAGAGCTGGTTCCAGTCCGAGGGCTATCGCGGGTGTGCGTTCATCAATACCGCGGGGGAGGTCGGCGATCCGGCCGATCCGATCCGGCAGATCGCGCGGAATCACAAGCAGAAGCTGCTCGATTACACGCTGGAACTTACCGAACAACTGGATGTGCAGCAGCCGGCGGACCTCGCCCGCCAGCTACTGATCCTGATGGAAGGCGCCATCACCCTGTCGCGCGTGATGGGTGATCTCGACGCCGCAGACACCGCGAAGGATGTCGCGAAGCTGTTGTTGGAACAGGCCAAGCGTTAGCGCCTGGGTACGCCAGATCCTTTGAAGCAACCCGTATATCCATTTCGATTGGAGGTCTCCCCGTGTCCGCAGAACAACCCCGTCCGCCGCTTCCTCCGTTCACCCTCGAATCGGCCACGCAGAAGGTGCGTCTTGCCGAGGATGGCTGGAATTCCCGCGATGCCGACAAGGTGTCACTTGCCTATTCGCTCGACACACAGTGGCGCAACCGTGCCGAATTCACCAACGGCCGGGAGGAAGCCCGGCAGTTCCTGGCACGCAAATGGAACAAGGAACTCGAGTACCGCCTGATCAAGGAGCTCTGGGCCTTTACCGAAAACCGCATTGCGGTCCGCTACGCATACGAATGGCGCGACGACTCCGGCAACTGGTTCCGTTCCTATGGCAACGAAAACTGGGAATTCGGCGAGGACGGCCTGATGCAGCGCCGCTTCTCGTGCATCAACGACCTGCCGATCAAGGAAAGCGACCGCAAGTTCCATTGGCCGCTGGGGCGTCGCCCGGATGATCACCCGGGGTTGTCGGAGCTGGGCATGTGATTCCCGCTGAGGCGCCTTCCGAAGCGTGCTCAGGTACGATGGGGCGGCCGGCATCTGCGCCGGCCGGGGCACGGGTGCAATGGACATGCAGGCAGGGGGCGGCGTCGATCCGCCGGCAACGACCGATTCGCAGGAACTGACCTTCCACTGGCTCTACCAGCGGGTGCAGGGGCTGGTTGAGCACAGCATCTACCCGAAAGCGGGCAGGGTGGAGACGTGGGCGTTCCGGGTGGGCGCACTGGCGGCCGCCATCGGCATTCTCGGTAGCCAGCTGCCTGATCGATGGCTTCCGCTTACGGCTGCGCTGGTTTTGGTCAGGGTCTGCCTGGCGGTGGAAATCGGAGGTTTTGTCATCGGCGGGTTTCTCGCGGCCCGCCGCGGACTCCGGCAGTTCGTACAGCCACGGCTGTCGCACGCGCAGGAAATGGATGGCGAATTTGCACTGTGGCAAGCGGTGATCGCCGAGCTTCGGAAGTTCCCCAGAGTCGAGCGTGAGCGCCGCCTCAAGTATGTCAGCCACTTGCGATCCAGTATGATCGAGCGCATGGGATTAATGTACGGAGGGCTGCAGCGCCTTGGGCCATTCCCACTCTTGATTGCCCTCTATCTGCAGTTCCGCCAATGGAGATGGGGTGACTGGAGCAGCGCCTTTGATGTTGGCGCGCTGGGTGCTTTCATCATCTACGCCCTCGTACTGCTATACCTCACAGGATGGCTATTGATCGGGCTGCGTTCGCGCCTGGATACCTACGTCGCCCTGCTTGAAGGCTCCATCCACGAACCCGAACCCTCGCAACCAACGTCCCTGTAGAGCCGAGCCACGCTCGGCTACTGCGGGCGACATCGCGCCCCATCAGGTACCTCAGCAGCAACAACCCGCAGCGCCCGCTCCATCAGAACAGGCTCAGGCACCCCGGCCAGCGCCTGCTGCAGAACGCCCAAAGCATTGAAGAAGCGCCCGCAACTGCACAACGGCCGGCGCCCGCTGCCGGGCATCCAGTGATACCCGCAACAGCAGATAATTCGGGTGCCTCTCCAGCCACAGCACCGGAACGTCGCGGCAGTAGATCTGCAAAGCGGCGCCCTCACGCTGATCGACGAATTGATAGCCCTGTCGTGAACGAGCTTCCACGAACTGCATCGCTTGGCGGCGCAGTTGCAGGAAGCGATCGTTGGGGATGTTCTGGAACCCGATAGGCGAAGGCACGGGCGGGGCAAGCCACTGCGTTGGCGACGCGACTAGCGCCACGAGGCACTGCGCCGTGGCCGCCGATCGGCACCCTGCCACTCACGAGGATTTCGAGGCCTCGGCCACCCGTTTTCGGTGGCATGAACAGGAATACCCCTGGCTGTGCGAGATGCCAACGCAGTAGGGCTGATGCCGACACCACTTTCAACATTTTCACAATCGTTGCATGCGGCGCAATGAGGCTGGGCGATGCCCTGTAAGGCTATCGGCGATGCCGGCGGTGCACGCGTCAAGAGTGTCGGCATCCGCCCGGCGAGGCCCTCAGTGAGGCAGATGCGACAGGATTACCAAAGGCCGCCAGGCGCCAGTAGGCCTTCAACGCGACCTTGGCCCGCTCCAGCCACGCGGCATTGTGGCTGCGCGCGTGGGGCTTGCTCGTGGGCACGCGAAGTTGTATGGCGAAGAGCATACCGTCGTCCAAGGAGTAGCCCCTGCCGGCGTGATAAATTCAGCATCGAAGGCCCTGCTCTCGGACGTGCATGGCGTCCCGATGCAATCAATCAATGTGCCAAGCACGCAATTTCACAGAGTCCAAAGTACGGGCTCGCACATCAAGCAGAAGAGTTGCTGAGATGACGATTGTTTTCCCGAACATGGTTCCAGCGCGAGCTGAGATCCATTTGGATATGGTTGATTCTTTGGGCGGACCCGTTCTTGAGATGCGTCAGAACAACGCACGCCCCATGGCATTGTCGCGACGCGGCGGTGAGCTCTGGTACGGATTCGTGATCAATGACAGTACCGTTGACGTCATTCTTCCCGGCGAGAGAGTGGCGTGTGTGGTGTCTTTCCTCAACATGAGGACGCGCAACATGCGTTCCCGCGCGGCGCGTCTATTTTGTTCGGTGACGGAGTAAGTACAAGAGGCGTGCTGAGATTAAAGTAGAGTCAGGATTGCCAGCACGGCTACAACTGAGCCTCGTGAATTATGGGCTTCGGTGGCCAAGGGCATGCTCCAGCGAACAACGAGACGGGAGGGGGCGTGCGTAACTTGGCGAGGCGTCACGCAAAGCTCTCCGGAGAGTGTTAGCTGAAAGCTGGGTGCACGATGGCCGTGCCTGAAAATTCACCCACGCGAAACCATCTTCGCTGGTCATGTTGATTCCAGAATTGACCGCCCGCGCGTGCTCGATAACGTTCAATGGCTAGCAAATGGGGCAGGGAAGCTGTCGCCCGGCTGGGGGATTAGGAAGATTTATCGAGGGTGGGGCTGGTGTCCGTTTCCAGCCGATACAGTGCACAAAGGGGAATCAAGACCGCACCCGGCATCGGCATCCACGTCACCTATCCAGCTTCCACCACGCAACCAGCGCTGCAAATGCCGGCGACGGCTGCCGACGGTTCGGGTAGTAAAGGTGATAGCCGGGGAAGGGGACGCACCACCTGTCCAGCACTGCCACCAACCTGCCTTGCGCGATGTGCTCGGCCACCAGCGGTTCCGGTGCATATGCCAAGCCCAAGCCATCCAGTGCGGCATTGATGACGTGGGTCATGCTGTTGAAGACCAACGGCCCGTCGCCGCGCACGGTGAATTCCTTGCCCTTCTCTTCGAACTCCCATGCATAGATGGCACCGCTTGGGCGATGCCGGATGTGGATGCAGCGGTGGCGCGTAATGTCGGCAGGCTTCTTCGGCTTCGGATACTTCTCGAAGTAGTCGGGTGAGCCCACCACGACCAGACGCCAATCGGGGCCGACCCTGACAGCAACCATGTCCTTGCTCAGTGCCTCTCCGAGCCGGATGCCCGCATCGAAGCGCTGCTCCACCACATTGGTAAAGCCGTAATCTACGTAGAACTCAAGCGTAATGTCCGGGTATGCGTCCAGGAATCCGGCAAGCCGCGGACGGATGATGGTTTCCATGGAATCATCCGTGCAGGAGATTCGTAGCGTTCCAGCTGGGCGGTCGCGCAGGTCACCCAGCGCCTCCACGCTGGCACCGATGGCCTCGAAATGTGGTGCGATGGAGCGCATCAGGCGCTCGCCCGCTTCAGTGGGAGAGACATTGCGCGTGGTCCGCGCGAGCAGGCGAATTCCCAGGCGCTCTTCCAGCAGGCGCATCGAATGGCTCAGCGCAGAGGGCGTTACCCCAAGACGAACCGCCGCCTTGGTGAAACTCTGCTCCTGCGCCACTACCAGGAACGCTTGCAGGTCATGGGTTTTCACGGTGCTCATGGGTCAATTGTGAGCGCAACTCAGTAATGCATCAACTTTCAACCGGCTTATCGATATAGGGGCTGGGGCCTATCGTGGCGACCCGTGTCCCCAACCGAGGCCATACGCCCATGAAACGCACCACGCTGTTACTGGCGCTGCTCGCCAGCCTCTACGTTCCAGCTTCGGCCATGGCCGCTGACGCACCGGTGCCGGCCCCGCCCCATGGATCCGACAACTTCTACCGCAGCCCCACGGTCAAGGGGGAGCGCGTGAGCTTCCACAACCAGTACGAGATGCAGGTGGTGGGTACGCTTTACCGCCCTCGAGGCCTGCCCGACGGCAGCCGCGCCCCCGCAGTGGTCGTTGGCCACCCGATGGGCGCAGTGAAGGAGCAGAGTTCCCAGCTCTATGCGCAGAAGCTGGCCGAGCAGGGCTTCGTCACGCTGGCGATCGATCTTTCCTTCTGGGGCGAGAGTGGCGGCGCACCGCGACACCTGGTGGCGCCGGAAATCTACTCGGACGACATCAGTGCGGCCGTGGATTTCCTGAGCACGCAGTCATTTGTGGACCCGGACCGCATCGGCGGCTTGGGCATCTGTGGCAGCGGCAGCTTTGTAATCAGTGCCGCCAAGATCGACCCACGCATCAAGGCCATCGCCACGGTCAGCATGTACGACATGGGTGCGGCGGCACGGCAGGGGCTGAACAGTGGCCAGTCGCTGGAGCAGCGCAAGGCGGTGATCCAGTCCGCGGCAGATCAGCGTCTGGCCGAATTCAAGGGCGGGGCGCCGGTGTTCGTGCCTGGCACCGTGAACCACCTCGATGCTGACACGCCCGCCATCCAGCGTGAGTTCTTCGACTTCTACCGCACCCCGCGCGGCGCCTATACGCCAAAGGGTGACAAGGCCGAACTGACAACCCAGCCGCTCTTCAGCAGCCTGGTCAAATTCATGAACTTCTATCCCTTCAACGACATCGAGACGATCTCGCCCCGACCAATGCTCTTCGTCTCCGGCGACGTCGCGCATTCCCGCGAGTTCAGCGAGGACGCCTACCGAAGGGCAGGGCAGCCGAAGGAGATCTACTGGGTAAAGGGTGCCGGCCACGTGGATCTGTACGACCGCATCCAGCTGATTCCCCTTGACAAGCTGGCCACGTTCTTCCAGCGCGGCCTGGCCGGGAAATGAGCCGCACCGACGCCCCCGCACATCGCGCCAACTGGGGCGGCGTGTTCGCAATGACGCTGTGCGTCTTCGCGTTGATCGCCTCGGAATTCATGCCCGTGAGCCTGCTCACTCCCTTGGCGGCAGACCTGGGCGTGAGCGAGGGCCTTGCCGGCTACGGCATTGCCATTTCGGGTGTATTTGCGGTGTTGACCAGCCTGTCGATCTCGCGATTGGCGGGTAGCGTGAACCGCCGAACGTTGCTGTTGTCCCTCACGGCGTTGATGGCGGTGTCGGGACTGGTGGTAGCGCTGGCCCAGAACTATCCGGTCTACATGACAGGCCGTGCGCTGATCGGCGTAGTGATCGGCGGTTTCTGGTCATTGTCCGCCGCAACCGCGATGCGGCTGGTACCGGAGGCCGAGGTACCGCGAGCCTTGGCGATATTCAACAGTGGCAACGCCCTTGCAACGGTCATTGCGGCACCACTGGGCAGCTATCTTGGCAGCATGATGGGATGGCGCGGCGCATTCCTCTGTCTTGTGCCGGTGGCAGCTGTCGCCCTGGCCTGGCAGTGGGTTTGTCTCCCGTCCATGGAAGCGGAGGAGGGCCGATCACACGGCGGGGTCGTCGTGTTGCTGCGACGACGCGTGGTGGCACTGGGCATGATGGCCTGCGCTGCGTTCTTCATGGGGCAGTTTGCCCTGTTCACCTACGTGCGGCCGTTCCTGGAGCGTGTCACGCATGCTGGGGTATCTGCGGTTCCGTGGGTTCTGCTGGCGATCGGAGTGAGTGGTTTCGTGGGCACACTTGCCATCGGGGCATTCATCAGGCGCGGGCTCTACCGCACGCTGGTGATTCTTCCCGCCCTCATGGCGCTGATTGCCGTCACTCTGGTTCCACTCGGGCCCCACCTTTGGCCGACCGCCGCACTGCTCTCGGCGTGGGGTCTGCTGGCCACATCCGCACCGGTCGGCTGGTGGAGCTGGCTGGCGCGCACCTTCACCGATAATGCCGAGGCCGGCGGCGGGCTGATGGTTGCGGTGGTTCAGTGCTCCATTGCGCTGGGTGCCACCCTCGGCGGGCTGCTGTTCGACAGCCTTGGCTTTGCCAGCACGTTCTTGGCGAGTGCGGGCATCCTGTTGTTTGCCGCGCTGCTTGCCTACGCCACTGCGGCTGAAGAGGTGCACACGTCAGCTGCGGCGATTGCCACAGGGGCTCCGAAGCGATGACACGCCTCACTTCGATAACGGCGAAGCTGCTCGTGCTCCTCGCTGCTTTTGGGGCGGTAGCAGCTTGCTCAGCCGCGCCCGATCATCCAGCCGTCGCTGCCGCCAGAACTGAGGCCAATCAGGAGAGTCATCCCATGAAAATTCGACTGATCATCAATGATCAAGTGCTGTCAGCCACCCTGGAGGACAGCCTTCCTGCACGCGAGTTCATTGCTCAGTTGCCGCTGACCCTGCAACTTGAAGACTACGCCGCGACTGAGAAGATTGCGCAGCTGCCGCGCAGTCTGAACGTGGAGGGCGAGCCGGAGGGAATCACGCCCGTGGCAGGTGATATGGCCTTCTATGCGCCTTGGGGAAACCTGGCGATTTTTCACAGGCCTTTTGGCTATTCAAAGGGTCTCGTAAGGCTGGGTCGCATCGAAGGAGGGCTGCAGCTCCTTCGCAAGACCGGGGCCGTGGAGGTCCGCATTGAGTCGTTCTAGAGGCTGGCTGCCTATCTTGGGGCCCAGCCTTCTTGCCAATCTGCTGGGCGCGGCGACGCTTGCTGCCGTTCCAGGTCAGATGGCTTTCGCACACGAAGGAATAGCGATGCACACCAAATCAAATCAAGCCCCCACAACTGAACTGGATCCGCGCCGGAAAGCCATCATTCCGATCGGCGCCTTCGCAGCGGCCGGCGACTTGGATGGCCTTCATCAGGCGTTGAACCAGGGCCTGGACGCGGGATTGAGTCTGGCCGAAACGCGAGAGGTCCTGATGCAGCTCTACGCTTATGCGGGGTTTCCGCGGAGCCTAAACGCGCTGGGCGAACTGATGAAGGTGGCGGATGCGCGGAGACAGCAGGGCATCCAGGATGACGCCGGCCGCGAGCCCCGCAAGCCGATTCCCACAGGCGATGCCTTGCTCGCTGCAGGCACGGCAAACCAGACCAGGCTGGCCGGCGCTCCTGTCTCAGGGCCTTTGTTCGATTTTGCCCCGCAAGCAAATCAATACCTCCGTACGCACCTCTTCGGCGACATCTTCGAGCGCGACAATCTTGATTGGCAAAGCCGCGAATTGGCTACGGTCAGCATGCTGGCCGCCATGTACGGGGTGGAGCCCCAATTGCAGTCCCACATTGGAATCAGCATGAACATCGGCCTGGGGCCGGAGCAGCTATACGATCTGGCCGATGTGCTTGAGGAGCGCGTCAGCCTCGATGCTGCCGAACGTGTTCGCGTCGCGATTCAACGTCAGCTTGAGGTTCGAAAAGAATGATGGTCGGGAAAGTGCTCCTTCGGCCTGCCTTGCGCGATGTGCTCGGCCACCAGCGGTTCCGGTGCGTATGCCAAGCCCAAGCCATCCAGTGCGGCATTGATGACGTGGGTCATGCTGTTGAAGACCCACGGCTCGTCGCCGCGCACGGTGAATTCCTTGCCCTTTTCTTCGAACTCCCAGGCATGGATCGCTCCGTCCGGGCGATGCCGGATGTGCATGCATCAGTGAGGAAGTGGCGCGGATCAGTGTCAGTGGCGCACTCTTGCCAGAGGCGGCGTTGAGGATGACCGGCCAGCAGGCTCGGCCGATGATGCCGGCGCGCCTCCGACCGACTTCACAGATCTGTACCTTGCAGATGGGCATAGTGCCCCTTGGGTAGTCTGAGCGCGTCCATCCAGCCACGGGATTTTCCCGAACGCCAGGAGGTCACTGTGCCAAGTTGTGATGAAGGAATGAAGTTGACGCGTCGCCAGGTGATCGCCGGCGGCGTCACGACCGTGGCAATGTCCGCCGCACCGGGGGCGTCATCGCTCGCCGCCGAGCTGGCGACGCCCCCGCCGCCCAGGCCGCCGGTCATCAGCACGGTGGCGTTGACCGTCAACGGCAAGCGGCGGGAGCTTGAGCTCGACACCCGGACCACGCTGCTCGATGCCCTGCGCGAACATCTGAAGCTGACCGGAACCAAGAAGGGCTGCGACCACGGTCAATGCGGTGCCTGCACCGTGCTGGTCAACGGTGAGCGCATCAATGCCTGCCTCAGCCTGGCGGTGCAGCACCAGGGCGATGCCATCACCACCATCGAAGGCCTCGGAACCCCCGACGACCTGCATCCGATGCAGGCCGCCTTCATCAAGCATGACGGCTACCAGTGCGGGTACTGCACGCCAGGGCAGATCTGCTCGGCGGTGGCGGTACTGGACGAGATCAAGCGGGGTGTCCCCAGCCATGTACAGGCGGACGTCAGTGCACGGCCCCGGGCCACCAACATGGAAATGCGCGAACGCATGAGCGGCAACCTCTGCCGCTGCGGGGCCTATTCCAACATTGCCGAGGCAATGGAAGAGGTCGCTGGCGTGACCTCTACAGGGAGGCGCTCATGAGGGCCTTCAGTTACGAACGCGCCAAATCCCCGGCCGAGGCCGCCAAGGCCGTCGCCGGTACCGAGGGCGCGAAGTTCCTGGCCGGAGGGACCAACCTGCTCGACCTGATGAAGCTTGAGGTCGAGACGCCAGCGCACCTGGTCGATGTGCAGGACATCGGCCTGGACAGGATCGAAACCACCGACGAGGGTGGCCTGCGCATCGGCACGCTGGTCACCAATACCGCGCTGGCCTCGCATGAGCGCGTGCGCCGCGACTACGCGGTGCTGACCCGCGCGATCGTGGCAGGCGCCTCCGGGCAGCTGCGCAACAAAGCCACCACCGGCGGCAACCTGCTGCAGCGCACGCGCTGCCCGTATTTCTACGACCCCCATCTGCCCTGCAACAAGCGCCTGCCCGGATCAGGCTGCGGCGCGCTCGAGGGATTCTCCCGGCAGATGGGCGTGATCGGCACCTCGGACAGCTGCATCGCGACCTATCCGGGCGACATGGCGGTGGCCCTGCGGGTGCTGGACGCCTCGATTCAGACCGTCAGCGGTGACGGCAGTACGCGCAGCATCCCGATTGCCGATTTCCATCGTTCCCCCGGCGACAGGCCACAGCAGGACAACGTGCTGCAGCGCGGTGAGCTGATCACCCACGTCACGCTGCCGAAGCCTCTGGGCGGTCGGCACGTGTACCACAAGGTACGTGACCGCGCGTCCTATGCGTTCGCACTGGTGTCGGTCGCCGCGGTCGTGCAGCGAGACGGCTCGGCGCGGTTCGCCTTCGGTGGAGTTGCGCCGAAGCCGTGGCGCGTCGAGGCAGCCGAACAGCTGCTGCGCGACGGCGTAAAGGCCGCGGCCCGGCAGGTGTTCGCCGGTGCCCGTCCGACGCGGGAGAATGCGTTCAAGATCGCGCTCGCCGAGCGCACCCTCGCAGCCGTGCTGGTGGAAGGAGAGCGCTGATGCCCCTTGAATTCAACGCCCCCGCCGGCGACAACCTGTTCGACAAGGCCAAGGTCGTCGGCAAGTCGACGCCGCGCATCGACGGTCCACGCAAGACCACCGGCACCGCCCCCTATGCCTACGAGCGCCACGACGTGGCCCCAAACCAGGCCTACGGCTACATCGTCGGTGCGGGCATTGGCAAGGGGCGCATCATTTCGATGGATGCCTCCCGCGCACGTGCCGCGCCCGGCGTACTGGCGGTCATCACCGCACCGGAAACCAAGCCGGTCGGCAAATCGAACTGGAACAACGCGCCGTTGTTCGGCGGACCCGAAGTGGCCCACTACCACCAGGCCATCGCGTGCGTGGTGGCAGAGACCTTCGAGCAGGCCCGCGCCGCCGCGGCGCTGATCCGCACCCGCTACGAGCGCAGCAAGGGCCGCTTCGATTTCCCGGCCCTGGCACCGTCCGCACCGCTGGCAAAGGGGCGTGACGGCAAGCCCGACCGGCAGGCGTTGGGCGATTTCGACACCGCCTACGCGAGCGCCGTGGTCAAGCTCGACGAGACCTATCACACCTCCGACGAAAGTCATTCGATGATGGAGCCGCACGCCACCATCGCCGCCTGGGAGGGTGACACGCTCACGCTGTGGACGGCGAACCAGATGATCGACTGGGCCAGGCAGGGCATGGCGGCGATCCTCGGCATCGATCCTGCCAAGGTGCGCGTGGACTCGCCCTATATCGGCGGCGGCTTCGGCGGCAAGCTGTTCATCCGTGCCGACGCGGTGCTGGCCGCGTTGGCGGCCAAGCAGGTCGGGCGACCGGTGAAGATCGCGCTGCAACGCCCGTTGATGCCCAACAACACCACGCACCGGCACGCCACCCTCCAGCGCGTGCGGATCGGCTGCGGAAAGGATGGCCGGATCTCCGCCATCGCCCATGAGAACTGGTCGGGCAACATCAACGGCGAGGATGGCGAGAACGGCACCCTGCAGACGCCCAAGCTCTATGCAGGCGCAAACCGCCTGGTGGCCAACTACATCGCCACGCTCGACATGCCCGAAGGCAATGCGATGCGCGCACCGGGCGAAGCACCGGGCCACATGGCGCTGGAAGTGGCAATGGACGAAATGGCCGAGAAGCTGGGTCTCGACCCGATCGCGTTCCGCATCCTCAACGAGCCCGAGGTCGTGCCCGGCGATCCGTCCAAGAAGTTCTCCGACCGCAACCTGGTGCGCTGCCTGCGCGAAGGCGCGGAGCGCTTCAACTGGAACAAGCGCAACGCCCGGCCGGCACAGGTCAGGGAAGGGCACTGGCTGGTCGGCATGGGCGTGTCCGCGGGCTATCGCGGCGCACCGACGATGAAGTCGGCGGCGCGTGTCCGGCTTGACGGCCAGGGCGGCGTGATTGTCGAGACCGACATGACCGACATCGGCACCGGCTCCTACACGATCATCGCGCAGACGGCAGCCGAGACCATGGGCGTGCCGCTGGACCAGGTCCAGGTCACTCTCGGTGACTCCCGTCATCCCGCCTCCGCCGGTTCCGGCGGCCAGTGGGGCGCGGCAAGCTCCACCGCGGGCGTGTACGCGGCGTGCGTCAGCCTGCGCCGCAAGGTGGGCGAGAAACTCGGCTTCGACGGCGACACCGCAGACTTCGCCAATGGCCGCATCCAGGCGGATGGGCGGACCATCAAGCTGGCGGAGGCGGGCACACTGTCGGCGGAGGACGGCATTACCTTCGGCGACTTCAAACAAGGCTACGACGTCGGCACCTATGCAGGGCATTTCTGCGAGGTCGCCGTGCATGCCTACACTGGAGAAACGCGCATTCGTCGCATGCTTGCCGTATGCGATGGCGGCCGGATCCTCAATCCGCTGTCTGCACGCAGCCAGGTCATCGGCGGGATGGTGATGGGTGCGGGCGCAACCCTGATGGAGGAGCTGGTGGTCGACAAACGGCTTGGTTTGTTCATCAACCACGACCTGGCGGGCTACGAGGTTCCCGTGCACGCCGACATCCCGTACCAGGAGGTGGTCTTCCTCGACACGCTGGATCCGGTGATCTCGCCGATGAAGGCCAAGGGTGTGGGTGAACTGGGCATCTGCGGGGTTGGCGCCGCGATCGCCAATGCGATCTACAACGCAACCGGCGTGCGCGTGCGCAACTATCCCATCACCTTGGACAAGCTGTTGCCCGGCTTGCCCGACGTAGGCTGACGGTGCGCATGGACCGACCCGCAGCCTCGCCCATTCTGGAGGTCTCCGCCGCAGGCGGAGGGGAGCCCGGCGATCTTGCCGAGCACCTGTCCGCAGCGCCGGGCTTCCTCGCCGAAGGCAGCCCGCGCGGCGTACTCGAGACGGCCTTGACGCGCGTGCGCGCGGGGGAGCACGCCGTGCTCGCGCTGGTGCTGGAAACCGATGGCTCCACCTACGCCGGTGCCGGCGACATGGTGCTGTTCTGCAACGGCAGCCAGGTCGGCTGGCTGAGCGGCGGATGCCTGGAGCCCGAGCTCGCCCGACGCGCGGAGCAGGTAAGTGCGGCAGGGCAGGTCGACTGGATCGAGATCGACACCCGCAGTGACGACGACCTGTTGAGCGGGTCCGCGCTCGGCTGCCGCGGCCGGCTTCGGATTGCGCTCCTGCCGTTGCGTGCCATGGCCGGCCTCGACGACGTCATCGAGGCTTGGCTGCGCGAGGGCGTGTCACTCCAGCGCGACCTTCGCACGTCGGGGCAGGTCATTTTCCGTGCCGGCCATCGCGAGCAGGCGTGGCAGCTGCATCCGATGGAGGGTACGCAGCCCTTTGGCGAGGGCGAGTGGCGTTTGCCGTTGCCCCGGCTTCCGCGCGCCCTGGTGTTGGGGGGCGGTCCCGAAACGCCCTTCCTGGTTCCGTTGCTGCGCGGCTTGGGATGGCGGGTCAGCGTGGCCGAACGTCGAGCGCGCTGGGCCTCAGCCGGGCAGTGCGCGGATGCGCATCTTCAGACCAGCCCGGCCGAGGCCCTTCATGGCGACCGGTGCGACGCGGCACTGGTGATGCATCACGATTTCGAACTGGACAGGGAGACGCTGGTGGCCCTGGCTGATACCAACGTCGCGTTCATTGGACTGCTGGGTCCGCGGCGAAGGCGCGAGGACCTGTTCAAGCTGCTGACCCCGGATCAGCTCCACCGCCTTTCCCCGAGACTTCGGTCACCGGTCGGCCTGAACATCGGTGGCCGAGGGCCAGAGGCGATTTCGCTCAGCATCGCCGCGCAGCTGCAGCAATGGCGAAGCGCGCACGGCAGGTGACTGACACGCATGCTGTCATCGTGCTTGCTGCCGGCGGGAGCGCCCGACTTGGCCAGCCCAAGCAGCTCCTCACCCGGCAGGGCGAGACCCTGGTACATCGCGTGGTGCGATTGGCGGGGGAGGTCGCGCCAGCGCAGGTACTGGTCGTGGTGGGCGCGAACGCACAGGCCGTGACATCCAGCATTGCCGGGCTGGATGCCACTCCGGTAGCCAACCACCACTGGGAGCGTGGCTTGGCGAGCAGTCTGCAGGTTGCCGGCGCACACCTGCTGCCCACGGTGACCGCGGTGATGGTCGTGGCGTGCGACCAGCCTGCAATCGAGCGCTCCCATCTGCAGGCGCTGCTTTCGGGTGCCCGCGCCGCAGCGTCAACGTGCGCGGGCACCCGCCACGGAAATGCGCTTGGCGTTCCCGCAGTCGTGCCGCGCGCCTGGTTCACCGCTGTCGGTGCAGCCGGTGACCGCGGCTTCGGAGCGCGCCTGCGGCAACTTCCTGTCGATACGGTGCATGTCCTGCAGGCGCCGGAACTGGCCCTGGATATCGATACGCCAGAAGATCTTGCGCGTGCGCGCGATGCGGGCTGGATCGATGCCGGGAGGTGACCCGCATGATCACTGGGCCAATGCCTGTCGCGCAGGTGACTAGTGTGGGCCACATCGCGCGCCCTCAGGCACCTCGCCCCCGAACATCTGCAGAACCCGATCCAACAGAACAGGTTCCGGCACGTCAGCCAGTACCTGCTCCAGATAGCCCACCGGCTCCAGCTGCCATTGAAGCAGCGTACCAAGCTGCACAACGGCGGGCGCCCGCTGCTCCGCGTCCAGTGAGACCTGCAACAGCAGATGGTGCGAGCGCCTCTCCAGCCACAGCACGGGTATGCCTCGGCAAAGAACCTGGAACTCGGCATCTCGGTGCCGCTCGACGAACTGGAAGCCCTGTCGTGGCCGAGAGTCCACGAACTGCATCGCCTGGCGGCGCAGTTGTAAGAATCGATCGTCGTTGATGCTTTGGAACGCGACAGGCGAGGGCGCCGGCGTTGCCGGCCACTGCGCCTGTGCCGCAACCACCACCACAAGACAGAGCGCGTTGGCCGCCCAGCGGCACCACGCCACTCAGCCCTCCGGATGCAGTCGGGTACTGGCGTGTGCGGTAAGGCCGATTCCGGCCATGATCAGGCCCTCCATGACGCGCGGGCCAACGTACTGCTCCAGTTCACCGTTCTCGCGGGCGCGCTGCGCGGCCAGCAGGATCTCCAGCACCACCCGAAGGCCCGCCAGCGAGCAGTCGGTATCCGCCAGGGCGATGCGCCGGCCGGGCATCTGATGGCGTTCCGGCCAGGGCTGGCCATCGGAGGCAGCGCCCGAGCCGATGCTGTGCAGCAGGGCGATGAGGGTGTTCGGGTCCAGCGCCGGGCCGTTGGCGGGTGCGTCGTGGATAGGGTGCGGGGCAGGGGAGTGGGGCTGGGTCATGGCTGGGCTCCTTGCGTGCATGCAGAAGCCGCCACCGATAAAGGTGGCGGACGATGCGTGGTTCGAAACCCCGTGTGTGGATGACCGGGCAGGCGCAAGGCCTCCACGCACCGCCCGCCATAGCCGACTGACGGATTGCCAGCCGGCACCGCGCGAAGCAGTGCCGGCTGGCAAGTGCGAGCAACATCCACACAACCGGGGTTTCGAATCCCGACCACCGATGCACGGTGGCAGGGCAAGGAATACGCGGACCTATGCGTGATGCCAATGCAGTAGGGCTGATGACGTCACTACTTTCAACATTTTCAGAATCGTTGCATACGACGCAACCAAGCTGGAGCCTTGCGCTGCAACGCTATCGGCGATGTCGGTGGTGCAAGCCTAGCGAGTGTCGGCATCTACCCGGCGAGGCTGTGAGCGAGGCAGATGCGACAGGATTGCCAACGGCTGCCAGGCGTCAGTAGCCCTTCAACGCGGCCTTGGTCCGCTCCAACCAGACGGCATTGTGGCTGCGCGCGTGGCGCGACCAGTGCTGGGCATCGTCGATGATGCTGGCGAACAGGCTGCGGGCTTGCTCGCGATCGTCGGGTTGCGGCTGCGCCATCAGCCATTCGGCGTAGAGGCAGCGAGCGGCCGCATCGTTTCCGCATTCAACAGCGCGCTCGAACGCGGCACGGGTGCCGGGCGCTTGGGCAGCCGCCAGTGCCTGCGCGTAAAGCAGGGTTTGTTCCGGCTTGCGGCGCACATCCAGGTGGCGGACGAACAGGCCGTCCAGCGTCTCCACCGCAAGCGCAGCGTGCCCGGACTCGAGGCGGGCACGGGCAAGGCCGGTCAGGATGTAAGGATCGTCGCCCAGCGGCGAGCTGGCCGCCTGCTCGAGCAGGGTTCTGGCTTCCTCCGCCTGGCCAGCATCCAGCAGTGTCATGCCCAAGCGAACCCGGTTCTGCACGGTGGGCGTGCGCGCCAGTTCGGCGCGGCCGTTGCGCAGGTCCTGGCCCGGGTCCATAAGCTGCTTGGCCGAACGGACGACCTGCCGGGCGCCACGCGAGTGGCGGACTTCCGGAAAGTAGATCGCCAGGAAGTAGACGACGCTGCCGAGCAGCGGGAACGAGAAGAGCAGGATGAGCCAGTAGAGGCTCTGGCCCGAGCGGATGGCGTGCACCGCGAAGTAGATGGCCGCCAGTACGTGGAGTCCGATTCCAATATAGGGCATGTGTACCGCCTCGTCCTTGTGAGGGTTGGCACTATAGTGGGGGAGGGGTGGAGCGCCAATGGGGTGAGGTGATCGGGCGTGACGCGTCACGTTAATGGGGTGAATTCTGCAGGGCGGAGCGCTGCATGCCACTATGTGGTGGGGCTGCATTGATGGAAGACGGATACATGGAGCGTACGAAAAAGACACTGACGATGGCCGATGTTGCTGGATGGGGTTCGGCGCTCGTCACCTTTGGATTGATTCAAGGGGCCTTCTATCTGAAGGCGTATTGGGGGCAC
The DNA here is from genome assembly GCF_900101175.1 of Stenotrophomonas pavanii. Taxonomy (GTDB): domain Bacteria; phylum Pseudomonadota; class Gammaproteobacteria; order Xanthomonadales; family Xanthomonadaceae; genus Stenotrophomonas; species Stenotrophomonas pavanii. The sequence goes on along the minus strand of NZ_FNFQ01000002.1, from coordinate 91,407 downwards.
TTCGGCCTGGATCCCTTTCAGTTTGTTGCCGTGAGTGAGCTTGCGCTGGCAGGGCTTGCGGGGATCGGCATGGTGTTGTTCTTCATACTGATTGCGCTGCTGCTTGGAGGGTGGGTCGAGGGGAAGGTGACAACGACGCCGTCCCAAGCCAATCTGCTGATGTGGCTGATCCTGGCTCTTTGTCTTGTTGGAATGGGTGCCTTGCTTTGGTGGTCCAATGCCTGGCCCGTTTTGATAGGTGTGGCGCTGACGGGCATATGTGCAATGGCAGTACGCCTGTCTCCAGTGTTGCCGGCCGCCGTGAAGGAGTCGCCCTGGCTGGTGTATGCGCTCGTGATGATTGTCTATGTCCCGATCTCGTCAAACTGGCTTGGCTTCGAACGCGCCAAGGCGATTACTTCTGGCAGCAGCAATTACACGGTCAATGTGACTATTGATGAGAAGGTGCAAGGCAGCCTGGGCCTAGTGGGGCGTTTGGGTGATAGCTATGTGCTTTGGGACCCGGTACAGAAAGCTGCAGTTCTTGTGCCAGTGGACAACGTGAGTAGGCTGGAGATTGCGCAAAAATTCGTTCTGCCTGCCAAGTCAGTCCAATCGCGATAAGGGATGTTTATCGGGGGTGCCGGGTGAGAGCGGCCTCCGACCCTGATCGGCAGTCGGGGTAGTAGCGCCCTTTCAATATTGGCGACCTACAACAACTCAGGCTTTGATGGGACAATCCTGCGACCCCAGAATGGATGTATCAATGTCTCACCAAGCTCCGTGGATGAAAAACTGGAACGAAGACAACGGAGCTGAAGTGCAACGTGGCGGACAAGGAGTGGTTAGACGCGTTCACCGTCTGCACGGGACTGAGTTCGGTGCGCTGAAAGAGCTACGATCGGATGCCCCCCAAAGCTCCGAGCGGCGTCAGCGCATGAAGAAGGAAGTCATCGGACTTCGCAGAGCCCAAGGCGCAGGTATACCTCGCGTGCTCGATTCGAACACTGAGCACGCTGCGGACGACGAAGATCTTTTCATTGTAATGGAATGGATAGACGGTGAAGCGCTTCAGCGACACATCAAGAAGCCACTAGCTATTGACGAAGCGCTTCGCATAACGCGCGATCTTGCACTCATCGTAAGCCGCTGCCATGCAATCGACGTCCTGCATCGGGACATTAAGCCGGACAATATCGTTGTTGACCGCGAAGGCGTGGTGCATCTGGTTGATTTTGGTATTGCATGGCTTCCTGAGGATGAGCGACCCGATGGCGACGAGGAGACTGATATCAATCAGGAGCTTGGAAATCGCTTTCTCCGTCTTCCTGAGATGGCTGGCGGCCACGAACGAGCTGATCGACGATCCGACGTGACGTTTGTAGTAGGCATCCTCTTCTACCTGCTTACGCACAAGAAGCCTTACAAACTTGGTTATGGCGGAGGTGGTTTACCTCCGCATGACTACATGCGTGATCGCTTTACGAAAGCCACTATCGAAGATCCCAGGTTTGGAAGGATCCTCAGCATCTTTGATGTTGGATTCAAGACCTATCCTAATCAGCGCTTCTCCTCTGCCGCTGAGCTGATTGCCAGGATTGAGGAAGTCATCGCGAATGATTGCCCGAAAAGTGAGTATGAGATTGTTTTCAAGCAGTTCGACGAAATGATGAATGGGCACGAGGAGGAAAACCGCCACCTTCAGTTGACTGCGCTGCATGACGCTGCGGCTGTGTTCGAAAGGGACATTCGATTGTTATGCGATCAGCGTAGTTTCGAGGTTGCAATGATGGCTGGTAGCCCACGGCGTCAGGATAGTTCCTGGGTGACAAGCATGCGATTTCGCCACAAAACGCATGGGTTCGGCGCTGAGGGCTCCCATGTCGTGCGCGCCTGCGGAGACACCGTAGAGTGTATCTCTGGACTGCGAGGCAGTACACGCACGTACTATAGGGGGCCCTCCGCCGACCAGCGGCGCCTCATTGAGGAAGTTCAACGGGAGGCAAAGGCCTTGTTCGCTGCTGTGCTCGCCTCCGCCATGCATCGGAAGGGCTTGATCGGAGATGTCCTCAAATATTAGAGACACGAGGAATGAGCATCTCTGCAGCAAAACTTGTTAGACGTCCGAGCAGAGCTGTAAGCTGCTCGGAAGTCAGATCGACCGGATTAGGAAGATTTATCGGGGGTAGGGGCGGCTTTTGGCCGGCAGGACTGTCTCACGAGCGTGCGGAGTCGAGAAAGGTCCGCTGTCGTTTAGGGAAACGCATGTTTCGGCCTTTAGCCCATCCAACCATTGTTCGACAGACCTTAACGCTTCTTCGGGAGCTGCTTCCGCCGCCCGTTGTATAACCTGGAAAGTAAGCTGGCCGATTGCTGTGGACTGCAATCAGGCTATGACCAGGCGGGTCGCGTGACCGCACAGCTGAACCATCATGTCAGCTGCGTCGATCTAGCCCAATTTCAGTATGGCGAAGCAGCCCGACCATGCCATAGAGCGCTCGCTTGTCTGCGAGCAGCTCGATGTCCCTGGGCTAAATTTCGCTCAGGGGTGGAACATTGTCCGAATCCTGTCCTGGGAAGCATTCTGAGACGCGGCGAACCTTGCTCGTGGTCGTTGAAACTCTTGCTGCGGACGAGCGTTGGCACCAGAATGAGGCAACCCAAGCAAGGCCGATGGTGATGTTTCTTTCGAAACTCCAGCAGCACACACCGACCAACGAGGACATCTGGGGTGATGACCCACTTGGCCGTCGTGAATGCGCTGTAACACTTACACGCCTCATTAGAGCCACAACCAAGCCCTATGTCATAGGCATTTACGGACCTTGGGGAAGCGGAAAGACGGTGTTTATGCACCAGCTTCAGCTCGAGCTGGAACAGGAAAAAGTGCCCGCCGTCCGGGTGGATGCGTGGAGAACTGACTATCTGGCGGATCCACTTGTCGCCCTCGTCGAAGCCATCAATCAAAGACAGGCAGATGAGGCGGCCGCTCACGGCGGAGGCTTAACAAGGTCCCCTGATGAACTCTTGGAGGCTTCGCTGGCGATAGCTCTCCCGCTCTCGGAGATTGGAGTTGCTGCCACTGCGGTCGCCACGCCGCTACTCGCGGCGACGGGTGCCGCATTGAAGGGCGCATTGGTTGCTGCAAAAGAGGTGGTATCGCGAAGGGTTAAGGCTAGCAAGGATCTCCGCATTGGCATCGAGCATGCGCGGGACTATTTAACGGGGCGAGCGCGCCCAGGCGTCGTTAGCCCGATCGTCAAGCCACTGGTAATTATCATCGACGAACTCGATAGGTGCAGGCCCGACTACGCTGTGCGCATGCTGGAGCGCGTCAAGCACTTTTTTGACGTCAACGGCATTGTCTTCCTCATAGCATCCGATGGAAAGAATCTGCCTGCTGCAGTCAACTCCCAGTACGGCTCCGGACTAAACAGTGAGGAGTACCTTCGGAAATTCTTCGACTATGAGTACGTGCTGCCCGAACCCAATGCCTTACAGTTCACAGGCGTGCTATTTCAGTCCTTTGGCTGGGACCGAATCGTGCCTGAAGGTAACATGCTGTTTGATCAGGGCTTCGGTTCGCGAGAGCAGATCGCTTCGTATGTTCATGGTATACAGTCATTTGATCGGCGCTACGACTACTCTGAAGCACTTGACCTCTTCCCTAAAGTAGCCGATTGGCTCGATCTGAAGCTAAGGGACCAGGCGCAAGCCTTCACTCTCATAGACGTATACCTCCGCACTCGCGAGCCAGAAGAGGTTGCATTCCCACAGCTCTCGGTCTTCTTGGCATGTATGCGTTTTGGGCGTGAAAAGAAGTATCGCGAGATCATCAAGAATCCCACATCGCAGTCGTTCCTCGGTCAGATGGATTTCGAGCGTCCGGAGAGCAGTGGCCTAAAGCCTCTAAGGGATTGGGTTACTGCCCTCGCGTCATGGGATCGTCCTAGTCAGCAGAAATCATCAGTCATAGTCAACAATGCTAGAGAGTACGGAAGTGTTGATGAGCCTGAACTGCTTCCAATCCATGCGCGCTTAAGAAAACTCAGCAATATCGGTCTTTCCGATGTGACCTCTTCCTTCTCAAGGCTCGCTAGGGCATAGCTTTAATCTGTTTAGTCAAAGGGCAGCAGTCGCTCAGACGCGTGGGCTGATGAAGAACTGAGGACGTGTTGCTTGCGACTGATGAATCACGCTGCATCCCGCAGCGGTAGGGGAGGGGGCTTTTCGGTCAGCCGCAAGTCACTGAGAGCTTCCGTTCTTGGATGAAAGCGGATCTCGCGATGTAGATAGCGAAGGAAAATTCATCCGGAGGATGCCTGGATTCTCACTTGCAGTCCAGGGCCTAGATATCTTCAGAAATGAAAATCTGCGTCCAGGAGGCCAACGGCTGCACGAGGTCGGCCGACTGAACGGAATTGATGGTGCCGTCCGCCTGCAGGTAATGGTGCACGGCCGCCGGAAAATGCTCAGGGTTGAGCGGAATTGCCGCGCGTGGGTTGTGAAAAACGTCCAGGCCTTCGGTCCACGATTCGGCATAGTCCGAATCGTCGACGCGCACTGCGAAGGGGATCGGTTCGGCCGCGTCTGGGGCGGGGTTCCAGACGGTGCCGTGGCGAATCATCCGGACCCGCCGGGAACCGAAACCGGCTACGTAGCCTATCCGGTTGAACTTCGGCAGCGTCGCGCCGCTGTTGAAGATCACGGCGCTAACATGCTCGGCCCCGGGCAGATCGAAAAACCCTGACGCCGCCCTCCTGTCGCTCCAACGATGCTCTTCCACCTTGGTCGCCACCACGACGAGCCTTCCGTCCACGTCGTGGTATGCATTGTGCTCGTATGCGTATAGGTAGTTGATCAACCCGCCGCGCGCGAATGTCATCGCCGCCGGCGCATGGAAGTCCTGAATGACGAATACCAATGGCTTGCCGGTGACATGCGGCAGGTTCCAGTACGCCTTGCGGAGCTTCTTCTTCAGCGCACCGGCGAACTTGATTGGGATGTAGTGCTTGAGGTAGGCAAGCCGCTCGTCCTCTGTCGAGATCTCCGGTGGTGCCTGCAGATTGCCCTGACTGTCCTGGGTCGGATTGACGGTAGTGACTTCTACCGCGATCGTGCCGAGGATATCCCGGGCGAGGAAGTCGGGCGCTTCATGCTCGCGTGTGAGCTCAAAGCCATTCTCGACGAGCATTGCGTACGTATAGAGCTCGAGCAGTCGCGCGTCGAAGGCACGGGTCTGAAACTGCTCGATGAAGTTGCCGTCGACGTCCTCGTACCAGCGCATCATCGCCTCGACGATAGCGCGTGCCGGACTGAATCCTTCTTTATCCAAGAGTATGGCGAAGCTCGGATGCAGGCGTTCACGCTCCACCTCGAGCCGGAAGAAATCTACCGACGCGGGCCCTTCGTCGCCTTGGCCACGTTCGGCCTCGAGGCGGGTCAACAACGCCGGGGCTCCGCCCACGAGCGCGGCTGCGGCAGCCTCGGCGGTATCGAAAAAGGCGTCGGTCTGGGTGATCTGGCGGAACCGCCCGACGCGATCCTGGGCCAAGTAGATGCCGAGGAAGTCGCCGTCGGTGCGGTCACGCACGATCACCCCAAGTAGCTGCCCGTCGGCCGATTCAAACCAGGCGACCTCGTCCAGAATCCACATGGAAGGGCCGAAGCGGCACCACGCCGCCAACGCATTGAACCGGGGCAGGGAAATTGGATGCATGTGACTAGGATATCAGGCGGTATCCCTGCCGGCGCATGGGTCACGCGCCGTGGCACTTCTTGTGCTTCTTGCCTGATCCACAGGGGCACTATTCATTGCGCCCAAGCTTTTCACCGACGAGAGCAGCCTTCGGTGGGACAAACTGGGTGACTGTCTGTTCGTACTTTTGAAGCTGCGGTGTGTCGAAGAAGCACCAATCCTCATTCAGCGCCTGGTAGTGATCGCGGACGTCGTCCGGCCACGGCTCGCCGGGCATGAGGATGAAGTCCTCGGAGTTGGTGTTCCCGGCGAACTTCGGCGCGTCCATGCCGATGCCGATCACCTTGTGCAGGTGCGGGAACTTGTTGCGCGCCGCGCCGCACGCGATCTCGAGCAAAGTGCGACGCTTGTCGAGATAGTCGGGCTGCGCGCGGATCGCCTCGGGCGCGCGCAACTGGAAGAAGACGTAGCCGACCTCCGGATAGAACGAAGGCATCAAGGACACGTGACGCGTCAACCCGCCAGTGTTGGGAAAGTTGATGACGTTCTCGCGAATCTTGCTCGACAGGGCGCGTCGCACGAACCGCGGTTCCTTCACCATCTCGGCGATGGCGCTCTGGCCGCGGAGCAGGTCGGCGTTGCCGCCCAAGGTGCCGTCCAGCAGATTCTGGCAGGTGCGCTGGATCAGCTCGTCCCAGAAGTAGGAGACCTCGTCTTCGCGCTTGGTGTTCTGATACAGGGCGGAGTTCACGAAGCCGTGCCATTCGCCTTCGCCGATCATCACCCCGGTGACCGGCTCGTCGGAGCCGATCCTATGCACATTCGTCGCCTGGTCGAAGTTGAATAGGTAGTGCCCGAGCAGATCTTCTTCGCCGCAGTACGCCAGAACGTCGAAACGTCGGATGGCTCGAACTTTCTCATCGAGGTAGCGTGAGAAGTCGCTGATCGTATCGAGCTCGCCCAGGATGATTGGGAGGTTGTGGCTGTCGAACAGGTGCACCGGATCCTGCCGGTCCAGGTCGACGTGGAAAGGGCGCGGTGCGTGGCCCTTGTCCGGATCGCAGTAGGTGATGGCCAAGCTGCCGTAGATGTTCTGCTCAGAGCTACGCGCGCACGCGTTCTTGGCACCGTGTGCCACCACGATCTTGTGGACGGTGGCCGCCGGGTCGACAGACAACGGGAACGGCACGGTCAGCTTGGCATCGAGGTAGATGGGGCGGCCACTGCGCAGATAGCGCTCGGCGCCGTGGGCGGTAATGATCTGGCGATCGATCGCGCGTCGCTTCCAGCGGTCCCAGGCAATCAGGGGATCGGTGTCCGGGTTCTCCCCATAGGCCTTCTCGCGATCGAAGAAGACGAAGATGTGGTCACCAAAAGCCGCCAGGACGTCGCAGAGCTCCTTGCCGTCGTCCTTATACGGGTTCGGGTAGGTCCACAACTTCAGGAAGGAGCGCTCGCAGAAGTCCGCGAGCATGCGCTCGGTTTCAGTAACCCCCGCAGACTTATGGCCGGCCTCCATGCGTAACACTCCTGAACGGGAACGATGCAGTCTAGCGGGCGGCTTCCGCATCGCCGTCGAGCACATGCGGGCCGCGGGGTTTTGGGTGATCTCGCCGGCCTGGAAGCAACCGATCGCTTGCGCCATCCAGGGGTGCTCGTTCAGCGCCTTGCCGGCCGCTTTCGGTGATAGCGCCCCAAATCCATAGTACGCTCAAGGCAATCAATCCTCCAACAGTCGAGCTGCTGGATTTGCTGTAGCTCCGCCGGTCTGGAAGTACCCCACGACACTCGACACCGAGCGATGCTCGGTCAGTTGCATGAACGCCGGTAGCGCCACGCCTTGGCGGCTGGCCTCGGTCACGAACCCCGACCGCAAACTGTGCCCGCCAAAATCCCCCTCCAATCCCGCGAGGCGCGCCCGCCGCTGCACGATCTCACCCACGGCGGCCGGGGACAGGGCAGGGCCGACCCGCTGTTTCCACAGCCGCCGGAAGATTGCCCCTTCGGTGATCCCAGACGCCTCCAGCCAATCCTGCAGGGCGAGGGCAGCCCGATCCAGCACCGGCTTGTCCGGTGTCGAGGTTGCGGTGACGCCGGCCTGCTGGGTCTTGCTGTGCTCCAGACGGTAGATATAGCCCTCTTCGCCGATACGCAAGCTGCAGAGCTACAGCGATTGGTTGACCAGCTCCGTCTGCAGATGTCAGAGCTTGTAGAGCAGCGGGATGTCGAGCTTCGAAGAGCCGATCGAAATGAAGCATCGAGACAGCAACTCGACGCCAGGCTTCATGAGGCGCTAGAAACGGCGAAATCTGAGCGAGAAGACTGGGCCGAGTACACCAGATCTGTCGAGAATCGGGCGCTCAGCGATGTTGATCGCGCCCGACAGGAGGTGAAAGAACTCCAGGTGCAGCTAAGCAAGGCATCCGAGCAACACAGAGCTCTTGAGAAGCAGCTGCGCCAGGATATCCAGACCGCCCAAGCAGCGGCCGCCACGGCCAGTCAGTCTGCCGATATCCTGCGCGGCAGATGTGACGCGCTCGAGGGACAACTTTCAGGGCTTCGAGATTTGCCAGCTCAGCTGGAAGTTGCATTCAAGCGATCCAAAGAAGTTCGCATCGCTGCTGATGTTAGGCCGAAACGCAAGCGGCCGAAGCAATGAGCGCGCTGAAGTAGCACTTTTACTTGGAAGGCTCGCCTCCAGAAGGCGAGCCGAATCACCTCGGCTACTGCAGTCGAGCCTAGTGGACGCCAACTAATGGCGCTACTTACTTGATGGAGGCGCGAACTTCAGAGAAGTAGCACTAATACGTTGAGCGGCGTAACAACTTTAGTTGGGTCGGCTCCAACTCGATGCCGCAGCGCGCCGCGTGCCAGCCGGCCCAGTAACGCAGGGCGCTGGTACTGACACCATTGCCACGCCGAGGACACGAACGCGGCCACAGCCCGATACAGCATTTCGCATAATGTATATTATGTTACGGTCGGCAAGCCATCGCCCCGATTCTGGCGATTACGGCTCTTGATCGAAGTTCCCCTCACTCTACCGCTCCTGCGCCTCTGCTGGGCTGGCCGCAGAGCACCCGAGAACGCGTTCAGCATGCCTGCCGGTACGCGCTAAAGCTGCGCTTGTCCGGAATAGCAACTTGCAGCGGCTTGATATCGAGACTTCGGGGGCTCCCGTCGCGCGAGCGCGTGGCCCTTTGCTTTCAGGACCAAGGATTACGGGAGCCCTCGGGGCCATCGCCGCCTGAAGCCCGTGATGCGTCACGTTAATACAGACAACCCTGCGCCCCGTATCTGCAGGACGAGTCCGGTGCAGCCTCAGAACACGAAGCTGCAGTTGACCGACACAGTCGTCGCTGCCGGTGTGACATCCCGCCTGAGAACGGTGCGATTGGCCGATACGCTCAACCCGACTCGAGGCGAAAACGCGTAATTGCCACTCACGCCCATCTTCAAGGTCCGCTGGCCGTTGTCTTTCCATGCGCCGCCGGAGCCGGTCCTGCCGCCGTGTGCGTAATTGGCATCTACCGACAGCCAGACCCGTTCGCCCACATCCCTGCTTAGATGCAGATCCAACCCGTAGAGCGGCCTCTGCTCCAACGCAGCCTCTCCGGGCTTTTCCGCATCACCATAGAATTGAACGTTGCCGTTGATGGCCAGCAGTGTCCCCTCACCCAGAGGCAGCCCATACGCCAACTGAGGCTTGTAGGACCAGCGGTTTTTCCCCAGATTCAGGATGGAATCCCGGTCATAGCTGCCCGTGGGCGCGGTAACGGCGACGGACGCGGTTAGGTAGGCGCCGGCGTCCCAGGCCCGGAATTCCTGCGGAGTGAGTGCGGGCGCCCCGAACACGTTGACCAGGAAGATTCCCGTGGCATCGCCCATGCCGGAGGCGGATGTGCGCAGCGGTGTGCCCCCGATACTGCCGGTTACCTTCCCATAGGGCGCCAAGACCTGGACGCCCGCGATGCGGTCGCCCAGAGCGAAGGTGCGCGCATAGCGAATGATTCCCAGCTGGGATTCAATCTGGGCGCCATCGACCGGAAGCGACGGGTCGAAAGCGATTTCGTTGCGCGCATACGTGTAGTAGACGAACAGCAGGTTGGTATCTATGGGAACGTTCTCCCAATCGCGCGCCCCATCGGCGCGCGCGTCGGGCTGCGCCCCGACTGCGGCAAGCGCAACGGCGAGCGCGGCCAGGGGACGGAGGCAGGTGCTCATGGGGTTACGATGTTGAACATGACGTCGAACGTTTCTACGTTCGCAAACAGGTTCTCGACTGCGGATCGCTTGCCATGCAGCTTCACGGCCGGCCCGGCGAGCAGCTCGTGCGCCGGCTGTGCCCCCATGACAAGCTGGTTGAGTGTGCTCCGGGGAAGCTCTACGGTCGCGTCTGCCTGGTCCTGGTTAGCGAGCGGCCGATACGAGAGCGCGCCCGACCGCAGCGTCATCAAGTAGCGGTCCTTGGAATCTGGAATGATCCAGGCAATGGTTGCGTTCCCTGCCCTTGCAGCCGCAGGTCCGTCCAGGCGTATCGCGAGATAGTCGAACAGCATGCCGACGGTCATGGCCTTCAGCACGTCAGGTGATGCGGTGGTGGCACCGCCCTTCGGTACGCCATCGCGCAGCTCAAGTGCTCCCATCAACATGGCGTTGCGCCATGTGCCCGCCTCGCTCTGGTATCCCATCTGCTCCAACGCATCTGCCAGGAGTGCGCGTCCTTCGCGCGAATCCGGATTGGCGAACACAATGTGTTTGGCTACTTCAGCGACCCAGCGATAGTCACCCTGTTCAAAAGAACGCCGTGCCTTCTCCAGTACTGCCGATTCGCCCCCCATGAAATCAACGTAACGCTGCGCGACATCCGAAGGTGGCAGCGGATTGAGATTGGCGGGGTTGCCGTCGTAGTAGCCGAGATAGCGCTGGTAGACCGCTCTCACATTGTGAGACAGCGTGCCGTAGTATCCGCGGCTGTACCAACGTTTCCGCAGCGGCTCGGGCAGTTCTTTCAGGGTGTCGGCAATCTCCAGTGGCGTCATGCCACGGTTGGCCAGCCGCAATGTCTGGTCGTGGATGTACCGGTACATGTCCCGCTGGTCGGACAGGAAGGTGGTGATCTCCGCCCCACCCCAGGTGGGCCAATGGTGCTGCGCGAATACCACGTCCGAACGTGCTGCATAGCGGCTGATGGTCTGGTCCAGATACTCCGACCAGACCTTTGGGTCCCGGACCTGGGCGCCACGAATGGTCAGCACGTTGTGCTGCGTTCTCGTTGCGTTTTCTGCGATGCCAAGGGCGCGATACTGCGGCACGTAGACATTCATCTCCGCTGGCGCCTCCGTACCTGGCGTCAGCTGGAACTCGAGCTGCAGGCCATCAATGGTCACGCTTTCCACCGCTTGCCCGCCGGAGCCGATGATATCGGTCGGCGCGATCAGACTTACAGTCCCGCGCGACGTCGTTTTGCCCAGCCCCGCACCCACCTGGCCTTGTACGCCCTTGGGCAGCAACGCGCCGTACATGTACTGTGCGCGACGGGTCATGGCATTGCCCGCATAGACGTTTTCGGAAACCGCGTGCTCCATGAAGCCTGCCGGCGCATAGATCCGAACGCTTCCCCGCTGGACGTCACGCTCGTCGACGATGCCCTTTACGCCACCGTAGTGATCAACATGGGAGTGCGAGTAGATCACCGCCTTTACGGGCAGCTGCCCTACATGGGCTCGATAGAGATCCAGCGCAGCCTTGGCCGTTTCCGTTGAGACGAGGGGGTCGATGATGACCAGCCCGTTGGGCGTCTCAATAATCGTCATGTTCGACAGGTCCAGCCCGCGCACCTGGTAAACGTGATCTGTCACCTTGAAGAGTCCCGCAATGCGGTTCAGGCGCTCCTGCCGCCACAGGCTGGGGTTCACTGTGGCCGGCGCTGCTTCTTCATGCAGGAAAGCGTAGGAGTGCATATCCCATACGACTTGGCCCTTGTCGCCACGGATGATCCCGTCAAACGGAGCGATCAATCCGCGATTGGCCGAGTCGAAGTCTGCACGATCACTGAAATCGAGCTCGGAGAGAACGCGACGGTTGAGGTCCTCGGTAGCCCTGCTCGCACTCGCTGGCGGGGTGCGCTGCGAAGCAGCAGTACTGGAAGCCAGTGCAGTGCCGGAGTCGAGCAGCGTGAGAGCCACCAGGATGCCCAGGACATGTCCACGAGGCACGCGCGCACCGTTGTTCATCTTTGCGTTCCCTCGATTGATGCTGGCCGAATAATGAGCGTTCGATGAAGGCAGTCACCCCCTTCGAAAGTCGCTGGCGCTGCCAGCGCGTGTCGCGCAGGGCCAAATTATTGAGGCACCTGACGTGATGCCGGCGTCAGCGACGGATCATTGAACCTCAACGCGCGACGTTGGCCACGCCGACCGCACTCTTCAGTGACGCCGTCCTGTGCGCATTACAGGAACCGGTGCATCACAAAGACATCCACCAGTCCCGATTTCCGGTGCCGGAAGGCCTCTGGCAGCGTCCCAACCACCGCAAACCCCAGCTTCCGGTACAGCGCCACCGCCGGGCCGTTGGTGCTGACCACGTAATTGAACTGCATGGCCAGGAATCCTTCCGCCCTCGCCCGCTCCAGGCTGTGCTCCACCAGTGCCCGGCCCACGCCTCGCCCCCGTGCCGCAGCGTCGACCACATACGTGGCGCTGGCCACATGCGCCCCAAGGTCAGGGAAATTCGGGCCCATCTTGTACATGCCCACAACCCGGTCCTCCAGCACGGCCACATAGGGCGTCTGGGCCTGGAACCAATGCGCGCGAAAGGTCTCGACCTCAAACGTGCCAGCAAAAGGCAGCGCATCCTGCGTCGCAATGGCGTGCTTGAACATGCCCCACATCACGTCGAAATCGCCTGCACGGGCGGGCCGGATATCCATGCGACTCCTGCAGATCTGTGGCCATGACCAGGCCGGACACTACCAGAATCCAGCCCCTGCCCCGTAGCTGCTTCACGCGCCACCGCCATCGGCTCCGCAATAGTTGCAGATATTCCGGCCCTCAGAGTAGTAGATGCCCCCTGTTTCCGCGCACATCCCGCACCGGCTTCGACGGTGGAGGGTCCCTGCCTACGTTCTGCTGGGCATCTACCTGCTGTACCTGCTGGCCGGCAACATCTTCCTCAACACACCGCTGTTCGACCAGGTCACCAACCGCAAGCCGCACAAGTTCGTGATGACCACCGGCCCGGCCATTACCGTGCTGCCCGGCCACGTGATCGCCTGGAACGTGCACATGCGCGGCCATGTGAACCGCACGGTCTACGTGCTGCATGCCGACCGCGCCAGCGCTCGTCTGGCAGTGCTGCCCCTGTTCCGGCGCGAGGTGCGGGTGCCCCGGCTGCAGGCAACCGGGGTCTCGGCCGAGATCAGCCGCGTGGAAGACGCCATCCCGCCACCGCCGCGCAGCGACCGCGGCTGGACCCTGCGCTTCGATGCCATCCACAGCGACAGCATTCGCAGCGCACGCTTCGGCAAGCTGCTGATCATCGGCCAGGGCCAGGGCACGGTGGGCTTCCTCAAGCAGTTGCGCGGCGGTCCGTCGGAACTGTTCGAATCCGAGGTGACATTCAGCGATACCGACACCAGTTTCGACGGCGTGCAGCTGTTGGGCGCCATGAATCTCACCGCGCGCTTCAGCTATCCGCGCCACTATCGGGACCAGGCGCCGGGCCTGGCCAAGTTGAAGCTGCTGCATGCCCAGCTCGAGGTGGATGCCCGCAGCCAGGGCCTGCGCATGGACACCCATGCCACAACGCCCAGGATCTCCAGCGCACCAGTGCCCGGAAGGCTGCAGGCCGCACTCCATCTGATCGATGGGCAGTTGCAGCCCGGCGACCATGCACTCTGGCAGGTGCCCCTCTACCTGGGCGACGGCGCCCCGGATCGCGGCCTGCTGGCGCTGCAACTCAATGTGGCCAAGGACCTGCGCCTGCAGGCGCGCCTGCCCCCGCGCCCCGGCTCGGGCAGCGAAGTAGATGCCGACCTGCATATCCACGGCCGCGACATCCCGTTCCAGGCACCTGCCCAGCTGCTGGAGCGCAGCTCCGGTACCGTGCGCGGCGAATGGGCGTTCACCTCGCTCAACTGGATCCCTGCCCTGTTCGTGCGCAAGCCGTGGCTGCAACTGGACGGTGGCGGCACGCTGAAGGCGGACCTGCGTCTTCGCAACGGCGAACTGACCGAAGGCAGCACCGTGGACATTCCTGCGGCCGAAGCCGTGGCCGAGGTGGCGGGTGTGCGCCTGGCGGGCACGGCCAGTGCGCACGGCGAACTGAAGGCCGGCACGCCCAGCCAGGCGCGGCTGGCCGTCCGCTTGCCCCGCTTCACTGCGCGACCAACCGATGCCAAGGACGTGCGCCTGTTCGACGGCCGGGATCTGGCCCTCGACCTGACCGGCGACGGCCGCCTGCAGGAACTGCGCAAAGGCGTCCGCGCGCAGCTACGCTTCAGTGAAGCCACCATCCCGGATCTGACCGCCTACAACCGCTACCTGGGCTCGCCCCAGGTGCGACTGCTCCGTGGCACCGGCACCGTCAGCGGTGACGCGACCCTCGATACCGACGGGCGCGTCGGCCATGGCACGGCCCGGCTGTTGGGGCGCAACGCCAGCGCCAGGGTTGCGGGGCTGGACATGGGCGGCGATATCGACGTCAACGCAACCCTGCGCCGCGGTGACTTCAGCCAGCGTCATTTCGATCTGTCCGGCACCACGGTCGAGCTGCGCAACGTGCAGGTGCCGGGCACGCAGGGCTCGACGGCATGGAAAGGCCGCGTGGACTTCAAGCGTGGGCGCATCGATGCGCAGTCGCCGTTCCAGGTGGATGCGACCACGGACCTGGATCTCAGCGATGCACGACCGTTGCTGGCGCTGTTCGCAGAGCGCACCGATTACCCGCGCTGGACCTTGTCCCTGCTGGATTCCGGCCAGGTGCAGGCCCAGGCAACGCTGCGCTGGCGTCCGGGCCATCTGGTCATTGACGGGCTGCAGGCCGAGAACGATCGCCTTTCGGTGCGCGCGCGGCTGGATCTGCTGGACCAGCGCAAGCGCGGCGATCTCTACCTGCGCTGGGGGCTGCTGGGCGCAGGGATCGAGCTGGATGGCGACCGGCGCCAATGGCATCTGGCCAAGGCACGCGAATGGTTTGACCAGCAGCCTTCCCTGCTGCCCGCGGGCCAGGGCACGGGCGCCGTCGGCTCTTCGGACTGAAGGCAATCGCCTGCATCCATTGGCGGCCCCGGTGCGTATACACCAACGCCCCAATCGACGAGTTGCACGCAATGAACAAGCGCACACAGGCCTATGGCCTTCTGGGATGGGGGGCGATCACCTTCGCCGCCGCCGCACTGGGCGCGTGGGCCTCGACGTCCGCCGCCAGCTTCTATGCCACCCTCGTCCAGCCGGCATGGGCGCCGCCTGCCGGTCTGTTTGGCCCGGTATGGACCCTGCTGTACGCCATGATGGCGCTTGCGGCGTGGCTGGTCTGGCGGGAGCGCGGCTGGCGCGGCGCGCGGTCTGCGCTGTGGCTCTATCTGGTGCAGCTGGCCGTCAATGCATTGTGGAGCTGGCTGTTCTTCGGCTGGAAGCTGGGCGCCCTGGCCTTCGTCGACATCCTGGTGCTGGTGGCGCTGGTGTGCGCGACCATGCTCGCGTTCGTACGCGCCCGCCCAATGGCAGCGGTACTGCTGCTGCCCTACCTGGCCTGGATTGCGTTCGCCTCGGCGCTCAACTTCGCAGTCTGGCGTGCCAACCCCGGGCTGCTGTGACAGCGCGTCGCATCGCTTACGCCTGGGCCACGACCTGGGGGCGCCAGTTCCTCAGCAGCGCCGGCTTGAACGCCTGCTGCCCGCAGCCGGTTGGGCAACGCACCACGCGCGCCGACGAATGGCTGACCAGGCCTTGTCCTTCTTCGGCCTTGAACACCGTCTCGCAGGACAGGCAGCGGGCCACCAGCGAATACAGGTGCAGCAACCGGCCACTGGCGGGGTCCTGCAGTGCATCCACATCCAGCAGTTCGAACTGGCAGCTGTCAGCCAGCATGCGGTACGGCGTAGAAGGCAGGGTCTGCAGGTTCACGGGCGTGGTATCCGACGGAAGTCGAGCCACCCTAGGGCAGCCGCTGTCGAGCCGGCGTGCAGCGCAGATGCACTGGCCGCGAAGCCGGCAAAGGCGCCTGCCGCACGTGCATCGCTGCTTGTATGAAGAATTCAGTTTCAGAGGGAGGACGCGCCCCATGCACAGGGAGGTAGGCGGATACGCTCTTTTGCTTCACCATCCATGGTTACCGGATACACCGCTGGGTCGTTCCTGCCCTTCACGAATCATGAGTCCCGCCCTTGATGCCTTCTGCTGAGCCCACGCACGACGCTGCCCTGTCGCGTTGCGCGCGCGAACCGATCCATACCCCCGGCGCGATCCAGCCGTACGGTGTGCTTCTGGTGGTGGAACCGCACTCGCTGCAGGTGCGTGAGCGCGCCATCAGCCACCCCGGCCTGCTGCAGCAGTTCGGCGAGCCGTTGATGCACCACGTCGCCGAGGTGCTGGGTGGCGTGCTGGCGCCGTTCCAGGCGGTGTTGCAGCAGGCCACGGTTGGCAGCAGCGCGCACGTGGGCGCGGTGCATCTGGATGGCCATGGCCGCCACCAGCTGCTCGTGCACCGGTCTGCGACCGACCTTCTGGTTGAACTGGAAGCGCCGGTTCCGGGCCAGCCCGGTTCGCTGGAAGAGCTGTACCCGGCGATCCGCGAGCTGATGTCCGGCATCGAAGCCGCCGCGACGGTGGAAGACCTGTGCAGGCTGGCCGCCGCGCACGTGCGACGCCTCACCGGCTTCGACCGCACCCTGGTCTACCAGTTCGATGCAGGCTGGAATGGCACGGTGGTGGCCGAGGACGGCAACGGCCTGCTGCCCTCCTATCTGGACCTGCGCTTCCCCGAATCGGACATCCCCGCCCAGGCGCGTGAGCTGTACCGCCGCAACCGGGTGCGCCTGATCGCAGACAACGATTACACCCCTGCGCCGCTGCTGCGCGCGGAAGCGCATCGCGACGCGCCTCCCACCGACCTGAGCCTGGCCGTGCTGCGCAGCGTCTCGCCGGTGCACCTGCAGTACATGCGCAACATGGGCACCGGGGCATCAATGTCGGTGTCGCTGGTGCACGAAGGGCGGCTGTGGGGCCTGGTGTCCTGCCACACGGTGCAGCCGCGCCGCCTGCCGTACCACGTGCGTACGGCCTGTGAGTTCATGGGCCAGATCCTGTCGCTGCAGATCGCGCTGAAGGAGCGCGCGCGCGCGATCGAGGAACGCGTGGCCCGTCGCTCGGTGCTGGTCAAGCTGCTGGCACGGATGGCCGGGGACGAAGAGTTCATGGCTGCGCTGCGCCACGATGAGGCCAGCCTGCTGTCCCTGACCGGCGCGGCCGGCGCGGCCATCGTGCACAAGGGGGACTGCATGCGCGTGGGGCAGTGCCCGCCCACCAGCGAGGTGCTGGCCCTGGCCGACTGGCTGGCCAACCAGCACGCCGGGCAGGAGATGTACTGCACCGATCATCTGGCCGCCGACTGGTCGCCTGCCGCGCGCCTGACCGACGTGGCCAGCGGCCTGCTGGCGGTGTCGATCTCGCAGCTCCATCACAGCTACCTGATGTGGTTCCGGCCGGAGGTCGTGCGCACCGTGCGCTGGGGAGGCGACCCGCGCAAGACCGAGGCACCCGGCGTGGCCCTGTCGCCGCGCAACTCGTTCGAGGCGTGGAAGGAGACCGTGCAGCAGCGCAGCCTGCCGTGGAGTGATGCCGACTGCGATGCCGCGCACGAAATGCGCACCGCCATTGTCGACATCGTGCTGCGCAAGGCCGAGGAAATGGCGGAGCTGAACGAACAGCTGGTGCGCAGCAACAAGGAACTGGAAGCGTTCTCCTATTCGGTCAGCCACGACCTGCGCGCTCCCTTCCGCCACATCGTCGGCTACTCGGAGCTGCTGGGCAGCTCTGCGGGCGAGCGTCTCAACGACACCGAACGGCGCTTCCTCGACACCATCGTGGAATCGGCGAAATCGGCCGGCACGTTGGTGGATGACCTGCTGAGCTTCTCGCAGATGGGCCGCTCGACGGTGGGCCGGGTGCGGCTGGACATGGCTGCGCTGGCCGAGGACGTGCGCAGGTCCTTCGCCTTGGACTATGCCGGCCGCGACGTGCAGTGGACGCTGGCGCCGCTGCCGGAAGTCGAGGCCGATCCGACCATGCTGCGCCTGGTCTGGCAGAACCTGCTGGGCAACGCGATCAAGTTCACCCGCGAGCGCGAGCCGGCGGTCATCGAGATCGGCCACGAGCGCAACGACGACGAAGACCACTTCTTCGTGCGCGACAATGGCTGCGGCTTCGACATGCGCTACGTGGACAAGCTGTTCGGCGTATTCCAGCGCCTGCATCACGTCGAGGAATTCGAAGGCACCGGCATCGGCCTGGCCAATGTGCGCCGCATCATCGGCCGCCACGGCGGCCGCACCTGGGCCGAGGGCGAGCCCGGCAAGGGCGCCACGATCCATTTCACCCTACCCCGTTCCACAGGAGATCACCCATGAGGGACCTGCGGCCGATCCTCCTGGTCGAGGACAGCCCCAAAGACGCCGAGCTGACGATGGCCGCGTTGTCACGCTGCCAGCTGCTGAACGACGTCGTCCACGTGCGCGATGGCGCCGAGGCGCTGGACTACCTGCGCTGCGAAGGCAAGTTCGCCGGCGCCATGCACGGCGGCCCGGTCGTGGTGCTGCTGGACCTGAAGCTGCCCAAGGTCAACGGCCTGGAGGTGCTCGAGCAGGTCCGTGGCGACGCGCAGCTGAGCAGCACCCCGATCGTGATGCTGACCTCCTCGCGCGAGGAGCAGGACCTGGTGCGGAGCTACGAACTGGGCGTCAATGCATTCGTGGTCAAGCCGGTCGATTTCAAGGAATTCTTCGATGCCATCCAGGGGCTGGGCATGTTCTGGGGCATCACCAACCAGCCGCCGCCGCACCGGCCCAACGGTTCGGGGCAGCACCATGCGTGATGGATCGCGCCGCAGCGAGCGCCTGCGCATCCTCATGCTGGAGGACAGCGCGCTTGACGCGGAGCTGATCAGCGCACAGCTGCAGCGTGCAGGCCTCGACTTCGAGGCCGAGCGGCTGTGGACCCGCAATGCGTTCATCGAGGCGATCGACAATCGCCCCTTCGACATCATCCTGGCCGACCACGTGCTGCCCGGATTCGATGGCGATGCCGCCCTCGCGCTGGCGCGCGAGCGCATCCCGCACACGCCTTTCATCTTCGTCTCCGGCACCCTGACCGAAGAGCTGGCCGTGCAGGCCTTGACCCGCGGTGCACGCGACTATGTGGTGAAGCAGCGCCTGCAGCGCTTGCCGGATGCCATCCGTCGCGCGCGGCAGGAAGCCCACGAGCGCAACCAGCTGGTGCAGGCGCAGGCTGCGCTGAATGAAAGCCAGGCGCAGCTGCAGCAGGTGACCGACGCCGTTCCGGCACTGATCGCCCGGCTCGACAAGGACCACCGCTACCGCTTCGCGAACAAGGCGTTCCTGGATTGGCATGGCGTGAGCCAGGCCGAACTGCTGGGCCGCCTTGCCCGCGATGTCAGCGGCATCAGCGCCTTCGAACAGGCCCTCCCCAGCCTGGAACGCGTGCTGCAGGGCGAGCGCACCAGCTTCCAGGTCGAGCTCGTGCATCGCAGCGGCGAGTCACGATTCGTGCAGATGGACTGCGTGCCGGAGCATGCCGCCGATGGCAGCGTGGTCGGCTACATCTGCATGGGCAGCGACGTATCGGTGTTGAAGCAGGCCGAACTGGCCCTGCGTGAGGACAACCAAGCCCTGGAGCAGCAGGTGCAGGCGCGCACCGCCGAACTGCGGGCCAGCAAGCGGCGGCTGCAGGCGATCTTCGAATCCAGCTTCCAGCATCAGGTGCTGCTGGATCTGTCCGGGCGCGTGGTCGATGCCAATGACGCCTCATTGGCCGCCGTGCTGGCGGACAAGAAGGACATTGTCGGCCAGCGCTTCGGCGAATCCCTGTGGTTCGCCAACACCGACGGCGTCGGCGCGGTGGTTGACCAGGCCGTCGCCGCGGCGGCGCAGGGTCGCAGCTCGCTGCATTCCCTCGAGCTGGAGCTGCCAACCGGCCGGCGCAGCTTCGACGTCTCGCTGCGCCCGCTGCTGGACGCCGACGGCGTGGCCACCGCCGTGGTATCAGAGGCGGTGGAAACCACTGCGCGGCGGCAGGCCGAGCATGCGCTTCGCCAGTCGCAGAAGATCGAGGCGGTCGGCCAGCTCACCGGCGGCATCGCGCATGATTTCAACAACATCCTGACGGTGATCTCCGGCAACATCGAGCACGCCATGCTGCTCAGCGAACGGGCCGGCGAACCCGGCGCGATGGCCAGCCGCGCCCTGGACAATGCCCTGAAGGGGGTTGGCCGTGCCGCCAGCCTCACCCAGCGCCTGCTCGCCTTTGCCCGGCGCCAGCCGCTGCGCAGCCAGGCAGCCAACCTCAACGAGTGCCTGCTGGACATGCAGGACATGCTGCAGCGGGCACTGGGCGAACTGGTGCAACTGGACATCCGCACCGCCGAGGACATCTGGTGCGTGGAGATCGACATCAGCCAACTGGAAGCCTCGGTGCTGAACCTGGCGGTCAATGCGCGCGACGCGATGCCGCACGGCGGCCGCCTGGTGATCGAAGTCGACAACAGCCACCTCGACCACGACTACGCCGCATTGTTCCCGGATGCGTCCCCCGGCGAGTACGTGATGCTGCGGGTGCGCGACAACGGCCACGGCATGGACGCGGCCACCCTGGCGCGCGTGTTCGAGCCGTTCTTCACCACCAAGCAGGTCGGCCGCGGCACCGGGCTCGGCCTGTCGATGGTGCACGGCTTCGTCAAGCAGTCCGGCGGCCACGTGCTGATCGATTCGGTGGAAGGCGGCGGTACCAGCATCACCATGATGTTCCCGCGCTCGCCGTTGGCGCTGCCTAGCGAGGCTCGCGTCCCGCAGACGGGCCTGGCCGGCTACTCGCCACGCGAGGAAACCGTGCTGGTGGCCGAGGACAACGACGATGTCCGTGCGCATACGGTCGATGCGCTGCGCCTGCTGGGGTACCGCGTGCTGGAAGCGCACGACGGCCCCTCGGCGTTGCGGCTGCTGGAACGGCCGGACACCAAGGTCGATCTGCTGTTCTCGGACGTGGTGATGCCGGGCATGTCCGGCTGGGAGCTGGTGCGTGAAGTGCGTGAGCGCTGGCCGGCAATCGCGGTCCTGTTCACGTCAGGCTATCCACGCGACCATGATGCGGTTGGCGCGCAGGGGCGTGCAGCCGCCCTGCTGCCGAAGCCGTTTACCCGCAGTGACCTGGCGCTGGCAGTGCGCACCGCGCTGGAGGCTGCGCCGCGCTGAGGTCAGGCGGACGGATCGCGCACGCCCGCCGCGATCCGGTTGATATCCGCGCACTCGATGGTGGCCGGCGGGTTTTCTCTTCCGGCCAGGGCGATCATGGCCATGCCCAGCGCCAGGTTGCTGGTCATCAGCGAGGGCGCGAGCACACCGGCCAGTTTCATCAACGGTGCGCCGCCCCAGTACAGGGGTTTCAGCACGGCATGCCGGGTACCGGTCCCCGGCACCGGCCTGACCCCACCCGGACGCAGCATCACCGCGCGCAGCGGCAGCGCCTGCAACGCCACCTCGGTCTCGCCCTTGACCCGCAGCGGCATCAGCCGGCTCTGCGGGTCCGCGCCTACGCCGGAGACATACAGGAAGCACCCCTGCGGATTCACCGCAGCCCAGGCGCGGGCCACTGCCAGTGTGGTGTCCAGGGTCACGCGCCGGTACTCGGCCTCGGCAGTGCCGACCGGTGGCGCACCGGCACAGTAGAAGCATGCGTCGTACCCGGCCAGTTCATCACGCTGCGCGTCGATGTGCAGGAAATCCGGGACGACCCGTTCGCTGCCGGGCCCGCGCAGGCTGCCCGGGCGCCGCACCAGCGCGGTCAGGCCGGCAACCTGCGGCGAGCGCTGGCAGGCCAGGGCAACGCCCTGCCCCACCAGGCCTGCAGCGCCGGTCAGGAGAATCCGCAATGTCCGTGCCTGAGCCATGGCCAGGGCCGCGCTAGAGTTTCACGAACCGCTGGATCTTGCGCGCCAGCCACCCGCTGAACACCAGCGGAGCATCCAGCGCCGACACGCAGATGCACGGCACCCCCGGCGCGGTCACCGGCTGATGCTCCACGTCTTCATCCAGGTCTGCCACGTCGCCGGGTGCGAACAGTCCCAGCGCGTCGTTGTAGGAGCCACGCAGGATCTGGGTCAGCTCGCTGCGCCCGTGGCTGTGCATCGGCAGGCATTTGCCCGGGGCGATCTTCAGCATGATCAGCGAAGGCATCTGCTCGGCACGGATGCAATGCACGCCCGGCGCCATCCAGCGCCAGCGCAGCCCGCTGAGCGACGCACCGAAATAGGGGTGCAGCGAGGCAGGCAGGTGGTCCGGATCGGCCTCGGGCCGCTCGCTCGGCGCCGGGCGAGCAGCTGCCGCCAGGGTGATCGGCGTTTCCGTGGCCAGTCGCATCAGCATGGCCTCGCGCAGCTGTTCGCGGCGCGGATCAGGCGCGGGCGGCTGGGTCTGCTCAAGCAGCACCGAGCCGATCGCCTCGGCCTCGCGCAGGCGCTGGCGGCAGTGCGGGCACTGCTCCAGATGCGCACCCGCGACCACGCTCAGTGGCGCGGGCAGCGCGCCTGCGGCATAGCTCATCAATGTCGATTCGTGCAGGTGGTGATGCGGGTTCACAGCGCACCTCCCACCTTGGCCTGCAGCTGCAGGAACGCGCGCCGCAGATGCGACTTGACCGTGCCCAAGGGCATGCCGATCGCCTCGGCGATCTCGCTGTGGCTCTTGGCCTCGAAATAGGACATGCGCACCAGGCGCGCCTGCACGGCGGGAAGTTCGTTGATGCGCTGGCGCAGCCGGGCCTGGTCGGCAAACTGTTCGGCGCTGCTGCGTTCGATCACGTCCAGGGTTGCTGCGTCCTCCACGGCTGCCTGCACCTGCATCCAGCTGCGCTCGCGGCGGATGCGGTCAATGTGCAGGTTACGGGCGATGCGATACAGCCATGTGCTCAGCGCGCCCTGCGCCGGATCGAAATCGGCCGCCCGCAGCCACAGGCGCAACAGGCTTTCCTGCGCCAGCTCCTCGGCTACCGCGTCAGGCACGCCCAGGCCACGCAGATACACGCACAGCCGCGGCATGAAGTAATCATAGATGCGCATGAAACAGTCGCGGTCGCGAAGACGCGCCACGCCGTCCATGTCACCGGCCCAGTTCGTCGGCTCGCTGCTCGGCTGCTGGGAACTGGACACGATGCGTGCGGTATCGAAGTTGAGGGGGTGGCTGGCGGCGTCAGGGTACATCGGCGTTCGCGGCGGGCGGGTGAAGGTCTGTCCTCTGTACGCGCGGGGGCCGTGATTGGATGCAGCCGCTGCAGGCGCATCCAACCGCCCATCCCCGCCGTATGACCTCAGCCCTCCTTTTCCGGATGAACGCGATGCGTACCGCCTGGCTGCTGCTGTGCCTGCCCCATGTCGCGCTGGCCGCGCCCTGGCTGCGAAGCGAGGGGGTAGCAACGTCGGCGCGCGGCGACCTGCTCTACCGCGAGGTGCACTGGCGACGCGATGCGGCCGAGGGGGCCGAGCGCTGGGTGATGTACCAGTGCGCGGACGGGCGGCCCTTCGCCCGCAAGCACCTGCCGGCCAGCGCGAACCCACAGGCGCGCGGCTATACCCTGGAGGACCGGCGCAGCGGCCAGAAGGCCGAAGTCGAGGCCGCCAGCGGCAGGGTCTCGATCGCGTGGAAGGAGGATGCCGGCAGCCCGCCGGTGCAGCGCGAGCTCGACCTGCCGACGGGCGCGGTCATCGACGCAGGGTTCGACGCGGCGGTGCGCCTGCATTGGCAGGCGCTCATGCGCGGCGAGCGTGTGACCCTGCCCTTCCTGGTCCCAGCCCGGCAGCGCTACTTCCCGGTACAGGTAAGGCGCACCGGCCCGCAGCGCTGGCAGGGGATCGATGCGCAGTCGATCGAGGTCAGCCTGGACACCTGGTACGGCGGCATCGCGCCACGCCTTGCGCTGGTGTATGCCAGCGCAGACCAGCGCCTGCTCGAGTTCCGTGGCACCAGCAACCTGCGCGATCAACGCGGCGCCTACCCACAGGTGACGGTGCGCTTCATCGCCGCAGCGGCGGGTCGCCCCGCCAGCGACTGGCAGCAGGCCTGGGCACAGCCGCTGACAGATCGCTGCGCCGTTACGGCCAGGTGAAATCGAAATTTCCTGCCGCGCTCCGCATCCAGTGTGCCTTCTGCCGCGTAGAGGAAGACACGAAACCCGCCGAGATCCGCCATGGCCTCTGTAGCGCCCCTTCCCCGTCGACGCTGGCGCCTGCTGCGCACCCTGCAGCGCTGGATCGATACCGGCAACGCTGCGGAGGTCACGGATGAACGCCCCGGGCGGATCGACTGGGTGCGCGCGGTACCGTTCGCACTGATGCACCTGGCGTGCATCGCGGTGATCTGGGTGGGTATTTCCTGGACCGCGGTGATCGTCGCAGCCGCTCTCTACGCGGTGCGCATGTTCGCCATCACCGCGTTCTATCACCGCTACTTCTCGCACCGCACGTTCCAGGCATCGCGGCCGGTGCAGTTCGTGTTCGCGGTGATCGGTGCTTCCAGCGTGCAGCGCGGGCCGCTGTGGTGGGCCGCCCATCATCGCCATCACCATCGGCACGCCGATCAGCCGCTTGATCCGCATTCGCCGCGCGAGGGCGGCTTCTGGCGGAGCCACATGGGCTGGTTCCTGACGCGCGAGGCCTTTGCCACCGACCTGTCGCGGGTACCCGACCTGGCGCGCTACCCGGAGCTGCGCTGGCTGGACCGCTTCGACACCGCCGTGCCGGTCGTACTGGCTGCAGCGCTGTACGCGCTGGGCGCGGGACTGGAACGTTGGGCCCCGGGCCTGCACACCTCCGGCCCGCAGTTGTTGGTGTGGGGCTTCTTCATTTCCACCGTGGTGCTCTTCCACGCCACCGTCACCATCAACTCGCTGGCGCACCGCTTCGGCCGCCGCCGTTTCGAAACCCGCGACGACAGCCGCAACAACCTCTGGCTGGCGCTGCTGACCTTCGGCGAGGGCTGGCACAACAACCATCACTTCTTCCCAGGCACGGTCCGCCAGGGCTTCCGCTGGTGGGAAATCGACCTGACCTGGTACGGCCTGCGTGCGATGGCGGCGCTGGGCTTGGTCAAAGGACTCAAGCCGATCCCCGACTGGGTGCTGGCCAAGGCGAGGTATTGACATGCGCATCGCCGTCATCGGTTCGGGCATCGCCGGCCTGGCCAGCGCCTGGTGGCTGGATGGCCAGCACGACGTCACCCTGTTCGAGGCCAACGACTACCTGGGCGGGCACACCCACACCCACGACGTGCAGGTGGATGGCACCGCCATGGCGGTGGACACCGGCTTCATCGTCTTCAATCCGCAGCACTATCCGTTGTTGACGGCGCTGTTTGAAGATCTGGGCGTGGCCTCGCAGCCGACCACGATGAGCTTCTCCATGCACAGCGAGCGCAGCGGCGTGGAATACAACGCGACGTCGCTGGACGGCCTGTTCTGCCAGCGCCGCAATCTGGTCTCCCCGCGCTTCTGGGGCATGCTGGCCGATCTGCGCCGGTTCTATCGGGATGCGCCCTTGCTGCTGGCCGAACCCGAAGGCCCGACGCTCGGCGAGTACCTGCACCGTCAGCGTTATGGCGAGGTCTTCATCGAAGAGCACCTGCTGCCGATGGCCTCGGCACTGTGGTCTTCGCCTGCGGCCACCGTGCGGGACTTCCCGGCCCGCTACCTGGCCCAGTTCATGGCCAACCACCAGATGCTGCAGATGACCGGGCGCCCGAGCTGGCGCGTGGTCAAGGGCGGCTCGGCACGCTATGTGGATGCGCTGCGCCGCCGCTGGCGGGTGCATGAGCGGCTGCAGTGCCCGGTCACGGCGGTCGAACGCATGCCCTGGGGCGCGCGCGTGCACAGCGCGGCCGGCGTGGAAGCGTTCGACGAGGTGATCCTGGCCTGCCACAGCGACCAGGCGCTGGCCCTGCTGGCCGATGCTGACGCCGGCGAGCGCGAGGTGCTGGGCGCGATCCGCTACCAATCCAACGAAGCCGTGCTGCATACCGATGCATCGCTGCTGCCGCGCAACCGCAAGGCATGGGCGGCGTGGAACGCGCACGTGCCGGAGGACCCCACCTCACCCTGTACGGTCAGCTACTGCATGAACCTGCTGCAGGGCCTGCCCGGCAACACGCCGCTGGTGGTGACGCTCAACCGTACCGAGGCAATCGATCCGGCCAGGGTGCTGCGCACCCTTCACTACGCGCACCCGGTCCACGACCACGCCGCAGTCCGCGCGCAACAGCGCTGGGCGGAGGTGCAGGGTCGCCGCCATACCTGGTTCGCAGGCGCCTACTGGGGCTGGGGCTTCCACGAGGACGGCATCCGCAGCGCCCGCCGGGTGGTGGACGCGCTGCGGGCCTGCGTATCGCACCGGCAGGCGTCGGCCGCGGACGAGGTCGCCGCATGAGCGCCAGTGCCCTCTACTTCGGGCAGGTGATGCACCGCCGGCATCACCCGCACCCGCATGCGTTCCGTTACCCGATCGCGCAGCTGCTGCTCGATCTGGATGAACTCGATACGGTGTTCGCCGGGCGCTGGTTGTGGTCGGTCAACCGCCGCAACCTGGCCGAGTTCCGGCGCAGCGACTACTTCGGCGATCCCGCTCAGCCGCTGGCCGATGCGGTGCGCGACCATGCCGCGGTGACCCTGGGCTACCGGCCCGCCGGCCCGGTACGCCTGCTCACCCATCTGCGCTTTGCCGGCCACGTGTTCAACCCGGTCAGCTTCTACTATTGCTACCAAGCCGATGGCAGCACGCTGGACTGCATCGTTGCCGAAATCACCAATACGCCCTGGAAGGAGCGGCACGCCTATGTGCTGCCGGCGGCCACCGCCACAGACGAAGGCAGCTCCCTGCGCTGGCAGTTCGACAAGCGCTTCCATGTGTCACCGTTCATGCCCATGGACTGCCACTACGACTGGCGGTTCAACCGTCCCGATGCGGACCTGCGCGTGCACATGCAGGTCTGGCGCGACGGCGTGCGCCAGTTCGACGCCACCCAGACCATGCAGCGGCACGCCATCGACGGTCGCGGGCTGGCCCGTGTCCTGGCCTGCTATCCACTGATGACCACCCAGGTGGTGGCCGCCATCCACTGGCACGCACTGCGCCTGTGGCTGAAGCGCAATCCCGTGCACGACCACCCCACCCTTGCCGAGAAACCGCGATGAATTCGATCACTCCTTCGGTCGCGCTGCCGCGCCCCGGCGCGCTGGATGCATTCCTGCGACGCCGCCTGCTGGCCCAGCTTGCGCCGCTGCGCGACGGCCGCCTGTGCGTGCGCGACGCGCTCGGCGAAGTCTGGCTGGGCGATGCGCGCGGCGAACTGCAGGTCACGGTCACCATCGATGACCCGGCGTTCTACCGCAAGGTCGCAGCGCAGGGCAGCGTCGGCGCAGGTGAAAGCTACATCCAGGGTGAGTGGCACTGCGACGATCTGGTGGCATTGATCCGCCTGCTGGTGCGCAACCGCGATCTGCTCGACGGCATGGAACACGGGCCGGCGCGCGTGGGAGGCTGGCTGCTGCGCGGCTGGAACCGCCTGCGCCGCAACAGCCGGGAAGGCAGCCGCCGCAACATCGCCGCGCACTACGACCTCGGCAACGATTTCTTCGCGCTGTTCCTGTCGCCGGACCTGATGTATTCCTCGGCCCTGTTCGACGACGAAGACGAACCGCTGGAGGTGGCGTCGCGGCGCAAGCTGGACCGCATCTGCCAACAGCTGGCGCTGAAGCCCGGCGACCGCGTGGTCGAGATCGGCACCGGCTGGGGAGGCTTTGCCGTGCATGCGGCGCAGCACTACGGCTGCCATGTCACCACCACCACGATTTCTGCCGAACAGCATGCACTGGCCGCCGAGCGCGTGCGCGCCGCCGGCCTGCAGGACCGCGTCACGCTGTTGATGCAGGACTACCGCGACCTGCAGGGCCAGTACGACAAGCTGGTCTCGATCGAGATGATCGAAGCCATCGGCGCGGAGTACCTGGACACCTACATGGCCACGCTGCAGCGGCTGCTGAAGCCGGACGGCGTGGCCCTGCTGCAGGCCATCACCATCGAGGACCATCGCTACGAGCAGGCCCGGCGCAGCGTCGACTACATCAAGCGCTATGTGTTCCCCGGCAGCTTCATTCCGTCGATCAATGCGATCCTGGCGGCCAAGACCCGTGCCAGCGACCTGCAGCTGATCGCGCAGCAGGACTTCGGGCACTCCTACGCACTGACGCTGCGGGCCTGGAGGCAGCGTTTCCTGGCGCAGCTGCCGAGCGTGCAGGCGCAGGGCTTCGACGCCCGCTTCTGCCGGATGTGGGAGTTCTACCTGGCTTACTGCGAAGGCGGGTTCCTCGAGCGTTCGATCGGCGTCTCGCACCTGCTGCTCGCTCGCCCTGCGCATCGGCCAGCCCTCTCAGCGGGCCGGGCCGGCTGACATGCGCCGGTTCTGGGCCAATCTGCTTGGCAACCAGCTGGTCTGGCTGTGTGCCGTGGCGGGAGCAGGACGCGGCTGGCAGTGGCCGGCGCTGCTGGCGGCGTCGCTCTACATCGGCAGCCAGCTGCTGACCTCGCCGCATCCGCGGCTGGACCTGCGACTGATGGTGCTCGCGCTGGCCTGCGCCTGGCTGGTGGATGCCAGCGCCGCCGCCAGCGGCACCGTGCGCTATGCCGCCGCGCCACTCGGCTGGGCGCCGCCACCGTGGATCCTGGCGCTGTGGGCTGCCTTTGCCATGACGCTGACCACCTCGATGCGCTTCCTGCAGCGCCACCCGGTCCTGCCGGCCGTGTTCGGCCTGCTGCTGGCGCCGCTGGCCTATCTGTCTGCGGCGCGCGGGTTCGATGCGGTGCAGTTCACGGCGCCGGCCTGGCAAGGCCTGCTGGTGCTGGGCGCAGGCTGGAGCATTGCGCTGTCGCTGCTGTGCCAGTGCGCCCGCCGCGGTTCACGCACCCCCTCACCCCCGCTGGCCGGAGCACCGTCATGAGTCACCTGTTGTGGGTCCTGCTGTACTCCGTGCTGATGATGAGCTGGGGCTGGGCGTGGCAGCGCCGCCGGCAGAACATCGGCGTGGTCGACGTGCTCTGGGCCAAGGGCGTGGCGGTGTCGGCCGTGCTGCTGGCGCTGCTCGGCGAAGGCGCGCTGGTGCCGCGGGTTGCGCTGGGCGTGCTCGGTGGCCTGTGGGGCAGCCGGCTGGCCCTGCACCTGTGGCACAGGGTGCGCAGCGAACCGGAAGACGGCCGCTACCGCTACCTGCGCGAACACTGGCAGGGCCATCAGGGCAAGATCTTCGGCTTCTTCATGGCGCAGGCGCTGCTGGTGCTGCTGTTCGCCCTGCCCTTCGTCGCCGTGGCATCCAACCCGCAGGCCGGCGTGACCGGGTGGATCGTGGGCGCAGGCCTGGTGTGGCTGCTGAGCGTCGGCGGCGAGGCCCTGGCCGACCGCCAGCTTGCCCGCTTCCGCGCGGACCCGGCAAACAAGGGCCGCACCTGCCGTGAGGGACTGTGGCGCTATTCGCGGCACCCCAACTACTTCTTCGAGTGGCTGCACTGGTTCAGCTACGTCCTGCTCGCCGTCGGCTCACCGCTGTGGTGGCTGGCGTGGACCGGCCCGCTGCTGATGTACGTGTTCCTGCGCTACCTCAGCGGTGTTCCGTTCACTGAAAAGCAGGCCCTTCGCAGCCGTGGCGACGACTACCGCGCCTACCAGCGCAGCACCCCGATGTTCTTTCCCTGGTTTCCCCATTCTTCCAAGGAGCATTCCGCATGAACGCGATCCCGTCACTGAACCCGGCCGACGATGCGGAAACCGGGCTGATCGCCTGGGCCGAACGCGGACTGGTTCCCGATGCGGCGCTGCGTGCCGGCATCCGTCGCCTGTGCGCGCAGCGCCTGCATGAGGAATTGGCGGGCGGCATCGAGGCCCAGTCCGCGCGCTTCAGCCATCGCATCGCCGAGCTGGCCGACAGCCCGCTGGCGCTGCATACCGAGGCAGCCAACCGCCAGCACTACGAAGTTCCGGCGGCGTTCTTCCAGGCCTGCCTGGGCAGGCGCCTGAAGTACAGCAGCTGCTACTACCCCACCGGGCGCGAGACGCTGGACCAGGCCGAGGAGGCCATGCTTGCGCTGTACGGCCAGCGCGCCGAGCTGGCCGATGGCCAGCAGATCCTCGAACTGGGCTGTGGCTGGGGTTCGCTGACCCTGTGGATGGCCGAGCGCTATCCCAACGCAGCAATCACCGCCGTGTCCAACTCGCACAGCCAGCGCCAGCACATCATGGCGCAGTGCCAGGCCAGGGGACTGCAAAACGTCGAGGTGATCACCCGCGACGTCAACCAGCTTGAACTGCCCGCCGCACGCTTCGACCGCTGCGTCTCGGTGGAAATGTTCGAGCATGTGCGCAACTACGAGCGCCTGCTGGCGCGCATCGGCCAGTGGCTGAAGCCCGACGGCGCCCTGTTCGTGCACATCTTCGCCCACCGCACGCTGATGTACCCGTTCGAGACCGAGGGCGGCGACAACTGGATGGGCCGCCATTTCTTCACCGGCGGCCTGATGCCGGCGGCCGACACGCTGCTGCATTTCCAGCGCGACCTGCGGCTTGACCAGCGCTGGTTGCTGGACGGCACCCACTACCAGCGCACGGCCGACCATTGGCTGGCCAACCAGGATGCATCCCGCGAGGCGGTGATGCCGGTGCTGGTCGCGACCTACGGCCAGGCCGCCGCGAAGATCTGGTGGCAGCGCTGGCGCATGTTCTGGATGGCCTGTGCCGAGCTGTTCGGCTACGACGACGGCCAGCAATGGCTGGTTGCCCATTACCTGTTCCGTCCCCGCTGAGGTGTGACATGCACATCCGTTCGCTGCTTCCCCTGTTGGCATTGAGCCTGTTCGGTTCCGGCTGCAGTTCCAGCGAGACCCGACCCCTGCCCCGCCCGCCCTCGGTGGAGGTGCCGCGCTTCATGGGCGACTGGTATGTCATTGCCCACATTCCATCATGGCCCGAGCGCGAGGCCTTCGACGCCGTGGAAAGCTATGCGCTGAAACCGGATGGACGCATCCAGACCACGTTCACCTATCGCAAGGGCAGTTTCGATGCCCCGCAGAAGTCGATGCACCCCATCGGACGGGTCGAGAAGGAGGGCAACGGCGCGATCTGGGGCATGCAGTTCATCTGGCCGATCCAGGCCGAGTATGTGATCGCCTGGCTGGACGATGACTATGGCCAGACCATCGTCGCGCGCAGCAAGCGTGACTATGTCTGGTTCATGGCACGGACACCACAGGTGTCAGAGCGCGACTACCAGCAGGCGGTGCAGCGTATTGCGGCCATGGGTTACGACACCGGGAAGCTGCGGCGCGTGCCGCAGTCGGTGCGCTAGGTCGCGTTTCACGCGTGTTGCGCCGCCCTGACGATAGGTAGCGCTCATGAATGAACAAGGATCGATGGATCAGAGCCATCGATCTTTAGGAATAGTCGTAAAAACGCAACGAATTCGATGTTCGACGCGACAGCGGCGCCAGAATGGCGGCCACGCCCACGGGCGCCGACCACCTCCCGCGCATGAATGGATTTCCTGCACCGCGTCGGCTTAGGCTGGCGCTTCTGGACGACCATGAAGTCGTCCGCCGCGGTACCGCCCTGCACCTCTCCGGTGACCTCCGCTTCGACATCGTCGTCAGCCATGGCTGCAGCAGCGACCTGATCCACAGCCTGCGCTGCACGCCGGTGGATGTGGCGGTCATCGACCTCTCGCTGGCCCGCGGCGATCTGTGCAGCATCGAGCTGGTATCGCTGCTGTGCCGGGACTTCCCGCGCACGTCGCTGCTGGCGTTCGCTACGCTCTCGCCCACCACCAACCTCAATAGCCTGATCGATGCCGGGCTCCACGGATTCGTCAGCAAGGCCGAACCGCTTGCCGCCCTGTCGGATGCCATTGTACGCGTGTCGCAGGGGTTGCTGCGGGTGCCGCCGGACGTCCGGCTGGCCGGCGATCGCGGCGAGCTCAGCCGCAACGAGCGCGAGGTGCTGGGCCTGCTGCTGCAGGGCCTGACCGTGTCCGAGATCGCGCTGCGCCGGCACCGCAGCATCAAGACCGTCAGTACCCAGAAGGTCGCCGTACTGCGCAAGCTGGGATTGCGCAGCGATGTGGAAATCTATGCGCTGCGCGAACGGATGGAATCGCCGTGACCCGCCAGGCACCGTTGCGCCGGCGCCTGCTGTCCATCGGCCTGCTGGCGCTGCTGCTTCTGCCCGCAGCGTCGGCCGAAGACATCCGCTCGCCGCGTTGGCTGCCGGGCAGCAGCGTGCGGGTGGCCACCGCTCCCTCGCTGCGTCCGGTGCCGTCGACGCTGATCGATGCGACAGCGCCGCCCACGCTCGCCCATGGCTACGCCAACCTCGTCGCCCGGCACGCCCAGCTCCGCTTCCTGGAGCATCCCTATCCGACGACCGCCGCCTCGATCCTCGCCGTGTGCCACCACGACGCCGACCTGGTCATGGTGTTCGACGGCGCGCGACACCTGTCGCTGGCCTGCCCCGGCCTCGCCGCCTCCGGCCGTTTCCGCGGCGGCGCCACTCTGGTGGCCGGGCGCGCAGGCGAGTGGTTGCCACGGCAGATGGGCGAGCTCGACGGGCAGGTCATCGCGGTCGTTGAAGGCGGGCCTTACGCCGGTTGGCTGAGCGCGCATCATCCGCAGATCCGGCTGATGCAGATGCCTGACCGGCACGCAGCGCTGGCGGCCGTCGAATCCGGGCTGGCGGACATGGCGATCGGCATCGAGTCGACACTGCGCCCGCTGGTCCGTCGCCACTTCAACGGACGCCTGCGCCTGCAGCCATTCGACAGCGGATTTTCCACCGACCTGTACCTGCTCGTCCGCCAGGAAGACCAGCAGCTTCTCCAGCGCATCGACCAGGCATTGCGGCAGATCACGCTGGAGGAGCATGCCGGACTGCTCCATCTCTGGGCCGGACAGACGCTGCCTGCGGCGGCCGGGAGCGCCCTGGACTGGATGTGGTCAGCGCCCCCGCGCGGCTGGCTGTTGCTGGCGCCCGTGCTGATCGCCCTGCCGTTGCTGTGGCGCATGTTCCGGCAACGGCAGGCAAGCGGCGACCGGCGCAGCGCGCAGGCCATCGGGGTCATCAGCCACGAGATGCGCAATTCGGCGCAGGCCGTGCTGACCTCGATCGAGCTGCTGGGACAATCGCCCCTGCGCAAAGGCGAGCGCGATCTGCTTGCGGCTGCCAGCCATGCCAGCCAATCACTGCGCGGCCTGCTGAACCGCGCACTCGATTTTTCGCGCCTGGCCAGCGGGGCGTTCAAGCCACATGCGCATCCCTGTGATATTGCCCAGGTCTGCCGGCAGGCGCTGGAGGCGATCCGGCCGCAGGCGCAGCGCAAGGGCCTGACACTGCATCTGGATGCGCCTTCCACCGCGACGACCCTCGTCCTGGTGGATGCCGATGCCGTGCGCCAGATCGCCAGCAACCTGCTGGCCAACGCGGTGAAATTCAGTGACGTCGGCGGCATCGAGCTGCGCCTGCAGCTCACGCCCGCCGCGCGGCCGCGGGAACTGCTGCTGGAGGTGATCGACAGCGGCATCGGCATCGAGCCGGCCCAGGTCGCCACGCTGTTCCAGCCATTCCAGCAGGGCAGCGGCGGCCACCAGCGCGGCGGAACGGGCCTGGGGCTCTCCATCGCGCGCGAGCTTGCCCGTGCGATGGGAGGCGACCTGACCGTGCACAGCGTGCTGGGGCGCGGCAGCCGCTTCATCCTGCGCCTGCCGACCGGTCCGGCGGGCAGCGGTGAGGACGTCGAGGACATGCCCGTCGGCGGTACGCCGCTGGCCGGCGTGCGGCTGCTGCTGGTCGAGGACCATGCGCTCAATCGCCACGTGCTTGCCACGCAATTGCAGCGCTGGGGTGCAGAGGTATGTGCGCTGGAGGATGCGGCCAGTGCTCTGGCCGAACAGATGCGCCAGCCCCGCGCTGCCGCACTGATCGATATCGGCCTGCGTGGCGTCGATGGCCATGCGCTGGCGCGCGAACTGCGCCGCCAGGGTTGGCAACCGCCGCGCCTGATCGCGCTGTCGGCGCGCACCGGCCGCCGTCACCGCGCACGCTGCCGCCGCTCGGGCTTCGACGCGGTGCTGACCAAGCCACTGCGCGCTGCCCAACTGCTGGCTGCGCTCGGTATTGCGGCGCCGGAGGGGCTGGATGCAGTGCCGCCGGTGGCTGCAATGGATGCGGCCTATGACGCGGATGTCCGCGAAGAGCTGAAGAAGATCGCGCAGGCCATCGGCCGCGCCGACGCACCCTGCTTGGGCCACCACGCGCATCGCCTGCAGGGCACGCTGCAGATGCTGGGGCGACACGCGCAGGCGCCCCTCGCTGCGCAGCTGGTCGATCTGGCACATGACGCAGCGCCGGACTGGGCCGGCGCACGTCGTCTGCTGGACCTGTTGCAGGCCGGACAGGGTTCCCGCGGTGCGGGAACCCTGCAGGTGCCGTGATCAGGCCGCCAGGCGCTCGACCTGGCGACGGGTCAGGTCATTGAAGCGACCCAGCGACATCAGGTGCTGGTGGATCAGCGCCAGCCAGCCGCTGCGGTGCCACTCGACCACGGTCGCTTCCGGCAGCGCAACGAACTTCTCGACGTCCACGACCAGGAAACCATTGAGGTTGAACTCGCGGCCATCCGGGGTCCGCACGGTGGCGTTGCGCTCGACCAGCAGGCCGTTGTCGGTCAGGGCCTTGGAGAAGGCCAGGGTCTGTTCGTGTTCGCGGGTGTACTGGCCGCAGAACTCCAGCGCCTGCTGCACCATCTCGGTGGCCTTGCCGTCAACGAACAGCGGCTGGCCTTCTTCGCCGCCCTTTACCACGCGCGGGCTTTCCTCGTCGATGCCCAGCAGGAAGTCATTGTCCGCGCCGGTGTCGATGAAGATGAAGGGGTGGCGGCGCAGATAGGCCGGGATATAGGCCTCGTCTTCCCACAGCCCGTCCTTGATGAACAGGTTCTGGTCGGACACGCCCACCGCAGCCATCGGGACCGCACCCGGGCCGGCGAACAGGATCGGGAAGTGGTGCAGCGCCAGCGAGAACTCGCCCAGCACCAGCGGAATGGCGTTGTTGCCGGCGGCGAACTCGAGCTTGCCCGGCAGGATGCGCAGATCGGCGTGCACATCGGCCTGCAGCGGCACCGGACGGGTATAGAACAGGGGAGCGCCGCTCGGCGCCGCTTCGGTGGTGGTGTCGCTGGTGGTGGTCATCTTGGGAACCGTTCGATCATGCGCGCCTGCCATCCCGGGCACGCCAGCGGGAACAACCTGAATCCCGCATTATCAACAAGCACGATGACAACGGCCACCCCGCCGGCAAACTATTTCAGCTGCAACGGATAGCGCTGCCAGAGTACGTGGACCAGGAATCCGGCCAGCTCGGTGTCGCGCGCGCTCACTGCGGCGCGGATCTTGTCCAGCAGCACCATGTCGCTGCAGGAGCGGACGTCGGCGTGGTTGGCCTGCCCTGCCCTGCGCGCACGGTAGCGCGCGGCCCGTTGCGCGTCGCTCATCGCGTACCCGAACTTGGGCGGACGACCGCGCTTGCGCGGCAGGGTCAGCTCCAGGGTTCCGGGGTCTTTGTCATCACGCATGGGCAGGGTGCGGGCGGCGGCGAGCAACGGGGGGTGCGCAATTTATCGTGAGGCATCACTTTAATCCAGCGTTTTCTGCACTTTTGTTGCGATGCAGTGCAAAAATCGCGCCGCCAGCACTCCCTCCACGCATCCTATGGATCTGCTGCAGAGCTCACGACCCGGTCACCCGGCAGCTCCACGCCATGCGTGGATGCGGAAACCCGCCAGCACATGGCAGATCCACGCCATGCGTGGATACGGAAATCTGGACGCACAGAAAAAAG
Source organism: Stenotrophomonas pavanii (assembly GCF_900101175.1). Taxonomy (GTDB): domain Bacteria; phylum Pseudomonadota; class Gammaproteobacteria; order Xanthomonadales; family Xanthomonadaceae; genus Stenotrophomonas; species Stenotrophomonas pavanii. The sequence goes on along the minus strand of NZ_FNFQ01000002.1, from coordinate 55,531 downwards.
GGAGCCCGTGAACGGGCTCCCCTCACTTTGCTCATGCCGCGCGTACCGGCTCGTAGCCATGCAGGTGGGCCTCGCTGCTCGCGCGTCCCTGGCTGAGCGAGCGCAGCGAGGTCGTATACCCGACCAGCTGCGCCAGCGGTGCGAAGCCGCTGACCTCGGCGCGACCGTCCTGGTCCTCGATGCGGGCGATGCGGCCATGGCGACGGTTGAGGTCGCCGACCACGTCACCCACCGACGCCGACGGCGAATGCACCGTCACCGCCATCACCGGCTCCAGCAGCTGCGTGCCACCCTCGGCCAGCGCCGCCTTGATCGCCTCGGCACCTGCACGATGGAACGCCATCTCCGACGAGTCCTTCGCATGGGTCTGGCCATCCACAAGCGTGACCTCGATACCCACCACCGGATGCCCGTGCGGGCCTTCCGACAGCGCAGCCCGCACGCCCTTCTCCACCGCCGCGATGAAGCTGCGCGGCACCACGCCACCGACGATGCGGTCATTGAACACCACCTGGTCGTCCTCGCGCGGCGATACGTCCAGCACCACGTGCGCGAACTGGCCCTGGCCGCCGGTCTGCTTGACCAGCCGCCCGACGACACCGGTCATCGGGCGCATCGGCGTCTCCTGGTAGGCCACGCGTGGCGCACCCACGCCTACATCGACCTTCCATTCGCTGCGCAGGCGCTCGACCATCACTTCCAGGTGCAGCTCGCCCATGCCCCAGACCAGGGTTTCACCCGTTTCCCGGTCCGTTTCCACACGGAACGAGGGGTCTTCCTGGGCCAGGCTGGCCAGGCCCTGCGCCATCCGGATCAGGTCCGCCGCACGCGCCGGCTCCAGGCGCCAGGCCAGCACCGGCGCCTGGGCCTGGATGTTCTCCAGACGCAGCGGGCGTGCGCAACCGCTCAGCGTTTCACCGCTGACCGCATCCTTCCAGCCCAGCACCGCGACGATGTCCCCGGCCACGGCCTGGTCGATGTCGTGGGTCTGGTCGGCCTGCACCCGCACCAGCCGGCTGACCCGCCGACCCTGCGGATGCTGCGAACTGGCCACCGCATCGCCCACCTTCAAGCTGCCCGAGTACAGCCGCACGAAGCTCAGCGCGCCGTGCTGCTGGTGGGTGATCTTGAACAGCAGGCCGGCCAGCGGACCGTCCGGGTCCGGCGGCAGTACCACCTCGCCGTCATCGCTTTCGGCGCTGACGGCAGGGCGATCCAGCGGCGACGGCAGGTAATCGACCACAGCGTCCAGCAGCGTCTCGATACCCTTGTCCTTGAACGCGGCACCGGCCAGCACGGGCACGCCCGCACCGGCGAGCGTCGCCCGGCGGATCGCCGCGCGCAGTACCCCGGCATCGATCACGCGACCTTCCAGCCAGGCATCGGCCAGCTGCTCATCGTGATCGGCCACGGCTTCGACCAGCGCATCGCGCTGCGGCTGCCACTGCGCACGCGCCGCGTCGTCCCACGCGGTGATGGACGCGGCCGCACCGTCCTGCCACTGCAGCACACGCTCGTCGACCAGGTCGACCCAGCCGTTGAAGCCGCTTTCGCTGCCCAGCGGAACGCCGAGCGCCCAGGGTCGTGCCTGCAGCTTGTCCTGCAGCTGCTCCAGCACGCGCTCGAACGAGGCGCCGACGCGGTCCATCTTGTTGACGAAGGCGATCAGCGGCACGCGATGGCGACGCGCCTGGCGCCACACGGTTTCGGACTGCGGTTGCACGCCATCCACGGCCGAGAACACGGCCACGGCGCCGTCGAGTACCCGCAGCGAACGCTCGACCTCGATGGCGAAGTCGATGTGGCCAGGGGTGTCGATCAGGGTCAGCCGATGCGGCGGCAGGTCGCGCGGCGCCCACTGCGCCTGCACGGCGGCCGCGCCAATGGTGATGCCACGTTCGCGCTCGATCGCCGAGAAGTCGGTGGTCGCGTTGCCGTCGTGTACTTCGCCGACGCGGTGGATCTCGCCGCTTTTCCACAGCAGGCGTTCGGTCAGCGTGGTCTTGCCGGCGTCGATGTGGGCAATGATGCCAAGGTTGCGACGGCGGGAAAGGACTTGGGTGTTCATGAGAAAGGTTCCTGCAAAGCCAACTTCGGGGGCCGCGCACCCCGGTTGGCGACAGGGTGCGCGGCTAGCGTTCGGTCTCGGCGATCTGGTGCATGGCACGTTCTCCTTTGCGGTACTGGGTAGCGTCGGCTGGGTAGAGTCGACTGTTAGTCGACTCGCGGGAAATTAGTCGAGTGCAAGAATCAAAAACGAAAAGAGCGCCCCGGAGGGCGCTCTGTCGAAGGTCCAGCGATGGCCGCTTCAACGGCCTCGTGGGGCTCCAGGCAGACACGCCCGTTCCGCGCTTGCGCGGGTCAGGGTGAAAAACTTCAGGAGCGGCATCCGGTTCATGGCGCGCATTGTAGACCTGCCAATCTGGCGCGCAAGTGAATATTGCACACACAGATGGAACGATGAGGCCGGCGGGCATCAGGGTCGGATCCCTTTGCGACGGCAAAGGGATCTGACCCCTCTCAGCCTTTACTTGCAGCCGTGCAGCGTGCGCGCCTCGGCCACGGTCGCCGCCTGGTCATCACCCATCGACATCCACCCCTTCAGCGACGTCGCCGGGTCCATGTGCGGCAGCCGTGGGCCGGCATGGATCACCACCTCGGTCCAGCTACCGACCGGGGCCAGTTCGGACAGGCGTGCCGCCTGGTCATCCTCGGTGCTGAACGTGTCGTCCGGGCTCGCGGGGGGCGTTGTGTTCACGGTCGCGGTCTTGCGGGAATGCACGCGCAGCGCGCCGCCCGGCATGCGCTGGGTGGTGACGTCGTAGCGCTCGATACCGTACGCCCAAGGGTTTTCGCCAACGCTGCGGGTCTCGCTTCCGTCATACGCCACCGCCACCACCTCGCCCGCCGGGCCGACCACGCCCGCGACGGCGCCCAGGCCGGACATCAGCGCCTGGTAGACGATCATCTGCCGCTGCTCGGTGCTCAACGCAGCGGCCTTGAGCTTGGCAGGGGGAATCTGCAGGTACGCCGCCTCCTTGCAAAGCACCAGCACCTGCTGGTCGTCCCAGCTCACGGACATTTCCTCGTTGGCGAAGTACTGCGTCCGGATGGACGCAACAGGGGAGCCCGCGCCAGCGGAATGCCGGATCTCGATCAGCGAGGCATTCTCCGCTGCATCGGTCAGCGAAACCGGCGAGGTGGAAGCCGCAGTCGCAGCGCCTGCGAAGCCAGCCAACACGGCCAGCACAGTGCCGCGCGAAATGCTACAGATCATTGCATCAGTCCATTGAGGGAATACCGGCCGGACATGATACGCGGCGACGGCGGCAGATCCGGCCTATGTCACCACCACCAACGGCACCCCGCGCCGCGGATGCTCCAGCACCACCACATCCTGCTGGTAAACCCGCTGCAGGTTGTCTTCGGTCAGCACCTGCAGCGGCGTGCCATCGGCCGCCACCCTGCCCTGCTCCAGCAGCACGATGCGGTCGGCATAGCCGGCGGCCAGGTTGAGGTCGTGCAGCACCACGATCACGCACGCACCGGCTTCGGCACAGGCACGCACACTGCGCAGCGTGCGCTCCTGGTGGCGCAGATCCAGCGCGGCGGTCGGCTCATCAAGCAACAGCAGCGGCGTGTCCTGCGCCAGCACGCGCGCGAACGTGGTCCGGGCGGACTCGCCACCGGACAGCTGCTGTACTTCGCGCAGGCGTAGCGCCTGCAGTTCGGCGGCATCGATGGCAGCTTCCACCTGTGCATCGTCCACACGCGGATCCGGCGGATGCGGCAACCGTCCCATCGCCACCACTTCTTCCACGCTGAAGGCGAAGCGCACGCCATGCTCCTGCGGCATCACCGCGCGCTCGCGTGCCAGCGGCCCCGCCTTGTAACTGGCCAACGGCTTGCCCAGCAGGCTCACCTCACCCACGTCGGCACGCAGATCACCGGCAGCCACCGCCAACAGCGTTGACTTGCCTGCGCCGTTCGGGCCAACCAGCGCGGTCACCGTGCCCGGCTCGAACGCGAGCGAGACGCCATGCAGGATCTCGCGCTGCTGGCGGCGCACCACCACCTCGTGCAGCTTCAGCAGCACGCTCATGGCGCCGCCTTGCGGCGCTGCTGCAGCACCAGCCAGAGGAAGAACGGTGCGCCCAACGCGGCCGAGAACAAGCCCAGCGGAATCTCCGCGGGCGGATCAAGCGTGCGTGCAGCGGTGTCGGCCACCACGATCAGCAGCGCACCCAGCAGGCCGGACAACGGCAGCAACCAGCGATGCCCGGGGCCGACCAGCAGGCGCGCGACGTGCGGCACCACCAGGCCAACGAAACTGATCGAGCCGGCAAACGCCACCGCTGCGCCCACCAGCAGCGCACTGAACGCCACCAGCCGACGTCGCGTGCGGGTGACATCCAGCCCAAGGTGCTGTGCCTGGCGCTCGCCCAGTGCCAGCATGTCCAGCGGCGTGGCCAGCCGCTGCAGCGCAAACACGCCAATCGCAAACAACGGCACCACGGCTGCCACATCGGCCCAGTTGGCGCGCGCCAGCGAGCCCATCTGCCAGAACACCAGCGATTGCAGCTCGCTCTCACTGGCAATGTACGTGAGGAAACCGATCAGCGCCGAGCAGAATGCAGCCATCGCGATGCCGACCAGCAACAGCGTCGCGTTGCCCGAACCTTTGCCGGGCCGGGCCAGTGCGTAGGTGAGGCCGATCGCCAGCGCACCGCCGGCGAACGCCGCCACCGGCACCAGCCAACCGGCCGCACCGGCAGCGCCGAGCACGATGGCGGCCACCGCCCCCAGCGCAGCACCCTGGCTGACACCGACGATGCCGGGGTCCGCCAGCGGATTGCCGAACAGCCCCTGCAGGCTGGCACCGGCCATCGCCAGCGATGCACCCACCATTGCGCCCAACAGGGCACGCGGAATACGCAGTTGCCAGACCACGGCCAGGTCGCGACTGCTGACCGCCTGTGGGTCAAGCAGGCCCAGCTTCACCGCCAGCGCCTGCATCACCTCCAGCGGCGGCAACCGCAACGGACCCACGGCGAACGACGCCAGCACTGCCCCCAGCAGTGCCAGCAACGCCACCATCAACATCGCCCGCCCGCGACGGCGGCGCCGATCCGCCGGACTCATGCCTTGGGCAACGCCGCCAGGGCCTTGGCCAGCGCCAGCGCGCCCGCACCAGAACCCACGCTGGTGTACTTCAGCTGCACATCCGGCATCACCCAGACCCGATTGGCCTGCCCGGCCGGGGTCTGCTTCAGCGTCGGGTAGGCCTTCCACAGGCCTTCGGCACCGCCGAACAGCTGCAGGTCATGCTCGGTCACCAGGATCACTTCCGGTGCCGCCGCGACCACGCCCTCGTTGCTCAGCTGCGAGTAGTTCTTCACGCCGGCCTCGGTGCCGATGTTGATGCCGCCGGCCAGGGCGATCAGCTGCGCCGACGCGCTGTCGGCACCGGCAACAGTAGGCGAGCCGCCAGCGCCGGTGGCCGAGACGTGGATCAGTCGTGGCGCATGGCCCAGGCCCTTGCCAATCGCTGCAGCCTCGTCGAGCTGGCGCTGCACCTGCGTGGCCAGTGTTTGCCCCGCTTCGGCCAGCCCTAGTGCGGCGGCGACCTTGCGCACCTTGTCCGGCGCCGGCTGCAGGTCATCGATGACCACCGCTGGCTCGCCCACCTCGCGCAGCTTTTTCGCCAGCTCGGTGTGGCGGCGCAGGCTGTTGCCGAGGAACAGCGAGCCCTGCAGGCTCAGCACGCCCTCCACGCCGGTGGTGCGGTTGAACAGGAACTGGTGCGGCGCGGCCAGGCCGGCCTGGGTGGTGGTGTTGGTCGGCGCGGCGAATACCTGCGTGCCCAGGCCCAGTGCTTCGATCACCGCGATGACGTCGTCGCCACCGGCAATGATCCGGCGGGTATCGGTCACCTCGATATCGGCGCCGTCATCGGAATGCACTTTGGCCGGCAGCACCGCCTTCTGGTCATGCACCGCCGGCATCTCGGCACCGGCCACGCGCTGCCAGCCTGCCGGCAACGCGGTGTCCGCAGCGGCGGTTGCGGCGGGCGGCTCGGCGGCCTTGTGGCCATCAGGCGGTGTCGACGCACCGCTACAGGCGGCCAGCGCCAGCGAAACAGCCAACGGAAGCGCACACAGGCGCAGACGGGACGCGATGTTCATGCTCGTTCTCCTTGCTGGCAGGGCGACGTGCAGGCCGCCCCGCCCTGTGATTTACTGCTTCGGGGTAATGCGGGTGATGCGGTCACCCTTCGGATCTTCGGCGCCACGCGACTTGTTCACCGCGAACACGTTGCCCTTGCCATCGGCACGGACATGGTTCGGCAGCGTGCCGCCATCGAGGTTGGCAACCACCTTGCCGTCACCATTCACCACGGTGACCGTGCCGGCGCCCCGGTTGCTGACGTAGGCCAGGCCGGAGGCATCATCGAAGGCGACGTTCAGCGCGCCGGCGCCGACCGGCACGTCGTGCAGCACCTTGCCTGCGGCCACATCGACGATCAGCAGGTTGTCGGTGCCCTGGGAGGCCACGTACAGGCGGTTGCGTGCCGCGTCGAAGGCCACGCCCGAGGCACTGATCGAATTGCCCAGGTCGATGACCTTCTCGACCTTGCCGCTGGCCACATCGATCACCGCCGCTTCCGGCGTGCCGATGCTGACGGTGAACAGCTTGCCGCCCTTCTCATCCAGCACCAGGCTCATCGGGGTGAACGTGCCGTCATCGACGCCGGATTCGAGCGTCACCGGCGGCAGTTCCTTGAAAGTCCTGGCATCGAACACCGACAGGTGGTCTTCACCCGTGGCCGAGGCGAACACCTTGCCGCGGGTGCCATCGACCACCACGTCGCGCGCGTGCGGCACAGTGTCGGCCGGGAACTGATGGACCAGCGACAGGTCCTTCTGGCGATAGACCGCGATCGAGTTCTGGCGGGTATTGGTGACCCAGACATTGCCGTGGGTGTCATCCACGCCCACACCGTAAACCGCGTAGACCGCACCATGGGTGTTGCCCGGCACCTGCGCCGGGGTGATCGCCCGGGTCACCTTCAGAGACGTCGGGTCCAGCTTCAGCAGCTGCGACTGGGTCACCGGCGGGCGCCCCACCGCCGAGGTCACGAACAGCGCATTGCTGGCGGCGCTGTAGGCGGACTGGTACAGGCCCGGCACCAGCTTGCTGGACCGGGTGGCGAACTGCGCCTGGCCGGACAGCGGCAGCTGCGGCGACACGCGCAGCTTCAGCACCGTGGCTGCGGCCGGCTGGCTGGCGCGCACCACCACCGGGTGGGTGCCCGGCACCGCGTCGGTCGGAATGCTCAGCTGGGTCTTGAAGTTGCCATCGGCATCGACCACCAGCGGCTGTGCGTTGAGCACGCTGTCGCCACGCAGCAGGCTGACCTTCTGGCCCGGCACGAAACCACGGCCGACCACGTCGGCGGTGCTGCCGGGAACCACGTTCTCACCGCGTGAGACGACCTCACCCTTGAAGGTAGCCTTGGCCGGCTGGTCGAACACCGGCTGCGCGGTGGCGGTCACCGCCAGCAGCAGGCCGGCAGCAAGAGTGGTAAGACGGAAAGACGGACGGAACGACATGGCAGGCTCCTTGCACACGTAGGCCGCGCCACGTGGCGCGGGATTCATCGGTTGCCTGGGCCGCTGCACGCCGGCAGCCTCGCCTGGGTGGTGGGATCGCACGGCATCGCGTGCGGGTCGGCTCACTCGGCGGCGTTGTCACCGCCATTGGGTGCGCCATCGCTGGTACTACGGTCGGTTACGCCGTACAGCTCGTGCAGCGCCGCGTGGAACGAGGCGGGCAGCATCGGGCCATGGCCCAGGCCAGGAAATTCCCGGTAGCGCACGCTCAGGCCCGGCACTTTGCCCAAGCGCTCGGCCAACTGCATTGCCGCGTCCGGCGTGGCGCCACCGATACGGCGCAGGTGCGCCACCACGCGCGGATTGGTCAGGTCACGCTTGCCGCGATCGCCGACGCGTTCGGCGCCGCCCAGCATCAGCCATAGGTTGGCCTGCTGGCCGTGCACGTTCTGCACGAACTGCTGTTCCGGATCACCCAGCGCCGCACCCTGGCTCCACCACAGCGAGGGGCTGGCCGCCAGATAGGACTGGAAGGCGGCGGGACGCGTGTACAGCGCATGGAGCACGAACAACCCGCCCAGCGAGTGCCCCCACAGCGCTTGCTGCTGCGTATCGATGCGTGCGCGACGCTCGACCTCGGGCTTGATGCGGCGTTCGATCACATCCAGGAAGGCCGCAGCACCACCGCCGACCGCCTGGGTTGTGCCGCCCTCGTCGTCGGCACGGTCGATCCACGCGGTGTAGTCGCGGGTGCGCGCCTTGGAATCGATGCGCAGTTCATTGTCGTAGCCGATCAGCACCAGCACCGGTGGCGCCTTGCGCGCGGCCAGTTCGGCCAGCAACGGCTGGTCCAGCACCATGGCCACCGCATTGCCATCCAGTGCGTACAGCACCGGCGAGGGCGCCTTGCCAGGCTTGACCGGGATCGCCAGATTCACCCGCCAACGGCGCTGCTGGTCCGGGCTGTCCACCACGAAATGTTCGAAGCGATAGCTGATCGCCGGCTCGTCGAGCACGGTATGGCCGATCGTCTGCAGCGGATTGCGCTGCTGGGCATGGGCGTACGAGGTGACCAGGAGCAGAGCCATCATCAGGGCGGCCAGGCCGCGGGCCAGCGGACCACGGCGCGAAGGCGGGACGAAATGCTTCATCAGCGGCGGCAGACGCGGCACGGGGCCGCCGGTTCACAGGGAACCGCAGTCTACCTTAAACGCGAATGATTATCACATCGATCAAACGTCACGCTGTGTATCACGCGCGCGATGTGTTCATTTTCCCGGTTGCGCTGGAAACACCGGATCCACTATTTTCCCAGGCGCCGGGGCGCAGGAGCGCCCCGCCCTCGCAGGGCTGCGGATGGATGGGGGATCGAGCCATCGGCCGCGCCCTGTCCATGGCTGCCCGCCTCCACGCGTGGCGTGGATCTGCCGACCATCCTCCGCGAATGACGCGGAGGTCACCACCACCCACGGGAATGGATCCCGTGACTGCGAGAACACCTTGAAGCGCACCGCCCTGATCGCCCTTTCCCTCGGCCTGCTTGCACCGCTGGCTGCCCATGCCGCACAGGACCTGCCAACGCTCTACCAGGCCTTTGAAGAAGCCGGCAATTCGTCACTGGGCATGGACCAGCTCAACCAGACGGTGACATTCACTGCCGTAGCCCTGAGCGTTTCCAGCAACCTGGCGGGCGAGCCACTGATCGAGGCCGGCGACGACCAGGGCAATGTGCTGGCCCGGCTGACCAGCGACGACGAACAGCAGGCGGCCAAGCTGGGCGCGCTGGAAGAAGGCGCGACGTTCACCGCCAGTTGCACGCTGCAGTTCAGCTCGGGCACCGACTACCTGTCCTTTGGCGACTGCACCATCAAGTAAAGACGAAGCCGGCGAAATGCCGGCTTCATTCTGCTGCCCTGTAGCGTCGAGGCGCGCTCGACTCGCGCCGTGTCACGGTCCCGAAGGCACCGGACCGTATGCATTCTCCTGCGGCGTGCCCGGCAGCAGCGCGAATACGAAGATCACCAGGCCACCGAACGGAATGAAGGCCAGCAGGTACATCCAACCCGACTGGTTGCAGTCATGCAGGCGACGGACGGTCACCGCGATGACCGGCAGCACGGTGGCCAGCCAGAACACGACGAACAGGATGATCGACGCAATGCCGAGGACGTCGGACTGCATCACCAGCCCGGCAACGAGCGGCACCATCAGTACGGCCGATACGATCAACAGGAACAGCTGGAACATCCAGTACTCGCGACGGTTGGCACGACCCTCGAACTGGGCGTAACGCTTCAACGGCAGAATCATTTCCTGCACGGCATCGATCCTTGAAAAAGTGGCCGCGCAGTGTGCCAAAGACCGGCGGCGGGAACAATGCAGCGTCGAGCATGGCTCGACCCCACATAAGCCGGCTCAACGGCCCTTCGCGGCCCGCGCCGCTTCGCGCTCGGCACGCAGCCGGTCCAGCTTTTCCTTCAGCTTGATTTCCAGGCCGCGCGGCACCGGGTTGTAGTACACCCGTTCGCCCATCGCGTCCGGGAAACCGGTCTGGTCCAGCGCGATGCCACCTTCGGCATCGTGGTCGTACTGATATTCGGCGCCATAGCCCAGCTCCTTCATCAGCTTGGTCGGCGCATTGCGCAGGTGCAGCGGCACCTCTTCGGTACCGCTCTGACGCACGTCAGCCTTGGCCTGGTTGAAGGCCGCATAGCCGGCGTTCGACTTGGCAGTGCTGGCCAGGTACAGCACCAGCTGCGCGAAGGCGAGTTCGCCTTCCGGGCTGCCGAGCCGCTCGTAGATGTCCCAGGCTTCCAGCGCCATGCTCTGCGCGCGCGGATCGGCCAGGCCGATGTCCTCGATGGCCATGCGGGTCAGTCGACGCGCCAGATACGACGGATCGCAGCCGCCATCGAGCATGCGGGTCAGCCAGTACAGTGCGGCGTCCGGGTTGGAACTGCGTACCGACTTGTGCAGTGCCGAGATCTGGTCGTAGAACTGCTCGCCGCCCTTGTCGAAGCGACGGGTGCGATCGGCCAGCACCTGGGTCAGGGTCTGCGGCGTGATGCGCCCCCCCTCCCCGCCCGCCAGTTCGGCGGCGATCTCCAGCAGGGTCAACGCACGGCGCACGTCGCCATCGGCGGCGGTGGCGATCTCCAGCAGCAGTTCGGGTGCGACCTCGATGCGCTCTTCGCCCAAGCCGCGCTCGCGATCCCCCAGCGCACGTTCCAGCGCTTCGACGATATCGGTCGGCGAAACACCTTCCAGCACATGCACGCGGCAACGCGACAGCAGCGCCGAGTTCAGCTCGAACGACGGATTCTCGGTGGTGGCGCCGACGAACAGGATCGTGCCGCGCTCGATGTGCGGCAGGAATGCGTCCTGCTGCGCCTTGTTGAAACGATGCACCTCGTCCACGAACAGCACGGTGCGCCGGCCCTCCGCGAAGCGTTGCGCGGCTTCGGCCAGCACCTGGCGCACCTCCGGCAGCCCGGACAGCACGGCAGAGATGGCACGGAATTCCGCATCGGCGTACTCGGCCAGCAGCAGCGCCAGCGTGGTCTTGCCGCAGCCCGGCGGCCCCCACAGGATCATCGAATGCACGCGACCGGACTCGACCGCGCGGCGCAGCGCGCTGTCCGGCGCCAGCAGGCGCTTCTGCCCGACCATTTCATCGAGGGTGCGCGGGCGCATGCGCTCGGCCAGCGGGCGCAGGTGCTCCCGATCAACGCTCAGCAGATCGGGACCGGGGAAGGAAGTGGAGCGATGTCTTGGCACCCGCTTATTGTACCGCGAGAGCGTGCCAGCAATTCCGGTAGTGCCGGCCGCTGGCCGGCAGATCCCAAGCGTGCCAACCAACGGTTGGCACCCATCAGAGCAGGTAGCGCCGGGCCATGCCCGGCGCCCTGATCAATCACCGATGACGTCGGTGCCCTTCGGCGGGGTGAAGCTGAAGGTGCCGGCGGCGAAGCCCGGGTTGCGCTTCCAGCCACTGAAGCTGATCACGGTACGCTGGCCAACCGCATCGGTGATTTCCATCTTGGCCAGGCCCTGCGCGTTGAAGCCCAGCGCCGCGTACTGGAAGCTGGCTTCGGTCTCACGCTTCGGCGACAGCGACAGCCACTGCAGGCCATCGCGCTGCGCAGCCTCTTCGCTGACGTCGTACTGCTGTTCCAGCAGCGCCGGATTGATCAGCGCGGTCAGCGGGCTGTTCTGCTCTTCCTTGCCCTGCTCGCGCACGGTGGCCTGCTCCAGGTCCGGCTCGTACATCCAGACCTTCTTGCCGTCAGCCACGATCAACTGCTCGTGCGGGCGCACGTATTCCCAGCGGAACAGGCGCGGCGCCGACAGGGCCACGCGGCCGCTGGTCGATTCCTTGACCTTGCCGCGGCTGTCGAACACCTGCTGGCTGAACTGGCCATCCAGGCCCTTCAGGCCGCTGGTGAAAGTCTTCAGGTCATCGCGGGCGCCAGCCCAGGCACTGCCGGCGGCGGCGCAGGCCACGGCCAGGGTGGTGGAAGCAAGGAAACGGCGGAAGCGGACGTTCATGCGGAAATCCTGTGGGCACGCAGGCCAGGAAAGTTGGATGTGAGTGTGCCCGGTGCAAGCTGAATGGGCGATCAGGGCGACATTATGCCGCCCTGATCGTCGAACCGCGATGCACGCACGAACGCGGCTTCATCCACGCAGGGCGCGGTTCTACCTCAGCCGACCGTACAGCACCTGGCCACGGAAGCCGCGCCGCACTTCGCGATACAGCGCGCGGAACGCCGGATAGTCGTGCGGCTGGCACAGCGCCTCCGGGCCACGCACCGCGTTCTGCTGCAAGCGGTGGTGCACGATCACGTCCTGGCCCTCGCGGCTCCAGTCCACGCGATATTCGCCGGCGGCGTTGGCGAAACGCTGGCTGGCCGGGATGGCGATGATCGGTGCATTGGCCGGGAACTGCAGGCGATAGGTTTCCTCGCGCAGGCTGGCATTGCAGTAGAACGGCGTTTCGTTGGCCGGCGCCGAGGCAGTGGCATACAGGCCGCGCACCGACTCGCCGCCCGGCGGGTCCGGCACGGCCATGCCGCCGGCCACGCTGAAATCGGCGTAGTCCTCGGCCTGGAACGCCATGCGATAGCCGAAGGGCCGGGTCAGATCGCCTGGCACGCCCTGGATCTGCAACTGCCCCCGTCCGTCAAAACCCGACGCGGCCATGATCTGCTCCTCAGCGCGCGCACGGTTCTGCGCGTTGAGCTGTGAGAACTGCGCGCGCATGCCGATCTCGGCGTTCTCGCCCAGCTTCGGAATCGTCTCGCCGCGCAGGTCGCCATTGGCGTCGAAGGTGAAGCGCACTTCCATCGACGTGGCGTTGCGATCGGGCGTGTTGGCCGGGGTGCGCGCCAGCGTGGCGTCGCGGGTGCGCACCACCGGCGCCCCCAGATCGCCTTCCGGCAACTGTCCGAAGCGCGCCCATGCCGTGGTCGAATCCAGGTACAGATCGAACTCGGGGATGTAGGTGATGGCGTGGTTGAAGCGGCCCAGCACCGGAATCTTCGGCAGCGTCGGACCGCCCCCGGCACCGATCAGCACCGGCGAACTGGCGATGCCCTTGGCCGCCAGCAGCGCTTCCAGGATCGTCACATGGTCCTTGCAGTCACCATAGTGGTTGTCGAGGATGCTCTGCGCGCTGTTCGGCTCCAGGCCACCATTGCCCAGGTACACCGCCACATAGCGGATGTTCTGCGCCACCCAGCGGTACAGCGCATCGGCCTGCCCGCGGCGGTCGCTGATGCCGGCGGTGATCTGGTCGGCCAGCGCCTGCAGTTCCGGCGTGACCTGCGCCGCCGGCCCGGCCTTGCGCTGGTAGGCGCGGCCCATCTGCGCCCAGTCACGATACGTGCTGGCCATGATGTTCGGGCCGAACTCCCACCCGGCGGCCGACCAGTTCTGCGCCGGCATCGCCTCACGCCGCTGGTAGCGCCAGCGCCACTGCGCCTGGCCGTTCTTCACTGTCGGGCGATCGCTGCCCTGCACGCCGCGGCTGTCGATGAACATCGGCAGGTTGGCCGGCGCACTCAGGGTGACCTCGGCGTCCTCGTATTCGGTGAAGACATTGAAGGTCTCCCACAGGCCAAAATAGCCCGGGAAGTACGGCGTCAGCTGGGTCCGGCGCACCTGGTAGTACAGCCGCGTGCCCGGCGCCAGGTTCGGGAACACGATCACCCGCACCTTGCGGTCGGCGTACATCGCCGCCGAGGCGCTGGAGTAGCTTTCCTGGGTGTAGATGCGGTCGGCCGGCACGTCGCGGCGCTGGCCGTCGGCAGTGATGGTGTAGGCGCCAAGCACCTCCAGGGTTTCCATCTTCTCGCTGTAGCTCAGCCGCACCTGGCTGAACTGCTCGACCGAGGCCTTGGTCTTGAGCAGCACTTCGTAGGTTTCGGTCTGCACATTGCCCGCATCCGGCCGGACCTGGTAGTCGGCGCGGTAACGGACAATGCTGAAATTATTGCTGGCTTCGGTATCGCCGCTGGTGGAAGGCGGCGCCGTGGCGGGCGCGGAGGTGGCGGTTTCTGCCAGTGCCGGACTGGCAGCCAGCAAGGCTGCCAGCGCCAGTGCCAGCGCGCTTGGTACGGGGTGAAGCATGCGTCGGTTCCTTGGACGTCGTGGGGGATACCTCGGGTCTTACTTCGGCGGCGGCGGTGCCAGCACCGTGCGGTCGCCGTTGTGCTCGGGCGGGCTGACCACGCCGGCCGCTTCCATGGCCTCGATCAGTCGCGCTGCACGGTTGTAGCCGATCTTCAGCCGGCGCTGCACGCCGGAAATGGAGGCGCGGCGGGTCTCGGTGACCACCCGCAGCGCTTCGTCATACAGCGGGTCGGACTCGTCGCCGGCCGCACTGGTCTCGGGCAGGCCGGTGGCACCGACGACCACGCCGTCGCCCATCGTCTGCACCTCGTCCAGCACCCCGTCGACATAGTCGGCCGGGCCCATCGCCTTGAGGTGCTCGACCACGCGGTGCACTTCGTCATCGGACACGAACGCACCATGCACGCGCTCGGGCAGCGCGGTGCCCGGCGGCAGGTACAGCATGTCGCCGTGGCCGAGCAGGGTTTCCGCGCCGGACTGGTCGAGGATGGTGCGCGAGTCGATCTTGGAGCTGACCTGGAAGGCGATACGGGTCGGGATGTTGGCCTTGATCAGGCCGGTGATCACGTCCACCGACGGGCGCTGCGTGGCCAGGATCAGGTGGATGCCGGCCGCACGCGCCTTCTGCGCCAGGCGCGCGATCAGCTCTTCGACCTTCTTGCCGACGATCATCATCATGTCGGCGAATTCGTCGATGAAGATGACGATGAACGGCAGCGTCTCCAGCGGTCGCGGCGCCTCGCCCAGCTCCGGGTTCGGCTTGAACAGCGGGTCCATCAGCGGCTGGCCGGCGTCCTGGGCTTCCTTCACCTTCTTGTTGAAGCCGGCCAGGTTGCGCACGCCCACTGCGCTCATCAGCTTGTACCGGCGCTCCATCTCGGCCACGCACCAGCGCAGGCCGTTGGCGGCCTCCTTCATGTCGGTGACCACCGGTGCCAGCAGGTGCGGAATGCCCTGGTAGACGCTCAGTTCGAGCATCTTCGGGTCGATCATCAGCATCCGCAGGTCCTTGGGCGAAGCCTTGAACAGCAGGCTCAGCACCATCGCGTTGACCGCCACCGACTTGCCCGAACCGGTGGTACCGGCCACCAGCAGGTGCGGCATGCGCGCCAGGTCGGCCACCGTCGGGCGGCCGGCGATGTCCTTGCCCAGCGCCAGGGTCAGCACGCTGGCCGACTTGTCATATTCCTTCGAGCGCAGCAGCTCGGACAGGAAGATCATCTCGCGGGTGACGTTGGGGATCTCCAGGCCGATCACGGACTTGCCCGGAATGACATCGACCACGCGCACCGACTTCACCGACAGGCCACGCGCGATGTCCTTGTCCAGCGAACTGATCTGGCTGACCTTGATGCCCGGTGCAGGCTCGATCTCGAAGCGGGTGATGACCGGGCCAGGGTTGGCGCCGACCACCTGCGCATCGATGCGGAAATCCTTCAGCTTGAACTCGATCTGCCGCGACAGCGTTTCCAGCGTTTCTTCGTCATAGCCCTTCGGCTGCGGCTTGGGATCATCCAGCAGCGCCAGCGGCGGCAGGTCGGAACCATCGCCGTTGACGCCACGGAACATCGGAATCTGGGTATCGCGCTTGGCCCGATCACTCTTCTCGATCACCGGCTCCGGACGCGGCTCGATCTTCACCGGCTCGCGCTTGGCGCGCACCTCGGCGTCGGCCTTGCGCACTTCCTGGCGTTCCTCGCGCATCACCCGGGTCTGCTTCCACTCGGTGACTTCTTCCTTCTTGCGCTCCAGCAACGGCGCCAGCGACATCACGCCGCGGCCGATCTTCTCCATCACCGTGAACCATGACAGCCCGGTCGCCAGGGTGATGGAGGCCAGCAGCAGCACCAGTACGAACAGGTTGGCCCCCAGCGCGCCGAAGCCTACCGTCAGCGAGTTGCCTACCAGCTTGCCGAGGATGCCGCCGGCACTGGCGACATCGCCACTGAACAGGCGCACATGCAGGAAGCCGGTGCCGGCAATCAGGAACCCGACCAGACCGACCAGGCGCAGTGCCGGATCCAGGTCGTTCTCGCCCTTGCTCTCGCGCTTGAGGCCGAACATGGCGATCCAGGCCAGCGCGCCCAGCACGATGGGCAGCAGGAAGGCGATGTAGCCAAACAGCTGCAGCAGCACGTCGGCGATCCAGGCGCCGGCGCGGCCGCCCAGGTTGTGCACCGGCGCAACCACGCTGCCGGTGTGCGACCAGCCCGGATCGGTCGCTGAATAGGTGAACAGACTGGCCGCCAGATAGAGCAGGGCCGGCGCGATGGCGATCAGGCCCAGGTCGCGCCAGAGGCGCTGGCGGCGTGGATTGTCGGTCGTCGCCGCCGCGGCCGTGCGACGTGACGCCTTGCTGTCGTCCGACTTGGAGCGTTCAGGGACCTGCTTCGCCACCTTAGACCATACCTTTGGAATGTGCTGTTAGTG
Source organism: Stenotrophomonas pavanii (assembly GCF_900101175.1). Taxonomy (GTDB): domain Bacteria; phylum Pseudomonadota; class Gammaproteobacteria; order Xanthomonadales; family Xanthomonadaceae; genus Stenotrophomonas; species Stenotrophomonas pavanii. The sequence continues at coordinate 38,855 of NZ_FNFQ01000002.1, read as the reverse complement.
ATTGATAATAAATGAGACGGCGTCAGTTTTCAGTTATGCGACATCTGGCCGGGTCCGGACCGGGCCGAAACCACCGCTGGATGACGGCGTTCTGTTCATCGGCTTGAATCGCCCTGCCCCAGCCGCCACTCTATGACCTGCCGAGGATGCTGCGCAAACATCGCCAGCGCCTTGTCCCATCTACCTTTTCGCGAGTTTACATGAGCACCAGCCTGCCCTCCCGCCACCAGCGCCTCGTCATCCTCGGTTCCGGACCGGCCGGCTGGACCGCCGCCGTCTACGCCGCCCGTGCCAACCTGAAGCCGGTCGTCATCACCGGCCTGCAGCAGGGTGGCCAGCTGATGACCACCACCGAGGTCGACAACTGGCCGGGTGACGCCCACGGCCTGATGGGCCCGGACCTGATGGCGCGCATGCAGGCCCACGCCGAGCGCTTCGAGACCGAGGTCATCTTCGACCATATCCACACTGCCGACCTGTCGCAGCGCCCGTTCAAGCTGATCGGCGACAGCCATGAGTACACCTGCGACGCGCTGATCATCGCCACCGGCGCCACCGCCAAGTACCTGGGCATCCCGACCGAAGAGACCTTCAAGGGTCGCGGTGTCTCCGCCTGCGCCACCTGTGACGGCTTCTTCTACCGCGACCAGGACGTGGTCGTGGTCGGTGGCGGCAACACCGCCGTGGAAGAGGCGCTCTACCTGTCCAACATCGCCCGCAAGGTCTACCTGGTCCACCGCCGCGACACCCTGAAGGCGGAGAAGATCATGCAGGACAAGCTGTTCAGGAAGGTCGCCGAAGGCAAGATCGAGACCGTCTGGCACCACCAGGTGGAGGAAGTGCTGGGCAACGACGCCGGCGTGACCGGCGTTCGCGTGAAGTCCACCTTGGACGGCAGCACCCGCGACATCGACGCCCACGGCTTCTTCGTGGCCATCGGCCACCACCCGAACACCACCCTGTTCGACGGCCAGCTGGCGATGAACAACGGCTACCTGGAAATCCGTTCGGGCCTGGGCGGCAACGCCACCCAGACCTCGGTGGAAGGCGTGTTCGCCGCCGGCGACGTGGCCGACCAGCACTACCGCCAGGCGATCACCTCGGCCGGCTTCGGCTGCATGGCCGCTCTGGACGCCGAGCGCTATCTGGACGCGCAGGGCAAGGCCAGCTGAGAAGCGAACCTGCTTCTGTAGCGTCGAGCCATGCTCGACCGAGACCAAAGGCCGGCGCGAAAGCGCCGGCCTTCGTGCTTTCAGGAGTGCCAGGCCATGCCCACCCTCACGTCCGCACGCACGCCTGCGAGAACTCGACAGGTGCCGACGCAACCCCGTCCGCGTCCCTCAGGAGCGCACTCCAGCGCGCGACGCCCGTGCCGACGCCATTGCAGGCAAGATTGATCACCACCGGTTGCATCGGATCATCAAAGGTCCTCGTCGACGAGGAGCACGCACCCACCTCGGAACAGGTCGTCAGCGAGAGCTCCACCGACAACGGATACTGGGGGTTCCCGGCATAACGGACTTCGACATCCCTGGCCGATTGAACGGGCACATCGGTGTCTGGAATCGCATGCAGCGCCAAGGGCTCGCACGTCTTTCCCGTTGCCCACAGGCGATAGCCCTTCTCCACCCCTTTCATCGACGCCGAGCGGAAGACGGGATCCTGCAAGGCAGCCACATCCTCAGGATTGGAGTGGTAGGCGGTTTCGACGATCACCGAGGGCATCTTCCCGATGCGGTTCTCGCCGTGCCTGGCCGAGGTCGAACTCTCGCGAATCGGGAAATCCCGATAGCCCGGTTGCGCTCGGATGATTTCACGCATCCCACAGAGAATGCTATCCGCCAGCGCCTTGTCCTGCGGTTTGTCCTGATGATAGTAGACCTCGGTTCCACGCAGGCTGGCTGAATCGCTGCCATTGGTGTGCAGGCTCAGCATGACATCCACACCCAGATGGTTTGCGTAGTTGGGACGAGCCCGTATGTCCTCTTCCTTTTCGCGAGCAGACTCTGGGCTGTTCGGAAACTCATTCCACATGTCGGTGCGTTCGGGGAAAAGCGCCTTGAGGTGGTAGCGGGATGACATGTGCTCCCATGGCTTCCCGGACTCCGGATGGAGTTCCTTGGAGCGGCTGCGTGCCCGGTGCACCGTCAAACCGCTACGTTGTTCGATCAATCCTTGCAGTTCGTCACCAAACAGTGGACTCAGCGTGTCTTCCTGGATGCCGAGAGGCGCTGGGCGCTGGAACTTCCATTCTCTGCTGGGATGCAAGCTGATGTAGCCATGGCTTGCTGACACCAAAGCTGATGTATGCGTCGACTTCTCTTTCGTCTTCGGCGGAACGGCCAGATCCTCGGGGTAGTATTCCTCAAGGGTTTTTCCGTCAAACAGGAAGTCAATATCATTCACATCCAGTCCCGACTTCTCGGCGTAGTGCCTCAACGTAGACGCCATCGGAATCAGGAAGAGCTCGTCATAACCGCGATCCGCGGCCGGGAAGGTATCCAGGCCCAAAGCTGATCACCATCGATCTTGCCTTCACATCCAGACGGATGCTGACGCTGATTTGTCGCAGCTCACCCCTCTCCTGCAAATGACGCGTCAGCTGGTTCGCAGCTTCACGCTCCAACAGCGCAACCACCTCCGCGTAGGCACCTGGATCCTCAAGCACTTTTGCCGGCTGATCTCCAGAAGCCAACACGGGTGGCACAAAGATCAGGCCGCACGCGACCGCGGCAGTTGCAAGCTTCAATCCCTTCATCGTTGATTTCTCCATGTGGTGGGATGCGCGCCGCTCATGCAGCGCCCCGCCACCCTGCCGACCCGTGCGCCGGCGATTCCGCACCCAGCGCACACGGATGGAGAATTCAAATTTTCCTCACCTCCAACCGAAACAAACCAACCCAGCTCCGCCAACACCGTTCGCGATCCACCTGGCCTATCCTTGCCAACCATGCCCTCCACCCGCTTCCTCCACTCCCTTCAGTCCATTCCCGCCACCGATTGGGATGCCCTGCACGACGGCCAGAACCCGTTCGTCAGCCACGCCTTCCTTTCAGGCCTGGAACAGCACGGCTGCCTGCGCGAGGACTGGGGTTGGCAACCCCGGCACTGCACGCTGTGGGAGGGCGAGCGCCTGATCGGCGCCATTCCGGGCTACCTGAAGACCAACTCCCACGGCGAATTCGTGTTCGACCATGCCTGGGCCAACGCCTATGCCCGGCATGGCCGCGACTACTACCCGAAGTGGCTGGGCGCGGTACCGTACTCGCCGGTCACCGGGCCGCGCCTGCTGGCCCGTCACGATTCAGATCGCGCCGCGTTGCTGTCGGTGTTGCGTGATGCGCTGCCGGCACTGGAGGTGTCATCGGCCCATATCAACTTCCACACCGCAGCGGACGAAGCGCTGTTCGGCGAGGACTGGCTGCTGCGCGAGGATGTGCAGTTCCAGTGGCAGAACCCCGGCGAGTGGGCAACGTTCGAGCAGTTCCTCGCCGCGATGGACCACAAGCACCGCAAGAACATCCGCCAGGAACGGGCCAAGGTCACCCGCCAGGGCATCACCTTCCGCGTGGTGCACGGCGACGAGGCCAGCCGCGCCGACCTGCAGGCGATGTACCGCTTCTACCTGCAGACCTTCCTGGAATACGGCAATGCCCCGGCGCTGACCGAGCCCTTCCTGCGCCATCTGGCGATCTCGCTCGGGCGTGGGCTGGTGCTGTTCCTGGCCGAGCAGGAAGGCCAGCCGATTGCCGGCGCACTTTGCCTGCGGGGCGGCAGCACTCTGTATGGCCGCTACTGGGGCGGGGCCACCCTGCCCGGCCTGCATTTCGAAGCCTGTTACTACCAGGGCATCGAGTACTGCCTGCGCGAAGGCCTGAGCCGTTTCGAGCCGGGCGCGCAGGGCGAGCACAAGCTGGCGCGCGGCTTCCTGCCGACCCTGGTGCGCAGCCGGCACTGGGTGGCGGACGCGGATTTTGCCGAAGCGCTGCAGGACTGGTGCCGGCAGGAGCGACGGGATGTGCGGCGGTACCGGCAGGAGCTGCTGGGGCACAGCCCATTTCGCGCGGACGGGTGACCTGCCAACCAAGGTGGGCATCTGCCGCGGCATTCGCGCGGGGCCGCGACGAATACAATGCCGGCATGACCCGCCAGCTGCCCTGGCGCCTGGCCGACGCGCCGGACGCGCCCTTTCCCCCAGCCGAGACCGCCCTGCGCCAGCCCGACGGCCTGCTCGCCGTGGGCGGCGACCTGCACCCGGCGCGCCTGCTCAACGCGTATGCGGGCGGCATCTTTCCGTGGTTCAGCGAGGGCGAACCGATCCTGTGGTGGTCGCCCGACCCGCGCATGGTGTTCCGCACCGATGGCGTGCACCTGTCCAGCCGCTTCCGCCGCCAGCTACGTGGCTGCGACTGGGAGGTCACTGCCGACACCGCGTTTGGCCAGGTGATGCGCGCCTGCGCCGCCGCGCCGCGGCCCGGCCAGGACGGCACCTGGATCAGCCCGGCCATGATCGAGGCCTACAGCCAGCTGCACGACCTCGGGTTTGCCCACTCGTTCGAGGTCTGGGACCGGCAGACGCTGGTCGGCGGCATCTACGGTGTGGCGATCGGTACCGTGTTTTTCGGCGAGAGCATGTTCAGCGGTGCCAGCGGGGGCTCCAAGATCGCGCTGGCCGCGTTGGCGGCCACGCTTGCCGGCTGGGGCTGGCCGCTGATCGATGCCCAGGTGGAGAATCCACACCTGCTGCGGATGGGCGCCACGCATCTGCCGCGCGCGGCGTTTCTGGATCACGTGCGCCAGGCGGTGCGCGACAAGGGCCGTGAAGGCCCGTGGACGCAGGCGGTGGGACGCCTGCCGGCTCGGCGTTTGGCCGGGGGTTAACACAAACTTTGCAAGCTGGGCCGGTCACGCGTAAAATACTGCGCCTTAGGCCCAGCGTGGCCGTTTTCTGAACCGCACAGGACTACATGTCGAAAGACGATTCCATCGAGTTCGAGGGCACCGTCAGCGAGACGCTGCCGAACACCACTTTCCGCGTTCGTCTGGAAAATGGGCACGAGATCATTGCCCATATCTCCGGCCGCATGCGCAAGAACTACATCCGCATCCTCACCGGTGACCGGGTCAAGGTTGAAATGACCCCGTACGACCTGACCAAGGGTCGTATCACCTACCGCATGAAGTAAGCGGTCGGCGCCTGGCGCCACGTCGACAAGGCCAGCCCTGGTTGCTGGCCTTTTGTCATGCCTGCCATCCGGCCCTGCCGGAGGTCATCGTGACCGAACTCACCGTGACGTCGGTCAGCCCTGCTTGCGGCAGATTCGCATCTGCATCCGCGGCGGCATCGTAGGAACCGATCCAGTCCGGATCGCCATCCCCTGCCCCGCCATGAACATGCCCTCGCTGACCGCCCTGCTCATCGCCCTCGTCGCGTCCGCCAGCGCGCTGCCTGCGCGCGCCGCCGATACCCCCGCTGCGGCGAACGCCGCTGACTGCATCCAACTGGGCGGCGACCAGCAACTGGTGCGCGCCGGCGCCTCGCGCAACATCCTGCTGCGCAATGGCCAGGACCACTATGTCGTGCATTTCCAGGACGACTGCTCCGCTGCGGCCCATTCGCGCAAGCTGAGCTTCTTCACCGATGGCCAGCAGGGCCTGCTGTGCGCCGCCGGGCGCAGCCAGCTGCGCACCGACGCCAACCGCTGCACCGTGGCGCAGGTCGAACCCATCGACGAGGCCACCTTCAAGAAGAAAGCCCGCCAGCGCAGCCGCTGACGTCGCGTACAACAAGGGCGGCCGAAGCCGCCCTTGTCATGTCAGGTCCGTCGAAACCGGACGGAGGTCAGCTCACTCCACCGTGACCGGCAGCAAGCGCTCCGGCTCGGCCTGGGTCTCGACCACCAGTTCGTCGTCGCGCACATCGATGCTCACCTTGCCGCCATTGACCAGCTTGCCGAACAGCAGCTCGTCGGCCAGCGGCCGCTTGATCTTGTCCTGGATCACGCGGGCCATCGGACGGGCACCCATCAGCGGGTCGAAGCCGTGGTGGGCCAGCCAGTCGCGCGCGGTCGGCGTGGCCGACAGGCTGACGTGCTTGTCCTGCAGCAGCATCTCCAGCTCGATCAGGAACTTGTCGACCACGCGCAGGATGTGCTCGAAGCCCAGCGCCTGGAACTGCACCACCGCATCGAGGCGGTTGCGGAATTCCGGGGTGAAGCTGCGGCGGATGGTCTCCATCGCGTCGGTGGCATGGTCCTGCTTGGTGAAGCCGATCGAACGCCGCGAGGCCTGCGCCGCGCCAGCATTGGTAGTCATCACCAGTACAACGTTCTTGAAGTTGGCCTCGCGACCGTTGGTATCGGTCAACACGCCGCGGTCCATCACCTGCAACAGGATGTTGAAGATGTCCGGATGCGCCTTCTCGATCTCGTCCAGCAGCAGCACGCAGTGCGGCGTCTTGACGATCTTCTCGGTCAGCAGGCCGCCCTGGTCGAAGCCGACATAGCCCGGAGGGGCACCGATCAGGCGGCTGATCGAATGCGGCTCCATGTACTCGGACATGTCGAAGCGGACCAACTCGATGCCCAGCTGCAGCGCCAGCTGCTTGGTCACCTCGGTCTTGCCGACACCGGTCGGCCCGGCGAACAGGAAGTTGCCGATCGGCTTTTCCGGATTGCCCAGGCCCGAGCGGGCCAGCTTGATCGCCGAGGACAGCGTCTCGATGGCCGGGTCCTGGCCGAAGATCACCATCTTCAGGTTGCGCTCCAGGTGCTGCAGCACGTCCTTGTCGGTGGCACTGACCTGCTTGGTCGGGATGCGCGCCATCTTGGCCACGATCGCTTCCACTTCCTCGACGTCGATCAGCTCCTTGCGCTGGCCTTCCGGCAGCAGGCGCTGGCGGGCACCGGCCTCGTCGATCACGTCGATGGCCTTGTCCGGCAGCAGGCGGTCGCCGATGTGCTTCACCGACAGGTCCACCGCCGCCTGCAGCGCTTCGTCCGAATAGGTCACACCGTGGTGCAGCTCGTACTTGGACTTCAGTCCCTGCAGGATCTCGTAGGTCTCGCCCACGGTCGGCTCGACGATGTCGATCTTCTGGAAGCGGCGGGCCAGCGCCCGGTCCTTCTCGAAGATGCCGCGGTATTCCTGGAAGGTGGTCGAGCCGATGCAGCGCAGCTCGCCGGAGGCCAGCGCCGGCTTGATCAGGTTGGACGCATCCATGGTGCCGCCCGAGGCCGAGCCGGCACCGATGATGGTGTGGATCTCGTCGATGAACAGCACCGCGTTGGGCACCTTCTTCAGTGCGGTCAGCACGCTCTTCAGGCGCTTCTCGAAGTCGCCACGGTACTTGGTGCCGGCCACCAGCGCGCCCAGGTCGAGCGAGTAGATCACCGCGTCGGCCAGCACTTCGGGTACCGAGCCCTCGACGATGCGGCGGGCCAGGCCCTCGGCGATGGCGGTCTTGCCCACGCCGGCCTCACCCACGTACAGCGGGTTGTTCTTGCGACGGCGGCACAGGACCTGGATCGTGCGCTCGATCTCGTCGGCGCGGCCGACCAGCGGATCGATGCGGCCGGACCGCGCCTGTTCGTTGAGGTTGCTGGCAAATTCGGTCAGTGCATCGCCCTTCGGCTCGCCCTCCCCGCCCTCCATGCGGCCCTCGCCCTCGGAGGAGGAGGACGGCTGCTCGCCTTCCTCGCCCAGCTTGGCGATGCCGTGGGACAGGTAATTGACCACATCCAGCCGGGTCACATCCTGCTGGTTGAGGTAATAGACGGCGTGGGAGTCCTTTTCGCCGAAGATGGCGACCAGCACGTTGGCGCCGGTGACCTCCTTCTTGCCCGAGGACTGCACGTGGTACACGGCCCGCTGCAGCACCCGCTGGAAACCCAGTGTCGGCTGGGTATCGCGGCCGTCATCTTCGGCCAGGCGGGACACGGAGGCCTCGATGGCCTGCTCCAGCTCCTGGCGCAGGCGTTCGGCGTCGGCACCACAGGCCTTCAGTACGGCCTGGGCAGACGGGTTGTCGAGCAGTGCCAACAGCAGGTGTTCGACCGTCATGAACTCATGCCGGGCCTCACGGGCGCGCTTGTAGCACTGGCCGATGGTGTGTTCGAGGTCTTTGCTGAACATGGATTACTCCGGCGGCAGATGGGAACAATATGCGGCCTGACTACGCGATTTCCATCACCCTAGCGGATTGCTGCGTTCAGATGGCGTTAGCACTGCAGATCGCTTGATCTTCATTCACTCCAGGATCGTACAACCGGCATGAGCGAACCCTACCTGAGCCGCTGGCGATTGCGGCGTGATGGCCCGGCCATCCGTACGCCCCACGCCCGGCTCTGGCCGGTGCTGACCGCCGGCGGCGAGCCGGCGATGCTGAAGATTGCCGGCGAAACCGAGGAGCAGAACGGCCATCGCCTGCTGCGCTGGTGGGACGGCGATGGCGCTGCCCGGCTGCTGGTCCACGAGGGGCCGGCGATCCTGATCGAGCGCGCCAGCGGTCAGTCGCTGCGGCAACGCTCGATCGATGGCGCCGATGACGCCTGCACCACGATCCTGTGCCAGGTCCTGCGGAGGCTGCACCGGCCACGGAGCGCGCCGCCAGCAGACCTGGTCTGCCTGCGTAGATGGTTCGCCGACCTGCTGCAGCCAAGGGCCGCGCTGCCGCCACTGCTGGAACAGTGCAGATCACTGGCAGAAGGGGTATTGCAGGAAGAACAGGAGATCCGGCCGCTGCACGGCGACCTGCACCATGACAACGTGCTGGATTTTGGTGCGCGCGGCTGGCTGGCGATCGATCCGAAACGGCTGCTGGGTGACCGCGCGTTCGACTACACGACGCTGTTCAGCAATCCGGATCTGTGCGGCCCGGGCATCCACGTGGCCACGCGGCCGGAGCGGTTTGCCGCCCGGCTGGAACAGGTCAGTGCGCTCGCCGGGCTGGAACGGGCGCGCCTGCTGCGCTGGATTGCCGCCAGCGCGGCACTGTCGGCCGTGTGGTTCCGGGACGATGGCGACCCCGCCGACATCGACGAGGCGGTGGCGCGGATGGCTCTGGAGGCGCTGGCGGAGAGGTGAGACCCGCGCTTGGCAGGTGCCCACCTTGGTGGGCACACCCATCCGGGATCGATGTGCCCGGACGAGAATCGGCAGCCGGTCAGGCCTTTTCCATCGTGCACAGCAGCGGGTGCTGGTTCATCCGCGAATACTCGTTGACCTGGGCAACCTTGGTCTCGGCGACCTCGCGGGTGAACACGCCGCAGACGCCGCGGCCGCGGGTATGGACGTGCAGCATCACCTGCGTGGCCTTGTCCAGGTCCATGCTGAAGAACTGCTGCAGTACATCCACCACGAAATCCATCGGGGTGTAGTCGTCGTTGAGCAGCATCACCTGGTAGAACGGCGGCGGCGCCACTTCCGGGCGCGCGGGCTCCACGGCAACGCCGTGCTCGTGATGGGAATCGGGGGAGGACTCATGGGGCATCCACCCATTATAGAGGTTGCACCGCGCCTGCGTCGGCCCGCCGCGGATTGGACGGCACGCACGCCCAACGTCACAATTGCAGCTTCTTTCAACACTGCTTCACAGGATCTTCATGAAAAGGACCCTTCTGCCCGCCCTGCTGATCACCCTGGCCGCTGCCGGTGCTGCCACCGCCGCACCCCAGGCCGACAAGTCCGTGGCCCGCCACCTGGACAAGCTGGGTTACACCTACGAGGTCGACGAGGATGGCGACTACCGCATGGTCTTCGACGTCGAGGGTGACCGCACCCAGATGGTCTACGTGCGCTCGGCGGTGGAAGACTTCGGCAGCCACAACATCCGCGAGATCTGGTCGCCGGCCTACAGTGCCAAGACCAAGCAGTTCCCGGTGGCCGTGGCCAACCGCCTGCTGGAAGATTCGCAGGACGCCAAGATGGGCGGCTGGGTGAAGCAGGACACCACCGCCATGTTCGTGGTGAAGATCGACGCCGATGCCACCCCCGACCAGCTCAGCGACGCCATCGATGCGGCCATCCGCACCGCCGACGCAATGGAGCTGGAACTGACCAAGAAGGACGAGTTCTGAGTTGAACGCCACGCCGGACCCGCGCTGGGCACCGCACGCCACCGTCGCCACGGTGGTGGTCGACGGCGGCCGCGTGCTGCTGGTTGAAGAGACCATCGACGGCCGTCCGGTGCTCAACCAGCCGGCCGGCCACCTCGAGCCGGGCGAAAGCCTGGCCGAGGCTGCCCTGCGCGAGACCCGCGAGGAAACCGGCTGGACCGTGCAGCTGACCCACTTCATCGGCTGCTACCAGTGGACCGCCGGCGACGGCACTGCCTTCCTGCGCTTCTGCTATGCGGCGCGCCCGGTCTCGCACGACCCGGCGCAGCCGTTGGACACCGGCATCGACCGTGCGCTGTGGCTGACCCCGGCCGAGCTGCAGGCCGCCGGCGCGCGCCAGCGCAGCCCGTTGGTATGGCAGGTGGTGGCCGATTACCTGGGTGGCCAGCGCCATCCGCTTTCACTGGTCCGGGAGGTCGCATGAGCACTCCGCGCGTGATGGTGGGCGTGTCCGGTGGCGTCGATTCCTCGGTCGCCGCCTGGCGCCTGGTCCAGCAGGGCGAGGCCGTGGCTGGCCTGTTCATGCAGAACTGGGCCGACGACGGCAGCGGTGACTGCCGCGCCGAGGACGACCGCCGCGATGCGGTGGCGGTCTGCGGCCTGCTCGGCATCCCATTCCACTTCCGCGACTTCTCCAGCGAGTACTGGCAGGGCGTGTTCGAGCACTTCCTGGCCGAGTATGCGGCCGGCCGCACGCCGAACCCGGACGTGCTGTGCAACCGCGAAGTGAAGTTCAAGCATTTCCTGGATGCTGCCCGCGAGCTGGGCGCCGAGCGCATCGCCACCGGCCACTATGCCCGGGTAACCCAGCGCGGCCACCAGTGGCTGCTGCTGCGCGGCGCCGACCGTTCCAAGGACCAGAGCTACTTCCTGCACCAGCTGGGCCAGGAGCAGCTGGCGGCCACCCTGTTCCCGATCGGCGACCTGGAAAAGAGCGACCTGCGCCGGATCGCGCGCGACGTTGGCCTGCCGACCCACGCCAAGAAGGATTCCACCGGCATCTGCTTCATCGGTGAGCGCGATTTCCGCGAGTTCCTTGGACGCTATTTGCCGGCCAAGCCGGGCCAGATCCTCGACCCGGCCGACGGCAGCGTGATTGCCGAGCATCCGGGCGTGTTCTATTTCACGCTGGGCCAGCGCGAGGGCCTCAACATCGGCGGCGTGCGTGGCCGCCCGGCTGCACCGTGGTATGTGGTCGGCAAGGATGTGGCCAGCAACGTGCTGTACGTGGACCAGGACCGCGACAGCCCGTGGATGCTGTCCGGGCGCCTGCGTTCGGAACGCGCGCACTGGATCGCCGGCGCGCCGCCGGCGCGGCGTTTCGAATGTACTGCCCAGACCCGTTACCGCCAGCCCGATGAGCCCTGCACGGTGCAGGTGCTGGATGACGGCAGCGTGCTGGTCACCTTCGCGCGCCCGCAGCGCGCCGTTACCCCCGGTCAATCGTTGGTGCTGTATGACGGTGACGTGTGCCTGGGTGGCGCGGTGATCGCCGCCACCGATGCGCCGCTGGAAGAGCGCCTGCGCACCACCCCCTCCCCTTTTGAGGTAATCGCTGCATGAGTTTCACTGTCGACGACCGCGTCCTGGCCCTGGCCGGCATTGCCCAGGCCCTGCAGCAGGTCCGCCGCATCGCCGATACCGGCCATTCCGACGCCGCCGCCGTACGCACCGCCATGGACAGCGTGTTCCGCGTGGATGCGTCCTCGCCGCAGGCGGTGTTCGGTGACCGCCATGCATTGAAGGCGGGGCTGCGCCTGCTGCACAACTACTTCCGCAGCCAGGGCCAGGACCCGATCCTGCCCAAGCTGGCCCTGTCGGTGCTGCAGCTGGAGCGCCGCTTCGTGCAGGACGGGGCGACCGTGAACAAGGTCGCCTCCGGCATCGAGCGCGCCCAGCGCCAGGCCGCCGAACTGGGTGACAGCGGTCACCCGGACGTGCTCGCCAGCCTGGGCGGCCTGTACGCCGACACCATCAGCCACCTCAAGCCGCGGGTGATGGTCCAGGGCAACCCGCACTACCTGGGCCAGGCCGGCGTGGTGGCGGAGATCCGCGCCCTGCTGCTGGCCGCGGTGCGCGCGGCGGTGCTCTGGCGGCAGCTGGGTGGCAGCTACTGGGATTTCCTGTTCGGGCGAAAGGCGATGATCGAGGCCGTGGACCGCCTGCTGGCCTGAGGGTGTGGGGTCAGAGCCCTTTTCCATGGAAAAGGGATCCGACCCCGTTGCTGCCTGCCCAAGGGGTCGGATCCCTTTCCGGCACGGAAAGGGCTCTGACCCCGAGGCCGCCAGGGCGCCGGAAAACCGGCGCATTCAGAATGCACTTCGAGGCACATCGACGTTAAAGAGAAAGGGGGTACGGCCGATACATCCTCCGTGCACCTCCCGAGAACGTCCATGTACTCACGCATTTTCATCCGTCTGGCCGCCCCCCTGGCTCTGACCCTGCTGCTCCCCTTCGCCATCGGTTTCGAATGGCCGGCCGCCCTGCGCTGGGCGATCCTGACCACGATGACGCTGAGCTGGCTCGGCTTTGCGTGGTGGACCACCCGCGCCCAGGCACATCGTTCCCCCGAGCACGCCCGTGTCCTGCGCGAACAGGACCAGCTGCTGACCGAGCTGCGCAACTTCGTCGGCAACGAGATCGACGGTTCGCGTGGCGAAGTGGAACGCGCCCGTGACCTGATCCGCCAGGCCGTCTCCAGCCTCGGCGGCAGCTTCGATGCGATGAACCGCAAGTCGCGCCAGCAGAGCCAGGCCCTGTCGCGCATCGTCGACCGCGCCGGTGATGAAGGCAATGCCGGCCTCGACGTCGCCCGTTTCGCCCAGCACGCCAGCCATCGCATGGAACAGCTGGTGGAAGCGCTGGAACAGGTCAGCGGCCAGAGCAGCACCACCGTGCAGCACATCGACCAGATGGCGCAGCACCTGGATGGCATCTTCGCGTTGCTGGAAGACGTCAAGTCGATCGCCGACCAGACCAACCTGCTGGCGCTGAACGCGGCCATCGAAGCGGCGCGTGCCGGTGAAGCCGGTCGTGGCTTTGCCGTGGTCGCCGACGAAGTGCGCAACCTGTCCGAGCGCTCGACCACCTTCAACGAGCAGATCCGCAAGCTGGCGCACAGCTCCAAGGACGCCATTGCCAAGGTGCGCGAGACGGTCTCGCACATGGCCTCGCGTGACATGGACCGCTCCCGCGAAGCGCGCCAGGAAGCGGCGGCAATGCTCGACAATGTCGCGCAGATCAATGCCTCGCTCGGCGACGGCATGCGCGAAGTGTCCGAGTGCGCCCGTGCGATCGATGGCAGCGTGGCCGAAGCCGTGCGCGCCCTGCAGTTCGAAGACATCGCCACCCAGGCCCTGGGCGGCGTGCACACCCACCTGGACCGCCTGACCGCCATCAATCGCGAAGCGGTGGCCCTGCAGGAGCTGCTGCACCGCAACGGCGGCGTGTTCGACGAAGAGATTGCCAGCGCCCTGCAGCGCACCGGCAACCGCCTGCGCGAGCTGCGCAGCGAATGGGAACGCCCGCCGCACAAGCCGGTCGCCCAGCAGAGCATGGGCGCCGGCACCGTCGAGCTGTTCTGATCCTGATGTCCGCTGCCCTCGCCGGCAGCCCGCAAGGCCCCGGTTCACCCGGGGCCTTTGCCTGTGACCCGCCGTTGGATGCATCCTGTACGCGCACCATGACCCTGATCCGCGCCCTGCCCGCCCTCACCGACACCGAGCGCCCGCGCAACGCGAGCGTGCGTGAGCAGTTGCAGCAGCTGGAAGACGTCGCCCGCGAGGAACTGCTCGAACTGCAGCACCTGGCCGATGCGCGCCCCGCCCCCTCCCGAGCCGACGATGAACTGCTGGGCCTGGCATGGGACCTGGGGCTGGATGGCGAAGCCCTGAAGTAGATCCGCGTCCTGCGTGATGGCCGTCGCGCATGGCATGATCCACCGGTCCCGTTCATGGAAGACCGATGGCCATCGCCCTGATCGCAGTACTCCTGATCGAAACGATCCTTCTGATGGCCTGGGTGGCCGGCTATTTCAGCTGGGGCATCACCCTGTTCAACGAACGCATTGCGGCGTCACCGGCCATGCAGGCCCGCCTCTCGCTGGGCAGCCTGGAACGTGACCTGCCACAGGACAAGTGGCTGCGACTGGCTTTCCATGCGCTGCCCGATGGCAGCATGGCGTTCCGCGAGAGCTTCGCGCCGAGCTTCGGCCTGCGCTACTTCCCGGTGATGCGCGGTCGCATCGTACTCAAAGTGCGACGGCACGAGGTGCGGGTGACGGGCCTGTGCAGCTGGTTCGTGGCGATCCTGTCGCTGCTGCTGTTGCCGCTGGTGGCGATGCGCCCGATGGTGGCGCCGATGCTGCTGGTACTGCCGCTGTTCCTGGCCAGCTACCTGGTCCAGAAGCGGCGCTACGCGGCCGTCGTCGAGGCCCTGCGCATGCAGTTGAAGGCGGAGTTTCCCAGGTAGGGCCACGCCGTGCGTGGATGGTCGCGCGCCCGCGCATCCGTGCCGACCGACGGCCGGCACCCACCGGAGCCGGGCGCACCAGAGTCAGGCCACACCGGGCCGGCATCTGCCAGCGCAGATCGTCAGCGCACCAGCACCGCTTCGCCGCTGGCGTCGGTGCGCATCGGCGCCGGGCGCTGCTGGCGCAGCCACTGCGCCAGATCACGTGGGCTGAGCGGGCGCGAGTACAGGTAGCCCTGGATCTCGTCGCAGCCCTGGCGGCGCAGCATGTCTTCTTCCTGGTGGGTTTCCACGCCTTCGGCCACCACCTTCATGCCCAGCGCGTGGCCCAGGTGGACGATGGCCTGGGTGACTTCGGCCGTGCCCGAGTCATGCAGCATCCCTTGCACGAAGCTGCGGTCGATCTTCAGGCGCCCCACCGGGAAGCGATTGAGGTAATTGAGGTTGGAGAAGCCGGTGCCGAAGTCGTCCACCGCCAGCGGCACGCCGTGCCGCTCCAGCACGTCGAAGCAGTGGCGCAGGATGTCGGTGTCACGGATCAGCGCCGACTCGGTCAGCTCCAGTTCCAGCCGTTGCGGCGGCCAGCCATGGGCATGGCAGATCTCGATCACGCGCTCGGCGAAGCCGCGATCCCGTAGCTGCACCGCCGACACATTGACCGCGATGCGATCAAAGTGCAGTCCGGCACGATCCCACGCGGTTGCCTGGCGGCAGGCCTCGTTCAGCACCCAGTCGCCGATGCGCACGATCTCGCCGCACTTTTCGGCAATGGGAATGAACTCGGCCGGGCTGCAGTAGCCGATGCCGGGTCGGTGCCAGCGCAACAGTGCCTCGATCGCCGGTGGCTCGCCGTGGTGGGCGTGCAGCAGCGGCTGGTAGGCCAGGCTGAACTCGTCGCGCTCGATCGCCCCATGCAGGGCATGCTCGACGTCCAGCCGACGCTGGATGCGGGCCAGCGCGTCCTGGCTGTAGTACTGGTAGGTATTGCGCCCGGCTTCCTTGGCCGCATACATCGCGGCGTCGGCCGCGCGCAGCAGTGAGTCGAAATCGGTCTGCGCATCGCCCAGCATGGCGATGCCGACACTGGCGCCGACCTTCAACGTGGTCTCGCCACGGCGCAGCGGCTCAGCCAACGAGGCAATCAGCTTGCGCGCCACGTGACCGGCGTCCTCCGGCTCGGCCAGGTCACGCAGCACCACGATGAATTCGTCGCCACTGAAGCGGCCGAACAGGTCGTTGTTGCGCAGGTTCTGGTGCAGCCGGGTGGCGGCGGCCTTCAGCAGCGCATCGCCGGTGGCGTGGCCGAAGCTGTCGTTGATGGTCTTGAAGCCGTCCAGGTCGATGAACAGCATCGCCAGCGAGGTACCGCGATCGCGCGCTTCCTCGATGGCCTCGGCAGTCTGCTCGCCGAGCAGCACGCGATTGGGCAGGCCGGTCAGCAGATCGTAGTGGGCCAGCAGTTCGATGCGCTCGTTGGCTTCGCGCTCGCGGGTGATGTCACGGAACAGGACGACGAACCGCGGCGGCAGGCCGTCACGACGGTCCAGTTCGATCAGCACCTGCACCCAGACGCGCAGGCCGGACTGGCGGTAGAAGCACAGGTCCAGCTGCTCGGGCAGGCCGCCGTTGGCGATACGGGCGAGCGCCGCCTCGAACGCGTTGCGCGAGTCCTCGGTGTACAGCGCCAGCGCCTGGTCGAGGGTGATCGGTTCCTTGCGCAGGCCATGGATGCGGTAGCACTCCTCGGTCCATTGCATGCTTCGGGTCTGCACTTCGATCTCGCAGCCGCCGATGCGGCCCAGCGCGGAGACCCGGTTCAGCAGTTCGGTGCGCCAGCGGATCAACGCATCGGTCTGGTGCTGTTCGGTGATGTTCTGTACCTGGCCGAGCAGGCGCTTGGGTTGCCCATCCATGTCCAGCAGCGGCTGCATCCATAGCCGCAGGTGCTGCGAGGGCTCGTGGCCGCGGGTCAGCTCCAGCTCGAGGTTGGCAGCCCGGCCATCGCGCCACAACCGCCGCCATGCCGCGCGCAGCGCGCCGCGGGAGCGTGGATGCAGCTGCTTCAGCCAACGCCGCTGGCCCGGAACGGCGCCCTGCTCCAGGGCCAGCAGCGAACGCAGTTCCGGCGACCACCAGAAATGCCCGCTGTTGGGATCAAACGACCAGCTGCCCATGCTGGCGATGCGCTGGGCCTCGCTCAGGTGCAGCTGCTGTTCCTGCAGCAGCGATTCGAGCTGCTTCTGCTGCTCGATATCGGTATGCGTGCCGACCATGCGCAGGGGCTGGCCATCGGCGGTGCGGGCGACCACCCGGCCGCGATCGAGCACCCAACGCCACTGCCCGTCGGCCTGGCGGAAACGGAACTGTGCGCTGTACTGCTCGCTGTGCCCGCGCAGGTGCTCGTCGAGCGCGGCGCGCACCTGCACGATGTCCTCGCCGTGCACGCGTGCCAGCATGCCGGTCGCAGCATCCTCGCTGAGCGCGGGCGTGCGTGTGACGCGGTCACCGGGAATGTCCCAGTCCCACAGGCTGTGGCCGGCACTGTCCAGCGCCAGCTCCCAGCGCCCGCCTCCGTCCACCGGCACCGGCTCGGGGATGCTCAGGGTGAAGGCCAGCAGGTTGCCGGCGCCGTCGTGCACCGCACGCAGGTGGCCGTCGTAGTGCCCGCGCGGACCGCCCGGCAGCGTGCAGGCGACGATGCCGCCATCGGCGGCCATCAGGCGCAGATCTTCCAGCATCGGCGCATAGGCTGCCACGGTGGCCGGCAGGCCATGCTCGCGCGCGGCCGGATTGGCCGCCAGCGGGCGCCCGGCACGGTCGACGATGACCAGCGCCGACGCAAGCGGGTGCTGCAGCAGGCTGGCGATGATCCCTTGGTCCACGCGATCTTGCTCCGGATGACACGCCCGTCAGCGGGGCACGCAGTGGTTAACGGCGCCTGCGGCGGATAATTGAGTGGTCACGGCACGCTGCGGGGTAAGATGACCGGCGCCCCTGTCACCCGCCCCGCCCATGCCCGCAGACCCCACCGGCAACGCCCCTGTTCCCGACCCGCGGATGGCGCAGGCGCTGAGCCGTGACCGCCGGCGGGTGGTGCTGAGTTACCTGGTGATGGCGCTGGCCTGGATGATCTCCACCGACAGCGTGGTCCAGGCATTGGTGCCCGATCCGCAGCGGGCGGCGCTGTGGCAGGGCCTGAAGGGTTCGTTCTTCGCCCTGGCCAGCGCAGGCCTGCTGTATCTGCTGCTGCGGCCGCTGGCCGAACACGTGCTGCACACCCATGCCCGCCAGCAGGCCTCGGAGCTGCGCCTGCGCCAGATGTTCGAGGGCAACCCCGGCCCGATCCTGGTCTATGACCTGGACACGCTGGCGATCCTCGATGCCAATCCCGCCGCCTGCAGCGCGTTCGGCTGGGACCGTGACGAACTGCTGGAGCAGACCATCGATGCGCTGTGGCCACCGGGCCAGGACCAGGCGCTGCAGACCAAGCTGGAGGCGATCCGCGAGGCGCCCGAGGCGCTGTGCATCCTGCGCGCGCAGCTGCAGCTGCGCGATGGCTCGCTGCGGCACATGGAACTGCGCTCCAACGCCATCAGCTACGACGGCCACAACGCCCGCCTGCTGATCGCCATCGACCGCACTGCCGAGGACCTGGCCCAGCTGCGTCGCGACCAGGCGCTGGCACGGGTGGAGGAAGCCCACGAACTGGCCCGCATCGGCGCCTGGGAACTGGACCCGTCCACCGGGCTGGGACGCTATTCCAACCAGGTCTATCGCCTGCTCGGCCGGCGCCCGCCCGAGGCCCGGCGCTGGCACCGCTTCGACGAACTGCTGGTCCCGGCCGACCCGGCCACCGCCACCCAGACCGAACAGCTGCTGGCCGAGCTGTGCTGCGGCGAGCCGGTGCAGGTGGACGTGCTGCTGCCGCTGCTGTCGATGGACGGGCGCGCGCTGATGGTGCACCTGCGCGCGGCCAGTGGCATCGATGAAGCCGGTCGCAGCCGCGTGCTGGGCACGCTGCAGGACGTGACCGAGCGCGAGCAGTCGCGGCGCCTGCTGCGCGAGCGCGAGGAGCAGTTCCGCGAGCTGGTGCGGGTGCTGCCCGACGGCGTGGTGATCCTGTCCGACGAACATGTGCTGTACGCCAATGCCTGGGCCGCCGGCCTGTTCGGCTATGGCAGCCATACCCTGCTGGGCGAGCCATTGTCGGCACTGGTTGCTGCCGCAGACCTGCCGCGGGTGCGCAGCCAGCTGCGCGCCGGCCAGCCCCACCTGGGGCCGGGCCACAGCAGCGTGGTGGCGATGCAGCGTGCCGACGGCCGCAGCTTCCACGCCGGCCTGGCGGTGGGCGAAGTGCGCTACGGCGGCCGCGACTGCAAGCTGCTGATCGTGCGCGACCTGAGCGATTCCGAACGCACGCGCAGCGCGCTGGAAACCAGCAACCGCGAACTGCAGGCGATGGCCGGGCGGCTGTTCTCGCTGCAGGAGGACGAGCGGCGCGCGATCTCGCGCGACCTGCACGATGACATCGGCCAGGCCATCACCGCGATCAAGCTGTCCGCGCACGCGGCGCAGGACGAGGATGATCCGCAGCGTCGCGGCGAAGATCTGGCGCAGATCGTCAGCCTGGCCGACACCACTGTGGCCAAGCTGCGCGACATCTCGACCCTGCTGCGTCCACCGCAACTGGATGCACTGGGCCTGGAGGCGGCGCTGAGCTGGCAGGCGCGGGTGCTGTTCCGCTCTTCGCCGGTGGAGCTGCTGGCCGAGATCGAACCGCTGCCGCATCGCCCGGACAACAGCATCGAACAGGCCTGCTTCCGCATTGCCCAGGAAAGCCTGACCAACGCGCTGCGCCATGCGCGCGCCAGCCAGGTCCTGCTGCAGCTGCGCGATGTCGGCCAGCGCGGCCTGCACCTGCAGATCCGCGACGATGGCGAGGGCTTCGATCCGGATGGCCCGCGCGGCCTCGGCCTGATCGTGATGCGCGAGCGCGCGCAGAGCGTCGGCGGCCACGTGCGGATCGAGTCCGCGCATGGCGAAGGCACCCTGGTCGACGTCCATCTTCCCTACCAGGCGGCCTGCATGGCCGCCGTCGATTCACCGGAATACTGAGCCTATGTGGAATTCCAACCTGCCCCCGGTCAGCATCGATGATGCTCCCGACCGCCTTGGCGCCGGCAACCCCGAGCTGCAGGCAATGGTTGCCGAGGCGGCCTCCGGCGGCATCGCGCTGATGCTGATGCACGTGGACATCGACCACTTCGCATCGGTCAACGAGAACATGAGCGCCGAAGTGGGCGACCAGGCGCTGGTGCTGGTGGCCCAGCGCCTGCAGTCCTACCTGCGTGGGCGCGGCAAGCTGTGGCGGCATGGCAGCGACGAGTTCCTGATCGCGGTGCCACGCACCGACGACGTGCCGCTGCCGGAGGATTTCGCCGAGGAGATCCGCCAGCAGATGGAACTGCCGCTGTCGGTGCTGCCGTACACGCTGTTCATGACCGGCAAGCTGGGCGTGAGCCTGTGCCCGGAGCATGCCAGCAGCGCCTCGCGCCTGCTCGACCATGCCGAGGATGCGCTGTACCAGGCCGCCCGCGAAGGCGGCAATGCCGTGCGCATCCATGCGGTGGATACCCCGCCGAGCGCGCACAGCGAGAGCATCATCGCGCGCCAGATCGTCGACGCCATTCCCAATGGCGAATTGAAGCTGCGCTACCAGCCGCTGGTGAGCGCCCGCGACGGCCACGTGGTCGGCATGGAGGCGCTGCTGCGCTGGCAGTCGCCGACCTTGGGCATGCTGGTGCCGGAGCGGTTCATGCGCACCGCCGAGCGCCTGGGCATCATCGTGCAGATCGGCACCTGGGTACTGGAAGGCGCGCTGAAGCAGGCCCGGCTGTGGCGCGACCAGGGCTTTGATGACTTCACCATCGCAGTGAACGTGTCCACGTTGCAGCTGCTGCGGCCCAACTTCTTCGCCGAGGTGATGTCCCTGCTGCAGGCCGCCGGCGTGCCGGCACACATGCTGACGCTGGAGATCAACGAAAGCGCGCTGACCAACAACGTCAATTTCGTCCATGAGACGCTGGCCAACCTGCGCAACGAAGGCATCAGCCTGAGCCTGGACAACTTCGGTACCGGCGACTCCAGCCTGAGCGCGCTGGTGCGCTACCCGGTGGACAAGCTGAAGATCGACCGCAGCTTCATCAAGAGCGCGCCGGCCGGTAACCGCGAGGCGGCCATTGCCCGCGCGATCATCGCGATGGGCCACCAGCTGGGCATGACGGTGATCGCCAACGGCGTGGAATCGCAGGCCCAGCTGGGCTTCCTGCGCCGCAACGACTGCGACGTGTTCCAGGGCTACCTGTTCGGCGAGCCGATGTCGGCCGATGCCGCCGGCATGACCCTGCGCCGCCGCTACCTGCGCCCGGAAGCCTTCGCCGAAACGCGCCCGGACCGGACGCTGCTGCTGCTGGATGACGAGGAAAACGTGCTGCGCTCGCTGGTGCGCCTGTTCCGCCGCGACGGCTACCGCATCCTGGCGGCGGGCAACGTGCGCGATGCCTTCGACCTGCTGGCGATCAACGACGTGCAGGTGATCCTGTCCGACCAGCGCATGAGCGACATGAGCGGCACCGAGTTCCTGGGCCGGGTGAAGATGCTGTACCCGGATACGATCCGCCTGGTGCTGTCGGGCTACACCGATCTGAACACGGTGACCGATGCGATCAACCGCGGCGCGATCTATCGCTTCCTGACCAAGCCGTGGAACGACGACGAGTTGCGCAAGCACATCCACCAGGCGTTCCGCACGTACGAGGAGCAGCGCCGCAGCAATGCCGGGCCGGTGCAGGTGGAAAGCGGAGACGGCGGTGAGGATCGCCCGCCGCGGTGACGATGCGGCCCGGTAGAGCCGGCCGCTGGCCGGCTGCTCTGGGTGTCCGGTTCGATGAGGTGGCCGGCCAGCCGATTGGCCCCGGTAGAGCCGGCCGCTGGCCGGCTGCTTTGGGGTGTCCGGTTCGATGAGGTTGCCGGCCAGCGGCCGGCACTACCGATTGGCCCAGGTAGAGCCGGCCGCTGGCCGGCTGCTCTGGGTGTCCGGTTCAATGAGGTTGCCGGCCAGCGGCCGGCACTACCGATTGGCCCCGGTGGAGCCGGCCGCTGGCCGGCTGCGCTGGGTGCCCGGTTCCAATGGAGTTGCCGGCCAGCGGCCGGCACTACCGATTGGTCCTGGTAGAGCCGGCCGCTGGCCGGCTGCTCTGGGTGTCCGGTTCCAATGGGGTTGCCGGCCAGCGGCCGGCACTACCGATTGGCCCCGGTAGAGCCGGCCGCTGGGCGGGTGCTTTGGGTGGCCGGTTTCAACGAGGTTGCCGGCCAGCGGCCGGCACGACCGATTGGCCTGGGTAGAGCCGGCTGCTCTGGGATGTCCGGTTCAATGAGGTTGCCGGCCAGCGGCCGGCACGACCGGAAGCGGTCAGCGCGGCTGCTTGATCGGCAGCACGACGCGGAAGCGCGAACCCACGCCCGGGGTGCTGTCCAGGTCGATGCGGCCATGGTGCTTGTTGATGATGCTGTAGGAGATCGACAGGCCCAGGCCCGTGCCACTGCCCACCGGCTTGGTGGTGAAGAACGGATCGAAGATGCGCTGGCGCAGTTCCGGCGAGATGCCACCGCCGGTATCTTCGAACTCGACCCACACGTGATCGCCCTCGACGTCGGTGCGCACCGTGATCGTGCCGCGTTCGGCGATGGCATGGCCGGCGTTGAGCAGCAGGTTCATGTAGACCTGGTTCAACTCCGACGGCAGGCACTCCACCAGCGGCAGCTGCCCGAACTCGCGCACCAGGGTGACCTTGTACTTGAGTTCGTTCCAGATGATGTTGATGGTCGACTCGAGGCCGGCGTGCAGGTCGACCAGCTTCCACGACTCGTCGCGGCCAGAGTACGAGAAGTCCTTCAGGTCACGCACGATGCGTGTCACCCGCTCGATGCCCTCACGGGATTCGGCCATCAGCTGCGGCAGATCGCGGCTGATGAAATCGATGTCCAGGCGGTCACGGATATCGTCGATTTCCGGAATCAGCGCCTTCGGGTCCGGCGCGCGCAGGGCGCGCTCGTAGGCTTCGATCACGGTGAACAGGCTGCGCAGGTATTCCTGCAGGCTGCCCAGGTTGGAGTGCACGTAACCGATCGGGTTGTTGATCTCGTGCGCGACGCCGGCGGCCAGCTGGCCGATCGACGCCATCTTCTCCGACTGCAGCAGCTTCTCCTGGGTGCCATTGAGGCGCAGGTAGGCCTGGCGCAGCTCGGCGTGGCGCTGCTGCAGTTCGCGTTCGTAATCTTCCTGGCCCTCGATGTGGCGGAACAGGGCCAGGAAATGCCCTTCGCCGACCGGGCCGTGGTGGTACAGGTGGGCAATGACCACGCCCTCGCCCAGCGGCAGGCTGCCATTCCAGTGGCCATGCTGGCGTGCATGTTCCAGCGCATCGGGGGGCAGCAGTTCGCGCAGGCGCTGCGGCGGCGGCAGGCCACCGTGCTCGCCACTGGCCAGCAGGTTCTGCGCGGCCGGGTTGGCCAGGGCCACCTGCCCGTCTTCAGTGAACAGCAGCAGGCCCTCGCGCAGGCGCTCAAGCAGGGCCTGCAGCACCGGCTGCGGCGGGAGGGGGGCGGTAACCAGGGCGTTGGCAGCGGACACGGCGACTCGGGCGTTCGAACAGGCGCCCAATATACGCGGTCACGCAGCGGGGTTCAGCCCGCAGGGAAGCAGTGTGGAATCGCCGTCGCGTCAGGCGACGGCGAGCGGCCGGCCGATGCTGACCGTGTGCGACTGGCCCTTGGCGTCGTAGGCCGAGGCGTCTTCGGTGCGGCCGAGCTGGCGCAGTGCCCAGTTCACTTCGCGGCGGCGGCGCGCCAGCAGCACGCCGTTGGCGCGGTTGCGCTCGGCCAGCTCCTGCAGCTGTTCGCCCTCGCCCACCGGCGGCGCGCCTTCCAGCGCACGCAGCGCTTCCAGCTTGGCACCGGTGGCACGGATCAGGGCGTGCACGTCGTGCTCGACCAGGGCCTGGCGCTCAACGTCCAGGGCCTGGGCGAGACGCTGCAGCGGCTCGCTCATCGCCGCAGTCATCCGCGCAGCTGCTGGTCCAGATCGAGCATGCGCGATGCGATCGCGTCCGGATTGATCTTGTAGGTGCCGTTCTGCAGCGACTCGCGCACGGCCGCCACGCGCTGGGCGTCGATCGCCGGGGCGGTGGTCAGCTCACGCTCGATCGCCTGCAGGTTGGTGGCCTCGCCGGTCAGGCGCAGGCTGTCGGCCGCCTCGACCGGGCGTGCCGCCGCATCGGTGCTGACGCCGGGCTTGGGGGCCGGGGTCGTCACGCTGCGCAGGGCCTGGGGGACCTGCAGGTTGCCGTCGATTTTCTGGCTCATGGGGTGTCCTGGAGTTGCCGTTCACAAGGGATAACGGCCGCAGGGCCGTGATCTTTAGGGATATTTTGCGGTAAATCAACGCGCCACGATTACGTCACCTGCGGCGTCGACCGTGCCCTGCACGATCCGCCGCGAGGACAGGTTCTCCACCGAGACCCGCTCGTTCTCACCGGCATCACCCATCGCGCGACCGGCAATGCGGACCTCGACCGAGCCGCGACGCGAAACCAAGGCCACATTGTCTCCTCGCTTGATGAGACGCTGGACCACCAGATCGTTGTTCGACAGCAGGGCTCCGGCCTGCAACGGACGGCGGGCAATGCGGCCGATCGCAGCATTCGGATCGGACAGCACCGCACCGGCAATCCGGGCAGCGTCACGCTGGGCAGTAGTGATATCGGCGGCCGTTAGGGTTTCTCCAGCGCCGATTCCGCGGTTGAGCACCAGCACGGTCTGGTTGCGCCGCACCTTCACCGGCACGAACAGCCGCCAGCCGCCGGCATCGGGGCAACTGACCTCCACCGTGGTGTTGGCGGTGGGCTGCACCTGCAACGCACCGCCACATTTCGGCAGCCGCAGCGCATCGGCCACCTGAGCCTCGCCTTCGCTGCCGGCGGGCAGCGTCGACAGCGCCGCAGTGCGGATGCTGGCCACCGGCTGCCAGTCGGTGGCGCCCGCCCACGGCGCGGCCAGGGCGAGCGCGATGGCGAACAGCGATGTGACCCGGCGCATGGCGCCTCCTGTCGATGGGATCTGGCCCAGCAGCGTGCAAGGGGTGTGCCAGAGCGCCGGGGCCCGTTGATCGGATCCGGGATGGGGATGCGACCGGATGGGTAGAGTCGACTGACAGTCGACTTTCGCGCGAAGCGCGGGGTTTCCCGTGATCGGATCGAAGCGCAGTCGACTGACAGTCGACTCTACAAACGCGGTGCGGGCCGCGCGGGCGGCAGAACGCCCTCAAGTTCCGCCACTGCCACGCCGATACAGCAGCCATGTCCCATGACCTGCTCAACCGGATCGACCAGCGGACCCGACTGGCCGGCCACAACCGCCTGGCGCTGCTGCTGTTCCGTCTCGGCGGACGTCAGCTTTTTGGCGTCAATGTCTTCAAGGTGCAGGAAGTCCTGCGGCGCCCGGAGCTGTTCCAGGTGCCCGGGCTGCCCAGCCAGTTCGCTGGCGTGGCCGACGTGCGTGGCCGCTCGGTGCCGGTGCTGGACCTGGGCCTGGCCATCGGCCACCCCGAACGCGAGCCCGATGCGGATACCTCGCCGGGCTACCTGGTGGTCACCGAGTTCAACCGCTCGATCCAGGGCTTCCTGGTCAGCGGCGTCGAGCGCATCGTCAACATCGCGGTGGAGGACATCCACCCGCCGCCGGAACTTGGCGCCGAATCCAGCTACCTGACCGCCGTGACGCGCTTCCAGGGCGAACTGATCCAGGTGATCGACGTGGAAAGCGTGCTGGCCGATATCGCCCAGGTGCGCGGCGAAGCGGTGCTCGACCCGGCGATGGCCATGCCGTCCGACGGGCCGCAGCTGCAGGTACTGGTGGTGGACGACTCGCGCGTGGCCCGCCAGCAGATCCGCAGCGTGCTGGACCAGCTGGGCGTGGGCGCCACGCTGCTCTCCGACGGCAAGCAGGCACTGGACCACCTGCTGCAGGTGCACGCCTCCGGCGAGAACCCGGCCGAGCGCTACGCCATGGTCATCTCCGACATCGAGATGCCGGCCATGGACGGCTATACGCTGACGACGGAAATCCGGCGCCACCCGGGCCTGGCCGGCCTGTACGTGCTGCTGCACACCTCGCTGTCGGGCGTATTCAACAACGCCATGGTCGAGCGCGTCGGCGCCAACGCGTTCGTCGCCAAGTACTCGCCGCACGAGCTGGCCGATTTCGTGCTGGACCGCCTGCGCAAGGTGGCGATGGCGGCCTGACAGCCACTGATCCGGTAGTGCCGGCCGCTGGCCGGCAACCGCAGATCCATCGGGGAGCCGGCCAGCGGCCGGCACTACCCCCTCGAATTTGGCACACCCCTTGCAGCTTCCCGGGCAACGTTCCCGTGGGAGTGCACCGTGCGCAACCTGATTTCCGACTACCTGGGCGTCCACGCCCAGGCCATGCCGTTGCGCGAACAGCGGATGAAGCTGATCGCCAGCAACCTCGGCAATGCCGATACGCCCGGCTACAAGGCCCAGGACCTGGACTTCGATGCCGCCCTGCGCCACGCCCAGGGGCAGGATGCCAACGGCCTGATGGCCACCACCCATGAGCAGCACTACGAGATCAGTAGTGGCCTGAACCCGTTCCAGATCGCGCGCGAAGGCGTGCAGCCCAGCCTGGACGGCAACACCGTCGATCCGGATGCCGAGCGTGCCGCCTATGGCCGCGCCGCTCTTGAGTACCGCGCCTCGCTCAGCTTCGTCGAGAGCAAGGTGCGTTCCATGCTGACCGCGATCACGGGGCAATAAGCCATGAGCAACCTGCCGATCTTCGATATCGCCGGTTCCGCGCTGCAGGCGCAGTCGGTGCGCATGAGCACCATCGCCTCCAACCTCTCCAACGCCCACACCGTCGCCGGTTCCGCCGACGCCGTGTACAAGCCGCTGGAACCGATCTTCCAGGCCGTCACCAGCAAGGACGATCCGAACATCACCTCGGTGAAGGTGAAGGAGATCACCCAGAGCGAGGCCGCGCCGATCAAGCGCTACGAGCCGGGCCACCCGCTGGCCGACGCCGACGGCTACATCTACCAGCCCGACGTCGATCCGGTCGCACAGATGGTCAACCTGATCTCGACCTCGCGCAATTACCAGGCCGGCGTGGAGATGTTGACCACCGCCAAGGAACTGGCCCTGGCCACCTTGACCATGGGCCGTTGAGGCCCGCCGCACCGGATACCGCCATGACCACCGCCGTCAACAACCAGACCAGCCAGGACGTGTACTCCGCGCTGGGCCTGAACGCCCCCAACAGCAACGCCACGAAAAAGAAGAACACGCTCGACCAGGCCGATTTCCTGCGCCTGATGACCGAGCAGCTGCAGCACCAGGATCCGCTGAAGCCGATGGACAACACGCAGATGGTCGCGCAGATGGCGCAGATGTCCACCGTGCAGGGCATCACCGATCTGAACAAGACGGTCAAGGGCTTCCAGGAATCGATGGCCAGTGACCAGGTGCTGCGTGGTGCGGCGCTGGTCGGCCACCAGGTGCTGGTCCCGTCGGAAAAGCTGGTGCTGGAGAAGGAAGGCAGCGTCGAAGGCACGGTGGCGGCACCGTCGGCCGGCATCATCACCGTGGACATCACCGATGCCAACGGCGCCAAGGTCACCTCGCTGAGCGTGGAAGCCACGGCCGCCGGCGAAACCGCCTTCCAGTGGGACGGCAAGGACGCCAACGGCAAGCGCATGGAGCCGGGCAAGTACTCCATCGTCGCCAACCATGTCGATACCGCCGGCAAGAGCACCAAGCTGTCCACCTACGTGCAGGCGCCGGTGGAGAGCGTGACCGTCGGTTCCGACGGCCTGTACCTGAACCTCAAGGGCCTGGGCACGGCCCCGATCGACTACGTGCTCCGCGTCAGCTGAGCCGCACATCCCGCATCAACCAGGAGCATCCCATGGGCTTCAATGTCTCGCTGTCCGGCATCAATGCCGCCAACACCGACCTGAGCGTCACCGCCAACAACGTCGCCAACGTCAACACCACCGGCTTCAAGCAGTCGCGCGCCGAGTTCGCCGATCTGTTCGCCTCCACCAGCTATGGCCTGTCGAAGAACCAGACCGGCTCGGGTGTGCGCGTCTCCAACGTCGCCCAGCAGTTCATCCAGGGCCACAACGAGCAGACCGGGCGCAGCCTGGACATGGCCATCTCCGGTGAGGGCTTCTTCACCATGAACATGAACGGTTCGCGTGTGTACTCGCGTGCCGGCAACTTCCAGACCGATTCGGCCGGCTACGTGGTCAACCCGCAGGGCGCGCGCCTGCAGGTGTTCGCGCCGAATGCCGATGGCACCAACTTCGATGCCGGTCGCCTGGTCGACCTGCAGCTGCTGACCACCGACAGCCCGCCGAAGCAGACCAGCGAAGTGAAGGTTGGCTTCACCCTGCCGGCCAATGCCAAGCAGCCGACCGTGGCGACTTTCGACCCGGCCGATTCCAACAGCTACAACCATTCCAGCGGTGGCATCACCGTGTACGACTCGCTGGGCGTGAGCCACATCCAGGTCTCGTACTTCGTCAAGGGCGCAAACCCCAACGAATGGACCGTGCACAACTACGTCGATGGCCAGCCCGCCGGCACCCCGACTGCGGTCACCTTCGACAACAGCGGCAAGCTGACCGTCCCGGCCAACGGCAAGGTCAGCCTCGGCACCTTCACCCCCACCACCGGCGCCGGCCAGCTGAACATGACGCTGGACATCAGCGGCTCGACCCAGTACGGCGAGAAGTTCGCGCTGCGCAACACCCAGCAGGACGGCTACGCCGCCGGCAAGCTCAACGAAATCACCGTCTCCGAATCCGGCGTGGTCTACGCCCGCTATTCCAACGGCGACGACAAGCCGCTGGGCCAGGTCGCGCTGACCACGTTCAACAACACGCAGGGCCTGGAATCGAAGGGCAACAACCTGTGGGTGGAGACCTTCGAATCGGGCACGCCGCGCACCGGCATGCCGGACACCTCCAACCTCGGCAAGATCCAGGCCGGCTCGCTGGAAGCGTCCACCGTCGACCTCACCGAGCAGCTGGTCAACATGATCACCGCGCAGCGCAACTTCCAGGCCAACGCGCAGATGATCACCACCCAGGACCAGATCACCCAGACCGTCATCAACATCCGTTGATGAGCTGCTGACCCTGTCACGGAACTCCCCGCATGGATAAAGCCCTTTACGTGGCGATGACCGGTGCCCGCGCCTCCCTGCAGGCGCAGGGAACGCTCAGCCACAACCTCGCCAACTCGGACACCCCCGGCTTCAAGGAAGCGCTGGCCAACACCGAAGCTTTCCCGATCCGCGGCCCGGGCTTTGCCTCGCGGGTGGATGCGCTGCACGTCGACGCCGGCTTCAACCGCCGGCCTGGCGCGCAGCACATCACCGGCAAGCCGTTGGACCTCGCGCTGCAGAGCGGCACCTGGCTGGCCGTGCAGGCCAGCGACGGCAGCGAAGCGTACACGCGCGGCGCAGCCTTGTCGGTGACGCCGAACGGCCAGCTGGTGACTTCCGGCGGCCGCACGGTGCTGGATGACAACAACAACCCGATCGCCATTCCGCCCTACCAGGCGATGGAGATCGGCGGCGACGGCACGATCTCGATCATCCCGCAGGGCGAAGGCCCGCAGACGATGGCGCAGATCGGCCGGATCAAGGTGGTGCAGGCCCCGGACGAGCGCCTGGAGCGCGGCCTGGATGGCCTGTTCCGCAACACCGATCCGCGCCAGCCGTTCGCCCCGGCGCAGGGCACGGCCGTGCACAGCGGCCAGCTGGAAGGCAGCAACGTCGATGCCGCCGGTGCGCTGGTGCAGATGATCCAGCTGCAGCGCCAGTACGAAATGCAGGTGCAGGTGATCAAGCACGGCGACGACAACGCGCGCAGTGCCAACAGCCTGCTGCGCCTGGGCAGCTGACGGATTTCCGGCGCCGCCCGGGCGCGGCGCTGGCACACCGCTTGCACACCCGTTACCAGGGGCCGCATCGCGCGGCCGGCTTCACCCAGACAGGACACCGAAGATGAACCAGGCATTGTGGATCGCGAAAACCGGACTGGATGCGCAGCAGATGCGCATGTCGGTGGTTTCCAACAACCTCGCCAACACCAACACCACCGGCTTCAAGCAGGACCGTGCCAGCTTCGAGGACCTGCTGTACCAGCAGGTACGCCAGCCCGGCGGCTCTTCGTCGGCGCAGACCCAGCTGCCGACCGGCCTGCAGCTCGGTACCGGCGTTCGCGTGGTCGCCACCGCCAAGAATTTCGAACAGGGCGGCCAGCAGCAGACCGGCCGCGCGCTGGACGTGATGGTCAACGGCCGCGGCTTCTTCGAAGTGCAGATGCCCGACGGCAGCTCGGCCTATACCCGTGATGGCTCGTTCAAGATCAACCAGGACAGCGAACTGGTCACCAACAGCGGCTACCCGGTGCAGCCGGGCATCCAGATTCCTGAAGGTGCGCAGTCGGTCACCATCGGCAGCGACGGCACCATCAGCGTGAAGATGGCCGACAACGCGGCGTCGGTGGAAGTGGGCGCGCTGACCCTGACCGACTTCGTCAATCCGGCCGGCCTGCAGGCGCGTGGCGAGAACCTGTTCCTGGAAACCACGGCATCGGGCCCGGCGCAGAACGGCAACCCCGGCCTGAACGGCCTCGGCACCGTGGTGCAGGGCGCGCTGGAAGGCAGCAACGTCAACGTGGTCGAAGAGCTGGTGTCGATGATCGAAACCCAGCGCGCCTACGAAATGAACGCCAAGGCGATCTCCACCACCGACTCGATGCTCGGCTACCTCAACAACAAGATCTGACCGGCCCAACCGGGAAACCGCCATGTCGCCCATTTCCAACTTCGCCCGCACTGCCCTCGCCTGCGCCGTGGTCGCCCTGCTCGGTGGCTGCGTGATCGCGGGCGACGTGCGCCCCTACCCGGCGATGGCACCGATCCAGCCGATCATGCCGCCGCAGGCCGCGCCGACTGCCGGCGCGATCTACGCCGCCGGTCCCACCCTGCAGCTGTACTCGGACCGCCGCGCACGTGATGTCGGCGACCTGCTGACCATCACCCTGCTGGAAAACACCACCGCGCAGACCAGTGCCAACACTGCCACCAACAAGGAATCGAACCTGAGCCTGGGCACGCCGTCCATCCTCGGCGCGCCGGTCACCCTGGGCGGCAAGGACATCCTCAGCGCCACCGCAGCAGGCAAGCGCGATTTCACCGGCAAGGGCAACAGCGCGCAGAGCAACCGCCTGCAGGGCAGCGTCACCGTCACGGTGATCCAGCGCCTGCCCAACGGCAACCTGGTGGTGCAGGGGCAGAAGAACCTGCGACTGAACCAGGGTGATGAACTGGTGCAGGTGCAGGGCATCGTGCGCCCGGGCGACATCAGCCAGGACAACACCATTCCTTCCAGCCGCGTGGCCGAGGCCCGCATCGTCTACGGCGGCCGCGGCCCGGTCGCGCAGTCCAACGCGATGGGCTGGCTGAGCCGATTCTTCAATTCCGGCCTGACGCCGTTCTGAGTATGGCCATGAAACTCTTCTCCTCTTCTTCCTGGCAGCGCCGCGTGGCGTCGTTCGTCGCGCTGATGCTGCTGGTCGTGGCTGCCCCGGCCAGCGCCGAACGCATCAAGGACCTGGCCCAGGTCGGCGGCGTGCGTGGCAACGCCCTGGTGGGCTACGGCCTGGTGGTCGGCCTGGATGGCAGCGGCGACCGCACCAGCCAGGCGCCCTTCACCGTGCAGAGCCTGAAGAACCTGCTCGGCGAGCTGGGCGTGAACGTACCGCCGAACGTCAACCCGCAGCTGAAGAATGTGGCGGCGGTGGCGATCCATGCCGAGCTGCCGCCCTTCGCCAAGCCGGGCCAGCCGATCGACATCACCGTGTCCTCGATCGGCAACGCGGTGTCGCTGCGCGGCGGCTCGCTGCTGATGGCCCCGCTGCGCGGCGCCGATGGCCAGATCTATGCGATCGCGCAGGGCAACCTGATCGTCGGCGGCTTCGGTGCGCAGGGCAAGGATGGTTCGCGCGTCTCGGTGAACGTGCCCAGCGTCGGCCGCATTCCCAACGGCGCCACCGTTGAACGCGCCCTGCCCGATCCGCTGGCCAACGGCGGTGACATCACCCTGAACCTGCACAACAACGATTTCACTACTGTCTCGCGCATGGTCGCCGCGCTCAACAACGCGTTCGGCGAAGGCGCCGCGCGGGCGATCGATGGCGTGACGGTCGCGGTCACTGCGCCGACCGATCCGGGCGCGCGCATCGGCCTGCTGGCGCGCATCGAGAACCTGGAACTGACCCCGGGCAGCGCGCCGGCCAAGGTCGTGGTCAATTCGCGCACGGGCACGGTGGTCATCGGCCAGCAGGTACGGGTCGGCCCTGCTGCCATCTCGCATGGTTCGCTGACGGTGACGATCCAGGAAAACACCAACGTCAGCCAGCCCAATGCCCTGTCCGGCGGCCGCACCGTCGCCAGCCCGCAGTCGACCATCACCGCCACCAATGACGGCAGCCGCATGTTCAAGTTCAGCGGCGGCACCACCCTGGACGAGATCGTGCACGCGGTGAACGCCGTGGGTGCGGCGCCGGGTGACCTGATCGCGATCCTGGAAGCCCTGAAGCAGGCCGGCGCACTGAGTGCCGAGCTCGAGGTGATCTGACATGCGCATCAATCCCGCATTCGACCTGCACCCGGCGCAGCAGAACGATCCGGCGAAGATCGACAAGGTCGCACGCCAGCTGGAAGGCCAGTTCGCGCAGATGCTGGTCAAGAGCATGCGCGATGCCAGCTTCGGCGACTCGCTGTTTCCCGGCGAGAACAAGACGTTCCGCGACATGTACGACCAGAAGATCGCCGAGGCGATGACCCGCGGCAAGGGCCTGGGGCTGTCGGGCATGATCAGCCGCCAGCTGTCCGGCCAGGCCGCCGACGGCCCGGCGCTGGATACCCGCGTGGATCCGGCCAAGGCCAGCCGCGCCTACCAGCTCAACGCGCCGGACAAGCCGGCACCGTCGCTGCCGCTGGAAGATGGCAGCCAGGCCGTGCGCATGCTGCAGCAGATGGCGGCCGGCGCACAGCACGGTGCGCAGGCCGCGCTGGCACCGATGGAGCAGGCGCTGGACCTGATCGCCGGCCGCGAAAGCAGCGGCCTGCATCGCTCGCTCGGCACCGAGGATCCGTACATGGGCAGCCTGCAGGGCCAGAATTGGGCCGCCAACAACGATCAATGGTCGGCCACGGCCAGCAACCGCGGCACCGCCGTCAGCCCGGTCGACGCGCTGGCCACCCGGACCGCCGTCGCCCAGCTCGGCGAGCACACGCC
This sequence comes from Stenotrophomonas pavanii, assembly GCF_900101175.1. Taxonomy (GTDB): domain Bacteria; phylum Pseudomonadota; class Gammaproteobacteria; order Xanthomonadales; family Xanthomonadaceae; genus Stenotrophomonas; species Stenotrophomonas pavanii. Next base: position 5,814 of record NZ_FNFQ01000002.1, on the reverse strand, counting down.
GGAGGGTTTCGTCGCCAGCATCTGGCAGCACGCGCAGAGCGCGGCCCGGGAACTGGGCGTGGATGCCCGGGCGCTGGTAGCCCAGGCAGCGCTGGAAACCGGTTGGGGCAAGCGCCACATCCGCCAGTCCGACGGCAGCACCTCGCACAATCTGTTCGGCATCAAGGCCACCGGCTGGAGCGGCCAGCGCGTTGAAGCCGGCACCCACGAGTATGTGGATGGCGTGCGCCGCAACGAAACCGCCAGCTTCCGCGCCTACAGCTCGCCCGCCGAGAGCTTTGCCGACTATGTGCGCCTGCTGAAGACCAGCCCGCGTTACCAGCAGGCCCTGCAGGCCGGCACCGATGTGCAGGGCTTCGCCCGTGGCCTGCAGCGCGCCGGCTATGCCACTGACCCGCGCTATGCAGCCAAGATCGCCGCGATTGCCGGTGGCCCGACCATCGAGCGTGCCGTAGCGGCCGTGACCGACGCCGGTTCGCGCCTTGGCCAGACCTTCGCCAGCACCGCGACCGCGGCGCTGGGTATCACCCGTCGTTGAGGAACCCCATGTCCAGCGTACTTTCCACCGGTACCGGTGCCCTGCTCGCCTTCCAGCGTGCGTTGGCGACCACCAGCCACAACGTGGCCAACCTCAATACGCCCGGCTACAGCCGGCAGAAGGTCAACTTCGCCACCGCCGACCCGCAGAACTACGGCTATGGCACGGTCGGCAACGGCACCCGTATCACCGACATCCGCCGCACCGCCGACCAGCTGGCGATCTCGCGACTGCTCGACAGCAGTGGTGAACTGGCGCGCCTGAAACAGCTTTCGGGCATGGCCGACCGGGTCAACGCGCTGTTCTCCGATGCGGCCACGAATGTCTCTGGCGTCTGGTCGAACTTCTTCGATTCGGTCAGTGGCCTGTCGTCGAACGCGGCCGGCACCGCCGACCGCCAGAACATGCTCGACGGTGGCAAAGCACTGGCCAACCGCTTCGTGCAGCTCAACACGCACCTCAACAACCTCAACAGCGAGGTCAACAACGGCCTGCTGGCCGGTGCCACCGAGGTCAACCGCCTGGCGCAGGAGATCGCCCAGATCAACGGCGCCATCGGCACCAATGTCGCCACCGCGGCGCCCGACCTGCTCGACCGCCGCGACCAGCTGATCACCCAGCTGATCGGCTACACCGGTGGCACGGCGGTGATCCAGGACGGCGGCATCATGAATGTCTACACCGCCGGCGGCAACGCACTGGTGGTGGGTACCACGGCGACCAAGGTCACCACCGTGGCCGACCCGTACCAGCCCGAGCGCTTGCAGTTGGCGCTGGAGACCCAGGGCAACACCATCCGCCTCGACCCGAAGGCAGTCGGCGGCCAGATCGGCGGCCTGCTGGAGTTCCGCGACACCGTGCTGACCCCGGCCCAGGCCGAACTGGGCAAGCTGGCGGTGGGCCTGGCCGAGAGCTTCAACCAGGTGCACCACCAGGGCGTGGACCTGTATGGCCAGATGGGTGGGGACTTCTTCAACATCGGCAACCCGCGCGTCACCGCCAACAACAGCAACAGCGGCACCGGCACCCTGACCGCAACCTATGGCGACCTGGGCAAGCTGGACGCGCAGAACGTGGTGCTGCAGTTCGATGGCACCACCTGGAAGGCCAGCCGTGCCGACACCGGTGCCAGCATCCCGCTGACCGGCACCGGCACCGCCGGCGATCCGCTGGTGATCAACGGCGTGCAGCTGGTGGTCGGCGGCACGCCGGCGGCCAACGACCGCTTCCTGCTGCAGCCGACCGCGGGGGTGGCCGGCAGCCTGGAAATGGCGATCACCGATCCGTCGCGCATCGCCGCCGCCGCCGCCGTCAAGGGTGCAGCGGCCACCGCCAACACCGGCACCGGCAAGCTGAGCGGTGTAACCGTCACCGATTCGACCCACGCGAACCTGCGCAATCCGGCAGCGATCGTGTTCACCTCGGCCACCACCTACACCATCGACGGTGGCCCGCCGCAGACCTATACGCCAGGCCAGACCATCAGTGCCAACGGCTGGAGCTTCGTGCTGGACGGTGCGCCGAAGGTGGGCGACACGTTCAACATCACCCCCACCCCGGCCGGCTCGTCGGACAACAGCAACGCGTCGAAGCTGGCCAAGGTGGAAAGCGCAAAGGCCTTCAACGCCGGAACGGTGACACTCAATGGTGCGCTGGGGGGCCTGACCACCCAGGTCGGCGCCGCCGCCCGCTCGGCCGAGTACTCGCTCGACGCGCAGCTGGTGATCAATGACAAAGCGCAGGAAGCCCGCGACGAAGTCTCCGGCGTGAACCTGGACGAGGAAGCGGCGGACATGCTGCGCCTGCAGCAGGCCTACCAGGCCGCCTCGCAGCTGATCTCGACCGCCGACAGCATGTTCCAGACCATCCTGGGAGCCGTCCGCCGATGAGCAGCCGTATTTCCACCAGCATGATGTTCAACCAGTCGGTGTCGCTGATGATGGCCAAGCAGGCCAAGCTCAGCCACCTGGAGCAGCAGATCGCCACCGGCAGCAAGATCGTCAGCGCCAAGGACGATCCGGTGGCTGCCGGCACTGCGGTCGGCCTTGACCGCAGCCTGGCCGCACTGGACCGCATGAAGCTCAATGCCGGCAACGTGCAGAACCGCCTGGGCGTGCAGGAAAACACCCTGGCGCAGGTCAACGAGCTGATGGCGCGCGTCAACGATCTGACCATCCAGGCCAGCAACCCGGCGCTGAGCGCGGCGGACAAGAAGACGCTGATCACCGAGGTCAACCAGATCCGCGATGGCCTGCTGTCACTGGCCAACGCTGATGATGGCACCGGCCGCTACGTGTTTGGTGGCACCAACGACGGTGACCCGCCCTTTGCCAAGATCAACGGCAAGGTGGTCTACCGTGGCGACCAGACCCAGCGGCAGGTCGAAGTCGGTCCGGACACCTACGTGAAGGACGCGCTGCCCGGCAGCGAGATCTTCATGCGCATTCCCACCGGCGATGGCTTCGTCGACGGCAGCGCCGCGGCCGGCAACACCGGCAACGGCGTGCTGACCAACATCACCCGCGACGGCAGCGACAGCTGGAACGGCCAGGGCTTCAGCGTGCGCTTCACCACCGGCACCCAGTACGAGGTGGTGGACGGTGCGGGCAACGTGACCGGCACCGGCACCTACAAGGCCGGCGACGACCTGGAAGTGAACGGTGTGCGCCTGCGCATCACCGGCGCGCCGGCAGCCGGCGACAGCTTCAACGTGCAGGCGGCCAGCAGCCGCGACATCTTCTCCACCATGGACAACCTGGTGGCCGCGCTGGGCGCCGACACTGGCACCCCTGCACAGATGGCCGCGCAGCAGAACCAGTTGCAGAGCGCACTGCGCGACGTGGCGCGTGCGTCCGAGCGGATGATCGATTCGCGCGCTGCGGGCGGCGCGCAGCTGAAGGCGCTGGACAATGCCGCCGACATGCGCGAGGCCAATGGCGTGACCCTGAAAACCACGCTGTCGCAGATGCGCGACCTGGATTACGCCGATGCGCTGAGCCAGTACCAGCTGCAGAGCACCGCGTTGCAGGCGGCGCAGACGATCTTCTCGCAGATGCAGTCGATGTCGCTGTTCAACAAGCTGCGCTGACGCCTCTCCTGCGTCACCCCGAAAGGCCGCGATGCCCTGCATCGCGGCCTTTTTCGTTTGCGCGCCTGCCCGCCGCTGCGCGGCCACCTGGCCGTCGCCGGCCGATTTCCGTGATTCTCCATCAAGCCCGGCCCGAACCCGCCGATACCTTCATCAGCGCTGGTCAGGCCCTGCCCGACCGCCCCTCCCGGGGCCGCTTCCACCCTGGCATCAGGGCTGAAAACCCCGGGAAAACAGCTTCAGGCAACGAATTCTGGCTTCGACGGAATTCACGGCTAAAGGTTGTTGACAAAGCGCCGTTATTCATTTGGCAACGGCGAAGCACACAGCCACACAAAAAAACAGGCGGCGCTTCGTTCCATTCACCAACGGGTTCCATATAAGAGGAGACGACCCCATGGCACAGGTAATCAACACCAATACGATGTCGCTCAACGCTCAGCGCAACCTGAGCACCAGCGGCAGCTCGCTCGCTACCACCATCCAGCGCCTCTCGTCCGGCCTGCGCATCAACAGCGCGAAGGACGACGCGGCCGGCCTGGCCATCAGCGAGCGCTTCACCACCCAGATCCGTGGCCTGGACGTGGCCATCCGCAACGCCAACGACGGCATCTCGCTGGCCCAGGTCGCCGAAGGTTCGCTGAACGAAGTGGGCAACAACCTGCAGCGCATCCGCGAACTGGGCGTGCAGGCCTCCAACGCCACCAACTCGGCCAGCGACCGCAAGGCACTGCAGGCCGAAGTGACCCAGCTGGTCTCGGAAATCGACCGCGTCGCCAAGCAGGCCGACTTCAACGGCACCAAGCTGCTCGATGGCAGCTTCACCAGCCAGCTGTTCCAGGTGGGCGCCAACGCCGGCCAGGCCATCGCGATCAACAGCGTGGTCAATGCCAAGGCCGATTCGCTGGGCGCGGCAACCTTCGCCAACGGCTACACCGGCACCGCACTGGCGGTGGACAAGGCGACGGCCGACACCACCTACTCCGGCCTGCAGGTCTCGGTGACCCCGCCGGGCGGCACCGCCACCACGGTCACCATCAGCGACTTCACCGTGAAGGCCGGCGAGTCGATCACCTCGGCCACCGCCGCGGCGATCAACAACAAGCTGGGTGAAACCGGTGTGGTGGCCTCGGTCAATGCCGGCGTCATCAGCCTGGCCTCGGTCAAGGACGGCCAGACCTTCGCCCTGGGCGTCAGCGCGGCCACCCCGCCGGCCGGCGCCACCGCTGCGACCATCGCCGGCCTGGGCCTGACCGAAACCAGCACCAACGGCGGCACCCTGACCGGTGCAGCGGTCAGCTTCGTCAAGGACCTGAACGTCACCACCGCCGAAGGCGCACAGAAGGCGATGTCGATCGTCGACAAGGCCCTGGAATCGGTCAACAGCGTCCGCGCCGACCTCGGCGCAATCCAGAACCGCTTCACCTCGGTGGTGGCCAACCTGCAGACCTCCTCGGAGAACCTGTCCGCATCGCGCAGCCGCATCCGCGATACCGACTTCGCCAAGGAGACCGCCGAGCTGACCCGCACCCAGATCCTGCAGCAGGCCGGTACGGCCATGCTGGCCCAGGCCAACCAGGTACCGCAGAACGTGCTCAGCCTGTTGCAGCGCTGACATGAGCCGCCCCCGGGGCACGTCGGGGGCGTCTAACCCAACTCACGTGCAACCGCTCAAGGACCTCTCCTCATGGCACAAGTCATCAACACCAATACGATGTCGTTGAATGCTCAGCGTAACCTGAGCACCAGCGGCAGCTCGCTGGCTACCACCATCCAGCGCCTGTCCTCCGGTTCGCGCATCAACAGCGCCAAGGACGACGCCGCCGGTCTGGCGATCTCCGAGCGCTTCGGCACGCAGATCCGCGGTACCGACGTCGCCATCCGCAATGCCAACGACGGCATCTCGCTGGCCCAGGTCGCCGAAGGTTCGCTGACCGAAATCGGCAACAACCTGCAGCGCGTCCGCGAGCTGTCGGTGCAGGCTTCCAACGCCACCAATTCGGCCAGCGACCGCAAGGCGCTGCAGGCCGAAGTGACCCAGCTGGTCAGCGAAATCGACCGCGTTGCCAAGCAGTCGGACTTCAACGGCACCAAGCTGCTGGACGGCTCGTTCTCCAGCCAGCTGTTCCAGGTCGGCGCCAACGCCGGCCAGGCCATCGCCATCGACAAGACCATCGATGCCAAGGCC
>NZ_FNFQ01000008.1 GCF_900101175.1 Stenotrophomonas pavanii | reverse complement strand
TGGGAAGCAAAGCCATAGCGTCGCTGGTGGGGCTGGCCCCGATGAACCGCGAAAGTGGCACCTGGCAGGGCCAACGGCGGATCAGTGGTGGGCGCGCGGTGGTACGCGAAGCCCTTTACATGGCGGCCCTGACGGCCATCCGGTACGAGCCAAGACTGCGCGCGTTTTACGCTGGTCTGAAGGCCAAGGGCAAAGCGAGCAAGGTGGCGCTCGTGGCGGTCATGCGCAAAATGCTGGTGATCCTCAACGCCCGTAAGCGGGACGCCGAGGTGGCCCTCGGCTGCCCCTGACAAGACAGTTGCTACTGCCCCACCTGGTAGATCCACGCCATGCGTGGATTAAGCCGCCGATACACCCGGTAGATCCACGCCATGCGTGGATTGAGCTGCCGATACACCCGGTAGATCCACGCCATGCGTGGATTGAGCCGCCGACACACCCGGTTGGTCCACGCCATGCGTGGATGAGGTGCCCTCCCGGGAAGGGTCAGAGCCCCTTCCTGCGGAAAGCGATCCGACCCCGTGCCATCAGATCTTCAGATAGATCTTGCGGCGGTCCAGCCACCACGCCACACCCCACCACAGCGCGACGAACGCCAGCGCCTGCAGCATCGATGCCAGCTCAAGCGCCTGCGGCATCGCGGCGGCCAGTTGCTGCCAGATCCAGCTCCAGGCACCGCTGGCCATCAACGCCACCGACATCACCGAGGCCCCCAGATACGCGGTGATCGCATTGACGCCGAAGCGCCGGCCCAGCGCCGGCCATCCCTTCTGGTCGATCAGCACGTGGCCCAACCACAGTGCCAGCGCGGCCAGGCCACCGGTCCACAGCACGTAGCTGGGCGTCCACAGCTGCTTGTTCAACGGCAACACCCCGGCCAGCAGCAGGCCCAGCACGGCGGTCACCGCACCCAGCCCCGCCAGCGCGGCGGCACGTCCGCTGCGCAGCAGGCCACCGGCCAACAGGCCAAGTACGGTACTGGCCAGCGCACCCAGCGTGCTCAGCAACCCTTCCGGGTCATGGCCCAGCCCGGTATCGGCCTGCCACTGGTAGATCCAGGGGGCGAACAGCGTGGTGTCCAAGCGGCTGGCCGGGTTGGTCCATGGCGCCAGGTCACCGATGCCCAGCAGCAGCACGGTGTAGCCCACCAGCAGCGTGACCAGCACGCCCACCTGCACGCGCGGCCGCGCATACACCGCCAGCACACCCACCAACGCGGCGCACACCGCGATCCGTTGCAGCACGCCCCAGATGCGGAAGTGATGGGTATGCAGCGCCCACCAGATCAGCAGGTGCAGCAGTGCACCGGCCACGAGGATGCGCAGCGCGCGCTCCAGTACGCCGCGCGCCAACGCCGGTCGCGCCGCCGTATCCCGCGCGCGCGGTGCCACGCTGAAGGCCATCGACACGCCCACCAGGAACAGGAAGAACGGGAACACCAGGTCGGTGGGCGTGCAGCCGTGCCATTCCGAATGGCGCAGCGGTGCAAACACCGCACTCCAGTCACCCGGATTGTTGACCAGCAGCATCGCCGCCACGGTGATGCCGCGCAGGGCATCGATCGAGCCCAGGCGGCGTGGCGGCGTACTGTTCATCAGGCGGCCTCGTACTGTCCGGCAATCCAGGTACCACGCACCTGCAGGTCGTCGTCCAGCAGCACCAGGTCGGCCTGGTAGCCCTCGGCGATATGGCCCAGGCGGTCGTCGACGTTGAGGAACTGCGCCGGATAGGTCGACGCCATGCGTGCGGCTTCGGCCAACGGTTGGCCGAGCAGCTGCACGGTATTGCGCACGGCGGTGGCCATGTCCAGCGCAGAACCGGCCAGCGAACCGGCGGCATTGCGCACCACGCCATCGATGGCGGTGATGGTTTCGCCATACAGCACGTAACTGGGATCGTCGGCACCGACCGGCGGCATCGCATCGGTTACCAGCAGCAGGCGACCACGCGGCTTGGCCGCCAGTGCCACGCGCAGGCTGGCCGGGTGCACATGCACGCCATCGACGATGATGCCGATCCAGCTGTCGCGGTCTTCCAGCGCAGCGCCCACTGCGCCGGGCTCGCGGCCCTGCAGTGGCGACATCGCGTTGTACAGGTGGGTGAAACCGCGCACGCCCGCATCCAGGCCGGCGCGGATCTCTTCGTAGGTGCCTGCGGTGTGGCCGGCGGCAACGATCACGCCCCGCTCGACCAGTGCACGGATGGTCTCCAGCGGCACGCGCTCCGGCGCCAGCGTGAGCAGGGTCACGCCGTTGTCCAGCGACGCGGCCAGTGCGATCTCTTCTTCATCCGGCACGCGGAACTTGCTGGCATCGTGCGTGCCCTTGCGCGCCGGCGCGATGTACGGGCCTTCCAGGTGGATGCCGATCACCCCCGGCACGCCCTGCGCGATGGCCTCGCGCATCGCACCGATGGCTTCGCGCATCACCGCCACGTCATCGCTGATCAGCGTGGGCAGCATCGCGGTGGTACCGAAACGGCGATGGGCCTGCGCGATGGTGCGCAGCGCCGCGACGTCCGGCGTGTTGTTGAACAGCGCGCCGCCGCCACCATTGACCTGCACGTCGATGAAGCCGGGCAGCAGCCAGCCGCCGCCCAGGTCCACCTGTTCGGCCGCGTGGCCGAGCTGCGGCGCGGCATCGGGCAGCAGCGCGCTGATGCGGCCGTCTTCGATCACCACCGCCAAGTCGTCGCGGAACTCATCGCCTGCCAGGATGCGGGCGTTGCGCAGCACGGTTGCCATCACACCGTCTCCGTGACCTTGTTCAGATGCGGCGGCAGGTCCGGGTTGAAGCCACGGCGCAGTGCCAGCGCGTTGATCGCGCGGTAGAAGCTCTGCACGGTCAGCAGCGGTGCGCACAGCGGATGCGGTGCGGCGGCCACCGGCAGGTTGCCACCGGCACCGGCCAGCCACACCTGCGCGCCGCGTGCGGTGAACTCATCGACCACCGCACGGGTACCGGCGCCGGTTTCGTCCGGCTGGGCGAAGGCCAGCACCGGGAAGCCGCGGTCGACCAGCGCCATCGGGCCGTGCTTGACCTCGGCCGAGCTGTAGGCCTCGGCGTGCAGGCTGCAGGTTTCCTTGAACTTCAGCGCGGCTTCCTGCGCTGCACCCAGGCCCAGGCCACGGCCGAGCACGAACAGGTTGGTGGCGTCGACCAGGCCCTCGGTCACCGCGCTCCAGTCGCACTGCCAGGCCTCACGCAGCGCATCGGGCAGCAGGTCCAGCGCTGCACGCAGGCTGCTGTCCTGCTTCCAGTACGCGGCCAGCTGCAGCAACGCGGCCAGCGAGGCCAGGTAGCTCTTGGTCGCCGCCACGCTCTTTTCAGCCCCCGCGTGCAGCGGGATGACCGTGTCGGCCAGCTGCGCCAGCGGTGAATCCTCGACGTTGACCAGCGCGATCACGCGCGCGCCAGCGGCCTTGGCCGCCTCGGCGTTGCGCAGCAGGTCCGGGCTCTTGCCCGACTGCGAAATGACGATGAACAACGCACCGCGCAGCTGCAGCGGCGCGGCGTAGACCGAACCCACCGACGGCGAGGCCGACGCGACCACCAGGCCCAGCTGGGTCTCCAGCAGGTATTTGCCGTAGGTAGCGGCGTGGTCGGAGCTGCCACGTGCACAGGTGACCACGAACGGCGGCGGCGCGGCGCGCAGGCTGGCAGCCAGCGTTTCCAGGGTGGCGTGGTTGCGCGAGAACTGGCGGGCAACCACGTCGGCCGCTTCGGCGGCCTCGGCGAACATCAGGGTGGACGTGGGGTCTGACAGCGACATGGCGGGCTCAGGCAGGATCGGAAGGAAGGGGGCGTGCGCCGGCCGGGCGCATCGGCGCGGTCGAGCCGCGCACCACCAGCTGCGGCACGAAGCCCTGGTTGTGCAGCGGCGCCGGCGCATCGTCGTAGGCATCGCTGCGCAGCTGCGCGATCAGCAGGCGCGCGGCGTGGCGGGCGATGTCCTCGGTGGCCTGCTTGGCGGTGGTCAGCGGCGGCCACGACTGGCGCGAGAACGGGCTGTCCTCGAACCCGGCGATGGACAGGTCGTAGGGCACGTTCATGCCGGCCGACTTGGCAGCGGCCAGCACGCCGGCGGCGATTTCGTCGTTGGAACCGAAGATGGCGGTGGGCGGCTCGCGCAGCGCCAGCAGGCGGCGCGCACCCCGGAAGCCGTCGTCGAAGGTGTAATCGCCCTGCACCACCAGGTGCTTGTCCACGGTCATGCCGTAGTCCTTCAGCGCGGCTTCGTAACCGGCATAGCGTTCGCCCGAAGAGCGATGCGAACTGCCCCCCCACAGGAAGCCGATGCGCTGGTGGCCCAGCTGGATCAGGTGTTCGGTGATCTCGTAAGCGGCCTCGCGGTCGTCGACGAACACGCAGGCACCGTCGGCGGGGTCTTCGGTGGCGGCGATGATGCGCACCAGCTTGATGCCACGCGCGGTCAGCGCCTGGACCAGGTCGCGGCGCTCGGACATCGGTGCGGTCAGCACCAGCCCGGCCAGGCGCGAGCGCTGTACCCAGTCGGCCAGCTCATCGGCCAGCAGCGGCGAGCTGGAATCGCAAGGATGGATCTGCAGGCCGAAGCCGGTCTCGCGGCACGCGGCCAGCACACCGTTCTGCACGCCGATGATGTGGTACGGGTTCGGGTTGTCGTAGACCAGCCCGATCACGAAGGTGGTGCCGCTGCGCAGGTTGCGTGCGGACGGATCGGGCTCGTAATCGAGTTCGGCGATGGCACGCAGTACCCGCGCACGGGTGGCCTGCATCACCGAAGGTTCGTTGTTGATCACCCGCGAGACCGTCTTCAGCGAGACCTTGGCCTTCTCCGCAACGTCCTTGATGGTCGCTCTGCGCATGGGTTTTCCCTGGGGTTGGCTGCCGTCCATCATCGCCGATCAGGCCTTGTCCTGCGGCAGGCCGGCGCGATGGCCGATCACCGAGTAGAACAGGATGTACAGGTAGCACGGCACCATCAGCAGCACGAACACCAGCTGGAAGTCGATGTGCTGCTTGAGCACGGCGAACAGCTGCGGAATGATCGCGCCGCCGGCAATGCCCATCACCAGCAGCGCCGAGCCGGTCTCGGTGAAACGGCCCAGGCCGCGGATCGCCAGCGGGAAGATCGCCGGCCACATCATGGCGTTGGCGAAGCCCAGCAGGGCCACGAAGGCCACCGAGACGTAGCCGTGGGTGGCCCAGGCGCCGAGGCAGAACACCACACCCAGCACGGCCGAGAAGGTCAGGTAGCGCGACTGCGACACCACGTTGGGGATCAGCAGCAGGCCGACGACATAGCCGACCAGCATCGCGCCCAGGGTCAGCGAGGTGAACATCTTGGTCTGGTCCAGCGGCAGGTCGAAACCATGGCCGTAGGTACCGATCGCATCACCGGCCATCACCTCCACGCCCACGTAGACGAACAGGCACAACACGCCCAGCCACAGGTGCGGGAACTGGAAGATGCTGCGCCGTTCGGCGGCACCGGCGGCGACCGGCGTGGCATTGGCTTCGGACGACTTGATTTCCGGCAGCGGCGAGAACAGCACGGCCACCGCCAGCACCACCAGCAGCGCGGCCATCGCCAGGTACGGGGTGTGGATCTTGGCAGCGAACTCGTTCAGCAGCGCGGCCTTGGTGACCGCATCAGCCGCCTGCACCTGCGCATCAAGGTCGCCGATGCCATGCAGCACCAGCGTGCCGATCAGCACCGGGGCGAGCATGCCGGCGATCTTGTTGCAGATGCCCATCAGCGCGATGCGGCGCGCTGCGGTCTCGATCGGGCCGAGGATGGAAATGTAGGGGTTGATCGCGGTCTGCAGCAGGGCCAGGCCGCTGCCGATCACGAACAGGCCGCCGAGCGCGCCCGGGTACCAGCGCTGGGTGGCGAATTCGCCGAACAGGGCGGCCCCCCCGGCCATCACCAGCAGGCTCAGGCTCAGGCCCTTCTTCATGCCGGTACGGCGCAGGATCCACGACGCTGGCAGGGCCAAGAAGAAGTAGGACAGGTAGAACACCATCAGCACCAGGAAGGCGCCGACCTCGCTGAGTTCGAAGGCCAGCTTGACGAAGGTGATCAGCGGACCGTTGAGCCAGGTGAAGAAGCCGATCAGGAAGAACAGCACGCCGACGATGGCGATGGAGGTGGCCACGTTCGGGCGCGCGCTTGCAGCGGGGACGGCGGACATCAGGAGGGCTCCTGCGGCGACGGCCGCAGAACGCGGCGTCGGAGAGTGGCTGGGAACAACGTTGTCACATTCTTTCGATGGACAACGGCGGTTTGTCAACTTCCATCCGACGCCCCCTGCGCGCCATGTTGCACTGCGCAACGCAGTGACCGTGCATCACGCTGAATGCGCTGGGCAGCTTGAGCCCCATGGCACAACGGTTCCCGCGTGAATCCCGCGTTCACGCCATGTAAACGTTTACCACGTGGCGCATTCGTTGCGGCGCAGCAACGAAAGTGTCACGAACTCGTTGACATCGTTGTCAGCGCGGTTACAGACTCCGGCCCAATCGCCGCTCCCGATCCCGGGGCCGGCCCCACCTGCAGCAGGAGCCCGCGTGACCGCCAGCCACCCCGCCCCGGCCCATGTCCTGTCCCGCGTCGCGCCCTCGTTCCTGGCCGCCGACGTCGGTGGCACCCATGTGCGCGTGGCCCGGGTCCAGGCCAGCGGCGATGCCGCCCATCCGGTGCAGGTGCTGGAATACCGCAAGTACCGCAACGCCGACCACGCCGGTCTCAGCGCGATCCTGTCCGACTTCCTGGGCGAAGGCCCGCGCCCCACGCACTGCGTGGTCGCCAGCGCCGGCTACGCCCGCGAGGACGGCACCGTGATCACCGCCAACCTGCCGTGGCCGCTGTCGGCGCGCCAGGTGGAAGCCGATGTGGGCCTGCAGCGGGTCTACATCGTCAACGACTTCGAGGCGGTGGCCTACGCTGCCGCGCAGGTCGACGCCAGCGGCGTGCTGCACCTGTGCGGCCCGGACACCGCCGCGCGTGGCCCGACCCTGGTGGTCGGCCCCGGCACCGGCCTGGGCGCCGCGCTGTGGATCCCCACCGCGCACGGCCCGGTGGTGCTGCCCACCGAAGCCGGCCAGCCGACCCTGGCGGCCAGCACCGAACTGGAAATGGCCATCGTCCGCCACATGCAGCGTGATCGCGCCCATGTGTCGATCGAGCATGCGATCTCCGGCCCGGGCCTGATGAACCTGTACCGCGCGGTCTGCGCGCTGCAGGGGCAGGCGCCGACGCTGGCCAGCCCCGATGCGGTCACCGCTGCGGCCATGGCCGATACCGATGCACGCGCGCGCCAGGCGCTGGATGTGTTCTGCGGCCTGCTCGGCAGCACCATCGGTGACATGGCGCTGTTCTACGGCGCGCATGGGGGCGTCTACCTGGCCGGCGGCATCCTGCCGCAGATCCGCGAATACCTGCATGCCAGCACGTTCGTCGAGCGCTATCTGCAGAAGGGACCGATGGGCGAAGCGCTGGCACGCATTCCGGTGAAGGTCGTCGAGCACGGCCAGCTGGGCGTGGTCGGCGCGGCCAGCTGGTACCTGCAGCAGTCCGCGGCCTGACACCGCAACAGGCTTCAACGCAATCGCAGCACGCAGTACGTGGCACGCCAACGCAACGCACGGGACTTCGCCGCCGCCCCGCGCATGTCATCGCAACCGTTATCGAACACCGCCGCCGGCATCCAATCGAGTGATGAGGAGAGACATCATGAACACCCGCAAGACCCTGCTTTCGGCCGCCATCGTCAGCTGCATCGCCTTCAGTGCGCACGCGCAGCAGGCTGCCCCGACCGCCACCGACCTGGACACCGTGACCGTTACCGGCATCCGTGGCTCGATGGAAAAATCGCTGGACACCAAGCGCGAAGCCAATGCGCGCGTGGAAGTGGTCACCGCCGAAGACGTGGGCAAGCTGCCGGCGCACAACGTTGCCGACACCCTGCAGCGCCTGCCGGGCGTCAACATCAGCTCGTCCAGCGCCGATGAAGGCGGCTTCGACGAAGCCGACCGTGTCAGCCTGCGCGGCACCAGCCCGAGCCTGACCCAGACCCTGATCAACGGCCACACCGTCGGTTCGGCCGACTGGTTCGTGCTCAGCCAGGGCAACAACGTCGGCCGCAGCGTCAGCTACTCGCTGCTGCCGTCCGAACTGGTCAGCTCGGTGGAAGTGAACAAGTCCTCGCAGGCCAAGCTGCAGGACGGTGGCACCACCGGCACCGTCAACATCATCACGCGCAAGCCGCTGGAGTTCTCCAAGCCGTTCACCGCGGAAGGCTCGATCGGCCTGGTGCGCTCGGACCAGGCCAAGTCGAACGACCCGCAGTATTCGGCGCTGTTCAACTACAAGAACGACGAAGGCACCTTCGGCGTGATGGTGCAGGGCTTCAGCCAGAAGCGCGAACTGCGCCGTGAAGCGCAGGAAATCCCGGGCGGCTTCTTCAAGATCGGCGCAAACGATCCGGTCGCCAGGACCAATCCGGACCTGATCGGCGTCAACGTTCCGGGCCTGCTGGGTTCGACCCTGTTCGAACAGACCCGCGAGCGCAAGGGCGGCCTGGTCTCGCTGCAGTTCAAGCCGAGTGACAGCCTCACCCTCGGGCTGAATGGTTTCAGCTCCGAGCTGAAGGCGAACAACTACAACCGCAACTTCATGATGTTCGGCAACAGCTTCGCCAAGTCGCAGGCGCCGGATCCGGGCTATGTGGTCAAGGATGGCGTGCTGACCAATGCCACCTACCGGGGCGTGCCGGGCACCGACTACGCGGTGTACGACATGATCTACCGTGAGTCGAAGGCCAAGTCGAGCTATGTCACCTTCGATGCCGACTGGCAGATCAACGACAGCCTGACGGCAAAATTCCAGGCCGGCAGCACCAAGGGCACCGGCGAAACGCCGCGCCAGTACATCGCCGAAGTCACCCTGGCCAACGGCGGCGGCGCCAGCTGGGCCACCCACGGCAATGGCTCGCCGATCGACTGGAACGTCGGCGGCGACATCTCGCCCAACGGCGTGACCAGCTTCGGCACCTGGGGCAACCAGCAGGTCACCGCCGAAGACAAGGAGAAGTGGGCCACGCTCGACTTCAACCAGTACTTCAACGATGGCGGCGTGCTGAGCTCGATCGACTTCGGCCTGCGTTTCGCCGACCACAAGCGCGAAGCACTGTCGCCGGAAGGCGCAACGCCGGGTGACATCTGGAGCGCACTGAAGAACGGCGCGACGGCCAACTATCCCAGCGGCTTTGCCGGTGACATCGGCGGCACCTTCCCGCGCAACCTCTGGTACTTCACGCCGGGCGCGCTGAAGGACGCGGTGACCAACAACTCCACCTGGCTGGCCGGCAATGATGGCCCGACCGGTCGCCACAACTACGGCGCCGAATGGAAGGTGAAGGAAAAGAACTTCGCCGGCTACGTGCAGGCCAACTTCCGCGGCGACTGGTGGAGCGGCAACGTCGGCCTGCGCTACGTCAACATCAAGCAGGACATCGACACCTACAACGCCGTCAGCAAGGCCGCCGATGCCGATGTCAGCAGCCTGTTCGGCATGTGGGAGCGCCTGGCCTTCCAGAACAAGCGCAACCGTGTGCTGCCCAGCGCCAACATCAAGTTCGACCTGGACGACTCGCTGGTGCTGCGCGTCGCCGCCTCGCAGACCCAGACCCTGCCGGACTACTCGGCACTGGGTGCCTCCTCGTACGGTTCGGACCTGAACCGCACCGGCGGCGGCGGCAATCCGAACCTCAAGCCGACCCTGTCCACCAACCTGGACGCCAACCTGGAGTGGTACTTCATGCCGCGCGGCCTGCTGTCGGTGGGCGCGTATCACATGGACCTGAAGGACTACATCGCCTTCGACGTGGTCTCGCGCCAGCTGTACAGCGAACTGACCAACCAGCTCGAGACCTACCAGATCTCCACCCCGATCAATGCCGACGGCAAGGTCACCGGCGTGGAAGTGGCCTACGAGCAGCCGATCGGCGAGTACTTCGGCATCAATGCCAACTACACCTATGCCAACGGCACCACCTCGCATACCTGGTCGGATGGCTCGCACAACCTGCTGGGCACCTCGAAGAACACCTACAACGTGGGTGCCTACTTCGAGAACGAGCGCTTCGGTGCCCGCGTCAGCTACACCCGCCGTTCCTCGTTCCTGATCAGCCTGTCCGGTACCAATCCGTACTACCAGGATGACTTCGGCACGCTGTCGGCATCGCTGAGCTTCAAGGCCACCGATTGGCTGAGCATCAGCCTGGATGGCCTGAACCTCAACAACCCGACCTACAAGTACTACCAGACCGCGGCCATCCCGACCTCGTTCTACAGCAACGGTCGCCAGTACTACCTCAACTTCCGCTTCAAGTACTGATCCAGCGGCAGCAACATCGCCGAGTCGTGCACGCACGCCGGGCCTGGGTCATTCCGGGCCCGGCGTTTTTCATGTATAGCGTTCATCGCACCGTTCCAAGGAGTCGTTCCGATGGTCAAGCCTTCCCGCGCCCGGATGCGCAGCGCGCTGCTGCTGGGCAGCCTGATCGCCCTGCTGCCGGCACTGCCGGCGCTGGCCGCCGATCCAACGCCCGCCACCGAAGCCCCCGGCCCGCAGCTGCGCACCGGCAGCCTGATGCTGATTCCCGCGCCAGCCACTGTGCAACGCGGCCAGGGCAGCGGCATCACCGTGCGCGGCGATACCGTGCTGCTGGCCGAAGGCGAGGCCGCACAGCGCGTCGCCAGCCAGTTCGCCGACCTGCTGGCGCGCAGTGGCGGCCCGCGCCTGGCGCTGGCCAAGGGCAAGACGGCGGCCAGGACCGGTGGCATCCGCTTCCAGATCGTGCCCACCTTCCGCGACAGCGGTGAGAGCTACACGCTGGAAAGCACCGCACAGGGCGTAGTGGTACAGGCCGGCAACGAAACCGGCCTGTTCTATGGCGCAACCACCCTCGCCCAGCTCGCCACCGGCGGCAGCAACGGCGTGCTGCCGGCAGTGCAGATCCAGGACGCGCCACGCTTCAGCTGGCGCGGTTTCATGCTCGACTCGGCACGGCATTTCCAGAGCCTGGACGAGATCAAGCGCGTGCTCGATGCGATGGCCGCGCACAAGCTGAACACCTTCCATTGGCACCTGACCGATGACCAGGGTTGGCGCATGGAGATCAAGCGCTATCCGAAGCTGACCGAAGTGGGCAGCTGCCGCCTCCCGGCCGGCGACGGTGGCATCGATCCGCTCACTGGCAAGGAGCATCCGTATTGCGGCTTCTACACGCAGGACCAGATCCGCGAAGTGATTGCCTATGCCGCGAAGCTGCATATCCAGGTGATTCCGGAAATCGATGTGCCGGGGCACGCGACCGCAGCGATTGCCGCGTACCCGGAACTGGGTTCGATCAATACCCCGCTGAAGCCGATCAGCGAATGGGGCGTGTTCCCCAACCTGTTCAACGTCGAAGACAGCACTGTCACCTTCCTCGAAAACGTGCTGGAAGAGGTGATTGCGCTGTTCCCGGCCAGGTACGTGCACGTCGGCGGCGACGAGGCGGTCAAGGACCAGTGGGAAGCCTCCAGGCAGGTCCAGCAGCGCATGCGTGCGCTGGGCATCAAGGATGAAATGGCCATGCAGAGCCACATCATCAAGCACCTGGAGACCTTCCTGGAGGAGCACGACCGGCGCCTGATCGGCTGGGATGAAATCCTCGAAGGCGGGCTGCCGCCGCAGGCCACGGTGATGTCCTGGCAGGGCACCGAAGGTGGCCTGGCCGCGGCCAGTGCCGGCCATGACGTGGTCATGTCGCCGGTGGGGTACCTGTATCTGGACTACCTGCAGACGGCCTCGCCGAACGAACCTCCCGGCCGCCCGACCCAGGTCAACCTCGGCAAGCTGTACAACTTCGAACCGGTGCCGGCCGAGCTTGCGGCCGACAAGCGCCAGCACATCCTGGGCCTGCAGGCCAACATGTTCACCGAACACACGCGCACCTACGCGCGCCTGCAGCACAACCTGTTCCCGCGCCTGGCCGCAGTGGCCGAGACCGGCTGGAGCACGCCGGAACATCGCGACTTCCGCGATTTCCTCGCGCGCCTGCCCGCGCAGCTGCAACGCTACCGCGCCTGGGGCCTGGCCTACGCGCAGACGCCGTTCGAAGTGGGCGTTGACTACACCGATGATCGCGCGAAGAACTCCGTGACCGTGTCGCTGGCCAACCCGCTGGGCTATGAAGTGCGCTACAGCACCGATGGCCAGCCGGTGACGGCGCAGTCGCCGCTGTACCAGCAGCCGCTGACCGCGCAGCTGCCCGCTACCGTGCAGGCCGCCGCGTTCTACCAGGGCCAGATGCTGGCGGCGAAGCCGACGGTCGCGGCGTTCAGCGCACAATCGCTGCTCAGCCGCCGCAGCGATGAACTGCTCAGCTGCGTGGGCAGCAAAGGGCTGGTGCTGCGCCTGGAAGACGATGGCCCGCGCGAGGGAACGCGTGCGGTGTTCAACGTGGACATCTTCCAGCCGTGCTGGCGCTGGCCGCAGGCGCAGCTGGACGGCATCGGCAGCGTGGAAGTCCGCGCGGGGCGCATTCCGTACTACTTCCAGCTGGCCCACGACGAGCCCAAGCGTCGCTTCGAAAAAGCGAGGCGCGCGCATGGCGAAATGCAGGTGCGTCGCGGCGATTGCAGCGGCAAGGTACTGGCGGAAGTGCCGTTGCCGGCCAAGCCGGATGCCGATGGCTTCGTGACGCTGCGTGCGGCGCTGCCGAAGGGGACGCAGGGCACCGCTGACCTGTGCATCAACTTCACCGGCGACACGCGCCCGGCGATGTGGGTGCTGGATGAGGTCACGCTGGGGAAATGACGGCAGGCCTGTCCGGGTGGGTGCCGACCTTGGTCGGTACCTCGGACAGTTCATCCACGCATGGCGTGGATCTACTGATTCCATCCACGCATGGCGTGGATCTACGGTTAGGTGCCAACCTGCGTTGGCACGACCCTACCCGCGCCAGCGCAGCAGCAGGTCGCGCATGGGGGTCAATGCCGTGCCCATGCCCGCCAGCACGCCCAC
The DNA here is from genome assembly GCF_900101175.1 of Stenotrophomonas pavanii. Lineage (GTDB taxonomy): Bacteria > Pseudomonadota > Gammaproteobacteria > Xanthomonadales > Xanthomonadaceae > Stenotrophomonas > Stenotrophomonas pavanii. Next base: position 216,814 of record NZ_FNFQ01000008.1, on the reverse strand, counting down.
CGTGTTGGCGATGGCGTCCATCGGATCGGCCATGCGGTCATCGGTAAATGCACCCTGCGCGAACTCGATGCCAATCCCCATCAGCACCAGGCCCACGGCCACCCACAGCAGCGGACGACCGCGACGGAACAGCTGCACCGCGCTGCCGGCCAGAATGAAGTAAGCGAGGACGTGTTCGCCCTTGTCGCCGTTTTCCGGCAGCGGGATCGGCGGCGGCGGGATCAGGCAGACCACGATCACCAGCAGCACCGCGCTGAACCACAGCGCGGTCCACAGCCGCGGCCGCCGCAGCGGCTTGATCAGCGGCAGCGCATCGCTCACAGGCGCCAGCTCAGGTCACCCAGCTCGAAGGCGGGCTCGAAGTCGACGCCGCGCTGCAGCCCGATCGCCTGGAAGCGCTCCCCCATCTCGGTCGGCAGGGTCAGCTTCTTCACCTGGTCGCGCAGCTGGATACGGCCGACTTCATCGGTCCGCTCCTCGGCCAGCGACAGCACCTGGTCCAGGCCGTTGCCGAGCAGGAAGCTGGCCTGGCTGCAGTAGCCCGCCAGCTCGAAACCGCCGTGCATGCCGGCCTCGGCCATCGCGGTGAAATCCACCGACGCGGTGATGTCCTGCAGGCCCGGCCAGCGGTGCACGTCGTTGTGCACGTGGTGGCGGTAGAACGCGCGCACGGTGCCCTCATCACGGTCGTGCTGGTAGAACTCGCCACGGTTGTAACCGTAGTCGATGAACAGCATCGCGCCGCGCTGCAGGCCGCCCGCCACTGCCTGCAACCAGTACGGCAGCTGCGGCAGCACCTCGGAGCGGTAGCCCTCGGCGAAGGGGCGCTCCAGGTAGCGCTCGATGTGGCGCACCGCACCGTTGAGCAGGATGTCGGCCGGCTGCGCGCCACGGATGAAGTTGCCTTCGGCGTCCAGTTCCACGGTTTCCTCGTAGACCTCGCCATCCCGGATGAGGAAGCGCGGCGTCGGCAGCGCGTCGATCACTTCGTTGGCAAACACCACGCCCTCCCAGTCCTCTTCGAACGGGCGGTCGACCCAGTCCACGCGCGCGGCCAGCTCCACCGGCAGGTTCTGCTGCAGCCGTTGCTGCTGGCGCTCGCGCAGGTCGGCGCTGGGTTCAAGGATGGCGTAGCGCGACGGCAGTGCATCAAGTTCCGCCAGGCGCAGCAGCACCGCCTCGGCGAACGCACCGGTGCCACCCCCCAGTTCCAGCAGGCGCGCCTGCGCGCCCAGCTGTGCGAATACCGGCGCCAGCGCATTGGCTACGCTGCCGGCGAACAGGCTGCCGAGCTCGGGCGCGGTGGTGAAATCGCCACTGCCACCAAACTTGCTGGCACCCGCGCTGTAATAGCCCCAGCCGGGCGCATACAGGCACAGCTCCATGAAGCGGGAAAACGGCATCGCCCCGCCCTGGGCAAGGATTTCGGCGCGCAGGGCGGCCGCCAGCTGGTCGCTGTGGGCCAGGGCATCGGCTTCGGGCAGGGGGAAGGTGGGCTGCATGGCGTCTTCGAATGCGGTGACAATGGTGCACAGGATAGCCGAGCCTTGGAGGACCCTCGATGAGCGACACCCACCCCGTGGTCCTGATCACCGGCAGCGCACGCCGGATCGGTGCGGCCATCGCCCGCCAGTTCCATGCCTGCGGCTGGTCGGTGGTGCTGCACGCCCACACCTCCAGCGCCGAGCTGCAGCAGGCCGCGTTCGATTTCGACAACGTGCGCCCCGGCAGCGTGCTGGCCCTGCAGGCCGACCTGCGTGACGCCGACGCCCTGCCCGACCTGGTGGAACAGGCGGTTACCCACTTCGGCCGCCTGGATGCGCTGGTCAACAATGCTTCCAACTTCTTCCCCACTCCACTCGGCCAGGTCACCGCTGAGGCGATGGACGCGCTGTATGCGGTCAACGCACGCGCGCCATTGCTGCTGTCACAGGCGGCGGCGCCCTACCTGCGCCGCCAGCAGGGCTGCATCGTCAATTTGACCGACCTGCACGGCACCGACCCGATGCGCGACCACATCGCCTACACCATGGCCAAGGCCGCGCTGGAGATGGCCACCCGCGCGCTGGCGCTGGAGCTGGCACCGAAGGTGCGGGTCAATGCGGTCGCGCCGGGGGCGATCCTGTGGCCGGAACAGGGCAAGGACGATTTCGCCCGCGAGGCGCTGCTGGCACGCACGCCGCTGGCGCGGATCGGCACGGTCGAGGAGATCGCCGAAGCGGTGTACTGGCTGGTGGCCGAAGCCAGCTTCGTGACCGGCCATACCCTGCGCGTGGATGGCGGGCGTACGGTCAGCTGAGGGATTGCCGGCCAGCGGCCGGCATACCGGTAGTGCCGGCCGCTGGCCGGCAGCCCCATCATTCCAGGTCAACCACCTCGAACACCTCGCCAAACTGCGGGTGCGCGCGCCACAGCGTGGCCAGGTCCAGTCCGCTGACCGGATCGATGAAGTCCGGCGCGATGTCGGCCAGCGGCTTCAACACGAACGCGTGCTTCAGCTCCGGCCGCGGGATGCGCAGGTGCCCCGGCCCTTCCACCACCAGGTCGCCATAGAACACCACGTCGATGTCCAAGGTGCGGTCGGAGAAGCGCGGCCCGCTGCGGTCGCGGCCATGCGCATCCTCCAGCGCATGCAGCCAGTCGTCCAGTTCCTGCAGCGGCAGGCCGGTCTCGATCGCCACCGCGTTGTTGAGGAAGGCCGGGCCATCAAAGCCGACCGCGGCAGTACGGTAGGCGGGCGAGACCTGCAGCGCGCCGAAGCGCTCGCGCAGGGCCGTCACCGCGGCGTGGAGGTAGCGGCGGGGCTGGACGTTGCTGCCCAGGCTCAGGAGCACGGTGGTCATGCGGTTCAGGTGACGGCACTTGGGGGGCGTGGACATGCCGTCGTCACGGCGGCCTGCCTACAATCCGGGACGCACATGATAGGGCACCGACATGACCTATTGCGTTGGAATCGAGGTGGACGAGGGCCTGGTCTTCGCTGCCGACACCCGGACCAATGCCTCGCTGGACGATGTGCGCGTGCATCGCAAGCTGCACGTGTTCGAGTATCCCGGCCAGGCAGCCTACGTGCTGATGGCGGCTGGCAACCTGGCCACCACCCAGCTGCTGGTGTCGCGCCTGGGCCGCGACGCCGCAGAGCGACGCGTGCCCAACCTGCGCGACATGACCCACCTGTTCGAAGCCGCCGCGTATGTGGGCCAGTTGCTGGTGGACAGCCAGGTGCACAGCAGCCACAGCGAACACGGCCATGACGGGGTCAACACCCAGGCCACGCTGATCTTCGGCGGCCAGATCGCCGGCGAGCGGCCCGGGCTGTACATGATCTACCCGCTCGGCAACGCCATTGCCGCCTCGCCGGAGACGCCCTACCTGCAGATCGGCGAATCCAAGTACGGCAAGCCGATCCTCGACCGCATCCTCAGCCCGGCCACGCATTTGGAGGATGCCGCGCGTACGGCGATCGTGTCGCTCGATTCCACCATCCGTTCCAATCTGTCGGTGGGCCTGCCGATCGATCTGGCGCTGCTGCGCGACGGCGAACTGCGCATCGGCCAGCAGCTGCGGCTGGGCGCGGATTCCACGCTGTATGCCGACATCCACCAGAACTGGTCGCGGCGGCTGGAACAGGCGGTGGACGCGCTGCCGCGCTTCCCCTGGGAAACCCTGGACCGGTAGTGCCGGCCGCTGGCCGGCAACCGCGTTGACCCGACCCCAGGGATGCCGGCCAGCGGCCGGCACTACCGTGGCATCAGCCCAGCGCTTCGGCCACCGCGCGGAACACCTGCTGCATCTACTGCAGCTGGAACAGGCGGTGGACGCGCTGCCGCGCTTCCCCTGGGAAACCCTGGACCGGTAGTGCCGGCCGCTGGCCGGCAACCGCGTTGATCCCACCACACAGGGATGCCGGCCAGCGGCCGGCACTACCGTGGCATCAGCCCAGCGCTTAGGCAACCGCGCGGAACACCTGCTGCATCTGCAGCGGCTGGAACAGGCAGTGGACGCCTTGCCGCGCTTCCCTCCCCTGGGAAACCGCCGGACGGTAGTGCCGGCCGCTGGCCGGCAACCGCATTGACCCGACCCCAGGGATGCCGGCCAGCGGCCGGCACTACCCTGGTATCAGCCCAGCGCTTCGGCCACCGCGCGGAACACCTGCTGCATCTGCTGCGGCTGGAACAGGCGGTGGACGCCCCGCCACGCTTCCCCTGGGAAACCGCCGGACGGTAGTGCCGGCCGCTGGCCGGCAACCGCATTGACCCGACCCCAGGGATGCCGGCCAGCGGCCGGCACTACCCTGGTATCAGCCCAGCGCTTCGGCCACCGCGCGGAACACCTGCTGCATCTGCTGCGGCTGGAACAGGCGGTGGACGCCCCGCCACGCTTCCCCTGGGAAACCGCCGGACGGTAGTGCCGGCCGCTGGCCGGCAACCGCATTGATTCCACCGCACAGCGATGCCGGCCAGCGGCCGGCACTACCGTGGCATCAGCCCAGCGCTTCGGCCAGCGCGCGGAAGACCAGCTGCATCTGCAGCGGCAGGAACAGGTAGCCGCGCTTCCCCCTGGGAAACCCTGGACCGGTAGTGCCGGCCGCTGGCCGGCAACCGCGTTGATCCCACCACACAGCGATGCCGGCCAGCGGCCGGCACTACCGTGGCATCAGCCCAGCGCTTCGGCCACCGCGCGGAACACCTGCTGCATCTACTGCGGCCGGAACAGGCAGTGGATGCCTTGCCGCGCTTCCCTTGGGAAACCCTGGACCGGTAGTGCCGGCCGCTGGCCGGCACTACCGCGAGATCAGCCCAGCGCTTCGGCCACCGCGCGGAAGATCGGCTGCATCTGCTGCGGCTGGAACAGGCAGTGGATGCCTTGCCGCGCTTCCCTTGGGAATCCCTGGACCGGTAGTGCCGGCCGCTGGCCGGCAACCGCATTGATTCCACCGCACGGGATGCCGGCCAGCGGCCGGCACTACCGTGGCATCGGCCCAGCGCTTCGGCCACCGCGCGGAAGATCGGCTGCATCTGCAGCGGCTGGAACAGGCAGTGGATGCCTTGCCGCGCTTCCCTTGGGAATCCCTGGACCGGTAGTGCCGGCCGCTGGCCGGCAACCGCATTGATTCCACCGCACGGGATGCCGGCCAGCGGCCGGCACTACCGTGGCATCGGCCCAGCGCTTCGGCCACCGCGCGGAAGATCGGCTGCATCTGCAGCGGCTGGAACAGGCAGTGGATGCCTTGCCGCGCTTCCCCTGGGAAACCCTGGACCGGTAGTGCCGGCCGCTGGCCGGCAACCGCGTTGATCCCACCACACAGGGACGCCGGCCAGCGGCCGGCACTACCCTGGCATCAGCCCAGCGCTTCGGCCACCGCGCGGAACACCTGCTGCATCTGCAGCGGCTTGCGCAGCACATGCACCTCCACGCCGGGCGGGAACGCATCGGCGGGCACGGCCACCGCGGCATCCTCCAGCACCAGCGCCGGCCCGCGATAGCCCAACGCGGCCATCTCGCCCAGCAGCTGGCTGGCCGGCAGCAGCTTGGAACCGGCATCGGCGATCACCAGGGCCGGCATCGCCTCCTGCTGCATCCAGCGCAGCGCCGCCGGGCCGTCGGACGCCAGCTGCAGCTGGTAGCCCTGGCTGGACAACGCATTGCCGAGCAGCGACAGGCGCGTGGCTTCGCCGTCGACGACCAGGATCGACTGGCCACTGCCCAACGCCACCAGCTGTTCGATCGGCTCGCTGCCGTCGCTGGCTTCGTGCATGGGCAAGCGCAGTTCGAAGCAGGTGCCCTGCCCCGGCTGGCTGCTGACATGGATGCTGCCGCCGGCGCCTTCCACGATGCGCTTGCAGGAAATCAGGCCCAGGCCGGTGCCATCGGCCTTGGTGGTGAAGAACGGATTGAACAGGTGCGACAGCGTGTCCGCGTCCATGCCGATGCCTTCATCGGCCACGCAGATGCGCATCCAGTCCACGCCATCGCGCTGGCCGGCATGGCTGGCGGTCAGGCTCAGGCGGCCACCGTTGGGCATCGCCTGGATCGCGTTGAGCGCCAGGTTCAGCATCACCTGCTGCAGTTCGGTGTAGTTGGCGTCGACCACCAGGCCTTCATCCTGCACCTGCAGTTCCAGGCGCACGGCGTCGGGCACGTTGCTGCGCAACAGCAGGGCCACCGCATCGAACAGGCCCTTGATCTCGATGCGCTCGCTCGGCTTGCGCGATCCGCGCACGAACGACAGCATCGATTCGGCCATCTCGTGGCCACGGCGGCCACACTCGGCGATGACATCGGCCAGGTGGTGCAGCTGCGGATCGTCGGTACGGGCCTTCAGAAGGTCCGGCATGATCAGCAACGGCTGCAGGATGTTGCGCAGGTCGTGGCTGAGCCCGGCGGCAAGCAGGGACAGGCTTTCCAGGCGCTGCGCACGCATCAGTTCGGTTTCCACGCGTGCGCGCTCGACCGCACTGCGTGCATCGCGGATCGCACGCGCGACCGCCGAGGGCAGGCGTGCCGGCAGGTGCTTGATGATGTAGTCGTTGGCGCCCTTCTGCAGCGCCGCCACCGCGTTCTCCTCGCCCATGGTGCCGGAGACGAAGATGAAGGGCACTTCCGGCGAGGTCTCGCGCACGATGCGCAGCGCATCATCACCGGAGAACCCCGGCATGCTCAGGTCGGACAGCACGATGTCCGGCTGGAACGCGGCCAGTGCCTGGCGCAGCTCAGCCTCGCTCTCGACGCGCTCGAAACGGGCGTCCAGGCCCGCATCGAGCATCTGTTCGGACATCAGCTCGGCATCTTCCGGTGAATCCTCCACCAGCAGGATGCGCAGCGCCCCCAGGGCGGGACCGGTCAGGGGCATGGGCTCACTCGAGTTCCGGTGCCTGGTTGATCAACGCCCAGAACTTGCCCAGGGTCTGCACTGCGCCGAAGAACTGGTCCACATCCACCGGCTTGACCACGTAGGCGTTCACGCCCATGTCCCAGCTGCGGGCCAGATCGCTTTCCTCGCGCGAGGACGACAGGATCACCACCGGCAGGCGCTTGAGCTCCTCGTGCTCGCGGATCTGCCGCAGCACTTCCAGGCCATCCATGCGCGGCATCTTGATGTCCAGCAGCAGCACCGCCGGCAGGCCTTCCTCGCGCTCGGCGAAGGCGCCGCGACGCAGCAGGTAGTCCATCACTTCCACGCCGTCTTCGACGTGCACGATGGGATTGGCCAGGCGCGCCTCTTCCAGGGCATCGATCGCCATTTCGGCGTCGGCCGGGCTGTCTTCGGCGAGAAGGATGGTGCGCAGAGTGGTCATGCAGAAGGCCCTTGTTTGTCCGCGTCGTTCGCGGGAGGCAGGTAGAAGTGGAAGGTGGCGCCGACGTCCGGCTCGGCCTCGGCCCAGATGCGGCCGCCATGGCGGGTCAGCACGCGGCGCACGCTGGCCAGGCCGATGCCGGTGCCCGGATAATCGCTGGCCTTGTGCAGGCGCTGGAACACACCAAACAGTTTGCCGGCGTAAGCCATGTCAAAGCCTGCACCATTGTCGCTGACCGTGAACTGATGGCCGCCATCGGGCTGCGGCTGGTAGTCCACGCGGATCTTCGCCGGTTCACGGTTGCCCGAGTATTTCACCGCGTTGCCAAGCAGGTTCAGCCAGACCTGGCGGATCATGTTCTCGTCGCCCACCACGATCGGCAACGGCGCGATGCTCCACTCCACCCGGTGCGCATGACCGCTGTTCTCGGCCTCGGTCTGCAGGTTGGCATCGAGCATGGCGCGGGTATCGGCCACCAGCGACTGCATGTCCACGGCCTGCTGGCGCATCGCCGCACGGCCCAGGCGCGAGTAGACCAGCAGGTCGTCGATCAGCGCCGCCATGCGACGGGCGGAACTGGAGATCACCTCCAGGTAGTGGCGGCTCTTGTCATCGGCAGCATCGCCAAGGTGGCGCGACAGCTTGTCGGAGAATCCGGCCACGTGGCGCAGCGGCGCGCGCAGGTCGTGCGAGACCGAATAGCTGAAGGCTTCCAGCTCGCGGTTGACCTCGGACACCTGCGCGACCTTGCCTTCCAGCTGGCGGTTCAGCTCTTCCACGCGCAACTGCACTGCGCGCTGCAGGGTGACGTCGCTGATGGTCAGCAGCACCACCTCGTCATCGGTGTCGGGCAGCGGCATGCGGCGCGCATTGAGCATCATGTAGCGCACCATGCCATCGGCGGTACGCTGCTCATGCTCGAAGTCCCAGAGCTCGCGGCCACGCGACAACACATCGGCCAGGCGCTGGCGCACCACCGTATCCCGCCAGGCGCCGTCGCCGAGGTTTTCCAGCAGCAGGCCATCGGCACGCTCGTCCTGCAGGTCGTACAGTTCGGCGAACGCCGGGTTGTGCAGCTGCACGCGCAGGTCGCGGTCGAGCAGCACGATGGGTTCGCGCACGGTCTGCAGTACCGACGCCGCACGCGCGGCCGAGCGCAGCGACTGGCGTTCGGCATGCAGGCGGCGGCCGATCTGCCGCTGCAGCAGCCACAGCACCAGGCCCAGCAGCGCCAGCTGGATCACCAGCGAGCTCCACGCGACCAGTTCGGTCTGCTTGCGCTGGCGCGCGGCCTGCTCTGCACGCCGTGCCAGCAGCGTCTGCTCGCTGGCCTGCAGTTCTTCCACCAGGCCCCGGATCGGGTACCGCGTGCTCAGGTCCTGCACCAGTTCGCGCTGGTCGCTGTTCGGTTCGGACCGGGCCAGTTCGCGCGCCACCGCCAGGCGGCCGTCCAGCATCGATTCGATGCGGCCAATGCGGATCAGCTGCTCGGGGTTGTCGCGGGTCATCCGCCCCAGCTCGGCCAGCCGTCCGGGAATGTCGTTGGCCTTGGCCATGCGCTCGCGCAGGCCGGGCGCATCCACGCCCTTGGACAGGGTCAGGGCGGCCGATTCGACGTCGCGCACATCGGCCTGCAGCTGTTGCAGTGCCACGCCCACGGCCTGGGTATGGTTGACCCAGGCCATCGCCTCTTCGCTGTCCTGCTGCAGTTTGCGCAGCGTCAACCACGGCACCACGATGATCGCGGCAGCCGCCAGCGCCAGGGCCGGCAACCGCCAGCGGTCCCAGATGTCGTCACTGAAAACCAGCGCCATAGTTCCTCGTCAGCACGGCCGCGGAGCGGGACCCGGGGCGGAGCCCGGCTGCGGCGGAACCGGCAATATAGCGCAGGCGGTCACAACTCTGGAGCCGGAAGCGCGGCAGGCTGAACGGGCTCACGCAGCCGGCCCCATACGCGAGTGGGCGCCCCTTGCGGGGCGCCCACCCTGTTCAACGCGTGGTGGCTGTTCAGCGCTTGGCGGCGGCGCTGACCTTCAGCGCGGCGGCATCGACGCGGGTCACGCCCTTGATGCCCTTGGCGGTATTGACTGCCTTGTCCTTCTCCGCCTGCGTGGCGACGGCGCCGCTCAGGCTGACCACGCCGTTCACGGTTTCCACCTTGATCTCGGTGCCCGGAACGTTGCTGCTGGCCAGCAGGTCAGCCTTCACCTTGGTGGTGATCCAGGTGTCGGTCACCGGCTCATTGGAGTCATGGCGATCGGCATGGGTGGTCGGGTGGGCACTGGTCGGCGGGCTCTTCGCGGCCGGATCCTTGGCGAATGCGGCCGAGGAGGACATGGCCAGGCCCAGCGTCAGGGCCGAGGCAATCAGCGTGCGGGTCGTATTGCTCATCGTGTCGTACTCCTTCGGAATGTGCTGCCAGTCTGGACAAGCGCACGTGGAGCAGGCGTGGCGTTGCGGTCATGCTGCCGTGAATCGGCAGCCCGGCGATGCCAATGGTTCAGTTTGGGCTCGTCCGCCATCGTCGTTTACCCTGCCCTTCCCCATTGCCGGAGCCCTGCCATGCGCCCCGACCTGCAACTGGCCCTGATCGGTTACGGCTTCGCCGGCCGCGTCTTCCATGCGCCGCTGATCCAGCACACGTCCGGGCTGGCGCTGCACAGCATTGTCAGTTCACAACGCGACACGCTGCTGCGGACGTTCAGCGATGTGCACGTGCGTGCCACGCCGCAGCAGGTATTCGATGATCCGGCCGTGGATGCCGTAGTGATCGCCACGCCCAACGAACAGCATGCGCCACTGGCCATCGCGGCGCTGGCGGCAGGCAAGCATGTGCTGGTCGACAAGCCGTTCGCACTGGACGTGGCCGAAGCGGAAACGGTGCTGGCTGCGGCACGCGACGCCGGGCGCATCGCCACCGTGTTCCAGAACCGGCGTTTCGATGCCGACTTCCTCACCCTGCAGTCGCTGCTGGCCGAAGGCACCTTGGGCGACGTGGCCGAGTGCCACGCGCACTTCGACCGCTACCGGCCACAGGTGCGCGACCGCTGGCGCGAACAGGACGGGCCCGGCAGTGGCCTGTGGTACGACCTCGGTCCGCACCTGCTGGACCAGATGCTGGTGCTGTTCGGCTGGCCCGACGCCATCGATGCCGATCTGGCCGTGCAGCGCGAAGGCGGCGGCGGCATCGATTACTTCCACGCGATACTGCACTACCCGCGGCATCGGGCGATCGTCCACGCCGGTTCACTGGTGGCAGCGCAGACGCCGCACTTCAGCGTGCATGGCAGCACCGCCAGCTGGATCAAGCACGGACTGGACGTACAGGAGGCGCAGCTGCGCCGCAGCGTTGCGCCGGGCGCACCGGGCTGGGGCATTGATCCGCGGCATGGCGAGCTGGTGCGCTGCGATGCCGAAGACAACGTGCAGCGCAGCACCGTCGACAACCTGCCCGGCGACTACCGCCGCCTGTATGCACAGTTCGCCTCGGCGATGCACGGTGACGGCGAAGCCACGGTCAGCCCGGTGCAGGCCCTGCAGCTGATGCGGTTGCTGCAGGCCGGCATGGACAGCGCGCGCGAAGGGCGGCGGATCGCGTTGGGGTGATCGGCAGGGCTGCGCCCTGCACCCGCAGAAGCGGTAGTGCCGGCCGCTGGCCGGCAACCTCAACAGCAACAGCAAAAGGCGGCTATCCGTGAGATGGCTCTTGTAGAGTCGAGCCATGCTCGCCTGGCTGCATGGGTCAGAGCCCTTTCCTGCGGAAAGGGATCCGACCCCGATCTGCCTGGGGTCGGATCCCTTCGGCAACGCCGAAGGGCTCTGACCCCACCGCAGTGCTTACGACTTCTTGATCGCGTGCCCGCCGAATTCATTGCGCATCGCCGACAGCAGGCGGTCGGTGAACGAATTGGATTCGCGCGAACGCAGGCGTTCCAGCAGCGACAGCGTGATCACCGGTGCAGGCACGTCCAATGCGATTGCTTCGGCTACGGTCCAGCGGCCTTCACCGGAATCCTCGACGTACGGTGCGATGCCATCCAGCGACGGATTGCGCTTGAGGGCTTCGGCACTCAGGTCCAGCAGCCACGAACGGACCACGCTGCCGTGGCGCCACACCTCGGCGACCTGGGCCAGGTCCAGTTCCATTTCCTGCTTGCGCTCCATCAGCGCGAAGCCCTCGGCGTAGGCCTGCATCATTCCGTACTCGATGCCGTTGTGGACCATCTTGGTGAAGTGGCCAGCGCCGGACGGGCCGACACGACCCCAGCCCCGGTCCTCGGCCGGTGCCAGCGTGCGCAGCAGCGGTGCGATCTGCTCCACCACCGACGCTTCGCCACCGACCATCAGGCTGTAGCCTTCCTGCAGGCCCCACACGCCACCGCTGGTGCCGCAGTCGACGTAGCCCAGATCGTCCTCGGCCAGCGCCCTGGCGCGGCGGATCGAGTCCTGGTAGTTGGAGTTGCCGCCGTCGATGACGATGTCACCTTCGGCCAGGTGCGGGGTCAGCTGGCCCAGCGTCTGGTCGACGGTTTCACCGGCCGGCACCATCAGCCACACCACGCGCGGCACCGGCAGCGCGGCCACGGCGGCGGCCAGCGAATCGACCACCTCCAGGCCCGCCTCGGCGGCGCGCTCGCGGGCGCCTTCGCCCGGGTCGTAGCCGACCACGCGGTGGCCGCCGCGATGCAGGCGCTGGGCCATGTTGGCCCCCATGCGGCCAAGGCCGATCATTGCAATGTCCATTGTTTCACCTTCAGTTGGGGTCTAGGGTCAGGCTGCCTGGCCTGCCGGTAGCCGCGCAGTGGCGCAGTTGCGCCTCGCGCCAACGCCGGTAGAGCGTGGTGTGCAGATTGTGCACCGCCAGGTCGATCGAAAACGGGGTTCGCGGGTTGCGGTCGAGCAGCCGGGCGATGTGGTAGCCGATGGGACGTATACCGCGTGGATGCACGTAGATCACGAACTGCTGGTAGAACGGATCGTCCAGCAGCTGGTCCATGCGTGCCAGCGCCGCGTGGTAGCGCGGCGCCAGCCGTGCGCGCAGCTGTGGATCGCGCTCGTACAGCAGCCGCTCGAAGTAGCGCTGGCCGGTACGCGGTATGTCCTGCGCCAGTGCCCACACCTCGGCATTGCGCTGGTCATACCAGGCCAGTCCGCCGTGCGTGGCCAGCGCCCGCGCAGCATCCTCGCCCACCTCGACCACCACGAAGTTCTCGGCCTGGTTGCTCAGGTCGTCCAGCGTGCCTTTGTCGTACACATGTTCGATGAAACCGGGCACGCCGACGAACGCCTGCCGTCCCATCGCCGAGGTGCGCACTGCCTTGCCATCAGCGAAGAAATCACCCGCGTGCGCGCCAAGCAGAATGCTGTCGGTCCGGTGGAGCGCGAGGAAGGTGCCGATCGACAGTTCATCCGCCGCAAAGCCGGCGTCGAACGCAGCGTCGCCGTACAGCTCGCGCTGGGTGGCCAGCTGCGCAACCTGGCGACCGACACCGCATTCGGCACGCACGGCCCCGCTGTAGAACGCCTCCAGTGCGCGGCTGTTGCCCGCACTGGGCATGAAGCCACGGCCGAGGCTGCGCGTGCGCTGCCACCCCTGTGCCGGCGCACCGCGCACGCCGAAGCCGATCCAGCCCAGCTGCAGGCCGGAGAACCGGAATCCGGGATTGCCCTCAAGCGCCTGCGTCGCACGCCGCGTGGCTGCGCCCAGCTCGAACGCGTAGGCGCAGACCGTGGCCGGATCATCCAGCAGCTGCTGCAGCAGCGCCTGCCGTGCGGTCGGGGCGAGGGCCGCTGGCCAACGCACCTGCAGATCGCCGGCGGCCTGCGCCGCAGCCAGCGACGCACGCGTGCACACTGCGCCACCGTGTAACTGCGGTGCACTCACGGCCGCGTCCTCGAAGCGCCAGCCCAGCCGTTGCAGCAGGCCCTGTGCACAGTCCAGCGACGGCGCTGCCACGACCCACGATGGCACCAGCAGCAGGGCCACGCTCAGCCACCTGCCGCGCACGCTCAGCCCTGGTCCGTCGCCGCCGGTGCGGGTTCCGGCGCTGTGGCCGGTGATGGCGATGGCGAAGACGCGCCCGCTGCAGCGGGAAGGTACTGCTGCAGGCGCTGGAAGAAGCGGCGATAGAACTCGGCATCGGTGACCGTGCTGCTGGCCACCTTCACCAGCGAGTCGTCGTTGCTGCCGAACGGCAGCGACACCGAGCCCAATGCGCCCACGCCGACACTGGCCGACGTCGGGCTCTTCTTCAGCGCGTAACGGTCCTGCACCGCGCTGACAAACACCAGCGCCTGGCCGCCACGCGGCGCACACGAGATGCGCAGCACCAGCTGCTCATGATCGTCCTCGCGCGGCTGGAAGTTCTTGTTGCCTTCCACCTGGGCATCATCGGCACGGGCGATGGCATAGCCCTGGCTGAGCAGCGTGCGGCGCGCCGCCTCGCAGGCCTCCGCAGGGCGTCCCTCGACGGTACGCGAGAAGGTGTCGCCGGAGTCGAAGGACTCGCGCAGCACGGTGCTGTCGGCGGCGCGGCCACCACAGGCCGACAGGATCAGGGCGCTGGCACAGGCGACGGCAGCGCTGGAAAGACGGGAGGCCCGCATGGGTGCTCCTGCGAGGACGGTAGCAGCAAGGGTAGTCCCGCCGCCGTGTGCGGCAGGTCGACATCGCCGCCCATGTTGCTCCCGGTTCATGCGTCGGCAGCGCCACGGACGCGGGTCCTCAAACAGACGGGACCCCAGACAGAAAGGGGCCGGCAATGCCGGCCCCTCGGGGATCGCGTGGGACGCCCGGTTCAGTCCGCCCAGCGACCCGCGCCGGTGGACTGCGGCAGCACCTGTGCCGACAGCGGGCGGTCGTTGGCCAGCAGGTTCACCGCGTCGGCCAGGATCGACGCCGACTCGCGCAGCAGCGGGTCCGGGCGCTTCTCGGCAGCCTTCTCGCGCGCCGCATCCTTGACGATGTCACGCTCGTTGCCGGTCAGGCCATCATCGCTGCTGTCATCGGCCAGCGGGTCCAGGGCCAGGCCCAGTGCCTTGCGCTGCACCTGGCGCTCCTTGCGCTGGGCATCCTGGCGCTCACGCTCGGCGCGGCGGGTGGCCTCGTTGAGCGAGATGTACTTCTTGGCCGCCTCGGCACGGAACTGCTCCACGTCCTCGTTCCACCACTGGAATTCCTTGTCGGTCGCGATGCGCGCGTCATGACGGGTTTCCAGCTTCGGCAGCAGCGGCGCGAAGTTGCCGTACTGGGTATGCGGCACGGCCGCGATGCGGGTCCACGGCAGTGCGTTGTCGTAGGTGCTTTCGCCGAACTCGGTGGCATCGACGCTGGCCGGGAACGCCAGGTCCGGCACCACCCCCTTGTGCTGGGTGCTGCTGCCGCTGATGCGGAAGAACTGGGCGATGGTCAGCTTGACCTGGCCGAAGCGCTGGGTTTCGCCGCTCGGCCAGCGATCGAGGTCGACGATGTTCTGCACGGTGCCCTTGCCGAAGCTGGTTTCACCGATCACCAGGCCACGGCCGTAGTCCTGGATGGCACCGGCGAAGATCTCCGAAGCCGAGGCCGAACCGCGGTTGATCAGCACCGCCAGCGGGCCGTCCCACGCCACGCCCTGGTTGCGGTCGCTGTTGACGGTGACGCGTCCGCCGGACTCGCGCACCTGCACCACCGGGCCCTGTTCAATGAACAGGCCGGTCAGTTCGATCGCTTCATCCAGCGAGCCGCCCCCGTTGTTGCGCAGGTCCAGCACCACGCCGTCCAGCTTGTCGTTCTTGAAGCCGGCCAGCAGCTTGGCCACGTCGCGGGTAGCCGAGGCGTAGTCGGCGGCATTGCGGCGACGGCCTTCAAAGTCCTGGTAGAAGGTCGGCAGCTTGATCACGCCGATCCTGCGCGCCGGTTCGCCGTTGGCGGCCGGGATGCTCATGGTCTCGCCCTTGGCGGCCTGTTCGGCCAGGCGCACCTTCTGGCGGGTCAGCACCAGCGTGTGGTGCTTGCCGTCCACGCCCTCGGCGGCCGGGATGAACTCCAGCTTGACCTGGGTATCCTTGGCACCGCGGATCTTGGCCACGACGTCGTCGATGCGCCAGCCGATCACGTCCTCGACCGGCCCGGACTTGCCCTGGCCCACGCCGACGATGCGGTCGCCCGGTTTCAGGGTGCCGTCCACTGCGGCCGGACCACCGGCGATGATCTCGCGGATCACCACCATGTCGTCCTGCCGCTGCAGCTGCGCACCGATGCCTTCCAGCGACAGCGACATCGCCTGGTTGAAGTTCTCGGCGGTGCGCGGGGTGAAGTAGTCGGTGTGCGGATCGACAGCGCTGGTGTAGGCGTTCATGAAGAACTGGAAGACGTCCTCGCCCTTCAGCTCATTGACCGACTTTTCCAGCGTGGCATAGCGCTTGTCCAGCGTCTTGCGGATGTCATCGGGCTTCTTGCCGGCCAGTTTCAGGCGCAGCCAGTCATTCTTGACCGACTTGCGCCACAGCTCGTCCAGCTCGGCGCTGCTGGCCGCCCACGGCACCTTCTTGCGGTCGTACTCGAAGCGTTCGTCGGTGGTGAAGTCCGGCTCCTGCTTGAGCAGCTTGCGCGCATAGGCCACGCGTTCGCCGACCCGTTGCTTGTAGACCGCGAACACCTGGAACGCCGGCTCCAGCTCGCCACCACGGATGGCCGAGGAGATGTTGGCTTCGAACGGCGCGAAGCGCGCCACGTCGGCCTGGGTGAAGTACTGCTTGGCGCCGTCCAGCGTTTCCAGGTAGCGCTTGAACACGTCCTTGGAGGTGGCCTCGTCCAGCGCGCGCGGGCGATAGGCGTAGCGGCTGTCGGACAACAGGCCGTACACCAGCTTGGAGGTGGTCACCTGATCGGCGGTGGCCGCGGCGGGCAAGGCAGGCGAGTCGGCCTTGGCCGCCAGCGCCAGCGGCGCGACCAGCGCCAGGGCCATCAGGAATGCGGGGGCTTTGAATTTCATTGACGTGCTCGAAGGCGCCTTGCCAAGGGAGAGACTGCGGGGTGTTCAGACACCGCGACAGTGCCGAAAGTTGCCGGGTTTGTCACCCGGCCGCGCTCGGTGGAAAACCAGCCTAGCCGGGCCGGTGTAGCAAATTGTGAATGCAGGCGAAGGCGTGCGCGCGCCCACCAGGGTGGTGGTGGCATCCCTTGGCAGCGCCGGGCCATGTCCCGGCGGCAACCGCTTACCGGACGCCGGCGCCCTTGGCCTGGACGTCGGCGTGGTACGACGAGCGCACCATCGGGCCGGATGCCACATGGCTGAAGCCCAGCGCGTAGCCGTAGTCTTCCAGCGCCTTGTAGTCCTCGGGGGTCCAGTACTTCAGCACCGGGTGGTGATGCGCGGTCGGCTGCAGGTACTGGCCGATGGTGATCATGTCCACATCGTGCGCGCGCAGGTCACGCATCGTGGCCTTGATCTGTTCGAAGTCTTCGCCCAGGCCCAGCATGATGCCGCTCTTGGTCGGCACGTCCGGGTGCTGCGCCTTGAAGTTCTTCAGCAGGTTCAGCGACCACTGGTAGTCCGCACCCGGGCGCACGTTGCGGTACAGGTCCGGCACGGTCTCGATGTTGTGGTTGAACACATCCGGCGGATTCTGCGCCAGGATCTCCAGCGCACGTTCCATGCGGCCCTTGCCGCGGAAGTCCGGGGTCAGCACTTCGATGCGGGTACCCGGCGACTTTTCGCGGATGGCGGTGATGCAGTCGACGAAGTGCTGGGCACCGCCGTCGCGCAGGTCATCGCGGTCGACGCTGGTCACCACCACGTACTTCAGGCCCATGTCGGCCACGGTCTGGCCCAGGCTGGCCGGTTCGTTGGCATCCGGCGGCTTCGGGCGGCCGTGGGCGACGTCGCAGAACGAGCAGCGGCGGGTGCAGACCTCGCCGAGGATCATGAAGGTGGCGGTGCCGTGCCCGAAGCACTCATGGATATTCGGGCAGCTGGCTTCCTCGCAGACCGTCACCAGGCGGTTCTCGCGCAGCTTGGCCTTCAGGTTCTGCACCGCATTGCCCGAAGGAATGCGCACGCGGATCCACGACGGCTTGCGCAGCACCGGCGCATCGGCGAACTGCACCGGCGAACGGTTGATCTTGTCACCGCCCAGCTGCTTGACCCCGGCCTGCAACGGCGCGGCGGACGGAGAATCGCCCTGCACGATCTGCAGGGGAATGGAACGGGCGGTGGTTTCAGTCATGGCGGTTCCGGGGGCGGTCAGGCGGCCGCAGAAAGATCGGGCAGTTCGGGCGTGTGCTGCAGCAGCAGGCCGAACTGGCGGGCCAGGTGGTCCAGCAGCACCGGCTTGACGGCCTCCATGCCGGAGGGGCCGCCCAAGTCTACCACCGAGGTCACCTGCAACCCCTGATAGCCACAGGGGTTGATGCGGTGGAAGGGTTCCAGGTCCATGGCCACGTTGAAGGCCAGCCCATGGAAGGTGCAGCCGCGCCGCACGCGGATGCCGAGCGCGGCGATCTTGGCGCCACCGACGTAGACGCCCGGGGCGCCCTCGCGGCGTTCGGCACCGATGTTCCACTCGGCCAGCGTATCGATGAGGGCCTGCTCGATGCGGCACACGTAGTCGCGCACACCAATGCCCAGCCGCGGCAGGCGCAGCAGCGGATAGACCACGATCTGGCCGGGACCGTGATAGGTCACCTGGCCGCCGCGGTCCACGTGCAGCACGGGGATGTCGCCCGGCGCCAGCACATGCTCGTCCTTGCCGGCCTGGCCCAGGGTGAACACCGGATCGTGCTCGACCACCCACAGCTCGTCGGCATCGGCGTCGCTGCGCTGGTCGGTGAAGCGCTGCATGGCGCGCCACACCGGCTCATAGGCCTGGCGGCCAAGGTCACGCACCACCGCCGGACGCGGCGCGCGGTGTTCCGGGGCGGCCTCGGCCGGGCAGCTGTCGGCTACAGCGTCCACTTCACTTCCGGGTGGTCGCGCAGCGCCTGGTGGGCCAGGTCGTACTGTTCGCGGCTCTCTGCCTTGAACACGATGCGGACGGACACGTACTTGCCGTTGGACGAATGCTTCCAGCTGATGCGTTCGTTCACCACATCGATGCCGGCAGCCAGCAGCAGGCGGGGGAGCTCATGTTCCAGGCCGCGGTTGGCCGCGCCCATGGCGCTGAGCTCGAACTGGCCGGGGAACTGGAAGCCGTGGTCGGGGTTGTCGGACTTGATTTCCATGGGCCCATTATCGGGCCGCAGGGCAACAAACCCAAGAGTATTCATCAACATCAAAGGCGGTACCGGCGGCCTGCTGCGTTGCAGGTGGCACCCACACCGGCGCTGCCATGCCCAACGGCAGCTGACCGCGATTCCTGCGCCGGCGCAGGCCGCGACGCCGCGCCGCACGCCTGGCGCCGGCCTTCACGCGAGGCCCGCGGCGCCTGCGCGGGTAACAAATTGTGTCCGCTGGACAATGTTGTTTTCGGAACAGACAAGTGATCCGGACGCGCTCGTTCCGGCGCGCGGGCGCGAGTACCGTGGCGTTGCAGAAAACGACAGAAAACCATCCCCTTCCCCATGAGCATTCCACCCATGCATCGTGTCGCAGTCCTTGGGCTGGCCGGCCTGCTGGCCACTGCCCTCCCCCTTGCCGCACAGGCGGCTGAACAGTGTGGTCCGGACGCCATGCGCGACCACCCGCCCCAGGTCAATTTCCGCGTCGACAACGACCTGTTCGGTGGCCGCCACCAGGACCAGGGCTACACCAACGGCGCGCAGCTGACCCTGGTCTCGCCGAACCTGGTCGACTACACCGATGACCCCTGCCTGCCGCGCATGGCGCGCTGGGTGAACCAGTACCTGGAAGGCCTGCACCCGGGTCGGTTCGAACAGCAGAACATGATCTTCAGCATCGGCCAGGGCATCTTCACCCCCTCCGACCCGGCCCGCCGCGACCTGATCAAGGAGGACCGGCCGTATGCCGGCGTGCTGCTGGCCAGCTTCGGTTTCAATGCGCGCAGTGGCGACCGCCTGCAGACCACCCAGCTGGCGGTGGGCGTGGTCGGCCCCTGGGCACAGGGCAAGCAGGTGCAGGATGCGGTGCACGACCTTCTGGGCGACAAGAAGTTCGAGGGCTGGGACAACCAGCTGCACAACGAACCGGTGTTCATGCTGACCCACGAGCGCATGCGGCGCTGGCCGGCCGATGCCAGTGTCAACGCCGGCGGCTGGGGCTGGGATGCGATCAGCCACTACGGCGGTGCCATCGGCAATCTGGAGACCAAGGCCAATGCTGGTGGCGAGCTGCGTTTCGGCTGGAAGCTGCCCGACGATTTCGGCAGCACGCCGTTGCGCCCGGCGGGCGAGAACACGGCACCGACCCGCGGTGGCCGCCCCAGTGGCTGGTCCTGGCACCTGTTCGTGACCACCGACGCGGCCTGGATGATCCGAGACATCACCCTTGACGGCAACACGTTCCGCAGCAGCCACAGCGTGGACAAGCGCCATGTGGTGGCACAGGGCGGCTACGGCATCGCGGTGATGCGCGGGCGCTGGAAATTCGCGATGGCGCGTTACCACAGCACCCGCGAGTTCGATGGCCAGCGCCAGTCACCCGTGTTCGGCAGCTTCACCATCAGCCGCGCGCTGTAGGCGGGCAGGCTGCCGGTAGTGCCGGCCGCTGGCCGGCTGCCGGCAGATCCGGATGGGTTGCTGCGGAGCCGGCCAGCGGCCGGCTCTACCCCCCGTCCCGGATGGGTTGCTGGGAGCCGGCCAGCGGCCGGCTCTACCCCCCCCGCGTGCGGGGGGAAGCGGCCTCCCGAAACAGAAAAGGCCGGCATTTGCCGGCCTTTTCGTTCACCACGCCGGGGCGTGGATCATTCCGATTCCCACCACATCCAGAAGCTGTCCCACAGGCGCTTGAAGAAACCGGCCTGTTCGACGGCGGCCACAGCCACCAGCGGCGCTTCGGCGATGACCTTGCCATCCAGCGTGACCTTCACGGTGCCGATCTGCTGGCCCGCGGTGAACGGTGCCTCCAGGGTCTTGGGCACGTCGATGCTCGGCTTCAGGTCGTTGTAGCGGCCGCGCGGCACGCTCACCAGCATCGGCTGGGCCACGCCCAGCTGCACCTTGTCGGTGGTGCCCTTCCAGACCTTGTGCTCGGCCACGGCCTTGCCCGGCTCGTACAGGCGATGGGTCTCGAAGAAGCGGAAGCCCCAGTTCAGCAGGGCCAGGCTGTCATCGGCACGCTGCTTTTCCGACGCACCGCCCAGCACCACGGCAATCAGGCGCTGGTCGCCACGCTGGGCCGAGCTCATCAGGCAGTAGCCGGCTTCGGAGGTGTGGCCGGTCTTGATGCCATCCACGCTGCCATCGCGCCACAGCAGCAGGTTGCGGTTCGGCTGCTTGATGTTGCCGACCTGGAATTCCTTGATCTTGTTGTACGCGTAGGTTTCCGGGTAATCACGCACCATCGCGCGGCCCAGCAGTGCCAGGTCGTAGGCGGTGCTGTGATGGCCTTCGGCGGTCAGGCCGTGGGCGTTGACGAAGTGCGAGTCCTTCATGCCGATCTTGGCGGCGTAGCTGTTCATCAGCGACGCGAAGGCTTCTTCGCTGCCGGCCACATGCTCGGCCAGGGCGATCGCGGCGTCATTGCCGGACTGGATCGCCATGCCCTTTTCCATGTCTTCCAGGCGTGCGGTCTGGTTGACCGGGAAGCCGCTGTAGCTGCCGTCGGTACCCGCGCCACCCTCGCGCCAGGCGCGCTCGCTCATCATCACCTGGTCATCTGCACGGACCTTGCCGTTCTTGACCTCGGCGGCAACCACGTAGGACGTCATCACCTTGGTGATGCTGGCCGGGGCCAGCTGCTCGTGGATGTTCTCGCCGGCCAGCACCTGGCCGGTGGCGTAGTCCATCAGGACCCAGGCCTTGGACACGCTCGGCGCCGGGGCCGGCGGGGTCGCGACGGTGGCCGGGGCAGCGGCGGCAGGCGCCGGGGTGGCCGGGGTCGGCAGCGGCGTCTGGGCGGAAGCCAGGCCCACCACCAGGGTGGCGGCCAGGGCGGTGGCGGCGGAACGGAAATTCATTGGACAGCAGGCTCCAGGGGACGGCCAGGAATGGAGGGTGGAACGAAGCGGCCATTGTAAGGCCGGGCGAGCCTGGGCCGGCAGCACCAGCCCGGGCGGATCAATCCTTGACGATCTGCGGCGAACCCAGGCCCAGACCGGCGATGCGGCCGACAAGTTCCGCGGCACTGGCATGGTCGCTGGCGGGAACGCGCAGGCGGAACAGGGTACGGCCACCGGCGGCGATGTCGCTGATGGTCGCGCCGACAATGCCGGCCGCGTTGAGCTGGCCCATCGCGCGGTTGGCATTGTCGCGGCTGGAGAAGCTGGCGACCTGCACCATCACCGCGCCGACCACCTGCTGCGACAGGCTGGGGGCTGCTGCGGTGGCGGGCACCGTACGCACTGCAGCCGGCGCGACCGCGCGCGGTGCGGCGCTGGC
Organism: Stenotrophomonas pavanii; assembly: GCF_900101175.1. Taxonomy (GTDB): domain Bacteria; phylum Pseudomonadota; class Gammaproteobacteria; order Xanthomonadales; family Xanthomonadaceae; genus Stenotrophomonas; species Stenotrophomonas pavanii. The sequence goes on along the minus strand of NZ_FNFQ01000008.1, from coordinate 195,040 downwards.
GACTGCCACCGGCGCCGTTGTGGTGCTGCGCACCGGCGGTGCGCTCGGCGGCAGGCTGCTGACCGCCACGTCCGGCACCGCGCTGGCCACGCCCTGGGTGGTGGCCGGCTGGCCACGCGCAGGCGTGGCGTCGGCCGGCAGGCGCTTGACCAGGCGATCGATGTCGCTGTCGGCGGTGGCACGCGCGGCCGGTACCGGGCGCGCCCCGGCCACCGCGACCGCGGTTTCGGCGGCACGGCGCTCGCGGCGCGACGGCTTCTGCGCCAGCAGGTTGCTCTCGCCCGGCTGCAGCGCACGCACTTCCACGTTGCCGGTGCCGCGCTGGGTGATGCCCAGGCGCACTGCGGCGGCATAACTGAGATCGACCACGCGGCCGTCATGGAACGGGCCACGGTCGTTGACGCGCACGATGACCGATTCGCCGTTGTCCAGGTTGGTGACGCGGGCGAAGCTGGGCAGCGGCAGTGTCTTGTGCGCGGCGGTGAACTGGTACATGTCGTAGACCTCGCGGTTGGAGGTCAGGCGGCCATGGAACTTGGCGCCGTAGTACGACGCCGTGCCGCGCTCGACATAGTTGCGGGTGTCGTCGAGCACCTTGTACGACTTGCCCAGCACCACGTAGGGCGATTTGTTGCCGATCGCCGAACGCTCTTCGGCGGTCACTTCCGGCTCGGGAATGCAGGCGACGTTGGGAATGTAGTCCGGGGTGCTGTCACGCACGCCGGGTCTGTACAGGCCGCCGGCGGTGTAGTTGCCGCGCGTGTTCGGGTCTTCCTTGGCCGCCGCATACGGCGAGCCCTCCGGGCAATGTGCCGGGCGCGCGCCGCGGCCCTGCACCACCGTGCCGCTGGGTTTGCCACCGTGGCCGGCCGTGGCCGGCTTCTTCGGCGCGCTGCTGCAGGCGGCCAGCGCGAAGACGATCAAGCTCGGGACCAGCCATCTGATGTTCATGCCGGGGGCAGCTCCTGTCCGGCGATGGCCTGGGACAACTGGAACACGGCCATCGCGTACATCTTCGAGAGGTTGTAGCGGGTGATCGCGTAGTAGTTCTGGAAGCCCAGCCAGTACTGCTTGCCCGTGCTGCCTTCCAGCGTGATCGGCGTGGCCGTGGCGCCCGGCTGCACCGGTGCGCTGGGCTGGTAGCCGCGCTGCGCCAGATCGGCCAGCGACCAGGTCGGCATCCACTCGGTCGGGTTGAATTCCTCGCGCCCCGGGGCCAGCGTGGCCGGTACGGCCACCTGGCCACCCCGGACCCAGCCGCCCTTCTTCACGAAGTAGTTGGCGATGGACGAGAACACATCGTCATAGCTGGTGAACAGGTCACGACGGCCATCGCCATTGCCGTCCACGGCGTAATCCAGGTAGCTGGACGGCATGAACTGGCCCATGCCCATCGCACCGGCATAGCTGCCCTTGAGCGTGGTGATGTCCAGCTTCTCCTCGCGGCCCAGCTCGAACAGCTTGGCCAGTTCGTCGCGGAAGAACAGCTCGCGGCGCACTTCGCGTTCCAGCTTGGCCGGGTCGCCACTGCGCGGGTAATAGAACGCCAGCGTGTACAGCGCATCGAGCACGCGGTGGTTGCCGGCATTCCTGCCATAGCTGGTTTCCACGCCGATGATCGCCACGATCACTTCGGCCGGCACGCCGGTGCGCTGCTGCACGCGATCCAGTTCGGCGCGGTGTTCGGCCAGGAACGCGCGGCCGCCATCGATGCGCGCCTTGCTGATGAACATCGGCCGGTATTCATTCCACGGCTTGACCCGTTCGGCCGGGCGCGACATCGCGGCGATGATCGGTTGGCGCACCTGTGCCTGGTCGAGCACGCTGCGGATCTGCTCCGGCTTCAGGCCATAGCGCTTGGCGGTATCGGCGATGAAGCGGTCCCGCGCGACCTCGAACGGGACCGGGGTGAGATCGACTGGCGGCGCGGTGGCGGCGGTGGCTTCAGGCGCGGCCTCGGCCGGGCCATGGGCCTTGGCGGCGGGCTGGCGCGGCGTGCTGCTGGCCTGGGGCGAAGACGGTGGGGACTTCGGCTGGGTCGCGCAGGCGACCAGGCCGAGGGTGAGCATGCAGGCCAGAGTGCGTCGAATCATCGTCGCAGGTTAGCAGGTCATGGATGAATTAAAACCCCTAACACCATGAATCACAACGATTTGCCCGCGTTCAGCGGGAAATGTGAAGACGTCGTGATCGGGCTTCCCCATTCAGTGAGAGGTTGCCGGTTGCGTCCCCATCCCCGCAGACGCAACCGGCGACCGGATCCGGTCGGTACCTGCGCGGCTGCCGCTCCCCAGTGGCAGTACCCCGCGCTCCCTGTACCCGTTGGATCAGTACTGCTTCCCGCCCGACGCCCCCTCGCGCTGCAACGATTGACGGCGCGCCGTGCCGAACGGGCCGCCATTGTGCAGGCCGATTACGACAAGTCCATTGATCAAGATCAACGCGGTGTAAAAGTGTGAACCAGCTAACGTTTTTTGCGGACTTTGGTCGGTGGGTGTATTGCTTCGCATTGTTGTGAGAACGCTTCCACAACAGGCACTGCGCAGCGTCAGAGAGTTTCCAGCCAACGGCGCAGCCCCTCGTGGGTGGAGTCTGGGTGGTCGCAGAAAGCCGGATTGCTGAGGGCTGGCCGGGTGGGTGGGCAGTGCGGGGACGCCGTGAACCCATCCATGGGGGCTTGGCCGCGGCATCCATGCCGCGGACACCCCGCACTGCCCACCCACCCGGCCGCTGACAGTTGTCGGGCGCGTTCACCCACGGAGAAGAAAAGAGAAGATCAAAAGCAAAAGCGGTTTGGCGGGTCGCTTCATTGCCTTGTGTGGAGCCGAGCCATGCTCGGCTCACGAGCAAGCGCAGCGCCGCGACCCGCTTTTGATTTTCTCTTGCTTCTCCGTGGGTGGCAGACCGCCAAAATCTGTCAGAGGGCGGTCGGGTTGGGTACGCGGGGGTGTCAGCCGCATGGATGCGGCTGCCAAGCCTCCAGGGACGGATTCACGGCGTCCCCCGCGTACCCAACCCGACCGGCCTACCCGCGGCTTCTGCTTTCCGCGACCACCCAGACTCCACCCACGAGGGGCTGCGCCGTTGGCTGGAAGCGCTATCCCCCGTGCACGGGCCGGTGCCCACGCACCGCCATCACCAACCCGATGCCGGCCAACAGCGAAACCGCCGAGGTCCCGCCGTAACTGATCAGCGGCATCGGAATGCCCACCACCGGCAGCAGGCCGGAAATCATTCCACCGTTCACCAGCACGTAGACGAAGAAGGCCAGGCCCAGGCTGCCGGCCAGCAACCGCGCATGCGTGTCGCGCGCGTGCACCGCAATCCACAGGCAACGCCCCACCACGAACAGATACAGCGCGAACAGCGTCGCCACGCCGACCCAGCCGAACTCTTCGGCCAGCACCGAAAACGCGAAGTCGGTGGTGTATTCGGGCAGGAAATCCAGCGTGGCCTGGGTGCCCTGCCCCCAACCGCGTCCCTGCCATCCCCCGGAGCCGATCGCGATGCGCGACTGCAGGATGTTCCAGCCGGTGCCCAGGGGGTCGGCCGCCGGATCGAGGAAGGTCAACACGCGGTCCTTCTGGTATTGCCGCAACAGCCCGAACCACGCCAGCGGCGCGGCCACTGCCAGCCCCGCCGCACCGGTCGCCACCCAGCCCCAGTGCAGGCCTGCCAGCAACAACGCGAACACGCCGCTGGCGGTGACCAGCGTGGCGGTGCCGAGGTTGGGCTGCATCAGGATCAGCAGCGCCGGCGCGCCGATCAGCACCGCGGCGATCAGTACCGTGCGTGGCGACGGCGGCAGCGGTTGCCGGTGCAGGTACCAGGCCATCATCAGCGGCAGGCTGAGCTTGAGCAGCTCCGACGGCTGCAGGTAGAACACGCCGAGGTTCAGCCAGCGCTGCCCGTATTTGCCGGTACCGATCACGTACACCGCCATCAGCGGCAGCATCGACAACGCATACAACGCCGGTGTCCACGCGCGCAGGCGCAGCAGCGAAACACGCGACAGCAGCCACATGGCCAGCAGTCCACCGGCAAAGCGCGCCGCCTGTCCGGCCACCGGCCCGGACACACTGTGCAGCACCGCCAGGCCCGCGCCCATCAGGATCAGCAATGCGATCAGCAACGGCAGATCGATCGTGCGCACTGCCTCACGGCAGCCGCCAAGCAGTCGTTTCCATTCCACGCGCAGCACGCTAGCAACGGGCGCTTGCGTGAAGCTGTCAGGGTGTTTTCGCTCCCGGACTCAGCCGTAGCCGCCGTGCACCGGGTTGTGGCTGCGCACCGCCATCACCAGCCCGAAGCCAGCCAGCAGCGACACCGCCGAGGTACCGCCGTAGCTGATCAGCGGCATCGGCACGCCCACCACCGGCAGCAGGCCGGAAATCATCCCGCCGTTGACCAGCACGTAAACGAAGAACGCCAGGCCAGTGGCACCGGCCAGCAGGCGCGAATAGGAATCGCGCGATTGGCTGGCAATCCACAGGCAACGCCCGATCACCAACAGGTACAGCGCCAGCACAGTGGCCACGCCGATCCAGCCGAACTCCTCGCTCAGCACCGAGAACGCGAAGTCGGTGGTCTGCTCGGGAATGAAGTTCAGGTGCGACTGCGAGCCCTCGCCCCAGCCCTTGCCGTCGAAGCCACCGGAACCGATCGCGATCTTCGACTGGATGATGTTCCAGCCGGCGCCCAGCGCATCCATCTCCGGGTCCAGGAACATCATGATGCGGTCCTTCTGGTACGGCCGCAGCAGCCAGAACCACGCCACCGGCGCGACTGCGGCCACGCCGCCCACGCCCAGGCCCACCCACCACCACGGCAGGCCCGCCAGCAGCAGCACGAACACGCCACTGGCGGCGATCAGCACGCCGGTACCGAAGTCCGGCTGCAGCATCACCAGGCCGGTGGGCACGCCGATGATGACCAGCGCGGTCAGCACCGTGCTGAAGCGCGGCGGCAGCGGCATCCTGTGCAGGTACCAGGCCACCATCATCGGCAGGCTGACCTTCAGCAGCTCGGCCGGCTGCAGGTAGAAGAACTTCAGGTCCAGCCACTGCCGGCCGTACTTGCCGGTGCCCAGCACGAACACCGCCAGCAACGGGATCATCGAGATCGCGTAGATCATCGGCGTGGCCGAGCGGATGCGCAGGATCGAGACCCGCGAGATGCCCCACAGCGCGGCCATGCCCACGGCGAAGCGCGCGCCCTGGGCCATCACCAGGCTGTCGCCACCGGCGCTCTTCAGGGTGGCCAGGCCGATCAGCATCAGCGCGCCCAGCGCCAGGCACAGCACCCAGTCCAGGGTGCTGAAGAAGCGGCGCAGCATGTCGCCGGCCCAGCGCAGGAAGACGCTCATCGTGCAGGCTCCGCGTGGGTCGGGCGTGGCGTGGCCGGCAGCGCGGCCGCCGCCGGTGCATCCGGTTGCGGTGCGGGCGCGGGCGCCGGCGCGGGCACGCCGATCAGCACCGGATGGTCCCCGAGCTGCGCGGCGGCAAGGTCGCCTGCCTGGCGCGCGCCCGCGTCCTCGTTGTCGAACGCGGTGGCGCCGATGGCCGTGGTGCCGCGCTCGCTGTCCAGCGGCTGCATGCCCTCCGGCATCTTGCCCAGCAGGTAGGCATCGAACACCTTGCGTGCGATCGGTGCGGCGGCCGAGCCGCCGTAGCCGCCGCCTTCCACCGCCACCGCAATCGCGATCACCGGGTTCTCGACCGGCGCGAAACCCACGAACAACGCGCGGTGGCGCAGGTGCATCGGCAGGCTCTTCGGATTCACCGCAGCGGTGCCCTTGCGGCTGATGACCTGCGCGGTGCCGGTCTTGCCGGCCATCACGTACGGCGCACCCACCGCCACGCGCCAACCACTGCCGCCAGGCCGCATGGTCGCCATCATGCCCTCGCGCACGGCCTGCACGTTGTTGGGGTTGGGACTGATCGGCTTGCTTTCGCCGGCCGGCATGGCCGTCCAGTCACTGTCGAATCCTTCGCGCTGCTGGATCACCAGGTGCGGGGTGCGCAGCTGGCCATCGGCCAGCGCGCTGACGCCGCGCGCCAGCTGCAGCGGGGTCACCTTCCAGTCGCCCTGGCCGATGCTGATGTTGACCGTGTCGCCCGGGAACCAGGCTTCCTTGCGGGTCTTCCGCTTGTAGGCCGGCGACGGCAGGATGCCGCCGATTTCGCCGGTGAGGTCGATGCCGGTCGGCTGGCCGAAGCCGTAGTACTCCATGTAATGGTCGAAGCGCTCGATGCCCAGGTCCAGCGCCAGCTTGTAGTAATAGGTGTTGACCGACTCGGCGATGGACTTGCGCAGGTCGGTCCAGCCGTGGCCGCCACGATGCGCATCACCCCAGCCACGGGAAGTGCCGGGCAGGTAGAACATGCCGGTGGACAGCACCTTGTCTTCCGGGCGGCGCACGCCCGAATCCAGGCCGGCCAGGCCGATCAGCGGCTTCAGCGTGGAACCGGGGGCAACGCCACCGAGCACCAGGCGGTTGAACTGCGGCCGCGACGGGTTTTCGTTCAATGCCTTGAAGTCGGCATGGGAAATGCCGTTGACGAACAGGTTCGGATCGTAGGACGGCAGGCTGACCATCGCCAGCACTTCGCCGGTGCGCGGGTCCATGGCCACCGCCGAGCCTTCCTGGTCGCCGAAGGCAGCGACCATGGCGCGCTGCAGGTCGGCGTCGATCGACAACCGCAGATCGGCACCGGACTGCGCGGCAACGCGGCCGATGGTGCGGATCGCGCGGCCCTGCACATTGGTCTCGACCTGTTCGTAGCCGACCCGGCCACGCAGCTGCTGCTCGTAATAGCGCTCCAGCCCGGATTTGCCGATGTGCGTCAGCGCGGCATTGCCTTCGCCGAGGATCTCCAGATCCTTGTCATCGACGCGACCGACGTAGCCGATGATGTGCGCGAACAGATCGCCATACGGATAGCGCCGGGTCAGGTAGGGTTCCAGCTCGACCCCCGGGAACCGCCAGCGGTCAACGGCAAAGCGCGCCATCTCCTCGTCGCTCATGCGCAGCTTCAGCGTGACCGGCAGGAACTTGCGGCGCGCCTTGCGCGACTTGTTGAACGCTTCCAGCTCTTCCGGGCTGATGCTGATGATCTTCGCCAGCCCTTCCAGGGTGGCGTCCATGTCCTTGACCTTGTCCGGGGTGACGTCCAGGCGGAACGCCGGCACGTTCTCGGCCAGCAGGCGGCCGTTGCGGTCGTAGATCATGCCGCGCCCGGGCACCACCGGCCGCGGCTTGATGCGGTTGGCTTCCGAGCGCGTAGCGTAGACATCGTGGTCCAGCACCTGCAGCTTGAAGTACCAGCCGCCCAGGCCCAGCAGGCAGACCAGCACGCCCAGGAAGCCGAGCGCCGCGCGACGGCGGAACTGCTCGGCTTCGGCGTGCGGATTCTTGACCTGGCGGCGCGGAATCATGGCTCAGCGCCCGCGCTTGCCGAAGCGCACCGCGTCCAGCAGCACGAACACCAGCGGCCACAGGCCCATGCCCAGCAGCGGCGCCCACCAGTACGACCACGGCAGGGTCGGTTCGCCCACCAGGATGTGCACCAGCGCGCTGACGATGCGGTCGTTGAACAGCAGGCCACCGATGGCCAGCATCTGCTGCGACATCGGGAAGAAGCGGATGCGGGCGCGGAAGCGCTGCAGGATGAAGGCCAGCATCACCAGCCGCAGCGCCTGTTCGCCGAGGACACCGCCGTACAGCAGGTCGGCGACCACGCCGCTGGCGAAGGCGATGCCCAGGCCGACGCGCTCGGGCGCTTCGATGACCCAGTACGCCAGCACCAGCGCCAGCCAGTACGGGCGCAGCGGCTGCAGCAGCGCCGGCAACGGCAGCAGGCCCAGCAGCAGCGCCACCACCAGGCTGGCCGGCAGCACCCACGGGTTGTCGCGCAGGCGGCTCATCGCTGCGCCTCCGGCGCGGTCGGTTGCCGGCCAGCGGCCGGCACTACCGGGGCGCTGACCGGAGCTGGCGTCGTTGCCGCTGGCGCGGTCCCCACAGGCACGGTGGCGCCGGTGGCCGGGCCACCCGGGGCGGTTTCTTCCAGCTGCAGGCGCAGCTCCGGCGGAATGCGGATTGCCGCGCCCGGGCGCAGCAGCAGCACGTCGCGGCCGCGGTCGAGCTGCGCCGCCGGCTTCAGTTCGCCGACCAGGAACGCATGGGTGTCGTCCGGGCGCAGGCCGGTGATGGTGCCGACCGGGAAGCCGGCCGGGAAACGCCCGCCAAGACCGGAGGTAACGATCTCATCGCCCACTTCCACCCCGGCGCTGAGCGGAATATCGCGCAGCTCCAGCGTGTCGCCGCGGCCGTAGACGATCAGGCGCACGCCGTTGCGGGCCACGGTGACCGGCACCGCGTGGTCGGGATCGGTCAGCAGCAGCACGGTGGAGGTGCCGCCGGTCACGCTGATCACCTGCCCCATCAGGCCGCCGGCGTCGATCACGGCCTGGCCGACGTGCACGCCTTCGCGGGCGCCAGCGTCGAGCACCAGGCGCTGCTTCACCGGGTCCAGGTCGATGTCCAGGATCGGCGCCAGCTGCACGTCCAGGCCGCTGCGCTCGGCCACGTTCAGCAGTTCGCGCAGCTGCGCGTTGTCCAGCGCGGCGGTCTGCAGGCGGGTCAGGCGCGCGTTGGCCAGCAGCAGCTGGTTGCGCAGTTCGCGGTTCTCGGCGACCAGCTGGGTATGGCTGGCGGCGGAATCCTTGACCTGGTTGCCGAGCTTGCCGGGCAGGCCGGCCAGGGCCCACACCGGCTGCACCAGGCTGTTGGCCTGCTCGCGCAGGCGCGCCAGCCAGCCGGCCTGGTCATCGAGCACGATCAGGGTGATGGCCAACGCGAGATAGGCCAGCAACCGCAGGGGGCTGGCGGCATCACCGGATCGGGAGGCGACGGGAGGACCGGCGTAGGGCGGCACGGCAACGATTCAACTGGCAGAAGGCGGAAGGGAAACACGCGGACGCCCCGCCGGTGCCGGCCCGCCTTCACGGCGGGCCGCACCCCGGAAGGGCGCGGCGGGCAGGAACGGCCGGGACGGCTTATTCCGGCGCAAAGAACTCGTTGCCGTGCATGTCCACCAGCTCCAGCGCACGACCGCCGCCGCGGGCCACGCAGGTCAGCGGATCGTCGGCCACCTGCACGTGCAGGCCGGTTTCCTCGGAAATCAGGCGATCCAGGTCGCGCAGCAGGGCGCCACCACCGGTCAGCACGATGCCGCGCTCGGCGACGTCGGCGCACAGTTCCGGCGGGGTCTGCTCCAGCGCCAGCTTGACCGCGCTGACGATGCCCGACAGCGGTTCGTGCAGGGCCTCGAGTACCTCGTTGGAGCTGATCTTGATCATCTTCGGCACGCCCTCGGCGAGGTTGCGGCCGGAGATTTCCATCTCGATCACTTCCGCCTGCGGGTAGGCGCAGCCCAGCTCGACCTTGATGCGCTCGGCGGTGGCTTCACCGATCAGCATGCCGTGGTTGCGGCGCACGTAGTTGGTGATCGACTCGTCGAAGCGGTCGCCGCCGATGCGGACCGAGGCCGAATAGACGATGCCGTTGAGCGAGATCACTGCCACTTCGGTGGTGCCGCCGCCGATGTCGATGACCATCGAGCCACGGGCCTCGGTGACCGGCATGCCGGCGCCGATCGCGGCGGCCATCGGCTCTTCGATCAGGAACACGTCACGGGCACCGGCTTCCTCGGCCGATTCCTTGATCGCGCGGCGCTCGACCTGGGTCGAACCGGCCGGCACGCAGACCAGCACGCGCGGGCTCGGGCGCAGCACGCGCGACTTGTGCACCTTCTTGATGAAGTGCTTGAGCATCGCCTCGGTGTAGGTGAAGTCGGCGATGACGCCGTCCTTCATCGGGCGGATGGTGGTGATGTGGCCCGGGGTACGGCCGAGCATCTGCTTGGCCTCGGCGCCCACGGCTGCCACCGAGCGGGTGCCACCGATGGCACGGTCCTGGCGCACGGCCACGACCGACGGCTCGTTCAGCACGATCCCCTGCCCGCGCACGTAGATGAGGGTGTTGGCCGTGCCCAGGTCGATGGACAGGTCGTTGGAGAACATGCCACGGAGTTTCTTGAACATCTGAGGAAGGAGTCCTGAGGGGTGTCGTGCCCGCCGCGGGATGGCGAAAAAATGGGCAGAAATCGAGGCCGACAAGCCTAGCAACCCGCCTGCCGCCGAGCAAGGAAAAAACTAGCTGAACCCGCGTCTTCACAGGCTTTCGGCCTGATCGGGCATCACCCGGTTCTGGCCCTGAGCGGCACCAGCGGGTAACCTTTGCGCCGTCGGGCGCCCAAGGGCGCCGTTTGCTTGCCCGCTGAACCGGGCCGGCCCACCCCAAAATTCACCGCATAGGCTTACATCGATGTCCGCTCTGATCTGTGGTTCTCTTGCCTTCGACACCATCATGGTGTTCCCGGACCAGTTCAAGAATCACATCCTGCCGGACAAGGTGCACATCCTGAACGTGTCTTTCCTGGTGCCGCGCATGCGCCGCGAGTTCGGCGGCTGCGCCGGCAACATCGCCTACAACCTGCACCTGCTGGGCGGCCAGCCGATCCCGATGGGCACCGTGGGTTCGGACTTCGGCCCGTACCGCGAGTATTTCGAAGGCCTGGGCATCGACCTGTCGCGCGTGCGCGTGATCGATGAGCTGTTCACCCCGCAGGCGTTCATCACCACCGACCACGACAACAACCAGATCACCGCCTTCCACCCGGGCGCGATGATGCGTTCCTACGAGAACCATGTGCGCGGCGTGCCGGGCGTGACCCTGGGCCTGGTCGGCCCGGACGGCCGCGAAGGCATGATCCAGAACGCGCAGGAATTCCACGAGGACGGCATCCCGTTCATCTTCGACCCGGGCCAGGCCATGCCGCTGTTCAACGGCCCTGAGCTGCGCGCCTTCATCGATCAGGCCGACTACGTGGTGGTCAACGACTACGAGTCGAACCTGCTGCAGGAGCGCACCGGCTGGGACGAAAAGGAGATCGTCAGCCGGGTCAAGGCCTACATCACCACCCGCGGCCCGAAGGGCGCGGTCATCCACACCCCGGAAAAGAGCTACGACATCCCGCCGGCGCACGAGCGCCGCGTGGTCGACCCGACCGGCTGTGGCGACGCCTTCCGCGCCGGCCTGATCTACGGCATCCAGAAGGGCTACGACTGGCTGACCATCGGCCGCATGGGCAACCTGATGGGCGCACTGAAGGTCGAGCATCCGGGCACGCAGAACCAGCGCTTCACCTTCGATGAGTTCAACGAGCAGTTCAAGCAGCAGTTCGGTTACGCGCTGGGCGCGTAAACCGAACTGCCCGCGCATTCCACCTTATCCCCGCGCCTTCGGCGCGCCCCCTTGAACAACAAGGGGGCTTTCCACCCGATGCGCTGCTGGGAATGCTGTTGGTAGGTGTCGACCTTGGTCGACACTGCCGGCCAGCGGCCGGCACTACCCCTTCTGCTGCCAGGCCGCCAACAGCGCGCGGCAATCGGCGAAATGCCAGTCGGCCCGGCCCGGCCATGGGTGTTCTGGTAGGTGTCGACCTTGGTCGACACTGCCGGCCAGCGGCCGGCACTACCCCTTCTGCTGCCACGCCGCCAACAGCGCGCGGCAATCGGCGAAATGCCAGTCGGCCCGGCCCGGCCATGGGTTCTCCGGCAGATTGACCAGCACGGTGTGCGTGCCTGCGGCACGGCCGCACTCCAGGTCGTAGGCGTGGTCGCCAACCATCACCGCCTCCGCCGCTGCAACGCCCCAGCGCCGCAGGTGCTGCTGCAGGCCATCCGGCGAGGGCTTGGGCACCGCTTCATCACGGCCGACGATGTCGGCATCATCGAACAGTTCCCCGACCCCGATCGCCTCCAGCGTCAGCTTCGCCAGCGCATGGTCGTTGCGGGTCAGGATGCCCAGCCGGCACCCCGCGGCCGCCAGCGCGCGCAGCAGCGTCACCGCGCCCGGCGCGGGCAGCGCGTCCTCGGCCAGCGCGCGCTCATGATCCAGCAGCCACGCGCGCTTGGCCTGCGCCGGCGCGTCCGGCAGCGCCGCGATATGGTCGAGGATGTCTTCCTCGGCCGCGATCTGCAGCGCACGGCGGATCGCGGCGAAATCATGCACGGCCACCGTCAGCGTGCCGTCCATGTCGAACACCCAGTGCCGGATCGCGGACAACGCGTGCACTGCGCTGCCCGCCGCCCCCGTCACTGCCACCACTGCGGCATGCGGCTGGCGTCGACGCCACCGGTTTCGAACACCGCCGTGCGGGTGCCGCCGGCCTTGACCGGGAACTCGATGCTGATCGACTTGCCCTTGCGCGCCAGCTTCCACAGCGCCTTCTGGTCGGTGATGAACAGGGCGATGGCTTCATCGGTCTTCGGGCGCCACGCGGCCATCGATACCGGCTTGCCGTCGTCGACGGTCACCTTCACCGTGCACTGCGGGCAACGGAAATCACCGGCCTGCAGCACCAGGTAGGCGTGCCGCTTCCACTCCGGGTGATCGCGGAACACCAGCTGCACCGGCTTGGCGCCGCTGCCATCCACGTCCACCCGTTCCTTGCTGTATATCTGCGCCGACACCTGGTTGCCCTTGCTGCCCACCGGGATCTGGTTGTACTGCCACAGCGCCTGCATGCGGCGCAGGTCGCGCGCGGCATCGCCCTTGGCCTTGACCTCGTCGAAGCCGGCGGCGATGCGCTCGGCGGCGGCGGTGTCCTTGTACTGGTCCAGCAGCGAGGCGCCATGCAGGCGCGCGCGTTCCCAGTCCTGCGCGGCCACGGCCATGTCGTACTGCTTGGCCACGTCTTCGGCCTTGGCTTCCTTCTGCGCCTGCACGGCGGCCGCGGCGGCTTCCTGCGCCTTGCGCTCTTCCTCGGGGTTGCTGCAGCCGGCCAGCGCGAAGGCACATGCAGCGGCCAGGATCAGTCTTTTCATTGCGTGCTCCCAATCGGTGAAGACGCCTGCCGGCGTGACCGGGACACTTTAGCAACCCGTGGTGGATGGACGCATGCCCGTGAACGGGAGTGGCCGGCAACCAGGCACGTTGCCTATCCCTCTGATCACCATCTCGTTCCAGGAACCCACCGGTGCAAGCCCACTCTTTTCTGCGAACACCTCCCCATCGGTGACATTCACCTGCCGCTTCTGCCCATCGCGACGTCAGGCAAGCATCTCATCGCTGGAGGCCGCAACCATGACCTGCCTTCCGCGCAGCGGACACAGTGCGAAAACCGGAGCCACTGGCTGAACGCCAGCCTTGAAAGGACACCCCAGGAGGAAGCCAGAAGGGTCGCCAACCCGGAATGATCACCAGTTCATGCCATGTGCCATTACTTTCCAGGGAGGCTTCGCGCGCCTTCTTCTCCGCAGACGTAACCTCAGTGGGGCCGCCTCCTGCTGAAGGGGTCGAGTGGATGGTGTCCAGTTTCCAGAGTCGGATACGCTCATGACCTTCAGGGGTCCGATCGCTGGAGACCTCGTATCTTTCGACGCCGTACGCCCATGGAAACTCGACTTTGGTTTTACGCGCCTTGCCAACGCCGTTATCACCCCGCACTTCAGCGGCTGCACTGGCTACCATCGAGATTCTGCGGCTCAGCTCAGCGTACATCCATGTTACGGCAGCCAAAGCCTCCGGGTCGTCGCCCCTACTGGGCAACCCCGTCCTAACCGGGTTGAACCAAGGCTCTTGCCCGCAAAGCACGATGGCCACAATCCCCCTTTCTCCAATCCACGCCGTCTGGTCACCATTTTGATAGAGACGCAAACTGCCACTGAACGTGGGGATGGACTCCCCAGTGGAGTACTTGATGAGATTTGCGGACTTGAACAGCAACGCTTCTGCAGGCGATGCGGTAGAGACTGCGGGTGTGGCAAGGAGAAGTGCTGCGAGAGCCAGACCGCTCAGAACCGGGATCGCGGCGGGCCGCATGTATTTTTGCATTGACGTTTTCATGGGAATGCCCCTCGCCTGCGACGCTGCGGAAACCGGCCTGATGGAATTGAAGATTGCATACCTGTGGGATATGCAATGGACTGCACTGCATCCAGCGGCTGGCAACCAGCCCCGTTGATGCAAGACAGAATGTTCAAGCTCAGGTCCAGGGAAATCCATACAACAATCTTCAAAAACTCTTGCAGACACCCATCACGCAGACCCAACGCCTCCTTCCGCCTTCATGAACGTGACACCGCGACCGATGGTTGCAACCACAAAAAACGGCAGGTTTCCCTGCCGTTTTTTTGTTCCGCACCAACGCCGACGATTATTTGCCGGCGCTTGCCTTGGCCAGCATGTCCTGCACCGAGGCGGTGGTGATCGGGTGGTAGCCCGGCTTGGCCCTTTCGAAGGCCTGCTTGGCCAGCTCCAGCCCCTTCGGGGTCTTCACCAGTTCGGCGTAGATCGGCAGGATCAGCTTGCGACGGCCGACGCGCTCGATGAACGCGGCAGCACCTTCATTGGCCTGCTCGTAGCCGCTGCGGATCGCCAGCGGGTACCAGCGCATGGCGATTTCGCCATTCGGGGTGCCAGTGAAGTGGAACGCCTTGTCCAGCGTGGCCAGCTTGTCCAGCGGCTGGGTCGCGCCCAGGCCGTCGATGAAGCGCACCCATTCCTGCGTGCTCCAGTCGGCGATGACCTGGCTGCTGGGCACGGTGCCGGCGCTGGCGAAGGCAATGCGCGCGGTATCGACGCTGCTGAAGTTGCGCGACTGCGCCTTGGCCGCAAACGCCGGGATGCCCGGCTCGTCCAGCCACGCCTTCAGTTCAGCCTCGGTCACGGCCGACGGATTCTTCGGCAGCAGGTTCTTCTTCATGTACGCGACGAACTGATCGGTGTTCGCGCTCTGGAAGGCGTGGTCATCGAACCAGCCGCGCAGGAACGGATCGAAGGTCTCGCGGCCGAAGCGCTGTTCCAGGAACTCCAAGAACCATGCACCCTTGACGTAGGCGACCTGGCTGAGCGCTTCGTCGGGGTCGCGCTCGTTCAGCGGCGGCAGCGCCAGCGCCTGGTCGGCCGGGCTCATGTCCTTCACTTCAGCCAGCAGGTCGGTCTGGTCGATCTGCTTCTCCATCTCGGCCATCTCCTTGCCGTACAGGGCTTCGGTGATGCGGCCCTGGACGTAGGTGGTGAAGCCTTCATTGAGCCAGATGTCCTTCCAGCTGGCGTTGGTCACCAGGTTGCCCGACCAGCTGTGCGCCAGTTCATGGGCGACCAGCGAGACCAGCGACTTGTCGCCGACGATCACGGTCGGGGTGGCGAAGGTCAGGCGCGGGTTTTCCATGCCGCCGAACGGGAACGACGGCGGCAGCACCAGCATGTCGTAGCGGCCCCAGCGGTATTCACCGTACAGCTTCTCGGCGGCACCGATCATCTTCTCGGTGTCTTCGAATTCCTTGGCGGCCTTGTTGACCATGGTCGGCTCGGCCCAGACGCCGGAGCGGCCGGAGATCGGCTCGAACACCAGGTCACCGGCGGCGATGGCCAGCAGGTAGGACGGAATCGGCTGCGGCATCTTGAAGGTGTAGTCACCGTCACGCGCGGCCTTCGGATCGTTGTCGGCGCTCATCAGCACCATCACGTCCGGGCGCGAGACCACGTGCGCGCTGTAGGTGAAGCGCACGCTCGGGGTGTCCTGCAGCGGCACCCAGGAGCGGGCATGGATGGCCTGCGACTGGCTGAACATGAAGGGCAGCTTCTTGCCCTCGGTCATCGACGGCGCCAGCCACTGCAGGCCCGAGGCGGTCGGTGCGGTGTGGTAGGTCACTTCCACCTTGGCCGGCTGCTCCGCGGCCTCGATGGTCAGCTTGCTGCCGAACACCTTGTCGGCCGGGGCCAGTTCGAACTTCAGCGGGCTGCGCGCGCCATCGGCGGCGACGGCCTCGACCTTGGACACGGTCAGCTCGCGGGTGTCGAGCACCAGCTGGCTGGCGTCCTTCTGCTTCCACTCCAGCGTATAGGTGGCGGTACCGCCGATCTGCTTCTGGTCGAAGTCCAGCTTCAGATCCAGCGCGATGTCCTTGATGACGACCTTGTCCGGCTCGGCGTACGAGCTTTCGTCGTGGCTGCGGTTTTCGGCGTTCACGGGGGCGGCGGGGGCCTTTGCGGCAGTCGGGGCGGCGGCGGGCGCGGCCGCCTCCTGGGAGCAGCCGGCGGCCAGGGCCACGGCCAGCGGAAGGAGCATCAGCGGATTACGCATGAATCGGGACCGTTACGGGGATCAAACCCCAATGGTACCTCCCTCCGGCCGCGCAGGCGTTGCGCGGTGCGGGGTAATGGCAGCCCACAGCACCGGTAGTGCCGGCCGCTGCCCGGCATCCGCACGGACGATGACCGGGCACGGGGATGCCGGCCAGCGGCCGGCACTACCCGGACACCGGGCTTACAGCTTGTAGCCGGAGTGGATCGAGACGATGCCGCCGGTCAGGTTCTTGTAGTGGCAGCGCTCGAAGCCGGCCTGCCCCATCATCGCCTTCAGTTCGTCCTGCGGCGGGTGCTTGCGGATGCTCTCGGCCAGGTACTGGTAGCTGTCCGAATCGTTGGCGAACAGCTTGCCCAGCTTGGGCAGGATCTTGAACGAGTGGAAGTCGTAGATCGGCTTGAACCAGTCCGCCGTCACTTCGGAGAATTCCAGCACGCGGGCCTGGCCGCCCACCTTCAGCACGCGGTACATCTCGCGCAGGCCGGCGTCCTTGTCGGTCACGTTGCGCAGGCCGAAGGCAATGGTGACCAGATCGAAGCTGTTGTCCGGGAACGGCAGGGCTTCGGCATTGCACTGCACGTAGTCCAGGCCCAGCACCAGGCCGCGGTTGGTCAGGCGGTCACGGCCGACCGACAGCATGCCGGCGTTGATGTCGCCCAGCACCACCGAACCCTCGGCGCCGACGCGCTCCTTCAGCAGGGCGGCGATGTCGCCGGTGCCGCCGGCCAGGTCCAGCACGCGGTCGCCCGGCTTCACCTGCGCGGTCGCCACGTAGTAGCGCTTCCACGCCCGGTGCACGCCCAGGCTCATCAGGTCGTTCATCAGGTCGTAGTTGCGCGCGACCGAGGTGAACACCTGGCCGACCAGCTTCTGCTTGTCCTTGGCGGCGACGTCGCGGAACCCGAAATGGGTGGTACCGGCTTTGTAGGGGGATTCGCTCATGCCCCCGATTATCGCACCGCCGGGGGCCAGCGGCACCCCCTGCCCGTATCATGGCGGGCCACGACTTACCGGAGCCCCACATGATCACCACGCCCGACTACCAGGCCCTGCTGCAGACCGCCATCGCCGAAGCCCGCCAGGGCCTGGCCGAGGGCGGGGTGCCGATCGGCGCGGCGCTGTACCACAACGACGGGCGCCTGCTCGGCTGCGGCCACAACCGCCGCGTGCAGGAAGGTGATCCGTCGGTGCATGGCGAGACCGACGCCTTCCGCAAGGCCGGCCGCCAGCGTCGCTACCAGGACACCATCATGGTCACCACCCTGGCCCCGTGCTGGTACTGCTCCGGACTGGTGCGCCAGTTCAACATCGGCACCGTGGTGGTGGGCGAATCGCGCACGTTCCAGGGCGGCATCGACTGGCTGCGGGAGAACGGCGTCAACGTGATCGACCTGGACAACCAGGAATGCGTGGACCTGCTGGGTGATTTCATCAGCCGCCACCCGGACATCTGGAACGAAGACATCGGTGAATGAGCAGCGCAGCGCCTGCCGTTCCACCCGTTTAATGAACGCTTCAGTGCCGGCACCTTCTAGTGCCGGCAGCGTTTGCGGCCATCACTGTGACCGTGTGCACAGTCAGAGAGCGGGCCTGCACACGTTGCGGTAACACTCGCCACCGCCAACACGCCTACGGTGGGGTTCACCGGGGCTCCTTTCCCCGGCGGAGCCAGCCATGTGCGCGCACGCCGTACGCCCTACGCCAGACCCGATTCTTGCCCCGATCCGCGACCGCCTGCAGCACCAGTTCGCGCTGCATCGGCGCGGTGCATTGTTCTGGACCGCCTACCAGGGGCTGCAGCTGGAACTGGCGCGCAGCCATCCGCTGGAGCATGAGCGCCTGTGCAACGCCATGGCCGACATGGCCGAAGACCTCGGCGCCGTCGAGCACGCGCAGCTCATAGGCAATCGCAACGCCGGCTCCACATCCCGCTGACACGGCATGCACCGGCGCATACGCCACACTGCGATCACCCCCCACTCCCATCCACCTCAACCGATTGGATCGACATGCACGCTGAAGTTCCCGCCATTCCCCCGGTCATCAACGTTGACGCCGAGCTTGATCACTGGCGCCGCCAGCATGCCGACGGCGCGCTGCCGCACAACTCGTTCGGCTCCTACGTGCCGTGGATCAAGTTCGCCTGTGATTCGCTGATCACCCAGCCGCGCGCCAGCAATGCGCAGCGCGACGAGATGTTCCAGACCCAGTACGCCCTGCAGATCATGCCCCGCCTGAGCGAAGCCCAGGCCCGCGAATTCGTCGACCGTTGCTGGCAGCACGTCTACCAGAGCAGCCCGGTACGCCTGCAGGACGCGCCGCGCCTGCGCGCCTGAGCTGCGGCGAAGCGGCTGCACGGTCCCTGCACGAGCCACTACCGATCATCCTCGTCACCTGAGTGGGACGGACGACGATGAAAGCACGCAACCTGTTCAACACCATCGCCAAGAAGGCCGCGGCAGCCACCGGCTCGCCCTGGACCTTCCTGGCCGCCGTGACCATCGTAGTGGTCTGGGGCATCAGCGGTCCGGTGTTCGGCTTCAACGACACCTGGCAGCTGGTGATCAACACCGGCACCACCATCATCACGTTCCTGATGGTGTTCCTGATCCAGCACACGCAGAACGCGGACACTGCCGCGATGCAGATCAAGCTGGACGAGCTGATCCGCGCGACCAGCGAGGCCAACAACGAGCTCCTGGACCTGGAAGAACTGGACGAGGAGCGGCTGGAAGAAATCCGGCGCGAGTACGAGCAGATGGCACGCGAAGCTGGCGACGCGCTGGCGCGCGTCCGCGCCTGCCACGCCGCGCGGCGTGACGACGAAGCGGTCTAGCCCTGTAGTGACACTGCCGGCCAGCGGCCGGCACTACCCTCGATCATCAAGGTAGAGCCGGCCGCTGGCCGGCTGTCCTTCAGCCGCGCTCGTGCCAGCCACCGCCCAGCACCTTGTACAGGGTGATGCGGTTGGACTGCTGCGCCAGCTGGGCCTGCAGCTGGGTCTTCTGCGCGTTGTAGGCGGTGCGCCGTGCGTCGAGCAGGGTCACGAAGCTGTCCAACCCGGCGTCATAGCGCGCCTGCGACAGCCGATTGGCCTGCTCGGCCGCCTCCACCAGGCGCTGCTGCGCGCTGACCTGCTCGTCCAGGCTGACGTTCAGCGCCAGCGCGTCGGCGGTTTCGCGGAAGCCCACCTGGATCGCCTTCTCGTACTGCGCCAGCGCGATATCGCGGTCGGCATTGGCGATGGCGAGGTTGGCGCGCAGCTTGCCGCCCTGGAAGATCGGCAGGGTGATCTTCGGCAGGAAGCTCCACACGCGGGTGCCGCTGTCGAACAGGTTGGACAGTTCGGTCGAGCCACTGCCGATGCTGCCGGTCAGCGAAATGCTCGGGAAGAACGCCGCACGTGCCGCGCCGATGTTGGCGTTGGCGGCCAGCAGCTGGTGCTCGGCGGCCATGATGTCCGGGCGCTGCAGCAGCACGTCGCTGGGCAGGCCCGCCGGCGGCGGCGCCAGCGCGAGCAGCTGCGGGCCGATGCTGTCCGGCAGCAATGCCGGATCCAGCTGGCCACCGGCCAGCAGCGCCAGCGCATTGCGGTCCTGGGCCAGCTGCCCGCGCAGGCGCGCGGCATCGGTGCGTGCGGTCTCGACCAGGGTGCGGGTCTGGGTCAGCTCCAGGGCGGAGCTGCCACCGCGTTCGTGGCGTGCCTCGGCCAGGCGCAGCGAATCCGCGTAGGTCTTCAGCGTGGCCTCGGCAATCTTCAGCTGCTGCGCATCGGCACCATAGGTCAGCCACGCGGTGGCGGTCTCGGCGACCAGGCTCAGCTGCGCGTTGCGGCGGTTGGCGGCCACGGCGAAGTACTGCTGCAGCGCCGCTTCGCTGAGGTTGCGGACGCGGCCGAACAGGTCCAGCTCGAACTCGGCCACGCCAACACCGGCGGTGAACTGCTCGGTGACGCCGGCGTCGGTGCCCTGGCGCTGCATCTGCCCGGTCACGGCCACGCCGGGCACGCGGTCGGCGCGCTGCACGCGGTACTGCCCCCGCGCGCGTTCAACGTTGAGCACGGCCACGCGCAGGTCGCGGTTGTTCTGCAGCGACTGCTCGATCACCTGCTGCAGGCGCCGATCAGTGAAGAAGTCGCGCCAGCCGACGGCGGCGACATCGGCGACCTGGCCCTGCGCGGCCTCGGCCGGCCACTGCGCCGGGATGGCCGGCGCGACGGCGGTGTCCTTCGGCGCCAGGGTGGAGCAGCCGGCGAGCGCGAGCGCGGCGGCAATGGAGAGGAACAGGGATGCACTTTTCATGGGAATGGCTTCCATCGGTACTGCCGGATGGCAGGAGGTAGTGCCGGCCGCTGGCCGGCAACCTCGTTGGATTCACATCAAGCAAGCAGTAGGTGCCGGCCAGCGGCCGGCACTACCGATTCGCTTACGTCGCGGACTTGCGCTTGAACACGCGCTGCACCACCACGAAGAACAGCGGCACGAAGAACACGCCGAGCACGGTGCCGACGATCATGCCGCCCAGCACGCCGGTGCCGATCGCCTGCTTGGCGCCGGAGCCGGCACCGCTGGAAATCGCCAGCGGTACCACGCCCATGCCGAAGGCCAGCGAAGTCATCACGATCGGGCGCAGGCGGTCGCGCACGGCGTGCATGATCGCGTCGACCAGGCTGGCGCCCTTCTCCAGGTTTTCCTTGGCGAACTCGACGATCAGGATCGCGTTCTTGCTGGTCAGGCCCACCGTGGTCAGCATCGCCACCTGGAAGTAGATGTCGCGCTCCAGGCCCTTGAAGGTGTTGGCCAGCACGGCACCGAGGATGCCCAGCGGGGCGGCCAGCAGTACCGCGGTCGGCACGCTCCAGCTTTCGTACATCGCGGCCAGGCACAGGAACACGATCATCAGCGACAGCGTGTACAGCAGCGGCGTCTGCGAGCCGGCCTGGCGCTCCTGGTAGGACATCGCCGTCCACTCGATGCCGAAGCCTGCCGGCAACTGCTTGGCCAGCTGCTCGATTTCGGCCATGGCATCACCGGAGGCAACACCCGGGGCCGGTTCACCCTGGATTTCCATTGCCGATACGCCGTTGTAGCGCTCCAGGCGCGGCGAGCCGTAGTCCCAGTGCTTGGTGGCAAAGGCGCTGAACGGCACCATCTCGCCCTTGTCGTTCTTCACGGACCAGAGATCGAAGTCCTCCGGCACCATGCGGAACGCCTGGTCGGCCTGCACGAACACGCGCTTGACGCGGCCGCGATCGACGAAGTCATCGATGTACGAACTGCCCCATGCGGCCGCCAGCGTGCCGTTGATCTGGTCGATCGACAGCCCCAGCGAGGTTGCCTTGGCTGCGTCGATGTCGATGCGGAACTGCGGCGTGTCTTCCTGGCCGTTCGGGCGCACGTTGGCCAGCTTCTTGCTGCCGGCGGCAAGGCCAAGCAGCTGGTTGCGCGCGGCCACCAGTGCCTCGTGGCCCTGGCCACTGTTGTCCTTCAGGAAGAAGGTGTAGCCCGAGGCGGTACCCAGTTCCGGAATGGCCGGCGGCGGGAAGGCGAAGATGAAGGCATCCTTGATCTGGCCCAGTGCCGCCATCGCGCGGCCGGTGATCGGCATCACGCCATTGTTGGCGTCACGCTCGCTCCAGTCCTTCAGCTTGACGAACGCCATGCCCGCATTCTGGCCCATGCCGGCGAAGCTGAAGCCCTGCACCGAGAACACCGAGTCCACCGCGTCCTTCTCGTTCTGCAGGAAGTGGTTTTCCAGTGCCGCGATCGATTCCAGCGTGCGCTCCTGGGTGGCGCCGACCGGCGCCTGCACCAGCGCCATCAGCACGCCCTGGTCTTCGTTGGGCAGGAACGAGCTGGGCAGGCGCACGAACAGCACGCCCATCAGCACGAACAGCGCCGCCACGATGCCCATGAAGCGCCACGGACGGTGGATGATGCCGCGCACGCCGCGCTGGTAGCGTTCGCTGGTGCGGTCGAAGCCGCGGTTGAAGCCATTGAAGAAGCGACCGGCCAGGCCACGGTGGGCGACGTGGTGCTCGCCCTTCTTCAGCGGCTTGAGCAGGGTCGCGCACAGCGCCGGGGTCAGCACGATCGCGACCAGCACCGACAGCGCCATCGCCGAGACGATCGTGGCCGAGAACTGGCGGTAGATCACGCCGGTGGAGCCGCTCATGAAGGCCATCGGCACGAACACCGCCGACAGCACCAGGCCGATGCCGACCAGCGCACCGGTGATCTGGCCCATCGACTTGCGGGTCGCTTCAAGCGGCGACAGTCCTTCCTCGGACATGATGCGCTCGACGTTCTCCACCACCACGATGGCATCGTCCACCAGCAGGCCGATCGCCAGCACCATCGCGAACATGGTCAGCATGTTCACCGAGAAGCCCAGCATCGCCAGCACGCCGAACGTACCCAGCAGCACCACCGGCACCGCGATGGTCGGGATCAGGGTGGCGCGGAAGTTCTGCAGGAACAGGTACATCACCACGAACACCAGCACGATCGCTTCGATCAGGGTCTGCACCACGCCCTTGATCGACACGCGCACGAACGGGGTGGTGTCGTACGGGACCTCGGCCTTCAACCCGGCCGGGAAGAAGCTCTTCATGTCCTCCAGCGCAGCGTTCACGCCTGCGGCGGTGTCCAGCGCGTTGGCGCCGGTGGCCAGGGTGACCGCCAGGCCGCTGGCCGGCTGTCCGTTGTGACGGGTGACGAAGTCATAGGATTCGGCACCCAGTTCGACACGGGCAACGTCGCCCAGGCGCAGCTCGGCACCGTCCTGCGCGCCGCGCACGATGATGTTGCGGAACTGCTCCGGGGTCTGCAGGCGCGACTGCGCGTTGATGGTGGCGTTGAGCTGCTGGCCCTTCACCGACGGCGCACCGCCGAGCTGGCCGATCGCCACCTGGGCATTCTGCGCCTTGATCGCAGCGGTCACTTCCGGCACCGACAGGCCATAGGTATGCAGCTTGTTCGGGTCCAGCCAGATGCGCATGGCGTACTTGCCACCGAACACCTGGATGTTGCCCACGCCCGGCACGCGGCTCAGGCGGTCGACGACATTGGAACCGACGTAGTCGGCGATGTCGTTGGCGTCCATGCTGCCATTCTCGGACACGAACGCGATGACGTTCAGGAAGCCCGAGCTGGACTTGGCCACGTTGATGCCCTGCCGCTGCACTTCCTGCGGCAGCAGCGGCATGGCCAGCTGCAGCTTGTTCTGCACCTGCACCTGGGCGATGTCCGGGTTGGTGCCGCTCTCGAAGGTCAGGGTGATGGTGGCCTGGCCGTTGGACGAGCTGTTGGAGGAGAAGTAGATCAGGCCATCAAGGCCCTTCATGTTCTGCTCGATGATCTGCGTCACCGAGTCCTCGACCACCTTGGCCGACGCACCCGGGTAGGTGGCGCTGATTTCCACCGCCGGCGGTGCGACGTTGGGGTACATCGAGACCGGCAGCTTGAACAGGGCCAGGCCGCCGGCGAGCATGATGATGATGGCGATCACCCACGCAAAGATGGGTCGATCGATGAAAAAGCGTGCCATGGGGTTCTCCGCTTACTTCGCGTCGCCGGCCGGGGCGGCAGGCTGGGCGGTCGCTGCCGGCGTGGCCGGAGCTGCGCCCTTCTCGGTGGCCTTGACCGGCATGCCGGGGCCGATCTTCTGCAGGCCTTCGACGATGACCCTGTCGCCGGCCTTCAGGCCGTCCTCGACCAGCCACTTGTCGCCGACCGTGCGGCTGACCTTGACCGGGCGCACTTCGACCTTGTTGTCCTTGCCGACCACCATCGCGGTGGTGTCGCCCTTCGGGTCGCGGGCGATGCCCTGCATCGGCACCAGCACCGCATCGCTGCGCACGCCGCCGCCGATCACCGCACGCACGTACATGCCCGGCATCAGCAGGCCGTCCGGGTTGTCCACCTTCACGCGCAGGCCGAAGCTGCCGGTGGTCGGATCGACGCTGACTTCGGAGAACTCCAGCGTGCCCTTGTGCTCGAAGGTGCTGCCGTCTTCCATCAGGATGCTGACCGGGAGGGTCTGGTTGTCCTGCAGGCGGCCGGCAGCCAGTTCGCGGCGCAGCTGCAGCAGCTCGGCCGAAGACTGGGTCAGGTCGACATAGATCGGGTCCAGCTGCTGCACCGTGGCCAGCGCATTGGCCTGACCGGCGCTGACCAGCGCACCCTGGGTGACGCTGGACTTGCCGATGCGGCCGCTGATCGGCGCAGTGATGCGGGCGTAGCCCAGGGTGACGTTGGCCGCATCCAGCGAGGCCTTGGCGGCACCGACGTCCGCTTCGGCCTGCTTCTGCGCGGCCACGGCGTTTTCCAGGTCCTGCTGGCTGACCGCATCGACCTTGGCCAGCTCGGTGATGCGCCTGGCGCTCAGGCGGGCGGCATTGGCGGTGGCTTCGGCACGGGCCAGCTGGGCGCGGGCGTTGTTGGCCTGGGCGCGGTAGCTGGCGTCGTCGAGCTGGTACAGCGGCTCGCCGGCCTTGACCATGCCGCCCTCGGTGAACAGGCGCTTGGCGACGATGCCATTGACCTGCGGGCGCACTTCGGCAACCAGGAAGGCATTGGTACGGCCCGGCAGTTCGCGGGTCAGGCCCACGGTCTCGGACTTCAGGGTGACCACGCTGACCTCGCCCGGGCCCTGCTCGGGGGCCTGGGGTTGGCCGCCACAGGCAGCCACGGTCGCAGCGATCGCCAGCGACAACGCAATGGGTCGGATTCGGCTCAGCAACATGACGGAAAGGCTCTCAGGGGAAGGAATCTCAAAAAGCGCTGATATCGACCGATCGGGCCGGCAGGCAACGCGCTCCGGCGTGCGGCGGCAGCCACGGGCGGCCTGCCAGGTACACGGCGGGAATGATGGGAGCGAAATATACATACATGCTTGTTTGTTTGTAAACAGGTACAATTCAGCCACGTTTCACCCGCACTCGTACCCATCCATGGCCCGCAAGACCAAAGAGGACACCCAGGCAACCCGGGAAGGCATCCTTGACGCCGCCGAAGCCTGCTTCCATGAACACGGCGTGGCCCGGACCACGCTGGAGATGATCGGTGCCCGCGCCGGTTACACCCGCGGCGCGGTCTACTGGCACTTCAAGAACAAGAGCGAGGTGCTGGCCGCGATCGTCGAACGCGTGCACCTGCCCTTCATGCAGGAACTGGAGCGCACCTCGACCGACCAGCGCGATACCCCGGTGCACGACCTGCGCGCGGTGATGATCCACTCGTTCATCGAGCTGTCCGAGGACGAGCGCCTGCGCAAGACCATGGAGATCATGCTGCGCAGTGATGCCTCGGCCGACACCCGGGTACTGACCGAAATGCAGCAGGCCGGCTTCCGTGATGCGCTGGACCGGATGGAGCGCGCCCTGCGCCGCGCCCGCGACCTGGGCCAGCTGCGCGAGGGTGCCGACCCCAAGATCGCCGCACGCATGCTGCACGCGACCGTGCTGGGCGTGCTGCACGGCGCGATGGTCGAACCGGACCTGATGGACCTCAAGCGCGATGGCATGCTCGCGCTGGACATGACTCTGGCTGCCTACGTGAAGGACGGCGTGTTCGTTCCCGGCACCGTCCCCGAGCCGCTGCCCGAGGCGTGAACGAGGCTGCTCCCATCACTGCGGCACCCCTGCAAGGGTAGATCGATGATCCTGGACAACGTGGTGTGGGGCTTCATCGGCTGCGGCAGCGTCACCGAGAAGAAGAGCGGTCCGGCGCTGGCCAGTACGCCCGGCTCGCGGGTGGCGGCGGTCATGCGCCGCAATGCCGCATTGGCCGAAGACTATGCGCGCCGCCACGCGATTGCGCGCTGGTACGCGGATGCCGATGCACTGATCGCGGATCCTGAAGTGAACGCGGTGTACGTCGCCACCCCACCCTCCACGCACATGCAGTACGCATTGCAGGCGATCGCCGCAGGCAAGCCGGTCTACATCGAAAAGCCGATGGCAATGGACCATGGCGAATGCGAACGCGTTCTGGACGCCAGCGCGCGCTGCGGCGTGCCGGTGTTCGTGGCTTATTACCGCCGTGCCCTGCCCCGTTTCGCGCAGGTGAAGCAGCTGCTGGACAGCGGCGCGATCGGTACGCCGCGCAGCGTGCGCGCGACCCTGCACCGGCCGCATTCGGCGGCTGCCGCATCGCCGGATTTCTGGCGGACCAACCCCGCCATCGCTGGCGGCGGGCTGTTCGTCGACCTGGGCTCGCACACGCTGGACCTGCTCGACCATCTGCTGGGGCCGCTGAGCGATGTACGCGGCCTGGCCAGTTCGTCGACCGGCGCTTACGCCGCCGAGGACAGCGTCTCGATGTGCTTCCGCATCGGGCCAGGCGTGCATGGCATCGCGCAATGGAGCTTCTGCGCGTTCCGTCGCCAGGATGAGATCGAGATCACCGGCGACCGTGGCCAGCTGCGCTTTGCGACCTTCGAGGATGTACCGGTGGTGCTGGAAACCGAAGCGGGCGTGCAGGCCTTCGACATCCCGAACCCGCCGTCGGTCCAGCAGCCGTTGATCGCGCGCCTCGTGGGCGAGCTGCGTGGCAGCGGCCGTTCGCCATCGACCGGCGCCACCGCTGCGCGCACCAGTGCGGTGATCGACCAGGTGCTGCGGGACTACCGCACCCGGCCATCGCGCTGACCGCACAAGAAAAAGGCCGCCTTGCGGCGGCCTTTTCTGTTGCAGCGGGCGGGGCCAGAGCCCTCGCCGCGGCGAAGGATCCGACCCCATCGGGCGTTACAGGATGTAGCGGCTCAGGTCCGGATCCTGCACCAGCTCGCCCAGGTGCTTGTCCACGTAGGCGCTGTCGATCGCCAGGCTTTCACCGTCACGGTCCGGTGCCTCGTAGCTGAGTGAATCCAGCAGGCGCTCCAGCACGGTGTGCAGGCGGCGGGCACCGATGTTCTCCTGGCGCTCGTTCACCTGGAAGGCGATCTCGGCCAGGCGGTCGATGGCATCGGCGGTGAAGCTGACCTTGACCCCTTCGGTGGCCAGCAGTGCTTCGTACTGCTTGGTCAGCGCGGCCTTCGGTTCGGTCAGGATGCGCACGAAGTCATGCTTGCTCAGTGCACCCAGTTCAACGCGGATCGGGAAACGACCCTGCAGTTCCGGAATCAGGTCGCTGGGCTTGGCCAGGTGGAACGCGCCCGACGCGATGAACAGGATGTGGTCGGTCTTGATCGTGCCGTACTTGGTGGACACGTTGGAGCCTTCCACCAGCGGCAGCAGGTCACGCTGCACGCCTTCGCGCGATACATCACCACCGCCCACGTTGTCACCGCGCTTGGCGACCTTGTCGATCTCGTCGATGAAGACGATGCCATGCTGCTCGCAGGCTTCGATCGCGGCGGTACGGATGTCGTCCTCGTTGACCAGCTTGCCGGCCTCTTCCTCGACCAGCAACGGGCGCGCGGCCTTGATGGTCAGCGTGCGCTTGTGCGCCTTGGCGCCGCCGCCGAGGTTGGCGAACATCGACTTCAGCTGCTGGCCCATTTCCTCCATGCCCGGCGGGGTCATGATGTCCATGCTCACGTTCGCGGCCAGGTCCAGCTCGATCTCGCGCTCGTCCAGCTCGCCGTTGCGCAGCATCTTGCGGAACTTGATGCGGGTCTCGTTGTCCTGCGCCGACGGCTCGTTGCGCGCCACTTCCGGATCGAAACCGATGCCACCGCTGCGGCGCGGCAGCAGTGCATCGAGGATGCGGTCTTCGGCGCGCTCTTCGGCCTGGGTGCGCACGCGCACCTTGGCCTGTTCGCGATACAGCTTGACCGCGGTATCGGCCAGGTCGCGGATGATCTGCTCGACGTCCTTGCCGACATAGCCGACTTCGGTGAAGCGGGTCGCTTCGACCTTCACGAACGGCGCGTTGGCCAGGGTGGCCAGGCGGCGCGCGATCTCGGTCTTGCCGACGCCGGTCGGGCCGATCATCAGGATGTTCTTCGGCATCACTTCATTGCGCAGCTCGGGCACCAGCTGCATGCGGCGCCAGCGGTTGCGCAGGGCGATGGCCACCGCGCGCTTGGCGTCGTGCTGGCCGACGATGTGTCGGTCCAGTTCCTGCACGATCTCGCGCGGGGTCATGGTGGCGGAGGAAACTTCGATCTTCGACATGGATGTGCTCACGGATTCTTTGTCGGTAGTGCCGGCCGCTGGCCGGCAACCAGGCACGCGTGCGGGGGAGCATGAGGTTGCCGGCCAGCGGCCGGCGCTACCCTCACAGCTCTTCGACCACCACGTTGCGGTTGGTGTAGATGCAGATGTCGCCGGCGATGCCGATCGCTTCGCTGGCAATGGTGCGCGCATCCAGTGCGGTGTGCGCCATCAGCGCGCGCGCCGCAGACAGCGCGTACGAGCCACCGGAGCCGATGGCGATGATGCCGTCCTCCGGCTCGATCACATCACCGGTGCCGCTGATGATCAGCGAGGTTTCCTTGTCGGCCACCGCCAACAGGGCTTCCAGCTTCCCCAGGCGACGCTCGGTGCGCCAATCCTTGGCCAGTTCGACCGCTGCGCGCTGCAACTGGCCGTGCTTCTCCAGCTTGGCCTCGAACAGCTCGAACAGGGTGAAGGCATCGGCCGCGGCGCCGGCGAATCCGGCCAGCACCTGGCCGTCGCGGCCAAGGCGGCGCACCTTGCGTGCATTGCCCTTCATCACGGTGTGGCCCAGCGTGACCTGGCCGTCGCCGGCAATGGCCACGTGCTCGCCGCGACGGACGCAGACGATGGTGGTGGCGTGGAAAACGTTGGGGTTCTGACTGGGGTCCATGATGCCTCCGGGGTGACAGAACCAGAGGTGGGGACTGCGCTGCGCCCTTCAAGCCACCCGCGACCGGCTGCCGCAAGGGCAACGTTCAGCTTTCTCCGCTGCCGTCGTTGCTGCGTCGGCGCTTCGCGCGCGGGTGCGCGGCGTCGTAGACCTTGGCCAGGTGCTGGAAATCGAGGTGGGTATAGATCTGCGTGGTGGCGATGTCGGCGTGGCCCAGCAGCTCCTGCACGCCGCGCAGGTCGCCGGACGATTCCAGGATATGGCTGGCGAAACTGTGCCGCAGCATGTGCGGGTGCACCTGCTTGAACAGGCCCTGGCGCTGCGCCAGCTGGCGGATGCGGATCTGTACCGCACGCGGGCTGATCGGCCCGTTGCGGCCGGGAAATACCGGCGAAGCCGGGCCGCCACCACTTTCCGCGCGCCAGGCCTGCAGCGCTTCGCGCGCCGGCCGGCCGAACGGCACCCTGCGCTGGCGGTTGCCCTTGCCCAGCACGTTGACCAGGCCGCTGTCGAAATCCAGATCGCGCCAGGTCAGCGCGCAGACTTCGCTCAGGCGCAGGCCCGAGGAATAGAACAGCTCCAGCAGCGCGCGGTCACGGCGGCCGAGGTCGCCGTCCGGCTCCAGCTCGACCAGCTGCACGGCCTCATCGGCATCGAGAACCTGCGGCAAGCGGCGCGGCGCGCGCGGGGCCTTCAACGTCGCCGCCGGGCTGGCCTCGACGCGTCCGTGCTTGAGCAGCCAGGCGTAGAAGCTTCGGCAGGCCGACAGGCGGCGCTGCAGGCTCTTGGCCGACAGCCCGCGGCGATGCTCATCGGCCACGAACTGGCGCAACGCATCGGCATCCAGTGCTTCCACGGCCACGCCGCGCGGCTCGGCCCAGGCCGACAGCGCGTCCAGGTCGCGGCGGTAGGCATCCAGCGTATGCGCCGACATCCGCCGCTCCACCTGCAGGTGCTGCAGGAAGGCCTGTACCGCGCTCATCGCCGTCGTGCCCTGCTCAGCCCGCGAAGCGCTTCAGGCCAGTGGCCAGGGCGTCGCCCATCATGCGCAGGAACAACGTGCCCATGCCCGGGTAGAAGCGGTTCGGGTCGTGGCTGCCGACCGCGATCAGGCCCACCCCTGGCAGTGGCAGCAGCGCGGTGGTCTGCACTTCCTCGCTGCGCGCGCCGTACAGCACGGCGTTCTTTTCCGGCTGCAGGCGGCCGCAGATCGGCTCGCCGTCCTTCAGGCAGTCGCGGAACGGCCCCAGCTGCGGATCATCGGCAGCGATCACCTGCAGCCAGTCGGCCTGCTCCAGCCCGGCCACCGGCGCATGCACCACCAGCCGCACCAGGTCGCCGGCGAAGTCTTCCTGAAGCGATGCGGCCATCGCGCGCAGGGTGTCAGCCGCGTTGTCCTGCTTCATCAGTGCCAGGGTCAGCTGGTGCGTACGCACCGCCAGCCGTTCATTGACCTGGGCGGTCGCGCCCAGGTCGGCCAACCGTCGCGCCAGCTCGCGGTTCTTCTCGCGCAGGACTTCCAGCTGGTAGCTGGCCAGCGACGCGGTCGGGCCGTCATCACGCGGCACCACCAGGGTCAGCGCCAGGTCCGGGAACTGCTTGAGGAAGCCGGGATGACGCCGCAACCAGGCAGCGACTTCATGGGCCCCGAGCTTGTCGACGGTTTCGGTCATGCCACCCACTCCCCTTCGAAGACGAATGCGGTCGGGCCGGCCATCACCACCGGCTGGCCCTCGCCCGGCCACTGGATGCGCAGGTCGCCGCCGGGCAGGCTGATGCGGGCATCCCGCTGCAGGCGGCCGCGCTGCATCAGGGTCACCGCGGCGGCGCAGGCGCCACTGCCGCAGGCAAGGGTTTCGCCGACGCCGCGCTCGAACACGCGCAGGCGGGCGTGCGCCGGGCCCATGACCTGGGCAAAGCCCACGTTCACCGACCTCGGGAACGACGCGTGCTGCTGCAGCAGCGCACCCACGCGCTCGACCGGTGCGGCATCGATCAGGCCCACTTCGATCACGGCATGCGGGTTGCCCATCGACACTGCGGCGAAGCGTACGCTCTCGCCCTGCAGCGGCAGCAGGTATTCCTCGCGCGGGTGGGCAAAGCCCACCAGCGGCACGTTGGCCGGCTCGAACGCGGGCACCCCCATGGTCACGGCGAACTGGCCATCGCCCAGCACCTTCGCTTCATGGCTGGCCAACGGGCTGTCGATGACGAATGTATCGCCTTGCGCACTGCCTTCGCGCACCAGCCAGGCCGCGATGCAGCGCGCGCCGTTGCCGCACTGTTCGGAGTTGGAGCCGTCGGCATTCCAGATGCGGTACGAGGCCACCGAACCGTCCGCACGCGGCGCCTCGATGGTCAGGATCTGGTCGCAGCCGACGCCGGTGTGGCGGTCGGCCAGGCGCGCGGCCAGTTCAGGCGTGGGCGGCGCGGTGCCGTCACGCAGATCAATCACTACGAAATCATTGCCCGCGCCATGCATCTTGCTGAAGCGCAGGGCCCTGGAACCGGCCTTACTCATTCCCGCTGCCCGCCGTCTTCTCCGGCGCGGGTGCCGGCTGGGTGGTCGGTGCAGCCGGGTCCACGGTGGTGGCCGGGGTAGCGGTGCCCTGGGTCTGCGCCGGGGTCGCCTCGGTGGCGGGCTCGGCTGCCGGTTCGACGGTCTCTTCCACCGGCACCGGCTTCTGCGGCAGTACCAGCGGGCCCTTGTTGCCGCAGGCGGCGAGGAGCAGCAGCGAGGCCGCTGCCAGCGGAATCAGGATGGCGTTTCGATGGGGGATCTTCATGCCCCGAGTATAGCCATTGGCGGCTGAGCGGTTGGTGCAGGGGATCGGGTTGCCGGCCAGCGGCCGGTACTACCGCCGGTGCTCAATCCGCGGGGGGCGGCAGCGGCCGGGTCCACAGCCAGATCGCCACCACGGTCATGCTGCCGATCGAGAACCACTTCACCCAGGCGATCGGC
Source organism: Stenotrophomonas pavanii (assembly GCF_900101175.1). Classification (GTDB taxonomy): domain Bacteria; phylum Pseudomonadota; class Gammaproteobacteria; order Xanthomonadales; family Xanthomonadaceae; genus Stenotrophomonas; species Stenotrophomonas pavanii. The sequence continues at coordinate 163,085 of NZ_FNFQ01000008.1, read as the reverse complement.
ACGCACCACAGCATGATGCCGGCGCATACCGCCATGGTGATCGTGGCCATCCACTTGCCGTAGCGGCTGACCGCGCCGTGCGCCTGCCAGTTGGCGATGGCCGGGCCGAAGCGCGGATGCTGCAGCAGCCAGGTGTGCAGGCGCTCGGATCCGCGCGAGGCGGCCCACGCCGAGATCAGGATGAACACGGTGGTGGGAAGGCCCGGCACGAAGATGCCGACGATGCCGGTGCCCAGGCTGGCGTAGGCCAGCAGCCACCACGCCCAGCGGAAACGCACCACGCGTGGCGGCACAGCGCTATCGCCGGAGGCTGGTGGTTCGGGCAGGCTCATGGCCGCAAGGATACCGGTTCGGGGCGCCGGGAATGCCCGGCACCCCTTCACGCTCAGGGCTGGGCGATGCCCAGCTGCTGCAGCACGAATGCGTACGACTCGGACAGCTCGCGGTAGCGCTGGAAGCGCCCCGACTTGCCGCCGTGGCCGGCTTCCATGTTGGTGCGGAACAGGATCGGGTAGTGGCCGGTGTTGTCATCCCGCAGCCTGGCCACCCACTTGGCCGGCTCCCAGTACTGCACCTGCGAATCCCACAGGCCGGTGCCCACGAACAGCGCCGGGTAGGCCTGCCGCTTCACGTTGTCGTAGGGCGAGTAGGACAGCATGTAGTCGTAATACTGTTTCTGTTCCGGGTTGCCCCACTCGTCGTACTCGTTGGTGGTCAGCGGAATGGTCGGGTCGAGCATGGTGGTGACCACGTCGACGAACGGCACCTGCGCCACCATCACCCGGTAATCCTGCGGCGCCTGGTTGGCCACCGCGCCCATCAGCAGGCCACCGGCGCTGCCGCCGGACGCGGCGACGCGATCCTTCGCCGCCCAACCCTGCGCGACGAGGCCGCGGGTGACATCGATGAAGTCGTTGAAGGTGTTCTGCTTGTGCAGCAGCTTGCCGTTCTCGTACCAGTCGCGGCCCATTTCCTGGCCACCGCGGATGTGGGCGATGGCATACACCACGCCACGATCGAGCAGGCTGACCGCCGTCTGGTTGAAGTACGGGTCCATCGACATGCCGTAGCTGCCGTAGGCGTACTGGAACAGCGCGCCCTTGCCATCCTTCTGGTAGCCCTTGCGGTAGACCAGCGACACCGGCACCTTCACCCCATCACGCGCGGTGATCCAGACGCGATCGGTTTCGTACTTCGAGGCGTCATAGCCGATCACCGGCTGCACCTTCAGTTGGCGGCGCTCACCGGTGGCGGTGTTCAGTTCGAACACCGTGGTCGGGGTGGTCATCGAGGTGTAGACGTAGCGCAGCCACGGCGTATCGGCCTCGGTGTTGTCGCCCAGGCCCATCGAATACGCCGGCTCATCAGCCTTCACGTAGTCGCTGCGGCCATCCTTGAACAGCAGGCGGATACGCTCCAGGCCCTCGGAACGTTCGGCGATGGCGGTGTACGCATCGAACAGTTCAAAGCCCTCGATGAACACCGCATCGTCGTGCGCGATCCAATCCTTCCATTGCGCGCGCGAGGTGGCATCGGTCGGCGCAGTGACCAGCTTGAAGTTCTTCGCACCGTCGTTGGTGCGGATCACCCAGCGGCCGTCGTAGTGGTCGGCGTCGTATTCGACGTCGCGCTGGCGCGGAGCCAGCACGGTGAACGTGGTCGGATCGCTGGCCGGCGCGTAGCGCTCTTCCGACGACACCGTGCTGTGCACGCCGATGGTGATGAAGCGATCGTCGCGGGTGCGGCCGATGCCCATGTAGAAGCTGTCGTCCTGTTCTTCGTAGACCACGGTGTCGGCGCTGACCGGGGTGCCCAGCACGTGCTTTTTCACCCGCACGGTCAGCAGCGTTTCCGGATCGTTCTCGACGTACAGCACGGTGCGGTTGTCGTCGGCCCAGACCAGGTCGCCGGAGCTGCCGGTGATCACATCGGGCAGCACCTGGCCGGTGCGCAGGTCCTTGAAGCGGATCGTGTACTGGCGGCGGCCGACATCATCATCGGCCCAGGCCAGCAGCTGGTTGTCCTGGCTCACTTCCATCGAGCCGACGCTGAAATAGCCCTTGCCGGCGGCCATGGCGTTGACGTCCAGCAGGATCTCCTCGGCGGCCTCCATGCTGCCCTTGCGGCGCGCGTGGATCGGATAGTCCTGGCCGGTCTCGAAGCGGCTGTAATACCAGTAGCCGCGCTCACGCGCCGGCACGCTGGAATCATCCTGCTTGATGCGGCCGACGATCTCCTTGTACAGGGTGTCTTCGAGCGGCTTGAGCGGCGCCAGCACCTGGTCCGCGTAGGCATTCTCGGCCTGCAGGTAAGCCAGCATGTCCTTGTTCTCGCGCTTGTCGTCGCGCAGCCAGTAATAGTCATCATTGCGGGTCGCGCCGAACGGCGCCTTGACCACATGCGGATGCCTGGCGGCATCCGGCGGAACGGGCGGAGTGGCGGCGGTAGCAGTCGTGGTCATCAGGCTGGCGAGCAACAGGCAGAGGGTGGACTTCATGAAATAGGGTTCCTGGCGCATCAATGCAATGGTCTTCGGCGGGGTCACATCCGTTTTCCCGAAAGGGGATCTGACCCCAATCCCGGCAATGCGGCAACCCTGCGGATCGTCATGGTGGCCATGCCTGCCGGTAGTGCCGGCCGCTGGCCGGCAACCGACCCACCCGCAGGCCGTGAGGTTGCCGGCCAGCGGCCGGCACTACCGGAGCGCGTGACCCCGGTGCGCGGCGTACCATGGGCACATGAGCACCCTGCCCCACCCGCCGGGCTACAGCCGGCGCAGCCATGAAATCGCCCCGTTCCACGTGATGTCCCTGCTGGCCCGCGCGCAGGCGCTGGAACAGGCCGGCCACGATGTGATCCACCTGGAAATCGGCGAGCCGGACTTCACCACGGCCGAACCGGTCGTGCGTGCCGGCCAGGCCGCATTGGCCGCCGGCCATACCCGCTACACCGCTGCACGCGGCCTGCCGGCGCTGCGCCAGGCGATCAGCGGCTTCTATCGCAGCCACTACGGGCTGGACATCGACCCTGAACGCATCCTGGTCACTCCGGGCGGCTCCGGTGCGCTGCTGCTGGCCAGCAGCCTGCTGGTCGACCCCGGGCGCCACTGGCTGCTGGCCGACCCCGGTTATCCGTGCAACCGTCATTTCCTGCGCCTGGTGGAAGGCGGCGCGCAACTGGTGCCGGTTGGCCCGGACACGGCCTACCAGCTCACCCCCTCCCTGGTCGAACAGCACTGGAACGCCGACAGCGTCGGCGCGCTGGTCGCCTCGCCGGCCAACCCCACCGGCACCGTGCTTGCCGCCGACGAACTGGCGGCACTGTCGCAGGCCCTGCACGCGCGGGGCGGCCACCTGGTGGTGGACGAGATCTACCACGGCCTGACCTACGGCCTGGATGCGCCCAGCGTGCTGCAGGTGGACGACAGCGCGTTCGTGCTGAACAGTTTCTCCAAGTACTTCGGCATGACCGGCTGGCGGCTGGGCTGGCTGGTGGCACCCCCGGCAGCGGTACCGGACCTGGAGAAGCTGGCGCAGAACCTGTACATCAGCGCCTCCAGCATTGCCCAGCACGCCGCGCTGGCGTGTTTCAGCGAAGAATCGATGGCGATCTTCGAGCAGCGTCGCGAAGCGTTCCGCCAGCGTCGCGACTTCCTGCTGCCCGCGCTGCGTGAGCTGGGCTTCCGTATCGAGGTCGAGCCGCAGGGCGCGTTCTACCTGTACGCCGACGTCAGCGCATTCACCGACGATGCGCAGGCGTTCTGCGCCCACTTCCTGGAAACCGAGCACGTGGCGTTCACCCCGGGCCTGGATTTCGGCTTCCATCGCGCCAACCAGCACGTGCGGCTGGCGTACACGCAGGAAGTACCCCGGTTGCAGGAGGCGGTGGCGCGGATCGCGCGCGGGTTGAAGCGCTGGCAGGGATCACGTTGACGGTAGTGCCGGTCGCTGGCCGGCAACCCGGGAATGCGTGAATGATGCAGTTGCCGGCCAGCGGCCGGCACTACCGGCAAAGAAAAACGCCGCCCTCGGGCGGCGTTTTCCGTTCTGCTTACTTGCCGCCCAGCCGCTCCCACAGGAAGCTGTAGGCCAGCGCCGACATATGCGCGGCCTGCGCGTTGTTGGCGGCGCCGCCGTGGCCCCCTTCGATGTTCTCGTAGTAGGTCACGTCCTTGCCGGCGTCGATCATCTTCGCGGCCATCTTGCGGGCGTGGCCCGGGTGCACGCGGTCGTCGCGGGTCGAGGTGGTGAACAGCACCGGCGGGTAGTTCTTCTTCGCGTTGAACAGGTGGTACGGCGAGAAGGTCTTGATGAACTCCCAGTCGCTGGTATCCGGGTTGCCGTACTCGGCCATCCACGAGGCACCGGCCAGCAGGTGGCTGTAGCGCTTCATGTCCAGCAGCGGCACCTGCACCACCACCGCACCGAACAGCTCCGGGTACTGGGTCAGCATGTTGCCGGTCAGCAGGCCACCGTTGCTGCCGCCCTGCACGCCCAGGTGCTTGGCGCTGGTGATCTTGCGCTTGACCAGGTCCCGCGCCACCGCAGCCATGTCTTCATAGGCCTTGTGACGGTTCTGCTTCAGCGCCGCCTGGTGCCAGCGCGGGCCGTACTCGCCGCCGCCGCGGATGTTGGCGACCACATACACACCGCCCTTCTCCAGCCAGGCGCGGCCCATGCCACCGGAATAGCTCGGGGTCAGCGAGATCTCGAAGCCACCGTAGCCGTACAGCAGCGTCGGATTGGAGCCATCGAGCTTCATCGCCCTGTCGTGCACCACGAAGTACGGCACGCGGGTGCCGTCCTTGCTGGTGGCGAAGTGCTGCTCGATCACCTTGCCCTTGGCATCGAAGAAGGCCGGCATGGTCTTCAGCGTTTCCGGTGCCTGGCCGATCTCGGCCAGGGCCAGCGTGGTCGGGGTCAGGTAGTCGGTTGCAGTCAGCCACACCGCATCGCTGTCGTTGCTGTCCACGGCCGCCACGCCCAGCGTGCCAAAGGCCGGCGCGCCCACGAAGCGGCTGGTCTGCCAGCCATTGGCGCCCGGGGTCAGCACCGACAGGCGGTTCTTGACGTCGTCCAGCACATTCAGCACCAGGTGGTTCCTGGTCCAGGTGGCGCTGGCCAGCGAGGTGGTCGCGGTCGGGGTGAACAGCACGTCGAACTCGCGCTTGCCGGCCAGGAAGTCATCCAGCTTCGTCGCCAGCAGCGAACCGGACGCGTACGTCTTGCCGCGCACGGTCCACGGATCGCGCAGCTCCAGGGTCAGCCACTGCTTGTGCAGGCCCTTCTCGGCCGAATTCGGCGCGTCGATCTTGGTCAGCGTGCCGTCGTCGCCGCGCAGGTAGATCTCGTTGTTGTAGAACGCCAGGGTGCGGCTGACCAGGTTGCGTTCGAAGCCCGGGGTGTCATCGTGCATCGCCGCGATGTACATGTCCTCCGGCTTGCCTTCATACACCACGGTGGCCGAGGCCATCGGCGTGCCGCGCTTCCACAGCTTGGCCACGCGCGGGTAGCCGGAGGTGGTCATCGAGCCGGCACCGAAGTCGGTGTAGACGAACACGGTGTCGCGATCGACCCAGTTGAGGCCGCCCTTCGACTCCGGACGGAAGAAGCCGTCCTTGATCCAGGTCTTGTTGGCCAGGTCGAACTCGCGGGTCACGTCGGCGTCGGCACCGCCGCGCGACAGCGCGATCAGGCAGCGGCTGTAATCCGGGCGCAGGCAGTCGGCGCCGTGCCAGACCCAGTTCTCACCCTCGGCCTTGTTCAGTGCATCCAGGTCGAGCACGGTCTCCCACTGCGGCGAAGCCTTGCGGTACTCGGCCAGGGTGGTGCGCCGCCACAGGCCGCGTTCGTGCTGCTGGTCCTTCCAGAAGTTGTAGTAGTAGTCACCGATCTTCTGCACGCCGGGAATCTTGGCATCGGAGTCGAGCACCTCGCGGATGCGGGTCTCCATCTGCTTGAAGGCCGGGGTCTGCGCCAGGCGCGCCTCGGACTTGGCATTCTGTTCCTTGACCCAGGACAGCGGCTTGTCGCCGGTGACGTCCTCCAGCCAGGCGTAGCGATCGGTGTCTTCAGCGGCCACGGCGGTCCCCACCGAGGCAGCGGTCATCATGCCGGCCAGCAGGCAGGCGGAAGCGAGTCGTGACATTGCAGCTCCAGGCAGTCATAAGCCGTGGAACGCTAGCACGGAATGTCGTGGCCTCCCCCGTGTCGAAGGTCAGGCCGTGGCGGCCGGGCTGCGCCGGCCACGCGAGGCCGGAACAGGCCTGCGCCGCGCCTGTCCACCGGTACGCCGCACCAGCGGCAGCCCTGACAGGCGCGGCAGTGGAAAGCGCAGCAGCGCCCACCAGGCCACCAGCGGCATGCCCACCAGCCACATCGGCAGCCAGCCGAGCCACGTGCTGTTGCCACGTGCCGCCGGCCAGACCAGCACCAGCGCCAGCCCGGCCAGGGCCAGCTGCCGCACGCCACGCAGCAGGCGCGGGTCGGCGCGTTCGACAATGCGTTCAGTTGCAGGGCGACGGACGGAACGTGCGTTCATGGGGCTTCTCCGGTAGACAATGCAACACAGCTTGGGCAAGCCCCTTCTCACAGGTTGCGACACCATTGACGGATCGCGCACGCTCAGTCGACCATGCTCAGGCAAAGCCCTCCTGAGCCCGCTCCCGCATGACTTCGATCCGCCCGCTCTGCGCCGTGTTGCTGGCCCTGTCCCTGGCGGGTCCCGCCATGGCGGCCGGTGAGCCGCCATCACCCCGTGCCAGCGTCCCGCGCGCCGCCGATCCGGATGCACCGATCGACCTGAAGCGCTTCATGGGCACCTGGTACGTGATCGGCCGCGTGCCGAACTTCATCGAGCGCGGGCACGTGGCCAGCGTCAACGAGTACGAACTGCGCGACGCGCACAAGGTCGGCATCACCTACCGTTACCGCGATGGCTTCGGCGAACCGCTGCAGGAAGTGCGCGCGCGCGCCAGCGTCGACCCGGACAGCGGCAACCACGGCTGGCGCACCTGGTTCTACCGCGTGGTGCCCACCCATTCGCGGGTACTGGAAGTCGCCCCGGATTACTCGTGGGCGCTGATCGGTTATCCGGGCCGTGAGATGGCCTGGATCTTCTCGCGCACGCCGGACATGGACAAAGCCCTGTACAAGGAGCTGGCCGAGCGCCTGCGTGACGAGTACGGGGTAAACACCGACAAGCTCAAGCGCGTGCCGCAGCACCCGGAGCAGGTCGGCAAGCTGGGCTACGAAGTACCGAACGCGCGTTGACCGGATCGTGGGCGCGGATCCGGGGCCGCGCGTCCAGGATTCATGCCGCCCGAGGCTGCACGCGGCGTTCGATCTCGCTGCGTGTTGGCAACGTCTTGAGATCGTAGGCCGCCTGCATCGCAAGCCAGGAAGCGGCATCCCCGCCGAAATGCCGTGCCAACCGCGCTGCCGTGTCCGCCGAGATGCTGCGCTGACCGTGGACGATGGCGTGCAGCCGCGTTGCGGGAACATCCAGCGCCTTCGCCAACGCATTCACGCTCAGCGACAGGGGCAGCAGAAACTCTTCGCGCAGGATCTCGCCAGGATGGATGGCGCGCATGCCGTTGTGGGGACGCTTCATGGCGGGCACCTCAGTGATAGTCAACAATTTCCACGGCATCGGCGCCGCTGTCGGTCCAGGTGAAACAGAGCCGCCACTGATCATTGATGCGGAGGCTGTATTGTCCTCTCCCATCACCTGACAGCGCCTCAAGACGATTCCCGGGCGGGCTGCGCAGGAAGGCCAGCGTCTGTGCCGAATCGAGCAGCTGGAGTTTACGTTCAGCCGCGCGTCGTATCGGGCGCCAAGCGCGAGGGCAGGCTCCTTCAAACAGGGCACGGGTCTGCTTGCAGCGGAATGAACGGATCATTCCGTCAAACGTATTACGCCTTACGGAACATACCAAGGAACGCGATGTGCTGCCAGTCCCAGTCTGGCGATATCGATCCCTGATGGGCGTGGCGGCTTCCAGAGCCTGGCGCTATGACAGGCACCCTGTCGACCCTCTGCAGGCTGCAAGCTGCCGGCCAGCGGCCGGCACTACCCGAACGATGCCGGGCGCCGCCCGGCACTCTGTTATCTGCGGCTGTAATGCGCGACCAGGCGGTCGCCGAGCATCTGCAGCAGCTGCACCAGCACCAGCAGCAGGACCACGGTGACCAGGGCGACGTCGGTGTGCGAACGCTGGTAACCATCGCGGAACGCCAGGTCGCCAAGGCCGCCCGAGCCGATCGCACCGCCCATCGCGGTGAAGCCGATCAGGGCCACGGTGGTGACCGTCGCACCGGCAATCAGGCCCGGGCGCGCTTCCGGCAGCAGCACGCGGGTGACCAGCTGCCAGGTGGTGGCACCCATCGCCTGGGTCGCCTCGATCACGCCCCGATCCACTTCGCGCAGCGCGGTCTCGACCAGGCGCGCGTAGAACGGCGCGGCACCAATGACCAGCGGCACGATCGCACCGCGCACGCCCAGCGAGGTGCCCATCAGGAACAGCGTGACCGGGATCAGCACGATCATCAGGATGATGAAAGGCACCGAACGCAACAGGTTCACCACCAGCGCCAGCGCACCGTAGGCGAACGGACGCCGCTTCATCTGCGGCGCGCCGAACAGGTACAGCAGCACGCCCAGCGGCAGGCCGATGACCAGGGTCAGCGGCAGCGAACCAAGCAGCATCAGCAGGGTGTCGAGGGTCGCCTGGCCGATGTCGGCCCACTTGCCCGCATCCAGATGGCGGAAGAAACCACCGGCAGTGGCGATGATCATCGACGCAGCTCCTCAACATGCACGCCGGCAGCCACGAACGCGGCCTGCGCGGCAGACTGGTCACCGCCCACCAGGGCGACCACCAGCTGGCCATACGGGGTGTCCTTGATCCGGTCGATACGCCCGGACAGGATGTTGTAGTCGACCCCGGTCTGGCGCGCGACGCTGCCGAGCAGGGGTTCGTAGGTGTCGCCGCCGAGGAAGGTCAGGCGCACGATGCGCCCGCCGACCACGTCGAAATCGCGGTGCAACGCGCCTTCGTCCACATGCTCCGACTCGCTGACGAACCGGCGCGTGGTCGGGTGCTGCGGGTGCAGGAAGACGCGGGTAACCGGTCCGGTTTCGACCATCTGGCCGGCATCGAGCACGGCGACGCGGTCGCAGACGCGGCGGATCACATCCATCTCGTGGGTGATCAGCACGATGGTCAGGCCGAGCTCGCGGTTGATCTTCGACAGCAGCGACAGCACCGATGCAGTGGTCTGCGGGTCGAGCGCACTGGTGGCCTCGTCGCACAGCAGGATCTGCGGGCGGGTCGCCAGCGCACGGGCGATGCCGACGCGCTGCTTCTGGCCACCGGACAGCTGCGCCGGATACTTCTGCGCATGCGCTTCCAGGCCGACGGTCTGCAGCAGTTCGGCAACGCGCGCATCGATCTCCGCCTTCGGCGTCCCGGCCAGCTCCAGCGGGAAGGCGACATTGCCGGCCACGGTGCGCGAGGACAGAAGGTTGAAGTGCTGGAAGATCATGCCGATGCGCCGGCGCAGCGCGCGCAGGCCGTCCGCGTCCAGCGCGGTGACATCCTCGCCGCCGATCAGCAACCGCCCGCCACTGGGTTCTTCCAGCCGGTTGATCATGCGGATCAGGGTCGATTTGCCGGCGCCGGAATGGCCGATGATGCCGAATACCTCACCGGCTTCGATGGTCAGGTCCAGCGGTTGCAGCGCGCTGACTTCGCGGCCGGCAACGGCATAGGATTTGTGCAGGCGCTGGAACTCGATCACGGGCGTGGCTCACCGGCTGGGTGACGGAAGGGGGCGTGCAGCCTACCAGCGCAGGCCGTCGCGCGCCCGCGCCATGGGCCAGAATGTTATTCCTTTTGGTTCTAAGCCGCCCGCGCCGGCGCATTCGCCGGGGTCGGATCCCCGCAGGGGCTCTGACCGCATTCCCTGGCCCAACCGGCTCAGGGATGATCCAGCGGCTTCGGCGGCTCCTGCCGGTTCACCCGCTCGCGGTGCAGCAGGTACAGACCGGAGGCGACGATGATCGCGGCGCCCACCCAGGTATAGCCGTCGGGCAGCTGGCCCCAGAAGGCCAGGTCCCAGCCGATCACCCAGACCAGCCCGCTGTACTCCAGCGGCGCGATCATCGAGGCCTCGCCCAGCTGGAAGGCCTTGGTCAGGGCGATCTGGCCCAGGGCCCCGGCCAGGCCCATGCCGGCGATCAGCGGTGCATGCGCCAGCTGCAGCGGCACCCAGCCGGGAATGGACAGCAGGCCGGCACCGATGGCCATGATGACCAGGAACCACACCACCATCGACTGCGAGGTATCGGTGCGGGTCAGCAGGCTGACCGTGATCGCCGCCACGGCATAGGCGGTTGCCGCCGCCAGCACCATCAGGCCGGGCACCGAAATGAAGCCGTCCACGCCCGGACGCAGCACCACCAGCACGCCGACCAGGCCGATGCCGATGGCGACCCAGCGCCGCGGCCCGACCCGCTCGCCCAGCAGCGGCACCGACAAGGCGGCGATCAGCAGCGGAGCGACGAAGTAGATGGTGTAGGCGGTGGACAGCGGCAGGTCGCGCAGGGCGAACACGAAGCAGCCGATCATCGCCATGCCCAGCGCCCCGCGCAGCAGGTGCAGGCCCCAGCGGCGCGGCACCAGCGAACGCGGCCCCGCGCTGGCCAGCACCCACACCAGCACGAACGGCAACGAGGCCGCGCCGCGCAGGAAGGTCACTTCCAGGGTGGGGTAGCTGGCCGACAGCTGCTTCATGCCAGCGTCCATCAGCGAGAAACAGGCGACCGCAGCGACCATCCAGGCCACCGCACGCGAAGGGGAGCGTTGCACGTTCATGGCCCATTATCGCCCGGTCGTCGCCTTCTGCAGAACACGGGCATGCGGGCCCTCGCGATAGAATGGTCGCCACTGAATCCTGCGGAGCATCGCCCATGCCTTCCTTCGACGTCGTGTCCGAAGTCGACACCCACGAACTGACCAACGCCATCGACCAGGCCAACCGCGAACTGAGCACCCGCTTCGACTTCAAGGGCGTGGATGCCCGGTTCGAACGCGACGGCGATGTGATCAACCAGACCGCGCCGACCGAGTTCCAGCTCAAGCAGATGAACGACATCCTGCGCGCACGCCTGGCCGCGCGCGGCATCGACGTGCTCAGCCTGGAGTTCGGTGACATCGAGACCAACCTGGCCCAGGCCCGGCAGAAGATCACCGTCAAGCAGGGCATCGAGCAGAAGATCGCCAAGAAGATCGCCGCTGCACTGAAGGACGCCAAGCTGAAGGTGGAAAGCCAGATCAACGGCGACAAGCTGCGCGTGCAGGGCAAGAAGCGCGACGATCTGCAGGAGGCCATCGCAGTACTGAAAGCCGGCAAGTTCGAACTACCGCTGCAGTTCAACAACTTCCGCGACTGATCGATCCGCCGGGCCGTGCCCGGCGATCCCCGCGTCAATCGCGCAGCAGCTTGTACAGCGTGGTGCGCGAGATCCCCAGCTGGCGCGCAGCCAGGCTGAGATTGCCGTCCGCGGCCTGCGCCGCGCGGCGTGCCGCCTCGCGCTGCTGCTGACGCAGCAGTGGCGTACCGGTGGTGTTGCTGGCACGGCGCGGCGTACCGCGCCGCGCCGCGCACCGCGGCCCCTGCAGATGCTGCAGGTAGACCGCACTGCCCTCGCCCAGCCGGACCCGATGCGGTGCACCGGGTTGCAGCAGGCGGCGCCGCTGTGCCGCACTGGCGCCGGCAAACAGCACGCCCAGGTCCAGCAAGGGCAACGGCCCGCGCCTGGGCAGGCCCAGCAGGCGCCGCGCAACGCGGTTGGCCGCGCGCAGCTGGCCATCCTCCTGCACTGCCAGCAGCCCCTGCAGCGGCGACAGCAACCAGCGCGGATCATGCTGCACCGCCAGCAGGTGGACGTCGGCCAGCGCACTGAACAGGCGATTCTCGCTGGCCAGCGCCGCCTGCCGGAAATAGCCCTGCAGCAAGGACGGATCCCGCTCGCCCAGGCCGGTAATGTCGATCGCCCCACAGACCCGGCCATCGGGATCATGCAGCGGCTCACTCAGGCAGAACACCGGGGCGAAACGCTGCAGGTAGTGCTCGTTGCCACGCACCAGCGCAGGCAGGTCGTCGGCCAGGCTGACCGCCGGTGCGGTGGTGCCGATCACGCTCTCGCCGAGCCGCCGCCCGACCTGGATCGGCCGCAGCAGGGGCGCGTCTTCCAGGCCATGCGCCTGCTGCGCGATCACCATGCCATCGCGGTTGGCGCAGAACATCGTCCAGCCGCGCCCACCGAACGCGGCCCACAGCTGTTCGAGCTCGGGCCGCACGCAGCCCGCCAGGCGCCGGTCATCGGGATGGGACAGGTGGCGGCCGTCACCCAGCAGCGGTGGATAGCAAGGCTCCTGTCCCGGCTGCAGGCCCGCCGCACGGGAGCGCTGCCACGACCGCTGCAGGGGCAACGGCAACAGCTGCAATGACTGCGCATCGCCCTCGGCGAAGGCGGCACGCGCCGCCACCACCTGCTGTTGCCCGACTGTCGTGGCCATCATCACCTGCGCCCTCCGCCGGTGGCCGACGCGGCCACGGCTACCGAGGGTACACCTGCGTTGCCGCGGCGAACCAGGCGCCGCGGCAACGCATCGTTTCATGCGGCGATGCGCAGGATCGGCTTCAGCGTGATGCCACGGGTGCTGTCTTCGGCGGCCTGGTTGATCTGTTCCAGCGGATAGAACTTCACCAGCTTGTCGAACGGGAAGCGTCCCTGCTGGAACAGGGCCACCAGCTGCGGAATGAACACCTGCGGCACGCTGTCGCCCTCGACGATGCCACGGATGCTGCGGCCCCCCAGCAGCAGGTTGTTGACATCGAAGCTGGCAGTTGTGCCCAGCTTCGGCGCACCCACCACGCCCATCATGCCCCGTCCGCCGAGCGCCTCGATCCCGGCTGAAAGCACCTCCGGGCGCCCGGTCGATTCCAGCGCGTAGTCGGCCCCGCCGCCGGTGATCGCACGCACCGCCTCGACCACGTCAGTCTCGCGACTGTTGACCACGTGCGTGGCCCCCAGCTCCAGCGCCAGTTCCAGGCGCGAGGGCACCACATCGACGGCGATGATGGTGGTGGCGCCGGCCACCTTGGCCGCCATCACCGCGCTCAGCCCGACCGCACCGGCACCGTAGCTGGCGAAGCTGCTGCCGGACCGTACCTGCAGTGCATTGAGCACCGCACCGGCGCCGGTCTGGATGCCACAGCCCAGCGGGCCGAGCAGTTCCAGTGGCGCATCGTCGGGCACCTTGATCGCGTTGATCTCGCGCGCCAGCGCATAGGTGGCGAACGAGGACTGTGCAAAGAAGTGGTCGTGCAGCGGCTGGCCGTGCGCATCGGTGATCGCGGTATGGCCGTGGCCATCGTCGCCACCGAAATTCAATGCGAAGAAGTCGCGGCAGTAGGCGCCGTGACCGCCGCGGCAGGGATTGCAGTGGCCGCAGGCACCATAGGTCAGCACCACGTGGTCACCCACCTGCAGCGCCTTGACGTTGGGCCCGACCGCTTCGACGATGCCGGCACCTTCGTGGCCGAGCACAGCCGGCAATGGCACCGGGTAGTACTGGTCGCGCACGATCAGGTCGGTGTGGCACAGGCCGGCGGCCACCACTTTCACCCGTACTTCGTCATCCTGCACGCCACGCAGCGTGGCCTGCTCGATGACGAACGGCTGTTCCTTGCCGCGCACAACGGCAGCGGTGATCTCACGGGATGCAGCGTCGTTGTTCATGCGTAGGTCCTCCTGGATCAGATCGGGTAGGCGGGCGCTTCGCCCTTGACGGTCAACCACTGCCACTGGGTGAATTCTTCCCCGTTGGCCGGGCCGCCGATGCTGGTGCCGTTGCCGGACGCACCCACGCCGCCGAAGGGATTGATCACCTCGTCATTCACCGTCTGGTCGTTGATGTGCAGCAGGCCGGTGCGCAGGCGCTCACCCAGCTTCAGCGCGCGACCGACATCGCTGGAGACGATGGCCATCGACAGCCCGTACTCGCTGTTGTTTGCCAGCTGCACGGCGTGGTCGTCGTCGTCGAACGGCACCACCACGGCGACCGGCGCGAAGATCTCTTCGTTGAACGCGGGATTGCCGGCGTCGACGTTGCCGAGCACGGTCGGTGCGAAAAACAGATCGTGGTACGTGCCACCGGCTTCCAGCGAAGCGCCGGCCTGCACCGCCTGCTCGACCACGCGCACGGCATGGTCGCGCTGGCCGGCATTGATCAACGGGCCGATCGCCACGTCTTCGCGCGCCGGATCCCCCACCTTCAGCGACGCCGCTTTGGCCACCAGCTTCTGCAGGAACGCATCATGGATCTTCCTGTGCACCAGCACGCGGCCGGTGGCCATGCAGATCTGTCCCTGGTGCAGGTAGACGCCCCATGCCGTATTGGCCACCGCCAGCTCGAGATCGGCGTCATCAAGAATGATCAGCGAATTCTTGCCGCCCAGCTCCAGCGAAACCTTCTTCAGGTGCCGGCCTGCGGCTTCTCCGACCTTGCGCCCGGCCGCGGTGGAGCCGGTGAACTGGATCATCGCCACGTTCGGATCGCTGGTCAGTGCGGCGCCGGCGGCGCCGTCCCCCGGCAGCACGTGCAGGACGCCCGCGGGCAAGCCGGCCTGCTCGAACAGGCGGGCAATCACCGCGCCACCACATACCGCCGTGCGTGGGTCCGGCTTGAGCACCACCGCATTGCCCAGCGCGATCGCCGGGGCCACCGCGCGCATCGCCAGATACAGTGGAAAATTGAACGGTGAAATGACGCCGACCACGCCCAGCGGGCGACGCCGCGCCAGGTTCAGGCGGCCGGGTTCGGAGGGCAGGATCTCGCCGACACTGCGCGACGGCAATGCGGCGGCCTCGTGCAGCGCCTTGACGGTCACATTGGCCTCGAAGCCGGCCTTCAGGCGGGTCGATCCGCTTTCGCGGACCAGCCATTCAACCAAGGTGTCGATATTCTCCTCGGCCAGCCGCGCGGCGGTGCGCAGCACCTGTGCGCGCTGCTCATAGGGAGCCGCGGCCCAGGCCTGCTGGGCCTGCGCCGCAGCGGCTGCCGAACGCGCGACCTGCGCCGGGTCGGCCAGGCCGATCTCGCCGAGCGTCCGGCCGGTGGCCGGCTCGATCACCGGCTGCCGCTGCACGGCGGCCTGCCAACGGCCATCAAAGAAGGTGCCGGACCAGAGCGCATCCGGCAGCCACGGGGAAGTTGCAGTCATGGGTGTCCTCCTGTGTCGTGCGTCCATTCCACGCCCACCGCCGTCGGCAGGCAATCCGCCATCCGCCGGTGGCCTGCAAGGGATTGACGTGGCGGGGATTTCCAGCATCGCCGCTGTCCAGTTCCTGCACAGTGAACGGCGCGTGGCGGCACACGCCTACAATGGGCGGCCCCGCCAGCCGACGTGCCCGCCATGACCGATTCCCCCCTGCCCACCGATGACCCGATCGCCGCCACCCGCCTGTGGCTGGAGCGCATCGTCATCGGCCTGAACCTGTGCCCGTTCGCCAAGGCGGTATATGTGAAGGAGCAGGTCCGCATCGTGCTCAGCGATGCGACCACGCCCGAAGCGCTGGTTGAGCAGCTGGCCGAGGAGCTGGTGCTGCTGCGCGATACGCCGGCCGAGCAGATCGATACCACGCTGATCGTGCACCCGCAGGTGCTGACCGACTTCCTCGACTACAACGATTTCCTCGACAACGCCGACGCGGCCATCGAGGCGCTGGACCTGCAGGGCATCCTGCAGGTGGCCAGCTTCCACCCGGACTACCAGTTCGAAGGCGTGGCGGCGGACGATGCCAGCAACTACACCAACCGTTCCCCCTTCCCCACCCTGCACCTGCTGCGCGAAGACAGCGTGGCGCGCGCGGTGGACGTCTATCCGGACCCGGACGTGATCGTCGAGCGCAACATCCAGACCCTCGACCGCATCGGCGTGGACGGCTGGCACCGCCGCCTGCGTGGCGAGGACCTGACGTGAGCACGGTGCCATCGATTGCCCCATGGCCGGCCGCGCCGCTGTCGGGCAAGGTGGTGCTGGTCACCGGCGGCGCCAACGGCATCGGCCGTGGCATTGCCCAGTCCGTGCTCGGTGCAGGCGGCCGCGTGCTGATCGGCGACCTCGACGTGGACGCAGGGCAGGCCTGCCTGGACGAATGGCAGCGCGGCGATGACGCCGCGTTCCAGCGCCTGGACATCATGGACGAAGCCAGCGTGCGCGGTTTCGTCGCGGCCGCGCTGCAGCGTTTCGGCCGCATCGATGGACTGGTCAACAATGCCGGCATCGCCGCACCGCACGGCACGCTGCTGCAGGACATGGACTGGGAGGAATGGCAGCGCCGCCTGTCGTCGCTGCACGGTGCCTTCCTGTGCAGCAAGCACGCGCTGCCGGCGCTGTCGGCGAACGCTGCGGGCGCGATCATCAACATCGCCTCCACCCGGGCCTGGCAGTCCGAAGCGCACAGCGAAGCCTACGCCGCAGCCAAGGGCGGGCTGGTCGCCTTCACCCATGCGCTGGCGATCAGTGCCGGCCCGGCGGTGCGGGTCAACAGCATCAGCCCCGGCTGGATCGGTACGACGGCGTGGCAGGCGCCTTCGCGCCGCCACGCGCCCGCGTACTCGGCCATCGACCACGCACAGCACCCGGTCGGTCGTGTCGGCCGCCCCGAGGACATCGGTGCGCTGGCGGTGTACCTGCTGTCCTCGCTGTCCGGCTTCAGCACCGGCCAGGATTTCATCGTCGACGGCGGCATGACCCGGAAGATGATCTACGCCGAATGACCCGCCTCCGGTAGTGCCGGCCGCTGGCCGGCATTCCGGTGGGTCCACGCCCTGCGTGGATAACGGTGACGTGCCAACCAGGGTTGGCCCCGCCACACTGAGGGTTTACGCCATGCCCGAGTGGCGCAGCAGCGCGTCGATCTGCGGGGCACGACCGCGGAAGGCCTTGAAGTTCTCCGCCGCCGGACGGCTGCCACCCCGCGACAGGATTTCATCGCGGAAGCGTGCGCCGGTTTCGGCCACTGCCTGCGGGGCTTCCTCGAACGCGGCATAGGCGTCGGCACTGAGCACCTCGGCCCACTTGTAGCTGTAGTAACCGGCCGCGTAACCGCCGGCGAAGATGTGGCTGAACTGGTGCGGGAAGCGGTTCCAGACCGGCGGGTGGTTCACCGCCACCTCGGCGCGCACGCGGTCCAGCAGGGCCAGCACGCTGTCCTGTGCCGGTTCGAACTGGCTGTGCAGCAGCATGTCGAACAGGCCGAACTCCAGCTGGCGCACGGTGGCCATGCCGCTGTGGAAGTTGCGCGCGGCCAGCATGCGCTCATACAGCGCGCGCGGCAGCGGCTCGCCCGTGTCCACGTGCGCGGTCATGCCCTGCAGGTGCGCCCATTCCCAGCAGAAGTTCTCCATGAACTGGCTGGGCAGTTCCACTGCATCCCATTCCACGCCATTGATCCCGGCCACGCCCAGCTCGCCGATGCGGGTCAGCAGCTGGTGCAGGCCATGGCCCATCTCGTGGAACAGCGTGGTCACTTCGTTGTGGCTGAAGGTGGCCGGCTTGCCGTTGGCGCCACGTCCGAAGTTGCACACCAGGTAGACCAGCGGCGTCTGCACGCTGCCGTCGGCGCGCACGCGACGGTTGCGGCAGTCATCCATCCACGCGCCACCGCGCTTGCCCTCGCGTGCGTACAGGTCCAGGTAGAACTGGCCGACCAGCGCGCCCTGCGCATCGACCAGGCGGAAGAAGCGCACGTCTTCGTGCCAGACCGGCGCGCTGTCCTCCTGCACATGCAGGCCATACAGCTGCTCGATCACCGAGAACAGGCCGCCCAGCACCTTCGGTTCGGTGAAGTACTGCTTCACTTCCTGCTCGGAATAGCTGTAACGCGCCTGCTTCAGGCGGTCGGCGGCGAACGCCAGGTCCCAGGCCTGCAGGTCGTCGATGCCCAGCTGCGCGCGTGCGAACTGCTCCAGCTCGGCCCGGTCGCGGGCCGCGAACGGCTTGGCACGCGCGGCCAGGTCGCGCAGGAAGCCAAGCACTTCGGCCGGGTCCTGCGCCATCTTGGTCGCCACCGAGTAATGGCCGTACGAATCGAAGCCGAGCAACGCGGCCAGTTCGGCGCGCAGGGACAGAATGCGGTCGATGTTGCCACTGTTGTCCAGGGCCTCGTCGCCGAACTCGGACGCACGCTGCGCGCTGGCGCGGTACAGGATCTCGCGCAGGTCGCGGTCTTCGGCCCAGGTCTGCACCGGCAGGTAGCACGGCATCTGCAGGGTCAGTTTCCAGCCGGTCCTGCCGTCCTTCTCTGCCGCAGCGCGCGCGGCGGCCTTCACGTCTTCCGGCAGGCCCTGCAGCCGCGCTTCGTCCTCGATGAACAGCGACCATGCATCGGTGGCGTCGAGCACGTTCTGCGAGAACTTGGCCGACAGCGCCGACAGTTCCTCCTTGATCGCAGCGAAACGCTGCTGCGCCTCCGGCGCCAGCTCGGCACCGCCCAGCCGGAAGTCACGCAGCGTGTTGTCCAGCACCTTGCGCCGGGCTTCATCGAAGCGTGCTGCCTCCGGGCTGGCGGCCAGTGCCTGGTATTGGCGATACAGCGCCAGGTTCTGGCCCAGCGCACTGGCGAAGCGGGTCACCCGCGGCAGATTGCTGTTGTAGGCCTCACGCAGTTCGGGCGTGTTGACCACACCCTGCAGGTGACCGACCAGCCCCCAGGCGCGCCACAGGCGCTCGGTGGCATCGTCCAGCGGGGTCACGAAGGTCTGCCAGGTGACCGGCTGCACCTGCTCGGCCGCGCTGACGGCGGCTTCGGCCTCGGCCAGCAGCACGTCCAGCGCCGGCGCCACGTGCTCGGGGCGGATCGCCTCGAAGCGCGGCAGGCCGGAAAAATCGAGCAGGGGGTTGGCAACGGTCACGGCAGATCTCCAGGGGACGGGCCCGGCACGCGGGCAGCGTTCCCGATATGGCGCTGCCAGGTGCGGCTGACAAGGGGGCGTGCATTGCCGTTCACGTCGGCCTGACGGCCGCGCGCCGAAGCTCTGGCTGCGGGGGAGTCCGCAGCGGTACTTACCGAACGAGGCCCTACATGGAAGGTCTGGCTGCAGTTGCATCCGCCGCACCGCCGCGCTCGCTGGCATTGACCGCCAGTGCGGCCGAGCTGGCCTGGATCGCCGCGCTGTGCGATGCCGGCGACGACGCCCCGCGCCATCTGCAGCAGCTGCAGGCGGTGCTGCAGCAGGGGGGCACCTTCAACGACGCCCAGGAGTGGTACCCGTTCGAGGTGATCGAGCGCGGCGCCAGCCAGTTGCAGCTGGGCCACGAACGTGAGTTCGTGATCTGCGTGCTGCTGTGGCTGCAGGCGCTGGCCCAGGGCCGCGCCAGCATCCTGGACCCCAGCCTGCACCTGGATGACCGCGCGATGGATATCGAGGCGTTGCCGGACGCGCTGCGCGACGCCGTGCTGGATGCATTCACTGCGGCGGGATATTGAGACGGCCCGGCGACCGGGCAGCGTCGACGGTTGGTCGACCATCGCGCGCAGCGCGGCGATTTCACGACCTGAACGGAGAGCAGTCGACCAACCGTCGACGCTGCCCAGCCGATGCAGATCCGGCCGTGCGTTGCCGTGCTACAGCGCTTCCAGGCTGCACCACGGCAGTTCGGGCAAGCCCTGCCCGGCGACCGCTGCGGCCAGCTGTGCGTCGGCGCCGTCGACATCGATCCCCATCCGCGCGTACCACGCCGGGTCGTAGTAACTCTGCGCATAGCGCTCGCCGCTGTCGCACAGGATGCTGACGATGCTGCCGCGGTGGCCCGCCTCGCGCATCCACTGCGCGGCCTGCAGCACGCCGATGAAGTTGGTCCCGGTCGAGCCGCCGACGCGGCGCCCCAACTGCCGGCTGACATGGCGCATGGCGGCCAGGCTCAGCGCATCGGGCACCTTCACCATCGCATCGACGCTGGTCGGGATGAAACTCGGTTCCACCCGCGGCCGGCCGATGCCTTCCACGCGCGAACCACCGCTGCAGGTCAGCGCGCGCCAGTCCTGTTCACCCGCCACAGCGGCCCTGTAACCATCGAAGAACACCGACACTTCCGGGTCCGCGCACAGGATGCGGGTGTCATGCCGGCGGTAGCTGACATAACGGCCCAACGTGGCTGCGGTGCCGCCGGTGCCGGGGCTGCATACGATCCATTCCGGAACCGGGCTGGGCTCTTCGGCCATCTGCTTGAAGATGGACTCGGCGATGTTGTTGTTGGCGCGCCAGTCGGTGGCGCGCTCGGCATAGGTGAACTGGTCCATGAAGTGGCCGCCGGTTTCGCGGGCCAGCTTTTCCGAATCACAGTTGAGGTCGCAGGCGCGCTCGACCAAGTGGCAGCGGCCACCGTGGAACTCGATCGCGGCGATCTTCTCCGGCGAGGTGGTGGCCGGGATCACGGCGATGAACGGCAGGCCGAGCAGGCGCGCGAAATAGGCCTCGGACACCGCCGTCGAGCCGCTGGACGCTTCGATCACCGGCCTTCCTTCGCGCAGCCAGCCATTGGCCAGCGCGTACAGGAACAACGAACGCGCCAGCCGATGCTTGAGGCTGCCGGTGGGATGGCTCGATTCATCCTTCAGATAGAGGTCGATGCCCTCGAACCCGGGCAGTGCCAGCGGGATCAGGTGCGTATCGGCGGAACGGTTGAAATCGGCTTCGATCTTGCGGATGGCGGCGGCCACCCATTCACGCTGCGACATGGCGGGCAATCGTCTTCAGGACGGAACGGTGCGATCCAGCCATTGTACGTCGCAGTGCCGTCAGGTGCCGGCCGGTAGAATGGGCCATCCGGCCGGCAACGGCCCTGTCTGAAGGACCTCCCCCATGACCATTCCCGCCCTGCGCGATGTCCCCGGCGTCGCCGCCCAGGCCCCGGCCGAAACCAGCGGCTTCGTGTTCAACCACACCATGCTGCGGGTCAAGGACATCACCGCCTCGCTGGACTTCTACACCCGCGTGCTCGGCTACCAGCTGATCGACAAGCGCGACTTCCCCGAGGCCCAGTTCAGCCTGTACTTCCTGGCCTATGTGCCGGCCGGCGCGGTGGTGCCGGAAGACGACAGCCAGCGCCGTCTGTGGATGGCCGGCCTGCCGGGCGTGCTGGAACTGACCCACAACCACGGCACCGAGACCCAGCAGGGCGCGGTCTACCACGACGGCAACAGCGACCCGCGCGGCTTCGGCCACATCTGCGTGTCGGTGCCGGACATCGAGGCGGCCTGCCAGCGCTTCGAAGACCTGGGCGTGACTTTCCAGAAGCGCCTGACCGACGGCCGCATGAAGAACCTGGCCTTCATCAAGGACCCGGACGGCTACTGGGTCGAGATCATCGCCAACTGACAAAAAGGGGACGGAGGGGATTAAGCCGTTTCTGGCACTATTGGCCGGAAGCGACTTAATCCCCTCCGTCCCCTTTTTTGCGAGGTTCGCATGGAAACGATGGAACTGCACCGCGGCCGCTTGATCGACCACCTGCAGCTGGTGGTGCGTGACCTGGCCGCCAGCCGCCGCTTCTACCAGGCGGTGTTCGATACGATCGGCGTGCCGCTGGGCGGCGAAGGGCCGGACTTCTTCTGGGCCGACGAGCTGTTCATTTCCAGCGCCAGCAGCAAGGCTGCCGCCGGCCAGTTGACCGGCCGCCACCATCTGGCGTTCCAGGCACGTGACAGCGCGACCGTCGATGCCTTCCACACCGCCGCGATCGCCGCCGGTGGCACCGACAACGGCGCGCCGGGCGAACGTCCCTACCATCCGGGCTACTACGGCGCCTTCGTGCTCGACCCGGATGGCAACAACATCGAAGTGGTCTACCACGGCCCGGCCAGTTACAGCGCCGATTCGGTGAAGGTCACGTTCTGATTTCACCGGCGCCGTGAACGAAGAAGCCGGGCAATGCCCGGCTTCTCTGCATCCAGCGCTGCTGGCCCTCAGTGGGCCGCCATGTAGATGTCCTGCAGCACGGCCTTTTCCAGCTCCAGCTCGCCCAGCAGGTTCTTCACGATATCGCCCAGGCTGAGGATGCCGACCAGCTGGTTGCCGTCGGTCACCATCAGATGACGGCGCCGCGAGTACGTCATCAGCGACATGGCCTGCTTCAGCGTGGCGTCCGGCGCAATGCCCTCAAGGCCGGTGGACGGCAGGCTGGAAATCACCCGGCGGCCGGCCTGCGGGCCGTCGTCGGCCAGGGTACGCACGATGTCCTTCTCGGAAATGATGCCGACCGGGGCATCGTCCTTCATCACCACCAGCGCAGCGATCCTGTTCGCGCTCATCTTGTGGGCGGCGGCACCGATCGTGTCTTCGGCATCGATGGTGATGACAGCTTCTTTCTTGGATTGCAGGAGTTCGCGGACGTTCATTCTTGTTTCCTGGTGCAGGTCACTGAAGTCAAAAAAGTGTGCTCTTCCGATACGCCCCCTCCCCGGGAACAGACCTTTCAGCGCACGTCTGGCGCACCCGGCTGCCGCATCGAATGGTTCGGCAGGCGACGTGCTGCAACGCGAACGAGGAAGGGTTCAACCGCTCAACCCGGACCTCGGTCGAATCGATTCTACGACTGCGACCCTCGGTCACTACCGGCATCGATGGGACAGTTCGTCGTGGGAACCGACTGACGATCCAGAGAATGGCACCGCGGCTGAAACCGCCGCTGAATACTGCCGGCCCTGCGCATTAAAGATTGACGGACGCCTGCCGCCCGCGGACAGAACAGCCGGCCGCTGTCCCACTTGGCGCTGCCACCGCTGCAAACGAAAGGGGGCCACGCGGGCCCCCTTCGCTTGCAGCGTCGCCGCCATCCGACGGCTGTTACTCCACCGTCACGCTCTTGGCCAGGTTGCGCGGCTTGTCCACGTCGGTGCCGCGTGCCAGCGCGGTGTGGTAGGCCAGCAGCTGCACCGGGATGGTGTGCACGATCGGGCTGAGGACGCCGGCATGACGCGGCGTGCGGATCACGTGCACGCCGTCGGACTCATTGAAGTTGCTGTCCTGGTCGGCGAACACGAACAGCTCGCCACCACGGGCGCGCACTTCCTGCATGTTCGACTTCACCTTCTCCAGCAGGCTGTCGTTGGGGGCGATCACCACCACCGGCATGTCCTCGTCCACCAGCGCCAGCGGGCCGTGCTTCAGTTCACCTGCCGGGTAGGCCTCGGCGTGGATATAGGAAATCTCCTTGAGCTTGAGCGAGCCTTCCAGCGCGATCGGGTAATGCAGGCCACGGCCCAGGAACAGCGCATTGGACTTGCGCGCGAAGCGCTCGGCCCACGCCGCGATCTGCGGCTCCAGGTTCAGTGCGTGCTGCACGCTGCCCGGCAGGAAGCGCAACTGCTCCAGGTAATCCGCTTCCTGCGCCGCGTCGATGCGGCCATGCAGCTTGCCCAGCACCACGGTCAGCTGGAACAGCGCGGCCAGCTGGGTGGTGAAGGCCTTGGTCGAGGCCACGCCGATCTCGGCGCCGGCGCGGGTGTAGCACACCAGTTCGCTGGCGCGCGGGATCGCGCTTTCCGGCACGTTGCAGATCGACAGCGTGTGCGTGTGGCCGAGCGACTTGGCGTACTTCAGTGCCTCCATCGTATCCAGCGTTTCGCCCGACTGGGAGATGGTGACGATCAGGTGCTTCGGGTTGGCATAGGCCGCGCGATAACGGTACTCGCTGGCGATCTCCACGCTGCACGGCAGGCCGGCGATGGCCTCGATCCAGTAGCGCGCGGTCAGGCCGGCGTAGTAGCTGGTGCCGCAGGCAATGATCTGCACGCCCTCGATGCCCGACAGCACCGCTTCGGCGTTCTTGCCGAACAGCTCGGCCGGGAAACCACCGGCGTCGATCGCCGCCTCGATGGTGTCGCCCAGTGCGCGCGGCTGCTCGTGGATTTCCTTCTGCATGAAATGGCGGTACGGGCCCAGCTCCAGCGATGCCAGCGACACGTCGGACAGGTGCACATCGCGCTCGACCGGCCGGTCATGCTCATCGAAGATGCGCACGCCATCGCGACGGATCTCGGCGGTGTCGCCCTCTTCCAGGAAGATCACCTTGCGGGTGGCCGAGATCACCGCCGAGACGTCGGAGGCGACGAAGTTCTCGCCCTCGCCCAGGCCCACCAGCAGCGGGCAGCCCATGCGCGCGCAGACGAAGCGCTCCGGCTCGGCACGGCTGACCACGGCCAGCGCGTAGGCGCCGGTCAGCTCCTTCACCGTGTGCTGCAGCGCCACCAGCAGGTCATCGCCGCCCTTCAGGTGATGGTGGATCAGGTGCGCGATGACTTCGGTGTCGGTCTGCGACTCGAAGGTGTAGCCCATCGCACGCAGTTTCTCGCGCTGCTCTTCGTGGTTCTCGATGATGCCGTTGTGCACCAGCGCCACGCCGTGGCTGATGTGCGGATGCGCGTTGGCCTCGGTGACGCCACCATGGGTGGCCCAGCGGGTGTGGCCGATGCCCAGCACCGCATGGAAGCCTTCGGCTTCAGCCGCCGTCGCCATTTCCGATACGCGGCCGGTACGGCGCACACGCCGTACCTCGGGGCGCTCGGCGTGGTCGATCACCGCGATGCCCGAGGAGTCATAGCCACGGTACTCAAGCCGCTTCAGGCCTTCGATCAGTAGCGGCACCACGTCGCGATCAGCGATTGCACCCACGATTCCACACATGTCACGCGTTTCCTTGAAGACGATCGGCGCATTCTAGCCCGCGCGTCCGGCTTCGCCCTCCTGTCCGCTTAATGAAAGTGTCCGGAAAGGTGTCCGCGGACACCCGGACACTCGTGCGAGCCACCCAAATCATTGATCTGCAATGAATTAAAGTTGGCACGCTACGTGCTTGGTACTGGCTACCACCGTCAGGCACGCACCGATGATCCGCGACACTTCCGCACAGGACCAGATCGTTTCCTCCGCCCCGGCCGGCACCTCCCGCGCAAGCTGGCACCGCTACCGCTGGCCGGCGCTGGGCGCCATCGCGCTGCTGGCCGGCATCGGCTGGGCGGTGCATGCCTGGTCCAATGCCAGCCGCTCCTTCGACAGCAGCCGCGTGCGCATCGCGGAGGTGAAGCGGGGCGATCTGGTCCGCGACATCGCCGCCGATGGACGGGTGATCGCGGCCAACAGCCCGATCCTGTATGCCGTGTCGGCCGGCACCGTCGACCTGAAGGTCGTTGCCGGTGACGTGGTCAAAAAGGGCCAGGAGCTGGCGATCATCGACAGCCCGGAGCTGCGCAGCAAGCTGGCCCAGGAACAGGCAACGCTGGCGGGCCTGGAAGCCGAGGCCAGCCGCGCCGCGCTGGACGCGACCCTGGCCCGCGCCAAGTCGCGCAAGGAAACCGACCAGGCCACGATCGAACGGCAGGCCGCCGACCGCGACCTGCAGCGCTACCAGCGCGGCTATGACGGCGGTGCGGTGCCGCAGATCGACCTGGCCAAGGCCAAGGACTCGCTGAAGAAGGCCGACATCACCCTGGCCAACGCCACCACCGATGCGCGCCTGCAGAGCCAGGGCGCGGACCTGGATGCCCGCAACAAGCGCCTGCTGGCCGACCGCCAGAAGGCCGTGGTGGCCGAGGTGCAACGCCAGGTCGATGCACTGACCCTGCGCGCGCCGTTCGATGGCCAGGTCGGCCAGGTGCAGGCCGTCCAGTCCACCAACCTGGCCGCCAATGCACCGGTGCTGGGCGTGGTCGACCTGTCCAAGTTCGAAGTCGAGATCAAGGTGCCGGAAAGCTTCGCCCGCGACCTGGCGATCGGCATGCCGGCCCAGCTGACCGGCGGCAACGGCAAGCCCTTCCCGGGCGAGATCAGCGCGGTGTCGCCGGAAGTGGTCAACGGCGAGGTCAACGCCCGCGTGCGCTTTGCCAGTGCGCAGCCGGAAGGCCTGCGCCAGAGCCAGCGGATGTCGGTGCGGGTGCTGCTCGATACCCGCAAGGACGTGCTGAAGGTCGAGCGCGGCCCGTTCGTCGAGCAGGGCAATGGCATGGCCTACGTGATGGATGGCCGCACCGCCGTGCGGCGTCCGGTGGAACTGGGCGTCAGCAGCCTGGGCGAAGTGGAAATCAAGTCGGGTGTGCAGCCGGGCGACCGCATCGTGGTCTCCGGCAGCGACCTGTTCAAGGACGCCGAACGCGTCTCCGTCAACTGACACATCCTGGAGAGAGGACACCCCATGTACATGCTCGAAATGCGTTCGGTCGCCAAGGTCTTCCGCACCGAACAGGTGGAAACCCACGCGTTGCGCTCACTGGAACTGCAGGTCAAGGAGGGCGAGTTCGTCGCCGTCACGGGGCCGTCCGGCTCCGGCAAGACCACCTTCCTCAACATCGCCGGCCTGCTGGAGACCTTCACCAGCGGCACCTACCTGCTGGACGGCCAGGACGTGAGCACGCTGGGCGACGACGCCCGCAGCCGCCTGCGCAACCAGAAGATCGGTTTCATCTTCCAGGGCTTCAACCTGATCCCCGACCTGAACCTGTTCGACAACGTCGACGTGCCGCTGCGCTACCGCAAGATGAGCGCCAACGAGCGCCGCGAACGCATCGAGAAGGCGCTGACCCAGGTCGGCCTGGGCTCGCGCATGAAGCACTACCCGAATGAGCTGTCCGGTGGCCAGCAGCAGCGCGCGGCGATCGCGCGTGCGCTGGCCGGCAGCCCGCGCCTGCTGCTGGCCGACGAACCGACCGGCAACCTGGACACGCAGATGGCGCGCGGCGTGATGGAACTGCTGGAGGAGATCAACGCCGCCGGCACCACCATCGTGATGGTCACCCATGATCCGGAACTGGCCGCGCGTGCACAGCGCAACGTGCACATCGTCGACGGCCAGGTCACCGACCTGGTCCGCGAGCCGGTGCTGGCCACGCCGCGCCACATCGTCGCCGTCAACGAGTGAGGCCCGGCCATGTTCGCCTACTACGCCCGATTGGCGGTACGCAGCTTCCGCCGCAACAAGGTCCTGACCGCGCTGATGGTGGTGGCCATCGCGCTCGGCATCGGTGCCTCGATGACCACCCTGACCGTGTTCCACGTCCTCTCCGGCAACCCCATTCCGGACAAGAGCGAGCGCCTGTTCTACGCGCAGATCGACCCGCGGCCCCGCAACGGCTTCGGCCTTGAGGAGGAACCGGAAGAGCAGATGACGCGTTATGACGCCGAAGCGCTGCTGCGCGAAGCGAAAGCCGAGCGCCAGGTGATGATGACTGCCGGTGATGCAACGATCGAACCGGACAACAGTACGCTCAAGCCGTTCTCCATCGACACCCGCTGGACCTCGGCCGACTTCTTCCCGATGTTCAACGTGCCCATGCAGTACGGGCGGCCGTGGACCCGCGAGGACGACAACGGGCGGGCCCGCGTGGCCGTCATCTCCAAGGCGCTCAACGAGAAGCTGTTCCAGGGCGCGAACAGCGTCGGTCGCGAAATCCGGCTCGAGGGCAATGCGCTGCGCATCGTCGGCGTCATGAAGGCCTGGAACCCGGAGCCACACTTCTTCGACCTCACCACCGGCGCGTTCGGCAAGGAAGAGGATCTGCTGGCGCCGATCTCCACCTCGTTCGATCTGCAGCTGGGCAGCAATGGCAACATGAACTGCTTCGGTGAAAATCCCGACGGCGCCAACAGCTACTCCGTCAACGCGCCCTGCGCGTACCTGCAGTACTGGGCAGAGATGGATCCGTCCAAGGCCGGCGACTACCGGCGCTATCTGGAGAACTACTCCAGCCTGCAACGCCAGGCCGGCCGCTTCGAACGCCCGGTCAACGTCCGCCTGCGCAACGTGATGGAGTGGCTGGACTTCAAGGGCGCTGTACCCAGCGACGTGCGGCTGCAGCTGTGGCTGGCCCTGGGCTTCCTCGGCGTCTGCCTGGTCAACACGGTCGGCCTGCTGCTGGCCAAGTTCCTGCGCCGCAGCGGCGAGATCGGTGTGCGCCGCGCGCTGGGCGCCAGCCGCGGCCAGATCTTCCTGCAGTGCCTGGTCGAAGCCGGTGCCGTGGGTGTGGTCGGCGGCGTGCTCGGCATCGGACTGGCCCTGCTGGGGCTGTACGCGGTCCGCCAGCAGCCCGTCAGCTACGCGCAGCTGGCCCACCTGGATGGCAGCATGCTGCTCCTCGCGCTGGGCCTGACCCTGCTCGCCAGCCTCGCCGCCGGCTTCCTGCCCGCCTGGCGCGCGATGCAGGTCACTCCCGCCATCCAGCTCAAGTCGCAGTAAGCACGAGAACGAGGACATCCCATGGACATCCGCCCCATCCTCAGCACCCTGCGCCGGCACAAGACCGCTGCCGCGCTGATCGTGCTTGAAATCGCCCTGACCTGCGCCATCGTCTGCAATGCCCTGTTCCTGGTCAGCCAGCGCGTGGAGCGCATCAGCCGGACCAGCGGCATGGCCGAAAACGAGCTGGTCCTGGTCCGCGTGACCGGCGTCGGCAAGCAGACCGATGCCGCCGCCCGCACCCGCGAGGACCTGGCATCGCTGCGCGCCATCCCCGGGGTCACCGCGGTCAGCGTGATCAACCAGGTGCCGTTCCGCAACAGCTCGTCCAACACCAGCATCTCGCGCGAAATGAACCAGGAACGGCCGACGGCCAGCGTCGGCATGTACACGTTCTCCGAAGACGCGTTGCGCACGCTGGGCCTCAACCTGGTTGCCGGCCGCGACTTCCAGCCGGCCGAGTACTTCGACTTCGACAACCTGAGCAAGGCCAACGGCACGCCGGTGATCCTCAGCCAGGCCGCCGCGCACAAGATGGCGCCGGACGGCAATGCGCTGGGCAAGACGTACTACATGGGCAAGCAGACGGTGAACGTGATCGGCATCGTCGATACGCTGGCCACGCCCAATGGCTGGGGCAACAACTGGGATGACACCATGATCATGCCGGTGCGCCGCGTCTTCGGCGATGGCATCTACATGCTGCGCACCGATCCTGCGCGCCGCGATGAGGTGCTCAAGGCCGCACTGTCCGCCCTGGACCGCAACGATCCCAACCGACTGATCCGCGAGAAGCAGTCGTTCACCGACCAGCGCGAGGACTTCTTCAAGAACGACCGCGCAATGGTCGGCCTGCTGATCACCGTCTGCGTGGCGCTGCTGGTGGTCACTGCGCTCGGCATCGTCGGGCTGGCCAGCTTCTGGGTGCAGCAGCGCAGCAAGCAGATCGGCATCCGCCGCGCGCTCGGCGCCACCCGGGGCCAGATCCTGCGCTACTTCCAGACCGAGAACTTCCTGCTGGCCACGCTGGGCATCGTGCTGGGCATGCTGGCCGCCTACGCGATCAACCTGGCACTGATGAACCTGTACGAGCTGCCGCGCATGCCGCTGCTGTACCTGCCGCTGGGCGCCCTGCTGCTGTGGACGCTGGGCCAGGTCGCGGTGTTCGGCCCGGCGCGCCGCGCTGCGGCGGTCCCCCCCGCAGTCGCCACGCGCGGAGCCTGAGATGCGCACACGTCTGATGACCCTGCTGATGCTCCTCCCACTGCCGGCAGTTGCCGGCGGTGGCAGCGCAAGCACCCTGCAGTGGCAGCAGGGCGAGGCCCGGCTGGCGCTGCACTCGACCGAAGGCCAGATCCAGGTGGAGGCGGCGCGCCCGGAGGGCCGATTCGGTGTCCGCCGCGGGGACCGCATCCTGCGCGTGGATGACACGCCCGTGTACCAGATCGATCACCTGTCCCGGGCGCTGATCGATTCCCCCGCCGCGCGGGCCTACCTGCTGCTGCGGCGGGAGCGACGGCTGGTGAGCGTCGCGGTGGATGTGGACGCCTGGCGCCAGGCGCTGGACGCTCCGCCGCCGCCCCCGCCGCCGCCCCCGCCGCCGCCACCTCCTCCGCCCCGCCCCTGAGAAGCGGCAACGCCTGCATGGCCACGGCTTTGGCTATGCTTGATGGGTGGCGCCGGGCTCTCCCGGCGTACGGACACGAACACGGCTCCATCGGTGCCGCCCATCCCTTTCTGCAGAACCGCTTGATGCCTTCGATCCTGATCATCGATGACAACGCCAGTGTGGGCACCGCGCTGGACGTGCTGTTCTCCCTGCACGACATCGACACCCTGCAGGCGCAGAGCCCGGCCGAGGGCCTGGCGCTGCTGGAGTCGCAGCCGGTCGACCTGGTGATCCAGGACATGAACTTCAGCGAGGACACCACCTCCGGCGAGGAGGGCGAAGCGCTGTTCGCACAGATCCGCGCGCGCCACCCGGACCTGCCGGTGATCCTGCTGACTGCCTGGACCCACCTGAGCAGCGCAGTGGACCTGGTCAAGGCCGGTGCCGCCGACTACCTGGCCAAGCCGTGGGACGACCGCAAGCTGCTGACCACGGTCAACAACCTGCTGGAACTGTCCGAGGCCCGTCGCGAGCTGGACCGGCGGCGCGCGCGTGAGCTGCGGCAGCGCACTGCGCTGGAGGAGAAGTACGACCTGTGTGGCGCGGTCTTCGCCGACCCGGCCAGCGAGCGCGTCATCGCCCTGGCCTGCCAGGTCGCGCGCTCGGAGCTGCCCGTGCTGATCACCGGCCCCAACGGCGCTGGCAAGGAGAAGATCGCGCAGATCATCCAGGCCAACTCGCTGGTGGCCAAGGGCCCGTTCGTCACGGTCAACTGCGGCGCACTGCCGTCGGAACTGATCGAGGCGGAACTGTTCGGCGCCGAGGCCGGCGCGTATACCGGCGCCAACAAGGCACGCGAAGGCAAGTTCGAAGCTGCCGACGGCGGCACGCTGTTCCTGGATGAGATCGGCAACCTGTCGCTGGGCGGGCAGATGAAGCTGTTGCGCGTGCTGGAGACCGGCCGCTTCGAGCGCCTGGGCTCCAACCGCGAACGACAGGTCAAGGTCCGCGTGGTCAGCGCGACCAATGCCGACCTGCCGGCGATGATCCGCGACGGCAGCTTCCGCGAGGACCTGTATTACCGCCTCAACACGGTCGAACTGGTGCTGCCGCCGCTGGCCGAACGTCCGGGTGACATCGTGCCGCTGGCCGAGCGCTTCCTGGCTGCCGGCAAGCCGCTGGCCAGCGCCGCCGCTGCCGCCCTGCAGCGGCACCCGTGGCCGGGCAACGTGCGCGAACTGCGCAACGTGATCCAGCGCGCCGAACTGCTGGCGACCGGCAACCGCATCGACGTGGCCGATCTCAACCTGCCGCGTGCGGCACCGGCACCGCGCGCCACCGCGAACGCCGGCAATGATCCAGACCGCGCGCGCATCGAGGACGTGCTGGCGCGCCACCATGGCGTCATCGCCCAGGCGGCCGCCGAGCTCGGCCTGAGCCGCCAGGCGCTGTACCGGCGCATGGACCGGCACGGCATCCCACGCGAATGAAACGGCGCTCGTTCACCTTCCGCCTGTTCCTGCGCCTGCTGCCGGTGCTGGCCCTGGCCGCTGCGTTGCCGTGGCTGCTGGCCTACTGGATGGACCATGGCTGGGTGGTGACCTCGGTGTCGGCGGCGCTGCTGCTGGCGCTGATGTGGTGGACCCTGCGCCGCGCCACCGCTCCGGTGCGCTCATTGATGCGCGCGCTGTCCGGCACCACCAGCAGCTACCGCGACGGCGAGTACACCTTCGGCGTGTACTGGCCGGACAACGACGAACTGGGCGACCTGGTGCAGGCCCACCGAGAGCTGGGCGATGTGCTGCGCGAACAGCGGCAGGGCCTGGTGCAGCGCGAACTGCTGCTGGACACGATGGTGCAGAACACGCCGGTGGCGATGCTGTTGATTGCATCCGGCGGCGATGGCATCGCCCGCGTGGTGTTCTCCAACCTGGCCGCGCGCAAGCTGCTGCACGGCGGCTGGAAGCTGGAGGGCCAGCGCCTGGAAGAGGTGCTGGAACAGGTGCCGGTGGAGCTGCGCGATGCCATCGTCCGCGGCGGCGACAGCCTCTTTGCGGTGCATGCCGAGGGCGAAGAAGGCGATGAGGAGGACGAGCAGGTCTATCACCTCTCCCGCCGCGCCTTCCAGCTCAACGGCCGCCCTCACGATCTGCTGCTGGTGCGCCTGCTCACTGCCGAGCTGCGCCGCCAGGAAGTGCAGACGTGGAAAAAGGTGATCCGGGTGATCAGCCACGAGCTCAACAATTCGCTGGCACCGATCGCCTCGCTGGCCCATTCCGGCGGCGTGCTGGTGCAGCGGGAGCGTTTCGAACGGCTGCCGGAGATCTTCACCACCATCGAGGACCGGGCGCGCCACCTGGAGGGCTTCATCCGTGGCTATGCGCGCTTTGCCAAGCTGCCCCAGCCACAATTGCAGACCGTGCACTGGGCGCCCTTCCTGTCCAGCCTGCGCCAGCAGATCCCGTTCACCCTGGAGCAGGAGCCGGACGAGGAACTGAGCAGCCGCATCGACATCGCGCAGTTCGGGCAGGCGCTGTTGAACCTGCTGAAGAACGCCCACGAAGCCTGCGCCGAAGCCGATCCGCCCAATGATGACGTGCGGGTGCAGCTGACGCGGCTGCCGCAGTGGCTGCGCCTGGATGTGCTGGATCGCGGCAAGGGCATGAACGAGCAGGTGCTGCAGAACGCGCTGATGCCGTTCTATTCGACCAAGCGCAATGGCACCGGCCTGGGATTGGCGCTGACCCGCGAGATCGTGGAGGCGCACGGGGGACGGGTGTCGCTGCAGAACCGCGGTGATGGCGGCTTGTGCGTGTCGATCCTGTTGCCGGTGGCTTGATCGGGTAGATCCACGCCATGCGTGGATGTGCCGAGCCAGGTCGGCACCTACCCAACCTGCCGCATCGCCACCCGCAGGTGCATCGGGAACCCCAACGCAGCCTCTTCGGCCATCACCGCGCGCAGGCCCTCGCTCCACTCCGCTTCCGGCACTTCAACGAACCCTTCGCTGGCGTAGAAGGCTGCATTCCACGGGACATCGCTCAAGGTGGTCAGCACCGCGGCGGCAAAACCGGCCGCCCTGGCCTGCGCCAAGGCATGCCGCAGCAGGGCACGGCCATGGCCACGACGCGCATGTGCCGGGTCCACATCCATCTGCACGACATGGAACTCGCCGCACAGCTCGCCGCCCAGCAGGTAACCCGCAATACCGCCTTCAGCGGCATCGACCACCCACAGCTGCCCGCGCCGAAGGCCATCCTGCAGTGCCTGCGGGTCCAGGCCGTGGCCGGCAAACACCGGATAGGCTTCGTGGCCCTTCAGCAGTTCGCCGGCACGCTGTTCAATTGCCGGCAACAGGCCGAGCTCGTCGGCGCGCGGGACACGTGGCTCAGGGCTTCTTGACCGGGCGCTTCCAGCCATCGATCGTTTCCTGTCGTGCGCGCGCCAGGGTCAGCTTGCCGTCCGGAGCGGTGCGGGTGATGACCGAACCCGCGGCGATGGTGGCGCCCTCGCCGATCGTCAGCGGCGCCACCAGCGAGCTGTTGGAGCCGATGAACGCGTTGTCGCCGATGGTGGTGGTGGACTTGTTCACGCCATCGTAGTTGCAGGTGATCGTGCCGGCACCGATGTTGACCCGGCTGCCGATCTCGGCATCACCCAGGTAGGTGAGGTGGTTGGCCTTGCTGCCGACGCCAAGGGTGACCTTCTTGGTTTCAACGAAGTTGCCGACGTGCACGCCATCGGCCAGCACGGTACCGGGGCGCAGGCGCGCGAACGGTCCCACCAGCGCGGCACCTTCGGTGACCACGCCTTCCAGATCGCAGTGTGCGCGCACCTCGGTGCCCGGGCCCAGATTGACATCCTTCAGGCGATTGAACGGGCCCACGGTGACGCCGTCACCGAGCGCGATGTTGCCCTCGAGGATGACATCGACATCGATCAGCACGTCACTGCCGACGGTGACCGTGCCGCGGATGTCCAGCCGCGCCGGATCGCGCACCCGCGCGCCCTGCGCGCACAACGCCCGCACCGCGCGACGCTGCCACGCACGCTCCAGCTGCGACAGCTGCCAGGGATCGTTTGCGCCCTCGGCTTCCTGCGCGTCGGCCACCAGCGCCATTTCGGCCGGGGTGTACTCATGCGCGGCGAAGGCGAACACGTCGGTGAGGTAGTACTCGCCCTGTGCGTTGCTGTTGGACAGCTGCGACAGCCAGCGCCGCAGCGCGGTGGATTCAGCGGCGATGATGCCGGTGTTGATCGTGCGCACGCGCAGCTGGTCGTCGGTGGCGTCCTTCTGCTCGACGATCGCGCCGACCCTGCCCTCGGCGTCACGCAGCACGCGCCCGTAACCGGTCGGATCATCGACCTCGGCCACCAGCACCGCCAGTCGCCCCGGCTCGGCCAGCAGGTCGCGCAGCGTCTGCGCGCGGATCAGCGGCACATCGCCGTACAGCACCAGCACCTGCGCGGCATCGGGCACCTGCGGCATTGCCTGCGCCACCGCGTGGCCGGTGCCGAGCTGTTGTGCCTGCTCGGCCCACTGCAGGTCGGGCTGGTCGGCAAAGTACTGCCGCACCGCCTCGCCACCGTGGCCGTAGACCACGTGGATGGCCGCCGGCTGCAACGCGCGTGCGGTATCGATCACGTGCGCCAGCATCGGCTGGCCGGCGATCGGCTGCAGCACCTTCGGCAGCACCGACTTCATGCGCTTGCCGGCGCCGGCGGCGAGGATGATGACGTGCAGGGCTTGGGTCATGGGAGCGGCGGTCCGTAATTCGTTGCCGGTGATTCTAGAGCGTGGGCCGTTAACATGGGCATCCCTCTTCCTTCACCATGCCGATGAGCCTCGTCCGCCAGGGAAGCGCCTACCTCGTGATTGGGCTCGTGCAGCTGCTGGTCGATTGGCTGGTGTTCGTGGCCGCCACCGCGCTGGGCATGCCGGTGGCGCCAGCCAACATCGCCGGTCGCCTGGCCGGCATGCTGCTGGGCTTCTGGCTCAATGGCCGCTACACCTTTGCAGAGGCCGGCACCCGCAAGCTGGGATGGAAGCGCTTTGCACGCTTCTTCGGGCTGTGGCTGCTGCTGACGGCGGCGAGCACGCTGCTGGTCAGCCTGGTCGACCAGGCGCTGGGCCTGCAGTACACCTGGCTGGCCAAGCCGCTGGTGGAAGGCGGTCTGGCGTGCGTGTCGTTCCTGTTGATGCGCTACGTGGTGTACCGCTGAGACGGCACCAGGATCGGGATCGGGGCTGGGATTGGTAGAGTCGACTGTCAGTCGACTGCGCTTCCATCAGGTCGCCAGAATGCCGCGCTGCGCGCGATAGTCGACTAACAGTCGACTCTACCCGGTCGACTCTACCCGGTCGGCTCCAGCCAGTCGGCCCTGCCCGCTCCAAATAAAAACGCCGGCACGGGGCCGGCGTTCTCGTGGATGCTGCGCGAGCCTCAGTGCTTGAGGGTCTTGCGCAGGCGCTCCAGTGCCTGCAGCTGGACGACGGCCTCGGCCAGCTTCTGCTGGGCTTCGGCCACTTCCATCGCTTCGCCGCGGTTGGCCAGGATGCGCTCGGCTTCTTCCTTGGCCTTGCGGACCGAGGCTTCGTCGATGTCCTGCGCGCGGATCGCGGTGTCGGCCAGCACGGTCACCACCTGCGGCTGCACTTCCAGGATGCCGCCGGAAATGGCGAAATCCAGCTGCTCGCCGTTCGGCGTGGTCACCACCACCTTGCCCGGCTTCAGGCGGGTGATCAGCGGCGCGTGCTTGGGCGCGATGCCCAGTTCGCCCAGCTCACCGGTGGCCACGACCAGGGTCGCTTCGCCACGGAAGATTTCCTGCTCGGCGCTGACGATGTCGCAACGGATCGTGCTCATGCAAATCTCTTCGCTGTTCGCGGCGGCGCAATGCCACCGTGGGGGTCCACCGGCGCGGGCGGTTGCCCGGCACCGGCGTCAGGTCGGGCAGGATCGCTCCCACCCGGCCCGGATCAGGCCTTCTCGGCCATCTTCTTGGCCTTCTCGACCGCTTCTTCGATGCCGCCGACCATGTAGAACGCCTGCTCCGGCAGGTGGTCGTATTCGCCATCGACGATGGCCTTGAAGCCACGGATGGTGTCCTTCAGCGGCACGTACTTGCCCGGCGAACCGGTGAACACTTCGGCCACGTGGAACGGCTGGCTGAAGAAGCGCTCGATCTTGCGTGCGCGCGACACGGCCTGCTTGTCCTCTTCGGACAGCTCGTCCATGCCCAGGATCGCGATGATGTCCTTCAGTTCCTTGTACTTCTGCAGGGTCTGCTGGACGCGCTGGGCGGTGTCGTAGTGCTCGTGGCCGATGACCAGCGGGTCCATCTGGCGGCTGGTGGAGTCCAGCGGATCGACGGCCGGGTAGATACCCAGCGAGGCGATCGAACGCGACAGGGTCACGGTCGAGTCCAGGTGGGCGAAGGTGGTCGCCGGCGACGGGTCGGTCAGGTCGTCCGCGGGAACGTAGACGGCCTGGATCGAGGTGATCGAACCATTCTTGGTCGAGGTGATGCGCTCCTGCAGGACGCCCATTTCCTCGGCCAGGGTCGGCTGGTAACCCACCGCGGACGGCATGCGGCCCAGCAGTGCCGACACTTCGGTACCGGCCAGGGTGTAGCGGTAGATGTTGTCGACGAACAGCAGGACGTCCTTGCCCTTGCCGTTTTCGTCCTTCTCATCGCGGAAGTACTCGGCCATGGTCAGGCCGGTCAGGGCGACGCGCAGACGGTTGCCCGGCGGCTCGTTCATCTGGCCGTACACCATCGCCACCTTGTCCAGGACGTTGGAGTCCTTCATTTCGTGGTAGAAGTCGTTGCCCTCACGGGTACGCTCACCCACGCCGGCGAACACGGACAGACCGCTGTGCGCCTTGGCGATGTTGTTGATCAGTTCCATCATGTTGACGGTCTTGCCGACGCCGGCGCCGCCGAACAGGCCGACCTTGCCGCCCTTGGCGAACGGGCACATCAGGTCGATGACCTTGATGCCGGTTTCCAGCAGCTCGGTGGCCGGGGACTGGTCTTCATACGACGGCGCAGCGCGGTGGATTTCCCAGTTGTCGCTGGCAGCGACCGGGCCGGCTTCGTCGATCGGACGGCCCAGCACGTCCATGATGCGGCCCAGGGTGCCGGCGCCGACCGGCACCGAGATGCCACGGCCGGTGTTGACGGCAACCAGGTTGCGCTTCAGGCCGTCGGTGGAACCGAGGGCGATGGTACGCACCACGCCGTCGCCCAGCTGCTGCTGGACTTCGAGGGTGATCTCGGTGTTTTCCACCTTCAGTGCGTCGTACACCTTCGGCACCGATTCACGCGGGAATTCGACGTCGACGACCGCGCCGATGATCTGAACGATCTTGCCCTGACTCATTGCTGCATCCTCTAATGTGTGCTTTGAACGAACGCGGTCAGACTGCTGCCGCGCCGCCGACGATTTCGGAGATTTCCTGGGTGATCGCTGCCTGGCGCGCCTTGTTGTAGACGAGCTGCAGGGTGCCGATCAGCTTGTTGGCGTTGTCGCTCGCCGCCTTCATCGCAACCATGCGTGCCGCATGCTCGGAGGCGACGTTTTCCAGCAGTGCCTGGTACACCAGCGACTCGATGTAACGCGTCATCACGTGCTCGAGCACGGTCGCGGCATCGGGTTCGTACAGGTAATCCCAGTCGTGGTGAGCGACCTGCTTCTCAGCCGGCGGCAGCGGCAGCAGCTGATCGAAGCTGGCCTTCTGCACCATGGTGTTCACGAAGCGGTTGTAGACCAGGTACACGCGGTCGATCTTGCCTTCGGTGAAGGCGTCGAGCATGACCTTGATCACACCGATCAGCGATTCCAGCTTCGGCACGTCGCCGATGTGGGTCACGCTGCC
This sequence comes from Stenotrophomonas pavanii, assembly GCF_900101175.1. Taxonomy (GTDB): domain Bacteria; phylum Pseudomonadota; class Gammaproteobacteria; order Xanthomonadales; family Xanthomonadaceae; genus Stenotrophomonas; species Stenotrophomonas pavanii. Next base: position 125,292 of record NZ_FNFQ01000008.1, on the reverse strand, counting down.
GACCATGTTGACCTTCACGCGGCGGAAGAAGGTCGAAGCCTTCTGGCCGATGGTCACCAGGTCCACTTCGGCACCCTTGTCCTGCCATGCCTTGGCTTCGCTCAGCATCTTGCGGAACAGGTTGTTGTTCAGGCCGCCGGCCAGGCCGCGATCGGAGGAGATCACGATGAAACCGACCCGCTTGACCTGCTCGCGCTCGACCAGGAACGGATGCTGGTAGTCGGTGCTGGCCTGGGCCAGATGACCGATCACCTGCTTCATCGCCTGCGCGTACGGACGCGAGGTCTTCATCCGATCCTGCGCCTTGCGGATCTTGGAGGCCGAGACCATTTCCAGGGCGCGCGTCACCTTGCGGGTGTTCTGCACGCTCTTGATCTTGGTTTTGATTTCGCGTCCGCTTGCCATCTCTTGTTTCCCGTGGCGCGGGGCTGATGCCCCGCGTTGTTCAACCGTTTGTCATCTGGTCCAGCGGAGCCAGCGGCTCCGCTCTACAGGACCGCGATTACCAGCTGCCGGTGGTCTTGAACTCGGCGATGCCCTTCTTGAAGGCACCTTCGATGTCGTTGTCCCAACCGCCGGTGGCGTTGACCTTGCTGATCAGCTCGCCCTGGGTGTTGGCGAAGTGGGCGTGCAGGCCTTCTTCGAACGCCAGCAGCTTGTTGACCGGCACGTCGTCGAGGTAACCCTCGTTGACGGCGTAGATCGACAGCGCCTGGTTGGCGATCGACATCGGCGCGTACTGCTTCTGCTTCATCAGCTCGGTGACGCGCTGGCCACGCTCCAGCTGCTTGCGGGTCGCTTCGTCCAGGTCCGAGGCGAACTGCGCGAACGCAGCCAGCTCGCGGTACTGGGCCAGCGAGATACGGATGCCGCCCGACAGCTTCTTGATGATCTTGGTCTGGGCCGAGCCACCGACGCGCGACACCGAGATACCGGCGTTCACGGCCGGACGGATGCCGGCGTTGAACAGGTCGGTTTCCAGGAAGATCTGGCCGTCGGTGATCGAGATCACGTTGGTCGGAACGAAGGCGGACACGTCGCCGGCCTGGGTCTCGATGATCGGCAGCGCGGTCAGCGAACCGGTCTTGCCGGTGACCTTGCCTTCGGTGAACTTCTCGACGTATTCCTCGGACACGCGGGCCGCGCGTTCCAGCAGGCGCGAGTGCAGGTAGAACACGTCACCCGGGTAGGCTTCACGGCCCGGCGGGCGCTTCAGCAGCAGCGAGATCTGGCGGTAGGCCACGGCCTGCTTGGACAGATCGTCGTACACGATCAGCGCGTCTTCGCCGCGATCCATGAAGTACTCACCCATGGTGCAGCCCGAGTAGGCGCTGATGTACTGCATGGCGGCCGATTCGGAGGCGGTCGCGGCCACCACGATGGTGTGGGCCAGCGCGCCGTTCTCTTCCAGCTTGCGCACGATGTTGGCGATGGTCGACGCCTTCTGGCCGATCGCAACGTACACGCACTTGATGCCGGTGCCCTTCTGGTTGATCACCGCATCGATCGCCATGGCGGTCTTGCCGGTCTGGCGGTCACCGATGATCAGCTCACGCTGGCCACGGCCGATCGGGATCATCGAGTCGACCGACTTGTAACCGGTCTGCACCGGCTGGTCGACCGACTTGCGCCAGATCACGCCCGGCGCAACACGCTCCACCGGAGCGGTCAGGTCGGTGCCCAGCGGGCCCTTGCCATCGATCGGCTCGCCCAGCGCGTTGACCACGCGGCCCAGCAGTTCCGGACCGACCGGCACTTCCAGGATGCGGCCGGTGGTCTTGGCGACGTCGCCTTCGCGCAGGTGCTCGTAGTCACCCAGGACCACGGCGCCGACCGAGTCGCGCTCCAGGTTCAGGGCCAGGGCGAAGGTGTTGTTCGGCAGTTCGATCATTTCGCCCTGCATCACGTCGGCCAGACCGAAGATGCGCACGATGCCGTCGGACACGCTGGTCACGGTGCCTTCGTTGCGCGATTCCGCGGCCAGCTTGACCTTCTCGATGCGGTTCTTGATCAGTTCGCTGATTTCGGAGGGGTTGAGCGTGGTTGCCATCGTCAAGTCCTAGTGCCGGCAGCGGGGCCGGACGTTAAATGAATTCAGTTAGCGAGCGCGGTCTGCAGACGGGCCAGCTTGCCCTTCAGCGAACCATCGATGACCACGTCGCCGGCGTCGATCACGGCGCCGCCGATCAGCGAGGCATCGACCGCGGTGGTCACGTCGACCTCGCGGTTGAAGCGCTTGCGCAGCGCAGCCTTGATCGCGTCCAGCTCACCGGCCGACAGTTCGGCCGCCGAGGTCACCGTGGCCTTGACCACGTGCTCGGCTTCGGCGCGCAGGGCGTCGAACATGCCGGAGATTTCCGGCAGCAGCGGCAGACGATGCGATTCGGCCAGGATGGCCAGGAAGCGCGAGTAGGTCTCGCCGTGCGACACCGGCGCCAGCAGGGCGACGGCGTCGTCACGACCCAGCTCCGGGTTGGCGAGCAGGGCCGCCACGCGCGGGTCGGCGGCGACGTGGGCGGAGAACGCCAGGGCGTCCGACCACGGCGCGAACGCGCCTTCGTCGCGCGCGGTCGCGAACGCGGCGCGGGCGTACGGGCGGGCAAGCGTGAGGGCCTGGCTCATCCTTAGATCTCCGAGGCCAGCTCGTCGAGCAGCGCCTTGTGGGCGTTGGCGTCGATTTCGCGCTTGAGCAGCTTTTCGGCACCGGTCACGGCCAGCGCGGACACCTGCTTGCGCAGATCTTCACGGGCACGGTTGGCGGCGGCGTCGATTTCAGCCTGGGCCAGTTCCTTCTGACGGGTGGCTTCGGTGATCGCTTCGTTACGGGCAGCATCAACGATCTGGTTGGCACGCGCGTGGGCCTGATCGATGATCTCGTTGGCCTTGGTGCGGGCTTCCTTCAGCGCTTCGTTGACCTTCTCCTGCGCCTGGGCCAGGTCTTTCTGGCTGCGGTCGGCCGCGGCGAGGCCTTCAGCAATCTTCTGCTGGCGCTCTTCGATCGCGTTCATCAGCGGCGGCCAGATCTTGGTCGCGATGATCCAGATCAGACCAGCGAAGGCCAGCGCCTGCGCAAGGAGGGTGAAATTGATATTCATGGTTAGCTCGATCGCTGGTTTCGGGGTGGACGCGCCGCCGTAGCGGCACATCCGGCCTTCATCCGAAACCGGGTGCATCAGCACCCGGTCGTCTCAAACCGCTGTATCAGCCGGCCAGAGCCTTGGTGACGGCGCCAGCGAAGGCAGCCGACAGCGGGTTGGCGAAGGCCAGCAGCAGGCCAACGGCGACCGAGATGATGAACGCGGCGTCGATCAGGCCGGCGGTGATGAACATGCGGACCTGCAGGACCGGGATCAGTTCCGGCTGGCGCGCGGCCGACTCCAGGAACTTACCAGCCATGATGGCCAGACCCAGACCGGCGCCCAGCGCGGCCAGGCCGATCATGATGCCGACGGCAAGGGCGGTGGAGCTCTGAATCTGCGCGAAGTTGGTCAGGACGGCGAAGTACATGGTTATCTCCAGGAACTTAAGTTGCTAAGGGTGATGAAACGGATGAAGGTTGAAACGCGTTGAAGCTTGAAACTCAGTGAGCGTCTTCCGACAGGCTCAGGTACACGATCGACAGCATCATGAAGATGAAGGCCTGCAGCGGGATCACCAGCAGGTGGAACAGCATCCAGCCAAGGCCGAACGCACCACCGGCAATGGCACCGAAGAAACCGGCACCACCCAGCACCCAGATCAGCAGGAACACGATTTCGCCGCCGAACATGTTGCCGAACAGTCGCATCGCCAGCGAGATCGGCTTGCTCAGCCACTCGACGATGTTGAGGATCAGGTTGAACGGCATCATCCACTTGCCGAACGGCGCCGTCAGGAATTCCTTGATGAAGCCCAGCAGGCCCTTGGACTTCAGCGCGAAGAACAGCATCAGGAAGAACACGCTGATGGCCATGCCGAGGGTGGCGTTGACGTCAGCGGTCGGTACCGGCTTCCAGTAATGGATGCCCGCCCATTCCAGCGGCTTGGCGATGAAGTCGGCCGGGATCATCTTGATCAGGTTCATCATCAGGATCCAGAAGAAGATCGTGATGGCGATCGGCGTGACCAGCTTGCTCTTGCCGTGATAGGTGTCCTTGGCCTGGCGGTCGACGAACTCCAGGCAGATCTCGACGAAGGCCTGCCACTTGCCCGGCACGCCGGCAGTGGCCTTGCGGGTGCCCAGCCAGAACGCGACCACGATCACCAGGCCCATCAGGACGGCGGTGAGGAAGGTATCGACGTGGATATGCCAGAACATACCCTCACCCTTGCCGACCGGCGCGGTCAGGTTGTGCAGGTGATGCTGGATGTAGCTGGTAGGGGTTAGAGCCTCGCCCGCCATGTGTCCGGAACCTTCAGTTAATTGAATTCTGTCAACGCCTGGCCATGGCCAGGACCTGGAACATCAAGCCGACGGCGATACCGGCCAACAGCGCCAATGCAGGCAGCTTGAAGACCAGGAACCCCACCAGCAGGACGCCGAAAACCACGACCCACTTGGCCACGATCGCAATGATCAGGCGAGCCATCGCCGATCCTGCGGCCACCGCGCCACCGCCCAGTGCCATCCGTGCAGCCACCCAGCCACCGGCGGAAATCGCCACTCCGGACGCCAGCGCACCGAGGGCATATTTCGGACCCACCAGCAGGAAGGCCAGGGCCAGGACAGCGACCGCGGCCAGCGGGTAGACCGCGGCGCGCAGCATCAGTCGCCGACCCGCATCAACGGAGTTCAGCACAGGACGTCCCGCGTGGTTGCAAGTGGAAGGCTGAGGCGGGCTAAAGCACGGGGGCCTCATCGAGCCGCCAAATTATAGCAATGGGACAATTTGCGAGACAACCGCTGCCTGTTCATCCCTGGAAGCCGCAAGTTGCGGTAACGGTTACATTTTTGCGTGCCACCAGGGGGACAATGACGTCCGCACCATGTTGCGGCGCAGTATTGAACTTTGGTCGCAGGCTGCGGAACTTTCGTCAGGCATGCCGGTCCGACCATTCGACCTGCCTGCAGCATCCTCGTCGGCTCCACCCCGCAGGTCCCACGATGGCCCCGAAGCCCCGCTCCGGGGCCATCCTTTTGCAGGATCGCGACAGGGCTGAACCGTACACGCCCCATGGACCATACGTTCACGCATGGTGGACGCGTGCGTCCGGCACAGTGGTCTTCATTCTGATGAACCACTGCAAGGACTCTTCGATGCGCCCCGTACCCACCCTGCTCGCCCTTTCCCTGCTCGCCGCCGGCGCTTCGTTCGCCTCTGCGGCCCACGCCGCCGAAGGCGATGACCGCTTCGCCATCCGCCTGGGTGCGATGAACATCGACTCGGACAACACGCTGCGCGGCAGCACCACCGTGGCCGGCCAGGACATCTCCCTGGACCAGGACTTCAAGCTGGGCGGCAAGGAATGGGAGCCGCGCATCGACGGCATGTTCCGCATCAGCAACCGCCAGCGCCTGCTGTTCAACTATTTCAAGTACGACAAGGACCGCCGCGAGACGCTCGACCAGGGCATTTCCTTCGGCGGTGAGACGGTGCCGGCCGGCAGCTTCGTGAAGGGCGAGCTGAAGTACCAGGTGGCAAGCTTGGTCTACGACTACTCGGTCGTCGATACCGACACCTTCGACCTGGGCCTGCAGATTGGTGGCGAGTACGCCAAGGTGAGCACCAAGGGCTACGCCGACCTGGGCACTGTGTACGAAGGCCAGTTCCTCAACGAGAAGGCCGACGGCGTGGCACCGGTGGTGGGTGCACGCATGACCTTCACTCCGTCCGAGCGCTGGATGATCACGCTGCAGGGCCAGTACCTCAACACGCGCTGGGGCAGCTTCGACGACTACAAGGGCGACCTGAGCCGCGCCAATGCGATCGTCGATTATCGCTTCACCAAGAACTTCGGCGTGTTCGCCGGCTACGACTGGTTCAAGCTGGACGTGGACAAGAAGGGCAGCGACGGCACGGTCGGCCTGAAGCAGGAGTTCAAGGGCCCGGTGGCCGGCATCAGCTTCGTGTTCTGATCCCCTGCCCCTTCCACGGCATCTTCTCTCCTGGCGCGGCCTCCGGAACATCGGGGCCGCGTTTTTTGTGGATTGCTGGCGAAGAGCAGAAGCGGGTTGGTCGAGCGCCGGAGGGAGCGGGGGCTGCGTGCGAATGTCCCCCGGCGCCGGCCTGCGGCCGGCACCTCCTCCTTTACTTCGCACACACCCCCGCTCCCTCCGCGTGTAAGGCATCCCGGCCGCCCAGGCTGTGGCTCTCGACTATCCGCAAGCCGAGCCGCTGCGCGGGTGGCAATTGCCGTAGACGCATGCGTGGTCGAGCGCTGGAGGGAGCGGGGGCTGCGTGCGAATGTCCCCCGGCGCAGGCCTGCGGCCGGCGCCTCCTCCTTTACTTCGCACACAACCCCCGCTCCCTCCGCGTATCAGGCATCCAGGCGGCCGTGGCAGAACAGCCGGCTGTGGCTGCTCCGTCCGCAAGCCGAGCCACTGCGCGGGTGGCAGGCATTTCGACAAAGTAAAGGAGGAGGCGACCGCCGCAGGCGGGCGACGGGGGACATTTGTCGAAATGCCTGCCACCCACGCAGTGGCCCAGACCCTCGCGATGTGCTGCCGAAGGCATCCCCGCAGCCAACAAAAAACCCCGGCAGAAACCGGGGTCTTCGTTCGGAACGGCGCGGGCGCCTTACTTCTTCTTCGGCATGTACAGATCGGTGATCGTGCCGTCGTAGATTTCCGAGGCCATCGCCACCGACTCGCTCAGCGTCGGGTGGGCGTGGATGGTGTGGCCGATGTCTTCGGCTTCCGCACCCATCTCGATCGCCAGGCCGATCTCGGCCAGCAGGTCACCGGCATGCACGCCAACGATCGCGCCACCGATGATGCGGTGCGTCTCTTCGTCGAAGATCAGCTTGGTGAAGCCCTCGGTGCGACCGATGCCGATCGCGCGGCCGCTGGCCGCCCACGGGAACTTGGCCACGCCGACCTTCAGGCCCTTGGCCTTGGCTTCGGTCTCGGTGACGCCAACCCAGGCGATTTCCGGGTTGGTGTAGGCCACCGACGGAATCACGCGGGCCACCCACTCCTTCTTGTGGCCGGCCGCCACTTCGGCCGCCAGCTTGCCCTCGTGCGTAGCCTTGTGGGCCAGCATCGGGTTGCCGACGATATCGCCGATGGCAAAGATGTGCGGCACGTTGGTGCGCATCTGCCGATCGACCGGGATGAAGCCACGATCGGTGACCTGCACGCCGGCCTTTTCGGCATCGATCTTCTTGCCGTTCGGCGAACGGCCCACGGCCACCAGCACGCGGTCGAAGGTGCCCTTCGCCAGCGCCGGCGCCTGGCCTTCCTCGGCGGCGTCGAAGGTCACGGTGATGCCCTTGGCGTCGGCAGTGACACCCGATGCCTTGGTCTTCAGGTGCACGTCGATGCCCTGCTTCTTCAGGCGGTCGGCCAGCGGCTTGACCAGGTCCTTGTCGGCACCCGGCATCAGCTGGTCCATGAACTCGACCACGGTGACCTTGCTGCCCAGCGCGCTGTACACGGTGGCCATTTCCAGGCCGATGATGCCGCCACCGACGACCAGCAGCGAGCCCGGCACTTCGGCCAGCTCCAGCGCGTCGGTGGAATCCATCACGCGCTTGTCGTCCCACGGGAAATTCGGCAGCTTCACCGCCTGCGAACCGGCGGCGATGATGCACTTCTGGAAGCGCAGCAGCTGGGTGCTGCCGTCAGCGGCGGTGATTTCCAGCTCGTTGGCCGAAACAAACCTGCCGACGCCCTGCACGTTGCGGACCTTGCGCTGCTTGGCCATGCCGGCCAGGCCCTTGGTCAGCTGGTTGACGACCTTTTCCTTGTACTGGCGCAGCTTGTCCAGGGTGATGGTCGGCTTGCCGAACTCGACGCCGAAATCACCGGCGTGGGCCACTTCGTCGATCACCGCAGCAGCATGCAGCAGCGCCTTGGACGGAATGCAGCCCACGTTGAGGCAGACGCCGCCGAGGCTGGCATAGCGCTCGACCAGCACCGTATCCAGGCCGACGTCGGCGGCGCGGAACGCAGCCGTGTAGCCGCCCGGGCCCGAGCCCAGCACGACCATCTCGCATTCAATGTCGGCCGGCTTGCCACTGGACAGCGCCGGCTTCGGCGCAGCCGGTTCGGCCGGGGCACGGTGCGACGGGGTCACCGGCGGCTTGCTGGCCGGGGCGGCCGCAGCGGGCGCCGGCGCAGCGGCCTTGGCCGGGGCTTCGGCGGCACCCTCCGCGTCCAGCACGACCACCACGGCGCCCTCGGACAGGGTGTCGCCCAGCTTGACCTTGATCTCCTTGACCACGCCGGCGGCCGAGGACGGCACTTCCAGGGTGGCCTTGTCCGATTCCAGGGTCACCAGACCCTGATCCTTCTTCACCGTGTCGCCGACGGCGACCAACACTTCAATCACCGGCACATCGCTGTAATCGCCGATGTCGGGAACCTTGACTTCAATCGTGGCCATGGTGGGTTTTCCTCATGCCCGGCCGGCGCCGCCGGCGGGCTGTCACTGCATCTGTTCACGCGGCCGCGCCAGGGGCAGCGGCCGCACGGTGGGGGCGAAGCGGTGCGTTACAGCAGCACGCGGCGCATGTCGGCCAGTACCTGCGACAGGTACGTGGTGAAGCGTGCGGCCAGGGCGCCATCGATGACGCGGTGGTCGTAGCTCAGCGACAGCGGCAGCATCAGCTTCGGCGCGAAGTCCTTGCCGTTCCAGACCGGCTGGATGGACGACTTGGAGACGCCCAGGATGGCCACTTCCGGTGCATTGACGATCGGGGTGAACGCGGTGCCGCCGATGCCGCCCAGCGAGCTGATCGAGAAGCAGCCGCCGCTCATGTCGGCCGGGCCCAGCTTGCCGTCGCGCGCCTTCTTGGCCAGTTCGCCGGTTTCCTGCGCGATCTGCACCACGCCCTTCTTGTCCACGTCGCGGATGACCGGCACGACCAGGCCGTTCGGCGTGTCGGCGGCAAAGCCGATGTGGAAGTACTTCTTCAGGGTCAGGTTTTCACCGCTGGCATCGAGCGAGGCGTTGAACTCCGGGAACTTCTTCAGCGCCGCGGCGCTGGCCTTGATCAGGAAGGCGAGCATGGTCAGCTTGATGCCGGCCTTCTCGTTCTCCTTGTTCAGCGCCACGCGCAGGGCTTCCAGGTCGGTGATGTCGGCCTGTTCGAACTGGGTCACGTGCGGGATCATCGCCCAGTTGCGGGCCAGGTTCGCACCGGAGATCTTCTTGATGCGCGACAGCGGCTGGACTTCGGTCTCGCCGAACTTGCTGAAGTCGACCTTCGGCCACGGCAGCAGGTTCAGGCCACCACCGGCGGCGACGGCGCCACCGCCGGCAGCCGGCACGCCACCGCTGAGCGCGGCCTTGACGAACTTCTGCACGTCGCCCTTGGTGATGCGGCCGCCCTTCTCGGTGCCGTTGACCTGCAGCAGGTCCACGCCCAGCTCGCGGGCGAACACTCGCACGGCCGGGGTGGCGTACGGCACCTTGGCCGGCAGCACGCCGTCGGCGTTGAACTGCACCGGCGGGCTGGACGGGGTACCGGCCGAGGCGATCTCGCGGGCCGCCAGCTTGTCCGGCTGGGCCGGAACGGCCACCGGCTCGACCTTGGTGGCGGTCTCGGCAGCGGCCGGGGCGGCGGCAGCAGCGGCCTTGCTCGGGGCCGGTGCGGCAGCGCCTTCGGCCTCGATGATGGCGACCACGGCACCCTGCGACAGGGTGTCGCCGACCTTGACCTTCAGCTCCTTGACCACGCCGGCCACCGACGACGGCACTTCCATGGTCGCCTTGTCGCTTTCCAGCGTCACCAGGCCCTGGTCCTTCTTGACCGTGTCGCCCACGGCGACCAGCACTTCGATGACCGGGATGTCGGTGTAATCGCCGATGTCCGGCACCCGGGCTTCAACCGCACCGCCGCTGGCAGCCGGGGCAGCCGGTGCGGCAGCCGCCGGGGCCGGCGCGCTCTGGGTGGCGGCAGCCGGGGCAGCGGCCTTGGCCGGGGCCGGTGCGGCGGCGGCCGGCGAGGCGGCTTCGCCTTCGGCCACTTCGATCAGCGCCACGACCTTGCCTTCGGACAGGCTGTCGCCGACCTTGACCTTGAGTTCCTTGACCACGCCCGCCACCGACGACGGCACTTCCATGGTCGCCTTGTCGCTTTCCAGCGTCACCAGGCCCTGGTCCTTCTTGACCGTGTCGCCGACGGCGACAAGCACCTCGATTACCGGGATATCGCTGTAGTCACCGATATCGGGGACAAGTGCTTCCTTGATTTCGGCCATGGGGATAACTCCGGCAATCTGGTGTAGGGAAACGTCTATTGTGCGGCCAGCGGGGGCCAGCGCCAACCGTTACAGGTGTTTTCAGTACACACGCAGCCGGGACAGGCTGTTGCCCATGGGTCGGGTGCGCGACCAGTCGGTAGCGTATTGTCCAGGCGATGTCCGCCTCATGTCGCCCGTGCGTCAGCGACCGGTTGCCAGGCCTTGCGCAGGCGCGGCAGCGACCACGCGGCATTGGCAGGGCTGGTTGACGGCAGCGCGACCACCGGTGGCGGCGCCTCCAGCCGCGGCAGCACCCAGCGCTGGAAGGCCTGCAGTGATGCACCGCCATTGCAGCCGATCAGCGTCAGCTCAGGCAGCGTGGCGATCAGTTCCGGCAGCGCATTGGCCACTTCGGTGCCGCGCACGATGTCCGCATCCAGGCTGCCGCGCCGCTCGCAGCGGCCGATCACATCCCACAGGCCGATGCCCGCAGCGTTCAACGCCTGCAGCCGCGCTGCATAGGGCAGGTCCACGTTGAAACCGCAGATGTCGGCCATCAGCGGCCAGAAGCGGTTGCGCGGATGGGCGTAATACCGCTGCTGCTGCAGCGACGCCGCGCCTGGCATCGAGCCCAGCACCAGCACCCTGCAGTCCACGTTCACCTGCGCTTGCAGGCCGATGCACACCGTTGCTGTGCTCACATCTTCTCCAACTGCATGAATGTCACCGCGTGCCAGAAACCCCATGAATACAGGCATTCCGCACCGGTCGCTGAACAAGGAAAACTATTTTTTAACGTGCGTCGGATTCGATTCATGTTGGGGCGACTACGGTGTGCTCGCCCCGCAACCGGGGGCCCAAAACAAGAAACATTAGGAGATACCCCCATGCGCTCCATCCGTATCCTGAGTCTCGCCCTGCTGACCTCCGCCGCCTTCGCGCCGGCCGCTTTCGCCCAGGACAGCAGCAGCACCGACACCGCGTCGGGCAAGCATTTTGCCGTTGTCGGCGGCATCTCGCTGCTGGAACCGAAGAACGACCCGATCACCGGCGTGAAGAAGACCGATGGCGGCCCGGCGCCGACCGTCAGCTTCAGCTACTACATCAACGACAACTGGGCCGTTGAACTGTGGGGCGCTGCCGACAAGTTCGAAAACAAGTTCAAGGGTCCGAACAACGCCCGCCTGGGCTCGGTCGAGCAGCAGCCGGTCGCGCTGAGCGGCCAGTACCACTTCGGCCAGGCTGACAACGTGTTCCGCCCGTTCGTGGGCGTGGGCTACTACCAGTCGAGCTTCAGCAACGAGAAGCTGGGCAACGGCGCTGACACCGACATCCGCTTCAAGGATGCCAAGGGCGTGATCGGTACCGTCGGCGTCGACATGAACATCAACTCCACCTGGTTCGCCCGTGCCGACGCCCGCTACATGCGCGCCCGCCCGGACGTGAAGGTTGGCGGCGAGAAGATCGGCGAAGCCAAGATGGATCCGTGGACCGTCGGCTTCGGCATCGGCGCCCGCTTCTGATCCAGGCAGCACCTGCTTCACGGATGTAACGCGACGGGCCCTTCGGGGCCCGTCGTCGTTTCCGTCACCCGCGTTCTGTAGAGTCGACTGACAGGCGACTCTACGCATACACAGGACGCGGAGGCCCGATGGACGACCTCGACCTGCTGGTCATCGGTGGCGGCATCAACGGCGCCGGCATCGCCCGTGACGCCAGCGGCCGCGGCCTGCGCGTCCTGCTCTGCGAGCAGCATGACCTGGCCGCACACACCTCCAGTGCCAGCAGCAAGCTGATCCATGGCGGCCTGCGCTACCTCGAACAGGGCGAGTTCGGCCTGGTGCGCAAAGCGCTGGATGAGCGTGAGACGGTGCGCCGGCAAGCCCCTCACCTGGTCCATCCGCTGCGTTTCGTCCTGCCCTGGGAGCCGCACCTGCGCCCGCGCTGGATGCTGCGCGCGGGACTGTGGCTGTACGACCATCTGGGCCGGCGCAGCCCTGCGTTCCCCGCATCGCACGCACTGGACCTGCAACGCGATCCGCTCGGTCGCTGGCTCTCCCCCTCGCTGCGGCACGGCTTCAGCTACGCCGATGCGCAGGTCGATGACGCGCGGCTGGTGCTGCTCAACGCCCTGGATGCCGCGCAGCGCGGCGCACGGGTGCGGGTCCGTAGCCGCTGCATCGACCTGCGCCCCGTGCAGGGCCGATGGCAGGCCATTCTGGAATCCGCCGATGGCCAGCCGCACCCGGTGACGGCGCGCGCCGTTGTCAATGCGGCTGGTCCGTGGGCCGGTGGCCTGCTGGAACAGATGCAGGGGCGCGGCGATGGCCCCGCACTGCGCCTGGTGCAGGGCAGCCACATCGTGCTGCGCCACCCCTGGCCCAGCGACAGCGCCTGCCTGCTGCAGCAGCCCGATGGGCGCGTGGTGTTCCTGCTGCCCTTCGCCCACGACCACCTGCTGGTCGGCACCACCGACACCGACTATCGCGGTGACCCGGCGCGCTGCAGCGTGCTCCCTGCAGAGGTGACGTACCTGTGTGATGCGGCCAATCGCTACCTGCGTGATCCCATCGCAGCGGAAGACGTGGTCTGGCGGTTCGCTGGCGTACGCCCGTTGCTGGCCGATCCCGATCCGCGTGCGGCACGACTCAGCCGTGATTACCGTCTGCAGCTGCAGTCCCACCCGGCACCGGCGCTGCATGTGCTGGGCGGCAAGCTGACCACCTACCGGGTGCTGGCCGAGGAGGCGCTGGAGCTGCTGCGGCCAGCGCTGCCACAGATGGGGCCGGCGTGGACGGCAGGCGGAGACCCGCTGCCGGGCAGCGACTGGGGCGACGCCACGCAGGCGTGCTCGCGCCTGCAGTCACTGGCACCGTGGTTGCCGAGCGGGATCGCACAGCGCTGGGCCGGGGCCTACGGCAGTCGCAGCGCGGAACTGCTGCAGGGTGTACAGGGCCTGCACGATCTTGGCGAGGCGTTTGGCGGCGGCCTGCATGCCCGCGAAGTGGACTTCCTGCGCAGGCATGAGTGGGCGCTCGACTCCGACGATGTGTTGTGGCGCAGGAGCAAGCTGGGGTTGCGGCTGGATGCTGCGCAGGTGGCACGGCTGCAGGCGTGGATGGAGGGTCGGATCCCTTTCCCACAGAAAGGGCTCTGAGCCCCGTGTTGCCACGTGTGCCAACCAAGGTTGGCAGCTACCAGGGCAGCCGCGCGACGCGATCGATGCATTAGGATTTCCCCATCGCCATCGGAGACGCTGCATGACGCCCCGCTACGTGCTGGCCATCGACCAGGGCACCACCAGTTCGCGCGCGATCCTGTTCGACCGCGCCGGCGACATCGTCGGCAGCGCACAGCGCGAGTTCGCGCAGATCTTCCCGCATCCCGGCTGGGTCGAGCACGACCCGCGCGAGATCCTCACCAGCGTCTATGCCACGTTGACCGAACTGCTCAGCCGCGGGCAGATCGACCCGCGCCATATCGCCGCACTGGGCATCACCAACCAGCGCGAAACCACCGTGGTCTGGGACCGCACCACCGGCCAGCCCATCCACAACGCCATCGTCTGGCAATCGCGGCAGAGCCACGCCATCTGCGAGCGCCTGAAGTCCGAAGGGCATGAAGCGCTGATCCGCGAACGGACCGGCCTGTTGATCGATGCGTATTTCTCCGCGACCAAGGTGCGCTGGATCCTCGACCACGTGGAAGGTGCGCAACAGCGCGCCGAGCGTGGCGAGCTGCTGTTCGGCACCATCGACAGCTGGCTGGTGTGGAACCTCAGCGGCGGCCAGGCGCATGTGACCGACTACAGCAACGCGGCGCGCACCCTGTTGTTCAACATCCACACGCTGGACTGGGACGACGACCTGCTGGCCCTGCTCGACATCCCGCGCGCGATGCTGCCGCAGGTACGCGACTCCAGCGCGGTGTACGCGCATACCCGGCCGCAGTTCTTCTTCGACCACCCGATCCCGATCGCCGGCATCGCCGGTGACCAGCAGGCCGCGCTGTTCGGCCAGGCCTGCTTCCAGCCGGGCATGGTCAAGAACACCTATGGCACCGGCTGCTTCATGCTGATGCACACCGGCGCGCAGGCGGTGCGCTCGCGCAATGGCCTGTTGACCACCATTGCCTGGGGCCTGGACGGGCGCGTGGAGTACGCACTGGAAGGTTCGATCTTCATCGCCGGCTCGGTGGTGCAGTGGCTGCGCGACGGGCTGCGCATGATCGAACGCGCCAGTGACAGCCAGGCACTGGCCGCGCAGGTGCCCGACAGTGGCGGCGCCTACCTGGTGCCGGCGTTCGTCGGCCTCGGTGCGCCCTATTGGCGCAGCGATGTGCGCGGTGCGATGTTCGGGCTGACCCGTGGTACCCGCAAGGCGCATTTCGTGCGCGCGGCGCTGGAAGCGATGGCCTACCAGACCCGCGACGTGCTCGATGCGATGCAGTTCGATGCCGGTATCGCATTGAGCGAACTGCGCGCCGATGGCGGCGCGATCGGCAACGACTTCCTGGCCGGTTTCCAGGCGGACATTCTCGGTGTGCCGCTGTTGCGGCCGCGGCTGACCGAAACCACCGCGCTGGGCGCGGCCTACCTGGCCGGGCTGGCGGTAGGGTTCTGGTCCAGCCGTGAACAGATCGCCGCGCAGTGGGGGCTGGACAGGCGCTTCGAGCCGCAGATGGACGCCGCCCGGCGCGAGCGGCTGTACGCGGGGTGGCAGCAGGCCGTCGCTGCCACCCTCGCCTTCCACGTCGATTGAGGGTAATGCCGGCCGCTGGCCGGCAGCCCCGTGATCTTCGCAATACCCGGTGATTGCCGGCCAGCGGCCGGCACTACCACACGGTCAGGACGCCGGCACCGCGCCCTGGTACTTGGTCTCGATGATCGCCGCGCAGTGGGGCTGGATGGACGCGGCCCGGCGCGAGCGGCTGTACGCGGGATGGCAGCAGGCCGTCGCTGCCACCCTCGCCTTCCACGTCGATTGAGGGTAGTGCCGGCCGCTGGCCGGCAGCTCCGTGATCTTCGCAATGCCCGGTGATTGCCGGCCAGCGGCCGGCACTACCGTACGGTCAGAACGCCGGCAGCACCGCGCCCTGGTACTTGGTCTCGATGATCGCCGCGCAGTGGGGCTGGATGGACGCGGCCCGGCGCGAGCGGTTGTACGCGGGATTGAGGGTAGTGCCGGCCGCTGGCCGGCAGCCCCGTGATCTTCGCAATGCTCTGTGATTGCCGGCCAGCGGCCGGCACTACCACACAGTCAGAACGCCGGCAGCGCCGCGCCCTTGTACTTGGTCTCGATGATCGCCGCGCAGTGGGGGCTGGATGGACGCGGCCCGGCGCGAGCGGCTGTACGCGGGATTGAGGGTAGTGCCGGCCGCTGGCCGGCAGACCCGTGATCTTCGCAATGCTCGGTGATTGCCGGCCAGCGGCCGGCACTACCACACGGTCAGAACGCCGGCAGCACCGCGCCCTTGTACTTGGTCTCGATGAAGGCCTTCACCTGCGGGCTGGTCAGCGCCTTGGCCAGCTTCTGCACGCGGGCGTCGTCCTTGTTGTCCGGGCGCGCGACCAAGAAATTCACGTACGGCGAATCCTTGCTCTCGATCGCCAGCGCGTCCTGGGTCGGGTTGAGGCCGGCATCCAGCGCGTAGTTGGTATTGATCAGCGCCAGGTCGACCTGGTCCAGCACGCGCGGCAACATCGCCGAATCCAGCTCGCGGAACTTCAGGTTCTTCGGGTTGGCGGTGATGTCGCGCTGGGTCGACAGTGCGTTGGTCGGGTCCTTCAGCTGAATCACGCCGGCCTTGTGCAGCAGGATCAGCGCGCGGCTGTTGTTGCTCGGGTCGTTCGGGATCACCACGTCGGCACCTTCGCGCAGCTCGGCCAGCGACTTGACCTTGCGCGAGTAAGCGCCGAACGGCTCGATATGCACGCCGATCACCTTCACCAGGTCGGTCTTGCGGTCGCGGTTGTACGCATCCAGGTACGGCTCGGTCTGGAAGTAGTTGGCGTCCACCTGCTTCTGCACCAGCTGGTCGTTGGGCTGCACGTAGTCATTGAACACGCGCACGTCCAGGTCCACGCCTTCCTGCTTGAGGATCGGCTTGACCACCTCGAGGATCTCGGCGTGCGGCACGGCCGTGGCGGCCACCACCAGCTTCTGCGAGGGCTCGCCGGACGTGCCGCAGGCGGTCAGGGCCAGCGCCGCGGCGAGCAGGGGCAACAACAGGGTCTTCTTCATGGGGGACGGGATTCTCGGGGGGAGTGTCAGGAGGGTTCGTAGTTGCTCAGCGCCAGCTCAAGCAGCGCCTTGGCCTGCTCACGCAGCATCATCGGCTCGACGATCTCGGCATCCGATCCATAGTGCAGCACGTCCATCAGCAACTCGCGCGAAACGCTGTACGGCACCTTCAGCTCATAGCGGCCGTCGGCCAGGAAGCGGCCCTGCTGCTTGGAATGCCAGTGCTCGTCGGCCACCCAGCGCGCGGCCTTGGCGCTGAACAGGATGGTCGCCCACCCCTTCGGCGCACCGGAGAAAATGCCGTAGCTGGCGCCGAGCTGCTCGTCCAGCTCGCTGTCGGCGACGTCGCGGGCGGTGCTGTCGACCACCCGTGCCTTGTGGATGCGGTCCACTGCAAAACTGCGCAGGGCCTCGCGGTCGTGGTCCCAGGCGTCCAGGTACCAGTTGTCGCGATAGTGGGTCAGGCGCTGCGGCGAGACCGTGCGCTTGGTCGGCTCGTCGGTGGAACGGGCGCGGTACTCGAATGCCAGCTGGCGACGCTCCAGCACGGCCGAAGCGACGCTGCGGAAGCTGCCCTCGTCAAACTTGCGGCCGCGATGCGGGATCACCCGCACGCGGTCGACCGGCCAGCTGGAGACGCCCGCCTGGGCGGCCAGCAGGCTCTCGATGCGCTGCTGCAGCGGTGCCAGCACCGAGGACAGCACGCCACCGCCGGTACGCGCCAGCAGGTGCTGGGAGGCCAACAGCGCATGCAGCTCCTCCGAGCTGAGCCATAGGCCGGGCAGCTCGAAGCGATCGCTCTCGTCGGCCTGGTAGCGGAAGCCCGCCTCGCCGTCGCCCTCGATCGGTGCCATCAGCGCGTCGCGCAGGAAGGCCAGATCGCGGTACACGGTGGCACGGGAACAACCGAGCTTGTCCTGCAGGGTCGCCACCGTGACCGGATAGCGCGCGGACTTGAGCAGACGATGCAGGGCGGTGATGCGTTCGTATCGGTCCATGCCCCCGATTATGTCCGAGTCGCGGGTCTTGTGTGGGACGTTTGGGCTATCGTGGTCGCCCCCACCCCATGGAATGCCCGATGCGCCGGTTGCCCGCCCTGTCCCTGCTGGCCTGCCTGCTGCTGGCCGCCTGTGATCGCGCGCCCGCGCCGGCCGGCACCGCGGCCCCCGTGCCAGCCGCCGACCCGGCGCAGGCGGTGCTGGGCGCCAGCCAGCGTTTCGCGGCCCTGCGCAGCTTCCACGCCGAACTGGAGGTCCTGGGCGCACCGCAGCCGGTGCGCAGCGCCATGGATTTCGTCGCGCCCGATCGATTCCGGGTGCAGACCCCGGCCGGTCCGCAGACCATCATCGGCGACACCCTGTTCCTGCAGGCCGACGGCGCGATCCGCCAGGTACCGACGCCGCCCGGCCTGCTGGAGCAATGGCGCAACCCGCTGCCGGCCGACGCCCTGCCGGCCGATCTGCAGGCCGAAGACCTCGGCAGCCAGGCGCTGGACGGGGTCCAGACCCGTCACTACCGGCTGCGCGGTGCCCAACCCGGCGAACGCCTGGAATACTGGGTGGATGCCCAGGGCCTGCCGCGGCAGATCGTGCGCAGTGGCAGCAGCCATGGCCGCAGCTTCCAGCTGCGACTGCGCTATTCGCGCTTCAACGACCCGGCATTGCACGTCGATCTGCCCTGAATAGGGGATCGCAGCAACGCTTGCTGAAGCGCGCATTGGATCGATTCGGACCGCCATCACGCTTCCAGTATCATCACCGGCTGTCAACCGTTCCGGAGAACCCTCGATGTCCCTGCGCGTGTCCCTGCTGGTCCCCCTGCTGCTGTGTGCGCCGCTCGCATACGCGCAGGATGCCTCCGAGCTGGCGGCGATGTCCTCGCCGTGGAGCGGCAGCGGCGGCGAGCTCGGCTTTGCGTCGGCACGCGGCAACAGCAGCACCGAGAGCTTCAACGGCCGCCTGCGCCTGCGTTACACCGACGGCGACTGGGTGCACAGCATGGACCTGTTCGGCCTGCGCTCCAGCTCCAAGGTGACCGAGACCAATGACGACGGCACCACCACCCGTCGCAACAACACCACTGCCAACCGCTACACCGGCAGCGCCGGCAGCGCGCTGCAGCTGGGCGAGCACCGCCAGCTGACCGCCACGGTGCGTACCGAGCGCGACGACTTCGCCACCTACGACCGCCAGAGCTCGTTCGGTCTGGGCTATGGCACCCGCCTGTGGAACACCGAGCGCTTCTCGTTCGACGCGCAGATCGGCCCCGGTGTGCGCCGCACCCACAGCACCGAAGACGACCGCACCCGCACCGGCCTGATCGGCCGTGGCCTGTTCGACATGAAGTATTCGCTGACCGACAACACCGACCTGGTCAACACCCTGCTGGTCGAGTCCGGTTCGTACAACACCTTCGGCCAGAACGACTTCGGTGTCTCGGTGAGCATGAACGAGCACCTGGCGCTGAAGGCCGGCTGGCAGGCGCGTTACAACAGCGACGTCGCCGAGGACAAGCGCAAGACCGATACGCTGACCACGATGAACGTGGTCTACAAGTTCAAATAAGCAGAACGGGCGCCCAGGGCGCCCGTTCCTCTTTCGGTAGTGCCGGCCGCTGGCCGGCAACTGCATTCAACTGGGGCACGCGGTTGCCGGCCAGCGGCCGGCACTACCGGCGATGGCTCAGACGTTCAGCAGTTCGCCGGCACCGGCCTCCAGCAGCATCTTCGCCACGCGCTGGCCGAGCGCCTCCGGGTCGCTGCCCGGGCCCACCGCCTCGGCGCGCACCGCGCGGCCATCGCTGGCACTGCCGACCAAGCCCTGCAGGTGCAGGTCGTCGCCCTGCCACTGCGCGATGGCCGCCACCGGCACATGGCAGCTGCCATGCAGCGCGCGGTTCATTGCCCGCTCGGCTTCCACGCAGGCGCGCGTGGCTGCGTCATCAAGCGTGGCGAACAGCGCCCGCAGGCGCGCATTGCCGCCATCACATTCCACCGCGACGGCGCCCTGTGCCGGCGCCGGCAGCCACTGTGGCGGCTGCAGGCGCGCGACGATGCGTGCGCCCAGGCCGAGGCGCTCCAGGCCGGCCACGGCCAGCACGATCGCGTCGTAGCCACCATTGTCGAGCTTGGCCAGGCGCGTGTTGACGTTGCCACGCAGGTCCAGCAGCTGCAGGTCCGGGCGCAGCGCGCGCAGCTGGGCCTGGCGGCGCAGCGACGAAGTACCGACCCGGGCACCGATCGGCAGCGCGTCCAGCGAGGCATACAGGTTGGAAACAAAGCCATCGGCCGGATCGTGGCGGGGCAGGATTGCCGGCAGCGCGAACGGCTCGTCCAGTTCCATCGGCACATCCTTCAGCGAGTGCACCGCGCAGTCGGCCTCACCGCGCAGCATGGCCAGCTCCAGCTCCTTCAGGAACAGGCCCTTGCCACCGATCGCGGCAAGCGAGCGATCAAGCACCTCGTCACCGCGGGTGCTCATCGGCACCAGTTCCACATGCACGCCGGGATGGGCCTGGCGCAGGCGGTCGGCGACGTGTTCGCTCTGCCAGAGGGCGAGCGGGCTCTTGCGGGTGGCGATGCGGACGGTTTCCATCCGGTCATTATCGCGCCTTCGGCGCGGATACGGCCAACGGCGGAGCCCCTCGTGGCTGGGGGTATCAAAGCAGAAGCCGTGCTTGGCCGGGGCGGTGGGGTCATGCAGGGACGCCGTGAACCCATCCCTGGGGCTTGGCCGCGGCATCCATGCCGCGGACACCCCGTATGACCCCACCGCCCCGGCCTTTGACAGTGTCCGTGTGCGCCAGCCACGGAAGATCAAAAGAAAAATGAAGAAGCAAAGGCAACAGCCGACGGCTTCCGGGGTCAGATCCCTTTTCCGCAGGAAAAGGGATCTGACCCCTCTTCCCCCACCCGATAACACCAATGCTCTTGCTGTCCGATGCGGTAGACAACGGACGGGTTGGGCCGGGGTGGGGTGGCGGGACCGTTGGCGCCATGGGTCCGAGGCATGCCTCGGGCGGGTTGGGCAGGACGCCCAACCCCGGACTTGCCGTGTGCGCAGGACAGCGCACACGAGCAAGGCGCCATCGAGCCCCCATGGATGGGTTTACGGCGTGTCCCGCCGCCCCACCCCGGCCCGACCCAGCACGTAGAAACAACGAGACATGACCCGCTGTTGCTGTTGCTGTTGCTGTTGCTGTTGCTGTTGACTTCACAGCAGTCGCGGCCGCAGGCCGCGCGGGACCACTCACAGATGCCGCAGTTCCTGCTTCAGCGTCGCCACGCAGCGGCGGCTCACTTCCAGCGGCTGCTTGCCATGCCGCAGCACCGCCTGCACCTGCCCGCCGGAGCCGCGACGCAGTTCCACCAGCTCGTGGCGTGCCACCAGGCAGTTGCGATGGATGCGGATGAAGCGGCTGGCGAACTCTTCTTCCAACGACTTCAGCGATTCCTCGATCAGGTCCTCGCCGCGCGCGTGGTGCACCACCACGTACTTCTCCTCGGCCTGCAGGTAGTGGATGTCGTCCAGCGGAATCAGGCGCAGGCTGCCGCGCAGGCGCGCGCACAGCACGCTGCGCGCCTGCTGCCCGCTGTGCGCCTGCGGCTGGCCATCGCGGCCGGCCAGGAACGTGCGGGCGCGTGCAATCGCCGCCGACAGCCGCTCGGCGCGCACCGGCTTCATCAGGTAATCGATCGCCGCGGCCTCGAACGCCGACAGCGCATGCGCGTCATACGCGGTGCAGAACACCACCGCCGGCCGCGGTTCGAAGCTGGCCAGGTGGCGGGCCGCTTCCAGGCCATCCAGCCCGGGCATCGCGATATCCAGCAGGACCAGGTCAGGCTGCAGCGCCGCGCACGCGTGCAGGGCCTGCTCGCCGTTGCCGGCCTCGGCCACCACGTCCACGCCTTCCTGTGCCGCCAACAGGCTGCGCAGGCGCTCGCGCGCCAGTGGTTCGTCATCGGCGATGACTACCCTCACGATCGTTCCCTCACTGGATCGGCACTGTCACCTGGCAGGCATAGTAGCCCTCGCTCCAGCCAGCCGTCATCCGCGCAGCGCTGCCGAAGCGCCAGGCCAGCCGATGGCCGATGCTGTGCTGGGCATGGCCGGCGCCCCGCGCCAGCGCCAGCCCCGGTGCCTGCGGATCGGGCGCCGGGTTGCGCACGCGGATCTGCAACGCGTTGCCCTCGCGCGCCAGGTGCAGCTCGATGGTGCCGCCTTCGGGCAGGCGCGAGATGCCATGCAGCACGGCGTTCTCCACCAGCGGCTGCAGTACCAGCCTCGGCAACGGCAGATCCCACGGCAGCGGTTCCTCGCGCTGCCAGCGCACCTGCAGGCGTTCGCCCAGGCGCAGCGATTCGATCGACAGGTAGCGCTCGGCCAGCTCGCATTCGTCGCGCAGGGTGGAATCACCCTCGCCTGCGCCCAGCGCCGCACGGAACAGATCGGACAGGTCGAGCACGGCACGCTCGGCCACCGCCGGGTCCCGATGCAGCAGGCTGGCGATCAGGTTCATGCTGTTGAACAGGAAATGCGGGCGGATGCGCGCCTGCAGCGCATCGGCCTGCGCGCGCGCATTGGCCTGCACCTGGGCCGCCCAGCGGTCGCTGACATAGAAGTAACGAAGCGCCAGCGCGCTGATCAGCGCGGTGGTGGCGGCGCTGCCGAGGGTGAAGCGCCAGAAGCTGATGCCGTTGGCGAAACTGTCACCCAGCACCGCGTACAACGCGTGCACGATGCCGGCGCAGACCACCGCGATCAGGGTTGCCAGCGCGATCGCGGCAACGGCGCCCAGTACCTGCGGCAGCCTCGACAGCGCCTTCCGCAGCACGCACAGGCTGGCGGCCACTGCCAGCGCCAGCCACAGCGCGAAGCCGCTGGCCGACAGCAGTTCGCCAACGGTCCAGTGGCGGCTGCCATCCGGCGCAAGCGCCAGCACCACCACCACCAGCTCGGCCAGGCCCAGCATCGCCGCCAGCCGTGGCAGGCGGCACAGTTCCGGCATCCACGGCGATGGGCTGGCCGGGGGCATGGCTCAGGCCGCGCCCAGCCGTTCCTGCAGCCAGTCACCCAGCGCCTGGATTTCTTCGGCACAGACCTGGTGGGCCATCGGGTAGCTGTGCCACGCCACGTCCAGGCCCAGCGTGCGCAGCGCCTGTGCGCTGTGCGCGGCGACGGCCTGCGGGATCACCGGGTCGCCACTGCCATGGGCCATGAACACCGGCACCTGCACGGCACCTTCAGCGCGACGGGCACTGTCGGCCTCGGGCAGATAGGTGGACAGGGCGATCAGGCCGGCCAGTGGCGCGGTGCGCGCCAGCGCGGCGGTCAGGATGATCGCCCCGCCCTGCGAGAAGCCGGCCAGGAAGATCTTCTCCGCCGCGATGCCACGCTCGATCTCGCGCGCGATCAGCGCGTCCAGCTGCACCACCGATTCCTGCACGCCGGCCATGTCGGCACGCGACCGGAAGTCCATGCCGACGATGTCGTACCAGCCGCGCATCGGCACGCCGTTGTTGATCGTGATCGGCCGCACCGGTGCGTGCGGAAACACGAAGCGCAGCGCCGGCCAGTGCGGCCGCACCAGTTCCGGCACGATCGGCGCGAAATCGTGGCCGTCGGCGCCGAGGCCGTGCAGCCAGATCACCGACCACTGCGGCGAGGCGCCGGTTTCCTGTTCCACCGTTTGCAGCATGATGCGGCTCCGTCAAGTTCGAGCCGCATTATGCCGCTGGCGTGGGGCAATCAGTACAGCGGCGGGTGCTCGGCCGCTTCCCGCCGCAGCTGGGCGGCGCGGACCAGTACCGGTGGCGGGATGTTCTCTTCGGGAATGTCCAGCAGGCCCAGGCGATGCAGGAAGGCGCCCGGCCCCCGCGAGGAGGTCAGCGCCACCACCGGAATGGCCAACACCATGCCGATCACCACCGGCGCCATCCACGCCGCCAGCGACGGCGACACGGCCCAGGCCAGCACGCCCATGAAGGCGCCGAACACACCCAGGCCGCCGTAGCCGCGGATCAGCGCCATCCACGAGATGCCGCCGTCGTCGCGCTGCTGCGCGTCCCAGCCCGAGTCGCGGCCGGACAGCACCTCGGCCACGCCGCGCGACTGCACGTACATCACCACCGGCGCCATCAGCGCGGCCAGCACGGTTTCCACCAGCATCGACACGAAGGCGCGGATCGCGCCGCCACAGCCCCGGCGGTCGACCGGGTCCAGCAGCATCGCCAGGTAGCCCAGGACCTTGGGCAGCAGCAGCACCGCCATGGTGGCGGCAAACAGCCGCACCACCTGTTCTTCGTCCTGCGCGCGCCAGTACACGCTGGGCGACAGGTGCAGCAGGGCATTGAAATCGATGCCCTCCTGGAACAGCGGGATGGCGATGCCGATCAGCATCAGCATCGCCCACATCGGTGCGGTGAAATAGTGGCCGATGCCGATCAGCATGTGCGTGCGGCTGATCCAGTGCAGGCCGCGGCTGCCGACCACCTTGCCGTGCTGCAGGTTGCCCTGGCACCAGCGGCGGTCGCGCACCAGCAGGTCGGTCAGCGTCGGCGGGCCTTCCTCGTAGCTGCCACCAAGGTAGGGCACCATGTGCGCGGCCCAGCCGCCACGGCGCATCAGCGCCGCTTCGACGAAGTCGTGGCTGAGCACATGGCCGCCGAATGGCTTGCGTCCTGGCAGCGCCGGCAGGCCGGCGTGGTCGGCGAAGGCGCGGGTGCGGATGATCGCGTTGTGGCCCCAGTAATTGCTTTCGGCGCCATGCCACCACGCCACGCCACGGGCAATCACCGGGCCATACACGCGCCCGCCGAACTGCTGCATGCGCGCGAACAGGGTGCGGCCACCGATCACCGACGGCAGGGTCTGGATCAGGCCGACGTCGGCGTTGTGCTCCATGCCGGCCACCAGGCGCACGATGCTGTCGCCGGTCATCAGGCTGTCGGCATCCAGGATCAGCATCTGCGGGTAGGCGCCGCCGAAGCGACGCACCCAGTCGGCGATGTTGCCGGCCTTGCGCCCGGTGTTGTCACCGCGGCGGCGGTAGAACAGGCGGGCCTGGCCGTCCGGCACCCGGTCGCGCAGTTCGGCGAACACCTGTTCCTCGGCAGCGGCGATGTCGTCGCGGCGGGTATCGCTGAGCACGAAGAAATCGAAGCGGTCGAGCTGGCCGGTGGCCGCCACCGACTCATAGATCGCCTGCAGGCCGGCCAACAGGCGGCGCGGATCCTCGTTGTAGGTCGGCATCAACAATGCGGTACGGCTGTGCACGGCCGGCAACGGTTTGTCCGGGTCGATGCCGAGGCGATAGCCGCGGTCGAACACCGCGGTCAGGAAGCCGGCCAGCGCGCTGGCAAAGGACAGCGCGATCCAGGCGAACAGGCCGACGAACAGCACCAGCAGGCAGGCTTCGAGCACGCTGATGCCATTGGCCGACAGCACCCGCCACATCATCCGCGTGGCCACGGCGGTCATCCCGAGCGTGCCACCGAAGATGTACAACCGACGCAGCCCGATCAGGCGTGGCGAGGTGCGGTGCCGCCGGACCTTCAGTGCGCCTTGGCGCAGGGTCTGCTCGGGCATCGGCAATGGCGATTCCGCGGGCAGCAGCGCCCAGCCGGCATCACGCCGGGGCGATTCTGCTTCCGCCTGGATGGTCTGCACCCCCATCGACACCTACTCCGCGCCGTCGGCACGGCCGGCCGTCCCGGCCGGGCTGCATGCACCAAGGTTCCCGGCGCGCTTTCCCGGCGCCCGCACTTGTCCTGGCTGTGTCGGCCCGGGGCCGCACAGTCGATGTCTGTCACTACCGGAACCCACACGATCTCCAACGGGGCGGAATCGAAAATGCGGCCCAGTCTAGGGCGCCAAATGTAAGCCGGGTGCGAAGGCCTACGCCGGGATTTCTCCCCATTCAGCTAATAGCAGGCGATCACGTCTCGGGACGGCCAGATGTCACTCCATCCGCGCCGGCACTGGATCGTAACAAATGAGAACGGGTATCATTCAAAAACCAGGCAGGTCACCGTCTTCCGCACGGCCGCGACCCACCCAGCTGCGCCGGTCCGCACCGCGCGCCCGACGACCCACGGAAGGGTAGCTGCCTGCTGTCTGCCTGCGCCTGCTGCTTCCACCGGGTCACCCTACCTCCCATGGAAGCCGTCATGTCCCTGCCGTCCCGTTCCCCCCGCGCGCGCCTGCCGCGCACCCGCCTGGCCAGCGCCCTGGCCACCGCCTGCCTGCTGGCCCTGCCCGTCCTGGCCGCCGCCGAGGCCAGCGCCGAGGCCTCCCCCCAGGACCTGGACGCCGTGGTGGTCACCGCCTCCGGCAGCCAGCAGTGGATCAAGGATGCCCCGGCCAGCATCAGCGTGATCAGCCGCGAGGACATCGAGCGCCAGCCGGTGCCCGACCTGGCCACCCTGCTCAGCCGTGTTCCGGGGGTGACCGGTGGCCTCAGTGCGGTCGGCGAGCAGTCCAAGATCAAGCTGCGCGGCATGCCGTCCAACTACACGCTGGTGCTGGTGGACGGCAAGCGCATGGGCAGCTCGGCCTCGACCCACTACCGCCCCGATCTCGGCCGCCAGGACCTGAACTGGATCGCGCCCGAGCAGATCGAGCGCATCGAAGTGGTACGTGGACCGATGTCCTCGCTGTACGGCTCCGACGCCATGGGCGGGGTGATCAACATCATCACCCGGCGCATCGGCGACGCCTGGACTGGCAGCGCCACCCACAGCCTTACCCGCCCCGGTGACAGCAAGCGCGGCGATACCCAGCAGATCGGCGCGACCTTCTCCGGCCCGCTGGGCGAGCGCTTCGGCCTGCGCATCGGTGCCAACAGCATGCGCCGTGATTCGGACCGGTCCAACGGCGGCGTCTATGGCAACGCCTACGCCGGCGAGAAGGACCGCAATGTCGATGCCCTGCTGCAGTGGACGCTCAGCGACGCACAGGCGTTGTCGCTGGAGGCGGGCCATGGCGTGCAGCAGGCCTTCATCGATGCGTCGCTGGAAAAGCAGGACGAAGGGGCCTGGGGTGCCAGTGAGCTCAAGCGCAGCTCGCTGGCGCTCAACCACGATGGCAGGTGGCGCTTCGGCACCTCCAGGCTCAGCGCGTACTGGACCGAATACACGAACGACATTGGTGCCACCGGCCGTTCCGAGGCCACCGATACGATCATCGAAGGCAGCCTGACCACGCCATTCACCCTGGGCGTTGAACATCAGTTCGCGGCGGGTGGGCAGTGGAAGCGCCAGCAGCTGACCAACACCGACACCATCGGCCGCGCGCCGATCGACTACGCCGGCAACGCGGTGAGCGGCTCCAATCTGGACGTGGATACCTGGGCGCTGTTCGTCGAGGACGAACTGAAGCTGCACCGCACCCTCGCCCTCACCGTGGGCGCGCGCCTGGACCATCACCCGCAGTTCGGCGGCCACGTCAGCCCGCGTGCTTACCTGGTCTGGCACCCGGCCGAACAATGGACGATCCGCGGTGGTGTCTCCAAGGGCTTCCGCGCGCCCAGCCTGACCGAGAACTCAGCCAGCGCGGCTACCCAGTCCGGCGGCCGCGGCTGCACCTCGCTGATCCCGCTGGGCTATACCCGCGGCGGCTGTTACATGGCCGGCAACCCGGACCTGGATCCGGAAACCAGCACCAACCGCGAGATCGGCATCAGCTTCGACAATGACCTGATCGATGCCGGGGTGACCTATTTCCATACCGACTTCCGCAACAAGATCGAGTACGCGCCCCTGGGCCTGTTCAACGGCCTCTGGTGGACGCGCATGAGCAACGTGCAGCGCGCGCGCACCAGTGGCATGGAAGGCAATTTCAACGTCCGCTTCGGCGAGCAGTGGCGCTGGCGCACGTCGGCGACCTGGATGAAGGAAGCCAGGAACCTGACCACCGGCCGCGACCTGATCGATACGCCGGAATTCTCCGGCTATTCGTCGCTGGACTGGACGCCCGGCACGGTGTTCTCCAGCAGCCTGTCGGCGCAGTACACCGGCAGGCAGGCCGGCACCGCCACGACCTTCCTCAAGGCCTACACCCTGTATGACCTGACCGCGGCATGGAACGTCAACGAGGTGCTGACCCTGCGCGGTGGCGTCAGCAACCTGGCGGACAAGAAGCTGTATGCAGAGGGCTCCACCGACTACTTCGTCGCCGGGCGCAGCTACTTCCTCAGCATGACCGCACGGTTCTGACCGGCGGCGCGCGCCGTGATCGCGCTGGCGACCTGCCAGCGCGATCGACGGTGTTGCGGGTTACTCGCTTTCCAGCGCGGCCGGTGCCGCGTCGCGCGTGGCGGCCGTGCGTGCACGGTCCATCGCCACCGCCAGTTGCTGGCGTGCGAGCAGTTGTTGTGCCTGCACCACTTCAGGTGTCGGCAGGAGCACCGGTCCCGGTGCGTTTTCCGGTGTAGCAGGTGTGGTCATGCAACCTCCATGGACATCCCGCCGCCGCACGGGTCCAACCGGGGCGGCAGCGGAACTGCGCACCCTAACTCAAAAACGAGGCAGGCGGGTGACGATGCGGCACCCGGGCGCACGACGTGGAACACGGAACGCGTCACATTTTTGACGGCAGCCCTTGGATCCTGAATAGGACTTGCCTTATCATGAAAACGTTTTCTCACAGGGATGTTTCCCCAAAATGAATACCACTGACCTGTCCCAGTTCAGCCCGAAGTGGCAGTTCCGCTTCAACTTCTTCCGCCAGCATGGCGCCCCCAAGAATCCCGGTTTCAAGCAGGCCTGGAAGGCGCTGTCGTTCGGTGACCGCCTGAAGATCAACCTGAACTTCTTCGCGTTGTTCTTCGGTGCGATCTACCTGTTGATCCTGGGCATGTGGCGCAAGGCGCTGGTGGTCATCGGCATCAACATCGCGCTGGCCATCATCAGCATGTTCCTTCCCGACGTCGTCGGGCGCATGCTGTTCATCGCGATGAATCTGCTGGTCGCCTCCAGCACCAACTACAGCTACTACCTGGAGAAGGTGGAGGGTCGCGCCAGCTGGAACCCGTTTGAAGGAATGTTCTAAGCCATCAGACCGGCGCAGGGATGCGCGGCAAGGATGCAACCGACGCCCGGCCCCCGCCGGGCGTCTTCATTTGTGCGATCAGGCCGCGCGGCGTGCCACGACCGCCGGCTCGGCCTGCAGCCGGAAGCGCGACACCGCCACCGCCAGCTGCTCGGCCTGCTCCTCCATCGCACGCGCGGCGGCACTGGCTTCCTCCACCAGCGCGGCGTTCTGCTGGGTGGTTTCGTCCATCTGCACCACGGTCTGGTTGACCTGCTCGATGCCGGCCGACTGCTCGCGCGAGGCGGCCGAGATCTCGGCCATGATCTCGTTGACCCGACCGACCTGGCCGACGATGTCCTGCATGGTGCGCCCCGCGCCGTGTACCAGCTGCGCGCCGGCACCGACCTGGGCCACCGAGGCGTCGATCAGCGCCTTGATCTCCTTCGCGGCACCTGCCGAGCGCTGCGCCAGCGCGCGCACTTCACTGGCGACCACGGCGAAGCCACGGCCCTGCTCACCGGCGCGCGCCGCTTCCACTGCTGCGTTCAGCGCCAGGATGTTGGTCTGGAATGCAATGCCATCGATCACCGAGATGATTTCGGCAATGCGCTGCGAGGACGCTTCGATCTGTTCCATGGTGTGCACCACCTGGCTGACCACCTGCCCGCCTTCGCTGGCCACGCCCGCCGCGGAACCGGCGAGGGTGTTGGCCTGCAGCGCATGCTCGGCATTCTGGCGCACGGTCGAGGTCAGCTCTTCCATCGACGCAGCCGTTTCTTCCAGGTTGGCCGCCTGCTGTTCGGTGCGGCGCGACAGGTCGCTGTTGCCGGCCGCGATCTCACCGGCGGCCAGGCGGATGCTGGCCGCCGACTGCTGGATCTGGCCAACGATCTGGGTCAGCTGCTGCACGGTGCTGTTGGCATCGTCGCGCATCACCGCGAACACCCCGTGGAAGTCCCCCTGCATGCGGGTGCTGAGGTCACCGGCGGCGATCGCGCGCAGCAGCGTGGACAGCGCAGCCAGGTTGTGGTCGCTCACCTCCATCATGGTGTTCAGGGTTTCGACCATGCGGCGGAAGTCATGGTCGAAGCGCAGCGCATCACCGCGCACCGCGAAATCACCGGCGGCCGCCGCAGCGGCCAGCTGCTGGATCTGCTCGTTGATCGCGGCCAGGTTGTGCTTGGTGGTTGCCATTGCGGCGGTGAACACCGCCTTCTCGCCCGGCAGCGCTTCCATGTCCACACTGAGGTCGCCCACGGCATAACGCTGCATGACGTCCACCAGGCGCTGGGTGACGGCGTTGCTGGAGGCCACCAGCTGGTTGCTGTCGGCCACCATGCGGCCATATTCGCCCGGGAACGCTGCCGCATCCATACGGTAGCTGAGTTCACCGGCATCGTGGCGGCGCGCCATTTCGGCCTGCGCAGCCATCACCGACTGCAGCTGGCCGCGCATGCCCTGCATCGCGTCCAGCAGCCGCCCCACTTCGTCATTGCTGCGCGCCGGCAGCGCGCTGTCCAGCTTGCCGGCCGCGACGTCACCGGCCACGCGCACGGCTTCGGCCAGCGGACGGATCGCCAGGCGGCGCAGCAGCACATACACGCCGGCGCTGAGGGTCAGCGCGGCGACCACGCCGACCAGCAGGGTCAGCCACAGCAGCTGGCGCGCTTCTGCCACGATCACCGCGTGCGGCACCACCACGCCCAGCGCGAAGCGCTGCGGGGCGTCGCCCACGCGCAGCGGCACATACACGCGCACGTTGCCGGCCGCATCGGGGCTGAAGGCCTCGAACGGGCGGTCGGCGGCAATCTCGGCCAGCATGCTGCGGGTCAATGCATCACTGCGCGGCTTGCCGATCTCGGCGGCATTGGCCGAGGCCAGCACCACGCCCTTGGGCGAGAGCAGTTCGACACGACCGGCCCCCATCGGCTTCAGCGTGGCCAGGTGCTTCTGCAACGCTGCCAGCGAGAAGTCGACGGTGAACACACCCAGGAACCTGCCGTTCTCGATGATCGGCGTGCTCAGCGTGCTCATCAGCACCTGCTGCCCGGCGATGTCATAGGCATACGGTTCACTGACTTTTGGCAGCTTGTCGCGGCTGGGCCCCATGTACCAGTCACCCGATCCGCTGGCGGTCTCGGTGTAATCAGTCATCACCGACTGCTGCGGCTTGCCCTCCTGCCAGGCCCAGTAGCTCATGTAGCGGCCGGTGGCATCGTGCGCCTCGGTGTTGACGAACTCGGCATCCTTGCCGTCGAAGGCATCGGCCTCCCACATGGTGCTCTTGCCCAGCCATTCGGGATGGCTGCGCAGCTGCTCGCCGAGCACCGCCGCCAGGCTGGCGCGGTCGGGCACGTCACCACGGGCGCGCTGGGCCAGCACGCTTTCAACCATGGCATCGTTGCTGGCGAAGGCGGTGCCCAGATCGGCCGCTACCTGGCGCGCCTCGGCGGTCGCCTCGCTGGTCATGGTCTGCCGCGAGGCATTGATCAGGCTGGTGCTGGCCTGGCGATAGATCAGGAACGCGGTCAGGCCGAAGCACAGCAGTGCGATGGCGGCGGTGCCCAGCATCAGCTTGTGGGCGATGCTGCCCGGGCGGCGGGCAGCGGCGGAACGGGAAGAAGGCATGGGAGGGTCCACAAGGCAGTTCAGGACGACCGGCACCCCGAGGGCACCGCGCAGGCGCGCGATCCGTCGCGCAGGCCACCGGCCGCCGGGGGGCCCCGGCGCTGGAAGCGCACCGGGTTAGCGGCCGCCCGCCAACGAGGTTGAGGCAACCCGCCTGGATATTCCTGAATCTGCTCAGGGTCGGGTCAGCGGCCCGTCCCTGCCGACGCCTTCATTCGGCCACGCGGTCCTTGAGCCACTGCGCGCGCGGCAGTACCTCGATGCTGCCGACGGCGTACTGCTGCAGCACCTCGTCCGGCCCGAAGCTCGGCTGCCAGCCCAGCACGCTGCGCAGGCGGGCACTGTCGTAGACGCGGTCGATGCTCAATGGCAATGGCCAGCCACGGCGCTCGAACTCGGCCAGCAGCTGCGGTGCGCGGCGGGCCAGCACGCTGCGCGGATGGGTGGCCAGTTCCAGGCAGTCCTCGCGGCGGAACGGCGTCGGCGCACAGGCGAGGTAGCGTGCGAACCCTGTGCCGTCGTGGTCAAGCAGCAGCGCGGCATGTGCGCTGGCCACATCGCGCGCGTCGATGCCGCGATGCAGGCGGAACATTGCCATGCGTTCGGGCGGCTCGGGGAAACAGCGGCCCATGCGCAGCACGCGAACGCTGAAGCCCGGCGCGGCAGCGGCTTCGGCCAGGGTCTCGGCCTGCAGCTTGGTGCGGTGGTAGATCGTGCGCGGCAGCGGTTCGGTGTCTTCGTCGATCCAACGGCAGCCGCCGGCCACCACCGCGTGGCCGTACAGGGCGGTGGTGCTGGTCAGCACGAAGCGCCGTGCACCGGCGTCGCGCGCCGCCTGCAGCAGGTGTGCGGTGGCCTCCACATTGATCTGCTGGAACACCGTATCCGGCACCAGGCCGACATGCGGGGCATGCAGGGCCGCGGTATGGATGACCGCGTCCACGCCGCGAACCGCACGCGCGACGGCCTGGCGATCGGTGACATCGGCAACGATGCGCGTGGTCGCGAACGGGCTGCGGTCCAGGCCCACCACCTCGTGGGTGGCCGCCAGCGCACCGAAGATCGCGCGCCCGATGCGCCCGGAACTGCCGGTCAACAGAATCTTCATTGAGTCCATTCACTCGAAGCGCCCGGGAACTACCGGGATGCTTCGATTCTAGGCACGCATCCGCGCGTCTGCGAGAGCATGGCCACGCAATGCTGCGTTCATCGTGACGACTTTGCAGGCGCCAGCAGTTGCCGTGCGATGAACAGCGGGTCGTCGCCGCCAGCAATATCGGGCCTTACGCCGGTTCGTTCCCAGTTGCCGCCGGTGCGCAGGTTGATCGGTTGCCGGTCGGGAATGCTGATCTGATAGCCATCGGGCAGCAGCACAGGATCACCAAACATATGCGCGGCACCGCCGCTCCGCGCGCCGACGATGCGGGCACGGCCCAACGCCTGCAGTGAATAGGCAACGAACTCGGCCGCCGAGCCGGTGCGGCGGTCGATCAGCACCACCAGCGGTTTCAGGTACGCGGGCAGGCTCGTCGGAGGCAGCGGCACCGGCGTGCGCCGGCCGCGCCGGTCCAGCTGCTGCACCGCGTCGATCTTCGTGTCCAGCAACGTGCGTACCAGCAGGTCCGCGCTGCCGTCGTCGCCGCCCCCGTTCTGGCGCAGGTCCAGCACCAGCCCATCGGTGTCGGCCAGCAGTGTGAAGGCCGCTGCGAGCTTCGGCCGGGCCAGATCCAGCGGATAGAAGGTGCTCAGCCGCAGGTAGCCGACGTTGCCCTCCAACACCCGGACCTCGCGCACGCCGGCACCATCGCCGCGGGCATCGGCTCGCCAGGCCATCAGCCAGTCGTCCTGGCCGGCCGCCGCGTCCACGCGTTCAACGTGGAAGTGGCCGTCGAAGCGGTCCAGGTCCTGGTTCAGGCGTGCACTGAAGGCCACAGGATCGGCACAGCTGCCCGCATAGCGCTGCTGCGCCGCCCAGGTGCGCAGGGCATCGGCGATACGGGCGCCCTCCGCCTCGTCCAGGTACTGCGCCTGCACGGCGCTGGCCGCCGCCTGCAGCACCGCATCCTGCGCCGGGCAGGCCGCGCCCAGCAGCGCACCGAGCATCCAGGAGAACGCCATGCCCCACCCCGCATTGAAGATATGTAAGTGCTTATATATCATCCGGGTCATGGATCTCCAACACGCCACGCTGGGCACCCTGCTGCGCGCCCTGCTCGACCAGCTGGACCCTGCGGTGGAGCAGGCCTACCGGGACCTGCAGCTGGACTACCGCCCCCGCTACACGCCGGTACTGCGCACGCTGATGGCACAGGGCCCCTGCCGGATCAAGGACCTGGCACTGGCCTGCGGGCTCAGCCATTCGGCGCTCAGCCAGACGGTGGCGGCGATGTTGCGCGACGGTTGGCTGCACGCCGCCAACGGCGAGGATGGGCGCGAACGCATCCTGCAGCTGAGCCCGCGCGCGCAGCGGGCGCTGCCTGCGCTGCAGGCGCAATGGCAGGCCACCGCGCGTGCGGCGCGCAGCCTCGATGCCGATCTGGGGCAGTCGCTGGAGCAGGTGCTGCGCGAAGCGCTTGCCGCGCTCGAACAGCGCCCCTTCACCCAGCGCCTGCAGGACGCGCGCCGGCGCTGAGGCGCTACTGCTCGGCGGCCATCTCGATTTCGCTGACGAAGGTCCAGCTGCCGTTGGTCACGCGCAGCTCCAGCGTGCGGCATAGCGCGGCCAGCGGCACTGCATTGCCGAGTACATACTCCTCTTCGGTCGAACCCATCACGCCGGCCTGGGTGAAGGGTGCCGACAGCGCGCCGATCGAAACGGCGGCAGTTCCCGGCTCGGCGCACATCACCTCCACCGATGTCGGCGTGACGATGCCCCAGGCCGGGCGCGTCATGGTGTGCAGGCCGATCCAGTCCACCCGCCGGCGCTGGCCGAGGTCGAGGGTGATGCTGAGGTTGCCGTGCACGCCGACCCAGCCCGCGTCCATCGGATTGCGCGGGTCGCCCACACGGCGGTCGAACAGCTCATGGCCGCTGCTGTCGGGATAGCTGGCCGCCGGCGCCACGCTGTAGTGGTAGGTGGTCTGCAGCGGATCGACGATGTACGACGCACCCAGGCCATACAAGCCGCGATAGGTGTTCATCATCCGCGGCGCCTCGCCGTAGCCCTGGCCGGGGCCGACCACTTCGGACAGGTGGTACTGGTTGAGCCAGGCAACGCGCTTGCCAGCCGAGCGCGCACTCCACAACTGCTGGTTGATGCGCTGCACCGACGCCGGCCGGTAGGCACCGGACAGGCCGTTGCCGGTGTCCAGGAACAGCGGGCTGCCATGGTTGAACAGTTCGATGTCGGCCCACAGGCCACTGGCCCCCAGCTGCGCCGACAAGGCCTGGTAGTACTGCTCGGTGCTGTAGCCGGGTCGATCCCACTGGAACAGTTTCGCGTACGGCGCCGCGCCGATGCCGTCCTGCCAGATCTGCACGTCGACGCCCGTGGCCGCACGGAAGCGCAGCGCAGCGCTGGCCACACTGGCCGGATCGACGCTGGAGGATGCCAGGTAGGGCGCCACCATCACCGGCCGGGAGGGCGTTGCCGCCTTCAGTGCGGAGACGATCGCGCGGTAGAAGGACGCGCGCTCGGCCGGCACCTGCGCGGGCTCATCGGTGATGTACCAGCCGGCGAATGCTGGATGCGCCGCGTACTGCTGGGCCAGCTGCGCCATCGACTGCGCGGCATCCTGCGCCACCGCTGCGGCATTCGATCCCTGCCAGAACGTCGCACACTGGCCCGAACTGTAGGTGGTGCCGACCACGACTTTCATCCCACGCGCTTCGGCGGCGTCCAGCACCGTGCCCAGCTTGGCCGGGAAGCCGGCGATCCATTCGAAATCCTGCGTACTGCCGGCACAGCCCACGCCAGCCCGGGTGGCGCGGGTCTGGCCGATGATGAGCGTGTCATTGCCCAGATCCTGCAGCTCGTCGAGGAACATCGGCAGCTGTGCCGCCGGCAGTTGCTCATCGCTGGCCGAATAGCCGACGTGGACGAAACTGCCGCTCAGCAGTGCGTTGTCCGCGTGCGCCGGCGCAGCGCAGGCCAACAGGGCGAGCCATCCAAATCGGTTCATGGTGTCCCTTCCTGGCCGGGCATCCATCCGGCGTGCGGGCTCCATCCTAGCAAGGCGGCGCTCACGCGCCGCCATGTAGCGCGGCCGTGAACGCGCGCGCGACGCAGCGTGAAGGCAAGGCCACCGGTGCGGACACTGCCTTAGCCACGTAGCGGCAAGGATGAGCTTCCTTTCCTTGCACCGGGAGAATTCACATGGCTGACCAGCGTCACGGCACCTCCCACCGTGGCTTCGCCTCGATGGACCAGGACAAGCAGCGCGCGATCGCCGCCAAGGGGGGACGCGCCGCCCACGCCTCCGGCAACGCACATGAATTCAGCCCGGCGGAGGCGCGCGAAGCGGGCCGCAAGGGTGGCGAGGCAATCAGCCGCAACCGCCAGCACATGGCCGCGATCGGCCGCGAAGGCGGGCACGCGCGCCATGCCAATGCACGGCGGCAACAGCAGCAGGCAGCCGAACCCGCGCCAGCGACCTCGACGCCGCAGCGTCAGCAGGGTTGAGCCCGTCGGTTCAACCTGGCTTGCGGTGCCGGTAGAGCGCAAACGCCGCCAGCAGGGCCAGCACGCCGGCGACCGTCATTGCCCAGCCGAAGCCGCTGGCCATCGCGCTGCGGTACCACGCCTGGGCCTGCGACCCTGGCAGCGGCAACGCCGGGTGCAGGATGAGTGCGCGGGCCTGCGCAGCCATCGCAGGCTGCCCGGACGCCTGCGCGGCCGCAGCGAACTGCTGCACGGCGCGCAGGCCCATCAGGCTGCCCAGCAGCGCAATGCCCAGGCTCATGCCGGCCTGGCGCAGCGCGTTCATCGTGGCCGACGCAATGCCGGCACGTTCGACCGGTACGCATGACATCACCGCCATGCCGGTCGCCGGTACCGCCAGCCCCATGCCAGTGCCGAGCAGCATCAGCAAGGCGCTGGCATGGCCGTGCGCTGTGGTCGGCTCGAACGTGGCAATCGCACACAGCGCCATGCCGGTCAGTGCATAGCCCGCCACCAGCGCGGTACGCAGCCCGATCCACGCCGCCAGACGGCCGAACAGCAGCGACACCACCGCCATCAGGACGAACTGCGGTACCAGCTGCGCACCGGCCTGCGCAGCCCCGTGTCCCTGCGCCTGCTGGAAGAACAGCGACAGGAAGAACAGGCTGGCATAGGCGGTGAATCCGAGCACGAACGAGGCCAGGTTGAGCACGCCAAAACCCGGTATCGCCAACAGGTCCAGCGGCAGCAGCGGCCGCGCCACCCGGCGCTCGACCCGGCCAAACAGTGCCAGGCCCGCAGCCGCGATGCCGAGCGCCAGCAGGGTTGCAGGTGCCAGCAGGCCGTGCTCGCCGATGGCGATCAGGCCATAGCTCAGTGCAGCCAGCGCGACAATGCTCAGCAGTTGCCCGGCCGGATCCAGCGCGGCGTGCTGCGGATGCCGTCGCTCTGGAATGCCCCAGGCCCCCAGCGCGAGTGCAAGCAGGCCCAGCGGCAGGTTGATCAGGAAGATCCCAGGCCAGCCGGCGCGCTGGACCAGTTCGCCCCCCAGCAGCGGCCCCAGCACCAGCGCCAGCGCACTGAACGCCGACCAGCCCCCGATCACGCGCGCACGCGCACGCGCTTCGGGAAACGCATGGCTGAGGATCGGCATCGCACTCGGGATCAGCAGGGCGCCGGCCACACCCTGCACCGCCCGCCCCGCCACCAGTGCGGAAAGACTCCCTGCGCAGGCACACAGCAGCGAGCCCACGGTGAAGGTCGCCACGCTGAGCAGCCACATGCGGCGGTGGCCATAGCGGTCACCCAGCGGCCCCGCCGACAGCATCACTGCGGACAGGGCGATGGCATAGGCGTTGATCACCCACTGCAGCCCGGCCATGTCGGTGTGCAGTGCCCGCTGCAGCGTCGGCAGCGCGACGTTGACGATGCTGATGTCCAGCGAGGCGAGGAAGGTGCCCAGGTAGGCCGCCAGCACCAGGGCCGGCCGTCGGAAGCGTTGCATGTGCGGATGCCGGGAGAGAGCGTGCGCGCATCGTAGTTTGATGACTGACCGTCAGTCAATGACCGACGGTCAGTCATTGCCGGAGGAAGGCTAGAATGGCGACCGTCGCCCCCGGACCCCGCCCCATGCCGATTCCCGCAGTCGCCAGGCCCCGCACCAAACCCGCTGAAACCCGCCAGGAAGAGCTGATGGACGCCGCGCAGGCGCTGTTCCTGTCACAGGGCGTGGAAGCGACCACCATCAGTGACATCGTGGCCGCCGCCGACGTGGCCAAGGGCACGTTCTATACCTACTTCGCCTCGCGCACCGAGATCCTGCAGGCGCTGGCGCAGCGCTACACACAGCGGTTCATGGCCGAGGTCGACCAGGCCGTGCAGCAGCATCCAGTCCATGATGGCGTGGCCCGGCTGCGCGCCTGGATCCGCGCCAACATCGAGATCTATGTGCGCACGCACGCGCTGCACGACGTCGTGTACCCCAACCATCACCACCACCAGCGCGGCAATGCCGAGCGCAACGCGATCCAGCAGCAGCTGCTTGGCATCCTCGAAGCCGGTGTACGCGCGGGTCTGTGGCAGCTGCCGGCACCGCCGGTCACCGCCTCGCTGATCTATGCCGGCGTGCACGGCGCCACCGACGACCTGATCGCTGTGCCGTCGCAGGACGCAGAGGTGTTCATTGCGGCGGTGGTGGCCGATTGCCTGCGCATGGTCGGCGTGTCGCCGGCCCCGAAGCGTGGCGGCACCCGTCGCTGAAGCGCTCGCCGTCGCTCAGGCGTGGGCGAGGATGTTCAGCAACCGACCGAACGGGTCGCGGACGAAGAAGCGGCGCACGCCCCAGGGCTCGTCGACGGGGCCATACTCCACCGCCACCCCGGCCGCGCGCACGCGCTCCAGTACCTCCTGCAGGTCGTCCACTTCAATCGACAGGTCCGGCACCGGTGTGCCGGAACCTCCTTCGCTGGCGAAGCTGATCTGGGCGGGGGCACTGCCCTGCCCGCCGTGGGTGACGATCCAGCCATGGTCCATCACCACCGGCATGTCCAGCAGTTCGCTGTAGAACGCTGCCGCACGCGCCGGATCAGACGTGGCGATGTTGGCGACGACGCGCTTGACGGCCATGTTCCACTCCACCGGGAAGGAAGCGTCGAGACTGCCCGACCTTGCGCACGAACAGAAGAGCCCCGTCATGGACGGGGCCCGTCATCAGCCGATCATGGCTGGGCTTACACCGCGCCGCAGCGCTCCATGACACATCGATCGTATTCGTACTGGCATTCCATGGCATCACCTCCACCGGCCACACACGCCTGGTAGGCCTTCCAGCAGGGCAGATCGCAGGGCTGGACCGGTCCGGCCACGGCCACCGAGCCGCTGCAGGCCAACGCGAACACAGCACCGGCGATCACTTTCCTGAAAGTACGCATCGACATCACTCCTTGATAAGCCTGGTGAGCCCAGGCCAGGCCACCATAGCGCTGCACACAGGACGTCGGGTGAAGGCGGCTGCGGCTCGACTCAGTGTTGCAGCAGACCCAGCACACGCAGCTGCGCGGCCAGCTCATCCAGGTTGCGCCACGGCAGGATCGGCGAATTGCCGCGCTCGTCCGGCGGGTTGTCCGGCAACGCGTCGGACCAGCCACCGGCCCCGACAAGCGGCAACAGCGGCCGCTTGTGCAGCCATGCCAGGCAGACCTCCGAGATCGTACCGGCGCGCCCGCCGATGACGATGCAGGCATCGCCGGCCAGGGCCATGATCAGGTTGCGCGCATCGCCCATGCCACAGGGCACCACCACCGTCGCCGGCCAGTCGGCCGGCGGCATGCTGCTCTCCGGAATGACGCTGAGCACCTGGCCACCAGCGGCGATTGCCTGCTCGGCAGCCACGCGCGTAGCCGCACTGCCACACCCACTGACGACCGTGATGCCCTGGATGGCCAGGAAACGCCCTGCTTCCGCTGCGCGCTCGAACGCGTCGCTGCCAGGGTCTGCGCTACCCAATATCGCCACCTGTGGTCTACGGACGGCTTTCTCCATGGACGGCTCCAACACCTCGACAAAAAAGAGTCACGGTGCGCAGCCCGGCGGAGCCGCCGCAGATGCCCGTCACAGAACATTAACACGTTCATAAAATTATCTTCACATCAATGGGGGATGTCGCCCTGCCTTGCCGTTAACGGCCTTGTTGTCCGTCAACCAAGGAAGTTGTCCGATGAATCACCCGCTGTATGGCCGTTCGTCCCGCTCCCTGTCGCACCGCCCGCTGGCGCTTGCCGTCGCCAGCTCGCTGCTGCTGGCCACCGCACTGCCAGCCATGGCCAGCGAATCACTCGATGCCTGGCAGCAGCAGCGCCAGCTGCAGGCCGCGTGGGCGCAGCCGACGAACACCTCCGCCGAGGCATCCGTTGCTCAGGCGCTGCCGACCGCAGCCACCCCGTCTGCGGTTCTCGGCACCCCCGGCGATCCCGCCAGCTGGCGCAGCGATGAATTCAACGCCGATTGGGGCCTGGCTGCGATGGGCGCGGATTACGCCTATGCACGCGGCCTGACCGGCAAGGGCGTACGCTTGGCGCTGTTCGATTCGGGCTCCGCGCTGGCGCATCCGGAGTTTGCGGGACGCAATACCTCCAGCATCACCATCGGCGCCAACTGTGCGACGCCGGGTGTGGTCGCAGGTGCCGGCGCCTGCGAACAGACCCGCGGTGAACAACCCGGCTACAACTACTATGGTCTCGGCGCGGGCGTTCCGGCCGCACTCGCAGCACGCCTGATCGCTGCCGGCCAGCCTTACGGCTTCAGCTATGCCGACCATGGCACCCACGTACTGGGCACCATCGGCGCCAACCGCGATGGCAAGGGCATGCACGGCGTGGCGTTCGGCGCGAACCTCACCGCCGCCCGCGTGTTCGGCGACACCTACTACGAGTGGCGCCTGGACCCCGACAATTTCTATCGCCCGCGCGCGCTGTACCGCACCGATCCGGATGACGCCGCGACCCTGGACATGTATGCGCAGATCCAGGCGCAGGGCGTACGCGCCATCAACCACAGCTGGGGCATTTCCACGCGCAACATGACCGCCGCCGCGCTGGACCAGCAGTACGCCAACATCGGTGCCGACTATGGCGTGTATGGCAGCATCTACGCCAGCAACGGCGACACCCCGGGCTCGACCCTCATCCAGGTGTGGTCGGCCGGCAATGGCAGTGGTGCGGTCGCCGGTATCACGGCCTCGATGCCGCGCTGGAAGCCCGAACTGGAGCCCTACTGGCTGGCAGTGGCCAACGTGCGCCGGCCCAACGCGGCCGCCGGGGAAACCGACTACGTCATTGATGGCAGCTCCAGCATCTGCGGCGTT
The DNA here is from genome assembly GCF_900101175.1 of Stenotrophomonas pavanii. GTDB lineage: Bacteria > Pseudomonadota > Gammaproteobacteria > Xanthomonadales > Xanthomonadaceae > Stenotrophomonas > Stenotrophomonas pavanii. Next base: position 84,605 of record NZ_FNFQ01000008.1, on the reverse strand, counting down.
GCGGCCAACTGGTGCATCTCGGCACCCGGCACCGACATCGTCAGCACGATCGTTTCCGGCGATATCCAGGGCCGCGTCGAGAACACCTCCGCTTACGTGCGGCTGATCATCGACAGCGAGAACACCCAGTACGTCTACGGCACGAAGACCGGCACGTCGATGGCGGCGCCGCACATCACCGGCGCGCTCGGCCTGCTGATGGAGCGCTTCCCTTACCTGGACAACGCCCAGGTCCGCGACGTGCTGCTGACCACCGCGCGCGACCTTGGCGCGCCGGGGATCGACCCGATCTACGGCTGGGGCATGGTCGACCTGCGCAAGGCCATCGAAGGCTACGGCTCGCTGCGCGTGGACACCAACGTGGTGATGAACCAGAAGGCCGGTGGCCTCAAGGTCTGGGAAGGCGATGCCTGGGACAACTGGACCAACGACATCGGCGGCCCCGGCAAGCTGACCAAGTCCGGCATCGGTTGGCTGCGCCTGAGCGGCAACAACCGCTTCAACGGCGCGGTGCTGCGCGAGGGCACGCTGGAGTTGAACGGCACCAACACGCTCACCTCGGCGGTCGAGGTGCAGGGCGGCCAGTTCCTGCTCAACGGCAGCCTGGTCTCCACCGCGCTGACCACCACCGGGGGCGTGAGCACGGTCAGCGCCAGTGGCGCGCTGAAGAACAGCAACCTGGTGGTCAACGGCGGCGTGGTGTCCTTCAACGGCACGCAGACCGGCGGCACCACCACGGTCCGCGCCAACGGCCTGCTGAAGGGCGTCGGCACGCTCGGCAACACCCGCGTCGACGGCATCATCGCGCCGGGCAACTCGATCGGCACGCTGACCATCAACGGCAACTACGTGCAGGGCGCCACCGGCGTGTATGCGGCGGAGCTGGCCCCGGGTGGCCGCAGTGACCAGCTGCACGTGACCGGCACCGCCACCCTCGGCGGCACCCTGGTCGCACTGCCGGAACCGGGCGTGTACTACCTCGGCGAACAGTTCAACTTCCTGCGTGCCGACGGTGGCATCAGCGGCCAGTTCGCCAGGACCGACTTCAGCGCGTTCTCGCCCTTCCTGCAGTTCAGCCTGGCCTACGGCGCCAATGGCACGCGTATCGAAGTCGCCCGTGGCGCCTCGCTGACCACGGCTGCCAACACCCCCAACCAGCGTGCCGTGGCGGCGGCTGCCGACCTGCTGCCGATCGCCCAGGGCCTGCCCAAGCCGCTGACCCAGCTGTTCCCGCAGCAGATCGGCGGCGTGCTCGACGGTCTCAGCGGCGAGCTGCATCCGGCCACGGCCATCGCCCTGGTCGAGGGCAGCCGCTACGTGCGCGATGCCGCGTTGTCACGCCGTGCCGGTGTCGCCGCGCCCGGTACGGACGCCGGTGATGCGACGGGTGCGTGGGTGCAGGCCATCGGTGGCAACAGCACGCTGGACGGTGACTACAACACCGCCCGCACCGAAGCCAACAGCAACGGCTTGCTGGTCGGCCTCGACCGCGAGTTCTCCGGCTGGCAGGTTGGCGTGCTGGCCGGGACCGGCCGTACCGACGTCAAGCAGCAGGACCGCCGCGCCAAGTCGAAGATCGACAACACGCACTTCGGTGCCTATGCCAGCCGCACCTGGGGCGGTTTCGGCCTGCGCGGTGGTGTGGCGTGGAGCAAGCACGAGGTGAAGAGTACGCGCGAGGTCGCCTTCGCAGGTTTCAGTGACAGCCTCAGCGCGCGTTACGACGCCCGCACCCGCCAGGCCTTCATCGAGGCCGGCTACCGCTTCGGTGGCCCGGAGGCCGGGCTGGAACCGTACCTGCAGGTGGCGCGTGTCGAAGTGGACCTCAAGCGCGTCAACGAACGCGGTGGAGCAGCGGCACTGCAGGGCAAGGTGGACGATACCGGAACCACCATCGCCACCGCCGGCGTGCGCTTCGACAAGGGGCTGAAGGCTTCGTTCCAGCAGGAGAGCTGGCTGCACCTGCGCGGTGGCGTCGGCTATCGCCGCGCCTCCGGTGATCGCAGCCAGGTCGCCAACCTGGCCTTCGCCAACGGCAGCACGACGTTTGCGGTCAACGGTGCACCGATCGCCGACAACGCGGTGGTCGCCGAGCTGGGCCTGTCGGCCTGGCTGACCGCGCGCCAGCAGCTGGAGCTGGGCTACAGCGGCCAGTTCGGCAGCGAAAGCCGCGACCACGGCGCCCAAGCACGGTGGTCGGTGCGCTTCTGATTCCGACGCCGCGTCTGGTTGAACGATCGGGGGTGGCCGGAGGGCCACCCCACTTTCTTGCCACATACCGCAAAAAAAAGCCGGAGCAGCGTACTGCCCCGGCTTCGGCGACTCAGCGGAAGCAGCCGCTAAGAACGATCAGGCCGCCTTCATGGCGTGCTTTCGAGCACGCATCACGTTGTGGCATTCCTGCACTTCCGGCAGCAGCTGGGTCACTTCCTGGCGCACCGCCGGCGGAAGCTCGTTGTCCTGCAGCACGTCCTTGAACGCGCCCAGCAGGCGGTCTTCGGATTCTTCCAGCTCGGCTACGTAGCCGTAGTTGGTGTCACCGAAGGCGGCGCGGACCTTGCCATAGAACTGCTGCATGGAACCCACCACGGTGCCGTGTTCGGCCGGCTTGCCACCGCTGGCGGCAACCGAACCGCTCAGTGCGGCGACGATGCGGCCCTTGACCCCGGCGATGCGGGTGAACAGCGCCGACAGCTCGGCATCCTTCACCTTGGTAGCAGCCTCTTCGTAGAACGACTTGCCGTCACGAGCGATTTCGATCAGGTCGTTGAGGCGATGTTCGATGGTGGACTGGGTGCTCATGGCGTTGCTCCTGTTTCGTCGTTTCGGGGGAGAAAAGCAGCCTCGACTGCGCTGCCTGTGGGGTCACTGTGGACAGGCCCGTGTGGTTCGCGGGTGAGCGGCGATTGATGCGCAGATCACTTCACCCAACCCGCACTGACTGCTTCACGCCAGAGCGGCATGCCGTTCACGGCGCGTGCCCGCGCAGCCTCACCAGGGAATGAACAGAATGATCAGGACGACCACCAGCACGGCGGCGAGCGCCGCCAGGAGGATGTTGCGCTGGCGTCCACTGGGCTTGGGTTTACCGGGAGTATTCATGCCTACCTGCCTGTAGCTACGGATGACCCCGGCAGCTTGATGAATCCGCGCCCGTGCTCCCGTGCAGAACGCGTGCAGGCGACGTGCATGTCGCCAGCGCCGGTGTCGATTCCCGGCCCGCCCGTTCGTCGGATCATGAAAGCCCCTCCCTTGCCGACCCGAGCGTGTACCCATGCTTCCCGTGCTCACCGCCTTTGCCAACTCCCCCGACCGCGGCCAGGGCCTGGCCCGGGACATGCGCGTGCGCTGGGCACTGGAGGAACTGGAAGTGCCCTACGACGTGCACCTGCTCACCTTTGCTGAGCTGAAACAGCCCGCGCACCTGGCCAGGCATCCATTCGGGCAGATTCCGACGTGGCAGGAGGGCAGCCAGACCCTGTTCGAATCCGGCGCCATCGTCCTGCACCTGGCCGAACGGCACGCCGGCCTGCTGCCACGCGAGCCCGACGCCCGCACGCGCGCGATCATGTGGCTGTTCGCCGCGCTGAACACGGTGGAGCCGCCGATTGTCGAACGCTCCATGGCCTGGGTACTGGAGCGCGAACAGCCGTGGTACGCACAGCGGCTGCCGATGCTCGATGAGCGGGTCCGGACCCGGCTGGCGCAGCTGTCGACGTGGTTGGCCAGGAGCCCATGGCTGGACGGCGAATTCAGTGTGGGTGACCTGATGATGGTCTCGGTACTGCTGCGGCTGAACAGCAGCGGGCTGCTCGACCCGTACCCACAGGTGGCCGCCTACGCGGACCGGGCGACGCAGCGGCCCGCCTACCAGCGGGCCTTCGCCGCGCAGCTGGCGGTGTTCCAGAACGCCTAGCGCTGCGCCCCGCGTCGAGGCATCACTGCAGCCTGCGCCGGCACGCCGCCTGCACCAGCATCAACTGCGCCATCAGAATCAGCATCGCACAGCCCGACAGCAGCCAGGGGTCGATGTACCACTGCTCGTTGAAGCGGAAGTCGCCCGCGGAAATGCGCTTCCAGCCGTTGAAGTGCTGCATCGCCGCCACCACGAAGGCGAACGCGCCGCTGGTGTACGACAGCCAGGGCACCACGATGCCGCCCGGTCGCGCGAACAGCGTCAGCACGCCTACAATGCCGATCACCGTGCGCTGCACCCGGCAGTAGGGGCAGACATAGGCCATCCCGCTCCATTCCACCGCCCAGGCGAGCAGACTGACCAGCACGGCCGCGGCTGCGGCGGTGTACAGGGCCCTGGGCGCGATCGTCATGCCTGCATCATCTGCCATGCCGCGGTTCAGTCCTTCTTGAAGACCGTGCGCTTGCCGATGGGGCTGCTCTTGCGCGCCGTCGGCCGGGCCAGGCCGGGAATGAGGAAGTCGGTGACCTTGTGACCCTTCTGCACCTTGGACGCCAGCCATCGCGGCATGCGGCCACGTCCGGACCAGGTGAGCCGCTTGTACTCCGGATCGCGGTACTTGGCCGCCACCTTGCCGGTCCTGCGCCGCGCGGGCTTGGCGCCGGGTGCGGGCGCGTCGACCGCCTCTGCGCCGAACAGTTCGTCCAGGGTATAGCCGGCTTCGGCAGCGGCGGCCTTCAGCATCCGCCGCACCGCAGCGGCCGGACGGCGACGGGAAACAAGCTGTTTCCGCTGTTCGGCGGCAACCACCAGGGCACCCAGCTCGCGAAGGCTGAGCGATTCGATATCGATCGTCATGCAGGAAAGGTCCACCGGGGGCGTGGTGGCTGTCAAGACACGGCGACGGCCCCGCCTGCACACAGGCTTCACCGGACGTGGGCTCCGATCGCCTTCGCCAGCCATCCTCAGAGGACCTCGACGTGAGCCACGCATCGCATTCGCTTGCCTATCTGCTTGCGCGCATCCTGCTGATGGCGCTGTTCCTCGTCTCCGGGCTGGGCAAGCTGGGCGATCTCAGTGGCACCCAGGGCTACATGGAAGCCATGGGTGTGCCCGGCATCCTGCTATGGCCGACCATTGCCTTCGAGATCGGCAGTGGCCTGTGCATCCTGCTCGGCTTCCAGACCCGGCTGGTGTCGATCGTGCTGGCAGGTTTCAGCCTGGTCACCGCCGCCATCTTCCACCACAACCTCGCCGACCCGACCCAGCAGATCATGTTCCTGAAGAACCTGGGCCTGGCCGGTGGATTCCTGCTGCTGGCCTGCACCGGTGCAGGGCGCTACAGCGTGGATGGGCGCGGTCGGCGCGCGCAGCGGTAACACAGCGGCACCTCAGGCATTGCGCGCAGGGCGCCGCGCAGCGCCGCCTGGAATGGACTCGGTCGCGGTGATGGCCGCGACGCCGGACGCTCCCCAACTCCCAACAGCGAGAACCTGAAATGGCTACGGTTACCACCCGAGACGGTGTCGAGATCTTCTACAAGGATTGGGGTCCGCGTGACGCCAAGGTCATTCATTTCCATCACGGCTGGCCGCTTACCTCCGACGACTGGGACGCGCAGATGCTGTTCTTCGTCAACAAGGGATACCGCGTGGTCGCGCACGACCGCCGCGGGCATGGGCGCTCCAGCCAGGTGTCGGATGGCCATGACATGGATCACTACGCCGACGATGTTGCGGCCGTGGTCGAGACACTGGGCACCCAGGGAGCGATGCATGTCGGCCATTCCACCGGCGGTGGCCAGGTGGTCCGCTACATCGCACGCCACGGCGAGAAGAATGTGTCCAAGGCCGTGCTGATCAGCTCGGTGCCACCGTTGATGGTCAAGACTGCAGCAAATCCGCAGGGCACGCCCAAGGCCGTCTTCGATGATTTCCAGGCGCAACTGGCGGCCAACCGTGCGCAGTTCTACTACGATGTGCCGGCAGGCCCGTTCTATGGTTACAACCGCCCGGGCGCGAAGCCCTCGGACGCGGTGATCTGGAACTGGTGGCGACAGGGCATGCAGGGCTCGGCGAAGGCGCACTACGACGGCATCGTGGCCTTCTCGCAGACCGATTTCACCGAAGACCTGAAAGGCATTTCCATTCCCGTCCTGGTGATCCATGGCGACGATGACCAGGTGGTGCCATACGCCGACTCCGGCGTTCTTTCCGCAAAGCTGGTGAAGAACGGCAAGCTGATCACCTACGAAGGTGCACCGCACGGCATTCCGACCACGCACGCGGACCGGATCAACGCCGACCTGCTGGCCTTCCTGGAAAGCTGATCGAAGATGTCCGGGAAGGGCGTCGGCCTTTCCCGGACGCCGGCGGCGCGCACCTCTCCGATCTGCGGAGCCTGCAGCAGCATTCTTAATTCTTCAGCATTGGATCGCGCGCGCTTCGTGCCATGCGAGCGGCAAAGCAGCATGATGGGCGGCCATACAAACCCAGGGCGATCGTTCATCTTCATGCGTGACATCGGACAGTTCTACGTAATCAGCGTCGAGGGAGTGACGCGGGCAGACGGCACACTCCTGCAGGTCACCCGGATCGATTGCTCATGCATCAGGTGTTCCCGGCAGTTCAGGGCCATCCCCAACCATGGTCTTGTCGATCTCGACGGTGCGGCCGCGCTCAGCTGCCCCACCTGCGGCAATCACCAGTCTGTCAGCCGCGCACGGCTCGAAGAACTCAGCCAACGCAACGGCGAATAGCCCGCGCTTCATGCGCTCCGCGGCGTCGACACGCCCGATATCCGTTGGACCCGTGCAGGGTTCGCGGGTTCGGCCGCGGCAGATCATCGCCCCATGCAACGGGAATTCACTTGCTTTTTACAACGCGCCGCCTTTTGCCGCGGATCCGCATCCAGAGCCCTCTGCCTGCATCCAGCGACCTCGCCCACGCGTATGTAGGATGCCCGCGCCTTGCGGGCATCCCATAGAGGAACGCGCCGTGAAAGCTCTTCAGCGGATAGCCGCCACCGTAAGCTTCGCCGTACTCGTTTCAGCCACGTCCACGAGCTTCGCCGCCAATACCGTGATGGTCGGCGGCGCCGAGATGTATCCCACCAAGACCATTGTCCAGAACGCCATCAACTCCAAGGACCACACGACCCTGGTCGCTGCGGTCAAGGCGGCCGGCCTGGTCGACACGCTCAATGGAGCCGGCCCCTTCACCGTTTTCGCGCCGACCAATGCAGCCTTCGACAAGCTTCCCGCAGGTACCGTTGATACGCTGGTGAAGCCCGAAAACAAGGCGCAACTGACCAAGATCCTGACCTACCATGTTGTACCGGGCAACTACAGCGCTGCGCAGCTGCTGGCCGACGCCCGGAAGCACGGCGGCAAGGCCACGCTGAAGACCGTTGAAGGTGAACCGCTCACGGTCGCCCTGCATGACGGCAAGCTGTGGGTCATCGATGCCAAGGGTGGCAAGGCCGGCATCAGCATTGCCGATGTTGGCCAGTCCAATGGCGTGATCCATGTGATCGATACGGTGTTGATGCCGAAGTAGGTGCAGGCAGCGGGAAGACGGCATGGCGGCAGTCGCGCTGCGGCTGCCGCTGCTGCCGTGCAGGCATGCCGTTGGCCGTCAGAAGAAGATGCCCGCTTGTTCGACAGTTGCGAGTGGACTGGCCTTCCGCACCGCCTCCAGGAACAACAGGAAATCGCGGTTGAACAGTGTCAGGTTGGTGGTGAAGCGCACACTGCGCCTGCCCGACGCGCTGCTGAAATCCACCTGCCAGACATAGCGTCCGTAGATGACGTCGGAGGTTCGCCTGACCGCAATGATCTGCGTGAGAGGAACCGCCGTGGGCACCGCGCCCCGCTGCAGATAGAACGCCTCTGCATCAAAGAGGTAGTGCTCACGATCCTCTTTCCCGTCGATCATGACCAGGGTCATGGAGCGCTTGGAGATTCGGCGCGGAGCGCTCACCTCCAACCCTGATGCCAATGCGGCACGGGCGTGCCGTGCGCCGCGTCGATGGAGAAACACGATCGCCGCCAGCGGAAGCGCCGCGAGGACACTGAAGCCTGCCGTCTTCAGAACAACGTCCAGTGTATGCGGCACATGAACCTCCCGGATGATCTTCAGCGCGCGCGCCCTGGCCGATGTCGTGCACACGCACCGGCAGCCGCTGCAGGCTGTGGCTGTCACGACGTGCCAGTGAAACCACCATGCAAGCGCTGACGTTTCCGGGCGGCGCGAAAAAAGCGCCGGGGTGGAGCCTGAGTGCCAATTTCTTGGTGGGCCCACCAGGATTCGAACCTGGAACCAAGGGATTATGAGTCCCCTGCTCTAACCGTTGAGCTATAGGCCCCGCGCAGCGTCACAGTGTAGTGGAGCCTGCGCTCGATCGGCTACCCGGCAGCAGCATCCGGAAAAGAAAAACCCCGCACCAGGCGGGGTTTCTCAACGCTTCAACAACCGCTGGAAATCAATCGATATCCAGGAAGCTGCGCAGCTGCTCCGAGCGGCTCGGGTGACGCAGCTTGCGCAGCGCCTTCGCTTCGATCTGGCGGATGCGCTCGCGGGTCACGTCGAACTGCTTGCCGACCTCTTCCAGCGTGTGGTCGGTATTCATGTCGATGCCGAAGCGCATGCGCAGCACCTTGGCTTCCCTCGGGGTGAGGCCGGCCAGCACGTCGCGCACGGTTTCAGACAGGTTGATGTTGGTGGTGTTCTCGATCGGGGACTCCACGTTGGTGTCCTCGATGAAGTCGCCCAGATGGGAATCCTCGTCGTCGCCGATCGGGGTTTCCATCGAGATCGGCTCCTTGGCGATCTTCATCACCTTGCGGATCTTGTCTTCCGGCATGTCCATTTCCTTGGCCAGCTCCTCCGGCGTAGCCTCGCGGCCGTACTGCTGGAGCATCTGGCGGGAAATGCGGTTCAACTTGTTGATCGTCTCGATCATGTGCACCGGAATACGGATGGTGCGCGCCTGGTCGGCGATCGAGCGGGTGATCGCCTGGCGGATCCACCAGGTGGCGTAGGTCGAGAACTTGTAACCGCGGCGGTATTCGAACTTGTCCACCGCCTTCATCAGGCCGATGTTGCCTTCCTGGATCAGGTCGAGGAACTGCAGGCCACGGTTGGTGTACTTCTTGGCGATCGAGATCACCAGGCGCAGGTTGGCCTCGACCATTTCCTTCTTGGCCTTGCGCGCCTTGGCTTCACCATAGGCCATGGCACGGCTGATTTCCTTCAGCTCTTCCAGGTCCAGCTGGGTCAGCTTCTCGATGTCGATCGTCGCCTGCTGTTCGGCAATGATCTGGTCCTTCACGTCGCGCAGGGCCGACGACCACTTCTGCTTGCGCTTCAGTGCATCTTCCACCCACTCCAGGTTGGTCTGGTTGCCTTCCCAGGAACGGATGAAGTCCTTGCGCGGCATGCGGGCGGTGACGGTGGCCAGGTTCAGCACGCGGCGCTCATGGGCCTTGATCGAGGCCATGGTGTCGCGCAGCTGCTTGGTCAGCACGTCGGTCAGCGGCAGCGGCAGCTTCAGGGTGACGAACACCGCCGACATCTCTTCGCGCAGGCGCGGCAGGTTCTTCTTGTCGCCCTTGGTCGCCGCCTTCTTGAAGGCGTTGAAGGCGTCGCTCAGCGCCTGCATGCGCGCAGCGACTTCCTCCGGATCCGGACCGGTCGGTGCGGCTTCTTCCTCGCCACCCTCGACATCATCGTCCTCGTCTTCGTCGGCTTCGGCATCGGCATCGCTGCTGTCATCGGCAGCGGCCACCGGCGGCGCCGGCTCTTCGTCGACCAGATCGTTGAAGCCGACGATCACTTCGGCCAGACGCTTCTTGCCTTCCTTGTGGGCTTCGTAGTCGTTCAGCAGCGACTCGACCGAAACCGGGAACTGGCCGAGGGCGGCCTGGACCTGCGAAAGGCCTTCCTCGATGCGCTTGGCGATGGCGATTTCGCCTTCGCGGGTCAGCAGCTCGACGGTGCCCATTTCGCGCATGTACATGCGCACCGGGTCGGTGGTACGGCCACCTTCGGTGTCGAGCGCGCTCAGCGCAGCGGCGGCTTCTTCGGCCGCGGTGTCATCGACTTCGCGGTTGCCGGTGTTGCCGTCGTTGAGAAGCAGGGTCTCCACATCCGGCGCAACTTCATGGACATCGATGCCCATGCCGTTGATCATGCCGATGATGTCTTCGATCTGTTCCGGGTCGACCATGTCGTCCGGCAGATGGTCATTGACTTCGGCGTAGGTCAGGTAGCCCTGTTCCAGGCCCTTGCTGATCAGTTGCTTGATTTCGGATTGGGCAGGACGTTCGTTGGCCATGTAGTGCTCGCGCCACCGGCTGGGTAGGAAATAGGGAACGTAGCATTATACCAGCCCGGGGCCCCGCCTGCCGGGCGGTGGTCCCGCAGGCTCAGGGCCGGAGAAGGAAGGTCACAGGACCGTCATTGACCAGGCTGACGACCATATGGGCACCAAACCGGCCCGTTTCCACCCCTGGCGCGTGATTTTCACGACAGATCCCGACAAATCGATTGAACCCGCGTTCAGCCTCGTCCGGCGGCGCGGCGGTGGTGAAGCTGGGCCGCATGCCCGATCGGGTGTCGGCGGCCAGGGTGAACTGGCTGACCAGCAGCAGGCCGCCGCCGGTATCACGTAGCGAGCGGTTCATCTTCCCGGCCTCGTCGGCGAATACCCGGTAGCCCAGCAGGCGCTCGGCCATGCGCTGCAGCTGGGCCTCGCCGTCGCCCGGCTCCATGCCGACCAGGGCCAGCAGGCCGGGCCCGATCTGCCCCACCACCTCCTGGTCGACATGGACGGCGGCCTGGCTGACGCGCTGGATCAGGATGAGCATGGTGGTTTCCGGATGAACAGGGCCGGCCACGATAGCAGCGCCCTTGGCTAAACTGGCGCCGATGAATCCGCACCGCAAAGCCCGGCTGGTCTACCGCGCCACCACCCTGTTCGCCCGCCTGCCCTGGCCGCTGCTGCGGGCGTTCGCGCACGCCCTGGCATGGACATGGGTCCGTCTCAATGCCCGGGAGAGCCGCGTTACCCGGCGCAACCTCGAACTGGCCTACCCGGAGCTGGACGGTCCCGCGCGCGACCGCCTGCACCGCGAGCTGCTGCGCTCGACCGCCCTGCAGGCGATCGAGACCCTGCGCCTGTGGAGCCGGAAGCCGGCCGACAACCTGCGCCTGCACCTGCAGCAGCGCCACGGCGAAGCCCTGTACGACGCAGCCCTGGCCAGCGGCAAGGGCGTGATCGTGGCCGCCCCGCACTTCGGCAACTGGGAGCTGCTGAACCAGTGGCTGGCCTCGCGCGGGCAGATCGCCATCGTCTACAAGCCGCCGGAGGACGAAGCCAGCGACGCCTTCCTGCAGCTGGTGCGCGGCGGCCAGAACGTGCAGCAGGTGCGCGCCGAGGGCCCGGCCGTGCGCCAGTTGTTCAAGGTGCTCAAGGAGGGCGGCGCCACCGGCATCCTGCCCGACCAGCAGCCCAAGGCCGGCGATGGCGTATTCGTGCCGTTCTTCGGCGTGCAGGCGCTGACCATGACCCTGGTCAACCGCCTGGCCGAGCGCACCGGCGCCACCGTGCTGTATGGCTGGTGCGAGCGCATCGGGCCGGACATGGAATTCGCCCTGCACATCGAGCCGACCGACCCGGCCGTGGCCGACCCGGACCCGCAGGTGGCCGCCACCGCGCTCAATGCCGGCATCGAGCGCATCGCCCGTCGCGACCCGGCGCAGTACCAGTGGACCTACAAGCGCTACACGCTGCGGCCCCCGGGCAGCGGCGAGGAAGACCCGTACGCGACCGAAGAACATCCGCATTGACGGCTGTCCGGTCGCCTGCGACCGGCGGCCGCACCACGTTGAATACGACGCCGCTGCCCCCATAGAGACTGCGATGTCCGCCTCCCCCGGTCCTGCCATGACTGCTGCCTCTTCCCTGTTCGGCGATCCCGCCGCGATCCGCTGCGAACGCGCGGTGGCCGAACTGCGTGCCGGTCGCCCGGTGCTGCTCCACGACGGCCAGGACCAGCGCCTGGCCGTGATCGCGCTGGACAGCGCCACGGCCAGCAGCTTCGCCGCGTTCGCCAGTGCTGCACGCCAACGCCATTACCTGTTCCTGACCGCCACCCGCGCCCGCGTGCTCGGCGTGGAGGCTCCGCAAGGCGCACGCCTGCCCCTGGCCGGCGTCGCCTTCGATGCCCTGCCCTCGCTGGGCTACCTGCGCGAACCCGGCCCGATGCCCGAAGACTGGAGTGCCGGCGACGCCTTCGATGCCGGCGCGGTGGAGCTGGCCCGCCTGGGCCTGCTGCTGCCGGCGATGGTGGCGGTGCGCCTGGATGCGGAGGACACGACCTTTGCGGGTGCGGCCGAAGTGGCGTTGTGCGACCTGGCCGAGGGCGCGGCACACGCCGCCCACGATTACGAACTGGTCGCCCGTTCGCCGGTGCCGCTGCGCGATGTCGGCATGACCACCTTCGCGGTGTTCCGCGGGGGCGTGGCCCAGCGCGACCAGGTCGCAATCATCGTCGGCGAACCGGACCTGTCGGCAGTGGTGCCGGTACGCGTGCACTCCTCGTGCCTGACCGGCGACCTGTTCGGTTCACTCAAGTGCGACTGCGGCGACCAGCTGCGGCGTGGCCTGCGCAAGCTGAAGGAACTGGGCGGTGGCGTGCTGCTGTACCTGGACCAGGAAGGCCGCGGCACCGGCATCGCGGCCAAGATGCGCGCCTACGGCTACCAGCACGACGGCCTGGACACCATCGATGCCGATGCGCAGCTGGGCTTCGGCGCCGACGAGCGCCGCTACGGCAGTGCGGTGGCGATGCTGCACGGCCTGGGCATTTCGCGCGTGGCCCTGCTCAGCAACAATCCGACCAAGGCACAGCGCCTGCGCAACGCCGGCATCGAGGTGCTGGACTGCATTCCGGTCACCGGCGAGATCACTGCCGAGAACGAGCACTACCTGCGTACCAAGGCCGATCGTGCAGGCCATCTGCTGGATGTTGACGCGCTGATCCAGGCTGCCCAGTAACGCAGCCGACCTGCTACCGTCTGCGCGGTGCGGCCAGCGCCGCCACCGCCCGCCCTGCCGCCTGACGGAGCCTGCGTGACCGACGTCGCCCCTACCGCCCCACCCACCGATGCCTGGCAGTCGCTGCCGCAACGCGCCGCGCGCCTGGCCGCACTGGAAGGCGCATTCGGCGGCGCGTTCGTGCCGGGCCTGCCACTGGCCGCAGCTGGCTGGTTCTTCGATCTGCCCGGCGGCCTGTGGACCGCTGCGATCGGTCTGCTGGCGGGCATCGCCTTCGGCGCATGGCTCGGCCGCCGGCGACTGACCCGCACCCGCTGGCGGCTGGATGCACAGGGCCTGGGCCTGCGCCGCGACCTGATGTGGCAGCTGGAAACCCGCATTCCGATTTCGCGCGTACAGCACCTGGACCTGCGCAGGGGCCCGTTGGAACGCCGCGCCGGCCTGGCCACGCTGATCGTGCACACCGCCGGTACCCGCATGAGCGCGGTGACTGTCAGCGGCCTGGATGAAGTCGATGCCGAACGCCTGCGCGACACGCTTTCGCACCAGCTGGACCAGGACGCCGACGCCCTGTGAGCCTGCCACCGCCCCTGCCCGCATCGCTGCCTGGCGGTGGCGAAGACCATCGCCTGCACCCGTGGTCGTGGCTGTTCGTGCTGCTGATGCAACTGCGCCACTACTTCCTGCCACTGGTGGCACTGCTGGTGTTCGGCCAGCGCGGCGACCGCGATCCGATGTGGGCACAGCTGATCCCGTTGTCGGCGATTGCCGCGCTGGTGCTGGTCTCGGTACTGCAGTACCTCAGCTACCGCTACCGCATCGGCAGCGACGCGATCACCGTGCGCAGCGGACTGCTGGCGCGCAACCGCCGCGAGATCCCGTTCGCCCGCATCCACAACGTGGAAGTGCGGCAGAACCCGCTGCACCGGCTGTTCGGCGTGGCCGAGCTGCGCCTGGAGTCGGCTGGCGGCGTGCGTCCGGAAGCGGAAATGCGGGTGCTGAAGCTGGACCAGGCGCTGGCGCTGGAACGTCTCGTGCGCCAGCGTGGGCAGGCACCGCAGGCCGCCGACGCTGTCGCCACGCCTGCGGACACCGCGGCCGGCACCGAACACGTCCTGCTGCGCCTGTCGGGCTGGGACGTGGTGCGCATGGGCCTGCTTTCCAACCGCGGCTGGGCGCTGGCGGTCGCCGCCTTCGGCGTGCTGTTCCAGACCGTGCCGCGCCCGGTGATGGACGCGGCCATCCAGCGTGGCGGCCGCGAGGCATTCGGTTATGCCAGCCACCTGCACCCCGGCGTGGCCGGCGCTTTCCTGCTGCTGGCAGCGGCCCTGCTGCTGGGCTGGCTGGGGCTGCGCCTGCTGTCGGTGGTGCTGACGCTGCTGCGCTATCACGGCTTCACCCTCAGCGAGCAGGATCGCCGGCTGACCGTCTCGGCCGGCCTGCTCAGCCGCACCCGCAGCAGTGTTGCGCGACGCCGCATCCAGGCCTGGACACTGCGCGAAACCACCCTGCATCGCTGGTTCGGACTGCGCCAGCTGCGCATCGACAGCGCCGCCGGCGGTCCCTCGCGCGACGAGGATCGCGCCCTGCGCGAGCTGGCGCCGTTGGCCCCCCGCGAGCACTGCACGCAGCTGGTGCGGCACCTGCTGCCCCGGCTGCAGTGGCCGCCCGCGCAGTGGCAGTCCATCCCGCAGCGTGGATGGTGGCGGCTGTGCCTGGGCGCACTGATGCTGGTCCCCCTGCTGGCTGTCGCGGGCTATTGGCGCTGGGGAACATGGGGCCTGCTAGTGCTGGCCTGGCTGCCGGTGGCGCTGCTGGTCGCGCACCGGCAGATGGCGCGCATGGGCTGGTACCTGGATGACCACTACGTAGCCGTGCGCGGCGGCTGGTGGAAGCGCTGGTGGCGCTGGGCCGAACTGGACAAGGTGCAGGGCCTGCGCCTGCGGCGCTCACCGCTGGACAAGCTGCTGGGTACCAGCAGCCTGCAACTGGATACCGCCGGCGCGCATGGCGATGTGGCGCTCACCCTGCACTACCTGCCGCGGGCGCAGGCGCACCAGGTGATGGAGCAGCTGGCCGCAGCGCTGGCGCGGCGCACGCTGCGCTGGTAAGCAATACAGGCAGTGCCGGCCGCTGGCCGGCAACCGCAGACATTGCCGAGGTTGCCGGCCAGCGGCCGGCCCTACCGCGAGCGGAGTCGTGCATCCACGCATGGCGTGGATCCGCATCAACCCATCAGCGCTGCGACGGCCCCCAATAGCCCAGGTCCTTGCGGATCTGCAGGTCGCGCACCCAGCTGCCGAACGGCTTGCGTCGCAACGCGCCCATTTCACCGGACAGGAAATCCTCGGTGGCCGCGATCACCCGTTCGCTGGACAGGCCGTCACGGTAGGGGTGGATGGCGTCGGCATAGCGCACGATCTCCACCTGCAGCGCTGCGTCCGGATGCAGCGCGCGCTGCAGCATCGCCGGCAGCTGCAGCGGGTCGTCGAAGTCGATCATGTGCGGCTTGGGCACGCGGTTGCGGAAGGTCACCACCGGCTTGTGCTGGACGATGAACTCCGAAACGATCGACGAGGTATCCGACACCAGCACATCGGCAGCGCGCTGTGCGGCCATCACCTGTTCCGGCTCGATGAAGCGCGCATGGGCACCGGCCAGCGCGCGGTAGCGTTCGAACAGGTCCGGTGGGCACTTCGGGTGCAGTGTCAGCAGCCAGTAGCGCTCACCGGCCGCGATGTCGGCCGCGATCTCCGCATGCAGGTGCGGGGCGGCACTCAGGCGCTCGGTGAACGTCGAACCGAACAGGATCACCGGGCGCCCGCCCGCTGCTGCGCGCAGCGCGGCGCTCTCGCCACCGTCGTCGCGGAAAAGCGGATCCAGCTTCGGCCAGCCGGTCTCGGCCACGGCGAAGTGGCCCTGCTGGGCCGCGATCTCACGGAACGGCGCGGTGGTGGCCGGGCCCTGCGTGCAGTACAGGTCGAACATCCCGCGCACCCGGAAGTGGCCGCGCGCACTGTCGCGCTTCTCCACGTTGAAGCCATGGAACAACTGCACCTTGGCCCCGGACAGGAAGGTCGGCACCCAGTTGGCGGCGCTGAACACCGCACGCGGCCGCATCGCCAGCGCCTGTTTCAGGCCGATGCTGGGCACCCCTGGCAGCTGGCTGCCGGCCGCGCCGTCCTCGAACCAGGCCGCGACCTCCTGCCCGGAGGCGTGCAAGGCCTGCGCCAACGGGGCGAGAATAGGCAGCGCATAGCGCTCCGTCGCAAACAACAGGTACCCGGCCATCATGTCCTCCACGACCGCTCCCATCGAACGGCCTCGCATCTCGGCCTGCATTATCGCGTTCAACGAGGCGGGCCGCATCGGCGACTGCCTGGCCTCGCTGGCCTTCTGCGATGAGATCGTCGTCGTCGACTCGTACTCCACCGATGCCACCGTGGCCATCGCCGAGGCCGCGGGCGCCCGGGTGCTGCAGCGCCCGTTCGACGGCTTCCGCAGCCAGAAGGACTACTGCGTCGGGCAGGCCCGCCACGACTGGGTGTTGTGCCTGGACGCCGATGAGCGGATCAGCCCGGAGCTGCGTGCGGCCATCGAACAGGCCCGTGAAGGGGGCTTCGCCGGTCATGCCGGCTACCGCTTCGCGCGCCTGTCGGAGTACTTCGGCAGGTTCCTGCGCCATGGCAACGCCTACCCGGACCGGGTGATGCGCCTGTTCGACCGCCGCCGCGGCGGCTGGCGCGGCAAGCGCGAGATCCACGAGGCAGCCAGCGTCGATGGCAGCGTCGGCACCCTGCGCGGCGACCTGATCCACTATCCCTACCGCTCCTTGCAGCAGCAGCTGGCCAAGACCGAGAAGTACGCACGGATGATGGCCGAGCACGAATTCGCGCGCGGCAAACGGGCCACGCTGGGCAAGCTGGTGCTGGCGCCGGCCTGGCGGTTCTGGCGCGGCTTCCTGTTCCGTGGCGGCTTCCGCGACGGCTGGCACGGCCTGGTCTACGCCTATGTGCGCGCCAACTACGTGCGCCAGAAGACCATCATGCTGTGGATGCTGGGCAACGGCCAGGCCGTGGCTGACCCGCCGAACCCCTGATCGCCCGGCCCTGTGCGGGGCGCCGCTGGATCACGTCCCGCTGATTGCCCGGTGGCGCGCGCCCTCGACGATCGACAGGCCGGTCAGCAGGCCGACCAGGGTCACGTAGAAACTGGCGGTCATCTGGTGCGCGAACATCGACTGGGTCAGGCCGCACAGTGCGTAGGTGATCACCAGCATGATGCCGGCGGCCGCCGGGCCCCGGAAGGTCGATCGTCCACTGCGGCGATGCAGGCGCACGAACAGCCAGAGCGGGATGCCATACACCGCCAGCAACAGCAGCAGGCCAGGTGCGCCCTGGGTCGCTGCCCATTCGGCGACATCGTTGTGTGCATGCCCCAGGTGGCAACGCAACTCTTCCGGGTTATCGCGGCAGACCGGCACGCGCAGCATCGCGCTGTCGAAATGACCGATGCCCACCCCCACCAGCGGATGGTCGAGGAAAGTCTGCCAGGCCACCTGCAGGCGCTCCACGCGGGCCCCGGCGGACGAGTCGCTGTCGCCCAGTTCCATCCGCTGCACGTCACTGTGCAGCTCGCTCAGGCGGACCTGGTGGCGCAGTTCCGGTACCGACAGCAGCAGGGTCGCACCGATCGCCAGCATGCCGGCCAGCACCGACAGGCGCGCCGCGCCGGTGCGCCAGCGCAGGCTCAGCGCAAGCACCACCAGCAGTGCCAGCAGGGCGGCAAACACGCCGCGGCTGCCAGTCAGCACGATGGTGCCGCAGCCAGCGGCCATGCCAAGGATCACCAGCGACCAGCGCCGCGACGGGCGGCAGAACACCAGCAGCACCATCAGCACCATCACGATGTCGGCCAGCACGATGGCGTTGGTGAACAGGTCCGCGCGCGGGGCGCCGCCCAGCACCTGCCACAGCGACATCACGAAGGTGGCGAGCAGGCCGGTCAACGCGCCGTACCAGAGCCAGCGCAGGTTGGGACGCAGCGCGCACACCCACAGCGCGATCCACGGGATCACCACGAACCGCGATCGGTTGTCGACGTCACGCAGGCCCTGCTCGAACAGCAGCACCGACAGCAGGCCGAGCGCCAGCACCGCCAGCATCAGCCAGGCCAGCACTTTCACCGGTTGGCCCGCCATGCCGCGCGCGCGCCACAGCAGCTCCGGCGCCAGCAGGGTGCTGAGCAGCAGCAGCAGGCCGTACGGCAACAGGTTGATCGGCACGGTCAGCACCAGGGCCGGCAGGCAGAACAGGCCCAGCTGGGCCAGGCCGTGGGCCACCCCGTGACGCCCGCCGGCGGGAACGCCCAGCGGATCGCCGGCCATGAGGTTCAGGTTGTCCGGTGAAGCTGGCACGTCGGGAAGTATCGCTGCAATCGGCTGGAAGAACGGGAACGGCCGATGCAGGCCATCCCGGCCTGCTGTTTTACTGCCTTTGGCCACGCTTGGGCAGACTGGACAAGCAGGAAGGGGGCGGGCTAGTCATGTTCCTGCAGACGCCGTTCACGTTCCCGCTCCTCCGCGGTGACCACGCAGGGCACCTTCACCGCCGCTGCCGGCACCAGCCACCAGCGCCGGCGGTTGGCCACGCCAGCCAGTTCGGAGCGGTTGCGGTCGATGCACGACAGCATCGCGTATTCATGGACCAGCAGCCAACGGCGATCGGGCGCCAGCCGCTGCCAGCGCGTGGCCGCCAGGAGCTGCTCGTCCCAATCGGTCTCGAAACCGAAGGTCGCCGCAGGGCGATCGGCCAGCAGCAGATGCTGTTCCTTCCAGGCCACCAGTCCCAGCTCGGCATCGGGGGCCAGGCGCGCGCCGACCGTGCGCATCAGGCCGCGGGCGGAACTGGAATCGTTCAGCAACGGGTAGCCGACCAGGCTGTACAGCACCCAGACCATCGCCAGGGTCGATACCAGCGCATGCTGCCGGCGGCGGCCACAGGCCAGCAGGCTCAGGCCGCCCCACAGGCCCATCGCCAGGATCGTCCAGGCCAGTGCATTGACCGCCCCGGGTGCCAGCCCGCGGCTATGGGTCAGGCGCAGCTCGAAGGCCGGGTCGCCCACCACCGCCATCGCGCCGGCCACGGCCAGGCCCAGTGACAGCAGGCCGGTGAACAGCCCCACCACGGCCTGCACATCGCGCCGCTTCAGCAGCCCCGGCAGCAACGGCGCCAGCGCCAGGCAGAACATCGGCAGCGCCGGCAGGATGTAGACATCGCGCTTGCCATCGGGGATCGAGAAGAACAGCACCACCATCAGCCACCAGGCCAGCGGCAGCAGATAGCGCGCGTCGCGGCGGCGCAGCCGGCGGCGCCAGGCCGGAATCGCCCAGGGCAGCGCCAGGAAGGCCGGGATCCACATCAGCGGCATCGTCGCCAGGAAGTACCAGCCGGGCTGGTGGTGGTCCCACGAATGCGTATAGCGCCGCGCCGTCTGTTGGAACAGGATGTCGTCCATGTACGCGCGGTATTCGTCCGAGCCGGTGGCAAAGCCGGCCAGCAGCATCGGCGCCAGCCACAGCGATACCGCCAGCAGGAACGCCAGCGGCGCCAGCCAGAAGCGCACGTCGCGCGCATGCAGGCTTACCCGGGGCCACTGCAGCGCCGCGGCGATCGCCGCTGGCACGATCATCAGCAGCGCCAGCATGCCCACGCCCTTGGTGATCACGCCGATGCCGGCGAAGAACCAGCCCAGCCACCACCAGCGCCACGCCGGCCCCAGCAGCAGGTGGCGCAGCAGGCCATAGTTGGCCAGGGTGATGAACAGCAGCAGCAGGGGATCGATCTGCGCCTTCTTCGCCTGGAAGGTGAACTGCAGCGCGAACAGCAGCGCCCAGCCGGCATACAGCCCCACCCGCCGCGTCCACAGGCGCCGGCCCAGATCGACCACGCACCACAGCGTGCCCAGTGCCGCCAGCAGCGACGGCAGCAGGAACGCCACGCGCCACTGCCCGACCAGCCCATACAGCGTGGCCTGCCACCACATCAGCATCGGCGGCTTGTCCGAGTACAGCTCGGTGCCGCGGTGCGGGAACAGCCAGTGGCCGCTGTCGATCATCTGCTTGGCCACCAGCGCGAAGCGCGGTTCGTCCGATGGCCACGGATCACGAAGGCCCAGCCCGGCCCCCAGCACCAGCAGGGCCATCACCACCAACAACCACGTCTCGCGCGATGCGCGGGATCTCAGCATGGGACTCGCAACGTCAGCAGGGTCAGGCTGTTTTTAGCAGACGCGCGTAAAAGAATCCGTCAGCATCGCTGTCACCGGGCAGTCGCTGGCGCGCAATGCCTTCGCAGTCCAGGCCGAATCTGTCATCCAGCGGCTCTGCCACCGCGTCCGGATGCCATTTCAGGAAGGCCCTTACCTGATCGATGTTCTCGGCACGCAGGATCGAGCAGGTGGCGTACAGCAGCACGCCGCCCGGGCGCAGCATCGACCAGCAGGCCTCCAGCAGGCGGGCCTGCACGCCGACCAGCGCATCGATGTCCTCGGCGCGGCGATGGAACATCACGTCCGGCTGGCGACGGATCACGCCGGTGGCCGAACACGGAGCATCCAGCAGGATCGCGTCGAACGGCGTGCCATCCCACCAGGCACCGGGGTCGCTTGCATCGGCCACCCGGGTCTGCGCGCCTTCGCCCACGCCGGTGCGGGTGTAGGTGTCGCGCGCACGCGCGAGGCGGCGCGCGTCGATATCCAGCGCCAGCAGGCGCAGGCCCGGGTCACGTTCCAGCAGGTGCGCCGACTTGCCACCGGGCGCCGCGCAGGCATCCAGCACGCGGGCGCCGGCCGCCGGCGCCAGTGCGTCGGCGGCACATTGCGCCGACAGGTCCTGCACCGACAACGCACCGTCCGCGAATCCCGGCAGCTGGTTCACCGCGATGGGCGCCGCCAGGCGCAGCGCGTCGGCGCTGAGCGGGCTGGCTTCGGCGGCAATGCCGGCCTCGGCCAGCGTGGCCAGCCCCTTGTCACGGCCCCCCTGCTGGCGGTTGGCACGCAGCCACAGCGGCGCCGGCTGCAGGCTGGCAGCAAAGATCGCCTCGGCCTGCGCCGGCCAGTCACGCTCGATGGCATCGGCCAACCACGCCGGGAAGGCGTCACGCGCAGGCTGCTCCGGGAAACCCTCGCGCTGCGCGCGGCGCAGGATCGCGTTGACCAGCCCGGCCTGGCGCTCACGGCCCAGCGCGCGGGCGGCGTCGACCGTGGCCGACAGGGCCGCATGCGCCGGCAGTTCCAGCACGTCCAGCTGCGCGAAGCCCACCATCAGCAGCGTGCGCAGGTCGGCGTCGCGCGCCGACAGCGGCTTCTGCATCCACGACTGCAGGGCCGCGTCATAGGTACTGCGGCGGCGCAGGACCGCAAAGCACAGCGCTTCCAGCAGGGCGCGATCGCGGCTGTCGGCCAGCTTGGGCAGGGCCCAGGCCAGTTCCGCCTTCAGCGAGCGGCCACGGGTGAACACCTGCGCCAGTACGCGTGCGGCCAGCATGCGGGTGGCCGCGCCCGGCGCCGCCTTGGCGACGGAGAAATCATTCTGCTTCGACACCGCTTATGCCCCCACGTGCAGGTCGCGGCGTGCATTGAGGTAGTCAGCGGCGGTGATCGCCTTGCCGCCTTCGCGCTGCAGCGTGCGCAGGCGCAGCACGCCCTGGCCGCAGGCAATGTCGATGCCGTCGCGGCTGGCCGCCAGCACGGTACCCGGCGCCTGGCCATGGGCCACGTCCAGCGCCACCGCGCCATGGATGCGCACGCGCTCGCCGGCCAGCGTGGCCTCGGCGATCGGCCACGGGTTGAAGGCACGCACGGTACGCGCCAGTGCATCGGCGTCCTGCGCCCAGTCCAGCCGGGCTTCGGCCTTGTCCAGCTTGTGCGCGTAGGTCACGCCCTGCTCCGGCTGCGGCCGCGCGATCGGCTTGATGCCGGCACGCAGCAGGCCCAGGCCATCAGACAGCACCTGTGCACCCAGTTCGGCCAGCTTGTCATGCAGCTGGCCACCGGTATCGGTCGCCGTGATCGGCAACGGCTGGTGCAGCAGCACCGGGCCGGTGTCGAGCCCTGCCTCCATCTGCATCAGGCACACGCCGGTCGTGGGGTCACCGGCCTGGATCGCGCGCTGGATCGGCGCGGCACCACGCCAGCGCGGCAGCAACGACGCATGCACGTTCCAGCAGCCGTGGGTCGGGATCGCCAGCACGGCCCTGGGCAGGATCAGGCCGTAGGCGACCACCACCATCAGGTCCGGCTGCAGGTCACGCAGCTGCTGCTGGGCAGCCGGGTCCTTCAGCGATTCGGGCTGGTAGACCGGAATGCCGCGGGCCACGGCCTCGAGCTTGACCGGCGACGGCGCCAGGCCACGGCCACGGCCGGCCGGGCGGTCAGGCTGGGTATAGACGGCCACGACCTCGTGGTGGCGCGCCGCAGCGCGCAGCGACGACACCGCGAATTCCGGCGTACCGGCAAAGACAATCCTCATGGCT
The DNA here is from genome assembly GCF_900101175.1 of Stenotrophomonas pavanii. GTDB lineage: Bacteria > Pseudomonadota > Gammaproteobacteria > Xanthomonadales > Xanthomonadaceae > Stenotrophomonas > Stenotrophomonas pavanii. Next base: position 62,096 of record NZ_FNFQ01000008.1, on the reverse strand, counting down.
ACCCCACTTGCAGGATGGATTCGTGCAGGAAAGAAAACGGCGCCGTCGGCCGGCGCCGTAGAGCCCGCGCGCGTCGCGCAGGCACGGGCCACCCGAAGGGCGGCCCGGATCGGCGATCACGCCACGTGCTTGCGCTGCTTGGCCAGCTTCTTGCGCACCATCTCGCGCTTGAGCGGCGACAGATAGTCGATGAACAGCTTGCCGTCCAGGTGGTCCATCTCGTGCTGGATGCACGTCGCCAGGACTTCACCCGCCTCCAGCTGCTGTTCCTGGCCGTTGCGGTCCAGGTACTTCACGGTGATGGTGTCGGCACGGGTCACGTCGGCGAAGATGCCCGGCACCGACAGGCAGCCTTCCTGGTACACCCGGCCTCCTTCCTTGGCGACGATTTCCGGGTTGATGAACACATGCGGTTCATTCTTTTCTTCGCTGACGTCGATGACCATGAAGCGCTTGTGCACGTCCACCTGGGTGGCGGCCAGGCCGATGCCGGGCGCGTCGTACATGGTCTGGAACATGTTGTCGATCAGTTCCTGGAAGGCCGGCGTGGTGACTTCGGCGGCTTCGATCAACGCAGCCTTGGTACGCAGGCGCGGATCGGGGAACTCGAGAATGGGGAGAAGGGCCATGGCTGTTTCCGGGTAGGGGGCCGGCACGCCGGCATACGTCGCAGATTCTAGCTCCAACGCTTGCCTTGCGCCCCGGTTTCTGGACTATAGTGCGTGGACCTGTTGGGGAATCAGGGCTTCACACCTATGTTGCTTCGTTTTCGTACGGTCGTCGCCGCGGCGATGCTGACCGTGGCTGCCTATGCTACCGCCGTGGAAGTGAATGGCGGGCACCCGGACACCTATGTGGTCCGAAAAGGGGATACGTTGTGGGATATCGCTGCGCGTTTCCTGCAGAAGCCTTGGCTGTGGCCGGAGATCTGGCAAGCCAATCCGCAGATCGCCAACCCGCACCTGATCTATCCCGGTGACGTGCTGAGCCTGGCCTACCTGGACCGGGTGACCGTGTCCCAGGCCGGTCCGCGCCAGGAGGCCCCGATCGACGCCATTCCGCTGGCCCAGGTCGAGCCGTTCCTGAAGCAGCTGAGCGTCGTCGACAGCGTCAAGCAGCTGCCCTACGTGGTCGGGCTGGAGGACAGCCGCCTGCGCGCTGCGGGCGGTGACACCGTCTACGTGCGCCTGGCCGATGCCCAGGTGGGCCAGCGCTGGGCCGTGGTACGCCCGACCGTGCGCTACGCCCAGCCCAAGCCGACCGAGGACCTGACCGCCAATGGCGACGTCACCCCGGGCAGCGGCAACCTGTGGAAGGCCTACAACGCGCCCAACGCGCGCCGTGGCGTGCTCGGCTACGAGCTGGCCCAGGTCGCCACCGGCACCATCACCCGGATCGCCGGCGGCCAGGTCGAGGCCTCCACGCTGGTGCTGGACAAGAACGTCGGCGGCCGCGAAGTGCGCGCCGGCGACCGCCTGGTGCCGATCGAGGCGCGGCCGTACGACCTGCAGTTCGTGCCCCACGTGCCCGCTGCCGGCGTCGAGGGCGTGGACGTGCGCGTGCTGGCCGTCACCGACATGTTCAACGCCGGTGGCCCGCGCGACGTGATCGCGATCTCGGCCGGCCGGGCCCAGGGCGTGGACAACGGCACCGTGTTCTCGCTGTGGCGCCCGGGCCGCCATGTGGCGCACCGCATGAAGTACCCGACCTCCTCGCGCATGGACGATTCGCTCAGCACCGGCGCCGGCCGGGTCTCGCTGCCGGACGAATATGCCGCGCATGCGATGGTGTTCCGTACCTTCGACAACGTCAGCTATGCGCTGGTGATGCAGGGCGTGAAGCCGGTGCAGGTGGGTTACAACGCGCTGCACCCGGACGCAAAGTAGAGTCGGTTGCTTTTCGTCCAGATGCTCGAGAACGCCCGCGCTGTGCGCGATGCTCGACTGACAGTCGACCCTGCAGGGCGCTCCGGCAAACCCTGACGGTCACATGCGAAGGCGCCCTAGGGCGCCTTCGTTGTATCCGGCCGATAGTAGGGGATGACCACGCATGCATATGAGGCGCTGCTGCGCCTGTTGATGGCGGGAGGCGCACTGGCGCCACGACGGGCCCTGCTGCAGGCCGCGGGCGATGCACAGGCCGCCATCGCGCAGGGCAGCGCGAACTGGCGCGCGCACGGCTGCACGCCGGAGCAATGCGCCGCACTGGAACGTCCTGACCGCCGGGCCTGGGCAGCCACCCTGCGCTGGCTGGAACAGGACAACCATGACCTGCTGCCCTGCACCGATCCGGCCTTTCCGCCATCGCTGCTGGAGGTGCCCAACCCGCCGCTGGCGCTGTTCGTCGCCGGTGATCCCTGCCTGGCCTGGCGCCCCTCGGTGGCGCTGGTCGGCAGCCGTTCCCCCACCCCGGGCGGGCGCGCACTGGCCGCGCGTTTTGCGGGCTGTTTCGTCGAGGCCGGCCTGGCCGTGACCAGTGGCCTGGCCGCAGGCATCGATGCGGCCGCGCACCAGGCCACGCTGGACGCCGGTGGCTGCACCGTGGCGGTGATCGGCACCGGCCCTGACCGCGCCTATCCGGACAGCCACGCCCGGCTGCAGGCGCGCATCGCCGCCGAAGGCGCGGTGCTCAGCGAATACCTGCCCGGCACGGCCGCCCGCCCCGGCCACTTCCCTGCACGCAACCGGCTGGTGGCCGGGCTGGCGCTGGTGACCGTGGTGGTCGAGGCCGCCCAGCGCTCGGGTGCGCTGATCACCGCGCGGCTGGCCGCCGAGGCAGGCCGCGAGGTCTGCGCACTGCCCGGATCGGTGCTGAACCCGCGCGCGGCGGGCTGCCACCGCCTGATCCGTGAAGGCGCCGCGCTGGTCGAGCGCCCCGAGGACGTCCTGGAACTGCTGGCGCCCGCCCTCCGCCAGCAGCTGCCGGGCTTGCAATCGCGCCTGGCCACCCCCACTGAACAGGCACCGCCGGCGCTCCTGCCGGCGCGCTGGGCCGACGACCCTGACTACCAGTGCTTGTGGCGGGCGCTGGACCACAACCCAAGCGGTATGGATTCACTGATCACGCGTTGTGGATTGACGGCGTCACAGGTGTCCTCCATGCTGCTGGCCATGGAACTGGCGGGAATCGTGGTGTGCGTACACGGCCGCTACTGTCGAACTCCCTAGTTTCTTCACCTCCACAGCGTCGCGCGACGCAGGCCGAGGGGCAATGAAAGAGAGCATCCTGGATGTACTGCTGTACCTGTTTGAACACTATTTCAGCGAAGATGCGGACCTGATCCGTGACCGCGATTCGCTCCAGAACGGCCTGATCCAGGCCGGTTTCAGCCCCACCGAGATCAACAAGGCGTTCGACTGGCTCGATGCCCTGGCCGCGCAGCGGCCGAGCGTGGCCCAGGCGCGGGTCGATGGTCCCGTGCGCATCTACCATGGTCCCGAGCTGGACAAGCTGGACGTGGAATGCCGTGGCTTCCTGCTGTACCTGGAGCAGCACGGCATCCTCGATGCGGACCAGCGCGAGCTGGTACTGGACCGGGCAATGGCCCTGGACCAGGACGAACTGGACCTGGACGACCTGAAGTGGGTCGTGCTGATGGTGCTGTTCAACCAGCCCGGCTCCGAAGCGGCCTATGCCTGGATGGAAACGCAGATGTTCATGGACGAGCCAGAACCCCTGCACTGACCGTACACTTGGGGGCATAGCGCATTCAGGAGCGTCCCCGTGAGCGAGTGGTTCCATGCAGAAGGCAACCGGCAGCAAGGCCCGCTGCCGGCGGAACAGTTGGTCGAGCTGTTCCGCAGCAACCAGATCTCCCTGGACACATTGGTCTGGCGTGACGGCCTGCCGCAATGGCAGCCGTTGCGCACCGTGGTCGATGAGCTGGGCCTGATCGTGCCGGCGCTGGACGTGGCCGCACCGGTCGCCGAGCCCGAGCCCGAGCCTGAACCGGCCGTACCCCCGCCGCCGCAGCCGCCGGTGCTGCCGCCGTCCACGCCCTATGCCACCCCGGCCCCGGCCGGCGTCCTGCCGCCGCCGAAAAAGAAGCTTTCCGGCTGCGCCCTGACCGCGATCATCGGCGGCGGGCTGCTGCTGGTACTGGTGCCGATCGTGGCCATCCTCGCGGCTATCGCACTGCCTGCCTACAACGACTACACCGTGCGCGCCAAGGTCGCCACCGCGGTCAATGCCCTGCAGCCACTGAAGGACCAGGTGCAGCATTTCGCCGATGATGAAGGCCGCTGCCCGGGTGCCAACGATGCCGGTTTCCCGGCCCCGGGCGACTTCACCCAGGCCGGCCTGTCGGCGGTGAACATCGGCCGCTTCAACAATGGCCACTGTGGCATCGAAGCCACGCTGGCCGTGCCCGGCAAGAGCCTCGATGGCGACCTGCTGTGGCTGGAATACGATCGCGACAGCGGCCGCTGGCAATGCAGCGGCGAGAGCGACGACAAGTACCTGCCGCCGTCGTGCCGCGGCTGAACCCCGCGCACGGCTGCACCTCCAAGGACGACCCAACAGGGAACATGCAATGACTGAGTGGTACTACGCCGAAGGACAGCAACGCCAGGGCCCGCTGCCGGTCCAGGAGATCCGCCAGCGCTTCCAGCGCGGCCAACTGAACCTGGACACCCTGGTCTGGCGCGAAGGCATGGCCCAGTGGGCGGCCTTGCGCCAGGTGGTCGATGAGCTCGGCCTGCAGACGCTCGCCGACGCCAGCACGGCCACCGCCAGTGGCGGCTTCGACCTGCGCGGCGACTACGCCGCCATCGACAACGGCACTGCACCGCTGCCGGGCACCGGCGCGCTCAGCAGCTCGCCCTACAGCGCCCCGGGCACCGCCGCTGCCGGTGGCCCGCAGCCGGTGGTGGGCGGGGAAGTGGTCTACGCCGGCTTCTGGAAGCGGGTGGCGGCCTACATGATCGACTACTTCGTGCTGGCCGTGCCGGGCGGCATCATCGGCGCCATCATCGGCGTGGTGCTCGGCGCCAGCATGGGCGCGGTGGGCAGCGGCGAAAGCTCCATCGAGATCGTCGCGCAGCTGGCCAGCGCCCTGATCAACCTGGTGATCGGCGTGGCCTACTACACCTGGTTCCATTCCTCGCAGGGCGGCGCCACGCTGGGCAAGATGGCGGTCGGCATCAAGGTCGTGCGCAGCAACGGCGAACGCCTGACCAGAGGCCGCGCCTTCGGTCGCTACTGGGCCATGCTGCTGAGCAGCTTCACCCTCGGCATCGGCTTCCTGATGGCAGCCTTCACCGAGCGCAAGCAGGGCCTGCACGACATGATCTGCGACACCCTGGTGGTCGACCGCTGGGCCTACACCGACCAGCCGCACCTGCAGCGCCGCGAGCTGGGCACGGTCACCATCGTGATCCTGGTGCTGACCGGCCTGCTGATGCTTGCGGGCCTGGCGCTGCTGGTCGCCGCGGTCGGCTTCATCGCCAAGATGGCCTCCTGAACGGCCATCCTCACGCCTGGCTGCTTGACAGCGGCTGGCCGGGCGTGATTCCTCTAATAAGGTGAAACCTGAACGCCCGGCACACTACCGGGCGTTCAGCGTATTGATTTGTCCGTGGCCGCTTCACTAATGCGGCCGTTTGCTCCACCCTAGCGGCCCCTCCCCTGCGGCTCGCCCCACAGACACTGCTGCCATGCCCAAGCACCTGCTCATCGTTGAATCGCCGGCCAAGGCCAAGACGATCAACAAATACCTCGGCAAGGACTACACCGTCCTGGCCTCGTATGGGCATGTGCGTGACCTGATTCCGAAGGAAGGCGCGGTCGACCCGGACAACGGGTTCGCCATGCACTACGACGTGATCGACAAGAATGAAAAGCATGTCGATGCCATTGCCAAGGCCGCCAAGGGCGCCGACGACATCCTGCTGGCGACCGACCCGGATCGCGAGGGTGAAGCGATCAGCTGGCATATCGCCGAGATCCTGAAGGAACGCGGGCTGGTCAAGGACAAGCCGATGCAGCGCGTGGTGTTCACCGAGATCACCCCGCGCGCGATCAAGGAAGCGATCAGCCAGCCGCGCGCGATCGCCAGCGACCTGGTCGATGCCCAGCAGGCGCGCCGCGCGCTGGACTACCTGGTCGGTTTCAACCTGTCGCCGGTCCTGTGGCGCAAGGTCCAGCGCGGCCTGTCCGCCGGCCGCGTGCAGAGCCCGGCGCTGCGCATGATCGTCGAGCGCGAGGAAGAGATCGAAGCGTTCATCGCCCGCGAATACTGGTCGATCGCCGCCGAGTGCGCCCACCCGTCGCAGCACTTCAACGCCAAGCTGGTCAAGCTGGACGGGCAGAAATTCGAGCAGTTCACCATCACCGACGGCGATACCGCCGAAGCCGCCCGCCTGCGCATCCAGCAGGCCGCGCAGGGCTCGCTGCATGTCACCGACGTGGCCAGCAAGGAGCGCAAGCGCCGCCCGGCGCCGCCGTTCACCACTTCCACCCTGCAGCAGGAAGCTTCGCGCAAGCTCGGTTTCACCACCCGCAAGACCATGCAGGTGGCGCAGAAGCTGTACGAAGGCGTGGCGATCGGTGACGAAGGCACCGTCGGCCTGATCTCGTACATGCGTACCGACTCGGTGAACCTGTCGCAGGACGCGCTGGCTGAAATCCGCGACGTGATCGCCCGTGATTACGGTATCGCCTCGCTGCCGGACCAGCCCAACACCTACCAGACCAAGTCGAAGAACGCCCAGGAAGCGCACGAAGCGGTGCGCCCGACATCGGCCCTGCGCACCCCGGCCCAGGTGGCGCGCTTCCTGACCGACGACGAGCGCCGCCTGTACGAACTGATCTGGAAGCGCGCCGTCGCCTGCCAGATGATCCCGGCCACGCTCAATACCGTCAGCGTCGACCTGTCCGCTGGCAGCGAGCACGTGTTCCGTGCCAGCGGCACCACGGTGGTGGTGCCCGGTTTCCTGGCCGTGTACGAGGAAGGCAAGGACAGCAAGAGCGCCGAGGACGAGGACGAGGGCCGCAAGCTGCCGGCGATGAAGCCCGGTGACCGCGTGCCGCTGGAACGCATCCAGGCCGAGCAGCATTTCACCCAGCCGCCGCCGCGCTACACCGAAGCGGCGCTGGTGAAGGCGCTGGAAGAGTACGGCATCGGCCGTCCGTCGACCTACGCGTCGATCATCCAGACCCTGCTGTTCCGCAAGTACGTGGAAATGGAAGGCCGCAGCTTCCGTCCGTCCGACGTCGGCCGCGCGGTGTCCAAGTTCCTGTCCAGCCACTTCACCCAGTACGTGGACTACGACTTCACCGCCAAGCTTGAAGACGAACTCGACGCCGTCTCGCGTGGCGAAGAAGAGTGGATCCCGCTGATGGCCCGCTTCTGGGAGCCGTTCAAGGAGCTGGTGGAAGACAAGAAGGAATCGGTGGACCGCGCCGAGGCCAGTGGCGCGCGCGAGCTCGGCACCGACCCGAAGACCGGCAAGCCGGTCAGCGTGCGGCTGGGCCGCTTCGGGCCCTATGCGGCCATCGGCAGCACGGCGGAGGACGCCGAGGAAAAGCCCAAGTTCGCCTCGCTGCGCCCGGGCCAGTCGATGCACACCATCTCGCTGGAAGACGCGCTGGAACTGTTCCTGATGCCGCGTGCGCTGGGCGAGGACAACGGCGAGCCGGTCAGCGTCGGCATCGGCCGCTTCGGTCCGTTCGCCAAGCGCGGCAGCACCTACGCCTCGCTGAAGAAGGAAGATGACCCGTACACCATCGACCTGGCCCGCGCCGTATTCCTGATCGAAGAGAAGGAAGAGATCGCGCGCAACCGGATCATCAAGGAGTTCGAAGGCAGCGACATCCAGGTGCTGAACGGCCGCTTCGGCCCGTACATCAGCGACGGCAGGATGAACGGCAAGATCCCCAAGGATCGCGAGCCGGCATCGCTGACCCTGGCCGAAGTGCAGCAGCTGATGGAAGAAACCGGCAAGCCGGTGCGCAAGGGCTTCGGTGCCAAGAAGGCCGCTGCGAAGAAGGCGCCGGCCAAGAAGGCGGCGGTGAAGAAGGAAGCGGCGCCGAAGAAGGCCGCGGCCAAGAAGGCAGTAAAGAAGGCGGCCGCAAAGAAGGCGCCGGCGAAGAAGGCCGTCAAGAAGGCGGTCAAGAAGGCCGCGAAGTAACCCCACGCCATGCGTGGATGCTGTGTCACGCCATGCGTGGATGAGGGGTAGTGCCGGCCGCTGGCCGGCAACCCCAGAAGCATCAGACGCCGGCCAGCGGCCGGCACTACCGGGTGCCAGGGTCCACCCCTTCTGCACGCCGCAGGAGGATAATGAAGGCCCACGTCGGGCCGGTCGCCGCCATGAAAGAACTCACCCTGGACTCCGCTGTCGCCACGCTCCGCGCCGGTGGCGTGATCGCCTATCCGACCGAAGCGGTCTGGGGCCTGGGCTGCGACCCCTCGCATGAGGCGGCGGTGCACATGGTGCTGCGGCTGAAGCAGCGCCCGATCGAGAAGGGCATGATCCTGGTGGCCGCCGACCTGTCGCAGCTGGAGGGCTGGGTGCGCCTGCAGGCACTGCCCGACGCCCGCCAGCGCGCGGTCCTGGCCAGCTGGCCGGGGGCCAACACCTGGATCCTGCCGACCGGTCCGCGCGCCAAGCCCTGGGTCACCGGTGAGCACAGCGGCATCGCCGTGCGCATCAGTGCCCACCCGCTGGTGGTTGCACTGTGCCGCGCCTGGGGCGGTCCTCTGGTCTCCACCAGCGCCAACCTGGCCGGAGAGCCGCCGGCCCGCAGCCGTGCCGAACTTGATCCGCGCCTGCTGCGCCTGCTCGATGGCCTGCTCGACGGCGAAACCGGCGGCCTGGCCCAGCCGACCCCCATCCGCGACGCGCTCAGCGGCAACGTGCTGCGCTCCTGAGCGGGCGATTGCACTGCCGCGCACAATCGCGCACCCTGCCGCCATGAACCTGCCGCGCACCGCCCTGGGCCTGTGCCTGCTGCTGTCATCGACCGCACTGGCCGCCGAGGACGTGCGCGTGTACCGCTGTGTCGCCAGCAATGGCGCCGTCGCCCTGCAGGACAGGCCGTGCAGCAGCGGCCGGCAGGAAGTCCGCGACCTGCAGCGGCCCCGTGATCCCGCGCCGCGGGTGGTGCGCAGTGACGCCCCTCCCGCAGCGCCCAGCGAGGCTCCGGTGATGCGCGATCGCGAAGTCCGCCACGTCTACATCCAGCCGCCACAGCCGTTGTACGAGTGCGTGAGCGACGACGGTCGCCGCTACACCAGCGACAGCAACGAGGGCAATCCGCGCTGGGTCCCATTGTGGACCAGCGTGTGGCTCCCGCACGGGCACCACGGCGCGGTCCATCCCGGTCCACGCCCGGGCTTCGGCTCGCCGGTCGGTGCGCCGATCGGTGAAGGCGCCGGCTACCGGCCGCCTGCGGTGGGCGTCGGCGTGCAGGTGCCGGCCGGCAGCGTGCTGGTCCGTGACAGCTGCCATGCGCTGCCGCCGCAGGAAGTCTGCGCGCGCCTGCGTGACCGCCGCTGGGAACTGGATCGCCGCTACAACAGCGCGCTGCAGAGCGAGCGCACGGACATCAGCAACGAACAACGTGGCATCGACGCGCGCCTGTCGCGGGACTGCGAACGCTGAGCGCGATGCCTGCCGGGGCATGTACGCTGTGCGCATGAAGAATCCGATCTGGCTGGCCCTGGGCCTGTTCGCCGGCAACGCGTTGGCCGACGACGGGGTGATCTACCGCTGCACCTCCAGCAGCAGCGATGTGCCCACCCTGCAACGCACGCCCTGCCCGACCGGCAGCAAGCAGCAGGTGGTGCGGGTGCCGGCCAGTGCTCCGCCGGCGCCGGCCTCAGCGGCACCCGTGCCGGCCGCGCCCGAACCGGCCGCGGCCACTGCGCCATCCGTTCCCGCACCCGCGCCTCGCCGCCCCGGTGAAGGGCGCACGATCATGGAAGCCGGCATGGTCGAACGCGAAGGCGGCGATCTGATACTCGACAGTGCAGCGCTGCCGCGCCAGGCCGATGCCGCGCCAGACAGCCATGCGCCGCCGAAGCCGCCGCTGCCACCGATCTTCCAGTGCACCGACAGCCAGGGCGGCGGCTACCTGCACGAGTACGAAGCCGCCCCCGGACGCTGCGAACTGATGACCGTACAGGGCCTGGGCGGCGCCACGCCGGTCAACGCCGCCGGCTGCGAGGTGGTGCGCGACCGCTGCGAGGCGCTGCCGGAAGCGCAGCGCTGCAGCAGTTGGCAGCAACGCTTCCGCGATGCGCGGGGGCGTGAGCGGTTCGCCTCGCCGGAAAACCGCGACACGGCGCGCGGCGAGCGCGAACGACTGCAGGGCGTGCTGGAGGCCAGCAACTGCCCGGTGCCGGGGTGACAACCATCCGGTCGTGCCGGCCGCTGGCCGGCAATCGCAGGATTTTCAGATGATTGCAGTTGCCGGCCAGCGGCCGGCACGACCACCGGAAGATCAGAACCCGTAGCGCAGGAAGCCGCCATCCACTGCGATGCACTCGCCGGTGACGTAGCTGGCCGCCGGCAGGCACAGGAAGCCGACGGCGGCGGCCACTTCCTCCGGCTCGCCGATACGGCGCATCGGCGTACGGTTGATCACTTCCTCGTAGTAGTCCGGGTCCGACAACGGGCCGGAGGTGCGCCGGGTGCGGATGTACCAGGGCGCCACCGCGTTGACCCGGATGCCGTCCTCGGCCCATTCGACGGCCAGGTTGCGGGTCATCTGGTGCATCGCCGCCTTGCTCATGCCGTAGACCACGCCACTGCGCACATGGGTCAGGCCGGAAACGCTGCCGACATTGACGATCGACGACGACGCGTGCCGGGCCAGCAGCGGGTGCGCGTAGCGCGACAGCTCGAAGGCCGAGAACAGGTTGGTCTCGAAGATCTGGCGCCATTCGTCCTCGGAATACTCCGTGGCCGCCTTGGTGACGTTGCCACCGGCGTTGTTGACCAGGATGTGCAGGCCATCGCTGTGGTCTTCCACCCAGTCCAGGATCTGCCGGCGGTCTTCGTCATCGGAGACATCGGCGGCCAGCGCGTGGACCTGCATCTGCGGATATACGTCCAGCAACTCGTCGCGCGCGGTCTCCAGCATGTCGATATCGCGGCCGACGATCATCAGGTCGGCACCGAACCCGGCCAGTTCATGCGCGATGGCCAGGCCGATGCCGGCACTGGCGCCGGTGATCAGGGCGGTCTGGCCGTCCAGGCGCCACCGTTGCTGGGTCATGTGTCCTCCGGGGCCGGGCCCACTGTGTTCCGATGCCACAAGGATACGCGCTCACGGCAGCCGCCTGCGGTAGATGCGACACTGCGCGCACGCCCATCACGGAGTGCCGCCATGCGCATCCTGATCCTGTCCACATCCCTGCTGGCCACCGTGCTGCTGTCGGCCTGCCAGCGTCCGCCCACGCCGAACCCGGAGAAGCCGCCGGAACCGCAGGCCATGGCACGCGCGATCCAGCAGCCGCTGGACCGCGCCAAGGGCGTGCAGAAGACTGTCGATGACGCCGCTGCGAGCGAGCGCAAGGCCGAGGCTGACGCGACGCAGTGACCTGTCGGGTCAGAGCCCTATGCGCTGCAGAGGGGTCCGGCCCCATCAACGAAAAACGCCCGGCCTGCGCCGGGCGTTTTCATTCACTACTGCTGCCGATCAGAACCCGCAGAAGCAGTACGCCAGCGCCTTCACCGGTGCACCGTTGCCCTTCTCGCGGGCGGCGTTCTCGACGAAGCGCAGCTGCGTATCCACGTCCGGCATCGTGCGGGCCAGCATCATCCGCGCCACGCCCGAATCGGCCAGCATCCACGCACCGGCCCGGCTGCCGGCGAACCCGCTGACGAACTGCGCGAACGGCGTGGCCGCCTTCTCGATGTAGCGCACGCGATAGGCATCGGCCTTGCCGAGCTTGGCGCGGCTGGCCGCGTCGGCCACGGCATCCTTCAGCCCGCCAAACGCATCGACCAGGCCGCGTTCCTTGGCCTGTGCACCGCTCCACACGCGGCCGCGGGCGACCTCGTCCACCGCCTCGACCGGCTTCTTGCGGGCGTCGGCGACACGGCCGGTGAAGTCGGCGTAGCCCTTGTTGATCACCGTCTGGATGACCTGGCCCACCGCCGGGTCCATCGGCCGGGTAACGTCGAAAGCCCCGGCGAAACGGGTGGTGCCGACACCGTCGGTGTGCACGCCGATCTTGTCCAGCGCGCGGCTGAAGTTCGGCACCATGCCGAAGATGCCGATCGAACCGGTGATGGTCGACGGATCGGCATAGATGCGATCGGCGTTCATGCTGATCCAGTAGCCACCGGAGGCGGCCAGGTCGCCCATCGACACCACCACCGGCTTGCCAGCGGCCTGCAGGGCCACCACTTCACGACGGATCTGCTCGGAGGCGAACACTTCACCACCGGGCGAATCCACGCGCAGCACCACCGACTTCACGTTCTCGTCGTCACGCGCGGCACGCAGCAGCGCCGAGGTCGACTCGCCACCGATGCGGCCGGCCGGCAGGTCACCACCGCTGATCTCGCCGGACGCCACCACCACCGCCACCTGCGGACGCGAGTCCACCGGGTTGCGACGGGCGTCGAGCAGGGCCAGGTAACGGCCGAAGTCGACGTTGCGGAAACCGCCGTCGGCATCGTCGTCGGCGACGCCGCGCTCGATCATCAGATCCTCGAATTCCTCGCGGGTCTTCAGCGCGGTCACCAGCTTCTGCTGCAGCGCGAACTTGGCCAGGTCGCCACCGGCGGCGGCAATGCCTTCCGGCAGCGTGTCGATGCCGGCGGCCAGCTGTGCCGGATCCAGGCGGCGGGCCTTGGCGATGTCGCCCAGGTAACGCTGCCAGACGTCGTTCATCCAGAACAGGTCGGCTTCCTTGGAGGCCGGTGACGCCGCGTCGAGCACGTACGGCTCGGCTGCGGACTTGTACTCGCCCACCTTGAACAGGTGTACGTCCACGCCCAGCTTGTCCTGCAGGCCGGTGCGGAAATACTGGCGGTAGCGGCCGAGGCCCTCGAGCACGACCGAGCCCATCGGGTCCAGGTAGACCTCGTCGGCCTGCGCGGCCAGCAGGTACTGCGACTGGCCCATGCTCTCGCTGTAGGCCACCAGCTGCTTGCCGGACGCGCGCAGGTCCTGCAGCGCGGCGGCCACCTCACGCAGCGAGGCGAAGCCGGACGGCTGCAGCTTGTCCAGTTCCAGCACCACGCGCTCGATCTTCTTGTCTTCCTTGGCCGACTCGATCACCCGCAGCAGGTCGCGCAGCTGGATCTCTTCGGCACCGTTGTCACCCACCGCCTTGGCCAGCGCGCGGCTGACCGGATCGGCGCTGAACTGCTCGACCAGGCGGCCCTCCGGCGCGATCACCAGCGTGGTGCGGTCCTGCAGCGACTTGCTGGCACCGGCGCCCATGCCGGCGGCGATGACGAACATCACCAGCAGCAGGAACAGCAGGCCGAAGAACACCAGGTTGAGGATCAACCGGCGGGTGAAGTTCATGACGTCCCACAGCCCGATGAAGAAACTGGCGACGGGATTGCGACGCGCCGGGGGCAGCGGGGGCACGGGTTGATTCATGGAACGCTCCGGATGGCTTCTTGCCGTGGTACCAGCATAGCCGTTGCCGCGTGATGCGGCATCGGACACAAGTCAGGGGATCGCCCGCCATGGGTGGGCAGGCGGGCGGGACGATCAGGACAGCATCGACTGGCCGATGCGCAGGCTGCTGCGGCGCAGGCGCCAGCCCATCAGGATGGCAGCGGCAGTCAGGCCGACGATCAGGCCGATCCACATGCCCTGCGGGCCCATGCCCAGCCCCAGGCCGAGCCCGGCGCCGAGCGGCATGCCCAGGCCCCAGTACGCGAACATGGCGATGAACATCGGCACGCGGGTGTCCTTCAGGCCGCGCAGCGCACCGGCCGACAGTACCTGGATGCCGTCCGGGAACTGGAAGGTGGCCGCGTACAGCAGCAGGGTCGAGGCCAGCCCGGCCACCGCCAGGTCGTTGGTGTACACGCCGACGATGGCGTCGTGGCCGAACAGCAGCACCGCCGCCGACAGCGTCTGCGTGCCCATGATGATCGCGTAACCGGCCCAGGCCGCGCGTCGCACGCCGAAGCCATCGCCACGGCCGACCGCATGGCCGACGCGCACGGTGGTGGCCTCGGCCACGCCCATCGGAATCATGAAGCACAGCTGCGCGACGTTGATCGCGATCTGGTGCGCCGCCGCTTCATTGGCACCCAGGCGACCGATCAGCAACGCGGTGACGATGAACAAGCCACCTTCCATCAGCACGGTGATGCCGATCGGCAGGCCGGTGCGCAGCAGCTCCCAGATCGCCTTCCAGCGCGGCCCTTCGAAATGCGAGAACAGCTGCAGGTGGGCAAAGCGCTTGGTGCGCCACAGGTACAGGGCAAACGCGGTGGCCTGCAGCCACATCATCACCGCCGAAGCGATGCCCAGGCCTTCCGCACCCAGTTCCGGGAAACCGAGCTTGCCATTGGCCAGCACGTAGCCCATCGGCGCCAGCACCAGCAGGCCGCCGAAGCCGAGCAGCATGGTCGGCAACGTCCAGTGCATGCCTTCGCTCAGGTAACGCATGCAGAAGTACAGGGTCAGCGCGGGCCCGCCCCAGCGCACCGCGTGCAGGAACGCGGTCGCCCCCGGCACGATGTCCGGCGCGATGCCGAACGACGGCAGCAGCGGTGGCACCACGGTGAGGAAGGTGAACATGATCAGCCCCAGCCCCAGCGCCAGCCACAGTGCCTGGCGGAACAGCGGGCCGATCTCGCGCTCGCGGCCGGCGCCGTGCAGCTGCGACACCGAGGCGGTGAGCGAGATCAGGGTGCCGATCGGAATCAGCATCGGCAGCCACAGCAGCGCCGTACCGATGGTGACTGCGGCAAGGGTGGCCGTGGCGTGGTGGCCGGCAATCACGTTGTCGACGAAGGAGATCAGACCGGTGGACACATGGCCCAGCACGAGCGGCAGGGCGAGCAGACCGGTGGCGCCGACTTCCTTGCTGAAGCGCGGCGTGGAGGTTGCAGTAGACATAAGGTGCTTGACGCGAACTGCGGTTGCGCGCGAAGGGCACAGGCACCGGGTTGCGGGCGCCCATCTTACGCGGGCAGCGCGTGCATTCCCATGACATGGCGTGAATGCGAGGTTGCGGCTGCCCCAAGCAAAAAGGGGACGGAGGGGATTAAGTCGCATTCGGCACTGACTGGCCTGATACGACTTAATCCCCTCCGTCCCCTTTTTCTACTGGCCGGCCTGGCGCTTGAGCCAGCTGTCGCGTTCGGCGGCGGGTACCGCGAGGAAGGCGCTGCGTACCGCATCGCGTTCCTGCGGCGGCGTGCGCTGCGCGACCAGGGTCAGCTGGGCCAGCTGCGCCGGGCTGAGTTGGCGCAGCACGGCCAGCGCCGACTCGCGTTGCTCCGGCGGCACGAATCCGAACAGTCCGTGCAGCTTGGGGAACTCCAGGCCCAGCTGCGGGCCCAGTCGCCACCCGTCGCGGAACGCCTGGTCCTGTGCCTGGAACTGCTGGCGCATGCGCTGCTGTTGATCGGCCGGCAGCGCATTGAAGCGCGCGTCGGCCTGGCGGATGCGCTCGCGTTCGGCTTCCGGCAATGCGCGCCAGGCGGCGTAGTCGGCGCGACGCTGGCGCTGCTGCTGCGCATCCAGCTGGGCGAACTCCGCAGGGGCTGGAGTGGCAGCGGCCGACGCCGGCGTGGCCGGCGAACTGCCCGGGACCGGTGGCGGCAACGGCACGCTCAACGACTGCGGTGCGGCGGACAGGGACAGCGGCAGGGCCAGCAGCAGGCTGGCGAACATGGACTTATTCATCGGCGGCAGCGGTTTCCAGCGCGGCACTGGCCGGCTCCGGCCGGCTTGGCCTGGACTGCGATTCGTCCACCGGCAGCGGGCCGCCGGCGGCGGTCCACGCATACAGGTCGGCATCGGCGACCAGCGGGTAGTCACGATCGGCCAGCATCGCTGCGTCGTCATGGGCTTGGGCCTGGGTCGCGTCCGGCGTGGCATTGACCTTGCTCGGCGGCAGCGCTTCCACGGTCACTGGACCGGCTTCGCCCACGACGCCCTCCGGCAGCGGCGCATCACTGCCGATGGAATGCCCCTGCAGGTAGCGCCACCCCAGCGCCGCGGCCAGCAGCACTGCCACGGTCGCCAGCAGGATCAGCGGACCGCGCCAGCGCGGCTTGGCACTCGCCCGACGGCGCTTGGCGTTGGCGTGGGCGGTGGCCCGCTCGTCGCGCTGGGGAGCGCGCCAGCTGGACGTCGGCGCCTCGTTGTGCGCGACGGGTGCGGCCGGCTGCTGGAGCTGCTGCAGGCGCGTGGCCGGCAGTTCACGGATACGCGCCTGCACCTGCTCGGCCAGCTGGCGCCAGGCCGCGGCGTCGGGCTGGCCATGGGCATCACGCGGGCACGCGTCGGCCAGCAGGTGCTGGTAGCCGGCCTCGTCCTGGTCGAGCACGCGCATGGCAATGCCCTCGTCGAGGCTGCCGCCCACCCGCAGCAGCAGCGCCAGGCGCGGCAGCGGCGCCATCCCGCCCAGCGCGGCCAACGGCGCGGCCCACTGCCCGCCCACCGGCTCGCGCAGTGCCTGGCGTTGCCCCAGCAGGGTCCAGAAGCGCGTCGGCCACTGCGCCATCGGCAGGTCGCTGGCAACGGCCGCGAACGCGCGCATCACCGCGACCAGCGTCTGCTCGGCACGGGCGGCGTCGCCGCACTGCAGTTCAGCCACCACCAGGGCGCGGCGCTCGACGCCACGCAGGAACGCCGACAGCGCGCCGGCCGCGGTCGAGGAAACAGGGGCGGGCACAGCCGTCATCGGTCACTCCAGAGGTCTGCCGGCATGATAGCGGCAGGCAATCGACGCCCGTAGGACTTGCGCCCACCGGCACTTCGTGCTGCAGGTTGTGCACAGCACCACGCGGGTTTCGGGGAAAACTGCGGCATCCGCCTGAATTCACTCTGTTTCAGCTTTGTTTCACACATAAGTTGTTGATTTTGATTGTTTTTGCCGTGTGGCGATTTTTTGACCAACCCGAGCGTGAGGCCGTCGCCATCGGCCTCCTGCGCGTCCGCTGGCCGGTAACGCACAACGTTATCCACAGAACATGTGGATAAGACTGAATCTCCAATGGACACCGATATTTAGGTGACATTTATGATTCAACGGACGCCGTCCGGTCGCCCCGTCCGCTGCCATCCGCGCGCGCATGGCCCGGTACACTGGCCCGATGCTTTCACCGATTCCGACCCTGCAGGTCGCCCTGCCCGTCCCGCTGCCGCGCCTGTTCGACTACCTGCCACCGGAAGGCGATGGCCCTGCGATTGCGGTCGGCTGCCGCCTGAAAGTGCCGTTCGGCAACCGGGAGCTGGTCGGTGTCGTGACCGGCCACGGCCAGACGGACGACGGGCAGGGGCTGCGCCAGGCCCTGGCGTGGTGCGACCCGCAGCCGTTGCTGCAGGGCGAGCTGTGGCAAAGCCTGCAATGGCTGGCGCGCTACACCCACGCGCCGCTGGGCGAGGTCGTCAGCACCGCCCTGCCCGGTCCGCTGCGGCATGGTGAGGCCCTCCCCGACACCCACCATTGGGGCTGGCAGCTGACAGCCGAGGGCCATGCCCAGCGTGCGACGCTGCGCGCCGGCAGCCGGCCGCGGCAATTGGCCGAACTGCTGGCCGACGCCATCGTCGATGAAGACGTGCTGGGCGAACGCATGGAGGATTGGCGCACTGCCGCACGCAGCCTGGCCAAGCGCGCCCTGGCCGAGCGCGTCGCGCTGGCAGTGGCGCCCCAACACGCGCAGCCGCTGCCGGGCCCTACCCTCAACCCGGACCAGGCCGCCGCCGTGGCCGCGATCACCGCCGCCGAAGGCTTCCAGCCGTTCCTGCTCGATGGCGTGACCGGCAGCGGCAAGACCGAGGTCTACCTGCAGGCGATCATCCATTGCCTGGCGCACGGCAGGCAGGCGCTGGTGCTGGTACCGGAAATCGGCCTCACCCCACAGACCCTGGCGCGCTTCCGTGGTCGCCTCGGCATTGCGGTGCATGCGCTGCATTCGGGCTTGAACGACAACGAGCGCGCGCGCGTCTGGGCAGCGGCCTCTCGCGGCGAAGCGCGGGTCATCGTCGGCACCCGCTCGGCGGTGTTCACGCCGTTGCCGCAGGCCGGCCTGCTGATCGTCGACGAGGAACACGACGGCAGCTACAAGCAGCAGGATGGCATCCGCTACCACGCGCGCGATTTCGCCCTGGTCCGGGCCAAGGCGCTGGGCATTCCGGTACTGCTCGGCAGCGCCACGCCCTCGCTGGAAACCCTGCACAACGCCTATGCAGGTCGCTACACCCACCTGCGCCTGAAGCAGCGTGCCGGCGATGCGCGGCCACCGCGCGTGCGTATCCTCGATGTACGCAAGCGGCCGCTGCATGACGGCCTCTCGGCCGATGTGCTGGCCGGCATCGGCGAGCACCTGCAGCGTGGCCAGCAGGTGCTGGTGTTCAAGAACCGCCGCGGCTACGCGCCGGTGCTGCTGTGCCATGACTGCGGCTGGACTGCGCCGTGCCAGCGCTGCGACGCGCCGATGACCGTGCATGGCGGAGGCCGGCGCCTGCAATGCCACCACTGCGGCGCGCGGCAGCCGGCACCGCTGGCGTGCCCGGCCTGCGGCAGCCTGGCGTTGCAGCCGCAGGGCATCGGCACCGAACGCCTGGAAGAGCACCTCACCGCCGCCTTCGCCGACTTCCCGGTGGTGCGCATCGACCGCGGCACCACCTCGCGACGCGACGCGCTGGAACAGCAGCTGGCAAAACTGGGCGACCAACCCGGTATCCTGGTCGGCACGCAGATCCTGGCCAAGGGCCACGACCTGCCCAAGCTGACCCTGGTGGTGGTGGTGGGCATCGACGAAGGGCTGTTCTCGGCCGATTTCCGCGCCAGCGAGAAACTCGCCCAGCAGCTGATCCAGGTGGCCGGTCGCGCCGGGCGTGCACGTGACCCCGGCGAGGTCTGGCTGCAGACCCACCACCCCGGGCATCCACTGCTGGAAACCCTGGTCAGCGGTGGCTACCACCCGTTTGCGCAGGCCGAGTTGAACCAGCGCCAGGCGGCCGGGTTCCCGCCATTCGCGCATCTGGCGTTGGTGCGTGCTGAAGCGCAGCAGGTGGAGCATGCCAATGCATTCCTGCTGGCCGCGCGGCAGCTGCTGGGCGAACAGGACGTGGTCGAGGCCTACGGGCCGATGCCCGCACCGATGCCACGCCGCGCCGGCTACCAGCGCACGCAGCTGCTGCTGTCGGCCCTGCAGCGACCGCCCCTGCATGGCGTGCTTTCGCAACTGGTACCGCAGCTGTACGCGCTGCCGGAAGCCCGCAAGGTGCGCTGGTCGCTGGATGTGGATCCGACGGATCTGTATTGAGGGGTCAGAGCCCCTTGGTTATCGGGGCCGGATCCCTTTCCGCAGGAAAGGGCTCTGACCCCGAACGCCTTCGCTTACGTCAGCGGCGACATTACGCCGCGCTGGTAAGCTGGTCGCTCGCGCAGGCGCGCATACCACTCGGCCAGGTGCGGCAGGTCCGGGCGCTGGATCGGCAGTTCATACCAGGCGTACACCAGCGAGCCGAGCGGAATGTCGCCCATCGCGAACGTCCCGCCCGACAGCCATGGCTGCGTGGCCAGGGTGGCATCGGCCATCGCCAGGTAGTCACCGGCACGGACGATGGCCGCGTTGATGCGCGCTTCGTCACGGTCGGCCGGCGCGGTGCGCATGATGCCCCAGACCAGGTCGCTGTACAGCGGTGCCATCCGCGAGGTGCTCCAGTCCATCCACTTTTCGGCCTGCGCGCGCTCCATCGGGTCCTCGGCGTACAGCGTGCCCAGCGCATAGCGCGCGCTCAGGTAACGCACGATGGTGTTCGATTCCCACAGCGGCAGGCCGTGGTCCTCGATCACCGGCACCAGGCCGTTGGGATTCATCGCCTGGTACTCCGGCGTCTGCGTGCCGCCGTGGCTGCCGCCGACTTCGATGGATTCGTACGGCAGGCCGATCTCCTCGGCACACCACAGCACCTTGCGGACGTTGCTGGAATTGCGACGGCCCCAGATCTTCAACATGCGGGTTTTCCTTGCTGGCAATGCGAGCGGCAACGATACGCCTGATCGGTGGGTGATGTGCGTGCCGGGTGCGGGATCTGGCATCTGCAGCATGCCGGCCAGCGGCCGGCACTACCGGTTCTTTTGCCGGCACTACCGGTTCTTTTTCGGCAGCGCGCGTACGTAGGACGACTTGCCATCCTTCTTCAGCTCGAACAGGCCGATCGCCGCCAGCAGGTCGCTGAGCTTGCCGTAGCCATAATTGCGCGGATCGAACGAGGCCTGGTTGCCGATCTGGCTGCCTACCGGCCCCAGGTGCGACCAGCCATCCTCGCCCTCGGCCGCAGACACCGCGCGGCGCAGCATCTTCACCAGCCGCGTGTCGCTGCGCATCTCCGCACCGCTTTTGCGCGGGCGTGCATCGTCATTGGCGACGGGCTCGTTGGATGCCTGTTCGCTCGATGCCTGCTCGGCATCCGGCACACTGGCGTGGGTCTGGCCCAGCGCTTCCAGGTAGGTGAACTTCGAGCATGCGTTGACGAAGGGTTCGGGCGTTTTCTTTTCGCCGAAGCCATACACCTTCACGCCATCGGTCAGCAGGCGCATCACCATCGGGGTGAAATCGGCATCGCTGGAGACGATGGCGAAGCCATCAAGGTTGCGCGCGTACAGCAGGTCCATGGCATCGATCACCATCGCCATATCCGAGGCATTCTTGCCCTTGCTGTAGGCGAACTGCTGGATGGGGCGGATCGCATACTCATGCAGTACCGCTTCCCACCCCTTCAGTCGCGGGCTTTTCCAGTTGCCATAGGCGCGGCGCACATTGGCCACGCCGTAGCGCGCGACTTCGGCCAGGACCTCGTCGATCTTCGAGGCCGGCGCGTTGTCGGCGTCGATCAACAGGGCGATGCGCTTTTCCGGTTCGCTCATGGGCTCCTCTCGGGCCGTTGCCTGAACCCGAGTATCGCCGATCCGGGCGGTCGCTGACGTGACAGGTAGCCGCCGTGCGAAGATGCCAGGCGCTTCCCCCAATGCCCCCACTGGAGTGAGTCGATGAGTCGCGAGCGCGTTCCCCACCTGGTCGTTGTCGGCGGCGGTTTTGCCGGTCTCTGGGCCACCCGTGCCCTGGCCCGCGAACGCTTACGCATCACCCTGGTCGACCGCCGCAACCATCACCTGTTCCAGCCGCTGCTGTACCAGGTGGCCACCGCCGGCCTGTCCGCACCGGATATCGCTGCACCCCTGCGCCACATCCTCGGCCACCAGCGCAATGTGGAAGTCCGCCTCGGCGAAGTGGTGGCCATCGACAAGCAGGCCCGGCAGATCCGCATGGCCGATGGCAGCACGCTGGACTACGACAGCCTGCTGCTGGCCACCGGCGCCACCCACGCCTACTTCGGCAATGATCAGTGGGCCGACGATGCGCCCGGGCTGAAGACGCTGGACGATGCCATCGCACTGCGCCGCAAGCTGCTGCTGGCGTTCGAGCGTGCCGAGGCCGAGCCGGACCCGGCCAAGAAGGCGGCGTGGTTGAGTTTCGCCATCGTCGGCGGCGGCCCGACCGGTGTGGAACTGGCCGGCACCCTGGCCGAGATTGCACGCCACACGCTGCGCAATGAGTTCCGTCATATCGATCCGGCCAGCGCCAAGGTGCGGCTGGTCGAGGCTGGGCCGCGCGTGCTGTCCTCGTTCCCGGAAGTGCTGTCGCTGAAGGCGCGCCGCCAGCTGGAGAAGCTGGGCGTGGAAGTGCTGACCGGTACTCCGGTGAGCGACATCGACAGCCAGGGCTTCACGCTCGGTGACCAGTTCGTGCCGGCACGCACCGTGGTCTGGGCCGCCGGTGTGGCCGCTTCACCGCTGGCTCGCACGCTGGACGTGCCGCTGGACCGCGCCGGGCGCGTGCAGGTGCAACCGGACCTGACCCTGCCCGATCACCCGGAGCTGTTCGTGGCCGGCGATCTGGCCGCACTGAGCCAGGCCGACGGCAAGCCGGTTCCCGGCGTGGCGCCTGCGGCCAAGCAGATGGGCAAGTACGTGGCCGAGGTGGTCCGCGCACGCCTGCACGGCACGCCCGCACCCGGCCCGTTCAAGTACGCCGACTACGGCAACCTGGCCACCATCGGCCGCATGGCCGCGATCGTGCACCTGGGACGGCTGCAACTGTCCGGCGTGCTGGCCTGGTGGTTCTGGCTGGCCGCGCATGTGTTCTTCCTGATCGGCTTCCGCAACCGCATCGTGGTGCTGCTGAACTGGGCCGTGGCGTACTGGAGCTACCAGCGCAGTGCGCGCATCATCTTCGGTGATGATCAGGAAGACCGTCGGCCCCGGCGGTAGTGCCGGCCGCTGGCCGGCTGCGGCGCGGTCGGATCCCTTTCCGCAGGGAAGGGCTCTGGCCCCGTCAACACCCTCCACGCATGGCGTGGCTCTACTTCCTCATCGGGCCACCGGGCACCCGCCGTTTCGACCAGGTCCGGCAGAAGTCCTCCCTCCTCGCGGTGTCGGCAATCTGCGCGGTACTCCAATGCCGGGTGATCCAGATCGCCAGCGCGGTGCTGCTGAGATGCCAGCGCAGCATGCCGTGCCGAGGTTGCCGCCACAGGTGGCGCCGGGCAATCCAGAAGGCCTCCCGCTCCACTTCAGGCACCTTCTTCTTCATTCCGTCCTTGTCGAAGAACTGGGCAGTGAAGTGCCAGGGATTCATCGGCTGGAATCCCGCCCGTGGTTCGCTGCTGCACGCTGCCACACCACTGGGCGCGCGTTCGGCCGGCTTCGGCCGACCGTCCACCAGCGCCAGCCCGAGCAGATACAGCAGGCCAGGCAGCAGCGCGATACCGGCGACCAGGACGACGACGGAGATCCATGCGTTGCCGGCGGCACGCATCGCTCACTGCGCCTTCGGTTTCGGGTACCACAGCGCGTTGACGATGACCCAGCGCTGGCCGAAGCGGCCCATGTGGAAGTAGTCGACGAACCACGGCGTTTCCAATCGCACCGAGGCGGCGTTGCCGGTCACGTCCAGCACCGTGCAGCGGCGATCCCATTGATCCTTCGGGGTCTTCAACGCGCCCTGCTTCGTCAACGAGACCAGTTCTTCCTTCGACATCCGGCGCAGGCCGAGGCGTTCGTCGGGTGTATCGCCGAGGACCGCGCGCTTGGCCAGGTCCGGATGCAGGGAGTGGGCGACCCGCTGCGGGTCGGCCTCCAGCTGGCCATCGACGTAGTCGTGGCAGGTGGCTTCGATGGCCGCGAGGGTGGCCGGGTCGGCGGCAGGGCTCGTTGCTGCGGAAAGAGCGAACAGCAGGGCGATCGTCGACATCCGGGTCTCCAGCTCTGGGCGCGGGGCGATCATCGCATAGGCCGGGTAGCCCATCCACGCAGGGCGTGGATCTACAGAAGCGTCTCGACCGGTTCCTGCAGCCAGGCCAGCTTGCGCTCGCGGGGCTGCTGCTTGAGCTGCCACTCGGCGCGTGAGGCGGCGGCCCGGTCCGGGTATTCGCGCACGGCCAGCACGCGCAGCGGTGGCCGTGCCCGCGTGTAGCGCGCGCCCTTGCCGGCCTGGTGGGCGGCGAAACGCGCGTCCACGTCCGTGCTGATGCCGGCGTAGTAGCTGCCATCGCGGCATTCAAGCAGGTACAGGAACCACGGGCGGACGGACGGGGCCATGGCCTGGATTATGCCGTGCTGCACTGCAGCGGATATACTGGCCGCCGAATGCAGGAGAGAGGCGCCGCGCTGGCGCCCGCCGAAGGCGCAGGCTCCCATGATCGCTCAGGCCGGTGGGCTGGAATCCCACCAACCATGCATTCGACTCGCCGAGCTGGAGAGAGGTCACCGGGCACGCCCGGGACGATCCGCCGAAGGGGCACGCGGCCCATGCCGCTGAACTCTCAGGCAAAAGGACAGCGGGAGCGGCACCGGTCATCGTCATCCCGTCATTGCGCAGGCAGTGGCGGTCGTCGCGCATGGCCGGCCCCACCGCGCCCGGAGCCTGTCCCATGCTGCTGTCCATCATCTACCTGATTGCCATTTCCGCCGAAGCCATGACCGGCGCACTGTCCGCCGGCCGCCGCCGCATGGACCTGTTCGGCGTGGTCATGATCGCCTGCGTCACCGCCCTCGGTGGTGGATCCCTGCGCGACATCCTGCTCGGCCACTACCCGCTGGGCTGGGTGAAGCATCCGGAGTACCTGGGCTTCACCGTATGCGCGGCGCTGATCGCCACCTGGGTGGCGCGCTGGATGCACCACTTCCGCCGCACGTTCCTGGTGCTCGACGGACTGGGCCTGATCGCCTTCACCCTGATCGGCTGCTCGATCGCGCGCGAAGCCGGCCATGCGATGCCGATCGTGCTGATCGCCGGCATGCTGACCGGCGCGTTCGGCGGCGTGCTGCGCGACATCCTCTGCAACGAGGTGCCGCTGATCTTCCAGAAGGAGCTGTACGCGATCATCGCGCTGCTGACCGGCGCCGCTTACCTGCTGCTGCTGCACTGGGGCGTGGCCGACGCCACCGCGATCCTGTGCTGCCTGGGCGGCGGCTTCGCGCTGCGCCTGCTGGCCATCCACTACCGCTGGGAAATGCCGAAGTTCGTGTACCACGACGAAGTGCATTGAGGAGCGTCTTCGCCGGGACCCGCACCACCCCGGCGATGGACCTGGCGCTGTCGCTCATGCGCAGCGCCAGGCGCATCGCCGGTGCAGACAGGCCGGTCTCCAACTCCGACCGGCCCTGATCGCGGCCGCACCCCCGCAGGCGCTGGCCGCCATCCACACACGTGCCGCGCTCAGGCGGCTTCCATCAGGCCGCTTCGGACACCTTTACGTCACGACGGGCGCGCACGGCAGCAGCCAGTCGCTCCAGCACCGTCACCGTGGTATCCCAGTCGATGCAGCCATCGGTGATGCTCTGCCCGTAGACCAGCGGCTGGCCTTCCACCAGTTCCTGGCGGCCACCGACCAGATGGCTCTCGATCATCACGCCGACGATGCGCTGTTCGCCCTCTTCCAGCTGAGCGGCGATGTCGTCGATCACCTTCGGCTGGTTTTCCGGGTTCTTCAGGCTGTTGGCATGGCTGGCATCGATCATCAGCCGGGTCGGCAGCTTGGCCTTGGCCAGCACCTGGCAGGCCTCGCCGACGCTGCCTGCGTCATAGTTCGGCTGCTTGCCGCCGCGCAGGATCACGTGGCAATCCGGGTTGCCGGTGGTCGACACGATGGCGGTGCCGCCCTGCTTGGTGACCGACAGGAAGTGATGCGGATTGGACGCCGCCCCCACCGCGTCAGCGGCGATCTTGACGTTGCCATCGGTGCCGTTCTTGAAGCCGACCGGGCACGACAGCCCCGAGGCAAGCTCACGATGCACCTGGCTTTCGGTGGTACGCGCGCCGATCGCGCCCCACGCCACCAGGTCGGCGATGTACTGCGGCGAGATCACGTCGAGGAACTCGACACCGGCCGGCAGGCCGAGCTTGTTGATGTCGCGCAGCAGGCCGCGGGCGATGCGCAGGCCCTTGTCGATCCTGAAGCTGCCGTCCAGGTCCGGATCGTTGATCAGGCCCTTCCAGCCCACCGTGGTGCGCGGCTTCTCGAAATAGACGCGCATGACGATTTCCAGTTCGCCGGCCAGTGCATCACGCAGCGGTTTGAGGCGCTGGGCGTACTCGATGGCGGCGTTGGGATCATGGATCGAGCACGGGCCCACCACCACGGCCAGGCGGTCGTCACGGCCGTGCAGGATCTGGTGCAGGGCCGCGCGCGAGGCGCTGACGGTGTCGGAAGCTTCATCGTCACAGGGCAGCATCGCCAGCAGCTGGGCGGGCGGTGTCAGCGGTTCGATGGTGCGGATACGCAGGTCGTCGGTGTGCGGGGGCATTGGGGGAGATCTCCGGAACGTTGGGGGTCCCCAGCGTGGCGACATGAAAAAAGCCGCCAGGTTCGCTGGCGGCTTTCGGGAATGCGTCTGAAGCTTTCTTCAGGGTGAGCGCAGTCCTTCCTCCGCCAGTGGCTTCGGAAAGTAATACCAGTAAAAGCGGGTAGCGGCTGCGTTCATGGGATCTATTGATAGCACAGCTTTTGCGCAGTGCAAAATGTTTCATCCGCAACTGGGGACGTGGTTCAGCGAGGTGGGCTCCAGCGCTGCCTACGTGGCGGCAGCCACGCAACGTCGGTCATTTGCCATGCACTTCCACGTCCAGCAGCAGGCCTTCGTGGATGTCCGCCCAGCGCTCCAGCACGCGGTCCAGCTCCTGCCTGGCCTCGTCCAGCTGCTCGGGGTTGAGCAGGGAGCGCGTTGTATAGAGATCGGAGACCAACCGCCGCAGGGTCGCTTCCGGGATGGCCACCGACGGCCCTTCCAGCCCCGGCAACTGCAATGCCGGGCTGTCGCCAAGCGGACCGAACAGCGTGACCTGGAGCGTGCTCTGCATGATCAACTTCCCTGCGGATGGACATGGGCAATGCCCTGTTTACCGCGTCCGGGTGACCGGCGCATGTGCCATGCGCGTCCGGGGTGCAGGCGGGGGTGGCGGTATAGCGCTCGATGAAGGTGTGCGACATGCTGCTTGTTCCTTGAAGGTCCGGGGGGTGCCGGCCAGCGGCCGGCACTACCGGAGCGAGCGCAGTGCACGCTTGCGGATGTAGGCATTGGCGTCGCTGTGGTGTTCGTACTGCCAGCGCGCGCACACCGCACGCAGCCACTGCGGCTGCGTCTTGCCGGCGTCGTTGAGCCAGTTGCCCACGGAGTCCTGCACGTAGCGCTCCGGGTCGTTAGCCAGTGCTTCCAGCAGCGGCAATGCATGTTCCGGGTGCCGCTTGAACAGCGCGATATGCGTGGCCCACACGCCACGCGGGCGCAGCGCTTCGCAGGCGAAGCGGCGCAGGTACGGCGATGCTTCCTGCGTCCATGGCTGCAGGTACTCCAGCGCCTGCAGGGGTGCGGCAACAATGTCGGCACGCAGCGCCAGCCACGCCCATTCGCGCACGCCGAAGTGCGGGTCGTCAGCCAGCGGACGCATCGCCCGCAGCTTGGCCGGCAGCGTCGCGCCGGCATCGCTGCCGATCAGGTAGCAGGCCCAGCCGCGCACCGTGTCTGACACATGCGCCTGCCAACGCGCAGGATCCCCCTGCCCGGCTTCGTGCAGCAACCGCGCCGCCAGCGCCATGCGCTGGGTGATGCCCTTGCCTGAGGCATCGCGCATACATTGCAGCGCTTCCGGCTCAAGGGCAGGCGCCACCACCTGCAGCAGCGCGGTGAAATCCACGGCCAGGCACTCGGCCAGATGGGTGGCAGCGGCGCTGCCACTGTTGAGTGCACGCAGCCTTTGCGCAGGAACGGGCGTGCTCATGCTGCGGATTCCCGCCCAGTGTCCGTGTGCTGCCAGACCTTGTGCAGCAGCTGCGACAGCTGCTGCTGTTCACCCGCGTCCAGGCCGTTGAACAGGCCGCTGATCCAGTGCGTGTGCTGCTCGAACAGCGATTCGGCCAAGCGCTTTCCCGGTGCAGTCAACACGATCTGCAGACGGCGGCCATCCCCGTCATCGCTGCGACGCTGCAGCAGGCCTTCACGCTGCAGGCCATCGAGCAGGCCGCTGATGGTGGCGCGGGTCACGCCGGCACGCTCGGCCAGCAGGTGCGGCGGCAGTGCGCCACCGGCCCCGTGCAACAGGAACAGCACGATGAAGCGGCCCTCGCTGAGCCCATGCGGTGCCAGCCGCGCGGCGCAGTCGCGATCGATCGACGAGGACAACGAGAGCAGCTGGAAGCACAGGTGCAGCGGCGCGATGTTGGCGTGGCCGCGTCGCTGCGCTTCTGCCAGAAGAGCGCGGTGCTTGGCTTCGATCATCTGGCGTCCGCATGTGGTTAGGCACCTAACTATATTGCAGGATGGCTGAGCCAGGCAAATCGGATCTGAATTTCAGCCAGTGCTTCCCAGCAGCAGGCGTGCGATCAGCCCACCGCCCTCACGGTGCAGCAGCTGCAGTTGGCCGGCATGTCGCCTGGCCACGTTGGCGGCCACGGCCAGCCCCAGCCCGGCCCCGCCGGTGGCGCGGCTGCGCGAGCTTTCGCTGCGCTGGAAGGGTTGCAGCAGGCGTGCACGGTCGGCCTCGGCGATGCCGGGGCCACGGTCCATCACATCCAGCTGCACGTCGTGGCCGACCAGGGCCACCTGCAGCTCCACGGCCCCCGCGTAGCGCGCGGCGTTGTCGATGAGATTGTCGACCGCGCGCCGCAGCAGCAGTGCATCGCCGTACCACGGCAACGTGTCCGGGCCCTGCAGCACGATGTCCACCCCGCGCAGCAGCGCCGCCTGCACGCAGTCCTCAAGCAGGGCCGCCAGATCCAGCGCGCGCATCTGCGGCGGCTGCAGTTCGCCACGTGCGTAGTCGAGCACCTGCTCGATCATCGCGTCCATGCGCTCGATGTCCGCCACCATCCGCGCCGCCTGGGGCGCGGGCGCGAACTCGGCGCGCAGGCGCAGACCGGTCAGGGGTGTGCGCAGGTCGTGCGCCACCGCCGCCAGCATGTGGGTCATCTCCTGCGCCTGCGCGCGCAGGCGTTGGCGACCGGTGCTGATCGCGGCGGCCAGCACCTGTACTTCGCGTGGGCCATCATCGGGCAACGGCACTTCGGCCTGCAGGTCGGCACGCGCACTGGCTTCGGCCAGGCGGCGCAGCGGCCGCCCCAGCCGGATCGACGCCCATGCCGCCAGCGGCGCCAGCAACACCGCGCCGCCCAACAGCGCGAGCATCACCTGCCGGCGCCAGGCGGCCAGATCGCTGTGATCGCTGCCGACCACCTGCCAACGTCCATCGGCCTGGCGCACACCCAGTTCGAACGGCGGCCACTGCATGGCGGTCAATACCGCCGACTGCGCCTTCAGCACACCGGCCCGAGCGGTCGCATCGAGCACCGCGCCGCCCTCGATGACCTGCACGTCGGGCGCCTTGCCCTGCCCGCTCCAGACCCAGCGCACGTCCTTTGCCGGCAGTCCCATCTGCAACGCCGCCAACTGCGTGAGCCAGTCGCTGGCGCTGCCCTGCGGGGGCCCGTCCTGGCGGGCCAGATGCAGGCCCAGCGGCGCGGCCTCCCGTTCGCCGCGCAGCACCTGCATGGCCTGGTCCAGCCGCATCGGTGGTGGCGCGGGACGGGGCATCCAGCCGACCACCGCCACGCTGACCAGGGTCGCCAGCAGCAAGCTGGCCAGGGCCAGCATCGCGATCCAGCGTGCAGTGGACCACCGGCCGCTCACAGCACCTGTACCGCGGCATCGAAGCGGTAGCCTTCACCGCGCGAGGTCTGCACCAGGGCTTCGGCACCCGGCGCGGCCTGCCCGAGCTTGCGGCGCAGCCGGCTGACCGCCAGGTCGACTGCGCGATCGACCGTGTCACTGGATTCGCCGCGGCTGAGCTGCAGCAGCTGCTCGCGGCCGAGCACCCGCCCGGGCCGCTCGGCCAGCGCCAGCAGCAGGCTGAATTCACCGCGGCTGAGCACCAGTTCGCTTCCATCCGGCGCCAGCAGGCGCCGTTGTTCGGGCAGCAGCCGCCAACCGGCAAACCGCAGCTCGCTGGGCACCTGGGCGCGCAGCTTGTGCTGGCGACGCAGCAACGCGCGCACCCGCGCCAGCAGCTCACGGGGATCGAACGGCTTGGCCAGGTAGTCATCGGCGCCCATCTCCAGGCCGATGACCCGATCGGGCGCGCTGCCCATCGCAGACAGCATCAGGATCGGAATGGCCCGCGCCTGCAACCGCCGGCAGACCGAAAGCCCATCTTCGCCGGGCATCATCCAGTCCAGGATGATCACGTCCGGGCGTTCGACCTGCAGCAGCACGTCCAGCGCAGTGGCGTCCGCCGCCACGCGCACCTGGTAGCCGTGCAGCAGCAGGCAATCGGCGATGGCGTCGCGGATGCTGGCGTCGTCATCGACGACGATGACACGGGCAGAAGTACTCATGCAGGCAGTATCGGGCAGGTCTGTATCAGGACGGTATCAACACTGATATTCCTGCGATACGCCGCAGCGCGCCAATGGTCGCCCCATGATCACTGCGGAGCCTTCCCTTGCGCCTCATCCTTCTCTCCCTGCTTGCTGCCGCGCTGCCCGCGTGGGCAGCCGACGCCCCCGAGCACGTCCTGCCGATGTGGATGCAGGGCGGCCACCCGGCGGTGGCCGTCTCGCTGGACGGACGCGCCGAACCGCTGCGCTTCGTGGTCGACAGTGCCGCCGGGGCAACCCTGGTCGATGCACGCGTGGTCCGGCGCTATGGCCTGGACGATGCGCAAGCGGCCGTGTCGCAGGCCCAGGGTGCCAGCGCGAACGCGGCCCGGCTGCAGCGCATGCGCAGCACGGCGTGGCAACTGGGAAGCTGGCAATTGAATGCCAGTGGCATGCAGGTCGATCTGTCCTCCCTGGCGAAAGACGATGACCCGGCGATCGACGGCTTGATCGGCAATGATCTGACCGGGCGCTGGGACACCCGCTGGGATTTCGGCCGCGAGCAGCTGGCGCTGTGGACGCCCGGGCGGTTGAACCTGGAGGGACCGGGCTGCCAGGCCAATGCACTGCCCGGGCGCAGCGCTGGCCTGCGCCAGTTCGGCTTCGTCATGCTGACGCTGGGCACGCCGGGCGCCGAGGCGGTCGCAGTGGTCGATACGGGCGCGGCGCAGACCGTGCTCAATGCCGAAGCCGCCCGCGCACTGGGGCTGCGCACCGACGGCAGCGATGCACGGGTGCGCCTGCGTGCAAAGGGCACCGAAGGCCTGGGTGGCGGTGCGCAGGCCACCTGGCTGTACACCCTGCCCGGCATGAACGGCGGCGGCTGGCAGCACCCTTCGATGGAGGTCCGGATCAGCGAACTGCCGGTGTTCAAGGCGATCGGCCTGGAGGCACGACCGGCGCTGATCCTCGGTGCCGATGCGATGCGCGGCGGCCAGGTGGACATCGGTGCGGGAGCGGCGCGGATCTGCCTGCGCCGGCCCGGCTGACCTCCGGCCCATGACGGTGGGACCTGGCTGGCGTAGCATCCGCCCGGTCCCGCCAGGAGTTCCACGCATGCGCCGTGCCGTCCTGATGTTGCTGACGCTGCTCCCGCTGGCCGTGCTGGCCGCGCCGCCTCCACTGCCCTCGCCCGCCCGCATCGATGCCGAAGCACAGCGCCTGATGCGGGCCGCCCATGCGCGCGGCATGGCACTGGCCGTGGTCGATGGCGGCAAGGTCGTGCATGTGGCCGCCTATGGTGAACGCAACGCCACGGGCGCGCCGTTGCGCACCGACACCGTGATGTACGCCGCGTCATTGACCAAGATGGCCTTTGGTCACCTGGTCGCGCAGCTGGCGCAGGACACGCCGATCCAGCTGGACGCCAGCATTGCCACTGCACTGGACAAACCGCTTCCGGCGTATCCGCCCGAACCGAAGAAGTACGCCGACTACAGCGTGCTGGCCGGCGATGCGCGCTGGCGCCAGCTCACGCCGCGCCTGCTGCTCAATCACGCCAGCGGTTTCGCCAACTTCGGCTTTCTCGAACCGGATGGCCGGCTGAAGTTCCACTTCAACCCGGGCGCCCGCTACGGGTATTCCGGCGACGGACTGATCCTGCTGCAGTTCGTGATCGAACGCGGGCGGCTGGGCCAGGACGTGGGGACGCTGATGCAGGAGCGCATCTTCGACCGCTTCGGCATGACGCGCACCAGCATGACGTGGCGCGCGGACTTCGCCGGCAACCTGGCCGACGGCTGGACCGCCGATGGCGATACGGTGCCGCACGATGAACGCAGCCGCGTGCGTGCGGCCGGTTCGATGGACACCACGATCGCCGACATGGCCCGCTTCGCCGCCGGCTACGTGCGCGGCGACGGGCTGTCGGCTTCAATGCGCAGGGAGCTGGTGCGGCCGCAGCTGCCGATCACCACCGCCAGCCAGTTTCCCACGCTGCAGCCGGAGCTGCCTGCGGCCCGGCAGCACAAGGGGCTGGCCGCCGGCCTGGGCGTGGTGACGTTCCGCGGCCCGCAGGGCGCAGGCTTCTACAAGGGCGGCCACGACGATGCGGTGGGCAACACGCTGGTGTGCGTGGAGCGGCACCAGCGCTGCGTGGTCATCCTGGGCAACGATGTGCGGGCCGAGGCCACCTTCCCGGCACTGGTGGCGTTCGTGCTGGGCGATACGGGCGTGCCGTGGCAGTGGGAGTACGGCGCGACGAAGGCCTTCGTCGAATGAGGGTGCGTTGACGCCTGCGTATCGCGTGCGGCTGGACGGGCGCATCCACGCATGGCGTGGATCTACCAGCGAAACCGTGCACCTGTAGATCCACGCCATGCGTGGATGCCTGCTCCGCTCAGCGCGCCTGCTCGAAGAACATCAGGTACACCAGCCGGCCATTCTCCGGGCGGTCGCCGAATGCCGGGCCGGCGGTGTGCCAGAACCAGGGCCGCAGCAGCACCAGCCGGTTGAAGCGCATCGGGATGCGCATGGTCATTTCCCACTGGCTGTCGTCGTTGCTGTCGCGCTCGATGATGTCGCGATGCATGTCGCCGCCGTTGGCATACCCCAGCGCTGCCAGTTCCGCGGCGTCCAGGGCCATGCGCTCGGTGCCTGTACGCCGGTGGCGGAAGAACTCGGTGCCGCCCTTGCAGTGCTCGGCCGCACTCAGGTAGAGGATGCCCGACCAGTGCGAGTGATCGGCGTGCACTTTCGCGCGGCCGACATCGCTGGCCAGGGTCAGCCGGAACTTGCCGTGCGACTGCAGCGGATTGACCGGCCGCAGCGGTTCGTTGACCAGCCGTGACGCCGCCTCGGCCAGGCTGTCCAGTTCCAGCCGCTGCAGAGAGTTGCGACCGGGAAATGCGCCGTCCTGTGCCGGATAGGTCAGGCCCAGCGCCGCCTGGCGCAGGGCGTGCGCGTCGGCCGGTGCAAGGAAGTCGTCAACGACGATGAACGAGGTAGGCATGACCACCGAGCGTAGCGATGCACTGCGGCGGCGGCAACTGCGCAACGAAAAACCCCGCCTTGCGGCGGGGTTCTTCTTTTGCAGCGGGAAGGGATGCCGGCCCGGGGCCGGCACCCGATACCAGGGGCGTGGACTTAGAAGTCCATGCCGCCCATGCCACCCATGCCGCCCATGCCACCGGCGCCACCCATGGCCGGCTCGTCCTTCTTCGGAGCTTCGGCAACCATGGCTTCGGTGGTGATCATCAGGCCGGCGATCGAGGCTGCGTTCTGCAGGGCCGAACGGGTCACCTTGGTCGGGTCCAGGATGCCGAACTGCAGCATGTCGCCGAACTCGCCGGTGGCCGCGTTGTAGCCGAAGCTGCCGGTGCCTTCCTTGACCTTGTTGATGATGACCGACGGCTCGTCGCCGGCGTTGGCCACGATCTCGCGCAGCGGGGCTTCCATCGCGCGCAGGGCGATCTGGATGCCGTGGTTCTGGTCTTCGTTGGCACCCTTCAGGCCGGCCAGCGCGGTGATCGCGCGCACCAGCGCCACGCCGCCGCCCGGGACCACGCCTTCTTCAACGGCTGCACGGGTGGCGTGCAGGGCGTCGTCGACGCGATCCTTCTTTTCCTTCATTTCGATTTCGGTCGAGGCGCCGACCTTGATCACGGCAACGCCGCCGGCCAGCTTGGCCACGCGTTCCTGCAGCTTCTCGCGGTCGTAATCCGAAGAGGTGTCCTGGATCTGGGTCTTGATCTGCGCCACGCGTGCATCAACGTTGGCCTTGTCGCCGACGCCGTCGATGATGGTGGTGTTCTCCTTGGAGACCTGCACCTTCTTGGCGCGGCCCAGGTCCTTGATGGTGGCCTTTTCCAGCGACAGGCCGACTTCTTCGGAGATCACGGTGCCGCCGGTCAGCACGGCCATGTCTTCCAGCATCGCCTTGCGACGGTCGCCGAAGCCCGGCGCCTTGACGGCCACGACCTTGACGATGCCGCGGATGGTGTTGACCACCAGGGTCGCCAACGCTTCGCCTTCGACTTCCTCGGCCACGATCAGCAGCGGCTTGCCGGCCTTGGCGACGCCTTCCAGCACCGGCAGCAGGTCACGGACGTTGGAGATCTTCTTGTCGTGCAGCAGGATGAACGGGTCATCCAGGTCAGCGGTCTGCGACTGCTGGTTGTTGATGAAGTACGGCGACAGGTAGCCGCGGTCGAACTGCATGCCCTTGACCACGTCCAGCTCGTTGTCCAGGCCCGAGCCTTCTTCAACGGTGATCACGCCTTCCTTGCCGACTTCCTTCATCGCGTCAGCGATGATCTGGCCGATCGACTCGTCCGAGTTGGCCGAGATGGTACCGACCTGGGCGATCGCCTTGTCGTCGGCGGTCGGCTTGGAGATGTTCTTCAGCTCGGCGACGGCGGCCGAAACGGCCTTGTCGATACCGCGCTTGAGGTCCATCGGGTTCATGCCGGCGGCAACGGCCTTGGCGCCTTCGCGGATCAGGGCCTGGGCCAGCACGGTGGCGGTGGTGGTGCCGTCGCCGGCGTCGTCGTTGGTGCGCGACGCGACTTCCTTCACCATCTGCGCGCCCATGTTCTCGAACTTGTCAGCCAGTTCGATTTCCTTGGCGACGGAGACGCCGTCCTTGGTGATGGTCGGGGCGCCGAAGCTCTTTTCCAGCACGACGTTGCGGCCCTTCGGGCCCAGGGTGGCCTTGACGGCATTGGCGAGAACGTTGACGCCGCGCACCATGCGCGAACGGGCGTCTTCACCGAAACGAATATCCTTGGCAGCCATTGCATTTACCTCATTGGTAGCGCCGGACGATGCCCGGCGGCTGGGATTTGGGGGTCAGGTTGAAACAGGTCGCGCGGAGGCTCAGCCGATGACGGCGAGCACGTCGTCTTCGCGCAGGACCTTGTACTCGACGCCTTCGCTCTTGTACGAGCTGCCGGCGTACTGGCCGTAGATGACCTTGTCGCCGACCTTCAGCGACGGCGCGCGCACGTTGCCGTTGTCCAGCGGCTTGCCCGGGCCGACGGCCACGACCTCACCCTTGGTGGACTTTTCCTTGGCCGAGTCGGGGATGACGATGCCACCGGCGGAGATTTCGTCGGCTTCGATCGGCTTGACCACAACGCGGTCGTGCAGCGGCTTGATGCTCATAGGAGACCTCTTAAGTGATTGATTGGTCTAAAAAAGTCCGGCGATGTTAGCACTCACCCCAGGCGAGTGCCAGAACCGCACGTGAAGAAACCCGACAACGTCGGGAGCAGGGCAGAGATGGAGCCCCGCGCCCTCCTTTCAAGGGTGGCATCAAAAAAATTTTTCCCGCCCGTGTCGCTTGGCGCTGGTCGGGATCCCGTCAATTTCGGTGACAAGCGTCGCACTGTCAGATATCTGACGTTCATTTACGACAAAGTGTCACTGGATCGGCCTTAGGCTCGACCGGGCATTCCCAATCACAAGGAGGAGTCGATGCGATTGCTGTCACCGCTTGCCGCGGCCTGCCTGCTGGCCCTGGCCGCTGCGCCGGCCCAGGCCGAGGTCTTCATCAATGAACTGCACTACGACGACAGCACCGCCGCCGGTGACGTCGGCGAAGCGATCGAGGTCGTGGCCACCGCCGGTGAGGACCTGTCCGGCTACCGCCTGTACCTGTACAACGGGTCCAACGCATCGGCGGCCGTGGTCTACGCCAACACGCCGGTCCCGGCCGGCACCGCCGCCGGCTGCGGCAGCGCGACCATCGCCGTGGTCAACTACCCGACCAACGGCATCCAGAACGGCCCGAACGATGGCATCGCGCTGGTCGATGCCAGCGGCAAGGTGGTCCAGTTCCTCAGCTACGAGGGCACCATCACCGCGTCCGGCGGCCCCGCCGCGGGGATGACCAGCCAGAACATCCCGGTGGCCGAGACCAACAGCACCGCACCGGGCACGTCGCTGCAGCTGACCGGCAGCGGCAGCCAGTACGCCCACTTCACCTGGGCCGAATCGGCCGGCCAGACGTTCGGCAGCTGCAACAACGGACAGACCTTCAGTGGCGGCGGCACCCCGGGCCCCAACACGCCGCCGTCGGTGTCCACCACCACCCCGGCGCAGGGCAGCAGCACCTTCCCGGCCGCCGCCGACCTGGAAGTGGTGTTCAGCGAAACGGTGAACCTGGCCAGCGGCGCCTTCGCCCTGAGCTGCGGTACCTCCGGCAGCGTGCCGCTGACCTTCCCGGCCAGCGGCCGCAGCGTGAAGCTGTCCACCAACACCGCGCTGGTGGCCGGTGAAGCCTGCCGCTTCGACATCCGCGCCGCGCGCATCACCGACCTGCAGGGCGCACACCCGGCCGCCGACAGCCGCATTGCCTTCACCGTGGCCAGCACCGGCGGCAATCCGGACCCGGGCAACCCCGGCGTGCCGGCCGGCTATTACTCCAAGGTCAACACCAGCAGCCCCAGCCAGCTGCGCTGTTCGCTGCACGCCACCATCAAGGGCCATACCGCCTATCCGTACAGCGGCTCGGGCACCAGCACCTGGACCATCCTGGAAATCGCCGACGAGGATCCGAACAATTCCGGCAGGATCCTGGATGCGTATCGCAACCACAGCTACGCCAAGGTGACCGATCGCGCCGGCAGCGGCAGTGGCCTGAAGTACAACCGCGAGCACACCTGGCCGAACTCGCTGGGCTTTGCCACCACCACCGGTGACAAGGGCCTGCCGTACGCGCCGTATACCGACACCCACATGCTGTACCTGACCGACGCGCAGTGGAACGCCGATCGTGGCAACAAGCCGTTCGGCAAGTGCGACGCCAGCTGCGGCGAGCGCGCCACCGAGGCCAACAACGGCCAGGGGGGCGGCAGCGGTGGCTATCCGGGCAACTCCAACTGGGTGCGCACGCCGGACGGCAACACCGGCACCTACGAGGTGTGGGGCAAGCGCAAGGGCGACATGGCGCGTGCGGTGATGTACATGGCGATCCGCTACGAGGGCGGCAAGGATGCGGCGACCGGCCAGTCCGAGCCGGACCTGGAGCTGACCGACGACCGCAGCAAGATCGTCAAGACCAGCAGCTCACCGGCCTACATGGGCCTGCTGTCGACCCTGATCGACTGGCACCTGTCCGACCCGCCGGATGATGCCGAGCGTGCGCGCAATGACGTGGTCTACAGCTTCCAGGGCAACCGCAACCCGTTCATCGACCACCCCGAGTGGGCCACCCCGGCCCTGTTCACCTCGGCCAAGCCGGCCACCTGCCAGCTGGCCAACTGACCGCGCAACGCAGCGGTCCACGCCGCCGCCGGGCCCTGGCCCGGTGGCGGCCCTATACTCGACGGTCATGTCGACCGTCGATCCCGTCCTGCTGCTGTTGACCACCTGCCCGGACCGGGCCAGTGCCGAGCGCATCGCGCACGCGCTGGTCGGCGAGCGCCTGGCCGCGTGCGTGACCCGCCTCGATGGCGCGCAGTCGACCTACCGCTGGCAGGGCGAGGTGACCACCGACGCCGAGCTGCAGTTGCTGGTGAAAACCACCGCGAGCCGCGTCGATGACGCGATTGCCCGGATCGTCGAACTGCATCCGTATGAACTCCCGGAGTGCATCGCGGTCGAAGCCCGGGCCGGCCTGCCGGCGTATCTGGATTGGATCCGGGCACAGACCCGGGAGGACACTGATTGAAGACTCTGTTTGCGCGTGGCGCCGCCCTGTGCGCCCTGTTGTGGCTCTCGCTGCCCGCCTTCGCCCTGGATGAGAAGGACCTGCTGCCGGTGGACCAGGCGTTCGCGCTGACCGCGACCGCCCCCGAACGTGGCCAGGTGCAACTGCAGTTCAAGATCGCGCCGGGCTATTACCTCTATCGCCATCGCACCAGCGTCAAGGCCGACCCCGCCTTCAATGCCGGCGCGCTGCAGATGCCCAAGGGCGACCGCCACCACGACGATTTCTTCGGCGAGGTCGAAACCTATCGCGAGCGCCTGCAGGCCACCCTGCCCGGCACGCCGACCGAGGCCGCCGGCACCATCAGCCTGGAAGTGCGATACCAGGGCTGTGCCGATGCCGGTGTCTGCTACCCGCCGCAGAAGCGCGTGGTGCAGGTCACCCTGCCCGGCGCCGGCGCCGCGTCCGTGCCCCCTACCGCGCGTACCGGTGCGGCGAACCCGTTCAACAACCCGCTGGCCGGTGCCGGCAACAGCGGCGGCCTGCGCCTGCCGGGTGCGGCCAGCAACAGCCAGGCGCTGCCGCTGCCGTCGGAACAGGCATTCGGCTTCGATGCCATCGCCAGCGATGGCAACACCCTGCTGCTGCGCTTCAGCCCGGCGCCGGGCTATTACCTGTACCGCGACCGCACCTCGCTGAAGCTGGAAGGCAGCGCCGGCGTGCTCGCCGACACCCCACGCTGGCCGGCCGCGCAGTCGCATCGCGACGAGCACTTCGGCGATGTCTCGGTCTACTTCAACCAGGTGGAAGTGCCGCTGCCGCTGCGCCGCACCGTCACCGACGCGGTCGACAGCACCCTGGTGGTGACCTTCCAGGGCTGCCAGACCGATGGCATCTGCTACCCGCCGATGACCCGCCGGGTCAAGCTGTCGATTCCGGCCGGCAAGCTCAGCACGGGCAGCGATCCGGCGCCAGCACGCACTGCGATGGTCAGCCCGCTGCCGGCCGCCGGTGCGCCGCGCGAATCCGCCGATGGCGCGCCGCTGCGCCTGCTGCCGACCGTGCCCAACGAGAACGCCGCCGCTACCGCTGCCGGCAGCGCGACCCCGGGCACTGCATTCGCCAACGATGCGCGCGGTGACAACGCACTGCGCACGCGGCCGCCGGTGACGACGCCGAATCCGGATCGTTCGTTCGTCTGGGTCCTGCTGCTGGCGCTGGCCGGTGGCCTGGTCCTGAACCTGATGCCCTGCGTGCTGCCGATCCTGTCGCTGAAGGTGCTGAGCCTGGCGCAGAGCGGCGAAAGCCCGCAGCGTGCGCGCAGCCATGCGCTCTGGTACACGCTGGGCGTGCTGGTCGCGTTCGCGGTGATCGGCGCGCTGATGGTGGGCCTGCGTGCGCTCGGCAACGCCGTCGGCATCGGCTTCCAGTTGCAGCACCCGGGCGTGGTGGCCGCACTGGCCTACATCATGTTCGCGGTGGGCCTGAGCCTGTCCGGCGTATTCACCCTCGGCGGTGGCATCGGCAACTTGGGCCAGTCGCTGGCCAGCCGCAGTGGCCCGGCCGGTGATTTCTTCACCGGTGCGCTGGCCTGCGTGGTCGGCAGTGCCTGTGTCGGTCCGTTCATGGGCGGCGCGATCGCCTACGCGTTCATTGCCCCGCCGCTGAAGGCGATGACCGTGTTCCTGTTCCTCGGCCTGGGGCTGGCCCTGCCATTCCTGCTGATAGGCTTCGTGCCGGCGCTGGCGCGGCGCCTGCCCAAGCCCGGGCCGTGGATGGAAACGCTCAAGCACGTGCTGGCCTTCCCGATGTACGCCACCGCGCTGTGGCTGCTGTGGGTGCTGGGCAAGCAGCGTGGCGTGGACGGCATGGCACTGGTGCTGGGTGGCCTGCTGCTGTTCGCCTTCGGCCTGTGGCTGTTTGAACGCAACCGCTGGACCGGCTCGCGTGCGGTGACCCTGCTCGGCGTGCTGCTGGCGATCGGTGCGCTGGTACCGGCCTGGGGCGTGACCCAGCTGGCACCGCCGGCGCGGGCCGCACAAGCCGCCAGCGACAACGTGGTCGAGTATTCGCCGCAGTTGCTGGACCGCCTGCGCGCCGACAACCGCGTGGTGTTCGTCAACATGACCGCCGACTGGTGCGTGAGCTGCAAGGCCAACGAACGTGCGGTGCTGTCACGGCCGGAGTTCAAGGAACTGCTCAAGCGCACCAACGCGGTGTACATGCGCGGTGACTACACCAATGTCGACCCGCAGATCACCACGTTCCTGGAGGAGCACAAGGCGGTGGGCGTGCCGCTGTACGTGGTGTACGGCCCCGGCGCGCCGCCGACCGTGCTGCCGACCCTGCTGACCCAGGCGGTGGTCGAGGAAGCGCTGCTGCGCACCGCACGATGAAGTGGCAACGGCCCGCGCTGCTGTGGACAGCGGTGCTGGCCGCCGGCCTCGGCCTGTGGGCCGGGCATCGACTGTCACCCGCCCCGCCTGCACCCGCCACGCCAGCGACGGCTTCCACAGCCACCGCCGCGACGCCCACTCTGCAGGTGGGCGATCAACTGCCGGCGCTGACCTTGCCGGACCTGGCGGGACAGCCCCTCGACCTGCGCCAGCGCTTTGCCGGCCGCCCGCTGCTGATCAATGTCTGGGCCAGCTGGTGTGCGCCCTGCGTGGAAGAGATGCCCGAGCTGGCGCGCTTCGCCGATGCGCAGGGCGACCACGGCGTGCAGGTGCTGGGCCTGGCGCTGGATACCGCGGACGACGTGCGCGGTTTCCTGCGGCGGGTGCCGGTGGAGTACCCGATCGTGATCGAGACCCCGGGGCCACGCGATGCCAGCGTGCAGCTGGGCAATGCGCAGGGCCTGCTGCCTTACAGCGTGCTGTTCGATGAGCAGGGGCGGCTGGTCAAGGCGAAGCTGGGGCCGTTCGCCCAGGGCGAGATCGACCGCTGGGTGAAATGAGGGATCGACAGCACCGCGCCCTGCACCTGCGGTAGTGCCGGCCGCTGGCCGGCAACTCCACTGCGGTAGTGCCGGCCGCTGGCCGGCAATTTCAACAGCAAAAGCAAAAAGCGGGCATTCCGTGGGATGGCGGGGCACTGCGGGTGGTCAGGACACGCCGTAACCGGACCCACCCGTCATCCCACGGAATGCCCGCCGTTGCTGTTGCGTTGGCTGTTGCTTCCGAGATTGCCGGCCAGCGGCCGGCACTACCACGGGTGCCGGGCCGCGCCCGGCCGCTGGCCCCTGCTTGACCGCAGGCAAGGCGCCACGGAGAATTCCGCGACTAATTCT
Source organism: Stenotrophomonas pavanii (assembly GCF_900101175.1). Lineage (GTDB taxonomy): Bacteria > Pseudomonadota > Gammaproteobacteria > Xanthomonadales > Xanthomonadaceae > Stenotrophomonas > Stenotrophomonas pavanii. The sequence continues at coordinate 21,114 of NZ_FNFQ01000008.1, read as the reverse complement.
CATTTGCTGTTGCGCAGGATGCGGGCGGCAGCCTCCCGGGCCCTCCTCCTTCGATGTTCAAGAACGTCCTGTTCCAACTGCACTGGCTGCTGGGCATCACCGCCGGTGCCGTACTGGCCGTGATGGGCCTGAGCGGCGCGACGCTGTCCTTCGAGGACGAGCTGCTGCGCACCGCCAATCCCGGCTTTGCCGAGATCGCCGCGCACCATGCCGACGGCCAGCAACCGCTTGCCCTCAGCGAGCTGGTGCCGCTGCTGCAGGTCGGCAGTGAACGCCCGCTGCAACGCCTGCGCGTGGACGCCACCGGCCAGCGGCCGTCGGTCGCACGCTTTGCCGGCGGGAAGGAACACTGGGTGTACTTCGATCCGTACAGCGGTGAGCGCTTCAGCACGCTGCGCGGACAGGCGTTCTTCGACTTCGTCGAGGATCTGCATCGCCACCTTGCCGCTGGCGACCGCGGCAAATGGGTGACCGGCGGCTGCGCCATCGCCCTGCTGTTCTTCACCTTGTCCGGGCTTTACCTGCGCTGGCCACGGCGCTGGTGGCACTGGCGCAGCTGGCTGGCGATCGAGTGGAAACGCAGCGGCCGCGGCTTCCTGTGGAGCCTGCACTCGGTGCTTGGCACCTGGGTGCTGCTGATCTACCTGATGAGTGCGCTGACCGGCCTGTGGTGGTCGTTCGACGGGTACCGCAGCGCTGCCAATTCCCTGCTGGGCGTCGCGCCGGCCGCCAGGCACAAGGTCGATCCCGATGCCGCCCTGGACCTGGAGCGCATTGAAACCACGCTGTACGCCCTGCCCGGCGTGCGCACCGGCTACATCGACCTGCGCCTGCCGGAGAAGCCGGGGCAGGCACTGAACGTGCGGGTGATGGCCGGTGATCCATCGCAGCGCGGTGGACAGCACGACCGTGCACACGACCTGCTGCAGCTGGATCCGGCCACGGGTGCGGTGCTTGAGGCGCGCCCGTATGCACGCCAGGGCGCGGGCGGCCAGCTGGCCACGAGCGTGTTCGCGCTGCACTCGGGCAGTTACTTCGGGCTGCCCGGGCGTGTCGTGGTGATGCTCAGCAGCGCAGCCATGAGCGTGTTCTTCATCACTGGCTGGCTGCTGTACCTGGATCGCCGTCGCAGCCAGCGCCTCGCGCGAGGGTTGCGCCAGTCGCTGACACCGCCGGTCGCCGACGGTGAGGGCACGCCGTGGCTGGTACTGCATGCCAGCCAGAGTGGACTGGGCGAACAGCTGGCGTGGCGTGCGGCCGCGCAGCTGCAGGCCGCTGGCCATCCGGTACAAGTGCTGCCGCTGGCCCGGATCGACGCCGCCCAGCTGCAGCAGGCATCGCAGGCGCTGCTTGTGCTGAGCACGTTTGGCGATGGCGAGCCACCGGATGCAGCGCGGCGCGCGGCACGCCAGCTGATGGCGCAGACACCGGACCTGTCGGGCCTGCGGTTCGGCCTGCTCGCGCTGGGGGACCGCCAGTATCCGCGTTACTGCGGCTTCGGCCGCCAGGTCGATGGCTGGTTGCTCGACAACGGCGCGCGCCCCCTGTTCGAACGCATCGATGTCGATGCTGCGGCCGTTCCGGCCCTGCGCCGATGGCAGCAACAACTGGGCGCGCTGACCGGCATCGTCACCGATGACAGCGTGCTGCCTGCTGCCACGCAGATGCATGAGTGGCGACTGCTCGGGCGCGAACGCCTCAACCCGGGCAGCCTCGGCGGGGCCATCTGGCGTGTGCGCCTTGCGGCCCCAGGCACGGTGCAGTGGCAGGCCGGCGATATCCTGCATATCGCGCCCCGCCACAACGCGCAGCATGCCAGTGCCGTGCTGGAGGCACATGGGCTGGATCCGCTGCTGCCCCTGCTGGTGGACGGCCAGCCGCGCACGCTGCTGGCACTGGCCAGTGAACGCGAACTGCCCGGCGCCGACGCCGCACTGGCGGTGCAGGACCCCGGCCTGTGGCTGGCCGGATTGCCGCTGCTGCCAGGGCGCGAGTATTCGATCGCATCCGCGGCCGACGATGGCGTGGTGGAGCTGGTGGTGCGGCTGGTGCATGACACGTCCGGCCGTGCCGGGCTCGGCTCCGGATGGCTGACGCTGCATGCGCCGATCGGCGCCAGCATCGTCGCCCGGGTGCATCGCAATCCCGGCTTCCATCGCCGGGGCGATGCGCCGATGGTGCTGGTCGGCAACGGCACCGGCATTGCCGGCCTGCGCAGCCTGTTGCGCGAAGCCGCCCATGCCGGCGAGCACGGGCACTGGCTGTTGTTCGGCGAGCGCCAGCGGGCACACGACTTCCTGTTCGCCGACGAGATCGAGGCCTGGCAGGCGCAGGGCCATCTGGCGCGGGTGGACCTGGCGTTCTCGCGCGATGGCGACGGTGGTTATGTGCAGGACCGCCTGCAGGCGGCCAGCGATACGCTGCGCGACTGGCTGCAGCGCGGCGCGGTGATCCATGTCTGCGGCTCGCTGCAGGGCATGGCCGAAGGTGTGGACCAAGTACTGCGTGGCGCGCTGGGCGAGGACGCAGTGGAAACGCTGCTGGAAAGCGGACGCTACCGCCGCGACGTGTACTGAACGATTCGGTGGTGCCGGCCAGCGGCCGGCACCACCGGCAGATTCAGGCCGCCGCGCGCGCCTGTGGCATCGACTGCAGGCGGAATGCGCCCACCGCTTCGGCCAGGGCATGCACCTGCGCCTGCATCTGCGCCGTCGAGGCACCGGCCTCTTCCACCAGGCTGGCATTGCGCTGGGTGCTGGCTTCCATCTGCACGATGGTCTGCTTCACCTGCGCAATACCTGCATGCTGGTCCTGCGAAGCACGACGGATGCCGGCAAGCAGATCGGCCAGCTGCTGCACGCTGCCGACGATCTCCCCCATGGTCGCGCCGGCCTGCCCGGCCTGAAGGTTGCCTTGGCCGGCACGCGCCACTGAATCCTCGATCAGCCCCTTGATCTGCTTGGCCGCCTCCGCACTGCGCTGCGCCAGCAGGCGCACTTCTGCAGCCACCACGGCGAAGCTTCGGCCCTGCTCGCCGGCGCGCGCCGCTTCCACCGCCGCGTTCAGGGCAAGGATGTTGGTCTGGAAGGCAATGCCATCGATCAACTGGGTGATGTCGCCGATCCGTCGCGAGGCCTCGCTGATGCCCTGCATGGTCGCAACCACCTGCCCAACCGCCTCGCCACCACGCCGGGCCACTGCCGCCGCGCCCTGGACCAGGGCATCGGCGCGACCTGCTGCATCGGCAGTGCGGCCGACGGTATCGGTCAGCTCATGCATCGAGGCGGCGGTCTCCTCCAGATTGGCGGCCTGCTGTTCAGTGCGCTGCGACAGGTCATGGTGACCGGCAACGATCTCGCCGACACCGGCATCGAGGCGGGAGGCTGCCTGCTGGATGCGGGTGACGATGTGGCCCAGCTGCGCGACGGTGGCGTTGGCATCGTCGCGCATGCGCGCGAACACCCCCTGCAGTTCTCCTTCCATGCGCACGCTCAGATCGCCACGGGCCAGTGCGGCCAGCAGCACCTGCAGATCGCCGAGATTGCTTTCGAAGGTGGCCAGCAGGCGATTGATGCTGGTGGACAGCGTGCGCACGAAGCCCTGCTTGCCGTCCAGCCCGATGCGGCCGTGCAGGTCGCCCTGTGCGGCGGCATCGACCAGCGCTGCCACTTCGGTCTCCAGCAGGGTTTCCAGCGCACGGCTGCGCCACTCCACTGCCACGCCGAGGAATTGTCCTTCGTCGATGATGGCATTGGCGATCAACTGGTAGCGGACGCCGGCATGGCTGATCTCGCGCTCCTCGCGCTGGCGCAGGCCGGCCAGGCTGGCCAGCGCCGGATGCAGGCGCACGGCTTCGCCGCCAAGCAGCGCTTCGGCCGGACGTTCCAGCTGCTGCAGCAGCGCCGGATTGGCATAGGCCACCCGGCCTTCGGCATCGATCACCATCAGGCCGGCCTGCGCACTGTCCAGTGCCTGGCGCACGCGGGTGTTGCCGCGCGCCACGGCACGCTCGGTCTCGATGCGTGCGCGCAGGCGCTGCTGCATCTCCACCAGGCGCTGGGCCAGCTGGCCGATCTCGTCGTTGGCGTTGTACACACGCAGCGTGGTGTCCAGGCGGTCGTCGGCGATGTCGCTGGCGAAGCGCAGGGTGTCCTGGATCGGCTGGCGCACCGCCCGCCGCACCAGCACCAGGCTGGTGATCAGCACACCGGCAACCAGCAGCAGGGTCAGCGCGAACAGTACGCTCATGGCGCGGGCCCCGGCCTGCTGGCGCGCCTGTGCATTGGCCAGCGCGGCGACCTGCGCCTGCTGGAACGCGGCCAGCGCCGGGGCCACGGTGGCAGCGGTATCCAACAGCGACTGCGCCTCCACGTCCAGGCCAACGCGGGCTGCGGTGTATGCCAGCACGGCGGCCTGATACGCCTCCATCCCGCTGCGCAGGGTGTCCTGCGCATCGGTGGGCAGGCCCGCCAGCGCGAGGTCGAACGGCAGCTTTTCCTCGCTGGCGCGGTCGGCGTGGGTGGAGTCGCCGTCGAGCAGCAGCAGTGCCTCCTGCCTGCGCATCTTCTGCAGGGACAACGCCAGCGACGGCCGTTGCAGCGCATCCACCTGTGCCTCCAGGGCGTCGGCCGCCTGCTGCAGCTGCGCGGCCAGGCCGGCATCACCACGCCCCATCTCATCGACCCGTTCGAACAGGGCCGCCACACCCTGCGAGAACGCGCCGGCGGCCTCGGTCAACGCCTGCAGCGCCTTGCGACGTCCGGCGTCCATGGGCATCGCGCGCAGCGCCTGCAGATCGAGCTGCAGCGCTTTCTGCGTAGCCAGCAGCTGCGCGCGGTCGGCATCGTCGAAACTGCGTGCATACTGGATCTGCAGGCGGCGTGCTTCGGCCACCCGCGTGGCCAGGCGCGCGGCCAGATCACTGCCGCGCTGGTAGCTGGCCTGGCTGCGCGCCGCCTGTGCGCTGGCATGGCCGGTCCAGGCGTAGACGGCGGCGATCGCAACCAGGCCCAGGCCGCACACCCACAGCGTTGCCTTGAGCTTGTTGGCCACGCTGAGCCGGTGCGGTTGCAGCCACAGCAGCAGGCCGGGGGATGCCGCGCGCAACGCGGCAAGGCGCGTACGCACGGACCGGAGGTGGGGGACAACGGCCGACATGACAGACTCCAGGCGGAAAGACGCACCTGTATCGGCCGGAACCTGAGGGACTTTAGGCCATTTTCCTCCCGGCGCCACCGGCGGCGGGGGACGCGCTCTTTGTACCGGGCACAGGCGACGGCGGCATGACACCGCCGCCGCGCTTGACCTCAACCCCGGTTGCGGGAGCACAGTGGACCTCCCCTCCCCCCCGGTGACTGCATGACGACGCTCGATGTCCCCCGCTACCTGCAACGCCTGGAGCTGGATGCGCCGCCACCGCTGACGCTGGCGGGCCTCACCCTGCTGCAGCAGCGCCACAATGCGCTGCTGCCGTTCGAGACCCTCAGCTGCCTGTTGCGCGATGCGGTGCCGATCGACCTGGACAGCGTGCAGCGCAAGCTGCTCGACGACCGCCGTGGCGGTTACTGCTTCGAACTCAATGGCGGCCTGCTGGCGCTGCTGCAGGCGTTGGGATTCGATGCGCAGCCGTTGAGCGCGCGCGTACTGCTGGCCGCCCAGGACGGCGAACTGACCGCGCGCACCCATCTGCTGCTGCGCGTTGAGGTGGACGGCGATGACTGGCTGGTGGATGCCGGTTTCGGCAGCCTCACGCCGACCGTGCCGCTGCGCCTGCATGATCCAAAGCCGCAGGCCACGCCGCACGAGCGCTATCGGCTGCGGCGACTGCCCGGTGACGGTGATTTCGTGCTGTCGGCCGAATCCAGCGATGGCTGGCGGGCGATGTACCGCTTCGACCTGCAGGCACCGGCACCGATCGACAACGTGGTGGGCAACTGGTACGTGTGCACGCATCCCGATTCCAGTTTCCCCGGCCAGCTGCGCGCGTCGCTGACCGGGCCGGACTGGCGACGCACCATCGGCAGCGGCAACTACACCGAGTATCGCCCCGGGCAGGCACCGGACAAGCGCCCGCTGCATGATGTTGGCGACGTGCGCGAGGTATTGCAGCAGCGCTTTGGCCTGCGGCTGCCGGACGATCCACGGCTGGACCCGGCGATCAACGACTGGCTGCAGCGTTCGCGCGCCGCGACGATGTAGCGGATGCACGTGCAGCGTCGTGCCATGCCTGGCGGGCGGCGGCGTCAACAGCCGCCGGGCATGGGCTCGGCGCTACGGCATCCTGCGCGCCTGCAGCGCAATGCGGTTGCCTTCGCTGTCCACTATCTCGGCCACGCGCCAGTGGCCGGCATCGGCCGGGCCGAAGCGCAGCTCCGCGCCCGCCGTCAGCGCGCGGCCGAGGCTGGCGTCCAGGTCAGCAACCCCGATGTAGATGCGCGCCCCGTGCTCGGACGACTGGTAGTCGGCTCCCTGCACCAGCGCCATGCTGGCGCCGGCGGCCTCGTCGGCAAACGGCAGGTAGGCCATCCTGCAGTCATGCAGCAGGATCGGGGCGTCCACCACCACCTGCAGCCAGTGCTGGTAGAACGTGATGGCCCGGGCCAGGTCACGGACCGGTATCTCGACGTGCAGAATCGGGTTCATGCGCGCAGCTTAGCCGGATACTGACACCCCCTTGCAGGGCAGCACTGGCATGCTGGACGGCCCCTTCCCCGCGGAGTCCTGCATGTCCCTGGCCGAACACCGAAGTGCGCTGGCACCGCTGGGCTTTCTGCGCGTGGCCATCAACCTGGGCAATCCGGTCCTGGCGCAGGGCGATGCGCGTTCACCCCGCGGGCCGTCACTGGAACTGGCCACCGCACTGGCGCAACGCATCGGCGTGCAAGCACGCTTCCGCTGTCACGACGCCGCAGCCTCGGTGGTCGCTGCGGCCAGCGAGGATGGCTGGGACCTGGCTTTCCTGGCCATCGATCCGGCGCGCGCCGACCGCATCGCCTTCAGTGCGCCCTACGTCGAGATCGAAGGTACCTACCTGGTGCGCGAGGACAGCCCTGCACGGCAGGTTGACGACCTTGACCGCGAGGGCCTGCGCATCGCGGTCGGGCGCGGGGCGGCCTATGACCTGTTCCTCAGCCGCGAACTGCGCCACGCCACGATCGAGCGGGCCGAGACGTCGGCAGCGGCGATCCGCCTGTTCGCGCAGCAGCGCCTGGATGCCGCCGCCGGCGTGCGCCAGCCGCTTGCCGCCTGGGCGCAGGCACACCCGGGCCATCGCGTCCTGGCCGACCGCTTCACCGCGATCCAGCAGGCCGTGGCGGCGCCGGCCTCGCGCCCGGCCGAAGCGTTGCAGGCCCTGTTCGACGAGGTGGAGGCGATCAAGGCCGGCCCGTTGCTGGAAGCCGCGTTCGCCCGTGCCGGGCAAGCGGTGACGCTGGTCCGATGACGGTAGCGTCGAGCCATGCTCGACGTTACAAGCGCGCGTTTTCCATGTGCCGCACGTGCTCGTCGGCCTGTGCGTGCAGCCAGTCGCGGAAGGCAAGGAAGCCGCGATGACGGGCAGACCGCTGCGGATAGACCAGCCAATGGGGCCAAGCCGTTTTCAGGCGCTGGCTGGACAGTGCCACCAGCTGGCCGGAGTCCAGCAGCAGGCGCGCGCGCGTCACCCGCCCCAGCGCCACGCCCACCCCGTCCAGTGCTGCGCGATGGTGCGCCTCCGAATCATCCAGCACCGCCACGAAACGCGACGGAGGGCGCTGACCGCTCAGTGCAAACCATGCGCCCCAGGCACCATCGGGGTCTCCCAGCAGCGGCCATTGGTTCAGCGGCACCCGGTCGGTCCCTCCCATGCGTTCGATCAGCGCCGGGCTGGCCATCGGCAGCAGCCACTCATCGAACAGCGGTTCCACCACCAGGCCCGGCCATTGCCCGCTGCCCAGCCGCAGGGCCGCGTCGAACTGGCGCTGCCGCTCGAAATCGACCAGGCGTTCACTGGACTGCAGATTGATCTCGATCTGGGGGTGTGCTGCCACGAAGTGTCCCAGGCGCGGCACCAGCCACGCCGAGGCCATCGAGGGCACCGCACTGATCGTCAGCACGTGTTCGGCGCGCGCGGCATAGGGTTGGAAGGCTTCGTTGATCGCATCCAGATGCGGGCCCACCTGTTCCAGCAGGCGCTGGCCCTCCAGGGTGAGGGTGACGCCACGCGGCTGGCGGACCAGCAGCGGGTGCCCCAGGCGCTCTTCCAGCTGGCGCATCTGGTGGCTGAGGGCGCTGACGGTCAGGTTCATCGCCGCCGCCGCGCGCGACAGGTTGCCCAACCGTGCGGCGGCCACGAAGCCCTGCAGGGCGTGAAGCGGGGGACGGGACATCCGGCTTGAATTCCTCTCAAGGCTAGCTTGCGGAAATGTCGCTTTTTCGGCACCCATGCTGCCCGTATCGTGCAGTCCACTCAAGTGGAGGCACGCTCATGAACATCTTCGGCAGCCTGTTGTTCCTGCACGGCCATGTGACCAACGCTGAACTGGCGCGGCAGCTGGCCAGCCCGTCTGCGGCCCCGCCGCGGCATGCACCGCAGCCGTCCGTGCCGGCGCCACGCGCGCGCTCCCGCTGAGGCCGTTCGCTCAGCGGGCATACCAGCGCTGAACATGTTCGGGCAGCCACGGCATCGGATCGATGTCCAGCGCCCGCACTCCGTCCAGCGTGTCGCGCAGGGCGCGCTCGCCCGGCCCGCCGGGCATGCGCAGGCCTTCGTCCTCCGGCAGCTGCACCGCCGCCCAGTCGTGCAGCCGGTCCAGGCGCAGTTCCCATGCGGCCCGCAACCATGCCCGCAGCGGGTAGCAGCGGTAGCCCCGGTCGTTCAACGCCTCGACGGCGATCAACAGTGCCTGGTTGGCACCGCGCACCCACTCTGTGTGCCCGCCGGCCTTGTCGTGCACCGTCATCGGCGCCGGCGCGCGGTGTGCCTTCAGCGGCGTGCGCAACCGGAGCTCCAGATCGCGGGCCTCGCGCTCGTTCTCGGCCTCCACCAACAGGCCCGCATCGAGATCGAAGAACTCGAACCAGCGCCGGTGCAGTGCAGTGATGCGCCCCAGCGGATCACGGGAGAAGCCGATCTTCGCGTAATCCTCCCATGCGCAGGGGAAGACATAGGCAAAGACCCGGCCGTCGGTACGGATATCCGCGTGCATGTGCGCAGGCTGCCTGTGCTGCAGCCCGGACGCAACCGGGCGTTACCGTGGGCGCGGCAGGCCTTCCTGCACCGCGGCCGTCAGGTCCGCAACGGCCGCAGGCCGCGCTTCGATGGTGCAGCTTCATGCAGCCGCAGCGGACTATCCTTGCCGATCGCCCCTGTCATCGGCCATTGCCATGCCGTCTCCTGCGCCTGCACACCTGCCGGTCTCATCGATCACGCTCGAAGCCGGCTCCTTGGCGGTGATCCACCAGCACCATGCCGACACAGCGCGCCAGCCGGCATCGCTGACCAAGCTGATGACGGCCTACGCCACCTATGCGTGCATTGAAGGGCGCGGGCGCTGCTGGGACGACGCCGTCACCATCGCCGCCGAGGATGTGCATGCCGTAGCCGATGATGAAACACGCATGGGCCTGGTCCCGGGCGAAACGATCACGCTGGCGCGCCTGCTGGAAGGGCTGATGGTCGTCTCCGGCAATGATGCCGCGCTGGCGATCGCGCGCCACCTGGACGGATCGCAGGCCGCATTCCTGCAGCGCATGAACCACCACGCGCACCAGCTCGGCCTGCGCAGCACCTGGTTCGCCAGCGTCTCTGGCATCACCACGCCGCATCACGCCTCCAGCGCGCGCGACATGGCGGTGCTGGCCGCCTGCCTGCTGAACGATCATCCGCAGATACTGGCGATCACCGCGCAGCGCGCGTTCGCGCATCGCAGCGTCAACCGCAGCAACCAGAACGCCCTGCTTGGCGAGGACGGCGTGGATGGACTGAAGACCGGCTATACCCGGGCCGCAGGCTTCTGCCTGGCGGCGACCGCCTGCCGGCCAGTACCTGGGCGGGAGCAGCCAGTGCGCCTGGTCACCGTGGTGCTGGGCTCCGGAAGCCGCGACGCGCGCGACGCGCTGGTGCGCGACCGGCTGGCCGCAGGATTCGCTGCACTGGCCACCGCCTGAGCGGCGGTGCGCCTCAGCGCCGCTTGACCGTGGCCACAATCAGCCGCTGCAGCTCGGCTTCGGCGTTGGCCTTGTCCAGCGCGCCTGCTATCACGCCCTCCGACAGGGTCTCGGCGGCGCCGAGGATGGCCCAGCGCCCCGCCAGCGGCACGGTGCCGTCGGCGGCGAACGGCCCCAGCCAGACCTGGCAGTTGTCGATGAAGTCCTGCTGGTAGCGCCGACGTACCTCATGGAGTTCCGGCGCGCCTACCAGCGCAGCGAGGATGCCCTGCACTTCACTGCCCTGGCTGAGAACGCAGTCGATGTAGCCGGAGGCGATGGCCGCCGCACGATCGGCCAGTTGTGCCCTGGCACGGCCGATACGCTCGTGGAAGACCACGGTCTGCCGCCCGTCATAGTCATCGTAGAGCGCCGCCAGCAGTCCGTTGCGGGTCACGAAGTGATCGTAGGCCACCGGCTTGGTCACACCGGCCGCCTCGGCCAGCCGCCCCAGCGTCAATGCGTCGGTGCCTTCTTCGCCGATCAGCGCCCAGGCCACGTCCAGCAACTGGCGGGCGCGTTGCTCGCGGGTCAATCGGCGGCGCGTGGGGGCGGCGTGGGCGGGCATCGGCGGAACATGGCGATCAGTGCGTCGGAGCGCCGATTTTACGGCCGATCGCCAACGCGGTCTGCAGATGCGCGTCAGCCGCACCGGCATCGGCGTCCAGCAGCAGATCGGACGACAGCACCGGCGCACCGCAGTAATCTAAGATGCCCCTGTCGATCTGGGTCTTCATCGCCGCAGCGTAGCCACGGCGTTCGACCATCTCCGCGCCGGCGCCGCCGAGGGCCACCAGGTGCACGCGCAGCCGCTGCAGCTTCTTCTGCACTTTGCCGTCGGCGCCATCCTGGTAGGCCCAGCCCTGGGTGAAGACGCGGTCGATCCATCCCTTCAGCACTGCCGGCAACGACCACCAGTACAGCGGATAGACCAGCACCAGCGCATCACTGGCATCCAGCCGAGCGTGCTCGGCCGCGACATCGGCAGGCACCGCGCCGGTGCCGCGGAACAATGCCTGGTCGTGGCGGTTGAAGCGCGGATCGAAGCCTTCGGCGATCAGGTCGGCGTAGGCCACGGTGTTACGGCTGTCGGCGCCGCAGATGGCGTCGCCGATGCGATGCGCGATCGCGTGGGTGAGTGAACCGGGTTCCGGGTGGGCGATGACAATCAGGCTGTGCATGAGGTGCTCCGCAATCAATACCTACCAATAGTAGGTAGCGGATCGCGGGATACCAGCGTCATGCGTGGGATGCTGTTTTCGTGTGCGCCGTATAGTGCGTCGGTTGCCCGGAGGAGGTTCGAGGATGCACGCACGCCTGTCTGCGCTGTTGCTGGCCCTGCTGTGGGCCGTGCCCGCAGGGCCGGCCCTGGCCGGTGAACTGGGCCCGGCCGAATCGGCCGCCCTGCGCCAGGATGCGCAGGCGATGATGGCGGCATTCGCGCGCGGCGACACCGACCTCATCATCGCGCGCACACATCCCAGCCTGAAGCAGCTGGCCGGAGGCGACGAGGCCTATGCACAGATGGCCCGCGACACGGTCAAGGCGCTGCGCAGGGCCGGGGTCAGCGTCATCAGCGATGAAGCCGGCGTACCGGGCCGCACCTACGCGGCCGGCGACGAAGAAGTCTGCTTCGTGCCGCGCCAGTCACTGCTGCGCGTGCGCGAAGCACCGATGCGCAGCACCTCGTTCCTGGTCGCCGTACGCCGCACCGGTACGACGCAATGGCGCTACCTGGACGGCGCGGCGATGCTGGACAACCCGGCACTGCTGCGGCAGCTGCTGCCGGCGCTGGAGCCGGGCGTGCCGCTGCCCAGCGGTGGGATGGAAGCGCTGTAGCCGCAGGCGCGCGTCCCTCCACGCACGGGGTGGCTCCATTGCAGGCCTGGGCGTGCGTCAGCGGAACAGCGCGTTCAACGCCGCGCCCGAAGCCGCCTGCTGCAGGCCATCGAAGCGCCCGTCCTGCATGATCGGCTCGACGGCCTGCATCAGCCCACCCCATGCCGCGCGCGCCAGCGCACCGCCCAGGCTGATCCGGCGTACGCCGAGGTCGGCCATCTCCTGCAGGCGCAGCGGTGTCGGTCCCCCCACCAGCAGGTTCACCGGCGTCGAGCCCGCAGCGGCGACCACGGCACGGATCTGCTCGCGCGTGCTGATACCCGGGGCGTACAGCACATCGGCGCCGGCCTCGGCATAGGCGCGCAGGCGCCGCAGGGTGTCCTCCAGGTCGGGCACGCCAACGAAGAAATTCTCGGCGCGCCCGACCAGCAGCACGTCGGCCCCGGCACGGTCGATGGCCGCACGGGCGGCGCGCAGTCGCTCCACTGCCTGGTCGATCGGACGCAGCGGTGCATCGGCCACGCCGCTGGCATCCTCGATCGACAGCGCCGCGATACCGGTGTCGATGGCCGCCGCCACCGCCTCTTCCACTGCCTGCGGCGTTGCGCCGAAACCATCGCCGAAGTCGGCATTCAACGGCAGCGACGTCGCCGCCGCCATCAGGCGCAGATGGGCCAGCGTGGCCTGCAGCGAAACCGCGCCATCCGGCCGCCCTTCGCTCCAGGCACAGCCGGCGCTGGTCGTCGCCAGCGCCTGGAAGCCTTGCCGCTGCAGGTAGCGGGCGCTGCCCACGTCCCACGGATTGGGCAGCACGAAACAACCGCGCGCATGCAGCTGGCGGAAACTCGCGCGCTTGCGCTGGGTGTCGGCATCGAGCGGGGTCATGGCGGGCTCCTGGGCGGCAGTCCTGCACCCTAGCCCGCCCCGCGGCGGCACTCAATCACGGCGTGGGCCAACCTGCATGAGGTGATGCCGCCTGCTTATTGGACGCCGCGGGGTGCAGTGCCCGAGCGTGCTTGCCTGCCCTACAGTGCCCCACGGAGCCCCGATGCACCCGGACCCGCAGCCCCTGATCGATGCCGGCGACGATGACGCCCGCTGGGCCGACCTGCTCTCGCCCGCGCGCCGTCGCCTGATCGCGTCGGCCGGGCTGGCCGCTGGCGGCCTGGCCAGCGCATCGGCCGCCAGCGCGGCCCCGCGCAGTGACAGCGCCGTGAACACCACCGAACCGGGGCGCCCCGGATTCCGCGCCATCGTCCCGCCACCGGCGAAGGGCCGCAGTCCCTGGGGGCTGGCCACGGCCAGCGAACCGACCCCGCGCCCGGCCAGCGTGCGCCCTGGCGAGGCCACGCTGCCCACGGCCCCGCGCGCCTACACCGACATCAAGAGCTACCACGCGCATATCTACTTCGACGAAGACAGCTTCGAGAAGGCCGCACTGCTGCGGCGCTGGGCCGCCGAACGCTTCCCGGTGGAACTGGGCAACTGGAACCTGGAGCCGCGCGGCCCGCACGTCACCCCGTCGTTCTATTTCGGCTTCACCAACGACCTGCTGCCGGTGCTGGTGCCGTGGCTGCAGCTCAACAGCCTGGGCCTGACCATCCTGATCCACCCCAACACCGGCGATGGCCGCGCCGATCATCTGTACTACGCGTTGTGGGTGAACCGCGCGCAGCCGGTGAACGCCTACAACTGGCCGGTGCCCAGACCCGGCGAACGCGAGCCGCTGGAGGAAGTCTTCCCGAACGTGGTGCCGACCGTGCCGCTGGAGACGTGAGCGCGCAGATGCACCGTGGCGGGTGCGTGGCGGGTGCGCACCGGACCTTGGGCTGCCCCTCGGTGGGTGCGTAGCGTGCTGCGCACCGAACTTCCTTCATCCACGCATGGCGTGGATCCACTGATCGGCGGTCTCATCCACGCATGGCGTGGATCTACCGCATCGCGGCCCATGGCGACATCAGTCTTCTCCCCGCCTGCCGCCATCGTCGGCCTACGTGCATGCATCGGCCACCTGCCCGGCGTTCAGCGCGCCTTGATCCAGCGCACGGCATACGGCCGCAAGCCCTTCGGCGAATTTCAAACGATCGATTGAAACGCTGCAAACTTCGCCGAACTGGACAGCATCCGCCGGTTCCGCCAGACTGCCGCCCTTTCCCGTCTACCGGATCCCATGGCGAAGCTGCTGGTCCTGCACGGCCCCAACCTCAACCTGCTCGGTACCCGCGAGCCGGAGGTCTACGGCCACACCACGCTGGCCGACATCGACCAGGCCCTGGCGACCCAGGCTGCCTCCGCCGGGCACGCGGTGGAAAGCCTGCAGTCCAACGCCGAGCATGTCCTGGTGGACCGCGTGCAGGCCGCGCGCAACGACGGAACCGCGTTCATCCTGATCAACCCCGCCGCCTTCACCCACACCTCGGTGGCCCTGCGCGATGCGCTGGCGGCGGTGGCGGTGCCGTTCATCGAGATCCACCTGTCCAACCCGCATGCCCGCGAACCGTTCCGCCAGCACAGCTACTTCAGTGACAAGGCGGTGGGCGTGGTATGCGGCTTCGGTGCCGACAGCTACCGCTACGCGATGGACGCGGCGTTGCTGCGCGTATCCGCCACCTGATTGTCGACCCGGGCGCCCTCGGCGCTCTCCTCACCTAGATAGAAACCAAAGAGGCCCTCATGGATCTGCGCAAAATCAAGAAGCTGATCGACCTGCTGGAAGAGTCGAACCTGGCTGAAATCGAAATCAAGGAAGGCGAAGAGTCGGTGCGCCTGTCGCGCGCCCCGGTGGCCGGCTATGCCGCCCCGGTCGCCGCGCCGGTGTATGCCGCTCCGGCCGCCCCGGCGCCGCAGGCGATGCCGATGCAGTCGCCGACCGAAGCCTCCACCGGCGGCAGCGCCAAGCCGGGCCCGGCACTGCCGGAAGGCCACGTGCTGCGCTCGCCGATGGTCGGCACCTTCTACGCCTCGTCCGCCCCGGACAAGCCGGCCTTCGTCACCGTGGGCCAGCAGGTCAAGGAAGGCGAAACCCTGGCCATCATCGAAGCGATGAAGATGTTCAACCCGATCGAAGCCGACACGTCCGGCACCATCGTTGCCATCCTCGGCGAGAACGGCCAGCCGGTGGAATTCGACCAGCCGCTGTTCGTGATCGGCTGAGGGGCGCGCCATGCTCGACAAAGTCGTCATCGCCAACCGAGGGGAGATCGCGCTGCGCATCCTGCGCGCGTGCCATACCCTCGGCATCCGCACGGTGGCCGTGCACTCCACGGTCGACCGCAACCTCAAGCACGTGGCCATGGCCGACGAGTCGGTCTGCATCGGCCCGGCGCCGTCGCCGCAGAGCTACCTCAACATCCCGGCCCTGATCGCGGCAGCGGAAGTCACCGATGCCCAGGCCATCCACCCGGGCTACGGCTTCCTGTCGGAGAACGCCGACTTCGCCGAACGCGTGGAAGAATCCGGCTTCATCTTCATCGGCCCCAAGGCCGACACCATCCGCATGATGGGTGACAAGGTCGAAGCCATCCGCGCGATGAAGGCCGCGGGCGTACCGTGCGTGCCCGGCTCGGGCGGCCCGCTCGGCGAGGACATCGTCGCCAACACCAAGATCGCCCGCGAGATCGGTTACCCGGTCATCATCAAGGCGGCCGGCGGTGGCGGTGGTCGCGGCATGCGCGTGGTGCACGCCGAAGCCTCGCTGAAGACCTCGATCGAAACCACCAAGAGCGAGGCCAAGGCCGCGTTCGGCAATGGCGAGGTCTACATGGAGAAGTTCCTGGAGAATCCGCGCCACGTGGAAATCCAGGTGCTGGCCGACGGACAGGGCAATGCCATCCACCTCGGTGAGCGCGACTGCTCGATGCAGCGCCGCCACCAGAAGGTGGTGGAAGAGGCACCGGCGCCGGGCATCACCGCCGAGCAGCGCGAGCAGATCGGCAAGGTCTGCGTGGAAGCCTGCATCCGCATCGGCTACCGCGGCGCGGGCACGTTCGAGTTCCTGTACGAGGACGGCCGCTTCTACTTCATCGAGATGAACACCCGCATCCAGGTGGAACATCCGGTCACCGAAATGGTCACCGGCATCGACCTGGTGGCCGAGCAGCTGAAGATCGCCGCCGGCCAGAAGCTGTCGATCAAGCAGAGCGACGTGGTGCTGACCGGCCATGCCATCGAGTGCCGCATCAACGCCGAAGATGCTGAAACCTTCGTGCCGAGCCCGGGCACCATCACCGGCTTCCATCCGCCGGGCGGCCCCGGCGTGCGCGTGGACACCCACATCTACAGTGGCTACCGCGTGCCGTCGAACTACGACTCGATGATCGGCAAGCTGATCGTGCACGGCCCGGACCGCGAAACCGCCATCGCCCGCATGCGGGTGGCACTGAGCGAGATGGTGGTCGACGGCATCAAGACCAACATCGCGCTGCAGCAGCGGATCATGCGCGACAAGGGCTTCCAGGCCGGTGGCCAGAACATCCACTACCTGGAAAAGCGCCTGGCCGAGCGCAAGAACAAGCCGATCGCACTGACCTGATCGGCAGCAGGGACTGGACACGGAAAGGGCGGGGATATCCCCGCCCTTTTCTGTTGCTGTGGAGCCGATGCCGCAAAGCACGGCCGGCCAGGGGCTGGGCCCTGCAGCGGCCGCGTCAGCGCTTGTCGGCCACGTCGGCCGGAATCTGCGAATGGGCCAGCGGCCGCACGCCATTGGGCGAGGTCGGATCGACGATCACCATGGTTTCGGTGGAACCATCCGGCCACACCACCTGGAAGGTGCTGCCGGCCGGCAATGAAGCGAACGGCATGCCGCTCTGCGCGCGATAGACCGCAGCCACCTGGCTGGCGCCGGCGCGGCGCACGTCTTCCTGCGCCTTCACCGTGGTCAGCTCCACCTTCGACAGGTGCCGGTAGCGATCCTCGTAGGTATCGATCATCAGCAGGCCGACCGCACCGGCCGAGTAGGCCACGAACAGCGCCACCCAGAACCAGAACTTGGCCCCATGCAGGAATCGACGGTAATTCATCGCCCGTCCCTCTTTCCAACCAGTCGCTTGATCCATTCCTTCATTTTCCCAGCACCTTGCCGCGATACCGCAGCGTCATACACGAAATCCCGGAAATCCTGCGCCCCATCCTGCGAACAGATCCCTCCGTTCGCGCAAAAACTGTTGACCAGCACGCTGTCGGCCCCACACGGCAGACCGAGTTCGCAGGCCGCAAGCCGCCATGCAAGCTCGCTGAGCTGCTCGCCCGCCACCAGGCCATCCAGCGCGCGGTCACCCGCCGCACGCACGCCCATGGCCGGCGCGATGGCCATGTAGGCCTCCGGATCGCGCGAGGTGCGCACGCGCTCGACCAGGTCACGGCGGTACTCGGCGCTGTCATGCAACGGCTCGCCCTCGGCGAACAGCGATGCTTCCGCAGCCAGGTTGCCCTGCGCGGCCGCCTTGCGGCGCTCGGCCAGCACCAGTGCCGCGCCCAGCTTGTCGCCCGGGACGAAACCGCCGCACCGCTGCGCCACGCGCTCGCGCGCCTCGATCATCGCCGGCGCCGCCGTCAGCCCCAGCCCGCTCAGCACGTTGTTGTCCAGGCGGTAACCGCCCGGGTCGAGCGCGTACTGGGCGCAATAGTCATAGACGCGGCTGAGCATCCAGCGCGCTTCGTGGTTGCCGGTGTCGGCCTGCACGCGCAGGCGCTGCGCGTAGGCGTACAGGTCGCTGGCGTCTTCGATGTCGGCGCGAAGGTCCAGCGGCAGGCCCGACGGCAGCATGTTGCCGCGCTCGAAGGCCGCCAGCCGCCGCGCCAGCGCCTCGGGGACCACCGGCAGCGATGCGGCGCTGTCAGCGCTGGCCACTGCGGTCGGCAGCTCCGGCGATGGCGATGCCACCGCCGCCGCATGGCCGCTGGCCCGGTACCCGGCCACGCCCAGCACGGCCACCGCCGGCAGCACGAGCAACCAGGTTTTCAGGGTCGGAGCCAGAGCCATCGGCGAGGTGAGCGTTCACGGCACGCAGGAAAGCGCCGAGTTTAGCAAGGCCCGGCAGGGCTGTCTGAACTGCCCCCGTTCATATCGAGGCGGCATCTCAGGCAATACGGAGACGCCCCGATGGTCTAGCATGGCCCCCTTTCCCGCGACTGTCCCCACCGCCATGCCGTTCCTGGAACTGACCCTGCGCTGCACCGAAGCCACCCAGCCCCGCTATGAGAATGCGCTGGAGGACGTCGGCGCCCTGGCCGTGACCCTGCTCGATGCCGAAGCCGACACCAGCAACGAACAGGCCATCCTCGAACCCGGCGTGGGTGAAACGCCGCTGTGGGACACCCTGGTGCTGAGCGCACTGTTCCCCGCCGACAGCAATGCGCTGTTGCTGCTGGCCGCGCTGGAATCGTTCGATCCGGAACTGGACTGGAGCAACGGCAGCTTCCGCGCCGTCGAGGATGAGGACTGGGAACGCGCCTGGCTTGACCAGTTCCAGCCGATGGATTTCGGCAGCCGGACCTGGATCGTGCCGTGGAACCATGAACTGCCGGACGCCGCGCAGGCCGCCGATGCTGCCGTGGTGCGGCTGGACCCCGGCCTGGCCTTCGGCTCGGGCACCCATCCGACCACCGCCCTGTGCCTGCGCTGGCTGGACCAGCTGGCCGTCGATGGCCTGCTGCAGGGACAGCGCGTGCTCGACTTCGGCTGTGGCTCGGGCATCCTCGCGCTGGCCGCGTTGAAGCTGGGTGCCGCCGAAGCGATCGGCGTGGACAACGACCCGCAGGCGCTGGTCGCCACCGCCGACAATGCCGAGCGCAACGGCGAGCAGGCCCGCATGCACGTGTACCTGCCGCAGGACGAACCGGTCGCCACCTACCCCATCGTGGTTGCCAACATCCTCGCCTCGGCACTGGACGCGCTGGCCGAGCTGCTGGCCGCGCGCGTTGCCGTCGGGGGCCGCATCGCCCTGTCGGGCATCCTGCAGGGCCAGGAAGGCGAACTGCTGCAGCGCTATGCCGCATGGTTCGACGACCTGCAGGCCACCCAGGATGGCGACTGGATGCGTATCACCGGCGTGCGCCGGGCCTGATCATGATTGAATGACCGCTGGATCCGAGCCCGCACCCTGAGCATGTCCGAGCCGCCCCCGCCGCGCCGTCCCCTGGCCACCTTCCTGCGCCCCGCGCCGGAAGCCGAGGCCGCACCTGAGACCGACGCGCGCACGCCCGAACCAGCGATGCATGACGTTGCGGCGCCGCCCCGCGACCCGGTCGATGCGCCCGTGCCGCCCAGGGCAGAGACACAACCGTTCGACGACGCCGTCATCGCCGACGAGGCGGTCGTGGTCGAACCCGTCGTGGCGGCCCCGGTGCCGCAGGCGGTAGCCAGCGATGCGCCAAGCTTCCTGGGCACGTCACGCCCCCGCGCACTCCCGCTGCCGCGCTGGCACTGGGGGCTGGTCGCCGCGCTGGCACTGCTGCTGATCCTGCAGAGCGTGCTGGCCGATCGTGACCGGCTGGCCGCCGACGCCGGCAACCGCGCCTGGCTGGGCGCACTGTGCGGCGCGCTGCGCTGCAGCCTGCCGGCGTGGCACGAGCCGACCGCGTTCACCATGACCAGCCGCGAGATCCGCCCCCTGCCCGGGCAGGCCGGTGTGCTGCAGGTGCAGGCCAGCATCCGCAACGATGCGCGCTGGGCACAGGCCTGGCCGGACCTGCGCCTGTCACTGTCCAATGCCGATGGCCGGGTGATCGGCAGCGGCGTGTTCACGCCCGCGCAGTACCTCGGCGAAAGCCCGGGCACGACCGTGCTGGAACCGGGCCAGAGCGCGCGCATCGCGTTCCGCGTGCAGGAGCCCGCCGCGTCCACCGTCGCATTCACCTTCGACTTCCTCTGACCAAGGTAGAGGCGACCAGCCGTGGCAGGTCGGGCACGCTCGCGCTAGACTGGCCGCCACCACCTCGTCCGGCCGCGCGCTCCGCGCGCACGGGCCAACCAGATCGGGAACCCCCTTGAACGCTGTCCTCTCTCGTCCTGACAACAGTCGTGGCGCTCCCCGGCCACCGCTGCGTGAACACGTCGCCCAGTCCGTACGCCGCTACCTGCGTGACCTCGATGGCTGCGACGCGGACGATGTCTACGAGATCGTGCTGCGCGAGATGGAAATCCCGTTGTTCGTGGAAGTGCTCAACCACTGCGAAGGCAACCAGAGCCGCGCCGCAGCGATGCTGGGCATCCACCGCGCGACCCTGCGCAAGAAGCTGAAGGAATACGGCATCAGCGCGTAAGCGCGCGGGTGGGCCGTGCCGGCCGCTGGCCGGCAACCCAATGAACGATGGCAGGTTGCTGTTGCTGTTGCCGGCCAGCGGCCGGCACTACCGGTACATCCACGCCATGCGTGGATGCCCCCCCGGCAATCCTGCGGCCCGTCAGTAGATCCACGCCATGCGTGGATGCCCCCCCGGCGATCCCGCAGCCCGTCCAGTAGATCCACGCCATGCGTGGATGCCCCCCCGGCGGATCCCCGGCCCGTCAGTAGTTCCACGCCATGCGTGGATGCCCCCCCGGCGGATCCCGCGACCCGTCCAGTAGCAACTGTCTTGTCAGGGGCAGCCGAGGGCCACCTCGGCGTCCCGCTTACGGGCGTTGAGGATCACCAGCATTTTGCGCATGACCGCCACGAGCGCCACCTTGCTCGCTTTGCCCTTGGCCTTCAGACCAGCGTAAAACGCGCGCAGTCTTGGCTCGTACCGGATGGCCGTCAGGGCCGCCATGTAAAGGGCTTCGCGTACCACCGCGCGCCCACCACTGATCCGCCGTTGGCCCTGCCAGGTGCCACTTTCGCGGTTCATCGGGGCCAGCCCCACCAGCGACGCTATGGCTTTGCTTCCCAAGCTGCCCAGTTCGGGCAACTCGCAGGCCAATGTGCTGATCAGGATGGGGCCGACGCCTTTGAGCGCGCCGATGTTCTTCCAGCCAGGTTGTCCCTCAAGCTGCTCGGCAATAGCTTTGTCCAGTTGCTTCAGGTCGTCAGATAGCTGAGCTATATAGCGTTGCTTCATCGCAATCAGATCCGGATCGACCAATCGCCGCAAGCGCTGCATCTCACTGAC
>NZ_FNFQ01000004.1:278075-303857 GCF_900101175.1 Stenotrophomonas pavanii | reverse complement strand
GCCACGTCTTCAGCCACCGAATCAAGCGTACAAAGCCGCGCTTGTCGTTGCTGAATTGGCGAAACTGCTCTCCATGGACGGCCACATCCAGCGTGGCTTTGCTCACATCAATCCCGATCCCAAACATGGCAGAACTCCGCTAGGCTGACAGGGTCGAGAGCTCTCCCCGCTTGCCCAGTCTTATCAGTTCGAGCGCCAACTCAACCAACTGTTCGGGCGGTTCAGGGAGAATCCGGCGTGGGGACCCAAGCTACTTCTCGGTCGCAAGACCTGGATCCACACGGTCGCCCACGCCGGGCTCTCGGCAACCAAGGTGCCAGATCGGCAAGAGATAAGATCCGCGCAAGGCGTGGATGCGCCTCAGTGCCGACCCACGGTCGACCCCTACCGCAGCTGCCGGCCAGCGGCCGGCACTACCCTACTCCGGTTTGTCCGGTGCCCACTGCTTGAGGAAGGCGTCCACCCGCGCGGGCTGGAAGGCTTCGCCCTTGCGCAGCTCAGCAGTGGCCTGCGACACCAGCAGGCCGCCATCGGCGTCCAGCACCAGCAGGTGCGGGTAGTCGCGCTCCATCACCGGGAACTGGGCAAGGAAGGCGGTGTTGGGCTGCTCGTCGCTGGCGTTGACCTTCACCCACACGTAGTGGGCATCGCGGAAGCGACGCAGGTCGCCGTTGCCTTCCACCACGTCGTCCAGCGCCCGGCAGCGCTCACAGGCGGCGTTGCCGACCTCGAGCAGGATGCGCTTCTTGCCGCGCTGGGCTTCCACCTTGGCGGTGGCCAGGTCATCGGCGGGGTCGCGCGCCGGGTCGAACTGCGCGCCGAGCCCGGCGATGGCGGCGATGTCCGCCGCCACCGGGGTATTGCCCGAGGCCACCGGTTCGCTGGGGTCAGCGACCGGTGGCTCGGTGGGGCGGGTATCCAGCGGCTGCGTGGGCTCGGCGGCGGCAGGCGGTTGCGGTTGCGAACAGGCGCCGATCAGCGCCGCACAGACCACCACTACCGCAGTACCGAGCTTGCTACGCATGCCTTCTACCCTCTCATCATCATTTGACGCCGTGCATCAGCTTGTTGATCAGCGGGGCGATCAGGAACAGCACCACGCCGGAGCCGATCAGGGCCCAGAACCCGAAGGTATACCCCTTCAGGGCCGACTCGACCGTCATGCCGCCTTCACCACTGACCACGCCAGCGAAGATGCCCGACAGGTTGTTGCCGATGCCGGTGGACAGGAACCAGCCACCCATGCCAAAGCCGACCAGGCGCACCGGGGCCAGCTTGGTCACCATCGACAGGCCGATCGGCGACAGGCACAGCTCACCGACCGACTGGATGACGTAGACCATGAACAGGGTCCAGAACGGAATCTTGCCGTCCACGACCATCTGCGACAGGGCGAACATCAGCAGGGCGAAGGCGGCGCCGTTGAACAGCAGGCCCAGGCCGAACTTGCGCGGAATGGACGGATTGGCACGGCCCATGGCCACCCAGATCCAGGCGATGACCGGCGCCAGGGTGATGATCGCCACCGAGTTGACCGACTGGAACCATGCAGTGGGGAAGGTCCAGCTGCCGAACTGGCGGTTGACGATGTTCTCGGCCAGGAAGGTGAACGAGCTGCCGGCCTGTTCGAAGAACATCCAGAACATCACGTTGAAGGCGAAGATGATCAGCATGGCGATCACGCGGTCGCGCTGCACCTTGCCCTCGCGGACGCCCTCGACCAGCAGCAGCACGGCCAGGGCGGTGAACATCGCGCCCAGGATCCAGGCCAGCGCGGTGGCGCCGGTGGCCAGCAGGAAGTACGCCACCGGGATGGCGACCACGGCACCGGCCAGCACCATGATGATGCGGCCGAAGCCTTCAGCGCCGGCCGGCGGTGCGCCGATGCCCTTCAGGCCGGCACGACCGATGTAGAACCACACCAGCGAGATCAGCATGCCCACGCCCGAAGCGATGAACACGACCTTGTAGGACGGCATCGCATCGGTACCGAAGACCTTGCGGGCCAGGTACTCGGTCAGCACCGGGGCGATCATCGCGCCGATGTTGATGCCCATGTAGAAGATGGTGAAGCCCGAGTCGCGGCGCTCGTCCTTCAGGCCGTACAGCTTGCCGACCATGGTCGAGATGTTCGGCTTGAACAGGCCGTTGCCGACGATGATCGTGGCCAGGCCTAGCTTGAAGATGTGCTCCTGCGGCAGCGAGATCATGAACAGGCCGGCGGCCATGATGATCGCGCCGGTCAGGATCGAGCGCTGGTAGCCCAGCACCCGGTCGGCCACGTAGCCACCGAAGATCGCCGCGGCGTACACCAGGGCCAGGTAGGCGCCATAGATGCGGCTGGCGTCGCCTTCACCGGCAGCGCTGCCGTTGTAGAACTGGGCGACGATGTACAGCACCAAGGCCCAGCGGATGCCATAGAACGCAAAGCGCTCCCAGAACTCGGTCATGAACAGCATCCACAACGGGCGCGGGTGGCCCAGCGTGGTCTTGAAGTCCGGCAGCGCCGGCTCTGGGGTGTTCGCAGTGGCGTTTAGGCTCATGCGGATTTCCTGGTTCGGTGGATGACGAGCACGTCCGCTGTGCAGTTGGAGCAACGCGCGAGGATCACCGACTTCTGGCGTTCACGTCAAATACACGCCGTTTGAGGCAGGTGCCGGCCTGCTCGCTGAACTTGCATCTGAAACGATCCAGCCAGCGGCCGAGGCCAAGCTGAATGGGGATCAGTCCAGCGCTGAGGGGGGCGCGGCCTGCAGGCTGGTGCGCACCTGGAACAGTTCGGGGAAGAAGGTCAGCTCCAGCGCCTTGGCCAGGAAGCCCACGCCGGACGAGCCGCCGGTGCCGCGCTTGAAGCCGATCACCCGCATCACCGTGCGCATGTGCCGGAATCGCCACAGCTGGAAGGCGGTCTCCAGATCCACCAGGTCCTCGCACAGCGCGTATTCGCGCCAGTAGCGGTCGGTGTCCTGGTAGATGCGCTCGAAGACCGGCTGCAGGGCGTCGTCGGCCACATGCGGCTGGGTCCAGTCATGGGCCTCGTACACCGCCGGCACGGCATGACCGAAGCGCGCCAGGTACTTCAGGAACTCCTCGTACAGGCTCGGTGCCTCCAGCACGGTGCGCAGCTGCGCCTGCCCGGCCGGATCGTGCTCGAACACCTGCAGCATCTGCGCGTTCTTGTTGCCCAGCAGGAATTCGATGTAGCGGTACTGCAGCGACTGGAAGCCCGAGGACGGGCCCAGCACGTCGCGGAAGCCCATGTACTCGGACGGGGTCAGCGTTTCCAGCACCGACCATTGCTCGGTGAGCTGGCGCAGCACCTGCTTGCTGCGGGCCAGCACCTTGCGGCACTGCCACACCTCATCGCGCTGCAGGAAGCCGATCGCCGCACGCAGTTCGTGGCCCAGCAGCTTCAGCCACAGCTCCGAGGTCTGGTGCTGGATGATGAAGAGCATCTCGTCGTGATGCGGCGGACTGGACAACGGCTGCTGCGCGCTGAGCAGCTGGTCCAGCCGCAGGTAACCACCATAGGTCAGGCGGCCCTGCAGGTCGGTGTGGATGCCGGCTTCGAGATCGCGTTGGTTGTTGTCGACGGACATGGGTGCGGCCAGATCGGGGGCGGCAAGGGTAGCGCGTTGCCAGCCGCGCGGGCAGCCGCGCCGTCCATACCGGGGCGTGCGGTGCCCCGTGGAGCATTGGCCGATGCGGGGCCTGCGCGTGGAACCGATCGGGTCGTTGCGCCGGCGGTCAGCCAGAGGCGTATTCTGATGCTTTGCAGCAACGACTGAATACGTTGTTGTTATTGGCCCCCCACCCGCCGGCAGGGGTAAAACAGGGCGTTGCCGTGTTGCGGCGCAGGAAGGCTATTCCGTACGCGTTCCTTAACATGGCGATTCATATCATTTGTAACTTCTCTGTCGAAGGTGCAGTACGCAATGACGGTTGCCGCTGAATTCAAGATCGAATACCTGCAGTACCTGGACGCGGACGGCAAGCTCGTCCGCGATGACCTGCCCGCGTCGCTGCGCGACCCGAAGGTCCTGGTACCGCTGTTCAAGCAGATGCTGTTCGTACGCACGTTCGACAGCAAGTCCATCGCGCTGCAGCGCACCGGCAAGCTGGGCACCTATGCCGCCTGCCTGGGCCACGAAGCCGCGCACGTGGGCATCGGCGCGGCGATGCAGAAGGACGACGTGTTCGCGCCTTCGTACCGCGAGTATGGCGCGATGTTCATGCGGGGCGTGCGCCCGCACGACGTGCTGATGTACTGGGGCGGCGACGAGCGCGGCAACGATTACGGCGGCAACGCGGCCAAGGACTTCCCGTTCTGCGTGCCGATTTCCACCCAGTGCCTGCATGCCGCCGGTGCCGCGCTGAAGTTCAAGCTCAACAAGGAACCGCAGATCGCCGTGGCCGTGTGTGGCGATGGCGGCAGCTCCAAGACCGACTTCTACGCGGCACTGAATTCGGCCGGCGCCTACAAGCTCCCGCTGATCCTGTGCATCGTCAACAACGGCTGGGCCATCTCGGTCCCGCGTTCGGCCCAGACCGGTGCCGAGACGCTGGCACAGAAGGGGTTGGCCGGCGGCCTGCACTGCCTGCAGGTGGACGGCAACGACCTGATCGCCGTGCTGGCGGCGATGGAGCAGGCGCGCGAGCGTGCGCTGGCCGGCGACGGTGGCACGGTGCTGGAACTGATGACCTACCGCCTGTCCGACCACACCACCGCCGACGACGCGCGCCGCTACCGCGACGACGCCGAAGTGAAGGATGCCTGGCAGCGCGAGCCGATGCTGCGCCTGCGCAAGTACCTGATCAACGCCGGCGTGTGGAGCGAGGAAGAAGAAGCCGCGTGGACCGCCGAGTGCGGCGCGCGCGTGGACGAGGAAGTGAACCTTTACCTCAATACGCCGGTGCAGCCGGTCGAGGCGATGTTCGACTTCCTGTATGCCGATCCGCCGCCGGACCTGCTGGCCCAGCGTGCCCAGGCGATCGCCCTGGAGAAGCGCCATGGATGAGATCAAGAACAACGCGCCCGGCGCGCACACCAACGCCGCCGACAGCGCTGCTGTCGCGCGCGGAGATGACAGCATGACCACCACCCCGATCACCCTCATCGAAGCCATCACCCAGGCGCTGGCCTGGGAGCTGGAACATGACCCGTCGGTGCTGGTGCTGGGCGAAGACGTGGGCGTCAACGGCGGCGTGTTCCGCGCCACCGCCGGTCTGCAGCAGCGCTTCGGCTCGGACCGCATCCTCGATACCCCGCTGGACGAGACCACCATCGCCGGCCTGACCATCGGCCTGGCCGCACAGGGCATGAAGCCGGTGGCCGAAGCCCAGTTCGACGGCTTCATGTACCCGATGGTCGACCATATCGTCTGCCACGCCGCGCGCCTGCGCTACCGCACCCGTGGCCGCCTGCACTGCCCGATGGTGCTGCGCGTGCCGTGGGGCGGCGGCATCCGCGCGCCGGAACACCACAGCGAAGCCAACGAGGCGATCTTCACCAACGTGCCGGGCCTGCGCGTGGTGCTGCCGTCCTCGCCGCAGCGCGCCTATGGCCTGCTGCTGGCCGCGATCCGCGAACCGGATCCGGTGATCTACATGGAGCCCAAGCGCATCTACCGCCAGTACAAGGAAGTGGTCGTCAACGACGGTGAAGCCCTGCCGCTGGACGTCTGCTTCGTGCTGCGCGACGGCACCGACGTGACTCTGGTGACCTGGGGCGCGCAGGTGAAGGAAGCGCTGGAAGCGGCCGACAAGCTGGCCGGCGAAGGCATCAGTGCCGAAGTCATCGACGTGGCCACCCTGCGTCCGCTGGACTTCGCCACCATTGCCGAGTCGGTGGCCAAGACCGGCCGCTGCGTGATCGTGCAGGAAGCCCCGAAGACGGCGGGCTTCGGCGCCGAGATCGCCGCGCGCCTGGCCGAGGAATCGATCTACGACCTGCTGGCCCCGGTCGAGCGCGTCACTGGCTACGACACCCACATTCCGCTGTTCCGCCTGGAAATGAAGTACCTGCCGAGCGTCGAGCGGATCGTGGCTGCGGCCAAGCGCGCGGTGGCGGCCGGCTGACATGCGGGCCCGCCTTCTGGGGGCTTACCGCAGCCAGTATCCCAACCCGCTCCGGTTCCACACCGGCCAGATCGTCGAAGTAGGTGTCCGTGACGAGGAATGGCCGGCGTTTGCCTGGGTACGCACCAACGATGGTCGCGCTGGATGGGCGCCCATCGCCTGGTTGCAGCTGCTGGACGAGGGTCGCGCTGAAGCCCTGTGCGACTACGACGCCCGCGAGCTGGATGTGGAAAGCGGCGAGATGGTGAAGCTTCATCACGAACACGGCGGGTGGTGGTGGTCCGAGCGCGCCAATGGCGCGACGGGTTGGCTGCCGGCCCGCGAACTGGAACTGCTGGAAGAGAACTGCAAATGAGCCAGACCAAGAACTTCAACCTGCCCGACCTGGGCGAAGGCCTGCCGGACGCGACCATCGTCGAGTGGTTCGTCAAGGAAGGCGATGTGATCAAGCTGGACGAGCCGCTGGTCTCGATGGAGACCGCCAAGGCCGTGGTGGAAGTGCCCTCGCCGTTCTCCGGCAAGGTGCTGAAGCTGTCCGGCGGGGCCGGCGACATCATCCCGACCGGCTCGGTGCTGGCCAGCTTCGAGCTGGACCCGAACCTGCCGCAGCGCGCCGACGGCCAGGACACCGGCCACAGCCATGGCCACGCAGCACCGGCCGCGCCGGCGGCCGCACCGACCCCGCCGCCGCTGCCGGCTGCGGCCGCTCCGGTTGCCGCCGAGGACGCCAAGCCCGCCGCGGCCGAACGTGATGACGCCGGCACCGTGGTCGGCGCCATGCAGAGCTCCAATGCCGTGCATGCCGAACAGGCGCTGGCCGTCGGTGGCGTCAAGGCCGTGCCGGCCGTGCGTGCGATGGCGCGCAAGCTGGGCGTGGACCTGAGCCGCGTGGCCGCCACCGGCACCGATGGCGCGGTGACCATGGCCGACGTCAAGCAGGCCGCCGCCAACGGCAGCGCCAAGCTCGGCGCTGCTCCGGCGCCGGTCGCTGCCGCTGCGTATGCCGCGCCGGTCCCCGCGCAGGTGTCCGCACCGGTGCAGAGCGAAGCCCGCACCCCGCTGTCTGCCGCCGGCAAGCCGATGCGCACCCAGCCGCCCGGCGTGGTCGCCAAGGGCCAGCCGGAACCGCTGAAGGGCGTGCGCCGCAACATGGCCCGCGTGATGGCCGATGCGCACAGCAAGGTCGTGCCGACCACGCTGAACGACGACGCCGACATCCACGCCTGGCTGCCGGGCAACGACGTCACCGCCCGCCTGGTGCGCGCCATCGTCGTTGCCGCACAGAAGGTGCCGGCGATGAACGCCTGGTTCGACGGCGAAGCACTGACCCGCACCCTGCACGCGCAGGTGGACATCGGCATCGCCGTGGACACCGACGACGGCCTGTTCGTGCCGGCCCTGCGCAATGCCGACATGCTCGATGCACGCGGCATCCGCGAAGGCGTCAACCGCCTGCGCGAGCAGGTGGAATCGCGTTCGATCGCCGCCTCGGAACTGAGTGGCTACACCATCTCGCTGTCCAACTTCGGCATGTTCGCCGGTCGTTACGCAACCCCGGTCGTCGTGCCGCCGTGCGTGGCCATCGTCGGTGCCGGCCGTGCCCGCCACCAGATGACCCCGGTGATGGGCGGCGTGGAAGCGCACAAGGTGATCCCGCTGTCGGTCACCTTCGACCACCGCGCAGCCACCGGCGGTGAAGCCGCCCGCTTCCTGCGCGCGATGATGGACGACCTGGCGCTGGCCAGCTGATCGGCCACCACCTGTGAAACACGAACGCCGGGCATTGCCCGGCGTTTTTTTATGCCCGCTCTACAGAATGCACGCGATCAATCGCGCGCGACCATGCCCTCGGCGCGGCTGTACACACGCAGGCGGTGCCCATCCGGGTCTACCCCGACGAAAGTGTGGCCGAATTCCAATGTCACCGGCGCCTGCAGGATCTCCACACCGAGCGCGCGCCACGCATCGTGCAGCTGCTGCACGACGTCGGGGTTGGCGACGACCATCGCCAGTTCAGCGGCACCGGCCTGCGCGGACACCGGCGGTTGCACGTCGTCGCGTTGCCACAGGCCGAGTGCGGCGCCATCGCCGAGCAGGAACAGGGCAAAGCCGGGCGACTGCTCCACCGGTGGCTTGCCGAGGATGCCGCTGTAGAAGGTGGCGCTGGCGGTAACGTCGCGCACGTACTGCAGCAGGGTGCTGGGCTTGAACATGGGGAAGCTCCGTTGTTGGGAGCGATCATGGTGGTACGGCCCTGCTGACAGATTCTGTCAGCAGCGTCGAGCGTGCTCGACTGCTGTTGCCTTGGTGGAGGTCGAGCTTGCTCGACTGCTGTTCGCGTGCGAAGGCCGCCCTCCCCCAAGAGGCAGGAAGCAGAACGCAGAAGCAGTCGAGCGGGCCCGACGCTACGAACGGTCCAGCCAGTCCGGTGCGATGCCCTGTGCCTTCTGCCAGCGCCGCAGCAGGGTGGCACGCGGCACCCTATAGTGCTCCTCCAGCACCCGCACCTGGCGGATGCGGTCCAGCCGGAAGCGGCGGAAATCCTCGCGGCGCTCACACCAGGCCGCCAGCATCGGCACTTCATCGAAGTAGCCCAGCGCGAACGGCCAGACGATCCGTTCGCTGCGCTGTCCCTGCGCATCCTGGTAGCCGAACTGCAGGCGCTGCTGCGAACCCACGGCTTCGCGCACGGCCTGCAGGCGTGCCGCCGGCACCTTGGCCGCAGCACGCGATGGGCCAACGCGCAGGCCGCTGTCACGCAGGGCCTCGCGGCGCGCCACGGGCAATACGTGCGCGATGCGCGCCAGGGCGTCACGTGCAGCCTCGGCCAGCGCCGGCTCGGTGCGCGCCGCGACCCAACGCAGTCCCAGCACCAGCGCGTCGATCTCGGCCGGTGGCAGGGTCATCGGCGGCAGGGTATCGCTGGGGGCCAGCAGGTAACCGACGCCGGCCTCGCCGCGCAGGTCGGCGCCCTGCTCGCGCAGGGTTTCGATATCGCGGTACAGCGTGCGCAGGCTGATACCCAGCGCATCGGCCAGCGCCTGCCCCGCCACCGGTCGCCGATGGCGGCGCAGCAGCTGCTGCAGCTGGTTCAGGCGGAGCGCACGCGACATCAGCCGACCAGCGCGCGGGATGCCACCACGTGTTCGCCCGGATGCGGGGCCAGTGCGGCCTCGACCAGCGCCCGGGCGATCTCACCCGCCGGATTGATCCGCCATGACCGCGGCAGCACTGGTCCCAGCGCGCCCAGCACCGACAGCGCCCATCGCTCTCCGCGCCGGACTTCGTTGCGTTCGCCGCCGATCAAGCCCGGCCGGACCAGGGTCAAAGAGGCAAAGCCCAGCGCACGCAGGTCACGTTCCAGCTCGCCCTTGACCCGGCTGTAGAAGATCAGTGACTGCGGATTGGCACCGGCGGCGGAATTCAGTGCGAAGGCGCGGGCGCCCTCGGCCCGGGCAAGACGGGCAAACGCCATCGGGTAGCCGTGGTCGATGCGACGGAAGGCTTCCCGGCTGCCGGCCTGGGCCAGGGTACTGCCCAGCGCGCAGATCACCGCGTCCACGCGGGCCCACGCCGGTGCATCGGGCAGCGCATCGAACTGCAGCACCGGCGCGTGCAGCTTCGGATCACACAGCGCCAGCGGCCGTCGGGTGGGCGCCACGACGGCGCGGCAGCGCGGGTCATCCAGCAACATCGGCAGGACCTGCCCACCTACCAGGCCGGTCGCCCCCAGCAGCATCACGCGCATCCCCACCTCCACTACGGCATCCTGTCGCCCATCCTAGCCGTTCAAGCCCTCGGCGGCCGCGCCGATATGCTGGAACCAGACCCTGCCAGCCCCAGGATTCGCTCGATGACGGACCAGCCCGATCCCCGCCCTGCACCCGGCACCGCCCTTGGGCCACCGGCACGCGTGCGCGCGGCGGCGGACGACGGCCGGGGTGATCGTGTGGTGCTGCAGGGCGGCGGTGGCGTGGCGCTGCAGCAGCTGTTCGCCGGGGCCGACGCGCCGGAGCCCCTGCTGGCCGCGTTCGCCAACGGCATGGCCACCCTGCCCGGCGAACTGGGCGACATGGGTGACCGCCTGCAATCGGCGCAGGCCAGTGCCGATTGGCCGCGCTACGGGCGCGCGATGCGGCAGCTGATCGACAAGTACATCCGTACCATCGAGCAGCATTCGCCGGACGGGCAGCCGGAAAGCCTGCGCCTGTCCGAGCAGCTGCGGCTGCTGTTGGGCGGCGCGGTGGTGGCGCTGCTGCAGCATGACCCGGACCTGCGCGAGCAGGCGCAGGCGCTGGCCGTGCGCCTGCGCCAGTGGCAACCGGGTACCGCGCTGGAGCCGATCGAGCAGGGGGTGCGCGAGCTTGGCCACCAGGTCGGCGTGCGCGCCGAGAGCTGGCAGGAGCAGCAGGCGCTGCTGCTGGAGCTGTTCGCGCTGCTGCTGGAGAACGTGAGCGAGCTGCTGGATGACCGCAGCTGGCTGCAGGGCCAGATCGCCGCAGTACGGCAACTGCTGGACGGGCCGTTGGAAGCCGAAGCGGTCGAGCGCACCCGCGCCGAACTGCGCGAAGTGATCTACAAGCAGGGCCTGCTGCGCCAGGGCATCGACGATTCGAAGGCAGCCATGCGCGGGTTGATGGGCGAGTTCATCGAGCGCATGGATGGCATGGCCACCAGTACCGGCGAATACCATGACCGCATCGGCAGCTACGCGCTGCAGCTGCGCGAGGCACGCAGCATCGCCGACCTCAACCAGCTGCTGCAGGACGTGATGCGCGACACCGGCAAGGTGCAGCAGCAGGCTGCGCAGGCCCGCGATCATCTGGCCAACGCGCGGCAGGAGGTGGAACGTGCTGAGCAGCGCATTGCCGAGCTGGAGCAGGAGCTGCGCGCGGCCGGTGACCTGGCGCGCATCGATCCACTGACCCAGGCGCTGAACCGCCGTGGCCTGGACGAACTGCTGCAACGCGAGCTGGCCCGTGCCGCACGCAACAACGCACCCCTGGGCGTGGCGGTGATCGACCTGGATGATTTCCACCAGACCAACGATGCACACGGCCATGCCGGTGGCGACGCGCTGCTGCAGCACCTGGTGGCCGTGTGCAAGCTGCTGCTGCGGGCGACCGATGGCATCGCACGGCTGGGCGGCGACGAGTTCGTGCTGGTGCTTCCGGAAACCCAGGCGGCCGACAGCATGGCCACCGTGCAGCGCCTGCAGCGCTCGCTGGCCCATCGCGTGCTGACCGTGCAGGACCGCCGCGTGCCGGTGCACTTCAGCGCCGGCCTGTCGCAATGGCAGCCCGGCGATGATGCCGAGGCCCTGCTGCGGCGTGCGGATGACGCGTTGTATGCGGCCAAGCGACAGGGCAAGAACCGCGTGCAGGCAGGGTGATCGTGGAATGGAGCCAGATCCCTTTCCCAACGGAAAAGGCATCTGGCCCCGAGGGTCCACGGGCTTACTTGCCGCGCAGCTTCTGGAAGCCGGTCACTGCCGCCAGCACGATGGCACCGGCGATGATGCCCACCACCATGTTGCCGGCCGCACTGACCAGCCAGCCCCACTGGCCCTGGCCGCCCAGCGCCTGCACCGCGTGGTGCAGCGCCGGCACGTTGTGGACCAGGATGCCGCCGCCGACCAGGAACATGGCGATGGTGCCGGCCACCGACAGGAACTTCATCAGCCACGGTGCCGAGGCCACCAGACCACGACCGAAGGCGGCGATGGCGCCGCCTTTGCGCGACAGGTACAGGCCGACGTCGTCGAGCTTGACGATGCCGGCCACCAGTCCATAGACGAACACCGTCATCGCCAGCGCCACCACGGCCAGGGTGATCACCTGGTTGGTGAACGGAGCGGTGGCGACCACGCCCAGCGTCAGCACGATGATCTCGGCCGACAGGATGAAGTCGGTACGGATCGCGCCCTTCACCTTGTCCTTCTCCCACGCGACCATGTCCACCTGCGCGTCGGCCAGCGCCTTGCGCCGCTCGGCCAGGCGCTCGGCATCGTCCTCGGAGGAATGCAGGAAACGATGCGCCAGCTTCTCCACGCCCTCAAAGCACAGGAAGGCACCGCCGATCATCATCAACGGCACGATCAGCGGCACGTTCCAGCCACGGCCGTGCAGCCAGGCTTCCAGCGCACTGATCGCCAGTGCCGCCGGTACCAGGATCACCTTGTTGAGCAGCGAGCCCTTGGCCACCGCCCACACCACCGGCAGTTCGCGGTTGGCGTTGACCCCGGTGACCTGCTGCGCGTTCAGCGCCAGATCGTCGCCGAGCACGCCGGCGGTCTTTTTCGCCGCGACCTTGGTCAGGATCGAGACATCGTCGAGCAGGGTGGCGATATCGTCGAGCAGGGCGAACAGGCTGGCACCGGCCATGGGGCGTCCAAGAAAGGGGATGAGCGGATTCTGACCGATCCGGTGTGGACTGCGGAAGACGCCGGATTCACCGCGTGCCCACCGCCGCCCGGCGACACTGGGAAACCCGGTAGTACCGGCCGCTGGCCGGCCGCCGCACAGTTTCGGACATTGCCGGCCAACGGCTGGCGCTACCTGTCTTCGTCGCATGGGAGTTCCGCTTGAGCAATCCGTCCGCCGCCAATGGCAATCCCCCGCTGGTCAAAGGCATGAACCGGCGCAGCCAGATCCTGCGCCTGCTGATGCGCTATCGCCACTCGGGCGTGTTCTCGGGCATGAACCTGGATGCGGCAAGCAGCCAGGCCGACGTACCCGCCGACGGCAATCCGGAGCAGTTCGTCAGCGACCTGGAAGCCCTGGGGCCGACCTTCGTCAAGCTGGGCCAGATGCTGTCCACGCGGCCGGACATGGTGCCGGTGGAGTTCGCCACGGCGCTGGAGCGCATGCAGGAGAAGGTGGCGCCGATCCCCGTCGAGCGCATCCACGCGATCATCGAGCAGGAACTGGGCGTAGGGGTGAACAAGCTGTTTGCCTCGTTCGATCCCGAGCCGTTGGGCTGTGCGTCGATCGCGCAGGTGCATCGCGCGGTGCTGCACGATGGCCGCCAGGTGGCGGTGAAAGTACAGAAGCCCGAAGTGGCCGCGCAGCTGCGCTCGGACCTGGAGGCACTGCGCAGCTTCGCGCTGGCCGCCGACCACCTGACCCAGGTGGGCCGCCGCGTGCGGTTGCGCGACTGGCTCAACGAGTTCGCCAAGACCCTGATGCAGGAGCTGGATTACCACGCCGAGGCCGAAAACCTGGCGCGCTTCGGACGGCACCTGCGGCCGTTCCGCCGGCTGTGGGTGCCGCAGCCGGTCTGGGACTACAGCAGCCAGCGCGTGCTGACGATGGAGCTTGCCACCGGCGTGCGCGTGGATGCGATCTCCGGCGTACGCCGCACCGAGCAGGACATGGACCCGTTGGCGGCCGCGCTGATCCGCGGCTACCTGGACCAGATCTTCGTGCATGGCGAGATCCATGCAGACCCGCACCCGGGCAACCTGAGGGTGATGCCCGATGGCCGGCTGGCGATCTTCGACCTGGGCATGGTCGCGCACATGCCACCGCGCCTGCGCGAGCGTCTGCTGAAGATCCTGTTCGCGGCGGTCGACGGCCGTGGCGAGGAAGTGGCCGATGACCTGATCAGCATCAGCACGCGGCTGGAGGCCTTCGATGAAGAGCGCTACCTGCGCGAAACCGGCCAGCTGATCGCGCGCTATGCGGCCAGTGGCAGCTTCTCCGAAGGCCGCGTGGTGCTGGACATGGTGCGCATCGCCACGGCCTGCGGCCTGCGCACCCCGCCGGAATTGAGCCTGCTGGGCAAAGCGCTGCTCAACCTGGAAACGGTGTGCCGGCTGCTGGCACCGGAGCTGGATACCCGCCGCATCGTCGAGCGCCAGCTGCAGCACGTGATGCGCGCGCGCCTGAAGAAGTCGCTGTCCGCGGCCAACATCGCCAGCGAAGCGATGGAAATGCAGCAGCTGCTGCGCGATGGCCCCCGCAAGCTGTCGGACATCATGGCGCTGCTGGCCGAGAACCGCCTGCAGATGAAGGTGACCGGGCTGGAAGAATCACGGCTGATGGAAAACCTGCAGAAGATCGCCAACCGTGTGGCGGCCGGCATCATCAGCGCGGCACTGATCATGGCCGCCGCGTTGATGATGAAGATCGACACGGGCTGGCACCTGTTCGGCTATCCCCTCATCGCGCTGGTGCTGCTGATGATCGGCGTGGTGCTGGGCCTGGGCATCGTGACCAGTGCATTGCTGTTTGATCGTCGCGCACGCGCACGCGAGGAGCGCGGGCACCGCTAGTGCATTGGCGAAACAGCCGTATTCATGCGCTTTTTAATGCAATCCAACGCAGCCTTTCACGCTCGTTTTACCTTGTGAGCGCCATTGCGCGCGCGTCATTTCAACAAACATTTCAGTCAGGTTCGTGCATGCACTATCGGGTCATCGGCCTGTCATCTGCATGTGCTTGCGGCAGCGCCGGTCGGATGGACACGCGTCGGTACGACGTCCATCACCACCACCCCGTCACTGCCGAAGCTGCCTATGCTCTGGATACTGCTGCTGTCGTTGTTGCTGCTGTGCTGGTTGTTCCTCGCCTCCGACCGGTGGGTGTGGTGGAAGGCCGGTGCGTTTTCGCTGCTGCTGCTCCTGCTCAGCGCGTGGTGGCTGATCGACAAGCTGTCCGGTGACGGGCTCAACGCCGCCACCCTGTACCACCTCGGCGCCGACATGGAAGGCGCCGGTATCGCAGACTTCAAGGGCTACATCGCCGGCTTCGTGGTGCTTGCACTGGTCTCGCTGCTGCCGCTGTTTGCCACGCGGGTGAAGCGCTGGCGCCGGCCGGGCCACGGTGGCGGCTGGTTTGCCGGCTTCGCCGTTGTCTGGATCGCAACGATCCTGATCAGCCCACTGGCCCGCGATGGCCAGCGCCTCTACCAGCAGCTGCGCCCGGTCGATTTCGCCCGCATCGCCCCCGAGTACCAGGTGCCGACGCAGCCGCTGCAGCACCCGCGCAACATCGTCTGGATCTACGGTGAAAGCCTCGAACGCACCTACCTGGACGAAGCCGTGTTTCCCGGGCTGATGCCCAACCTCAACCGCCTCGCCAGCCAGTCGCTGGATGTGCGGGGCCTGGCCTCGGCCGAAGGCAGTGGCTGGACCATCGCCGGCCTGGTCTCATCGATGTGCGGCGTGCCGCTGACCACTTCGCAGGGCGATGAAAACAGCATGGACCGCATGGGCAGTTTCCTGCCCAAGGCGGTGTGCCTGGGCGACTACCTGAAGCAACAGGGCTACACCAACCATTATCTGGGCGGCGCCAACGGCCAGTTCGCCGGCAAGGGCCAGTTCCTGGCCAGCCATGGCTTCGACGAAGTGCATGACCTGGCGTGGTTCAAGCAGCAGAAGAAGATCGGCCGCATCCACTACTCGGCCTGGGGCGTGCACGACGACGTGCTGCTCGATACCGCCTACCAGCGCTTCGAGCAGCTCTCGCGTGCCGGTTCTCCGTTCATGCTGACCACGCTGACCATGGACACCCACCATCCGGCGGGACACCTGCCGGTATCGTGCAAGGGCGAGCGCTACCAGAGCGGCTACGGCAACATCGGCCTGCTCAATGCACTCAAGTGCACCGACCGGCTGATCTCGCAGCTGGTCGAGCGCATCCAGGCCAGTCCGTATGGCAAGGACACGCTGATCGTGATCGCCTCCGACCACCTGGCGATGCCCAACGACCTCAGCCACGTGCTGGCCAAGCAGAAGCGCGAGAACCTGCTGCTGTTCCTCGGCGAGGGCGTGGCGCCGCGCCAGCTGGCGGTGGACGACGGTTCGACGCTGGATTCCGGCGCCACCCTGCTCAGCCTGCTGGACCCGAAACTGCGGACCATGGGCTTTGGCCGCTCGCTGCTGGATGAAACGCGCGCGCCGAGTGCCAGCGTGGCCGCGCGCCGCGACGGCGGCCGCGACTACTCGCAGTACCTGGCGTTCGCCCGTTCGCTGTGGCTGGGCGAACCGACCCGCGAACTGAAGATCGATGGCGATGACCAGGTCGTGGTTGGCCTGCAGCACGTGCAGCCGCCGGTGCTGCTGGAGTACGACAAGGACTGGGGGCTGAAGTCGGTATATCTGGAAAATACCTCGCGCCAGTTCGATGACGCGGATCCGGACAACACGCTGGCCTATGTTGATCGCTGCACCGCGTTCGAGGACGGCTCGGCCGACGGCGACTGGTGTGCGCTGCTCGTCAACCGCGACAACGGCATCAAGCTCTACCGCGACGACGACCTGCGCGGTGGCATCGCGGTGGATGCACCGCTGGATGCATTCCAGGGCCCGCGCCCGAGCGTGCGCCAGGCGCACATGATCACCCAGAAGGGGCGCCGCACCCGCGCCGGCCAGTACATGCTGCAGCTGGTGGCGAGCACGCGCCCGGATCGTGGCTTCTGGATCGAAGCGGTGTCCTCGCAGCGCAAGGTGGTGCTGGCCCAGCAGTGGGTGCAGCCTGATGCCAACGGCAAGATCAACGTCTCCTTCGGGCTGGACCACGAAGTGGATGATCTGGAAATCCGCGCGTGGCTGAACCATGCCGAGAAGCTGGCGGTGGATACGTTCGCCCTGGTGCCCTCGCGCAGCCGACCACGGGGGTAAGGGTTCCTGGCAGGGCTGCGCCCTGCACCCGCGGTAGTGCCGGCCGCTGGCCGGCACGCTCCGGACCCACCCCGCCCTCGACAGCGTTCCGCGATCTGCCGGATGCTCGTGGGGTCAGATCCGTTTTCCGGAGGCAAACGGATCTGACCCCAGCACACTGTTGCTGCTGAGTTTGCCGGCCAGCGGCCGGCACTACTGCGGGTCGCGGGTGATGTGGATATCGGTCGGCGTCGACAACGGGATGTTCCGCTCGGCCAGGATCTGCAGCAGGCTGAAGTACAGATCGCTGCGGGTGGCATAGACCTGTCGCGGGCTGGCCACGTAGGCGAAGCTGTTGATGGTGATCTGGCCCCCGCCGATGCTGTCGATGTACACCGTCGGCGCGGGCTGCTTCAGCACATTGGTATGTGCGCCGTAGGCCTCCAGCAGCGCCTCGCGCAGGGAGCCGACATCGGTACTGGGCGGCACCGCGAACTGGATCTGGATGCGGCCCTGGTTGTTGCCCATCGTCATGTTGCGCACGGTCTTGGTGACCAGCTCGGAGTTGGGCACGATCAACGTCGACTTGTCGCCCACCTGGATCTCGGTCGAACGCAGGCTGATGCGGCGGATGTCGCCCTCCTGGTCGCCCAGCTTCACCCAATCACCGATCTTCACCGGCCGCTCGGCCAGCAGGATCAGGCCGGAGACGAAGTTCTGGGTGATCACCTGCAGGCCGAAACCAATACCCACCGACAGCGCGCTGACCAGCAACGCGAGCTTGCTCAGCTGCAGGCCCATGGCCGACAGCGCCCAGATCACCGCGATGATGATGCCCACGTAACGGGCAACGGTACTCACCGAATTGCGTGCGCCCAGGTCCAGCTCGGTCTTGGGCAGGTAGGTGTCGGTCAGCCAGCGCTGGACCAGCTGGGTGATTGCCAGGCCGGCCAGCAGCACCAGCACCGCCAGCACGATCCGCACCGGCTCCAGTTTCGTGCCACCGACATCGAATCCCGAGGTGAACAGCGAAAAGAAGCGCTCGACCACCGCACCGATGTTGCCGAACGGCGCCACCAGCGCCAGCAGTGCCAGCAGCACCACGATCGTGCGCAGCGCGGCCGACAGCAGCACGCCGGCCTGTTCCAGCCGCGACACGCTCAGGCCGGTGCTGAGCAGGATGGTCTGGCCGACCTTGCTGTCGGCGTTGAGCATCCAGGTGCTCAGGTCATCGACGAACTTGAACAGCAGGGTCGCGGCCAGCACCACGATGCTGCCGCCGATCAGCTGCTGGTTCACGAACTTTGCAAGATTCAGGTAGCCCAGCAGGGTCGCGACGATGGCCGCCACCACCGCGATGTTGCCCGCCACCCGCGCCAGTACCAGCCAGCTGCTGCGCCGCACCGGCGTACTTGCCCCGAGGCCGTCGGCCTGCGCCTCCAGCTTGGCTTCGGCCTCGGCGGTCTGCCGGCGGTGCAGGCGCGCCAGGGTCACCAGCATGGCCATGATCAGGCCGAGGTAGGTCAGGGCAATCAGGCCGTCCAGCGCAACGGTGGTGACGTCGCTGGTGCGCGTGGCCTGATCGAGCGCGACCAGCACCGTACTCAGCCAGGCCAGCGCCGCCGCGCCCCAGGCGTACTTGCGCAGCTTCAGCGCGGCGGTGTCATCCAGGTTCAACAGCCGCCATGACGGGCGCTTGGGCACCAGCATGCAGGCACTGAGCGCGGCAATGAAGGCCGCGCGGAAGGTGGCGGTCTCCAGGCCGTCCGCCACCACCTGCAACCGTGGCGCGATCCCGTCGATGGCATCCAGTGCCGCCATCAGCACCACTACGGCATAACCCGGCAGCAGCGTGCCCACCAGCAACAGCCACATGGCCAGGCCGGAGCGGCGCAGGCGGCCGTCAGGGGCGCGCTCGGACGCGGCAAACCGCCGCCCCAGCGCGCGCAGCCACAGCCGCAGCGGGAACATCATCACCAGCGCAGCCAGCAGGCCCAGCAGCGGCGTGCCCCATCCATGGCTGCGGATGCCGGCGGCCAGCGCATCGCGTCCCTGCTGGGCCAACGGCGCAACACGGGCGATATCGATCGGCAGGCGCTCGGCCACCTTGCTCCACAACGCCGGCGACAGCGGCGAGGCGACCTTCTGGCCCAGCTCTTCAGTACGTTGCGCGGTGCGCTGCTGCTCGATATCGGTGGCCAACTGCTGCGCGCGCACGGCAGTGGCCTTGGCCTGCACCACCGAAGCGGCCAGGCCGTCGCGCTGCTTGGTGAGGGTGCGCCGCTGCGCCGCCAGCTCCGGCGGCTCAGTGGCCCCCTCGGCCGGCGTGCCCAGCTGCACCAACTGCTCGTTGAGGCGGTCCAGCTGTGGCTGCAGTGCCTTTTCCAGCGCCTCGGCGTCGCGCCGTGCCTGCGAGGCATTCTCGGACAGCATCGCCAGTGTCTCGGTGGCTTCCGCATCGCCACGCTTGCGCTCGACGTCCTTCAGGCTCGCATCGATGTCCGCCAGCTGCTGCTTCGGCGTAGGGTCCTCATCCTGCGCCAGTACGGGTGCGGACAGCAGGAAGGCAGTGCACAGCAGCAGGACCCACCAGGGCCCCCGTGCACGGATCGCTCGCAGGAAGAAAGACACGCCAGACACACCGGTTCGCGCGGACCACCGCGCCTGCGCGCGACTATACGGCAGAGGCGGTAAAGGGCGGATGCGCGGCAGCAGCGGCCTCGGGCCGCTCGACCGCCCCATCGGCAGTCCTCAGTACTTCAGGCGCAGCTCTTCCACCGTCGGCTGTTGCAGCGCATACCAGTCCTGGAACTCCTCCTCGGTGATCTCATCGGGCGCATACACCGCCACCGGATGCCAGTCATGGTCGGTCGGCAGTGGCTGGCGCGGGCCGGCACGCAGGCTGTAGCTGACGCCCTCGTAGTCGACCAGGTCATCGACCTGCGGCCACTGTTCGCGCGCGAACGCGGATTCACTCTTCAACAGGATCACCTGGTACATCGGCACCTCCACCTCGGTTGGATCAGGGAAACACGGCGCTGGCGGCAGGATACCGCCGCGCCGGTGACAACGTGCACGCCGCCGGGGCGACGCAACGTTCTGGACGTGGCCATCGCCCCGGCTTCACCCGCCCATGGCAGGGCCATCGGCATCGTGGAGGCCCACCCCCGCCCCGACTGCCGATGACCGACCACCCGCCGCTGAAGACCGTCGCCGACCTCAAGCTGCCGCGCTACCTGGGCACCTGGTACGAGATCGCACGCCTGCCGATGCGCCACGAGCCGGAAGGCTGCACCGACGTATCGGCGCACTACACCCTGCTCGACAACGGCAATGTCGGCGTCACCAACCGCTGCCGCATGGATGGCGAGATCGAAGAAGCTACCGGCGAGGCCTGTGCCGTCGACAACGACAGCGCGCGGCTGGAGGTCAGCTTCCTGCCCAAGGGCCTGCGCTGGCTACCGTTCGCCAAGGGCGACTACTGGGTGATCCAGGTCGCCCCGGACTACAGCGTGTCGCTGGTCGGCAGCCCGGACCGCAAGTACCTGTGGCTGCTGGCGCGCGAGCCGCGCCTGGATGCGACCGTGCAGGACCATTATCTGGCCGCAGCGCGCCTGCAGGGCTTCGATCTGTCCGAACTGATCCAGACCCCGCACACCGGCCACCCCACCGCCTGAGCACCTGTCGCATGGACCTGAAAAGTGGCTACCCCTGGTGGGCGGTGCGCAACGGGCTGCTGCAGGCCTTTCCCCCGCTGGAGCAGGATCTGCGCTGCGACGTGCTGGTGGTCGGTGGCGGCGTCACCGGTGCGCTGATCGCCGACGCGCTGTCCCACCACGGCCACGAGGTGGCCGTGATCGAGCAGCGCGACATCGGCTGGGGCAGCACGGCCGCGAGCACCGCGCTGCTGCAGTACGAGATCGACACCCACCTGCTGGAACTGGCCCAGCGCTATGGCAACGATGCTGCCGCCCTGGCCTACCTGGCCTGTGCCGATGCAATCCCGGCACTGGGTGAAGTGGCGCGTGGGCTGAAGGACGTGGATTTCCGGCAGATGGACAGCCTGTACCTGGCCAGCCGGCGGCGCGACGTGCCGCGCCTGATGGCCGAGGGTGCTGCGCGCCGTGATATCGGACTGGACGCCCGCTGGCTGGACCGGGAGGCGCTGCGCGAACGCTTCGACGTGGATGCGGGCGGCGCCCTGCTGACCCGCCAGGCGGCCCGGGTCGACCCCTACCGCCTCACCTACGGCCTGCTCCAGCGGCTGCGTCGCCGCGGTGGCCACGTGCACGACCGCACCGTGCTGCATACGCTCAAGCCCAGCGCTCAGGGCGTAACCGCGATGACCGAGGCCGGCGCCACGGTCCGTGCCCGCCACGTGGTCCTGGCCATGGGCTACGCCAACCAGCACTGGCTGGAACAGCGGGTCGCGCGCAACCGCAGCAGCTATGCCTTCATCACCGATCCGATCGATGCGGACGTACTGGGCCGGCTGCAGCGCACGATGGTGTGGGAGAGCGCACGCCCGTACCTGTACCTGCGCGTCACCGGTGACCGCCGCCTGCTGGTGGGTGGCCTGGACGACGCCATCGATATCCCGGCGCGGCGCGACCGGCGCGTGCAGCGCAAGGCCGACAAGCTGATGGATCAGCTCCTGCACTGGTTCCCGCGGCTGGACCCGGTGCCCGCCTTTTCCTGGGCCGGCACCTTCGCCGAAACCGCCGACGGCCTGCCCTTCTTCGGCCCGCACGCGCAGTGGGGGCCGCGGGTCCATTTCGCCATGGCCTACGGCGGCAACGGCATCACTTATTCGATGATCGGCGCCCAGCTGCTGCGGGCCCGGATCGAGCGGCGCAGGCATGCGCTGGAAAGGCTGTTCGGGTTCGGGCGGTTGTGACCTGCAGCCGGCCGCGGCCGGCTCTACCCCAATCCGGCGCCGACAGGCATCATTCAAGCAACCCCTGCTAGCGTCGGCCTGTACCGCCGCGTGTTGCGTGGCCACCTGTCCGCTGGAGCGCCGTCATGATCCGCCCCCTGACCCTGCTGCTGTGCCTGGCCCTGCCGGGAACCGTGCTGGCCCAGTCCGCCGCTGGCGCCACTGCGCCGCAGGCCGCTGGCCTGGACCTGACGCTGCCGCAGGCGCCGATGCGCTACCTCAACGACCCGGCCCTGCAGCAGGACCCGCCCGGCACCTATTACGGTGACAAGAGCGGGCCGCGCGTGCACGACGATGCGAAGATCGCCGACGTGACCGACGACAAGGTCAAGGTGTCCGGCAGCTTCACCACCGGCATCGGCTATTCGAAGAACGGTGGCAACAGCCACTACAACGCGGCCACGCTGAACCTCAGCAAGAACTACACCACCGATGAGGGCAAGACCCATGGGGTCAACCTCAACATCCACGTGAGTGAGGGCAAGGGCCCGGGCTTCTTCGGCCCGTATGGCGGCTACTACGGCCGCGGGCCGGGCTGGGATTACCCGCCGCCGTACGGCTGGTAAGGCCCGCGCCAGGCCTGGGCCGACCAAGGTCGGCTGCTACCGCTGCGTACGCTTGGTAGGTGTCGACCTTGCATGTGCCGGTGGGTGTCGACCTGGGTCGACACGCTCTGCATTCCGTGCCGGCCTGCGGCCGTCCCCTGCCCGCGCGCGAATCAATCCAGCCAGCCATCGCGCTCGCTGTGCAGGATGCGGCCGTCGTAGCCGCTCAGGCGCACTTCCACCTTCTGGTTGCGGGCATTGCGGGCTTCCAGCGACCAGGTCGCCCCGTCGCGCTCCAGCGAATGGATCTCGCGCAGGCCATGCGCCTGTGCGCGTGCCAGTACCTGCTCGGTGGTCAGCAGCGTGCGGCCGCTGTGCTCATCGAAGATCTCGCCGGTCTTCGGGTCCACGTAGACCTCGCTGAAACGGCCATCGGCACGGCTCACGTCGGCCTCCCACAGGCCGTCATCGCGTTCGATCTCGTGGATCTGGGTGTAGCCGGCCTTGCGCAGGGTCTGTTCGACCTGGGCCATGCCCAGCGGTGCGGCCTGTGCGGCCGGTGCAATGGCCAGCAGGGCAACGGTGGCGAGGGTGAGCGACTTCAACATGGGGGTTCTCCTGTTCGTATTCGTGGCCGGACCATCCCGGCAACGCCACGATGCATGCCATGGCTAACAGCGCCTTAGGCGTGGCTGTTAGCCGGCTGTTAGTCATCCGCGCCACACTCGCGCCTGTACCCCTCTTTCCTTACGTACCCGCATGCTCGCCACCCTGCCCCTGCTGCTGGCCCTGGCCAACGCCCCGACCGCCGCCGCGCCCGTGCAGGATCCGGCGCAGCAGGTCGCGCGTCGCGCCGTGCAGCAGGGCCGCTACGTGCCGCTGGAAAGCGTGGTGCGCGATGCGCTCAAGCGCTACCCGGGCCAGCTGCTGGAAGTGGAGCTGGACGACGGCGTCTACGAAGTGGAGATCCTGCGCGGCGACGGCGTGGTGGTGGAGCTGGACTATGATGCGCGCAGCGGAAAGCTGCTGAAGACGGAGCTCGACGACTGATGCGCATCCTGTTGGCCGAAGACGATGCCGCACTGGCACAACG
This sequence comes from Stenotrophomonas pavanii, assembly GCF_900101175.1. Classification (GTDB taxonomy): domain Bacteria; phylum Pseudomonadota; class Gammaproteobacteria; order Xanthomonadales; family Xanthomonadaceae; genus Stenotrophomonas; species Stenotrophomonas pavanii. The sequence goes on along the minus strand of NZ_FNFQ01000004.1, from coordinate 280,602 downwards.
GTTGGTGCCGCTGCTGGAGCAGGCTGGTTATGTGGTGGAGGTGGTTGCCGATGGTCGCCAGGCCGAGGAGATCGGCCAGATCGAAGACCTGCAGGCCGCCATCGTCGACCTCGGCCTGCCCGGGCTGGACGGACTGAGCGTGATCGAGCGCTGGCGCGGCAATGGCCGCGGCTTTCCGGTGCTGGTACTGACCGCGCGCGGGCGCTGGCACGACAAACTGGCCGGCTTCGACGCCGGTGCCGACGATTACCTCACCAAGCCATTCCAGGCCGACGAACTGGTGCTGCGCCTGCGCGCCCTGATCCGCCGCAGCCATGGCCACGCCAGCCCGCGCCTGCACTGCGGCCCGCTGCAGCTGGACGTCAATGCCGGCCGCTTTGAACTGGATGGGCAGGCGCTGCCCCTCAGCCCGCAGGAGTTCCGCCTGCTCAGCTATTTCATCCACCACAGCGGGCAGGTGATCGGCCGCGACCGCTTGGGCGAACAGGTGTTCGACGGCGGCCATGACCCGGACTCCAACGCACTGGACGTGCTGCTCGGACGGGTTCGCCGCAAGCTCGGCACCGACCTGATCCAGACCGTGCGCGGCCAGGGCTGGCGGCTGGCTGCGCCATGAACCGGCAACCGTCGCTGCGACGGCGCCTGCTGCTGGCCGGCGGCGTCGGCCTGCTGCTGGTCTCGCTGCTGGCCAGCGCGCTGCTGGGCGAGCTGTTCAAGCGCAGCGCGCGCGACCGCCTCGACCACGAACTGCAGCAGGACATGCTGACCCTGCTGGCACAGGCCGAAGTGGATGCGGACGGGCAGCTGCGCCTGCGCCAGGAACCCAATGACGCACGCTTCCAGCGCGTGTTCTCCGGTGCCTACTGGCAGATCGCCGGTACCGATGGCCGCGTGCTGCTGCAGTCACGCTCACTGTGGGATGAAAGTCTACCGACGCCGGCTGCCGGCCCGGCCACGCGCAATCTGCCCGGACCGTTGCAGCAATCCCTGCGCGCACGGGTGCAGCAGGTGCGCCTGCCACGCGCCAGCGAACCGTTGGTAGCCGTGGTCGCCACCGATCGCAGCGCGCTGGATGCGGATGTCGCCGCGTTCCGCAAGCGCACCGCCATCGCCCTGGGTCTGCTGGTCGCGGCGTGGCTGGCGGTGCTGGCCAGCCAGGTGCGCTTCGGCCTGCGCCCGCTGCATCGCCTCGGTGCGCAGCTGGAACAGGTACGGCGCGGCGATGCGCAGCGCATCGATACGCAGGGACTGGGCGCGGAGGTCGCACCGCTGGGTGAAGAACTCAACGCGCTGCTGGACCACCAGCAGCGCATGGTCGCGCGTGCGCGCACCAGTGCACAGGATCTGGCGCATGCGCTGAAGACACCACTGAGCGTACTGGCCACCGAGGCCGACGGCGACGGTACGCACTGGCGCGCCACCCTGCGCGAGCAGAGCGCACGCATGCAGGCCAGTGTCGACCGTTACCTGGCTGCAGGACTGGCAGCCGACCATCGCCAGCGCACCGACGTGGCGGCCGTGGCACAGGCGCTGTGCCAATTGATGGCACGCGTGCATGGCGAGCGCAGCATTGCGTTCACGGCGGAAGGCATCGACCCGGCGTTGCAGTTCGCCGGTGCCAGTGCGGACCTGGAGGAGATGCTGGGCAACCTGTTGGACAACGCCGGGCGCTGGGCGCGGCAGCAGGTCACTGTCGAAGCGGAAACCAGCGAAGGGCAGCTACGCATCGAAGTGCGCGACGACGGTCCCGGCCTGGCTGCGGACGCCCTGGAACAGGTCACCCAGCGCGGCGTGCGGCTGGATGAGCGCGAGGGCAGCAGCGGGTTTGGGTTGGCGATCGTAGGGGACATCGCCGCCAGTTATGGCGGGCGCCTGGCGCTGGAGAATGCACAGCCGGGCCTGCGTGCAACGTTGTGGTTGCCGGTGGCGTGACGCAGCCAACCCAACGGTGGGTAGTGCCGGCCGCTGGCCGGCAACCACGCGGTCACCGGGAACGCCCTGCGGAAGCCGGCCAGCGGCCGGCTCTACCAAGCGCCAATCCTACCGGTCGCCGTACACCCGGTAGGCGTCAACATCGGCCAACCCAACGATGGGTAGTGCCGGCCGCTGGCCGGCAACCACGTGATCACCGGGAACGCCCTGCGAAAGCCGGCCAGCGGCCGGCTCTACCAAGCGTCAATCCGACCCGTCTCCGTACACCCGGTAGGCGTCGGCATTGGCCAACCTGACGATGGGTAGTGCCGGCCGCTGGCCGGCAACCCGGAACGCCCAGCGGAAGCCGGCCAGCGGCCGGCTCTACCAAGCGGCAACCGACCGGTCGCCGTACGCCCCGTAGGCGTCGACATTGGCCAACCCAACGATGGGTAGTGCCGGCCGCTGGCCGGCAACCACGTGATCACCGGGAACACCCAGCGGAAGCCGGCCAGCGGCCGGCTCTACCAAGCGGCAATCCGACCGGTCGCCGTACACCCGGTAGGCGTCGACATTGGCCAACCCAACGGTGGGTAGTGCCGGCCGCTGGCCGGCA
>NZ_FNFQ01000004.1:0-277990 GCF_900101175.1 Stenotrophomonas pavanii | reverse complement strand
GCTCTACCAGGCGGCAATCCGACCGGTCGCCGTACACCCGGTAGGCGTCGACATTGGCCAACCCAACGGTGGGTAGTGCCGGCCGCTGGCCGGCAACCACGTGGTCACCCGGAACGCCCTGCGGAAGCCGGCCAGCGGCCGGCTCTACCAAGCGCCAATCCGACCGGTCGCCGTACACCCGGTAGGTGTCGACATTGGCCAACCTAACGGTGGGGTAGTGCCGGCCGCTGGCCGGCACCGAAGCCGGCCAGCGGCCGGCTCTACCAGGCGGCAATCCGACCGGTCGCCGTACACCAAGCATCAACGGTGATGCATCCACCAGCAATCAATCGCGTCCAACACGATGTGGATGATCAAACCGATGCCGAACAACCGCGTTTTCTTCGGCACGCACAGCCCGGCATAGACCGCAATCGCCGGTGCAGTGTGCAGCGGATGGAAACCGATGCTGCAACGGTTGGGCGCGTAGATCGGATCGGCCAGCAGGTGGTCCAGATCGATGATCCAGCCCAGCAGCATCAGCAGCCACGCCGAGGCAAAGCGCTTGCGCCAGAACAGCCATGCCAGCAGGGCTGGCACGGCGGCATGCAGGAACAGGTGGAAGATCGCGCGCGCGCTCATCGGCAACGGTGGCACCGGGCGGGCCCGGTGCCGTCCATCACACCAGCGGTTCGTCGGACAGGTAGGTGTAACCGGTCAGGCCGGCTTCCAGCGCGTCCGACAGTTCCTGCGCGCGTTCCGGCGACAGCTGCGCCGCAGCCACGCGCTGCGCATAGGTCGCACGCAGTTCGTCCAGGCGGTAACCCACGTAATCCAGCATCACGTCGGTGGTATCGCCGCGGCGCTGCTGGGTGATGGCGTAGCCATCGGCATCGGCCAGCACTTCCACCGCGTCGGTATCGCCGAACAGGTTATGGATGTCGCCCAGGATTTCCTGGTAGGCGCCGACCATGAAGAAGCCGATGCGGTAGCTCTCGCCGGGCTTCATCTTGTGCAGTGGCAGCGAGCTGTCCAGGCTCTCGTTCTCGACATAGGTTTCCACCATGCCGTCCGAGTCGCAGGTCATGTCGGCGATGATGCCGCGACGGTCCGGAGCTTCGTCCAGGCGCTCGATCGGTACGATCGGGAACACCTGGTCGATCGCCCACACGTCCGGAATCGATTCGAACACGCTGAAGTTGACGAAGTACTTGTCGACCAGGCGCTCGTTCAGTTCGTCCAGCACCGGGCGATGGCTCTTCTCGTCGTAGCTCAGGCGCGCACGCACGCCGTGGGCGATGGCGTAGAACAGGTCGTCGATGCGCGCACGCTGCGGCAGGTCGATCTGGCCCAGCGCGTAGCTGGCCAGGCCTTCGGCATGGAAATGCTGCGCCTCCTGGAACAGTTCCACCGCCGGGCGCACGTCCAGCTCGTCGTGGATCTCGCGCAGGTGGCGGATCGCTGCCGGCTCGTCGTCGTGCTGGTCCGGCACGCGGCCTTCCTGTGCCTCTTCCACTTCCGACACGTTGGCGATCAGCACCGCGTGGTGCGCGGTCATCGCGCGGCCGCACTCGGTGACGATGCGCGGCGGGGTCAGGCCGAACTCTTCGCAGGCATTGGCCAGCGGCTGCACGATGTTGCTGGCGTAGGAATGCAGGCCGTAGTTGATCGAGCAGAAGCTGCGCGAACGGGTGCCTTCGTAATCCACGCCCAGGCCGCCGCCCACATCGACGTGGGTGATCTTCGCGCCCAGGCGCGACAGCTCCACGAAGTAGCGGGTTGCTTCGCGCATGCCGTTGGCGATGTCGCGCACGTTGGAGATCTGCGAGCCCATGTGGAAGTGCAGCAGGTTCAGGCAGTCGGCGTACTCGGTGTCACGCAGCGACTTCCACAGGTCCAGCAGCTGGCGCGGCGACAGGCCGAACTTGGCCTTGTCGCCACCGCTGTTCTGCCACTTGCCGGCGCCCAGCGAGGCCAGGCGCATGCGCACGCCCAGGCCCGGCTTCACGTCCAGCGCCTTGGACTCTTCCAGCACCAGCTTCAGCTCGGACGGCTTCTCGATGACGATGAAGGTCTGCAGGCCCAGCTTGCGGCCGATCAGGGCCAGACGGATGTACTCGCGGTCCTTGTAACCGTTGCAGACGATCAGGCCACCCGGGCGCGACAGCGCCAGCACGGCCATCAGCTCGGGCTTGCTGCCCGCTTCCAGGCCGAAGCCTTCGCCGTGGTGGCTGGCCAGGGTGCCGGCCACGCCGCGGGTCTGGTTGACCTTGATCGGGTACACGGCGGTGTAGCCGCCGCTGTACTCCCAGTCCTGCTGGGCCTGGGCGAAGGCCGCCTGCAGCTTGCCCAGCCGCTGGCCGAGGATGTCCGGGAAGCGCACCAGCAGCGGCAGCTTGGCACCGGCCGCGCGCGCAGCGTCCACCACCTTGGGCAGCGATACCACCGGGCCGTCCGCCCCGGTCGGTCTCACCACCATGTGCCCGGCCTGATCCACGTCGAAGTAACCATCCGCCCAATGCGGGATCGAGTAGGTCTTGCGGGCTTGGTCGAGGGACCAATCGGTCATTTCAGTCGGCCTTGTTGGCAATAAAAGGGGGGGCATGATAACGCCTATATGCCCACAGGTTCGTTATCATGCGCGCCCGCGCCCGTGACAGGTTCCAACCTGAACGGGCCGATCCGTCCGGATGTGGCATCTGTGCCACGCGGCCCCGCCCGCCAGCCCGGCTCCACCCCTCCGAACAGGACCGTTTTCCCATGACTGACAGCAACAACTGGTACATCGAACACTTCGAGCGCACCGGCTCGGCCATCGGCTACCGCATCACCGGCAAGCTGGACGAGGTGCAGTCGCCGTTCCAGAAGATCGAAATCTTCCAGACCACCGACTGGGGCAACCTGATGACCATCGACGGGGCCATCATGCTGACCAGCAAGGACAATTTCTTCTACCACGAGATGATCAGCCACCCGGTGCTGTTCACCCACGCCGCGCCCAAGCGCGTGGTGATCATCGGTGGCGGCGACTGCGGCACCCTGCGCGAAGTGCTCAAGCACAGCGGCGTGGAGAGCGTGACCCAGTGCGATATCGACGAGCAGGTCACCGTGATGGCGCGCAAGCACTTCCCGGAACTGTGCGACTCCAACGATGACGCCCGCGCCGAGCTGCTGTTCGATGACGGCGTGGCCTACATGGCCAACTGCCCGGCCGGCAGCGTGGACGTGGTGATCGTCGATTCGACCGACCCGGTCGGCCCCGGCGAAGGCCTGTTCAACAAGGCCTTCTACGAGAGCTGCTTCAAGGCCCTGAAGGACGACGGCATCCTGGTGCAGCAGTCCGAGTCGCCGCTGATGCAGCTGGAACTGATCAACGAAATGCGCACCGAAATGGGCAAGGCCGGCTTCGGTTCGTTCAAGACCCTGCCGTTCCCGCAGCCGTGCTACCCCACCGGCTGGTGGAGCGTGACCATGGCGCGCAAGGGCGACAGCAGCTTCGACTTCCGCCAGGCCGACTCGGCCGCCAAGACCTTCAACACCCTGTACTACACCGCCGCGCTGCACACCGGCGTGCTGGTGACGCCGCCGTTCGTGCAGGCGGCATTGAAGGGTTGATCCAAACAAAAACCCGCGCTGGCGACAGCGCGGGTTTTTTCATGTTCCGGTAGTGCCGGCCGCTGGCCGGCAACCGCATGTAACGATCAAAGCGCCCAGATACCGGCGATCACCGCCACCACCAGGCCCCACTTGATCAGCTGGTAGGCCACCACGCTGCGCTCGCGCAGCGCCTTGGCCTTCAGGCGCACCTTGTAGACACTGCCGAACGCCTTGTTGACGCCACCGGTCGGGTCACCCGGCAGGTTCGGCGATGCACCACCGGCCAGCAGCGTGGCCGCCACCGCGCGGTTGAACAGGCCCGGCAGGCCGAAGCGCAGCGGGCGGGCGATGTCGCAGAACAGGATCACCCGGTCCTGCTGCGTCTCGTTGTGCGCATGGTGGATGTAGGTCTCGTCGAACATCATCCACTCGCCGTCGCGCCAGCTCTTCTTGATGCCGTCCACTTCGATGTAGCAGGCATCGTCGTTGGGCGTGCTCAGGCCCAGGTGCAGGCGCAGCGAGCCGGCGAACGGGTCGCGGTGCGGGCGCAGCTCGCTGCCCGGCGGCAGCTGCGCGAACATCGCCGCACGCACGTCCGGGATCGACTCGATCAGCGCCGTAGTCTTCGGGCACAGCGTCCTGGCCGACGGATGCGACGGGCCGTACCACTTCAGGTAGAAGCGCTTCCAGCCACGACGGAAGAACGAATTGAAGCCGGCATCGTTGAACGTGCTGGAGGCAGCGATCTTCTGCGCGTCGCGCAGCGCCAGCGCCTCGTCGCGGATCATCTGCCAGTTCTGGCGCAGCGGCTCCAGCTGCGGAAACTCCTTGCCCGGGTCCAGGAACGGCGTGGTCGGCACCTTCGAAAACATGTACATGACCACGTTGATCGGGGCCATGAAACTGGAATGGTCCAGCAGCTGGCGCGACCAGCGCGCGCGGACCTTGCCACGGAAGTGGATGTACAGCACGCAGGCCACGAACAGCGCTGCAATGACGATTTTGATGATCAAAGCACTTTCCTCCAGCCGCGGCCGGAACGGGAAACGGGGCGATGCACGGCCTGGCGGCCAGCACCGGTGGGGAACGCGGCAGGGGACGGGGACGTGCCGGAGGGGGGGCGGCCGCCGATGTCGCGGGTTAACAGCTTATGGTCGGCAGGGCGTGCGCCGGGGTCAAGCCGGACGTGCATGGCGTTCAGCGCGCCGCCGATGAATGGGCTGGAAGTGCGCCCAACTCATTGATCCAGCGGGGCAAACCTTATAAGTGATACAGAATTGTCCGATTCTGCGTGACGAACTGTTCCAGCCACGACCCCGACATTTCTCTGACAAATCGTGGAATAGCGAACTGGCGAGTACTAAAATTAACGAAAACTTAGTAACTCCCTGTAACACCGGTTCGCTTGACGCATTGCGCCACCCACCGGGTCGTCCGAGACCCCGACATGTATCTTCCTGCCCTGCCCCCCTCCTCCTGCGCCGATGGCGCCACCTCCCCGCTGCTGCTCAAGCGCGGCGAGCGTTTCCTGGCCCCCGACGTCTACCGCACCTGCCTGGACGGGCGCGAGGCGGTCATCAAGGACTATTCCCGCTACCGCGGCACTCCCGTTTCGCTGATCGCGCGGCTGATGGTGCGCCGTGAAGCACGCATGCTGCAGCGCCTCGGCGGCTGGAAGCATGCCCCCGCGCTGCTCGGCACCCTCGGTGGCCTGGCGCTGGGCATGGAGTTCATCCCCGGCCAGACCCTGAGCACCGCGCAGGCCGTCGGCAATGACGTGTTCGAGCAGCTGCAGCACGCGCTCAGCCGCCTGCACGCCGCCGGCATCACCCACAACGACCTGCACGGCACCAACGTGGTGGTCAGCGGTGGCGTACCGGTGCTGCTGGACTTCACCTCGGCCTGGCGCGCGCCTCGCTGGCTGCGCCGCAATCCACTGAGCCGGCAGATGCGCCGCAGCGACATGAAGAACCTGCTGAAGATCCGCCAGCGCGTGACCGGCCAGGCGCCGAGTGCCGCGCAGGCCGCACTGGTGGCCGATCCGGGCTGGGTCGCCGCCGTGCGGCAGGGCTGGAAGCGGTTCTATAAGTGGGCGAAGCGCCGGTAAGCGCCGCGTCTTTCGGGCGCGATTGATCGCGCGATCGGATGGGACAACGTCGTTGGGGCTGGACGCCCCGACGGGGATGATGCCTCGGCGGCAGCGTGCGCCCGACCAGGTAGAGTCGACTGTTAGTCGACTGCTCTTCGTTCCGAAGCCGGAAAACCCCGCGCTACGCGCGCAAGTCGACTAACAGTCGACTCTACCTCGTCGCATTCCGGCATCCCTGTCGTGTGCCGGCAGCCCGTGGCGCGCTTACAACGCGTCAGCGTCCAACTCACCGGTACGGATGCGCACCACGCTGCCCAGGTCGTACACGAACACCTTGCCGTCCCCAATCTTGCCGGTGCCGGCGGCCTTCACGATGGCCTCAACCACCGCCTCCACCTGGTCATCGGTCACCGCCACTTCCAGCTTCACCTTCGGCAGGAAATCGACCACATACTCCGCGCCGCGGTACAGCTCGGTATGGCCCTTCTGGCGACCAAAGCCCTTTACTTCCGTCACCGTGATCCCGGTAACCCCACGCTCGGCCAGCGCTTCGCGCACGTCGTCGAGCTTGAACGGCTTGATCACCGCCATGACCATCTTCATCGTCTATCTCCTGTCTTCCGGCGTGGAGGATAGCGCCTGAACGCGGCCCGTGCGAAGCCGCTGCCGCCTGTCCGGGCAGCGGGTGCCAGCAGTATCCTTGTGCCCGAATGGCCTGCCCGCGCCGGATGCACGGGCCCACCCCCACGGAGCACCCCATGATCGACCTGAATCAAATCGATGACCTCGCCCGTCGCCTCAGCGACCTGGTGCCGCCGGGCCTGCGCGAATCGCGCGAGGAACTGCAGGCCACCTTCAAGAGCGCGCTGCAGGCCGGCCTGGCCAAGCTGGACCTGGTCACCCGCGAGGAGTTCGAAGTGCAGCGCGCCGTGCTGCTGAAGACCCGCCAGAAGCTGGATGCACTGGAAACTGCCGTGCGCGAGCTGGAAGGGCGCGGCGCCGCAGAATGAAAAAAGGAGGCGCACCGCGCCTCCCGTTTACAGATTATTTCCCGGATGGGGCCTTGCAGCAAGGCCCACCGGGCGCCCTAGACTCGCCGGCCTGTCGATCCGGCAGGACAAGCAGGGGCAGCAGCGATGGCGCAGGACACTGAATGGACACCCGTTTCGCATGACACCTGCGACCAGGTCGCCGGGCCGTTCTATCACGGCACCCGCGCTGATCTGGCGGTGGGCGAGCTGCTGAGCGCGGGCTTCCGCTCCAACTATCGCGACAGCGTGGTGATGAACCACGTCTACTTCACCACGATTGCCAAGGGCGCCGGGCTGGCTGCGGAGATGGCCCGGGGTGAGGGGCGGCCGCGCGTGTATGTGGTGGAGCCGACCGGGCCGTTTGAGGACGACCCGAACGTGACCAACAAGAAGTTTCCCGGGAACCCGACGCGGTCGTATCGGAGTGCGCAGCCGTTGCGGGTGGTTGGGGAGATTGTGGAGTGGGAGCTCTACGACGGGGAGTTCGTTCGGCAGTTGAAGGCGTTTGTTGCTTCGGGGAGTGGGGAGATCATCAATTGAGAGAAGGAGAGACACGTGCTTTAGCCGACGGTGGATCAACGCAGCAGGTCGTCGAACGATGTCCGCTCTCGGCCAATAGCGGACGCTAACAGTGTCTCGAACAGGCCCAACCACGAATCTGCTTGGCATGGAACGAAGTATCGGGCCGAACCCTACTTGAACATCTCCAACAGATCCCTGTCTTCATGCCGCTGCTCCCACGTGGAGAGAAAACAGAAGTTCACACCACTTTGCATGGCAGCCTTCTGAAACCCGGCCAGTTCCTCCTTCGTAACCGGGTACTCAACCGGATCAAAGTGCAGAATCCCCCACGGCTTGACGAAAGAGAACCCGGGCATGAGTTCCGAGAAGATCGCCTTGAGCAGGGGCCGGATATTCGAGAAGTCCTTGATTGGGCCCGCGCGATTACCAAGGGCATGACACTGGCGACGGATGGTCCTGTCTCCACCGACCAAGCGCGCAGTAAAATGGTCCTGGTGCACTTGGACGTAGATCAGCTGGCGGCGAAAAATCCTCATCCTGTTCTCAGCTCCACACGCCTAATAGTCGTCCATGTGCCTGCATACCTACCCATCAATGCGTAGGCTGCGTCCGCAGCGCGCTTGAACCCCGCCGCAACAGATACAACGCAACCAGGAACGGCCACAGTGAGTTGATTGACGAGAACACGCGCTGGGTCAGCCCCCTGAATCCTTCCGGGTCCGCTCCCACCACGTTCAACCAGAGATAGACGATGCCCGCGATGCTCGCCACAGCGGTCACAGCGTACGCCCTTCGGTTGGCAGACCACGCGCTCAATTCGATATGCGACATCGCCGGTGCAATGATGTTTGCGATACCAATGGTATAGAAGCCGTGCATCGGATGGCCCATGGGCCAGAGCCCGTTGGTCAGCATGGAAATGCCAAAGACCAACCAGCAGATTGCACCTACTGCAAGCCGGCGGCCGGACTCCCGCCATACCCCGATGGAGAACGCCACGAAGCCGACACCGGAGCCGATGGCGGCGATCCTGCCGCAGACGCTTGCAAGCGTTGGCGCCTGCAGCAGCTCGCTGGCGTGCTGTGCAAGCGAGTTGTAGCCCGGCGCGAACACGGCGGCAACGCTGGTCCAGAACAGGAACCACGGAAGCGGGAGCAGACCCGCGGACAGAAGGAGTCGACTGCGGCGTAACACGTACAGTGATCCTTGTATTGGCCTGCGCCAGTGGGTGGAATCCGTTCAAACGCTACAAGACCGTCCTGCTGCGGGCAGGGCAGCCCCGCGTGACTACAGCAGTAGTCAGATTGCGCGCGGCACTCGGTAGGTTCAATAGGCAAGAAGTCATTTAAACCATCTCGCGGGTGTCGCAGCGGTTCGGTTGCATGAGCGATCACACATGCCCGATGGGCGAGTGCTGTCGCATTTGCCGCCCCTTACATCTCTGACGGAAGGTTCTGACGACTCCGTTCCAGAAGTGCCGCTGCGCCAAGCATGCCAAGGCTCTCGCCGCTTCCGGCGCTATGCGACAATGCCAAAAGCGTCTCGGGTTTTGGCGGCATTGACCCCTACCCGTTGGCATTCCGCACAACAGCAGGTAATCGTTACTGCGCCACCGTGCATCGGTGGTCGGGACTCGAAAACCCGTTGTTGTGATGAAGTTTGCGCTTGCCAGCCGGCATCACCTTGCGTGGTGCCGGCTGGCAATCCGTCTGCCGGCTATGGCGGGCGGGGCGTGGGGGCCTCGTGCCCACCGGCGATCATCACACACCGGTTTTCGAGCCACGCCCTGCCCGCCACCTTTATCGGTGGCGGCTTCCGCCTGCTTGCACGGAGCCCGCCATGACCACGCCGCAATCCCCGCCCTCGCGCCCGATCCAGGAAGCGCCGTCACGCGCTCCGACCCCTGCCCCCAACAGCCTCATCGCCATCCTGCACGCCATCGGCGCGGGCGCTGCTGCCGACGGCCAGCCCTGGCCCGAGCGACATCACCTGCGCAGCCGGCAGATGGCGATGTCCGACGCCGACTGCGCGGCAACCGGCCAGCGCATCGTGCAGGAAATCCTGCTGGCAGCCGAGCGCACCCGCCAGAACGGTGAGCCCGAGCAGTACGTGGGCGATCGGGTGATGGAGGGGCTGGTGATGGCCGATATGGCACTCACGGCCTTCATCCACGAGCGGATGCGTCCCAAGGACTGAGCGCGCGCTTACGGCGAGTACCTTTCTGCCTGTGTGCGGGGTGACGAATGAAGATGCACGGCCTGGCCGCTGCGGTGGTGTGCATCGCGGTGATCGGCGCGATGTGGGTGGAGTGGCCCGAACCCGCGGGCGATCAAGTGTGGGCCTACCAGAAGCTGCAGCCGGCCGATTACCGCCTGCTGCACAGTGATGCGCACGGCTTCGTGACCGCGAAGGCCCACGAGGGCTTTGAACTGCACGCGCGCCATGCCGGGGCGACGTCCTTCGAGATCCGGTGCAAGGGCGTGCTGGTAATGGAGGTGGAGAACGCGCCCTCGCGCGTGCTGATCCGCATACCTGCCGATGCACGGTGGCGGGCGCCTGATATTGAGCGCCTGAGCATCAGCTTCGAGCGGTGGCTGGATCTGCACCAGAGCCAGGGGCGGTTGCTGGTGGAAAGCGCGGGGCCTTCGTGGGTTGAGGCGCGGTTTGGGCGCTTCAATGGGTTGGTGCTGGATGAGCAGCGGTGCCTGTTTGGGGGCTGGGCCGCCATTGACCGCCCCCCCCCCCTAATCGGCCATTCGCAACAAATGTCTGGAGGAAGCGGCGCCTCCTGGGACTTACCCGCGCCAAAGGCGATGGTCCTGCCATCCAGTCGCAGCCCCGATGCTTCTCGTTCGGACTTCGGTCGTCAGGCCAGCCGAGAGGTGGGTATCGACACGTTCACGCCAATCCCTGAAATCAGCGGTCGTCGCTTCCAAAAGTCGGCGAAGCAGGAGCAACAGAAAGAAGCAACGATTCGGTGCGTATGGCGCCTCGCGCTCAGACCATCCTGCCGACCGTGGGCGAACTGCCGAAACACCGAGCTCCTTGTTCCATAACCTACTGTGGTGTGCAACGACGTTTCGCGCCACGCTGGTGACATGCAGCCAGTTTGCGAAGACTGGCGCGGCCAGCAGCATCTCCCCCGCAACAGCCTTCTGTTCTCTGGAGCGCAGCGCTTTGTAGAAACGAGAAAGCGAGCCGAGCGACATGACTTCTGTCGCCATCCAGATCGGTACTCTGGGGAATGCGGGTGAGGCGTACTTGTCCTTGTAGTGCCGAATAAACGCCTCCTTGGAGCGCGTCACTTCACTTTCGACGCCGCCGAGCCAATCCGCATACTCTTGCCCGGTGAATGCCAGATTGCGCGGCTCCAAATGGCCGAAGGCGCCATAGGCATGGGCAAAGTGGTACGTGAGCACGGTCCGCGTTGCGACCTCGATATGGCCAACGGCCTCCATTACCAGGTCTCGAAGGGCCCTATCGAATTCATAGAGACTGACCGCTTCTTCGAATGTCGCTTGAGCTCGGAAGCTGTCGCTACCGGACACACGCTGTGTGTAGAGATAGCCCATGAGGCGGTAGTAGCCAACACGCTGCAGATAGCGATTGGCGTTGGCGACGTCGCCGATGGCAAGCCCGCGCTGCTGGAGGAGATCCAACTGCTCCTGAATCGACAGGGGTGGTTTACGGTAGTGAGTCATCCTGACTCCAATCAGCGGGCAAAAAAAACCCGCCAATTTGAGCATGTCGCGAACTAGCGCGTCAGAGGCTTGGCGGGTGTGTTGGGTGAATTTTAGCGCCCCTTTTGCTTACCTTCAAGTAAATGTGTGTAGTTCCGTGAAATGTAAATACCTGTACGAAAAGCACTTCATAGGGAATTGTCTAGGATTTCCGCAGTCTCGCGGGCGCAGATCCAGTGAGGTGAAAGGCCGGCCCGGGCGAGCCGCAACGCCTATTCCTCGGCGTTGCTCCACTTGATGCCGGTCGAATTCCGTCACTCAATTGCAGAGACCAGCCGCCCGGGAGCTAGAAGCCAAACTTCAGCGGATCAATTGACTGCCAGAATCCTCCTAGTCCATTCACCAGCAACTTCCGATAGCCCTCGAAGAGCACCTGCCGCATCATCAAGCGCCCCTCCGCAGGAAACCACACATGAGCCTGGCGCTGGTCCACAGCCGTGCCCGCGCCGGGGTCGATGCCCCGCTGGTGCGGGTGGAAGTGCACCTCTCTGGCGGCCTGCCTGCCACCCAGATTGTCGGCCTGGCCGAGACCAGCGTGCGCGAGTCCCGCGAGCGCGTGCGTGCCGCCCTGCTCTGCGCGCGCTTCGACTTTCCGCAGCGGCGCATCACCTTGAACCTCGCGCCCGCCGACTTGCCCAAGGAAGGCGGGCGTTACGACCTGGCCATCGCGCTGGGCATTCTGGCGGCCAGCGGCCAGGTCGATCCGCAATCGCTGCTGCAGTACGAGTTCCTGGGCGAGCTTGGACTGACCGGCGAACTGCGGCCGGTGGCCGGAGCGCTGCCGGCGGCAATTGCGGCGGCAGACGCCGGGCGCATCCTAGTGGTGCCTCCGGGGAACGCCGCAGAGGCAGCTTTGGCCGAGCATGCCGATGTGCGGGTAGCGCGTACGTTGCTGGAGTGCTGTGCCGGGCTGGGCAATCCGCGCCTGCTGCCACCCGTTGAGCGCGTGGACACGACGCCGTTGCCGCTACCCGATCTGGCCGACGTGCGCGGGCAGGCGCATGCGCGGCGCGCGTTGGAAGTGGCGGCCGCCGGTGGGCACCATCTGTTGTTGATCGGCAGCCCTGGCTGCGGCAAGACGCTGCTGGCCTCGCGCCTGCCCAGCCTGTTGCCGGATACCGAAGAAACCGAGGCACTGCAGCTGGCCGCGATTGCCTCGGTGAGTGGCGAAGGGCTGGACCCAAGACGATGGCGGCAGCGGCCCTTTCGGGCACCGCACCACAGTGCCAGCTCGGCCGCATTGGTAGGCGGCGGCAATCCGCCCTGCCCCGGCGAGATCTCGCTGGCCCATCACGGCGTGCTGTTTCTGGATGAGCTTCCAGAGTGGAACCGCAGCGCGCTGGAGACCCTGCGCGAGCCACTGGAGTCCGGCCACATCCGCATCGCCCGCGCGGCACGCAGTGTGCAGTATCCCGCGCGATTCCAGCTGGTGGCGGCGATGAACCCCTGCCCGTGCGGCTGGGCCGGTGACCGCAGCAACCGCTGCCTGTGTAGCGAAGAGCGTATCAACCGTTACCGTGCGCGGGTGTCTGGTCCGTTGCTGGACCGTATTGACCTGCATATCAGTGTGGCGCGCATGGACGCAGTGGAGTTGCGGGAGAGCACGCCGCTGGGGGAGCCCAGTGCTGCGGTACGTGCACGGGTGGAAGCCGCCCATGCCAAGCAGCAGGTGCGTGGCGGGCTCAACGCACATCTGCCGCCGGCGGCACTGCGGGCCTGTACCCGACTGAGCGAGGCAGATCAGGACATGCTGGAACAGGCCATCGAGCGCCTGCAGCTGTCAGCGCGGGCGATGCACCGGATTCTGCGGGTGGCGCGCACGATTGCCGATCTGGCGGGTTGCGAGGGTATCCAGACCGCGCACCTGGCTGAGGCGATCGGCTACCGGCAATTGGATCGGGGAAAGCCGGGGGTATGACGAAAAATCACATCAGGATGAAGAAGGCGCGCCGCGTCTCGTCAAACTGCATGCTATTTACCGAAAGGACGCCAATGTCAGGCAATAGCCCACGAATGTGACGCTCCCATACCTCCGAAGGCACCGCGATGTCAGCATCCACGGCATAAATGCGATACACCGGCGCGTAGTCATCCCGTTCGTCTTCGAACGGACAATCGAGCACCCAACGCTTTGATGCGCTATCGGCTACCAGCATCATCCGCGGCAGGTCATGGAATCCGCGATACGCGAGGATGCGGTACTGCCCCGGAAGAAGAATCATCGGAATTCTCAGCAGATGCGCGGTCAGCGGCCGCGTCTGAACATTACACCTCGCTTCGCCAGCAGCGCCACCCGACGGCTGACCAGCGCGTGCAGCTCCGCCAGCTCCGACGCCCGGCCAGCCGTCATGTTGCCGCCGAACAGCACCCGCGACAGTCCGACCGCGTCGCTGTCCTCCGGGTGCTGCCAGCGGTCCCGGTACACCTTCTGGCACACCAGCCAGGCCCGGCGCAGCCCACCGCCGGGCAGCGGGCGGACCACGCGTTCGTAGACCTGCCAGAACTGGTATTCGCCCTGCAAGTCGATCGCCGGCGCCACGGAAAGCGCCTGCCGCGGCCGTCGTGGGCCGCCGATGCCGAACAATCGGGTTGGCGGGGTGTGCTGTGCCATGCCGACAGGATGACCCAGCAACATTGTGGGAACCTTGCGTCGCTGCCAGAAAACCCCTGTTGTTTGCGCAAGGCGGGTTTCTAGGCGGGTTTTGGGGGTCAGAGCCCTTTGCTGCGCAAAGGGGTCTGACCCCGATCACGGAGGGGCTCTGCCCCCACCCTCGCCGCCTCAGAACGCCATCGAGGTGCTGAACATCAGCTGCCGTGGCGCGCTGCGCTGCAGGGTCTGGTAATCCCCCGAGAACGACGAGCCGGCGATGGTGGCGGTGCCGATGTTGTGGCGGTTGAACAGGTTGCTCACGTCCAGCCGCAGCTCCAGGCCGGGCACGGCGCTGTCGGCACCGAAGCGGTAGGCGGCATAGGTATTGACCTGCCAGAACGTCGGCACGCGGATGTCGTTCTCGTAGGTGAAGGGCTGGCGCAGGTACGAGGTACTGGTGGCCCCCAAACGCCAGTCACCGAAGTGGGCGGACAGGTCGCTGACCAGCGAGATCTGCGGGTAACCGGGCTGCGCGTTGCCCTTGATCGGGTACACCGTGTCGCCCACCACGAAATCGCTGTCGTAGTACGAACGGGCCACGGCCACGCCCTGATAGAACTGCAGGTGGTCGGTCAGGTCGGCGGTGATGCCGAGGTCGGCGCCGATCACGTGCATCTTCGGCATCAGCCGCACGGTGTTGATCTGTGCGAACTGGGTGCCGATGGCGGCCGACAGCAGGCGGTTGCGGATGTCGTTGTAGAACACGTCGCCAGTGATCGTCAGTCGGTCGACGCGATGCGACGCGCCCACGGTCAGGTTCCAGTTCTTCTCCGGGCGCAGCGTGCCGGCCACGCGGTCGAACTCTTCCTGGTCGGTGATGGTCCACGCAGAGGCGGTGTAGCCGATGTTGCCGCGCTGGGCGACGCGGTAGCCGTTCATGGTGTTGGCCAGGTCGATGAAGGCATCGGTGGATTCGGTCGGGCTCCAGAACAGCGAGACATGCGGCAGGAAGTTGCTTTTCGCGCGCAGCGTGCCGTTCACCGGCCGGTCCTTGGCATCGCCGAGGCCGCCGCCGCTGGTGCGGAAGTCCACGGCTTTGAATCCAACGCCCAGCTTCAGCGTGTCGTTCAACACGATGTCGTCCTGCAGGTACAACTGGCGCGAGCGGGTCACCCAGCTCGATGCGTTGTCGGTCTTGAACGCGGGGCCGTACACATCGAACGGGCCGATGGCCTTCAGCGGCGGGCCCTCGCCCAGCAGCGGCTGCTGGTACCACTCGGTCTTGGCCGCGGCCTTGCTCTTCTCCTGCCAGAAACCGGCGGTGACGGTGTGCGCGCCCGCCTCGAACTGCAGGTTGAGCATGCCGCCCAGCCGGTTGAGGCGCGGCGTCTGCACCTGTTCGGAGAACGGCGCGCCGTTGGGCGAGGGCACGTTCGGGTCGGTGAGCGTGGCCTGGGTGTGGCTGTTGGCGTTGTACAGCTGCACGTTGCCGCTCAGCGCAGGGCTGATCTGGAAGCGATGGTTGATCGAAGACACCCGGTCGCGGGTGCTCTGGCCGGTGTCGTACGGAATCAGCCCGGACAGTTCACCACAGGAGTAGGCGCCGCAGGATTTGTCTGCGTTCTCCGGCGAGGCCACGTAATACGCCCACGCATAGTCCGGATAGAAGATGTCGGCCTTCCAGCCCAGCTTGCGGATCATGTCGAAGGAGATGTTGTTGTAGCCCCAGACCTGGGCCTTGCTGTCGGAGACGAACACGGTGAAATCGCCCCACGCCACATCCTGCTGCAGCTTCAGGTCACCGCGCAGGAAGTTCTGCGTGCCCTCACCCTGGTACTTGTCGGCGGACACGCGTTGCAGGTCGACCAGCACTTTCGGGCCATGCTCGCCGAGCTGGCCGCTCTGCCCGGATACGGTGGTGACCAACGTGCTGTTGCTGCCCACGCCCTGCTTCACGCGCAGGCTGGGCGTGTCCTGCAGGTCGCGCAGCCGGTATTCCAGGCTGCCGCCGTTGACGCTGCTGGAGAACACGCTGACCGGTGCGCCACCGGGGCTGACCGTGATCGCGCCGATGCCATCGGGCACGCCCACGTTCACCACACTGGTGCCGGTGAGCGAGAGGAAGCCGTTGTCGTTCAGCGGCACGCCTTCGAAGGTGATGCCCATTTCATTCATGCGGAAGCCGCGCACGAACAGGCTGGTGGCCGAGATATCCAGGCCCAGCCCGTCGGTGGCGGTGTAGCTGGCGCCCGGTACCTGCTTCAGCATGGCCAGGCCGTTGTTGCCGGTGACCATCGCGTCGAGGTCTTCGGCCTTGATGATGTAGCGGTTGGGGCCGACCACCTGGGTCGGTGCAACGGCGGCGCCGCGCGGCGTGGCGATGACCTGCAGGGCGTTGAGCGTGGTGGGCGTGTCGAGCGTGGCGTCGTGCGTGTCTGCGGCGTACGCAGGTGCGGTGGTGGCCGCGATGATGGCCAGGGCGAGGCGCGTCGTGGGTGGGGTGTTCATGGCAGTGAATCCGTGTGCAGGGAGAGAGCGGCGCAGGCGCACGCCCAGCGCGTTGCAGCACCGGTGTCGGCGCCTGGCTGGCGATGCGGCTGCGTTGAAGGCGTGACGGCGCGGTGCGTGCCGGTCAGTGGCAGACGAAGACGATCATCTGCCGTGGGATTCGGTGGGGTGATTTCGACGTGCGGAATTCTTGCATCGCACTGCCGCATTCGCCATTGCGCGGTGGTACAGCGCCGATGGCGATGGGGATGGGTGGGCTATACGTGGGTATAGCTCCGGCGTGGTGGGGGCCGACCTTGGTCGGCGCTCGTGTGCCAACCAAGGTTGGCACCTACCAGGGCATAGGGACGCGTGGCCCATCGCCACGCTGGTACCGGCGTATTGCAGCATGGTCAGGTCGTTTTCCTGGTCACCGATGGCCATCACGTTGGCGCGGTCGATGCCCAGGTGCTCGGCCAGCGTCTGCAGGCTCGGCCCCTTGCCGGCCCGGTGGTCGAACACTTCCAGGAAGAACGGTGCGCTCTTCAGTACCGCGAAGCGCTCGGTCAGCGCGCTGGGCAGGCGCGCGATGGCGGCATCCAGCACCTCAGGTTCGTCGATCATCATCAGCTTGATGAAGGACATCGACGGGTCCATGTCTTCCACGCGGCGATACGACAGCGGCATCCGCGAAAGATGCGAGTCGGCCACGGTGTAGTAGCTGATGTCCTGGTTGGGCGTGTACATGCGCTGGCTGTCCAGCGCCTGGAAGTGCACGCCCAGGTCGCGGGCGACCTGTTCGCAGAACAGGAAGTCGTCGAAGCTGAGCGGATACGCGACCACGGTTTCGCGCGTGCCGATGCGCTGCACCAGGCCGCCATTGCAGGCGATGCAGTAGTCGTCGTTGCCGGTGATGCCGAGCTCGTGCAGGTACGGCGCCAGGCCCGGAACCGGGCGCCCACTGGTCAGCACGATGTGCACGCCCAGCGCCCGCGCCTGCGCGATGGCCTTCCGGGCGCGGGGGGTGAGCTGGTGCGACGGGTCCAGCAGCGTGCCATCCATGTCGATGGCGACCAGTTCGATGGTCGATTGCCTGCGGCCCATGTCCATTGCGTTCAACTCGTGCGGGGCACGCCAGTTTACCCCCTCATGCCCGGTTCACCTCTTTGCCCACGTTGGCCGGGATACTGCAGGAGCCTGTGCGTCCCCCACCGCAGGACGGCCCGCTGACCGCCCTTCCCTGGAGAACCTTGCGACGCATGACCTACCGTGCCCCCGAAACCAACGACAGCGCGCCTCTGGCCCAGCAGATCGAGCAGATGATCGAGGAGCTGCCCGGCGACCAGGTGCGCGTCGGCACCCTGCTCAGCGCGCTGGGCGATGAGGGCCTGCTGCTGATCGTGATCCTGCTCTCGGCCATCTTCATCATCCCGGTGTCGATTCCCGGGCTGAGCACGGTGTTCGGCGCCTCGATCCTGCTGATCGGCCTGAGCCGTGTGCGCGACCGCCCGCTGTGGGTGCCGCAGAAGCTGGCGCGCCGCGAGATCGCCACCGACAAGCTGAAGGCCAACCTGGGCCGTGCGCTGAAGTGGGTGCACCGCATGGAGCGGCTGTCGCGGCCGATGCGGCTGGCGGTGATGGTGCGCTCGAAGAAGATGATGCGCCTGAACAACCTGATGCTGGTGTTTGCGACCCTGCTGTTGATGGCGCCGGCCGGGCCGATTCCCTTCAGCAACACGCTGCCGGCGTTGGCGCTGATGTCGTTTGCGATTGGCTTCATCCAGCGCGATGGCGCGGCGGTGGCGGCCGGGTACGGCTTCGTGGTGGCCACGGTGGTGTATTTCGGCGTGCTGCTGGGCGGCGTGGGATTTGCCGCCGAATCGGTGTTCAGTGGGTTCCGGGCACGCTGAACCCGGTGGTTGAGCCGACGGGGTGGAGTCGACAGGGTAGAGTCGACTGTTAGTCGACTGCTCTTCGCTGCTCACAGGAAAAGCACGCGCTGCGCGCGCGAGTCGACTGACAGTCGACTCTACCGGATGTCCTTCGGCCGTGGCTCAACGCTACACAGCTACTTGGCTGAGACCCGCCACACCACGTCGCCCACGTCGTCGGCCACCAGCAGTGCGCCCTCGGCATCCATGGCCATGCCGACCGGTGCGCCCATCAGGGTCTTCTCGTCCTTCGAGGTGAACCCGCTGACCACGGTCTGCGGCCGCCCGGTCGGCTTGCCGTCCTTGAACGGTACGTACACCACTTCGTAGCCGCTCAGCGGCGAACGATCCCAGCTGCCGTGTTCGCCGATGAAGGCGCCGCCGTGGTACTGCGCCGGCAGTGCCTGGCCGGTATAGAACAGCAGGCCCAGCGGCGCCACGTGCGAGCCGATGGCGTAGTCCGGCACGATCGCCTTGGCCACCAGGTCCGGCCGCTGCGGCTGCACGCGCTCGTCCACGTGCTGGCCGTAGTAGCTGTAGGGCCAGCCGTAGAAGCCATCTTCCTTCACCGAGGTGAGGTAATCCGGCACCAGGTCGGCGCCGATCTCGTCGCGTTCGTTCGCCACCGCCCACAGCGTGCCGGTGCTCGGCTCCCAGTCCAGTCCGGTCGGGTTGCGGATGCCCGACGCAAAGATGCGGCTGCCACGGGTAGCTACGTCCACCTCCAGCACGACCGCGCGGCGATATTCGACGGCCAGGCCATTTTCAGTAATGTTGCTGTTGGAGCCGACGCCCACGTACAGCTTGCGGCCATCGCGGCTGGCCAGCAGTTCCTTGGTCCAGTGGTGGTTGATGGTGCTGGGCAGGTCGGTGAACTCGCGGCCCTTGTCGGACATGCGGGTTTCGCCGGGCACGTAGTGGTACTGCATGATGTTGCCGGTGTTGGCCACGTACAGCGTGTCGCCGATCAGCTGGATGCCGAACGGCGAGTGCAGGCCTTCGATGTAGACGTGCTGGGTCCAGGTGTTCGTGCCCGGCGATCGGCGCAGCAGGGTGACCCGGTTGCCGCCCTTGCCGGCCTTGCCCGAGCGCGCCTTCACCTTGCCGGCAATCCACTGCTTGGGCGTGGTGACCGGCTCTTCGCCGGGGCCGTTGCCTTCCACCACCAGTACATCGCCGTTGGGCAGGGTCAGCAGCCGGCGCGGGTGCTGCAGGTTGGCGGCGATGCGCTCGATCTTCAGGCCTTCGGCCACCGTGGGCGACTGGCCGTCGGCCCAGCCCACGCCCTTGGGCACCTGCATCGGCGGCATCAGGAAGTTGGCCGGCTTGGGCAGTGGCGGCTGCGGTCCCGACTGGTCGGCCGGATGGTATTCGGCCTTGCCGGCGCAGGCCGAGAGGGTGGCGGCCACTGCCAAGGCGGCCACGGTGTGCAGGATGTGCTTAGCCAAGACGACCTCCCTGCAGCACCGGCGGCTGCAGCGACAGCAGGATCAGGCCCAGCGCGATAAGGGCCACGGTCAGCGCCGACAGAATCGTGCCCGGCACCGCAACGGCGTACGCATCACGGCTGTGCACGAAGGCGTTCCAGATGGCCAGCACCACGGCGACCAGGTTCAGGAAGAAGTCGATGCGGTCGATGCGGGTGGCCGTGCCGTTGCGGCGCCAGACCGCGAACAGGTTGATCAGGCGCGGCACGATGGCGATCAGCAGGCCGAACGTGATCAGCCAAGAGGCGGCCTTGCCCCACATCACCTCGGCGCTGTTGAGATAGATCGCGTCGAAGACCAGTGCGCCGACGAAGAAGCCGAAGGGTATCGGATTCAACAGGCTGAACAGCGTGGTGCCAAGGCCGCGATGGGCCTGGGCGAGCGGATTGACCATCATCGTGCTCCGTGCGGAAGGGTGCACGGGCTGTAGTAGCACAGCCGGGTGTGAGGGCGCGCGATGATACCCCGGCGGGGCTGCCACACCCACCGCGCAGGCACCCCGCTACGCGGATTCGTCCTCGCGCACCTCGTGGAAGGGCAGCATCGTCTCGAAGCCGAATTCGTGTTCCATGCTGGTGCGGACCAGGCCGCCGATGGCATAGCGGCTGGTGTTGGCATGCGCGTCTATGCCACCGGGCCGCCACTCGGTGCGCAGATGCAGCGTCTCTGCGCGGCGCATGACGGTCCGTTCCTCCTGCAGCAGCGCGCGCCGGTGCTTCTTCATCAACAGCCGCAGCGGTTTCACCGTGGTGATGCCGAATGCGGCCAGCTCGGGCAGCAACTCGGCGATATCGGCATCGTCGCCATAGTCGTGGCTGCGCGTATGCACGGACAGCACCACCTTGCGGATGACGGCAACCGAGAGCGGAGTCTGATCCGCGCGCGCACGGGCACGCTGGCGTGCGTTCTTCATGTGTGACTTCACCTGTATCTGATTACCCACGTTTCCCGCACCTCGAAGCAAGCGCGAAGATGGCGTGAAGACATTCGCGTGACCTGTCATAACTTGACGTACTAAGCGTTTGTGACGCAATTGGCATATTCGTGCATTGCGGGTGTGAAGAGGTAGGGGGTTCTTCGTTATGTCGCGTTTGGCTCGTTGCGATGGGGCAGTTCCGCCCCGCCGTCCTGCCATGCCGATTCACAACAGAAGGATTCGTGTATGAAGCGACACACGCAACGCTCCGCGCCACCGCGCTCTGCGCGCCTGGCCCTTGCCACTGCCCTGGTGCTGGGCAGCCTGGCCGCCACCGCGCAGGCCCAACAGGCCGATCCGCTGGCGGGTATCCAGTGGCACCTGCTCAACACCGGGCAGACCGTCCCGGCCGACACCCGGCCGGTGGCCGGCAACGACCTGAACGTCGATGGCCTGTTCCGCAACGGCATCCGCGGCCAGGGCGTCACCATCGCCATCGTCGACGATGGCCTGCAGATCGCGCACCCGGACCTGGCCGCCAACGTGGCGGCGGTGGCCGGCAAGAACTTCACCAACGGCTCGAACAACCCCACCCCGACCAACCCGGATGTCGACAACCACGGCACCATGGTCGGCGGCATTGCGGGCGCGGTGGGCGCCAACAACCTGGGCGTGCGCGGTGTGGCCCCGGCGGCGACGCTGAAGGGCTTCAACCCGATTTCGCGCTCAGCCCTGGGCAACCAGCAGAGCAACATCGAGTACGCCTGGTGGGACGGCGCGGAATCGGCCGACGTGCAGGTCTTCAACAACAGCTGGGGCGCCGGCCCGGGCAATCCGAACCTGCCGCTGGCGTACAGCGAAAACACGATTCGTTCGTATGAGCAGGCCCTGTCGGGCACGCGCGGTGGCCGCGGCGGCATCTACGTGAAGTCGGCCGGCAACAACTTCAACAATGCCTCGATCAGCCAGACCCAGGATGTCTGCACCACCGACACCAAGAACCGCAACACCGGCTGCGTGCCGGCTGGCCGTGATCCGCGCAACAACCTGTTCAACGTGATCACCGTAGGCGCGGTGCGTGCCGATGGCGTGCGCTCGTCCTACTCCTCCACCGGCTCGGCGCTGTGGGTCTCAGCCTTTGGCGGTGAGTACGGCCTGCAGGCCCAGTACGCGCCCGGCCTGGTGGCACGCGCGTACGACCCGGCCATCGTCACCACGGACGTGACCGGATGCGCGCAGGGCAGCAACACCAACACCAACCGCCAGAACACCCTGGACAGCAACCTGTCGGCCATCGACAGCACCTGCAACTACACCGCCAAGATGAACGGCACCTCGGCGTCGGCGCCGATGGTCTCGGGCGTGGCGGCGCTGGTGCTGGAGGCCAATCCGAACCTGTCCTATCGCGATGTGAAGTACATCCTGGCCACCACCGCCACCCGCAACCACCCGAACCAGCCGGCAGTGACGCTGGCCGACGGCCGCACGCTGGTGCCGGGCTGGACGGTGAATGCTGCCGGCCGTGCCTACAGCAACTGGTATGGCTTCGGCGTGGTCAACGCTGCACGCGCGGTGCAGGTGGCCGAGAACTTCCAGTCGCTCGGTGCGCTGGTCGACAGCGGCTGGCGCAACACCACGCGTACCGTGGCCATCGGCAACACCTCGGCCGCCGCCGCACGCCTGACCTTCCAGCTGGCCAACGGCGCGCGCAACATCGAAAGCGTGCAGCTGGGCTTCCGGGTCAACCACCGCAACACGCGCCAGCTGCAGTTCGTGCTGGTGTCGCCCAGCGGCACGCGCAGCGTGGTGCAGCCGGCGTTCACCGCGATCGGTTCGGGCACGGGTGGCGCGCAGAGCAACTTCACCAGCTGGGACCTGCTGTCCAGCAATGCCTTCCTAGATGAGAACGCCACGGGCACCTGGACGCTGGAAGTGACCGACATGGGGCAGGCCGCGACCGCTGCATCGCGTGGCAACCTCGAATTCTTCAAGATCCGCGTTCTGGGGCACTGATGATGAAGACGACCATTCTGTTGAGCACGCTCGCCTTCGCGGCGATGACCTCCCCTGCCTGGGCACAGAGCTCGGGGCAGACCCCTCCAGCCAGGACCCTGTCGACCGTGGATGCGCAGGAACTGAAGGCGTCCGCTACCGGTCGCTCGTTCGACGTGGGCGGCACGCGTTTCCAGCTGTCGCCCTCGGCAACGGTAAAGCAGGCCAGCGGCGGCCAGTTCACGATCACCCCGCAAGCGGCGGCGACCACCAGCGCGCGTACCAAGCGTTCGCTGGATGGCGCCACCGCCGCGCCTGCTGATGCCGGTGCCGGCAAGTTCGCGGCGGCGGTGTCCCGTGACGGCGCGCCAGTGGTGGCGACGTCGCGGGTCAAGGTGTTCTTCACCGATGCGGCGTCGGCCCAACGCGCGGCTACCGCCACCGGCGGCACCGTGGTGAAGGTGTCCAAGGCTTCGGGCCAGGCGATCGTGGAGTACCCGTCGGTGAACGCGGCGCTGGATGCGAGCACCAAGCTGCTGTCCACCGCCGGTATCCGCGCCACCGAGCCGGACGTGGTGCAGTGGGAAGAGACCAAGTAAGGCGTTGAGTGGTGCCCCGGCCGGCTAGCTCTCCTGGCCGGCCGGGGATTGGTGTGGGCCAACCAAGGTTGGCACCCACCGGCGTTACCGCGCGGCGAGTGTGCCGCCGTGCTTGAGGTGGCAGCTGGCCAGTGCGTCGTTGCCGGCGGCCGGATGGCCGGGCTCGAGCAGCAGGCGCTGCACGTCCGAGAACAGCTTTTCCACCGGCATGCCGTACGGCGCGAACAGGCGCAGGCGGCCCTGGCGGTCGAACACGTAGCCACCGGCAATGTGGCTCATGGTGTAGGTATCCGGTACCTGGCCGGGCTCTTTCTCGTAGAACGCCTTGAAGTCGCTGGCCATCGCCGCCAGCTGCGCTTCGTTGCCGACCAGCGCGATTGCCTTGGGGTCGAACGCTTCGACATAGGTGCGCGCGACCTCGGGCGTGTCGCGGGCCGGGTCGACGCTGACGAACACCACCTGCAGCTGGTCGGCATCCTTGCCCATCAGGTGCTTGACCTGGCTCAGCTCGACCATCGTGGTCGGGCACACGTCCGGGCAGCTGGTGAAGCCGAAGAACAGATAGGTCACCTGCCCCTGCAGATCCTTGGGGCCACGCACGGTGCCGTGGCTGTCGGGCATCGACCACTGCTGGCCAAGTTCTTCGCAGGCGATGTCCTTCGCATAGAAGTCCATGCGCGACTGCGCGCTGCAGCCGGCCAGCAGGCCGAGCAGCAGGCCTGCGGCCAGCCGCAGGCCACGTTGGGGGAACGCAATGCCTTTCACGGTTCGCAGGCTCAGTTGATCATCATGTGGTAGTGCATGCTCCAGATGATCCAGACCGACAACGCGACGACGATGAACAGGATCACCAGGGTGAACACGAAGCTGGCCAGGTTCCAGCCACCTTCGGACTTGCGGTCCATGTGCAGGAAATAGACCAGCTGCACCAGGATCTGCGCCACTGCGAAGCCGACCAGCAGGAACAGCGTGAGCGGCCGCGAAAGCACCGGATTCATCACCAGTGCGAACGGCACCACGGTCAGCAGCGCGCACAGCACGAAGCCGATCAGGTAGGACTTGGTGGAGCCGTGCGCATTGCCGGCGCGCGAGGTTTCGACGTGGGCCATGTCAGAAGGCTCCGATCAGGTAGACGAAGGTGAAGACGCAGATCCACACCAGGTCCAGGAAGTGCCAGAACAGGCTCAGGCACGAAACGCGGGTGATGTTGGTCGGGGTCAGGCCACGGCGGTAGACCTGGTGCATGACCACCGCCATCCAGATCAGGCCGCTGGCCACGTGCAGGCCGTGGGTGGCGACCAGCGCAAAGAACGCCGACAGGTAGGCACTGGTGCTCGGGCCTGCGCCTTCGTGGATCAAATGCGAGAACTCGTAGATCTCCATGCCGATGAACGAAGCACCGAGCACGAAGGTCACGCCCAGCCAGCGCAGCACCGCCGAGGCATCGTGGCGGTGCATGGCCAGCAAGGCCTGGCCATAGGTGATGCTGGAGACCAGCAGCAGGAAGGTCTCGGCCATCACGAACGGCAGCGAGAACAGGTCCTTGCCGGTGGGGCCACCGGCGTAGGCGGTGCTGAGCACCGCGTACGAGGCGAACAGGGAACCGAACAGCACCAGGTCGGACATGAGGTAGACCCACATGCCGAACACCTTCATGCCGCCCTGCTCGTGGCCATGGTCGTGTTCGTGGTGGTCCTCGTGCGCCTGCGTGTCGCTGGCCAGCTCGGGGCGGGTCAACAGGTTCATGCGCGTACCTCCTTCAGCTTGGCAAGGTTGGCCGCTTCAGTGCGCGCCACCTCTTCGGAACTGACGTAGTAGTCCACGTCCTCGTCGTAGGACCGCACGATCAGGGTGACGATCATCGCGATGAAGCTGGCCGCGGCCATCCACCAGATGTGCCAGACCAGGGCGAAGCACAGCACCAGGATCCAGATGTTGAGGATCAGCGGCACACCGGTGTTCTTCGGCATGTGGATCGGTGCGTACTTCTTCGGCGGCGGCGGCAGTCCGCGCTTCTTCGCTTCGTGGAAGGCGTCCAGTTCATCGGCCTTGGGCACCACGGCGAAGTTGTAGAACGGCGGCGGCGAGGGCGTGGCCCATTCCAGCGTGCGCGCATTCCACGGGTCGCCGGTCAGGTCCAGGTTGCGCTTGCGGTCGCGCACGCTCACGTAGATCTGCACCAGCATCAGGATGATGCCCGCGAACACGAACAGTGCACCGATGAAGGCGGCAATCAGGTACGGCGTCCACGCCGGGTTGTCGTACTGGTTCATGCGGCGGGTCATGCCCATAAAGCCCAGCATGTACAGCGGCATGAAGGCCAGGTAGAAGCCGATCACCCAGCACGCGAACGACCACTTGCCCAGGCGCTCGTTGAGGGTGAAGCCGAACACCTTCGGGAACCAGTAGGCGAAGCCGGCCAGGTAGCCGAACAGCGCGCCGCCGATGATGGTGTTGTGGAAGTGGGCGACCAGGAACAGGCTGTTGTGCAGCAGGAAGTCCGCGCCCGGAATGGCCAGCAGCACGCCGGTCATGCCACCGATGGTGAAGGTGACCAGGAAGGCGATGGTCCACAGCATCGGCACGCTGAACTCGACGCGGCCACCGTACATGGTGAACAGCCAGGTAAAGATCTTAACGCCGGTGGGAATGGCGATGATCATCGTCATGATGCCGAAGAAGGCATTGACGCTGGCACCGGAACCCATGGTGAAGAAGTGGTGCAGCCAGACGATGAACGACAGGATGCCGATCGCCAGCGTGGCGCCGACCATCGACTTGTAGCCGAACAGCTTCTTGCGCGCGAAGGTGGCGGTGACTTCGGAGAAGATACCGAACGCCGGCAGCACCAGGATGTACACCTCCGGATGGCCCCAGGCCCACACCAGGTTCACGTACATCATCGGGTTGCCACCCAGCGTGTTGGTGTAGAAGTTGAAGTCCAGGTAGCGGTCCAGGGTGAGCGCACCCAGCGCCACGGTCAGGATCGGGAAGGCGGCGATGATGATCACGCTGGTGACCAGCACGGTCCAGGTGAACACCGGCATCTTCATCAGGGTCATGCCCGGCGCACGCATGCGCAGGATGGTGATGAACAGGTTGACGCCGGTCAGCAACGTGCCGATGCCCGAGGCCTGCAATGCCCAGATGTAGTAGTCGACACCCACGCCTGGACTGAACTCGATGCCCGACAGCGGCGGATAGGCGACCCAGCCGGTCATGGCGAATTCGCCAACGCCCAGCGAGATCATCATCAGCGCAGCGCCGACCACGAAGATCCAGAAGCTGAAGGCGTTGAGGAACGGGAACGCCATGTCGCGTGCGCCGATCTGCAGCGGCACGATGATGTTCATCAGGCCGACCACGAACGGGGTGGCCACGAAGAAGATCATGATCACGCCGTGCGCGGTGAAGATCTGGTCGTAATGCTCCGGTGGCAGGAAGCCATCACTGCCCGGCCCGGCCGCGGCCAGCTGCGCGCGCATCATCAGCGCGTCGGCGAAGCCACGCACCAGCATGACCAGCGCCACCACCACATACATGATGCCGATCTTCTTGTGGTCCACGGTGGTGAACCAGTCACGCCACAGCGGGCCCCACAGCTTGAAGTACGTCACCGCGCCGAGCAGCGCGAGGCCACCCAGCACCATGGCCGCCAGTGTGACCACGACGATCGGCTCGTGCAGCGGCACGGCCTCCCACGTCAATTTACCCAACATGTTCGTTACTCCTGGGAAACCTGGGCACCACCGGCAGCGCCCGCCGGGGTGGCAGCGCCGGTGTTCTCACCGACGCCGATGAACTGGTCGATGACCTTCTTGAACAGCAGCGGTTCGACGCTGGAGAAGTGCTGCACCGGTGCGTTCTTCGACGGTGCGGCCAGCGCCTTGAACTGGTTGAAGTCCAGCGCCTGTGGTGCGCTGCGTACCTCGGCCACCCAGCGCTCGAAGTCCTCGTTGCTGCTGGCGGTGGCGATGAACTTCATGTTCGAGAAGCCATGCCCGCTGTAGTTGCCGGACATGCCACGGAACTGGCCGGGCTCGTTGGCGATCAGGTGCAGCTGCGTGCGCATGCCGGCCATCGCGTAGATCTGCCCACCCAGCTGCGGGATGAAGAAGGTATTCATCGTCGAGTTGGAGGTGATGTTGAATGCCAGCGGGCGGTTGGCCGGGAAGTTCAGCTGGTTGACGGTGGCGATGCCCAGATCCGGGTACACGAACACCCACTTCCAGTCGGTGGCGATCACGTCCACGTGCAGCGGTTCACCGGCCACGTCCAGCGGCTTGTACGGGTCCAGCTCGTGGGTCGACTTCCACACGATCACCGCCAGCACCGCGATGATGATCAGCGGCACGCCCCAGACCACGATTTCCACCTTGGTGGAGTGCGACCAGTCCGGCGTGTATTTCGCTTTGGTGTTGCCGGCGCGGAAGCGCCAGGCGAATACGAAGGTCAGCACGATGGCCGGTATCACCACGATCAGCATCAGGCCGATGCAGATCAGGATCAGGTCGCGCTGGGCGAGCCCGACCATGCCCTTCGAATCCAGCAGCACCCAGTCACAGCCCGACAGGCCGACGCAGGCCAGGGCGACCAGCGCCAGGCGGATGCGGTTCCAGCAGATATTCATTGGAGGTCAACCCTGTTGAAGAAGCGCGCTTGACCGGCTCGCCTGCGCGCAGCGCCCGGGCGTGGAGCGGCTACACTGTGGGTACGAGGTCGCCTACAAGCAGGCGAACCACTCCAATCAAGCCCATACAAGATACAT
The DNA here is from genome assembly GCF_900101175.1 of Stenotrophomonas pavanii. Taxonomy (GTDB): domain Bacteria; phylum Pseudomonadota; class Gammaproteobacteria; order Xanthomonadales; family Xanthomonadaceae; genus Stenotrophomonas; species Stenotrophomonas pavanii. The sequence continues at coordinate 250,262 of NZ_FNFQ01000004.1, read as the reverse complement.
CATTGTATGGACTTGTGCATCTGTACGTATGGAAAAAACTGACCGATGACGCCACCTGCCGCCGGCCGCCGCCTGAAACACCCCAATCGCACCTGGGTTCGCCCCTTCCGCGAGGGCGCTGGCCCGCTGTACCTGCAGATTGCCCAGCAGGTGCGCGAGGCAGTGGATGACGGCGTGCTGCGCCCGGGCGACCGGCTGCCGCCGCAGCGCGACCTGGCCCAGCAGGTGGGCGTGGACCTGACCACGGTCACCCGCGCCTTCGCCGAGCTGCGCCAGGCCGGCCTGCTGGATGCGCAGGGCGCTGGCGGCACCTTCATCGCACTGTCGGCCGGCAACCGCAGCACCTCGGTGGACCTGAGCATGAACATCCCGCCGCTGCTGGGCAGCGCGCCGTTCGCACAGGGCATGGAGGCCGGCTTCCAGCACGTGGGCCAGCAGCTGGGCCAGGGCGAACTGATGAGCTACCACGTCGGCGCCGGCACCCGCGAGGACCGCGCCGCCGCGGTGCAGTGGCTGTCACCGATGCTGGGGACGGTCGGTGCCGACCAGGTGGTGATCTGCCCCGGTGCGCAGACCGCACTGTGCGCGCTGATCCTGGTCCGCACCCAGCCGGGCGAGCTGATTGCCGCCGAGCAGCTGACCTACCCCGGCCTGCTGGCCGCCGCGCGCGTGCTGCAGCGGGGCGTGGTGCCAGTGGCGATGGACGCCGAAGGCATGCTCCCCGACGCACTGGAGGAGGCCTGCCAGCTACGCCGCCCGCGCCTGCTGTACCTGGTGCCGACCATCCAGAACCCGACCACGGCGACGATGTCGGCACAACGGCGGCAGGCCCTGCTGGCGGTCGCGAAGCGCCACGATCTGACCGTGATCGAAGACGATCCCTACTGGTTGCTGGCCGGAGACGCCGCACCGCCGCTGGCCGCCCATCGCGGTGCCGGCTGCCCGGTCTATTACATCTCCACCCTGTCCAAGTGCCTGGCACCGGGCCTGCGCACCGCCTACCTGGTGGTGCCGGCCGGCGAACCGATGGAACCGGTGCTGGACGCCCTGCGTGCGATCGCACTGATGCCGACGCAGTCGATGGTGGCGGTGGCCTCGCAGTGGATCCGCAGCGGCCAGGCCGAGGACATGGTGCGGCGCTTCCAGCAGGAGCTGCGCGAGCGCCAGGCGATTGCCGCGCAGTACCTGCCGTCCCGCGCGCGGGCGCACCCGGCCGGCCTGCACGTATGGCTGCCGCTGCCGCCACGGCTGGACCAGTACCGGCTGATCCAGGCCGCGCAGGAACAGGGGCTGGGCATCGCCAGCTCGGACGCCTTCAGCGTGGAAGAGCCGCCGCCGGGCAACGCCATCCGCCTGTCGCTGGGCGGCGCGGTCGACCAGGGCGCGCTGGCCGGGGCGCTGGCCAAGCTGAACGAGATCCTGTCCGAAGCCCCCGAGGCCCGGCACAACGCCATCGTCTGAACCGGGGCGCATGGCGCCGAATCCATACAAAATGATATTTTGTATGCAATGTATGGATGAGGGGACGTGCGTCGATGCGCACCGAGAAACTGAAGTTCCACCTGGTAATGGCCGGCTGTGGTGGCTTTGTGGTGCTGATGCTGGCCGCGCTGGCCTGGGTCTGCCTGCAGCCGCAGACCGTGGATGTGCAGGCCGCCGAACGCCACGCCATCGAGCAATGCATGCAGCGCAGCGAGGATCCGTCGCGTAGCGAGATCCAGCGCCGCGCGCAGGCTGATTCCTGCCGCGAGATGCGCAAGCAGTACGTGCACAAGTTCGGCGGGGACGCGTCCTGATGGGCGCAACCGCGCCGCGTCGCCGCTGGCTGCTGCCGACGATGATCGCCCTCGCCTGCCTGTTCATGGCCGGCGTCGCCGCTGCGCTGTGGCAGTACTTCGGCTACAGCGCGCAGTCCACATTCACCGAACAGGCCATCGTCTTCGACGACTCGCAACTGCGCTTGCCGGCCAATCTGGCAGGTGACACTGGCCGCATCCGCGTGGTGCACTTCTGGGACCCGGCCTGTGCGGTCTGCAACCGCGAGACCGGCGCGCACCTGAGCTACCTGATCAGCATGTACCGCCGCGCCGGCATCGACTTCTACGCGATCCGCCGCCCCGGTACCCAGGGCGAACTGCCCGAGCCGCTGCGCAACAAAGTGATCAACCTGCCGACCATCGACGGCATCGAGCACATTCCGGCCAGCCCTGCCGTAGCGATCTGGGACCGGCAGGGCCACCTGGCCTATGCCGGCCCCTACAGCATCGGCATGGTCTGCAACTCGGCCAACAGCTTCGTCGAACCACTGCTGGACAAACTGGTGCGCGGCGAAACCGTGCGCCCGAAGGGACTGCTTGCCGTGGGCTGTTACTGCCCCTGGCAGGCCAAGCGCTGAGGACGCGCAATGACATCACTGACGCTGGCCGGTGCGGCCGCCGCAAACAACAACGGCGGTCACCTGTCCGAACCGACCGATGGTTATGGACAGGCTCCCGCCGTCGGAAGCAACGATACGCCCCGACATGCTCCGTACATCCCGCGACCGGATGTCGCAGCCCGCGAATGGGTGCAGGACGTGCTCGCGCACAACGGGCCGATCTACCTGCGCATCGTCAATTCGCTGGAGCGCACGGTGCGCCGCGGCGGTCTTGCACCGGGGCAACGCCTGCCCTCGCAGCGCGCGTTGGCGCAGCAGCTGGGCGTCGACCTGACCACGGTAACGCGGGCTTTCGATGAAGCACGCAAACGCGGCCTGATCGAAGCGCGCGGGCCACAAGGCAGTTTCATCGCACCGCCCAAGGCCGGCTTCGACCAGGTGGTAGACCTGAGCATGAACGTGCCGCCGGTGCCCGATGCAGATGCATTGGCCGAGACGCTGCGCCGCGGTGCCGCCGCCGTGCTTGCGCGCAGCAATGCACCGAATCTGATGACCTACCACCTGGGCGGCGGCAACCCGACCGACCGCCATGCGGCAGCGCGCTGGCTGCAACCGATGCTGGGCGCGGTGGACGATGCCTGCCTGCTGCTGACCGAAGGTGCCCAGGTGGCGTTGGCCGCGATCCTGCTCAGCCAGGGCCGCGATGGCGACGCGATCCTGTGCGACACGCTGGTCTACCCGGGCCTGCTGCAGGCCGCGGGGGCGCTGGGCCGGCGGCTGGTACCGGTGGACGGCGATGAACACGGCATGTGCCCCGAGGCACTGGTGCGGCAGGCACGCGGGAGTGGTGCGCGGCTGGTCTATCTCAACCCCACCTGCCAGAACCCGACCGCGCTGACGTTGTCGTTGCAGCGGCGCGAAGCGTTGGCACGCGTACTGGAAAGCGAGGGCCTGTTGGCGGTCGAGGATGATCCTTACTGGCACCTTTCCGAAGAGGCGCCGATACCGTTGGCAACCCTGGCACCGCGCCATGTGTTCCATGTGGCGACGCTGTCGAAGGTGATCAGCCCGGGCCTGCGCACCGCCTTCGTGCGCTGCCCGAGCGCCGCGCACGCCGAGGCAATGGCATCGGCCCTGCGCGCCACCCGGTTGATGGGGCATCCGCTGGTGTCGGCGCTGGCCAGCCAGCTGCTGCTGGACGGTTCGGCGCAATCGCTGCTGGCACAGGTGCGTACCGAAGCGCGCGAGCGCATGCGCATGGCGCGCTACCTGCTGGCGCCGTCGCTGCTGCTGCGCGCCGAAGGCCTGCATGCCTGGTGCCGGGTGCCGGCGCCGTGGACCGACGCCACGCTGGTGCGAACCGCGCAACTGCAGGGGCTGGCCATCGCACCGTCATCGGCGTTCTGCCCGCCCGGTGTGCAGCATCAGAACGGCGTGCGGTTGTCGCTGGGGCTGGCCGCGGATCGCCGGCAGCTGGAAAGTGCGTTGCGGCGGATTGACCGGTTGTTGTTGTCGGACGCGTTGCCGGCGATCGAGCGGTAGGTGAAGAGCATCCACGCAGGGCGTGGATCTACTGCAGTCGGGCGGCAACGATTGGGATGCGTCCGGGCACGGTTTGGGTGGCCATTGCCAGAACGCGCCCGGTAGATCCACGCCATGCGTGGATGGGATGTGGCGACCCACGGTCGGCACCCACCCGATCGGTAGTGCCGGCCGCTGGCCGGCAGCTGCTCGTGGGCGACGATCATGAGGTTGCCGGCCAGCGGCCGGCACTACCGTTTATGGTCAGGCCAGGACGGAGAGTGCCGTCACCAACGCATCCATCTGCTCGGGCCGGGTGAACACCGACGGTGTCACCCGCACGCAGGCGCCGGAGTCCAACCCGTCGCGATGGGTGGTGAACACACGATGCTCGTCCAGCAGGCGCTTCTGCAGCGCGATGTTGTCAGCCACGCTGGTGCGCCCGCGCAGGCGGAAGCTGGCCAATGCACTCGCCAGCGCCGGGTCCGGTGAAGACAGCACTTCGATGTGCGCCATCTGCCGCGCGGGCACCGTCCAGCGCTCGCGCAGGTAGCGCAGGCGCGCCTGCTTGTTGGCCGCGCCGATGCGCTGGTGCAGCGCGATCGCCTCCGGCAGCGCCAGGTAAGCGGCGAAGTTGACCGTACCGGTGTGCACACGGCTGCCCACGCGGCCATCGTCGGTCTCGCCCATGTACGGGTCGAGGTCCGCAACGCGGCCCTTGCGCACATACATCGCGCCGACGCCGACCGGCGCACCGATCCACTTGTGCAGGTTGATGCCGACGAAGTCGGCCTTGAGCTGCGGCACCGCGTAGTCGATCTGGCCGAACCCGTGCGCCGCATCGACGATCACGTCGATACCGCGTGCGCGTGCACGCTCGGCGATCTCCGCCACCGGCAGCACCAGCCCATGGCGATGGCTGACCTGGGTCAGCAGCACCAGCTTCAGGCGTGGCAGCCGCGCGAACGCGGCCTCGTAGGCCTGCAGGATCTGCGCATGGTCGGGGACCACCGGCAGCGCAATGCGCTCGACCTGCACGCCACGGCGCTGCTGCAGCCAACGCATCGCGCCGATCATGCTGTCGTAGTCGATGTCGGCGTACAGCACCTGGTCGCCAGGCCGCAGGCGGTTGTAGCCACCGATCAGCGCAAGCATCGCCTCGGTGGCGCCTCGGGTCAGTGCGATCTCGTCGGCGCCCACGCCCAGCAGTTCGGCCACCTGCCGCTGCACCGCCATGTACTGCGCCGGGAACGCATGACGGCCGTACCAGGCATTGCCACGGTTCACTTCAGCGGTATGACGCTGGTAACTGGCCAGCGTTTCGCGGCCCATCGCGCCCCAGTAGCCATTCTCCAGGTGGTTCACTTCGTCGGTGATGTCGAAGTGGCTGGCCACGGCGGCCCAGTAGCTCTCATCGCGGGCCAGCACATCCGGTGCGGCCGAAGAAATGGGGATCTGCATGGACGCAGCGTAGCGCGCGGCGGCGGTGGCGGGCAGTGAAGACAGGGCGGCGGCCGGCAGCAGGGTGCCAGCACGCAGCAGGGAGCGGCGCGTGCGGTCCATCAGAAGCTCAGCCGATACTGCGCGTACAGATTGGCACCGTCGGTGTCATAGGGCGCGTTGCGCGAGTAGACCAGGCCGCGGCTGGCCTGGAAAGTCGCCTCGTCCGGATACCTGTCCAGCACATTGTCGGCACCTACGCGCAGGCTGTGATGTTCGTTGATGCGATAGCCGACGGCCAGGTCGAGGAAGCTCATCGCGCCGAAGCGCTGGTAGATGTCGCCCACCGCATTGCCGCTGGAATCGGTCCAGGCGCCGTAGTAGCGCACGCGCGCCATCAGCGACCATGCGCCCACGTCCCAGTTGCCGGTGAAGCTGCCCTTGTGCTCGGGCAGGCGGTCTTCGAACAGCACGCGCTGGGTCTCATTGGTGGCCACCGAGGTGCTGCCGTTGTCCACGCGGGTGCGGTTGTAGTTGTAGGCCAGGGTCAGCGTCATGCGGCCGGCGCCGAGGTCGCGCAGGTAGTTGCCGACCACGTCCACGCCGGTGGTGGTGGTGTCGAAGTCGTTGGTGAAGTAGTTCACCGAGGTGTAGCCCAGTGGATTGGGCGTACCGGCCGGAATGGCGAAACTGGCCGACTGGCTGAAGCGGTCGGTGAGCTTGATCTGGTAGACATCCACCGAGCCGGACAGGCCCTGATCGGTGCGCCAGGTCAGGCCCAGCGACGCAGTACGCGATTCTTCCGGCTTCAGCGGCCTGGCGCCGAGCAGCTGCGCCAGCGGATCGTTCGGTGACAGGCGACCGCTGGTGAAGATCTGCAGCGTGCGCGTATCCAATCCCTGGGTGGTGCTGGTGGTGTTGAGCTGCGCCGGCGTCGGCGCGCGGAAGCCGCTGGACACGGTGCCGCGCAGGGCCAGGTCCGGCGTGATCGCAAAGCGCGCCGAGAGCTTGCCGTCCAGCGTGCTGCCGAAGCTGGAGAAGTCCTCGTAGCGGCTGGCCGCACCGATGCTCCAACGCTCGCCCAGCGGCACTTCCATGTCCACGTAGGCGGCCTTGCTGCGCTGGCTCCACTGCCCGGCCTGGCTGGCCGAGAAACCGGGCGCACCGTTGGAATTGGCCTCCAGGCCTGCAGCCGCGCCCGGACCCACCGCGTACGACGCCGGGTCACCGGCGCGCACCTGGTAGGTCTCCTGGCGGAACTCGCCACCGAAGGCGACGTTGATCGGCTTGGACAGCGCAGCCACGTCCCATTCGTAGTTGAAGTCGGCGTTGGCGTTCTTCTCGGTCTGGGTCAGGCGGCCGAGGTCGAATGCGGTCGGGCTGGCCGGACCCAGCGAGGCATTGATCGAGTTCTTCAGGCGGTAGTCGATGGCATTGCGGCCATACGACGCGCTGGCATCCCAGCGCAGCTTGGGCGTGATCTCGCCACGCAGGCCGCCGACCAGCTGCAGATCGTTCTGGACGTTGCCGTACTGCGGGCTGAAGCCCACCGGATACAGCGAACGCAGGTTCCAGCCTGGGAAAATGGCGGTGGTGCGGTAGGCACCGGTGGTGGTGTCCGGGTTGCGCCAGTTGAAATCGCTGACGCCATCGCTGTGGCTGTACAGGCCGAACGCATACAGCTCCAGCGTCTCGCTGGCGTTGGCCTTGACGTTGAAGCCGACGCGGCGGCTTTCCAGTTCCGGCTGGCCCCAGCGCTGCACCGGGTTGGGCACGTCCAGCTCGGGATGCGCAGCCTGGAAGGCGATCGCGTCCGGGCGCTGGCGGGTGCGCGAGGTGGCATCGGAGTTGGACGATTCGGCGAACAACACCAGGCTGCCGTAGTCGCCCAGCGACCAGCCGGTGCGCGCACTGAAGTCGCGCGACGCACCGTCACCCTGCGCGTACTGAGAATAACCGGCGGTGATCTCGGTGCCCGGACCATCCTCAAGGATGATGTTGATGACGCCGGCGATGGCGTCCGAGCCGTACTGCGCCGACGCACCATCGCGCAGCACTTCGATGCGCTTGATCGCACTGGTCGGAATCTGTGCCAGGTCGGCGGCCTGCGCGCCACGGTTGCCGAGCAGCGCACTGCGATGGAAGCGGCGACCGTTGACCAGCACCAGGGTCTGGTCCGGCGACAGGCCACGCAGCGTCGCCGGGCGCACGAACACCTGGCCGTCCGCCATCGGCAGGCGCTGCACCACGAACGATGGCACCAGCTGCGCCAGCACGTCCTTCAGGTCGGTGGATTCAACGGACCTGATGTCTTCCTTGCTGAACACATCCACCGGCGCCAGCGTTTCGAACTGGGTGCGGTTGGACGCGCGCGTACCGGTGACCAGCATCGCGTCGAGCTGGGTGGGCGCGGCGCGGCTGCCGCCGGCGGCATCGACCGCATCGGCCTCCGCTGCGATCGCGCCTCCTGCGCTGGCCATGGAAAGGGCAAGGAGGATGGAACGCGAAAGCTTCGAACGATTCACGGCAGGGCTCCGGGAGGACGCGACAGGGCCAGCACCTGCGGGGGTAGCGCAGGCCTGGACAAGGCGCGCAGTCTCGGCGCGATCTGTGAAGGAGCCATGACGTCAGTGCGACAGCTTGATGCGGCACAGGCGCAAGAACTGCTAAACGCCGCGCCTGCCGATCCGCTACTGTGCCGGCATTGGATCCGGGGAACGGCAGGATGAGCGCGGCAGGCAAGGCGTTGTGGTACATCGAAACCCATGCGGACCAGCCCTTGGCGCTGGCCGACATTGCCGCTGCGGCCGGCCTGTCGCCGTTTCATCTGTCACGCCTGTTCCAGGCCCGCACCGGCACCTCGGTGGTGCGCTACCTGCGCGGGCGCCGCCTGACCGCTGCCGCGCAGCGGTTGGCCAACGGCGCCGGCGACATCCTGCAGGTGGCGCTGGGGGCCGGCTACACCACCCATGCCGCCTTTACCCGGGCCTTCAGCGAACAGTTCGGGCAGACACCGGAACGGGTACGCGAACAGGGCACCGATGGGCTGGCGCTGGTGCAGGCGATCCGCCTGGACGAGGCCCCGTCAGCCTGCATTGAAGCCCCCCGGCTGCTCGATACGCCCGCGTTCCAGGTGGCAGGCGTCGGCATGCGGCATACCCGCGACAGCAGCGGCGCGATTCCGGGCCAATGGGCCCAGCTCAACCGCGAGTGGCCGACGCCGGCACCGGTCAGCTTCGGCGTGTGCTGCAACAGTGATGACGATGGTGGCTTCGACTACATCGCGGCACTGCCGGCAAGCACGGTACCGAACGTGCCTGCGCACTGGCGACGCGTGGACATCCCGGCGCGCCGCTACCTGGTGGCCTGGCACGGCGGACACATCTCGGCCATCCGCTCGACCTGGTTCTGGTTGCTGGATCATTATCTCCCTGCGTCCAACCTGAGCCTTGCCGATGCGCCGGACCTGGAGCGCTACGACGCCCGGTTCGACGAGCACACCGGCCAAGGCGGCGTGGAAATCTGGCTGCCGGTCGAAGAACGTCCCCACTGACAAGGAGTTGAAGATGCGCATGACCGCTGCTGTGCTGGGAGGAATGCTGCTGGCGTTCGCGAGCGTCAGCGCCGCCCGCGAAAGCGGCGTCGCCGGCGAGCGCCACGGCACGACGACGCTGGCCAGCGCCGCCGTGCGCGACGCAGGGCACCGCGACGCGCTGCGCTACACGGTCTGGTATCCGGCACCGGCCGGCAGCCGCGAAACCGCGCTGACCATCGGTCCACCCGACGCGCCGCTGTTCGACGTCGGCCGGTCGGCCAAGGATGCGCCGGTCGCGGGTGATCGCCTGCCGACCCTGCTGCTCTCGCATGGCAACGGCGGCAGCGCGCGCATGATGGGCTGGCTGGGCACGGCGCTGGCGCGGGCCGGGTATCTGGTGATTGCGGTGGATCATCCAGGCAACAACGGCGTAGACACCCTGACCCTGCCCGGCAGCCTTCTGACCTGGTTGCGCGCCGATGACCTGCGTGCCGCACTGGCGGCCGTGCAGGCTGATCCGGTGCTGGGCCCGCATGTCGATCCTGAGCGCCTGGGGGTCGCCGGCTTCTCGGCCGGTGGCTACACCGCGCTGCTGGCAGCCGGTGCGCGACCGGACCTGCAGCGATTGCGGGACTTCTGCACCGCACATCCGGATGACGGCGTCTGCCGGCCCCAACAGGAGGCGGCAACGCACACGATGGAGGCGCGCGTTGCCGCTGCGGCGTCGCCCGCGCTGTCGCCCTGGATGTCCCACGCCAACGACGCACGCGCCATTCCCGGCGTGCGCGCGGTGTTCCTGCTGGCGCCGGCAATCGTGCAGGCCTTTGCGCCCGAGCAGCTCTCCTCGCTGAAACAGCCGGTGTCGATCGTGCTGGGCCAGGCGGACACGGTCGCGCCACCGCAGACCAATGGCGAGGCTGCGCGTGCGGTGATTGCGGGCACTGCACTGCAGGTGCTGCCCGGTGTCGGCCATTACGATTTCCTCGCCGCATGCACCCCGGCCGGACAGCAGCGGCTGCAGGACCTGTGCAGCACGTCGGTGCCGAAGGCGCAGACCCACGCGCAGGCAGCGGACGCGGCAATACGGTTCTTCAACCATTCGCTGCGCTAGTGGCCGCCGGGCATGGCCCGGCGCTACAGTGGGTGCGTACACGGAGGATCGATCATGCGCCTGCTGCACCTCACTCTGCCGGTATCCGACGTCGCTTCCGTGGCCACATATTTCCACGATGTGCTGCAGCAGCGCGTGGTCGGCAACCATGTGCACATCGGCTGGAGCACGATCGAACTGCAGCCGGCGGGTGGTCACCCCGTCGGTGGCGTGCACCTGGCCTTCAACGTACCGGACAACCGCTTCGGCGAGGCGATGGCCTGGTTGCGCGAACGTACCCCGCTGCAACGTAATCCTGAGGGCCTGGATTACTTTGCGCTGGAGAGCAGCTGGCAGTCGCAGTCGGTGTACTTCACCGGTCCCGATGGCCTGATCCTCGAATTGATCGGCCGCCGCCGTCTGCCGGTCAGCACGCGCGCAGGCACCTTCCATGGCAGCGAGCTGACGTGCCTGAGCGAGGTCGGCCTGCCCAGCCACGGTGTCGATGCGGTGCGCGAACAGTCCAGCCAGCGCTTCGGCCTGCAACCGATCAGCCCGCCTTCGCCGCAGTTCGCGCCGATGGGCGACGACGAGGGCCTGCTGATCGTGGTTGCGGCGGATCGACGGTGGTTCCCCGAGCAGAAAGACCTGCCCAATGCGCAGGGCGTGCAGCTGCAGGTGGGTGACGTGAGCGGTAGCGGCGAACTGCGTGATGCCGCGCTGGGCTGGCGGGTGTGGGCGGCCTGAGCCACCAGCTGCCCGAAGCGCCGCCGCCGCTGCGACCACCACCGGACCAGCCGCCGGAACTGCTCGAGGACGAGCTCGACGACGAGGTGCTGGACGAGGAACGGTAGCCTTGGGACGACCCTCGCGTCTGGGCAACGACCGAATCCCCTGTGCGCCAATCCGCTGGCAACAGGTTGCATGCGGATGACTCTTCCGATGGCGGCAGCTGCTCGCCATCGATCAGCGCCACCAGCAGCTTGCTGCCGTCCAGCATGCCCTGGCCAGGTCTCCCTCGCGCAGGCGCGGCACGCTGTGCATCCTGCGAAGCGGCATCCGTGGATGTCCTCCCCCATGAACGGAAAAAGCCGGCCGGATCGCTCCGGCCGGCCTCCTTTACCACACGCCTGTCAACACGCAGCGGTCAACGGCCCAGGGCCACTCGCTGCTGCTCGTCCTGCACGTGTTGCGGCGAAGGCTCGTGCTTGGCCAGCATTGCAGCGCTGGTTTCCTGCAGGCTCGGTGCCGTCTGGGTCATGTCCACCGAAGTACGGAAGCCGGGAACGGTGCCCATGACGAAGGCCTTGCCATCCTGCACGGTGACGCCCTGCAGCTTTTCCGGCGAATCGATGCCGGCGGCCTTGGCCTGGGCGGTCACATGCGCGCTCATCTCGTTGCAGATCATGCCCGGCAGATGGCCACGGATCGCATTGTGCAGCGGCGTATCCGGATGCGCCTTGTCGCCCAGTTGCGGCCCCTTCGGCGCCGCCTCGGCATGGCTGCGGCCTTCGGCCAGCTTGGCCAGCGTCGCCGGACCCGCCACGCCATCGGCGGAGAGCCCGTGCTGCTTCTGGTAGGCGGTCAGAGCGTCCTTGGTATTGGCACCGAACTTGCCATCCTCGCTCAGCCGGTTGCCATGGCCGTCGCGCACGCCCAAGCGGTTGAGTTCCTTCTGCAGTGCAGTTACTTCCTCGCCCTTGGCGCCCTGGCGCAGCACACCGTTGTGGTCGGCCTCATGCGAATGGCCACCCTTGCCGGTTTCCTTGAGCTTGCCGTGGTCCCAGAAGTCCTGCGGGCTGAGCAGCTTGCCGTGCGGATCCTTCAACTGGTAATGCACGTGCTGGGCATACTGCCCCGCACCGCCCGGGCCACGCCCGCCCATGGTGCCGATCGGCTCGCCCGCCTTGATCGGCTGGCCTTCCTTCACCTGGGTCGACTGCAGGTGCAGGATCTCGTGCGAGTTGCCCTGTGCATCCCTGATCTTCACCGTGCCGTAGTCGCCACCGACGAACGTCACCGTTCCGGAGATCGGTGCGTGGACGGTCGGGTGCTGCAGATTACGGCCGTGCTGGCCGCCGACATAGTTGAAGTCGGTGCCACCGTGCGGCTTGTGCGCGCGGTGTTCGCCGAACTCACCGGTAACGTGCGGCTTGACTCCGTTCTGCGGGGGCAGCATCACCTGCATCGTCTGCTCGAAGGTGCGGGTCTGGCCTTCGGCGTGCGCCGCTGCCGGCTTGGCCTGCGCATGCGTGGCCGCAGCTACGGCGGGGGCCGCGTGGCTGCCTTGGGACTGGCCGTGGGTCAGTCCCAGGCGCTGCTCCACGAACTGCTCGTACTTGTCCACGTACGGCATCACCTTCTTTTCAGACAGGTTGAGGCCGCCGTAATCGCGGGTCGGGCCGTCGTGGTGGTACTTGTAGATGTACTCCTCACCCTGGCCGCGCTTGTGCGCCAGCGTGCGGTTGTCGATGTAATGGTCAACCAGTGCATCGGACTGTGCGCCGACGTCGAAGCGGTTGCGGTTGTTGAGGTGGTAGTGGTTGCCGGTCTTGTCGATGAACTGGCCCAAGCCCGAGGCCGAGGTGGTGCCAGCGGCGGCATCGGGGTTGAAGCCCGATTCAACGCGGGCGATGGCCAGTACGTGCGCCGTTTCGCGCGGGGTCAGGCCCTTCTCGCGCGCCGACTCGATGATCGTGTCGATCACCCGTGACTGTACTTCCGGGGTCGCATCGCCCCACCGGCGGGAATTGCCATGCAGGCGGCCGTCGCTCTGGTCGATCGGCTCCCGGTAGTGGCTCCACGGTTTGATGCGGTCACTGCTGTAGGCCGCCCCGCGGGGCTGGACCATGTCCTGGTAGATGTCTGCCATGTCTGTGCTATCCATTCTATGAAAAGGGGGATTTCCTTAAGGGGTACTGCTCCTGGTACTTCGGGTACTGCGGTGCTGCGGTGCTGCGTTCACAGCGCGCGTGCGACGTCCTGCCGCTGCGCTCAGTCTTCGATGTAGTTCACCTCCGGATGCTTGATGCCGAGCGAGTCGATCAACTTCTCGTACTCGTCGTTGTTGGGCTCCTGCTCCTCGCCTTCCGCGCCGCGCAGCGGCGGTGTGCTGTGGGTCAACTGGCGGCCACTGGCGTCGTACAGGTAGTACCACTCGCAGAAGCTGCAGCCGAACGGCAGTTCACCGTACTGCACGACGAAGTACGGCGTGCCGCTGCGGTCCTGCACGCAGGCCAGGCCAACGGCGGTATAGCCGTCCATCTCCTTGGGCGCAGCAATGGCCTGGCGTGCGCCGTCCTTTTCGATTTCCAGCGTGGTCAGCCGGGAAGCGTCCGTGTCTTGGGTGGGCTGGGCCGCCAGGTGCAGGCGGGTGCCTTGGCAATCGATATGCATGCCGGTCTCGTCGCGCGTAAGAGAGGTGGGAAGGTCCGCAACGGCAGCCGCAGGTGCGGCCGGCGCCGCTGCCGGGTCAGTGGAAGCGGGGGTCGCCGCCGGTGCAGCCGCCTCAGGGCCGCTGCAGGCAGCAAGCATCAGGGCCAGCACGGGGGCAACGGGAGACAGACGCATGCGGTGCTCCTTGGGTGAATCACACGACCGCCCGCAAGCGGTCGCTCAGGGGTCAGATCGATTCGTCCTCACGCTTGACCAGCTGCCAGCACGGCTTCTGGGCAAAGGTGTAGACCTGCTGGTCGCTGGTATCGGGGGTGCGCATCTGCACCTGCACCTGGCCGTCGGGCAGGCGGGTGACCTGCATCTCGCGGCCCTGCCGCTGCAGCGTGGCCGGGTCCGGCATCACCGGCCATTCGACCTTGGCAAGCGGCACTTTCTCCTCCACCTTGCGTGGCTCCGGCTCGGCTTCGCCGTCGATGTGGCTGTCCAGCAGCGGATCGGCAGTGGACGTTTCCTGCAGCGCGATCTCGTTGCCGAAATGCTTGAGGAAGTCGTCGAAGACCGGATGGGGGCAGCTGGCGGAAGCGTCTGCCGGGGCCGCCGCAACCGGCGTGGCAGGCGCCGTGGCGGCGGCCGTGCTGGCCGGAGCCGGTGCGGCGGCGCCAGCGGGGGCCGCCTGGGGCGCAGGCTTGCAGCCCGACAGCGCAAGCCCCAGGGCAAGCGCAAGCAGGGCAACGGGGCGGAGCTGGTTCACGGGATCCTCCTGATTCCGGGTGGTCGCGCGCGGTTCCGGCGCGGTAGGGAGGCAAGGATAGCCATGCCTCCGTCAATTCAGTTTCAACATCCGCTGTCAGGAATATCCCGACATGCTGAATTGAGACTCATATCACACTAATGCTGAAATCAGCGTCACCGCGGCAGCCGGTAGACTACGCCGCACACGCTTCGACCCTGGCCCCATGCGCGGATTCCTGCTTGCCCTCTCCCTGTTGATGCCAATGCTGTGGCCTGGTGTTGTGGCCGCGCTGGAGGTCCGGGAAGGCGACCTGCTGTTCGTCACTGCCGGCCGCAGCGGCCTCAGCGCGGCCATCGACGATGCCACCGGCAAGCAGGGCGCACCCAGCTTCGATCACGTGGCCCTGGTCGCTGCAGCGCCAGACGGCTGGGAGGTACTGCATGCGGACGAGAAGGGATCGCGCCGGCAATCGCTGGTCGAGTTCCGCCAGGACGCCCAGGCCAAGCAGCGGCAGATCGTGGTCTATCGCCTGCGCGCACCGCAGCAGGCCGCCATCAAGGATGCGGTCGCGACCGCACGCACGATGCTGGGCAAACCGTACAACACGTCATACGTGTTGAACGATGACAGCTACTACTGCTCGGACTTCATCGAGCGCGCGTTCCGTGCGCACCACGTGTTCGCGCTGCAGCCGATGAACTTCCGCAACCCGCAGAGCGGTCAGATCGCCCAGCACTGGGTGGATCTGTACCGTGGCATGGGCATGGACGTGCCGCAGGACCAGCCCGGCACCAATCCCAATGACATGTCAGCGGCGCCGGTGCTGCAGCGCATCGGCGTGCTGGAATAAGCGAAGCCCCGCGCGCGGCGGGGCTTCGGGGGTTACCCAGGGTGGGTACCGAAGTCACTCTTCCTCGTCCTGCCCACCTTGCTGCTGATTGCGCTGGTTGCGCTGCTGCTGTTCCTGCTGCTGTTGCTGCTGCTGGTCGCGGCCACGGCCCTGCTGCTGATCCTGCTGGTTCTGCTGGCCCTGCTGCTTCTGGTTCGGGTTCTGGTTCTGCTGTGCCATGTCCGATCTCCAAAGCCACGCGCGGAATGCGGTGGACGGGGCCATCGTCTGCAGCGGTTGGTTAATCACGCGTGGGTGGACGGCTACATTGGTGTGTACGCGCGTGAATGAACGCGCAGAAGCCCTTGCGGCACAAGCCACTGAAGGATTCATGCGGGTTCGGCATGTGCTCATGCCGTTATCCAAGCCGGGCGCATTCATGGCGCGTGTGGTCGGAAACCCGCGCTGAACGAGGGTGGTTTCACGACGCTCGCAGTGATGCCAGCCCGCAGTCAGGGCATCACCGGCGGCACATACGCCAGGGTCATGCCCAGCAGCCACAGCAGGCCCAGTACCAGCGGGATGTGCACCAGCAACTGGATGAAGGTGAAGCCCACGATGTCGCGTGCCTTCAGCCCCAGCACGCCCAGCAGCGGCAGCATCCAGAACGGGTTGATCAGGTTCGGCAGCGCTTCGGCCGCGTTGTAGACCTGCACCGCCCAGCCCAGGTGCGCCTTCAGCTCGTTTGCGGCCTGCATCACGTACGGCGCCTCGATGATCCACTTGCCGCCCCCGGACGGCACGAAGAAGCCCAGCACCGCCGAGTAGACGCCCATCACCAGCGCGAAGGTATCGGTGCTGGCCACGTGCACGAACAGGCTCGACAGCCGGTGCGCCAGCGTCTGCCCGTCGCCACCGGCGGCGTGGGTGAGGATCATCGCGATGCCGCCGTACAGCGGGAACTGGATCAGCACGCCGGTCGTACTCGGCACCGCCTTGGCCACTGCGTTGAGGAAGCTGCGCGGCCGCCAGTGCAGCAGCAGGCCCAGCGAAATGAACAGGAAGTTGTAGGTGTTGAGGTTGGCGATGGCGGTGACCACCGGCTTGTTGGCGAACTCGTTGAACAGCCAGCCGAACGCCAGGAGCGAGAGCAGCACGGTCAGCAACGGGCTGTACTCCAGCCATTCGCCCGGGCGCGTGCGTCGCTGCAGCGGTTCCGGCTCGGCCTGCGCGGCGCCGGGGAACTCCTCGGCAGTACGCGCACTGCCGGCCGCAGGCGCGGTCAGCCAGGCGATCAGCAGCGAGACCAGGATCAGCACCGCGGTCAGCGCGATCGACTGCCACAGGAAGATGGTTTCGGTGAACGGCAGCACGCCGGTGATCTCCACCAGCCCCGGCGGCATGCTGGCCGGATTGGCCTGCAGCTGCGCGGCCGAGGAACTCAGCCCCATGGCCCACACCGCGCCCAGGCCAAGATATGCCGACGCACCGGCCGCGCGGTAGTCCATGCGCAGTTCGGTGCGACGGGCCAGCGCGCGGACCAGCAGGCCACCGAACACCAGCGAGAAACCCCAGCTGAGCAGCGAGGCCAGCATGCTGACCAGGCCCACGTACACCACCGCACCGCGACCGGTGCGCGGCACCCGGGCCAGGAAGTCGATGAAGCGCGCGACCACCGGCGCGGTGGCCACGGCGTAGCCACCGATGACCACGAAGGCCATCTGCATGGTGAAGGGAATCAGGCTCCAGAAGCCGTCACCGAAGGCGCTGGCAGTGGCCTGCGGGGTCGAGCCGAAACCCATCGCGGCCAGCGCGACGATGACCACGCCCAGCACCGCGAACACATACGCGTCGGGGAACCACTTTTCCGCCCAGGCGGCCGAGCGCAGCGCTGCGCGCGCCATCCAGCCGTCCTGTACTGCTGCCGTCGAGGCCATCGCCTACCCTCCCAGGTTCGATGGATCGATTCTGGGCGGTGGGGTGCAGGCTGTCAGCCACCTATTGGTCGTAGGTGACACAGAACGGTAGTGCCGGCCGCTGGCCGGCAACCCTCGGGATCACACACGGGTCCAGCCGGCCAGCGGCCGGCTCTACCATGCGCGGGAATCGTCGTAGCTGGCGGAGAACGGTAGTGCCGGCCGCTGGCCGGCAATTTCCCAATCGGGATGGTCGTGCAGCCGGCCAGCGGCCGGCTCTACCAGGCCCGGGAATCGCGGTAGCTGGCGGAGGACGGTAGTGCCGGCCGCTGGCCGGCAATTTCCCAATCGGGATGGTCGTGCAGCCGGCCAGCGGCCGGCTCTACCAGGCCTTGGGATCAGCGCAGCGCCAGGTCCACGGCGATGCCGGCAAACAGCGCGGCACCCACCCAGTTGTTGTGCAGGAACGCCTTGAAACAGGGACCGCGCTCGCGATTGCGGCAGATCCAGAACTCGTACACCACCAGCGCGGTGGCCACAGCCACGCCGGCGAGGTAGTACCCGCCCAGCCCGCCACGCACGCCGACCAGCGCCATCGTCGCCAGGAACAGTGCGTACAGCACGCCCTGGATGACCAGGTCGAGATCACCGAACAGGATCGCGGTGGAGTGCGAGCCCATCTTCAGGTCGTCCTCGCGGTCGACCATGGCGTACCAGGTGTCGTAGGCGGTGGACCACAGGATGTTGCCGGCATACAGCAGCCAGCCCAGCATCGGCACCTCGCCCTGCACGGCGGCGAACGCCATCGGGATGCCCCAGCCGAACGACATGCCCAGGTAGACCTGCGGCAGATGGGTGTAGCGCTTCAGGTACGGATAGCTGGCGGCCAGGAACACGCCGATGAAGCTCAGGCCGATGGTCAGCCCGTTCAGGGTCAGCACCAGCCCGAACGCCACCAGCATCAGCACGGCAAACAGCGCCAGCGCGGCACGGCCACTGATAGCGCCGGTGGCCAGCGGGCGCGCCTTGGTGCGCTCCACGTGCGGGTCAAGCCAGCGGTCGGCGTAGTCATTGATGACGCAACCGGCCGAGCGGGTCAGCCACACGCCGGCGGTGAACACGAACAGCGTCCACAGCGGCGGCAGGCCGCCCGCGGCCAGCCACAACGCCCACCAGGTGGGCCACAGCAGCAGCAACGTGCCGATCGGGCGATCAGCGCGCATCAGACTCCAGTAATGCCGCCAACGCGGCGTCGCCGGCGACTGCGGCGAAGTGAGGGGGGTATCAGCCATGGCGATAGGATACTCCTGCCCCTCCGGCACGGCTTTGCCGGTGGGGGGAGATTTGTTCGGCGAAACTGGATAGAATGCCGGTCCCGCACCGCCTCATGGCGCTGCGATGCCCGCCCCGGCACTGGCCGACGGCGCGGCGGTTCTACAACGCGCCCGTAGCTCAGCCGGATAGAGTAGTGGCTTCCGAAGCCATTGGTCGGGGGTTCGAATCCCTCCGGGCGCGCCATCTTCTTGTCGGCTTCGGCCTGCCACTCACCCGGCAGATTCGCCCGCGCATGTCTCCGTTCTCAGTTTATGAGTCCCGCAGGGCGCAGAATGTGACTCTGTACTCCAGCTCCATTCCGATTGAGTAGACTCGGCGCATGGGTATCGCCTTGCCAGCACAGGACAGCCTCGGCGTCGGTCTCTATTCCTACGCCGATGCCGCGCGCTTCATTGGCGGCAGCTCGTCGGAACTGCGCCGGTGGCTGAAGGGCTACCATGGCCGGAAGCACGGGAAGCCGGAAGCCCACCCTCCCCTGTGGAAGTCGCAATGGGCTGATTCAGAGATCGACGGCATTGGCTTTCGCGATCTGATCGAGCTGCGCTTCGTCCGCACATTCGTCGCATGTGGCGTGCCCCTCAACCTGGTGCGGCGAACCATTGTCGAGCTGAACGAGCGGCTCGGTAAGGAGTACCCCTTCACCAGCACGAGCTTCAAGACCGATGGGCGCCGCATTTTCATGGAGCTCGTGGGCGACAGCGGCGATGCCGCACTGGTGGATGTGGTGAAGCGCCAGGACGTGATGCGCAAGGTCATCGCACCTTCGCTGCGTGACGGCATCGAACTGGGCATCGATGATCGAGCCGAACGATGGTTCCCACTGAAGGGCTCCCGTGCGGTGGTATTTGATCCACAGCGCAGTTTTGGTCAGCCCATCCTCGCCGAATCGGGCGTTCCTACCATCGCCATTGTCGAGGCGCTGCGCGCCGAAGGTGGCGACGAGCGTCGCGTGGCCAGGCTGTATGACCTACCTCTGACTGCAGTGAAGAAAGCACTGCAGTTCGAGAATCGAGCCGCGCCTTGAAGGCGCAGATCGATGAGAATCTTCCGCCCGCGCTGGCCCGGGCCATCGACGCCATTGCAGGAACGGACGAACACGAAGTCTTCCACGTAAGGGAGTTCGTGATGCCCGGTACTACTGACCTGGAGCTCTTCGACGCGGCCACCCAGCGTGGCATCCGCGTACACGTTACCCAGGATCATCATCATCGCAAGCCCGCAGAGCGCGAGGCGATCGCACGCCTCGGCCTGACCGTATTCGTTCTGGCCAAGGGCTGGAGCACCTTCAACCACTACGAGCGCGCAGCGCGGCTTCTGGAGTGGTGGCCCAAGATGATGCAGCAAGCCGAACTCGTGCAACCTGGTGCAATGTTCCGCGTACCGCATGCCAGGGCGTCCGGGGGACGGCTGACGCAGATCAAGATGTCGCGGTAACCGCTTCGCGCGTCAACCCTCTTCATCCGTGAAACCATGCTGTGCACGCAGCATCGGGTCGGTATCGATCATGAACACATGGAACAGGTGTTTATGGTCCCGCGGCCAGCTCCCCTGCAACAGACGCCACGACGCCACATCCACGCGCGGCAGCTTCCGTTCCAAGTAGTAAACACGGCTGCCATCGCCCGAGAAGTGTCCGCCCAGCAAACGCCAGCGCGCGTGATCCACGCCGGGCAGAGGCTTCCCGTCGCAATAGACGCTGTTGTCGTCAACGGCGTACAGCGGATCCTGCGGGATTGTCTGCAGCAGATCGCCGCGCAGGCAGTGCTTCATGCGTCGGCCGCAGTACCAGCCGCCGTGATCGTCGGTACCGTAGCCGCCGCCCATACTGCGGAAGGTGGCGCAGTTGGCTTCGGCCAAGGCTTTCAGCGAAGTCCCGTATTCGAAGTAGAAATTGCGCTTGTCCAGCCAGTAATCACCGCACTGGCGGAAGCTGTCGCGGTCAATCGCGGGTGGAAAGACAGCCAAGCGTGGTTTCGGCTCTATGGATGCCAATGCACCAAACAGAAACGCCGGGCATCGCCCGGCATTTCAGTCACAGCATGGAAGGGATGAACCTCAGTACTTGCCGTCAAACGCGAAGATCGGCTTGCGCGTCTTCCACGCACCAGCAGTAAAGTCCGGGAACTCCAGCGTCTGGAAACCGTTGGCGATCGACTGCTCACTCAGTGGTGTGATCGCACTCCAGGTCACCGCATCGTAGATGTCGATCGGCATCGGTGCCTTGGCCTTCAGCGCTTCAACGAAGGCATGGATGACGAACCAGTCCATGCCGCCATGCCCTGCACTCGCGGCGGTGTCGGCGTTCTGCTTCCACAGCGGATGCTCGTACTGGTCCTGGTACTTCTTGAACTCCTCCCACTGGTGCGGCGGGCTACGGCCTTCGATGTGGATCGAATGGTTCACGTCCATCCACAGGCCCTTGGTCCCCTGCACGCGGAAGCCCATCGAGTACGGGCGCGGCAGCGAGGTGTCGTGCTGCAGCAGGATGGTCTCGCCGTTCTCGCAGGCCAGCGTGGTGGTCACGATGTCGCCGAGCTTGAACTTCACCTGGGTGCTGGGGTGGGTGGTGCCGCCACTCTTGGCCACGGTGTATTCGTGCAGGCCGCGCGCCTTGGTCGCAAAGGCATTGATGTGGGTGAAGCGGTTGCCACGGTTGATGCCGGTGTACATCGCGCATGGGCCGATGCCGTGGCTGGGATACAACTCGCCGTTGCGCTCCACCGAATGCTCGGTGCGCCAGCGTGCTTCGCTCCAGCCCTTGGGACCGAATTCCACGCCGCTGTCATACGGCTGGTTCGGGTCGCCGGAATTGAATTTCACGCCGCGCAGGTCGTGCTGGTAGCCGGCCTGCAGATGCACCAGCTCGCCGAACAGCCCCTGGCGCACCATCTGCAACGCCGCCATCACGTCGCGACGGTAGCAGACGTTCTCCAGCAGCATGTACGGGGTGCCGGTACTCAGCTGGGTCTTCAGCACGTCCCAGTGGTCCTGCAGGGTGATGCCGGCCACCACTTCGCAGCCCACGGCCACGCCGGCCTGCATCGCGGCAATCGCCATCGGTGCGTGGTATTCCCACGGCGTAGCGATGATCACGCCATCGATGCCCTTCTGTTCCAGCAGGCGCTTCCAGGCATGGGTATCACGATCCTGGCCATAGGTCTTCGGCGCCGGCTTGCCCGCCTTGGCCACCATCTCTGTGGCACGGCCCAGCATGATCGGCTCGATATCGCAGAGGGCAACCACTTCGACGTCGTCGCGGCGCACCAGCTCCTTCAGCAGCACCAGCCCGCGCATGCCGGTGCCGATCATGGCCAGGCGCACCTTGCGCCCGCGTGCCCAGGCCGGGCTCTGCGGCAGCAGGCTGCTGGCGGCGACAGCGGCGCTGGCCGCGATGAATTCCCTACGCTTCATGGCAGACATCTCTCCTCTTGGCAGCGTGCCGGCCACAGCCGGCACGCCAGGTCACGCAAACGGAATTACTTGAACCGGTAGCCGATGGTCACACTGTAACCACGGCCGAAGATGGTTGCGTAGTCACTGGAGTCACCCAGGAAGCTGTTCGGATCGTAGAACGGCAGGCGGTTGAACAGGTTCTTGACGGTGAAGCTCAGGTTCCAGGCATCATCCGGGCGCCAGGTGACGCTCATGTTGGCGGTCCACCACGACGGTGCACCATCGCACTTGCTCTTCTGCAGGGCCAGGTAGCCGCCGGTGCAGGTTTCCTTGTTGTTGCTCTCTTCGTCGATCTGGTCGGTGGCCCACTTGGTGCCGCCGACGTAGTTGACGAACATGCTGGTGGTCACCTGCTTGTAGGTCCAGTCGGCATTGAGCGTGGCGCGCAGGCGCGGGTTGTTGTAGTAGCCCACCACGTCGCCGTAGTACCAGCCGTTCTCCGCGTCCATGTAGAAGCGGTTGCGGTTGGCGATGGTGGCCGCCAGGCCGATGTTCAGGTTGCCCCAGTCGCCCAGCGAGAAGCGGCTGCGTGCGTCGATGTCGAAGCCGTCGATCAGGGTCTTGCCACGGTTCTTGTACTGGCCCACCACGCTGGCCACGTTGCCGGCCGAATAACCCGGCAGCACCGACGGGCAGCTCACGCCGCTGGCCGGATCGGCGCACATGGCCGCCAGCTGCGCCAGATTGGCACGGTCGCTGTCGGTGATCGGCGAGCGCGACATCGAGATGATGTCTTCCATGCGGCGATAGTCCGGCGCGACGATTTCATTGTTGCGGTAGATGAACCAGTAGTCGGCCGACACCGACAGCCAGCTGGCCGGCTCGTAGACGAAGCCGAGGGTGGCGATCTTCGCCTTCTCCGGCTTCAGGTCCTTGTTCGGCTGGGTCATGCGCGCCACGGTACGGCTGCAATCGACGTTCAGCAGGGTCTTGCCGAGATCGACGTCGCCCGGCCGCTGCGACTTCAGCAGCAGGTTGGCGATGGCATTGGTCTCGCCGCAGCGCAGTTCGTCACGGAAGCCACCGAGCTGTGCGAACACGCCGCCATTTCCGGACTCGGCCAGGCTCGGTGCGCGGAAGCCGGTGGAATAGGTGCCGCGCAGCATCAGCTGGTCGAACGCCTGGTACTTGAAGCCGATCTTCGGCGCGACGTTGGCGCTGAAGTTCGGGTACTTGTCCACGCGGACCGCCGCATCCAGTTCCAGCTTGTCGGTGATCGGTGCCACGGTCTCGGCGAACAGCGCGTAGGTATTGCGCTTGCCATCGAACCACGAGCCCCCCTGCTGGGTGATCAGGCCGTTGGCCGCGTCGGCATTGCCCGGGGTGTAGAAGGTCTCACGGCTGGCATTGAAGCCGAACGCGGCGCGCATCTCGCCGGCCGGCAGCTGGAACAGCGGGCCTTCGATCTTGCCATCCAGGGTATGCAGGCGGGTCCACGACTGGATGTCGAAGGTCGGGAACGCTTCACGGATCAGCGCGGCGTTGGCTTCACTGATCTCGCCGAACTTGTACGCCGGATGATCGGAGATGATCACCCGACCGGTGCCCGGATCGACCGTGTATGGGCCGAAGGCCTTCTCGAAGCCCTTGGTGTTGACGTTGATCGTCTGGTAGGTGGTGGAGTGCGTACCAGCGCTGGCGAATGCGGTCTCCCAGTTCCAGTCACCCACATTGCCACGTGCGCCCGCCAGTACCCGGTAGCTCTTGTCAGTGTTGCGCTGGCCGAAGTAGTTCGGGCCGGCATCCTGCAGCAGGTAGTTCAGGCCGACCACCCCGCCCATCATTGCCTTCAGCTGCGGGCTGGCGTGGTTGTATTCGTTGTTGGGGCCCAGGAACGGGTACAGGAACTGATTGACGGTGTTGCCGGTATTGCGCGAGAACCAGCTGGTCGGGTTGCCGGTGGTGGTGCCGTAGGTGCGCGGCGTACCGCCGTTGGCGCGCAGATCGATGTCGGTGTAGGTGGCCTCGGCAAAGATCTCGGTGTTGTCGCCGACCAGGAACGTGCCGTTGAGGTAGGCGGTGTTGCGCTCGGACTTGGCGCCGGCATCGATCTCGTTGTTCATCCAGGTTTCCCAGACGCAACGCGGGCCGGCCGCTTCACTGGTCAGCACGTTCCTGCAGCCCGGTGCGGCTTCCTGCACGCGGCGGCCGGTGACCGGATCGAACGCGAAGTAGGTACCCGGGTTGAACTCGCCCGGCTTGCTGCCCACGCCCAGGCGCAGGTTGTTGAGGTAGTTCGGGTTGTTGACGTAATACTGGTCGGGCCGCTTGTCGTAGAAGTCGCTGAGCGGAATCGCGTCGCGGCGGTACATGTTCACCGCGCCGTAGATGTTGAAGCGGTTCTCGGCCAGGTCACCGAAGCCGGCGGTGATGCTGGCCTGGCGCTCGCCGTAGGAGTCGATGCGCGAGGACGTATCGTTGGTGAAGCTGACCTCGGCACCCTGGAAGTTGCGCTTGGTGATCACGTTGATCACGCCGGCCACCGCGTCGGTGCCGTACACCGCCGAGGCGCCGTCGGTCAGCACTTCCATGCGCTCGATGGCCGCGGCCGGAATCGCATCGATGTTGACGAACTGGGTCTGGAAGCCGGCCGGTGCACCGTAGTACGACAGGCGGCGACCGTTCAGCAGGACCAGCGTGCCCTGGGCACCGAGGCCACGCAGATTGGCCTGCGAGGCACCGTCGGAACCGGTGAACAGCGACCGCGCATCCTGCTGCGCCGGGCGTGCGGCCGGCAGGTTGTCGAGCACCTGCAGCAGCGTGCGCGCGCCCATGTTCTGGATGTCCTGCTTGCTGATCACCTGCACCGGCGAGGCGGTTTCAACGTCGGTGCGGCGGATGTTGGAGCCGGTGACCTCGATGCGGGCCAGGTCAGTGGCCTTGTCCTTGCTCTCCTGGGCGAAGGCAGGAACGGCAACCGACAGCAGCACGCCGGCGATGGCCAGCGACAGCGGAGCGATCGAACGACAGGGGGGGCGGTGGTGGCGGGCGGGCAACATCGGGGTTCTCTCCTGGCAGGGGTGCAGCGCGATAAGTGAGCGCGTGGGCGTTCGGCGGGCAAAACGCTCCCGGGCCACGGCCACCAGGGCCATGGTCGGAATGGGCGGGGGGAGGAGCGGTGTTACGAGGGGGTCATGGGGCGACGATGCTGGCGGAGTCGCCCTCCTGGCCGATCAGTACGGCGTTGGCCCAGTTGGCGCAGACCTGGGCGGGTTGGCTGCCCTGCGCACCCAGCGTGCGCAGGCTCAGGGTGGAAAGGCCACGGATGTCCAGCTCCGGCTTGACCACGCCGGGCGCCTTCACCAGGCCGCTGTCGTACAGCAGGCGGTTGTCGCCCCAGACCTGGAACTGCAGGCCACCGGCGTTGCGGCAGGCGTCATCGATGCCGAGATCGGCGCGCAGCAGGTGCCAGCCGCCCTGCAGGCGCAGGTCGATCCGGCTGTTGGCGCCAACACCCAGGCCCCGGCGGAACTGCAGGCCGTTCATGCGCATGCCGGCGTCGCCACGGAACGACTGGTCGGCGCGCAGCTGGCTGGCCAGCGCGGCCGGCACCGGCAGCTCGGAGAGATAGCGCTGCCGGGCCGGTCGTTCTGGTTCCTGGTGTTCGAGGATGTGGAAAGTGGACAGCGCGATCGGGCCGACGTCGCGCGGCTGCAGTGCGTCGAACGCGCGGGCGCTGCCCTGGGCGGCGGTGACCATCGGGTCGGTGCTGCTGGCGCCGTCGCCTTCCGGGTTCTGCACGCTCAGTACGCGGAAGCGCAGCAGGCGGCCGGCATGCGCCGGGAAGTCGATGCGCTGCACGCCCTCCTTCAACTGCAGGCGGCCGCGGGCGATCGGCTCGCCCCACTCACCGTTGCTGTCGCCCAGGTACACCTCATAGTCGCGTACCTGGCCGTGTTTCCAGTTCTTGTCGTTGCGTGGCGCGATGTCGATGCCATCGATCATCTTCCGCTCGCCGAAGCCGATCACCCACTCGTGGGCGCCGGTGCGCACGGCCTGGTTGCGCACACTACGGAACCAGGTGGCCGGATCGTCGTCGAAGGCGTTCTCCAGTGCGTGGCCGGGCTCTTCGGCCGGGCGGTTGACCACCAGCAGGCTGTCGGCCGGCAGTTCGCGGCCCAGCACCGGTGCGGCCGGGTAGGCATCATCGGCGGCCGCTGCCGCCACCGCGAAGTCCAGCTGCAGCTGCAGCGGCTGGCGGATGTCCTGGGTGGCGGTACGCACATGCAGCGTGCCACGGCGGTCCTTGGCATCGAAGTACCAGCCTTCGCTGGCGTTGTTGAACGCTGCCGCATCGGCCAGCGCCGGCAGCGCGCGGCCACCGGCCTGCACCGCACGTGGTGCCTGCCGGCTGAGTACGCGCAGGCCGTAGCGGCGCTGGGCCAGCTGGCCGTTGTACTGGCCCTGCACGGCGTCGATCTGCACCTGCACCGGGCCACTGCCCTGCGCCGGCGCCTGCACGCGGATCTGCTGCGTGCTCGACTCACCCTGCTGGTAGCGGCGCGTGTTGCCATCGTCTTCGTACAGCGTGTACTGCGAATCACCCTGCGGGTACAGGTCGAAGGTCACTTCATCGAGCGGTTTTTCGCCATCGAACAGCATCGACGGGTACATCGGCAGGATCGCACCGGCACGCACGAACACCGGCAGCGTGGCCAGGTCCACCTGGCGGTCCAGCTGGCGGCCGTCGGCACCGGCCTGCACGCGACGGCCATCCCAGTAGTCGATCCAGCCGCCGGCCGGCAGGTGGATGTCGCGGCGCCAGCCACGGCTGGCCGCCTGGCTGCGGTACACCGGCGCCACCAGCAGGTCGCGGCCGAGCAGGAACTGGTATTTGTAGGTCTCATCCTGCGCATGCGGATCGCGCGGGTGGTCCCACATCAGGCCACGCACCGGCGGCGCGCCGGTCTGCGCGGCCTCGTGCACCAGCCCATACATGTATGGCGTCAGGCGCATCTTCAACTTCAGGTAGTCGCGGTTGATGCTGCGGTAGGGCTCGTCGTACCACCAGGGGTGCTTGCGCGCGTTCGACGACCAGCCGCTCATGCCCATCAGCACCGGGGTGAACGCCTTCCACTGCAGGTCGCGGGTGAAGGTCTCGGCGCTGCCGCCGAAGATCGCATCGACGTCGCCGCTGGCGTAGGCCATGCCGGACAGGCCCGAACCGACCAGGGTCGGCACGTGCCAGCGGATGTAGTCCCAGCTGCTGCTCTGGTCACCGGTCCACGCTACGGCGTAGCGCTGGATGCCGGCCCAACCCATCACCGTCCACAGGAACGGACGCGAATCGGAATTGTCGAGGATGCCGTTGAAGGCCTGGCGGTTGGCGTCCATCGCGAACTGGTAACCCTTGCCGGTCCAGGCCACGTCCAGCTTCTGCACGCGGCTGCCGGCCTTGCCCACTTCCCAGGCGATCTTGTCGACGCCGTTCTCGGTCCACAGGCCGGTGCGGAAACCGTAGCCAGCCAGCCCCTTCACTGTTTCCGGCAACTGCTTGTAGCCGCAGCCATAGCCATCGTTGGGCAGGATCCAGCCACCGGGCATGTCGTGGGCGCGGTACTGCTTGGCCACGCTGTCGATCACATCGGGCGTGGTGCCGGTCGGGCCGTCGCTCCAGCCTTCGGGCACGGTGCCGGGCTTCTTGCTGTTGTCGCCGTCGTTGTAGCAATCGGCATCGCCGTAGGACAGCGCCCAGCGCGCGACCATGTTCGGGCGGCCGGTCAGCTGGGTATAGCGTTCGATCAGCTTGGGCAGGTCCGCGCCGACGAAGTAGTAGGCATCGAAGCGGTCTTCGCGATGCAGCAGCGTGGCCTGGTCGCTCTGGCGCAGGTCGTAGCTGCCATCGCTCCAGGTATTGCGCAGCATGCCCCAGCCACGGCTGCTGAGCAGCATCGGCGCCGGGCTCGGCCGATCACCTTCTTCCCAGCCACCGGAATAGGACACGTCCAGCTCGCGGCCCTTGAACTGGTAACGGCCGTTCTGCTGGCCACCACCGAAGTAGCCCTCATCGGCCTGCGAAGACAACACCTGCACGCTCTGCGTGGCATCCAGGTCCAGCGGCTGCAGTTCCTGCCACAGCGCGGTGGGCTGGCCGTTGTCCAGCCGTTCCAGGCGCAGGCGCAGCGGCTGCCGCTGTACATGCAGCACCAGCGCATCGGTGCGCACGCGGATTTCCTGCGCGTCTTCTTCCAGCTGTGCCTGCACGTTCGCCTTGGGCTGTGGCAGCACGATCGGTGCGGCCTTGTCGCCGGCGCCGGTCAGCGTGCCGTTGCGGCCGGCCTGCACCCGGATGATGTCGGTGGCCGGCAGTTCGATGCGGATCCGCGCGCCCTTGTCGGTCTGCAGGTCCCAGCCCTGCACGCCGTCGCGGCTGTCGCTGGCGCTGACCGAACGCAGGTTGCCGACCGGCTCGGCCCGGGACGGCATGGACGCCAGCATCAGTGCCGGCAACAGGGCCAGCATCAGCGGCGAGCGACGAACGCAGTTTTCCACGCGGACTCCCAACCCGTTCACCGGGCGTTTCGAAAGCGGTTGGGCCGACTCTAGGGCAGCGATTCGAAAGATGTCAACAAATTGAAAGGAAAAAGGAAGATATATTCCAGTGAAACGAAAGTTGTTGCGTTGCAGTACTTTGTGTAAGCGCTTGCAGGCGCCTGTTAAGCATTGTGCGATACGGCATTCCGCCCACCCTTTCGTTTTCCTGTGGTCCGTGCGCCGGGAAAAGTCGCCTACCCGTTTTCTTTCTTTTTACTTTCGATGTTTGACATTTCGAAAGAAAACGCAGATGGTGCGCTGGCCTAACTGGAACCTCCGAATGGACGCCACCCTGCTTTCCGATGTCCCCGCCTGGCAGCGCCTGGGCGGAGCCGATACCGCTACCGAAATCGCCCAGCAGCCTGCGCTGTGGGAAGCCCTTGCGCTGGACCTGTCGCGTGCCCGCGACCGCCTGCAGGCCTTCCTTGGCGACAGCCTCAACGACCCCAACCAGCGCGTGCTGTTCACCGGCGCTGGCAGCTCCGGCTTCATCGCCGAGATGGTGGCCGACGCGATCAACGCGCAGTGGCCGGCCGAGGTGCGCGTGGTGCACACCACCAGCCTGCTGACCCACCCGGCGCTGTACCTGCAGCGCGACCGCCCGACCCTGCTGGTCTCGTTCGGCCGCAGCGGTTCCAGCCCGGAAAGCGTGGCAGCGGTGGATCGCGTGCGCAGCGACGTGGATGACGCGCGCTTCCTCGACATCACCTGCAACGCCGATGGCGAACTGGCCCGCCGTGGCGCCGGCCGTGCCGATACCTGCACCCTGCTGATGCCGTCGGCCAGCTGCGACCGCGCCTTCGCCATGACCAGCAGCCTGACCTGCATGCTGCTGGCCGCACTGACGGTGTTCGATCGCTCTCCGTGGGATGCGCGCGTGGCGCGCCTGAAGCAGATCGCCGCGCTGGCCCGCGAAGGCCAGGCACAGTGGGATGCACCGGTGGCCGCGCTGGCGCAGCGCCCGTTCAACCGTGTGATCTACCTCGGCAGTGGCCCGCTGGAAGCGCTGGCGCGCGAGTGCGCGCTGAAGGTGCTGGAACTGACCGCCGGCCGCGTGCTGGCACTGGCCAACACACCGCTGGGCTTCCGCCATGGCCCCAAGTCGACGCTGGATGGCAACACCCTGGTGGTGGTGCTGCGCAGCGTGCAGCCACTGGCGCGCCGCTACGAGCAGGACCTGCTGGAAGAGCTGCGCCGCGACGGCGTAGCGGGCCAGGTGCTGGCGATCGGCCCGCATTCGGACATCGGCGCCGACGACGACTACACCCTCAGCGTGCCGCCGCTGGACGATCCGTGGCTGGCGCCGGTGTGGCTGGGCTTTGCGCAGCTGTTCGCACTGCAGCGCTCGGCCGCGCTGGGACTGACCCCGGACAACCCGTTCCCGGACGGCACCGTCAACCGCGTCGTCAAGGGCGTCACCATCCACCATGGCTGAGCTGATCGCCCACGCCTGCTATGGCATCGACATCGGTGGCACCAAGATCGAGCTGGTGGCATGCGATGCGGCGATGCAGGTCACCTGGCGTCGCCGCGTCGGTACGCCGCAAGGGGACTACGAAGGCTTCCTGCAGGCGGTGGTGGCGCTGGTCGCCGAGGCGGATGCTGCCCTCGGCCGCAGCGATGCGGCCATCGGCATCGCCCTGCCCGGCGTGCGCGACCGGCGCAGTGGCCGCCAGCTCAGCGCGAACGTGCCCGCACTGACCGGCCAATGCGTGGCGCAGGATCTGCAGGCGCGGCTGCAACGCCCGTTGCATTTCGGCAACGACCTGCAGTGCTTTGCCTTGTCTGAAGCGCACGGCGGCGCGGCTGACGGTTACCCCAGCATGTTCGGCGCCATCCTCGGCACCGGTGCCGGTGGCGGCTTCTGCCTGCAGGGCCGGCTGCTGTCCGGCTTCAACGGCCTGGCCGGCGAATGGGGCCACTGGAGCGTGCCCGGCCACCTGCTGCAGCGCCACGGCCTGCCGCTGCTGGACTGCGGTTGCGGCCTGCAGGGCTGCGTGGAGCGCTATGTCTCCGGCAGTGGCGTGGCAATGATCGAACGTCATCTCGGTGGCAGCGCCGCCAACGCCAGCGCGGTGATCGCCCTGGCCGAGGCCGGCGATGCGCGCGCGCGCCAGGCGCTGGACATCCATCGTGACCTGCTCGGCCACAGCCTGGCCGCGCTGGTGCTGGCGCTGGACCCGCATGTGATCGTGCTCGGCGGTGGCCTTTCGCAGTACGCGCCGCTGTATCAGCAGCTGCCGGCGGCCATCGCGGCCCATCTGTTCCATGGCGTGCAGGTACCACCAATCGTGCCGCCGCGTTTCGGCGATGCCGGTGGCGCACGCGGTGCCGCGCTGCTCGCCTGCCAACCCTCGTTTTCCTGATGTCCGGAGCCTGACCATGTCCCCGCTGCAGACCCTGCTTGCCTCCCACCGCGCCGGCGCCAACGTCGGCCTGTACAGCGTCTGCTGCAGCAACGAGCAGGTGCTGCGCGCCGCCATGCATGTGGCGCTGGCCCATGGCACCGTGCTGCTGATCGAGGCCACCTCCAACCAGGTCGACCAGTTCGGCGGCTACACCGGCATGACCCCGCCGCAGTACCGCGATTACGTCGGCGCGCTGGCCGATGAAGAAGGCTTCCCGCGCGAGCGGCTGATCCTGGGCGGCGACCACCTCGGCCCGAATGCCTGGCAGAAGCGCCCGGCTGCCGAAGCGATGACCCACGCGCGCGTGCTGATCGAAGCCTACGTCGCCGCCGGTTTCCACAAGATCCACCTGGACTGCAGCATGTCCTGCGCCGATGACCCGGTGCCGCTGCCCGATGCCGTCGTCGCCGCGCGTTCGGCCGAGCTGGCCGAGATTGCCGAACGCACCGCCGCCGAACACGGCCTGCCGCCGCCGGTCTACGTGATCGGTACCGAGGTGCCGATTCCCGGGGGTGAAGCCTCGCTGGCCGAGGGCCTGCAGGTGACCACGCCGGTCGCCGCCGCGCAGACCCTGGCCATCCACCAGCAGGCGTTCGATACGCCACAGCTGCGCGATGCATGGCAGCGCGTGATCGCGATGGTGGTGCAACCGGGCGTGGACTTCGACCACAGCAGCGTGCACGAGTACAACCCGGAGGCCGCCCATGCGCTGGCCGACTTCCTCGAGCGGCAGCCGCGCATCGTGTTCGAAGCGCACTCCACCGACTACCAGCGCGAAAGCGGCCTGCACGCCCTGGTGCGCGACCACTTCGCCATCCTCAAGGTCGGCCCGGCGGCCACCTTCGCCTATCGCGAGGCGCTGTTCGCGCTGGCTGCGATCGAGGCCGAACTGCTGCCGGCTGCACAATGCTCGCGCCTGCCGCAGGTGCTGGACGCGGTGATGGTGGCGCAGCCGAAGTACTGGCAGTCCTACTACCACGGCGATGACGCCACACTGCGCCTGCTGCGCAGCTACTCCTTCAGCGACCGCTGCCGTTACTACTGGGGCGAGCCGGCGCTGGTGCAGGCGGTGCAGACCCTGTTCGCCAACCTGGAACAGCACGCGCCGCCGCTGGTGCTGCTCAGCCAGTACCTGCCGGAGCAGTACCGCGCCGTGCGCGAGGGCACGCTGGCCAACACCCCCACCGCACTGGTCCAGCACCGCATCGGCCTGTGCCTGGGCGAATATGCCCGCGCCTGCAGCGGCAACCGCGCCGGTAACCGCAGGCACGACGCAGCTTCGGCTGCCGGCGTTCCTGCGAACGGCTAATCTCTACCTTTCCCCGCGAAACCGAGAATGGCCATGCGCAACACCCGCTCCCGCCGGCAACAGATCCTGCAGCTGCTGATCGAGCACGGCTCGGTGCAGGTGGCCGATCTGGTCGAGCGCTTCGGCGTGTCGGCGGTGACCATCCGTGCCGATCTGACCCACTTCGAGTCGCAGGGCCTGGCCAACCGTACCCACGGTGGTGCCACGCTGGTGCGCACCCCGCCGCAGGAGCAGGACATCCACGAGAAGGATGCGCTGAACCTGCCACTGAAGGAGTCCATCGGCGCCTGTGCGGCGCGCCTGGTGCAGCCGGGCGACAACATCATCATCGACTCGGGCTCGACCACGATGACGCTGGCCCGCCACCTGCGCGCGCATCGCGACGTGACGGTGATGACCAATGGCCTGAACATCGCCTGGGAACTGGCCAACGCGCCGGGCATCAACGTGCTGCTGACCGGCGGCCTGCTGCGCCAGCAATCGCTCTCGCTGCAGGGCAGCCAGGCCGAAGCCAGCCTCAACTCGTACAGCTTCGACACCCTGTTCCTGGGCGTGGATGGCCTGGACCTGCAGTTCGGGCTGACCACCCATGACGAAGCCGAAGCCCGTCTCAACCACCGCATGGTCGAACGCGCGCGTCGCATCGTGGTGCTGACCGACGCCTCCAAGTTCGGCCGCGTCAGCCTGCACCGCATCGCCCGCCTGGACCAGATCCACGCCATCATCACCGACGCCGGCATCGATGACGCAACCCGCGAGGGACTGCAGCGGCTGGGCATCGACGTGATCATCGCCGAGCCTCCCGCATGACCGATACCCGTTCCCTGCACGGCCGCATCCTCACCCCACTGGGTTGGCGGCGCGGCCACGTCCACTTTGATTCGCATGTGCGCCAGCTGCAGGCGGATGACCACAGCGGCGCTGATGACCCGCAGCTGCCGGTGATCCTGCCCGGCTTCATCGACCTGCATGTGCACGGTGCGGCCGGCGTGGACCTGATGCAGGGCGGCGACGTGGCGCGCACCATCGCCCGCACCCATCTGCGCTTCGGCACCACCACGCTGCTGGCCACCACCATGACCGCCGGCCTGGACGAGATCGCGCACGCGCTGCAGGGTGTGGCCGCCGCCATGGCCGCGCCCGACGCCGATGCGGCATGCATCGTCGGCGTGCATCTGGAAGGCCCCTTCATCAGCCCGCAGCGATTGGGCGCGCAACCCGACCGCACCCTCGAGGCGACGCTGGCGCTGGTACAGCAGCTGCACGCGCTGGCGCCGATCCGGGTGATGACACTGGCGCCGGAAATCGGCGAGCACACCGCGCTGATTCCCGCACTGTCGGCACTGGGCATTCGCGTGCAGCTCGGCCACAGTGCGGGCACTTACGAAGAAGGCGTGGCTGCCCTGCAAGCGGGTGCCTCCGGCTTCACCCACCTGTTCAACGGCATGACCGGCGTCGATCACTATCGCCCAGGCATCGCTGCGGCCGCGCTGGCGCATGCGCAGTACGCCGAGATCATTCCCGACCTGCAGCACATCCACCCCGGTGTGATCCGCCTGGCTGCGCGCGCGATCCCGCGCCTGTACGCGGTGACCGACGCCACTGCCGCCACCGGCATGCCCGATGGCGAGTACGCACTGGGCGAGCAGCGCGTGCACAAGTGTGGCGGTTGCGTGCGCCTGGCCACCGGCTCGCTGGCCGGCAGCGCGCTGACCATGGACCAGGCACTGCGCAACCTGGTGCGCGTCGGCCTGGACCTGGCCGATGCCTCGCAGCGGGTTTCCACCTTCCCGGCCGACTACCTGGGCCTGGGCGATCGCGGCCGCATCGCGCCCGACGCCCGCGCCGACCTGGTGGTGCTGGACGCCGAGCTGCGCCTGCAGCAGGTGGTGGTCGGTGGGCGGGTAGTCGATCTGAACGCCGCAGACGCTTGATAGCTGCGTTCTTGTAGAGCCGAGCCATGCTCGGCTGCTTTTCGTACCGACATCGATGACGTCCGCGCCGTGCTTCGCGCGGCAAGCCGAGCATGGCCCGGCTCTACATGAAGCGCGCAAGCAAAATGCCCCAGCCACGCACCATCCCCGTTATTCCAGGAATACGCCGATGACCGCAGCCGCCGCACCTGCCGTACCCGCTTCCCCCACCCCGCGCTGGCCCGTACGCTACCTGCTCTTCATCGGCGGCCTCGGTGGCCTGCTGTACGGCATCGACATCGGCATCATCGCCGGTGCCCTGCCCTACCTGGAGGCAACGGCCAGCCACGCCTGGCAGCTCAGCAGCCAGCAGCTCGGCTTCGTGGTGGCGGCGGTACTGCTGGGCAGCGTGCTGTCCTCGCTGTTCGCCGGCATGGTCGCCGACCTGATCGGTCGCCGCGGTGCGATGCTGCTGGCCGGCCTGCTGTTCACCGCCTCCATCCCGATCATGGCGCTGGCCTCCGGCTATACGCCGCTGCTGCTGGGCCGCCTGCTTCAAGGCGTCAGCGGTGGCCTGATCGGCGTGGTGGTGCCGCTGTACCTGGCCGAGGTCCTCAGTCCCGAGCGACGTGGCCGGGGTGCGGCAATGTTCCAGCTGCTGCTGACCATTGGCCTGGTGCTGGCCGCACTGATCGGGCTGTACCACGCACATGCGGTGGATGCCGCCGCCGAAGCGGTGCGCTCGCTGCCGCTTGCACAGCAGGCGCAGGAACTGTTCACGGTGAAGGATCATGCCTGGCGCACCATCTTCTGGAGTTGCCTGGCGCCGGGCCTGTTGTTCTGCGCGGGCATTTTCTGGCTGTCCGAATCGCCGCGCTGGCTGGTGCGTCGCGGTCGCATCGACGACGCCCGCCGCAGCCTGCAGCGTGTGCTTCCCAGCGCAGACGTCGAGCCCACGCTGGCCCAGATCCAGGCGCCGGAATCGAGCAGCAGCGACGGCAGGCGCGACCCCCTGCTCAGCCGCCGCTATGTGGTGCCGTTCCTGCTGGCCTGCGTGGTGCTGGCCTGCACCCAGGCTACCGGCATCAACTCGGTGCTGGCCTACGCGGTGAACATCCTCAACCAGGCCGGCCTGTCCGGCTCGGTCGCCAACGGCGCCGACGTGGCAATCAAGCTGCTCAACGCGGTGATGACCGTGGTCGCCCTGCTGCTGGTCGACCGCAAAGGCCGCAAGTTCCTGCTGATGCTCGGCAGCGGCGGCATCTGCGTGGCGCTGCTGGCCGCCGCCACCCTGTTCTTCCAGGCCGAGCGCGGCCGTGCCGACGTGCAGCCGCAGCTGCAGGCGGCGGTCAGCGGCGACGGCCTGCAGCTGGTGCTGGACGACGCGCAGTGGCAGCGCCTGGGCAATGGCATCGACAGCCAGGGCCGGCCGATGCAGCTGACCGTGTCGTACGCCTATGGTGACTTCACCAATGTGCGGGCCCTGCGCAGCGACAACCTGACTGATCGCGAGCTGCGCATCGAGCGCGCCGGCACCGTGCAGGCCGACAGCGTGATCGGTGCCTTCTTCCGCAAACTGCATCTGAACCCGTTTGCCGACCCGGCCAGTGCCGCGCAGGCACCGCTGCGCATCGAGCAGGCCCGTATCGGCCCGGTACCGCCGCCGGCCCATGGCTGGGCGGTCGCTGCCTGCATCCTGGTGTTCGTCGCGTTCTTCGCGGTCGGCCCCGGCGTGTGCGTGTGGCTGGCGCTGTCAGAACTGATGCCCAACCGCATCCGCTCCAACGGCATGAGCATCGCCCTGCTGATCAACCAGTTCGTGTCGACCACCATCGCCGCGATCTTCCTGCCGACGGTGGGCCACTACGGCTACGCCAGCATGTTCGTGTTCTGGGCGGCGTGCACCTTCGTGTTCTTCCTGGTGGCCGCGTTCTGGCTGCCGGAGACCAAGGGCAAGTCACTGGAGGAGATCGAGGCACGGTTCGCACGGTAGCGGTCGACCTTGGTCGACCTCCGCGCGTAGCGCGGTGGCGCGCCCGTCACTGACCGGTGATGTGCCTGGCCAGCGCCTGCGCCTCGGCAACGCTCGGCAGCCCGCTCAGCATCATCGATTCCCCGAACGGGCCTTTCACCGTCGCCACCATCAGCACGCGGCCATCCACGCTGATCGCCGCTCGCTGGCCGACCAGTGCTGCCGTGCCATCGTGGATGCGCTGGTGCGCTTCGGGTCGATAGCGGATCTGCAGGCCAGGTTGCTTGTCCTGATCCAGCACGTAGCGCACATCGGCGATGTCGGCGCTACCGGCAATCGGCGGCTCGCGCAGGGCCAGGGTTTCACCTTGCCAGCGCGCCGGAGTGCCGTTGCCGGCCGCATCGACCGCGCTCAGGCGCACGTCCACACCGGCGCGCGGCGGGTGATCCTTGCCACCGGTCAGCGCGTGCGGAAGGCCACCCGGCGCGCAACCGCTCAGGGCCAGTGCCACCCCCAGCAACAACGATGGCACCGCCCTCATTTCAGCTTCCGCAGCTTGAAGGCCACCAGCACCTGCAGCAGCCCGTACAGCAGGCTGCCAATGCCGA
The DNA here is from genome assembly GCF_900101175.1 of Stenotrophomonas pavanii. Taxonomy (GTDB): domain Bacteria; phylum Pseudomonadota; class Gammaproteobacteria; order Xanthomonadales; family Xanthomonadaceae; genus Stenotrophomonas; species Stenotrophomonas pavanii. The sequence continues at coordinate 213,893 of NZ_FNFQ01000004.1, read as the reverse complement.
TCCACAGCGTGGTCACCGCCACGCCTGCATACGGATTGGCCGCGAACAGCAGCCCCAGCACCACTGCCAGCACGCCACTGAGGATCAGCAGCCACTCGCCCTGGATCTGCTTGCGCACGCGAATGGCGAAGACGATGCGATAGATGCCGGCTACCAGCAGCCATGCCGCCAGGAACAGCACCAGCACGCTGGCGGTGACCAGCGGGTTGATCACCGCCAGGATGCCGAAGCCCAGCGAGGCGATGGCATACAGCGCCAGCCAGCCGCGCGAGGCACCGCTGCCGCCGCTGATCAGTGCGAACAGACTGATGACGCCTTCGATGATGGCCATCACGCCCAGCGTCCAGGCCAATGCCATGGCTGCGGACAGCGGCCAACCGATGGCGATGATGCCGAAGCCGAGCGCGACCAGGCCATACAGCAGCAGGATCCACCAGCTACGGCCAACCGCCGACAACAAGGGAGACAGGGGGAAATTCATGGCCACTCCTTCGATCCGGAATCGGCTTCATCCTAGCCCGTTGCGATGAAGGGAGCGATCACGGCACCCGCGCGCACACCCACACCCGCACCTCTTCGGCGCCCACGCAGCGCAGGGTTTCGGCGACTTCGGTTACCGTGCTGCCGGTGGTCATCACGTCGTCGACCACCGTCAGACGCGTAGGCACCGGACCGTGGACATCGAACGCATCGAACAGGTTTTCCCTGCGCTGTTCGGCCGTGCGTTCGGACTGCGGCGCTGTGTGCCGCTGCCGGTACAGCCCCTGCCAGACCGGCAACGGCAGCAGCCGGCACAGCTCGGCAGCCTGGTTGTAGCCGCGCTGGCGCAGGCGCCGGCGGTGCAGCGGCACCGGCACCAGCGGCGGGCATGACCAGGGCGGTGGTGCGCGCTGCATCAACTGCGCCAGCAGGCGACCAGCCGCCAGGTCCTGATGGAACTTGTAGCGCAGCAGCAGCTGGTCCACCGGCGGCAGTATGCACGTCCCAAATTCTTGTCGCCCATGACAAACATTCATCACATATTCGAAATTTGTGTCGCTGAATTCGTGTACGTCATTGATCCATGAATCTCACGCACACTGCGCCACGCAGGCGACAAGAATTCATGCTCAAGCGCGGGGTGCAGCACGTGCATGAACTGCAGTGTGTCTGGACGTCCACTCCCAAGTTCACAGCAGGGGGATCGTGCCAAATAGGCCTGTGGTGTTTGTAATCTCAGTAGTCGCAGATCTCAGTCAACATCGACTCTCGGCCATCATGTGCGACGCGTCTTGCTTCATTCGAGAAGTAGTTGTCAGTGAGGTCGCCCTGCTCGATGGCTGCCGCTTCCTCTCCTACACGGATGGACCAATGAGCGGCGTTTCGGCCGAATACTTGCGCTGCTTACGTTCAACCAGCCACACCGAGCTGGTATTGCTTGGCCGTGGTCGCATCGGACCACGGCGCCTCGCATACTGGCCTATGTGCTGCCAGCGAGTTCCGCAGGAGCGTGGCTGCGACTTGCACGTTCGGATTAGACCAGTTTTATGCAGCGCACTGGCGGGACGGCGCCGCCAGTAACGGCCATGGAGTACCTGGCAGCCCTGGTCGAGCTGATCGTTGCTGCCGCCCCCAAGGGCCAATGTCCGGAGTAAAGGTCTTCCATTGCAGACGGACGTGCTGGTACACGGTGATTGACCATGCAGGCGGTGAGCGGCAGTGGTGACCACCGCAACATCCAGTCGATGAATTCCGGGAGACGCGCACTTCGAAGTCCTCCCGGTGGATAGATGATGTGTAGTGGAAACGACGGTCGGGCCCAGTCAGGAAGAACTTCGACCAGTTCGCCGCGGCGGGAATTCTGGCCTTGGCCGGATTAACGCCAACGACCTAGATCTCTCCTAGATCCTTGAGCACGGTTTGCCCCTTTTGCAGGAACCCAGCCAGCAGCCGGCCTCCCGCCACCCGCCGGCCCAGTTGCTCGTTGAGGTGGCTGGCCTGCAGGCGCGCATGGGCCAGTAGATCCGTCTGGGCCATGCTAGGAATCACAGCCTGGAGCGGTTCGCCTGGCGACGCCAGCTGCCCCCCAATCGGCTGGGCCACACAAGGGCGCTGGTTGCCGCTTTTGGCATATGCCGTGGCCATCATCCGGCCGTTCTTCGGCGACCAGCCACCAAGCACCAACTCGGTCCCGAGCTGCTCGATCGGCAATCCCGCCTTGGCTGCCGCCTTCTCGTAGTTTGGCCACAACTGGTCCACCACAAACCCCAGCTCGGCAGATAACTGTTCCATTGAGAAATCTGCGCGAAAGCTGGCCTGCAGCGCCAACTCATAAATGCGAAGGAAGAACTGCATAGAACCTCGCGTAGCAAACACAAGGTTGTGCTGAGGGATCAGCAGCAGCTTTGCCCCAGCGGAATGTGCCCCTGTGAGAGCATCCTCTGCCAAGGTATCTACCGCAACGACAAGGTGGTCACGAGTGAGCAAAAGGTTGAGGATGCTCATGGCGAACTCGTCCAGACGATCGCAGACTATCGCCTTCCCGCCCCTTGCCTGTCCAGACTGCCATGACCTCCGAGATCACAGAAATCCTTGACCGCCTCCACGCTTGCGAGGCCGCGCTTGAGATGCACCGCGGCTACCTCAAAGCAATGGAGTATGGGTTGCGGGTTTCGTTTCTAACACACCAAGACCAAGAGATCCTTCTCGACACGTGGACCAGACCGCTTCCCTCGATCGCTCATAGCCACGAGAGAGTCGGTGGTCAGCAATTTGCGGCCGCATTCCAGCAATCCCTAACAGTTCTCACTGAGCAGATCGGAGCTGAGTGCCATAGACCTTAAGCAGCCAAAGCGTGCAGCTCAGCGAGTGCGGCAATGTTTGCTCTCAGCCAAAAGGAGACGTCTCATCTACAGCAGCTTGACCGCGAGTTCCACTGAATCATGCCTTGTCTGAGCAGCGCGGCTTCCAAGCAGAGGTCCCTCGTGGCAGAACCAAGAGTGAGATGGCGAAGTCATAGTGGTCGGCAGTGACCTTCATTTCACGAAGACTTGTTCCACTTGCCACATATGGAAACCAGAGCTTAGCGTCCGTTTCAACGCCTATCGTATTCTTCGGCACGTCACTAGACGCAAGTACATCGTCTGGGACTGCGATGACCTTCCGCCGCGACGGGAAGAACGCCCCGCTACGAAACGCGGACTGGCTTGCTTTGGACTTCAGGACGTAACCATCGCGGTGAATAACTACCACAGCGTTGTGGTCCGTGTAACCAATCCAGCGAAGTAGTGCAGCAGTCAGAGATACGCCGTATCTATCGGCACAACCGCTTATGGCATCAAGACTAGCGTCAGTGCCCATCTGCGCACGAAAGTCGTCTAGCGGCATCAACAATGTCGACGCGAAGTAGTCCGCCTCGGCTTCAATATCCCGTTCATCCAGGTCGAGATCGACCATATCTTCATCGGTGCACTGAAAGCACTCGCGTTCATGGCGGTGTAATAAATAGTGCCCTAGTTCGTGAGCCTGGGTGAATTTGATCCTGCCGAGTGACCTTAGGGCACTGTTGTACAGAAGAAGCCAGCGTTTGCGCCTGTCATCCGGGAACAGAGCGCCGTCGAAGTTGTTGATCGCCTCCCCACGCACCTCGGTTATGGGGTCATCCCACTTGAAGATGTTCGCGGCCTCCAACGCCAGGCCCTGCACGTCTATAGGAAATCTAGGCGTGCCGTGGGCTTGCGAGATGGCATTTAGCAGATTCGTAAGCCTGTAAGCGGCCTTCGGCGGGGTCAGCGCCGCGGACCTATCCCTTTCTGAAGCTGTCGACGATCTTCCTGACACGTTCCCTGTCCTCCGGCTCAAGGTTGCTGTAGTTGCGGAAGAAGGCTTCATCCAAGTGCCTCTCCTCCGGGCTCCCGGCTTCTTCGTGAAGCAGGAAGTCGACCGTAACGCCAAAGACGCCAGCGATCGCACCCAGCTTCTCAGCTGAGGGACTGGGAGCTTCCTTGCGATTCTCTATCTCCCACAAATAGCTCTTACTGATGCCACTGGCATCCGCCAAGGCGTCGAGTGTGAGGCCGGACTTTTTCCGAAGATCTTTGACCTTGGTCTGAAAGGCTTTGTTCATGTTTGTGCATAAGGTCAGTGCAATCGCAAGTTGCACTATACCGAACAAGATGTTTGACAGTAGCGAATGTACACGGCACACTCCGCTTTGTTCGGTCAACCGAACATCCACTCATGCAATACCGATAGCGCCCAAGGAGGCCAGTATGAGCAAGCCCAGTGGACTCAAGCCGGGTCAGCCCGCCCCGACGTCGGGTCAGTACCAGATCATCGGCCCACGTGGGGGGCAAGGTCCCGAGCGCACCGTAGTGCGCCGGGAACCCCTGCCACCGACGCCGACCCGCGGATCAACCTACCGACTGGTCGATCCCACCAAGACAAAGCGCTGAGCTAGGTCGGAGGGGCGGTGCCTGGATGCGGCCGCCCCCTCTCCGGGCTGATCAAGCCATCAAATCCCGCGAGCGACCCGTGCGGACAGTCGAACCGAGCGCGCGAATCGTGTCATCAGGAGAGAAGCAATTGAGTACCAGTCTTCAATCGGCTGCACGTCCAGGCATCGCCTACGAGAACCAGCTCCTAGGTGCCTTCATCTACGCATTGGGTTACGAGAGCGGTAGAACTGGAAAACCCTTGCCTGTGAATCTGTTCCAGCAGACCCCTCTCGACGGCACGTTCGGCGATCTCATCGCGGGGGGGGACTGGTGTGTGGCGTTGGAGTTCAAGCGCAGCTGGCCGGCCGCACGCTCAGAACGCGGCAAGTGGCCACCGGCCAACCTTCAGCGCTATCTGGAGGATAAGCAGATGCAGGATATCGCCAAGAAGGCCCATTTCTTGTGCTTCGGCGCCAAGGATCAAGATGAAATAACGATTGGTGCAATGCGCTACTCCGCATTCTTGCGGGACCCCGAAGCGAGCAAAGGTCAGGCCACCAGAGGAACGGCGATGGTGGATCTCCTGGTTAACTGCACTGGGCTTGATAGACAAACGTCTCCGCTTGGCGTGGCACCAAGGGTCCTCGAATCCTATCTGAGGCGACTCAGCGTAATGAGGAAGCTGATGGGAAGCGGAGAACCGCCAGCGCAGTGGCTAGCCGTCGCCAGTACGGCGCAAGGCTACAGAATCCGGTCGGCTGATTCATTGGAGCAGCTCCTTGATATGCCAAAAACCCGCTCATGGGAGAGATCCGCTGAGTTGGGCAGAACGCCCGAGCACAAGAAGAGCTTCGACCGGGAACGGTAGGTCTCCCAATACATTGCCTTGCACCCCTGCGATGACAGTTGATACGCGCTACTCGCAATCGACGTCCGCTTTCGGCCAAAAGCGGACATTTGCCACGCCCGCAACAAACCTATCTAGTTCGCCGGTCGTACGTTTAGCACGCGTCCAATAAATTGAAGGCACAGCATGCTGTACCTTCGTAGCTTGCGCCTACGGACTCAGGAGGCCTTAAGGTTGGTTTTCATCCAGTCTCTGATTCCCTCAAGCTTCGCCCCCGCCTTCACGTTGAAAGTCAGATCCTTGTCCCAGGAAACCCCCTTGCCCTGCGCAAAAACAGCTCGATACTTCTTGATCATGTTTGACGGGTCGTCGGCCAGTTCCTGCATCAATTGCGGAGTGCTCCAGACACTGTAGCTGAAGGCCTCTCCGAAATGCTCTTCAAGAATTTCCGGCAGTTCTTCGTAGCGAATCGTGTCGCCTGCCAGATAGACGATCTCGTTCCGAATTGGCGGCGAGTGGAACATGATCTGTGCAGTCATGGCACCAATGTCGTCAGGAGACGTCAGCGTGACTGAGTTGGCACCTGATCCGAGCGCGTGGACACTTCTGTTGGCAAGGTCGATAACACCGAATTCAGGTTCGAAGAGATAGCTGGTGAACATTCCGGTGGAAATGACAACCCAGTCCATCGCCGACTGCGCGCGGAGATAGTCGCGCACGTCCAACTGCGCATCGAACAGATCTTGCGGCCCCCCGCGGCCGATGGCATCGAAGTCAGCGCCGAACTGCCAGGGGAAATATCGCGGGATGCCCGACTTCACCGCCGCGCGGGCCACCTTCATCGGGGTATCCAGCCCTGCTGCGTAACCAGCGCAACCAATTACAGTGTCATAACGAGAGAACAGCTCCGCCAGCTCGTCGACGGTTGCCTTGACGAGATCACCTGGGACAAGGGCCACACCAAGCGAACGGATCTCATCGATGACGGCGCGCTTTTCTGGCAGCGTAGATTCAATCGACGCATTCCGAAGCATCACACTGATTGTTGCGCCATGGTTGTTAGCCATGCGGGCAAGGTTGCGGATGACCGGCATCCCGAGTTCGCCGGCGCCCAGTACCAAGATCGAGCGAGAATCAATCGGTGTAGACATTGGAACCACCATGTGTGCTTAAGATGAAAGCGATTCTGCCCCTTCCACCCTTGCCACGTAAGAAGGCACACCGATGATACCGGACGCACCATTCATGAGTTCAGAAGATCTGCTGCGGCATTCCCAATCTATATGTGAGGGAATGAGCACTGATGATGACGGCCTTCGGCGTGAGGTTCTTATGCATGCAGGTAGCCGTTGGTCCTTGGGAATCATACACACGCTTGGCGTGTATGGAACATTGCGTCACGCGGACGTGGCGAGACGAATGACAGGAATCACTCAACGCATGCTGACGCGCACGCTGCGTCAGCTGGAAAGGGATGGCTTGATATGCCGGCAGGACTTCGGGGAGGTGCCCCCTCGCGTGGAGTACAGCATCACCCCTCTGGGGAAAGACCTTCTGGTGCTGATGATCCCTATGTGGACTTGGGTGGTGCAGCACGCTGAAGACTTCCGAAGCTGTCGACAGGAATTCGATGCAAAAACAGACGGAACCTCCTCCCTCTGATACGTCCAGCACCAGTCCGCTGCCTGAACTGCCTTGCAGATTCGTTGAAGAAGGCTCCCCTCGCCGCCCAGGTATGAGTGAGCCTTGCGATTTATGACCGAGCGGTCTAAAGTGAACGCATGCCCATTTCTTCAACCCCGACACCGCCACGCCGCGGGCGCCCACCCAAACCCGGTCGCGGGTTCGAGGATACCCGCGGTGAAATGATCCGTGTTGGTTTGGAATTGTTGACTGAGCGCAGCTTCTCAGCGACAGGCGTTGACGCTGTGGTGAAGAGTCTGGGAGTTCCAAAGGGCTCGTTTTACCACTACTTCGACAGCAAAGAGGCCTACGGCCTGGCTGTGCTTCAGGCGTACGACGCCTATTTCTGCCGCAAGCTTGATCGTCACCTCCTTGACGTAGCGCGGGATCCCTTGGATCGAATCGTCGCGTTCATGGCTGATGCCTGCAATGGACTACAGCGATTCCAGTTCCGCCGCGGGTGCCTGGTCGGCAATCTTGGGCAGGAAGTCGGCACCCTGCCCATCGCTTTCCGAGATTGCCTGCTGAGCGTGTTCAATGGATGGGAGCTTCGACTGGCCAACTGCCTACGGCTCGCCCAGGCTCGGGGTGACCTGTCCTCCGCCGCTGACTGTAAAGCGATTGCGAGTTACTTCTGGATAGGCTGGGAGGGCGCAGTCCTGCGCGCCAGGCTGGAGGGCGGCGTCGCGCCATTACAGATCTTCTCGCAGTGCTTCATTGCAGGGTTGCCTCGGTAGTCGCTTTTTTGCCCATTTCTAGTCGATCGGTCTTAATTGCGAGGCGTGATCGTACATCAACGTGAGGAGCAGATATGTTCAACGCAGTGCACATCAACAAGGTCGCAGACAAGCTCGAGGTTGCAGTCGCGCAACTGGCGGAGTCAGCGCTGCCACCAGGCAATGTCACAGTTCGTATTGCCTACAGCACCTTGAACTATAAGGATGCGATGGCCATCACTGGCCAGGGAGGCGCGGTGGTCAGAACGTTTCCCATGGTGCCAGGTATCGACTTTGTCGGCACTGTCAGTGAGTCTGCAGACGCCCGCTACAAGATTGGTGACTGGGTCATTCTCAATGGCTGGGGAGTTGGGGAGCGGTATTGGGGCGGACTCTCGCAGGCAGCCCGGGTAAATGCCGATTGGCTGATCCCCTTACCTCAAGGCATGAAACCGCAGCATGCGATGGCTATTGGTACGGCTGGCTATACAGCGATGCTGAGTCTGCTGGCCCTGGAGCGGCATGGGCTCACGCCGGAGGCCGGAGATGTCCTGGTCACAGGCGCCAGTGGAGGCGTAGGCAGCTTCGCCATTGCGCTCCTTGCGGCACGTGCGTACAGGGTGGTCGCGTCCACCGGACGCCTTGAGGAGGCCGAATACCTAAAAGACCTGGGCGCCGCCGAAATTATTGATCGAAGGACCCTATCCGAGCCTGGTAAGCCCCTTCAACAGGAGAGGTGGAGCGCTGCCATTGATTCAGTGGGAAGCCATACACTGGCCAATGCTTGTGCCGCGATCAAGGCTGACGGCGCCGTGGCTGCGTGCGGGCTGGCCCAAGGCATGGATTTCCCCTCCACGGTAGCTCCCTTCATCCTGCGCGGGATCAGTCTTCTCGGCATCAACAGCGTGACACGTCCTACGTCGGAGCGAATCCAGGCATGGGCTCGACTCGTAACAGATGTTGATGTGCGGAAGCTCGATGCGATCACCCATGAAATCGGTCTTGGGGACGTAATCGAAAGCGCACACGGGCTGATGGCCGGCAAGGTGCGGGGCCGTATCGTGGTCGATGTGAACCGCTGACGGCTTGCTTCAGTCGATTTGCAGCAACGTCTGCGCACGTCTTCAGGTGATAGGAAAGGCGACGTTTAGCGCGACGGTCGGCGATCTGCACAAGCGAAGCTTCCTGTCACAGTAACCGCGGGGCGGTCCGCTTTCCCCGCTTACAGTCGCCGGCGGGCGCGCAGCCGATCAGGGTCGTGCTTCGTAATCCCGCAGGTATGTCCGCTTCCGGCCAAAAGCGGACATCGAATGCCTGAAATATGACGCCCCGCGGGGCGAGTTCCGCTTGAACGAATCTGTTAGATCTCTGTACGCTGGATCGCTCTCAGCTTAGTCATTTGGTTGTCACCATAGGGCGTCAGCGTCCAATATGTAGCCGTGTCTTTCACGCTGCGATTCTTGCTGCTCTTGGTAATCAATCCTAGCGCGCGAAGTTGGATCTTCACGGTCTGGAAATCGTCTCGAAGCACAGCGAAATCAAAGAACTTTTGGCCTTTGAAACGCTTCTGTGAGTGCAGGTCTTCGTATTCCTTCGATCTCACAAGGCTATTGAGAGCTATCTGCAGGCCAGACTCATCAGACTCGTCGATCATGAGCGGTGCAAGCGCTGAGAAGATTTCGTCCCAGGTGAGGACAGAGTCCCCCGAATAGGTCTCTCCGTTGTGCCTGTACTCTGTTGTAGACGCTATGAAGCTATAAGCGAGAGAGACCTGATCACCGCCTTGCGCCAACGTGCTAGCACCTTGCGGTGCTTCAGTTGCTACCGCTGAAAGTTTCCGCTCCAGTTCATCCACTGTCCTACGAAGGGACAAGATCTCAGTAGTAGCACTCTCTGACGGAACCTGATCACCTCGCACCCAGCCAATACTGGGATGTGTCTTGATCAGTTTGACGAGACTGCGACTGACTTGGCTTCCGAGGTCAGCCGGAGAGTCCCAGAAGCGACACATGCGCTTCTGGACAAACTCTCGGAACTCTCCAAGCTTCTCTCGCCCGCTCTCCGACTGCTCCGATTTGCTCGTTGCGATCTGAGATGGGTCTTTGTGGACAAAGCCAAGAATTGGCATTCCTTTTTCCAGCGCGTATCGGTATTCCATCTCGGTGTAACTATGGCCGTTAGGGCCGATGCTGCCATAGCGCCCCCCTAGGATGACCATGTAGTAGTCACAATCATCAATGACCTTTTTGATGAGCGTCCATTGGTCTTCGTTTGCGGCTGGAAACAACTCCATGCCAGATGGGATGCAATCAAGTTCAAGCAATGCCTGCATCACTTCCTGACGCTCTTGCTGCAGGTCCGCGAACGTCGAGCTCACAAAAACCTGGTATCGCTTTTCCACGCAGTACTACCTCCAGAGACGGAACGTTCGAACTAAGCCGAGCCGCGAAGCGGCTTCGGCTCCAATGAATTGTTAGACGGCATCCGCGTGAACAGCTGAAGGTGATAACTGCCGTGTAGTGAAGGATAAGCGGAACCTGAGGATACAAAGCCAAGGCTAGCCAAAGCCCGGTGCATTGGGACGTTGCGTGTGCGCGAAGTGGCAAATACTCCACTGCCATCAGTTAGGGACAATGCAGCTTGTGAAAGAAGCCGAGCGTAACCATTGCCTCTGGCCTCCATGGCGATGAACACCCAGCCAAGCTCATACGGGTAAGAGTCCTGCGGCAGTTCTATCCCCGAGGAAGATGAAACTCTAGCGCGATACCCAGCATTGGGATGTTTGAGGGCGGCTACTCCGGCCAAGCGCCCGCCAAATTGCAGGAACGCCAAGTTAGCGGCGCTCATGACACGCTGTTTCAGCCCGCCGACTGCAACCTCTCCGCCTTGCTCTACAAGAGCGACAAAGTCACAGATTTCTGTGGCCGAGCAGTTGCTTGGGGTTTTTGAAAAGATCTCGTATGCACTGTCCATGCCAGCAACTACCTACTAGACGGACCCCTGCGTCCGGACTTAGTCTTCCCAAACGCACCGTGCGATGAGTTTCCTTTATTACAGCTTGATCTTAGGGCTACAGGCTCCGGCTAACAAGCCTGCCTATAACCGGACTCAGCGTTGGGCTCGGCGACCGCACCAATGTCCGCTCCGGGGCGAGAAGCGGACATTAGATCAACGCTATGGATTGAGCCACTCCATTGACCCGGTTGCAACATCAACTAGATAGTACCAATCCGTCCTGCCGTTGATCTTGTTGGCCTGGTCGAACGAGACAACCGGGCACTGACCTGGGACGACTGCTCCACAGACCAGCGGAAGGGCCAAAGTGTCCACTTCGGGTCGAATCGGAGAATAGCACCGGGCCAGGCGCCCACGCAGTGCTGATGTCCGCTTCCGGCCAGTAGCGGACATTCAACGCCTTAGTTAAGCGGCGCCGCGAAGCGGCATCGGATTGAACGAATTGTTAGCCAGCACTCTCTTCATTTGGACTCAAGCCAATGACGTTCAAAAGCATTCTCCCAAGTGGAGTTGTGCTGGGCGAGTGGTACGAGAAACTTTTAGTGAATGCGTCGATCTCGGGCTGCTTATTGCGATCTAACTTAAGATTTCGTTGAAGCAGTCCAAGGCCTTCTAGGTGTGATTTGTAACTCTCTTGAAGAGTGTGCCGGTCTTGTTCAACTTGGGGTGCGCCGATGTAGGCCCTGGCCGGCTGCAAGATGGATTTATGGGTCTTCCAGAACTCATCTGGCGCGCCGATATATGACCCAATGAATGAACGAAGCCAGATTACTTCAACGTCGTTGATCTCACCAAGAATTCGAAGAAGATGACGAGAGTCGTTTTGGCTTTCTTCCTCTTCCGTGAGGCTGTGTGAAACTAGAGATGCTAGGTACTCTCTGCGTTCATCGCTTGTCGAGCGCGCCGCCTGTCGCATGGCTTCTTCTGTGAGTTCTGCAAATTTTTCGTCAGAGAAACGACGATGAATAAAATCATCTTCCAATTGGTTGATTCGCCTATCCAAAGCGGCGGCAAATTTTGTGATTCTGTCAATTCTTTGATTAGGAATGATCGTGCCGGCTAATTCAACCAGCAGCGATCCAGCAAATGGAACTGCACCAAGAATCGACTTTGCCCCAGCTGCTACGTAGTCGATTGCTTTATTCTTGATTTCGGAAGGGCTGGAAGAGTCGTCTGTCATGTGCTGGCTAACGCCTGAATTAAGCCGCGGAGCGGCATCGGCTTGAACGAATTGTTAGCCGGTCCTTGTGCGCTAGTGATGCGCAAAGACCGGCTGCCCATTGCTTGTAGAGCGAGCGCCGCAAAGAACCATTGAGGCGGCCAATACCTGCCAGAATTCCTCATAGTCCGCGTTTCGTCCTTCGTCTTCAGCGGCCCAGAAGAACGGAACGGTCCCGCTTGGATCTCGGCCTGTGTTGGCGAGAACAATGTCATGCATGCGCAGCAATCTGAATTGCAGGAAGTCAGAGTAGAGCAGCCGCGTAACTGACTCCATTACCTCAGGTGAGAGGTAGGCGGAGTAGATCTGCAACGTGGTCGTGATCTCTCTTGCCCCTTCAGTCGCGGCTCGCTGGAGCATGGTGTGCCATTTGATCTCGGCAAAAGAGCCATCCGCGTACGGCGATGAAGAATTGAGATCTAGCGAGGCCAGGATACTTCGACGATCAGTGGAAAGGAGGTCCAGTGGGGACTCTGGGGTAGCGCAATGCTTTTGCCAAATTGCCGAGTAGGAAATTGGATGGACGGTATGGTTAATCGCCTTTAGCAATTGTGACCTACCAATTGCGGCAATCTGTTCCTTGGTTTTTTTGCTTTTTGCCTGATCGCTCTTATTCCGCGCCGTAACCAAGATAGATGCCACGAGCGCTAGAAGACCTATAGCCAGAACGCTCCAGCCAAAGGGCGTGAGCTTTAGTAGTCCGCTCGCCTTTGAGTCCCACTTAGGAGAGCCGATTACGGCTGCAACCGCCGCTATGAAAGCGATGAGTGGCGGTACATAGTCGAGAATGGTTGAGCGGAGCTTTTGCATTTAGCGGCTAACGCCTGAATTAAGCCGCGCTGCGGAGCGGCGGCGGCTTGAATGAATTGTTAGGTTGCTGCCGATAGAAGTTTGACGGCAACCAATGAAAGCCCCTGAAGCAGCGCTGCTGTCCCTGCGGCAGCCGCCCCCACCTACTCCACATCAATTGGCAACGTGCTGTGGCAATGAAGGCGTCGCCGAAAACGTCAATCTCCGGATGGCCATGACTCTGTCCTTCCGGAAGTAGCTTCACTCTTACCACGGACGATATGTACCAAAATATTGCTGCCAAGAACGCACAAGCCATAGAGCCCTAATTGAAGGCTGCGCTGTAGTCAATCGCCATCATCCCCCCCCCTGAATTCGTTCTGAGCAACCTAACTACCTAATAGACGGACCCGTGGGTCCGGTTATCCGACTTACCCACAAAGCACCGCATGGTGGGCTTTCCCCTTGATACAGCTCGATCTTAGGGCGGCGGGGTCCAGCTAACAAGCCAGCGTATGACCGGACCCAGCCGTGGGCTCAGGGACCATCGCAAGCTCGCTCCGGTAGAAATGCAGATGTCCGCTTTGGGTCGATAGCGGACTCTAGCATTCTTGGTCGCGCCGCCTGGCGCCGGCATGTCTGCTTTCGGCCAGAATCTCACGCTGTGAGACGCCTGATGCTGATGATCGCTCAGTCGACCACGAGATGGGCGGGGATCATGGAACGAGGAAACTGGGTGGTGGTGCGAGCGTACGGTCTATCGGCGTCGCTGCTGGTGCTGGCCGCGCTATGTGTAGCCATGCTTTCAGCTTGGCCCCAGAACCCTCTGCTTGCTGGTCTGAAGTCCATGGCCAGCTTGGTGCCTGTCGGCCTTGTGGCCGCAAGCCTGGGGCTGATGGGGATGGCTACCTACCGGCTGCGCAGGTGGCAGCGTGGTGCGGGCCATGACTGCTCTCATTGCGGTGGGCCGCTCGGCCCCGAGCGTGCCGGCCGCGCCCGGATGGGAGGTGCCTATCGGCGCTGCTATGCCTGTGGCTCCAACGTCAACCATCGACACTACCAGTAGACGGCAATGATCGGGCCGGTCGGGTGCTGTCCAGGTTCAGCCACTTGAGCGCAGTGGTTTGAGTCACGAGGATGGCGTACTCCAGCATGGTGCCGCCTGCGGCAACCTTGGCGCGATAGAAGCCGATCAATCGAGATCGTTGCCAGAAAGTCTAAGCCCGCAGGAAGAAGGCCATTGCCAAGCAGGGCTAGTGGATCCCACCCAAGCGGTGGGTTGGAACAGCGCCTTCACATCTAGACGGCACCACTGAAAGAGATAGCCTTGAATCGATTGTGCTGGAAGGGGCTCCCTGACGGGAAAATTACCAGATTCACTCCGCCTGGGTGGGCCGCACTTGGGAAGATTAGTCCGTCGATGGAAACGCCATCGTCTCGGGAAAAAGACTGAGCTACGTACTCACAAACGATCTGCGAGGGGACATAGTCAACATGTTCTCTGCCATCCTTATCGACAGGCTGTGTGATTGCCGTCACGAAGCCGGTCAAGAACAGCGCCCTGATGCGCTCAGACCTTAGGTCAGTTGCAAAGACGGAGGGCGCTCGGGGAAGCTCCACCAAGTCCACAACGTTAAGCAGTCGATCGGTACGGAAGACCGCGGTCGCGGGCAACGTGCCTTCGGGGGCCGCGCCGATCTCCGCAAGGGCGGTTTTCGCATCGAACGCGGCATAGAAGTATGGGATCCCTGCAGGGTTCATACGGCCGGCCGTGGCCTGCTCTTTCGGAGGCGGCCCTAGGGTCGCCCCTGATACCTCAATGGATCCGTCAGCCGGGAGATACCTTGCCCTGTACAGTTCCGTTCCGGTATCGAGCGGCCTGATCAAGGAGCTTATTTCCACACCGACGACTTCCAGCATGTCGGCGACGGGTATCTCCTGCGAGTCCGTATCCGTACGAACATTTCGGAAGTTGAATCGAGTCTGATGCTTCACCGCATAGGAGAAGCTCTTCCAGGAGTGGAGCATGAGTTCCTCGTCCTGGACATCCGCCCAATGCCCGCGCGCAGCTTCAACCCAGTATCCAGTGACATCAGCCTCGACAATATCCTCACGCAGCGCGTCGGCCGGATAGAAGCCGAGCTCGTCCAGAACATCGTCCGTGTCCAGGGTGGGAACGATCCACCCTCCGTCCATCCAAGGAGTACCCGCATTTGCAGGCTCGGCGTAGTACTTTCCCACCACTTCGTAGAGGTGTTCTTGAACGTGTTCGACAGCAAGAACAGGGATGCTGCTCTTGTCACAGTAGTCGCACTCGCCTTGGCAAATGTTGGCCTTCGACAGTCGCCAGATATCTGCCTGATTCAGGCAATCCTCGCAGGTGCTCCCCTCGATGGAGCTCCAGCCTCTCTCCTGATCCTCCATCCATTCGTGCTTTGCCCGTCCCATTGTTACGCCCCCGAGCGACCCATGCTGGCGCGAGTATAGCTACAGAGAGCGATGTCTTTGGTCGAGGCGGCCGGTCCTTGGGGCGGCTTCCAAAAGGGGCGCAAGATCCTACGCCGGTCCCAGGCACTGGGTAGCCGCTACTCATATCGGAGGCAATTCAGTTCTAGAGGGCAAGCCCAGGGCGCCTAAGTGCTTAAAACTATAGAGGAGGGGCTAGGGGTTTGGTATGCGCAATCTAACTGCCAGTCGCGCAATTTATGAACCAGTCGCGTTCAATGTGAATCGTGACAGAGGTTGAGCTTGATCCAACTATGAAAACCGAATCAGACACCCACAACAAGAGCTTCAACGACCGCCTCTACGACGAATACCTCAACGAGCAGTCATTCCGGACAGTACTGCACGCCGGCACCGAGATCGAAACCTGATGGCGGGAATACGACGTCGAACGACAAAGGAAGATGCGGAGCACTTGGCACCAGCTGCCCTAGCCCAACAGATGGCGATCAAGGCCACTGCAGTGCGACTTGGACTCCCCTGATCTCTGCTTCTGAAATCAGGGCATGCGGGAATCACCAGGCAGTCGATAGCGAATTTTCATATACAATAAGAGCATGTAAATCAAGTGTGACGAAATATGAACTGGATTGCGGGTGTCGATGAAGTAGGTTCTGAAACTCAAATGTCAGAAGGCTGGACTTACGCCATCCTGCCTGACATCGCCATCTCAGCAATTGATCGCGCCGTTTCAAGTTGTGACGTCAAAAATTTTCACGGGAAGAAATTCAAGAAGGCACAAGAGTCGCAGTATGAGACTTTTCTTTCTGCAGCACGGGATGAGCTGATTAAACATCAGAACTCATCTCTAACATTTACGCTTCTTAATCTCTCCTGGAAGAGTACGTTCATTGATTTCTCGAACCGGCTAGTTTCCGGGGGGCTGGGAGGCGCGGGCGTGAATGATAGCGATGCGCTAGCGATAGCCCAGCACCTCTTTCCCGGCCTTATCACTTTCCAGCGACTTACAGCGTCATCAAATCTGGAAGCTATCGATATTGAGATAGATTCAGATGATATTTCCAATAAACTCTCGCTGAATACAGTCTTGATCAATGGACGATCCGTGCCGGTAGCCAATCTTCTGCGCTGGGCATACGAGGCGCATAGAAAACAACGGTTTCAAGGCTCACCCAGACTCGGCACTGGCGGCATTCGCGCGTTGAGCGACGCCAAATCGCGCGCCATCCAATTGGCTGACGTATTTGGAAACTTCGCGCTTTCCTACATTTTCGTCCAGCATGGCGACCAATCCAAGAGTCGCATCGTCAAGGCGGGAATATTCGAGAGAGTTTTTGGTAACGAGATCAAGCCCGGCCCTATCCTTAGCGATACAAGGTTGTCAGGTAAAACCTTGAATGATATTGAGATTTCTCATTCGGGCGCGCTGACACTGCGGCTGGGCTAGTAGCAGAAGGCGAGGAAAGGTTACGTCGCCCGAGGGAGCGACCGCACAAGTACCACCAGTAGACCAAAACGTGATTATCGATCGCATCCGCTCTATCACCTCTATCCCAGCGTGGACGTGAGCGTACTCATCTACGATCGACACTCCTGACCTCTGATCGAGCACGACACTTCCAATGCTGCTTCGTCGAACATCCTGGTGTGCCCAGTCTCATTTCATCAGGCACAGAGCCGTGATCCACGCCGCAGCGGATCACGATAGTGCCGCATAGCACGATCATCTTCGGACGACTCCTGGCGCTTGGAGCATAACTGGCATTTTGACGCAGCCTAGCGCTGGCGCACACAGACTTTGGTTAGTTCGAAAGGGGGTTATCGGAATCGGAGGCCCGACAAACGTGCTACCCAGGGCCCAGTGGGCAACTTGAATGCTGTTTCCACAGGGAAACAAAGTTGGCCCACACCGCGCGCGGAGCATCCCAATGTTTCCCCGGGGAAACATCTCTGAAGCGTGCGGTCGCGAAGGCAGCAACGTTAAGTTTGCGCACATTCGACCTCGTCCGTGAGAAATCGCGCATCACGACATCGAAGTTGCGATCCGCAAACGTGCTTTCGTAACACACCTTAAGCCCTCGCAACTCCCTGATTCGTCAGGAAGTCAAAATTTCTGTCGCAAGCCTCAGATGGATGCTCATCAGCAAAGCATGCGGAACCTGCGCTACTGATCTTTGCTATCCGCGGGAAATCGTTTAGGTTCTCCCGATGCACAGTTCAATCCAGTTGCTGGCCCTTCGCGCAACCAGCGAAGACGATCTGGCAGAGCAAATCACGATGGATCACGGCCTCTTCGTGCCAGTGGCTGACGCTTGGCAGGCACTGGGCTATCCGTCGCAGGGAGCTGCGCGCCGAGCGGCCGCCAGCGACAGGCTAGGCATGGAGTGCATTCAGATCCCAGGGAGAAGAGCCCGCGTGGTGAGATCTGTCGATCTGGCCCATTGGCTCTTCCGTCACTTTGGCAGGTCAGCATGACCACAAGTACGGCAACCGACACAGGAGGCTGCGCACTGAATTAGGCCGAACCTGAAAAGCAAAGCCCGTGCTTAGGGGCACGGGCTTCGCCTACAACTGGGCTTGTCTGCTTTGGAGGCTAGACGAGCCCAAGATAGGATCTTCTTGGGTGCCCGTCAAGGCGGGACGGCTTTGCTTTGCGCCTAGAAAATGGGCAAGTCAAATGTACCGCGACAAGCCGATCAGGCCGGGGAGGGCGAAGGAACGACACCCTCAGTACGACCGGAGGACTTGGTGCGCTCCGATCTGCTGGTGTGGACCCCAGCTTTCACGCCCCGCACGCGTGAACGCCACATTGCCCCATTGCCACAAGAGGAAGTTGAGCGCCACGCAAGATCTCTTGGTGTGACTCCTCCTGGGATCGAGTATCTGATCTCGGCCATCCTCCTCCCCCCGGCCAGAAAGGTCGGAAACTCGCACGGAACAAACCGAATTGGCGAACGCCATGGCTACGTCCAGGGGAGCTTTCTCTCAGAGGACTCTGAAGCGCGTGTTCAGACCGAGTCAGATGGTGAGATGGCCTTTGCGGAGATCGTGTCCTGCAATCCGTCTACGTTGATCCTCTTGGATCAGCCCAGCACTGTCGCGGTGACCTACGCCGACTCAATTGGTCGCCGACAGCCACGTAGGTATACGCCAGACTACCTATTGGTCATGTCTGACAGAGTGGTCGCGATTGAAGTTAAGCCCTTACAGGCACTCCTGAAAAACCACCAACGTCGTCCAGACCTTTGGACGTTCCACGATGGAAGATTTTCCTTCGGCCCCGCAGAAGACCACTTCGGATCCATCGGTATCGACCACGAAGTTGTTCCGACTGAGACAATTCCTTGGATTCTCGCCCGTAACCTCTCTCTGTTGGCACCCGTCCCCCACCCCATCACCGATGCCGACCAGGCGGCGATCAAAGCAGTGCAACGTGCGGTTCATCGCAGGCAGCCGGTGTCCATTGAAGGGGTAATGAACCATTGCGGTCTGGCGAGCGGACTGCCGGTACTCCAGGCCATTCTGCTGCAGAAGGTATACGTGGATCTCTCCCGGTGCTGTCTGTGGGAACCCGACTCCTCCACAATCTGCTCAACCCTTGACCGGGCCACAAAGATTGGCATTGCGATCGAGCAGAGGGATCACGTGCTGCAGAGAGGCCTCGGCGAGGCCGAGCAGCTGTTCAATCCGCGATACCTTGAGAAAATTGGGTTCCGGCTTGCCGTCATCAACGGACAGGCCCTGGCCCTGTTTCCCGAATCAGCTGGGGTTAGCGAACGAACTGTTCAGCGCTGGCGCGCGAGCTATAGAGATCATGGACTAGCAGGACTCGCGCCAAGATCAGAGAACGCCGGCCGCCCCCGCTCGATTACGGATGTCAATCTTGACACCGCAGCTTGCCAGATAGCGTCTGATCGATCGTCAGGGAATGGGGTGACGATTGAGAAGTCCTATGCGAGCTACTGCGTGACAGTGGAGAGCATGAGCGCAGGGCCGCATGGGCTTCATCCAATGTCCAAGGCGTCCTACAACCGGCTATGGCACTTACGCGATCACAACAGGATCGACGCACTAAGGGCTGGAGGTAAACGAGCTGCCAATGCGGACGCGGGGCGTGTGGCCACTGAGAAACAAGCTCCACTTGCCGTCATGCCATTCCAGATCGCCCAGGTAGATCACTGCACTTTGCCCGTGGCCTGCGAGGCAAAGGGCGACGCGATCCTCAGCATGCTAGTTGACCAAGTGAAGGAGGAAGTACTCGCGTGGATAATTCTGTTCTCACCGCCAAGTTCGACTACAAACGCTCTACTCCTGCGCGATTGCGTCCGCAGGCATGGACGGCTTCCTAGGACGATCTACTCCGACGGCGGTAGCGACTTCCGCAGTGATGCCTTCCAGCTATCCCTTTGGGATCTCAAGATCAACTTCCTCCAGCGAGGAGCCGCACACCCGAAAAGTGGGAGTCAGGTTGAGCGTAGACATAACCTAGTTCAGGAAGCGGCCATTCGTGGAGCAACAGGCTTCAAGGTAGACGTAAAGAGCAGCCGCGCCGTATCTGCTAGTCATAGCCCTGAGGCCAGAAGTAAGCAACTGCGTAGCCGAGTTCTCAAGAAAGTCTCCTTGGCTATAGACATGATCAACCAGGGCACTGCGTGGGAAGGTGCGCCAAGCCTCATCGACATGCGCCATCACCTAGAGAAGATCTATGGAGAACAGGGTGTTCCGGTCAAGAAGGATCTCCATTTCTTCATTACCACTTCACCCTTCATTGAAATCCGCGGCTACACCAACCCTCGGGGCGCCATCCGCTGGGATCAGCGCTACTTCACCTCGACGGTCCTTATCTCGAAATCCATCACGGTTGCGAACCTCTCACCTCGACTTGATCCAGAGAGTGACGGCAACGTCATCTACTTCTATCTCGATAAAGCTTGGCATAGGGCAGTCTGTCGGAAGCACAGTCTTCGCGCAGGCATCAGCGACGAACTTCTCTCCGGAACCGCATCATTCGCCACCAGACCTTCGTCAGAAAGGGGGATCCATCCAATGCACAAGGCGATAGAGATGGAGCAGAGAGCATACGATCAGGCGGCGCGGGCTGATGACTTCGTTCCCACTGAAGGCTCTGTAAAGGCAGGCAGGAATTCGGAGCTCTCGGAACAGTCCAGACAGGGCTTGGCCGACAGTGAGCAGCTTCCTCCGACTTGCACATCCAGCCCGTGTGTGGACGACGGCTGGGATGACGTCCAGCCGGCACCTGTGGATCCTGCGACAGGTATCTCATGACGGCAGAGCCAACGTCATTCGAGCGCGATCTTGATCGCATCACGCCAAGACTCATCGGAGTTGTCGGGCATCGCAACTTCATAGCGACGGAGGTATTCCTTAGAACATTCTGCGAGAACATCGGCGGAGGAAATATCATTGCGATCATTGGCCCATCAAACTGCGGGAAGTCTCTTCTTCTCCTGAGGCTAGCCAAGCATCTCCGAGAGGTTGTCTTCAAAGCGGCAAAGCCAGAGTCAACACCCATCATTGGCGCTTTCGTCCTGCCTTCTAATGATTCTCGCGTAACGCCGAAGTACGTGATTCAGATGCTGCTCGGCGATGCTCGCCATCCTCTTTACGATCCGGTGAAGCTAGAGCAGTCGCGCCATCGCGGAAGTGCTGGATCCAAGACTGAGGCCGACCACCTAAAGCTGCTCAGGAACCTGTTCTCCATCAGCAGGATCGAGTTCGTACTGCTGGATGACGCACAGAGCATTGCACGCACGAAGAACGAAGAGTTCGGAGCCACGCTTCTGGAGGCCCTGAAAGTACTGTCAGGGCCGGGACAGAACCTCGTCCTCACCGGGGGATATGAGCTACTTGGTCCACTGCTAGCCCACAGAGCACACCTGGCAGCGAGAGTTACGATTGTCCATTTGGCCCCCTATGAGGGCGAGGCTGACTATGGCGCTTGGCAGAGCATCATCAAAGCTATCGAAAAGGCCAACCCCCATGGCATCGGCGAGGGTGGCGCACTGAGATCCTGCAGTCGCGAGCTCTACATCCAATGCCATGGGTGCATTGGTGTTCTGGACAAACGTCTCCAGCAGGTGATTGCGTACGCAGCCGCCTGTAACGAAAGCATCACCGCTAAGATGATTCGCGCAGTCAAGCCGGTGCAGGCCGAATGGTCCACGATTGCGAAGGACATCGAGCTTGGCAAGGCCGCCCTTGCTCAGGTTTCGGATGTGATCACGCCCGGAGCACCTCACATCGACTCAAACCGCGAGGGCGGCCGCTCCTCAGAGCGCACTGAGGGCACGAAGAGCAGCACCAGCCAAGCACGTAAGAATCGACCCGCCGGCAGTCGTCCATTCCAGCGAAAGCCTGCACGAGTTCCAGGAGGCTGATTGATGAACACCTTCTTGCTACCTGTCCAACCCCTATCGTTTGGAACTGTGGAGACCGAGTCGCTCTCGTCCTTCTACTCACGAGTGGCGATTCTTCACGGATACGGCAGCTCGCAGCTCCTACGAGCGCTGCGGGGCGCCTTCAATCCAGGTGCCGCCGCCGACGGCGAGTCCAGGCTTTACACGGGCAATGGGCTCAATGGCACAGGTCAATGGGTAAGGGGAGTTTCGGATCTCCTGGAACGGGGACTTGGCAGAACCGACCTCAGCAGGCTCACGTTGTTCGCGCTTCCGTCACACCTCCCCAGGACGAGCCGGAGCGTGCGTGCTGGAACAAAGAACATCGCGCGTCTACGCACCTGGTGCGAGATGTGCTTGTTGGAAGATGCCAGGCACCATATCGGTGCACATGACCGGCTGATCTGGAGCATCAGCTACATCGAAAGATGTCCATTCCATCGGGTGCGGCTTCGCGCCAGCTGCCCATCCTGCTTCCAGCCTCAGAAGTACCACAACATGAGGCTCGGCCTTGACCATTGCTACTCATGCAGTTCGTTTCTCGTTGGTGATAGAAGTCTCATCCAGCCGGACTTGCATCCCCACTACGGAGAGCAGGAGTGCGTAGAGCTGGTTTCCGCTATTGCATCCGGAGACATCTCCAGTATCGCCCCCGATGTTGTCCCCCGGTTCTATCGCACGTTGAATGCGATGTGTGTACCTTTACACCGAATTGATAGGCGCAAGATGAAGGAGAAAGTTTCTTCTCGGGGAGTGAAGAACTCCTCGACTTTGAGCAACTTGATCGATATTTCCGTGCGACACCAAGTCTCGATCGTGCAGCTTGCGACTGAGCCTGAGCTTGCTGCAAAAGCCTCCTTCGGACTGGCTCTGGCCTGCCCAGGCAAAGGGGTTCCCTTCGAAGGGCGTAGTTACAACGAGATCATTGATGACGTTCGCGCACTAATGGAGAGGGGACTTGCTGCCCCTGATGGAATCCGCATCCCAACACTCGCTGAGATCTCTACACTGTTTCACCTGCGCAGCTTCTCGTTCCGACTTGAGTTCCCAGACCTTGCTCAGAGCTACGTAGGGAAAGTTAGACGACAGGCGCAACTGATGCTACGGCGAGAGACGGGCATGGCGCTAATTGAGCGTCTTGAGCTAGAAGGGAAACTCCCATACCTCACCGATGGAGAAGTGCGGAGCATGCTCGAGGACGAGCTCGACATGAGCCACGGATCAGCCTGCACGCTGCTTCGTCAATGTAGGCGGAGGCGCACCGCCCGAACTCCTTAGACTGCCGAACCTTAGCGCACTGACCCCATCCTTAGTCCAACAAGGCTCAATGGAGTAGAAAGCATGCCCCACCTTCCGAGCAGCATCTCGAAGCGTGCCTTCTCAGCACTTGCAAGGATCGGTGAGATTAGTGAATTTTCCAAGCCTTCAATCCATTCATTGGATCAGGACGAGATCCTCAGTAAGAGCTTCAGCTTCCTCGAGTTTGAGATGCGCGGAATGCGCGTACTCCTAGCCTGCTCGCGCGGTGGGCACAAGTTGGACTGGATAGTAGCCATGCACCTGGCCTACCGAACATCAGGGCTGTACGACATAGTGACCGTCTCAGCTGAGAATCTTGTGACCGCGGAGCGGGTGGCATTGATGTCCGCCGGACTGTCCTACATAATCATAGATCGAGAGATCTTCATCCCAAATCTGAGCGTCAACACTGCCGCAAGAACTCCCGCCCCCCTTCCCAGTGCCAAGCTGTCGGTCGCGACACAGGCCGTGCTTACTCATGCGCTCAACAACGGCAAGTGCCGCTATGAGATTTCCGGGACGTTAGCCGAACTCGCAATTCCGCTGAAGCAGCTCCGCTGTGTCAGCCACGAGCTAGTTCTTGCCGGAGTTGGCGCAGTAGATCGCATCAGAGCAAGGTCTCATGTCGAGATGGATGAGTGCAGTGTCACTTGGGCGAGAGTGGAGCCAATGCTGTCGACTCCGGTCATCGAAGTTCTACGTGTTCCCACGCGCTCCGCGGCGCGCCTCGGACAGATGCGCGTCGCCGGTGAGGCCGCTCTCTCTTGGAGGGAGTGCAGCCAAGACGAGCATCCGCGTCACCTTGCAATACACCAACGTTTTCTGCGGTCAATGGGCAGTGGTCTGTCACCTTATGACGCAGGTTCATTCGCCGAAATTGAGATCTGGAATCGCTGCCCAGCGAGGTTGAGTCCGCATACCACTCAGGTTGATCCCATTTCGCTCTATCTCTGTAGACGCCGTCACGCCACGCTCGCTGAGCTTGGCCGACTGCGGCAGATCATCAGCGAAAGATGGTAGATGACATGACCACCCAAACTTGATCGGCACGATGAGTGCTGCACATTCTTCACTTGGTGACCTCATCGCGAGCGCACTGTCCTTATGTTCGGCGTCCGCTCTCGTCAGACCCTGCCCGAGATCGGAACGCTGCTTAGAAGGAGTTCGGAAAGGCAAGAAGAGGGCCGGTTTTGTGTCTACTTCTCCAGCGTCCGTTCTGTAGGCTGATGTAGGAAATTTCAGGGGGCGGAAATCCCTTGAGCCTCCAGGTACTCACGAACAGTGGCAAGTTCGCCGATCCGACCCGCACACATCAAGCGTAACGCTGTGTCTCCGTTGAAAGGAGCACCGGTGTTTGGACGGCGTACCCAAGTGTTTGCTTGCTGCTCATTAGGGAACAACGTGTGCAACGCACGATAGATACCGAGCAGATAACTGATCCGTTCTAGCGTCTCAGGCAGGAGGTCATTCACCTCGAACGCCTCCAATCGTGCCTGCGCGACGCTCACAGGTACTCCAAGAATACCCGCTTGTTCTTGATGGGTTAGATTCCAAGCTTCTGCAATTTCCATGAACGCCCGCAGAGCTGGCGCCGCAATGCCGGCCGCGCTTCTTTCATTGGGCCTTCTCATTGTACCGTTCTCATGGGTGCTCCTAAGCCGTGTTACTCCCTGTTAGTACCCGCCTGGCCGAGCTGACCCCTTCTGATGGGGCGGCGCCAAGGTGTTTTCCGTTCTGGTCCGTTCGACCAATCGTCGACGTGCAATGCTGAAACCATCGTCGTCAGGCGAATAGGGAGATCCAAACAGCGGAATCTGAACCCAGAGATGCTCTTGTCCAGGGTGTACGTACGGACCATGATCATCGAGCAGCAACGCCTCGCCCAGGCAAGGTGTTACAAGACGGAGGTCCTTTGTCTTTCCCGTCCAGTGAACGTAGTGCAGACCTGCGAACCAATCGGGGGCACTGCCCTCCCGACGCAGTAGATTGGCAATGCTCCGAAAGCGCTCCTCCGACACAGTTGTGAACATCATCAACTGACTGAATTGCGATTGAACATCTTCCAAGAACTGATGGAGGCCTGGCCTTGGAATCTGGCTGATCGCGTTGGAGATAAGCGTTCCTTCGAGGTCTAACGCCAAGATGGTCGGCTTCATTTTCTGCCTCTGCTAAGGGTGCATCCGTATACCTTGCTCCCGAGGTCACTCACTGTCCATATCGTGAGCCTACTGGTACGCAATTCTGTTCTTGCTGGTACGCACATCGCGTGAGCCAACTGGTACTTCTTGCATGTAGCTCGCAAAGGGACCACCTTAACCAAGCCGTGTCCCAGCGATCCACTCTGGCGAGAGACAATGCCAGACCTGACGGATCAACGCAGCAAGCCTTGCATCGCCCGCTTGCATCACGGCTCTCTTTCTTCCCGCGACGAGGGTGCCGTACATGTTTAGAACTAGCCTCTCCCATCCGCTACATGTCGCTACGCTCGCTGTAGGAAGTAATGGCGGCGCGATAGGCGTGACATTCGCACCGGGGAAGCATCAGAAGGCGGCCATGACGGGAACATGGAACCGCGATCTCAACGTGGATCTACGCGCGATTCACAGATGGGGGGCCACACACCTGATTTCCCTCATTGAGCCGTGGGAATTCGATGAGCTCAGGATCGTGGAACTGCCTCAACGAGCAACAGCTCTAGGCATCGCATGGTATGGGCTTCCAATTGTGGATGGTGCAGCTCCCGACAGGATCTTCCTGAAGGAATGGCAGGTACTTGGCCCAGCACTCTGTCAGGAGCTTCTGGGTGGACGTCGAGTTGTGGTGCATTGCAAGGGCGGACTCGGGAGAGCTGGCACCATTGCTTGTATGTTGCTACTGGAAACGGGGATGGCTGCGACTGGCATGCAGGCCATGGACCTAGTCCGTCAGGTTCGACCTGGTGCGATCGAGACACGTGAGCAGGAGGATTTCATCTGCGCCTGGAACACAGAGCGTCCGATATAGGACCAAGTATGCGACGCAACGCTCCAAAGGTGTACCTCAGCTAGAATTGAGTGGCACGTAGCTTTTGGACTCTACCGCAACTATCGGAAGAGATCAGCGACAAACATTGTGGAATTCTGCCGCCAATCATTTCTAACGTGCGTAGGCAGGTACAGCAGGCTGGCATGCGTGGCCCTCTGCGGCGGTGCTTCCTCGCGGCAGCTGCCGCAGACGATCAGGGCCGCGTCCGGCAACGGCAGCGCACAACGCAGGCAGGCACGACCGGCCCAGGGCAGTTCGGCAAGGCAGGCGCGGCACAGATCGAGATCATCATGGCCCGGATCGCCGCAGACCAGGCAGCGGAGTGGCAGCAGGATGCCCAACAGTGCGCGGGAGACACGGGTTGCCGAATGCAGGAGATCAATACGCATCCCCCATGCTTCATCGCGCCCCCCCGTGCGGCCATCGGCGAAGGACCGATGGCAGTGTCGGGGCTGCCCGCAACAGCGGAGGGTGCTACCGATCAGGAAGGGCGTTCGCCCTGCACAGGCCCGGTTGATGCAACGGCCGACGCCAGCAACACCTCCGCCAGCCCACGGTAGATCGGCACCCGGCATACCAGCCCGGACACGCCCCGCGCGATCAGCACCGTGGCCAGGATCGGCAGCAGCAGATCACCACTATCGGTCAGCTCCAGCGAGATCACTGCCGAGGTCAGCGGTGCCTGGGTGACGCCGGTCAGGTAGGCACACATGCCCAGCAGCACGAACGCACGCGGATCCACGCCCGGCATCAGCACCGCCAGGTTGTGGCCCAGTCCCGCACCGACCGCCAACGCCGGCGAGAACAGGCCGCCGGGAATACCGGCCACGTACGATGCGAGGTTGGCCAGCAGCTTCATCAACCCGAACTCGTGGCCGACCATCGCCTGCCCCTGCACCAGGCTGCGCGCCTGCTCGTAGCCGGTACCGAACGCGCCGTCGCCGAAGGTCAACGCCAGCGCCACCACCACCAGGCCGCAGCCTGCCGCCAGCAGCACCGGATGCCGCTGCCGCAGCTGGCCCAGCCAACGCGGGCGGCCCGCCGCACTGGCCAGCACCGCGCGCGCGAAAAGGCCGCCCAGCAACCCGGCCACCACGCCGCACAGCAGGATCGCCAGCCAGCCCTGTCCCAGCGGCAACCGCGCGCTCACATGGCCGAAGTAGGTGTAGTTGCCGAGCAGGCCCAGCGACACCACGCCGCCGACAATCACCGCGGTCAGCAGGGTGCCGGAGAACCGATGCTCGAAACGGCCGCTGAGCTCCTCGATGGCGAAGACGATACCGGCCAGCGGCGTGTTGAACGCCGCGGCAATGCCCGCTGCACCCCCGGCCAGCAGGAAATGCGAGAGCTCGCGGGGATCCTTGAAGCCGAACCAGCGGCCGAACAGGTACATCAGGCTGGCACCCACATGCACGGTCGGGCCCTCGCGGCCAACGGACGCGCCACCGAGCAGCGAAAACGAGGTCAGCAGCAGCTTGCCGGCTGAGACCGCAGGCGACAGATTGGTCTTCCGGAAGGGCTCATCGGGCTTGTCCAACGCAGCGATGACCTGCGGAATGCCGCTGCCCCGCGTGGGTTTCAGCACACCGGACGTGAGCCAGGCCAGCAGCGCGAAGATGCCGGGCGTTAACAGCAGGGCCCACCATGGCGAGTGCGCGGTGATGCGCTGGAACAGATGGAAGGCCGCGTCGCTGGCCTTGGCGAACAGGATGGCCACCAGCGCTACGGCCACAGCGCCGCCCCAGAGCGCGGCACGACGGCGCCAGGCTTCGCTGAGAACCAGCGCGGTGATGCGGCCGCGGAGGCGATGGAGATCGGTCATGGGGCACAGTCTGCGCGCCAGCGCTTGCGTTGGGCAGCGGCTATTGTGGCTGCAGGCCTTGCAGGATGCGGTGAAACGCGCAAGTGCGGGTGCTCGCCGATAGCACCTGCCGTGTGCAGATACCTACGCGTGCAGACGCTCCCGCCACCGGCGCTTCTCCACCGCACGCACGTTGGGCTGCTGCCGCAGCCACTCCAGATATCGCTGCAGATGGGCCAGCTCGTCATCAGCCGGATCACCGGTGAACTCACGCACCTCGACCAGATTTCCGTAGTTTCTGGCGTACTTGCCGGGCGTGTCATCGATACCGATCATCTGCTCCAAACGGAAGCCGTGGCGCTTCAGCTTGCCCAGCCGCTTCTGCGAGGTGTAACCGCCGGTTTCCCAATCACGGGCCATGCTGCACCGCGGCGCGGACCACAGGAACGCCAGCGGACGCCCCGGCATCAGCCGGTCCACCAGCGGTTCGGCGTACCGTTGCCCGGACGACGTCCACACACCCACCGTGAAATGGGCAAACGCATAGTCGAGGAATGCCTGCAGATGGGGCCGCAGGTAGACGTGGTAGCCGACGAGGCGGAAATCCGCGGGTCGCTCCAGTTCACGCTCGCTGGCATGCACCAGCGTCTCATCCAGATCGAGTATCAGCAGCTTTCCGCCCTGCGGCATCGTGTCCGGTTCCATGCGCATCCTTCTTTGCCCTAGCTGCCGCCATCTTCTGGATGAACTTCAGCATGTGTCCTTCCAGCAGGTAGATGTAAGCACAGTTCCAACGAGGTCCTGGTTGGCGCAAGCCTACTGCCGGATGCGCACTTCGCAGCAGCCCATCCGCGTGAGGTCGCCCTGCGCCTGCAACACGCCCCGTTCCACCAGCATGCGTACACGCTGTGCATAGAACACATCGGGAATTCCCGATCGGCACTTCGGTTGCAGCGACATGACCATGCCCACAATACAGGCGATCTTTCGGAACTGCCCGTCGCAGAGGGAGAACAGCTGCTCATCGATCGAGGCGATGTCCTCGTTGGTCAGCGCGGCGATGTTCTGCCGCGCCTGGTCAGTGAGATGGGCATCGTTGTCGGAGCGCTCGTCCGTATCGCGCAGGCAGCCATTGATGGCCAACAGGCGAACCAGCACATAGTGGCCGAAAGCCTCGAGCTCCTCTTTCGGCAACGTCGCCGGATCGAGCTGCCCTGCCGGGTAATCCTTGAAGGTCACGAAGACGTGGTGCTTCCACTGCCCTGGCGTGTCGGACTGGCGCAGATCATCCAGCACCACGCGCAGGCCGCCGTCGGGCAGTTCGGCAAGACTGCACAGGACGGCATCACGGCGGGGCGGGTAGGTCTGATAGCTGTCCAAGGGAAACTCGCGAATCCGTACGCAGCAGCAAACGTACACCGCAGAGTGTCGTTTTAGCACCCTTTTACACCGTAAACTTAGAAATCGGCAATTTGGTTGACAGTCCGAGGGCGCCCACCCACACTGCCGCCCTCGCTCCACTCGTATCCAAGGTCCCGCCATGGCTGCTGCCATCCGCCACGACTGGCAACACGACGAACTGCAGGCGCTGTTCGATCTGCCGTTCCCCGAGCTGCTGTTCCGCGCCGCCGCGGTCCATCGCGAGCACTTCGACCCGTCGCAGGTGCAGGTGTCCACCCTGCTGTCGGTGAAGACCGGCGGCTGCCCGGAAGACTGCGCGTACTGCCCGCAGGCACAGCGCTACAGCACCGGGGTGAACGCGCAGAAGCTGATGGACACCGACGCGGTGCTGGCCAAGGCACGCCAGGCCAAGGCCGCTGGCGCATCGCGCTTCTGCATGGGTGCCGCGTGGCGATCGCCGAAGGACCGCGACATCCCGAAGGTGGCGGCGATGATCGCCGGGGTGAAAGCACTGGGCCTGGAGACCTGCGCCACGCTGGGCATGCTCAGCGGCGAACAGGCGCGCGCGTTGAAGGACGCCGGCCTGGACTACTACAACCACAACCTCGACACCGCGCCGGATTACTACGATTCGATCATCCACACCCGCCAGTACCAGGACCGCCTGGACACGCTGGCGCACGTGCGCGATGCCGGCCTGAAGACCTGCTGCGGCGGCATCGTCGGCATGGGCGAGACGCGCGCGCAGCGCGTCGGCCTGCTGCTGGCACTGGCCACGCTGCCGGCGCATCCCGATTCGGTGCCGATCAACAAGCTGGTGCAGGTGGCGGGCACGCCGCTGCATGGCAGTGCCGAACTGGACCCGTTCGAGTTCGTGCGCATGATCGCGGTGGCGCGCATCGCCATGCCGCGCTCGATGGTGCGGCTGTCGGCCGGTCGCGAGGCGATGAGCGACGAACTGCAGGCGCTGTGCTTCGTGGCCGGTGCCAACTCGATCTTCTACGGCGACAAGCTGCTGACCACCGGCAACCCGGAGAGCGAACGCGACCTGGCCCTGTTCGCGCGGCTGGGGCTGCAGCCCATGGCGGTGCAGGTGGATGCCGAGGGCCACGACCGCGGTGGCACCGTGCACGCCGATATCAGCGCCGAAGCGCCCGCCTGTGGCTGCGCTCACGCGGCCTGAGACGGGCCGCAAGCAGGCGTCGCGGCAACGCGCTACCCTAGCCGCCCCGTCGCTGCATTCAGCCGCCATGGCCCGCCCCGACCTGACCGCCCGCCTCCACGCCCAGCGCGCCCTGCGCGATGCCCAAGGCCGTCGCCGCACGCGGCGCACGGTCAGCCGTCGTGATGGCGTCCGCCTGGAGGTGGACGGCCAGTGGCTGACCGGCTTCTGCAGCAATGATTACCTGGGCCTGGCCCAGCAGTTCAGCGTGGTCAATGCGCTGCAGGATGCAGCGGCGCGCGAAGGCGCCGGTGCCGGCGCCTCGCACCTGGTCTGCGGCCACCACGCCCTGCATGACGCGCTGGAACGCGAAATGGCCGAGTGGCTGGGCTATCCGCGTGCACTGCTGTTCGGCAGTGGCTTCGCCGCCAACCTGGCCGTGCAGCAGGCGCTGCTGAGCGAAGAGAACGACGTCTGCGTGCAGGACAAGCTCAACCACGCCAGCCTGCTCGATGCGACGCGGCTGGCCGGGGCACGCCTGCGCCGCTATCCGCACCTCGATGCCGAAGGCGCGATGCGCCAGCTCAAGCATGCGCCTGACGGTGCGGCGATGCTGGCCACCGACGGTGTCTTCAGCATGGATGGCGACATCGCACCGCTGCGCGCATTGTCGCTGGTGGCGCGCCTGCAGCAGGCGCTGTTCTATGTGGACGATGCGCACGGCGTGGGCGTGGTCGGTGACGGCCGCGGTGCCGTGGCCGCCGCCGGACTGGGCGTGGACGATGTGCCGCTGCAGCTGGTCACGCTGGGCAAGGCACTGGGCGGTTCCGGCGCGCTGGTGCTGGGCCGCGACGACCTGGTCGAACACCTGGCCGAAACCGCACGCCCGTACATCTACACCACTGCGATGCCACCGCCGCTGGCCGCGGCTGCACTGGAAGCGGTGCGCCTGGCGCGCCGTGACAACTGGCGCCGTTCGAAACTGGCCGACCTGATCGCGCTGTTCCGCGGCGAAGCGCGCCGCCACGGACTGGACCTGATGGCCTCGGAAACGCCGATCCAGCCGCTGCTGTGTGGTGACGATCATCGCGCCATGGCGATGTCCAGGGCACTGGAACAGGCCGGTTGGCTGGTCGGCGCGATCCGCCCGCCCACCGTGCCCGAAGGCAAGGCACGCCTGCGCGTCACCCTGTCCGCGCTGCACACCCCCGAGCAGGTGCGTGGCCTGGTGGAGGCCATCGCCAGCGCGCGCGACCGCGTGGAC
The DNA here is from genome assembly GCF_900101175.1 of Stenotrophomonas pavanii. GTDB lineage: Bacteria > Pseudomonadota > Gammaproteobacteria > Xanthomonadales > Xanthomonadaceae > Stenotrophomonas > Stenotrophomonas pavanii. Next base: position 182,376 of record NZ_FNFQ01000004.1, on the reverse strand, counting down.
CTGGCGATGCGCGACGCCGCGCCGCCGCCATTGCCTGTCTTTGCCTGAGCCTGCTGTCGTTTTCCCATGCATATCGATGTCACCGGCCAGGGGCCGGACCTGGTACTGATCCATGGCTGGGCCCTGCAGGGCGGTGTGTTCGCGCCGCTGGTGCAACGCCTGGCCGACCGGTTCACCCTGCATTGCGTTGATCTGCCGGGCCATGGCCACAGCCGCGAAGACACCACGCCGTTGCGCCTGCCGTTCGTGGTCAACGCCATTGCCGCAGCCACGCCGCCGGCGGTGTGGTGCGGCTGGTCGCTGGGCGGCCTGTTCGCGCTGCACGCCGCCGCGACACTGCCGAAGGTGCGTGGGCTGGCGATGATCGCGGCCACGCCACGCTTCGTGCGTGGCGATGACTGGCCGCATGCGGTGGAGCCGGCGGTGTTCGAGCAGTTCGGGCGCGAGCTGGCCACCGACTTCGGTGGCACCCTGGAACGCTTCCTGGCGCTGGACGTGATGGGCTCGGCGCACGCCCGCGAGGAGCTGCGCACGCTGCGCCAGCACCTGGTCGAGCGTGGCGCGCCCAGCGAACGCGCCCTGCTGGAAGGCTTGCGCCTGCTGGAGAGCACCGACCTGCGCGGCGCGCTGCCGACGTTGGCCAGGCCCAGCCTGTGGATCGCCGGCCAGCGTGACCGGCTGGTGTCTCCGGCGGCGATGCAGGCCGCCGCGGCACTGGCCCCGGGTGCACAGGCACTGACCATCGCCCATGGCGGCCACGCGCCGTTCCTCGGCCATGCCGACGAGGTAGCCAGCGCCCTGCAACACTTCGTTGCCGGCCTGTCACCGGTCGATGGCGGACAATGAGTCCCCTCCGAATTCCGCAGGATTGACGCATGGATCTGGGTATCAACGGCCGCTGGGCACTGGTCTGCGGCGCAAGCAAGGGGTTGGGCCTGGGCTGCGCGCGGGCGCTGGTGCGCGAGGGCGTCAACGTGGTGATCGTGGCCCGTGGTGAGGCAGCGCTGCAAGTCGCAGCCGAAGCGCTGCGCGCCCTGCCCGGCGCGGCGGAGATCCGCGCGGTCGCCGCCGACGTCACCACCGAGGCCGGCCGTGCCGCGGCGCTGGCCGCATGCCCTCAGGTGGACATCCTGGTCACCAACGCCGGCGGCCCACCGCCCGGCGACTTCCGCAGCTTCGAGCGCGATGACTGGATCGCCGCACTGGACGCCAACATGCTGGCGCCGATCGCGCTGATCCGCGCCACCGTCGACGCGATGATCGCGCGTGGCTTCGGCCGCATCGTCAACATCACCTCGTCGGCAGTGAAAGCGCCGATCGACATCCTGGCGTTGTCCAACGGCGCGCGCAGCGGCCTGACCGGCTTCGTCGCCGGCCTGTCGCGCCGTACCGTCGCGCACAACGTCACGATCAACAACCTGCTGCCCGGCCAGTTCGACACCGACCGCCTGCGCGCCAACTTCGCCCACAGTGCGGGCAAGGACGGCAATGCTGCGGAAGTGGCCGAACGCCGCCGCCAGCAGATCCCCGCCGGCCGCTTCGGCACGGCGGACGAATTCGGCGCCGCCTGCGCCTTCCTGTGCAGTGCGCAGGCCGGTTACCTCACCGGGCAGAACCTGCTGATCGACGGCGGCGCCTACCCCGGTACGTTCTAAGAGACTCTCGCAATGCCGTCCCATTTCGATGCCCGCCATGTCCGCCGCGCGTTCGCCCGCGCTGCCAACAGCTACGACGCCGCCGCCGCTCTGCAGCGCGAGGTGCAGGCGCGGCTGGTGGAATCGCTGGACTACCTGGAAGCCCGCAAGCCGGAGGTGGTGCTGGACATCGGCGCCGGCACCGGCCACGCCAGCGCGCTGATGAAGAAGCGCTGGCCGAAGACGCAGGTCATCGCGCTGGACGTCGCATTGCCGATGCTGGACCAGGCCAAGCGCCAGGCCGGGTGGTGGAAGCCGTTCCAGCGCCTGTGCGGCGATGCCGCCGCGCTGCCGCTGGCCGACAACAGCGTCGACGTGATCTTCAGCAACCTGTGCCTGCAGTGGGTGGACGACCTGCCGGCGGTATTCGCCGGGTTCCGTCGCGTGCTCAAGCCCGGGGGCCTGCTGTTGTGCTCCACCTTCGGCCCGGACACGCTGGTGGAACTCAACGAGGCCTTTGCGGCCGCCGATGACCGCCCGCACGTAAGCCGCTTCGCGCAGATCGCCCAGTTCGGCGATGCGCTGATGATGGCCGGCTTCCGCGACCCGGTGCTGGACCGCGACCTGTTCACCCTGACCTATGACGACCTGCCCTCGCTGATGCGCGAGCTGCGCGCGATGGGCGCGACCAACGCACGGGTGGACCGCCGCCATACGCTGACCGGGCGTGGCCGTTTCGCCGCAGCGGCAGCGGCGTATGAACCGATGCGCCGCGCCGACGGCAAGCTGCCCAGCAGCTGGGAAGTGATCTACGCCCACGCCTGGGCACCTGACCCGGGCGCGCCGATCCGCGAAGGCGGGCATGACGTCGCCTCGGTGCCGGTGTCGGCGATTCCGATCCGGCGCAAGCAGACCTGATCGCCCGGTCGTGCCGGCCGCTGGCCGGCAACCTCACGATTCCCTGGTGGATCTCTGCCGGCCGGCGGCCAGCACGACCTCATGCCACGCCGTACGCAGGGTTGGCACGCACCAGACCCGCGCCGTGTCGGCGGCTGATCGCCCGGTAGTGCCGGCCGCGTGCCACGCCGTACGCAGGGTTGGCACCCAACAGACCCGCGCCGTGTCGGCGGCTGATCGCCCGGTAGTGCCGGCCGCTGGCCGGCACCTCATGATTCCCCGGTGGACCTCTGCCGGCCAGCGGCCGGCACTACCGCATGCCACCCGCCCAGATCAGGTTTCCGCCCTCAGGTATTGGCCGGCGAGCTCAGCGGCGGGCGCACCAGGTCGCGATGGAAGAAATAGATCTCCTGAACCAGGAAGCGCCAGCTGGTGTGGAAGCTGCGGAAGCGCGTGCTGGGCGTGGACGAGGCCAGCGCATCAATGCCCAGCGCCCTGCTTAACCGCAACGCGCGCGCCATGTGCAGCGGATCGCTGACGATGATCACCCGGTGCAGGTCGCGCTGGTCCATCAGTCGTTTGGCTTCCACCAGGTTCTGCACGGTGTTGCGCGAGGCGGTCTCGATCAGGATCGCATCGTCGGGCACGCCATGCCTGAGCGCGTAGCGCCGCGCCACCTGCGACTCGGAAAAGCGCGCGCCGGTGCCACCATAGCCGCCGGTGAAGATCAGCAGCGGCGCGTAGCGGGCTTCGTACAGGTCCAGGCCGTGGCGGATGCGCTCCTCGAATACCGGTGACGGCTTGGCGTCATAGGCCGCCGCACCCAGCACGATGATGGCGTCGGCCTTGGCCGCCTGGTCGCGCTCGCCGACCCAGACGATCCAGGCGGTCACGCCCAGCAGCCAGATCACCAGCACCACGAACAGCCGCCACAGCCAACCCAGCAGGCCGGTGCGGGGGCGGTGCCGGTCGCGGCTCATGCCGCCCCCCAGCGCAGTGCGGGCAGGTCGACGTTGCCGCCGGACAGCACCAGGCCCACGCGCAGGCCCGCGAACCGCTGTGGTTGCGCCAGCACGGCGGCCAGCACAGTGGCCGAGGACGGCTCGACCACCTGCTTGAGCACGTCCCACAGCAGGCGCATCGCGGCCATCGTCGCCGCGTCATCGACCACGATCACCTCGGCGTTGGCGTTGCGCAGCAGTTCGAAGTTGGGCGCGCCGACCAGGGTACGCAGGCCGTCGCAGATCGTGTCCGGGGTGAACGCGCCCTGGCGCTCGCCTGCGGCCAGCGAGCGCGCGGTGTCGTCGGCACCGGCCGGTTCGGCCAGCACCAGCCGGGTCTGGGGACTGGCCAGCTGCAGGGCCAGCGCGGTACCGCTGGCCAGGCCGCCCCCTCCGACCGGGACCACCAGCACGTCGAACGGACCGTCGCTGTGCAGCAGCTCCAGGGCCGCGGTGCCCTGCCCGGCCATCACCGCCGGGTCGGTGTAAGGGTGGACCAGTGACGCGCCGGTATCGGCCTGCACTCTGGCGCAGGTGGCCTCACGGTCGGCGATGGTCGGCGGGCAGCGCCAGAGCGTGGCGCCATGGCGGGCAATGTTGGCCAGCTTGGCCGCGACCGCGCCTTCGGGCACCACCACGTGGCACGGAATGCCGCGGGTGCGCGCCGCCAGCGCCAGCGCGGCGCCGTGGTTGCCGGACGAATGGGTAACCACGCCGGCACTGGCGCGATCGGCATCCAGCGACCACACCGCGTTGCAGGCGCCGCGGAACTTGAATGCGCCGCCGCGCTGCAGGTGCTCGGCCTTGAAGGCCAGCTGCGCGCCGGCCAGCGCATCGAGCGTGCGCGAGCGCAGCACCGGGGTCACGCTGGCGTGCGGCGCGATCCGCGCAGCGGCAGCCAGGACATCGTCGGCACGGGGCAACAGTGAATCGCTCATGACGCAAGATTAACGTATGCCCCCGCGCTGGCGACCCCGGCACAGGTCATGCCAGCATGAGGGCCTTCGCCTCCATTCATCCTGGCCAGTGAAGTTAAGGGCAGATTCAATGCCTGCGCACGAAGCTGGCAGCACAACCCGTCCTCTGGGGGGACCCACCATGAAAACGCGCCTGATGCTTGCCGGTGGCCTGCTGCTGGCCCTGACCGGCTGCACCACCTACGACTATGTCGGCGGTGGCCGCAGCGGCGGCTACTACCACGGTGCGCCGTCGGTGGAGTACCGCTACCCGGCCGGTTATCCCTACAACTACGGCTACCCCTACTACGGCGGTTATGGCGGCTACTACGGCGGCTATGGCAATCCGTACTACTCGCGCCCGATCTACCGCCCGCCGCACAACCACCGTCCGCCACCGCGCCCACCCGGCAACGGTGGCGAGAACCGTCCGCCGCCGCCGCCGCGGCCGTCGAACAACGGTGGTTCGCCGTGGCGGAACATGGACTCGATGCGTCGCCCGCCGCAGTCGAACATCCAGCCGTCGGCGCCGCCACCGCCGGCCCGTCCGGCCCCGGCGCCGAGCGCGCCGAGGATGAACGGTTCCCCGTGGCGCAACATGGATCGTGGGACGCAGCGCACAGTTGAGCGCTGAACCGTCTTGCATTTCACCCGGTCCAGGTTGCACTCTACGGAACCGGTGACGGCCCGCGTCACAAAGTGACAAAAACGACACGGGCCGCCGCAAAAAGCTCTACGTCGATATCCGACAGGAACATCTGGATCCCCCCTGTTCCGGCCCTGTCGGATGTCGGCACCTCTGAAGACAGACGGCCCCGCACTGCGGGGCCGTTTGTTTTTGGGGCACGTTGTTCTGGTGCCGCCGCCACGGCATCCACGCATGGCGTGGATCCACCCAAGGCCCGTCATCAGTAGATCCACGCCATGCGTGGATGGAGCTCCCCCGATAGCCTCCAGAAAAAACAGGGCCGGACAGTCCCCCGACTGCCGGCCCCCTGCTTCCCCACCGTGCGCCTGTACCGGCCCCTGTTCCAATTCCGGTCACGGGCGCCTGCGGCGCCAGCCACGGTGGGTGCTATTGGGTTATCTGCAAAAATCCTGCCAACTTTAGCGCTGATTTCGGCGCCGGCCGGCCGACGCCCACGTCCGGGCCCCGAATGGCGCTAAAATCGCCACCCCTGCGCCGGCCCCGGCCGCGCCCGCCCCAGCTGAACAGCCCCCATGAACCCGTCCTTCCATCGTTACGACGTCATTGTCATTGGCGGTGGCCACGCCGGCACCGAAGCCGCGCTGGCCGCGGCCCGTACCGGCGTGCGCACCCTGCTGCTGACCCACAACATCGAAACGGTGGGCGCGATGAGCTGCAACCCGGCCATCGGCGGTATCGGCAAGGGCCATCTGGTCAAGGAAATCGACGCCCTGGGTGGTGCGATGGCGCATGCCGCCGACCGTGCCGGCATCCAGTGGCGCACCCTCAACGCCTCCAAGGGCCCGGCCGTGCGCGCCACCCGCTGCCAGGCCGACCGCAACCTGTACCGCATGGCGATCCGCGCCATCGTTGAAGGCCAGGCCAACCTGACCGTGTTCCAGGCTGCCGTCGATGACCTGGTCATCGAAGGCGACGCCGTGCGCGGGGTCATCACCCAGACCGGCCTGCGCTTCGATGCCGAGGCCGTGGTGCTGACCGCTGGCACCTTCCTGGCCGGCAAGATCCACGTCGGCCCGACCCAGTACGCCGCCGGCCGCATGGGCGACCCGCCGGCCACTACGCTGGCGGCGCGCCTGCGCGAGCGTCCGTTCCAGGTCGACCGCCTGAAGACCGGCACGCCGCCGCGCATCGACGGCCGTTCGCTGGACTACAGCGTGATGGACGAGCAGCCCGGCGATTCGCCGCGCCCGGTGATGTCCTTCCTCGGCTCGGTGGACGAGCATCCGCAGCAGGTCAGCTGCTGGATCACCCACACCACCGAACAGACCCACCAGATCATCCGCGACGCGCTGCACCGCTCGCCACTGTACAGCGGCCAGATCGAAGGCATCGGTCCGCGCTACTGCCCGTCCATCGAGGACAAGGTGGTGCGCTTCGCCGAGAAGGCCAGCCACCAGATCTTCGTCGAACCCGAAGGCCTGGGCATCGTCGAGATCTACCCCAACGGCATCTCCACCTCGCTGCCGTTCGACGTGCAGCTGGAGATGGTGCGCAGCATCCGCGGCTTCGAGAACGCGCATATCACCCGCCCGGGCTACGCGATCGAGTACGACTTCTTCGATCCGCGCGGGCTGAAGGCCTCGCTGGAAACCAAGCTGGTCAACGGCCTGTTCTTCGCCGGCCAGATCAACGGCACCACCGGCTACGAAGAGGCCGCTGCGCAGGGCCTGCTGGCCGGTCTCAACGCTGCGCGCCAGGTGCGCGGGCTGGACGGCTGGTGCCCGCGCCGCGACGAGGCGTACCTGGGCGTGCTGGTGGATGACCTGATCACCCACGGCACCAACGAGCCGTACCGCATGTTCACCAGCCGCGCCGAGTACCGCCTGCAGCTGCGCGAGGATAATGCCGACCAGCGCCTGACCCCGGCCGGCCGCGAAATGGGCCTGGTGGATGATCACCGCTGGAGCGCGTTCGAGACCAAGCAGGCCGCCGTCGCCGCCGAGCGCGCGCGCCTGGGCGCGCTGTGGGCGACCCCGGCCAATGCACTGGGTCGCGAGGTACAGGACACGCTGGGCGTGGCGGTCAGCCGCGAAACCAACGTGCTGGACCTGATCAAGCGCCCCGAACTGGATTACGCGCAGCTGATGCAGGTGCCGTCACTGGGCCCGGCGGTGGCCGACGCCAAGGTGGCCGAGCAGGTGGAGATCGGCGTGAAGTACGCCGGCTACCTGGACCGCCAGCGCGAGGAGATCGAGCGCCAGCAGCGGCATGAAGCCACGCCGATCGCCGAAGGCTTCGACTACGCCACGGTGCGCGGGCTGTCGGCCGAAGCGCTGCAGAAACTGGAGCGCGTGCGCCCGCAGACCATCGGCCAGGCGCAGCGCATCCCGGGCATGACCCCGGCGGCGATCTCGCTGCTGCTGGTGCACCTGGAGCGTGCCCGCCGCGGACGCGTGGCGTAAGCGGTCGCACCTGCTTCTGGTGGGTGCCGACCAAGGTCGGCACCTACCAAGGCCTCCCGCCCCGGTAGATCCACGCCATGCGTGGATGAAGGCCTTTATGCCGACCCAGGTCGGTACCCACCGGAGCGGAAGACACACCCACATTGGCGGGCGCGTTACCGTGCGTCCGCGCCACCGCCCAGCACCTTGAACAGCGTCACCCGGTTTGCCGCTTCCTGCTGCTGCAGCGCGATCAGGTCCTGCTGCGCGGCAAACAGGCTGCGCTGCGCATCCAATGCCTGCAGATAGCCGTCCAGCCCGGTGCGGTAGCGCGCCTCGGCCAGCGTGTAGCTGCGCTGGCTGGCGGCGACCAGTGCCCGTTGTGCCTCCATCTGCGTGCCCAGGTGATCGCGCGTGGCCAGGGCATCGGCCACTTCAGTGAAGGCCTGCTGGATCGCCTTCTGGTACTGCGCGATGCCGATGTCCCTGCCGATCTTCGAGGCATCCAACGATGCCTTCAGCGCGCCGGCGTGGAAGATCGGTGCGGTGATGCTGGGCGCGAACGACCAGCCGCGGGTACCGGCCGAGAACAGCGACGACAACGCGGTGGAACTGTGGCCGTAATTGGCGGTCAGCGTCAGCGTCGGGAAGAACGCGGCGCGCGCGGCGCCGATATCGGCGTTGGCCGCCTGCAACGCGTGCTCGGCCGACAGCACGTCCGGGCGCTGCAGCAGCACGCTTGAGGGCAGGTTGGCAGGCAGCGGTGCCAGCGCCACGCTGCCGTCCAGTGCCTGCGCGCCGGGCAGCAGCGCCGCCTCCAGCGGCGCGCCCACCAGCAACTGCAGCGCATCACGATCCTGCGCCTGCTGGGCCTGCAGCCTGGCCAGCGCGCCGCGCGCGGCGTCCACGCTGGTCTGCACCTGCGACAGGTCCAGGCCCGAGGCCAGGCCCTGGGCATGGCGGGCTTCGGTGCGCTGCAGGGTCTGCTGCTGGCTGTCCAGGGTCTGCCGGGTGAACGCCAGCGACTGTTCGTCGGCCGCCAGCGCCAGCCAGGCCGTGGCCACTTCAGCCACCAGGCTGGTGCGCGCGGCACGCTGGTTCTCGGCGCTGGCCAGCCAGTTCTGCAGGGCCTCGTCCTTCAGGCTGCGGATGCGCCCGAACAGGTCCAGCTCCCAACTGCTGATCCCCACCTGCACGGCATCGGATTCGGTCACCTGGGTAGCGCCGGTTTCGCTGTTGGCATCGCTCACCCGCGCACGGGTGACGCTGCCGCTGGCGTCCACCGACGGCAGCAGCGCCGCGCGCTGGATGCGGTACTGCGCGCGTTCCTTCTCCACCTGCAGCACCGCTACGCGCAGGTCGCGGTTGTTCTGCAGCGCCAGTGCGATGACCTGCTGCAGGCGCGGTTCCAGGAACAGGTCGCGCCAGGCCGGCATCGCCAGTGCCGGTTCGGCCGCGCCGGTGGCGGCATTGCCGAACTGCGCCGGCACCGGTGCCTCGGGACGCTGGTAGTGCGGGGCCATGCTCACGCAGCCGCCCAGCACGGTGGTCATCGTTGCGGCCGCCAGGGCGCGCAGCAGCATCGGCTTCATGGGCTTGCCTCCGGGGCAGTGGCGTCGGCCGGCGCGCGGCCCGGGAACAGGCGGCGCACCAGCAGGTAGAACAACGGCACGAAGAACATGCCCAGCACCATCGAGGCGACCGTACCGCCGGCCACGCCCGTGCCCAGCGAACGGCGCGCGGCCGAACCGGCGCCGGTGGCGAACACCAGCGGCAACACGCCCATCAGGAACGCCAGCGAGGTCATCACGATCGGCCGCAGCCGCAGGTAGACCGCCTGCAGGATTGCGTCGCGGGTGCTCCTGCCCTGCTGTTCGAGGATGCGCGCGAACTCGACGATCAGGATGCCGTTCTTCGCTGCCAGGCCAATCGTGGTCAGCAGGCCAACCTGGAAGTACACGTCGTTGTTGAGGCCACGCAGGTTCATCATCAGCACGGCGCCGAATACGCCCACCGGCACCGCCAGCATCACCGCGAACGGCACCGCCCAGCTTTCATACAGCGCGGCCAGGCACAGGAACACGAACAGCAGCGAGATGGCGTACAGCATCGGCGCCTGGTTGCCCGACAGCTGTTCCTGGTAGGCCATGTCCGACCAGGCATGGCTGAAGCCTTCCGGCAGCGTGTCGGCCAGGCGCGCGATCTCGGCCATCGCCTCGCCGGAACTGACGCCCGGTGCCGGCTGGCCGGTGATCTCCATCGCCGAGACGCCGTTGTAGCGTTGCAATGCGGCCGGGGCACTGGTCCAGTGCGCGCTGACCAGCGACGACAGCGGCACCATCTGCCCAGCCTGGTTGCGCACGCTCCAGCGCTCGATGTCCTGCGGCTGCATGCGGGCTTCGGCCGTGCCCTGGATGAACACCTTCTTGATGCGGCCCTTGTAGATGAAGTTGTTGACGAAGTCGCCACCCAGCGCTGCGTTCAGGGTGTCGTTGATGTCCTGCGGATTCACGCCCATCGCCTGCGCCTTGGCGTCGTCCACCTTCACCGCATACACCGGCGCGTCTTCCAGGCTGGCGTAGCGCACGTTGACCAGCTTCGGGTCGCTGGCGGCCTTCTTCAGCAGTGTGTTGCGCGCGGCCACGGCGGCGGCATGGCCGGCACCGCCTTCGTCCTGCAGTTCCAGGGTGAAACCGCCGGCATCGCCCAGGCCGAGGATCGCCGGTGGCGAGGTGATGAACACCTGTGCATCGGGCACGCTGGCCATGGCCCGGGTGAGTCGTGCGGCGATGGTATCGGCGTCATCCTTGCGGTCGTCCCAGTCCTTCAGGCGGATGAACGCCTGGCCCACGTTCTGGCCGCTGCCGGTCACACTGAAACCTGCGGTGGCCTGGATCGACAGCACGCTGTCGTCCTTCACTGCCGCCGCACTGAGGCGGTCCATCACGGCACGGGTCTGCTCCAGGGTGGACCCGGCCGGCAGCTTCACCAGCGCGTTGAGCATGCCCTGGTCTTCATCGGGCAGGAACGCGCCCGGCAGGTGCCACAGCAGCAGGCCGGTGGCCACGCTCAGCACCATGTAGAAGAGGACGCCCAGCGTGCGCCGGCCGAGGAAGCGGTCGACGCGATGGCGCAGGCCGTTGGAGGTGCGCTCGAAGCGATGGTTGAACCAGATGAAGAACTTGCCCAGCAGGCTGGGCTCGCCACCGCGGTCGCCATGCGGATGGCCGCCCTTGGGAATCGGGTGCAGGATGCTGCCGCACAGCGCCGGGGTGATGGTCATCGCCACCAGCACCGACAGGATCATCGCGGCGGCGATCGTCACCGAGAACTGGCGATAGATCACGCCGGTGACACCGCTGAAGAACGCCATCGGCAAGAACACCGCGGTCAGCACCAGCACGATGCCGACCAGCGCGCCGGTGATCTGGCCCATCGCCTTCAGCGTGGCCGGCTTCGGTGCCAGCCCTTCGAAGGTCATCACCCGCTCCACGTTCTCCACCACCACGATGGCGTCGTCCACCAGCAGGCCGATGGCCAGCACCAGCGCGAACATGGTCAGGGTATTGATCGAATAGCCGAAGGCGGCCAGCACGCCGAAGGTGCCCAGCAGCACCACCGGCACTGCGATGGTCGGGATCAGCGTGGCCCGCCAGTTCTGCAGGAACAGGTACATCACCAGCACGACCAGCGCGATCGCCTCGATCAGGGTGATCACCACTTCCTTCAGCGAGATGGTCACGAACGGCGTGGTGGTGAATGCCACGTGGTAGGTGTAGCCGTGCGGCCAGTACTTCTGCAGCTGCTGCAGCCGTGCCTCGACGGCCTTGGAGACGGCGATGGCGTTGGCACCGGCATTGAGCTCGATGCCCAGCGAGGCCGACGGCTTGCCGTTGAACGTGCTGATGCTGTCGTAGCTTTCCGGTCCCAGGCCGATCGTCGCCACGTCGCCCAAGTGCACCACGCTGCCATTGGCATCGGCCTTGAGCACTACCTGCGCGAACTGCTCGGGGGTGTGCAGGCGGCTGCGTGCGGTGACCGTGGCGTCCAGCTGCTGGCCCTTCAGTGCCGGCTGGCCGCCCAGCTCACCGGCCGATACGTCGGTGTTCTGCGCCTGCAGTGCAGTCTCGATGTCCGACGGCATCAGTGCGTACTGCCGCATCTTTTCCGGGTCCAGCCAGATGCGCATGGCGTATTCCTGGCCGATCGGCTGGATGTTGCCGACGCCGCTGACGCGGCTGATCTGGTCATCGATGCGCGCCTCCATGAAGTTGGCGACATCGAAGTTGTCCATGCTGCCGTCTTCGCTGGTGAACGACAGCACCTCGAAGATCGAGCCACTGGACTTGGTGATGGTCAGGCCGTTCTGCTGCACCGCCTGCGGCAGCGTGGCCATCGCGGCCTGCAGCTGGTTCTGCACCTGCACCTGCGCGGTGTCCGGGTTGGTGCCGGTGGCGAAGACCAGGTTGACCTGCGCCGAGCCATCGGAAGCACTGGTCGAGGTCATGTACATCAGGTGGTCCAGGCTCTGCTGGGACTGCTCGATGACCTGGGTGACCGCGTTTTCCACGGTCTGCGACGAGGCGCCGGTGTAGGTGGCGCGGATGGTGATGGTGGGCGGAGCGATCTGCGGGTAGCGGTCCACCGGCAGGATCAGGATCGCGAGCAGGCCGAGCAGGCTGACCGCGATGGCGATCACCCAGGCGAAGATCGGCCGGTCGATGAAGAAACGAACCATGCGCGGCAGGCCTCAGTGCGACTTTTCGTCGGTGTTGCCGTTCGGGTCGACCGCCGGCATTGCAGCCAGCTGTGCCGTGGTGGCGGCCACCGGCTTCACCTGCTGGCCCAGCGATACCGCACTGCCGTTGCTGACGATCACCCGCTCGCCGGCCTTCAGGCCCTGGGTGATCTGCCACTGGTTGCCCACCACCTGGCCGGTGCTGACCCGGCGCTCGACCACGTGGTCCCTGGCATCGAGCAGGCGCAGCAGCGGCTCGCCGCGCTCATTGCGCAGCACCGCCTTCTGCGGCACCAGCAAAGCGCGCGCATCGGTGGCCATCGGCAGCACCGCCTTCAGGTACATGCCCGGCAGCAGCAGGCCCTCCGGGTTCGGAATGACCGCGCGCAGCACCACGTTGCCGGTGCCCGGATCGACCGCGCTGCCGACGAACTCCAGCGTGCCTTCATGGGCATAGCTGCTGCCGTCCTCCAGCAGCACCTTCACCTGGGCCTTGCCGTCGATGGCCTTCACCAGGCCGGCATCGAGTTGCTTGCGCAGCGCCAGCATCTGCGTGCTGGACTGGGTCACGTCCAGATAGACCGGGTCCAACCGTTGAATGGTCGCCAGCGCGGCATCCTGGCCGGCGGCAACCAGCGCGCCGGCGGTGACGCTGGAGGTACCGATGCGGCCGTCGATCGGTGCGGTCACCCGGGTGTAGTCGAGGTTGATGCGGGCGGCCTGCAATGCAGCGCGCGCAGCAATCACGTTGGCCTGTGCCTGCTTCAGCGCCGAGGTGGCATCGTCGGCATCCTGCTTGCTGGCCGCATCCATGCCCAGCAGCGCGCGGGTGCGCTCGGCCTTGGGCTGCGCCGACAGCACGCTGGCCTCGGCCTGCGCCAGTTGGCCACGGGCGGTATCGAACGCAGCCTGGTACGGCGCCGGATCGATCTGGTACAGCAGCTGGCCGGCCTTGACCTGCTGGCCTTCGGTGAACAGCCGCTGGCGGACCAGTCCGCCGACCTGCGGCCGCACCTCGGACACCTCGAACGGCACCGCACGGCCGGGCAGGGTCTGCTGCAGTGACAGCGGCTGCGCGCGGGCGGTGATGACGCCCACTTCGGGAGCAGCCGGAGGTTCGGTCCGGCCCGCCGAGCAGGCCGCCAGGGCCAGCAGCAGGGGCAACATCAGCGGACGGGGGGAGCGGGACAGCGGGCGCAGGAATGACATGGGGGGGCGTGGGGGCTTGCGTTGACCCGTGCACGCTGCCGTGAAAGTGTGCAGAGAATATGGAGATTGTGCGACCGGCTCAGCGGGCGCTTGCTTTCGGCGCCGCATGCGCCGCTAATGGCCCGGCGATGGCGAAGATACGACTCAAATTCGGCCTGACCGCGAAGACCTTCCTCGCGATCTTCACCGCCTGCCTGCTGGTGCTGGCAGTGAACGGTATTGCCAGCCGCGTGGCATTCCAGACCGGCTTCCTGGACTACCTCAACGACCAGGGCGATCTGCGCATGCAGCGCGTGATGCCACACCTGCAGCGCGAGTACCGCACGCACGGCGGCTGGGAGCATCTGCGCGGTGACAGTGACCGCTGGGCGCGGCTGCTGCGCCCGGATCTGGCCCATGGGCACGAGGGGCCCGTGCCGCCGCTGTCCGACCAGACCGGCGTTCCCTCCCGCCTGGGCCTGTTCGATGCACAGCATCGGTTCGTGGCCGGCAACCCGGACGCGACCAGCGACGACGAGCCGCACGCCGTGCAGGTCGATGGGCACACGGTCGGCTGGCTGGGCATGGTGCCGTTCCAGACCGTGATCGCCACCAATGACCTGAATTTCTACAACACCCAGATGCGTGCGTGGTGGGTGATCGGCATCGCGCTGCTGCTGGTGACGGTGCTGCTGGCCTGGCTGGTATCGCGCGCGCTCCGGCAACGCCTGGCCAAGCTGGCCGCAGCCACCCATCGGCTCGCTGCCGGCGACTACGCCACCCGCATCGAGCGCACCAGCGATGACGAGCTGGACGCCCTGGTCAACGACTTCAACCGGATGGCGCAGGCGCTGGATGATACCGAACGCAACCGCCGCGCCTTCATCGCCGATATCTCGCACGAACTGCGCACGCCGCTGGCGGTGGTGCGTGCCGAACTGGAAGCCATCGAGGACGGCATCCGCCCGCTGGACCGCGCCAACCTCGGTGCCCTGCAGGGCGAGATCCGCCAGCTGGGCAAGCTGATCGACGACCTGCACGACCTGTCGATGACCCAGTCCGGCGGCCTGGCTTACCGCTTTGCCCCACTGGACGTGGCGGCGCTGCTGCGCAGCGAGCTCAATGGCATGCGCGTGCGCTTCTCCACAGCGGGGCTGGCGCTGGAGGAGGATCTGCCGGCCGCGCCGCTGCAGGTCTCCGGCGACGAGCGGCGGCTGCAGCAGGTGCTGGCCAACCTGCTGGAAAACGCGCTGCGCTATACCCATGCCGGCGGCCGCGTGCGCGTGCAGGCTGCGCGCGCTCCCGCCGGCGTGCAGCTGATCGTGGAAGACACCGCGCCGGGCGTACCGGCCGACAAGTGCGCGCTGCTGTTCGAGCGCTTCTACCGCGTGGAGAGTTCGCGCAACCGCGCCAGCGGCGGCAGCGGGCTGGGCCTGGCCATCAGCCACAACATCATCCTCGCCCACCACGGTCATATCCACGCCGAGCCCTCGCCGCTGGGCGGGCTGCGCGTGGTCGTCACCCTGCCGGAGTCCGTATGAGCCTGTCCCCCGCCGCGTCCGCGAAGATCCTGATCGTCGAGGATGAGCCACGCCTGGCCTCGGTGCTGCGCGACTACCTGGCGGCCGCCGGTATGACCAGCGAATGGGTGGACGATGGCAGCCAGGTGATCGACGCATTCGCGCGCTACCAACCCGATCTGGTGCTGCTGGACCTGATGCTGCCGCAGCGTGATGGCGTGGACCTGTGCCGCGAACTGCGCGCCAGCAGCGATGTGCCGGTGATCATGGTCACTGCGCGGGTGGAAGAGATCGACCGCCTGCTGGGCCTGGACATCGGCGCCGACGATTACATCTGCAAGCCCTTCAGCCCGCGCGAAGTGGTGGCGCGGGTGGTGGCAGTGCTGCGCCGCTACCGTCCGGACCCGGCTGCACGCGCCAACAGCGGGCTGCACATCGACGAACCGGCGGCACGCGCCACCTGGAACGGCAGGGGCCTGGACCTGACGCCGGTGGAGTACCGCCTGCTGCGCACCCTGTTGGCTACGCCAGGCCGGATCTGGGCGCGCGATGAACTGCTCGACCGCCTGTACCTGGACCATCGCGTGGTGGTCGACCGTACCGTCGACAGCCATGTACGCAACCTGCGCCGCAAGCTGGCCGACACTGGCATGGAAGGCGAACCGATCCGCTCGGTGTACGGGATGGGTTACAGCTACGAACCCTAGCCGGTAGTGCCGGCCGCTGGCCGGCAACCGCAGAATTCAAGGTGCGCCCATGAGGTTGCCGGCCAGCGGCCGGCACTACCGGTGCGCAACTGCGTTACAGTCGAGCACGCTCGACATCAACGGATCACGACTGCATGGACGACATCCACCCGATCGCGCCGGACAAGCGCGCCGCCATTCTTTCCAGCCTCGCCGACATCGAACAGCGCCACGACGTGCGCGTTCTGCTGGCGTGCGAGTCCGGCAGCCGTGGCTGGGGCTTCTCGTCGCCGGATAGCGACTACGATGCACGCTTCATCTACGTGCATCGCCAGCCGTGGTATCTCACCGTCAACGAGAGCACCGGCCCCGGCAATGCGCAGCGGGACGTGATCGAGCTGCCGATCGACGATGCGCTCGATGTCAGCGGCTGGGATCTGCGCAAGGCGCTGCGACTGGTTTCAAAGTCCAACCCGACGCTGATCGAGTGGCTGCGCTCGCCGATCGTGTACCGGCAGGACGACGCCGCCGTGGCGCAGCTGTGGGAGGCAGCAAAGGCCTTCTATTCGCCGCTGGGCACGTGGTGGCACTACTTCAACATGGCGCGCTCGAATCATCGCGGTTACCTGCGTGGTGATACGGTGCGCACCAAGAAGTACCTGTATGTGCTGCGCCCGCTGCTGGCCTGCCAGTGGATCGAGCACGAGCAGACGCCACCGCCGATGGCCTTCGAGGATCTGCTGGACCGGCGGCTGCCGGAGGGCCCGGTGCGTGAAGCGATCGATGCCCTGCTGGTGGTCAAGCGCGCCAGCGCTGAGGTCGCCGCGGGACCGCGCATTGCAGCGATCAGCGACTTCATCGAGGGCGAGCTGGCTGCCCGCGCAGCACAGGCGCCATCGTTGCCCGCCGGACAGGGCGACAGCGCCTGGCTGGACGCACTGTTCCGGCAGATGCTGGCCGAGCACGCGCCTGCATAGGCGACCGCGCCTGCGTCTGGTAGTGCCGGCCGCTGGCCGGCAACCTCATGGGCGCATCTGGATTTCTGCGGTTGCCGGCCAGCGGCCGGCACTACCACGCGGTGTGCGGACCACGCAGGTATCATCGGTGCGAACGCCCTGATTTCCGGAGAAACCGATGAACCCGCTGCGCCCCTTCCGCGACAAGATGCCCGTCCTCGGCGAGCGCGTGTACATCGATCCGGCCTGCACCGTCATCGGCGACGTGGAACTGGCCGAGGACGTGTCGGTGTGGCCGGGCACGATCATCCGCGGCGACGTCAATTTCGTGCGCATCGGTGCACGCACCAACGTGCAGGACGGCACCATCATCCACGTCAGCCACCACAGTCCCTACAACAAGGCCGGCTACCCGACCCTGATCGGCGAAGGCGTGACCGTCGGCCATGGCTGCATCATCCATGCCTGCAGCATCGGTGATTACAGCCTGATCGGCATGGGCGCCTGCATCCTCGACGGCGCCCGGGTCGAGCGCCATGGCTTCGTCGGCGCCGGTGCGGTGGTCGGCCCGGGCAAGGTGGTCGGCGAAGGCGAGCTGTGGGTGGGCAACCCGGCACGCCCGGCGCGCACGCTGAGCGACAAGGAGATCGAGTCGCTGCACTACTCGGCCGACCACTACGTGCGGCTGAAGGACGAATACCTGGGCTGAGCGGCCAACGCCGCCATGCGGCTCTGCTAAAGTCTGGGCCCGACCAGGACCTGTCGAGACCCCCCATGCCTGTGGCTGCCTGCCGGAGAGGACTCCGGCGCCCACAACGAAGGCCATCGCGCTGATGGCCGCACCGATGCTCGATACCTACCGCGAGGTGGTGACGCCGGAGGGTGTGCCGCTGCAGCTGCCGGCGGCCGGCCCGGTGCCCCGGGCGATGGCCTGGCTGATCGATCTGGGCGTGCGCATCGCGGTGCTGGTGCTGATGTCGATCCCGCTGGCGCTGCTGGACACGTTCGGCTCCGGGCTCGGCCTGGTGCTGATGTTCCTGGTCTACTGGGCCTACCCGATCGTCTGCGAAGCGCGGTGGGGCCGCACCCTGGGCAAGCGCGCACTGGGCCTGCGCGTGCTCGCGCGCGACGGCGCGCCGGTGGGCTGGATGGCCGCCATCACCCGCAACCTGCTGCGCACCGTGGACATGCTGCCATTCGGCTATGCGCTGGGCCTGGTCAGCAGCCTGTTCGATCCGCATGGCCGCCGCCTCGGCGACCTGGTCGCCGGCACCGTGGTGGTGCATGCACCGGTACTGTACCTGCCGCCGCCACCGACCATCGACAGCGCGCTGGCGCCGCCACAGCCACTGCGGCCGGAGGAACAGGCCGCGCTGATGGCCTTCGCCGAGCGCGCACCACGGCTGTCGTCGGCACGCCAGCAGGAACTGGCCGGCATTGCCGAACCCCTGACCGGCACCCACGGCCAGGTCGGCGTGCTGCGCCTGTATGCCATGGCCAACTGGTTGCTGGGGCGGCGATGAAGCAGGAACAGTTCGTCGCCCGCTACCAGCAGGAATGGCAGGACCTGGAGCACTGGCTGCTGCTGCGGGCCGGCGCTTCGCGCCGCAAGCGCCGCCAGCGCAGCGAGCTGGCACTGGACGACAGCGCGTTCCCGCAGCGCTACCGGCGCCTGTGCCAGCAGCTGGCGCTGGCCCGCGAGCGCGGCTACAGCCCGCAGCTGGTGCAGCGCCTGCAGCAGCTGATGCAGCAGGGCCACAGCGTGCTGTACCGCACGCCGCCGACGCGCTGGCGCGGTGCGCTGGAATTCCTGGTGGCCGACTTCCCGCTGCTGGTGCGCAGCCAGGCGCGCAGCATGTGGGTGGCGCTGGCGATGTTCGCGCTGCCGGCGGTGGCCTGCTTCGTGCTGGTGCAGGTCTACCCGGACCTGATCCACATGGTGATGGACAACCGCCAGATCGCCGAGATGGAGCGCATGTACGATCCCGCTGCCGAGCGCCTCGGGCGTGACAGCGGGACCGACTGGATGATGTTCGGCCACTACATCCTCAACAACATCAGCATCGCCCTGCGCACCTTCGCCAGCGGCCTGCTGGCCGGGCTGGGCACGCTGCTGGTGCTGCTGTTCAACGGCGTGATCATCGGTTCGGTGGCTGGCCACCTGCAGCACATCGGCCATGGCGATCCGTTCTGGCGCTTCGTCGCAGGCCATGGGGCCTTCGAGCTGACCGCGATCGTGATCGCCGGCGGTGCCGGCCTGCAGCTGGGCATGAAACTGCTGGCCCCCGGCCGGCGCAGCCGCCTGGACGCGCTGGTCGAGGGCGGCCGCATCGGTGCCCGCCTGTGCCTGGGCGTGGCGTTCATGCTGCTGGTGGCTGCGTTCATCGAAGCGTTCTGGTCGTCGATTGCCGAAGTGCCGGCGTGGGGCAAGTTCAGCGTGGCCGGCGTGCTGTGGGCCGGTGTGCTGCTGTGGCTGTGGCGCGGCGGGCGCGGAGGCGGCCATGCGCATTGACCACCTGGACGTGGTGCTGCGCGCGCGCAGTGGCTGGGAAGCGATGGAGCTGGGCAGTGCCCTGTCGCGCCGCCACGCACGCGCGGTGTGGGGCAGCTGGCTGCTGGCCAGTGCGCCGCTGTTCGTGGTCTTCAACGCGCTGGGCTGGTGGCTGGATGCATTCGGCTGGGCGTGGCTGGCAATGTGGTGGTGCAAGCCGCTGTTCGAACGGGCGCCGCTGTACGTGCTGTCGCGTGGCATCTTCGGCGAGCCGGTGGGTACGCTGGCGGCGCTGCGCGCGCAGCGCCGCTGGGGCAACGCTGGCTTCTGGGGCTACCTGGGCTGGCGCCGCTTCAGCGTGCTGCGCAGCCTGTGCCTGCCGGTGAACCTGCTGGAGGGCAATGCGCCGGCCCAGCGCGGCGCACGCCGCCGTGCCGTGGCCGCTGGCGCGGCGGGTGCCGCTGCCGTGCTGACCGTGGCCTGCATGGCGTTTGAAGCGGTGCTGGTGTCCGGTGCGATCGGCGCGGTGTTCATGTTCATGCCACTGGAGCTGATGTCCGAATCGTGGCGGGCCGCATGGGACATGATCGGCCGGGACACGCCGGCCTGGGCGCAACTGGGCTTCAACCTGGCGTGCTGGCTGGCCTCGGTGCTGATCGGTCCGTTCTACGTCGGCGCCGGGTTCGGCCTGTACTTGAACCGGCGCACGCAGATGGAAGCCTGGGACGTGGAGATCGCCCTGCGCCGCCTGCGCGAGCGTCTGCTGCCGGCGGCATCGACGCTGGCCCTGCTGCTCTGCCTTGCGCTGCCGCTGGCCTGCGCGCCCGCGCACGCGCAGGACGCGCAGACGGTCGCTGCGCAGCCCGACGATGCCGAAGCGAACGACGACAGTGCGGGAGAACCGGCCACCGCGGAGAACGACCCGGCCAACACGCCCACCGTGATCTTCGGCGCGGCGCCGGTGGATACCGCCGGTTTCCGCCAGGCGGTGAACCGCGCCTATGAAGATCCGCTGCAGCGCCCGACCCGCCAGGTCACGCGCTGGAAGCCGATCGAACAGGCCGAGGACAAGAAGAAGGAAGAGAAGACGCTGCAGCGCGAACGCGGCGACACCGGTGAGCGCAGCAACCGCAAGGCCGGCATCGCCTGGCTGGCGCGCCTGGCCGAATGGGGCCTGTGGGGCCTGCTCGGCGTCCTGCTGCTGGTCCTGCTGTTGACCGCGCGGCTGTGGCTGCCGTGGCTGCGCGGCAGTGGCCGGCGCAAGGCCGAGGCTGCACCGCAGGTGGTGGAGGAACAGGTGGAGCTGCCGGTCGTGCTGCCGCCGGACGTGGCGACCCAGGCCGGGCTGCTGTGGGACCAGGGCCGGCCGCGGCAGGCGCTGGCCCTGCTGTACCGCGCCAGCGTGCGCACGGTGGGCGAGCGCAGCGGCATCGCGCTTCCCCCCGGCGCCACCGAAGCGCAATGCCTTCGCGCCTCGCGGCGCATGCCCGACGCCACCGACCGTGACCTGTTCGCGCGCATCGTGCGCATGTGGCAGTACGCCGCCTACGGTGGCCGCCTGCCCAGCCGCGCCGATTTCGATGCGTTGGCCGACACGCTGCGCCAGCAGTACAGGTGGCTGGCATGAGCCCGCGCCTGTTCTGGTCGCTGCTGCTGGGCGCGCTGGTGCTGTTCGGCGTACCGCTGACGATCCTCTACCTGCGCACGCATGAGCGGGTCACCGAGACCGTGCAGCTGCCGCCGCAGGGCGAGGCCGGCTACAACCCGCTGTACGTGCTGGGCCAGGCACTGCGCGCCGATGGCATCGAGGTGCACTCGCGCCCCCGGCTGGAGCTGCAGCAGATGGCACTGGGCCGGCACGATACGGTGGTGCTGCTGCAGGACAGCAGCGAGCTGCCGGCACCGACGGCCAGAGCGCTGCTGGACTGGGTGGATGGCGGTGGCCATCTGCTGGTGCGCACGCCACCACCGGCCGAGGACGACGCCAGCAGCACGCAGGGCCCCCTGCTGGACCAGCTGGGCGTGGACAGCCTGTACCAGCGCAGCCACTGCCAGCCATTCCACGTCATCGATGATCCCAGCCACGTCGAGTTCTGCGGCGGCCGTCGCTTCACGCTGGGTTTTGCCGCCAGTGCGCGGGCTGAACGGCGCTGGGGCAACGAGCACGGCCTGGTGTTCGCACGGCTGCACCATGGCCAGGGCAAGGTGAGCGTGCTGGCCGACATGGAATTCATGCGCGGCGAGGTGGAGTCGCCGGCGGCACGCCTGGCGTCGGCTGCGGGCAAGGCCAGCGACGGCCTGCACGATCTCTCGCACCGCGACCTGACCCGTTACCTGCTCGACCCGAATTACGGCAAGGGTGCATTCTGGCTGGTCTATGCCAGCCGCCCGCCGTCGCTGTGGGCGCGCCTGTTCTACCAGGGCTGGCCGCTGTGGGCGCCGCTGCTGCTGGCCCTGCTGGGCTGGTTGTGGGCCCGCTCGCAACGCTTCGGCAGCCTGCTGCCGTCGCCGGTGCTGGAACGCCGCTCGCTGCTGGAACACGTGCGTGCCAGTGGCGAGCTGCTGCTGCGCTTCGGCCACGGCGCGCGCCTGTACGACGCCGTGCGCGCCCTGTTCCTGCATCGCCTGCGGCTGCGCGCACCGGTAGCCGCTGCCCTGGACGGTGCGCCGCGCGATCAGGCCATCGCCGAACTGCTGAAATGGCCGCAAGGCCGTGTTGCCAGCGCGCTCACGCCCCCGCCACCGCACGATTCCTCCGCCCTGCGCGAGCGCATCCGCTTGCTGCTCCAGATGAGATCCCTGCTATGACCGAAGTCCCCGAGCTGCCGGCGGCCGCCAACGCCCGCCTGATCGAACGCGTCGATGCCATCCGCACCGCCGTTGGACACGCCTTCATCGGCCAGGCCGATGTACTGGACCAGATCCTGGTGGCGCTGCTGGCCGGTGGCCACGTGCTGATCGAGGGCGTGCCCGGGCTGGGCAAGACCCTGCTGGTGCGCGCACTGGCACAGGCCCTGGAGCTGGACTACGGGCGCGTGCAGTTCACCCCCGACCTGATGCCCAGCGACGTCAGTGGCCACGCGGTGTACGACCCGAAGAGCGAGAGCTTCAAGATCCGGCGCGGCCCGGTGTTCACCAACCTGCTGCTGGCCGACGAGATCAACCGTGCCCCGGCCAAGACCCAGTCGGCCCTGCTGGAAGTGATGCAGGAAGGCCAGGTGACCATCGAGGGCAAGGCCTTCACCCTGGCGCCGCCCTTCATGGCGCTGGCCACGCAGAACCCGCTGGAGCAGGAAGGCACCTACCCGCTGCCGGAAGCACAGCTGGACCGCTTCCTGCTGAAGGTGCTGATCGACTACCCGCAGCTGGAGGACGAGAAGCGCATGGTGACCGCGATCACCAGCGGCCGCGCTGCCAGCGATTTCGACCTGAGCCAGGTGCCGCGTGTGCTCGGTGCCGGCGAGCTGCTGGAACTGCAGCGTGCCACTGCGGCGATCACCGTCGATGACGAAGTGATCGACTACGCGGTGCGGATCGTGGCGGCCACGAGGCAGTGGCCGGGCATCGCCGTCGGCGCTGGCCCGCGCGGCAGCATCGCGCTGGTCCGTGCCTCGCGCGCACAGGCGGTGCTGGGCGGCCGCGACTTCGTCACGCCGGACGACGTGCGCGATATCGCCCGCCCGGCGCTGCGCCACCGCATCGCACTGGCGCCGGAACTGCAGATCGAGGGCCAGGGCGCCGACGACGTGCTGGGCGCGCTGCTGGCCAAGGTGGAAGCGCCGCGCCGATGAGGCCGGCCCCGCTGCTGCTGGCGCTGCTGCTGGCCTGGGCCGCCCTGGGCGGGCTGGTGCTGGGCGGATGGCTGCCGCGCTGGAGCTGGGCACTGGCAGCCGTGGCCATCGCGTTGCCCGCCCTGTGGGACCTGTGGCGGCAGTGGCGGCGTGCATCGCCGCAGGTGCAACGCGAGCTGCCCGAAGCGCTGGCACTGGGCGTGCGCCGCGAGGCGGCGTTGCGCCTGCAGGCCGAGCAATCGATGACCGTGCAGGTGTTCGACCTGGTGCCCGGCGGCTGGCCGCTGGAATCGCTGCCGCAGCGCGTGCACCTGCAGGCCGGTACGGCGTCCACGCTGCACTACCACCTGCAGCCGCTGCAGCGTGGGCACTTCCGCTTCGAGGGGGTGCACCTGCGCATGCGTTCGCCGTGGCGCCTGTGGTGGCAGCAACGCACGCTGCCGCCGGCGCTGGAGGTGCGGGTCTATCCGAACTTCGTGCCGCTCACCCGCTTCGCATTGTTCAGTGCCGACCAGGCCTCGCGGCTGGTCGGTGCGCACGTGAAGCGCCGCCGTGGCGAAGGCACCGACTTCCACCAGATGCGCGAGTACCGCATCGGCGACAGCCTGCGCCAGCTGGACTGGAAGGCCACCGCACGTGCGCGCAAGCTGATCTCGCGCGAGTACCAGGACGAGAAGAACCAGCAGCTGCTGCTGATGCTGGACAGTGGCCGGCGCATGCTGGCCAGCGAAGGCGGACTCTCGCATTTCGACCACGCATTGAACGCCTCGCTGGTGGTGGCTTACCTGGCGCTGCGCCAGGGCGACGCTGCCGGCCTGTACGCTGCCGGGGGCGAACGCCGCTGGGTGGCGCCGCAGCGCGGCATGGGCACGGTCGAGCACCTGCTGCGCGCCAGCTATGACCTGCAGCCACGTGCGGTGGCCACCGACTACCTGGCCGCCGCCACCGAGGTATCGCTGCGCCAGCGCCGGCGTGCGCTGGTGATGCTGGTCAGCAACGTGCGCGACGAGGACATCGAAGACCTGCTGGCCGCGGTGCGCCTGCTGCAGCAACGCCACCTGGTGTGCGTGGCCAGCCTGCGCGAGCGCGAACTGGACGGCGCACTGGAGGGTGACGTGCAGACCCTGGAAGACGCCACCCAGGCCGGTGCCGCCGCGCTGTACCTGCAGCAGCGCGCGAAGGCGCACGAGGCACTGCGCAGCGAGAAGGTGATGGTGCTGGACGTGACCGCCGACGCCCTGCCCGGCGCGCTGGTGGAGCGCTACCTGGCGGTGAAGCGCGAAGGGCTGCTCTGACCGGAGTTGCCGCCGCCGGGCATGGCCCGGCGCTACCGACGCATCTCGTTGGTGGGTGCCAACCTTGGTTGGCACAGAACCCACAGCGCCGACCAAGGTCGGCATCTACCAGCAACGGTTGCCCGCCAGCGGCCGGCACTACCCCTGCAACAACCGCCGCTGCAACCGCGCCACCGCGCGCTGCAGCAGCACCCGGTTGCGGGCCAGCTTCATCCACTGCGGCAGGCGCGAGAACATGGATCGATGATGGCCGCGGCCCTCGCGCAGCGTCGCGCTCGCGTATTCGTGCAGTGCCTGCAGATGTTCGGCGTTGTAAGCCCACAACAGGCCCGCGCGGGTCGATTCGACCAGGCGCAGCGGCAACCCGAAATGCGGATCGGCCGGCTCCGCGTCACGCAGGGGGCGCGTCGAGACGGTGACCTCGGTGCTGCGGTCGCACTGCGCGCATCGGGCGGGGAACGATGCAGGCGCAGGCATGCCAGCGGGAATCCGCCGGCATACATGCAGCCACTGATGCCCACAGAATCCACAGGGCTGGCGGCCCAGCATGCAGACCGCCCCCACCCAGTCGCCGCTGTCCAGCGCAGAACTGCAACCGGTGCAGCGGAAACGCGCGGTCCACCGATAGGGTTCCCAGCGGGCGATCACCCAACCGGGAGTGTCACAGCGATGGCAGCAGACGGCGACGCGGTCCGCGAAGGCCTGCAGGCTGCGCCCGTCATCGAAATGCCGACCCGGCACGGGCGTGGCACGCCCATGCCGGCCAGGCCAGCGCCGCACCGTCATCAGACGTAGATCCGCGTCGGCGCCTCGTCGACGATCGCGTGCGGCACGAAGCGCGCACTGTCGCGGGTGATCGCGCTGTCGTCCTCGCGGATGCCGATGCCGCAGGCGTGGTCACCGATCACCCAGCTGCCGATCAGCGGGTAGCCGCCTTCGAAGCGGGTCAGCGGATGGGCGCGCTGGATGATCGCCGGGCCATCGTAGGGACCGTCGCTGCGCTGGGTGCTGCCATCGGCCAGGTGCATCTCGATGTTGGCGCCTTCGCGCGAGAACAGCGGCTTGCGCACCCAGCCCGAGGCCAGCGTGCTGCCATCGTCGAAATGCGCTTCCAGCAGGTTCGGATGGCCGACGTTGCGCTGCCACAGCAACGGCAGGATGCCCTTGTTGCTCAGCACCGCCTTCCACGCCGGCTCCAGCAGCTGCACACCCGAGCCGGGCAGCGCGCGGCCGAACTCTTCGGCCATCAGGTCTTCCAGCGGGTACAGCTTGAACAGCGTGCCGATCACCGAATCATCCAGCGCGGTGAAGCGGCCGTCCTCGGACAGGCCGATGTCCTCGATGGCGATGGCCTGGCCATGCAGGCCGGCCTGGGATGCGCAGTCACGCAGGTACTCGACCGTGCCACGGTCTTCCTCCGAACTGCCGACCGCGCTGAAGTACAGCGGCGGCGGCAGCTGCGCGGCGAGTTCGCCGAAACGCTCGACCAGCGCTTCGTGGATCGCGTTGAACTGGTCGGCATGCTGCGGCAGGCGACCGGCATTGCGCTGGTCTTCCAGCCACTGCCACTGGAAGAAGCTGGCCTCGAACAGCGAGGTCGGCGTGTCGTAGTTCAGTTCGTACAGCTTGGCCGGGCCGGTACCATCGTAGGCCAGGTCCAGGCGCCCATAGAGGTGCGGCTGGCGCTGACGCCAGCTGTCGGCGATCCAGTCGCGGTAGTGCGACGGAATCGCCAGCTGGTCCATCAAGCGTTCGCTGCCGATGACATCCCCGACCAGATCCAGCGCCATCTGGTGCAGCTCGGCGCTGGGATCTTCGATGTCCTGCTCGATCTGGCGCAGGGTGAACGCGTAATACGCGCGTTCATCCCAGTACGGCTGGCCGTCGATGGTGTGGAAGCGGAAACCCGCCTCTTCCGCGCGTGCCCGCCACTGGGCACGCTCGGCAATCCGGATGCGCTGCATGGGTCGATCAGCCGCCGTAGCTGCCGCTGCTGCTGCGGCGTGCGCTGGTGTTGCCGAAGCCACCACGGCTGGCAGTGACCGCACGGTTCGGTTCGCTGGTGACCGGCGCCAGGCCGGCCTTGCCGGCGCCGATGCCGCTGGCGGTGTTCAAGCCACCGGTGCCACCCGGTGCCGGGCGCGCCCAACCCGCATTCCTGTCCTGGTAGGCCGGCGCCGACGCCGGTGCCTGCGGCGCCAGGCCGCCGCGGTTGCTCAGCATCTGCGACATGAAGAAGCCCATCATCATCGGGCCGATGAACGACGTGCCTGCCGAGGTGTGCTGCTGCACGCACTGCTCCGGCTTGTAGTCCTTCTCGCAGGCTTCCTTGCTGGCGTACTTCGGCGCCGCATCGGCGGCCTGCTTCTGCGCTTCGGCGAAGGCGTTGCGGCACGACGAGGGATCGCCGGTAGCCTCGGTGCAGGCCTCGACGGAGGTATACAGGCCTTCCTGCACCTTCACCTCCGGCTCCTTCTGGCAGGCGGTGAACAGCAGCGGCGCGGCGCTCATCAGCAACAGCGCGGTGGTGCGGGAACGTTTCATGGCCTCATGCCCTGTCGACGGATCAATGCCCCAATGATGCCAAATCCGGGCCAGCAACCGGAATCGGCAAAGTGCGAAAGATGAACGGCCTTTCATCTTCGTCGCTCTCCATCATCGACGCATGGCGTGGATCTACCGTGTCGACCAGGGTCGACACCTGCCAAGAGCAACGCAGAGCGCCGTCCCCCGCAGCCGGACCCACCCCGCCATCCCACGGATAGCCCCGCTGTTGCTGTTGAGGTTGCCGGCCAGCGGCCGGCACTACCGCGGGTGCGGGCGCAGCCCGGCCGGACCACCTCCGGTGGTTGCAGCAGCAACCGAAAAAATTGGCCATGATCGGGCGACCCCCACGTCGTACGGCCCGCCCGTTCCGCCCGCCATGCCCGAATACCGTTCCCGTACCTCCACCGCCGGCCGCAACATGGCCGGCGCCCGCGCCCTGTGGCGTGCCACCGGCATGAAGGACGGCGACTTCCACAAGCCGATCATCGCCATCGCCAACTCCTTCACCCAGTTCGTGCCCGGCCACGTGCACCTGAAGGACCTCGGCCAACTGGTCGCGCGCGAGATCGAACAGGTCGGCGGCGTCGCCAAGGAATTCAACACCATCGCCGTGGACGACGGCATCGCGATGGGCCACGACGGCATGCTGTATTCGCTGCCCAGCCGCGAGATCATCGCCGACGCCGTGGAGTACATGGTCAACGCGCACTGCGCCGACGCGCTGGTGTGCATCAGCAACTGCGACAAGATCACCCCCGGCATGCTGATGGCCGCGCTGCGCCTCAACATCCCGGTGGTGTTCGTCTCCGGCGGGCCAATGGAAGCGGGCAAGACCAAGCTGTCCGAGCACAAGCTGGACCTGGTCGATGCGATGGTGGTGGCCGCCGATGACAGCGCCTCCGACGAGAAGGTGGCCGCGTTCGAGCGCAGCGCCTGCCCCACCTGCGGTTCCTGCTCGGGCATGTTCACCGCCAACTCGATGAACTGCCTGACCGAAGCGCTGGGCCTGTCGCTGCCGGGCAACGGCACCACGCTGGCCACCCATGCCGACCGCGAAGCGCTGTTCCGCCGCGCCGGCCGCCTGATCGTCGAACTCTGCCACCGCTGGTATGGCGGCGAGGATCCGACGGCACTGCCGCGTGGCATCGCCACCCAGGCCGCGTTCGCCAATGCAATGACCCTGGATATCGCCATGGGCGGTTCCACCAACACCATCCTGCACCTGCTGGCCGCTGCGCAGGAGGCGGAGGTCGACTTCGACCTGACCCATATCGATGCGCTGTCGCGGCGCGTACCGCAGCTCTGCAAGGTGGCGCCGAACACGCCCAAGTACCACATCGAGGACGTGCACCGCGCCGGTGGTGTGTTCGGCATCCTGGGTGAACTGGACCGTGCCGGCCTGCTCGATACCACGGTGCCGACCGTACACAGCGCCAGCCTGGCCGACGCACTGGAACGCTGGGATGTAGTGCGCAGTGACAACGACACCCTGCATACCTTCTTCAAGGCCGGCCCGGCCGGCATTCCCACCCAGGAGGCTTTCAGCCAGGCCACGCGCTGGCCGACGCTGGACGTGGACCGTGCCGAAGGCTGCATCCGTTCGTTGCAGCATGCGTATTCGCTGGAAGGGGGCCTCGCCGTGTTGCGCGGCAACCTGGCCGTGGATGGCTGCGTGGTGAAAACCGCCGGCGTGGACGAATCGATCCACGTGTTCGAAGGCCCCGCGCGCGTCTATGAAAGCCAGGACGCCGCCGTCGCCGGCATCCTCGCCGACGAAGTGCAGCCGGGCGAGGTGGTGGTGATCCGCTACGAAGGCCCCAAGGGCGGCCCCGGCATGCAGGAGATGCTGTACCCGACCAGCTACCTGAAATCGAAGGGGCTGGGCAAGCAGTGCGCGCTGCTCACCGACGGCCGTTTCTCCGGCGGTACCTCGGGCCTGTCGATCGGCCACGTCTCGCCGGAAGCCGCCAGCGGCGGCACGATCGGCCTGGTGGAAGACGGCGACCGCATCCGCATCGACATCCCGGCCCGCCGCATCGACCTGCTGCTGGATGAGGCCACGCTGGCCCAGCGCCGCGCCCATGCCGATGCACGCGGCTGGAAGCCGCGCGCGCCGCGCCCACGCAAGGTCACCAGCGCGTTGAAGGCCTACGCCCTGCTGGCCACCAGCGCCGACAAGGGCGCCGTACGCAACACCGCCCTGCTCGGCGATTGATGCCGATCCGGTAGTGCCGGCCGCTGGCCGGCATCTGGAAAAAGGGGACGGAGGGGATTAAGTCGTTTGTGCCTAAAACGACTTAATCCCCTCCGTCCCCTTTTTGACGGCCAGCGGCCGGCACTACCGGTCAGCCGATCACGCGCTTGAACGGTGGCAGCGCGTCGATGATGCGCTTGCCGTAGCGGCGGGTCAGCAGCCGCGAGTCGAGGATCACCACGCGGCCGGTGTCGGTGGAGGTGCGGATCAGGCGGCCGGCGAACTGGGTCAGCGTGCGCAACGCATGCGGAATGGCGATCAGGTTGAAGGCATTCAGCCCACGCCCCTCAAACCATTCACTGAGGGTAGCGGTCTGCGGGTCGGTCGGCACCGCGAACGGCACCTGGGTGATCACTACCGTGGTGCAGGCTTCGCCGGGCAGGTCGAGGCCCTCGCCGAACGAGTTCAGGCCGAACAGCACCGAACCCTCGCCTGCCTCGACACGCCGCAGGTGTTCCTCGATCAGCCGGGTCTTGGACATCTCGCCCTGCACCAGCACCTGCTTGCGGCGCGCGGCCGGCATCAGGCCGGCCACCTTCTCCATCTTCCAGCGCGAGGTGAACAGCACCATCGAGCCCTTGGCCCAGTCCAGTTCGGTGTCGAGATAGCGCGCCACTTCGCGCGGATGGCCCTCGCGGTCGTCCGGCGTGACCGGAAATTTCGGCACGATCAGCTCGGCCTGGTTGGGCAGGTCGAACGGCGAGGACAGCGAGACCATCTCGGCGTCTTCGGGGATGCCGTTGTCGATCGCCAGCGACTGGAAATCGCCACCACCGGTCAACGTCGCCGAGGTCATCACCACCGAGTCCACTTCATCCCACAGCAGCTTGCGCAGCACGTGCGCGGCCGACACCGGCGAGCCGTGCAGCACCAGGTCGCCATCGCGGGTGGCGGTGACCCAGCGCGCCATCGGCGGCGCGCCATCCTTGTCCTCGCGGCGCCAGGCCTGCCACAGGTTGTACTGCTGCTCGATCATCTCCAGCGCCATGCCCAGGTTGCGCTGCAGGCGCTCGCGCGCGGCATCGTCCGGCTTGCCCTTGGCTACCTGCGCGGTGGCCGCATGCGCCCAGTTGTAGAGGCTGCGGGTATCGTCGGCCAGCGCCTCGATCGGCTCGCGCCAAGCCTCGGGCAGGCGCCCGTTGGCCGCGCGCCACATCGGCTCTTCGTCCGCCGGCGCCGGCATCCACACCCGCTCGACGTGGTCACGGAACGCGCGCAGCTGCTTGGCGACGTTGCTGGCGACTTCGATCGCTTCGTTCGGCAGCAGGTTGCCGAGGCGGTCCTTGTCGACCGCGCGGTAGGCGCCGGCGATCAGGATCTGCAGGCGGCCGGTACGCTTGGCCATCTCGTCCAGCGCCAGGCTGGCCGCGCCCTGGTCGATCGCCACGTTGCCGATGTGATGGCCCTCGTCCAGCACCAGCAGCATGTCCGACGGCGGGGCGATCAACGGCTGGCCGTTGTCACTGTCACCGATCGACAGCGCCGACAGCAGCAGCGCATGGTTGGTGACCACGATCTGCGCATCGCGCACGGTATTGCGCGAGCGCAGCACCGCGCACTGCGCCGAGTAGGCACAGCGGCGCCCGGCGCAGCCCGAGGCCGGCGTGGTGATGCGGCTGCGCAGGCCGGGGCTGATGGTCTCCGGCGCATTGTCGATATCGCCATCCCAGCTGCCGCTGGTGAAGGCGTCGGTCAGGCGCTTGGCGATGTCCATCTCGATCGGCGCCAGCGGCCGGTCGAACAGTGGCGCGTCGTCCTCGAACATGCCGCCCTGCGAGCCCTCGCCCTGCGCCTCGGCGGCATTGCGCGTGCACAGGTAGCGGGTGCGTCCCTTGGCCAGCGCCACGGTCGCTTCCAGGCCGGTGGCCTTGAGGAAATTGGGAATGTCGCGCTCGACCAGCTGCGATTGCAGCGCCACGGTGCCGGTGCTGATCACCAGCTTCTTCTTGGTGGCCAGCGCAATCGGTACGCCCGCGGTGAGGTAACCCAAGCTCTTGCCGACGCCGGTGGGCGCCTCGACCACGCCAACGCCACCGCTCTTCGACAGCGCGCGCGACACCACGCCGATCATCTGGCTCTGCGAGCGGCGGGTGGAGAAGCCGGGCGTATTGGCCTGCAGCGTCGTGTACGCCTTGCGGATCGCGTCCTTCAAGGGGTCATCGAGCGTGCGCGGAGCGGCGACGGTTTCGGTCACGCCGGGAGTTACCGTGGCTGGATCAGGCCGGTCATTGTCGCATGGCCGGCCGCGTTCACTGTTGCCGGCACCCTGAACGAGCCAGCGACGACGCCCGCCGGCGCGCACGGTCCGAAGCCCGCGCCGCACAGGGGCGAAACACGCCGGGCGTGGCCCGGCGCCAGCGCTCAGGCGACCGGGGCGGGACGGCTACGCAGCAGGCGCACCAGCGCCCACACCAGCAGCACCACGCCGATGGCCTCGACCATGGCCAGTGCGAAATGCAGCACGCCGAGGATGGCACCCATGCCCGACACGGCGCCGAAATTACCACTGCTGACCAGCCACATCGGCAGCATGCCCGCCGCCAGGCCGCCCAGGCTGGACAGCAGCAACAGCAGCAGGCCGACCAGGGCACCGGTGCGGGTGGCATCGCGCGGCGCGCCGACCACCCAGACCAGGCCGATGCACAGCGCGATCAGCACCGGCAGGCGCACGCCGACCATGCTCAGCACGGTCACCATCAACGTCGTGCTGTCCATCGATCAGTCCTCGCCGGCCAGCACGGCCGAGCCCTGGCGCAGCGACTGGTAGACCTCGTCGGTCTGCGGGCGCACGCCGTGCCACTGCAGGAAGCTCTCGGCCGCCTGCTCGACCAGCATGCCCAGGCCATCCACGGTATTGCGGCAGTTCGCCGCACGGGCCCAGGCCAGGAAAGCGATGGCCGCCTCGCCGTAGTTCAGGTCGACGGCGGTGGTCATCGAATTGACCAGCGACAGCGGCAGCTTGAACTCGACGTCGCGGTCGCGCCCGGCCGAGGTGGCATTGACGATCAGTTCGAAGTCGCCCAGCTCGCGCAGGTCTTCCCAGTAGCGGCTGATCGCGCGGCCCGGCTCGCCCATCGCGTCGATCAGTTCATCGGCGCGCTCCGGCGTGCGGTTCACCACCACCAGTTCGGTGATGCCGGCATCCAGCAGCGCCGGTGCGACGCTGCGCGCCGAGCCACCGGCACCGATCATCAGCACGCGGCGGCCACGCAGGTCCAGGCCATGGCGGTCGGTCAGGTCGCGCACCAGGCCGATGCCATCGGTGGTGTCGCCGTGCCAGCGGTCGCCCTTGCGCAGCAGCGTGTTGACCGAGCCGGCGCGGCGCGCCCGTGCGGTCAGCGTGGTGCACACCGAGAACGCGGCTTCCTTGTGTGGCAGGGTGACGTTGGCGCCGACACCGCCCTCGGCGGCGAAGGCGTCCAGCCCGGCCAGGAAGGCATCCGGCGCCAGGTCGATCGCACGGTAGTCGATGGCGATGCCTTCCTGGCGACCGAACGTCGCGTGGATCTGCGGCGACTTCGAGTGGGCAACGGGGTGTCCGAAGACGGCGTAACGGTCGGTCATGGAATCCTCAAGCTGGCTAGACTGATGCTCTTTCATGCACGGATCTGGATGATGCGCATCACCCCGCCCCTGCTGGTGCTCGCCGCCAGTCTACTCTCTGCCCCCGTGGCG
Organism: Stenotrophomonas pavanii; assembly: GCF_900101175.1. Classification (GTDB taxonomy): domain Bacteria; phylum Pseudomonadota; class Gammaproteobacteria; order Xanthomonadales; family Xanthomonadaceae; genus Stenotrophomonas; species Stenotrophomonas pavanii. The sequence continues at coordinate 149,657 of NZ_FNFQ01000004.1, read as the reverse complement.
ATGGCGTTGAACGAGTACGGCATCGAAGGCATGGGCGTGGTCTCGACCCGCGCCGACGAGGGCCGCGCCACGATCAGCGCCGATGGCCAGCGCATCGTCTTCGCCCGCCGCGGCGAGGCCGGCTGGGGCCTGTGGGAGGCGCGCGTGGTGGACGGCCGCTGGCAGCAGGCCCAGGCACTGCCGGTCAGCGTGGCCGGTGAAGCCCGCGATCCCTACTTCAGCCGGGATGGCCGCTGGCTGCTGTTCGCGGCCGGTCGCGAGGGCGCGCTGGCGCTGTACCGCGCCGCGTTGGCCGCCGACGGCCAGCTGGGCCCTGCGCAGCCGCTGGCCGGTGACGGCGGGCGCCGGGAAGAGCGCGGGCCGGCGCTGAGCGTGGACGGCAAGCAGCTGCTGTTTGCCCGCCAGCAGGGCCGCGGCGCTGGCTGGGATCTGTTCGTGGCGCCGCTGGATGCGAACGGCAGGCGCGGCCCGGCCAGCGCGCTGAGCGCATTGAACAGCGCCGACGATGAAACCGACGGCGACTGGCTGGGCCAGGATGGCGCCGTGGTGTTCAGCCGCGGCAGCGGTGCAACCGCGCAGGTGTGGAGCAGCGGCTGCGCGTGGAGCGGCGCGGCGCTGCAGCCGCTGGGGCTGTCGTTCAACCAGGCCGGCGGCTGGACCGGCGCGCCGGTGATCGACAACGCCAAGCCGGCGGAGATGCTGGTGGTCAGCAGCGCGGCGAAGGCCCCGCGTGCCGGTGGCGTGGACGTGTACCGGTTGGCGGTGCCGAAGGTGGCGGCGGTGGCCGGGTGCGTGCGGTAGATCCACGCCGCGCGTGGATGGCGCCCGCGAAGGGGTCAGAGCGCTTTCCTGCGGAAAGGGATCCGACCCCGGGCATTGCCCGTCAGCGCGACAACACCTTGGCACGCTGCTGCTCGTACTCCAGCTCACTCAGCTGGCCGTTGTCCTTGCGCTGGTTCAACGCGGCCAGCTCGGCCTGCACGCTGTCCGGCAGCGCCTGCTCACGGGCCACGCGGCGGGCAGCGGAGAGCTGTTCCGGCGGGCGCTTGCCGGCCCGCCACGCGGCGATGAAGACACCGACGATGATGGCGCCGAACACCAGCGTACCGGTGCCCCAGATCAGCCATTGCATCCATCCCAGTTCGGGTCCCATCGCGCAGTCCTCCGTCTATCGTGGCGCTATTGTCAGCGCTCGCGCAGCCATCGCGCCACCTGCGGCGCGAAATAGGTCAGTACGCCGTCGGCACCGGCCCGCTTGAAGCCCAGCAGCGACTCCAGCACGCAGGCACGCTCGTCCAGCCAGCCGTTGGCGAAGGCGGCCTTCATCATCGCGTACTCGCCACTGACCTGATAAGCGAAGGTCGGCACGCCGAAGGTCTCCTTCACCCGGCGCACCAGGTCCAGGTAGGGCATGCCCGGCTTGACCATTACCATGTCGGCGCCCTCTTCCAGGTCCAGCGCGATCTCGCGCAGGGCCTCGTCGCCGTTGGCCGGGTCCATCTGGTAGGTCTTCTTGTCGGCCTTGCCGAGGCTGGCCGCGCTGCCCACCGCATCACGGAACGGGCCGTAGAACGCCGAGGCGTACTTGGCCGAGTAGGCCATGATGCGCACGTTGATGTGGTTCTCGGCATCCAGTGCACGGCGGATCGCGCCGATGCGGCCGTCCATCATGTCCGACGGCGAGACGATGTCGACGCCGGCCTCGGCGTGCGACACCGACTGCTTGACCAGCGCTTCGACCGTGATGTCGTTGAGCACGTAGCCCTTGTCGTCGATGATGCCGTCCTGGCCGTGGGTGGTGTACGGGTCCAGCGCCACGTCGGTCATCACTCCCAGTTCCGGGAAGCGCGACTTCAGCGCGCGGATCGCACGCTGCGCCAGGCCATCCTCGGCCCACGCCGCCGATGCGTCCAGCGACTTCAGCGACGGGTCGATCACCGGGAACAGGTCGATCACCGGAATGCCCAGCTCCAGCGCCTCTTCGGCCACTTTCAGCAGCTCTTCGATCGACAGCCGCTCCACGCCCGGCATCGACGGCACTGCGGTGCGGCCCGCCAGTTCGTGCACGAACACCGGGTAGATCAGGTCATCGGTGGTCAGCGTGTTCTCGCGCATCAGGCGACGCGAGAACTCGTCGTGGCGCATGCGGCGCGGGCGGTAAAGCGGATGGGACATGGCAGGCTCCGAAGAGTGGCTATTGCAACAGGTAGCCCTGCGGCAGCAGGGGTTCGGGCAATGGGCGTTCGCCGAGCGCGTCGAGCTGGTCGATCTCGATCGTGCGCACCAGCGCGTCCAGCGGCAGGTCGTTCGGCTCCAGGCCGAACGGGTCTTCCATTTCTTCGCCCAGCTGGTCCAGGCCGAAGAAGGCATAGGCCAGCACCGCCGACAGCACCGGCGTGCCCCAGCCCAGCGAACTGGCCAGGCCGAACGGCAGCAGCACGCAGAACATCCACGCGCAGCGGTGCAACAGCAGGGTGTAGGCGAACGGCAGCGGCGTGGTGAGGATGCGCTCGCAGCCGGCCTGGATCGACGACATGGCGTGCAGCCGCTCCTCCAGCTGGGTGTAGAGGATCGGATCAAGCTCGCCGGCGCGCAGCGCCTGGGCCAGCTCGGCCGCGATCATCGACAGCAGGGCATCGGGCACGTTCTCGCGCTGGCCCAGCTGCTCGCGCTGCGGCTTGTCCAGCCATGGCAAGGCGGCCAGGGCCACGATGCGCCCACGCAGGCGTGCGGCCAGCGCATGGGCGAACGCAGTGGTGAGATAGGCGATGCGACGGCGGCGGCCGGGGTCATCGGCCAGCAGCAGGTTCACCTGGCGGGCCAGCGAACGCGATTCGTAGACCAGCTGGCCCCACAGCTTGCGGCCTTCCCACCAGCGCTCGTAGCAGGCGCTGTTGCGGAAGCTGAGGAAGATCGACAGGACCAGGCCGAGCAGGGTGAACGGCGTGACCGACACGCGCTCGATGCCGGTCGGCGGGGCCAGCTCCACCACCGCCGCCACGGCGATGGACAGGATCAGGATGGCCAGCACCTTCGGCGCGATCGCTTTGACGATCGAGCCGCGCAGGATGTACAGCAGTTGCCAGCCGTGGGGACGGGGTCGGATGATCATCGGGCAGCCGCGCCGGGCGCGGATTCACAGGCACGCGGGGGGCTCGCGCAGCCGCTCATTGTACGCCCCTGCCCGGCCGGCAGCCGTGCACCTGCGACGCCCTGTCGCACCCGGCGCCGGGGTCAGATCACGCCGCCCCCCAGGCCCAGGCGCAGGATGCCGACCACCACCACGATGCCGTTCAGCACCAGCCCGGCCCAGGCCCGGCCGCGCTTGCTGGGGTGGGTGAACAGGATGCCCAGCGCGGCGATCACCGCACCGACGGCGGCGAACGGGATCAGGAACCAGTTGCCCCAGCCGAGCAGCGGAATCAGCGCCAGGATCATCCACAGCAGCGCCAGCACGCCCCACAACAGACTGATCACACCCATTCCGCTCTCCCGTCGTTGGTTCCTGTCCCCACCATAGTCGTTCCCGCTGCCGCCGCCTACTGCCCTTGGCGGGGCTGTCACCCGCACCGTGATAGCGTGCGGCCGTGGCTGCCCTGGCCGGGGGGTTGGCACCGATTCAGAGTAGCCCGCCGATGATCGCAACCAGTCCTACAGGGGTCGTGCCATGAACATCCGTTGGGCCGCGTTGGCGGCCATCCTGCTGGTCGCCGCCGGTTGTGCCAGCACCTCCAAGGTCATGCTGGGCCGCGCCCGCGCGCCGATCGACCCGGCACTGGTCCAGATCTATTCCACGCCACCGGCCGGCTCCCAGGAAATCGCGCAGCTGGAATCGGCGTCTGCCGTGGGCTTCGGCACGCAGGGCCAGACCGACGCTGCAGTGGCGCGCCTGAAGCGTGAAGCCGCCGCACTGGGCGCCAATGGGGTGGTGCTGATGGGCGTGGGCAGCAGCGGCTCGCCGGTGGGCATGTCCGTGGGCGCCGGCACGTTCGGCTCGCACGTGGGTGGCGGCGTCGGCATTGGTATTCCGACCACGCAGAAGCGCGCCGCCGGCGTGGCGATCTGGGTACCCAACCCGGAACCGCCGGCGCGGTTGCCGACGCAGGTGATCACGCCGCAGCGGTGACGCGGCAGCCTCACCGCAGGTAGTGCCGGCCGCTGGCCGGCAACCTCAGAAATCCTCTCTACGCCAGAGGAATGCCGGCCAGCGGCCGGCACTACCGGAGGGGTTCAGCGCGTGTACTTCGGCACGAACACCTTGTTCACCGCGTCGGCCAGCTGGTCCGGCGGCAGCAGGCCCTGGTCGAGCAGGAAGTTGTTGAACGCGAGGCGATCGAACTTCGCACCCAGTGCCAGCTCGGTCTGCATGCGCAGCTCCAGGATGCGGGTGTAACCGTAGAAGTAGCTGCCGGCCTGGCCCGGCATGCGCACCATGTAGCGGTCCAGTTCCTGGGTGGCCATCGCCTTGGACAGGCCGACCTGCTCCATCAGCACGCGCTCGCCGTTGGCGCGGTCGGTCAGGCCCAGGTTGAGCATCGGGTCGAGCATTGCGCGCGCGGCGCGCAGCAGGCGGAACTGCAGGGCGATCATCTGCCCGTCCAGCGGTTCGTAGGGCACCATCTCGGCCTCGGCATACAGCGCCCAGCCTTCCACGTTCACCGAATTGAACGCGAACATGGTGCGTGCCAGCGACACGCCACGCTCGACCATCGCGGTGAACTGCAGCTCGTGGCCGGGGCGGCCTTCATGCGCGCTCAGCGTCCACGCCGCCGCACCGAAGTTGAAGTCGTCGTACTGCGCGCCCGGGCCCGCCGCCGGATTGCCCAGCGGCAGCACGAAGGTGCCCTGCTGCCCGGTGTTGTTGACCAGGGGCGCCGGCAGGAAGTGCGGTGCCGGGCTGGCCGCGCTCTCGGCGGCCGAACCCAGGCGCATCTGCATGGCGCGCTTGGGCACGTCGACGATGGCGTGCTCGCGGATCAGCGGATCGATCGCGTCGATCACCTTGCGGTAGTGGCCTTCAAGATGGTCGTCGGCGATCTTGTCGGCCTTCAGCGCGCGGATCACCGCCACCGGATCGCTGGGATCGGCCACCTTCAGGCCCTTGGCCTTCACCACCAGCGGCGCCAGCTGCTGCATCGCCGAGCGGGTTTCCATGAACTCCAGCTGCGCGCGCTGCATCAGCAGCTTCGGATCGATGTCGATGCCGACCTGCTTGAGCTGGTAGGCGTACAGCGGCGCCGGCAGGCGCGCATCGGTGCGTGCCTTCGGCAGCACTTCCTTGCGGGTCCAGGCAGCGTAGTCCTTCATCTGCCCGGCCAGGGTTTTCATCGCCTCGTCAGCGTCGGCGATCTGGTACTTCTTCAGCAGCGACTCGATGCCGGTGATGTAGGTCTCGACGTTGTCCAGCGACTGCTGCACTTCGATCTTCGTCGGCTGCAGCAGGCTGCTGTCCTTCAAGCGCTCTTCGTAGCGCTGGCGGGCCAGCGTGGTGAACGCGGTGCCGCCCGGCTGCAGGCCGGCATAGGCCTTGAGGCGGCCAAGCGCCTTGGCACGGCGCTCGGCCGGCACCTGGTCGGACAGCAGCAGGTTGAGGCCGCTGAACACCGTCTGCGGCGCATCGCTCCACGGCAGCAGGTACTTCTCGTTGAGCTCGCTGCCTTCGATGTTCTGGTTGGCGGCATGGATCATGATCTCCAGGTCCTGGCGGACGTTGGGATCCTTCTCGGTGGCCAGCTTCGCCTTCAGCTCATCGCGGGCCTTGGCCATCGCGGCACGGTAGCGCTTGCCGTTGTCGGGGCCGAGGTCGGCGACCTTGTCGTCGTAGCCGGGCACGCCGAAGAAGCCGGTTTCTTCCGGCTGGAACGGGCCCTGTGCATCGAGCAGGATCTGCGCCAGCGCATTGCTGCGGGCCACCCAGGCCGGGCTGGCCGGCGTGGCGGCCTTGGCGGCGGGTGCGGCCAGCGCCGGCGGTGCGGACAGCAGCGGTGCAGCGGTCAGGGCCAGGGCAACGGCCAAAGCGATCGGCTTCATGGTGCACTCCAGGACAGGGTTGCCCGCACCCTACGCGCTCAGCGCGGTGGCGACAATCGGCGGGAAGTCATGGCGGGCTGGTTGTGCAGCCGGGGCTCCGCGGAAGCCCGCCGGCGTAGAGTCGACTGTCAGTCGACTATCGCGCGCAGCGCGGCGGTTTCGCTATCTGATCGAAGAGCAGTCGACTGACAGTCGACTCTACCCGGTCGACTCTACCCCGTCGACGTCCCGCAGTTGCCTGCCCGTGGAGGTCACATCGCAGCCGTCGGCGGGCATTCGCCGCGCTCGCGGCAGGCCTGCAGTTCGCATTCCTGCGCGGCCTCATCGTCGTCCAGCGCGGTCAGGTCGAAGGTCTGCCTGTCCTCGCCCAGCACGTACATCACCGGGTAGTCCCACACGTCGTCACTGCGGGTGCCCTTCACGAACAGCCGGCCGTGCGCGCGGGGACCTTCCAGGGCCACGGTCAGGCCGACGTCACGCTGGCCGTTGATCGCGGTCTGCATGCTGCCCAGCGGCATCGATTCGGCACGCAGCGGCTCGCCGAAGGCTTCCACCAGTTCGATGCTGCAGCCGGCGCGACGCAGCGCTTCGCGCATCGGTGGGCTCTCGCGTGCCGCCTCGCTCCAGCGCAGCACGCTCCAGGCCACCGTGCCACCGGCCCCGCCCAGCACCAGCAGCACGGCCACGGGCATCGCCCAGCGCCAGTGGCGGGACCACCAGCCGGCGGGCTTCGGGCCGTGGGTGGGAATCGGCGGCGGCAGTGTCATCGGCGGGCTCCTTCCCGTCTGTGTTTCAAGGCTTCAGGCAGCGCCCCAGGAAGGCTTCGGCCACACGGTAGCGATGCAGGGCATCGGCGCCGGACAGGCCATGCTTGGCACCCGGGTAGGTCATCAGCTCGAACGGCTGGCCGCGCTTCTGCAGCGCGCTCATCAAGCTGGTCGAATTGGTGAACAGCACGTTGTCGTCCGCCATGCCATGGATCAGCAGCAGCGGCGAACGCAGGCCATCGATGTGGGTCAGCACGCGCGCTTCGCGGTAGCCGGCGTCGTTGCGCGCCGGCAGGTCCATGTAGCGCTCGGTGTAATGGCTGTCGTACAGGCCCCAGTCGGTGACCGGGGCGCCGGCCACGCCGCAGGCGTACTGGTTCGACGCCTTGGCCAGCAGCATCAGGGTCATGTAGCCGCCGTTGGACCAGCCCTGCACACCGATGCGCGCCGGATCCACCCACGGCTGCTGCTTGAGCCAGGCCACGCCGCGCAGCTGGTCGGTCACTTCCACCGTGCCCTGCTTCCCGTACAGCGCACCCCCGAAGTCGCGGCCGCGGCGCGGGGTACCGCGGTTGTCCAGCGAGAACACCACGTAGCCCTGCTGGGCCAGGTACTGGTTGAACAGATGGTCGCCGCGGCCGGGCCAGCTGTCGGTGACGGTCTGGCTGGCCGGGCCGCCATAGACATACACCGCCACCGGGTAGCGCCTGGACGGATCGAAGCCGGCCGGCTTGATCAGGCTGTAGTGCAGCGGCGTCTTGCCGTCGGCGGCGCTGAGCGTGCCGAACTCGACCGGGCGCTGCGCGTCGCGGTAGCGCGCATACGGGTGCTTGGGATCGGCCAGATCGTTCTCCACCAGCGTGGCGATCTTCTCGCCGTTGGCGCGGAACAGCTCGATCTGCGGCGGCGTGGTGCTGTTGGACCAGCTGTCCACATAGACGCTGGCGTTGCGGGCGAAGCTGGCGCTGTGCATGCCCGGCGCCTTCGACAGGCGCTGCGGCTCGCCGCCCTGCAGCGAGACCGCGTAGATCTGGCTTTCGCGCGGGCTTTCGATGCCGGCACGGAAGTAGGCCTTGTCGGCCGTCTCATCCACCGCCAGCAGCTCGTCCACCGGCCAGTTGCCGTGGGTCAGCGCGGTGGTCTTGCCCTTGCTGTCGATGCGGTACAGGTGCTGGAAACCGGTGCGCTCGGACGACCACAGCACGCTGCCGTCTTCAAGGAAGCGCAGGCTGTTGTGCAGCGGTACCCAGGTCGGGCTGGTTTCGTGGGCGAGTACGCGCTGGCGGTTGGAGTCGAGTGCCACTTCCACCAGGTCCAGCTGCTTCTGGTCGCGCGACTGGCGCTGGAAGCTCAGGTGCTGCGGATCGCGCCAGTCGACGCGGGCCAGGTAGATGTCCTGTTCCTTGCCCAGGTCGATCCAGCGCGGCTGCGCATCGGCGGCCGGTGCGATGACGCCCAGCTGCACGCGCACGTTGGCGTCGCCGGCGGCCGGGTAACGCTGTTCGATCACATCGGTGCGGTCGGCGTAGACCTCGTAGCGCTTCTGCACCGGCACCGGCGCCTCGTCGATACGGGCAAAGGCAATCGCCGAATCATCCGGTGCCCACCAGTAACCGGTGTGGCGGTCCATCTCTTCATCGGCGACGAACTCGGCCACGCCGTTGCCGATGGTGGTGCTGCCGTCGTGGGTCAGCTGCAGCTGCCTGCCGCTGGCCAGGTCGATCACCCACAGGTTGCGGCCACGGATGAAGCTGACGAAGCCGCCCTTGGGCGACAGCTTGGCGTCGGTGACGAAGCCCTCACCGTGGGTCAGCTGGCGCACGGCCGCCGCGCCCTGCTGCTTGAGGTCGTACAGGTACAGCTCGCCGCCCAACGGGAACAGCAGGCGCTGTGCGTCCGGCGCCCACTGGTAATCGACGATGCCGGTCATGGCGGCGATGCGCTGGCGCTCGCGGCGCGCCTTTTCCTCATCGCTGAGGGTCTCGGTGCCGGGCAGCACCACCTTGGAATCAACCAGCAACCGGGTCTGGCCACTGCCGATGTCGTAGGTCCACAGATCCAGCTGGTTGCGATCGCTGTCCTTGCCGCGCAGGAAACTGACCTGCGAACCGTCCGGCGCCACCTTGGGCTTCATCAGGGTCGGGCCGGACAGCGGCAGCGGGCCGGTGATGGCCTCCAGGGTCAGCTTTTCGGCGTGGGCGGCGGTACTGGTGGCGAGCATGAGGGCAAGCGAAGCGAACAGGTGGCGCATGGAGGATCCCGGCAAACGGCAGGTCCGCCCGGCGGCAGGCGCGGGGCGGTCGTTCCTCCATCCTAACCAAGCCCGTGCGGGAAGGCAGCATGACCTTCTGCCCATGGCGGCGCACTGGAGGGTCAGCGCCCTTTGCGCTGCAAAGGGATCCGACCCTCCGGGGCCACCTGCCGGGGTCAGCGCTGGCCGAACAGGTGCTTGCGCTCTTCGTCGCTGAGCGGCTTGCCGGCGTTCGGGTTCACCTGCTGGCGCAGCGCATAGGCGCGCTGGGTGGCCGGGCGCGCGGCGATGGCCTCGTGCCAGCGCTTGAGGTTCGGGAACGCGGCGAAGTCCACCGGCAGCTTGTCGTAGGCGCCGACCCACGGGTAGCTGGCCATGTCGGCGATGGTGTACGCATCGCCGGCCAGGAAGGCGTGCTGTGCCAGGCGCTTGTCCATCACCCCGTGCAGGCGGCGCACCTCGTTGTCGTAGCGCTCGATGGCATAGGGAATCTTCTCCGGCGCGTACACATTGAAATGGCCCATCTGGCCACTCATCGGGCCCAGGCCCGCCATCTGCCAGAACAGCCATTCCAGCGTGGTCACGCGGCCACGCGCGTCGCTGGGCAGGAAGCGGCCGGTCTTCTCGGCCAGGTACAGCAGGATCGCGCCGGACTCGAACACGCTCTGCGGGGCGCCGCCATCGGCCGGGGCGTGGTCGACGATGGCCGGCATCTTGTTGTTGGGCGAGATGGCCAGGAACTCTGGCTTGAACTGGTCACCCGAGCCGATGTTGACCGGGTGGATGCGGTACTCCAGGCCGGCTTCCTCCAACAGCAGGGTCACTTTGTGGCCGTTCGGGGTGGGCCAGTAATACAGGTCGATCATGGCGTCGGCTCGGGGTGCGGAAAGGAACCTGAAGTCTAGTGCGTGAGTTGGGTTGGCACCGTCATGGCGGGCCGGTAACCTCGCCTCTCCCCCGAAACGCAGCATCCCCCGCATGAGTGCAAACCGCCCGCCGCTCTCCCCGTTGTCCACGTTGATCTTCGCCTCGCGCTGGCTGCAGCTGCCGCTGTACCTGGGCCTGATCGTGGCGCAGTGCGTCTACGTGTTCCTGTTCGGCAAGGAACTGTGGCACCTGATCTCGCATTCGGTGTCGATGGGCGAGCAGCAGATCATGCTGATCGTGCTGGGCCTGATCGACGTGGTGATGATCTCCAACCTGCTGGTCATGGTGATCGTCGGCGGCTATGAGACCTTCGTCTCGCGCCTGCGCCTGGAAGGCCACCCGGACCAGCCGGAATGGCTGAGCCACGTCAATGCCAGCGTGCTGAAGGTGAAGCTGGCGATGGCGATCATCGGCATCTCCTCGATCCACCTGCTGAAGACCTTCATCGCCAGTGGCGCGTTGAATGGCATCCCGCTGTGCACGCCGGAGCAGATGAGCGTGGCCGCCGCCAACATCGGTGTCGCCCGCTGCTCGATGCTGACCCCTGACGGCGTGCTGTGGCAGACCATCATCCACTGCGTGTTCATCCTGTCGGCGATCGGCATCGCCTGGACCGACAAGCTGATGTCCAACGGCCACAGCAAGCCGCACGACAAGACCCACGACCACTGAGGTCGCCGCCAGCCACGGCATGATGGCCGCGGACCCACCCGGCCACCACCCCTTGCGCGGGGCGGTGGCCGGGATGCTAGATTGCATCCTCGCCGTTGCCGGCGGTGGCGTCGGGAAACGCCACCCTGCCGCGCCTGGACCACGGGTCCCGGCCATGCATATCAATGATTTACGTCACGTCGTCTTCTAAAGGGGAGCAGGATGTCGCACGTCTCAACGATCACCGCCGCGCGCCGGTGGCTGCCGGTTGCCCTGGCACTGGCGCTGGCCGCCTGCTCGGGCAAGGAAGAAGCCGCTGCACCGGCCCCGGCCTCCGCGCCCGCCGCCGCTGCGCCGGCCGCGCCGGTGGTCGCCGCCAAGGTGCAGTCGATGGGCACCGAGCAGCTGCGTGAGTCGGCCAGCCAGGCCCTGCGCGAGAACCGCATGTACGCGCCGGCCGGCGACAACGCCATCGAGTACTACCTCGCCCTGCGCGACAAGACCCCGGACGACGCCTCGGTGAAGAGCGCGCTGACCGACCTGCTGCCGTACACGCTGATCGCCGCCGAACAGCACCTGGGGCGCGAGGACTACACCGAAGCACAGCGGCTGGTGGCGCTGATCGAGAAGGTCGATGCCTCCGCGCCGGCCCTGCCGCGCCTGAAGGACGGCCTGGCCAAGGGCGTGCAGAACGCGGCCAAGCGCACCGAAGCCGAAGCCGAGAAGGCCAAGAAGGACGCCGAGGACCGCAGCAAGCAGCAGACCGAACAGCAGCGCCTGGCCGAGCAGCGTGCCAAGGAAGCCGACGCGGCCAAGCAGATCGCTGCCCAGCAGGACGCCGCCCGCCGCGACAACGAGCGCCAGGAAGCCGAGCGCCAGGCTGCGGCCCGCCGCGAAGCTGAGCAGAAGCAGCAGCAGGCTGCCGCCCAGCAGGCCAGCGCGGCACGCCAGGCCGCAGCGCCTGCGGCCGCTGCGGCACCCAACCTGCGCCCGGTCAGCACGCCGGCACCGCGCTATCCGTCCGAGGCGCTGCGTGCCGGCACCTCGGGCGAGGTGCTGGTGGAGATCACCGTCGGCACCGACGGTTCGGTGACCAATGCCCGTGTGCTGCGCGCAACGCCATCGCGCGTCTTCGATCGCGAGGCCATGAACGCGGTCAAGCGCTGGCGCTTCGAGCCGGTCAGCGCACCGGTCACCACCCGCCGGACCCTGGTGTTCGCCCCGGGCGGCAGCTGACCGCAGAAAAGGGGACGGAGGGGATTAAGTCGTTTCCGCCCCGCAATGACGACAAGGCCCGGCCTGTCCGGGCCTTGTCCGTTTCAGCAGGCACTGTCGATCAGGCGCTGCAGTGCCGGATCGCGCGCGGCCAGCACCTGGAACAGGCCAAGCGCATGCAGGCCCGGCAGCAGCGCACGCAGGTCGGCTTCGGCGGCGGCGCGGGTGGCGTCGTTGCTGGCGGCGTCCTGCCAGTCGCGGACACTGGCAAGGAACGCGCCGACGCTGCCCTTGCGCACGGTGAGGCCGTTTACCTGTACTTCGTTCTGGTGGTCGGGAAGGATGTCCTGGGGCTGCATCGGGGCGGCTCGTGTTGGATGGGCGCCCAGTGTGGCGCGCGCGGGTCGGCGCTTCTGCCGTATAACTGCCAATGGATATGGCAGATCAGACACCGACCGGCTTGATTGATCCGGCATTGGCGGACGCCGACGACGGCCCCATCGTGCTGGCCGGCCAGCTGCGCGTGCCCGGAAGGCGGCGCACCGCCCGCCACCAGCACCGGCGCGGTCAATTGCTGGGCGCCCATCAGGGCCTGTTGCGGATCGAAGCCGGGAATCTGCAGTGGCTGCTTCCGGCCGGGCACGTTGCCTGGATACCGCCGCTGCTGCCCCATGCGCTGCTCGGGGCAGACGGGTTCGATGGCTGGAGCCTGTACGTCCGCGCCGATGCCGGCCTGGATCTGCCCCCGCTGCCCCGTATTTTCCAACCCGATGCGCTGTTGCAGGCGGCGGTGACGCGCGCACTGCGCTGGCCGCATCAGGCACTGGACGCTGCGCAGGCACGCCTGGCCGGCGTCCTCGCCGATGAGATCCGTGCCAGCACTCCCTTGCCACTTGCCCTGCCACAGCCGCGGGATCGCCGGTTGCGGCGGATCGCGGCGGCGCTGGCGCGATCGCCGGACGACCTGCGCAGTGTCGAAGCGTGGGCAGCCACCGGCGGCCTGTCCAGCCGCAGCCTCGCCCGCCGGTGGCAGGCCGACACAGGCATGACCCTGGGCCATTGGCGGCAACGCCTGCGCGTGCTGCTGTCGCTGCCACGCCTGCTGGCCGGCGAGCCGGTGACCCGCGTCGCGCTGTCGATGGGATACGACACCCCAAGCGCGTTCATCACCGTGTTCAAGCGCGAGATGGGTGTGACGCCCGCGCGGTACGGAAAAGGGGACGGAGGGGATTAAGTCGCTTCTGACTCCTCCGATACGCCTGCGCGGCATTACCTGATGCCCCACGCCACGGTGCCGATGCCAGGCTGAGACCCCCTTCGACCTGGGAATCCCATGCCCCGACAAGCGCGCCTGATGCTGGCCGGCCAGGCCTATCACGTGATCCAGCGCGGTGTGAACAAGGGTGCGATCTTCGTCGACGACATCGACCGGCAACTGTTCCTGCATCTGCTGCACAGCGCTTTCCTCAAGCACCGCGTCGCACTGCATGCCTATGCCCTGATGGACAACCACGTCCACCTGCTGGCCACGCCATCCACGCAGCGCGGGCTGGCCGATGCAATGCGCATGCAGGGCAACAACTATGTGCAGGCTTTCAACCAGCGGCACGGCCGCACCGGTCCCCTGTGGCAGGGCCGCTTCCATTCCTCAATGATCGACAGCGACGGCTACCTGCTCAGCGTATACCGCTACATCGAACGCAATCCCGTTCGTGCCGGCATTGCTGTCAGCGCTGAAGATCATCCGTGGTCCAGCGTGCACGGCAACCTTCAACGACGCGATGATCCCATGCTGACCCCGCATCCCGCATTCAGAGCGTTGGCCGCGACCGCTCGCAACAGGACGACGGTGTATGCGCGATTCCTGCGCGATGTGAATGCGTCCGCCGATCTGCCCGCAATCCGTAGTCATAGCGCCAAACAGCGCCCGTTGGGGGATGCTGCCTTCCTGCGGATGGTAGAGCAGACGCTCGGGCGCCCGGTGGCGATGCGAAGACAAGGCCGCCCGCGCAAGGAGGGGACGGGAGGGGCAGAAACGACTTAATCCCCTCCGTCCCCTTTTTCTGGTCAACCCGAAATGGCCAGGCGCTCGTTGTGGTAGCGGCGCACGGCGGCGAACCACAGTACGGCGGCCAGGCCGAGGCTGGCGCCGAGGTAGATCGCCCAGACTGCGGGGGTAATGGTCTCGTGGCGGATCACCTTCAGCAGCATCTGGTTCTGCGACAGGAACGGCACGGCGTACTGCCACAGCTCGCTCTTCAGCGGATAGGCCACCAGTGCGTAGCCGGGCAGCATCGGCAGCAGCATCAGCCAGGTCATGTGGCTCTGCGCTTCCTTCATGCTCTTGGCCGCGGCCGACAGGAAGGTCAGCAGCGAGGTGCCGATCAGCAGCATCGGCAGCATCACCAGTAGCATCTGCAGCATCGAGCCGACGTTCATGTTGAACTGGCGGCCGATGTTGCCGGGTGCGATCTGCGCGCTCACCTTGAAGGCGACCAGGGTCAGCAGCAGCGACACGAAACCGACCACGCAGGCGGCGGCGATCTTGCCGCTGACGATCGCGCTGCGCGAGCCCGGCGTGGCCAGCAGGGGTTCCAGCGACTGCCGCTCGCGCTCGCCGGCGGTGGCGTCCATCACCAGGTAGGCGCCACCGATGAACGAGGTCAGTGTCAGCAGCACCGGCAGCAGCATCGACAGGATCATGCCGCGCTTGGCTTCGGCACTGGCCAGGTCCTGGCGCGCCACGTCCAGCGGGCGGGCCACCTGTGCGTCGATGCCGCGTGCCATCAGGCGCAAGGCACCGACCTGGCCGTTGTAGGTGGCCAGCGCCGCCTCCAGGCGTGCACTGGGTACTTCGGCCGCGCGACGCGTGCTGTCCTTGATCACCTCCACCAGCGCCGGCTTGCCCTCGGCCCAGTCCTTGCCGAAGTCATCGCTGATGCGCAGCGCTACATCGATGTCCTGGCTGCGGATGGCCTCGGCCAGGTCCTTCGGTGCCGGTGCGGCATTGAGGCCCTGTGCAGCGAGGAAGCGCACCAGGTTGGGTGCGTTCTCCGCACCGATGGTGGGAATCTGCAACGGCGCTTCGATCTGGGTGCGCACCCGGCTCTCGGCCAGCTTGCCCATGCCCAGCAGCAGCACCGGGTACAGCAGTGGCCCGAACAGCAGGGTCAGCAGCAGCGTGCGCCGGTCTCGCGACAGGTCACGCAGCTCCTTGCGCATCACCGTCATCAGGGTCGACATCATGCTCATGCGTGCAGGCCCTCTTCGCTGCCGATCAGTTTCACGAACGCGTCCTCAAGATTGGCTTCACCGGCCTGTGCACGCAGCTCGTCGGCGCTGCCGGCGGCCATCACCGTGCCCTTGGCAATGATCACGATGTGGTCACACAACGCGCCCACCTCCTGCATGATGTGGCTGGACAGGATCACGCAGCGCCCTTCTTCGCGCAGGCCCAGCAGGAAGCGGCGCAGCGCGCGCGTGGTCATCACATCGAGGCCGTTGGTCGGTTCATCGAGGATGACGTTGCGCGGGTCGTGCACCAGCGCGCGGGCGATCGCGGTCTTGGTGCGCTGGCCCTGCGAGAAACCATCGGTCTGGCGGTCGAGGATGTCGCCCATGTCCAGCGCGTGCGACAGCACCTCGATGCGTTCGCGGATGCGCTCGGCCGACAGGCCATGCAGCTCGCCAAAGTAGGCGATGTTCTCGCGCGCGGTCAGGCGCTTGTAGACGCCACGTGCATCGGGCAGCACACCCAGGTGGCGACGCACCTCGACGGGATTGCGTGCCGCATCGATGCCATCGACAGTGATGCTGCCCTGGTCGGGCGTCATCAGCGTGTAGAGCATGCGCATGGTGGTGGTCTTGCCGGCACCATTGGGGCCGAGCAGGCCGGTGATCTGTCCGTCGCCAGCGCGGAAGCCGACGTTGGAGACCGCCTGGATGCGGCCCGTGCGGGTATCGAAGGCCTTGTGCAGGCTGTCGGCGACGATCATGGTTCCCATCCGTTGAACGAGGTGAACGCCGGCACGTAGCTCAGCGTGTCCAGGCAGCCGGCATCCAGCGCCTTGGCATCGGTCGTGTCGATGAACTGGCCGAGCAGGCGCGGCATGCAGCCGGCGGCCAGGGTGCCATGGCCCTGGCCACGGGCGACCAGCGCACGGCCGTTGGGCAGGCCCTTGAGTACCTGCGCGGCATAGCGCGGCGGCGTCACCGGGTCCAGCTCACCGGACAGCAACAGCGCCGGCACGTTGCTGCGCAGTGGCACCGCATCGGTCGCCGGCGCCGGCCGGTGCGGCCACACCGGGCAGGCGGCGAAGAAGGTACTGGCCACCTCGTTGCCGAACAGCCGCGCCGGATCCTCGGCCGGCGCGTGGTAGCGCGGTGCATCCTCGCTGCAGATCACCGACCACTGCATGCCGCGGTTGATCTGGAAATCCATGCTGCGGTTCGCACCGCGGGCCAACGACGCCAGCGGCGCGTAGCGGCCATGAGCGGCCTCATCCAGCACCAGCGGCAACAGCGAGGAATACTGCGGCACGTACGAGAAGGCGAAGGCCAGGCCGACCACACTGTCCGGCGTCAGGACATCCTGCCGCGGTGCGTTGGTACCCGGGTCGCGATACTCGACCGGGACCGGCGCACGGCGCAGGGTGTCGACCACGCTGCGCAGCTGCGCGCGGGTATCGGTCGGGAAACGCTTGCTGCAGGCGGCGTCCTTGCGGCACTGCGCCGACTGCAGGGCGATCGCATCCTCGAACGTGGTCGCGAAGTCACCGCCGACCACCAGTTCGTTCGGTATCACGCCATCGATGACGATGCTGCGCGTGTGCTGCGGGTAGGCACCGGCGTAGCGCTGGGCCACGCGGGTGCCGTAGGAACCGCCGACCAGGTTGACCTTGTCCACGCCGAGCGCCGCCCGCACCGCATCCAGGTCGGCGATGGCTTCGGTGGTGGTATAGAAGCGCGCATCGGCGCGCCCCTGCAGCGACGCGGCGCAGCGTTGGGCGTAGTCGCGCAGCGAGGCCTCCGAAGACGCGTCATCTTCGCCCATCGGCAGCTCCTTGCCGTCCGCGCCCAGGCAGCTGAACGGGTTCGAGCCGCCGGTGCCGCGCTGGTCGATCAGGAACACGTCACGCTGCTTGCGTACCTGGCGCAGCGCGGTGTCGACGACGACGGCCACTTCGCTGGCCGCCTGGCCAGGGCCACCGGCGAGGAAGAACACCGGATCGGGCTGGCTGGAACCGCTGCTGCCCGATTCCAACCAGGCGATGCGCAGGTCGATGCGGCGAGCCTCAGGCCGGGCCCGGTCCTCCGGCACCTGCAGGGTGGCGCACTGCGCTTCCACGTTGGCGCTGGCGCCGACGGTGGACAGCGTGCAGGGCTGGAAGTCGATCGTGCCGAAGCGGCGGCTGGGTGCATCGCTGGCGCTGCCGGCGTCGGCCGCCGGCGACGGGCTGCACCCGGCAAGCAACAGGCTGGCCAGCATTCCGGCCAGCGCGAGGTGGTGTCTTTGCATCGTGCTCGTTTCCCCTGGAGGACGTTCCTGTCGACCACGACGGGCTGCCGCGGAAGATGTGACTCAACTTACACGGGCAGCGCGCCGGGGGCGATGGGCAATGGCGAATCGGCCGCCGGCGGCGCGCAGACCAGGCGGTCCCGCCCTTCGGCCTTGGCCCGGTACAGGGCGGCATCGGCAGCGGCCAGCAACGTCGACAGATCGCCCTGCCCCGCGTCCATCGCCAGGCCGACGCTGGCGGTGACCCACACCGGCCCATCGGTCAGCAGCGCTGGCCGCTGCTGCAGTCGCGCGCGGATCGCCGCCGCCCGTTCCATGGCTTCGCCGCGCGTGCCTCCAGCCAGCACCAGCACGAATTCTTCGCCACCGTAACGGCCCAGCAGGTGCTCATGGCCCTGCACGCAGTGCTGCAGCGTCGCCGCGAAATGGCGCAGCACCTGGTCGCCGGCCAG
This sequence comes from Stenotrophomonas pavanii, assembly GCF_900101175.1. Classification (GTDB taxonomy): domain Bacteria; phylum Pseudomonadota; class Gammaproteobacteria; order Xanthomonadales; family Xanthomonadaceae; genus Stenotrophomonas; species Stenotrophomonas pavanii. The sequence goes on along the minus strand of NZ_FNFQ01000004.1, from coordinate 131,846 downwards.
ATGGCCCCAGCGATCATTGATCTTCTTGAAGTGGTCCACGTCGACCAGCAGCAGCGCCAGCGGCCGGCGCTGGCGGCGCAGCTTCTGCAGTTGCGCCTGGCCATCGGCCAGCACTGCGCTGCGGTTGAGCAGGCCGGTCAGGCCGTCGGTGCGGGCCGCGCGGCGCAGGTCCACCAGCATGCGCTCGACCAGCAGCAGTACCATCGCGAAGCAACGCGCCAGTTCCAGCATCACCCCCGCGATATAGGTGGCGAACATCGGCGAGCCGGTCCGCATGATGTCCTCACCGGCGTCGGGCGCCACCGGCAGGAACAGGCGAACCGCGTACAACGCAGCCTCTGCCAGGAACACGGCAGCGGCCAGGCGGCAGCTGGTGCGCTGCTGTGGCGGTGCATGCCGCAGCAGCAACGCGGCGATCCAGCCGTCGACCATCAGTGCGAACACGCTGAACACCAGCAGCCGCATGCCCAGGTCCGGCCACGGCACCAGGAAGGCGAAGATGCAGGCCATGAACGCGGTCGCCATCAGCAGCGGCCACCACATCGGCAACGGCCGTTGCAGATGCAGGGCCATGCCGCGCAGCATCATCAACCCGCAGCCAGCCATCGCCGCATTGCCGGCCAGCACCGCCGGCACCAGCGGCAGGTAGGGCCGCAGCGCCAGCAGGGTCACCCCCAGGGTCAACAGCCACAGGCTGATGGTCCACTGCCGCAGCACCGGTTGCCCGCGCAGTACGACCAGCAGCAGCGAGAAGCCCACCGCAATGCCGATGCAGAGCAGGAAGCCAAGCACGGTGATGGTGGGGAAATCCAGGGACATGCGGCACTCGTCGGCCGGGGCGGCGCGCGCATCTTAGCGCCTTGCCGCGCGATCCCTGCCGCCCGCTCCGGCCCGACGGCGATGCGGGGTCTGAAAACGGCGAGCACGACGGCCGGCGCTTGCGCACTATCCGCTGGAAACCCAAGGAGACGCCCATGCACACGTGGTACCTCGGTGGCATCGACCACCGCCCGTTCCTGCACCTGTTCGAACTGAGCGACAGCGCGCTCGCCGCCCTCGGCATCCAGCGCCGCTGGGCGGGCGACAGCGGCGGCCATCCCTGCCGGGTCAGCCTGAGCGATCCGCCGCCGGGCAGCGAACTGCTCCTGCTGCCCCACGTCCACCTGCCACTGCACTCGCCGTATCGCGCCTCCGGCCCGATCTTCGTGCAGCGCGGCGTGACCCGCTGCGTGCTGCCACCGGGCGAAGTGCCCCCGTACGTGCAGCGCCGGATGATCTCGGTGCGCGCCTATGACCACGCCGCGCTGATGCGCGGTGCCCAGGTCTGCGCGGGCAGCGACGTTGCCGACCGGCTGGATGCGCTGTTCGCCGACCCTGCGGTGGCCTTTGTCCAGTTGCACAACGCCGCGCATGGCTGCTTCTCGTGCCAGGCGGATCGGGTGGACAGGCAGACCACGTCGGGCAACCTCCATGACGTGATCGATGCCACGCCGGTCACGTGACGTCCAGCGCATCCGTTCAGCCCGGCGTGAAGCCTGCGGGAAGGGCTTCACATGCGCAGTCACGGATCGGCACTGCGCGGGTTCCGTCGCCCGCATCACGACTCGATACTCGCCGTGGTGCCGCCGAAAGCCCGCAACGCCGTGCAGCTCCTGCGGTCACCGTCCCCTTTCGACGACCACAAGGATGCGCCATGTCATTCCGATCCACACCGCTGCTGCTGGCCACCGCGTTCGCGGCTGCGGGCCTGTGCCTGGCCGGCAACGCGTTCGCCCACGGCACCATGACCACGCCGGTCAGCCGCGTCTATGCCTGCTTCCAGGGCAATCCCGAGAACCCGACCAATCCGGCCTGCGCCGCCGCCAAGGCAGTTGGCGGTTCGCAGGCGTTCTACGACTGGAACGGCATCAACCAGGCCAACGCCAACGGCAACCACCAGGCCGTGGTACCCGACGGCAAGCTGTGCAGCGGCAACAACCCGACCTTCCGCGGCCTGGACGTGAACCGCAGTGACTGGCCGACCACGCCGATCCAGCCCGATGCCAATGGGAAGTTCACCTTCGTGTTCAAGGCGACCGCACCGCACGCCACCCGTGACTGGCGCTTCTTCGTCACCCGCGAAGGCTGGCAGCCGGGCAGCCCGCTGCGCTGGGCCGACCTGCAGGAGTTCTGCACGCTGGGCAACACGCCGCTGTCGGCCGATGGCACCTACAAGCTGCAGTGCACGTTGCCGCAGCGCAGCGGCCAGCATGTGATCTACAACACCTGGCAGCGCTCGGATTCCACCGAGGCGTTCTACACCTGCATGGACGTGCGCTTCGAGGGCGGTGCTGGGGGGACGACACCGGCACCGCAGTGGCAGGATGCCGGCCCGGTCACCGCGCGCGGCGAGCTGCCGGTGGGAACCACCCTGGCGTTGCGCGTGTTCAATGCCGGCGGCAACGATGTCGAACGCGTGGAGGTCACGCTGGCCAGTGGCCAGACCACGGCGGCGCAGTGGCCGTTGGCGCTGGCGCGCAAGGTCAATGCCAGCGCGCAGCATGCACGCGTCGGCGTGCTCAGCAATGGCGTGATCACGCCGGCAGCCTCGGCGACCGACAACCGCGTGTACCTGAAGGACGGCAACCGCTTCCAGCTCGATACCCGCGTGCCGGACCCGGGCACGCCGTCGCCCGGCGGTGACTTCGACCACGTGTACCCGGCGGGCATCGGCAGCTATGTGCCGGGCCAGACCGTGGTGAAGGGCAGCGACGGCAAGCTGTATGCCTGCCGCCCGTTCCCGGAGGGCGCGTGGTGCAACGTCAATGCCGAGGCGTACCGGCCGGGCGTGGGCGCGGCCTGGCGCGATGCCTGGATCGCTTACTGAGAACACGCGCAGGGAACGGTGGTCGAGCACCGTTCCCTGCAAAGCGTGAGGCAAGCCAGCGGGTGAGTGTGAAGTCGCTTCCAGGCGACGCCATCCGCGTTGCCTTTCAAAGTAATCCGATGGATACGGGCAGTGCGCATGCCGAGACTTCGCGGGGTTCCACCACCCACAGGAGATCTGCATGCATCTGTCCCATCGGACGTTTTTCGCGCTGTCTGCGCTTGCCGGCATCGTCGCCTCCGGCAGCGCGTTCGCCCACGGCACCCTGTCCAAACCCTTCAGCCGCGTCTACGCCTGTTACCAGGGGAATCCTGAAAACCCGAGCCATCCGGCCTGCGCCGCCGCCAAGGCGATCGGTGGTGCGCAACCGTTCTACGACTGGGCCGGGATCAACCAGGCCGAGGCCGATGGCAACCACCAGGCCGTCGTGCCGGATGGCGAGCTGTGCAGCGGCGGCAACAGCAAGTACCGCGGCCTGGATCTGAACCGCAGCGATTGGCAGACTTCGCCGATCCGCGCCGACGCACGTGGCCGCTACACATTCGAGTTCAAGGCACCGGCACCGCACGCCACCCGCGACTGGAGGTTCTACGTCACCCGCGAGGGCTGGCAGCCGGGCAGCCCGCTGCGCTGGGCCGATCTGGAGGCGTTCTGCACGCTGGGCAACGTGCCGCTTTCGGGCGATGTCTACAAGCTGGACTGCCCACTGCCCAAGCGCAGCGGCCAGCACGTGATCTACAACACGTGGCAGCGCTCCGATTCGAAGGAAGCGTTCTATACCTGTGCCGACGTACGTTTTGAGGGGGGTGACATCACCCCGCCACCGGAGTGGGAAGACGCGGGGGCCATCACTGCGCGGGGGGAACTGGAGACCGGTACCACCCTGACCCTGCGCGTGTTCAACGCCAGCGGCAATGACCTGGAAAGCCCGAAGATCACCCTTGCCACCGGGCAGACCTCCGCCACGCAATGGCCGCTGGCGCTGGGCCGCAAGGTCAATGCTTCTGCCCAGCATGCCCGGGTGGGCGTACTGAACAACGGCATCATCACCCCCATCGCCTCGGCCACCGGGAACCGCGTCTACCTGAAGCCGGGCCATCGCTTCCAGCTCGACACGGCGTTGCCGGATCCGGTCGATCCGCCGCCGGGTGACTACGACTTCGTGTATCCGGAAGGTATCGGCAGCTATAAGCCCGGCGAAACCGTGGTCAAGGGCTCGGACGGCAAGCTCTACGCCTGCCGCCCGTTCCCGGAGGGCGCCTGGTGCAATGTCAACGCCGAAGCCTACCGTCCGGGTACCGGCTCTGCCTGGCGCGATGCCTGGATCGAGTACTGAAGCCAGGGCACCGGGGGCGGCGTAGGGTCGCCTCCGGTTTCCAGGGTTGCCGGCCAGTGCGGTTGCCGGCCAGCGGCCGGCACTACCCGGGGTTCATGCGATTGCCGGCCAGCGGCCGGCACTACCGCGGGGTTCATGCGATTGCCGGCCAGCGGCCGGCACGACCGGGGCTTACTTGCTGCTGACGTACTTCTCGCGGCGGATCTGCGGGTTGCCCAGGCCGGCGGCCTTCAGCAGCTCGGCGCAGGCATCGACCATGTCCGGGTTGCCGCACAGGTAGGCGATGTCGGTGGCCGGGTCCGGCGTGAAGCCGGCCAGCGCCTGCTGCACGTAGCCATGCTGCACGTCCGGGTGCGGGTTGGCCGGCAGCTCGCGCGACAGGCACGGAACATAGCGGAAGTTCGGGTGCTTTTCGGCGAAGCTGTAGAAATCTTCGCTGTACAGCAGCTCGCCCGGGCTGCGCGCGCCCTGCAGCAGCACGATCTTCACACCGCGTTCGGCCATGGCCTTTTCCAGCAGCGGCAGCATCGAGCGGTAGGGGGTGACGCCCGTACCGGTGGCGATCAGCAGGTAGCGGCCGTTGTGGTCGCCGGGGTGCAGGCAGAACCGCCCGTACGGGCCCGACGCGTTGATCCGGCTGCCGTGCTCCAGCGCCTCGAACAGCGCCGTGGCAGCGCCACCGGGCACGAAACTGACCGCGATGTCGACCGCCTCGCCCGGGCCCAGCGCGTGGTCGTGGATGGTCGCCAGCGAGTAGCTACGCTTGGTTTCGGTGCCGTCTGCGTAGCTGAAATGGACCTGGATGAACTGGCCGGGCTGGAAATCCAGCGGCTGTCCATCATCACGCACGAACTGGTAGTGGCCGACGGTCGGGGCCAGCATGCGGCGGCCGACCAGCTTGAGGGGGAATTGAACAGGCACGACTTTTCGGGACAGTGTGTAGCCGGGGCAAGCCCTCGGGGTCTTCTATAATAGCCCCTCCCCGCCCCTCTCCAGCGCCAGCCCATGGGCGCGAAGGCTTCGAGCTTGGCATCCCAGAACGATACGGCGCCCGCCCTGCGCGTGCGCGACCTGCGCAAGACCTACGACAACGGCACCCAGGCCCTGAAGGGCGTTTCCCTGGAAGTGGCCCCGGGCGACTTCTTCGCCCTGCTTGGCCCCAACGGGGCCGGCAAGTCGACCCTGATCGGCATCATCAGCTCCCTGGTCAACCTCAGCGAAGGCAAGGTGGAGGTGTTCGGCAGCGACCTGGTGGGCAACCGCAGCGCCACCATGCGCCTGATCGGGCTGGTGCCGCAGGAAATCAACTTCAACCTGTTCGAGAAGCCCTTCGACATCCTGGTGAACTACGCCGGTTTCTACGGCGTGCCCCGCGAGGAGGCTGAGCAGCGCGCCGAAGAGGAACTCAAGCGCGCACACCTGTGGGAAAAAGCACAGGTGATGAGCCGCACGCTGTCCGGCGGCATGAAGCGCCGGCTGATGATCGCCCGCGCGATGATGACCCGCCCGCGCCTGCTGATCCTGGACGAACCGACCGCCGGCGTGGACATCGAGATCCGCCGCGACATGTGGCGCGTGCTGAAGGAGATCAATGCCGCAGGCACCACGATCATCCTCACCACTCACTACCTGGAAGAAGCCGAATACCTGTGCCGCCACCTGGCGATCATCAACCACGGCCAGATCGTCGAGCAGGGGCCGATGCGCACCCTGCTGGCCAAGCTGGACGTGGAAGGCTTCCTGCTGGACATCGACGGCGACCTGCCGGCGCAGCTGCCGGTGATCGAAGGCGCGACGCTGACCGCGCCGGACCCGCACACCCTGGACATCGACATGCCGCGTGCGATGGACCTCAACCGCGTGTTCGCCACGCTCAACGCGTCCGGCATCCGCGTGCGTTCGATGCGTACCAAGAGCAACCGCCTGGAGGAGCTGTTCGTGCGCCTCACCGGCAACCTGGAGAAGCCTGCATGAGCACCACCGAGCTGACCGACGGCCAGCGCAACCGCATCGCACTGATGACCATCGTGCGCCGCGAAGTCGCCCGCATCATGCGCATCTGGGGCCAGACCCTGGTGCCGCCGGCGATCACCATGACCCTGTACTTCCTGATCTTCGGCAACCTGATCGGGTCGCGCGTGGGTGACATGGGCGGCTACACCTACATGCAGTTCATCGTGCCGGGCCTGGTGATGATGAGCGTGATCCAGAACAGCTACGGCAACATCAGTTCCTCGTTCTTCGGTGCCAAGTTCGGCCGCCACGTCGAGGAACTGCTGGTCAGCCCGATGCCGAACTGGGTGATCCTGTGGGGCTACGTGGCCGGTGCCGTGCTGCGCGGCCTGATGGTGGGCGTGATCGTGCTGATCATTGCGATGTTCTTCACCCCGGTGCGCATCCCGCACCCGCTGGTGACGCTGACCACGGTGCTGCTGGGCGCGACGATCTTCTCGCTGGCCGGCTTCATCAACGCGGTGTACGCCAAGAAGTTCGATGACGTGGCGATCGTGCCGACCTTCATCCTGACCCCGCTGACCTACCTGGGCGGCGTGTTCTATTCGGTGAAGCTGCTGCCGGGCTGGGCCGAAGCGGCCACGCACGCGAACCCGATCTTCTACATGGTCAATGCGTTCCGCTATGGCCTGCTGGGCAGCAGCGACGTGCCGGTGACGGTGGCGTATGCACTCATGGTCGGTTTCGTGGTGGTACTGACCCTGGTGGCGCTGTGGCTGCTGCGCCGTGGCGTGGGCATGCGCAGTTGAGACCTGCGTGGTAGTGCCGGCCGCTGGCCGGCGACACTGGATCCACGCCATGCGCGGATGCAGCAGCCTGTAGAGCCGAGCCTGTGCTCGGCTCTTTTTTGCCTGCAATCTCCGGCACAATCGCAGTTCTGATTCCCCCAGAACACGGTGAACGTGCAATGCGCATCCTGATCCTCGGCGCCGGCGGTACCGGCGGATACTTCGGTGGTCGCCTGGCCCAGGCCGGCGTCGATGTCACCTTCCTGGTGCGCCCGGCACGCGCCGCACAGCTGGACCGCGACGGCCTGGTCATCCGCAGCCCGCTGGGCGATGCCCGCTTCCCGGTGCAGCACGTCACCGCCGATGCGCTGCCCGCGCTCGCTGCGGAGACGCCGTTCGATCTGGTCATCCTCAGCTGCAAGGCCTACGACCTGGACAGCTCCATTGACGCCATTGCCCCGGCCGTTGGCGCGGGCACCACGGTGCTGCCGATCCTCAATGGCCTGCATCACTACCACGCGCTGGACGCGCGCTTCGGCCGTGAGGCCGTGCTCGGCGGCCTGTGCTTCATCAGCGCCACCAAGGCACCCGATGGCGCGGTGCTGCACCTGGGCAAACCGGCCAAGCTGACGTTCGGCGAGCGTGATGGCGGTGCGGATTCCGCGCGCGTGCGCGCCTTCGCTGCGGTCTGCGCGAAGGCCAACCTGGACCACGTAGCCAGCGACCGCATCGGCCAGGAACAGTGGATCAAGTACACCTTCCTGACCGCGCTGGCGGCGGCAACCTGCCTGCTGCGTGCCGACATCGGCACCATCGTCGCCACCGATGATGGCCAGGCCATCGTGCGCGGCCTGTACGACGAATGCCTGGCCGTTGCCGAAGCCGCCGGCGAACCGATTCCCGAGGCCGCGCAGGACACCGCGCGCGGCACCCTGACCCAGGCCGGCTCGGCACTGAAGGCATCGATGCTGCGTGACCTGGAAGCGGGCCAGCAGGTGGAGGCCGAGCAGATCGTCGGCGACATGCTGGCGCGTGCGCGCAAGGCCGACCAGGAAGCGCTGCTGCTGCAGGTGGCCTACAGCAGCCTGCAGGCCTACCAGGCGTTGCGCGGCGCGTGAGCCTCAGCCCGCAGGCGAGCGCGCTGCCGGGACGGGTGCTGATCCTCGGCCTGGGCTGGAGCGGACGCGTGCTGGCCGCGCAGCTGCAGGCGCGCGGCGTGCAGGTTGCCGGGACAGTACGTGATCCGGCAGCGTCACCCGACGATGGCCTGCGGCGGTACCCGTTGCAGGCCGGTACCCCGCCTGCGCCCGGCCTGCTCGAGGAGATCGCGCGCGCCGAGGCCGTACTGTGCAGCGTACCGCCCGATGCCGAGGGTGACCCGGCGCTGCGCATGCTGCTGCCGGCGCTGCACGCCAGCCCGGCCTTGCGCTGGGTCGGCTATCTGTCATCGACCTCGGTGTATGCCGACCGTGCCGGCGGCTGGATCGACGAATCCAGCGTGGCGGACGCCACTGAAGCCGTCGGCGTGCAGCGCCGGCTCGCGGAAGCCCAGTGGCGTGCGCTGGCCGAGCAACGCGGCGTTGCCTCTGCGGTACTGCGCCTGCCCGGTCTTTACGGACCGGGTCGCAATGCGCTGCTGCAGTTGGCGCAGGGGCGTGCACGCCACGTGGTGCGCCCCGGCCTGGTGTTCAACCGCCTGCACGTGCAGGATCTGGCCGCGGTGATCATCGCGGCGATGCAGCGACCGGTCGCGCAGGGGATGTACCTGCCCAGCGATGACGAGCCGGCACCGCCGCAGGACGTGCTGGCCTTCGCCGCGCAGCTGGGGGGATTTGCGATGCCACCCGCCGTGGCCTGGGATGACCCGGCGCTGAGCCCGGCCCTGCGGCGCTTCTACCAGAGCAGCAAGCGCATCAACAGTCGCGGCACGCGTGCCGCGCTGGGGTGGCAGCCGCGATTCCCCAGCTACCGTGAGGGCCTGCGCGACCTGCTCCGGTAGTGCCGGCCGCTGGCCGGCAATCAGGATGTGCTGCCGGCCAGCGGCCGGCACTACCATCAACCCGCGTCGGGCAGGCGGAAGAACGCACGCGTGGCGGCAGTGGCATTGGCCGCAGTCACGGCCACGTCCTCGCCCCGGTCACGGGCCAGTTCTTCCACGATGTGCGAGAGGAACATCGGTTCATTGCGGCGGTCCTTCGGCATCGGCTTCAGCGTGCGCGGCAGCAGGTACGGTGCGTCGGTCTCGATCATCAGGCGGTTGGCCGGGATGTTCTTCACCAGTTCGCGCAGGTGCGCGCCGCGGCGCTCGTCACACAGCCAGCCGGTGATGCCGATGTACCAGTCCTGGTCCAGGTAGTCGAACAGCTCATCGCGTTCGCCGGTGAAGCAATGCACCACCGCCGGGCCGATGCGGCCTTCGAAGTTCTTCATCTGTGCCATGAAATCGGCGTGCGCGTCGCGCTGGTGCAGGAACAGGGGCTTGCCGTTGTCTGCCGCCAGCTGCAGCTGGCGCTCGAACGCACGGTGCTGGGCCGGACGCGGCGAGAAATCACGGAAGTAGTCCAGCCCGCACTCGCCTACCGCCACCACTTCGGGGTGGGCATGCAGCGCGCGCATTTCAGCATCGCATTCCTCGGTGTATTCCACCGCGTGGTGCGGGTGCACGCCGGCGGTGGCGTACAGGAAGCCCGGGTGCTGCTGCGCCAGCTGCAGGGCCAGCGGCGAGTGCTCGCGGCTGGCGCCGGTGATGACCATCTGCACAACGCCGGCCTGGCGCGCGCGGTCCAGCACGGCATCGCGGTCGCGGTCGAAGGAGTCGTGGGTCAGGTTGGCGCCGATATCGATCAGGTGCATGGGGGGCTACTGGGCAGTATTCGTGCACATTGTAGCGCCCGCCTCGGCAGTGATCGGCGGGTCAATGAGTGTGGCGGTCGTGGCGCTCCCAGCGCTCCGGCAAGTTGAGCGCAGCGCAGGGCTCGCACACCAGGTCGCCATTTCGTTGGCGGATGAACCGCATCCCCGCGTCGGGGCGTGCTGCGCAGGACTGGCGCGATCCACCTCCGACCAACAGCCGGAAGCCGTCTGGATTGTGGCACACGGTCAAGGTATTGAAGGTCGGCCCCATCCTGCTGCGCGCGAACTGGGCGAAGAAGATGAAAGCCTGGTCGCCGGAGATTTCCAGCGAAGGAAAGTCCGGCGAACGCAGAATGCCCTGTTCATAGGCACGCCGGATCGACAGTTCATCGCTCATGCCCTGCGGCAGGTAGCGCTGCTGAACGTCCGCACCCAGCAGGCGCGCCATCGGGTGGGCTGTGTCGGACGGCGCGGCGCTGGCACTGTTGCACGTAGGCAGCAGCAGGAGTGAGGCAAGCAGGAGGCTGGGACGCATGGGCAGGCCGGAGGCAGGGCGCGTTACCAGAACACCCCGACCTTGCGGGGTCAAGCCACGTCGGCGCCGGGACGTTTATCCTTGGAACATGAAACCGCCTGTTTTCCCGATCTCCACGCTGATTCCGCAGGTACTGGACGTACTTCGACAGCACTCTCGATTGGTGCTGGAAGCGCCACCTGGCGCCGGCAAGACCACCCAGGTGCCACTGGCGCTGCTCGATGCACCGTGGCTGCAGGGGCGGAAGATCATCCTGCTGGAGCCGCGCCGGGTCGCTGCACGCAGTGCCGCGCTGTTCATGGCGCGACAGCTCGGCGAGGACGTCGGCGGCACGGTCGGCTACCGCATCCGCTTCGAGAACAGGATCTCGGCACGCACGCGCATCGAAGTCGTCACCGAAGGCATCCTGACCCGCATGCTGCAGGACGACCCGATGCTGGAAGAGGTCGGTGCGATCCTGTTCGACGAATTCCACGAGCGCCACCTCAGTGGCGACCTCGGGCTGGCGCTGGCGCTGGACGTGCAGGCGCAGCTGCGTGACGACCTGCGCCTGGTGGTGATGTCGGCCACGCTGGACGGCGAGCGGCTGGCACGCTTCCTCGATGCACCGCGGTTGAGCAGCGAGGGCCGCAGTTATCCGGTGGCGATCAGCCACTTCCCGGCGCGCCGCGATGAAACCCTGGAACTGCAGGTGCGCCGCGCCGTACAGCAGGCCCTGGCCGAGCATCCGGGTGACCTGCTGGTGTTCCTGCCAGGCCAGCGCGAGATCGCGCGGGTGCAAGCGGGCCTGCAGGAATCGCTGGATGCCGGCGTGGAGGTGCTGGCCCTGCACGGTGAACTGCCGGTGGAACAGCAGGCGCGCGTACTGCAGGCGGCCAGCGATGGGCGCCGCCGCGTGGTGCTGGCCACCAACGTCGCCGAGTCGTCGGTGACGCTGCCCGGCGTGCGCGTGGTGATCGACAGCGGCCAGGCGCGCGAGCCGCGCTACGACCCTAACAGCGGCTTCACCCGGCTGGACGTGGTGGCCATCGCACAGGCCTCGGCGGACCAGCGCGCGGGCCGTGCCGGCCGCGTGGCCGAAGGCGTGGCCTGGCGGCTGTGGCCGCAGTCGCAGCGGCTGGAGCCGCAACGCCGCGCCGAGATCGACCAGGTGGAACTGGCCGGACTGGCGCTGGAACTGGCCGCCTGGGGCAGCACTGACCTGCGCTTCCTCGATCCGCCGCCGGCGGGTCCGATGGGCGCGGCGCGCGAACTGCTGCAGCGGCTGGGCGCGCTGTCCAGCAGTGGCGCGATCACCGCACTCGGCCGGCGCGTGCTGGCGCTGGGCACGCATCCACGGATGGCGGCAATGCTGCTGGCAGCGCCCGATGCACGTGCGCAGGCCCTGGCCGCCGATCTGGCTGCCCTGCTGGAAGCGCGCGACCCGTTGCGCCAGGGCGGTGACGCGCTGGCGGCCCGCTGGCGCGCACTGGCCGCGTTCCGTAACGGCCGCGCGCCGGTGGACGCCCATCGCAGCGGGCTGGCCGCCATCGATGCTGCCGCCAAGCAGTGGCGACGACGCCTGCGCTGCGAGACCGCGCCGCCGTCCAGCATCGAGGCGCACGAACTCGGTGACCTGCTCGCACACGCTTTCCCCGACCGGATCGGTTTCCAGCATCCCAGCGATCCCCTGCGCTACCTGCTGGCCAATGGTCGCAGCGCGCGCCTGCACGAGCTGAGTGACCTGCGTGGTGAACCGTGGCTGGTGGCCAGCGAACTGCGCTTCGAAGCGCGCGATGCGCTGCTGCTGCGTGCCGCCCCGGTGGATGAGGGCCGGCTGCGCAACGCGTGGCCGGAACGCTTCGTCACTGAAGACGTGGTGCGCTGGGACAGTGAACGCCGCGCCCTGGTGGCGCTGCGCGAGACCCGTTTCGACCGCATCGTGCTCGACAGCCGCTCCGCTGGCCGGGTCGATCCGCAGCATGCCGCGCAGGCGCTGACCGATGCGGTGGCCGAACTCGGCCTGCAGGCCCTGCCGTGGACCGAAGGCCTGCGCCAGTGGCAGGCCCGTGTCGAATCGCTTCGACGCTGGATGCCGGAACTGGATCTACCCGACTGCAGCGACGCGGCCCTGCTGGCCAACCGCGCACAGTGGCTGCAGCCCGCGTTTGCCGGCAAGAGCCGCCTGGATGCGCTGGACGAGTCCAGTTTCGGCGAGGCGCTGAAGTCACCGCTGGAGTGGTCACAACGGCAGCTGATCGAGCGTCATGCACCCACGCGCATCACCGTGCCGTCCGGACTGGAGCGGCCGATCACCTATGCGCTGGACAGCGAGCGCGGCGATCCGCTGCCGCCGGTGCTGGCGGTGAAGCTGCAGGAACTGTTCGGCCTGGCCGATACGCCGCGCATCGCCGATGGCCGCGTGCCGCTGACCCTGCACCTGCTCTCCCCCGGCGGCCGCCCGCTGCAGGTCACCCAGGATCTGCGCAACTTCTGGGAGAACACCTACGCCGAAGTAAAAAAGGAAATGAAGGGCCGCTACCCGCGCCATCCGTGGCCGGATGATCCGTGGACGGCCACGGCCACGCACCGGGCCAAGCCGCGCGGGACCTGAGGGGTAGTGCCGGCCGCTGGCCGGCAGCCCCGTGGCACCAGGTGGAGCGCATTGCCGGCCAGCGGCCTGCACTCCCCCTAGCGGACCTGCCTGATCCTGAATGGCTACGCTGAAGTCACACCGCCTGCGTCCCCGACTGACATACCGTTTACGGGCAACGCGCGACACTGGACTTCGACCCGAGGCAAAGGACCCCCGCATGAGCAAGCTGACCGTGATCACCGACCGCGCTCTGGAGCGCGCCCTGGACCTGGCCCATAGCGCCGGCGACGGCTTGAAGAGCGCCGGTGGCAGCCTGCGCCATCTTGGCCCGCAGGCCAGTGACTGGATCAAGACCGGCGCGGCGCTGGGCGCCGTCAAGACCGGTGGCAAGGTCGCCACCAAGTTCGCCCGCCGCAACCCGGCCGTGACCATCGCCGCCGCTGCAGTGGGCGTCGGCCTGCTCGGCTATGCGCTGTACCGCAAGCAGCAGAAGAAGAAGGCCGCCAACGGCCACGTGGTGAATGGGCAGGCGCAGCGGATCAGCGCGCGTGACCGCCGCAACGATACCGTGGTGGACGAGCACAGCGATATCGGCAGCGACGCGTGAATCCACCGGGGTCGGATCCTTCCGCAGGAAGGGCTCTGACCCCAGGGCAGCGCATGAGGGCCGGACGCCGCAAGGCCTCCGGCCCTTTCTGTCTCAACCGATCTGCCGCCACTGTCCGGGCTGCAGGTCGTCCAGCCGGTAGGGTCCGATCGACACCCGCACCAGCCGCAGTGTTGGCAGGTTCACCGCCGCCGTCATCCGCCGCACCTGGCGGTTGCGCCCCTCGCGGATCGTGATCGCCAGCCAGCTGTCAGGCACGGTCTTGCGGAAGCGTACCGGCGGATCGCGCGTCCACAACGCGGGAGCCGGATCAAGGCGTTCGATCTTCGCCGGCAGGGTCGGCCCGTCATTCAGTTCCACCCCGTCGCGCAACCGCTGCAACTGCTCGTCACCGGGCGTGCCTTCCACCTGCACCCAGTAGGTCTTGTCGGCCTTGTGCCGGGGGTCGGTGAGCTTGTGCGCCAGGGTGCCGTTGTCGGTCAGCAGCAGCAGGCCCTCGCTGTCATGGTCCAGGCGGCCGGCGGCATACACGCGCGGCGGCAGGCCGAACCCGGCCAGGGTCGGCCGTGGCGGCACACTGCGGTCGGTGAACTGGCAGAGCACGTTGAAGGGCTTGTTGAAGGCGATCAGCATTGCAGGCACGGCAGGCGGCGGGTGTGGGCATTGTCCCATTCCCGCATCGCCGCCGCGATCACCACTCAGCCGAAGACCTTCCTTTCCATCAACAGCGCAACGAGCACCACCGCGGCGCCGCACGTGGCGGCAGCGTTGGCGCGGTAGCGTAGCCGCACTACCGGTGGGCAGGCCCTGCGCGCACGTTCGTCCCACAGGCAACCCACGAGCAGCACCGCAAAACCTGCCGCCGCCACGAGATCATGCACGTGACCCGCATGGAACACGAAGTCGTACAACCGCGGCAGCGCCATCAATGCGAAGGCGAAGTACAGAACCTTCTTCAACTATCCATGTCCTTGAATTCGATTAGGCCGCAGCGCGCGCGGTGAGCCGAGCATCGGCTCGGCTCTACGGGGCACTCCACGCTGGCGCTACGGCGTGCCGGCTTACGGCTTGATGAAGCGCAGGGTCATGCGGTCGCTTTCGCCGATCGCCTGGTACTTCGCATCATCGGCCTTGTCGTGCTGGTTGGTCGGCGGCAGCGTCCACACGCCGTTCGGGTGGTCCTTGGTGTCACGCGGGTTGGCGTTGACCTCGCTGCGCGCGTCCAGTTTGAAGCCGGCGGCTTCGGCCATTGCGATCACCTGCTGCTGGCCGACATAGCCGGTGTCATCGTCATCGGCCACGTCGGCCTTGGCGCGGTGCTCGACCACGCCCAGCACGCCACCGGGCTTGAGCACGTTGAAGAAGCCCTGGAACATGCCCTGCGCCTGGCCAGCCTTGCGCCAGTTGTGCACGTTGCGGAAGGTCAGCACCACATCGGCTGAATTGGCCGGGCCGAACACCGGCTTGGCCGGATCATAGGCCACCACGGCAGTCTTGCCGAACTGTGCCGGCGCGCCGGCGTACTTCTTTTCCAGGCTGTCGCGGCTGCGCTGCTGGTAGTCACGGCCGCGACCCTCGGGCACCGCCATCGGATCGACCACGGCAGCCACGTAGCGGCCCTTGTCCTGCAGCAGCGGCGCCAGGATCTCCGAATACCAGCCGTTGCCGGGCGTGATCTCGATGACGGTCTTCTCCGGCGTCACCTTGAAGAACGACAGCGTCTGCGCCGGGTGGCGGAAGCCGTCGCGCTTGACGTTGTTGGCATCACGGGTGGGTGCCTTCACCGCCGCCTCGATCGCCGGTGACACCTGGATCTTCGCCGGCGCCACCGTGGCCGGTGCGGCGAACGCAGGAACAGCGGCAATCAGGGCCGAAGCAAGCAGCAGGCGGCAACCACGCAGGGACGAAACAGGCATCATCGGAGCGACTCCAGCGGAAGATGCGGCGAGACTAGCAGCCGCGGCGCACCAGGTGTTCACAAAACGTTAGCTGCGCGCCTGACGCGGAACACTGTTTTGTGGTTGCCGCCGCAGCACGGTCACACAACGCGTTCTATTCTGGAGCACTTCCCCCAAGGAGTCCGTGCCCATGACGGCAACCCGCGAACTGGGCCGTTCCGGCCTGCATGTACGTCCGCTCGCCTTCGGTGGCAACGTGTTCGGCTGGAGCGCCGATGAGAAGGCCAGCTTCGCCCTGCTCGATGCCTTCGTTGACGCCGGTTTCAATCTGGTCGACACCGCCGATGTGTACTCGGCCTGGGTGCCGGGCAATGCCGGCGGCGAATCGGAAACGCTGATCGGCAAGTGGTTTGCCCGCAGCGGCAAGCGCGACAAGGTGGTGCTGGCGACCAAGGTGGCCAAGTGGGCCGAGCGCCCTGGCCTGACCCCGGACAACATCAATGCGGCGGTCGAGGATTCGCTGCGCCGGCTGCAGACCGACGTGATCGATCTGTACCAGGCCCACGAGGATGACGAGGCGACGCCGCTGGAAGCGACGCTGGCCGCGTTCGGCCGGCTGATCGAAGCCGGCAAGGTGCGCGCCATCGGTGCGTCCAACTACAGCGCCACGCGCCTGGCCGATGCCCTGAAGGTGTCCACCGACTACAAGTTACCGCGTTACGAAACGCTGCAGCCGGAGTACAACCTGTATGACCGTGCCGGCTACGAAAAGGAGCTGGAACCCCTGGTGCAGCGCGAACAGATCGGCGTGATCGGCTACTACGCGCTGGCCAGCGGCTTCCTCAGCGGCAAGTACCGCACGCCGGCCGATGCAGCCAAGAGCCCGGCGCGTGGCGAGACCGTGGTGAAGCGCTACCTGAACCCGCGCGGCCTGCGCATCCTGCAGGCGCTGGACGACGTGGCCAGCAAGCACAGCGCAAGCGCTGCGCAGATCGCACTGGCATGGCAGATCGCGCGGCCGTCGGTCACCGCACCGATCGTCAGCGCCACCAGTGTCGAGCAGCTGCACGACCTGCTGGCAGCGGCCAATCTGTCGCTGAGCGTGCAGGACATCGCGCAACTTGACGCCGCCAGCGCCGAAGCCTGAGACCCGGTGGTGCCGGCCGCTGGCCGGCATGACACAGTCAGGTAGTGCCGGTCGCTGGCCGGCATGACACAGTCAGGTAGTGCCGGTCGCTGGCCGGCATGACACAGTCAGGTAGTGCCGGCCGCTGGCCGGCATCGCGCGGTAAAGAAGAAAATAATTGAACAAAATGGTTGCGCGCGACTAAATCGTGGTTTATCGTGCGCACCTCGTTTCAACGACCACTGGAAACTTCCCTTGAACGCGCATTCCGTCGCCATCGCCAAACTGCTGCCATGCCTGCGCATGGACGTGCTGGCGCGCGCGTTCGGCAGGGAAGCCCAGCTGACAACGGCCTGATACCCGCCCTGCGGAGATCGGCCACCCCGATCTCCGAGGCCTGACGACGCCCTCGGAACGCAAGTCCCGGGGGCGTTTTCGTTTGCGTCGGCACAAGGACCCGCGATGCCAGAACTGCACCCCGCGCGGCAACCCGCCGCTCACTGACCCAGGATTTTCCCGCCCCGCCGAAGGATTTACTTCGCGATTGGCGACGCCTGGACATTATCTGCATCGCTCCCAAACATTATCGCTCGCGATAATGTCGGTGGCCTGCACCCTCGATTCTCCAACGGTCCCGTTTCCACCACGGGCTGGTGCGCGCGGCGTTGCCGTGGCGTATGCCGGAGGTCGCGGACATGCCATCGCCTGGATCGCCTGCTGGAGGCAGGCACCGGTTCGCCGGTACGCGGTTCGATTCCGCGCGGTCCCCAACTGGATAGCTCAGTAGGGTAGAGCAACGGATCCTGATTCCGTCTGTCGTGGGTTCGATTCCCACTCCAAACCACATGACCTGTCACGTCATGACCTGAAGCAACACCCGGGGCGCAAGCCCCAGCGGCCATCGTCGCCGTCCACGGTCATCGCCTTCGGGCAGGAACGTGGAAGGCAACGGACCGCACGCCGGGCCCCGGCCCGCCGCCACTGCCAGCCACGTTCCGCCCTGGTGCTGCCTGCAGGGAACGACGATGGCAGCACTGCCGGTGCACCGAAGGCTCCGCGCGCGGACCGTCCGCCGATGGCCGCCCTCTTCCGCTGCCTGCACGTGGTGTGCAGGCGGCCGCGCCACGACCTGATCGACCCGGGTCATGGCGATTCATCCGCAACGGGTCGAACCACCAGAGCCATACAAGGAGAGACTCCCATGTTCTGGACCATCAAGGTCGTGATCGGCGACGGCGAGCGCGGCCTGGTGTATCGCAACCGTCGTTTCCAGCAGATCCTGCTGCCGGGCGTGCACCGCCTGTCGCTGTTCGGCGGCCGCCCGCACGTGGACATCCACACCGCATCGAAGGGCGCGGCCTACACCGGCAGCGACCAGGACAGCCTGATCGAAGCGCTGGGCGCACAGCTGGACACCCACTTCGTGCTGGCCAATGTCGGCGCCACCGAGGTCGGCCTGGTGCTGCGCAATGGCCGCATCGATGAAGTCCTGCCGCCGGGCAGCCGTCGCCTGTACTGGCGCGGTTCGGTCGACACCCAGGTGCGCGTGATGGCGCTGGGTGACGAGCCGCGCATTGCGGTGGACGTGCAGCAGCGCCTGGGCCAGCTGGGCGTGCTGCCGCGTGTGGCGGTGATCAGCACCGTGCCGAGCGAGTCGGTGGGCCTGCTGTTCATCGATGGCACGCTGCGGCAGACGCTGGACGCCGGCCTGCACGCGTTCTGGAACTTCAACGGCAACGTGTCGGTGGAGCGCGTGGAACTGCGTGCACGGTCACTGGACGTGTCCGGCCAGGAGCTGCTCAGCCGCGACAAGGTGACCCTGCGGGTGAACCTGGCCGCGACCGTGCAGGTGGTCGACCCGGTGCGTGCACACCGCACGCTCAGCAATGCCGATGAGTTCGTCTACCGGCAGCTGCAGTTCGGCCTGCGCCAGGCGATTGCCGCGCGCAGCCTGGACGAGCTGCTGGGCGACAAGGCGGCGCTGGACGGTGAGATCGCCGCCCATGTGCAGGCGGCGATCGAGGGCCACGGCGTGCGCTTGCTCGGCGTCGGCATCAAGGACGTGATCCTGCCGGGCGAGATGAAGGAGATCCTCAACGGCGTGGTGCTGGCCGAGAAGCAGGCCCAGGCCAGCGTGATCCGTCGCCGCGAGGAGGCCAACGCCACGCGTTCGCAGCTCAACACTGCAAAGCTGATCGAGGACAACCCGGTGCTGATGCGCTTGAAGGAGCTGGAGGCACTGGAGAAGGTCACCGAGAAGATCGACACGCTCACCGTGTTCGGCGGCCTGGATGGCGTGCTGAAGCAGCTGGTGACGATCAGGTAGGGGGTAGCGGCGGCGCAGGGACGCGCCGCCGGCCCATCAAGGACATACACGAAGACATGGACACGCAACAGAACTATCAATGGCTGCACGCCGAGGGCACCACGCCGATCAAGGGCTGGGTCAACGGTGTGCCGCTGGAAGCGCAGGCGCATGAGCAGCTGCGCAACATCGCCGCGATCCCGTTCGTTGGGCCGTGGGTGGCCGTGATGCCGGACGTGCACCTGGGCAAGGGCGCGACCGTGGGCTCGGTGATCCCGACCCGCGGTGCGATCATCCCGGCCGCAGTCGGCGTCGACATCGGCTGCGGCATGGCGGCCGTACGCACCACGCTGCGCGCCAACGACCTGCCCGATGACCTGCGGCAGCTGCGCAACAGCATCGAGCGCAGCATTCCGGTCGGCAATGGGCGTGGCGGCGAGCATCACCGCATGCCCGACAGCATCCACACCCGGTTGGTGCAGTCGGGCCTGGCCAACGGCCTGGAGAAGATCAAGGACAAGCACCGCAGGATCCGCACCGACAAGCTCGACCGCCAGCTGGGTACGCTGGGGGGTGGCAACCACTTCATTGAACTGTGCCTGGACGAGGCGGATACGGTGTGGGTGATGCTGCACAGCGGGTCGCGCGGCACCGGCAACCTGATCGGTACCTACTTCATCGAGAAGGCGCGCGAGGAACTGGCCCGGCGCGTGCTCGGCTTCCACCTGCCGGACAAGGACCTGGCGTTCTTCATGGAAGGCGAGCCGCTGTTCGATGACTACGTCGAAGCCGTGTCGTGGGCGCAGGACTATGCCCGGCAGAACCGCGAGGCGATGATGTCGCGCGTGCTGGCCGAGATGCGCCACCGGTTGCCGAAGTTCCAGCTGGCGGCGATGGCGGTGAACTGCCACCACAACTACGTGCAGAAGGAAACGCACCACGGGCAAGAGCTGCTGGTGACCCGGAAGGGGGCCGTCAGTGCCCGCGAGGGTGAGCTGGGCATCATTCCCGGCAGCATGGGCACGCGCAGCTACATCGTGCGTGGCAAGGGCAACGCCGACAGCTTCCACAGCTGCAGCCACGGTGCCGGCCGGGTGATGAGCCGTGGCGCCGCGCGCCAGCAGATCACGCTGGCCCAGCATCGCGAGGCCACGGCGCACGTGGAATGCCGCAAGGACAGCGGCGTGCTGGACGAGTCACCGGCCGCGTACAAGTCGATCGACGATGTGATGGCCGCGCAGCTGGACCTGGTCGAGGTGGTGCACACCCTGCGCCAGGTGCTGTGCGTGAAGGGGTAACCGAGCGGTGCCGGCCAAGGCCGGCCGCTACCAGAGCAGCACGTCGCGTCGGGGGTCAGATCCCTTACTGTGAAAGGGATCTGACCCCGGCACATTCAGCGCGGCACGCTGTCTTCGGCCACCAGCGCGTGGTGCACGCCGATGCCCGCGCGCACGCCTTCGGCCATGGCCAGGGTGATGTTGCCGACCGTGGTCGCATCGCCTGCGGCATACACGTTGGGCACCGAGGTCTGCTTCATCATGTCGACCTCGATCAGCTCGCCCAGCGGGCTCTCGGCCAACGTGCAGCCCAGCTGCTGCACCAGCGGTGTGGCCATCACCTGGGTGGCCGGCACGAACAGCGCACGCTGGGCGATGCGGCGGCCGTCGGCCAGCTCCACCTCCAGCCAGGTCGGCTGGTCGCCCTGCACGCGCAGCACCGGTGACGTCTCGATCTGCACGCCGCGCTGCTGCATGGCGGCGCGTTCCTCATCGGTGATGTCCCGTCCCATGCTGAAGAACGTGACATTGCCCCAGTCGGCGAACAACGGTGCCTTGCTGGCGGACATCGGATGGCCACCAAGCAGGCCGATGGCGCCGCCACCCACTTCGTAACCGTGGCAGTAGGGGCAGTGCAGCACGGTGCTGCCCCAGCGCTCGGCCAGACCCGGCAGCGCCGGCAGCTGGTCGGCGATGCCGCTGGCCAGCAGCAGCTTGCGCGCGGCCAGCACTTGGCCATCGGCGGTCCGCACTTCCACGCCCTCTGCGCTGGCGTTGGCCTGCAGGGCCTCGGCATGGACCCAGCGCACCGTGGGGTAGTCCAGCAGCTGCTGGCGCGCGGTCTTCAGCAGCTCGGCACCACTGATGCCATCCAGCCCTGGCACGCCGTGCGAATGGCTGGCGAAGCGGTTGCGCGGCGAGCCGGCGTCAATGATGGTGACCGGGCGGCGGGCACGGGCCAGGATCAGGCCGGCGGCAATGCCGGCATAGCTGCCGCCGACGATGAGCACATCAGGATTCATGGTGACCTTCCAGGGAACGGTGATGGGCGAGATGGCGGGCGAAGTCGGCGCCGAGCTGGTCCAGCGTGGTCGCCCGCAGGCGCGCCTCCAGCAACCGCTGTGCCTCGCGTGCCCCCTCCAGCAGCGCGCTGTTGACCAGCTGCTGGATCGGGCAGCCGCGGCCGGCGTCGCGGGTACCGACCTGCACCAGGGGCGGTGCGCCCACGGCCAGGTAGATGTCATGCAGGGTGATCGCCGCCGCATCGTGGGCCAGCTGGCTGCCACCCCCATGGCCGCGGGTGCTGCGTACCAGGCCGGCCTTGTGCAGCTGTGCCAGCAGGCGGCGGATCACCACTGGATGGGTCGGCAGGCAGGACGCCAGCTGCTCGGAGGTGCGTGGGCCATCCTGGCCGACCAGGTGCGCCATCACGTGCAAGGCGTCAGAGAGCGGGTTCGCGGATTTCATGTAACTACATTAGTTACATTTATATCCCCTGTCCAGGGTCCGTATTTGTTCCATATGGACACATTTGTCCTATGAAACACTTCCTTCACATCACTAAACGAAACGCTAATGTGATGCTTGTCGCACTTCAGCGGAAGCGTAGCGGGTCGATACCGCATTGCCCCTTCCCGAGAGTGCTTCCCGATGAATGCGTCTGTCCGTGCTCCGCGCCTGCAGTCCAAGCTGCTCGGCGCGGTTTCTGTTGGCTTGGCCGTGGTCCTGCTGTGCGCACTGGCAGGCCTGGCCTCCGCCTGGTTGAAGTTGTCCACCGAGGTCCCGCCCGAAGTCGCGCACAGCCGCGATGCCGAACGCCTGCAGCGTGAGTTCCGTGGCCAGGTGCAGGAATGGAAGAACGTGCTGCTGCGCGGGCACGACGACGCGCTGCGCCAACGCCACCTGGATGGCTTCGACAGCGAAGGCCGCCTGGTCGAGCAACTGGCCAAGGGTCTGGCCACCAGCCCGGACCCGCGCACGCGTGAGCTGGCGCAGGCGTTCGTTGGCCTGCACGCGCAGCTGCAGCAGGACTATCACGCGGCGCTGCAGGCATTTGCCGCGGCCGGCTACGATCCCGCGGCCGGCGACAACCTGGTGCGCGGCAAGGATCGCCCGGTGGCGATGGCACTGGATGCGCTGAGCACGCACGCCACGCAGGTGGCTGAAGCGGCGGTGGCGTCCCGTTCGCAGCAGGCCCGGCAGACCCTGCTGCTGTGCGCGGCACTGACCGTACTGGCCGCCGTGCTGCTGCTGATCGGCCTGGCCTGGTGGCTGCGGCGCGCGGTGGTGCAGCCGGTGCTGGCGGTGGAAGCCGCTGCACGTGCGGTGGCCGCCGGCGACCTGCAGCACGTGGTGCAGGTGCGCAGCCGCGATGAGATCGGCCGCCTCGCGCAGGCCATGCAAGCGGTGCAGTCCACCCTGCGCAGGGTACTGGATGCCCAGGCCGCGATGGCACAGGCGCACGAGGCCGGCACCATCAGCCATCGCATGGAGGCCGATGCATTCCCCGGCGCGTTCGGCACCATGGTGGCCGACTGCAACACGCTGGTCGATGCGCATATCCAGGTGAAGATGCGCGCGATCTCGATCATGGGCCGCTATGCGGTCGGCGACCTCAGCCAGGACATGGAACGCCTGCCCGGCGAGAAGGCGGTGATCACCGAAGCACTGGACATGGCCAAGCACAACCTCGGCAGGATCAATGGCGAGATCCGGCGCCTGGCCGAAGCTGCCGGCGCGGGAGACTTCAGCCAGCGTGGCGACAGCGCGAGCTTCGAGCACGACTTCCGCGCGATGGTCGATGGCCTGAACCGCCTGATGCAGACCACCGAACTGAACCTGGGCGAAGTCTCGACGATGCTGCGCGCGATCGCCGATGGCCGCCTCGGTGCACGCATGCACGGTGATTTCCAGGGTGTGTTCGCGCGTATCGCCGGCGATGCCAATACCACCGCCACGCAGCTGGCGACCATCGTCACCGACATCAAGCACGCCTCCGGCAACATCCACACCGCCGCCGCGGAGATCGCCGCCGGCAACAATGACCTGTCGCGCCGCACCGAGCAGCAGGCCGCCAACCTGGAAGAGACGGCAGCATCGATGGAGGAACTGACCTCCACTGTGCGCCAGAACGCCGAGCACGCACGCCAGGCCAACCAGCTGGCGATCGGCGCACACACGGTCGCCTCGCACGGCGGCAGCGTGGTCGGCCAGGTGGTGGCGACGATGGGCGCGATCGAGACCTCGTCGCGGCAGATCGCCGACATCATCAGCGTGATCGACGGCATCGCCTTCCAGACCAACATCCTGGCGCTGAATGCCGCCGTCGAAGCGGCACGGGCCGGTGAACAGGGCCGCGGCTTTGCGGTGGTCGCCAGTGAAGTGCGCACACTGGCGCAGCGTTCGGCGGCGGCCGCGAAGGAAATCAAGTCGCTGATCGAGGCCTCGGTGGAACAGGTCGGACAGGGCGCGCAGCGCGTGCGTGAGGCCGGCGACACCATGGCCGAGATCGTCGCATCGGTGCAGCGGGTGACCGACATCATGGCTGAGATCTCCGCGGCCTCGCAGGAACAGAGCGCGGGTATCGAACAGGTCAGCCAGACCGTGGTCCAGATGGATGGCACCACCCAGCAGAATGCCGCGCTGGTGGAAGAAGCCAGCGCTGCCGCGCGCAGCCTGGAGCAACAGGCCAACCGCCTGATCGATGCGGTGGATGTGTTCGACCTGTCGACCACGGCGGCGGCGAAGGACGCGTTGGCGCGCGCGGCCTGAGCAATCTTCCGGGTTCCCCACGTCGCGGGGATCGGTGACGCCCGACCGTGGGTCGGGCGACGGCGGGAATCGGTGCGGACCCACGGTCCGCACCCACCAGGGCCCGCGGCGGACCTGCGGTCGTATACGGCGGCGCAATGCACCGTTGCCGGCATGCACACGGCGACTGGCCTACCCTTTCGTGGACATTCCCGCCTCCCTCCCCCTCTGCTGGAGCCCCCCATGACTGTCCCCGCCTTCGGTCTCGGCACCTTCCGCCTGAAAGACCAGACCGTGATCGATTCCGTGCGCAACGCGCTGGAGGTTGGCTACCGCGCCATCGATACCGCGCAGATCTACGGCAACGAAGCCGAGGTCGGCCAGGCCATCGCCGATTCCGGCGTGCCGCGCGACGACATCTACCTGACCACCAAGGTCTGGATCACCGCGTTCAAGCGCGATGCGCTGCTGGCCAGCCTGCGCACGAGCCTGGAAAAGCTGCGCACCGAGTACATCGACCTGGCGCTGATCCACTGGCCATCGCCGAACGACAAGGTTGACGTGCCGATGGAGGAGTACCTGTCCGCACTGGCTGAAGCCAAGGCGCAGGGCCTGACCCGTGAGATCGGCATCTCCAACTTCACCATCGCGCAGACCCGCAAGGCGATCAGCATCCTCGGCGCCGGTGCCATCGCCACCAACCAGATCGAAATCCACCCCTACCTGCAGAATCGCCTGCTGGTGAAGTTCCTGCAGGACAACGGCATCCACATCACCGCCTACATGAGCCTGGCCTATGGCGAGGTGATCAAGGACCCGGTGATCCAGGCCATCGCCGGACGCCACCAGGCCACGCCGGCGCAGGTCGCGCTGGCCTGGGCGCTGCAGCAGGGCTTCTCGGTCATTCCGTCCTCGACCAAGCGCGAGAACCTGGCCAGCAACCTGGAAGCAGCAGCGATCCGCCTGACCGACGAAGACATGGCACAGATCGCCAAGCTCGACCGCGGCCATCGCCTGGCGAACCCGGAAGGCATCGCGCCGGCCTGGGATTGAGGCAGTGTTGTTGCAGAGCCGCGCGCACGCTCGGCTGCTGCCTCGCTGGAGCCGAGCCTAACTCGGCTCCACAGGAGGTGCCGACCAAGGCCGGCATCTACCAGAAGACGGGGATCATCCCCTGCCCTGCAGCAACCACCCACGCATTGCCGCACTGACCTCCTCCGGCTTTTCCATCGGTGCCAGGTGCCCACAATCGGGCACCACCACCAGCTGCGAGTGCGGCACCATCGCGTGCATTTCTTCGCTCACCGCCAACGGCGTGATCCGGTCATTGGCCCCGCACACGATCAGCAGCGGATCGCGGTAACCGGCCAGCACGTCGTGGCCGTCACGGCGCTCCAGTGCGCTCTGCCGCAGGAAGACGTCCGCACCGAGGCGGGCGGTCATGTCACGCACGCGCTGCACCAGCACGTAGTCGTCCAGCCGGGACGCATCGATGTAGCTGCGCATCAGCACATCACCGAAACCATGGAACTTTCCGGGCAGGCGCACGCTGGCGCGCTGGCTGCGGCGCTGCTCGGCACGTTCCGGTGAATCGGCGTGGATCGAGGTATCGATCAGCGCCAGCTGCAGCACGCGCTCTGGCGCAATGCGCAGGATCTGCTGGGCCACGAAGCCGCCCAGTGAGAAGCCAGCCAGCGCAAAGCGCGCCGGTGCCTGTGCGAGCACGTCCTCGGCCACCGCCTGCAGGGTCTCGCCACGGGTCTGGTCGCCGACCGTACAATCGGCGATGTCGGCCAGGTCAGCCAGCTGCGCGCGCCACAGCTCGGCATCGTTGAGCAGGCCAGGCAGCAGGAGCAGGGGGATACGGTCGGTCATGGCGGTATTGTCGCGCCGGTGCGGTGAGGGAACCATGCCGCAACGGGCGGTTGCGTTGTAGAGTCGAGCAAGCTCGACTCTCCGATACGGACGCGACCATGGCAGACCCCTACAACGGCGGTACCCCCACCCCACCCGCGCTGCGCTTCGACGATTCGCTGGTCACCACCGCCTTCGAGCTGCCCGGCCATCGCGTCGTGCGCAACCTGGGTGTGGTGCGCGGCATCACCGTACGCTCGCGCTCGATCGTCGGCAACTTTCTCGGCGGTATCCAGACGATCTTCGGCGGCAACATCACCATCTACACCGAGCTGTGCGAACAGGCTCGCGAGGAAACCTACCGCGACATGGTCAAGCACGCGCGGCAGCTGGGTGCCAACGCAATCATCGGCATGCGCTACGACGCCACCGATGTGATGACCGGGCTGACCGAGGTGCTGTGCTACGGCACGGCGGTGGTGGTGGAACCCACGCGTTGAAGCTGTAGAGCCGAGCCCATGCTCGGCTCAGGCGTGCCCGTATGATGCTAGGCAGCCGAGCGTGGGCTCGGCGCTACACCGGGACGTCGGGCACTTCGACCTGCTGCACCGGCAGCGTCACCACCATCACCGTCGGGTCATCCGGGTCCAGCCGGGTCTTGAAGCCCAGGCTCTGGCACATCGCCAGCATGGTGCTGTTCTCGCGCAGCACCTGGCCTTCGACCACGTCCAGCCCCAGCCACTTGGCGTACTCGATCATGATCGCCATCAGCCGCCAGCCGATGCCGTGGCCCTTCAGGTCCGAGCGGATCAGGATGCCGTACTCGCCGCGGTGGTAATCGGCATCGGCGTGCAGGCGCACCGCGCCGAGCATTTCGCCACTGCGCGGCTCGATCGCCACCAGCGCAATCGAGCGCGCGTAGTCGAGCTGGGTCAGGCGCGCGATGAATTCGTGGCTGAAGTGCTTCACCGACTGGAAGAAGCGCAGGCGCAGGTCTTCGTCGCTGACGCGGGCGAAGAACGCGCGGAACAGCGCATCGTCTTCCGGCCGCACCGGGCGCACGAACGCGCGGCCGCCATCGGACAGTTCGATGGTGCGCTCCCACTCCTTCGGGTACGGGAACACCGAGAAGCGCGGATGGCCGCGGCCCTTGTGCAGGATGCGCGACGGCGCCACCGCCACGCGCGCGTCGAGGGCGAGGATGCCCTTGCCGTCGACCAGCAGCGGGTTGATGTCCAGCGTGCGTACTTCGGGAATGTCGGCGGCCAGCTGCGCCAGCTTGACCAGCGCCAGCGCCAGTGCGCGCTCGTCGGCGGCGGGCACATCCCCGTAGGCCTTGAGGATGCGCGAGGCGCGGGTCTGGCCGATCAGTTCATGGGCCAGGCGCAGGTCGAGCGGCGGCAGTGCCAGCGCCTTGTCATTGATCACCTCGACTGCGGTGCCGCCACGACCGACCACGATCACCGGGCCGAACGTTGCGTCATCGGCAATGCCGACGATCAGCTCACGCGCTTTCGGGCGCACGATGGTCGGCTGCACCAGCAGGCCGTCGATGCGCGCGTCCGGCCGCAACTGGCGCGCACGTGACAGGATCGCGTTGGCCGCGCTCTGCACCGCCGGCAGCGTGGACAGGTTCAGGCGCACGCCGTCCACTTCGGACTTGTGCGGAATGTCCGGCGACAGGATCTTCAGCGCTACGGACGCACCGCGTTCCAGCAGTGGCTGCGCCAGGTCCATCGCTTCGTGCGCATCGCGCGCGTGCATCACCGGCGCGGACGGAATGCCGTAGGCCTTGAGCAGCTCGTGCGTGGCCAGCGGGTCCAGCCACTGCTGCCCATTGGCCAGCGCGGCATCGACCAGCGTTCGCGCGGCCGCCGCATCGACGTTGAAGTCCTGCGGCAGGCTGGGCGGCGTTTCCATCAATGCGTTCTGCGCCTCGCGGTAACGCACCAGATGCTGGAAGCCGCGTACCGCCTCGGCCTCGGTCGGATAGGTCGGCACCCGTGCCGCGTTGAGCGTGGCGGTGGCCTGGTCGTCGTTGCCCAGCCACACCGCGAACACCGGCTTGTCGCGATGATGGCGCGGACGCAGGCCGAGCGTGCGGGTGAGCGCCTGCGCAGCGTCTGCAGACGACGTGAATGCGGTGGGGACGTTGACCACCATCACCGCGTCGTTCTCGTTGTCGGCCAGCAGCGCTTCGATGGCCGCGGCATAGCGCTCGCCATCGGCATCGACCACGATGTCGACCGGATTGCTGCGCGACCAGCCCTGCGGCAATACCGCATCGAGCTTCTGAACCGTGCTGTCGGACAGGGTGGCCAGCGTGCCACGCAGCGCGATCAGCTGGTCCACGGCGAGGCGGCCGACGCCGCCACCATTGCTGAGGATGGCCAGGCGGCGGCCGGGGAACGTGCCCAGCCGCCCGAGCGATTCGGCGGCGGTGAACAGCTCGTCCAGCGCGCCCACGCGCAGCAGGCCGGCGCGGTTGAAGGCGGCGCCGTACACATCATCGGCACGGGCCAGGGCCTGCACATGGGTATCGCGGCTGCCCGGCTGCACGCGCTCGGCGCGGCCCGACTTGACGACCACCACCGGCTTGGCGCGGGCGGCGGCACGCGCGGCCGACATGAACTTGCGCGCATCCTTGATCTGCTCGACATAGAGCAGGATGGCGCGGGTGCGGTAGTCGGTGGCGAAGTAGTCGAGCAGGTCACCGAAGTCGACGTCCATCGTGTCGCCCAGCGAGACCACCGCGGAAAACCCGACCGAGCGCGCCACGCCCCACTCCACCAGCGCGGCGGCAATGGCCGAGGATTCGGAGATCAGCGCGAGGTCGCCGGCCTGCGGGAAATGTGCGGCGATGCTGGCATTGAGCCGCGCGTGCGGCGCGATCACGCCCAGGCAATGCGGGCCGAGGATGCGCAGGCCATGCTTGCGCGCCACCGCCTCTACCTGTGCCGACAGCGAGCCGGGGCCTTCGCCCAGGTGCGCGGTGAGGATGATCGCGGCCTGCACGCCGCGCTCGGCGGCGGTGCGCACCACCTGCGGCACGATTGCCGCTGGTGCCGTGATCACCACCAGGTCAGGCACCCAGTCCAGGTCCTTCAGCCGCTTGACCGTGCGGATGCCATCGATCTCGGCGTGCCGCGGGTTGATCCACGCCACCTTGCCGGGGAAGCCGGTGCCGCGCAGGTTGCGCATCACCGCACGGCCGGCCGAGCGCTCACGCGGGCTGCCGCCGATCACCGCGACCGACTGCGGACGGAACACGGACTGCAGGTGGTAGGTACTCATGCGCCTACGGTACCCAAAAAAGGGGACGGAGGGGATTAAGTCGTTTGTGCACAAACGACTTAATCCCCTCCGTCCCCTTTTTTCGTTACAGCAGCGTGCCGTGCAGGATCAGCGCGGCGATGCTGAAATAGATCACCAGGCCGGTGACATCCACCAGGGTGGCCACGAACGGCGCCGAGGCGCTGGCCGGATCGAAGCCGAGCCGCTTCAGGACGAAGGGCAGCATCGAGCCGGACAGCGAGCCGAAGGTGACGATGCCGACCAGTGCAGCGCCGATGGTGATCGCCAGCAGGATCCAGTGCTCGCCGTAATCATGCAGGCCGCCCAGCTGCCAGATCACGATGCGCACGATGGCCAGGCAGCCGAGGATCGCGCCGAGCACCATGCCGGTCGGAATCTCGCGCAAGGCCACCTTCCACCAGTCGCGCAGGCGCAGCTCGCGCAGTGCCAGGCTGCGGATCAGCAGCGACGTGGCCTGCGAGCCGGAGTTGCCACCCGAGCTCATGATCAGCGGAATGAACAGGGTCAGCACCACCGCCCGCGCCAGTTCGTCCTCGTAGTGCTGCATCGCGCTGGCGGTCAGCATCTCGCCCAGGAACAGCACGCTCAGCCAACCGGCGCGCTTGCGCAGCATCTCGAAGAAGCCGATCTGCATGTACGGCTTGTCCAAGGCTTCCATGCCGCCGAACTTGTGCGCGTCCTCGGTGGATTCCTCGATCAGCGCGTCGAGCACGTCGTCGACGGTGACGATGCCCAGCATCTGCTGCTGCGCATCGACCACCGGGATCGCCAGCAGGTCGTGGCGGCGGATCAGCCGCGCGACTTCCTCCTGGTCCATCAGTGCATCCACTGTCACCGGCGGATTGACCTGGGCCACGTCCAGGATCGACTCCTCCGGCAGGCCGGTGATCAGCCGGCGCATGGTCACCACCTGCTGCAGCTGCTGGCTGGCCGGGTCCAGCACGTAGATCGCGTACACCGTTTCACGCGTGCGCTCGACCTGGCGGATGTGCTGCAGGGTCTGAGCCACGGTCCAGCTGGCGGGCACCGCCACGTATTCGGTGGTCATCAGCGCGCCGGCGGTGTTCGGCGGGTAGCTCAGCAGCTTCTGGATGACCTGGCGGGCGTCGCTGCCCAGCAGCGGGATCAGCCGTGCGCGCTCTTCCTCATCCAGCTCGTGGACGATGTCGGTGGCGCGGTCATCGGCCATCAGACCGAGCAGGGCGGCGGCGCGGGCCGGTGGCAGCGCGGCCACCAGCTCGCCGCTGCGCTGCAGCTCGGGTGCTTCCAGCATTTTCACTGCACGCGGCAACGGCAGCGCGGCCAGCGTTTCCGCGGCGCGGGTCAGTTCCAGCGTGTTGAGGAATTCCACCGCATCGGCGGTGTTGTAGTTCGCCAGTGGTGCGGCCAGGGCAGCGGCATCGGCCACCGGGCGCAGCAATTGCTTCTGGTTCATCGGTTCTGCCTTGTGGGGTGCGACCTCGCGCAACGCCAACGCAGGCAGACCGTCCCGATGTCAGGCGGTGGCCATCGCTGGCGTCGAACGAGGTCGACTTCTACTGTCGCTGGACATGGGTTGGGGACTCCGGGATGCGTGTGCGGCGGTCGCGCCGCCAGCGGCGGGCAGTCTGGACCCGTGCGCCATGCAGGTCAACCCGCTGGCCCTGCGCCAGGCGCCGGCATGGCAGGTTGTTCTCGTGCCTGCACCGGCCGGCGCGCATAATGGGGCCGTGGCGCTCGCCACGCCTTTCCCCCGAACGGACGCACTGCGGGCTTCCCCGATGACCAGGTATTCCCATGCATAGCGGTGGTCTGGAACTGGCCCTGGTGCTGTTGCTGGCAGCGGTCATCGCCGTGCCGGTGTTCAAGAAGTTCGGCTTCGGCGCGGTGCTGGG
Source organism: Stenotrophomonas pavanii (assembly GCF_900101175.1). GTDB lineage: Bacteria > Pseudomonadota > Gammaproteobacteria > Xanthomonadales > Xanthomonadaceae > Stenotrophomonas > Stenotrophomonas pavanii. The sequence continues at coordinate 100,934 of NZ_FNFQ01000004.1, read as the reverse complement.
CTATCTGGCGGCGGGCGTGGTGCTGGGCCCGGACGGGTTGGGCTTCGTGCAGGACGCCGACCGCATCCTCGGCGCGGCCGAGATCGGGGTGGTGATGCTGCTGTTCGTGATCGGCCTGGAGCTGTCGCCGGCGCGCCTGAAGGTGATGCGGCGCTCGGTGTTCGGTGCCGGTGCGGCGCAGGTGGCGCTGTCCGGGCTGGTGCTCGGCGGCCTGCTGCTGCTCGACCATTTCCAGTGGAAGAGCGCGCTGGTGGTGGGCGTGGCGCTGGCGCTGTCGTCCACCGCGGTGGGCCTGCAGCTGCTGTCCGAGCACAAGGCGATCAACAGCGACCATGGCCGGCTGGGCTTTGCCATCCTGCTGTTCCAGGACCTGATCGCGATTCCGCTGCTGGCGGCCATCCCGCTGCTGGGCGGGGTGAAGAACGAGACCCTGCGCATCGAGGATGCAATGGTGGCGCTGGGCGCGCTGGCCGTGGTGATCCTGTGCGGGCGGCCGGTCCTGCGCCGGGTATTTGGCATCATCGCGCGCACCCGCAGCCCGGAAGTGTTCACCGCCACCGCCCTGCTGGTGGTGCTTGGCACCGCCTGGTTCATGCAGGAAGCCGGCCTCAGCCCCAGCCTGGGCGCGTTCCTGGCCGGCGTGCTGCTGTCCGATTCGGAATTCCGGCATGAACTGGAAGCGCAGATCGAGCCGTTCAAGGGCCTGCTGCTGGGCCTGTTCTTCATTGCCGTGGGCATGGGCATCGACCTTGACCGCATTGCCGCCGAGCCCTGGCTGATCGCGGCCGGCGTCGCGATCCTGCTGGTGGTCAAATTCAGCCTGCTGTACGTGATCGGCCGCATCGCCCGGCTCAGCCGGCGACAGTCGCTGCTGCTGGGCAGTGTGCTGTGGCTGGGGGGCGAGTTCGCCTTCGTGGTGTTCAACGAAGCGCAGCGCGCGCACCTGCTGGGCAATGCCAACCACGACCGGCTGGTGGCCATCGTCGGCCTGTCGATGGCGATCACGCCGCTGCTGATGATCGTGCTGCTCAAGCTGCTCGGCCAGGAGAAGACCACACCGCGCGAGGCGGCCGAGGCCGACAAGGTGGCACCCGACAACCGGCCCAAGGTGCTGATCGCCGGCATGGGGCGTTTCGGCCAGGTGATCGCGCGCCTGCTGACCGCGCAGAAGGTGCCGTTCGTGGCGCTGGAGGCGAACCCGGACACCGTGGCCGACCTGCGCCGCTTCGGCAACCAGCTCTACTACGGCGATCCGACCCGGCCGGAGATGCTGCGCGCCGCCGGCGGCGAGCACATCGATGTGTTCGTGATCACCGTGGACGACCCGGAGACCAACCTGCGCGCCGTGCGCATGGTGCGCCGGCTGTACCCGGACGCGAAAGTGCTGGCGCGCGCGCGCAATCGCCAGCATGCGTGGCGCCTGATGGACATGTCGGCCGAGCCGTTCCGCGAGGTGTTCGGTACCAGCCTGGAGATGAGCGGCCGCGTGTTGACCGCGCTGGGCGTGGCACCGGACGTGGCCGAGCGCCATGTGCAACGCTTCCGCGAACACGACGAGCAGCTGCTGCGCGACCAGTATCTGGTGTACGACGACGAGGCGGCGGTGATCCAGACCTCGCGCGATGCACGCAATGACCTGATGCACCTGTTCGAGGCCGACGCGGAAAGCGACGACACCTAGGTGTGCCGATCGAGGGTGGACCTGGTAGTGCCGGCCGCTGGCCGGCAGCCTCGGTATCCCGGAGGTCTCAGGAGGTTGCCGGCCAGCGGCCGGCACTACCCACTGCGGATTCCGACCCCGACCCTCAGCCGTTGTCGCGCAGGAACCGCGCCATCGACGAAACACCCGGCACGCGCGGTTCGAATTCGCCGGCCACGTCGATGAAGCCGCGCATCACTGCGATCTCGCGCGGACTGCGGTTGAGGCTGTCCCGCGCCTCCGGATCGGCACCGGCACGCAGCAGGCGCTGCACCAGCAACGGCAGGCCATGCAGCGCGGCCAGGTGCAGCGGACCGAAGCCGCGCGGGTCACGCACGTCCAGGCTGACGTCCTCATCCAGAAGCCGTTCCACCGCCGCCATCACCACCTGCTCGTCGCAGGCGGTGCCCGGCTCGGCACGTGCGCCCAGCAGCAGCAGCAACGGCGTGACCGAGCCCGCCGCCGCCTGGTCCGGTTCGGCACCGGCCAGCAGCAGGGTGTCGAGCAGGGCCAGCAGGCGGGAGCGGTCGCGGGCGCTGAAGCCATACAGCGCGGCACAGTGCAGCGGCCCCAGTTGCTGCGCGTCACCGGCATGCACGTCGGCACCGGCGGTGAGCAGGCGCGCGGCGATGTCCGGCAGGCCCAGCGCCGAGGCCAGCATCAGCACGGTCACCCCGCCCGGCAGGCGGTGTTCCAGCTTGGCGCCGGCATCAAGCAGAGCCGAGACAATGTCCACCTGGCGCATGCTGACCGCGGCCGACAACGGCGTCGCGCCACTGGCGGCAGCGTGCTGCGGATCGGCGCCGCGTGCCAGCAGCAGGTCGGTCACCGCCAGGTGGCCACCGCCGGCGGCACGCAGCAGTGCCGTGCAGCCCTGTGCATCGACGGCGTCGACGGCAAATCCCAGATCGATCAGGCGACGCACCGCGTCGACATCGCCGGCCATGGCCGCGGCCGGCAGATCCGCTTCGCGCAGGGTACGGCGCGGCAGCGGCCACACCCGCCAGTCCAGCCAGTCGGCCAGATCGCGGCGGCCGATCGACAGCGCCACGCCCAGCGGCGTCTGGCCATCGGCAGCACGCGCTTCCGGCGAGGCACCGTGCTGCACCAGCAGCTTCAGTGCGCCTTCGCGGGCCAGCGCGGTGGCCAGGTGCAGTGCGGTCATGCCATGACTGTCGCGCGCCTCGCGATCGACGCCCGCCTTGAGCAGGGCCTGCTGCAGGCGCAGCCAGCCCAGGCGTACCGCCAGCGACAGCGGTGGGTCACCGGCCGGCGAGGCTGCGAACGGGTCCGCGCCACGTTCCAGCAGTTCCAGCGCCAGCTGTTCCAGGCCGCGGGCGGCCTGGTCGTGCTGCGCGCAGGCGGCCAGGAAGCGTGCCAGCCCACCGCGGCCGGCCGGTGACAGGCCGCGCTGCAGCATCACCTGCAGCGCCGGCACCGCGTCGATCCCGCGCGACAGCAGCGCGAACATCGGCGTATCGGCGCAGGCGTCGCGCACATAGGGGTCGGCACCGTGGGCCAGCAGCCAATCGACCGCGCGCGGCTCCAGTGCCAGCTCCGGATCGAGCAGCAGGCCGCCGAGTTCCTCCGGCTGGCACAGCTTGGCCAGCGCGGCCATGCCATCGGTGTTGCCGAAGCCCAGCGCTTCGCGCAGCAGGGTCAGCGGCGGACGGTCCGGCAACAGGCCGCTGGCGCTGGCCGCTTCACCGCGCTCGGCCAGCCCATCACTGACGGCTGCCGGCAGCGGATAGGACGGGTCCAGCAGGGCCACGATCGCCCAGCGGCCCGCTTCGGCCGCGTAGTCCACCGCGCGGCGGCCAACCGGGTCGGTGGCGTCGGCGGCGATGCCCAGTTCGACCAGGCGCTTGATCAGCAGCGGCGAGACATCCTCGGCCATCACCGCCAGCTGCACCGCATTGCGGCCTTCGCCGTCCACCGCGACCAGGTCCGGCTTGTGCGGCAGCAGGTGCTCGACCACGGCGGCACGACCGGCACGGGCGGCTTCCAGCCACGGCGTGCGGCCCAGTGCATCGCGCGCTTCCAGGTTGGCGCCGGCGCCCAGCAGCACGCCGATGATCTCCACGTGGCCGGCCAGCGCTGCCTCGTGCAGCGCGCTGCGGCGCTGGCGATCACGCGCGTCGGCGCGTGCCTTGTGCTTGAGCAGCAGCTGCACGCCGGCCGGATCGTCGTCCTCGGTGGCGGCGGCGGCCAGCAGCACCGGGGTGCCTTCGGCCGGTTCGCTGCGTGCACCGCGCTCGAGCAGGAAACGGGCCAGGCGCCAGTTGCCGACCTGGCAGGCCACTGCCAGCGGCGACCAGCCGTCGCGGTTGAGTGCATCCACTTCGGCTGCGGCATCGCGCAGCAACGCCGCCACACCCGGGTCGGAACTGCGCGCGGCATGGTGCAGCGGGGTGTTGCCGTCGCTGTCGGTGGCGCGCGAATCGGCGCCGTTGGCGAGCAGGGTCATCACCGCTTCGGGACGGCCATGCCAGCTGTCGCGGGTGGCGGCCAACAGCGGCGTCATGCCCCGGTGGGGCGCATTCACATCGACGCCGCGGGCAATCAGTTCGCGCAGCAGGCGCAGGTCCGGCAGCACTGCGGCCAGCACCGCCAGGCTGCGCTGGTCACGCCAGTCCGGGTCCGGCAGCGCGTAGGGGTCGGCGCCGGCCTGCAGCAGCTGCAGGGCACGGTCGACGCGGCCGTGGCGGGCGGCTTCATACAGCGCAGGGGTCAGTTCCTGCGGCGCCATGGCTTCCAGCGGCGCGGTGTCCGCCACCGCTGCGAACATCGGTTCGTGGTCGCTGCTGGCCGCCGCCAACGGGCTGGGCCGCAACGACACCAGCGGCGCGGGCGCGACCCGCTGCAGCAGCAGGTGCAGCAGCGGCGACAGCACCACGACCGCCAGCGCAGCCGGCCAGCGTGCGCTGTCCGGCAACAGGCCCGGCCAGGCCGGCAGCACCACCAGTGCGGCCAAGGCGATCACCAGCGCGGCCACGCCAAGACCACGCCAGGCGGTCAGGTCGCGGCCGGCCAGTGCCTGCCAGTGCTGGGCCAGGCTGCCATCCAGGCGTTCGACATCGTTCCACAGCGGCCAGGTGCGCCAGGCCGCCAGCAGGCCGGCACTGACCAGCACGCTCAGGCCCAGCACCGCAGCCAGGCTGCCGCTGTCACGCAGTGCCGCCAACGGCCAGGCCAGCAGCAGGGCCAGCAGCAGCGGCGCGGCGGCCCACAGCGCCAGCAGCGCCGGCAGGTCCTGGCGAGCCACCAGCGCCAGCGGCCGCAGCGCGCGGCTGCGGCGCCACCACGACACCCCCAGCGCGAACGCCGGCTGCGCCAATGCGGCAAGCAGGGCACCCGGAACGCCGCCCACTGCGGCGCCCAGCGCCAGCACGGCACCGGCGGCGAAGGCGATCGACAGGACGCGCGGTCGGGAGGCGTCAGTCATAGTGACGCGGCATCAGGCTGGCCACCGACGGCGGCACCTGCAGATAGAACCCGCGTTCGCTCATTTCACTGCGGACCTTTTCCGGATCGGCCTGGGCCAGGCGGCGCTGGGCATCCAGGGCCACTTCCAGGACGAAGGCGAGCGCCCCCAGCGAGCTCAGCAGCGGCGCGGGCAGCGCACTGAAATCATCGCGTCGGGGAACGTAGACGTAGGTGTCCGGCTTGAGTTGGCTTTTATAGACGTAGGCGTGCATGTCCGCGGGACGATAACCCGGGAAGAGCCATGATTGTGTCGGAAAGCCGACAGCGGGGAAAGCCGTCAGCCGACGATGGCGGCGTGATCGGCGGCGTTTCCCCGGCGGGGTTCAGCAATGTGGCGGCGACGTTCAGCCAGCGCCGCCGCCACACGGGCGCTTACTTGACCTTGGCGTAGGTGCCCTTCAGCGCGACACCGGCGAGGATGGCGCCGGCGTAGCACTCGTAGTTGGTGCTGCTCTTGAACTCGTTCTTCTTGTAGTAGCTGACGATGTCGACCACGGCGTTGGCGCCGCGCGACTTGGCACCGTCCTGCAGCGCGCGCAGCGCCGACAGCGCGACCCAGCGGCAGGCCTCGGCATCGCTCTTGTTGGCCGCGTTGGTCTTCTTGTTGGTCACGTCTTCGCCCAGGCGCTGCTGCACGCTGACCGGCTGGCCGGCCAGGTAGAAGCGCACGCTGCCGTCAATGCCGGCGTCCTTGGCGGCCTGCGAATTGACCAGTTCCTGCAGGGACTGTTCGACACGCGTGTCGCGGGCAGAGGCGGTGGAGGTCAGGGCCAGCAGCGCGGTGGCAGTGGCGATCATGAGAGTGCGGCGCATCGAAACTTCTCCTTGTCAGGGGTGCGGGTGGGTAGCGGAAACAGTGCGGTGGGACGGTGGGTCACTCGCGCCAGCGGCGGAACACCAGCGAGGTGTTGATGCCGCCGAAAGCGAAGTTGTTGCTCATCACGTACTCGGCCTGCAGCTCGCGGCCCTGCCCGGTGATGAAGTCGAGCTGGCCACAGCGCGGGTCGACCTCGGCCAGGTTCAGGGTGGGCGCGAACCAGCCGGCGCGCATCATCTCGATGCTCAGCCAGGCCTCGAACGCGCCACAGGCACCCAGCATGTGGCCGACGTAGCTCTTCAGCGAGCTGATCGGCACGCGGTTGCCGAACACCTGCGCGGTGGCCTGGGTTTCGGCGATGTCACCGTGGTCGGTGGCGGTGCCGTGCGCGTTGACGTAGTCGATCTGCGCCGCGTCCAGGCCGGCATCTTCCAGCGCCAGGCGCATGGCCTGGGCCATGGTGTCGGCGCTGGGCTGGGTGACGTGCTGGCCATCGCTGTTGGTGCCGTAGCCGACCACCTCGGCCAGGATGGTGGCGCCACGCGCCTGCGCGTGTTCCAGGTCCTCCAGGATCAGCGTGCAGGCGCCCTCGCCCAGTACCAGGCCATCACGGCCGGCATCGAACGGGCGCGGCGTGGTCTGCGGCGCGTCATTGCGCACGCTGGTGGCGAACAGCGTGTCGAACACCGCCGCAGCGGTGGCATCGAGCTGCTCGGCACCGCCGGCCACCATCACCGTCTGCTTGCCGCTGCGGATCGCTTCATAGGCCGCACCCACGCCCTGGCTGCCGGAGGTGCAGGCACTGGACGTGGTGTACACGCGCCCGGACAGGCCGAAGAACACGCCGATGTTGACCGGCGCGGTGTGGCTCATCATCTTCAGGTAGGTGGTGGCACTGATGCCATCGGTGGTGAACTCGTTGAGCATGCGCCCGAATTCACCGGTGGCCTCATGGCTGCCCGACGAGGAACCATAGGCCACGCCGGTACGGCCGCTGCGCAGCACCGGGTGCTCGTGCAGGCCTGCCTCGCGCAGCGCCACCTCGGTGGCACGCACCGACATGATCGCAACCTTGCCCATCGAGCGGGTGGTCTTGCGGTTGTAGTTCGGCGGCAGCTCGAAGTCCTGCGCCGGCGCGGCCAGTTTGGTGTTCAGGCCGGCATACACATCCCACTCGGGCATTGCACGCACGGCATTGCGGCAACTGCGCAGGTGCGCTTCGATGGTGGGCCAGTCGTGGCCGAGCGGACTGATGGCGGCGGCGCCGGTGACCACCACGCGACGATCGGCGGCCATCAGATCATGCCTCCGTTCACCGAGATCACCTGGCGGGTGATGTAGCCGGCCGGCTCGGACAGCAGGAACGCCACCGTCGCCGCCACTTCGTCGGGACGACCGACGCGGCCGGCGGGAATCAGCTTGAGCGCGTGTTCAACCACTTCATCGTTGAGCATTTCGGTCTCGATCAGGCCCGGGGCCACGCAATTGACGGTGATCTGGCGGCTGGCCAGTTCCAGCGCCAGCGCCTTGGTGGCCCCGATGATGCCGGCCTTGGCGGCGCTGTAGTTGACCTGCCCGCGGTTCCCGGCGAGCCCGGATACCGACGACAGGGTGACGATGCGGCCCGGCTTGCGCCGCCGCACCATCGGCATGATCAGGGGATGCAGCACGTTGTAGAAGCCATCCAGGTTGGTGTGGATGACCTGGTCCCAGTCGTCGGCCGACAACGCCGGGAAGGCGCCGTCACGGGCGATGCCGGCATTGCAGACCACGCCGTAGTACGCGCCATGCGCTTCGACATCGGCCTCCAGCGCGGCCCGCGCAGACGCGCGGTCGGCCACGTCGAACACCAGCACGCGGGCCTGCTGGCCCAGTGCCTCGATCTCGGCCACCACCGCCTGCGCTTCATCCACGCGGCTGCGGCAATGCACCACCACGTCGAAGCCGTCACGCGCGATGCGTAGCGCGATGGCCCGGCCAATGCCCCGGCTGGCGCCGGTCACCAGCACGCTTCGATTCCCTGTCATGCCTGTCCACTCTCCAGATAGGCCATCGCGTCGGCCGGTTCGAACACCGACACGTTGGCTGTCGCCCATTCGTCCTCGCCTGCCAGGATGCGGCAGGCGAACATCCCCAATCCATTGTCGCCCAACAGCTCGCAGCGCGCCTGCACGCGCAGCCGCGATCCGCTGGGAAAGCTGCTGCGCGGGCTGCTGTAGCGGCGGCTGCCAAGCAGGAAGCCCAACTGCGGCGGCTTGCCGGCCGCACGCGCACGGCAACCGGCCCAGGCCGCGATGGCCTGCGCCATGTATTCGATGCCGACCCACGCCGGCACCTGGCCCTCCTCGACGAACAGGCCCGCGTCGGGCACCACCAGCTCGGCCTCGATGGTGTCCTGGTCCCAGTGCGTGATGCGCTCCAGCAGGCACATGTCCTGGCGGTGCGGCACCACCTCTTCGATCGCGTACAGCGTGTTCATCGACGCTCCAGCGCCAGCACGGCATTGCTGCCGCCGAAGGCGAACGAATTGCTCAGTACCCGCCGCGCCGGATGCGCCAGGCGGGTGGCCGGTGCGACCAGCGGCAGCACCGGCAATGCGGGGTCGGCCACGCCGTCCCACCAGTGAGGTGGCAGCTGCTGCTGCGGGTTCTCGGCCAGCACGATCCAGCACAGCGCTGCCTCGATCGCGCCCGAAGCACCCAGCGTGTGGCCGGTCAGCGGTTTGGTTGAACTGGCCGGCACGCCGTTGCCCAGCACCTGCGCCACCGCCAGGCTTTCCATCGCATCGTTGTGGCCGGTGGCGGTGCCATGCAGGTTCACGTAGTCCACCTCATCGGCCGCCCAGCCGGCGCGCAGCAACGCCTGCTGCAGGGCATCGATGGCGCCAAGCCCCTGCGGGTCGGGGGCGGACATGTGGTGCGCGTCGGCCGACTCACCCCAGCCGGCCAGGCATACCGGGCCGGGCTCGCGGGTGAGCAGGAACAGCGCGGCGCCCTCGCCGATGTTGATGCCGGCGCGATGCTGCGAGAATGGATTGCAGCGCAGCGCCGATACCGATTCCAGCGCGCTGAAGCCGGCCACGGTGAAGCGGCACAGCGAATCGGCACCGCCGGCGATCACTGCATCGACGATGCCCGCGCGCAGCATGCGTGCGGCCGACATCAAGGCCTTGGCGCTGGACGAGCAGGCGGTGGACAGCGTCCATGCCGGGCCCTGCGCGCCACTGCGCTGGCGCACGAACTGCGCGGCGGTGCCCATTTCCTGCTGGGCGTAATCGAACCCGGGCGGCCATTGGCCCTGTTCGGCATGGGTGCGCAGGGCCTGCTCGGATTCACCGATGCCCGAGGTACTGGTACCCAGCATGACCGCCACGCGTTCGGCGCCGTGGCGGGCGATCGCGGCGGCCACCGCCGGTGCGATCTGCGCCAGCGCCACGTCAAGCAGGGCGTTGTTGCGCCCGCGCAGGGCGGCCGGCAGTTCTTCCAGCGTCGGCAGCGGTGTACGCACCTGCCCCAGCGCCAGGGTGTGTCCCGGCAGCAGGGTATCGTTGTCGCTGAGCCCGCCCGGCACGCCGGCGAACATCGCCGACGCCACCGCGTCGCGGCCATCGCCGAGCGCGCAGACCACGCCCAGGTCGTTGAGGTAGATCGGTGCACTCATCGATCCGGCCCGGCCATGTCGATCGATTCGATGCGCAGCGCATAGCCTTCGGCCCGGTTGTCCAGCTGCACGCTGCCATCGTCCAGGCGCTGCAGCTGCAGCCACACCGTGCCATCGCGCGACAGGCTGCGCTGATGGCCATCGTCGCGGACCTGCCAGCCGGCCGGCAGTGCGGCCGCGATGGCCGCGGTCGGCCACAGCGCGAACTGCAGGTCATCCAGCACGCGCTCGGCGCGCACCTGCGGCGGCAGCCACGGCGCGCGCTGCTGGGTCAGCTGCTGGCCGTCCCACTGCAGGCGCACACCGGTCTGGCCCATCGCCTGCACGGCCAGCTGCACCTGCTGCGCATCGGCTTCCAGCAGCGCATCGAGGTCGCGTTCATGGCTGCCGAAACGGAAATGCAGTTGCTGCTGCAACGCCAGCGGCGCCGGCAGGCTGGCCGGCGACAGGCGCAGCGGCGGCAGTTCCACCAACGGCTTCGGCATGCGGCCGGCGCAGGCCGCCAGCAGCAGGCTCAGCAGCAGTGCCGTGGCAGGGGCGATCAGGCGCCGCACAGCTGCTCCAGCACGCGCATCCGGCGGCCACTGTCATCGGCCACGTACGGGTTGTTGGTGTCCCAGGCGTAACCGGCCAGGATGGAGCTGATCATGTCGCGCACTTCGGGCTGCTGCTGCGGGTGGTAGATGATCTTCTGGAAACCGCCTTCGTACCAGCTTTCGACGAAGCGGCGGAAGGTCTTCACGCCCGCCCGCAGCGGGACCGAGAACTCCGCTTCCCAGTCCACGGCTTCGCCGGCATAGCGGCGCGCCAGGCATGCGCTGGCCAGCTGCGCGGACTTGAAGGCGATGGTCACGCCGGACGAGAACACCGGGTCGAGGAACTCGCCGGCATTGCCCAGCAGGGCATAGCCCGGCCCCCACAACGAACTGACATTGGCCGAGTAGCCGGTGATGCGGCGTACCGGCAGCACCGCCCATTCGGCATTGGCCAGCAGCCGGGTCAGGTTCGGATCCTCGCCGACGATCGCCTGCAGTTTCTGCAGGTCGTCGCCGTCGTAGCGCTCGAAGAACGACGGCTCGGCCACCACGCCCAGCGAGCAGCAGCCGTTGGAGAACGGGATCGTCCAGTACCAGACGTCGACGTGCTCGGGGTGGGTGGTGATCAGGATCTTGTTGCGATCGAAGTCCGCTTCGGCCGGGATGTTGTCGCGCACATGGCAGAAGATCGCGCCGCGCACCGGGAAGTTGGACGGCGACTCCAGCTGCAGCAGGCGCGGCAGCAGGCGCGCGAAGCCCGAGGCGTCGAGGATGAAATCGGCCTCGATGCGGTACTCGCTGCCGTCCGGGCGGCGCACCGTCACCGCCGGCTGCTCGCCCGGCTCGACCGACAGCACCTCGTCGCCGAAACGCAGCGTGGCCCCCATGCGCTCGGCACCGCGCGCCAGCACGTTGTCGAAGTCGGCGCGCTGCACCTGATAGGTGGTGCCCCAGCCCGGCGAGAACTTCTTCCTGAAGTCGAATGCGGTACGCGCTTCGCCGTGCACGAAGGCGGCCCCGTTCTTGTGCTGGAAGCCCGCCTCGACCACGTCCTGCAGCAGGCCGGCCGCCTCGATGTACTCCATGCTCTGCGGCAGCAGGCTTTCGCCGATGGAAAAGCGCGGGAACTGCTGGCGTTCCAGCATCAGGACCTGGCGGCCCTGCTGGCGCAGCATCGCCGCGGCCACCGAGCCGGCCGGACCGGCGCCGATGATCAGGATCTCGGTACGTTCGACAGCATCCACAGCAGTGTTCATCGGTGCGTCCTTGTTGCTCGATCAAGTGGAAAAAAGAAAGTCGGGAAAACCGCGGTCAGGCCGGCGGCAGATCGTGCGGCGGCGGCCGGAACAGCGGCGAGATCAGCCAGACCAGGCCGATGCCGAACAACAGGGTCAGGCCAAAGGCGCGCAGCGCCGGCGTCTGCGACAGGCCGAGCAGGCCGAACGACAGCCAGGTGCTGGCCGCGCCCACGCACACGGCCAGCCACGCGCTGGCGTCGCCGCGGTGCTCGATCAGGAAGATGCCGTAGTCGATGCCCATGCCCAGCAGCAGCATCAGCGCCAGCACGTTGAACAGCTGCAGCGGCTGGCCGAACAGGCCCAGCAGGCCCAGGGTCAACGCACCGGCAACCAGGGTCGGTGCGAACACGCGCCAGGCCTGGCGGCGGTAGCGCAGCCACAGCGCGCCGAACACCAGCACGATGCCGACCAGCAGCAGCCCCCCCATCAGCTTGCGGTAGTGGCCCAGCAGCTGCGAGAAGTCGGCGGTGCGATCCACCCAGCGCACGCCGGGCAAGCCCTCGGCCGCGCCACGCAGGGTCGCCAGCGCATCGGCGCGCGACAGGTCGTCGACCATCACCACGCTGATCATCTGCCCACCGACCTCACCCACCCACAGGTAGCGGAACGGCTGCGACGCCGGCGAGGCCAGGAATGCCTCGGCGGTCAGCGGCGTGGTGGCGAAGTCCGGGCGCGGCAAGGGTTCTCCGACCGCATCGGACACGGCCTGCAGCACGCCCGGTTCCACCTTGGCGGTCAGCGCGGCGTCGGCCTGCTGGCGTGCCGGCGACGGAAGCCAGTCACTGATCGCGCGGTAACCGCCGATGCGCCTGTCGGCGGCCAGCGCACGCAGGCGTCCGGTCAGCGCCTCTTCGCGCTGCAGCAGCTGCGCAGCGTCGCTGCCCTGCACCAGATAGAACTGCGCCGGGCTGGGCATGCCCAGCAATTGGCTCAGGCGGATCTGCTGGGCCATCAACGCCGGCGGCGAGGACTGCAGGCTGCGCAGGTCGTCGTCGCTGTGCAGGCGGGCAATGCCGATGGCGGACAGCGCCAGCGTGATCACCACGAACACCGTCACCGGCCGGCGGCCATGCAACCGCGGGAAGCGCTCGAGCGTGTTGCCCAGCCACTGCGAGAAACGGGTCTTGCGGATCTCGCCGCCATCCAGCCACGGGAACCAGAAGATCACCGTGAGGAACGCGGCCGCCAGGCCGACCACCGAGAACAGCGCCATCTGGCGCAGGCCCGGGAACGGCGCCAGGCCCAGGGCCAGGTAGGCCAGCGCGCTGGTCAGCAGGGCCAGCCACAGGCCCGGCAGCAGGTGCCGCAGCAGTTTCCAGCGGCGATCGGCCGGCTCGGCCTGGCGCGACGCAAACCAGTGGATGCCGTAATCCTCGGCCACGCCCACCAGCGATGCACCGAACACCAGGGTGAGCACGTGCACCTTGCCGAACACCAGCACGGTCACCGCCAGCGCCACGCCACAGCCGATCAGCAGCGACGCGGCGACCAGCAGGATCGGGCGCAGCGAACGGAACGCCAGCCACACCAGCAGCAGCACCGCGGCCAGCGAGCCCCAGCCGATGGTATTGATCTCACGGTTGGCCTGCACTGCGGCCGCCTCGGCATGCAACGGCACGCCGGCATGCAGGATTTCCAGCTCCGGCGACACCGCCCTGGCGGCCTGCCCGGCACGTTCCAGCAGGCCATCGAGATGGCGCTCGCCATCCAGCTGGAACGCCGACCCCGGCGTATCGAACTGCAGCACGGCCCAGTGCCTGCCCTCGGCTTCGAGCAGGCCGTCATCGCCCAGCCGCAACCCTGAGCCCTGCGCCTGCTGCTGCCACCATTGCGGCCACAGCGACAGCGGGTCTTGCCGCCAGTCGGTCAGGCGCGGGGCGCCCATCGGGCCATACAGTGCAGCCAGCGCCTGCTCGGCCAGCGCGCCCGGCTCGCTGCCCTGCAGCTGCTCGCGCTGGGCCGGCGTCAGCAGGCGGTCGCGGTACGGCGCGTAGAACGCGCGCGCCTCGTCGAACCAGCCTTCGATCGAACCACTGGGCACCAGCAATGCATGGTCAACGTCCTCGGCCATGGCCGCAGCGAAGGCCGCCTGCGCGCGCTTGGCGGCAGCGCCATCCTTGCTGCCCAGCAGTACCACCACCTGCCGCGAGCTGCCGTCGGCAATGCGCCGGGTGACGTCGCTCAACAGGCGGTCATGGGCATCCTGCGGCAGCAGCGCGAGGATGTCGGTGTCGATCCGCGACTGCTGGCTCCACAGGTGCCACTGCTGCGCGCCCAAGCCCAGCAGCAGCACCAGCCAGGCGATGCCCAGCCAGTGCCACCAGCGCCGCAGCCGCGCCGCTGCGTTCGATGCGACGGCCTCACTCAAAGCGGCGTGCCTCGTCAGCGCTGAGGGTGGCCGGTGCCTCGCTCAACGCGCTGAACTGGATCTGCGTGCGGTCCTTGTTGGCCTCGACGATCTCGACCTGGCGCACGTAGCGGTCACCCTGCAGGGTCAGCGACTGGAAGGCCTTGGCCAGCATCGCCGACTTCGGCGTCAGGCGCAGCCGCCAGCCCTGCCCTTCACGGCTGGCCGCCACATTGAACTGGCTCGACAGCGCCTGCACGTCGCCGCTCATCAGCGCGAACATGATCGCGTTCACCGAACGCATCGCCGGCTGCTGCCGTGCGTCGAGCTCGACACGGGTGCTGCCATCGCGCTGGCGGCTGAGGATGCGGTCGGCGGTGACCACCACTTCGGAAGGGAACGGCTTGAGCGTGGCCCAGATCACGCCGTGCTGGCGCGCGACCACGAACTGGCCCTGCGAGCGCAGCGGGTTCTTGAAGCCGCTGACCTGCTTTTCCTGGCTGAACTGGCCACGCAGTACCTCTGGCCGCGCCACCGCCTGGGTGATCGCATCGATGGCAGGGTCGGCGGCCTGCACCTGTGGTGCGGCAACGAAGATCAGCGCGCACAGCAGCACGCTCGAAAGACGGACAAGGGTGTTCACGGTGCAGGCACTCCCAGGCGTTCCCACAGTACCGGCGGGCACTGGTACAGCATTTCCTTGCTGGCCGCGTCCACCGCGACCTGGATGGTCATCGCGCGCGTCAGCACCTGGCCGCTCTGCGCATCGAGGATTTCATACTCGATCTTCAGCCGGTTCTCCCATTCCACGATGCGCGCGACCACGCGCAGGGCCTGGTTGAACAGCAGCGGCCGCACGTACTTCACCCGCGCATCGACCACCGGCCACAGGTAGCCCGATTCGAGCATCTGTGGATAGTCGTAGTCGTAGCGACCGAGCAGCGCGCAGCGCGCGATCTCGAAGTACTTGAAGTAGTTGCCATGCCAGACCACGTTCATCGGATCGCAGTCATGGAAGGCAGGGGTCAACGCGATTTCGCCAACCCGTTCGATGGCCTCATTCACCGGCGTACAGCTCCCAACGTTGCGCGCGGATCTCCACCAGCAGTTCCCGCAGTTCGCGATCCAGCGCGCGGTCTTCTTCGACCAGGGCGATGCGCTGCCCCAGGTCGGCGTACATGTCGGCCAGACTGCCATGCAGCTGCGCGTTCAGGCCAACCCGTTCGCGCAGCGCCAGGCCCTGGCGGGCAGCGATCAGCATCGCGGCCACCACCTGCTCGGTCAGCTCGATCACGCGCAGGCAGTCGCGCGCGGCAATGGTGCCCATGCTGACCTTGTCCTGGTTGTGGCACTCGGTGGAGCGCGAGAACACGCTGGCCGGCATGGTCTGCTTCAGCGCTTCGGCGGTCCAGGCCGAAACGCTGATCTGCAGCGCCTTCAGGCCATGGTTGATGGCCGCGCGCGGGCCGGTGGCGGCCGACAGGTTGGCCGGCAGGCCATGGCTGTAGCGGGCATCGACCACCAGCGCCAGCTGCCGGTCAAGCAGATCGGCAACGTTGGCCACGGTGTTCTTCAGGGTGTCCATCGCCAGTGCGATGTGGCCCCCGTAGAAGTGGCCGCCGTGCAGGATGCGCTCGCCATCGGCATCGATCAGCGGGTTGTCGTTGGCGCTGTTCAGCTCGGTTTCGATCAGCTGGCGCAGGAACGGCAGGCTGTCTTCCAGCACGCCGATGACGTGCGGAGCGCAGCGCAACGAGTAGCGGTCCTGCAGGCGCTGTTCGTTGCGCGGCGGGCGTTCGCTGTGCAGGTCGCTGCGCAGGCGCGCAGCGATGCGGCCCTGGCCCGGGTGTGGCTTGGCGGCGAACAGGGTTTCGTCGAAGTGGTGCGCGTTGCCGTCGCTGGCCAGCACGTTGAACGCGGTCAACCGCGTGGCCATGCGGGCCAGGTAATCGGCGCGCTGCCAGGCCAGGCAGGCCAGGCCGGTCATCACCGCGGTGCCGTTCATGATCGCCAGGCCTTCCTTCGGCCGCAGCTTCAGCGGGGTCATGCCGATCTTCGCCAGCACTTCGGCCGCCGGCTGCACGCGGCCGTCGTGCAGCACCTCGCGCTCGCCGCACAGCGCCGCCGCCACGTACGACAGCGGGGTCAGGTCGCCGCTGGCACCGACCGAGCCTTCGGCCGGGATCATCGGCAGCACGTCGTGCTGCAGCAGCGTGGCCAGGCCTTCCAGCAGCGGCACGCTGACGCCGGACATGCCGCGCACCAGCGACGCCAGGCGCGCAGCCAGCACCGCACGGGTCTCGACCGGGTCCAGGTAACGGCCCAGGCCGCAGCCGTGGTAGGTGTACAAGTGGTGCGGCAGCTCGGCCACCAGCGCCGGCGGGATGTTCACCGTGCACGAGTCGCCATAGCCGGTGGTCACGCCGTAGATCACGCCATCCTCGCGCAACAGGCGGTCGAGGAAGTCGGCACCGCGCTGGATGTGCGCGCGGAAGGCCGGTGCGTCGCTCAGTGCGGCCTCGCACTGGCGCTGGGCCAGGGCAGCCACGTCTTCGATGGTCAACGGTGCATCGCCAAAGCGGCACACGGGTACGGCGTCAGTCGTCATGCGGAGCCTGATCCCAGAAGGGGAAGAAATTGAACCAGTCCAACGGGGACTGGATGACCTGGAGTTCCAGCCAGCGCGCGAAGCGCTGTGCCTGTTCGGCCAGCGCGGCGTCGCGCGAGCCACGCGGCAGTACGATGCGTTCGGCGAACTGTTCGAATGCCACCCGATAGCCGTCGCCCTCGTGCAGGCAGGCCATGGTGTAGACCGGGCACCCCAGCGCCGCGGCGAGCACGTAGGCGCCGATCGGGAACGGCGCGCGGTGGCCCAGGAAATCGGCGGTGACGCTGCGGCCACCCTGTACCGGCGTGCGGTCGCCGACGATGGCAACGAAGCCCCCCGCCGCCACGCGCTCGGCCAGCATCACCGCCGTGGCCGGCCCCATTTCGGTCACCTGCACCAGTTCCACCGCCGCCAGCGGGTCCAGCCGCTGCAGCAAACGGTTGAAGCGCTGCGCGTGCGCGGTATGCACCAGCACGGTGATGCGGAATCCCGGCACCTGCTCGGCCAGCACCTGGCACAGCTCCAGGCAGCCGATGTGCGCGGTGAGGATCAGCCCGCCCTCGCGGCGCGCGATCTTCTGCAGTACCAGGTCGCGGTGCAGGTGGATGCGGTCGGCCGGGTAGCGCCCGCCCAGGCCGAGGATCTTGTCCAGCATCGTGTCGGCGAAGGCGAAGAAGTGGCGCAGGCTGTCACGCCGTGTCGGCGCGCGGCCGAGCACGCCGCTGTGCGCCTGCAGCCGCTGCAGGTACTGCATCGAGGCCTGGCGCCCTACACGGTTGCCCAGCCAATGGCAGGCCACCACTGGCCACACGCACAGGCGGAACGGCCAGCGCCCGAACCAGCGGTGCACCCAGCACAGGAACAGCACGCCGGCCACCGACGTCGATTCGCCGATGTCGGCCCAGTGCGGGGCGCCCTGCGCGGCCGCCATCTCAGCGCTGCCCCCGCAGGCGGCGCCACAGCAGGCGCGGCGCACGCCAGAGCATGCCGAAGAACAGGCGGGTATGCATGCGGCTGATGCGCACGTTGTCGCGCCACACATCGAAGTGCGACACGCCATCGGACGGATAGGTCACCCGCGTGGCCAGGTGCTCGACCGGCAACCGGCGCCAGTACAGGCGCACCATTATTTCGGTATCGAAATCCATGCGCCGGCCGATGGTCTCCTCACCGATCAGGCGCAGCACCGGCGGCAGCGGATACACGCGGAAACCGCACATGGTGTCGCGCAGGTGCAGCGACAGCGTGTTGATCCAGACCCAGATGTGGGTGGCGTAGCGGCCATACAGGCGCGCCTTGGGAACACTGGCGTCGTAAGCCGGAATGCCGCAGATCACCGCCTCGGGATGGGCGCGCGCGGCTTCGATGAAGCGTGGCAGGTCAGCGGTATCGTGCTGGCCGTCGGCATCGATCTGCAGCACGTGGCTGTAGCCACGCGCGCCGGCCTCGGCAAAACCGGCCAGCATCGCCCCGCCCTTGCCCTGGTTGATGTCCAGGCGCAGCAGGTCGACGCCCTGGCGCTGTGCCAGCGCGCGCAGCACCGCCGCGCACCTATCGTGCGAACCATCGTCGACCAGCAGGCAGGGCAGCCCCGCGGCCTGCACGCCATCGACCACCGCCGCGATGGCGTGCTCGTGGTCGTAGACGGGAATCACCACCAGTGGCGCGAATGCGGCACCGGCAACGGCCGGATCAGTCCGCATCAGCGAAAACCACCCTGCCGCTGGCATGCACACCGTGGCTGGAGGTGTAGCGGAAGGCCAGCACGTTGCGTGCGGCATCCCAGTCCAGCTGCAGGGTCAACTCGTCACCGGGGCGGGCAACATGCTGGAATTTCACCGCATCCATGCGCACGAACGCGGCCGGCATCACGAACGCCTGCCGGGCGAAGCGCACCGCCCAGTCCAGCTGCGCCACGCCGGGCAGGATTGCCGCCTGTGGGAAGTGGCCCTGGAACGGCCGCAGCGCCGGGTCCAGGGTCATGCGCAGGGTGGCGCTGGCGGCATCGCGGCGGTCCCACGCCGGCACCGGCATCAACGGCTGGAACAGCGCCGCCAGCGCGGCCTGGGTCACCTTGCCCTGCGCATTGATCGGCAGCGCCTGCACCAGCCGCCAGCGGCGCGGCCGGGTCACCGCGTCATGCGCGTTGGCCAGGCGTGCGCCCAGGCGCTGGCCCAGCGCCCGCCGCGCAGCGTCACCGCCCTCCAGCAGCGCCGGGTCGGCCGGCACCACCACGGCGGCCAGCTGCTCGCGATGGCCCGGCAGGACCAGTACACGCGCGTCATCCACCTCGGCGTCCTCGCGCAGCGCGCGTTCCAGCGCATCCAGCGATACCCGGCGTTCCTCGATCTTGACGATGCGGTCGGCCCGGCCCAACAGGCGGAAGCGGCCGTCGGCCAGGGCTTCAACACGGTCCTGGGTGCGCCACCAGTCAGGGGTGTCCAGATGCGCCGAGGCCACCGCCAGGCAGCCGTCGTCGATCCGCCACTGCACGCCCGGCAACGGCTGCCACGGCGGCAGGTCGGTGTCCCAGCGGCGCCAGGCGATGCCGCCGGTCTCGCTGCTGCCGTAGACCTCGGTCGGGGCCACGCCCAGCCACTGCCGCACCTGTCGTGCCGCTTCTTCCGGCAGTGGGCCACCGGAGGAGAACACCGCGCGCAGGCGGCCGTGCAGGCTGGCCCAGTCGAGCTGCTCGGGCAGGCGCTTGAGGTGGGCCGGCGTTGCCACCAGCACCGTGTCGGTACCGGCCAGCGCGCCGACCAGGTCTTCGTGGAAGAACCGGCGCGGATGGATCAGGCGGCCGGTGGCCAGTGGCCACAGCACGCGGAACAACAGCCCGTAGATGTGCTGGTGGGAGACCGTGCCATGGACCTGCACACCCTCCATCTGCGCGCCGAACGCGGCCTGCAGCGCCTCCACCTCGCGCGCCAGCTGGTCCAGCCGCTTGCCGATCGCACTGGGCTGGCCGGTGCTGCCGGAGGTGAACACGCACAGCTCGCAGGCGCGCTCGTCCAGCGCCTGCAGCCCGTCGTCCAGCACAGCATCCGGTGCGGCCAGCGGGCGGTAATCGGCACAGACATCACCGGCGAAACCGCTGACCTGCGGCTGCAACGCCTGCAGCGTGGCCGGCAGGTTGTCGGCGGCCAGGAACACCCGCTTGCCGGCATGCCAGGCACCGAACAGCGCCGCGGCAAAGGCCACGGCGTCATCGAAGTACAGGGCCCAGTCGCGGCCTTCGGCCGCCGCAAAGGCGGCGCGCCAGGCCAGCACGCGCTGGCGGAAGCCGGCATGATCGATCACCTCGCCATTGCAGAGGCCGACGCTGCGCTGCGGCCGGGCCTCCAGCAGCAGCCGGTCCAGGGCAATCCACTCAGCCATGCGCGTGCGCCGCCTTCACCCGCCGCCGCACCAGCCACTCCCCTGCGAACAACACACCCATCATCACGTACGCCAACAATCCGTTGTAGAGCATCCAGGCCCGGTCCGACGCGTACAGCGCGGTCAGCAGGGCCAGGCTGCCGTTGAGAACGAAGAAGCCGCACCACACCTGGGTGACGCGGCGGGTATAGGCCACCGCGAACGGGGGCAGGTCCGGCTCCTGAAGCCGCGCCAGGCGCTCCACCAGCGGCGGCCCGAAGCGGAGGCTGGTGCCGAACACCGCCAGCATCACCGCATTGACCAGCACCGGGTACAGCTTCAGCGGCAGGGCCTGGTTGAGCACGGTGGCCAGCACGGCCAGCAGGCCAGCACCGGCGGCGGCGGCCCACCACAATGGCTGGCGCGTGGTCAGCGCACGCAGCAGCGCCAGGGTGAACAGCAGCAGCGACAGCCAGCGCGGCTCGAAGCGGCCCATCGCCAGGTACACCAGCAGCGGGTAGGCGAGCGAGATCGCTGCCACCACGACGGTACGTGCGCGAGCCATGGCGAAGCCGCCGGCGCTGCGGTCAGGCGGCTGCCTGGTCCGGCAGCAGTCCATGCACGACATCAACGATGTCCTGCACGGTGCGCACGGCCTTGAACGCTTCCGGCTGCAGGTTGCGGCCGAGCAGGGGCTTGAGCTGCACGATCAGGTCGACCGCATCGATGCTGTCGATGTCCAGGTCGTCATACAGGCGCGCCTCGGGGGTGATCCGGGCGGCGTCGATCTCGAAGCTGTCGGTCAGGATGCTGACGATGCGTTCGAACAGTTCATTCTTGGTCATGGCAATTCCTGGCGCCGTTACGACTGGCGGGCGGCGACGAACTCGCCGAGCGCGCGCACGCTGGAGAAATGGC
This sequence comes from Stenotrophomonas pavanii, assembly GCF_900101175.1. Classification (GTDB taxonomy): domain Bacteria; phylum Pseudomonadota; class Gammaproteobacteria; order Xanthomonadales; family Xanthomonadaceae; genus Stenotrophomonas; species Stenotrophomonas pavanii. The sequence continues at coordinate 80,208 of NZ_FNFQ01000004.1, read as the reverse complement.
GACGGGTTTCTTCCGAATCGGCCGACAGGCTGACACCGTACTTCTTCTGCAGTGCCAGGCCCAGCTCCAGCGCGTCGATCGAATCCAGGCCGAGGCCCTCGACGAACAGCGGCGCGGTCGGATCGATGTCCTCCGGCGTGATGTCCTCCAGCGAAAGGGAGGAAATGATCAATTCCTTGATCTCGTGCTCAAGTGCTTGCACGGGGCGGATCTCCAGACAGGTCGAAATAACGAGAAAGGTGCTCGGTGACGCGGCGTGCTGCCAAGGCATCCCCCCTTGGCGAGTCGTCATCGGCCAGGAAGGGCGCGATCGGGATATCTTCGCCGATCTGCAGCCGAACGTGAAAGCGACGTGAGGGTACACGATACCACTTCTGCCCCTTGGTCAACGTGGGCGGGGTGCAGGTGATCCGCACCGGGGTGATGTCCAGCCGGCCACGGACGGCGATGTTGGCGGCCCCGCGCTGCAGCCGCGGCGGCTGGCCCGGCACGCTGCGGGTGCCCTCCGGGAAGATCACCAGGGTGCCGCCCGCATGCACCGCGGCCACGCAGTCATCGACCAGGCCCGCCCCGTCGTCGTTGGCGATGTAGCCGGCCGCCCGCACCGGGCCGCGCATGAACGGGTTGCAGGCCACGGCCCGCTTCACCACACAGTCGGCGTTGGGCAGCAGCGAGATCAGGCAGACCACATCGATCAGGGTCGGATGATTGGCCAGCACCAGCAGGCCGTCGCGCTGCAGGCGCTCACCGCCCTCGATCTGGTAGGTCATCACCCCCAGCGCACGCATCAGGCGCAGGTGGCTGGCAAAGGCGACCTGGACCACGCGGCGGGCGCGGCGGCGGCGGACCACCGGGTCGCGCATCAGCAGCAGCACCGGCATCACCAGCACGCCCAGCAGCAGGCCGCCAACGCCGAACGCGGCAAAGCTCAGGCCGGTGCCGAGCACCCGCCAGGCGTGATCGAGGCGGCGCAGCGCCTCAGCCACGGCGTCCCCAGCGCCAGCGCTGGCCCTGGGCCACATGTTCCAGCGCCGGCGCGCCGGACAGCAGGAAGCGGTGCAGGTCCAACGCGTGCGGCAGCGTGCCCGGGGCGGTGTCGGCCGTGGCCGGCGCCGCGTCCCACTGCAGCGAGAGCACCGGCTGACCCGCTGTCGGTGCCGTCAATCGCCAGCACCAGGCAAAGAACGGGTCGGGTTCGTCAGCGAACGTCGCGTAAATCTCGGGAAGGGGCGACTCGTAGACGACCACCCGCACCTCGCGGGCACCGTCGGCCAGCAGACCGGCGGCCTCCAGGCAGGCGGCCTCGACCGTGGCCTGTCCAGCGGCCAGCGCCAGGTAGTTGCCGCGGTGGCCGCGGGCGATCGAGTACAGGGCAGCGATCGCGTTGTGCACCGACAGGCCGAACCCGGTCGGGGACAAAGGCTGATCGCTGGCCAGCGCCCCCAGCAGGTCCATCGAACGGGCCACGTCACCGTGGCGGCTGGCGAACACCAATGGGACCTGGCTGTCCGCGCCCTGCCCATCCTCGCACCAGCAGGCGGTCTGGATCGCCATCCGGCCCAGCCGCTCGATGCGGCGGCGCTGCATCGCCGGGATCTCGGCCAGCGCCGGCGTGTCTTCGCCCTGCGGCAGGTATGGCGCACCGGCCCAGCCCAACCACTGGCTACGCTCGCTCAGGCCGGGCGCCCAGGCGGCCCAGTCGACGATGGAGAATTCGATCATTTAGCGACGGTGCTTCAATGGGAGAACGATAGGCACGAGCCATTACGGCGACGCGCGGCGGCCCCCCATTCCTGCAGCCGTGCGTCCGTCCAGGACGTCGCCGGCTGCCCCCCTGGCTGCCGGAAAGGAGCGCACGCTAGCACGTCCTGCCCGGGGTGTGCAGGTTTCACATTCCCCAACACGGGGCCCGGCACCGGCGGGCCCCGCTTTCAATCCATCAGTGGTAGCCGGTATCGGCGTGCACCTTGCCGCGGAACACCCGGTACGACCACGCCGTATAGCCGAGGATGACCGGCAGCAGAATGACCAGCCCGACCAGGGTGAAGCCCAGCGAGGAGGCCGGCGCGGCGGCCTGCCACAGGGTCATCGACGGCGGCAGCAGGTACGGCCACATGCCCAGTACCAGGCCAAGGAAACCGAGCACGAACAGGGCCAGGCTGAGCAGGAACGGCGGCAGGTCGCGGCACGGATGGGTCGCGCTGCGCCACAGCGCGGCGGCCACCGCCAGGGTCAGGAGCGGCACCGGCGACAGCCACCAGAAGTTGCCGTCGCTGAACCAGCGCGCCATCAGCCGCGAATCGAGGAACGGCAGCCAACTGCTGACCAGCCCCATCGCCGCGATCACCGCCACCACCAGCGGGCGGGTCATCTGCCGCGCCAGCGCCTGTACGCGCCCTTCGGTCTTCAGGATCAGCCAGGTGCTGCCCAGCAGCGCATAGCCGGCCACCAGCGCAGCACCGGTCAGCATCGCGAACGGGCTGAACCAGGCGAACGCGCCGCCCTGGTAGGCACCGTCCACCAGCGGGATGCCCTGCACCAGGGTGCCCAGGATCACGCCCTGGGCAAAGGTCGCCAACAGCGAGCCGAGGCCGAACGCCACGCTCCACAGCCGGCGCGACCGGTGTGCCTTGAAGCGGAACTCGAACGCCACGCCGCGGAACACCAGCGCCACCACCAGCAGCAGCACCGGCAGGTACAACGCCGACAACAGCACCGCGTAGGCCTTCGGGAACGCCGCCAGCAGCCCGGCGCCGCCCAGTACCAGCCAGGTCTCGTTGCCGTCCCAGATCGGCGCGGCGGTGTTCATCATCAGGTCCAGCTGCTCCTCGTCCTCGGCGAACGGGGCCAGGATGCCGATGCCGAGCACGAAGCCATCCAGCACCACATACATCAGCACGCCGAAGCCGATCACCGCGAACCACGCCACCGGCAGCCAGGTCATCAGGTCCATGTCAGCGCTCCTCCAGCGGTTCGTCGGCCGCCGACAGCGGGCGTGCCGGGGTGTGGCTGCCATGGTCCAGCGACGGCCCCTCGGCATACGGCTGCGGCCCGTGGCGCAGGATCTTCACCAGGTACCAGATGCCCCAGCCGAACACGAAGGCATAGCCAACCACGTACACGCCCAGCGACAACGCCGTCATCCACGCGCTCTGCGGGCCGACCGCATCGGCGGTGCGCAGCAGGCCATAGACCACCCACGGCTGTCGGCCCATCTCGGTGACGAACCAGCCGGACAGCAGCGCGATGAAGCCGCTGGGCAGCATCCAGTTCCAGCCGCGCAGCAGCCACGGTGAATCGAGCAGCCTGTTCCGCCACAGCTGGAACGCCGATACCCAGGCCAGCAGCAGCATCAGCGTGCCCAGCCCGACCATGATGCGGAAGGCGAAGAACACCGGCGTCACCGGCGGCCGCTCGCTGGCCGGTACCGAGGTCAGCGGATCGAAGGTGCCGTCCAGCGAATGGGTGAGGATCACGCTGCCCAGCTTCGGGATGGCCACCTCGAAATCGTTGCGCTCTTCCTTCTCGTTGGGCAGCGCGAACACCACCAGCGGTACGCCCTCGCCTTCCCGGGTTTCATGCCAGTGCGCTTCCACCGCCGCGATCTTCATCGGCTGGTGCTTGAGCGTGTTCAGGCCATGCATGTCGCCGACGAAGATCTGCACCGGCACGGTCAGCGCGGCGAATGCCACGGCGGCGATCAGCATGCGCCGGCCCGCTTCCACGTGCGTGCCCCTGCGCAGGTACCACGCACCCACGCCACCGATCACGAAACAGGTGGTGATGAACGAACCCAGCGCCATGTGCGCCAGGCGGTAGGGGAACGAGGGGTTGAACACCACCTGCCACCAGTCCACCGGATGCACGATGCCGTTGACCATCTCGTAGCCGGCCGGCGTATGCAGCCAGCTGTTGGACGACAGGATCCAGAACGTGGAGAACAGCGTGCCCAGCGCCACCATGCAGGTGGACAGGAAATGCAGGCGCGGCGAAACCCGGCCCCAGCCGAACATCATCACGCCGAGGAAGCTGGCTTCCAGGAAGAACGCGGTCAGCACCTCGTAGGTCAGCAGCGGGCCGATGACCGTACCGGCCACCTCGCTCAGCCGCGGCCAGTTGGTGCCGAACTGGAACGCCATGACGATGCCGCTGACCACGCCCATGCCGAACGACACCGCGAAGATCTTCTGCCAGAAGAAATACAGCTCGCGCCACACGGGCAACTTCGTGCGCAGCCAGCGCCATTCGATGAAGGCCAGCCAGCTGGCCGTACCGATGGTGAAGGCGGGGAACAGCACGTGGAAACTGATGACGAATCCGAACTGGATCCGGGACAACAACAACGCGTCCAAGGGACGCCTCCTGCCTGCGACCGGTGGGATACCGGACCACTTTAGGAGGATTTCGTTAAGGTGGGATGCGACCGGGTGACGCGCTGCTTCACTTTGTCGCAGGGCTGCGTGAAGGCCGCCGGGCATGGCCCGGCACTACGGATTAAGCGCTTTGGTAGCTGCCAACCTTGGTTGGCACACACACCCAAACGCCGACCAAGATCGGCATCTACCAGCAGCGATTGGAGCGGCCCATCACCCGGCGGGTGCCTCAGTGCCAGAAATACCAGGCCGCTGCAGCCAACAGCGCGCCAAACAACAGCACCTGCACCACCACATAGACCACACCACTGTCGCGTGACTCAGCGGCAATGCGCTTCTGCAGCGCCTCGCTCACATCCGGCGTTGCTTCCTGCTGCGCCTGCTCACGCAACGCCTGTGCCAGCGCGCGCGCTTCCGCATCGCGAGGGTCGGTCGGTGGGTTCACAGCAGCTCTCCGGCGGTGGCATGCCGCGTCAGTTCCTGCTTCAGGACCTGTCGCGCGCGGTGCAGGTGGCTCTTGATGGTACCGCGTGCCAGCCCGGTCACCTGTTCGATCTCGGCCAGATCGAAATCCTCCAGGTAATGCAGGCCGACGATCAGGCGCTGCGGCGCGCTCAGCCGTTCCAGTGCCGCGCCAAGCTGGCGCCCGGCCTGCAGGGCCTCGCTCAACTCGGCGGGCCCGGGGCCTTCATCGCCGATCCCCAGTTCCTCCGGCACCTCCACCGCCACCATCCATTGCGCCTCCAGCCGCCGCCGGCGCAGATGCTGCAATGCAGTGGTGTAGGCGACCCGGGAAACCCAGGTGCGCAGCGAGGATTCAAAACGAAACCGGTGCAGCTGGCGGAACACCGCAAGGAAGGTTTCCTGCAGCAGGTCGGCGACCTGGTCGCGGTCGCCCACCATGCGTCCGATCACATGCGCGCAGGTGCGCTGGTGGGTCTCCACCAGCTGCGCGAAGGCCGCCTGCGAGCCATCGATGATGGCCCGCACCAGGGCATGGTCCCCATCCAGCGGTTCGGCGGGTGCCGCCGTCGCCGCCGTATCCTCGCGGCGACGGCCCCGCAGTGCCGACAGCGCTTCGCCGAGCAGGCTCATGCGCGGGGCGCCCCCTGTGCCCGTGGCATGTCCTGGCTCAGCCCTTGCGTGCGGCGGGACGGGTGAAGTGCCAGGCCAGCAGCTGGCCCAGGCCGGCACTGCCGACCAGCGCGGCGGCGGCGCCAAAGGTCAGGTCACGGGCACCGATGGCTTCCAGCAGGGCCATGGCCATGGCCAGGCAGACCAGGCTGATGCCCCAGCGAAGCGCGCCCTGGCGGCGGCGCTCTTCTTCCAGCACGGCCAGCGAGCGGATCACTTCCTCCGGCACGTGCGGGGCCACCAGCTTGCTGCGCGCGCGCGCATCGGCAACGGCGTGGATCGCGTAGGCGATGCAGATGAAGAGGGTGATCGGGATCAGTTCCTGCATGGTCGGGCTCCTGTTCGGTGGATGATGCGGGTTCAGGAGAATGGATGCGCGAGGCCGGCCAGCGGTTGCACTACTTTGCCAATCCCGCTGCCATGACCTGTGGCCCCTGCCCCCGGCCCTTGCGGCTGCTACGCTTGCCCGGTTTCCTCTTCTGGTGCCGTCCGCCCATGTCCCGAGTGCTGCCCCTGTCCCTCCTGCTGTCGGCCGTGCTGGCCGCACCGGCCGCGCATGCCGCGCCGACGCCGATCACCATTGAACAGGCGATGGCCGACCCGGACTGGATCGGTCCGCCGGTCGAGAAGGCCTGGTGGTCGTGGAACAGCCAGCAGGTGGAGTATCAGCTCAAGCGCAACGGCAGCCCGGTACGCGATACCTTCCGCCAGCCGGTGGCCGGCGGCGTGGCCGCGCAGGTGGCTGATGACCAGCGCGGCACCCTGGACGTGGCCGAGCCGGTCTACGACCGCAGCCGCAGCCGCAGCGCCTTCGTGCGCAATGGCGATGTGTTCGTGCGCGACCTGCGCAGCGGCGCGCTGACCCAGCTCACCCGCAGCAACGAGCGCGCGGGCAACGTCAACTTTGCCGCCGACAACGGCGTGATCTGGCGCGTCGGCCAGAACTGGTTCCACTGGACCGCCGCCAGCGGCGTGCAGCAGGTGGCCAGCCTGAAGGCCGAGAAGGACCCGCGCACGCCGCCGAAGGCCGACGTGCTGCGCGACCAGCAGCTGCGCACGCTGGAAACCCTGCGCCGCGACCGCGAGCAGCGCGAGGCATTGAAGGACCAGGACCAGCGCTGGCGCCAGGCCGACCCGACCCGCGCACCGGGCCCGGTCTACCTGGGTGCCGACGTCGAGATCGGTGACAGCGTGCTGTCGCCGGACCTGACCCACCTGATCGTGGTGACCAAGCCGAAGGACTTCGACGACGGCCGCACCAGCAAGATGCCGCTGTACGTGACCGAATCGGGCTACGAGGAAACCGAGGACACCCGCACCCGCGTCGGCCGCAACGGCTTCGAACCGCACACCCTGTGGTACGTGGACGTGCGCACCGGCAAGGCCGAAAAGCTCTCGCTGGCCAGCCTGCCGGGCATCAGCACCGACCCGCTGGCCGAACTGCGCCGCAAGGCCGGCAAGGACGCGCTGAAGGGCGAGCGCAGCGTGCAGGTGATGAGCGACTTCATGGGCGGTGGCATCCGCTGGAGCGCCGATGGCCAGCAGGCCGCCGTGATGCTGCGTGCCAACGACAACAAGGACCGCTGGATCATCAGCGTCAATGCCGCCGACGGCCGCGTGCAGAACCGCCACCGCCTGACCGACAACGCCTGGATCAACTGGGGCTTCAACGATTTCGGCTGGATGGCCGATGGCCGCACGCTGTGGCTGCTGTCCGAGGAATCGGGCTTCTCGCACCTGTACACCCAGGCCGGCACCGCCAAGCCGCAGGCGCTGACCAGCGGCAAGTGGGAAACCTCGGCGCCGGTGCCGTCGGCCGATGGCAAGGGCTTCTACTTCCTGTGCAACCAGCAGGCGCCGCATGACTACGAAGTCTGCGCGGTCGACACCGGCAGCCGCCAGGTGCGCGAGCTGACCAGCCTCAACGGCGTGGAGGATTTCTCGCTGTCGCCGGACGGCCAGCAGCTGCTGGTGCGTTACTCCGGTGCCTACCTGCCGCCGCAGCTGGCGGTGTTGCCCAGTGCCGGTGGCCAGGCACGCGTGCTGACCGACACCCGCACCGCCGACTACAAGGCACGCCAGTGGATCCAGCCGAAGCTGGTCGCGGTACCGTCCAAGCACGGTGCCGGCGTGGTCTGGGCCAAGTACTACGAGCCGGAAAACAAGGAACCGGGGAAGAAGTACCCGATCGTGATGTTCGTGCACGGCGCCGGCTACCTGCAGAACGTGCACCAGCGCTACCCGGCCTACTTCCGCGAGCAGATGTTCCACAACCTGCTGGTGCAGAAGGGCTACATCGTGCTGGACATGGACTACCGCGGCAGCGAGGGCTACGGCCGCGACTGGCGCACGGCCATCTACCGCAACATGGGCCACCCGGAACTGGAGGACTACAAGGACGGCCTGGACTGGCTGGTCGACACCCAGCAGGGTGACCGTGACCACGCCGGTATCTACGGTGGCTCCTACGGCGGTTTCATGACCTTCATGGCGCTGTTCCGTGCGCCGGGCACCTTCAAGGCCGGCGCCGCGCTGCGCCCGGTGGTCGACTGGCACAACTACAACCACGGCTACACCAGCAACATCCTCAACACGCCGGACATCGACCCGGAGGCGTACCGTGTGTCCTCGCCGATCGAGTACGCGCAGAACCTGCAGGACAACCTGCTGATCGCCCACGGCATGATGGATGACAACGTGTTCTTCCAGGATTCGGTGAACCTGACCCAGCGCCTGATCGAGCTGCACAAGGACAACTGGTCGATCGCACCGTACCCGCTGGAACGCCACGGCTACGTGCGCGCCGATTCCTGGCTGGACCAGTACAAGCGCATCCTCAAGCTGTTCGAGCAGAACCTGAAGTGAGCAACACCGCGGCCACGATCCGGATCGTGGCCGCGGTCATCCTGGATGACCGCGGCCGGGCGCTGCTGGTGCGCAAGCACGGTGCCCGCCGCTTCATCCAGCCCGGTGGCAAGCCCGAACCCGGCGAAGCACCGCTGCAGGCGCTGGCCCGCGAGCTGGACGAAGAGCTGGGCGTACAACTGTGCGCCGATGCCGCCATCGCGCTGGGCACGTTCGAGGACTGGGCGGTGAACGAGCCCGGCCATCGCGTGCAGGCCCAGGCGTGGTGGGTGCAGGTGCACGGCACGCCGCAGGCACGCGCCGAGATCGCCGAACTGGCCTGGGTGCCGCTGCAGCCGCCGCATGGCCTGCCCTTGGCACCCTTGAGCGAACACCATATCCTGCCGGCGGTCGCCACCCGGGTGACGGCCCGCTGAGCAGGCGGGCGCCGACTGCAAGGACATCGGATGTCAATGTCGATCCCGTCGATCCCCTCGCCGCCGTCCCCGGCCTATCACGCCTGGGTGCGCCCGGTGGCACAGGCCTCGTTCTGGCTGTCACTGCTGCTGACGGTCTACTTCGTGCTGCAGGGACTGGTGCTGTGGCCGCTGCACAACCTCGCGCTGTGGCGCCTGGTGGAAAGCGAAGTGCAGCACCAGCAGCTGCACAGCCTGATCTGGCTGCTGGCGCACCCGGTCGCCGCATCGATGGTCGTCGCGCTGTTGTGCCTGGCCTCGACCGTGTCCAGTTGGGGCCTGCTGCGTGAACGTCGCTGGGGCCTGTGGAGCTTCGTGGTACTGCTGCTGCTGAGTGGCTTGACCAACTTCGCGGCCGCCTGGTGGCTGGACCTGTTCATGGGCGACTTCATTCCGCTGCTGGCCGATGACCCGGCCCTGCTGCAGGAGCTGCAGCTGAAACGCTGGCTGATCACGCTGACCGTGGTCGGCATGTCGTTCGTGCTTCTCGGCCTGCAGGGCTGGCTGGCCTGGCGCCTGCTGCGACCGGATGTGCGCTCGCGCTTCCGCTGACTCCCACCCGGCGTGCGCGGGTCCCCGGCACCGCCCGGCGTTCTTCCTTTGATCGTCAAGGAGACGACATGCGCACAATGCGCTCACTCACGCCGTACCGCCACTGGATGGCCTGGGCGTTGCTGCTCGCCGCGCCGGTAGCCGCCGCCGCACAGTCGCCGCAATGTGGCCTGTTCAAGGCCGACGAAGGCAGCAGCACGCTGCGCGTCAGCTCATCCAACCGTGGCGAGCAGAAGCACTTCGGCAGCGCACCCACGCCGGTCGCGTTCCAGCAGATCGAAGGGAAGCTGCAACTGGTCAATCTGGAATACGGCCTGCCCAGCGCGCTGCAGGTGCGCGACCGTGGCCGCACGCTCGAGGTGGACGGCACGATCTACAACCTGCAGGCGCCTGCACAGTGCGCCGCAGCCGCCACGCCGGCTGCGGGCAGCTGCCTGGCCGATGCAGCGACCTGCCTGGACAACCGCCACGAGGCGACTCCGACCGCGCTGGAAGCGGCGTGCCGGGAAGGCGTGCCGGGCATGTGCCTGCAGCTGGCCGATCGCTGGCATGACGAGGCCAGGGCGCCGGCCACGCCGGATGAGGCGCAACAACAGGCCATCCTCGATACCGCACTGGCCGGCATCGCACTGCCTGCGCCGTGCCGGGATGGCGGCTTCAGCAACGAAACACCGGCCTGTGCAGCGGCGCTGGAAGCGGATCCGGCGCTGCAGGAGCAGATCGTCAAGGCCGCGATGGGCGCGGCGATGGTCGAAGCCGTGAGCTCCGTGCTGTCACCATCCACGCCGGTGGTGATGCCAGCCGTGCAGCGCCAGCAGCTGTTGCAGTTGTGCCAGCAGGTCAGCCATGGCGGCTTCTGCAGCCGCGTGGCCGAGCTCTCGTGGGAGTCCGGAGATCACTTGCAGGCGGTGCAGGCACTGGCCGTAGCGTGCGCGCCCGGCAATGACAGCGCCGCCTGTGAGCGCCTGCCTGCGTTGCAGGCGCTGGGCACCTCGTTGCGGCCGCAGCCGGCAACGGCACTGCCCTGTGGCAACTTCCACGCCGAGGGTGGCCTGATGGACACGCTGGACTTCGGCGATGCGGGACGGGTCGGCATCGGCTGGGACAGCCAGCTGCGTGCCCGTGTCGAAGACGGCGACATCCGCATCCGCCACGACAAGGGCGGTGACTTCGTGCTGCGCCCGTTGCCCGGGGGGCAGCTGCTGGGCCTGGACACGTGGACCCGCTTCCAGGTATTCGTGCCGACCGGCGAGGGCGCGAGCACCTGCAGCCCGCCGAAACACTACACGGTGCTGCCGCTGCCACGGGACTGCCCGCAGGCACTGGCCAGCGGCGGTGCCGAAGCGTGCTGCGCGGAGGGCAAGCTGCAGGGCTGCAACATCCTCGGTAACCGCCTTGCCCTGTCCGGCCAGTGGCGACAGGCCGCAGAGCACTACGCCACCGTGTGCCGTGCCGGTGTCCGCGAGGGCTGCGAGAACCTGGTCGCGGCGCAGGGTCACAGCGGCGACGTGGATGCCCACGCGACGCTGGAGCGGCTGTGCACTGCCGACCGCAGCGGGCGCCACGTCGCCTGCGACGTGCTGGACACCGGAAACTGGAGCGCCCTGGAGCTGGGTCGCGTCCTGCAGGAGGCGGTGGACGGTGCCGCCGCGGGCGACACTCCGGCGCCGCGTGCTTCCAACCGCAAGCGCTGAGCCTGCCAGCGCCTGTCCGCAGCGTTGCCCGGGCCCTGCGGTAAAGTAGCGCCATGAACGAATTCGAGCGCGTGCGCGCCTACCTCACCGAGCTGCAGGACCGCATCTGTGCGGCGATCGAGGCCGTCGATGGCCGGGCCCGCTTCCAGGAAGACCTGTGGCAGCGTGCCGAGGGCGGTGGCGGGCGTACCCGCGTGCTGCGCGACGGCGCGGTGTTCGAACAGGCCGGCATCGGCTTCTCCGACGTGGCCGGCAGCCGCCTGCCGCCGTCGGCCTCGGCCAACCGCCCGGAACTGGCCGGCGCCTCCTGGCGCGCCACCGGCGTGTCGCTGGTGTTCCACCCACTCAATCCCTACGTGCCGACCACCCATGCCAACGTGCGCTTCTTCCAGGCGCAGCGCGACGGCGAAGTCGTGGCCAGCTGGTTCGGCGGCGGCTTCGACCTGACCCCGTTCTACCCGTTCGACGAGGACGTGCAGCATTGGCACCGGGTCGCACGCGACCTGTGCACGCCGTTCGGCGAAGAACGCTATGCCGCGCACAAGCGCTGGTGCGACGAATACTTCTTCCTGCGCCACCGCAATGAAACGCGCGGCGTCGGCGGCCTGTTCTTCGATGACCTGCACGGCGACTTCGAGCGCGATTTCGCTTATCTGCGTGCGGTCGGCGATGGCTTCCTTGATGCGTACCTGCCGATCGTGCAGCAGCGCAAGGACACCCTCTATGGCGAGCGCGAACGCGAGTTCCAGCTGTACCGCCGCGGCCGCTACGTGGAATTCAACCTGGTCTATGACCGCGGTACCCTGTTCGGGCTGCAGAGCGGCGGCCGCAGCGAAAGCATCCTGATGAGCCTGCCGCCGCGGGTGCGCTGGGAGTACGGCTTCTCGCCTGAACCCGGCAGTGCCGAATCGCGCCTGGCCGACTACCTGGTGCCACGCGACTGGCTCTGATCTTCCGGCGCCGCGCCTGACGCGTGGCGCCTTCTCGCGCCTGTGGTGCGCCCTGCACCGGACAGGCCCTGCTCTGCCTCCTTCAAGGATGACCCCATGCCTGTTGCTGTTCCCTTCCGCCCCCGCGCCGCGGGCTGGCGTGCCCTGCTGGTGCTCGCGCTGGCCTCGGCCAGCCTGCCGGCCGCGGCGCAATCGATGGCCTGCGGCACCTACAAGGACAGCAGCGGCAACACCACGCTGACCATCGAGAGCGAAGGCCACGGTTTCCTGTCCGGTCCCTACCAGGCCACCGAGCAACTGCGCATCGCCCGCCAGGAGGACGTGCTCGGCACCGGCAACCTGTCCACGGGCCAACTGGAAAACTGGTACTTCTCGGACAACGACCGCACGATCAGCACGCCCTATCGCGAGTTCACCCGTGAGCGTTCCGCCGCGTGCACGACGATGCCGGAACCCATCGAGGGCGGCTGCGTGATGAACACCTCCGAGTGCCTGGAGGCGTTGCCGGAGGCCGAACCGCTGAAGCTGCATGCCTGGTGCGCCGAAGGCGTGGGCGCGGCCTGCATGCGGCTGCTGGAGACTTACCAGCGGCAGGCCAAGGAGGCCGCCCCGGCGCCTGCACGTACCGAGCCGCCGATGCCTGAGATCTGCAAGGAGGATTCCGCCTCCTTCAATGCCGAGGGCTGCAGGGCGATCGCCGAGGTGATCGGCGCGGAGATGATGGGCAAGGCCGTGCTCGGCCTGCAGCATTCGGTCGACCCTGCGTTGCCATCCGCGCAGCTCGATGAGCTGGCCGTACTGTGCCGGCAGCAGCACGGCGAGACGTTCTGCGCCGACGTTGCCGAGGCGCTGTGGAGTGGTGGGCGCCTGCCGCAGGCCCACGAGGCGCTGCAGCTGTCGTGCGCCCAGCGCGCGGAGGGCGTGGCCTGCGGCCGCGCCGAGGCGCTTGCCCGCCTGGCCTCGGTACCGGCCGCTGCACTGGCCCCGGTGCCGGCTTCCGCGCTGCCCTGTGGGAGCTATGAAGCGGAGTACGGCGTGCTCTCGCAGCTGCGCTTCCTCGAGGGTGGCCTGGTGGAAGCCGGGGGCCGCGACCAGCGCCTGCGCGCGAGCCTGCAGGACGGTCGCATCCTCATCCATCGCGACGTCGGCAGCGACTTCGTACTGCAGCCGCTGAAGAACGGAAACCTGGCCAGCGTCGACGGCGGCAACCGCTTCGCCTACTACGAGCGCAAGCCGGGCTCAGGCAATGCCAGCTGCGCACCGCCGGTGGCCTTCGTGGAGATCCCCCTGCCGCTGGACTGCCCGACCCTGGACCGCAAGGACGGCGCCAAGGCCTGCTGCACCGATGGCAAGCTGCTGGGCTGCAAGGTTGCCGGCGAGGCACTGTTCAACAACGAACAATGGGCCGCATCGCTGCCCTACTTCCAGACGCTGTGCAGCGCGGGTGTGCGCGAAGGTTGCCTGGCAATGGCCGCGGTGTATGCGCATACCGCGGACCCGAAGATTCCGCAGGCCATGGCTGCGACCTGTGCGAAGGAGGGCAAGGGCACCCACGTCGCCTGCGATGTGGACGCGACGCGCAACTGGCCGGCGCTGAAGGCCGAAGCCGCTCCCTGAGGCCAGGCACCTGTTGAGCCGGGCGCATGCCTGGCTCCGGGCGCAAGGCAGCCGAGCAAGGGCTCTACAAGGTCAGGCGCTCTTCCTGGCAATGATGGTGATGTGCCCGGTCGTCTCCAGCAGGGCGATCTGTACGTCTTCGATCTGCAGCCCGCCCTGCTGGCGCAGCGCGGCGTCGAAATCTGCACGGCTGATCAGTTCGCGGCGGAGAACGCCCTCCAACAGCCGGCCATCACGCGCGATCACGGTGGGCTCTCCTTCGATCATCCGCTCCATGCGCCGATTGCGGGTGGTCAGCCAGCCCACCCCATAGTTCAGCACGATCAGGGTGGCCGCCAGCAGCAGGCCACCGCCCAGCGAGGTGTCGGTGCCCAGCAGCGCGTTCTGCACCGCGTTGCCCAGCAGCACGATCAGCAGCACGTCGAAGGGCGTGATCTGCCCCAGAGCCCGCTTGCCGCCCAGCCGGACCATGCCCAGCACCACGACATAGACCACCACCGCGCGCAGGATGAATTCCCACCACGGCATGGCCAGGGCGAACAGGTCGGGCATGGTCTTCCCCTGCGGAACGGTGGCCCAGCCTAGCACCCGGGGTCGAGATGTTCCGGCGGCACAAATAAAAAGCCCCGCTGACCAGGGGGAGGTCAACGGGGCCGGGGAACGGGCACTTGGGGAGGAGTCCCCGTTCCGAGATCTGCTCCAGGGGATGGGAGAGATCCACAACAGGCATTGCGCCTGTCGGGAGTTATAGAAGCACTCCGAACACTAACGGTTCGTGAAGGGGCCCCATTTAATGAATTTCAATCGGGGCAACATTCATGGTCGAGTCAGAAACACCCGACTCATGAACAAATTCACGTCGTTTTCGGCCTGAAACACCGTCAGTGTGCTTCGTCCCAGTTGTTGCCGACGCCCGTGTCGACCACCAGCGGCACTCGCAGTTTGGCCGCTTGCGACATGCGCTCCACCACCTGCAAACGCAAGTCTTCAACGAAACTGCTTTCGGTTTCGAACACCAGTTCATCGTGCACCTGCAGGATCATCCGTGCCGGTGCCCCGCTGTCGCGCAGCCACTGGTCCACATCCACCATCGCGCGCTTGATGATGTCGGCGGCGGTGCCCTGCATCGGCGCGTTGATCGCCGCGCGCTCGGCACCGGCGCGCAGGCCCTGGTTGCGGGCATGAATGTCGTTCAGGTACAGGCGGCGGCCGAACAGGGTTTCCACGTAGCCCTGGTCACGGGCCTGCTGGCGCATCCGCTCCATGAAGTCGCGCACGCCCGGGTAGCGGCTGAAGTACAGGGCCACGTAGTCCTGCGCCTGGCCACGGTCGATGCCCAGGTTGCGGGCCAGGCCGAACGCGCTCATGCCATACATCAGGCCGAAGTTGATCGCCTTGGCGGCGCGGCGCTCGTTCGGGGTCACCTCCTCCAGCGTGCGCCCGAACACCTCGGCGGCGGTGGCACGATGCACGTCGGCGCCCTGCTCGAAGGCGCGCACCAGGCCCGGATCCTCGGACAGGTGGGCCATGATCCGCAGCTCGATCTGCGAATAGTCGGCCGCCAGCAGCTGGAAGCCTTCCGGCGCCACGAACGCGCGGCGGATGCGGCGGCCGTCCTCGGTGCGGATCGGGATGTTCTGCAGGTTCGGGTCCGAGGAGGACAGGCGGCCGGTGGCGGCACCGGACTGGTGGTAGCTGGTATGCACCCGGCCGGTGTCCGGGTTGACCATCTCCGGCAGCTTGTCGGTGTAGGTGCTGCGCAGCTTGGCCAGCCCGCGGTAGTCGAGGATCACCCGCGGCAGCTCATGCTGGTCGGCAATCGCCTCCAACGCCTCTTCATTGGTGCTGGGCTGGCCCTTCGGGGTCTTCACCACCGCCGGCAGCTTCAGCTCGTCGAACAGCACCGCCTGCAGCTGCTTGGGCGAATCCAGGTTGAAGCTGCGCCCGGCCAGCTCGGTGGCCTTCTGCTGCGCGGCCAGCATGCGCGAGGACAGGTCCTGGCTCTGCCGGCGAAGTTCGTCGGTGTCGATCCGCACGCCATTGGCTTCAATGCTGGCCAGCACCGGCACCAGCGGCATCTCGATGTTGCGGTACACGCTGTCCAGCGCCGGCTCGGCCAGCAGCTGCGGCTGCAATGCGTGGTGCAGACGCAGGGTGATGTCGGCGTCTTCGGCCGCGTAGCGGCTGGCTTCGTCGATGCCCACCTGCGAGAACGGGATCTGCTTGGCGCCCTTGCCGGCCACGTCCTCGAACTTGATGGTGCTGTAGCCCAGGTAACGCAGGGCCAGCGAATCCATGTCGTGGCGGGTGGCGGTGGAATTGAGCACGAAGCTCTCGAGCATGGTGTCATCGTGGTAGCCCTGCACCGCCACGCCGTGGCGGCGCAGCACATGCAGGTCGTACTTGCCATGCTGGCCCAGCTTCTTTTTCGCCGGGTCCTGCAGCGCCGGGCGCAGTGCGTCCAGCACCTGCTGCATCGGCAGCTGGGCCGGCGCACCCGGGTAATCGTGGCCGACCGGAATGTACGCCGCCCTGCCCGGCTCGACGGCCAGGCTGATGCCCACCAGCCGGGCGCGCATCGCGTCCAGCGCGTCGGTCTCGGTATCGAAGCTGATCAGGTCGGCCTGCTGCAGGCGTTCGACCCAGGCCTGCAGCTGCTCGGCGGTCAGCACGGTCTCGTATTCACCCGGTGCGGACAGTGCCGGATCCAGCGTGCCGGCGGCGGGCGCCTCGACGCTGCCACGCGCGAAGCCGGCCGCAGTGCCGCGTAGGCTCGGGGTCGCCTCGCTGGCGGCCACCGGTGCCGGCACCGGCGCTCCCAGCTCCTTCAGCGCCTGGGTGAAGCCATAGCGCGTATACAGCTCGGTCAGCTCCGGCACATCCTGCTCGCGCAGGGCCAGCGTGGTCGGGCTGGCGTCCAGCTGCACGTCGGTACGGATGGTCACCAGCTCGCGGTTCAGCGGCAGCCGCTCCAGCGCGGCGCGCAGGTTCTCGCCGATCTTGCCCTTCATGGCCGGCGCGGCTGCCATCACGCCGTCCAGGTGCTGGTACTCGGCCAGCCACTTGGCGGCGGTCTTCGGCCCGCACTTCTCCACGCCCGGCACGTTGTCGACCGCGTCGCCCATCAGCGCCAGCAGGTCGATGATCTGGTCGGCGCGCACGCCGAACTTCTCCATCACCGCCGCGTCCGAATCCATGCGGCTGCCGGTCATGGTGTTGACCAGCTCGATGCCCGGGCGCACCAGCTGGGCGAAGTCCTTGTCGCCGGTGGAAATGGTCACCTTCAGGTCCTGCGCCAGGCCCTGAAGGGCCAGCGTGCCGATCACATCATCGGCTTCCACGCCGGGGACGCGCAGGATGCTGATGCCCAGCGCTTCGACGATGCGGCACATCGGCTCGACCTGGCTGCGCAGCTCATCGGGCATCGGCGGGCGGTTGGCCTTGTACTGGTCATACAGGTCGTCACGGAAGGTCTTGCCCGGCGCGTCGACCACGAACGCGACGTAGGCCGGGCGCTCCTTCAGCGTCGAACGCAGCATGTTGACCACGCCGAACAGCGCGCCGGTGGGTTCACCCTGTGCATTGGACAGGGGCGGCAGCGCGTGGAACGCGCGGTACAGGTAACTGGACCCGTCGATCAGGACTAATCTGCTCATGGGCCGATTCTACGCGCCCGTGCCTGCACCGCGGCGACACGGCGCGCACACCGCGATGGGGCATAATCAGGGCTCTTTCCAGGCAAAGGCCCCCGCCGATGAAGACCCTGATGCTGGCTTCCCTGCTCCTGCTCGCTGGCTGCGCCAGCATGGGTGGCGCGGGTGCTCCCCCGGTGGACGTCAAGGGCGCGGATGTATCCAAGCGCACCATGGACAACGGTGACACCATCGAGGAATACCGTGTGTCCGGCCAGCTGCGCATGGTCAAGGTGACCCCGTCGCGCGGTGCCCCGTTCTACATGTACGACAAGAACGGCGACGGCCGCATGGACAACGACAAGGACGGCGTGTCGCCGGTCTACTGGAAGCTGTACAGCTGGTGAGGTGACCGAGGTTGTGACCGGGGTCGGATCCCTTTCCACAGGAAAGGGCTCTGACCCCCTCGGGGCCGTCGGCACGGCCCCCGATCCCCCACAAAAAACAACGCCGGCGCGCATCCTGCGGCCGGCGTCGGGTCCCCTCCCCGGGAACGCTTGAATCAGCGGGTATGGATCAGCGGATGACCAGCACCGGCAGCGTGCTGCGCGCCAGCACTTCTGCGGTCTGGCTGCCCAGCAGTACACGGGTCACGCCACGGCGGCCGTGCGAGGTCATCACGATCAGGTCGCTGTTGCGCTCGCCGGCGGTCTCGATGATGCCGTCGGCCGCGTAGCGGTCCAGCACGTGTACCGGGTTGGCGGTGATGCCCTGCTCGGCGGCCTTGGCCAGCGCCGGCTGCAGCACCTTCTGCGCCCCTTCCTCGCGGTCGGCCTTGTACTCGGGGCTGTTCATGTAACCCACGCTCCAGCCCATGGCGTCGTACATGCCGACCGCCCACGGCTCGGAAACAGTGACGATATCGACCTCGGCGTTGAGGTCCTTGGCCAGCTCCAGGCCCTTCGCCAGGCCCTTGTCGGCCAGCTCGGACCCGTCGGTGGCAATCAGGATGCGCTTGTACATGGTGGGGCTCCGTGGCGGTCTGCCAGATGGGAACGACACCATTGCACACCGGATGTGGAGGCGGCGCCTTGAGCAGGATCAATCCGGCGTCGCGCAGCGGCCTGTGCGCATCGTCACGTGGTCCGGGGGACAGGCCCGGCCCGCCCTTCTCTGTAGAGCCGAGCCCGTGCTCGGCTGCTTCTGGCGGGAAAGGCAGCCGAGCATGGGCTCGGCTCTACGACAACGTCGCTCAGGCGATCTGCACGATGCGCGCGTTCTGACACAGCGGGTAGCTGGCCACGAATTCGGCGATCGCATCGCGCATCGCCTCGAACGATTGGCCGTACATGTACAGCGCGGTCTCGGTCGGGCCCTGCCACCAGCTGCAGATCTCGCCCAGGCCGTCGATGCTCTCCGACAGCTGCTCGAACACGTGGTTGGAATCGCACTGCTCGTAGACGTCGTCCGGCAGGTTCAGGCCGTCCAGGTAGATGCCCAGGCCCTCGGTCACGCCGAAGCTGCGGTCGGCCTCGCCGGCGCCGTGGATCTTCGAGCCCTTCGGTGCACCCAACTGCTCCAGCAGGTCGATCAGCTTCGGCACGCCATCGGCATCGACCAGCGCCACTTCGATGTCGCCGTATTCGACCTCACCCAGATCGGACATCGCAGTGCCGCCGCCCGTCAGCTCGCCCACCTGGGCCGCCTGCAACAACGCGTCAAGCGGATCCTCGAACAGTTCATGGCGATGTTCGGGTTGCAGCTTGGCATTCAACGTCACGGTGACGTGCAGCGTGGGTTCGGTCATGGGGGCGTTCCTGGAAGAAGTGCCGCCTATTGTAGAGCCGGGCCGATGCTCGGCTGCTTTTCGCGCCAGACGCCGCCGAGCATCGGCTCGGCTCTATAACAGCCCGTCAACGCAGGAATGGCGTGACCTTGCGCTTCAGCAGCTCCACCAGCACCGGGTCCATGTAATCGTAGTCGTCCGGGATATCCAGGCAGATCACCCGCTTGCCGTTCAGCCATGCCTTGTAGCGGCTGGACAGCCGGTTGCGGTGGGCGCGCTCCATCACGAACACGATATCGGCCCACTGCAGCAGCTCAGGGCTGAGCACTTCCTCGGCCTCGGCCAGCAACCCGGCCGAGGCAGTCTCGATGCCCGGCCAATCGGCGAATACCTGCTCGGCGGTGGGGCTGCGCAGGCGGTTCTGGCTGCAGAGGAAGAGCACGTTGCGGGTCATGCGCGCAGCCTAATCGGGGCCGGATCCCTTTTCCAACGGAAAAGGCTCCGGCCCCAACCACGTGCATTCGGCGATGGGGTCAGAGCCCTCCCTTCGGGAGGGATCTGACCCCTGAACGGTGATCAGATCACCGTCAGGTTGGCGTAGGCCATCACCAGCCACTTGCTGCCGGCATCAGCAAACTCGACCTGCACGCGGGCGTGCGCGCCGCTGCCTTCGTAGTCGGTCACCATGCCTTCGCCGAACTTGGGATGGGTGACCAGCGCGCCGAGCTTGACTGGCGGCGCCTCGATCGAGGCATGGCCCATCACCCGGCTGGCGCCCATCGAGGCCGGCCGCGAGACCTGCACCTTCGGGCGCACTTCGTGCAGCAGCTCGCGCGGAATCTCGCGCAGGAAGCGCGACGGCAGGCTGTAGTTGTCCTGGCCGTGGATGCGGCGCGACTCGGCGTAGCTCAGCACCAGCTTCTGGCGCGCGCGGGTGATGCCGACGTAGGCCAGGCGGCGCTCTTCCTCCAGCCGCCCGCTTTCTTCCAGCGAACGTGCGCTGGGGAACAGGCCGTCTTCCATGCCCGCCAGGAACACCAGCGGGAATTCCAGGCCCTTGGCCGAATGCAGGGTCATCAACTGCACACCGTCCTCGCCGGCCTGCGCCTGGCCTTCACCGGCCTCCAGCGCGGCATAGGCCAGGAACGCGACCAGCTCGTCCATGTCCTCGCCCACTTCCTCGATGTCGTCGGCGCGGCGCACGAATCGCGAGGCGACCGAGACCAGTTCGTCGAGGTTGTCGGTGCGCGATTCCGAATCCAGCGAATTGCGGCTTTCCTTGCTCCAGTGCTCGCGCAGCTGCGAGCGGGCCAGTACGTGGTCCACGCGCTCGGCCAGGGTCATGTGCACGGTCTGCGCCTGCAGCTCGTTGACCAGCCCCAGGAAGCCGGCCAGCGCATTGCGCGCGCGTGCGGCCAGCGCGTTGCCCTGGGTGACCAGCATGGTCGCTTCCCATAGCGAGATGCCCTGCGCGCGTGCCTCGCGGCGCACTTCGTCCAGCGTACGGTCGCCGATGCCCCGGGTGGGCGTGTTGACCGCGCGCTCGAAGGCGGCGTCATCGTTGCGGTTGGACAGCAGGCGCAGGTAGGCCAGCGCGTCCTTGATTTCGGCACGCTCGAAGAAGCGCATGCCGCCATACACGCGGTACGGCACCTGCTCGCTCAGCAGCGCTTCTTCCAGCGCGCGCGACTGCGCGTTGCTCCGATAGAGCACGGCCACTTCGGTGTAACTGCCACCGTCGCGCACCCACTGGCGGGCGCGCTCGACGATGTAGCGCGCCTCGTCCATCTCGTTGTACGCGGCGTACAGGTCGATCGGCTCGCCGTCACCGCTGTCGGTCCACAGCTGCTTGCCGATGCGATCCGGGTTGTGCGCGATCACCGCATTGGCTGCGCCGAGGATGTTGGCGGTGGAGCGGTAGTTCTGCTCCAGGCGGATGGTCTGCGCGCCCGGGAAATCGCGCAGGAAGCCCTGCACGTTCTCGACCTTGGCGCCGCGCCAGCCGTAGATGGCCTGGTCATCGTCGCCGACCACGAACACGTGGCCGGAATCGCCGGCCAGCACGCGCACGAAGGCGTACTGGATGGCATTGGTGTCCTGGAACTCGTCCACCAGGATCTCGCGGAAGCGGGCGCGGTAGTGCGCCAGCAGCGCCGGGTTGTCGCGCAGCAGTTCGTGCGCGCGCAGCAGCAGCTCGGCGAAGTCGACCAGCCCGGCGCGGTCGCAGCGCGCCTGGTACTCGATGTAGGCCTGGCGCATGGTTTCCAGCCACGCATCGTGCGGTTCGGGCTGGATGTGCTGCGGGCGGCGGCCTTCATCCTTCTGCGCGTTGATCCACCACGCGATCTGCTTGGGCGGGTACTTGCCGTCGTCCAGCTCCAGCGCCTGCACCACGCGCTTGACCAGCCGCAGCTGGTCGTCCGAATCCATCACCTGGAAGCCTTCGGGCAGCTTGGCGTCCTGCCAGTGCAGGCGCAGCAGGCGGTTGGCCAGGCCGTGGAAGGTGCCGATCCACATGCCACGGCTGCCGTTGGGCAGCTGTGCGTCGATGCGGTGGCGCATTTCGCCGGCCGCCTTGTTGGTGAAAGTCACCGCGAAAATGCCGTGGGTCGGCACGCCGTCGACTTCATGCAGCCAGGCGATGCGGTGGGTAAGTACGCGGGTCTTGCCGGAACCGGCACCGGCCAGCACCAGGTGGTGGCCGGGGGGAGCGGAGACGGCTTCGCGCTGGGCCGGGTTCAGGCCATCAAGCAGGTGGGAGACATCCATACCCCCATTTTACGGCATCGCCGTCGCGGCTCCTGCGACCACCTGGG
This sequence comes from Stenotrophomonas pavanii, assembly GCF_900101175.1. Lineage (GTDB taxonomy): Bacteria > Pseudomonadota > Gammaproteobacteria > Xanthomonadales > Xanthomonadaceae > Stenotrophomonas > Stenotrophomonas pavanii. The sequence continues at coordinate 58,334 of NZ_FNFQ01000004.1, read as the reverse complement.
TGGCCAGTGCCTGCGCCTGCTGACGCAGTTCAGGCACCGCCAGGCTTTCCCACAGGCTGCCGATGCGCAGGCTGCCGAGCACGCCCAGCCGTGCCTGCGGCTGGCCCCCAGCGGCACACAGACGGTCGCCCGGCACCGTGCTGTCCAGGCCCAGCCCATGCGGGCCGGGGCGGGCCAGGCCATCGGCCTGCAGCTGCTGCAGCAGCGGATTGCGCAGCGCGCTGGCGCGGGTTTCCACACCGGTGGCGTTGATCACCCCGCTGATCGTCCACTGCTGATCCTTGCCGGAGGCATCGCGACCCGACAGCCGCAGGGCATCGCCTTCGCGGCCGACGCGTTGCAGGCGGGACCGGTGAATACGCAGTTGGCCGCTTTCGATCAGCGCCTGCAGCTGTGCGTCGACCTCTTCGGCGATGCGGTGGCGATGCACGTCCCAGTAGCGCACCACATGGCGCAGGAAACGGCGCTGGTCAGCCGCGTCGAGGCTGCACCACAGCGCCTGCCCGTGTGGACGGATGCGGTCCATCACGCCCTGCCACGGCAGGCCGTCGGCCTGCGCCTGCCGCGCGAACCCGCGCAATGCGTGCAGGCGCTGGCGCAGGTTCATCGGCAGCAGCGTCGCCGGATCGAACGTGGGCAGGCCGCCATGCGCATGCGGCAACGGCAGCAGCCCATGGCGCGAGATCACATGCAGCGGGCCGGTGTGGCCGGCTGCAACCAGCGCCAGCACGGTGTCGGCCATGCTCAGGCCGGAGCCGACGATGGCCACGGCCTGCTCACCGGCCAGGGTGCGCACGCCGTCGTAGTCCCAGGCCTCGATCACATCGTCGGCGGGCAGTGCCTCGGCACCGGCTACCGGCAGCGGCCGCATGCTGTTGCCGGTGGCCAGTGCCACCTGCGCGGCATGCAGCGTCTGTCCATCGCCGAGTGCCAGCTGGTAGCCGTGGTCATCCGGCTGCAGGTCCAGCACCGGCTGCGCGATCACCTGCAGCTGCGCCGGGCTGGCCGCGGCGGCCTCCTGCAGGCGCTGCTGCAGGTACGCCGCAAAGTAGTGGCGGCACACGTAGCGCTCGCCCAGCACCTCTCGCGCCTCGCCCGGGTAGGCGTTGGCGGCCATCAGGTAGTCGAGGAAATCGCCAGGCTGGTCGGCAAACGCACTCATCTTCGCCGCCGGCACGTTCAGCAGGTGCTCCGGCCACGGCGTGGCATAGGCGATGCCCTGCGCCAGCTGCGAGGCGGGTTCGAAGATGGCAATCGCCAGCGGCGCCTGGGCCTGGCGCAACACCTGGATCGCCACCAGCACCCCGGCCGCACCACCACCGATGATTGCCAGGTCCAGTTCGCCATTACGCGGTGAATCAGTCATGCGCCGATTGTAGGCCATCGGCGATGACGGGCCGGGTTGCCGAAGCGGGCGGGAACGACCGCTGTAATGACGGGAATGACGGAAACGTCGGAAACGACAGGGTAGAGTCGACTGTTAGTCGACTGCTCTTGCGATAAAAATCCCGCGCTGCGCGCGATAGTCGACTAACAGTCGACTCTACCCCGCCGGTTGCATCCACCCCATCGGTTGCATCCCCCCTGCCGCTCGCATCCACCCCGCCGGTTGCGCGCTCCGCTCACATCAACGCATCGGCCAGTCGTGCGATGCCTTCGCGGCTGCGCCGCCACGTGGGGCGGCTGCGCCACTGCTGCAGGTCCAGCTGCCGCGACTCGCGCAGGTAGCCATCCTCGATCGCGCACAGCTGCTGCACCAGCGCGCGGTCGTAGCAGACCAGGCCGATTTCCGCATTCAGCGCGAACGAGCGGATGTCCATGTTGATCGAGCCGAGCACGGCGATGTCCTCGTCCACGCTCATGTGCTTGGCATGCAGGAACTGCGGCTCGTACAGCGCGATGCGCACGCCACAGCGCAGCAGTTCGTCGTAGTAGGCCTCCTGCGCCCATGACGTCAGCCGCTGGTTGTTGCTGGCCGAGAGGATCAGCTGCACCTGCACACCGGACAAGGCCGCAATGCGCAAGGCGCTCAGCGTGGCTTCGTCGGGCACGAAGTACGGGGTGACCATCACCAGCCGGCGCCGCGCCAGGTGGATCAGCGCCGCCACCGCATCGCGTGCGTTGCTGTACGGATAAGCCGGGCCGCTGGGCAGCAGCTGGGTAGCGATGTCGTCGCTGCACTCGGGCACATCGGCGATCACGTCCAGGCGCTGGCCGGTTTCCATGTACCAGTCGCTGGCGAAGACCGCTTCCAGATGCGCCACCGCCGGGCCGCGCACGCGCGCCACCAGCTCGCGGTTCGGGTGGCCGGGCACGAACTGCGGACCGGCCAGGTTCTGCGAACCGACATAGGCCACTTCGTTGTCGATCACCGCGATCTTGCGGTGGTTGCGCAGGTCCATGCGCCCGCTGCGGCGCCAGCGCAGGCCACCGGGCAGCATCGCGCGCACCTCGATGTCGCGCGCTTCCAGGCGCTTGCGATAGGCGCGCAGTCCGCGCTTGGCGCCTACCGCATCGAGCAGCACACGGCATTGCACGCCACGTGCAGCCGCACGCTGCAGGGCCTCGACGATCGCCTCGCCCACCGCGTCGTCGAACATCAGGTAGTACAGGAGGTGCACGCGGTCTTCGGCCTGGTCGATATCGGCGATCAGCGTGTGCAGCGATTCGTCGTAGTCGGTCAGCAGGTCGACCGCGTTGCCGTGCACCGGCATGAAGTCGCCCTGGCGCTGCACCAGGGGCACGATCTCGGCGCTGGCGGTGTCCGGCTGCGGTGTCCAGCGCAGGCGATGCTGCAGCGCCTGTTCTTCGCGGATGACTTGCGAGGCCTCGGCCTGGCGGCGGATGCGCTCGCGCGACAGCCACGGGTGGCCGAACAGCAGGTACAGCGGCAGGCCCAGCAGCGGCACGAAGCCGACCAGCAGCAGCCAGCTGCGCGCGGCCCCCGGCGTGGTGCGGGTGGGAATCCAGCACAGCGCGACCAGCCGGATCAGCCAGTCGATCAGCAGCAGGTAGGAACCCAGCAACCACTCGAACAGCATCGTGTCGCCCGTCGGGAGGTGATGGGCCATTCTGCCCACCGGCCCTTGTCGAGTCGAGCCGCGCTCGACGGCCTTTCGGTCCGACGGCAGAGCAGCCGAGCCTGGGCTCGGCTCTACAGGACGGCTCAATGCCGCACCGGCACCTCGCACAGCTGCCGCACCGCGTCGGCATGGCGGCGGCCGTTGAGCGCCATGCAGGCAATGGCCTGTGCGGCCCGCTCCAGCTGCGCCTCCGGCAGCGGCGACGGCGCGCCGTTGGCCAGTGCCAGGTGGTGGTCGCACAGCAGCAGCGCCATGCCCTCGATGCCTTCCAGCATGCGCTGCAGGCGCAGCCAGCCCAGTTCCAGGTCCTGCCGGTGTGATGGGGTGTTCATGCAACCTCCTTCAACGGATCTGGCCACCGGTGAAGGTGGCGGACGATGCGTGGTTGCAATACCGGGAAGCAATCAATCAGCAAACGAACCGGCGGGCGCAAGGCCCCCTCGCACCGTCCGCCATAGAGGCGGATAGGTCACCAACCGTCGCCGGAGGGATCTCCGGCGACGGCGGGCGAGTCTACTGATTGATTGACTTCACGGGATTGCAAGCCCGACCGCTGCAACCGCAGCGGCTCGCCATCATGGGCACGGCCACGCCCGTCGTTCCAATCGATTTGAACCGTGCGAGGCGCCGGAACCGGTAGGAACAATCACTTATCGCATATAGCCCTTCGCTCCAGGCATGGCGCCATTGGCGACAGCGTGCGCAGGGTCTGCCCCAGTGCCGACCAACGGTCGGCACCCACCACCTGGATGCCGGGCATGAAAAAACCCGCCACAAGGGCGGGTTTTTCGCGGGGACCAGCAATCCGTGCGGATTACTTGATCTTGCCTTCCTTGTACAGGACGTGCTTGCGCACGACCGGATCGTACTTCAGGAATTCCATCTTCCCCGGGGTGTTCTTCTTGTTCTTGTCGGTCGTGTAGAAGTGGCCGGTACCGGCCGAGGAAATCATACGGACCTTATCGCGCTTGCCTGCCATGATGCTTTACTCCTCAGACCTTTTCGCCGCGCGCACGCAGCTCAGCCAGAACGGAATCGATGCCGTTCTTGTCGATGGTGCGCAGTGCATGCGCGGAAACACGAAGCTTGACCCAGCGGTTCTCGCTGGCCACCCAGAAACGGCGCTCGTGCAGATTCGGCAGGAAACGACGACGGGTCTTGTTGTTGGCGTGCGAGACGTTGTTACCCGTCTGCACTCGCTTGCCGGAAACCTGGCATACGCGGGACATTGCGCACCTCGATAGTAGTAGTTGTCAGCCCGTAGCCCGGGCGACGGCGGCCTCGGTGGTTGCCCACCACACGTCAAGAGAATCAAAGGGTTACGCTGGCGTTGGGCGGCCGGGGACGTGCTCCCGGGGGCGCCGCCCGAAAGAAAACCGGACACAGCGAGCCGCGCATTATGCACGGGTTCAAGCACTTGCGCAAGTTACCCACAGGCGGGGACTGAACCGGCAGGGCCGGGCGCCCGCCAGCCGGCATACTGGCCCGGATCACTGCGGAGCTTTCCATGCGGCTGCTGGCCCTGACCTACGGAACCGAAGGCGATACGCGTCCGCTGGCCATGCTCTGCCATGGGCTGATCGGCGCAGGCCACGCGGTGGCACTGCTGGCCGATGGCGGCACCCTGGGCAGCGCGCAGGCCCTGGATGTGCCTCACGCGGCCCTTGAGGGCGACATCCATGACGAAGTGGTCGCCCTGGTGTCGCGTGGCAACGGTGTTGCCGCCGCCAGTTCCGGTCTGGCACGGATGGCGCTGCAGCATGTCAGCGGCTGGATGCGCCAGGCCGATGCGGCCGCAGAAGGCTGCGATGCGATTCTGACCGGCGGCCTGGCGGCCTTCGTCGGCATGAGCGTGGGCGAACGCCGCGGAATGCCGGTCATCGGCACCGGCATGATCCCGCTGACCCCGACACGGGCCTTCCGCTCTCCGTTTCTGCCGCCCGGACGTTCGCCGGGCTGGTTGAACCGCGCCAGCTATAGGCTGGTCAACGGCCTGATCTGGCGCCAGTTCCGCCGGCCGATCAACGCGGCACGCCAGCAACTGGGGCAATCGCCGCGCCGCGCGTTGTGGTCCGGCCTGCCGATGCTCTATGGCATCTCGCCGCAGCTGCTGCCGCCACCGGCGGACTGGCCGGCCGACCACATCGTCTGTGGCCAATGGCGGCTACCTGATGCGCCCTGGACGCCCCCGGTCGATCTGCAGGCCTTCCTCGATGCCGGGCCGCCGCCGGTGTACCTGGGCTTTGGCAGCATGACCGGGTTTGATCGCGAGCGCGTGCTGCCGGCCCTGCTGCAGGCGCTGGCACCGCGCCGGGTGCTGCTGTTTCCAGGGTGGGCCGGGCTGCCGACGGGCGCGCTGCCAGCAGATGTGTTCGTGCTCGGCCCGACGCCACACGAAGCACTGTTCCCGCATTGCGCACTCGCCATCCACCATGGTGGCAGCGGCACCACGCATTCGGCCTGCCGCGCCGGCATTCCCTCGCTGGTGATGCCGTTCGCCGCGGATCAGTTCTTCTGGGCCGATCGCCTGCATCGGTTGGGCGTGGCACCGGCACCGTTGTCACCGAAGCGACTGGATGCAGCAACGCTGGCGGCAGCCATCACCTTCGCTGAAACCGACGCAACACGCGCACGCGCGGCAGCCCTGGGCGCGGCGATGAGCCATGAGGACGGGGTGGCACGTGGCGTGGCAATGATCGAGCGCTGGTTGCGGCCGGTGTAACAGCGGCCAGGCCTCAGCGCAGGTGCGGAATCACCTGCGCCAGCAGATGGGCATCCTTGAGCGCGCCGTGCAGGCCGCGCTGGCTGGGAATGCGCAGGCGCTGCAGCACATCATCCAGCTTGTTGCCTTCGCCCGGCCAGCGCCCGCGCGCCAGCTTCAGGCTGCAGGTGATGCGGCAGTGCTGGGCCAGCGTGCCGGGGATACCGGACAGACGCAGCTCGTTGTCCAGGAAGCCCACATCGAAGGTGACGTTGTGCGCGACCATCTCGCTGCCGCGCAGGAAGTCGAGCAGTTCAGCAGCCTTGCTGGAAAACAGTGGCTTGCTCACCAGCATCGCATCGCTGATGCCATGCACGCGCTGTGCGCCCCAGTCGACCCTGCGCTGCGGCTGCAGGTACGTGTGGAACTGGCGGCCGCTGAGCTGGCCATCGATCAGTTCGACGGCACCGATTTCGATCACCCGGTGCCCCAGGCGGTGGGAGATGCCGGTGGTTTCGGTATCCAGTGCGACGATGCGGCTCATCAGGGTGTGCGTTCTCCAGTACGTGCACGCCGATTTTCGCACGCGACCGATGCACTCACCCCAGCGCTTCCACCACCCAATCAATGAACACCCGCAACCGCTGGCTCATGTGCCGGTTCGGCGGGAACATCACGTGCATCGGCATCGACGGCAGTTGCCAGTCCTCCAGTACCGGCAGCAACTCGCCACGCGCCACGTGCGGGTCGGCCATGTAGCTGGGCAGCGCCACCACGCCGAGTCCGGCCAACGCAGCGGCCAGATAGGCGTTGCCGTCATCGAAGCCGACCGTATAGCGGCCCTGCACCTCGACGCGTTCATCGCCGCGCTGCGCGCTCAACACCCGCGCCCGGCCACTGCGCGGGCTGAGGAAGCCGACCATGTGGTGATCGGGCCCTTGCAGCGCGCGCGGATCGGTCGGCAGGCCGAAACGCTGCACATAACCGGGGCTGGCGTGGAAACCGATCGGCAGCGCAGCCAGCGGCCGCGCCACCAGTGCCGGGTCGGTCGGGGTGCCACCCCGGATCACACAGTCGACGTTGTCGGCGATGACATCGACCTCGCGGTCGCTGACGCCGACGTCCAGCTGGATGTCCGGGTAGCGCGCCTGGAAGTCCGGCAGCGCCGGCACCAGCCGCAGTCGCGCGTAGGGTCCGGGCACATCCACGCGCAGGCGGCCGCGCGGCTGGCTGGCTGCGTCACCCAGCCCGCCCTCCACCTCTTCCAGCTCGGCCAGCAGGCGGGCGATGCGCGGGTAGTAGGCCGCGCCGTCGGCGGTGACGCTGACCCGGCGCGTGGTGCGGTTGAGCAGGCGCAGCCGCAGGTGTGCCTCCAGCTGCTGCACCAGCTGGGTGACCGTGGTGCGGCTGATCTGCAGCGTGTGCGCGGCGCGGGTGAAGCTGCCGGTTTCCACGACCCGGGCAAACGCCCGCATCGCCTCGAAACGGTCCATGGCGGGCCATGATTGTTTGGAATTGACAATCAATCTAGGCCGATCATCGCGGTTTATCCAGACAGCACTGGCGCGGAGGATGGCGTTCTCTCCCAAGGGATCTTCCCCATGTCACAGCGTGATGTCGTTTTCCCCACCGGCCGCCAGGCCCTGTACGAGCGCAACCGCTACTCGCCGGCGATCCGATCCAACGGTTTCCTGTTCGTCTCCGGCCAGGTCGGCAGCCGCGAGGACGGTTCGCCCGAGCCGGACTTCGAGGCGCAGGTGCGCCGCGCCTTCGAGAATCTCAATGCGGTGTTGGCTGCTGCGGGCTGCACGTTCGATGACGTGATCGACGTGACCGTGTTCCTGGTCGATCCCGAGAAGAACTTTGAGAAGGCCTGGGCGATCGTGCCGGAGTATTGGGGCGAGGCGCCGCACCCGACCCTGACCGGTATCGGCGTGACCTGGCTGTACGGGTTCCAGTTCGAGATCAAGGTGATCGCGAAGCTGCCGTGACACGGGTAGTGCCGGCCGCTGGCCGGCAACGCGGTGGGGTCGAAAAGCGTGTCGACCAAGGTCGACACTTACCGGAGCACAGGCGCGCGGCGCACCCGAACGATGTGGTGGGGTCAGAGCTCTTTCCGGAGGAAAGGGATCCGACCCCGCGCCCGGCCCAGCTGAACGGGAGATTCCGACGAATTCCCGAAGCGGCCATTGATATTGTATCCGTCGAAAACCGCTTGCTAGCCTCCCGTCCATGCGCCGGATCGCCCGCCACCTCCGCTCGACCCTGCTGATGCTGCTGATGGCGGCATTCGTGGTCGTGCCGGTGGCCGACGTGCTGGCCTGCGCGGTCGAACCGCACGACACCACGGCGGTGCACGTGGAAAGCAACGCCAATGATGCCGAGGGTGACAGTGACGGCAAGCACACCGGTGCCTGCAGCCACAACCACTGCCACCACTCCAACCTGAGCCTGCCGGCCAGCACCCTCGCCGCCTTCGGTGCGCCGCTGCCGGCGCGCTGGATGAATGCCGGCGACGCGGCGACCTATGCGGTCGCCCAGGATGAATTGACGCGTCCCCCCCGGGCGTGAGTTGAGCGCGTCCCGCGATTGCGGGCTCCCGTTTCACTCACAACCGGAATCCCCCTATGTCGATCCTGACACCTCGGTCGCTGCGTGCGGCCGGGCGGGTCGTCGCCGTGTTGCTGGGCCTGGCCCCAGCGGCAGCGGTGATGGCGCAAGCCGCCCCTTCCTATGACACCCTGCTTGAACGCCTGGACCAGCTGCCCGGCACCCGCGTCGGTGCGGCGCTGGCCGAGGCCGCCGATGCGCGCGCCGACCAGGCCCGCGCACTGCCCAACCCTTCCCTGTCCTGGTCGGCCGAGAACGCCTGGGGCACCGGCTCCTATGGCGGCATGGGCAAGGCCGATACCGTGCTCACCCTGTCCCAGCCGCTGGAGGTCTGGGGCCAGCGTGGCGCGCGTGTCCGTGCCGCCCGTGCCCAGGCACAGGCCGCCAACCTGCGTGGTGCCCAAAGCCGCAGCGACGTGGCCAGCCAGCTGGCGGTGATCTATGCACAGGCGGAAAGTGCACTGCGCCGCTACACCCTGGCCGAAGAAGCACTGAGCCTCACCCGCGCTGACGCCAACGCGGTCAACGCGATGGTCAAGCAGGGCCGCGAGCCGCAGCTGCGCGCCGTGCAGGCGCAGAGCGAAGTCGCCAACGCCAGCGCCGCGCTGGATGAGGCGCAGGCCTTCCGCGATGCCGCGCTGGCCCGCCTGGCCGGTGCCGCGCTGCTGGATGCGCCGGTGCAGTCGATCGGCGACAGCCTGCTCGACCGTGCGCCGCCGCTTCCACGCGGTGCCATCGATACCGCACTGGCGGTGCGCATCGCGGAAGCCGAGGCCGATGCGGCGGGCAAGCTGGTCGACGTGGAGCGCAAGCGCGCCCTGCCCGACCTGAGCGTCACCGCCGCGCAGACCCGCTTCCGCGAAGGCGGCGAGCGTGCCTACAACCTCGGGGTCAGCCTCAGCATCCCGCTGTTCGACCGCAACCGCGGGGGCATCCGCGCCGCCAATGCCGACCAGCGCGCAGCCGAAGCACGCCTGGACCAGCAGCGCCGCGACAGCGAGGCCGAGCGCCTCTCCGCCGTGGCCGGGTTGAAGGCCGCCAGCAGCCGTACCCGCGCCGCCGATGAAAGCGTGGTCGCCGCCGAGGAGGCGTATCGCCTGGCTCGCATTGGCTTCGACGCCGGACGCATCTCGCAGCTGGAACTGCGCAGCACGCGCAGCGCCCTCATCGCCGCCCGCGGCACCGCCGTGGATGCGCGCCTGTCGCGCGTCGCCGCGGAAATCGATCTTGCCCGCCTGGAAGGGCGCGCACCCTTTGTGGAGGCCCCATGACTCTCTCCCGTACTTTCCCGCTGATCGGCGGCGCGCTGCTGGCCGTGCTGCTGGCCGGCTGCGCTGGCAATGCGCAGACGCCTGCAAATGAAGACCCGGCTGCGGCCAAGGCCGGCACCGACGACGGCCATGGCCACGCGTCCGACAGCAAGGAAGCCAAGGCCTCATCCGCAAAGGCGCCCGCCGATGCGGATGAGGGTGTCGTGCAGTTGACCCCCGAGCAGATCAAGGCGTCCGGTATCGAAGTGGTCGCGGTCGGTCGTGGTGGCGGTGGTTCCACGCGCCTGTCCGGCCGCGTCGAACCGTCGGTCGGTGCACGTGCCTCGGTGGCTTCGACCGTCACCGGCCGCGTCGAACGCGTGCTGGTCGCGCCGGGCACCGCGGTGAAGCAGAACCAGGCACTGGCCATCGTAGTCAGTGGCGAAGCCGCGGTGTTCCGCGCCAATGCGCTCGCCGCATCGGCCGAAGCCGAGGCTGCGCGCCTGGCCTATGGCCGCGACAAGGCATTGGTCGAGCAGGGCGTGGTCGCCCGCCAGGAAATGGAAGCCTCGCGCGCACGTTCGCTGGCGGCACAGGCCCAGGCCGCCGCCGCGCAGGCCCAGGCCGCCGCCAACGGTTCGCCGGACAGCAGCGGCCGTGTGCGCATCACCAGTCCGGTGGCCGGCATCGTCGGCAACGTGCAGGTCACCCCGGGTGGCGTGGTCGCCGCCGGCAGCGCGGTGGCCGATGTCGCCGACCCGACGATGAACGAGCTGGTGTTCACCGCACCGCCAGCGCTGGCGGCACAGGTCACGCCGGGCATGACACTGGAAGTGAGCGCGCCGGGTGGCAGCTTCACCGCCACCGTCACCGGTTCGGCCGCCGATGTGCGCCAGCAGGGCGGCGTCGCGGTGATCCGCGCCACGCCGGTGGATGCGTCGCTGCCGCCGGCCGGTTCGCCGGTATCGGCCGTGGTCGTTACCGAAGGCCAGGATGGCTCGCTCAGCGTGCCGGCCGATGCGGTGCAGAACGTTGATGGCAGCAGCGCGGTGTTCGTCGCCGTCGAAGGCGGCTTCAAGGCGCAGCCGGTCCTGGCCGGGCGCCGCGCCGGTGACCGCATCGAGATCCTTGGTGGCTTGACCGGCAGCGAGCGCATCGTCGGTGCCAATGCCTTCCTGCTCAAGGCCGAACTGGCCAAGGGCGAAGCCGAGCACGGCCACTGAGGAGGCGACCATGTTCAAGCTGATCATTGAAACAGCGGTGCGCCACCGCTGGCTGGTGGTGTTCATGGCCGCGCTGATCGCCGCCGTGGGCCTGTTCCAGCTGGGCAAGCTGCCGATCGACGCGGTGCCGGACATCACCAACCGCCAGGTGCAGATCAACACGGTGGCACCGGCGTTGACCCCGGAGCAGATCGAGCGGCAGGTGACCTATCCGCTGGAAACCGCGCTGGCCGGCATTCCCGGCCTGACCACCACGCGTTCGCTTTCGCGCAATGGCTTCTCGCAGGTCACCGCGATCTTCACCGATGCCACCGACATCTACTTCGCCCGCCAGCAGGTGGCCGAGCGCATGCGCGAGGCGTCCGAAGACCTGCCCGACGGTGCATCGCCGATGCTGTCGCCGGTCACCACCGGCCTTGGCGAGGTGCTGATGTGGACGGTGGACTTCACCGCGTTCGACCCGGCCAAGGTGGCCAAGCCCGGTGAAGCCGGCTGGCAGGCCGGCGAGGTCTACCGCACGCCGGAAGGCAACCTGCTGCGTACACCGGAAGAACGTGCGACCTACCTGCGCACCGTGCAGGACTGGATCATCGCGCCGCAGATGCGTTCCAGCCCGGGGCTGGCCGGGGTCGATACGGTTGGCGGCTACGTCAAGGAGTACGGCGTGCATCCGGACAGCGCCAGACTGGCCGCGCATGGCCTCGGCCTGGCCGACCTGGTCACCGCCCTGCAGCGTTCCAACGTGCAGGCCGGCGCCGGCTTCGTGCAGCGTGCCGGCGAAGGCCTGGTGGTGCGTGCCGATGGCCTGGCGCTGACCACCGACGACCTGGCGCAGGCACCGGTGGCCACCCGCAATGGCGTGGTGGTGCGCGTGGCCGATGTGGCCACGGTGGAACTGAGCCGCGCGCCGCGGCTGGGCGCGGCCAGCCGCAACGGCCATGAAGCCGTGCTGGGTACCGCGCTGATGATCGCCGGTGGCAACAGTCGCACCGTGGCGCAGGCAGCTGCCGCGCGCCTGGAGCAGGTGAACAAGTCACTGCCGGCCGACATCGTGGCGGCACCGGTGCTGGACCGCAGCGTGCTGGTCAATTCCACCATCAAGACCGTGGCCAAGAACCTCACCGAGGGCGCGCTGCTGGTGGTGGTGGTGCTGTTCCTGCTGCTGGGCAACCTGCGTGCGGCGATGATCACCGCGCTGGTGATTCCGCTGTCGTTCCTGTTCGCAGTGATCGGCATGAACCGCTTCGGCATCAGTGGCAACCTGATGAGCCTGGGTGCGCTGGATTTCGGCATCCTGGTGGACGGTGCGGTGATCGTGGTCGAGTCGACCCTGTTGATGCTGGGCCAGCGCCGCGCCGAACTGGGTCGTGCGCTGACCGCGATGGAACGGCTGCGCGTGGCCGCCGATGCAGCGCTGAAAATGGCGCGACCGGCGGCGTTCGGCCAGCTGATCATCCTGCTGGTGTTCGCACCGATCCTCACCCTGGAAGGCGTGGAGAGCAAGACGTTCCACCCGATGGCGGCGACCTTCATGCTGGCCCTGGTGGGTGCCTTCCTGTTCTCCTTCACCTTCGTGCCGGCGACGGCCGCGCTGCTGGTGCGCGAGCCCAAGGTGAAGGACGGCGATGCGCATGCGGACGACGGCGAGCACGAAACCAGGCTGATCCGCGTGCTGCGTGCGCGCATCGAACCGGTGGTGCGCAAGGCCGTGGCGCACCCGCGCACGGTGCTGGCCGGTGCGGTGATGATGGTGGTGGTGGGCGTCGGCGCGTTCTCGCTGCTGGGCCGCGAGTTCATGCCGACGCTGGATGAAGGCAACGTGGCGATGCAGGCCCTGCGCGTGCCGTCGACTTCGCTGGAGCAGTCGCTGGCGATGCAGCTGGCGCTGGAGAAGGCGATCGCCAAAGAGCCGGAAGTGGAAACCGTGTTCTCGCGCACCGGTACCGCCGAGGCGGCCATCGACCCGATGCCGACCAACATCTCCGACAGCGTGATCGTACTGAAGCCGCGCAAGGACTGGCCCGATCCGACGCTGGCCAAGGACGCACTGGTGGCGCGCTTCGAGAAGCTGGCCGGGCAGCAGCTGGGCAACAGCTTCGAGTTCAGCCAGCCGATCGAACTGCGCTTCAACGAGCTGATTTCCGGCGTGCGGACCGACCTGGCGGTGATGATCTTCGGCGATGACTTCAGCCAGCTGCAGAAGGTGGCCGACCAGGTGGCGCTGAAGCTGCGTGCGGTGAACGGCGCGGCCGACGTGCGGGTGGAACAGATCTCCGGCCTGCCCACGCTCAATGTGGCGATCGACCACGTGGCGGCGGCGCAGTACGGGCTGACCGCCGCGGATGTGAGTGACGCGCTGTCCACCGGCATCGGCGGTACTGCGGCTGGCAAGATCTTCGAAGGTGATCGCCGCTTCAACGTGGTGGTGCGCCTGGACGATGCCTCGCGCAACGATCCGGACCAGCTGGCCTCGTTGCCGATCGCCACGCCTGCGGGGCTGGTGATTCCGCTGTCGTCGGTGGCGCGCATCACTGTGAGCGAAGGACCGAACCAGATCAGCCGCAACAACGGCAGCCGCCGCGTGGTGGTGCAGGCCAACGTGCGCGGTCGCGACCTGGGTGGCTTCGTCGGCGAGGCGCAGGCCGCGGTGGCCGACGTGGCGCTGCCACCGGGTGCGTACCTGACCTGGGGTGGCCAGTTCGAGAACCTGCAGCGCGCGGAGAAGCGGCTGGCGACGGTGGTACCGGTCGTGTTCCTGCTGATCGGCAGCCTGCTGTTCATGGCCCTGCGTAGCGGCAAGGAAGCCATTCTGGTGTTCAGCTGCGTGCCGTTGGCGCTGGTCGGCGGCATCCTCGCGCTGCTGCTGCGGGGCATGCCGTTCTCGGTATCGGCGGCGGTTGGCTTCATCGCCGTCTCCGGCGTGGCCACGTTGAACGGGCTGGTGCTGATGCAGGCAATCCGCGAACGCCTGGACGCCGGCGACCTGCCGCTGCAGGCGGCGATCAACGGTGCCTCCAGCCGCATCCGCGCGGTACTGACCACGGCGCTGGTGGCCATCGTCGGCTTCATCCCGATGGCGATTGCCAGCGGTTCCGGTGCGGAGGTGCAGAAGCCGCTGGCCACGGTAGTGATCGGCGGACTGATCACCGCCACCGTGCTGACCCTGCTGGTGCTGCCGACCTTCGCGGCGCGGGTAGCCAAGCCGCGGGCGGTGGGTTGAGGTGAGAGGGGGTCGGAGCCCTTTCCAAAGGGAAGGGATCCGACCCCGTGACAGGGTCGGATTGCCGGCCAGCGGCCGGCACTACCCGGTAACGGTCAGGCCTTCTTGCGCTCGGCGATATAGGCCTGGATCTGCTGTTCCAGCACCGGCAGCGGCACCGAGCCCTGCTTGAGCAGGGTGTCATGGAAGCCCTTGATGTCGAACTTGTCGCCCAGCTCCTTCTCGGCCTGCGCACGCAGGCGCACGATGGCGATCTCGCCCAGCTTGTAGCTCAGCGCCTGGCCCGGCCAGGAAATGTAGCGGTCCACTTCGGTGGTCACTTCATGCTCGCTCAGCGCGGTGTGGTCACGCAGGTAGGCCAGCGCCTGCTCGCGGGTCCAGCCCTTGCTGTGCACGCCGGTGTCGATCACCAGGCGCGCCGCGCGCCACATCTCATAGGTCAGGCGGCCGAAATCCTCGTACGGGGTTTCGTAGATGCCCATCTCCACGCCCAGCTTCTCGCAGTACAGCGCCCAGCCTTCGCCATAGGCGGAGATGTAGGCGTTGCGGCGGAACTCGGGCAGGTTCTTCTGCTCGGCGGCGATCGCGCCCTGCAGCGAATGGCCCGGATCGGATTCATGCAGGGTCAGCGCCGGCAGGTTGTACAGCGGGCGCGATGGCAGGTTGTAGGTGTTGAGCCAGTAGGTACCCATGCCACCGCGGCCGGCCGTCCAGAACGGTGCGATGTCCGGCGGCACCGGCACGATGGTGAAGCGTGCGCGCGGCAACGTCATGTACTTGCCGAGCTGGCCGTCCGCCCGCTTGGAGATCCACGCGGCGCGCGACAGCAGCTCTTCCGGCGTCTTGGCATAGAACTGCGGATCGGTGCGCAGGAAGGTCAGGAACTCGGCGAAGCTGCCCTTGAACTTCACCTGCTTGATGATGTCGTTCATCTCGCTCTGGATGCGGGCAACTTCCTCCAGGCCGATCCGATGGATCTCGTCCGGCGACAGGTCCAGCGTGGTGTATTCGTGGATCTGCTGCCGGTAGTACGCCTTGCCATCGGGCATCGCTTCGGCGGCCAGGGTGGTACGCGCCTGCGGCACGTATTCGTTGACGAAGAAGGTGCGCAGCTGCTGGAACGCCGGCACTACCTTGCCGCTGATCGCCGCACGCGCCTGCGCCTGCAGCCTGGCCTGTTCGGCGGCCGGGATGCTGTTGGGCAGCTTCTTGAACGGCGCGTACAGCGGCGATTCGGTCGGGTCCTTCAGCTCGGCGACGGTGGCGATGGACACTTCCCGGCCGTCGAGCACCGCGCGCGGCACGCTGAAGCCACGCTTCAGGCCAGCGCGCATGTTCTCGGTCTGCTGGCCGAAGTAGCGCGGCACATCGTTCAGGCGCGCGATGTAGTTCTGGTAGTCCTGCACGGTCTTCATCTCGCGCCGCGCCATGAAGGACAGGTTGGACCAGAACGAGGAGTCGGCGTTGAACGGCATCTCGTAGGCGCGCAGGCGTACTTCCTCGGCCAGGTTGAACACCTGGTCGTGGTAGATCGCGTAGTTGACCTGGTTGTCGGCCGACAGGGTCTTCGGGTCGATCTTCTTCAGCGCGGCCAGGGTCTCGTCCCACACCTTCAGGCGCGCCTGCTGCGCGGCCGGGCCGACGTCGGGCATGCGGGTGGCGTTGGCGGGCGCGTCTTCATCCTCGCTGGCCTCGCCACCTCCCTGCTGGCGCCACTTCCACTCCTTCTCGTACAGCGCGCGGAAGGCGGCGTCGGCGGGCGATTCGGTGGCCACGCTGGCCGGTGCGGCAGTGGCGGACGGCGCGGCGGCCAAGGCCACGGTGGGGGCGGGCAGGGCGAGCAGCAGGGCTACAGCAAGACGGGTTTTCACGAGCACAGGTTCCCGGGAAGGCAGACCCCGATGATGGCACCGCCCACGGCCCGTGGCATGGGACGAAGGTCCTGCCTGCAGCGCCGGAGGCGCGTGGTAGAGCCGACTGGGTAGAGCCGACTGTCAGTCGGCTGCTCTTCCGCCAGAAGTGGCAAAGCCCGCGCTCCGCGCGAAAGTCGACTGACAGTCGACGCTACCCATGGCAGGCACCCCGCAGGCCTCAGTGGCTGGCCTTGTCGCGCTTCCAGCCGCGGTGCTTGATGTCCAGGTGCAGGCTGTACAGCGCGGTGAACGCCGGGAACAGGTTCTGCAGCACGCCCACCGAATCCTGCTTGGCCGAGAACAGGAAGTAGCTCAGCGTCATCAGGCTGCCGAGCACGCTCATGTACCAGAACAGGCGCGGGATCACCGGCTTGCCGGCGCGCTTGGACGCGACGAACTGGACCAGCCAGCGGCCGCCGAACATCAGCGCGCCGGTATAGCCGATCAGCTTCCAGCCGGTCACGTGCAGGCCGGTCCAGTACAGCCAGGTCAGCGGCTGGTCTAGCCAATGCAGCTCCAGATCCATCAACGCTCCTCCACCGCGGTGCGCTTGCTGCGGGTGATCAGCCAGGCCACGCCACGCAGGTCACGGATGCCGACCAGCGCGCGGCCGAGGTTGTTGTACTTGGACACGCCAGCGGTGCGGTGGCGGTGGTTGACCGGCACGCTGGTGGTCTTCCAGCCGGCGCGCTGCATCAGCGCCGGCAGGTAGCGGTGCATGTGGTCGAAGTACGGCAGGTCGAGGAACGCGCTGCGCTCGAACAGCTTGATGCCACAGCCGGTATCGGGCGTGTCATCGCGCAGCATGCGGGCGCGGATGCGGTTGGCCCAGCGGCTGGCCCAGCGCTTGCTGCCACTGTCCTGGCGGTTGACGCGCCAGCCAGCGAACAGCTTCACCTGCGCATCGGCAGCGTCGCGCGCGGCCAGCAGCTTGGGGATATCGGCCGGATCGTTCTGGCCATCGCCATCCAGGGTCGCGATCCACGGCGCCCGCGCATGCTTGACGCCGGTGCGCACGGCGGTGCTCTGCCCGCTCTGGTTCACGTGATGCAGTACCCGCAGTTCCGGCGTGGTCGCCTTCAGTCCCTGCAGCACCGCCAGGGTGTCATCGCGCGAGTGATCGTCGATGTAGACGATCTCGAACGGCAGCCGGCCACGCAGCGCAGCGGTGATTTCGGCGACCAGCGGGGCGACATTGTCGCGCTCGTTGAACACCGGGACGACAACGGAAAGCTCGGGTTGGCTCATAAGGCACTCGGCCAAAGGGGGGACAAAGACCGCGCATTCTCCGCAGCCGAGGTTATCCGAAGATGAACCCGGCAGCGTGAGGATCCGTCCTCAGGCGCGATCACCAAAATACTCGCGGCACCACTGCACCACCGGCGGCAGCCCTGCTTCGATCGGGGTCACCGCATCGAAGCCGAAAGCGTCATGCGCGCGCCGGGTATCGGCCATCGTGCGCACCATGTCGCCGGGCTGCATGGGCTTGTAGACCTTCTGCGCGGGGCGGCCGGCAGCCTGCTCGATCACGCTGATGAAGCGCTCCAGCTCGACCGGCGTATGGTTGCCGAGGTTGAACACCCGGTGCGGCACCGGACCATCGGACGGATGCGCGAGCGCGCCGAGGATACCCGACACGATGTCGGAGACATGTGTGAAATCGCGCTGCATGCGGCCTTCGTTGAACACGTCGATCGGGCGCCCGGCCAGCACCGCGCGCGAAAACAGCAGCGGCGCCATGTCCGGCCGGCCCCACGGGCCGTAGACGGTGAAGAAGCGCAGGCCGGTGGCATGCAGGCCGTACAGCTGCGCGTAGGTATGGGCCATCAGCTCGTTGGCGGCCTTGGTCGCCGCGTACAGCGAGCGCGGCTGGTCCACGCGCTGGTCCTCGGAGAACGGCGGCGTGGCCGAATCGCCGTAGACCGAGCTGCTGGAGGCGTACACCAGGTGCTGCACGCCACCGTGGCGGCACAGCTCGAGCATGTTGACGAAGCCGACCAGGTTGCTGTCGACGTAGGCGTGCGGGTTTTCCAGCGAATAGCGCACGCCGGCCTGCGCGGCCAGGTGGATCACCGCGCTCGGCTTCACTTCATCGAACAGTGCGGCCAGGCCTTCGCGGTCGGTCAGGTCCAGGGTGCGCAGGTCCAGCGATGGGCACAGCGCGGCCACGCGGTCGCGCTTGATCTGCGGATCGTAGTAATCGTTGAAGTTGTCCAGGCCGACCACCGACTGGCCGGCCTCCAGCAGGGCGCGGGCGGTGTAGGCACCGATGAAGCCGGCAGCGCCGGTGAGCAGGAGGGTCATTGCAGTTGCCTGGAATTCAATGAGGACAGGTGCAGAGGATACGCCGCAGGCTCAGAACAGCCCGAAACGCTTCCTGGCCACGTTGGTGCGGCCGGGTTCGATCACGTCCTGGATCTTCTTCGCATCGAAGCGGTCGAGCAGCGCCTCGGCGCCCTTCTTCAGCTTCAGGTCCATCTCTTCCGGATACAGCGGAACCAGGGTCATGAAGCTGATGGTCCTGCCGTCGTCCAGTTCCAGCGTGGCGAAGTCATCCGGGGTAGTCACCGGCGGCAGCACGATGGCGCCGTCGAAGCCCACGCCCGGCGCATAGGGCTCGCTGGGATGGCCGTTGGGAATGGTGTGGCCGAAGCCCAGCCAGGTGTCGTACTCGTGCGGCAGCCGCGCCATGCCCTTCAGCAGGCGCACCGGCCAGTAGTTGCGTTCGTCCTCGAAAGCGTCCTGGGAGATCGGCCAGTCGGCCGGCAGGGTCACCATCAGTTCCATGTAGCGCGGCACGTCCGCACCGACCTCGGCGGGCACGGTCATCGGCAGGTCGCTCATGCCGGAGGTGACCAGGCGCAGGTACGGGAACTGGTCATTGGCCGGCACCACGTGCACGTCGATGTGCACCAGGTCGGAGATGATCTCGTGGAAGACACCGGACACCGGGCCCAGATGGCGTTCGAGGTGGGCGCTGATCGCCTCGATGTGCTGTTCTTCGCCGATGGCGAGCGCGAAGTCCTTCTGGCGGCTGTGCACCAGGATCGGGCTGCCGCCCGGGCTGACGTCGTCGAATGGGTTGCTCATGTCCTGCTCCCTGGATGAAGCCACGGACCGGAGAGCAGTGCATCCCCCGGTGCGCGCGGCGGTGCGTTCCCTGTCATCTACAGACGCGGCAGGAACAGGCCGCATCCCCTGTCGCGGCGCCGGGCTCAGCCCTGGCGCGTACGCAGCTTCTCCAGCACGCCGTCGAGGGTGTCCAGGTCGGTGTAGTGGATGATCAGCTTGCCCTTGCCGCCGCGGCCATGATTGATCGCCACCTTGGCGCCCAGTGCTTCGGACAGCTCGGTTTCCAGCGAGGCGATGTCGGCCTGCTGCACCTTCGGCGTGGCCGCCGCGCGGTTGCTCGGCACCTTGCCGGCGGCAAAGGCCTGCGCACGGCGCTCGACCTCGCGTACCGACCAGCCTTCATCGGCCGCTTCCTGGGCCAGCTTGCCGGCCAGCTCGGGGGCCAGGGTCAGCAGCGCGCGGGCGTGGCCCATTTCCAGGCGGCGGGTTTCCAGCAGCAGGCGGATTGCCACCGGCAGCTCCAGCAGGCGCAGCAGGTTGGACACCGCCGCGCGCGAGCGGCCGACGGCCTCGGCGGCCTCGGCATGGGTCAGGGTGAACTCGCTGATCAGGCGCTGCAGCGCTTCGGCTTCTTCCAGCGGGTTGAGGTCTTCGCGCTGGATGTTCTCGATCAGCGCCATCGCGATGACGGTGCGGTCTTCCAGCTCGCGCACCACCACCGGCACTTCATCCAGCCCGGCCAGCTGCGATGCGCGCCAGCGGCGTTCACCGGCGACGATTTCGTAGTTGCCTGCCGGCAGCTGGCGCACCAGGATCGGCTGGATCACACCCTGCGACTTGATCGAGTCGGCCAGCTCGGACAGCTTGCCCTCGTCCATCTCGCGGCGCGGCTGGTACTTGCCCGGCTGCAGCTGGCCGACCGGCAACTTGCGCAGCACTTCACCCGGCAGCGGCTCGATCACCGCAGTGGTGGCCTGCACCTGGCTGACCGCGCCTTTCGGGCCCAGCAGCGCGTCCAGGCCACGGCCGAGGCCTCGCTTCTTGGCTGCCGGCTTGCTGCTGGTCATCAGACGATCTCCACGGCCTTGCCGGCCTTGTTGCGTTCGTTGTTGCGGCGGATGATCTCGCCGGCCAGGCCCAGGTAGGCCACGCCACCGCGCGAGGCGCGGTCGTAGCCGACGATGCTCTGGCCATGGCTGGGCGCCTCGGCCAGGCGCACGTTGCGCGGCACGATGGTGCGGAACACGCGGTCGCCGAAGTGCTCGGTGAGCTCGGCCGACACTGCGTTGGCCAGGTTGTTGCGCACGTCGAACATGGTGCGCAGCACGCCTTCGATCTCCAGCGCCGGGTTCAGGCTGGTGCGCAGCGCTTCGATGGTTTCCACCAGCGCGCTCAGGCCTTCCAGTGCGTAGTACTCGCACTGCATCGGCACGATCACCGAATCGGCGGCGGCCAGCGCGTTGAGCGTCAGCAGCGACAGCGCCGGCGGGCAGTCGATCAGGATGTAGTCGTACTCGTCGCGGATCGGCGCCAGCGCGCGCTTCAGGCGCTGCTCGCGCTCGCTCTGGCCCATCAGCTGGATCTCGGCGGCGGTCAGGTCGATGTTGCCGGGCAGCAGGTCGTACCCCTCGGCGGTCTGCACGCGCACGTCGGCGGCACTGTTCTCGCCCAGCAGCAGGTCACAGGTGGAGGCGGCCAGCTCGCGTTTGTCCACGCCACTGCCCATGGTCGCGTTGCCCTGCGAATCCAGGTCGACCAACAGCACGCGCTTGGGTGCGTTGGCCAGGGAAGCGGCCAGGTTGACGGCGGTCGTGGTCTTGCCGACGCCACCCTTCTGGTTGGCGATGGCGATGATGCGGGCCATGCGGGTGTGCCTCGTCGACGTGTGCTGGGACCGGTCATTATGCGTACAACCGGCCCCTTGCGGAAATCGTGGATCGCCAACCCGTTGTTCCACAAGGGGCTGGCGCCGGGAATCAGGGGCCTGTAACGGTGACCAGGTGGCGTTCGCCGGCCAGCCCGGGCACGTTCAGCGGGGTCACCTCGCGCACCTGCCAGCCCGCCGGCAGGTCCGCGATCTCCTCATGGGGGTAGACGCCCTTCATGGCCAGCAGCACGCCACCGGGCCGCAACAGGTGGCCACCGACGCGGACGATACCGGCCAGGGTGTCCATCGCGCGCGCGGTCAGCTGGTCGTAGCGACCGGCCTCGTCCAGCGCCTCGGCGCGCGATTCGGCCACGCGGGCGTTGTCCAGGCCGAGCTGGCGCACGGCCTCGCGCATGAAGCGCGCCTTCTTGCCATTGCTCTCGACCAGGGTGACCTGCAGGCCCGGGCAGGCGATCGCCAGCGGGATGCCGGGCAACCCGGGGCCGGTGCCGAGGTCGGCCAGGCTGCCATCGGCCACGAACGGCTGCATCGCCAGCGAGTCGAGCAGGTGGCGGGTGACCATCTCCTGCGGGTCGCGGATGGCGGTGAGGTTGTAGGTGCCGTTCCAGCGGTGCAGCAGGGCCAGGTAGCGCAGCAGCGGCGGCGCCAGCGCGGCATCCAGGCCCATGCTGGCCAGGCCCTGTTCCAGCGTGGCGGCCACGCTGGCGGGAAGTGGGTGTTCGCTCATGCCGGCATTATCGCCGGTTTTGCACGCCGATTCCCCGCTTCAGTGCGGATACCAGGCCAATGCGGCGCGGAACTGGCCGCTGGCCTGCCACTCGTGCAGGTGCCAGCGCGCGGCCTCGCCCAGCTCCGGGTCGCACCAGTGCAGGTGCAGGGCGCCGTCGGCCCCCGGCGCCAGCTGCAGGCGGTGCAGGCCGAACGAGATGCCCTGCCCGTGCGCCTTCAGGATGGCCTCCTTGACGCACCACACGCGGAAGAACCAGTGCTCGCGGTCGGCCTCGTCCAGGCGTTCCAGCCAGGCCACCTCCTGGGGGTGGAAGAAGCGCCGCACGATCTCCAGCAGGCGCGGCCGCGGCCGCAGCAGCTCCAGGTCCACGCCCAGCCGCACGCCTTCGCCCAGCGCCACCAGCAGCACCTCGCCGCTGTGGCTCCAGCCGGTGCCGTAGTGGGCCAACGGGCCGCTCAGCTCCGGCCGGCCCTTGTCATCGCGGACCAGCGGCAGCGTCTCCGGATCAGCCCCGAGGGCCTGCGCCAGCACCTGCCGCGCCTGCGGTTCACCCCGCTGGCCGGGCACATGGGGGCGCCGCCAGACGGTCACCGGACCGAAGCGCCACGGGCCGTCGAGGGTGGCTGGCAGGCTCATGCGCACGCGCCCGTCACGCAATTGCACGACGGGTTCACGGCCGTGCGCGTCAACTGGTCACAGTTCCCCACCGGAGGTTCGATCATGGGCATCATCATCTGGCTGATCGTCGGCGGCATCGTAGGCTGGCTGGCCAGCATCATCATGAAGCGCGATGCCCAGCAGGGCATCATCCTCAACATCGTGGTCGGCATCGTCGGCGCGCTGATTTCCGGCTGGCTGTTCGGCGGCGGCATCAACGAAGCGATCACCCTTCGCACCTTCCTGTTCTCGCTGATCGGTGCGGTGATCCTGCTGGCGATCGTCAATCTGTTCACCCGCAAGAGCATACGGTGATCTGAGGGTAGTGCCGGCCGCTGGCCGGCAGATGTTCCAGAACGGGCCCGGCAATCGTCGGGCCCCGTTCGTTCAACCGATCTGCACCCACGCCGGCGCGTGGTCGCTCGGGCGTTCCCAGGTGCGCGGCTCGCGGTCGATGCCCGAGGCCACCGCACTGCCCTTCAGCGCGTCTGAGACCAGGGTCAGGTCAATGCGCAGGCCGAGGTTGCGGCGGAAACCGGCCGCCCGGTAATCCCACCAGCTGAAGGTACCCGCCTCGTCGTTGTGCAGGCGGAAGCCATCGTGCAGGCCCAGCTGCAGCAGCTTGGTGAGCGCGCCGCGCTCGGCGGTGGAGGTCAGGATGTGGTTGTCGTTCCATACCTCCGGGTCGTGCACGTCGCGGGCGTCCGGGGCGATGTTGAAGTCGCCCATCACGATCAGCTTCGGGTAGCGCTGCAGTTCTTCGGCGATCCAGGCATGCACCGCTTCCAGCCAGCGCAGCTTGTACGCGTACTTGTCGGTGCCGATGTCCTGGCCGTTGACCACGTACAGGTTGATCACCCGCAGGTCGCCGAAGGTGCCGGCGATGACGCGCTTCTGCTCGTCCTCGAAACCGGGAATGCCGATCTGCACGTCCTGCGCCGGCTCACGCGACAGCAGCGCCACGCCGTTGTAGGTCTTCTGGCCGGCGAACACGCTGCGGTAGCCGGCGGCGATCAGCGCCGAATCGGGGAACTTGTGGTCCTCCAGCTTGGTTTCCTGGATGCCGACGATGTCCGGGCCGAAGTCCTTGAGCCACTGCTCCAGGTGCGGCAGGCGGACATTGAGCGAATTGACGTTCCACGAGGCGATTTTCATGCGGGCATTCTACCCGGGTGCGCTTGGCACGCGTGCCACCCCAGGTGGGCACCCACCGGTAGTGCCGGCCGCTGGCCGGCAACCCCATGAACCGTCGGCAAGACCCCGCAGTTGCCGGCCAGCGGCCGGCACTACCGAAGCAGCAGCTTCAACAACCCCGCAATCTTCGAGTACGGCGGGCGCAGCCGGTCGCTGGCGGCCCAGCGCGACTGCCACAGTACCGGCAGCCGCTTGCTCATCGCATCGAACCCGGCCCGGCCATGGTACGCGCCCATGCCGCTGGCCCCGACCCCGCCAAACGGCAATCCATCGGCGGCGAAGTGCAGCAGCGTGTCATTCACCGTCACCCCGCCGGCCACCACCTGGCCGAGGATGCGCTCTACCGTCGCCGTGTCGTGGCTGAAGGGATACAGCGCCAGCGGCCGGTCGCGGGACAGCACGTCGGCCAGCGCCGCCTCCAGGTCCGGATAGGCCCGCACCGGCAGGATCGGCCCGAAGATCTCCTCGCGCATCAGGTCCAGGTCGTCCGGCGGGTCCAGCACCACGGTCGGCACCAGCAGGCGCTCGCGGTCGGCGCGCGCGTCGTCCACCTGCGCCAGCGGAATCACCGGCACCCCGCGCTGCCGCGCCTGTGCCAGGTAGCCCTGCAGGCGCCGGTACTGGCCTTCATTGATGATGCGGGTGTAGTCGTCGGCATCGCTGAAGTCGCCATAGCGCTCGCGCACCTGCTGCTGCAGCGCCTGCACGAACTCGCGCTGGCGCGCGGTATCGATCAGCACGTAATCCGGCGCGATGCAGGTCTGGCCCGCGTTGAACCACTTGCCGGTGGCCAGCCGTGCGGCGGCTTTGTCCAGCGGGAAATCACGGCAGACGATGGCCGGCGACTTGCCGCCCAGTTCCAGCGTGACCGGTACCAGATGCTCAGCCGCGGCGGCCATCACCTTGCGGCCGACCGCCGTCGAGCCGGTGAACAGCAGATGGTCCAGCGGCAGCGAAGACACCGCAGCCGCCACGTCCGCCCCACCCTGCACCACCGCCACCCGATCGGGCGGGAACACACTGGCCAGCAGATCGGCCAGGAACGCACTGGTGCGCGGCGTGTGTTCCGAAGGCTTCAGCAGTACGTGGTTGCCCGCAGCGATGGCGGTGGCCAAAGGCACCAATGCCAGCGTGACCGGGTAGTTCCAGGGCGAGATCACCCCGACCACGCCCAGCGGCGTCGGCCGCAGCTGCGCGCGCGCCGGCCACAGCTTCCATCCCGCCGATGCCCGCTGCGGCTTCGACCAGCGCCGCAGGTGGCGGCGCAGGTGGTCGATGGCCGACAGCACGCTCATGCCATCGGCCAGCTTCGATTCAACGTGGGCGCGATGGCCGAAGTCCTCGGCGATGGCCTGGGCCATTTCGTCCAGTCGCGGCTTGAGCGCCTCGCGCAGGCGGCGCAGGTCGGCTTCGCGCTGGTCCAGCGTGGGGCGGTGAGCCTGCCACGCGCTGCGCAGGGTGTGCAGGAGGGCGGGGAGGTCTTCCGGCGTAGTGGTGGTCATGGGCCGACTATACGGGGTGCTGCGCAACGCAATGGTAGTGCCGGCCGCTGGCCGGCAAGGGCTTCATGTGCGCGGCGATTCAGGAGGTTGCCGGCCAGCGGCCGGCACTACCGGATGCGGGCCGAGTGGGCACACCCCACAAACAGAAAGGCCACGGTCTGCACCGCGGCCTTTCCTTCACTGCATGGAACCCACCGGTTACTTAGTGATATCCACGTCCTTGGTCTCACGCAGGAACAGGCCGCCGATCACCACCGACATCAGCGCGATGATGATGGGGTACCACAGGCCGTAGTAGAGGTTGCCGGTACCGGCCACCAGCGCGAACGAGATCGCCGGCAGGAAGCCACCGAACCAGCCGTTGCCGATGTGGTACGGCAGCGACATCGAGGTGTAGCGGATGCGGGTCGGGAAAAGTTCGACCAGATAAGCGGCAATCGGACCGTAGACCATGGTCACGTACAGCACCAGCAGCCACAGCATGAAGATGGTGCCGGCGATGTTGATGCGGGCGCCATCAGCCTTGGCCGGGTAGCCGGCGGTGGTCAGGGCGGTCTTCAGTTCCGCACCGAATGCATCGGCCTTGGCCTTGCCTTCTTCCTTGGTCAGGCCAGCGGCCTCATACGAGGTGACGCTGGCACTGCCCACGTTCACCATCGCCAGCGAACCGGCGGCGGCGGGCTGCACGTCGTACGGCACACCGGCCTTGGTCAGCGCGGCGGTGGCCACGTCGCAGGAGCTGGTGAACTTGCGCAGGCCCACCGGATCGAACTGGAACGAGCAGGTGTTCGGATCGGCCACGACCAGCGCCGGCGAGCTGCTGCGGGCTTCTTCGATGGCCGGGTTGGCGAAGTGGGTCAGGCCCTTGAAGATCGGGATGTAGGTAACAGCTGCCAGCAGGCAGCCGGCCAGGATGATCTTCTTGCGGCCGATACGGTCGGACAGCCAGCCGAAGAAGATGAAGAACGGCACGCCCAGCGCCAGCGCCGCCGCGATCAGCAGGTAGGAGGTGGTGGCATCAACCTTCAGCATGCTGCTGAGGAAGAACAACGCGTAGAACTGGCCGCCGTACCAGACCACGGCCTGGCCGGCCGCCGCACCGAGCAGGACCAGCAGCATCAGCTTCAGGTTGCCGCCCTTCAGGCTGTCACGGAACGGCGTCTTGGAGCCCTTGCCTTCCGACTTCATCTGCTGGAACAGCGGCGACTCGCTCAGCTGCAGGCGGATCCATACCGACACGCCCAGCAGCAGGATCGATACCAGGAACGGGATGCGCCAGCCCCAGGCTTCGAAGGCTTCATTGCCCAGGAAGTAGCGGCAGGCCAGGATGATCAGCAGCGACATGAACAGGCCGAGCGTGGCGGTGCACTGGATGAAGCTGGTGTACAGGCCGCGCTTGTCGTCCGGCGCATGCTCGGCCACGTAGGTGGCGGCACCGCCGTACTCGCCGCCCATCGCCAGGCCCTGGGCCAGGCGCAGGATGATCAGGATCACCGGCGCGGCGAAACCGATCGAAGCGTAGTTGGGCAGTACGCCGACCAGGAAGGTCGAGATGCCCATGATCAGGATGGTGACCAGGAAGGTGTACTTGCGGCCGATGCGGTCGCCGAGGCTGCCGAAGAAGGCCGCACCGAACGGGCGCACGAAGAAGCCGGCGGCGAACGCCAGCAGGGCGAAGATCATGCCCGTGGTTTCATTGACGCCACTGAAGAACTGCTTGGCGATGATGGCCGCGAGCGAGCCGTACAGGAAGAAGTCATACCACTCGAAGACCGTGCCGAGGCTCGAGGCGAAGATGACCTTCTTGTGGCCCTTGGTCAGGGTGCCCGCTTTATGTGCGGTGCTGGGTGTACTGGACATGGGACGTTTTCCCTCTGTAGGTGCCGACCACCGGTCGGCACTCAGTCTCGGTAGGTGCCGGTCACGGGACCGGCTCCGCTTTGGGTAGGTGCCGGCCGCTGGACCGGCTCCGCTTTGGGTAGGTGCCGGCCGCTGGCCGGCACGCTCTTAGAAGCTGTACTTGGTGGTGAACTGCAATCGGGTGATGTCACCCTTGTTGCCGTTCTCCACTTCGCGACGGCCGTACATCAGCTCGGCGCCGATATCGACCTTGGGCAGCGGCGAATAGAAGATGTTGCCGCGGATGCTCTGCACGCTCTTGGTCACCAGCGGGCCGAGGATGCTGTCGTTGTCGTAGTCGCTGCGCGCGTAGATCAGGTTGGTGCGCAGCTTCGGCGAGAACGCATGCCGCCAGCCCACGTAGCCGGCCAGCACGCCGGTCGGGTTGAGCTCGTCGCGGGCCACGTCGTAGGCGCTGTCGGCGGTGATGCCCAGGCCGATGTAGCGGGCGATGCCTTCGCCGCCGGTGAGCTGGTAGTGCAGCGAATCGCTGTCACCCATCACCCACTTGCCGCCCAGGGTCAGGCCGCCAGCCACCTTGTCGGCCTTGGCGCCGGTGGCCTGGTTGTCGACCTTCAGCTGGCGGACGATGCCGCCGACACCGAAGGTGCCCCAGTCGCCCTTCCAGCCATAACGCATGGTCAGATCGGGCAGGCTGCCACGGTCGGAGTTGGCGCTGGCGTTGGTCCACGCGCCGGTGACCGGATTGCGGGTGCCGGTGAGGGTGGTGGTTTCCGGGTTTTCCAGCGCGACGCTGAAGCCGCCCTGGGTGTAGCGCACCTGGGCCTGGCGCACGAAGATCACGCCGTCGGTGGGGCCGACGAAGTCGACCGCTTCGGGCAGTGCGGCCGCGTCCATGAAGTTGGACCAGGTCTGGCCGGCCAGCCAGTTGTTCCAGTACATGTAGGCGTGGCGCAGGGTCACGCCATAGGTGTTGGTGGCGGTCTGGTTGCCCAGCGAGTTGCCGAAGAAGTCCATCTCGAAGAACGCACCGGCCTTGTTGCCCGATTCGCTCACGTTGTCGATGCCCAGGTTGAAGCGCGAGAACTTGGCATGGGCATTGAAGTCGGTGCCCGACCGCTTGCCGCTGCCGCCGGCGCCTTCCACCGGGGTCTGGCCCGGCAGGTACAGCGAGCGGCCGGTGGCGTCGTCGGCCAGCTGTCCATCGCTGGTCTGAGTGGCCAGGAAGTCGGCCTTGATGAAGCCGCCGATCTTGACCGTGGTGCCCGGTGCGGCGCCCGGGGTGAGGGTGGTGACCTGGATCGGCTGCTTGCCGGCCGGCACCTGCGCGACCGGCTTCTGCTCGGCCTGCACCGTGCGCACTTCGGTCACCGCCTGCTGGGTCTGGCTGATCTGGGTCTGTTGTTGTTGCTGCGAAGACAGCAGCAGCTGGACCTGGCGTTCCAGTTCGGCAACGCGTGCTTCCAGTGCTTTCTCTTTGGCGGTCTCTGCGAACGCCATGCCCGGCGCGACCAGGGCGACCAGCAGGCAGGCCGCCAAAGGTGTGCGCACGGCTTTCAACGTACGGTGGCTCATGTTGCCCTCTCTCCCAAGTGGCAAGGTGATGCCGCGCGTGGGGCACGGTCGAGCCGAGACTGCGGGGCGATTATGTACAGCGGCTATTCGCCATTGGTCGAACCCGCCCCTGCTGGGCGCTCACTTTCGACCATGGTCTAACCAGGGTGGTGACGCGACCGGGGGTGGATGGGGCAAACTGAGGGGGATCGGTCGCTGCGATGCTGCGACCGCACATACAAAGTCAACGTGCAAGTGAGGGTGCCATGGCTGATATCTACCCCGTCGATCCGCAGTTCGCCGCCAAGGCACGCATCGACAAGACGTCGTACGAACAGCAGTACCAGGCATCGGTGACCGACCCGGATGGTTTCTGGGGCAAGGCCGCCGAGCGCCTGCAATGGATGCGCAAGCCGACGAAGATCAAGAACGTCAGCTATGACCTGTCCAACTTCCACATCAAGTGGTTCGAAGATGGCGAGCTCAATGCCAGCGTGAACTGCCTGGATCGCCAGCTGGAAACGCGCGGCGACAAGACCGCACTGCTGTTCGAGCCGGACGGCCCGGATGCACCGGCCCAGCATGTGACCTATCGCGAGCTGTACGAGCGCACCTGCCGCCTCGGCAACGCGCTGCGCAACCTCGGCGTCAAGAAGGGCGACCGGGTCACCATCTACCTGCCGATGATCGTCGACGCCGCGGTGGCCATGCTGGCCTGCGCGCGCATCGGTGCGATCCACTCGGTGGTGTTCGGTGGCTTCGCGCCGAACTCGATCGCCGACCGTGTCAGCGACTGCCAGAGCAAGCTGATCATCACCGCCGACGAAGGCCTGCGCGGTGGCCGCAGGATCCCGCTGAAGGCCAACGTCGATGCCGCGCTGAAGCTGCCGGGCACGAATACGGTGGAGACCGTGCTGGTGGTGCGCCACACCGGCGGCGCGGTGGACATGCAGGCGCCGCGCGACCGCTGGTTCCACGATGTGGTGGACAGCCAGCCGTCCACCTGCGAACCGGAACGCATGAACGCGGAAGATCCGCTGTTCATCCTTTACACCTCCGGTTCCACCGGCAAGCCGAAGGGTGTGCTGCACACCACCGGCGGCTACCTGCTGTACGCGGCCTACACCCATGAAGCGGTGTTCGACCTGCGCGAAGACGATATCTACTGGTGCACCGCCGACGTCGGCTGGGTTACCGGCCACAGCTACATCGTGTACGGGCCGCTGGCCAACGGCGCGACCTCGCTGATGTTCGAAGGCGTGCCGAACTACCCGGACACCTCGCGCTTCTGGAACGTCATCGACAAGCACAAGGTGACCATCTTCTACACCGCCCCGACCGCCATCCGTGCGCTGATGCGCGAAGGCGAGGAGCCGGTGAAGAAGACGTCGCGCGCGTCGCTGCGCCTGCTCGGCAGCGTCGGCGAGCCGATCAACCCCGAAGCCTGGCGCTGGTACTACGAAGTGGTCGGCGACAGCCGATGCCCGATCGTCGATACCTGGTGGCAGACCGAAACCGGCGGCATCCTGATCTCGCCGCTGGCCGGCGCGATGGACCTCAAGCCCGGTTCGGCCACCCTGCCCTTCTTCGGCGTGCAGCCGGCGCTGGTCAATGCCGATGGCGAGATCCAGGACGGCCCGACCGAAGGCAACCTGATCATCCGCGATTCCTGGCCGGGCCAGATGCGCACGGTGTACGGCGACCACCAGCGCTTCATCGACACCTATTTCCGCACCTACCCGGGCAGCTACTTCACCGGTGACGGTTGCCGCCGCGACGAGGACGGCTATTACTGGATCACCGGCCGCGTCGATGACGTGATCAATGTGTCCGGCCACCGCATCGGCACCGCCGAAGTGGAAAGCGCGCTGGTCTCGCATCCGAAGGTGGCCGAAGCGGCGGTCGTGGGCTTCCCGCACGACGTGAAGGGCCAGGGTATCTACGCCTACGTCACGCTGGTGGCCGAAGAGGCGCCGAGCGACGAGCTGCACAAGGAGCTGATCGCCTGGGTGCGCAAGGAGATCGGCCCGATCGCCACGCCGGACCACCTGCAGTGGGCGCCGGGCCTGCCGAAGACCCGCTCGGGCAAGATCATGCGCCGCATCCTGCGCAAGATCGCCGAGAACGCGCCGGACCAGCTGGGCGACACCTCGACCCTGGCCGACCCGTCGGTGGTGGCCTCGCTGGTGGACGAACGCAAGGTGCGCTGACGTACGACCCGGGGCCGGACCCCGGGGTCGGATCCCGTTCCGCCAGGAACGGGCTCTGCCCCCCCGGAGGGTCTGGCCCCATGCAGTTTCCCCCCACGGTTCCCCCCGACCATGACCACCCTCCTGATTGCCGATGACCACCCGCTGTTCCGCGAAGCCCTGCGCGGGGCGGTGCAGCGGGTCATCCCCGGCGTGCAGTTGTTCGAGGCCGACAGCGTGGAAGCGCTGTACGCACTGGCCGACCAGCACAACGACGCCGACCTGGTCCTGATGGACCTCAACATGCCTGGCGCACAGGGTTTCAACGCGCTGGTGCACATGCGCTCGCTGCACCCGCACCTGCCAGTGGTGGTGGTGTCCGCGCGCGAAGAAGCCACGGTGATGCGCCGCGCGCTCGACCACGGCGCGCTCGGCTTCATTCCCAAGTCCGCCGACTCGGACACCATCGGCCACGCACTGGGCACCATTCTTGATGGCGAAACCTGGGCGCCGCCGGAGGCGCACAACGTGCCGCCCACCGGCAGCGAAGAACGCGAAGTCGGCCAGCGCCTGCGTGAGCTGACCCCGCAGCAGTTCCGCGTACTGCAGATGCTGGGCGCAGGTCGCTTGAACAAGCAGATCGCCTACGACCTCAACGTCTCCGAAGCGACGATCAAGGCTCACGTCACCGCCATCCTGCGCAAGCTGGGCGTGACCAACCGCACCCAGGCCGTGCTGATGGCCGGCAAGCTGGCGATCGACGACGACGCCATCGTGCTGCCGCCGGAAGAAGATTGAGGGAGTGCCGGCCGCTGGCCGGCAGTCACCTGGAACGCCTGAAAACGCCCTGGTAGGTGCCAAGCTTGCTTGGCACGCGTCTACCGACGCAGCTGCCGGCCAGCGGCCGGCACTACCCGGCGCTGCTGCGCTCGCGGTATAGCCATCGCTATACAAACCAGCCCTGCCTGCGCGTTTCGCTGGAAATGCGCCACGCACGAATCGCGGTGCTAAGCTTCGCGTCCCCTTGGGGAGTAGCCGGATTCCTTCGCAGGAATCGTCCACGTCAACATACTCGGCCAGTGCGCCGTGGCGTGGACAACCATGATGGTTGGCGAGACCAGCGGCCCGCGCGCGCAACGTCAGGTTGGGCGCGAGCGCGAGCCGTGCGTCCGTCCTTGCCCGACCTCAGCAGCTGTCCATGTCCCCCATTTCGATCCTCCTGATCGGCTTTGCCATGTCCACCGATGCCTTCGCTGCGGCGATCGGCAAGGGTGCGGCCATGCGCAAGCCGGTGTTCCGCGACGCACTGCGTGCCGGCATCATCTTCGGCGTCATCGAGGCGATCACGCCCATCATCGGCTGGCTGCTGGGCCGCGCCGCGCTGCAGTACGTCGAAGCCTTCGACCACTGGATCGCCTTCGGCCTGCTCGGCGCGCTGGGCATCCACATGATCTACAACGGCCTGCGCCCGGACAGTGCCGAGGACGACGAAGACCCCTCGCAGCATCACGGCTTCTGGAAGCTGGCGCTGACCGGTTTCGCCACCAGCATCGACGCGATGGCGGTGGGTATCGGCCTGGCCTTCATGGACGTGCATATCGGCGTGATGGCCACGGTCATCGGCCTGTGCACGCTGACCATGGTCACCGTCGGCATCATGCTCGGCCGCGTGCTGGGCAGCATGGTCGGCAAGCGTGCCGAGATCATCGGTGGCGTGATCCTGGTGATCATCGGCGCGACGATCCTGTACGAGCACCTGCACGGCGTGGGGTAAAACGCCGAGAGCGAGCGATTGCGTGGTTGCCGGCCAGCGGCCGGCACTACCAGACGTCACATCCACGCATGGCGTGGATCTACTGCCGGGCTGATGAAGCTCTGGTAGATGCCAGGCTTGCCCGGCATGGTTTCACGTCGTGGTTGCCGGCCAGCGGCCGGCACTACTGCGCGTCGCGCAGCGCGCCCAGGAAGGCACGCAGCGAGGCCGGCTTGATCGGCTTGGTCAGCACGCGGTAGCCGCGTTCGCGTGCCATCCGCTTCAGTTCGTCACGCCCATCGGCGGTCAGCAGCGCACCCGGCAGTGGGTAACCGGCTGCTTGGCGCAACGCCACCAGCGCGTCCAGGCCGTCCATGCGGTCGTGCAGGTGGTAGTCCACCAGCATCACCTGCGGGCGCTCGGCGATCTTCTCCAGTGCCTGGTCAACGGTGGCGGCAGTGATCACCTGTACCTGCCAGCGACCGAGCAGCGCACGCATGCCGTCGAGGATCTCCTCGTCGTTGTCCACGCAGAGCACGCGCAGGCCCGCCAGTGAGTCGCTGCGCACGGGTGCGGCTACAGCCTGTACCGGCGCGGCCAGGTCCGTATAACCCGGCAGCGCTGCCACCCGCGGCAGGATGATCGAGAACATCGAGCCCTTGCCGACCCGGCTGCGCGCGCTGAGGCGATGGTCGAGCAGGCGCGAGATGCGCTGGCAGATCGACAGGCCCAGGCCCAACCCCTGCTCGCCCCAGTCGAACGGCTGCTGGTAGCGGTGGAACTCATCGAAGATCTGCCGCATGTGGTGCTCGGGAATGCCCGGGCCGGTATCCCAGACCTGCAGCTCCACTTCATCGCCACGCTGGCGCACCGCCAGCACGATGCGGCCCTGGCGGGTATAGCGCAGCGCGTTGGCCAGGAAGTTCTGCAGCACGCGCCGCAGCAGGCGGCGGTCGCTGCGCACCCAGGCCGGGCGCGCAAACAGGTCCAGGCGCAGGCCACGGCCGGCCGCGACCGGCGTGTACTGCGCCGCCAGCTCGCGCATCAACGCACTCACGTCGAATTCGCCGATCACCGGATGCAGGCCACCGGCGTCGAGCCGGGAGACATCCAGCAGGCCATCGAGCAGTTCTTCGGCGGCACGCAGCGACGCATCCACGCGTTCGGCCAGGTGCTTCTGTTCGTCGCTCACGTGGTCGCTGTCGCGGAGTGCGGAAGCAAACAGGCGCGCAGCGTTCAGCGGCTGCAGCACGTCGTGGCTGATCGCCGCCAGGAAGCGGGTCTTCGACTGCTGCGCGACCTCGGCCTCATGCGAGCGCTCGGCCACGCGCTGTTCCAGCGTTTCGTTGGCTTCCAGCAGCGCCTTCTCCGCGTGCTTGTAGTCGGTGATGTCGTTGTAGCTGGTCACGTAACCGCCGCCGGGCAGCGCCTGGCCGCGCATCTCGATCACCTTGCCGTCGCTGCGCGTGCGCTCGAACACATGCGGCGAACCGGCGCGCATGTAGCCGATGCGGCGATTGATCTGCACTTCGATATCGCCCTCGCCCAGCTCGCCGCGCTCGGCGTTGTAGCGGATCAGGTCAGCGACCGGGCGGCCCACATAGAGCATGCCGTCGGGGTAGCCGAACATGTCCTGGTAACGCCGGTTCCACGCGGTCAGGCGCATGTCCGGATCGACCACGCTGACCCCGGCGCTGATGTTCTCCAGCGTGGTCGACAGGATCTCGCGGTTGAAGCGCAGCTCCTGCCCGGCTTCGTCGAGCACCGCCACCACTTCGCCCAGGTCCATGCCCGAACCACGCAGCAGGCTGGTCAGCAGCAGGCGCGCCGAGGCCGCACCAATCGACGCGGCCAGCAGGCGCTCGGTGAACTGCACCCACGGCCGGTCCGCAGGCGCCGAAGACTGCAGCTCGCGGCCCAGCGACTGTGCCTGCTCGAAGAACGAGCGCCGTGCGTGGCGCTCGCCGACCACGCGCGAGGCCAGCGCCAGCAGGTCGCCCACGTGCACGTGGCCGGGCCAACCACCGGCCACCGATGGGCGCTCGGCATACGGGTCGAGGAACGGTGCGGCGCGCAGGCGCTCGTCGACGCCGGGTCGCCAGCGTGCGGACACCAGCATCATCGTCGCCGCATTGACCAGCAGCGACCAGAACGTGCCGTGGGTCAGCGGGTCCCAACCGGTCATGCCGAACAACTGCTGCGGGCGCAGCCACTCGATGCCGAACGGGCCGTGCTGCACCCAGGCGGCATCGACCCAGCCGGCCATGGTCATCGCCGGCAGCAGCAGGGTGTACAGCCAGGTGGCAAAGCCCAGCAGCATGCCCACCTCGACGCCGCGTCGGCTGGCACCGCGCCAGTACAGGCCGCCGATCAGCCCGGGCGCGAACTGCGCTACCGCCGCGAACGCCATCAGACCGTACGAGGCCAGCGTGCTGTCGTTGCTGCTGGTGCGGTAGTAGCTGTAGGCCATCAGCGCCAGCAGCAGGATCGCCAGGCGGCGGATCCACAGCACGCGCGAGGCGACGTCGGCCGCCTCCTGGTGGTCGCCGCTGCGACGCAGCAGCACCGGCATCACCAGGTCGTTGCTGACCATGGTGGCCAGGGCGATGGACGACACGATGACCATGCCGGTGGCAGCCGAGAAGCCGCCCACGTAGGCGATCAGCGCCAGCGCATTGCGGCCTTCGGCCAGCGGCAGGGCCAGCACCATCGAGTCGTCGGCCACGCTGCCGCCGGTGCCGAACAGGGTCACGCCGGCGGTGGCGATCGGCAGCACCATGCCGGAGATCAGCACCAGGTAGCCGCCGAACATCCAGCGCGCGCGGCGCACGTCGCGTACGTCACCGCACTCGACCACGGCCACGTGGAACTGGCGTGGCAGGCAGATGATGGCGAGGAAACTGAGCAGCGTCTGCGAGATGAAGCCCACCGGCGGCAGGCCAGTGAACAGCGTATGCACTGACTGCACCACCGCGTCGGTGCGGTTGCTCAGCCACAGGTAGGCGAACACGCCCACGGCCAGCATCGCCAGCAGCTTGATCACCGATTCGAAGGCAATCGCCAGCATCATGCCGTGGTGGTGCTCGGTGGCATCGACCTGGCGGGTACCGAACAGGGTGGCGAACAGCGCCATCAGCAGGGCCACGTACAGCGCCGGATCGGTGAAGAAGCCGGTGGGACCGGTGTTGCCGGTCAGCACCTGCAGGCTCATTGCCACCGCTTTGTACTGCAGGGCCAGGTACGGAATGATGCCGATCAACGCGATGATCGCCACCAGCGCCGCCAGCCGCCGCGAGCGGCCGAAGCGCGAGGAGATGAAATCGGCGATGGAGACCACGTTCTGGCTGCGCGCGATCAGCGCCAGGCGCTCGATGATGCGCCAGCCGAACAGCAGCAGCAGCAGCGGGCCGATGTAGATCGGCAGGTAGCCCACGCCGTTGCGCACGGCGGTGCCGACCGCGCCGTAGAAGGTCCACGACGAGCAGTACACGGCCAGTGCCAGGCTGTAGACCACCGGCCGCAGCCACGGCCGGTCGGGGTACATCGGCCGACGGTCGCCCCACCACGCCACGCCGAACAGCAGCGCGGCATAGGCAACCGAGACCAGCAGCAGGATCCAGCTGGAGACCACGCGCGCGTTTCCGTCGGAAGAACCCGCAGTGTAGGCCAGGCGTGGCCGGGGGTGCGGGCGCGTTGGGGGCAACCACCCCCACCAGGGTGGGGGCCTACGTGGTGCGGGCCACGACCGTGGGTCGTGGCCGGCGTCTTACTGGGCCGGCACGCCCATTTCCTTCAGCAGTTCCGGTGCCGGGTAGACCTTGGCCAGCAGCCAGCGCAAGTAGCGCATGTCCACGTGCACGGCGCGCTTGTAGCGCGGGTCGAACCACCAGCTGGCGCTGACCGACTCCCAGTTGCTGTCGAAGTTCAGGCCGATCAGTTCACCCTTGGCATTGAGCACCGGCGAGCCGGAGTTGCCGCCGGTGGTGTCCAGGTTGGTCAGGAAGTTGACCGTCTGGGTGTTCAGCGCCGGGTCGGCGGTGCTACCGAAATCACCCTTGGCGATCGCCGCCAGCAGCGGCTTGGGCGCATCGAACGGATAGGCGTTGGTGTTCTTTTCGACGATGCCGGCCACGGTGGTCACCGGCGAGTAGGTCACGCCATCGCGCGGGTGCAGCGCCTCGACCTTGCCGTAGCTGATGCGCAGGGTGCGGTTGGCATCCGGGTACACCGCGCGGCCCTGCTTGGCACGCCAGGCGAACAGCGCCTGCATGTACGCCGGTCGCAGGCGCAGCTGCTCGCCTTCGCGGGTCTTGCTCTCGTTCTCGATGCGCAGCTGCGCGGCCACCAGCGGGCCGGCCACGGCGATCAGCGGGTCGGCGGCCAGGGCCTTGCCTTCGCGCGCAGCCGCGAAGCGCGACAGGCGCTGCGCCTCATCGCCCAGCTGGGTCCCGGCATACAGGGTGTCCAGCGCCGTGGCCAACTGCTGCGGGGTACGGCCGAAGGCCGCGTCGAACTCGGCCACGCGCTGCGCGTCGGGCAGCTGCTGGTAGCGGGTCAGCAGGGTGGTCAGCAGGGCCTTCTCGACCTCGGGCGCGTAGCGACGCTGGACCTGCTTGAGCACGCCTTCGATCATCGCCTGGTCGCGCTGCTGGTAGCCGCTCTCGCGCTGTGCGTCCGGCTTGGCCGATTCGATCCGCAGGCGTTCCAGCAGCAGCGCCGAGCGCAGCAGCTGGCTCTGCGCGGCTATCTGTTCCAGCAGCAGGTCGCGCTCGCCCACCGCCGCGCCCTGCGACAGGTTGGCCAGCAGCGCCTTGATGTCGCCCTGGTACCTGCGGTCGGCGGCGGCCAGCATGGCCCGCTCGTCGGCGGCACGCTGGGCCTTGGCGTCGCTGCGCAGCAGGCCTTCCAGCTCGCCGGCGGCGCGCTTGCGGTTGTTCTTCAGCGACTGCAGCTGCGAGGCGTAGCGGGTGCGGGCCTGCGCGTCCTTGGCGCTGGCCGCCTCGATGGTGTCGATCATCTGCTGGAACACCGACACCCGGCGCGGCAGCACGGTATCGATCTGGCCGGCGAATTCGGCCGCGGTGCGGTGGCGGTAAGTGATGCCCGGGTAGCCGGCCAGCATCGCGTAGTCGCCTTCCTTCGGGCCCTCGACCGACATCTGCAGGTGTGCCGGCGCCTGGTAGGGCACGTTGTCCTTGCTGTAGGGGGCCGGCTTGCCGTCCTTGCCCACGTAGGCGCGCAGCAGGGTGAAGTCGCCGGTGTGGCGCGGCCACATGAAGTTGTCGATCTCATCGCCGTAGTTGCCGATCGCACGCGGCGGTGCGTACACCAGGCGCACGTCGCTCAGTTCCAGCTGGGCGATGCGGTAGAAGTCGGTGCCGTAGTACATGTTGGCCACCGAGCAGCGCACGCTGCCGTCCTTCTCGCACTCGGCCACGATCTGCTTGCTGGCCGCATCCACGGCGTCGAAGTAGGCACGGCCGGTCTTGCCACGCGCCTCCGCCAGCACCTGGTCGGTCACCTTGTCGAAGCCGACGGTGACCAGCACGCGGAAGTCCGGGTTGGCCGGGCGCTCGTCGGCACGGCCGTTGGCGATGAAGCCACCGTTGATCAAATCGTGCTCGGGCGAGCTGTTGTACTGGATCACGCCCATCGCCACATGGTGGTTGGTCAGCAGCAGGCCGTCGGCGGACACGAAGGAGCCGGTGCCGCCACCGGCGCGCACCACCGCGCTCAGCGGCGGCGCGGTGACATTGGCCAGGTCGGCCGGATTGCCCTTGAAGCCTGCCGCCTGCAGCGGCTTGGCCAGGTCCGGCAGCTGGGTCGGCATCCACATGCCTTCATCGGCATGGGCACCGGCGGCGAGGGTCAGGCCCAGGGCCAGGGCGGTGGGAAGGGCTTTGCGGGCAGACATCGGCGTTTCCGGCAGTACAGAACAGCCCGGGACCATAGCCGCTGGGGACCGATGGGGCAACGGCCGATGGTTGGGGCGACGCGCACGGTAGTGCCGGCCGCTGGCCGGCAATCACCGCAGCCACGCATGGCGTGGCTCTATTTCTCCCGCCGCCAGTTGATCGACCCACGGTTTTCCACGGTGCTCGACTCCACTTCCACGTCGAACCCGCGGCGCAGCAGGTACTTCAGCGTGATCACCGAACCGGCACCGACCAGCGACACGCCGTAACCCACGTACAGCTTGGGCGAGATGTACTTGCCGACGCCGATCACCGAGCCGCCCAGTGCGCGCGACTGGCTCACGCCGGCATCGTCCAGGCCCAGCTTGGCGCCCAGCTGCGAAGCCAGCAGGCCGCTGCCAGCCGAGAGCGCCGCCGAGGCCGCGTTGACCTGCTGCGCCTGGTCGCTGCTGGCACCGGTCAGGCTGCGTCCCAGCACTAGATAGGCCAGTGCCTCGGACTGCGACATCGCCGGATCGGACCACACGTCCGCCCGCGGCTGCTGCGCACGCCCGGTCACGTCGATGCCGGCGGTGACATCACCGATCCGGCGCTCGGCGCGGATGTTGATGCGCGGGTCGGACACCGCGTTGTAGTTCCAGTTGAGGTTGCCGCGGGTGATGGTCAGGTCCTGCCCATACGCCTTGTAGCGGCCACTCACTTCCAGGCCGCCATTGGCGGTCATTTCGCGGCCGGGCTTGGCCCAGACCTGCATCTTGCCGGTCAGCGCGCCCTTCAGGCCGAACCCGGTCATCTTCACCTTGTCGCCGAGGCTGACCGTCAGGTCCATGTCCAGCGGCGAGGTGCGCGACTCTTCCGGATCGGCCGGGTCCAGCACCACCACGTCTTCGGACACCGAGGTGCCGCGGTCCAGGCGCTCCAGGTCGATGTCGGCCTCGGGCACGTGCACGGTGCCACGCAGCTCCATCGCCGCCTTGGCCAGGGTGAAGTCGAGGTTGGGGTTGGCGACGATGCGCAGCTCGCTGGTGTTGGACAGCAGCACGTTCTCGCCGTGGATCTTCAGCTGCAGCGGCTGTGCATCACCGAACCACGACAGGCCGCCATCCACGTACAGCGTGCCCTGGCCCGAATTGGCCTGCGCGGTGATCTTGGCCGAACCGTCGGGCTGGGCCACGAAACTACCCTTGCCCTGGTCGAAGGTCAGGCCCAGCGCGGGGAATTCGCCCTTGAAGTTGCTCAGCTGCGCGTCGCCGCCCAGCGACGGCTGCCCGCGCGTACCGCGCAGGCTGACGTGGCCTTCGATCAGGCCGGTCGGGCGCACGATGTCCGGCGAGAACAGCTCCAGCCAGTACAGCCGCGACATGTTGAGGTAGAGCTCACCGTTCAACGGTGCACTGGCTTCCCAGCCGGTCTGCATCTTGGCGTCGACGAAGCCATTGCCCTGGAAGCCCATGCCCAGGTAGCCCTTGATGCTGGCCGGGGTCATGTCGAGCTTCAGCGAGAACTGGTCATAGCGCACCAGCTCGCCACGGGTGGTATCGCCCACGGTGTTGCGGTTCTCGCCCAGGCGCACGCCGCCTTCCTTCGAGCGCACTTCCACATGGCCTTCCCAGGCCGCGCCACGCGGGCGGATCTGCGCGTCCAGGCTGACGTCGCCGCGCAGATAGATGCGGCGGCCGGACTGTGGCGGCAGCCACGGCTGCACCAGCGCCAGCGGCAGCGCGTCACTGCGCACCACCAGGCCTTCGCGCGGCCAGTTGGCCTGTGCGCACAGCGCGCCGCTGCTGGCGGCGGCCAGGCAGGCTTCGGACAGGGTGTAGGTGCTGCCGTTGATCGCGAACGCCGCCGGTGCACGCAGCGACCAGGCATCGCCCTTCACCGGTGCGACGCGCAGCGAGGCCAGCTCGCCACGCCACTGCGGACCCTGCTGGCGCACGCTGCCCTGCAGCTCGATCGCGCCCATCTCATTGCGGGTCTGCGCAGCCAGGCGCAGGTTGGACACACTGCCCTGCGCATCCACGTTCAAGCGCTCCAGCAGCATGCCGG
This sequence comes from Stenotrophomonas pavanii, assembly GCF_900101175.1. Taxonomy (GTDB): domain Bacteria; phylum Pseudomonadota; class Gammaproteobacteria; order Xanthomonadales; family Xanthomonadaceae; genus Stenotrophomonas; species Stenotrophomonas pavanii. Next base: position 17,974 of record NZ_FNFQ01000004.1, on the reverse strand, counting down.
CGTTGACCTGCTGGCCCTGCACCGCCAGCGCGCCGCTGTCGCCGCGCCACGGCAGGTGGCCCTTGATGCTCACGCTCTCGGCGCCGTAGCCGTCCCAGTTGAGGTTGTTGCCGACCAGGTCGGCGGTGATGTCCGGCGCATCGCGCGGCCCCTTCACCTGTACCTGGCCACGCAGGCCACCATCGGCACCGGGCAGCAGATCACTCAGCTGCAACGGTTCGAAACGTGCATCGATGTCGAGGCGGTCGCCGACCTTGCCCGACGCGGTCACCCGGCTGCTGCCCAGCGACAGCTTCAGGTCACCCTGGCCCTGCGCGCCCTGCAGTGCGAACTTGCCCTGTGCATCAAGGTTGCGCTGGCGCAGGATGCCCTTCAGCGACGGCAGGTCGACGGTGGCTTCCAGCGTGCCGGCCGTGCCCGGTGCAGCGTTGGCTGGAGGCGGCAGCTGCCGTCCCTTCGAGGCCAGGTTGCCGGACAGCCGGCCGTTCCAGCCCGGCACGAAGTAGCCGGGGTCGAAATCCTTCAGCGTGGCCTTGGCATCCCAGTCGAGCTGCGGTGCCCAGGCCACCTGCCCTTCCACCTGCAGCTGGCCACCCGGCGTCTGCGCCTGCAGCTGGTGGATCGACGCGGCCTGGTCATTGCCGCGTACGTCGAACTGCAACTGCGCCTTCTGCGCCTCGCGTTCGATCTCGGCACGGCCGATCGCCGCCCAGGCCTTCAGGGTACCGGCCAGGCCGAAGCGTGCTTCCTTCAGGGTGACCGGCACCGGTGCGCTGCCAGCCGTGTTCGGGTCGGGTGCCGGCACGTAGGTCAGATCGCGTGCGACCACGGAGAAATTGAGTTTCTGCTGGCCTTCCTGGCTGAAGTCAGCGGTGCCCTCCAGGCGGGCTTCGCCGCCGAGGCCCTTCACCAGCAGCGGTGAGACCTTCAGCACCTGGTCCTGCAGCGACACCACCGACGGTGCCAGTTCCAGTTCCTGATCGCCCTGCTTCACCCTGCCGCGCAGGTTGGCATTGCCGCCCTTGCCGGCGGCGGTGAAGTCCAGCGACAACGGCGCAATCGCCGAGTTCGCCAATGCCGGCGAGAGCAGCGACAGATCCAGTTCGTCGCTGCGTACCGTGGCATTCCAGGTCGGGTCGGTGCGGCCGTCGAATACCAGCATCGCCTGCAGCGGCTTCGGCGCGCGCCCGGCTACGGCCACTTCCATGTGCGACAGGTCGCCACGTGCGACCAGGCCCACCGTAGCGGCGGTGCGCCCGCGCGGCGCCGGCAGCACTGCGGTCACGGTCACGTCGGTGTCGTAGTCCTTGGCCGGGATGTAGCGGCCCTGGGCCGTAAAGTTGCCCAGGTCACTGTCCACGACCAGCTTGTGCGCCTGGAACTCGCCGTTGGCGATCTCGATGCCGCCACGCACGCGGCTGATGTCGATCACCGGCTCGTTGGCCTGGCTGATGCGGAAGCCATCGATGGCGATGACATCGGCCTGGATCGCCAGCGGCATCTCGATCTGCGGCAGCGAATCGGGCCACGACGGCAGCTTGAAGGGCTCATCGCTCTTGGCCAGGTTCAACGTCGCGTTGGTCAGCTCCAGCTTGTCCAGCAGCAGCTTGCGGCCCAGCAGCGGACGCAGGTCCGGCTCCAGGTGCGCGCGCTCGGCGTGGAAGTGGATGTCGTCGTAGCGGAAGTCGACGTTGTACAGGGTCAGCGGGCCAGCCACCGGGCCGTCCACCTTGTCCCAGGTGAAGCTGGCGCCCACCGGCAGGCGCGCCACCACCTGGGCCAGCAGCACATCGCGGCCGGCCACGGTCTGCAGCAGCCAGTACACCGCCAGCAGGGCCAGCAGCACCAGGCCGATCACGCCCACCCCGGACCATGCCCAGAAGCGCCGGCGGCGGTAGAAGCGCACGCGCGGCGGCGGCGTGCTCGCGGTCGGTGCGGGCGTGCTCACAGGTCCGCTCCGATGTTCAGGTACAGCTGGAACTGCGAATCCGGGTTGTTCAGGCCATGCGCCACGTCAATGCGCACCGGGCCCACCGGCGATTTCCAGCGCACGCCGAAGCCGACGCCGGTGTGCAGGTCGATGGTGTTGTCAAAGGCGCTGCCGGTATCGACGAACACCGCCGCGCCCCAGGGGCCGCCATTGAAATAGTGTTCGTATTCGGCCGAGCCGATCACCAGGTTCTTGGCGCCCAGCGCGTATTTGTCGGGTTTGGGCGTGCGCGGGCCGACTTCGCGGTAGGCGTAGCCACGGATGCTGCGGTCACCGCCGGCGAAGTAGCGCAGGCTCGGCGGCATCGCCACCAGGTCACTGGTCCAGGTGGTGCCGCCTTCACCGCGCAGGATCAGGCGGTTGCTTTCACCCACCGGGATGTACCAGCGCAGCACGGCGTTGGCCTGCACGAAGCTGGTATCCGAGCCAGCGCCTTCCACGCCGGCACGCACCGTCGCCGCGCCGCTGATGCCCTTGCGCGGGAACATCTCGTCGTCGACGTTGACGTAGTCGGCAACCATCTGCGGGTACACCAGCGTCGAGGTGTTGTAGACGGCATCGGTGAATTCGGTGCCGGACGCGTAGCGCCAGCGCTCGCGCAGTGCGTTGATCGAGGCGATCGCGGTCCAGTGCTCGTTGATCTCGCCGCTGCGGCTGGCGATCAGCTTGAAGTTGCGCAGATCGATGTAGTCGGTCTGCTCGTCGTACGCGCTGGCGGCGAAGGTATACCAGCCGTCGAGCCAGTTGAAGGCCGGAATGCGGTAGCTGGTGACCAGGCTCTTGCGCTTCTGCGCATAGTCCAGCTGCGTGTTCATCTTGTGGCCGCGGTTGTTCAGGAAGCGCCGCTCGATGCCACCGCGCACACCCGGGCCGCTCTCGCTGCCGTAGCTCAGGCCGGCGGTGTAGATGGTGCGCTTGGCGCGCGTCAGCTTCACATCCACCGGCACTTCGCCGTTCTCGTCGGCCTGGTCCGGGCGCGGCTGGATGTCGATCACGCTGAAGTAGTCCAGCTTGGTCAGCGACTCGCGCAGCCGGTCCAGCTTGCCCTCGTGGTAGTAACTGCCCTGGTCCCAGTAGACCAGTGGATCGAACAGCTTGTCGACGAAGTAGTCCTGCTGGAAGCGCACCGGGCCCATGTTGTAGCGGCGGCCGCTGTCCCAGGTCAGGTCGATGTCGGCGGCGTTGTCGGCGCGGGTGATCTGCACCTGGCGCTGGGTGTAGTCGGCGTCGAAGTAGCCGCGCTCGGCCAGGCGCCGGGTGATGGTGATCTTGCTGGCTTCGTACTGGGTGTGCTCGAAGCGCTGGCCCTTGCGCGGCTTGAAGGCGGCCAGGTCGTCCTGCAGGTACTGGTCGTACATCGCCGGCCCGGTGATGTCGATGTGCTCACGGCGCACGGTCACCGGGGTGCCCTTGTCGACATGGATCAAGACGCGCACATGCTCATCCTCGCGCGGCGCCTCGACCTTGATCACAGGGTTGTAGTACCCGAACGGTTCCAGCGCCTGGCGGGTCTGCCGCTCGGCCTGCGACAGCAGGTACTCCAGGCGCGATTCGCCCTGTTCCTTGCCGATCGTGTCGTACAGCGACAGCGATTCCTGGATGTTCTCGATGATTGCGGCGTCGTCGCCCTTGTCCAATCCCTTGATGTCCACCTTGTCGATGGTGCCGCGCGCGTGGGCCACGGAGGTGGCGGCCAGCGACAGGACCATCAGCGGCAGGGCGTATTTCTTTGGCTGCATGCGGGACAGCATACCGACCGTAGGTGACGATGCGAAATGCATCACGCCATCGGGGATCGGTTGTTAAGTGGCGGTCAAAATACGCGCCTCTGTGGCGATCATCGCAATTGCAGGCGAGGATGCCGGCATCGTGCGCGATGCCGGCGATGACCCCGATGGACATCCGCCGGCCGCTGGCCGGCAATCCACAGGTCGATGCGATGCGCGGTGGCAATGCCGGCCAGCGGCCGGCACTACCGATACGGGCATCAGCTCGACAGATGCTCGATCGCCGCCACCTTGCCCAAGCGCTCGCCCAGCATCGTCAGCAGCGCAAGGCGATTGCCGCGCAGTGCCGGATCCTCGGCATTGACCATCACGCCATCGAAGAACGCGTCGACCTGCGGACGCAGGCGGGCCAGGCGCGCCAGCACCGCCACGTAGTCCTTGTGCTGCAGGCTGGCGCCGGTGTCGTCGATGGCGGCGGTGACCGCTTCGGCCAGCGCGCGCTCGGCGTCCTCCTGCAGCAGCGCCGGGTCGATCTGCGCCGGAATGTCGCCCTCGGCCTTGCGCAGGATGTTGCGGATGCGCTTGTTGGCCGCAGCCAGTGCTTCGGCTTCCGGCAGTGCGGCGAAGGTGCCGATCGCATCCAGGCGGCGGTCGAAGTCGTACAGCGAGGCCGGCTTCAGTTCGGCCACCGCGTTGAAGTGCGTGGCCGGCACGCCCTTGTCGCTGTAATAGCCCTTCAGGCGGTCGAGGATGAAGTCGTACAGCTCGCCGACATCGGCCTGCACGTTGCGCGCGGCCAGGCCGGCGTTGGCGCTGGCCAGCAGCGCGCGCAAGTCCAGCTCGAAGCCGCTTTCGATGATCGTGCGGGCCAGGCCCAGCGCATTGCGGCGCAGGGCGAACGGGTCCTTGTTGCCGGTCGGCTTCAGGCCCGCGGCGAAACCACCGGCCAGCGTGTCGACGCGTTCGGCGATGGCCAGCACCTTGCCCAGCGGCGACAGCGCGATGTCATCACCGCCGAAGCGCGGCTGGTAGGCCTCGTCGATGGCCAGCGCCACCTCTTCCGGCTCACCACCGGCCACGGCGTAGTGGCGGCCCGCGATGCCCTGCAGCTCCGGGAACTCGTTGACCATGCGCGACTGCAGGTCGTTCTTGGCCAGCTCGGCAGCCCGCCTGGCCTGCACCGGATCGGCGCCGACCTGCGGCGCGATCACCTCGGCCAGGACCGCCACGCGCGCCACCTTGTCGGCCACGCTGCCCAGCTTGGCCTGGTAGGTCACCGTCTTCAGGCCGTCGCCCATCGACGCCAGGCCCTGCTTCAGGTCCTCGTCGAAGAAGAACTTGGCATCGGCGAAGCGCGGGCGGATCACCCGCTCGTAGCCCTTGGCCACCTCGGCCACGTCCTTCGATTCGATGTTGGCGATGCCGATGAACTTCTCGGTCAGGGTGCCGGCCGCATCCAGCACCGGGAAGAACTTCTGGTTGATCTCCATCGTTTCGATCAGTGCTTCCTGCGGCACTGCCAGGAAGGCGCGTTCGAAGCTGCACAGCACCGCCGACGGGCACTCGACCAGGTTCACCACCTGCTCCAGGTTGTCCTCGCTGATGCGGGCGCTGCCACCGGCCTTGGCCGCGGCGGCCTCGACCTCGGCGACGATGCGCGCACGGCGCTCGCTCGGGTCGACCAGCACGAAGGCGGCGCGCAGGGCTTCAACGTAATCCTGCGGCTGGCCCAGCGACACGGGCTGGTCATGGTGGAAGCGATGGCCACGGCTGATACGGCCGGCCTGCAGGCCGAACAGCTCGGCCTCCACCACCTCGGTACCGTGCAGCAGCACCAGCCAGTGCGCCGGGCGCGCAAAGCCCCAGGTGTGGTCGCCCCAGCGCATCGGCTTGGGAATCGGCATCGCCGCAATCGCCTCGCGCAGGATCTCCGGCAACAGGCTGGCGGTGCGTGCGCCCGGGGTCACCGCACGGTGCACGAAGCGCTCACCCTTGTTGTCGGTGGTCTTCTCCAGCGCGGTCCAGTCGATCCCGGCCTTGGCGGCGAAGCCCAGCAACGCCTTGGTCGGCTGGCCCTCGGCGTCCAGTGCGATGTTCAGGTACGGGCCCAGCACTTCGCTGTGCTGTTCCGGCTGTTCCAGGCCAACGCCCGGCAGCAGCACGGCCAGCCGGCGCGGGGTCGACAGCGGGCGTGCATCGCCCAGGTCCAGTGCGACGCCGCGCGTGCGCAGCCCTTCGACAATACCGTCGAAGAACGCCTGGGCCAGGCCCGGCAGCGCCTTGACCGGCAGCTCCTCGGTGCCCAGTTCGATCAGCAGGGGGGACAGTTGGCTCATCGGTTCGATCCTGTGGTGGGGGCGCAGCGCGCGACGCGTCCGGCGCCCCGGTAGTTGATGAAAAGCGGGTGGCTGCGGACGGCCCGTCAGGCCTTCTTCGCGCCCGGGAAGCCCAGCTTCTCGCGCTGCTCGTAGTACGCCTTGGCCACCGCCTGGGCCAGCGCGCGCACGCGCAGGATGTAGCGCTGGCGCTCGGTCACGCTGATCGCGCGGCGTGCATCGAGCAGGTTGAAGGTGTGGCTGGCCTTCATCACCTGCTCGTAAGCCGGCAGCGGCAGGCCCACCTCGACCAGCTTCTGCGCTTCACGCTCGCAGGCATCGAAGCGGTGGAACATTTCGTCCACGTCGGCGTATTCGAAGTTGTACGTGCTCTGCTCGACTTCGTTCTGGTGGTAGACGTCGCCATAGGTCACCGGCTGCCCGTCCGGGCCGTAGGTCCAGACCAGGTCGTAGACGTTGTCGCAGTTCTGCAGGTACATGCACAGGCGTTCGAGACCGTAGGTGATCTCGCCCAGCACCGGGCGGCACTCCAGGCCACCGGCCTGCTGGAAGTAGGTGAACTGGGTCACTTCCATGCCGTTGAGCCAGACTTCCCAGCCTAGGCCCCAGGCGCCCAGCGTCGGCGATTCCCAGTTGTCCTCGACGAAACGCAGGTCGTGCACCAGCGGGTCGATGCCCAGCGCCTTCAGCGAATCCAGGTACAGCTGCTGGATGTTGTCCGGCGCCGGCTTCATCGCCACCTGGTACTGGTAGTAGCGCTGCAGGCGGTTCGGGTTCTCGCCGTAGCGGCCGTCGGTCGGGCGGCGCGAGGGCTGCACGTAGGCCGCGTTCCAGCGTTCCGGACCGATCGCACGCAGGAAGGTGGCCGGGTGGAAGGTACCGGCGCCCACCTCCAGGTCGAGCGGCTGGATGAGCACGCAGCCCTGCTGGGCCCAGAACTGGTTCAGGGTCTGGATCAGGCCCTGGAAGGTGATCGGAACGGTCGGGGTCGCGGACATGCGTACGAGTCTTGGCCGGCAAGGGGGTGCGTTAGTATAACGGCCGACCTGCGGGGCATTCCGTACCCGGGAGGAGCAGGCAGATGGAACATCGGCTGCCGGTGGGCACGCCCGGCGAGCCAGGCGACATCCCGCTGCCGTGGGGACGCCTGCATTTCGAACAGGTCTGCGCAGCGCTGCTGGCCGATGGCCTGGTCGCCGAGCACGATGTCGAGCGCATGCGGTTTTCCGCACAGGGCGCCCGCAATGCCAGCGAAGTGCACCCGCTGGTGCTGCTGTCCAACCTCAAGCTGGCCGCCCACGACGGTGGCGAACTGACCCTGGAACGCCTGACCGAATGGCTGGCCCGGCGCACCGGCAGCCGCTACCTGCGCATCGATCCGACCCGGGTCGACGTCGCCGCGGTCACCGCGCTGGTCTCCCACGCCTACGCCCGCCGCCATCGCTTCCTGCCGCTGGCGGTGGATGCCGAACGGGTGCTGGTGGCCACCAGCGAGCCGCTGGTGCAGGAGTGGCGCCGCGACCTGCAGCACCTGACCCGCCGCAGCATCGAGCTGGCGGTGGTCAATCCGCTCGACCTGCACCGCTACACCATGGAGTTCTACGGGGTGACCCGCTCGGTGCGTGGCGCGCGCGGCGATGTCCGCGGCGAAGCCAGCACCACCCTGCCCAGCTTCGAGCAGCTGGTCGAGCTGGGCCGCACCGGCGACGTCAATGCCGACGACCAGCACATCGTGCACATCGTCGACTGGCTGCTGCAGTACGCCTACGAACAGCGCGCCTCGGACATCCACCTGGAACCGCGCCGCGAGATGGGGCGCATGCGCTTCCGCATCGATGGCGTGCTGCACAAGGTGTTCGAGGTGCCACCGGCGGTGATGACCGCCGTGGTCAGCCGCATCAAGGTGCTCGGCCGCATGGACCTGGCCGAACGCCGGCGCCCGCAGGACGGCCGCATCAAGACCCGCTCGCCGGGTGGCCGCGAAGTCGAGATGCGCCTGTCGACCATGCCCACCGCCTTCGGCGAGAAGTGCGTGATGCGCATCTTCGACCCGGATGCCGCCTTCAAGAGCATCGACCAGCTCGGCTTCAGCCCGCAGGAGGCCGCCGGCTGGAACGCCCTGGTCGAACGCCCGCACGGCATCGTGCTCGTCACCGGCCCGACCGGCTCGGGCAAGACCACCACCCTGTATTCGACGCTGAAGCGGCTGGCTACGCCCGACGTGAACGTGTGCACGGTGGAGGACCCGATCGAGATGATCGCGCCCGAGTTCAACCAGATGCAGGTGCAGGCCAACATCGACCTGGATTTCGCCAGCGGCGTGCGCACGCTGCTGCGGCAGGACCCGGACATCATCATGATCGGCGAGATCCGCGACCTGGAAACCGCGCAGATGGCGGTGCAGGCCTCGCTGACCGGCCACCTGGTGCTGTCTACGCTGCATACCAACGACGCGCCGTCGGCGGTCACCCGCCTGCTCGACCTGGGCGTGCCGCACTACCTGCTGGCCAGCACCCTCAACGGCATCCTCGCCCAGCGCCTGGTGCGCACGCTGTGCCCGCACTGCAAGCAGCCGCACACCCTTGGTGCTGCCGACTGGGCGGTGCTGGCTGATAGCCAAGCTGCATATCCAGATGCCGCCACGCCCTGTCGTCCGGTCGGTTGCCTGGAGTGCCGGCGCACCGGATTCCTCGGCCGCATCGGCCTGTATGAGTTGCTGCCATTGGGCTCGCGGCTGCGTGGGCAGATCCGCGCCGACATGGATCTGGCCGGTTTCACCCGTGCCGCGCGGGCTGAAGGGCTGCGAACCCTGCGCCAGGCCGGGCTTGAAAAGGTGGCGCAGGGGCTGACTACAATCGAGGAAGTCCTGTCAGTCCTGCCGCCCCCGGATGAACCCAGCCCCGTTCCTGATCCTTGAAACCGGCCGCCCGGTGCCGTCGCTGCGCCGCTACGGGCGCTTTCCGCACTGGATCCGCGTGGCCGCCGGGCTGGAAGAACACCAGACCGTGGTGGTCGACGTCGAACACGGCGGCGCACTGCCCGATCCGCACGCCTTCGCCGGCGTGCTGGTGACCGGCTCGGCCGCCTTCGTCACCGACCACGCCGAATGGAGTGAGCGCAGCGCCGCATGGCTGCGCCAGACCGCCCACGCCGGCCTGCCGGTGTTCGGCATCTGCTATGGCCACCAGCTGCTGGCGCACGCGCTGGGCGGCGAGGTGGCCTACAACCCGGCCGGCCGCGAGTCAGGCACGATCGAACTGGAGCTGCAGCCGCAGGCGGCGCAGGACCCGCTGTTCCAGGGCCTGCCGCAGCACTTTGCCGCCCACGCGACCCACCTGCAGACCGTGCTGCGCGCGCCGGACGGCGCCGAAGTGCTGGCACGCTCGCCGCTGGATGGCTGCCATGCCTTCCGCTGGGGGCGCCAGGCCTGGGGCGTACAGTTCCACCCCGAGTTCGCCACCCACCACATGCGCGGCTACGTGCGTGCCCGCGCCGACTGCATCGGCCGCCATGGCGGCTGCGCCCGCAGCATCGAGCGCGCGGTCAGCGCCGCACCGCTGGCCCGCCAGCTGCTGCGCCGCTTCGTTCGCCAGGCGCGGCTGTCTTCAGCCCAGCCGGCGGCAAAACAGGGATAATCGGCGGCACGGGCAAGCGCCCGGCCCCTCCTGTCCTTCCCGGATGTCCATGAAAGAGATTCGCAAGCTGCCGGCCTCGGCGGGCGCCCAGTGGTTGCTGGATACGTTCTCGCTGTACCGGCGTGCGCCGCTGCAGCTGGCCCGGATCGGCCTGGCCTGGCTGCTGGTGAGCTGGGTGGTCACGCTGTTGTCGACGCTGATTCCCGGCGCCGCCGGCATGGCCGTGCAGCTGATGACCCTGGCCATCTCGCCGATCATGTTCGGCGGCATGCTGTACGCCGTGGGTGAGATCGACGAAGGCCGCCCGGGCCTGTCCTCGCACCTGCTGCAGCCGATCCGCGACCACCGCGTCAGCCACCTGCTGGTGCCGCTGGCGATCCAGGTGCTGGCGGTGCTGCTGCTGGGCGCGCTGCTGTTTCTGATGATCGGCCGCGAAGGCTTCACCGCCTTCAGCGAGGTCATGACCAAGATGGAAGAGATCAGCCGCAGTGGCCAGCAGATCAAGCCGGACGATGCCGCGGCGCTGGTGGCCAACCTGCCGGCCAAGCGCATCGCACTGTGGATGCTGCTGGTGTTCCTGAGCGCGGTCGCACTGTCGCTGGCAATGTTCACCCAGCCGGCGCTGGTGGTGTTCGACAAGCAGAGCGGCATGCACGCGCTGCGCCTGAGCCTGCAGGGCTGCATCGAGAACATCGGCGCGATGATCGTGTTCGCCGTGCTTGGCCTGATCGCCGCGTTCTGCATCTACATCCTGTTCGTGATCGTGATCCAGATCGCGATGCTGATCGGTGGCCCGCTGGCGGCCGCCTTCATCGCGCAGCTGGTGCTGACCACGGTGCTGATGCCGCTGTATGTCGGCGCGGTCTATGCCGCGTGGAAGCAGATGTTCGTGCACCGTGGCAGCCGCGCCGCACCGCCGATCCCGACCACCCCGACCTCGAGCGACATCTTCCACGCCTGATGGGAAAAGGGGACGGAGGGGATTAAGTCGTTTATGCCCAGTGTGTGCAGCTAACGACTTAATCCCCTCCGTCCCCTTTTGGCTTTTCAGGCGGCGGGCTTCTTGACTGCCGATGACGGCACCAGCCAGCGTGCGGCGTGAATGCCCAGCTCGTAGAGCAGGCACATCGGGATCGCCAGCATCAGCTGCGAGACCACGTCCGGCGGAGTCAGCACCGCTGCCAGCACGAAGATGCCGACGATCGCGTAGCCGCGGCCTTCCTTGAACTGCTGCGGCGTCACCCAGCCCAGCAGGACCAGGATCACCATCGCCACCGGCAGTTCGAAACTGCCACCGAAGGCGAAGAAGATCGCCAGCACGAAATCCAGGTAGGCGTTCGCATCCGGGGTGATCGCGATCACGTCGGGGCTGAAGGTGGTCAGGAAATGGAACACCGCCGGCAGCACCAGGAAGTAGGCGAAGGCACAGCCGGTGTAGAACAGCAGTACCGAAGACACCAGCAGCGGCACCGCCAGGCGCTTCTCACGCGCATACAGCCCCGGGGCGACGAAGGCCCACAGCTGGTACAGCAGCCACGGCACCGCCACGAACAGGGCCACGAAGAACGTCAGCTTCAAGGGCGCGAAGAAGGCGCCGGCCGGATTGGTCGCGATCATCGTCTGCCCATTGGGCAGCTGCGAGACCAGAGGTTCGGCCAGGGCGTTGTAGAGTTTCTGGGTGAACGGCAGCAGCGCCAGCAGCACCACGCCCAGGCCAAGCAGGGCGCGCACCAGACGGCCGCGCAGTTCCACCAGATGTTCGACCAGCGAGCTCTCGCCGAAATCCTGTTCGCTCATGGCTGGCGCTCCGTGCGCTGCGTCGGCGCCACCGCACCGGCGTCAGCGGCGGTGGTCGCGTCGGGTGCAGCAGGCTCCTGTGCGGGTGCCTCCGCGGCAGGCCCGCCCAGGTGCGGCGGAACGTCCGCCTGCGCGGGTGCGCGTACTTCCTGTACCAGCTCATCGCCCTGCCGCTGCGCCTGCTGGGCTTCGCGACGCAGTGCCTCGCCGCTGGCACGCAACTGGTTCTCGGTGTCCTGCATGCCCTGGCGCACGTCCTGCATCTGCCGCTTGATCTCTTCGGCCTGCAGTTCGCGTTCCAGTTCCTGTTTCACCGAATCCCACTGGTTGCGGGCACGCCGTACCCACAGGCCGGCGAAGCGGGCCGCCTTGGGCAGGCGCTCGGGACCGAGCACCACCAGGGCGACCACCGCGATCACCAGCAGTTCGCTGAAGCCGATATCAAACACCGCGACCGCTCCGGATCAGCGAGGGCTGCGGTCGTGCTCGTCCTGCGCGGTGCGCGAGGCGTCCTGGCTGCGCGATTCATCGCCCAGCTGCGCGTTCGGCTTGTCGTCGTCGCGCATGCCCTTCTTGAATTCCTTGACCGCCGAACCGAGGTCCTTGGCGCCGCTGGTCAGGCGCTTGGTGCCGAACACCAGCAGGACGATGGCCAGCACGACCAACCAATGCCAGATGCTGAAACTGCCCATAAAGACGCTCGTTACGTTAGTGATCAGGCTGTCGAGCATAGCGCACCGGCTGTTAGCCGGCGCGCGTGACGAAAGTCAGTTCCCGCCCAGCGTTTCCGTGCGGATTTCGCCGTCGTTGACCGGCTGGAAGCCCTGCTGCTGCGGCGGCGGCGTCTGCGGCACGTTCTGCAGCGGCGCAGTGGTCGCTTCGGCCGGGGCCGCAGGGGCTGCCTGAACAGGCACAGGAGCCGCCGCCGGGGCCGGACGCGGCGCAGTGCCAGCCGTGCCGTTGCGGTTGTTGCGCGCGGCGTAGGTGGCCTCCTCCAGGCGATCGCGGAAGGCGACCACGTCCATCGACGGGGAACCGGCAACCCGCCCTTCGAAGATCATCCGCGGCGTGGTGTTGCTGCCGTAGGCCTCCAGGTTGGCGGCATCGTCGATCTGCAGCACCGCGCCATCCAGGGCGACACCGGCGAACAGCCCGCGGGCGCGCGACCACGACCAGATCTCGGCCTTCAGCTGGCCGTCGGTGGCCGCCGCGGCATTGCGGCCCACCGGGCCGGCGGCAACGCCGGCATCGGCACCGAGGGTGAATTTACCGTTGACCAGGTTGTCCAGGCTGCGGTCGTTGCGGAACACCAGCACCACGTCCGAAGACTGGACGCCGGCCTGGAAGCCGATGCTGCCACCGGTCAGCTTGACGAACACCGGGCTCGACCACGCGCCATTGGGCATGCGCACCGACATCAGGCCGTGGCCGCGACGACCGCCAATGACCAGGCCGGCCTTGATCGTGTCGGGAATGACGATGACTGCGCGGCCTTCGTCGAGCAATTTGTCCGGAATACCCTGTTCAGGGATTTCCTGGATTTCGGCCAGCACGCGCACGGCGTTGCGGGCGCGCTGGTCTTCCTGCGGTCCGGCCATGGCCTGGCTGGACAGCAGGCTGGCGGCGATCAGCAGGGCTTGGATCGGGCGACGCATGGCAGGCTCCAGAAGTCAGTCCATAGGAAGATATAGCAAGTGACTGAAATTAGTGGCGTTGTCATGAATCGCCAATGAGCGTTGCCTGCCCGCATTGACGCGGCCTATGCCGGCCATCCGAACCCTGCATCCCGGCGCGGCGCCGGATCGGCGACAATGCTCCCATGCTCGACGCACCCGATACCGCCGTGCTGGCGGTCAACCTAGGCACGCCCGAGACGCCGACGGCCCCCGCCGTACGTCGTTACCTGGCCGAATTCCTGTCCGATCCCCGTGTGGTCGCGATTCCGGCGCTGCTGTGGCAGCCGCTGCTGCGCGGCCTGATCCTGCCGCTGCGCAGCGGCCGGTCCGCGGCCAAGTATGCGCAGGTCTGGCTACCGGACGGGTCGCCGTTGATGGTTCATACCCGTCAACTGGCGGAGGCGATGCAGTCCCTGCTGCCGACGCTGAAGGTCCGCCATGCGATGCGCTACGGCGAACCGGCACTGGCCGGCGAGCTCGACCGCCTCGCCGCCGAAGGCGCACGCCGCATCGTGGTGCTGCCGCTGTACCCGCAGTACTCCACCACCACCACCGCCTCGGTCGAGGACCGGGTCGATGCCTGGCAGCGGCGCAACCCGGGCGTGACCGTCAGCCTGGTACGCGACTACTCGGTCGACCCGGGCTGGGTCGAGGCCGTTGCCGGCTCGATCCGCCGCTACTGGGAACAGCACGGCCGCGGCCAGAAGCTGATGTTCTCCTTCCACGGCATCCCGCAGCGCCTGGCCGACGCGGGTGATCCGTATCCGCAGCGCTGTGCGGCCAGCGCGCAGGCCATCGCCCACGCACTGGGCCTGGGCAAGGACGACTGGCAAATGGGTTACCAGTCGCGCTTCGGCCGCGAGCGCTGGCTGCAGCCGTATGCCGAACCCAGCCTGTGGGCGCTGGCCGAATCCGGCGTGAAGCAGATCGATGTGGTCTGCCCCGGATTCGCCACCGACTGCCTGGAAACGCTGGAAGAGGTCGCGCTGGGCTTCACCGAAACGCTGGCCGAGCGCGGCGCAACGATGCGCTACATTCCATGCCTCAACGCCGATCCGGCGCACGCGCGCGCGCTGGCGCGGCTGGCCGTGTCCTCGCTGGCATGAGTCTGCAACCGTTTGAACTCCAGGTCGGGGGCGCACGCGTCGCCGGCCTGCGCACCGCCGGTGACGGCCCGCGCGTGCTGGCCCTGCATGGCTGGCTCGACAACGCCGCCAGCTTCGTGCCGCTGGCCCCGCACCTCCCGTCGTTGCAGCTGGTGGCGGTCGACCTGCCTGGCCACGGCCACAGCGCCCATCTTCCGGCCGGCGCAAGCTACACCACGGCCGCTGCCATCTGCCACGTACTCGACGTCGCCGACGCGTTGGGCTGGGACCGCTTCAGCCTGCTCGGCCATTCGATGGGCGCCGGCATCGCCAGCCTCACCGCCGCCGTCAGTGATCGCGTCGAGCGCCTGGTGGCGATCGAAGCACTCGGTGGCCTGCGTGGCCCCGAAGAGGACACCGCGCATCGCCTGCGCGAACACGTGAACGCGACGCGGGCGCTGGCACGCAAGCAGCTGCGCGTGTTCCCCGACCTCGCCGCGCCGATCCGCGCGCGGATGATGACCAACCAGCTCAGCGAACACTGCGCGCGGCTGCTGGTCGAGCGTGGCGTGGAGCCCGTCGAGGGTGGCTATCGCTGGTGCAGTGATCCACGGTTGATGCTGCCCACGGCGATCCGCCTCAGCGAGGGCCAGATCGACAACCTGCTGCAGGCGATCACCTGCCCGACGCAGGTGATCTACGCCACTCCCGCGCAGCCCTACTATCCCGAACCGATGCGCAGCGATCGCCTGCGGCACCTGCGCGATGGACGGCTGGCGGTGTTTCCCGGCAACCATCACCTGCACATGGAGGATCCGGCGCGGGTCGCCGAAGTGATCCTGCGCTTCTTCAGCAACGACAACGCCGGCTGAGCGCAGGCGAGCACGCGCTTCACTCTGCGCGTTCGCGGCCGATACACCAGTTGCGGGCCCTTGCGCCCGCTGCACGCGGGCCCGGTCGGGCCTGCGGCGTGTGTCTGGTTCTGCAAGGAAGTCCGCATGCCCGCTCTGCTGCACCGTCACCCACAGGAAGTGGCCACGGTGTCCCGTCTCCGCGTCGCTGATCGCGCCGCATTCCTCGAATTCCCGACACATGCCCCGGTCACGCCCTGCTGCGTGCGCTGCGGCGTGGTCGTTGTCGTCTGCTGATCCAGGAGCCTCCGATGTCCATTGCATCCTCCCGTCCCCCCGATGCCGCCCGCCTGCCGCATCTGCAGCAACTCGCCCGCGGCGCTGACCGTCGACTGTTGATCGGCAGCGCGACACTGGCCGTCGCAGGCCTGGCGTTGGCCCTGCGTGGCCCGCAGGTCGTGGCCGCTGCGTGCATGGCGGCTGCGGTGCTGCCGGCGCTGTGGCTGGCAGGTCCATTGGCCGGCCGCAGCATCGCCCGCAACGGCCTGGCGGTCCTGGTCGCGCTGCAGTTGGCCCTGGCATGCACCATCGTCGGCCTGTCGCCGGCGTTGCCGATCGCCGTGCTGCTGGGGGTGCTGCTCGGCCATCGCGATCGTTGGCCGGTGTGGCTGGCCGGCAGCGTCGGCACGCTCGCGCTGCTGGTACCGCCGCAGGCGGGTGCTGCGCTGTGGCCGACGCTGCTGCAGGCCGCGATGCTCGCGGGGCTGACCCTGTTCCTCGGCCAGGTCGCGCAGCGGCTGCGCCAGCAGACCGAAGCACTGGGCCATGGCCCGCGTCGGCTCGCCGCACTCGCACGCGATATCGCCACGGGTGCCGATCTTGGGGCACATGCCGATGCCCGCGCCTATGCACCGGGTTCGCTGGCCCACGCCCTGGCCGACACTGCGCGGCACGTGCAGGCCCAGCGGGGACGGGAAGCCGCGTCGCATGCCGAGAACGCGCAGATCCGCCAGGCGCTGGATGCGTCGCGCACCGCGATGATGATTGCCGACAACGACCATGTGATCCGCTACGTGAACCGCTCGGTGGTGGCACTGCTGCGCAACCAGCAGGCGACGTTGCGCCAGGCCTTTCCTGATTTCGACGCGGAGCGCCTGGTCGGCAGCAGCATCCATCGCTTCCACGCCAACCCGGACCGCATCCGCGCGATCCTCAACGGCCTGCAGGTCGCGCACAACGGCAAGGTGCAGATCGGCCCGGTGCACTTCGCGCAGGTCGTTACGCCGGTCTTCGACGCGCAGGGGACGCGCCTGGGCTTTGCCGTGGAGTGGCATGACCGCACCCAGGAGCTCAAGCTGGAGAATGCCGTCGCGGACATCGTCGCCGCCGCCGCCGCTGGCGACCTTGGCCAGCGCCTGCAGCCAGCGGAGGGCGCCAGCTTCCTCGATGGCCTGACCGGTGGCATCAACCAGCTGCTGGATACGCTGGGCAGCACTGTCGACGAAGTGCGGCAGATGCTCTCGGCGCTGGCCAGCGGCGATCTTGATCGGCGCATGCATGGCGAGTATCACGGTGCGTTCGCCGCGATCCAGCGTGATGCCAACGCCACCGCCGCCCAGTTGGCACGCATGGTCGGTCGCATCCAGGAATGCGCGGCGTCGATCAGCACCGCTGCCAGCGAGATTGCCGCCGGCAACGGCGCATTGTCCGAGCGCAGCGAGCGCCAGGCCGCGCATCTGCAGGAGACCGCTGCGTCGATGGAAGAGCTGACCGCCACCGTGCGCCAGAATGCCGCCCATGCACGCGAGGCCAGCCAGCTGGCGGTCACTACCCAGGCCGCCGCCAGCGACGGCAATGTCGCCATGCAGCGGGTGGTCGACACCATGCAGGCGATCGAAGGCGCCTCGAAGCGGATCGGCGACATCACCGGCGTCATCGATGGCATCGCGTTCCAGACCAACATCCTCGCGCTCAACGCAGCGGTCGAGGCCGCACGCGCCGGTGAGCAGGGCCGCGGCTTCGCGGTGGTCGCCAGTGAGGTGCGCGTGCTGGCGCAGCGATCGGCCGCCGCGGCACAGGAGATCAAGAAGCTGATCGATGAGGCCGGCCGCCAGGTCGGCGAGGGTGCCCAGCTGGTGGCCGATGCCGGCCTGCGCATGCAGGGCATTGTCGGCGGCGTGGAGAATGTCAGCCACTTGATGCATGAGATCTCCGCAGCCTCGCAGGAGCAGTCGATCGGCATCGAGCAGATCAACCAGACCGTCGTGCAGATGGACCAGGCCACGCAGCAGAATGCCGCGCTGGTGGAGGAAGCGACCGCCGCCGCACGCGAGCTGCAGTCGCAGGCAGGCACGCTCACCGAGGCGGTGTCGGTGTTCCGCCAGCAGGAACTGCACGGAGTGTCGCGGGCAGCGTGATGAGGCCCTGCGTGGCACGTTGAGGAAAACGGCGCCCGCAGGGCGCCGTTTTTTTATTGCTTAGGCTTGTCGCAGGAACAACCCATGCACGCATGACGTGGTTCTAACGGTAGTGCCGGCCGCTGGCCGGCTGGGCCTGCGAAGCGTAGCTGCCAACCTTGGTTGGCATCGCTTTTTGCAGGAACACCCCATCCACGCAAGGCGTGGATCTACTTTTGATCCGCCTGCCCTCGGTAGCTGCGAACCTTGGTTGGCACCGTGGTTGCGCGTGGAGCCCCTCCACGCATCGCGTGAATCTCCCGGGACGATGCTGGGCCATGGGGTTGCCGGCCAGCGGCCGGCACTACCCGCATGTTCTGCGCACAAAGAAAAACCCCGCTGCGTGAGCAGCGGGGTTTTGGGTATAAACCCTGGCGATGACCTACTCTCGCATGGCTTGAGCCACACTACCATCGGCGCA
>NZ_FNFQ01000007.1 GCF_900101175.1 Stenotrophomonas pavanii | reverse complement strand
ACTCGACGCGCTGCCGCGCAGGCGCTGGGTGCGCTGACCCGCGAGATCCTGGCGCAGCTGAAGCGCTGATGCCCTGGTAGTGCCGGCCGCTGGCCGGCATCCAGGTGATGCTTCAATCGTTCATGAGGCTGCCGGCCAGCGGCCGGCACTACCGCCTCACCTGCTCGGGTCGCGTTCCGGACTGGGCCGCTTGGCCAGCTTGCGCTGCAGCGAACGCCGGTGCATGCCGAGCAGGCGCGCGGCGGCCGAGACATTGCCGCCGGTTTCGTGCATCGCCTGCTGGATGTGTTCCCACTGCAGGCGGCTGATCGGCGTCATCGCGTCCGGCACTTCCATTTCGCCATCGTCGGCCGGGCCGTCGTCCTCTTCGCCCAGCGCGCGCAGGATCATCGGCACCGTGGCCGGTTTCGGCAGGTAATCATCCGCACCCAGCTTGATCGCCTCCACCGCGGTGGCGATGCTGGCATAACCGGTCACCAGCAGGATGCGCATGTCGGCTCGCAGGGCGCGCAGCGGCTGGATCAGCGCCAGGCCCGAGTCGCTGCCCAGTTTCAGGTCGATCAGCGCGAACGCCGGCGGATGCTGGCGCGCGAGCGCCAGCGCGCTGGCCGCATCCTGTGCGGTCTGCGTTTCAAGCCCCTTGCGGGCCAGGCTGCGTTGCAGGGTGCGCAGGTACAGCTCGTCGTCGTCGACCAGCAGGCCCTGGGGGGAGGGATGAAGGCTCATGGGGTGTCCTCGCGTGGGGCCAGCGGCAGGCGGAAGCCGACGCGGCTGCCGGCCCCCTGGGCCGGGCGCATCCACATCTCGCCGTCGAGGCGTTCGATGGTGGCATGGGACAGGGCCAGGCCGACGCCCATGCCCTCACTCTTGCTGCTGCCGAACAGCCGGCCCGGCAGCACGGCGGCACGGGCGTCGAAGCCATGGCCGTAATCGCGTACTTCGCCGATCAGGTCGTCGCCTTCGATGCGCAGGTCCAGGTCCACGCGCGGCCGGCCGGCCTGTTCGCCGGCATCGGCGGCATTGTTGAGCAGGACCATCAGCAGGTGGCCCACGCCCGGGTCGAGTGGCAGCCGCAGCGGCGCATCGTCGTTGCGATGCAGGTCGATGGTGGGCCGCACCAGGCGCCATTGCTCCAGCACCTGTTGGGCGCTGGAGTGGCTGCGACCCGGTGCATCGGTCGACGCCGGCGCAGCCAGTGCCAGCACGCGCTCGCGGCACTGCACCAGCAGCTCGCGCAGGGTTTCCATGTCCTCGCGCACTTCCGGCTCTTCGCTGCGCTCGGCGACGTCATCGGCGAGCAGGGTCATGGTCGCCAGTGGCGTGTTCAGTTCATGTGCCACCGAGGCGGCATGGGTGGCCAGGGCGACGATGCCTTCGTTGCGGGCGAAGCGCTCGCGCAGCGCCGACAGTTCCAGTTCGCGCTGGCGCAGCGCCAGCGCCAGCCGGGTGGAGAAGGTCAGCACCACCGCAGCGGAGATCAGGAAGTTGGCGACCACGCCCCAGCGGTTGAGGTCCTGCGCGCGGAAATAGCCATCCGGCAGCGGCTGGCCGAAGATGCCGCTGGCGGCGTAACCGAGCAGGCAGGCCAGGGCGACCGCCAGTGCCCAGCGCAGGGGCAGGGCGAACGCCGCCAGCGCGATCAGGATCAGGAACAGCGAACTGAACGGGTTGGCCATGCCGCCACTCCAGCCCACCATCCAGGTCAGGATGATCACGTCCACCAGGATGTGGCCGAATGCGGTCAGCGGCGCGGTGTCGGCCGCTTCCGGGCGCAACTGGGTGTAGATGTTGAACAGGGCAAGCACGGCCACACCGGCCCACAACGGCTGCTGCGGCAACGGCAGGCCCAGCACCCAGGTGGCAACCAGGATGGTGGCGGCCTGGCCACCTACGGCAAGCCAGCGCAGGCTGCACAGGGTGCGGAGAAACGGGGCGTCGGGACCGGTCATGCATGCCCATCGTATGCGTTCAGGCGTGCACGTGCCTGCGACAATCGGCCGCAGCCGTGCCGCCGGCTGAATGCGAGTCACCCGGAATGCAGGGCCGGGCGCTAGAATGCCCGCATGCACGACGCCGTCACCCGCCCGACTCCCCCTTCCGATGCCACCGCCTGGCCCCGTCGCCAGACCCATGCCGTCCAGATCGGCGGGGTCACTGTAGGCGGAGGCAAGCCGGTGGTGGTGCAGTCGATGACCAACACCGATACCTCCGACGTGGCCTCCAGCGTGAAGCAGGTGGCCGAGTTGTGGCGTGCCGGCTCGGAGATGGTGCGGTTGACCGTCAATACCGTGGAGGCGGCTGCGGCGATCCCGCGCATCGTCGACAAGCTGGCGATGATGGGCATCGATGTGCCGCTGATCGGTGACTTCCATTACAACGGCCACCAGCTGCTGACCGCCGAACCGGCGTGTGCCGAGGCGCTGGCCAAGTACCGCATCAACCCGGGCAACGTCGGCTTCGGCAAGAAGAAGGACCTGCAGTTCGCCCAGTTGATCGAGTTCGCGATCCGCTACAACAAGCCGGTACGCATCGGCGCCAACTGGGGGTCGCTGGACCAGGCCCTGGCAGCGAAGCTGATGGACGAGAACAACCTGCGCGCGCAGCCCTGGGATGCCGGTCGCGTGCTGCGCGAGGCGCTGATCCGTTCGGCGCTGGATTCGGCCGAGCAGGCGGTGGAGCTGGGCCTGCCGCGCGACCGCATCGTGCTGTCGGCCAAGGTCAGCGGCGTGCAGGAACTGATCGCGGTGTACCGCGACCTGGCCCAGCGCTCCGACTTCGCCCTGCACCTGGGCCTGACCGAAGCCGGTATCGGCAGCAAGGGCATCGTCGCCTCGTCGGCGGCGCTGGGCGTGCTGCTGCAGGAAGGCATCGGCGACACCATCCGCATCTCGCTGACCCCGGAGCCGGGCCAGTCGCGCACGCAGGAGGTGATCGTCGCCCAGGAACTGCTGCAGACCACTGGCCAGCGCGCTTTCACGCCGCTGGTCACCGCCTGCCCCGGTTGCGGCCGCACCACTTCCGAGTTCTTCCAGGAACTGGCCAAGGTGGTGCAGAACCACGTGCGCGAGAAGATGCCGCTGTGGAAGGTCCATCATCCGGGGGCGGAGAACATGACCTTGGCGGTGATGGGCTGCATCGTCAACGGGCCGGGCGAGTCGCGCCATGCCAACATCGGCATCTCGCTGCCGGGCACGGGTGAAACGCCGGCGGCGCCGGTGTTCGTCGATGGCGAGAAGAAGGTGACCCTGCGCGGCGACAACATCGCCCAGGAGTTCGTCGCCCTGATCGACGATTACGTCGAACGCACGTATGTCCGAAGCGCCGGATAAGCCTGCGATCCTCGCCGCGCCGGAGTCCGCCTCCGGCTTCCGCCACTGGATGGCGCGCAATGCGTGGCGCCTGGTGCTGCTGTTCGGTGGCGTGCTGCTGCCGCTGGCCGGCTTCGTCGCCCTGGCCGACGAAGTCCACGAGTTTGAATCGTTCCATTTCGATGCGCCGCTGCTGTGGCAGATGCATGGCCTGCATTCGCCGCTGCTGGACCGCTTTTTCGTGCTCATTTCCAGGCTGGGCTACGAATGGTTCCTGATTCCGGCCGACGTGCTGATCATCGGCGTGCTGCTGGCCTGTCGGCGGTGGCGGGAGGCCACGTTCGTGGCGGTCAGCTTCGTGGGCTCGGCGCTGCTGAACATGGGCAGCAAGCAGTTCTTCCAGCGCGAACGGCCCAGCCTGTGGGAATCGATCGCGCCCGAATCGACGTTCAGCTTCCCCAGCGGCCACGCGATGGGCTCGATGACCCTGGCTGCGACCCTGGTGCTGCTGGCCTGGAACACCCGCTGGCGCTGGCCGGTGCTGCTGCTGGCGCCCGCGTTCAGCCTGCTGGTCAGCGTCTCCCGGGTCTATCTGGGGGTCCATTACCCCTCGGACATCCTGGCCGGATGGTGTGCGGCGCTGGTTTGGGTGGTAGGGTGCTATCTGGTCATGTTCAGTCGCCGGCATCCTTGGCGACGTCACGATTCGCCGCCAGCGACGGCCAGCGAAGCATCACCACAGGGGGATTGACGTGGATGACCCCTCCGGGGCGTCTACGTAATAGATCAGTTGTTTCGTTACTGCAGGTTCTGCAAGACAGGGGACAAGCACAACGCGCGGTACTGTGATGCGCAAGGCAGAATGCCCGGTTCGCTTCCCGAACGCGCTTGCAGGGGTATCGGTGCCCTGCCTAGCTTGACCTGCAATGGCCGCATTCGAAGAGGTACGTGGATGACGATTCGAGTCTACCTGGTGGATGACCACGCGCTGGTCCGGACCGGGATGAAGATGATCCTGTCGGGGGAGACCGACATCGAGGTGGTGGGCGAAGCCGAGACCGGCGAAGACGCGCTGCGTGACGTCCGCCAGCTGCTGCCTGACGTGGTGCTGTGCGACCTGCACCTGCCCGGCGTGAGTGGCATGGAGGTGACCGAGCGTATCGTCCGCAGCCACCGCAACACCCGCGTGGTGATCGTGTCGGTGCTGGAAGACGGTCCGCTGCCGAAGCGTCTGCTCGAAGCGGGCGCTGCGGGCTACATCGGCAAGGGCTGCGATGCACAGGAGCTGCTGCGCGCGGTGCGCGATGTGGCCATGGGCCGGCGCTACCTGGGCACCAGCATCGCGCAGAACCTGGCCCTGTCGACCGTGGAGGGCAACGGTTCGCCGTTCGACAACCTGTCGCCGCGCGAACTGGAGGTTGCATTGCTGCTGACCCAGGGCCTGCGCCAGGAAGACATCGCGCGGCGCCTGAGCCTGAGTGCGAAGACGGTGAACACGCACAAGGCGCGACTGTTCGAGAAGATGGGGATCCACGACAACATCGCACTGGCGCGCATGGCCAGCCAGTACGGCCTGGTGGATCCGGCACGGCCGTTGTAAGGGATTCGGCCAACGGCTGAGCCCCTCGCGGTGGTGGTGCGGTTGGATTTGTGGGGTTGGCCCTGCGGAGGGACCGCGCAGGGGACGCCGTGAATCCATCCCTGGAGGCTCGGGCGCGCCATCCATGGCGCTTACGCCCCTGCGCAATCCCTCCGCAGGGCCACGGACAGGTTCCGTGCGCCGCCACCGCGGAACGAAGAAGGAAGAGCAGGAGCGGGTCGCGCGCTGCGCGCGCTCGCAGCCTGGGGTCGGATCCTTTCCCGGCGGGAAAGGGCTCTGACCCCGATCTTCATGTCAGTGGCCGCGTACGCGCTTGATGATCTTCGCGGCGTCGGCAGCGCTGGCGCGCACCTTGTCCCACTGGCCGTCGGCGATCCAGTTGCCCGGTACCATCCACGAACCCCCGATGCAGACGACGTTCTTCTGCTCGAGGTACTCGGCGGCGGTGTTCTCGGTGATGCCGCCGGTCGGGCACAGCTTGAGGTCCGCCACCGGGCCGGCCAGTCCCTTGATCATCGCCAGCCCGCCCACGGCGGTGGCCGGGAACAGCTTGCACACGCGGAAGCCACGCGCATACAGCGACAGCAGTTCGGTCGGCGTGGCCGCACCCGGCACCACCGGCAGCGGTGCAGCCGCCAGCGCATCGGCCAAGGCCGGCGGCGTACCCGGGGTCACCAGGAAGTCTGCACCTGCATCGATCGACTGCTGCATCTGCTCCACGGTCAGCACCGTGCCGGCACCCACCACCACGTCCGGCAGCTCGCGCTTGAGCATCGCCAGCGCGTCCATCGCCACTGGCGTACGCAGCGTCAACTCGATCGCCGGCAGGCCACCTTCCAGCAACGCCGCACTGACCGCACGCGCCTGGTCCAGCGTATGAACCGTCACCACCGGCAGGATGCCCGCCGCATGCAACAGCTCCGCCGCCTTCACCTGATGTTGTTCGATACCCATGCTTTTGCCCTTGCCTTTGCTCTTCTTGATTCAGTGGCCGCAGCGCAAATGACGCGCCGGGAATTGTCCAAGGGCAGTAGAGCGCCCTGGCCGGGACCGTGAGCGGCATGGATGCCGCGACCGAGCCCCCATGGATGGGTTAACGGCGTGTCCCGGCCAGGGCGCTCTACTGCCCAAGCCGGGAAGCCTGCCGCGGCTTTTTGCTTCAGGCGTCCTTTGCCTCATGCGGCGCCGCCGCCGCTGCGGCATCGTGCCCCAGCTCGTACTCCGCGTCGTATTCCCACGGCCCGCCATCGGCCGCCGCCGGACCGCACGAAATCGAAATCGCGCCCTGGTCGGCCGGCCCCACCACGCGCCGGTTGACCGCGAACAGATTGCGGCCCAGGTCATGTGCCGCCGGTGCGGTGTTCGGCGCCAGTGGCCGTGCCGCCCACTCCGCCGCATCCACCAGCACCTCCAGGGTGCCGGCTTCGCCATCGAGGCGGATCATGTCGCCCTCGCGGACCTTGGCCAGCGGACCGCCACGCGCGGCTTCCGGCGTCACGTGGATGGCCGCCGGGATCTTGCCCGAGGCGCCGGACAGGCGGCCGTCGGTGACCAGCGCCACGCGCCGGCCCTGGTTCTGCAGCAGCCCCAGCAGCGGCGCCAGCGAATGCAGCTCCGGCATGCCGTTGGCGCGCGGCCCCTGGTAGCGCACCACCGCCACGAAGTCCTGCGGCAGCAGGCCACCGGCATGCAGCTTGTTCAGCACCTGCGGCGCATCGACCACCACCGCCGGTGCCTCGATCGTGCGGTACTGCGGCTTCACCGCCGACAGCTTGATCAGCGACTTGCCCAGGTTGCCGCGCAGCAGGCGCAGGCCACCCTGGTGCTCGAACGGGTTGTCGACGCCGCGCACCACCTCGTCATCGGCGCTGCGTTCCAGGCCCGGCAGATAGACCAGCTGGCCGTCGCGCAGTTGCGGCTCGCGCGCATAGTCGGCCATGCCGCCACGCGCGACGCTGACCAGGTCACCGTGCATCAGGCCCGCCTTGATCAGCTCGCCGAACACGAACGCCGGGCCGCCGGCGGCCGCGAAACGGTTCACGTCGGCCTCGCCGTTCGGATAGACGCGGGCCAGCAGCGGGATCAGCTGCGACAGTTCGTCGAAGTCATCCCAGGTCAGTACGATGCCTGCCGCTCGCGCCACCGCGATCCAGTGGATGGTGTGGTTGGTCGAACCGCCGGTGGCCATCAGCGCGATGACCGCATTGATGATCGCGCGCTCGTCGATGATCCGGCCCAGTGGGCGGAAGTCATCCCCCAGCGCAGTGATCTCCAGTGCGCGCTCGGTGGCTTCGCGGGTCAGCGCATCGCGCAGCGGCGTGCCCGGATTGACGAACGACGCCCCCGGCAGCTGCACGCCCATCGCCTCCAGCAGCACCTGGTTGGAGTTGGCCGTGCCATAGAAGGTGCAGGTGCCGGCGCCGTGGTACGACGCAGATTCCGCTTCCAGCAGCTCTTCGCGGGTGGCTTCACCTGCGGCGTAGCGCTCGCGTACCTCGGCCTTCTGCTTGTTGGGGATGCCCGGGGTCATCGGGCCGGCCGGTACGAACACCGCCGGCAGGTGGCCGAAGGCCAGCGCACCGATCAGCAGGCCCGGCACGATCTTGTCGCAGACACCGAGGTAGACGGTGCTGTCGAACATGTCGTGGCTGAGCCCGATCGCGGTGGCCTGCGCGATCACATCGCGCGAGAACAGCGACAGTTCCATGCCGCCGCGGCCCTGGGTAACGCCGTCGCACATCGCCGGCACGCCGCCGGCCACCTGCGCGGTGGCCCCCAGCTCGCGGGCGATCTCACGGATCTGTCCGGGATAGGTCTCGAACGGCTGGTGCGCCGACAGCATGTCGTTGTAGGCGGTGATGATGCCGAGGTTCGGTGTCACCCCGCCGCGCAGGCGGCTCTTGTCGGTGCCGCCACAGGCGGCGAACCCGTGGGCGAGGTTGCCGCAGCTCAGGCGGCTGCGGAACGGGCCGTCACGCAGCGAGGCGTCGATCGCGGCCAGGTAGGCGGCGCGCGAGGCGGCGCTGCGGCGGATGACGCGCTCAGTGATGGCTTGCAGTTGCGGATGGAGGCTCATTGGCTACCGGCGTTCGAGGTGGCGAGAGGCAAGCGGCGGCAGGGCACCGCCGCCGACGTCAATCAGCCCAGTGGACGCGCAGGCGCGCGCCGTCCAGGTTGATCGCATTGAGGATCGGGTACTGCTGGGCGTCGTTGCTGTCCAGCGCCTGGCGCAGCACCTGCAGCTTCTGCTTTCCCCGCAGCAGCAGCAGGCGCTGGCGGCACTGGCGCAGGCCATGCGGGGTCAGGGTGATGCGCAGTGGCCACTGGTTCGCCCCGGGGCAGCCGGTGGCGTCCAGCGCGGCATAGGGCAGGGTGCTTTCCAGTGCGCGGGCCAGGTCCTTCGAGCCCGGGAACAGCGAGGCGGTGTGGCCGTCGTTGCCCATGCCCAGTGCCACCAGGCTCGGCGGCTGGCTGTGCTGGGCCTGCAGGTTGGCGGTGTATACGCATTCGGGCAGCGGCTTGCCGATCCGCACCAGCGGATCGAAGTGGGCGCCCTCGGCACGCTTGAGCAGGTTTTCGCGCACCAGCCAGGCGTTGCTGTCGCGATCCTGTGGCGACAGCCAGCGTTCGTCGGCCAGGCTCACTTCCACCCGGTCCCAGTGCACGTCCAGCTCGGCCAGCGCCTGGTAGACCGGCGCCGGCGTGGTGCCGCCGGACAGCAGGATGCGGGCGCGCCCCACCTCGTTGATGTCGTGGTTGAGCGTCTGCGCCATCTCGGCGGCCACCGCCTCGATCCAGCCATCGGCATCGCCGTGCGGGATGAACTCGATGCGGTCGTCGTGGAGGGTAGGGGTCATGCGGCAACTCCTGGTGCGTCACGTTCGGCGTCGGCGGCATAGGCAGCGGCGCCCAGCAACCCGGCATGCGGATGCATCACGGCCAGCGAAGGAACCCGCGCCATGATGGAAGAGAACCGGCCCTTGTGCTCGAAGCGCTGGCGGAAGCCGGAGTGCTGCAGCGAATCGAGCATCTTCGGGGTCAGGCCGCCGGTCAGGAACACGCCATCCCACGCGCCCTGGGTCAACACCAGGTCGCCGGCGATGGCACCGAACACGGCACAGAACACATCCACGGTGCGCATGGCCTGGGGATCACCGTGCAGGGCGCGGGCGGTCACGTCCACCGGCTGCAGCTGGCCGGGGTCGATGCCAGCCATCTCGCACACCGCGCGATGGATGTTGACCAGGCCGGGGCCACAGATCAGGCGCTCGTTGGAGACGCGGCCGAACTGCTCGGACAGGATCTCCAGGATGCGGATCTCTTCCGGGGTTCCCGGCGGGAAGCTGACATGGCCGCCTTCGGTTTCCAGCGGATAGCAACGGCCGTGGCGCATGATCAGGCCGCCGACGCCGAGCCCGGTACCGGGCCCGATCACCGCGTAGTTGCGTGGCTGGCCGGGCTTGCCCGGTACCCAGGCAGCCCCGCCGACCTGGACCACGTCGTCGGGCTGAAGCAGCGAAATCGCCATCGCCTGCGCGGCGAAATCGTTGATCAGGTGCAGCTCGTCGAAACCGAGCATCGCGGCGGTACGGCTGCGCGAGATCACCCACGGATGGTTGGTGATGCGCGCTTCGTCACCATCGACGCGCCCGGCCACGGCGAACACGCCGCGGCTTGCGCTGGCGCCGATCTGTTCCAGGTGGTGGCGCGCCGCGTCACCGAGCGATGGGAACTCCGCCACCGCGTATTCGCGGATGCTGTCCTTCCGCAGCGGCGCGTCCTGCGAGGTGTCGGCCAGGGCGAAGCGGGCGTTGGTGCCGCCGATGTCGGCAACCAGCACCGGCTGCGAGGTGGCACTCATGCCGACGCTCCACTGTCCGGCGCGTCCACGCCCTGCGGCAGGAACTCGCCCGCATTGCTCGGGCCCCACTGGCCGGCGGGATAGGGTTCCAGCGGCAGCTTGGCCTCCTTCCAGGCGTCGGCGACGCTGTCGATCCACGCCCACGCGGCACGCACTTCGTCGTCGCGCACGAACAGCGTGTGGTTGCCGTTGAAGGCGTCCAGGAACAGGCGTTCGTAGGCGATGCGGCGGTGCAGGCCGGTCGGCACCGACAGTTCCAGTTCCAGCGGATGCAGTTCCAGCGCGCCCCATTCCGGGCCGGCCAGGCTGCTCATCAGGCCCAGTTCGATGTTCTCCTGCGGCTGCAGCTGGAACACCAGGCGGTTCGGTGCGGCCTGCGCGCGCTGCGGGCGCTCGAACAGCCAGTGGGTGACCGGCTTCAGCGTGACCACCACGCGGGTGGTGCGCTCGGGCAGGCGCTTGCCGGTGACCAGGTGGAACGGCACGCCACTCCAGCGCCAGTTGTCGATGTGCGCGGTGACGCCGGCGAAGGTTTCCACGTCGCTGCCTTCCGGCGGCTGGTAGGCCTGCGCCGGCTGGCCGTTGATGGTGCCGGCGGTGTAGCGGCCGCGGATGCTGTCACGCGCGGCGTGCCTGGCATCGAGCGGGCGCAGGGCGCGCAGCACCTTGACCTTCTCGTCGCGGATCCGGTCGGCTTCCAGCGAGGCGGGCGGTTCCATCGCGACCATGCACAGCAGCTGCAGGATGTGGCTCTGCACCATGTCGCGCAGCGCGCCGGAGCGCGCGTAGTACGCGTCACGGCCGTCCACGCCCTCGCTCTCGGCCACCAGGATGTGCACCGATTCGATGTAGTTGCGGTTCCACACCGCTTCCAGCAGCGTGTTGCCGAAGCGCAGTGCGATCAGGTTCTGCACCGCGGCCTTGCCCAGGTAGTGATCGAGGCGGAACACGCGGTCCTCGTCGATCCACTGGCCGATGGTGCTGATGATCTCCTCGGCGCTCTCGCTGTCGCTGCCGATCGGCTTCTCCAGCATCAGCCGTGCCGGCGCGGCGAGCGCGCCGCCCTTGGCCAGGCCTTCGCAGGTGGAGATGTACAGGCCCGGCGGAATGGCCAGGTAGCTGACGCACTTGCGGTGCACCAGGTCGGCGACCGCGGCGGCGACCGAGTCGACGTCGCGCAGGTCCACCGAGCGGTAGTCGATGCGGCGCAGCAGGGCGCCGATGTCGTCCTGCGTGGCCATCGGCATGGCCTGCTGCAGTCGCGGCCGCAGGATGTCATGGAAGGCTTCGGTGTCATGCCCGGACAGGGCCAGCGCACGGATGCGGAAGTCCTCCGGCAGCAGGCCGTCGCCAAGCAGGCGAAGCAGCGAAGGGAACAGGTAGCGCTGGGCCAGATCACCTGTGGCACCGAACAGGAAGAGGGTGTCGTGCATCGCTCGAGTTTCAGATCCGGGTGACATCGTTGTCAATCGCTTCATGGCTGGGTTCGGGGGACATCCGCGCAACTGCCTGTCCGAGGTTCGTCAGGCGCGTTCTCCGGTGCACTGGAAGACCGTTCCATTCGAAACCACCACCTCGGCGGAACCTTCGTTCAACCGCCGACGCAGATCGGTGCGCACCGATCATCGGATAGTGCCACGTGAAAACGTTTACATGGCAGAATGGGCAACTGTATTCGATTGCAGTGCTCGCCGTCATGCGGCAAGCGCGCAATCATCACTGCCATCGGGAGGGCCGAGGCAGTCCCAAAAGACAGCCCGGCTTCGGGCGGACCGGATAGGTGATATGGCAAAAGTGCAGTTGCAGGGTGTGCGCAAGGTCTATGACAACGGCCAGGTCGCGGTGAAGGACGCCACCTTCGAGGTCGCCGATGGCGAACTGATGGTGCTGGTCGGTCCGTCGGGCTGCGGCAAGTCGACGCTGCTGCGGATGGTGGCCGGCCTGGAAGAGATCAGCGGTGGCACGCTGACCATCGGCGATCGCGTGGTCAACGACGTGGCGCCGAAGGATCGCGACATCGCCATGGTGTTCCAGAGCTACGCGCTGTACCCGCACATGACCGTGGCCGAGAACCTGGCCTTCGGCCTGAAGCTGCGCGGACATGACAAGGCGACCATCGACAGGCGCATTGCCGAGGCGGCGCAGACGCTGGGCCTGACCGAGATGATGGACAAGCTGCCCAAGGCGATGTCCGGTGGCCAGCGCCAGCGTGTGGCGCTGGGTCGTGCGCTGGTGCGCGAGCCGGCGGTGTTCCTGCTCGACGAGCCGCTGTCCAACCTCGATGCCAAGCTGCGCCACAGCGTGCGCACCGAAATCGCGCAGCTGCACCGCAAGCTGGGCACCACCATGATCTACGTGACCCACGACCAGGTCGAGGCGATGACCCTGGGCCAGCGCATCGTGGTGCTGAAGGACGGCATCATCCAGCAGATCGATACGCCGATGGCGCTGTACGACCGCCCGGCCAACCTGTTCGTGGCCGGTTTCCTTGGCAGCCCGGCGATGAACGTGCTGCGCGGCACGCTGCAGGGCGATGCCGGCGGCGTGACCGTGGTCGACGGCGAATGGCGCGCGCCGCTGGGACAGGCCACGATCGATCCAGCGTGGCTGCAGAAGCCGATCGCGGTGGGTGTGCGCCCGGAGCACCTGCAGCCTGCTGCTGCCGATGACGCGCATGCGTTCATCGCGCGCATTGAAGGTATCGAACCGGTCGGCAACGAGATCTTCGTCAACATGAGCAGTGGCCAGCACGCGCTGACCATGCGCGTGGCGCCGCAGTCGCTGCCGGGCGTGGGCGAAGACATCCGGGTGGCTATCCACCCGCAGGGCCTGCATTTCTTCAACGCGGAAACCGGCGAGCGCCTGTAAGGGGTAGTGCCGGCCGCTGGCCGGCAACCTCAACCCCGCATGGTTGCCGGCCAGCGGCCGGCACTACCATTCCTGCACTCACCCGTGCAGGTCCCCGACTGCTTCAGCGGGCCAGGCCATCCAGCAACGGCACGCGCTGCGCAAGGGCATCACCCACCTGCAGCTCGGCGTCGCCAGCCTCCAGTGGCAGCACCGCCAGGGCCAGTTCGCCGGCTACGCTGGCAATCGTGCCGAGGGTCGCGCCGCTCTGCTGCACGCCATCGCCCGCCTGTGCCGGGGCCGCGGTATGCAGCAGCTGCACTGCACGCTTGGCCTTGCCGAGGAAATGGGTGCGGGCGACGATTTCCTGCCCCGGGTAGCAGCCCTTCTTCACGCTGTAGCCGTTCAGCCGGTCCAGCCCGAGCTGCTGCGGGGTCCACACTTCGCGCTGGCTGTGTTCCAGCCGCGGCAGGCCGTAGCGCAGGTCGGCCTGGCGCCATGCCAGGGCAAAGGCGGCCTCGTCGGCGTCGCCGCCGGTCGAGAAGGCATCAGCGGCGGCAATGCGCAGCGTGCGCGGCAGGGCGTCGCTGCCCAGGTCCAGTTCCCAGCCATCACCGGCGTGCGCGATCGCAGCGCCGCTGGCGGCCTCGGGCGCGGTGAACGCACCGGCCACTGCCAGGTCGCCGCGCGGCAGCACCTTCAGCTTGCGCCGGAACACGAAGCGCTGCAGTTGCGACGCAATCGCATCGGCATCGCCGTCGGCCAGCACCAGCATCACGTGATCGTCGGCCAGCCGGAGCAGCTGGAACACCGCCAGGGTGCGGCCCTTGGCACTCAGCCAGGCGCTCCACTGCCAGTGCAGCAGGGGCAGGGCGGTGACATCGCTGCTGAACTGGGCGTGGGCGAAGACGGCCGCATCCGGGCCCTGCAGGCTCAGCAGCTGGTGGCCGGGCAGGCGCGGATATCCGACGAAAGCAGGGGGCAGGTTGTCAGGCACGTGAACGAGGTCTAAAATTTGTGCGTTGCGAGACCGAACATGATAGGCCAAACAACCCCCACTCCCGACGACGAATCTGAAGCCCCGCTGGTCCCTGCGGCACCCGTGCCCGTGGAACAGGAAAAGGTGGAGGAATTCGGCGGCCGCGGCGGACTTGATCCGGTGCGGTATGGCGATTGGGAGAAAAACGGACGCTGCATCGATTTCTGATCAGCATTGAGCCAACGCGGCCGCGTGCCGCCCAGCCGAGACAACGAGCCCAGCGAATGGCGACCAGACAACGCCCACTTTCCCCGCACCTTCAGGTGTATCGCTGGCAGATTCAGATGGCCACCTCGATCCTGCATCGAGCTACTGGCATCTTTCTGTCTGTTGGTGCCCTCATCATCGCTGCCGGCCTGCTGGCCCTGATGATGGGGCCCGAGTCCTGGAACTGCTTCACCGGCCATGCCGGGGCCTGGTATGGCCGCGTGTTCCTGTTCGCGTGGACATGGTCGTTCGCCTATCACCTGTGCAATGGCATCCGCCACGTCGTGCAGGACTTCGCCATTGGTTTCAGCATCCCCGCCTTCATCCGCAGCAGCTGGCTGTCGGTCATCGGCAGCCTGGTGATCACCCTGCTGGTGTGGGCCTATGTGATGTTCGGAGGTGCCGCGTGAGCAAGTTCCGTACCCCGTTGAAGAACGTGCGCGGCCTGGGCTCGGCCAAGACCGGCACCGAGCACTTCGTGCACCAGCGCCTGACCGCCGCCGCACTGGTGGTGCTGGGCATCTGGTTCCTGGTCTTCGTGCTGGGCCTGCTCGGCTCGGACTACGCGACCGCCGCCGCCGCCGTGGCCAAGCCGTGGAACGCGGTGCCGCTGATCGGCCTGCTGATCGCCATGTTCTGGCACGCGCAGCTCGGCATGCAGGTCGTGCTGGAAGACTACATCCACGAATCGCTGCTGGCCCTGGTGCTGCAGACCGCGGTGAAGTTCGTCGCCGTGCTCGGCATGATCGTCAGTGTGTTTGCGGTGGGCCGCATCGCCCTCGGCGTTGCCTGAGCCCAGGCACCTACACAGGAATCCAGATTAGATGTCCGCTTACAAGATCACCGAACACAAGTACGACATGGTCGTGGTCGGCGCCGGCGGTGCCGGCCTGCGCGCCACGTTCGGCCTGGCCGCCAAGGGCCTGCAGACCGTGTGCCTGACCAAGGTCTTCCCGACCCGTTCGCACACCGTTGCCGCCCAGGGCGGTATTTCGGCCGCACTCGGCAACATGGGCGAGGACGACTGGCGCTACCACTTCTTCGACACCATCAAGGGGTCGGACTGGCTGGGCGACCAGGACGCCATCGAGTACATGTGCCGTGAGGCCATCCCGGCCATCATCGAACTCGAACATTACGGCGTGCCGTTCTCGCGCACTGCCGAAGGCAAGATCTACCAGCGCCCCTTCGGTGGCATGACCACCAAGTACGGCGAAGGCCCGGCGGCGCAGCGTACCTGCGCGGCGGCCGACCGTACCGGCCACGCGATGCTGCACACGCTGTACCAGCAGTCGCTGAAGCACGACGCGCGCTTCATGATCGAGTACTTCGCGCTCGACCTGATCTTCGACGAGGAAGGCGCCTGCCGCGGCGTGCTGGCCCTGGACATGTCCGACGGCACCCTGCACCTGTTCCGCGCCCAGGGCGTGGTGCTGGCCACCGGTGGTTACGGCCGTGCGTACTTCAGCGCCACCTCGGCGCACACCTGCACCGGCGACGGTGGCGGCCTGGCCATGCGTGCCGGCATCGCCATGCAGGACATGGAGTTCGTGCAGTTCCATCCGACCGGCATCTACGGCGCCGGCTGCCTGATCACCGAGGGTGTCCGCGGTGAAGGCGGCATCCTGCGCAACAGCAGCGGCGAGCGCTTCATGGAGCGCTATGCACCGCATTACAAGGACCTGGCGTCGCGCGACGTGGTCAGCCGTTCGATGACCATCGAGATCCGCGAAGGCCGCGGCGTCGGCGAGCACAAGGACCACATCCTGCTCGACCTGACCCACCTGGGCCCGGGCGTGATCGACGAGAAGCTGCCGGGCATTGCCGAAAGCGCCCGCATCTTCGCCGGCGTCGACGTGCACAAGCAGCCGATCCCGGTCATCCCGACCGTGCACTACAACATGGGCGGCATCCCGACCAACTACCACGGTGAAGTGGTGCAGAAGGTCGGTGACAACGACAACGCGGTCGTGCCGGGCCTGTACGCCATCGGCGAAGCGGCCTGCGTGTCCGTGCACGGTGCCAACCGCCTGGGCTCGAACTCGCTGCTGGACCTGGTGGTGTTCGGGCGTGCGGTGGCCAACCGCTGCGCCGAGACCATCAAGCCGGGCGCATCGCACAAGCCGCTGCCGGCCGATGCCTGCGACAAGGCGCTGGGCCTGCTGGACAAGCTGCGCCACGCCAACGGCGATACCCCGACCTCGGTCATCCGC
This sequence comes from Stenotrophomonas pavanii, assembly GCF_900101175.1. Lineage (GTDB taxonomy): Bacteria > Pseudomonadota > Gammaproteobacteria > Xanthomonadales > Xanthomonadaceae > Stenotrophomonas > Stenotrophomonas pavanii. The sequence continues at coordinate 238,520 of NZ_FNFQ01000007.1, read as the reverse complement.
GATCGCATGCAGCGCACCATGCAGGCCGACGCGGCGGTCTTCCGCACCAGCCAGACGCTGAAGGAAGGCTGCGAGAAAATGGACAAGATCTTCGACTCGTTCCAGGACGTGAAGGTCTCCGACCGTTCGCTGGTGTGGAATTCGGACCTGATCGAGACCTACGAGCTGAACAACCTGCTGCTCAACGCGGTGGCGACGATCAACTCGGCCGAACAGCGCAAGGAAAGCCGTGGTGCGCATGCGCACGAGGACTATCCGGACCGCGACGACGTCAACTGGCAGAAGCACACCCTGGTCAGCGTCGACGAGAAGGGCAAGTGCAGCTTCGACTACCGTCCGGTGCACATGTACACGTTGACCGACGACGTGTCCGTGGTGCCGCCGAAGCCGCGCGTGTACTGATCCGACCCCGCCTACCATGCAATCCGCGCCCACGGGCGCGGGCCGCCTGAGCCAACGAGAGCAGCCATGGCCGAGTTTTCACTCCCCAAGAATTCCAAGATCACGAAGGGCAAGCACTTCCCCGTCAAGAACGGCGGCAAGAACGTGCGCACCTTCAAGATCTACCGCTGGAGTCCGGACGACGACAGCAACCCGCGCACCGATACCTATGAAGTCGATCTGGATGCCTGTGGCCCGATGGTCCTGGACGCCCTGATCAAGATCAAGAACGAGATCGACCCGACCCTGACCTTCCGCCGCTCGTGCCGCGAGGGCATCTGTGGTTCGTGCGCGATGAACATCGACGGCACCAACACCCTGGCCTGCACCCGAGCCATCTCGGACTGTGGCAAGAAGGAAGTGCCGATCTACCCGCTGCCGCACATGAACGTGGTCAAGGACCTGGTTCCGGACCTGACCCATTTCTACGCGCAGTACGCGTCGATCAAGCCGTGGATCCGTACCCAGACCCCGGCACCGCCGGACCGCGAGCGCCTGCAGTCGCCGGAAGACCGCAAGAAGCTGGACGGCCTGTACGAGTGCATCCTGTGCGCCTGCTGCTCGACCAGCTGCCCGAGCTACTGGTGGAACGGCGAGCGTTACCTGGGCCCGGCGATCCTGCTGCAGGCCTACCGCTGGATCATCGACTCGCGTGATGAGGACACCGGTGCGCGCCTGGACGATCTGGAAGACCCGTTCAAGCTGTACCGCTGCCACACCATCATGAACTGCGCCCGGACCTGCCCGAAGGGCCTGAACCCGGCGCTGGCGATCGCCGAGATCAAGAAGCTGATGATGGAACGCCGCGCCTGATCAGGCCCGGCGGTATCTGGTAGAGCCACGCGACGCGTGGCTGTGCCACCCCAGTAGAGCCACGCCATGCGTGGCTTTGCTGTATCTGGAGAAACACGATGGAAGAAGATGTTCTGCTGAAGAAGCTGCGCTGGCGCTGCCGACGCGGCATGCGCGAACTGGACCAGCTGTTCGGCCGCTACCTGGACCGGGAGTGGAGCACTGCGCCGACCGAAGAACGCGAAGTTTTCCTGTTCCTGCTCGACTGCGAGGACGATAAGTTGTGGCGCTGGTTCATGGGCTACGAGGCCTGCCCGCATGCGCACGCGATCCCCCTCATGCAGAAGATCCTCGCCCTCAAGCCTTGAGTGGCGCCCCTCGCGGCTGCAGGCCGCCGCCCAGCTGGCGGTGTTGCTGGCCGCGCCCTGGCTGCTGCGCGCATCGGACCTGCCGCCGCGGCTGCTGATCCCCGCCGTTTTGCTGGCGTGGGGCGCCGGGGGCGCCGAGCTGGCCTGGCGCCAGCGCAGGCCGCGCGTGCAGGTGCTTCTTCCGCCGCTTCCCGAGCCACTGCAGGTGGGCGGGCAGGGCATCGATGCGCCGCGGCTGGTCGTGCGCGGCCCCTGGCTGTTGTTGCTCTGGCGTGAGGGCGGCAGGCGCCAGCGCCTGTTGTTCTGGCCGGATGTGCTCGATTCCGGGCAGCGACGTGAACTGCGACTGGCCGTGGCCGCACGCAGCGTTTCCCGTCGGGCCCGGTCAATGGCACCATAAGCTGAATTGACCGGCGTGCCTGCATGTTCAAACCCATTCCCGTGGCCATCGGCCTGCGCTACCTGCGCGCCAAGCGCCGCAACGGCTTCATCTCCTTCATCTCGATGGCATCGATCCTGGGCATCGCGCTCGGCGTTACGGTGCTGATCACCACGCTGGCGGTGATGAGCGGATTCCAGAAGGAAATCCGCAGCCGCCTGCTGCAGATGACCGCGCACACCACCATCAGCCGCGACGGCGAGCCGATGCCGGACTGGATGCGCGTGGTCGACGTGGCCCGCAAGGATCCACGCGTGGCCGGTGCCGCGCCTTACATCGAGATCCAGTCGATGATCAGCGGCCCGCGCGTGCAGGGTGCGATCATCCAGGGCATCGATCCGGCGCTGGAGCCGAAGGTTTCGGTGATCGACAAGAAGGTCACCAAGGGCAGCTATGCCAGCCTGACGCCGGGCAGCTTCAACCTGCTGCTGGGCAAGGAACTGGCGATCTGGCTCGGCGTCGATGTCGGTGACCAGGTGCTGGTGACATTTGCCGAAGTGCAGGGCACGCCTGCCGGTGCGGTGCCACGGATGAAACGCTTCACCGTCAGTGGCATCTTCGAGGCCGGCTACAACGAGGTCGACCGGGGCGTCGGCTTCGCCAACATGCAGGACCTGGAGCGCGTGCTGCGCAGCGATGGTGCCACCGGCGTGCGGTTGAAACTGCACGACATGGACCGTTCGCTGGAAGTGGGCGTGGACCTGGCGCAGAGCCTGGGGGGGGCCTACCGCGTGAGTGACTGGACCCAGCAGAACGCCAACCTCTACCACTCGCTGCGCATGGAGAAGGTGGTGATGGGCATCCTGCTGTCGCTGATCATCGCCATGGGTGCCTTCAACCTGGTGTCCTCGCAGGTGATGCTGGTGACCGACAAGCAGGCCGACATCGCCATCCTGCGCACCCTCGGCCTGACCCCGGGCGGGGTGATGCAGGTGTTCATGGTGCAGGGTTCGCTGATCGGCATCTTCGGCACGCTGGCCGGCCTGATCGGCGGCATCACGCTGACTCTCAACCTGGAGCGCATCCTGGGCGCCATCGAGCGCGTGTTCAACGTCAAGCTGTTGCCGGAGGATGTGTACTACATCACCGGCCTGCCGACCGACATGCAGACAGGCGACGTGGTGGCGATCACCGTGGTCGCGCTGCTGATGAGCTTCCTGGCCACCCTGTATCCCGCCTGGCGGGCAGCACGCACCCAGCCGGCGGAGGCCCTGCGTTATGAATAAGGTCTTCAACCGTGGCGATGAAGTGATCCGCGCCGAAGCACTGGGCAAGACCTACGCCGAAGGGCGCATGCAGACCCCGGTGTTCGATGGACTGGACCTGACCGTGACCGCCGGCGAGACGGTGGCGATCATCGGTGCCTCCGGCGCCGGCAAGAGCACGCTGCTGCACCTGCTGGGGGGGCTGGATGTTCCGACCGCAGGCGAGGTGTACGTGACCGGCCAGCGCATGTCCGCGCTGTCGGACACCGCGCGTGGCCTGCTGCGCAACCAGGCGCTGGGCTTCGTCTACCAGTTCCACCACCTGTTGCCGGAGTTCACCGCGCTGGAAAACGTGATGATGCCGGTGCTGCTGGCCGGCACCGCCGTGGCCGAAGCGAGCAGCCGGGCCACCACGCTGCTGGAAGCGGTCGGCCTCGGCCATCGCCTGGACCACAAGCCCGGCGAGCTGTCCGGCGGCGAACGCCAGCGAGCAGCCGTGGCGCGTGCGCTGGTCAATCATCCGGCCTGCGTGCTCGGCGACGAGCCGACCGGCAACCTGGATGACCGCACCGCGGGCACCGTGTTCGAGCTGATGCTGGAACTCAACCGTGCCCGTCACACCAGCCTCGTGCTGGTCACCCACGACCGCAGCCTTGCGCGGCGGCTGGACCGGGTGCTGGAGCTGCGCGAAGGCCGCCTGCACGCGCTCGCCCACGCCGACGTCTGAGCGCCCGGCAACGGCCGCCTCCCGGTGCCTGAACGGGTATACCTGCCATCGCGCCGGCCGCACGTCGGCCGGCGCATGATCGCGGCAGGTTCCCCTAGGAGATCGCCATGAAGACCCCGCTCCTGATTGCCGGACTCTGTCTGGCGCTGGCCGCCTGTGCGACCACCGGCCGGCTCAGCAGCACCGAAAAGCTCGGCCTGTACCGCGCCCATGCTGGCGCGCCACAGAATGACATGCCGTTCTTCGGCAGCCTCAATGGCTGGACCGAACTGGGTGACAGCGCGCTGGCGGTGTGGACCCGGCCGAGCGAGGCCTACCTGCTGGAACTGAGCGGCCCGTGCCCGGACCTGCCCTACGCCACGGCCATCGGGCTCACCAGCAGCATGGGCCGGGTATCGTCGCGCTTCGACAAGGTACTGGTGCGTGACCCGACCGGTGGCCCGCGCATGCCGTGCTTCATCCACAGCATCCGCAAGCTGGATGTGAAGGCGCTGCGTGCCTCCGAGCAGGAGCTGCGCCAGGCGCAGGTGCAGGAGCGCGAGGAAAATACGAACTAGCGCGGTAGTGCCGGCCGCTGGCCGGCAACCTGGCATCTGCGCGATGCCGGCCAGCGGCCGGCACTACCTGTGGGTCAGGCTTCCGGAACGAAGCCGGCCGGCTTTTCCGCGTCCTTCTCGAACAGGAACTTGACCAGTTCGCCTTCAAGGAACGCACGATGTTCCGGCGTCCGCGGCGACAGCCGGTTTTCGTTGATCAGCATGGTCTGGTGCGCAAGCCACGCGGCCCACGCCTGCTTGCCGATGTTGTTGAAGATGCGCTGGCCCAGTTCGCCGGGGTAGGGCACGAAGTCCAGGCCCTCGGCATCGCGTTGTTCGTACTGGCAGAAGACGGTTCGGGGCATGGCACTCACTCGTGGTTGCGGGGTTTCTTGGAATTTCGTTTCGGCGTCCTGATCGTGGCACCGTCGAGCAGCTTGCGTATCGGTGCCGGCAGGCCCAACGAAGGCAGTTCGTCGGCGGCGACCCAGCGCAGCGTGGGTTCTTCCACGCGCAGGCCGTCTACCTGCCGTGACAGTACCTGCAGGTGCAGCCGGTAGTGGCTGAAGGTGTGCTGCAGCACCGGCAGCGCCTCGGCGTCTTCCAGCGAACCTTCCACGTGCGCATCGAACCAGTCCTGCAGCACGCTGCCGGCCTCGGCCTGCGGCAGCGTCCACAGCTGCGCCCAGATGCCGGTGTCCGGTCGCTTCTGCAGCAGTACGCGCTGCTGGGCGTCGCGCAGCAGCAGGGCCACCGCTTCGCGCTCGGGCAGCGTTTTGCCCGGCTTGGGCGTGGGCAGTTCAGCGGTGCGGCCCTCGCGCCGCGCCACGCACGCGTCCTGCAGCGGGCAGATCACGCAGGCCGGTTTGGCGCGGCTGCACACCGTCGCGCCCAGATCCATCTGCGCCTGGGTGTAATCGGCCATGCGCCCGGCCGGCACCTGCGCTACGTGCGCCTCGGCGATTGCCCATAGCTGCTTCTCGATGGCCGGCAGGCCCGGGAAGCCGTCGATGCCGTGGTAGCGGCTGAGCACGCGCTTGACGTTGCCGTCGAGGATCGCGAACGGGTCGTTCCAGGCCTGGCTGAGGATGGCGCCGGCAGTGCTGCGACCGATGCCGGGCAGCGCGTGCAGCGCGTCGAAATCGCGCGGCAGGTCGCCGTCGTGCAGTTCCACGCAGCGCTTGGCGGCGGCATGCAGGTTGCGTGCGCGGGCGTAGTAGCCAAGCCCTGCCCACTGCGCCATCACTGCGTCATTGCTGGCGGCGGCGAGGTCGGGCAAGGCCGGGAAGTGCTGCAGGAACCGCAGGAAGTACGGGATGACCGTGGCCACCTGGGTCTGCTGCAGCATGATCTCCGACAGCCAGACCCGGTAGGGACTGCGCGGATGCTGCCAGGGCAGGTCGTGGCGGCCGTGGTCGTCGAACCAGTGCAGCAGGCGGGCGACGAAGTCGTCGGTGTGCGGGGATCCGGCGCTGGCGTGCGGCTGGCGGGGCATGGGTGTTCCAGAGAGGCAGCCACCCATGGGGTGGCGCTACCAGATCTCAGTAGCGCCACGTCATGCGTGGCGGCGCGGTGTATCAGGCGCCCAGCGCTTCAGGCAGCAGGGCATCGACGAACGCTTCCGGGTCGAACACGCGCAGGTCTTCCGGGCGCTCGCCGATGCCGGCAAAGCGGATCGGAATGCCGAACTCGCGGGCCAGCGCGAACACCACGCCGCCCTTGGCGGTGCCGTCCAGCTTGGTCACCACCAGGCCGGTCACGTTCACCGCTGCATTGAACTGGCGCAGCTGCGACAGCGCGTTCTGGCCGGTGGTGCCGTCGATCACCATCAGCACTTCGTGCGGTGCGGTGGGGTCGATCTTGCCGAGCACGCGGCGGATCTTGCCCAGCTCGTTCATCAGGCCGGACTGGGTGTGCAGGCGACCGGCGGTGTCGGCGATCAGCACCGAGGTGCCGCGTGCCTTGCCGGCCTGCAGCGCGTCGAACGCCACCGACGCGGCATCGGCGTTCTGCCCCTGCGCGACCACGGCCACGCCATTGCGCTCGCCCCAGGCCTGCAGCTGGGCCACGGCAGCGGCACGGAAGGTATCGCCGGCGGCCAGCATCAGGCTGTGGCCGTCATCCTTGAAGCGCTTGGCCAGCTTGCCGATGGTGGTGGTCTTGCCGACGCCATTGACGCCGACGGTCAGCACCACGAAGGGTTTGGCAGCACGGTCGATCACCAGCGGCTTGGCCACCGGCTGCAGGATCGCGATCAGCTCGGCGCGCAGCGCAGCCAGCAGCGCATTGGCGTCGGCGAACTCGCGCGACTTCATGCGCTTGCGCAGCCCTTCCACCAGGTCGGTGGTGGCACCTACGCCGACGTCGGCGGTGATCAGTGCGGTCTCCAGCTCGTCCAGCAGGTCGTCGTCGAGCTTGGGATTGCGCGAGAACAGGCCGCCGAAGCTGCGCGCGATGACGCTGTTGCGCAGGCGTTCGCGCCAGCCGGGCTTGCCGGCCGGGGCTGGCGGGGCATCGACCAGCGCCGGCAGATCGACGGCCGGGGCGGCCGGCTCCGCGGCCGGAACGACCGGAGCCAGCGGGGCCAGCACGGCGGCGGCGGCCAGCGCTTCGGCCTGGACATCCTCGGCCGCGATGACCGGTTGCGCAGCCGGCACGGCGGGCACTTCGGTGACCGGCGCCGGTACCGCGACGGGGGCCGGTTCCGGCACGGGTACCGGCGCTACGGCTTCGGCCACCGCAGTGGTGGGCGCGTCCTCGGCCGGGGCGGCTGACGGGAACGCCGCCGCCAGCTCTTCAGCCGAGTAGTGCTGGGTCTTGGGCGCGTCCGGTGCGGCGGCGTCCTGGGGCTTCTTGCGGCGGAAAAAACTGAGCATTGGCAAAAGGCGCTGAAATCAGGGGGATATGCTACCACTCGGGCCTGTCGGGCCGATGTGGACTCAAGGTCGCGGCGTGCCGGCCGTTAACCGGTCAGGAGGGCTGCGGCGTGCGGCCCGGAGACCGCCATGGACAACGTGATGGGAACCGCTCTGGGTGGCATGCGCGCGGCCCAGCAGGGCATGCAGGTGGCCGCGCACAACGTGGCCAACCTGGCCACCCCCGATGCGCAGCGCCTGCAGTTGCAGCGCAATGCGGTGGCGCAGGGCGGGGTGGCGACGGCGGTGACCAGCGCCGCCCCCGATCCGGGCGCCCCCCTGGGCGATCTGCTGGCGGCCAAGGCCGAAGTAGTGGCCTTCGCCGCCAATGCCGCGGTCATCCGCCGCCAGGACCAGATGCTGGGTTCGCTGCTGGATCGCGAGGTTTGATCAGCCCGTCTCGGTAGGTGCCAACTGCCGCGCCTGGTGGGTGCCAACCTTGGTTGGCACGCTCGACCCACCTCGGTAGGTGCCAACCATGGTTGGCACGCCTTTTGGGCGCCAACCAAGGTTGGCCGCTACCAGAGCATCGCCGGGTAGGCCGGGCCATGCCCGGCGCCACCCTGTCGGTCAGGCCGACAGTTCCAGCAGCAGCTTGTTCAGGCGGGCCACATAGGCACCCGGGTCCTTCAGGCTGTCACCGGCGGCCAGCGCGGCCTGGTCGAACAGCACCCGGCCGAGGTCGTCGAAGCGCGCGCCATCGGCTTCGGCGTCGAGCTTGGCGATCAGCGGGTGGCCCGGGTTGATCTCCAGCACCGGCTTGCTTTCCGGCACCTTCTGCCCGCTGGCTTCGAGGATCTGGCGCATCTGCAGGCCCAGGTCCTGTTCGCCGATGGCCAGCACCGCGGGCGAATCGGTCAGGCGGTGCGAAACCCGCACTTCGGCCACCTCATCGCCGAGCACCGTCTTCAGGCGCTCGACCAGGCCCTGCTTTTCCTTCGCCGCTGCTTCCTGCTGCTGCTTGTCGGCTTCGCTTTCGAGTGCGCCCAGGTCGAGGTCGCCACGTGCGATGTCGACGAAGCCCTTGCCGTCGAAATCGGTCAGGTAGCCCATCAACCATTCGTCGATGCGGTCCGTCAGCAGCAGCACTTCCACGCCCTTCTTGCGGAAGACTTCCAGGTGCGGGCTGTTGCGCACCTGGCTGTAGCTCTCGCCGGTGAGGTAGTAGATCTTGTCCTGGCCTTCGGTCATGCGGCCGAGGTAATCGGCCAGCGACACCGTCTGCGCATCGCCGTCGCCGCGGGTGGAGGCGAAGCGCAGCAGCCCGGCCACCTTCTCGCGGTTGTTGTAGTCCTCGGCCGGGCCTTCCTTCAGCACCTGGCCGAATTCCTTCCAGAACGTGGCGTACTGCTCGGGCTTGTCGGTGGCCAGCTTCTCCAGCATGTCCAGCGAACGCTTGGTCAGCGCCGATTTCATCGAATCGATGACCGGGCCGGACTGCAGGATTTCGCGCGAGACGTTCAGCGACAGGTCGTTGGAATCGACCACGCCCTTGATGAAGCGCAGGTACAGCGGCAGGAACTGTTCGGCCTGGTCCATCACGAACACGCGCTGCACGTACAGTTTCAGGCCCTTGGGGGCATCGCGGTGATACAGGTCGAACGGCGCGCGCCCGGGCACGTACAGCAGCGAGGTGTACTCCAGCTTGCCTTCGACCTTGTTGTGGCTCCACGCCAACGGGTCGCTGTGGTCGTGCGCCACGTGCTTGTAGAACTCGGTGTATTCGGCGTCGCTGATCTCCGTGCGCGGACGGGTCCAGAGTGCGCTGGCGCGGTTGACGGTCTCCCACTCGACGGCGGCGCCTTCTTCGCCTTCCTTCGGCATCTGGATCGGCAGGCCGATGTGGTCCGAGTACTTCTTGAGGATGCTGCGCAGGCGCCAGCCGTCGGCGAAGTCGTGCTCGCCGTCTTTCAAGTGCAGCACGATGCGGGTGCCGCGCTCGGGCTTGTCGACGGTGGCCACCTCGAAATCGCCTTCGCCGCGTGAGGTCCAGCGCACGCCTTCGCCGGCAGGCAGCCCGGCGCGGCGCGAGGTCACTTCCACTTCGTCGGCAACGATGAAGGCGCTGTAGAAGCCGACGCCGAACTGGCCGATCAGCTGCGAATCCTTCTTCTGGTCGCCGGACAGCTGGCGCAGGAAGTCGCCGGTGCCGGACTTGGCGATCGTGCCCAGGTGGGTAATGGCCTCGGCGCGGCTCATGCCGATGCCGTTGTCTTCGATGGTGATGGTGTGGGCGGTGGGATCGAAGCTGACGCGCACGCGCAGCTCGCTGTCACCTTCCAGCAGGGCTGGCTGGGTCAGGGCCTCGAAGCGCAGCTTGTCGGCGGCGTCGGCGGCATTGGAGACCAGCTCGCGCAGGAAGATCTCCTTGTTGGAGTACAGCGAGTGGATCATCAGCTGCAGCAGCTGCTTGACTTCGGTCTGGAAGCCAAGGGTTTCGGTCTGGGTCGTCTCGGTCATCGATAAGGCTCCGTTTGCAATGCCGCGCCAGCGCGTGCGGCCTCGCCAAGGGGTAGGGCTGATTGTCCGGAAATCAAGGGGTTGGTCGGCAGGGCTTGCAGCCCTGCACCTGCAGAGGCCGATGCAACAGCAACAGCAACAGCGGGCTATCCGTGGGATGGCGGAGCGGTGTGGGTTGGCAGGACACGCCGTGAACCCATCCATGGGGGCTCGATGGCGCCAACGGTCCTGCCAACCCACACCGCCCCGCCTCTGACAGGTTCACTCGGCTGTTGGTAGGTGTCGACCTTGGTCGACACATCTGTCAGATATCGAAATAAATCTGGGGTCAGATCCGTTTTCCGCAGGAAAACGGATCTGACCCCAAGAGTTGTTCCGACAGATCGCAGGAAACTGTCGAAGGCGGGGTGGGTCAGGTTGTGGGGGTGTCCGCGGCATGGATGCCGCGGCCAAGCCCCCATGGACGGGTTTACGGCGTCCCCCACAACCTGGCCCACCCCGCCTACCCACAGGAAACCAGCTTTTGCCATTGCTCTGGCTGTTGCTTCGGCCTCTGCGGGTGCCGGGCAAAGCCCGGCCGAACTACAATCCCGCTCATGCTGAAATTCTTGAATACCTCCCGCCGGGGGCGCCGATGAGCGGCCGTGGGGGCAACGACGGCCAGGTCCGCATCATCGGCGGGCGCTGGCGCAACACCCGGCTGCCGGTGCCGACCCTGCCAGGCCTTCGGCCCAGCAGCGACCGCGTGCGCGAGACCCTGTTCAACTGGTTGATGCCCAAGCTGGGTGGTGCGCGGGTGCTGGACCTGTTCGCCGGCAGTGGTGCGCTCGGCCTGGAGGCGGTCTCGCGTGGCGCCGCCCACGCCACCCTGGTCGAGCGCGATGCGCGGCTGGGACGTAACCTGGCCGCCGCCGTGGCCAAGCTGCAGGCCGTGGACCAGATCACTGTCGTGCAGGCCGACGCCCTGCGCTGGCTGCAGGGCGCGCCGGCGCAGCAGGCCGACCTGGTGTTCATCGACCCGCCGTTTGCCGATGGCCTGTGGCAGGACGTACTGGCCCAGCTGCCGCGGCACCTGGCCGCCGATGCCTGGCTGTACCTGGAATCGCCGGCCGGCCACGTGCCGGTGCTGCCGCCGGACTGGCTGCTGCACCGGGAGGGCGGCACCCGCGAGGTGCGCTTTGCCCTGTACCGCCGCGCCACTGCTACACTTTGACCTCATCTGAACATCTGCTACCGCCCATGACCGTGGCCAACCGCCGCATCGCCGTCTACCCCGGCACGTTCGACCCGATCACCAACGGCCATATCGACCTGGTGAGCCGGGCTGCGCCGCTGTTCGAAAAGGTCGTGGTCGGCGTGGCGCAAAGCCCGTCGAAGGGCCCGGCGCTGCCGCTGGAACAGCGCGTGCAGCTGGCACGTGGCGCCCTGGCCCATCACGGCAATGTCGAGGTCATCGGCTTCGACACGCTGCTGGCCCATTTCGTACGTTCGGTCCAGGGCGGGGTGCTGCTGCGCGGCCTGCGCGCGGTGTCCGACTTCGAGTACGAGTTCCAGATGGCCAGCATGAACCGCCACCTGATCCCCGAGGTCGAGACCCTGTTCCTGACCCCGGCCGAGCAGCACAGCTTCATTTCGTCCTCGCTGGTCCGCGAGATCGCGCGCCTGGGCGGCGACGTGTCCGGTTTCGTGCCGGCCGCGGTGCTCGAAGCCCTGCGCAAGGTCCGCGAAGCGAAGGCGGCACAGTCGTAGGCCCCGCTGTATCCGCACCCCATTACGTACACCACCACGCACCACTCCGGGAGGAAACCCATGAACACCACCATGCGCGCGATGCTGATCGCTTCGTTGGCCCTGGCCTTCACCGCCTGCAAGAAGGAAGAGGCCGCTCCGGTCGACGAAGCCAAGCAGGCCCTGGTCGCTCCGGCCAAGGATGACGATGCCGGCTGGAAGAAGTACTTGCAGGAAGTGGCGATCCAGAACATGGGCAACATCACCAACAGCCCGTTCCTGTACTACCTGTCGCCGGAATCGGACCCGGACTTCCAGGCCAAGTACGAGCGCCAGACCGAGAGCGCGACCCAGGCCGTGGCCCGTGGCGTGCAGCCGGGCAACATGCTGGCCTTCGGTTCGTCGGCCTCGGGCAAGATGGCTGACATGATCCAGGCCGTGTTCAAGGACGTGTCGCCGGATTCGATGAAGGGCGTGCGCGTCGTCTTCATCGGCCAATCGGCCGACAACGCCCGCGTGCAGGCGGCGATCCAGCCGACCGGCGCCGAGTACATTTTCGTCGAAGCCAAGTAATACCGAGCCATGGCGGCCATGCCCCGGCATGGCCCGGGCGGCGCCCCGCAAGGGTGCCGCTGATGACCTGACCGGCCCGCGCGCCCGCGCTGGCCGGTCCTTTGTCCCAAGGCGCGGGCGAGGAGTATCGCCATGTCGCTGAAAATCAACGAGCTCTGCGTCAACTGCGACGTCTGCGAGCCGGCCTGCCCGAACCAGGCCATTTCGATGGGTGAAACCATCTACGTGATCGACCCTGCCCGCTGCACCGAGTGCGTGGGCCATTTCGACGAACCACAGTGCGTGGTCGTCTGCCCGGTCGAGTGCATCGACCCGGATCCGGAGATCGTGGAAACGGAAGACCAGCTGCTGGCCAAGCTGCGCCAACTGCAGCACGATCACCCCGAACTCTACGCGGAGCCCCCATCCGAATGAAGACGCTGATCGTCCGCCGCTTGTTGCTGCTCGGCCTGCTGCTGAGCCCGGTTGCCTGGGCCGACGGCCCGGCCCGTGCCGAACGCCCCGATGGCGCGGCCATTGCCAGCGGCCACGCGCTGGCCACCCAGGCCGGCATCGATATCCTGGCGCAGGGCGGCAACGCCTTCGACGCGGCGGTGGCGGTATCGTCCACGCTGGCGGTGGTCGAGCCGATCAGCTCCGGGCTGGGCGGTGGCGGTTTCTTCCTGCTGCACGACGCGGCCACCGGCAAGGACGTGATGCTGGATGCGCGCGAGACGGCCCCGGCCGCCGCGACCCCGCAGGCCTTCCTCGACAAGCAGGGCAACCTGGACCGGGATCGTTCGGTCAACGGCGCCTGGTCGGCCGGCATCCCGGGCCTGCCCGCAGCGCTGGTCGAGCTGTCGGCCAAGCACGGCAAGCTGCCGCTGTCGGCCTCGCTGCAACCGGCCATCCGGATCGCGCGCGAAGGCTTCCCGGTGTACGAGCGCATGGCCAAGGGCTATGCGTCGCGGCGTGAAGTGATGGAGCGCTATCCCGGCACGCGGGAGGTCTACCTGCGCAACGGCAAGCCGATCGCCACCGGTGACCTGTTCAAGCAGCCGGAGCTGGCGCAGACGCTGGAGCGCCTGGCTGCGGGTGGCTTTGATGGCTTCTACAAGGGCCAGACCGGAAAGCTGCTGCTGGCCGGCGTGAAGCAGGCCGGCGGCAAGTGGACCGCTGAAGAGCTGGCCGGCTACCGGGTCAAGCAGCGCGAGCCGATCGTGTTCAACTACAACGGCTGGAAGATCACCACCGCGCCGCCGCCGTCGTCCGGCGGCATCGCGCTGGCCAGCATGCTGCAGATCCTGGAAGGCTGGGACATCAGGAAGATGGACCCGGCGCACCGCACCCACCTGGTGGTGGAGTCGATGCGCCGCGCCTACCGTGACCGCACGTTCTTCCTCGGCGATCCGGACTTCGTGCAGATCCCGCAGAAAGTGCTGACCAGCAAGGACTACGCGCAGGGCCTGCGTGCCACCATCCACCCGGAGAAGGCCACGCCCAGCGACCTGCTGTCCGGCAACCCCACGCCGCTGGAAGATGACGAGACCACACACTTCTCGATCATCGACCGCGATGGCAACCGCGTCGGCGCCACCCAGACCGTCAACCTGCTGTACGGCTCGGGCCTGATTCCCAAGGGCACCGGCGTGCTGCTGAACAACGAGATGGACGACTTCGCGCTGAAGCCGGGCACGCCCAATGCGTTCGGCGTGATGGGTTACGAGGCCAACGCACCGAAGGCAGGCAAGCGCATGCTCAGCTCGATGACCCCGACCTTCATGGAGAACGCCGACAAGGTGGTGGTGCTGGGCACGCCGGGCGGCAGCCGCATCATCACCATGGTGCTGCTGGGCATCCTGGGCTATGACGCCGGGCTGGATGCGCAGCAGGTTGCCGCGCTGCCGCGCTACCACCACCAGTGGTTGCCGGACCTGATCGAAGCCGAGGACGATGCGTTCGACCCGGCAACGGTCAGGCAGCTGCAGGCAATGGGTCACAAGATCGACCTGCCCGGCGACGTTGCCGCAGGCGGTCGTGGGTCCAGCCATGTGTGGGGCAACCTGCAGACCGTGGAATGGGATCGCAAGTCGAACCGACTGTTCGGCGGCAGCGACCCCCGCAACCCGGTGGGCAGCGCCCAGGTTGTGCCGGCGCGCTGATCCCGCCGTGCCGGCCACTGGCCGGCAATCCGGTTGATACCGAAACCCCGCCTTTGCCGGCGGGGTTTTCTGTTGCCGTCTAGCGATTATTTAACGAGCCGGCGCCGATAATCGACGCATGAAACTCTGGTCTATTCGTGGAAACTCGCAGCGCCTCGATGGCGGCGCGATGTTCGGCAACGCGCCGCGCGCGTTGTGGGAAAAATGGGCGACACCGGACGAGCTCAATCGTATCGAGCTGGCCTGCCGTGCACTGCTTGCCAGCCCGCTGGAAGGCAAGACGGTGCTGTTTGAAACCGGTATCGGCGCGTTCTTCGACCCGCGCATGCGTGAGCGCTACGGGGTGCAGGAAAGCCAGCACGTACTGATCGATTCCCTGCGCGAAGCCGGTTTCGAGCATGAGGATATCGACGTGGTGGTGCTCAGCCACCTCCACTTCGACCATGCCGGCGGCCTGCTGGCGGCGTGGAGCGAAGGCCGTGATCCCGAGCTGCTGTTCCCGAACGCGACCTATGTGGTCGGCGCGCAGCACTGGCAGCGCGCCGTGCAGCCACACCCGCGCGATCGCGCAAGCTTCATTCCGGAACTGCCGGGCCTGCTGCAGGCCAGTGGCCGCCTGGAAGTGGTCGACGGCGAATACTCGAAGGCGCTCGGCCGCAGCGTACGCTTCAGTTACAGCGACGGGCATACGCCGGGCCTGATGCTGGCCGAGATCGTCGGGCACGCGCATGCTGGCGAAAGTGCGCATGGTGGCGTGGTGTTCTGTGCCGACCTGATCCCGGGCCGCTCATGGGTACACGTGCCGATCACCATGGGCTACGACCGCAACGCCGAGCTGCTGATCGACGAGAAGCGGCAGTTCCTTGAAGACAAGCTGGCGCGCAACGTGCGGTTGTTCTTCACCCACGACCCGCAGGTGGCACTGGCGCAGCTGGGCCGGGATGACAAGGGACGGTTCGTGACCCTGCACGAGCAGGGCGAGCTGAAGGCGCGCGCCCTGGGGTAATGAAATGGCCGGGCAGTGCCCGGCCATCCATGGGTGTGTCGATCCACGCCTTGCGACGTTCCGATCGGACGCGATCGCTACGACGACTTCAGGCAGCTGCTCATGAAGGTCTTGCGCGCATCACCGGCCAGCTTCTTCGCACCCGCGTCGGCATTGCACTTGCGCATGCGTTCCTGCTGCGGATTGACCGCCTTGGTTTCGGCGGCGTGGCCGCTGAGGCAGGAACTCTGCGCGGTCTTGTAGGCATCACCCTTCAGCCCCTTGTTCTTGGCCGAACATTCGGCCATGCGCTGCTGCTGCGGGGTGGTGGCATTGGCAGCCAGGGGCAGGCCAACCAGCAGGACGGCGGCCAGCAGGAAAGAGGCTTTCATCGGAATGCTCCAAGCGGTGGCGGGTGCGCGGAGCATTCGCTTCCGACCGGTAAGGCCACGTGAAGAATCACGCGTCGGCCACGCCCGCGTCCACGGGCGTTCACGTGCCGCGGCGAAGCGCGCCCGCGAGCGGATGGCGGGTCAGAGCCCTCTCCTGCGGAGAGGGATCCGACCCGTTCACCGGGATTATCCGACGCGGGTTCCGAAGATGCGGTCACCGGCGTCGCCCAGGCCCGGCAGGATGTAGCCCTTGTCGTTGAGCTGGGCATCGATGGCCGCGGTGTAGATCTCCACGTCCGGGTGCACGGCCTTGACCGCCTCGATGCCTTCCGGCGCGGCCACCAGGAAGATGCCCTTGATGCGGCGGGCGCCGGCGCGCTTGAGCATGTCGATGGTGGCGATCAGGGTGCCGCCGGTGGCCAGCATCGGGTCCAGGATGAGCGCGTCGCGCTCTTCCAGGCGCCCGGTCAGGCGCTCGAAGTAGGGCACCGGCTGCAGGGTTTCCTCATCGCGCTGCAGGCCCACCACGCTGACACGGGCGGCCGGGATCAGCGACAGCACGCCACTGAGCATGCCCAGGCCGGCGCGCAGGATCGGCACCACGGTGATCTTGGCGCCGGCAATGCGCTGCACCGTGACCGGGCCGGCCCAGCCGGGCAGGGTGTGCGGCTCGGTGTCCAGGTCGGCGGTGGCCTCGTAGGCCAGCAGCGTACCCAGCTCGTTGGCCAGTTCGCGGAAATCCTTGGTGCTGAGCGCGGCATTGCGCATCAGGCCGATCTTGTGCTGCACCAGCGGGTGGCGCACTTCGACGATCTTCATGGTCGGGGAAGGGGGAAATGAGAGAGAGGACGCCATTTTGCCGGATCGGCGTGTCGAATCCCAAACCGGCTCCGCAGCGGCGTGACCCGAAATGTGCAGGCGCATGTCATGGCCATGCAACCTTGCGGACATACCGTGCAGACCCATTCTTAACAGGAATGGGGATTCCCAGTGCATATCAAGACTCCGTTGGCCGTTGCCATCACCCTGACCCTGGCGATGGGGGCCGCGGCACCGCTGCAGGCGGCCGGGCAGCAGGCGGTAGCCGCTACCGGCGCCGTGGCCGCCGACGCGGTCGACCTGGACCGCATCGAAGTACGCGCCCAGCTCGAGTCGCAGATCCGCGCGGTCGACCTCAAGCGCAGCAGCGATGCCATCGAGGATGCCGTTTCCTCGGACGCCCTGGGCCAGTACCCGGACAAGAACGTGGCCGAATCACTGCAGCGCCTGCCGGGTGTCAGCGTGACCCGCGACCAGGGCGAGGGCCGCTTCGTGGTCATCCGCGGCCTGGACGCCAATCTCAACAGCGTCAGCGTGGATGGCATTGCCGTCGGCACCCCGGAAGATTCCAGTCGCGCCGCACCTCTGGACGTGATCCCGTCCGACTCCACCGAGCGCCTGCGCGTGGTCAAATCGCCCACCCCGGACATGCCTGGCGATGCCATCGGTGGCGCCGTGCTGGTGGAATCGGCGTCGGCCTTCGACCGCGATGGTCGCAGCCTGCGTGGCAAGATCGAGGGCAGCCACCAGCAGTTGTCCGGCGAGACCAGCCCCAAGGCGGCGCTCAACTACAGCGAAGTGTTCAACGATACCTTCGGCGTGGCGCTGGGCGTGAACTACCAGAAGCGGAAGTTCGAGTCGGACAACACCGAAGTGGAGTATGACGGCGAGGACGATGCCGCGCCGGGCGACGTGACCGCGATCAACCTGCAGCACCGCAAGTATGAGATCGAACGCAAGCGCATCGGCGCCAACCTCAATCTCGACTGGCGCCCGAACGAAGACAGCAAGTACTACCTGCGCACGCTGTACAGCCAGTTCGATGATGCGGAGACCCGCCAGCGCGTGATCTTCAACTTCGACGACGCGAAGATGGTCAAGACCGGCACCGACCAGTACCGCCTGGACGGCATGCCGAAGGATTCGATCGACAAGCGCATGCGCTACCGCACCAAGAAGGAAAACACGTTCGCGGCCAGCCTCGGTGGCGAGAACCGGCTGACCCACGCCGTGGTCGATTACCGGATCGGCTATACCCGTACCGAAGAGCGCGTGAACGACGAGATGGAGGCGCGCTTCAAGCTCAACGGCAAGGTCTTCAACGGCACCCTGGACCAGCGCAGCCGCCTGCCCAGCTACAGCTTCGACAACCCGCAGTGGCTGGACAACAGCAACTACGCGTTCGACCGCTTCGTGCTCTCGCCCAAGCAGGTGAACGACAAGGAGCACAGCGCACAGGTCAACGTGCGCTTCGACGGCGACAGCAGCAGCATCAAGTTCGGTCTGCTGGGCCGCTGGCGCGACCGCGACGTCAATGTGGATGAGCGCGAACTGCGTGTCGGCCCGAAGGTGGCGCTGTCGAGCTGGACCACCTCCTCGCCGGAGCACCGCCACGGCAACATGGGGGACGGCATGGACTCGGCCGCGATGCGCGCGTTCTGGGCGGCCAGCGGCAGTCAGTACAGCGCCCGTCCGCAGGATGTCGGCGGCAATGCGATGACGTCGCTGGAAGAGGATTACGTGGCCAGCGAAGACATCTTCGCCAGTTATGCCATGGGTACCTGGGACGTGGGCGCGCTGCGCATCATCGGCGGCGTGCGCGTGGAGAACACCCGCTTCAAGGCGATCGGCAACCAGGTGGACGTGGCCGCCAACGGCCGCAGCTTCACCGTCACCCCGCGCGTGGCCAACAGCAGCTACACCAACGTGCTGCCGGGCCTGCACCTGCGCTATGACGCGGCCGATGACTGGGTGCTGCGCGCCTCGGCCAACAAGACCGTATCGCGCCCGTCCTTCGGCGACGTTTCGCCGCGCGTGGGCTACAGCCGCGGTGACGAGGAAGTGCGCCTGGGCAATCCGGAACTGGACCCGTACGAGTCGAAGAACATCGACCTGTCGGTGGAGAAGTACATCGGCAGCAGCGGCATCGTGTCGCTCGGCCTGTTCCACAAGTCGATCGATGGCTACATCGTGGAAACTGTGCGGACCAATGATCCGGCCTACGGCGGGTTCGACGTGACCCAGCCAATCAACGGCCGCAACGCCACCGTGCGGGGTGCGGAATTCAACTGGCAGCAGCAGCTGGCCTTCCTGCCGGACGGCCTGGATGGCCTGCTGGTGGGTGCCAGTGGCACCTGGCTGGACACCACGTTCGATGCCGGTATCAAGGACCGTGCGGGCGAGGACTTCACCCTGCCGCGCGCCTCCAAGCATGTCTACAGCGCACACATCGGCTATGAGAAGTACGGCGTGAGCACGCGCCTGGCGGCGGTATACCGCAGCGAGTACCTGGACAGCATCGGCAAGGGCCGCGCGTTCGACATCTACGTGGCACCCAACACCCAGCTCGATTTCTCGCTGGATTACAAGTTCACCCCGCGGGTGAGCATGTACTTCGAGGCGCAGAACCTGCTGGACAAGCCGCTGGAGCTGTACCAGGGCACGCGGTCGCGCACCCTGCAGATGGAAGAATACGGCCGCACCTATGCGCTGGGCCTGAAGGTGGCGCTGTGATGGGGCGCAGCCGTGCCGTCCTGGCCGCGGCGCTGGCCGCCACGCTGATCGCCGGCTGCACGCCGGCCAGCGGCAACGATCCGGTCGCGGGAGCGGCCGCGCCGGCCGCCAGTGGCGCGCGCGGGGTGACCACCCTCGCCGAAGCCTTCCTCACGCCGATGACCCCGGCCGACAACATCGACTCGCCGGCGGCCTGGCGCGCCCCGGACGGCACGCTGTGGCTGATCGCCACGGCCAAGGCCACCGACAAGCTGGTGGTCTACGACGGCAGCACCGGCCGGCACCTGCGTGACGTCGGCAGCAGCGGCACCGGACCGGGACAGTTCGACCGCCCAAACGGCATTGCGGTGACCGACGACCTGCTATGGATCGTGGAGCGCGACAACCACCGCGTGCAGGTGCTGAGCCTGCCGGACTTCGCGCCGCTGGCGACGTTCGCTGCGGGCGATCTGCGCAAGCCGTACGGGCTGTGGGTCGACCGCCGTGCCGATGGCTACGGCGTCTACGTCACCGACTCCTGGGACAACGGCGAGGATGCGCAGGGGCGTGACATCCTGCCGCCGCTGGCCGAGCTGGACAAGCGCGTGCGCCAGTACCACGTGACCCGCAACGGCGCGAAGGTCGAAGCGAACCTTGTCGCCAGTATCGGTGACACCACCGAGGCCGGTGCGCTGCGCGTGGTCGAGTCGATCTGGGGCGACCCCGAGAACGATCGCCTGCTGATTGCCGAGGAGGACGAGCGCTACGCCAGCGAGTTCAAGGTCTACACACTGACGGGCCGCTTCACTGGCACCACCTTCGGCCGCGACGTGTTCAAGGCACAGGCCGAAGGCGTGACCCTGCGCACCTGTGGCAAGGACGGCTGGTGGATCACCACCGAACAGGGCAAGCAGCGCAGCGTGTTCCACCTGTTCGACCGGCACACGCTGAAACCGGTCGGCGCGTTCCAGGGCAATACCGTGGCCAACACCGATGGCATCTGGATGATGCAGCAGCCCAGCGCGCGCTTCCCGCATGGTGCGCTGTACGCCGTGCACGACGACCAGGGCGTGGTGGCCTTCGACTGGGAGAGCATCGCCAAGCAGTTGGCATTGCCGCTGGAGTGTGGCGCATGAGCGGGCAGTGCGTGATGCGCAGGTTGGCGCTGGGCCTGCTGCTGGCGTTGCCGTCGCTGTCGTGGGCCGCGGCCGAACCGAACACCCAGGTGCCGACCGGAAGCCACCACTACGCAGCGACTCCGGTGCCGGACCGCATCGTCGCCTCGCCGGCGGCCGATCCCAGCCACGGGTTCGCCGTGGCCTGGCGTACCGATGGCAGCGTGCAGGCGCCCCTGCTGGAGATCGCCCTGGCCGGTGATTCGCCCGCCATCGATGGCATCCGACAGGTACGCGCGACGACCCGCGCGCTGCAGACCGAGAACGGTCTGTCGCATCATCACCGCGCCGACGTCAGCGGCCTGCAGCCGGACACCCTGTATGTCTACCGCGTGCAGGGCCATGGCAGCTGGAGTGCCTGGAACCAGCTGCGCACGCTGGCCGCGGCCGACCAGCCGCTGACCCTGCTGTACTTCGGTGATACCCAGAACAAGAACGTCAGCCATGTCAGCCGGGTGGTGCGTGCCGCGCAGAAGGCTGCACCGCAGGCGCGCATGAGCCTGTTCGCCGGTGATCTGGTCAGCGGCGGCGACAACATGGACGACAGCGAATGGGGCGAGTGGTTTGCCGCCACCGGCTGGCTGGCGCAGGAAACGCTGGTAGCCCCGGCGATCGGCAACCATGAGTACTTCGAGGAATTCGAGGACACCCCGCAGGAGCGCCGCGTGCTGGGCCGGCACTGGCCGGTCACGTTCGCGCTGCCGGGCAATGGCGCCCCCGCCGCGCAGCAGACCAGCTACTGGTTCGATGCGCAGGGCGTGCGTGTGGCCGTGGTCGATGGCACCTCGGCACTCGATCTGGGCACCGCCAGGGCACAGGCACAGTGGCTGGACAAGGTGCTGACCGGCAATCCGCAGCCATGGACCATCGTGTTGCTGCACCAGCCGTTCTACTCGCCGCGCGAAGGGCGCGAGAACGCCGCGCTGCGTGACGTGCTGCTGCCGGTGGTACGCCGCCACAACGTCGATCTGGTGCTGCAGGGCCACGATCACACCTATGGCCGCCGTGGCGAGGGTCAGGCCGCGACGCCACAGTACGTGGTGACCGTGGCCGGGCCGAAGCAGTATCGCCTTTCCGACGAGGCACGGAAGACGATGGATCCGGTAGCCGAGGACACCCAGCTGTTCCAGGTGCTGACTATCGATCCGCAGCACCTGCGCTACGAGGCGCGCACCGTGACCGGGCGTCTCTACGATGCCTTCGAACTGCGCCGCGACGCCAGGGGCGGCAAGCAGCGCACGGAGCTGAGCGAAGGCCGTATCGCACCGCGCGACTGTCCGCGTGCGCAGACTGCCAAGGGTCGTGCCGACCGCTGCTGGGAATGAGGACGCACTGATGACCACACCCCGTCGCATCATTCCATTGGCTGCCATCGGCGCGTCCCTGCTGTTGCTGGCCAGTGCGGTAGCCGCCGCCGATACCGTGCTGCATCCCTTCCTGGTCGCCCAGCCGAAGCAGGCCCCGCAGGAAGTGAATCTGGCGGTGGAGATTCCGGCCGGCAGCTTCACCAAGTACGAGATCAAGGAAGATGGCCTGGTGCATGTGGATCGCTTCCAGTCCATGCCGGTCGCCCATCCGGCCAACTACGGCTCGATGCCGCGTACCCTGGCCGGTGACAACGATCCGCTGGACGCGCTGGTGCTGACCCGCGAACCGCTGCATCCGGGCGTAATCGTGCGCTTCCGGCCGATCGGTTACCTGAAGATGATCGACGGCGGCGAGCATGATGAGAAGATCATCGGCGTGCCGACCGACAAGGTCGACCCGAGCTACGCCGGCATCCGCGACCTGGCGGATCTGCCGGAGGTCGAACGGCAGCGCATCGAGGCCTTCTTCCGCGTCTACAAGGACCTGCCGGCCGGGCGCAACCCGGTGCAGCTCAATGGCTGGGGCAATGCTGCTGAAGCGCGTGCGCTGATCAGCGAGGCGATGCAGCGCTTCGGCAAGTAGATCCATGCCATGCGTGGATGGCCTGGCGCGCGCATCTCCTTCACTGCCCCTGGCTATCATGTCCGCCTTCAACAACGGGGGCGGTGTCTGTGTCGGTAGCGTTGGTATGGTTCCGCCGTGATCTGCGGCTGCAGGACAATCCGGCCCTGCAGGCCGCATTGGAGGCGGGGCACGATGTGGTGCCGGTCTACATCCATGCGCCCCACGAAGAAGGTGAATGGGCGCCGGGTGCGGCCTCCGATGCGTGGCGGCACCGTTCCCTGGCTGCATTGGATACCGACCTGCGCGCCCGCGGTTCCGCGCTGGTGCTGCGCAGCGGTGACAGCCTGCCGACCCTGCAGGCCCTGATCGAGCAGGCCGGCGCCGAAGCCGTGTACTGGAACCGCAAGTACGAGCCGGCCACGCAGCCACGCGACGCCACCATCAAGCGCACGCTGCGCGAGCAGGGCATCGACGCGCAGAGCTGCAACGGCAGCCTGCTGTTCGAACCCTGGGACATTGCCACCCAGCAGGGCCAGCCCTACAAGGTATTTACGCCGTATTGGCGCAACGTGCTCAGTCACTGGCGCCTGCCGGCGCTGCAGGCCGCACCGAAGGCAATGGCGGCGCACACGGTGGACAGCCTCGCGCTGGAGGATCTCCAGCTGGCACCGACACTGGACTGGGATGCCGGCTTCTGGGAGCACTGGCAGCCGGGCGAGGCCGGTGCGCTGGACGCGCTGTCGGTGTTCGAGGACGGCGCGTTGCGTGGCTATCGCGAGCAGCGCGATCTGCCCGATCGCGTGGGCACCTCGCGGCTGTCGCCCCATCTGCATTTTGGCGAGATCGCGCCGTGGCGCATCGCCCATGCGCTGGAGGGGCTGCGCACTGCAGGCACCGATGCCGACATCGATGGTTACCTGCGGCAACTGGGCTGGCGCGACTTCGCCTATCACCTGCTGCATCACTTCCCGAAGACACCCACCGACAACCTCAACCCACGGTTTGACCGTTTCCCCTGGGCCACGCCCACTGCAGCGCAGCTGCACCACTGGCAGCGCGGCAACACCGGCGTGCCGATCGTCGACGCCGGCCTGCGCGAGCTGTGGCACACCGGCTACATGCATAACCGGGTGCGGATGATCGTGGCCAGTTACCTGTGCAAGCACCTGCGCGCCCACTGGCTGCATGGTGCGCGCTGGTTCTGGGACACCCTGGTCGATGCCGACCTGGCCAACAACACGATGGGCTGGCAGTGGGTGGCAGGTACCGGCGCCGACGCGGCCCCGTACTTCCGGGTGTTCAACCCGGTCACCCAGGCCGAGAAGTTCGATCCGCAGGCCCGCTACATCAGCCGCTGGGTGCCCGAACTGGCGGCGTTGCCGGTGAAGGCGCGCTTCGCGCCATGGCAGCACCCGCAGCTGCTGGCCACGCACGCGCCGGGCTATCCGCGCACCCCGCTGGTGGATCTGGCTGCTGGCCGCAATGCCGCCCTGGCCGCCTACCGCCAGTCGGGAGCAGGGTAAAGGGCCGCGTGGGTGATCCAGTCAGTTAGCTGAACGCGGCCCTGTCGCCGTGACCGATCATCATCCCGACATCGCATCGGGCTGTTTATTCTCTCTGCGCCCGCAAGCCGCCGGCCCGACCGGAAAACAAGGAGAACTCCATGATCCGCAACACCACCCGCAACGTCGCACTGGCCCTGATGAGTGCGGCCGTCCTGTCGGCCTGCGCCACCGGCGGCTCCTACGTGCAGAGTGACCAGTACGGCAACCCGACCGAGCAGCAGAACCGGACCGGCCGCAACGCGCTGATCGGTACCGCCATCGGCGTGGCTGCCGGCCTGCTGACCGGCGACAGTGCGACCGAACGTCGTCAGCACGCGCTGATCGGCGCCGGTATCGGCGCGCTCAGCGGCGCCGCCGTTGGCCAGTACCAGGATCGCCAGGAACGCGCCCTGCGCGAGCGCACCGCCAATACCGGCATCGATGTCCAGCGCCAGGGCGACAACATCATGCTGAACCTGCCGGACGGCATCACCTTCGACTTCGGCAAGGCCACCCTGAAGCCGCAGTTCTACGGCTCGCTCAATGGTGTGGCCGGTACGCTGCGCGAGTACAACCAGACCATGATCGAAGTAGTGGGCCACACCGACAGCATCGGCAGCGACGCGGTCAACAACCGCCTGTCGAAGGAACGCGCCGACTCGGTGGCGCAATACCTGATCGGCCAGGGCGTGCAGAGCGTGCGTATCGAAACGCTGGGCGCCGGCAAGGCCTACCCGATCGCCGACAACAGCACCGATGCTGGCCGCGCCAAGAACCGCCGCGTCGAGATCCGCGTGATTCCGCTCAAGCAGTAACGCGCAGCGTTACAGTTCCGGCGCAGCCGGAACGAAAATGCCGCCCTTGCAGGCGGCATTTTCTGTAGGTGCCGAGCGTTGCTCGGCACACACTGGAACACTCGGCCGCAGCATCGCGTGCTCTGGCGCCTGCAGAGTCGAACCATGCTCGACACCATGCGAGCAGTCGACCACGGCTCGACTCTGCAAGGGCCACTCGGCCAGACCTTCGTTACACCGTCGCCGTCGGCCGCACCACGATCTCATTCACATCCACATCGTCCGGCTGCTCGATCGCAAACCTCACCGCGCGCCCGATCGCGTCGGGCTGCAACGCAATGGCGCGGTAGCCGACCATCATCTCGGCGGCAGCCGGATCAGTGATGCTGTCGGCCAGTTCGCTTTCCACCACGCCAGGATGGATGCAGGTCACCCGCAGTTCGCGGTGCTCCTGGCGCAGGCCGTCGGAAATCGCGCGCACCGCATACTTGGTCGCGCAGTAGACCGCTGCGGTCGGCACCACCGACAGTGCGCCGACCGAGGCGATGTTGATGATCTGGCCGCTGCGCTGGGCGATCATGCCGGGCAGCACGGCAGCGATGCCGTACAGCACGCCACGGATGTTCACGTCGATCATCCGGTCCCATTCCTCCACCTTCAGCGAGCCCATCAGGGACAGTGGCATCACGCCGGCGTTGTTGACGATCACGTCGATCGAGCCGAAATGCCGCAACGCGGCTTCGACGAAGGCATCGACCTGCGCGCGCTGGGTCACGTCGAGCGCGTGGACCCGCACTTCGGCGCCCTGTTGGCGCAGTTCGTCGGCAAGCGCCTGCAGGCGATCCACGCGGCGGGCACCGAGGACCAGGCGCGCGCCCGGCTGTGCGAGGGCGCGGGCGATGCCGGCACCGATGCCGCTGGAGGCGCCGGTGATCAGGATGGTTCGGGAAAGGCTCATGGCGGTGTCTCTGAAGGGGTAGGGAATGCCCGGGCGTGCCCGGTGCAGCCACGGTAGATGGCACGCCTTGCCGCGATAAGATGGCGATTCCTGATTACCTTGTTCAGAATTGCTAACCAATGTCCGTCGATCTCAACGCTTTGGCCGTGTTCCAGCGGGTGGCCGACTGTCGCAGCTTCACCGCCGCGGCCCAGCAACTCGGCGTGACTCGATCTGCGGTCAGCCAGACCCTCACCAAGCTGGAGCAGTCGCTGGGCGTTGCCCTGCTGCTGCGCACGACGCGCAGCGTCAGCCTCACCGATGCCGGGCAGGCGCTGTTGGTCTCGGTCAGCCCTGCGCTGGCGGAACTGGGCAATGCGCTGGAGGCCAGCGTGCGCCGCCAGGCCGCCGTGTCCGGGCAGCTGCGGCTTGCCGTGTCCTCCATCGCCGAAGCGTTCCTGGCGGGCCCGCTGTTGGCCACGTTCGCAGCACGCTACCCGGCGCTGCAGCTGGACATCACCGTGACCGACGAGGCGTTCGACATCGTCGGCGCGGGCTTCGACGCCGGCGTGCGTCTAGGTGAGGTCATTGCGCAGGACATGGTCGCGGTCCCGGTGTCGGCGCGGCAGCGCCAGCTGGTGGTGTGCTCGCCGGACTATCGCGATGCGCACGTGCTGCCGACCCACCCGCGTGAACTGGGCGCGCATCGCTGCATCGGCTGGCGCAGCGCGCCCGGCAGAGCGCCCTATCGCTGGGAATTCGAGGAGCGCGGCCGGGAATTCAGTGTTGATGTGCAGCCTGAAATCACCAGCAACGACATGGGGGTGATGCTCAGGCTGGCGCTGGCCGGCGCGGGCCTGGCCATCGGCATGGAAGAGACTTGGCGACCTTGGCTGCAGCGCGGCGAACTGGTGCCGGTGCTGGAAGCATACTGTCCGCGGTTTGCGGGCTTTTTCCTGTATTACCCCAGCCGCCGGCAGGCCGAGCCGAAGCTGCGCGCGCTGGTGGAGCACGTGCTGTCCGAACGGTAGAGTCGAGTCCTGCTCGACTCTACAAGATCCGGTTACGCCGCCGAAGCGGCCACCTTTTCCAGGATCCGCTTGCCGCTGCTTTCCAGCGCGGCGTCTTCCTGCGCCTTCTGCTGCTGCGCCAGCTTCGCACCCGGGCACTGCGCCAGCATGTAGTTGGCGTCGAAGTTGAGCTTCTCGACCAGGAAATCGACGAACGCACGCACCTTCGGCGAGACCAGGCGGCCGCCGGCGAACACCGCGT
This sequence comes from Stenotrophomonas pavanii, assembly GCF_900101175.1. GTDB lineage: Bacteria > Pseudomonadota > Gammaproteobacteria > Xanthomonadales > Xanthomonadaceae > Stenotrophomonas > Stenotrophomonas pavanii. The sequence continues at coordinate 211,633 of NZ_FNFQ01000007.1, read as the reverse complement.
TGAAGTCCACTTCCGGGCCGGTCCAGCCGGCCAGTACACGACGCACCATGCCCGATTCAACGAACGGCTTGGCCATCACGTCGCCGGTCAGCAGCAGGCCCTCGCCGCATACCAATGCGCCGTTCAGTGCGGACATGTCGTTGGCGGTCATCAGCGGGGTGACCGGGAAGTCGCGCAGCTCGCCGCCGTTCTCGCCCAGCTGCCAGGTAAAGCGCGGCGAGTTGCCGGTGTGGTACGGCTTGCGCATTGCCAGGATGCGATGGAACTGCAGTTCTTCCGGATGCAGCGGCTCGCCATAGCGTTCGATGTAGGCCGGGCTGGCGAACACCTGCGTGCGCAGGCTGCCAAGCTTGCGCGCGACCAGGTTGGAATCGGGCAGGGCACCCACGCGCAACGCGAGATCTGCTTCGCCGGCAATCAGGTCCAGCTTCTCGTTGCCCATGTGCATGTCCAGGCGGATCTCCGGATACTGCGCGTGGAACTGGCCCAGCAGCGGCGCGATCCAGGTGATGCCGATCGAATAGGGCACGGTAAAGCGCAGCCAGCCGCGTGGGCCGGACTGCAGCTGGCTTACCGCGCTCTCGGCTTCTTCAAGCTCACGCGCGATGCGCTGGCAATGCTCGTGGTAGATCGAGCCGGCTTCGGTCAGGCCGAGGCGCCGGGTCGTCCGGTGCAGCAGGCGCGCGCCCAGGCGCGTTTCCAGTTCCTGCACTTTGCGGCTGACCGTGGTCTTGGGCAGGCCGAGCGATTTGGCAGCGGCAATGAAGCTGCCTTGCTCGACCACCTTGACGAAGATCAGTGTCTCGTTGAGATCGTGGGACATGGTCGGGGATCCTGGACGTCGGGGATGGGACAATCGTGACAGAACGATTGGACCGGGTGCGGGATGATTATTCCCCTTAATCAGGACTAATCAAGTAAAGGTTTGAGGTCTATCGTGGCGCCATTCGTGAAATGGAGCCCCCTCGCCATGAGCCTGCGCAACATTCTTGCCCGCTTCCGGCACGTCGGCCAGAACGCCCTGGACCTGGCGATGACCGTCGAAGCACGTCCCAGTTCCTTGGTGCACAAGGACTTCCGTGAGTTTACCGCGCCCATGCGTCAGCAGCGTGGCGGTGCCCTCCGCCTGGTCCCGCACAAGGGCGACCGGCTGCGCCGGATTGGGACTATCCCGGATTTGGGAGGAAATGTCCCGTGAATGGGATACTGACGCCCGAAGTCCTGGTCCTCGGCGGCACCGGTGCCGTCGGCCAGGGCGTGGTCGGCGCATTGCTGGAAGCCGGCAGCCCGGTGCTGGTCGTCGGTCGCGATCCGGGCCGGCTGGCCGCACTGCATGAGCAGTTCGCCGATGAGCCGGGCCTGGAGACGATGCTGGGCTCGCTCAGCGACGACGGCTCGGCCCGCGCGCTGGCCGGGCGCATCGTGCAGCGCCCGCGTCCCCTGGCTGCCGTGATCGCGGCAATGGGCGGGCCCTACCGCCGCGGCCGGGTGATCGACCGCAACGGTGATGAACTTCTGGGCGCGATGCAGGCCGATCTGATGCCGCACGTGCACGCCGTCCGCCACCTGCTGCCGCTGTTGCAGGACAACGTGCATGCGCGGCGCTACGTGATGATCGGCAGCCCGGCCAGCGCCAAGCCGTGGGCCGGTTACGGCGAGACCTCGATCACCACTGCGGCGCTGCGCATGTACGCGCAGGTGGTCCACCAGGAAGCCCAGGCACTGGGCGTGCGCGCGCAGATGCTGGAAGTCTGCAGCCCGGTGTGTACCCCGGCCAATGCCGCCAACGCCTGCATCGAGTGGCCGAGCTCGCTGCTGGTTGGCCGTCGCGTGGTTTCGCTGCTCGACGGTTGTCGCGACAACCGCGCCATCGTCCGCTGTGACAGCAGCGATGCCGAACTGCCACGCGGGCTGCTGCACCTGGACGTTCCCCCTTCGTGGCGCGATACCGCAGGTGTTGCTTGACCTCGACCACGGTTGAGGTCGCAGGATGCGCCGCTGATTTTTGCAACACGTTCTCATATTGCTGTACCACCCCTCCGTACGGATGCATGCCATGACTTCCCCCAATACCACCCCACATCGTTTCGGCCATCGCATCGCGATGGTCGGCGTGTCGATCCTCGCCGCGGCCGTGCTTGCGGCCTGCAGCGGCGGCCATGCCGAAGAAGCCGGTGCGCCGCCGCCGCCGCAGGTCAGCGCGGCACCGGTGCTGGTCAAGCAGGTCAGCCAATGGGACGAGTTCAGCGGTCGCGTCGAAGCGGTGCAGAGCGTTGAACTGCGCCCGCGCGTGTCCGGTTACATCGACAAGGTCAACTATGTCGAAGGCCAGGAAGTGAAGAAGGGCGAAGTGCTCTTCACCATCGACGCGCGCAGCTACCAGGCCGAGTACGATCGCGCCGCCGCCGAGCTGGCCCGCGCCCGCACCCAGGCCACGCTGGCGCGCAGCGAGTCCGAGCGCGCCAAGCGGTTGTCCGAGCAGCAGGCGATCTCCACCGAGACCGCTGAGCAGCGTCGTGCCGCGGCCGACCAGTCCGGGGCCGCCGTGCAGGCCGCGCAGGCGGCGCTGGATGCCGCCCGCCTCAACCTGGAGTTCACCAAGGTGCGTGCACCGATCGACGGCCGCGCCGGCCGCGCGATGGTCACCGCCGGCAACCTGGTCACTGCCGGCGACAGCGCCAGCGTGCTGACCACGCTGGTCTCGCTGGATACCGTGTTCGTCTACTTCGATGCCGACGAAAGCACCTTCCTGCGCTATGCACAGATGGCACGCAAGGGCGAGCGCCCGAGTGAGCGTGACAGCGCGCTGCCGGTGAAGGTCGGCCTGTCCGGGGAAGAGGGCTACCCGCATGCGGGCAAGGTCGACTTCCTCGACAACCAGGTGGCCCGCAGCACCGGCACCATCCGCGTCCGTGCGCTGCTGGACAACGCCGACCGCCAGTTCACGCCGGGCCTGTTCGCCCGCGTGCAGCTGCTCGGCAGCGGCCAGTTCCAGGCCATGCTGATCGATGACAAGGCCGTGCTGACCGACCAGGACCGCAAGTACGTCTACGTGGTCGACAAGGATGGCAAGGCCCAGCGCCGCGACATCCAGCTCGGCCGCACCGCCGATGGCCTGCGTATCGTCGAGCACGGCCTTGCCGCCGGTGACAAGGTGATCATCGACGGCGTGCAGAAGGTCTTCATGCCGGGCATGCCGGTGCAGGCCAGGACCGTGGCGATGCAGCCACAGTCGGCGGCGGCACCGGGCCGCGATGCAACCGCTGCGCTGAACCACTGATCCGCCGGCTCCTGATCCGCGTCTCCGCTTAGCTGCCGGCGCCAGCGGCAGCCTTTCCTGCCTTCGTCATCCCGGCGAGGGGCAGGGTGGCTGTTGCCCGCCGGACGCCTTTCCCAGGAATTCCTCCATGGACTTTTCCCGTTTCTTCATCGACAGGCCGATCTTCGCGGCGGTGCTGTCGATCGTGATCTTCGCCGCAGGCCTGATCACGATTCCGATCCTGCCGATCAGCGAGTACCCCGAAGTGGTGCCGCCGTCGGTGGTCGTGCGCACGGTCTATCCGGGCGCCAATCCCAAGGTCATTGCCGAGACCGTCGCCACGCCGCTTGAAGAGGCGATCAACGGCGTCGAAGGCATGATGTACCTGAAGTCGGTTGCCGGCTCGGACGGCGTGCTGCAGATGACCGTCACCTTCCGCCCGGGCACCGACCCGGACGCGGCGGCGGTGAAGGTGCAGAACCGCGTGGCCCAGGCCCAGGCACGCCTGCCCGAGGACGTGCGCCGGCAGGGCGTGACCACGCAGAAGCAGTCGCCCACCTTCCTGATGGTGGTGCACCTGACCTCGCCGCAAGGCAAGTACGACACCCTGTACCTGCGCAACTACGCCCGCCTGCACGTCAAGGATGCGCTGGCGCGCATTCCGGGCGTGGGTGACGCGCAGATCTTCGGTGGCGGCGACTACGCCATGCGTGCCTGGCTGGACCCGGACAAGGTGGCCTCGCGCGGCCTGACCGCCAGCGACGTGGTGCACGCCATGCGCGAGCAGAACGTGCAGGTCTCGGCCGGCCAGCTTGGCGCCGAACCGCTGCCGGACAGCAAGTTCCTGACCCTGATCAACGCCCAGGGCCGGCTGAAGACCGAAAAGGAATTCGGCGACATCGTGCTCAAGAGCGGCACCGATGGCGAGATCGTGCGCCTGGCCGACGTGGCCCGCCTTGAACTGGGTGCCGGTGACTACACCCTGCGCTCGCAGCTGGATGGCAAGAACGCAGTCGGTATCGGTATCTTCCAGTCGCCGGGCGCCAACGCGCTGGAAATCCGCGACAAGGTCATCTCGACGATGGACGAGATGCAGAAGACCATGCCGGCCGACGTGAAGTACGAAGCGGTGTATGACACCACCATCTTCGTGCGTGACTCGATCAAGGCCGTGGTCTCCACGCTGCTGGAAGCGATCGCGCTGGTGGTGCTGGTGGTGATCCTGTTCCTGCAGACCTGGCGCGCGTCGATCATCCCGTTGATCGCGGTGCCGGTGTCGGTGGTGGGTACCTTCGCCGCGCTGTACCTGCTGGGCTTCTCGATCAACACGCTGAGCCTGTTCGGCCTGGTGCTGGCGATCGGCATCGTGGTCGACGACGCGATCGTGGTGGTGGAGAACGTCGAGCGCAACATCGAAGAAGGCCTGTCGCCCACCGCTGCGGCCCACCAGGCCATGCGTGAAGTGTCCGGCCCGATCGTGGCGATCGCGCTGGTGCTGTGTGCCGTGTTCGTGCCGATGGCGTTCCTGTCCGGGGTCACCGGCCAGTTCTACAAGCAGTTCGCCGTCACCATCGCCATCTCCACGGTGATCTCGGCGATCAACTCGCTGACCCTGTCGCCGGCCCTGGCCGCACGCCTGCTGAAGGCCCACGGCGCACCGAAGGACGGCCCGAGCCGCCTGATCGACCGCCTGTTCGGCTGGGTGTTCCGTCCGTTCAACCGCTTCTTCAAGTCCAGCTCGGAGAAGTACGAGCGTGGCGTGGCCCGCATCCTCGGCCGTCGTGGCGCGGTATTCGTGGTCTACGCGATCCTGCTGGTCGGTACGGGCGTGATCTTCAAGCTGGTGCCGCCGGGCTTCATCCCGACCCAGGACAAGCTGTACCTGATTGCGGGTGTGAAGCTGCCGGAAGGTTCGTCGATCGCACGCACCGATGAAATGCTGCGCAGGGTCGCCAAGATCGCCCAGGAAACCGATGGCGTCGCCCACACCATCTCGTTCCCCGGTCTGAACGCGCTGCAGTTCACCAACACGCCGAACACCGGTGTGGCGTTCATCCCGCTCAAGCCGTTCGCCGAGCGCCATGGCCGCACCGCCGCGCAGATCAACGCCGAGATCAACCAGAAGATCGCCGGCCTGCAGGAAGGCTTCGCGTTCGCGATGATGCCGCCGCCGATCCTCGGCCTGGGCAACGGCAACGGCTACCAGATGTTCATCGAGGACCGTGGCAACCTGGGTTACGGCGCGCTGCAGAACGCCGTGCAGGCGATGCAGGGCACCGTGGCGCAGACGCCGGGCATGGCCTTCCCGATTTCCAGCTACCAGGCCAACGTGCCGCAGCTGGATGCCGAGGTCGACCGCGTCAAGGCCAAGGCACAGGGCGTGCAGCTCACCGAGCTGTTCGACACCCTGCAGACCTACCTGGGTTCGGCCTACGTCAACGACTTCAACCAGTTCGGCCGTACCTGGCAGGTGATCGCCCAGGCTGACGGTCCGTTCCGCGAGACGGTCGAGGACATCGGCAAGCTGCGTACCCGCAACGACCGCGGCGAGATGGTGCCGATCGGTTCGATGGTCACCATCAAGCAGACCTTCGGCCCGGACCCGGTGCTGCGCTTCAATGGCTATCCGGCCGCTGACCTGGCCGGTGAAGCCGATCCGCGCCTGCTGTCGTCGGCCGAGGCGATGAACAAGCTGACCGAGATCGCCGGCAAGGTACTGCCGGTGGGCATGGCCACCGAATGGACCGACCTGAGCTACCAGCAGGCCACGCAGGGCAAGGCCGCGTTCATCGTGTTCCCGGTGGCGATCATGCTGGCCTTCCTGGTGCTGGCCGCGCTGTACGAAAGCTGGTCGCTGCCGCTGGCGGTGATCCTGATCGTGCCGATGACCCTGCTGTCTGCGCTGTTCGGCGTGTGGTTGACCGGCGGTGACAACAACGTGTTCGTGCAGGTCGGCCTGGTGGTGCTGATGGGCCTGGCGTGCAAAAACGCGATCCTGATCGTCGAATTCGCCAGAGAGCTGGAGATGGGCGGCAAGGGCATCGTTGAAGCCGCGCTGGAAGCCTGCCGCCTGCGCCTGCGCCCGATCGTGATGACCTCCATCGCGTTCATCGCCGGCACCGTACCGCTGGTGCTGTCGCACGGTGCAGGCGCCGAGGTGCGCTCGGTGACCGGCATTACCGTGTTCGCCGGCATGCTGGGCGTGACCCTGTTCGGCCTGTTCCTCACCCCGGTGTTCTACGTGGCGCTGCGCAAGCTGGTTACCCGCAACGGTGGCGGCCAGCTGGTGCAGCACGGCGAACCGACCATCCACCACTGATACGGAACTCCGCCGCCGGTCGTTGGCCGGCGGCCACTCTCCCCACAGACAAGGCATGCATCCATGAACACCCATCAGAACAAGATCGCGCTGGTGACCGGCGCCACCCGTGGCATCGGCCTGGAAACCGTGCGCCAGCTGGCAGAGGCCGGCGTGCACACGCTGCTGGCCGGTCGCAAGCGCGATACCGCGGTGGAGCTGGCCCTGAAGCTGCAGGCTGAAGGCCTGCCGGTCGAAGCCCTGCAGCTGGACGTGACCGACGCGGTCAGCATCGCCGAAGCGGTCGAGCAGGTGCGCCAGCGCCACGGTCGCCTCGACATCCTGGTCAACAATGCCGGCATCATGATCGAGAACCCGGCGCAGGCGCCGTCCGAGCAGTCGCTGGACACCTGGAAGCGCACCTTCGACACCAACGTCTATGCGCTGGTCGCGGTAACCCAGGCATTCCTGCCGCTGGTCAAGCAGTCCAAGTCCGGACGCATCGTCAATGTGTCCAGCATGCTCGGCTCGCAGACCCTGCACGCGGATCCCTCCTCGGGCATTTACGACTTCAAGATTCCGGCATACAACGCGTCCAAGGCCGCAGTGAACAGCTGGACCCTGAGCCTGGCCTATGAGCTGCGCAACACGCCGATCAAGGTCAACACCGTGCATCCGGGTTACGTAAAGACCGACATGAACGGCGGCAACGGCGAGATCGAAATCAGCGAAGGCGCGCGTTCCAGCGTGGAAATGGCGCTGATCGGTGAATCCGGTGCCAGCGGCAGCTTCACCTACCTGGGCGAGGTGCTGCCATGGTGATCCGCACGTTGGCGATGGCCGTCTCCAGCCTGGTGCTGGCGGGCTGTGTCAGCGTCGGCCCGAACTACAAGGCCCCGGTGCAGGAACCGGTGGTCCTGCAGGGTGCACAGCAGCCGGTCTTCAGCACGGCCTCGCCGGTCGCCAGCTGGTGGGCGCAGTTCGATGATCCGGTGCTGGAGCAGCTGGTCCATGGTGCCCTGTCGGACAACCTGGACCTGCGCGTGGCCGTGGCCCGCGTCAGCCAGGCCCGCGCGGTGTTCGTCGAAAGCCGCCTTGACCAGGCCCCGCACATCACCGCAGGCGGCAGCTACGACCGCCGCAAGCAGCCCGATCCGCAGCTGGGTGGGCAGCGGGTGTTCAGTGAAAGCTACCAGCTCGGCTTCGATGCCGGCTGGGAGCTGGATCTGTTCGGCCGCAAGCGCCGTGCCGCCGAAGCCGCGCGTGCAGACCTCGGTGCCGAGCAGGCCAACCTGGCCGACGCGCAGGTACTGGTCGCCGCCGAAGTGGCACGCAACTACTTCGAGCTGCGTGGGACGCAGAAGCGCATCGCCGTGGCCCAGCACACGCTGGAGAACCTGCGCGATACGCAGAAGCTGACCGAGGCGCGCTGGGAACTGGGCGCCGGCAGCGAGCTGGACGTGCAGAGCAGCCGCGCGCGCCTGAAGGCGATCGAGGCCGACATCCCGCTGCTGGAAGTGGCCGAGACACAGTCGCGCAACCGGCTGGCCGTGCTGCTGGGACAGCGTCCGGAAGTACTGACCGACATGCTTGCGCCGCACGACGTGCCGGCCTTCGCCAAGGCATTGCCGCTGGGTGACACCCGCGAACTGCTGCGCCAGCGCGCCGACGTGCGCGTGGCCGAGCGGCGCCTGGCGGCCGCCACCGCGCGCGTGGGCGTGGCCACCGCCGATCTGTTCCCGCGGCTGTCGCTGTCCGGTTTCGTCGGCTTCCTGGGGGGCGATGCCAGCGGCCTGGTCAACGGCAACAACAAGGCCTGGTCGCTGACCCCGTCGCTGAGCTGGGCAGCGTTCGACTTCGGTACCGTGCGTGCGCGCCTGCGTGCCAGCAAGGCTGAAGCCGAAGGCGTGGCCGCGCAGTACGAACAGGCGGTACTGCTCGCCCTGGAGGACACCGAGAACGCGCTGACCCGCTATTCCAAGCAGCAGGCACGGTTGGCGATCGTGGTCGAGCAGGCGCAGGCGGCACGGCGTGCCGAATCGCTGGCACAGATCCGCTACCGCGAGGGCTCGGAGGACTTCCTGACCCTGCTCGACGCGCAGCGCACGCAGCTGGCCGCCGACGATGCCCTGGCGGCGGCCGAGGCCGAAGTCAACGTCAGCGTGGTGGGCGTCTACAAGGCACTGGGGGGCTGGGGGCAATCACCGCAGCCGCCCAGCGTGGCGCAACTGCAGTAGACCCGGGGGACGGAAGCGCTGGCTTCCGTCCCTTTCTTCTTTCAGGGCCACTGGTTGGCCGGCACCGCGCGGTCGCGCATGCGCACGACGCAGAATCGATGGCCGCTGGGCGCTTCCATCACCCACCAGCGTTTGACGAAGCCGATGCGACGGGCGCCGAGTTTTTCCAGGCGGTCGGCCTCGGCATCGATGTCGTCGCTCTCGATGTCTAGGTGCACCCGTGACGGGTGATCGACGCGTTGCACCTCCACGTCCAAGCCTGCCGGCGCGCCCAGCAGGTCGGCGTACTCGGCGCCGTCTTCGGCACGTGCCGCCTGCGCCTGCAGGCCCAGCGCGGCGGCCCAGAAGCGGGCAGCCTCGTCGGCGGGCATGTCCTGGCAGTCGATGATGAATCCGGCCAGCCGGCTCTGGTGTGCCATGTCCTGCTCCGCGGTCCAGGGGGATGCGGCAGGGTAGCGCGGTGCCCCGCGTGGACATCTTCACGTCCGTGACGTTTCTGACTCTGCCGAAACGGCGTCGCGCCGTGTAACTAGTGGGTCAGGCACCTGGGAGGACAAGCAATGGCGGACGGATGGCGGGATACCCAACGAATGTTGTTCGGCGATCCGGGCCCACCCGGTGCCGGGTTGTCGGTGGCGGTCGTGGTGCTGCTGGTGCTGGCGACGATGGCCGCTGCGGTCGGTTTCCTGCGCCTGCAGGATTCGATGCTCGGGCTGGGCCTGATCGGTGTGGCCGTGTTCCTGGCGATCGGCGCCCGCATCTGCCAGGCGCGCGACCAGCATCAGGCGCTGTATCGCCTGCTGTCGCGGCAGCCACCGCTGTAACGGCGGCTGCCGTGGCTGCTCAGTGCTTGGGCCAGTCCAGCTCGACCACCAGCGGGAAGTGGTCCGACGGCAGCACGCCATCGACGCGTCGGTCGTCGGTCAGGAAGCTGCGCGCATGGAAGCCGCGCACCAGCACCCAGTCCAGCTGCACGGTGGCCTTGCCGGTGAAATCGTGGAAGGTCAGCCGCGGGCCCTGCGGGGCCTTCACCTGGGTTCGGGTGTCCTGCAGCACGCGGGTGAACGCCTTGTAGGTGTCGCCGCCGGGTTCGCTGTTGAAGTCACCGGTCAGCACGACGGGCAGATCGGCCGGCAGCTTGGCCACGCGCGTGCCGATCAGTTCGGCACCCTTGACCCGCCGCGGTTCGTCTTCGTCGCGGTAGGGCAGGTGGGTGTTCATGAAGTAGAAGCGGCGGCCGTCGTCGATGCGGCGGAACAGCGCCCAGGTCACCATGCGCGGATACAGGTTGCCCCAGGTGATGCTGCCCGGCACGTCCGGTGTGTCGGACAGCCAGAAGTTGCCTGATTGCTCGATTGCCAGCACATTGCTGTCGTAGAACACACCCATGTGCTCGTCACCGCTGCCCCCGCGGCGGCCCTCGCCGAACCAGCGATAGCCGGGCAGGTGCCCGGCCAGGTAGTCGGCCTGCTCCTGCACCAGTTCCTGCGTGCCGATCACTGCGGGGTGTGCATCGAGGATGACCTTCACCATCGCGTCGCGGCGGTCAGGCCAGCGCTTGCCGGGTTCGGTATCGGCCGGGGTGCGCACATTGAACGACATCACCTTCAACGGCGCGGGGGCAGCCGCCCAGGCGCTGGTGAGAGGCAGGGCAAGCGCCAGCAGCGCAGAGAGCGCGGGGCGACGGAAACGCGACAACATCGTGGAATCCCTCCATTCCATGAAAACGGTTTCACGGAGCATCGCACGGATCGCCAGTGGATGGCTGTGCACGCGCTGGCGGCATCTGTCGGGAATGGGGCGTATTCAGCCTGGCCTTGACGGCGCATTGACCCGTCAGACCGGGCCTGCGTGCTAGAACGGCCGTGCCGGCCATTGAACCCGGCATCGCAGCAGCAAACCCACAACGGAACCACAAGGAGCTGTGCCATGACACGATTGATTCGCGCCCTGCAGGTGTCGCTGAACCTGCGTTCGGACAATTCCACCCAGTGCATCCGTTCCAAGTATCGCTACTGGAACATCTTCTGACCGGAAGGACGCCACATATTCGATGACATCGCCAGGGAAGGTCGATGATCTTCCCTGGCATCGGGGGGCAGGGCATGGATGAGCGTGCAGCGGATGCGGAAGTGGTTTCCATCGACGATCTGCTCGATCGCGTGCGCCGCGAAGGGCCGGTCCTGCGCTTCAACAATGATGTTGTCGGCATCTTTGATCCGGCCCTGGCGGTCAGGGTCGACAAGGCCAACACCGACCGGCACACGGTACCGGATTCGCTGATTGACTATCTTGGCCTGCGCCGTGCCCGCGACCCGGTCGCATGGCGTGAGGTGCGTGGACTGCTGAGCGAACAGGCCGGACGCCTCGCCAGTGCCGGGCACATGCGCGATCTCTACGCGCGCATGCACGGCTTTCTCGCCCAGCGTGCTGATCGTGCGCATGACCTCAGCGAACTGAGCTGGTGGACGATCTCGCAGTCGCTGTTGCCGCTGCTGATCGATGGCCTCAGCCGCGCCGACGTCGAAGCACTCATCGGCGAACAGAAGACCCGCTACAACGCCATCGTGCTGCAGAACTTCTCATTCTGGCGGCGGATCATCGACTTCCACCTTTCCCGCCGCGCGGCGCGCACCGTGTCACGGCACATCCGGCGCCGTGCGCGGGAGAGTGCGCCGCGCGAGGACTTCCTGCAATCGCTGCTGCCGCTGGTAGAACGGGTCGGGGTGGACCGGGTGGCCTATCTGGTGTCGATGGTGCTGGCCGGCATGTCGGGCCTGCCCGGTATCACTGCCGCCAGCCTGCTCTACGCGATGCACCGTTTTCCGCACTGGCATGCGCGCATTCGCGAGGAAACCTCGGCGCTGAGCCTGGAGCAGCTGTATGCACTGCCGATCAAGTCCCTGCCGTGCACGTCGCGTTTCGTCAAGGAAACTCTGCGGCTGTGGCCGGGACTGTTCGCCCTGCATCGTCCCGCCTCGCACGATATCGACATCGAGGGTGTCTGCATCCGCAAGGGTGGGGCATACGAGCTGTCGTCCTACTTCCAGCATCATTCGCCGGAGTACTGGCAGAACCCGGACAGCTTCGATCCGGATCGCTGGTTGCCCGAGCGCCGCCAGGCCAACAAGGGCGCCTATGTCCCGTTCGGATTCTCATCGCGTGCCTGCATCGGCAGCGCGGTCGGCCATGCCCAGCTGCTGCTGTTCTGCGCGCTGGTGACCCGCGATTTCGAGTTGTCGGTGCAGGAGGTGCCAGCACCCTGGATGCAGCTGGAGGGCTTTGCCATCCCGGTCGACTTCATCGGTACGTTGACGCCGCGGCGCGCATGACGGTGGCCACCGCGCGGGGCTCAGTCGTCGATCTCGCCTCGGCGGGCGGCCGCGCGCACCGCCTGCGCGGTGGTGGCCACACCCAGCCGTTGCCGCGCTCGACGCAGGTGGTTCTCCACCGTGCGCGCAGACAGCCCCAGTGTGGCCGCGATGTCCGCCTGGCGCCGCCCGGCCGCGACCCAGCGCAGCACTTCACGTTCGCGCGCGCTCAAGGTGCCCGCGGGAACCTGCGCAGGCGCTTCGGCCAGACGCCGCGCCGCACGGAAGGCGGACGTGCCGACCATGTCCAGCAGCACGCGCGCGCTGGCGGACGCATCAATCGAGGTGCCGGCGAAGCTGACCGCGCCTTCCAGACCGGTCGGGCCGAACACCGGAACCTGCAGCCCATGCAGGCCATCGCCGCGCGGCTGCTTCACCACCAGATAGCGTTCGCCGCGCACGCCCTGGCGCTTGCTCCAGAAGAACGGCGCCGTGCTGTCCAGTACATGGCGGTTGACCGGGCAGGCGTGGAGGTAGCGGGCGAGCCCGGTAGCGCTGCCGTCGTCGAACCAGTCCCCTTCGATCCAGTACACGCGCTGTGCGCCGCGTTCCAGGCCGGTGCCGGTGGCGAACACCAGCAGGCGGTCGTAGCCCAAGGGTGAGGCGGCGCGGCGCAGCACGCCGCCCACCGCGGCCAGTGAGCGCGCCTGTTCCAGTTCCAGCAACGCGGACACCAGCGCGGGCACTGGCTCAGCGCCCGACCAACGCGTCCAGCAGCGTACGCGCGGCCAGCTTGCCCAGCGCGTTGCCCGCCAGCGGACTGTCGCCGGTCAGCAGCAGCCGATCCTGCAGCACGCTGCCATCGATGCCCTCATTGACGATCTGCACGCCCTGCTGCGCCAGCCGCTCACCGAAGAACCAACGCAGCTGCCCCGGCATGTAGCCGATCTCCGGCGTCTGCCGGTCCATCGCGTCGGGGAACGCGCAGATGCGGTAGCCACGGAACAGCGAGCTGCCTTCAGCTTCGTTGACGCCCGCCGCCAGCAGCGCCGCCGGTCCATGGCAAAGGGTGATGATGTGGCGCTGCGCGGCCATGGCCCAGTGCAGCGCGGCCTTCACTGCTGCGCTCTCCGGAAGGCCGATCAGTGCGCCATGGCCACCGGGAATGAACACGGCGGCATAGTCCGAATCGGCTCCCAGGCCGGCCACCACCGCGTCCAGCTGCAACGGCTGGCGGAAGCGCGCCTCGTAGCGTTCGTACAGTGCGCCGATCTCGCGGTCCTCGCGCGGGAAGGCCCACCATTCGAACTTGACGGGGTTGCCGGACAGCGTTGCCACGTCGATCCCGAAGCCGGCCTTGTCCAGGTGGTACATCGGCAGCAAGGTTTCCACGGGGTGGTTGCCGGTGGAGAACAGGTGGCCATTGGCGGTCGGCAGGTAACGCTCATCGGCAGCGATCATCAGCACCTTCCAGCGGCCGTCGCGGCGTGCATCCGGGTACTCGGCCCCGGACAGGTTGCTCTGGGGCGATGTGAACTGCGACAGCGAGTACGGCGACGGGAAGAAGGCATCGCGCTCGGCCGGATCGGGGCTGGGCTGGCGGCTGGGCTCTTGCGTGTGCATGCGGACCTCCGTGGGGGAAAGTGGACCCAGCATAAAAGGCCGCGCGCGCAGCCACGATGAGGGATTCCCCTCAATCGGGCCCTGCTACTTCAGCGGCGTCCGGTGCTGCTGCATGTCCTCATGCAGGATCCTGCGCAGTTCAACGATGGCCGGCGTGGCTTCCTGCACGCTGTGCCCGGACACGATCACCTTCTCCGAATCCGCATGCGGCAGGTGCGAGCTCCAGTAGGGCACCAGCCCGTCATCGGTCTTTTCCAGCGGGCCGTCGGCCTTGGCGCGGGCGATGATGGAGTGGTAGTGCACCCTGGGAGACATCGGCAGGTCGGTTACGGCCCGGACGAACGGGTCATCCTTGTCCAGATTCTGGATGCTGTTCATCTGGTAGCCGTGCTTGCCATCGGTGCGGTCGATCTGGCCGTCGTTGGCCAGCGTCGCCACGTCTTCCAGCACGGTCAGCGGCAGCCGGACCAGGCGGCCGATCCAGCGGCCGAGGCGGGTGCCGGCCACGTCGGTGCCGCGATGCGGGGTGGCGATGAACACCACCCGCGATACTTCCGGCTCCGGCAGGAAGGTCAGCACCGGTGCGCCCTTGGTGCGCAGCAGCTCGCGCTGGGCAGGCGTCATCTGCGCGGTGGCCAGCAGGGTATCGACCAGGTGGTCACCCGAGGAGGAGACCATCAACCGTGCGATCACTCCCCCCATGCTGTGCCCGACCAGGACCATGTCATGCGAGGCCTGCGCCTTGCCGCTGGGGTCGAAGTGCCTGAACACCTCGGCCAGCGTGTGGCGCATCGCATCGTGGCTCATCGCGATGGGCATGTTGGTGGGGTAATAGAACTGCCAGACCTGGAACGCCTGGCGGATCTCGTCGTCGCGCAGCAGTTCGTTGGCCACGTTGACCCACGCTTCCGGACTGCTGGCCAGGCCATGGATCATCAGCAGCACGCGACGGTTCGGGTCGTAGGGCTGCATCATGTACAGATGCGGCGTGTCGATGCCGCCCTTGCCACCGAACAGCGTGCGCAACGACTGGCGGCTGAAGTTGGAGCGGGCCAGCCACAGCGCGTAGCCGGCGGTGAAATTGGCTGCCAGCGGCACCTGCTGGCCGTGCAGGGTCACTTCCGAGACCTGGTAGGGATCGTGGATCTCCAGTTCCGGCTCGTCGTCATGCAGCACTTCCCACAGGTTCTTTCCCGAGAAGCGCAGCAGCACCGTCATCGATGGCGAAGGCATCTCGCTCCAGCTCTGCGTGGCAGAACGTCCTGCCTGCGCCGCCTGCGCCGCCGCCGGAGGCGGAGTAGTCGTGCTGCCGGCCGGGTCGTCCATCACCGCCACCAGCTCGGCACCGAAGCCATCGCGGCGATGCACGCTGCGCAGCGTGCCGGTGAACGACAGCGAGGCGGCAGGTACCAGCTCGCTGGGGGTGCGCTGGTCCAGCGCCGATGCTTCGTCTGAAGGGGCCAGCACGAAGGTCCAGCGGCCCAGCCGGAGGTGGTTGGCCGTGTTGTGCACGCGCCCGGTGGCATAGGCATCGTACAGCTGCACCGAAGCCTCCTGCACCGCCAGGTTGTAGTAGTCGCGCACCTGGGTCTGGCGGTCCTCGAACCCCCGCTGGTTGGCGGTGCGCTCGGTGAAGAACAGATAGGCATAGGCCTGGCGCGCGACCTGCATCCACGCGTCCAGGCGCGGCTGGAAGTCGGCATCCAGCTCGGTGATTGCAGTCTTGGCCCGGCCTGACGCGGAGTATTCGCGCTTCGGCGCCGGCAGGGTCATCGCATACTGCAGCCACAGCTCGGCCAGACTGGAGCGCTTGTCTTCCTCGCGCACCACGATGCTGCCTTCCATCGCCTCGATGCAGGGAAGGCCGGGCTTGGCACAGGCCCCCTCATCGAGCCCGGCCACGCGCAGGGTCTCGGTGGTCGCCGCGCTGAGCTTGCCGGAGGTGAGGATGTCACCGCGCTTGAGCGCGATGTACTGGCCGGGCGTGACCGAAGCGACCTGCACCGACGGCCCGAACTGGCGCAGCGTCGCGCAGCCGCCCAGGGTGAGCAGCACGGTGATGATGAGGGTCGTGCGGCCGATCAAGCCCAAGCCCGTGGTAGCCATGCGATCCTCCTGCGCGGTGGCGCCACTCTAGCGGGCGGTCTGTCAAAGCGGAATATCCCGGACGGTCGGTTTGGGGCATGAGACTGCCGCCAGGACGTCGATTCAGGCACTTCCGTGTAACACTGGGGTGAATGGGGGGCGCTACCGTGGTTGTTACACCAGGGCCGCGCGACGGGCTAGCGCTGGCCGGGTCGAGCAGTCTGCGCACACAGACGCTACGATGCCGCGGAGCCGTTTGCCCTGATAATGTGCTCCACCATTCAGGGGGATATCCATGCGCTGCATTCTGCTCACCATCGCCATCACCGCTGCGTTCACGTGTTCTGCGGCCGACAACAGATCGCGGGAAATATGTGACCTGCAGCTCGAGGGTGTTGGTTCGATACGGTTACAGGGAAATGTCCTGTCTGTCACCGATATGCTTGCAGCGTCACTGGGTCCCAAGGATGAGTTCGAGAGCAATGCCGCCTACCAGCAGCGCGCGGACAAGGTGCTGCAGACGAGTCCGATTGCCAACGGCATGACCTGTTTCAGGGAGGATTCGGCGGTCACCACGTTATACGATGCAGACCAGCAGCGCCTGACCGTGTATCTCATCAACAAGCCGCTGAACGTCACAGCTGCCCAAAGCGACAGCAGGATCTTCTATGCATTGCCGCTTACTCGGAAAATTCTGAAGCGCGAGAAATATCGGGCCGAAAACGCATTCGGGGCCGGGGCCATGGTGGAGAAAACGGTACTCCAGACGGTCAACATCGCGTTCTCCCAAAAGGATATAGACGCATTAGCCTCCAGCGGAGAGGTCATAAATACCGGAGACGCGTTGCGGTTGGTGCTCGATGCCAGCCCGGAGCTGGCGCGATCGCTGAATTTCAACACCTCGTTGGTCTACCAGATCGAGCTGATGGAGCCTTACGTGCTTGCCGCTCGCCGCCGAATACCGCCCTTGCTCAGCAGCCCGTTCGAAAGTGTAGATCAACAGACGTTGTTCCCTGCGCGGTTGATTGCTGTTTCGGTGCAGAACAAGAAGACTGGTGCCATCGTAGCCACCGTGCCGCTGGCACACTAGAGCCAGCGTCGTTGGCTGCAGTGCAGGTCACCCCATTGCTGCCTGTTCTGGCACTTCACCGCTGCCCAATAGCCCTCGTAGTCGTCGCCTGCGATCACATGCGGGGTGTGGCGCTTGTCGATGCGCTTCACGTACGACGGCTCTTCGGTGTTGGCATGCTCGTTGACCTCGGCCACGTTTACATCGGCACCGGTGACCGTGCCGCCAGACAGCGCGACCGGCTTGTCCTCCGGCTCGAACGTGCCAGCTGGCTTCTTGGCCAGGCCGGCCGCCTGCAGCGCATCGATGGCGTCGGCCGCACTGAAATTCGAGCCGGGCTTGCAGGCCAGGAGGGCTTCCAGCGTGGCGGTGCCGGGCGGCGCGATGGCCGGTGCCGCGGCATGCGTGGCTGAGGCTGCGGCGAGGGTGGTGAGGAGCAGGGAAACCGTGAGGGCAGCTTTCATGGCAGATCATTCTGATGGGAGCAGGAATCAGAACGCCGGTTCGATTACCGGGAACTCTTCAGCGGAGGAGTAGAGGCGATACGCCTGCGTGGCACCGGCGCGGACGTTGATTTCGGTCGAGCGCCGGCGGGAGTTGTTGGTCTTCTCCGATTGCAGCACGCCGCACAGGCCCCGCCCCTGGACAGGCGTGGCGGTCAGTACGTGGCGCCCCTCGGCCAGGACAAGGGACAGGCGCTCGGCGGGGTCGAGATGTGCGGCCATCTTGCCGTCGACCATGACGCCCATGTAGCAGCCGCTGCCTACGAATCCGACATCGCGGGTGACCGTGATGGTGCCCGTGGGTTCACCCTGGGCATCGATCGGGAAAATGCGCGCGGCCGGAGCGTCCTTGATCTGCTCGGGCGACGCCTGCTTGGTCGGCATGCAGCCGGACAATCCGGCAATCAGCAGGGCAGGGATGAGCAGCTTCTTCATCACAGTTCTTCCTTGGCGGAGATCGGGGTCTCGATGGCCGGAATGATGCAATTAAAAGGGGCTGGAGTTACAGCCTTCCAGGCTTGCAGGGACGAAGATGGCCGGAACCCCGGTCGTAACGGGATCCGGCTTCTTGCCTCGGACGGGCAGATTTTCCTTGAACTTGTCGGCCGGGTAGACTCGCAGGCCTACAGGGAGGACGCATGAAGAAGATTTCGGCTCTGGGGTTCTTGGTCCTGCTTGCCACCGGATGTTCCTCAACGGCAGTAGCCCCGGGGACAGCGAAGGCTGTGTCAGCCGGTCGGTTGTACGACGCCAGTTACCTTGAAAGCAGTCCCGATCGCTCGGCAGCCATCAACGTGACTCGTGATAAAGGGTTTGCTGGCGGTGGCTGCTCGTTCGACATCCTGATAGACAACCAGAAGGTCGTTGCGTTGAAGCCAGGCGAATCGGTCAGCATGCACGTGGTGCCTGGAACCTACTTTCTTAAGCTTGAGGCCGGTGGCGGTCTTTGCCAGAACGTCTCAACGTTCCAGAACTTGACGGTCGCTGCTGGCGATGTCCTGGCCTATCGCATCGCCTGGCCTGCCGGTGGACGGCCAACGATGGAGCGGCAATAGGCTGTCGCTCCTCTAAGATTTGCAGTACTTCTAGGCGACGCATTCCAAGCGCTGGATGTGCCCCCGAGGTCGTACGGCCTGCAATGGGAGCCTGGGCAACATTGGACAAAAAAAAGCCGGAGACCCTTGATTTCCTCGGGTTCCGGCTTCGTTTTGGTCCCGACTGGACCGGCAAATGGTGGAGGTGGGCGGAGAGGTCTCAAAAGACCTGTAACTCACTGATTCCACTCATAATATTGGGGTGGCGACCGTTAGCGCGACGATACCTTGAACGATACATGATCCTAATTTGGTTGGGCGGCGCAGCGCAAGCCTTGGGCATCGGCGATACTGAGAACCACGCCAAGACATCTGCAAGGACGCTATGTGAGCACTCAGATTCCTCCACGGGTTCGAGAGGCATTGGAGCAAGCTAGGGCGGCCAAGCTCGCCCGAACTGCTCCTGATGAGGCTTTCTCTGACCTGCTGACGCACGAGGTCAACAACGATTGGCTTGGATCGATGCAGGCGACGAACGATCAAATTGCCAACGCGATGCGTCGGTGGTTCTTGCAACGCTACTGCGATCCCGCCATGGAGACCCCGTATAGCAGCGACATGGGGGACTACTTCTATGTGAATGGAGGCCCTTATGATGCTCACGACCAGCTCTTCAGCCGCTTCGAAGGACTGGTTGATGAAGGTCTGATTGAGGCAGTCGCTGACGAACTCGTGTCTGACCAGGGGCCGGATTGGGCCCCCACTCAGCTCACCTACTACAGACCTGATGAGGATGTTTTCGTTGATGATCGGAACGAGCCAACCGTCAGATTGGAAGGCCGCTTAGGTGATATCAATGCGGTCTTGGGCTTAGGTGGTGATGCGTTCGCAGAGGTGACTGCGAGAAATTTGGTGTTCGCATCGGTCATCAGTTCTCTGGAGACATTTCTGTGGGAGACCCTTGTCTACTGGGTTGATCACGACGAGGACGTGGTAAGGCGCTTGATAACTGATCACCCCCACTTCCGAAATGAAGATGTGAAGCTGCATACCGTTTTGGATATCAGCGATCCAATTGGGTTTGCAAGAACGAAAATTCGTTCCCACATGCAGACGACGGTGTGGCATCGCTGGGACAAGGTCGCCTCGCTATACCAGTTCGCCTTCAAAATTCGTATCCCTAGCGTGGAGGGGTTCACCGAGGCAATCAAGATCCGTCACGACATAGTTCATCGAAGCGGCCAGACGGTCGATGGCGTTGAGCACGCTGTAACAGTCGATGCGATCTCGACTCTTTCGGCTCAGGTTCTGGCCTTCGCGAACGAGATGGACCGCAAGATTGCCGAAGCGATGGCACCACCAGCCGAGGAAGAGGGACCGTCTGCGGAAGAGGAGTTCTGATTCGTGCCGCTCACAAAGATCAGAATGCGCACTAGAGTGCTGCACGGACTCGCTCTTCTTGTCGTCGGGCCGTGGCTTGCATGGCTGTCGTTCGGTCTGCTGGTTCGGTTCGAGCAGTCGCCAGCATCTCTAGGCACGATCCCCTCTACTTGGGCCTACCACCTGGGAATCACAGCGATCCCGATGCTCTTCGGGCTGATTCTTATCGGCTTCGTGCGGCCCTTGTTCGGCTGGATCATCTACGCGCTGGGGAGTGTATTCATGCTCTACGGACAGGCGGCGTTGTCTTCGACGCCAACCGCCTACTGACAGGGGTTGCTATGTTGAAAGAGTTCCCTAAGCCGCTCGCGATAACAGTCGGTGACGTTGTGGGTTCCTACTACTACAGTCATCGACGCTTGGAAACGATGCTGTATGAAGCAGGCGCTTCCGGGGACGTTCCGGAAGGCAACTGCGTCGATAAGGTGACGAATTGGCTGATCAGAGAGGGTAGGGAGGACGTATCTAGGTCCTTCTCCATTCTGGGCAACCTCATCGAAGACATCATGGATGGCGAGGTCCCGTCTTGGGAGCCAGAGAAGAAGCTCAACGCTCGTAAGCGGATCACTGAGGCCCTTGCACGCTACCAGCTGTCTTACGGTTTCGGTGGCCGCATTCTGGGGGCGCACTCGGTCACTGCTCCGAGCAAGGCGTTCGGCGAAGCGCTAAAGGAGTTCTCTGTCTCGGAAGTTGAAGAGGAGTTCGAGCGCGCCGTCAGGTTCATTGAATCCGACCCAGCCGCAGCGGTTACGGCGGCATGTGCGATTGTTGAGGCGTTGTGCAAGCACTACATCGCGACGGAAGGCCTTGAGCTACCTTCAAATCAGACCGTCAAGCCGCTTTGGGTAGTGGTCGCCAAGCACCTCAAACTGTCGCCTGAGCAGCTGGAAGATGATGACCTCAAGCGAGTTCTCGCGGGGCTTAGCTCGATCATTGATGGCATCGGCGCCTTCCGGACTCATGCGGGTAGTGCCCACGGGCAGCACAAGCGCACGTATAAGGTCGCTCCGCGCCATGCTCGACTAGTTGTCCACTCCGCGCACTCACTGTGCTTGTTTGTTGTGGAGACCTGGAAGGAACGCAAGAAGAGCGGTACAAGTAGGCTGAAGGCTTAGGGGGGAGCTATGGGGATCGTTGGCTTTCTGAAGTCGCTTGTGGGGGCAAGGCGTCCAACTGCTCCTCAAGGTCAGGTGCCGCAAGAGGCTGCATACAAGGCGCTCGAAATCACGCCAAGCGATGACGTGTTCGATTGCTACGACGCCGTGTTCGACCAAGCGATGGCGAAGGTGTCGGGTATCCCTGCGGAAGACGTAGACGCCATCAAGGACTACATCATGGCTGTTGAAGGAGGCTTCTTGAATGCTCACGGATACTACGAGCACGTATGGGAGAACTACTTCGAAGGTCGTTCTTGGCGATGGCTTGAGCATGAGGAATGGCTATCGGTCTTCTCGGAACTGGGTCGCTTCCCGCTCAACTTTCCTCAGCCCGTGCCGTCTCAGCCGCCATCCGTTTCTTCATTGTTGCAGCGGATGAAGGTTGCTGACTTGAAGCTGCTGTGTAAGTGCTGCTCAGTGAGTTTCAACTCAAAGACTAACAAGGCCCAGCTGATTGGGATGCTGGAACTGATTCCAAACATAGAGAAGCAGCCCCAGCTTCAGGCCATCGCGTCTCAGATAAACTCTGAGGCGAAGCGGTCCCTCTACTCTCTACTCATGCGGACAATCCAGTTCCGTGCAACGAGCCTGCACAACAAGAGAAGAGCTCTCGCCATCGGAGTGACAGAGTTCAGGGTCATGCACACTTTCGAGCAGGATAGAGAGTTTGTGGAGTTGGCTTGGAGGAGAGTGCCAGATGGACTTCCCCCTTTGTTTCCGGGTGACATGAGTGGATTACGCTCCGTAATCCCATCATTTGATAGCTAAGCTCTGCAACCCTAAGGATGCCCGAAAGAACTCTGCGGGGCTCTTTACTGCACTTTTCAATTGCTGGTGTTACCTGATTTATGATGACAAAGCATGGGGTCTTCGGTGGAATCTAGTTGTCTCTAAAGAATCCAGATTCCTGGCCGATATGATGATCGGTGGTTTGGTCTATCTCACCAGATTAAATAACTTGCAAAGATGGAATGCTTAATTTTTCAATAAAAGGGAATGGTCCGAATGTGGAAAAAAAGCGACGCAGTTGGTCTTATTGGGGTTGCAGCGGTCGTCTCCGCCGTGCTGTGGATTGTCTGTCCTGTCATAAACAATCCGGCGCTTAGTTTAGGATTGCGCATCGGCATCGGCTTAGCGTTCGTGATAGCGATTACATTTATTGCTGATAGCATTTACCTAAGCGTTATGCAGGTGGGTAGGACGTTAATCAAGATGCGAACAACCTTAATTTCTATTTATATCGCGATCCTCCTGGTTGGATTTGGCGTTTCCAGATTGCTTGTTCTCTTGGGATGGTGAATCGAGTTTCTTTTTAAAAGTGAGATACAGCAGAAGTGCATAAATAACTATGGCAAGTGCAATCATTAACATAAATTAGTTCCGTGCTTTTAATTTGAAATATAGATAGCACGATTTTGATTTAAGTAAAGTGGTGCTCTATCGCCGCCTATCGCTCTTTGTATTTTGTATGTATGCTCGATCTGCAGCTGAATTTGAACTGATTCGGAGCATTTGAATTCAAGGGGAAATATGAAAAGAATTCCACTGACTGTAGCCGCAGGCTTCGCTCTGATTGCCTCTTTTGCCGTTTCGGCTCAGAGCCATGCGGTGAAGGGGCACTATCGCTCGGACGGTACCTACGTCCAGCCTCACCACCGTAGCAATGCGAATTCCACCAAGCTGGACAACTACAGCACCCAAGGAAATTACAACCCCTACAACGGGAAGTCCGGGACTGTAGATCCTTACAAGCCAACGCAGAGCAATCCATACGGTAGCCCCTACAACCAGCCGAGGGCGCAACAGCGTCGATCTGGTTACGGCTACTGAAGACTAGGGCCCCGCAGATGCGGGGCCTTTTTTGGGCAATTCGCCAAACGGGAGTGGTGGCTCGCGTCAGGCTGTCTCTGGCTTAGGCGCCAGGCTCACCGACCACTGCCCATTCTCTTCCTGCTTGAGCGACAGGAGATCGTAGGTCTTCACCATGTTGAGAAGACCGGAATGCCCATAGATGCCAGGCGAGAAGCCGGAATCTGCTCGCTTCAGATAGGAGCCTAAGGAGTTGAGGCTTACCTTGCCCTCTGGTGTGCTACCGGCAAGTAGTGAGACAGCCTCGATGACGAAGCGAGGACGGCGCTTCGGAAGCGGCGCGCTGCCGGTGGTCTTGGCTTCGCTACTGTGGTCAGCTGGGTGCGGCGGGTCCTGAAGATCAGGCGGCTCTGGCGATGAGGCTTCTTGGGCGGACCACTCGAAGAACTGATCACAGGCATTGCGCAATGCATCGGGGGTCTTTGCTTCGCCTACGATCAGAACCGTGGCGCCGCGCTCACGGAGCTTTCGGCAGAGGTAGGCAAAGTCCGAGTCGCTGGTTACCAAGCAGAAGATATCTGCCCGCTGATCGAAGAGCGCTTCCAGGGCATCCAAGGCCAGGGCGATATCGGAGGTGTTCTTCTTCGCTGCATATTGGAACTGAAGACATGGAGTGAAGGCCTGGCGAACCAGGGCCTCTTGCCAAGAGTTGCCCAAGGTAGTGCGATTGCCATAGCCCCGTCGAAGCGTTACGCGCCCGGCCTGTGCAGCCATGAGGAGCGCGAAGTCCACGATTTCGGGAGCAACGTTGTCGCAGTCGATCATTACTGCGACGGTCGATTCTTGCGGTTGAGCCATGTTGATTTCCTTATCGCGTAGAGCATATGTGGTGCGACAGCTTGCTGCTGACTACGTCTTCCGCCGAATGATATGGTGCCCGGCTGCATCATGTTTCTTGTAGCTAACCCAAGCTTGCCCATTGCTACCTTTGACAATCTTGAGCTTCTTGGGGTCTGCGGTGCTTTCAAAGGCATAGCCAGTCATATGGATCTCGACTGGGAAGTGACCGAGCGCCTTCCCAGCCACATCCAGTTGCCAATGTGTCTGAATGAGAAATTCGCCAGGAACAGTTATGAACTTGCGCGCCTCCGGGCCCACTGAATCGACTTCCATAGTATTAAGGGTAACGGATCTCTGTACGCCCCTCAGAAGATCGAAGCCAAAGTCGATATCCTGGAAGTCCTCTTCGGAGAACACGTCTGAATTTTCGAGTATGACGGGGGAGTTGAGGGCGCGACAAATCATATGGAGTCTGCTCAGGCTTCTGATGCGCTGGAACACAGGAAGCATCTGACCGATGGGTGACACAGAAGGGTGCAGTGGCTGGCGGATCCCATTGAAGTCCAAAGTCAGCATCATTGCGTCTTCGGCAGCAATCTGGTCAGCCCACGTTGCTAGAGGGGCGAGCGTATGAATCTCCTTTAGCGCGACGCCGTATATTGCGGAGCCCCTGATGCTAAGGTTGATTTCTGCCTTCAGTGATGTCTCTACAACCGTGCACCGAATGATGATCGTCAATGGTGATGGGAGAGACTCATTCGTAATGCCTGCTCCTGCGGTGCCGTTGAATAGCTCAGCAGCTAAGCTCACTTCCTGCGCCAAGACGGAATATTCCTGGCCTGGACATACGAGGACATGGCCTTGGGTGGCTGCTTTCGTCTTCATGGTGAGCTTGCCATGGGCAAGTAGCGGCTTCATTTGATCCTGGAAGCCGGGGAGAGGCGCAAGCTTGAAGTCTTTTACATCAAATGTGCGTGGCAGGCCATACAGATATGCGTCTCGGACCAGGGCTATGTTCTCGGCCGTTCCGACTGGTGTGAAGGATAGATCCAACCGAGAAAGCCCCTTCGAGAGCTCCTGCACTTTCTGAGTCTTGCTTTCGCCCGAACCCGGGGGCGCTCTTCGGGCGCTGCGCTTTGCTAGATCAATAGATGGCTGATCTCCGATGGATAGCGGATCTCGGGTTTGAAGAATAGGCTCTACGATGTCCCACAGATAGCGTTCAAAGCCTTCACGGTCACTGAGGACCTTTGAATGGTCGAACGTGACCACGCCTTTGCCATCGCCGATCAGCTTTTCTTGATTGCCCTTCGCCCACTCTTGAGCGTGAATCCAGTAAATGGAACGGTCGGGGGTCACCCTCAAAATGAAGACCGGGAGCACATTGTTCGCATACTGCCGCAATCGGTTCTTGGAAACTTGAGCAGTGATTCGGCTTCCTCTGGACTCGACAGAGGTCGCTTTCACTTGTGCTAGAAAGTGAATGCCGTGGTAGACAGTGTGATCGGGGGTGATGCACAGGTCGTAACCAATGTCTATCTGATCGTGTCCAACATTCCAATCCCACTCTAAAAAGGCTTGTTCTACTGCAAGCTCTGCTTGTCGACCAGTCTTCTGAGATTTAGGGAAGTTCATCGGCTAGAACGAAAGGGGGTTGCAAGGATGACAGCCTACCACTGACTTTCGGACACATCAGGGATAGAACCTCTTATTGTCCTTCAAGCAGCGCTTGAACTGCCCCTTGGCGTAGACAGGAAGCACTACCGCAGGCCTGTATTTCTCCAAGGTCTCTATCTGCTTCCTGCGCATCACGGCGGGCTTCTTGTGGAAGTAGGCCTCGTGAAGCACTGGCACGCGCTTGCTGACGGAGTGGCCCGTGATCAGAGCAATATCTTCGTCAGGGACGTTCTGATGGTGGAGCTCTGTGGCGATGGTGTGGCGGAAGGCATGGAACCCAACCCCTCTAGGGAAGCCAAGGTCTTTCATGTAGCGGCTGAACTGGCTAAGCGCTGCCAGGCTGTAGCGAGCATTGGTCTCACCGGTCTTACGGTTCACGCCAGCGGATAGGTGTGGGAAGAGGCGAGGGTGTCCACAGTCCCTGATGTCATCCATGAAGTCCAGGAAGCCTGCGTCAAGCAGCGGCTTCGGGATAGGGATGGTCCGGATAGATGCCTTGCCTTTTAGGCTTTGTCGACTCCTGAGCCGGGTCCGGTGAGCCAAGTCAGGATCCACAGTCTTCTGGATGCGGATGCACCAGACATCGCTCTCCTGGACGATGTCGGCGACCTTCAGCTGAGCGACCTCGTTGATGCGGGCACCTGTATACAGACCGATCATGGGGAGCCACCATCGGTGGGGATACTTGCTTGCCCAAGGAATGAAGGTCTTTGGGTCGAAGATGCGCCTTAGGTCTTCCTCATCAAAGAGGCGCTCAGGCTTGTTGGGATCGGTGACCAGGTCTTTCTTGATCTCTGCGAACGCAGCCATGGGAGACGCTTCAATGGCTTTCGTCTTGACCAGCTGATTGAAGAAGGAGACCAGGAAGCGTCGATGACGTTCAAGCGTTGCAGGGGCGAGTTGAGGAACATCTAGCTCCTTGCCGCAGGCAATGGCTTCGTCATAGCTGATCCCTCGATAGGCTGGGTCAGAGAAGAGGCCTGGGGGCGACCAGCGCATGAGGTCCCAGAGGCGGTAGATGTGAGGGTGGTCAATGCGCGACACGGGGATGTCGCCGCAGCTCATCTGGAGAAGCCGCAGGGTTCGGGCTGTGGAGTCGATGGTCTCCTGGGCGAGGCAGCGGCGTTCCCGGTCCCCTAGGTAGTCCTTGATCTCTACTGACAGAAGGCGGGCAGGGTGGCCTGCGGATAGAGGCTCAAGGTAGCGCGTGCCTGCGGCATTGATGCGAGCGCGTCGGGAGCGCTCCATAGCCGCGTTAAGGATCTCTTGCGCATGGATGGCCGCTTCGCGTCCGGTGATGACAAGCTCATCAATTCGGAACCGTCCGATCCTGATGCCCTTAAGGTGCAGGGCGTCATCTGCGTCGGGATTGAAAGGGAAGTCTTGAAGGAAGCTCTTTACTGTTTTTGGCATTGCGCTGTCTCCGTGGATGATGGGAGCAGTGCTAAGGCCCGGCTTTGATTCGTCAAACGAGATCTAGAAGGTTGCCGCGTTGCTTAGGCATTCGCCGAAACGTTGGAATTAGCGCGAAAATATTTAGAGGAAATTGGTTCGGTTTGTCTTGCGGGGCGCTGTGGCGTAAGGGTTTTCCTTTGGTGACCGCTTCTATCTTGCAGTCATTTCTGTACTGTACGATTTTGAGTGTGCTTACGCCTAAGCGTGCTTTCTTACAGAATAGGCATGCAGGATATTTTCGAATTTGCGACGGGCATCACCATCCTCCATTCTCTTTGTTGGGTCGCCTCGCCCTGGCTCTATGGCAAGTGGCAACCCCGGTTAGGTTGAGTGGTTGGGACTGCGTCCCTTTCGGGTCCGGACCGGTTGTCTAGGGGGAAAAGACCGTATAGCTTGTTCCCGGTGGATGGGGCAGTGGCGCTTAGCGTCCAAAGCTTCCTAGCTACCTTCTCTCTTTTTGCTACCAATTTCAGGTTTTAAGAATGACCAAGCCGTCACTCGATTCCATTGCCTCCGCCAAAGCCAAGCTTGCTGAAGAGCTACGCAAGCTTGAGGAACAGGAAGTTCAGCTTCTCCAGGAACAAGCCGCTGATGCCTTCGCAGAAGTCGCCAATCTCGTGTCCCAATACGGCAAGAGCTTCTCTGCGAAGCAGCGCGCCGAGATCGTCAGCATGCTGGCGACGGATGTCCCTAAGAAGGCGGGAAGTGTGAAGAAGGAAGTCGCGCCCAAGTATTGGCTCCCACACACGGGCGAAACCTGGAGCGGCCGAGGCAGAACTCCTCGTGCGTTCGCTGCCTGGGAAGGGACTTCCGCTTACACAACTTGGAAGGCTTCCCATCCCAACGAAAAGTTCCCGGCGTTTCCGGGTTGAGAAGACAGAAGCCCCGCATAGCGGGGCTTCTGAGTTTGTTGCTAACTCACTTCGGCTTCTTAGTGCCGTAGGGAGCCTGGTTGGTAGGCTTCAGCGAGATCCCCGCCTTGCTCGCCTGGCCGTAGATTGCCTCGGGCGAGCGCCCCATTTTCAGGCCAATGACCCGGGTAGGGGTGTTCCCTGACGCAAGCTCTTTGAGTTGCTTGACCTGCGCAGGGGTCCAGGGCTGACCGGAGTTGGAAGGCTTCTTGGTCATTGCGTTTTCCTCAGCCGATGTCGGCTAGTTGACTGCTGCCCCAGTCATGTGTGAGGGGCGCGGCCGCGTTACAATTGAGCCCTGGGCAGGGGAAACCCCGCTCAGGGCACTTGAGGGTGCCCGCCACGACCTCCGATCAGTCTGGCCTGAGAAACGAGGCTGATCGGGGGTCTTCTTTTTCACGACATCCGCCGGGCGAGCTGGCGACGAATGCCGATCACTGTTGTCTTAAGCATGGTTCCTCCTTGGCGTCTGTTTGAGCATCATTTCCCTACGCTTTTAGGTTTGCTCTTCCGTGACTTCACCTTCGTAGGTGCCGATTCAGTTGGGGCATCGGTAGGTGGTGGCGGAGGGGGGCTCGGCGGATCCTCTTTTGCCGTCGTCTTAGCCCAGTAAGCGCGAAGTGCATCCATCTCACTGAGTCCGCCCACCTCGGACAGTCGATCCCAGAAGCGGCTGTAGAGCACGTCTTGGATCTTTCCATTTGATCTCATCCATTCAACGGCCGAATTTGGATTCGTCAGCAGAACGTAGTGGAAATCACCTGCCGGTCCGGCTTTTGCCACGATTAGCTGCAACTCCTGCAGCCGCTTCATGCGCCGTCGCCAGGTGTCTACTGCCCTCGGTCCGGTGAAGCCCGCCTCTGCGGCGAACGTGATCGGATTGTCGATTACAAGAACCGGGTGATCCGGCGCTCGCGCCCAAAGGCAAAAAAGAACATGCCCAGGCGGCTGGCCTTTAGACTGTTCGTCTGCGGCCTGCATGGCAATCGGCAGCGTCCTCGGCACAGTTGAAAAGCCATTGTTCTTCTTGCGATTCCAAATCCAGGCGTCATCCACTCCGGCGAAGTGGATTTGCCGTTGATGCTCAGCGCGCTCCGACATATTTACGCGCCGTGCCACTGCCTGCTTCATCGTGGACATCGAGCAATTCCCTATCAACTGGTGGACAATTTGCGTCTTCAGGCTCCGAAGAGCAAGGGAACTAGACGCGCGCAACTGAGCGTTTTAGATAGCTGAAAGCTACGCCAGAGCCACCGTGGATGCAACAAACAGCGATTCCTGAATGGTTGAGGTGCGCGTTTCCGCGCATTTTGTTAAAAAATACCCATTGATATCAGGTGTTTGGGTCGGCAGCCGTGTGCTCCCCGTCATCCCGTCCTTCCGTGCTCACCGTGCTCGCCGTGCTCCCGGGGTTCTCCAAGGGGGGGGGAGTGGTCAGTCCTCTCTTTCTCTCGGTTCGGACCTAGGCCTTAAGTCGCCTCCGCCTGCTCTAGATGCGAGTGGATTGGCGGAGCTCCTGCTGGCACTGCCAGCTGCAGTCGCTGCTAGATAAGCACGCGGCGCGTCGTATGGTCTTGGCCTAGCTTCCTCTCACCGGCGATGCCCGGACAGGGGGGCAAGTTGAGTCCCTCCACAGCACAGTAGGCCCCTTCGCCTGTGCGCGTGCTGATAGGCGTGTTTTCTTACATCAATGGGATTTAGGCACTGCGAACGACTTCACAATCCTCTAGTGCTAGCGAAGCTTGGTGAAGATGCGTCGCAACACCTGCTCGCGGTCACGAGCCTGACGACCGCTTCTTATTGGTCTGTATTGCGGACAAATCCAACATGATGAACCGAGTTCACATCTGCGGTGAAGCGCCCCGAAGCAGATTCGCGAGCACGGTCGAAGAGCAAAAGGTAGTGGCCAACCAAGTCATGAATGCTTCCTAGCCGATACCTTTGCACTATGGCGTCGGCGTGGTTCTGGTGAATCGAGATGCGGAAGCTGCTGTTTTCGGCGCCAAAGTTTGAGTAGTAGCTACTGCCAAGGGGCCAAAAGCTAAAAGAGCGCACTATTCCCCAGAATCCAAGCCAACGCTCCGTATGTAGATCGACTCGGGCGTCCTCAAACCGTACAAAAGCGTCATGGACCGGCACCTCCGTCTGAGCAGGATCTGGGAGCCGTATCCGAACTGGACTGGTTTTGAAGCTTGGCCAGTGAACTAATTGCTCAAGTAGCCGTTGCGGCCCGCGAGATATAGTCGTCGACCGGCGTGTTCGGGAGGCCGAGCCTCCGCCAGCTCTGCTGCCTTCGTCAGCATCTTCGCCTTCTTCAGAATTCACCTCCGAAGATTCGACCGGCATCTGAATTCTGACAATCAGTGTCTGATTGCGTTCCACCCATTGAGCGACAGTCGCATCACTCTCATTTGTTTCCCATGGATCTGCGTTGCGCTGGATGAGGCTGCAGTTGGGCGCATGCGGACGACAATAGAAGTGCGCAATTCTCCCATTCCTTCCAGGACTTGGATCGGTCTTTCGGCGAAAGTGCGCGGTAGATTCACAGCCCAAACACTTTAAGTGGCCCTTCAAGGGCTCCCGCTGGGCCTCCGTGAGCAGTGAAATCTCTAAAGCGGTGTATTCGTTATTGGTTCTTCGATCCAGAGCTTCTTGCATCCTTCAAGTCCCCTGTGACTCGTTCCCGATGCTTCTAGATTAACTCCTGCTTCGTCAACCGCGCCAGACCTATGCTTGTTCTAATCGCTGTTCCGGCTGAAAGCGCTAATGGATTCGCTTCGTGTCTGGTCTTTAAAGAGAGTACCACTGTCATTCGCTTGAAAAATCGCGGACGCTGGTTCTTTCTGCAAGGTGATCCCCGACAACATTCCGGCTCAAGACATGGGATGAAAGGCTACGGCGCAGCAAGCTGCTTTAGCAGTGCCAGTGCTTCTTTCTGCTTCCTAGCATCAAGCTGCGATAGCACCAGGATGGCTTCAGCCATTGTGTCGGAGGCAGCAAGAAAGTAAGCCGCTGGAAGATCCAGCAGTTCCGCAAGTCTCTCGGTGGTCGCCGGATCGGGCTTGTGCATGCCTCGTTCGTAACGGCTGATGCGGGGAGCCACCGTGTTCGGGTCGTCCACGCCCAAAAGCAATTCTCCAAGCTGCACCTGCGTCCACCCCTTAGCCACGCGGGCGGCACGAAGGCGTTGGCCAAGAGCGGTAGGCGTAGGTTGAGGGGCTGGCATCCGAGAACAACAAAGACGTTGACTCTCGGAAGTGTGCCCATCTAAGCTTAGCTGGTCATTTGCGTTCAACGCAAATATTTACCGGGGAGCTAATCGTATGGATATGAGGTGCATTGCGTTGCTGGGTCTTCTCACCATTGTCTCCTCTGCCGAGGCTGCGCCCAGCTTGTCGTGCCAACTGCAGAGCGGCCAGTTCAAGGTTGGTGGGGGAGGGGAGCCCAAGGTCTCCGAGTTCATCTGGGCCACAGGTCATGGCTCCGCGATCCCCACCGGTCCCGTGCGAACAAGCATTGGTCGGATCGACCCTGTGGAAGGCCGGGACTACAAACGCGCTATCAAGCTCGATGGAAAGCCGGTTCTGCTGCCTCCCGAAGCGCATAGCGTCATTGGCTTCGGCAAGGTCTATGACTTCAAGGACGCCATCGTTCTGGCTTACCTCGGCGAGCGTGAGGAGGACTCCTCTGCGCGGCCTAGTCAGATCGTGATCGTCATCAATAAGGCCGGCTCAGTGATTGACAGCGAAGTCCTGCTTGGCACTGCGACGAATCCCGGCGATCACTGCCTACTTATCGACTGATCAAGGAATTGAGATGAAGAGGATCTGGATGCTTTCGGTTGCTGCGCTGCTGGCGGCTTGTTCTGGTGGGCCCGGCAATGGCGATGTTGAGAAGGCGTTGGCCGTGTATTTCAAAGAAGCGACGGGAACGACGATGACCTTTGAGGGGTTGAAAGTGGGCGAGTGTGTGCGAGGGGGCGGTCCGGGCTACGCCTGCAGTGTCACTGGAACTGCGCGGTATCAGCTGGGCACTCGCACTGAGCAGCAGCATCTTGTCGGCACCTTCGTCATCGACAAAGTTGGTGGCACTTGGACTGTCGTAGACCGTCGTTGACCCAGCCCATCCCACCCATCGCTAGGAAGCTCGTATGTGGACCTTGTTCAAGGTAATCCGCTGGATCATCACCGGTCTCGCGCTGTGGTGGTTGTGCGGTGTGGTGTTCGAAGAGGGCACGACGGCTGACGGGGCAGTCTTCGGCCTGATGCTGTTCGGGCAGTTGGTCTTCTGGCCGCTCGCGCTGCTGTGGGGCTTGCCGTGGCTGTTCCGGCGCCGAGCGCCCAAACTGAAGAAGCATAGGCCTGAAGAATTCGAGCCCACGGTGTCCCATGAGCACATTGCATTGGACCTCGGCAGGGACGCAATCTGGGTCCGAGATCCCGTGAAGGGCGAGCGCTACCTGCGACGGGCTGAAGTGCTCGCTATCCGCACTGGGGAATACAACTACAAAGGAGTGGTCACCCATCGCCTGGAAGTCCAGGTGCGGGACGTTGTTCACCCGCTCTGGCTGGTTCCTTTCGTGCGCCATTCTGATCGTTGGCTTAAGAGCACAGCATTCAATGAATCAGAGCGCGATGAGTGGTTCGCTAGGATGAAGGCATGGATCAATGCACCTGTAGCTTACTGACGTAAACGTGAGACCTGCCAGCTCGCCTTCGTGATTCGTCGCGCGAACGCTCTGGCTGCCGAGCTTGACGGGTTAAGTGGATGTGAAGTATGAATGAGGCTCAGCAGGTGGGGCTGGGCAACGGACATGTCAACCAAGGCGACAAAACACAGCGCTCCTGGGCCATACCTCGGATACGGCCTGCAGACTGTGCGGCTATGCGCACGGCTTTTGAATGAACCTCCGGATTCAACCGTTTTTGTAGAGCACGATGACGATGTCTCGGTGCTTTATAGCGACGGGACAAAGCTCCTTGAGCAGACGAAGCGAGTCAAAAGCAACCCTTTGTCAGATTGGTCTGTAGACCTATGGAAGACTGTCCATAATTGGCTTGAGGATCACGCTCCATTTGATGTCGTATCCAAGCTGTGCCTCTACATAACGCCAGATCATGAGCCGGGCGAATTTGCAAGGGCGTTAGCAAAGGCAAGCAGCGCGCAAGATGTTGCAGAATTGGTCACGCGCATCAAGAGCCAGCTCACCTCGGCGAAAAAGAAGTCGAAGGTCTATCCCTTTGTCAGCAGGTTCCTTTCGGCCGAGCCCGATGAACAGCTCTCGCTGGCGGCTCGCTTTGAGATTGTTCGCGAGGGAGATCCATTTTCCACCATCCGCCTGCGCTATGAAGCCGCAGTGTCCCCACTTCTGCTTGAACGAATCATCTCGTTCGCATTGGGGGAGGCCAAGGTGAAATCTGACCGGTTACTGGAGATGGGGAAACCTGGCGCGATCAATGCTGGCGAGTTCAAAGATACTGTCAGGCGCTTTGTCCAAGAAATTAATCTTCCGGCCTATTTCGATTTTGATTCTCCTCCCATAGATCCGGCCAAAATTGATATGGAGTTTGTCTCCAGGCCAACCTTCGTGCGCCAGCTGGAATTGATCGAGGCTAGTAAGCAGCAACAGCTACAAGCCATCAATGACTACTTGAGAGCCATTTCCAGCAAGACTAGGTGGGGCGAGGAGGGGATACTGCTTCCGGGATCACTGGACGAATGGGAGAGCGGGCTTCTACAGCGGCATTCGGCCATATGCGACAGTCTTGACGTGCTTCACTCAAGTCTCAACGATGTAAGTCGCGGCAAGGTCGTGTATGCCGAATGTCGGAAGCTAGAGCTGTCTCTACAAGGGAAAAGCGTCCCGGGGCACTTTACTCACGGCTGTTTTAACGAGCTCTCGGGAACAATGAAGCTCGGTTGGCATCCGGCCTACCTATCACTTTTGGAATAAATCGTGGTCGCTGCTATTGGATCCAATAAAGCTCCTGCCCATTTGTCGGGTCTGGATCTGATATATAACCCGTCGTTCGGGTCGTATCTTATATGGCGCGCAGCGTCCGGACATTTTTCGGAATCCGGCCGAGGGCTTCCGATAGCCCTCGCATTTTTGGTGCTTCCGATAGCGCTCCACGGAGAATCCAAGAGCGCGCTGATAGGGACGAATATGCCTTCAGGGTTAACTTTGTTCGCGGCAAAGCTCGGCGCCAAACAAGAGAGTCTGCTTGCTATTCATGAGCGAGCGATTGCGCTTCGCAGCCTTTCGCTTGCCTCATTGACTACCGGCACAATGGCGAAATTCATGATTGTGGACCCGGGGACCGCAACGATCTTGTCCTTGGATTCAGAGATTCCATCGCCGAGTTCGAGTATGCGAAAGCTTGGTTTGGCGTGTGAGAAGCTGGGGGTTTGGTTTGGGCGCCTTCCGGTCGATCAAGTTGCGTCAATTCTCAGGGTGGCCTTCTAATGTATTTCCAAATCTTGAAGCTGGTTCTTTGGCCGCGAAATGGTGGTTCAATTAGGGAGGTGGTATTTGAGCCTGGCATGGTAAATGTAATAACCGGTGCTTCCAAAACTGGTAAGTCAGCTGTTATTCCAATAATTGACTATTGTTTGGCATCCAAGACGTGTGCAGTTCCCGTTGGTGTTATTAGAGACGAGTGCTCATGGTTTGGAATTCTCGTTGAGACGGTGGAGGGGCAGAAGCTATTTGCGCGAAAGGAGCCGGGTGAGCAAGCGCAGACCGGTGAGATGTTTGTTATTGAGTCTGGCGAGGTCGAAGTGCCTCAGAGCTTGGATGAGGGCAACACCACGGCTAGTGCTGTGCGTGGACTTCTTGATCGACTTGCTGGTCTTACGCA
Source organism: Stenotrophomonas pavanii (assembly GCF_900101175.1). GTDB lineage: Bacteria > Pseudomonadota > Gammaproteobacteria > Xanthomonadales > Xanthomonadaceae > Stenotrophomonas > Stenotrophomonas pavanii. Next base: position 177,065 of record NZ_FNFQ01000007.1, on the reverse strand, counting down.
GTTGGACTTCGAACCCGACACTGAGTATGGCTACAAGCTTCGACCGTCCTTTAGGGATCTAACATCTCTAGTCTTCCAGCCTCAGAACATCGTTGCAAATCCGAATGTTCTTTTTTACAAGGCCGACTCTAATGAGCACCGGGAGAAGCTCAAAACTGTCCTTCCTTATGTGTTGAATGCTGTCACGTCCAAGACCATTGCGCTGAGGCATGAGGCAGATAGGCTGGGCCGGAGGCTTAAGAAGCTTGAATCCGAGCTTAGAGAGGCGAGCTCTATATCTGAGAGGCGAGTTTCGGAGGGTCGGCGTTGGCTAACCCAAGGTCGAGAACTTGGCCTGTCGGCTCGGCAGGGTCAGCCAGCTGGGTGGCCAGAGATCTTGGAAGAGCTTCAGGAAATTGCAGGCGTCAACCACATCGGCCGGTCTGCGTCAGTTGAGGGGATTGAGGCGACTCTTAATGTGCTTTCTGAGCTCCGTGCCAGAGAGCAGGATTTGGCCGCTAAAGCGTCGGGACATCGGCAGCGGTTGATGGAGTTGAAGCGGTTGCGCGAGGGGAGCGATGACTACGCTGGCGCTCTTCGTATACAACGTGAGCGTATTTCTTTATCGACTTGGATGCGTGATGAGGTGGAGAGAAGAAATGATGCTTCTCTGCTATTCCCATCCGAAACTGCGAAATCACTTGATTTGCTATCGAATGCATTATTGGAGGTGGAGGCAAAGCTCCAGGCGCATCCTCTCGCTACTACCTCTCTAGATGCAGAGTATCAGCGGCAGCGAGTGCTGACTGAGAATGTGCTGTCTGAGATAGCCATCGTGCGGCAGGAGATTCGCGCATACGAAGCAAGCTCTGAGGCCGCTCGGCAGGAAATTACTCTGACCTCCACAATCGATAGGTTCTTAGGGGGTCTGCAGCAGCTGCTCAGTCAGTACGAGGCGTCGGACTCGTCTCCAGAGCTTGAAGGCGAAATCTCTGACTTGCGCAAGAGGCTGAGTGAGATCAATGGCAATATCAATGGGGCTGCCCTTCAACGGCGACTGGACAGCATTCTTGACGAGATTCAGCAGATCACCGGAACGATCATTCCGTCACTCAATGCAGAGTGGGGTGACAGCCCGGTGCGACTGGATACGAAGGAGCTGACGGTAAGGGTGTCTCGCAATGGGCGGATGGATTACCTTTGGGAGATCGGCAGTGGGGCTAACTGGCTTGCGTATCACGTTGCGGTGACTCTGGCGCTCCAGATCTATTTCCTCAAGCATCCCCCGAGCCCGGTACCGGGTCTTATTATTTACGATCAGCCGAGTCAGGTTTATTTCCCGGCAGTGGTGATCGATAAGGTTACGGGTGAGAAAGATAAGAGACTGGTGGATCAGGAGGATATTCAGGCAGTTCGAAGCATCTTCGATGAAATTGGGAAGCGCGTGGTGGCCGCCAAGGGTGCGTTGCAAGTGATCGTCCTGGATCACGCTAATCAGGAAGTATGGGGTGAGCTAGAGGGCGTGTGCCTTGTGGAGGAGTGGCGGGGGAAGAAGCTCGTTCCGTTGGACTGGTAATCCGCAACCACGATCTACGCGCTCGCTCGCTTGCTGGCGGAACTTTTTGTTACGAACCTAAAGCGACAGAGCAAGAGCGCACTTAGGCATTGCCCTTCGGGCAATGCGTGCGCAAGAGGCTGTGCCCCTTGACCCCCTAAAAAGCGCTTGCCAAAGCCTAAATCGTAGGCATAAAGGCAAGTGCGGGGGCCGGAACAAGGAGCATCAATGGCCATCTATCACACAAGAGTAAAGACCTTCAGTCGTGCCCAGGGGCACGCATCTACCGCCGCCGCTGCCTACAGGGCGGGGCTGCTCATCATCGATGACCGCACCGGTCTCCGGCACGACTACCGAAGGCGCGGTGGGGTCGTTGAGACCCGTTGCCTCGCTCCCGACGATGCTCCCGATTGGGCTTTCGATCCTCGGCAGCTTTGGCCTACAGCCGAGGCTTCAGAGCGGCGCAAAGACGCTACCGTTGCTCGTGAGTTCGAGGTGGCTCTGCCACACGAATTGAGCAACGAGCAGCGTTCAGACCTGGCAGCTGAAATATCGCGCTGTCTAGTCCAGCGTTATAGGTTCGCAGTCCAGGCAAGTATCCACGAGCCGCAGACCGCTGACGGGCTCAACTATCACGTCCACATCCTAGCCACGACTAGGCGGATGGACGCAGACGGGTTGAAGGACAAGACCAGGGAGCTGGATGGCGGCCCTTCAGGCCGAGGGGAAGTGGAATGGATTCGCCAGATGGTAGGAGAGGCTATCAATGCTCACCTGGCCGCTGCCGGTGTCTCGGCACGCGTCGATCACCGCAGCTTGAAGAATCAGGCCGCCGAGGCCGCAGAGCAAGGCGACGAGCTTACAGCGGCGGAGCTTTCACGCATCCCAGGGCTTCATTTGGGCAAAGATGCGACGGCGCTGCATCGCCGAGGCGTCGATACAGTCCTTAAGCAGGGCAATGACGGGATCCACCAGGCCAACAGCGCTGCTTGGGATCGCGCCGTGGCTGACCTGGCAGAGCAGGGCAGGTTGATGGAACCCGCATCTGATCAAGCAATGCCGGTTGGCCCACGCGAGGTTCCTTCGCATGCTGCCATTCAATCAATGCTGTCACCTGGTGGAGCGACTCGTCTGGTTAACGGGGGTAGGGAAGCCATGCCGGTTGGGGCGGTTGCCGATGAAGGGGCGCGGCAACCGCAGGCCATAGCATCCAAGCAGGCCATGAAGGCTGTGTTAGAAATTTGGGCCGAGGCGTGGATAGAAGTGCTGCGAGATAGGCTGAAGTTCACGCGCAGGTTGCTCCGCAGCAGTGCTGCCCTGATATCCACTCATGTCGCAGCGCCTAGGCTCCGTGGCGACTTGGAAGAACTGCTTTTGCGGCTGAAGAAGCTGAAGCGGGACTCTCTTCGCTTCAAGCGTAGGCTGAAAGCTGAAGACCGTGCCCAGCACGTATTGGCCCAAGCAGAATTTGCCTTGGAGAGCTTCGAAAGCCAGAACCCACGTCCAGGGATCCTGAATCGCTCAGACTGGTCGCGGCGTCGGGCGCGCCGTGTCAGGGCTGTCGAGCTGGGGCGCGAGGAGTATCAACGCGCTCACGAAGCCACCGGACCCAAGGCCCAGGAAGACTACAACCGTCGAACAGGCGAGTCGTTGTCGCAGCTGGAGAATTGGAGTGAAGTGCTGCTGCGTAGATATCCGGTGGAGGATGCGCCCATTGACGCTTCTGAAGCCCCTATTTCAGCGGACCCCTTGCTCGTAATGAATCCTGTCAGAGATCCTGGAGCAAGGTTGCACTGATAGACAAGCGAAGGCCCCGGCTCGCCGGGGCTTTAGCTATCCTCGTTTCGAAAACTCAGTGGTAGGTAGGTCCGCGAGTGGGCTTGGACACCGCGCCACGACGCTCTGAGATCATGTCACTAAGCTGCACCTGGTCGCGTTCTACCACGGCTTCTCTGACCCTGACGGCAGGTTTCAGGGTGTGGTCGTCAGCAGGAGGCTTTGGGTGCATGCATCGGTTGATCAGCTCGTCGGCGATTTCGAGGGCATGGATGATGTCCTCGATCCGCTCTTGCGTGTCTCGTGTCCGGTCTTGGGCAATCAAAGGGCATAGCACTCGACTAGCGATAGCTAGCTTTCTCCCTAAGGGCATATGAAGCTCCTAACGTGGGGGAGCTTCCATAAAACCACCATTTGCGTTGATCGCAAGGCTCCGGCCCCGAATCTTGAGCGCCTAGAGTGGTTGATGGCGTTGCCTAATCATTGTCACCGCGATTCCCCGGGCGCTACGACGCCTTCGATGGCTTCCTCACGCGACTTGCTGGCGTCGTGGAGTGCGCGCTTTTGGCAAGAGCGACCGCTTTTCGTTCACGTGCAGCTGCATTGACCGCCCTCCGCTTCGCTCTGAGTTGCGCTTGCCTGAGAGACTGCGCTGCCTCTCCAGGCTGATAGACCGGCAGACCTTCGGGAACGGGGAGAAGCGCTACCGCGTCTGCGCGCGATTGGAGCGTGGGCACATCAACATAGGTTCCGAGCTCGCCGGGCATATGCGCCTTGTGCCCCGTAATGGCAGCGGCAATAGAGCTAAGCACACCCGCATAGAGAAGCCGGGTGCTCGCAGTATGTCTGAACGAGTGGAAGCCCATGCCTGGCTGCATCATGCCCAAGCCAACAAGATAGGCGCGGAACTGATCTCCGAGGGCATCCCCGTAGCCTGCCTTCTTGTGCCAAGGCAAGTGAGGAAACAGGCGCTCATGGCCAGCCTCCATGACATCACGGGCATATGTGAGGATCCCAGCATCCAAGAGGCGGGGATGTAGTGGGATGAAGCGCAGCGAGTTGGCGTTCTTCAGCTTCTGGTCGCGATGGACGGCGCGGATGTGGATCCCCCAGATGCCGTTCACTTCTGCAACATCTTCCGCATAAAGCTGACCAACTTCGTTGACCCGCGCCCCGGTGCCTGCCGCTAGCAGCACGCCCCAGTAGCGATCAGGCCGTCCTTTGGCCCAAGGCAGGAAGTTCTCAGGGTCAAAGATCTTGTTGATCTCTTCAATCGTGAACTGGCGGCGGGGCAGGGCAGCCACGGATTGTGCCGAGTTCTGCCGTTTGATTCCGTCCAAAGGCGAGCGCGCGATGATGCCGCTGGCCACTTGTGCGTTAAAGAAGCTGGCAAGCCGGTCTCGGTGCTTTCCGAGTGTCCGATCTGAGAGACCGGCAACAATGATGCCCTTATCTCTCTGCTGCCTGACCTTGGCCATGATCTGCGGCGCGGTCAGCTCTTTGTAGTCACTCTTCTTCCTGGCATTGCTCGGCCAGTGATGGAGTCCTGTCAGAAACGCTCTGACTTGGGCTTCCCCGACCTTCGACATCAGCAGATCAGGTCCTGCGACTTCTTGGAAGATGATGAGCGTGTTCTCACTATCTAGAAGATTGCCGGGTGAGGTCTTGGCATTCCTCAGGTCGGCCAGATACAGGGCGATGCGGTCGGATAGCGTGAAATCTGCGCTGGCGGGTTCATTGGGCAGTCCCACAACCGAGAGCCCAGGCAACGCCAAGCCTCTGATCGTTTCCAGAAGTGCTTGAGCATCTTCTCGCCCATTGACGTTCAGACCGGTGAGCTTAGTCCCATTCGGCAGCTGGATGTTTCCGGTCCACTGGTTGATGGAACCGCTGACGACTTTCAGCAGGTCTTCTCTATCCTTGTCATCCATGCGGCTACCTCTCCAGCGCTCGAATGCTTCGGAGAGTGCCACAGCCATGCGGGCCGCGACGAGGCGGGCAAGTTCAACAGCGGACGGGGGAAGGCGGCGGACCAAGAAGCGTGAGCCGATAGCCTCGCGCAGGTCTACAGGAACAAGAAAGCGGACATGAAGTCCGCTAGGTCGGCGTAGAAGATAGGGCTTGGGCAAGGGGCGATACCTCAAAAGATCCTTTTGGAAAGATCGTTTTTCGGTATCGCGCCCTGCCAAAACCCAACAGAATCAGCAAGATACAGCTGAACTGCTTACAGATGGTGGAGGTGGGCGGAATTGAACCGCCGTCCGAAGGCACTCCATCCCCAGCACTACATGCTTAGCTCACCGTTGGATCTCGTCCCCGAACAGCACGGTGCGCAAAGCGCATCCGGGAACCAGCCTGTTGTGTTCTAGTGCCGGACTGACAGGCAGCCGCCCAGCGCGATTCCATGATAGTGACTCTACACCGCGAGCATGGACACAAGCGGTTTCGAGGCTTAGGCCTTAAGCGGCCAGAGCGTAGTTGTCGTCGTTGGCAACTAGAGTTTTGCAGCTGGATTTACGAGGAAAGCTACCCCCTCGGCATGCGCCAGGCGACTTCACAACCCCCGTCGAAACCAATGCACCCCCGGTTTCTTCAAGTTCTGCAAGGTACAAGGCCTGTTTCGTGTCGCCACGGCCAGTGCCTGCCCAACGCTGCCAATGCTACGCCAAAACAGCTGAACAGTCACCGTGGCAATCCACAACATGTTGTAGAGCCAGCGGCATAGCGGATTGGTAACGTCATTGGCACGAATTTGCGACACACTGGCGGCGACCATCCGGGCCAGGACAGACACGGAGACTGTGGGTGACCGATGCAAGCCAACAACGCAGCCTGCGGCAACTGATCGGGCCGGTCGGTGCCGACTACCAGCGGCGCGCGCTGCCGCCCGGCTGGGTCTGGGCGGTGCTGGCCGTGTTGCTTGCGGCCACCGGGCTGACCGAACTGCCGGCCACCGCGGCCGCGGCACTGGTTGCCAGCGCGGTGGTGGTGCACTGGTCGCAGCGCGGTCGCATCCATTGGCTGGGCTGGCGCCTGCCGGGCCTGGCGGTGTTGGCGGCCCTGCTGTGGGGGCCGGAAGTGCTGTCGCAGTGGTTCGAGCACGGGCTGGCCGTGGTCCTGATGTCGCTGGCCAGCCTCAGCATCGGCGTGCATGTGTGGCAGTCGCGGCAGATGGCGCGGCAACTCCAGGGCGCGGCCGATTCGCTGGATGACGCCCAGTTGCTGGCCCTGCTGCCGGCCGACGCGGCCCAGCTGGCGCAGCGGTGGCGCGCCGGCGATGACCGGCATGCGCCGGAACTGGCGGTGGTGATGCATCTGGCCGTGATGCACGCCGCGCTGGCACCGCGCATGCGAGGGCAGGGCGTGCTGGCGGGGTGACCGGCGGGCAACTCCAGCGCCGACACGACTACGACCCCGACAACGTCTTGCGCAGGTAGATCCGCTCGTGACCGGGTGGGCAATCGGGCAGTCGCCCATAGACGGTGTAGCCCTGCCGCAGATAGAAAGCTTCGGCCTGCCAGTCGAAGGTATCCAGCATCACGTTGCGGGCGCCAAGCTGGCGCGCGGCGGCTTCTGCTTCCGCCAGCAGGCGCTGGCCGATGCCTTGCCCGCGCAGTTCCGGATCCACCCACAGCACATGTACCTGCAGCCAGCCGGCACAGACGTCGGCCAGCACACCACCGCGCAGCGCGCCGTACTCGTCATGCCAGGCCAGGCGGACAGGGGTCTCATCGAGTGAATCGCCGCCGTGGGCCTGGTTGAAGGCCAGCAGGCGCGCGCACAACGTGCGCGTTTCATCGGCGCTGGCAGTCACCAGGGCGCCGATGGGGGCGGTCATGCGTCGCGGTTGCCGCGACGCATCACGCGCTGCTTCTCGATCGCCCAGTCGCGGTCCTTGGCGGCATCGCGCTTGTCGTGGGTCTGCTTGCCCTTGGCCAGCGCGATCTCGAGCTTGATCTTGTTCTTGCTCCAGTACATCGCGGTGGGCACGATCGTGTAGCCATCGCGCTCGACCTTGCCGACCAGCTTGTCGATCTCGCTACGGTGCAGCAGCAGCTTGCGCTCGCGGCGATCTTCGGCCACCACGTGGGTCGAGGCCTGGATCAACGGGGTGATCTGTGCGCCGATCAGGTAGATCTCGCCGCGCTTCACGTAGGCGTAGGCGTCGATGATGTTGCCGCGGCCAGCGCGGATCGACTTCACCTCCCAGCCCTGCAGGGCCAGGCCGGCCTCGAACCGTTCTTCGATGTGGTATTCGTGGCGGGCACGCTTGTTCAACGCGATGGTTTTGTTGGCCGTCGCGCTCTTTGCTTTATCCTTGCCGCTGTTCTTGCTCATTTCCGTATTGTCTCCGATTCGGGCCCGCCCGGTCGATTGCCGAAACGTCCTGTATTCATGCCAACTATCCGCCGCAGCGCCCTGGTCGAACATTCGGCCGCGCGCATGTTCGACCTGGTCAACGATGTCCAGGCCTATCCGAGCCGTTTCCGCTGGTGCTCGGCTGCCCAGATCCTGGAGCAGGGCGAGGACCGCCTGGTGGCGCGCCTTGACCTGGGCCTGGGTTCGTTCAGCACCTGGTTCCAGACGGAAAACACCCTGCGGCGCCCGTACAGCATCGATATGCAGCTGCGCGATGGCCCGTTCAAGCAGCTGCACGGCCGTTGGGAGTTCCATGCGCTGGCCGAGGACGCCTGCAAGGTCACTCTCACCCTGGAGTTCGAACCCAGCTCGCGCCTGCTTGGTCCTGCGTTGGCGCTGGGCTTCCAGAGCCTGGCCGACCGCATGGTCAACGACTTCATCCGCGTCGCCGACGAGGCCTGAGCGATGATCGAGGTCGAGGTGGTACTGGCCTGGCCACAGCGGGTGCTGTCGCGCCGACTGAAACTGGAGGAGGGTGCCACCGTGGCCGACGCCATTGCCGCTGCGGCGCTGGAAGGCAGTGCCGATTGTCCGGCCACTGCCGTGCACGGCGTCCTGGCGCGTCCGCAGCAGCTGCTGCTGGATGGCGATCGCATCGAACTGCTGCGCCCGCTGCTGGCCGATCCAAAGGACAACCGCCGGCGTCGCGCGCTCGGCGGTTGATCCAGGCAACCCGTCGTTGCGGACGGGCAGGGGGCTCAGCGGCCCTTCTTCTTCTTGTCCTTCGGCAGGTTGCGGCCGAACTGGCGCACGGTCTGCTGGGCCAGGGCCTTGTCGTTGCCCGGGAAGTAGTCGCCTTCCCAGCGGGTCACGGTGTCATTCTCGAAGAAGACCACGAAGTTCTTCACTTCGGTGCGGCCCAGGCGGTTCACGCGCTGGCTGGACGTGTAGTCCCAGCGTTGGGCGTGGAACGGGTCGGGAATGGACGGGGTGCCCAGCAGCGCGCTGACCTGCTGCTTGCTCTGCCCGACCTGCAGCTTGGCCACGGCATCTTCCCGGATCAGGTTGCCCTGATAGATGGGTTGCTTGTAGATGATGCCGCACCCGGTGGTGGACAGGGCGACGGCGGCGACCAACAGGAGATTGCGCATCGGGACTGGCGGTTGGGGAAATCAAACCGATGATACACTCCCGGCGTGCCACCGCGACCCAATCCGAGGCAGCTGGCGCTAAATCGCCAATGAACGGAGACCTATGGAAACCCACGACCTGCGTAAAGTCGGCCTGAAGGTGACCCATCCGCGGATGCGGATCCTGGCGCTGCTCGAACAGCGCAATGCCCAGCACCACCAGCACCACATGACCGCCGAGGACATCTACCGCCAGCTGCTCGAGCATGGCGACGAGATCGGCCTGGCGACGGTCTACCGGGTGCTGACCCAGTTCGAGGCCGCCGGCCTCGTGCTCAAGCACAATTTCGAGGGCGGCCAGGCCGTTTACGAGCTGGACCGTGGTGGCCACCACGACCATATGGTCGACGTGGACAGCGGCAAGATCATCGAATTCGAAAGCCATGAGATCGAGGAGCTGCAGCGCAAGATCGCGGCCGATCACGGCTATGAGCTGGAAGAACACTCGCTGGTGCTGTACGTGCGCAAGAAGCGCAAGTAAGCCGTTCCGGCCAGCCGCCAGCGACGAAACCCCGGGCCTGCCCGGGGTTTTTCGTTGATGGGGTCAGAGCCCTTTCCCTTCAGGAGAGGGGGCCGACCCCGGGCGCTCCGCGGCGTCGGACCCCTTGCAACCCAGCAGGACCTCAAGGTCCACCGCCTCGGCCATCGCCCGGTTGCCGGCATCCCCCGGGTGGAGGTGGTCGCCGGAGTCGTAGGGGGCGGCCATCCGCGACGGGTCGGCCGGGTCGCGCAGCGCCGCGTCCAGGTCGATCACCGCGTCGAACGGGCTGTCCGAGCGCAGCCAGGCGTTGAGCTGCTGGCGCAGGGCATCCTTGTCCGGATGGTAGTAATCGTCCAGTGGCGTGCCGGGCAGGGCGCCGGCAAACGGCGGCAACGTGGCGCCGACGATACGCACGCCCCGGTGGCGCGCACGTTCGGCCAGGGTGCGATAGCCCGCCTGCAGTTCGGCCAGCGTCGGTCGGGCCTGGCCCCGGGCGAACGCGGTGCCGGGCCAGCTGATGTCGTTGATGCCGATCAGCACGATGACGCTGGCTACCCCGGGTTGATCCAGTGCATCGCGCTGGAAGCGGGCCAGGGCGGACTCACCCATGCCGTCGCTCAGCAGCCGATTGCCGGAAATGCCCGCATTGACCACCGCCACCCCGCGCGGGGCCAGCCGCGCGGCCAGGTGGTCGGTCCAGCGCTGGTCCTGGTCGAGGCTGGCCGTGGCGCCATCGGTGATCGAGTCGCCGATCACCACCACGCTGCGCGCGCTGGCGTTGGCCTCGACCTCGATACCGGCCAGGAGCAGGCGCGCGGTGGTGCTGCTGGCAGCGCGCAGCATCTGGGCCCGGCTCTGGTCGCCAGCGGCGATCCAGCTGGTCTGGCGACCGTCCCAATGGAACGTCTGGACCGCTGCTGGCCCCGGCACGAAGACACTGACCTGCAGTGCCTGGCGGTCGTCGGTGGCAAGCGCCAGCGGGTCGCTCAGCCGTTCCTGGCCGGGGCCGATCAGCACGCCGGGTTGGCCATCGAAGCTGAGTGGCCGAGGGGCGCCGTCCATGCGTGCGGAGACGCTGGCGGCGCCGATCCGCAGCGGCTGCGTACCGTAGGCATTGCTCAGGCGCACCCGCAACCGTGCACCGCCCAGGCTGATGCGCGCGGTCTGGCGGAACGTCTGGTCGTGCAGCGTGGTCGGGACCAGCGTCGGGAACAGGAAATCCGCGCGCCAGACCGGTTGCGGGCTGGCCTGCCAGCTGGCGACCCAGTGCGCAGTGGGCGAGGCGCCGGCCGCGCCGGACAGGGCGAGCAGGACGGTGGCAGTGAGCTGGCGCAAACGGGTCATCGGTCGGTCCGGAGGAAAGGGACGGCCATGGTGATTCCGGGTTCACCTGTGAACTAGACTGCGCATGGACAATCATCTGTGAACTGGATTCATCGCCATGGCGCGACCCGACATCAACCGATCCGGCGAACTGGAAGTGTTCGTGCGGGTGATCGAGACCGGTGGCTTTTCTGCCGCCGCCCGCAGCCTGGACATGACGCCCTCGGCGGTAAGCAAGCTGGTGGCACGGCTGGAGCAGCGGCTCGGCACGCGCCTGCTGCAGCGCTCCACCCGCCAGCTGCAGCTGACCCCGGAAGGCTGCGCGTTCTACGAGCGTGGCCTGCGCGTGCTGGCTGACCTCGAGGAAGCCGAGCGCTGCGCCAGCGCCCATGCCGAGCCGCGCGGGCGGCTGCGGGTCAACTCCAACGTGCCGTTCGGCCAGCATTTCCTGTTGCCGCTGCTGCCGGCGTTCCTGGCGCGCAACCCGCAGGTGGGGGTGGACCTGACTCTCAATGATGAAGTGATCGACCTGCTGGAGCAGCGCACCGACGTGGCGGTAAGGGCCGGTCCGCTGAAAAGCTCCAGCCTGGTCGCGCGTCGGCTGGGCGCGACGCGGATGATGATCGTGGCCGCGCCGGCGTACCTGCAGCGGCATGGGATGCCGCGCAACGCCGAGGAACTGCAGTCCCACAACCGGCTGGACATCGGTCATGCGCGCGCGATGCAGGGCTGGCCGCTGCTGCAGGACGGGCGCGAGCGGATGGTGCTGCCCAGTGGCAATGCCCGTGCCAGCAACGGCGACGCGCTGCGCCAGCTGGTGCTGGGCGGGCTGGGCATGGCCCGCCTGGCCGCGTTCCAGGTGCAGGACAACATCGCCGCCGGGCGCCTGCTGCCGGTGCTGGAAGAGGCCAATCCGGGTGACCTGGAAGAGGTGCACGCGGTGTTCCTGGGGCAGGGGGGCTACCTGCCGCTGCGGGTGCGCGCCTTCCTCGATTTTCTGGTGGAAAACGTCGACCTGACACAGCCACGGGGGTAATGCCGGCCGCTGGCCGGCAACCTCCCGATCTTCGCCCCTCGCATCGGTTGCCGGCCAGCGGCCGGCACTACCGCGCGGAAGCCTGGCCTATGCCCGGCTCGGGCGGCGTTACACCTGCAGCAGCTTGCGTGCGGCGGCGCGCGCTTCCTTGCTCACTTCCACGCCACCCAGCATGCGCGCCAGTTCTTCCTCGCGGGCCTTGCTGTCCAGCTTTTCCACTGCGCTCTGGGTCATGCCCTCCACCGGTGCCTTGCTGACCCGGTAGTGGGCGTGGCCCTTGGAGGCGACCTGCGGCAGGTGGGTCACGCACAGGACCTGGCGCTTCTCGCCAAGGGCGCGCAGCTTCTGGCCGACGATGTCCGCCACCGCGCCACCGATGCCGGAGTCCACTTCGTCGAACACCATCGTCGGCACCGCGTCCAGGTCGAGCGCGGCCACTTCGATGGCCAGCGAGATGCGCGACAGTTCGCCACCGGAGGCCACCTTGCGCAGGGCTCGGGGCGGCTGGCCGGCGTTGGCCGCCACCAGGAATTCCACGCGCTCGGCGCCCTGCGGATCGGGCTTGCCGGCATCCTGCGGCTCCAGTTCGATCAGGAACTGGCCGCCGCCCATGCCCAGCTCGGCGATGATGCCGGTGGTGGTGGCCGACAGCTCGGCGGCGGCACTGCGGCGGCTGGCCGTCAGCCGTTCGGCCTGCGCGCGCCAGGCGGCGGCGGCCTTGTCGATCTCGCCGGCCAGGCGCTGCAGGCGCTCGTCGGCGCCGCGCAGCTGCTCCACTTCGGCATGCATGCGCTCGCGCTGCGCGCCCAGCTCGTCCATCGGCACGCGGTGCTTGCGGGCCAGGTCGTGCAGGCGGCCAAGGCGGCGCTCGTTCTCCTCGAACTGCTCCGGGTCGGCGTCGAGATCGTCACGCACGCGGTCCAGCAGCGAGAGGGCCTCGTGCAACTGGATCGAGGCGTTCTCGATCAGGCCGTCCACCTCGCCCAGCCGCGGGTCGTGTTCGATCAGGCGCGACAGCTCGTGGCGCACCTGCTGCAGCAGGTCCAGGGCGGAACTGCCGTCATCGCCGTTGAGCTGGTTGCTGGCGGCCTGGCAGGCGCTCAGCAGGGCGCTGGCATGCGCCTGGCGGCGGTGGCTGGCGCCCAGCGCGGCAATCGATTCCGGTTCCAGGTCCTCGCGGTCGAGTTCGCGCAGCTGGTGCTCGAGGAAGCCGATCCGGTCACTGACGTCGCCCTGTTGTGACAGCGCCAGCGATTCATCGACCAGTGCCTGCCAGGCGGCGGCGGCGCGGCGCACCTGGCGGCGTTCTTCCTCGTTGCCGGCGTAGGCGTCGAGCAGGGCCAGCTGCGACGGGCGTGCCAGCAGGGCCTGCTGTTCATGCTGGCCGTGGATTTCCACCAGCCGCGAGGCCAGGTCGGCCAGCTGTGCCAGGGTCACCGGGCGGCCGTTGATCCAGGCCCGCGAGCCACCGTCTGCGCGGATCACGCGGCGCAGCTGGCATTGGTCCTCGTCGTCCAGCTCGTTGTCGGCCAGCCACTGGCGCGCGGCCTGCAGCTGGTCCAGCACGAACTCGGCCGACAGCTCGGCGCGTGCGGCGCCGTGGCGGACCACGCCGCTGTCGGCGCGCAGGCCGGACAGGAAGCCCAGCGCGTCGACCATCAGCGACTTGCCGGCGCCGGTCTCGCCTGAAACCACGGTCATGCCTGGCCCGAACTCCAGTTCGGTGGCGCGGACGACGGCAAAATCCTTGATCGAAAGATGTCTGAGCATGGGTAAGGGGGTATCAGCAGCCGCGCAACGCTAGCACGCGGGCGCGGGAGGTCCAATGACTTGCCAAGGTGATGCGCCGCCATTATCTAGTGTCCGTGTCTCACAGGTTGATTCCATGCACGGTTCTCCCGACCAGCTTGCCCCGCGTGCGCGCCATCTGCTGCGCACGCTGATCGCGCGTTACATCCAGGACGGTGAGCCGGTCGGCTCGCAGACGCTGGCGCGCGTGGCCGGCCTGGAGGTCAGCCCGGCGACCATCCGCAACATCCTCGGCGACCTGGAAGACCTGGGCCTGCTGGCTTCGCCGCACACGTCGGCCGGGCGCGTCCCGACCGCGCATGGCTACCGGGTGTTCGTCGACAGCCTGCTGCAGATGCAGCCGCCGGGCGAGGGCGAACTGGCCCGCCTGCGCCAGGAACTGGCCGGTGGCGGCAGTACCCAGGCCCTGCTCGGCAGCGCTTCGGAACTGTTGTCGGCGATGAGCCACTTCGTCGGCGTGGTCAGCGCGCCGCGGCGGGAGCAGTTCGCCTTCCGCCAGATCGATTTCGTGCCGCTGGACGGACGGCGGGTGCTGGCGATCCTGGTGTTCGCCGACAACGAGGTACAGAACCGGGTCATCGAGACCCGCCAGGAGTTTGCGCCGGGCCAGCTGGAACAGGTCGCCAACTACCTCAATGCGCATTTCGCCGGCCTGCCGATGGCCGAGATCCGCACCCGCCTGCTGCTGGAGCTGCACGACGCCCGTTCCGAACTGGAGCAGCTGCTGGCGCACAGCATCGAACTGGCCGAGCAGGCCCTGCAGCCGGCGGCTGACGACATGCTGGTGGCCGGGCAGACCCGGCTGATGGGGGTGCAGGACCTGTCCGACCTGGAGCGCCTGCGTGAACTGTTCGAGCTGTTCTCCAGCAAGCGCGAGATCCTGCAGTTGCTGGAACGGACCATCCAGGCCCCGGGCGTGCGCATCTTCATCGGCGAGGAGACCGGGATGATGCCGCTCCAAGGCGTCTCGCTGGTGACCGCCCCCTATACCGCCAACGGCCAGGTGCTGGGCGTGCTGGGGGTGATCGGTCCCAAGCGGATGGCCTACGACCGCGTGATCCCGCTGGTCCAGGCCACGGCCGATGTGCTCGGCGCGGCCTTTTCACCGGCCGGGCGCACGCCGGGAACATCCGACGCTTGAAACGCAGCATCCCGCCCACACTAGGGTGGTTGGAGGCGGAGTTTGACCGCCAGGGACCCAGACATGAACCACGAACAGCCAGATATCGAATCCCAGCAGAGTGCCGCCGATGCGGCCGCCACCGCCGGCGTCAACGACGAAGTCGAGCGCCTGCGCGCCGAAATCGAACAGGTCAAGGCCGATGCCCTGCGTGAGCGCGCCGACCTGGAGAACCAGCGCAAGCGCGTTGCCCGTGACATCGAACAGGCCCGCAAGTTCGCCAACGAGAAGCTGCTGGGCGATCTGCTCCCCGTGTTCGACAGCCTGGATGCCGGCCTGAAGGCCGCCGGCGACGACCCGCACCCTCTGCGCGAAGGCCTGGAGCTGACCTACAAGCAGCTGCTCAAGGTCGCTGCCGACAACGGCCTGGTCCTGCTGGACCCGATCGGCCAGCCGTTCAACCCGGAACACCACCAGGCGATCAGCCAGGCCCCGACCCCGGGTGCCGCCCCGAGCAGCGTGGTGACCGTGTTCCAGAAGGGCTACCTGCTCAACGAGCGCCTGCTGCGGCCGGCGCTGGTGGTGGTGGCCGCCGAGTGATCCCGCGGGGCCGGGCGGCGGACAGAGACCGCCACCCGACCCGACGCTGAACGCGCCGGATGACCGGAAACACAGCGTTCGGAGGATGGCTTGAATGTTCCACGAGCCTCCCCCACATCGTATTCATCCACCGGCCGAACGGCCGGACTGACCCCAACTAGCATCCTCAGGAGTCTCCCCCATGGGCAAGATCATTGGTATCGACCTCGGCACCACCAACTCGTGCGTGGCGATCATGGACGGCGGCAAGGCCCGCGTCATCGAGAATTCGGAAGGCGATCGCACCACCCCGTCGATCGTCGCCTACACCAAGGACGGCGAAGTCCTGGTCGGTGCCTCGGCCAAGCGCCAGGCCGTGACCAACCCGAAGAACACCTTCTACGCGGTGAAGCGCCTGATCGGCCGCAAGTTCACCGACGGCGAGGTGCAGAAGGACATCGCCCACGTCCCGTACAGCATCCTGGCCCATGACAACGGCGATGCCTGGGTGGCCACCAGCGACGGCAAGAAGATGGCGCCGCAGGAAATCTCGGCCAAGGTGCTGGAAAAGATGAAGAAGACCGCCGAGGACTTCCTCGGTGAGAAGGTCACCGAAGCGGTCATCACCGTGCCGGCCTACTTCAACGACAGCCAGCGCCAGGCCACCAAGGACGCCGGCCGCATCGCCGGCCTGGACGTCAAGCGCATCATCAACGAGCCGACCGCGGCCGCGCTGGCCTATGGCCTGGACAAGGGCGACAACAAGGATCGCAAGATCGTGGTGTACGACCTGGGCGGCGGCACCTTCGACGTGTCGGTGATCGAGATCGCCAACGTCGACGGCGAGAAGCAGTTCGAAGTGCTGGCCACCAACGGCGACACCTTCCTGGGTGGCGAAGACTTCGACAACCGCGTCATCGAGTACCTGGTTGAAGAGTTCAACAAGGACCAGGGCATCGACCTGCGCAAGGATCCGCTGGCCCTGCAGCGCCTGAAGGACGCTGCCGAGCGCGCCAAGATCGAGCTGTCCAGCGCCCAGCAGACCGAAGTGAACCTGCCGTACGTCACCGCTGACGCCTCGGGTCCGAAGCACCTGAACATCAAGCTGACCCGCGCCAAGCTGGAAGCACTGGTGGACGACCTGATCAAGAAGTCGATCGAGCCGTGCCGCGTCGCCCTGAACGATGCCGGCCTGCGTTCGAGCGACATCAGCGAGGTGATCCTGGTCGGCGGCCAGACCCGCATGCCGAAGGTGCAGCAGGCGGTGACCGAGTTCTTCGGCAAGGAACCGCGCAAGGACGTCAACCCGGACGAAGCCGTGGCACTGGGTGCGGCGATCCAGGGCGGCGTGCTGGGCGGCGACGTCAAGGACGTGCTGCTGCTGGACGTGACCCCGCTGTCGCTGGGCATCGAGACCATGGGCGGCGTGTTCACCAAGATCATCGAGAAGAACACCACCATCCCGACCAAGGCCTCGCAGGTGTTCTCCACCGCCGAGGACAACCAGTCGGCCGTGACCGTGCACGTGCTGCAGGGTGAGCGCGAACAGGCCCGCTTCAACAAGTCGCTGGCCAAGTTCGACCTGTCCGGCATCGAGCCGGCTCCGCGCGGCCTGCCGCAGGTGGAAGTGTCCTTCGACATCGACGCCAACGGCATCCTGCACGTGTCGGCCAAGGACAAGAAGACCAACAAGGAACAGAAGGTCGAGATCAAGGCCGGTTCGGGCCTGTCCGAGGAAGAGATCGCGCGCATGGTCGCCGACGCGGAAGCCAACCGCGAGGAAGACAAGAAGTTCCAGGAACTGGTGCAGGCCCGCAACCAGGCCGACGCCCTGATCCACGGCACCCGCAGCGCCATCACCGAGCACGGCAGCAAGGTCGGCGGCGATGTCATCGGCAAGGTCGAGGCGGCCCTGGCCGACCTGGAGACCGCGATGAAGGGTGACGACAAGGCGCAGATCGAAGCCAAGTCGAAGGCGCTGGAAGAAGCCGGCCAGTCGCTGTTCGCTGCGGCTTCGGCCGACCAGGGCGGTGCCCCGGGTGCCGATGCCGGCAATGCCGGCAAGGGCAACGATGACGTGGTCGACGCCGAGTTCACCGAAGTCAAGGACGACAAGAAGTCCTGATCCGGACCGACGCGGGACGCTGCCAGCCAGCGTCCCGTTGTCGCATCAGGGTCCTGACCGCCCACCGGCGTGTCGGGGCGCCCGACGCAAGAGCGGACCTGGTTCCGCTCTTCCGCTTTGACGAATCCCGACGTTCCGGAACCCGATTCACGATATGAGCAAGCGCGATTACTACGAAGTGCTGGGCGTTGCCCGCACCGCCACCGACGAAGAGCTGAAGAAGGCCTACCGTCGCTGCGCGATGAAGTTCCATCCGGACCGCAACCCGGGTGATGCGGCGGCCGAGGCCTCCTTCAAGGAGTGCAAGGAAGCCTACGAAGTGCTGTCCGACGGCAACAAGCGCCGCATGTACGACAGCCACGGCCACGCCGCGTTCGAGCACGGCATGGGCGGCGGCGGTCCGGGTGGCCCGGACATGAACGATATCTTCGGCGATATCTTCGGCAACATCTTCGGCGGTGGCGGCGGTGGTCCGCGCCAGGCCCGTCGCGGTGCCGACATTGGCTACGTGATGGAACTGGACCTGGAAGAAGCCGTGCGCGGCGTCGAGCGCCGGATCGAGATTCCGACCCTGGCCGAGTGCGGCGACTGCGATGGCAGTGGCTCCGAGGACGGCAAGGTCGAGACCTGCAACGTGTGCCATGGCCGCGGCCAGGTGCGCATCCAGCGCGGCATCTTCGCCATGCAGCAGGCCTGCCACAACTGCGGCGGCCGTGGCCAGATCATCGCCAAGCCCTGCAAGACCTGCCATGGCAACGGCCGCGTCGAGGAAGACAAGGTGCTGTCGGTGAAGGTGCCGGCCGGCGTCGATACCGGCGACCGCATCCGCCTGCAGGGCGAAGGCGAAGCCGGCCCGGCAGGAACGCCGCCGGGTGACCTGTACGTGGAAGTGCGGGTGCGCGAGCATGCGATCTTCCAGCGCGATGGCGACGACCTGCACTGCGAAGTGCCGATCCGCATCTCGCAGGCGGCACTGGGCGACACCGTGCGCGTGGCTACCCTCGGCGGCGAAGCGGAGATCCGCATCCCGGCCGAGACCCAGACCGGCAAGCTGTTCCGCCTGCGCGGCAAGGGCGTGCGTTCGGTGCGCAGCCGCAGCGAAGGTGACCTGTACTGCCGCGTGGTGGTGGAGACCCCGGTCAACCTCACCAACGAACAGCGCAAGCTGCTGGAGCAGTTCGAAGCCACCTTCGTCGGCGAGGAAGCACGCAAGCATTCGCCGAAGTCGGCGACGTTCATGGATGGCGTGAAGGGCTTCTGGGACCGGATGACGTCCTGAGTTTTTCAACGGAAGCGTTGGGCGGTAGCGCCGGGCCATGCCCGGCGTTTTCGTTTGCGATCATCGGAAAAATGCCGCAGGCGTCTGCCCCAGCTGGCGCTTGAACATGCTGCTGAACGCGCTGGGGCTGTCGTAACCCATCGCCAGCGCCACATCGATGACCTTGTCGCCCACCGCCAATCGTTCCAGGGCAGCCAGCAGCCGCGCCTGCTGCCGCCACTGCCCGAAGGTCATGCCCAGCTCGCTGGCGAAGTGGCGCTGGATGGTTTTCACGTCAACCTCCAGCGCCTGCGCCCAGTCCTGCAGCGTGGCTTCATCGCCGGGGTGCTTCTGCAGGTGTTGGCAGATCCGCAGCAGGCGCGGGTCGCTCGGCGCAGGCAGGTGCAGCGGCAGCACGTCCATGCGGTGCAGTTCGTCCAGCAGCAGGCGCACCACGCGGCCATCGCGGCTGTCCTCGATGTGCTCGCCCTTGACCAGCGTGGCGGCCTGCAGCAGCTCGCGCAGCAAGGGCGACACCTGCACCGCGAACGGCTCGGTCGGCAGGTGCGGGGCGAACGACGGGTCGATGTACAGGCTGCGCATGTGCACGGCGGCGATGCAGTCCACCGCGTGCACCATCCCGGCCGGCATCCAGATCGCGCGGTTCGAGGGCACCACCCAGCGGCCGACTTCCGATCGCACCACCATCAGGCCGGAGAGGGCGTAGACCAGCTGGTGGCGCTGGTGCTTGTGCCCGGGAATGTGGGTGCCCACCGGGTACTGGGTGACCCGATAGGTGACCGGACGGTGCAGGGGAACCTCCCGCCAGGGCGCGGCCGGATCGACGTCGCCGGCGATGTCCTTTTTGCGATAGGGCATGACCTGAACGCGGCAGAAGGGAGGGGAGGGCAACCGTAGCATGCGGGGCTCGCCCCCAACCTGACTGCGTCCATGTCGACCCTGGCTTCTCCCGCAACGACCTCGCGCCCGGTAGCTCCCGGCGTGCTGGCCGCCATCTCCACCTCGCATGTCGTCAACGACATGATGCAGTCGCTGATCCTGGCCATCTATCCGGTGATCAAGGGCGGCTTCAACCTCAGCTTCACCCAGATCGGCCTGATCACGCTGACCTATCAGCTCACCGCTTCGATCTTCCAGCCGTTGATCGGCATGGCCACTGATCGCCGCCCGGCACC
Source organism: Stenotrophomonas pavanii (assembly GCF_900101175.1). Classification (GTDB taxonomy): domain Bacteria; phylum Pseudomonadota; class Gammaproteobacteria; order Xanthomonadales; family Xanthomonadaceae; genus Stenotrophomonas; species Stenotrophomonas pavanii. The sequence continues at coordinate 157,279 of NZ_FNFQ01000007.1, read as the reverse complement.
GTACTCGCTGCCGATCGGCATGGCCTCGACCCTGTGCGGCATGCTGCTGCTCGGTTTCGCACCGAACTACGCGGTGGTGCTGATGGCCGCGGCCATGGTCGGCATCGGCTCGGCGATCTTCCACCCGGAGGCCTCGCGCATCGCCCGGCTGGCCTCGGGTGGCCGGCACGGTTTCGCGCAGTCGGTGTTCCAGGTGGGTGGCAACTTCGGTACCGCACTGGGCCCGCTGATTGCGGCCGCAGTGATCGTGCCGTATGGCCAGCATGCCGCATCGTGGTTTGCCGGCGCCGCGCTGATCGGCATCGCGCTGCTGACCTATGTCGGCCGCTGGTACGCGCTGCACCTGGGCACCCCGCGCCCGGCCAGCACCGCCTCGATGGCCCCGCGCCATCCGCCGCGCACCGTGGCCAAGGTGCTGGCGATCCTGCTGGTGCTGATCTTCAGCAAGTACTTCTACATGGCCAGCATCGGCAGCTACTTCACCTTCTACCTGATCCACCACTTCGGCATTCCGGTGGCACAGGCGCAGCTGCACCTGTTCGCGTTCCTGGTGGCGTCTGCGGCCGGCGGCTTCCTGGGTGGCCCGCTGGGTGATCGCATCGGCCGCAAGCCGATCATCTGGACCTCGATCCTGGGCGTGGCGCCATTTGCGCTGATGCTGCCGCATGCCGATCTGCTGTGGACCACGGTGCTGGCGGTACTGATCGGCTTCGTGTTGTCCTCGGCATTCTCGGCCATCGTGGTGTACGCGCAGGAAATGATGCCGCACCGTGTCGGCATGGTGTCCGGCCTGTTCTTCGGCTTTGCGTTCGGCATGGGCGGGCTGGGCGCGGCCGTGCTCGGCCTGCTGGCGGACAAGACCAACATCGAGTACGTCTATCAGCTGACCGCGTTCCTGCCGCTGCTGGGCATCGTCGCGGCGTGGCTGCCGCCGTCGCGGCCTGCTGCTCACTGAGGAGTTTGGGTTTTGCAGGGCTTGCAGCCCTGCACCTGCCGAAGCAACGTCAACGTCAACAGCAGAAGCTGGCTATCCGTGGGTTGGCGGGGTGGGTGCGGTTACGGGGGACGCCGTAAATACGTCCATGTAGGCTCGGTCGCCGCATCCATGCGGCTCACGCCCCCGCAACCGGACCCACCCCGCCTTCGACAGTTTTCCGCGATCTGTCGGAACAGCTCGTGGGGTCAGATCCGTTTTCCGAAGAAAAACGGATCTGACCCCGATTTATTTCGGTATCCCACAGATGTGCCGACCAACGGTCGGCACCCAGCAACAGTCGCGCGAATCTGTCAGAGGCGGGGCGGTGTGGGTGGGCAGGACCGTTGGTGCCATGGATGGCGCCATCGAGCCCCCATGGATGGGTTTACGGCGTGTCCTGACCACCCACACCGCCCCGCCATCCCACGGAATGCGGCTCCTGATCTTGCTTCGGCTTCGCCTTCGGCAGGTGCAGGGCTGCAAGCCCTGCCGAAAACCCCCTTGGGCGTAGAATGCGGCCATGAGCGAATCCCTTGATAACCATCTGGTCCACGGCCGCCGCCAGCGGCCGGATGGGCCGTCGCCGATCGATGTCATCTCGGTCCAGTCGCAACTTGTCTACGGCCATGCCGGCAACAGCGCGGCTGTACCGCCGATGCGCGCACTCGGCGTGCGTGTGGCGGAAATCCCGACCGTGCTGCTGAGCAATGCCCCGTTCTACGACACTACGCGGGGCCGCGTGCTGCCCGTCGACTGGTTCGCCGACCTGCTCCTCGGTACCCACGAGCGTGGCCTGCCGCAGCGCGCCAAGATGCTGGTGTCCGGCTATTTCGGCAGTACCGCCAACGGCGCGACATTCGCCGACTGGCTGGACCGGATCCTGCCGGCCTGCCCGCAGCTGCGCTACTGCCTGGATCCGGTGATCGGCGACACCCACACCGGGCCCTATGTGGAACCGGGCCTGGAAGCGGTCTTCGCCGAACGCCTGCTGCCGCATGCCTGGCTGGTGACCCCGAACGCCTTCGAACTGAATCGCCTGACCGGCATGCCGGCGCTGGCCGAGACCGATGCCATCGCCGCCGCGCGCACGCTGCTGGATCGTGGCCCGCACTGGGTGATCGCGCACAGCGTGGGCGGCAACCCGGGTGAACTGGTGACCCTGGCCGTTGGCCGCGAGGAGACCTGGCGCTGGACCTCGCCACTGCTGCCGGTGGACGTGGCCGGTACGGGGGATGTGCTGATGTCGCTGGTGGTGTCCTTCCTGCTGCGCGGCGAATCGATGCAGCTGGCGATCTCGCGGGCGATCGCCGGCACCCACGCGGCGCTGGAGGCGACCCTGGACAACGGCTTCGAGGAATTCGACGTGGTCGCCGCCGCGCCGGCGGCGCTGGCCGAAGGAACGCGCTTCCGCGCCGAACGCGTGGCATGAGCGGCCTGGATCCCCGCACGCCGCGCACGGTCGGCATCATCGGCAGCGCTGGCGCCTACGGGCGCTGGCTGACCCGCTTCTTCCAGCAGCACATGCAGCTGCAGGTGATCGGCCATGATCCCGCGGACCCGGGCTCGCACACGCCGGAACACCTGCTGGCGCAGGCCGATGTGCTGGTGTTCTCGGCACCGATCCGGCACACGCCGGCATTGATCGCCGAGTACGTGCGGCAGTCGGCCGGCCGCGAGCAGGGCAGGCTGTGGCTGGACGTGACCTCGGTGAAGGAAGCACCGGTACAGGCGATGCTGGACTCGCAGGCCGAAGTGGTCGGCCTGCATCCGATGACCGCGCCGCCGAAAGCACCGACGCTGAAGGGCCGGGTGATGGTGGTCTGCGAAGCCCGGCTTCAGCATTGGCAGCCCTGGGTCGACACGCTGTGCGCGGCGCTGCAGGCCGAGTGCGTGCGGGCCACGCCGCAGCACCACGACCAGATGATGGCGCTGGTGCAGGCGATGGTGCATGCCACCCATCTGGCCCAGGCCGGCGTGCTGCGGCAGTACCAGCCGCAGCTGGGCGACCTGGCCGCGATGATGCCGTACCGGTCGGCGTCGTTCGAACTGGATACCGCGATCATCGCGCGCATCCTGTCGCTCAATCCGGCGATCTACGAAGACATCCAGTTCGGCAATCCCTACGTGGCGCCGATGCTGGAACGGCTGGTCGGCCAGCTGCAGGCGCTGCGGGCGCAGGTTGCGCAGGGCGATGACAGCGCGCGGGCTGGATTCCGCGAGCAGCTGCTGTCGGCCAATCGCAGTGCCTTCGGCGAGCAGGCGCTGGCTGACGGCAACTACACCTTCGAACGCGTGGGGTATCTGCTGGCTGACCTGACCGAGCGCAACGCGCTGTCGGTGCACCTGCCGGAAGACCGGCCCGGCTCGCTGCGTGCGCTGCTGAACGTGTTCGAGCAGCATGGCGTCAGCCTGGCGTCGATCCATTCCTCGCGCACGCCCGGTGGCGAGGTGCACTTCCGCCTCGGGTTCGTGGCCGGCAGCGATCCGGGGGCGATCACCCGCGCGGCCGCCGAGGTGGACGCCAGCGGCATCGGGCGCGTGTTGGGCTGACCACATTCATCCACAGGCGGTGTGGATGGATGCTGAGCAAACATGTGGATAACCGCGTGCGGCCCTTGGCGGGCAAGGCTGTCAAGATGGTTGGTCAAAAATTGATCACGCTTTTTGCAGGGTCGAGTCATGCTCGACTGCCCTTGGCAAAAAGCGTGTCGACCAGGGGCGACACCTAGCCAGAGAGGGGCGATAGAGCCAGTGCCCACCAAGGTGGGCACCCACCAGGCGGGGTGGCAGTGCTAGATCGTCAGCCTCAGCTCACCACCGCTGGTGGTGAACTCGCGGCCATTTCGCACCAGATGACGGCCATCATCCAGTTCATAGCGCGGCGTGGCTTCGGAATGGTGCCCGCTGCCATTCGCCTCGGGCTTGAACTCGATGATGATGTGGCTTTCGCCATTGCTGTCGACGGCAGGGAACTGACGGAACGACATCGTGGACCTCCTTCAGCGGATGCTGCTGATGCGAGGCCAGCTTGGTCCGGCCGATGTTAGCCGGCCGTCATCAATCGATGAACTGCAGGCGTGCCAGTTCAGCGTACAGTCCGCCTTGGGCCAGCAGCTGCGAATGGGTGCCTTCGGCCACGATGCGGCCCTGGTCCATCACCACGATGCGGTCGGCCTTCAACACGGTGGCCAGGCGATGGGCGATGACCAGCGTGGTGCGGCCAGCCATCAGGCGCTCCAGTGCCTGTTGCACGCCATGCTCGCTCTGCGCATCCAGTGCACTGGTGGCCTCGTCCAGCAACAGGATCGGCGCATCCTTCAGCAGCGCGCGGGCAATTGCCACGCGTTGCTGCTGGCCGCCGGACAGGCGGGCACCGCGCTCACCCAGTTCACTGTCGTAGCCCTGCGGCAATGCGCGCAGGAAACCATCGGCCTCGGCCGCACGTGCGGCCGCCTCGACCTCGGCGTCGCTGGCCTGCAGGCGGCCGTATCGGATGTTGTCGCGTGCGCTGGCCGCGAACAGCGTCGGCTGCTGCGGCACCAGCGCCAGCTGCGCGCGCAGTTCGGCCGGGTCGACCTGGCGCACGTCGATGCCATCCACGCAGATGCGGCCGCTGGCCGGGTCGTGGAAGCGCAGCAGCATCGACAGCACCGTGCTCTTGCCGGCGCCCGACGGGCCGACCAGGGCCACGGTCTCACCCGGGCGGACATGCAGGTTGAAGTGGTCCAGCGCGGCCTGGTCCGGGCGCTGCGGATAGTGGAACACCACCTCGTCGAAGCGGATTTCACCCCGGAGCGGTTGCGGCAGCGCAAGCGGCTGCGCCGGCGCACGGATCTCGATGTCTTCCTGCAGCAGTTCGCCGATGCGGCCCATGCCACCGGCCGCACGCTGCAGCTCGTTCCACACTTCAGCCAGGGCGCCGACCGAGCCGCCGCCGATCAGCGCGTACAGCACGAACTGGCCCAGCGTACCGGCGCTGAGGCGCCCGTCGATGACATCGTGCGCGCCCAGCCACAGCACGCCGACGATGGCGCCAAACACCAGCAGGATGGCGCTGGCGGTGACCAGCGACTGCGCACCGATGCGGCGGCGCGCGGCACCGATGGCATCGCCCAGCGCCTTGTCGAAGCGGCCGCGCTCGTAGGGCTCGCGTGCGTGCGCCTGCACCGTGCGGACCGCGCCCAGCGTCTCGCTGGCCAGGCTGTTGGCATCGGCGATGCGGTCCTGGCTGCTGCGCGCAACCGCGCGCAGCTTGCGCGCGCCGATGATGATCGGCAGCACCGCCAGCGGGATGCCGAGAAGTGACCACGCGGCCAGCCGCGGGCTGGTGACGAACAGCATCGCCAGGCTGCCGACCACGGTCACGCTGCTGCGCAGGGCCACCGACATGGTCGAGCCGACCACGCTGCGCAGCAGCTCGCTGTCGGCGGTCAGGCGCGAGACCAGCTCGCCGCTGCGGCTGCGGTCATGGAAGCCTGCGCCGAGCTGGATCAGGTGTGCGTACAGGCGGCTGCGCAGGTCGGCGACGACCTTTTCGCCCAGCAGCGATACGAAGTAGAACCGCGCGGCCGTTGCCAGTGCCAGCACGACCGCCACCAGCATCAGCAGGGCGAAGGCACGGTTGATCTGGCCCCCGCTGCTGAAGCCATGGTCGATCATCTGCTTCACGGCGGGGGGCAGGCTCAGCGTGGCCGCCGACGACACCGCCAGGGCCAGCAGCCAGGCAGTGAACAGTCCACTGTGGCGGCGCACGAACGGCCACAGCGTCCGCAGGCTGCCAAGGCGGCGCAGCGGCGGGGGCGAGGCGGCGGCGTCGTCCTTGTCAGTCATCCTGGTGGTCGTCCTGTATGCGGATACGGTCACGGGTGGCGTCGCGCAGTCGGATTTTCAATGCGTCGACCTGATCTGCCGGCAATTCAATCCGCAGGCACACGCCATTGGCATCGAACCGTTCATCGCGCTTTTCGGCGCCGAAGGCGGGCAGGGTGGCATGCAGGGTCCCCAGCTCCTCGAACCCGGCCAGCAGCTGCAGCCGGGCCATCGCCACCAGCGGCAGGCGCGGCGCGATGCGCAGGCACTCCGCAGCGGCGCCGCCGTAGGCGCGCACCAGTCCGCCGGCGCCGAGCTTGATACCGCCGAACCAGCGCGTCACCACCACCATCACCCGGTCAAAGCCCTGGCCGTCAATCGCGGCCAGGATCGGACGCCCGGCCGTACCGGCGGGCTCACCATCATCACTGGAGCGGTAGTCCTGGCCGTGGCGGTAGGCCCAGCAGTTGTGGGTCGCATCGGCGACCGCCACCTGCTGCAGGAACGCCAGTGCCGCCGCAGCACCGTCGATCGGCGCGGCGTGTGCAATGAAACGGCTGTGTTTGACTTCCAGCGTGTGGCTGACCGGCTGGGCAAGGGTATCGAGCATTCCCGCCATTCTACGGGGTTGCCGCAGGTGCCCGCCCGTTTCAGTCGTCCAGCAGTGGACGCAGGTCGCGCGGCAGGCGGGCCTCCGGATACTGCTGCACATAGCGCTCCAGGCTGGCGCGGGCCAGGTCGCGCTGGCCGTCGTCGCGGCGCGCGCGGATCTTCTGCAGCCACTGCCGCCGGGGCAGCCTGGCATCGGCGTCCACTTCGGCCTGCACGGCATCGGCAGTGAGTCCGGCGTCGCTGCCGCGGCGCATGATGCCCGGTGCGGAGCGGCTCGGGGCCGGCCGCTTCATCGAGGTAACCTCGACCCGATCCAGTGACTGGGCCCGTTCGGCATCGGCAGCGCTGGCCGCAGCCGCTTCGGCGCTGAGAGCTTTCAGCGCGCCCTCCGGCGCTGGGGCCAACACCGGCGCAGGCACCAGGTAAGCCGCCGGTGCGGCAGGTGCGGGCGGTGCCGCTGCCGGCGCAGGCGCGGGAGCCGGTGCGTGAGGCAGCGCGGCAAACGAGGTATCGGCAGCGACGTCCGCCGCCTTGGCTCGCGCTGCTGGTTGCGCGGGCGGTGCTGGAGCGTCGGCGGCCTGGGCCGGTGCAGGTTCTGGCGCGTGCGTGACGGCCGGCGTTGCGGGTGCCGGTGCAGCAGTCGGCGCGGCCATCGGGGCTGCCTGCGCCGGTGCGGGTTCCACAGCGGCAGCGGTGGATTGATCGGCGGCACGGCTGTCCGCGCGCTGCGTCGCGGCCGCGTCATCGGCTGCCACACGGGGTGCTGCGATCCCGGCTTCAGCCGCAGGAACCGGCGGGGGCTCCGGGCGCAGCTGCCAGGCGATGCCGATGGCAAAGACCATCGAGGCGGCGATGCCGAATACGGCTGGCCAGCGCGGACGCGGGCGCGGCGCGCGTGGCGCCTCCGGCGAGGCAACAGCATCGGCGGGCGGCGCGTCCACGGCAGCGCGTGCGGCGGCCAGGATCGCCGCGTCCAGCGCGGCCGGTGGGCCCTGTTCGGCGCGGCGGCCGAGCAGGCGCGCCAGCTCGCGTTCTTCCGGCGTCAGCGGTTCGTCTCGGTTCATGCGTTCAATCCCGCACGCAGCTTGTCCATCGCATAGCGCAGCCGCGATTTCACGGTTTCCCGGCCTACGCCGGTGATCTGGCCGATCTCCTCCAGGCTCAGTTCCTGATCCAGCCGCAGCTGCAGCACTTCGCGCTGCTCGGGCGGCAATTGCTCCATCGCCCGCTGGATGCGGCGACGTTGTTCGAATTCGGAAAGCTCTGCTTCCGGCGTCTGTCCATCCTCGATCGCGGCCAGGCGCAGGTCGGCGTCGGCCGGTGCGGCAGGGCGATGGCGCGCCGCGCGCCAATGGTCGTTCAGCCGGTTGTGGGCGATGCGGAACAGCCAGGTGCTGAATGCGGCTTCAGGCTGCCAGCCGGCGCGCGCGCTGATCACCCGCTGCCAGACGTCCTGGAAGATCTCCTCGGCCAGCGCGGTGTCGCGTAGCTGCCGCAGCAGGAAGCCGAACAGGCGCTTGCGATGGCGGGCGTACAGGCTTTCGAACGCGCGCAGGTCACCACCGGCCCAGGCCAGCATCAAGGCTTCATCGGTTGGCAGTGCGCTGGCTTCCACGGCGTACAGGGTAAGGCCTGCGGGCGGTGGCGCATAGCCGGTGACGGGGGCGGGCAGGGCGAGGTTCATGGCGTGGAAGCGGCTGCGGACAGCATGAAAAACGTACGGGCGCACGATTCGGGGTTTACGGGCTTCCATTGCCCCCCGGGTGGCGCGCTATGCTCGGCGGCTCAGGGGAGGCGACGCACAGACGGCGCCAAGAGATTGTCATTTGTCCACGCACGTTGAACCGGCGGAAGAGCCACCACACGAGGCCGTGCTGAGCACGGCGCTGGTGCGCGCATTGCATGCGCTGCTGCCGGATTCGGCCGTGGTCCGCGTTGGCTGGGACGACCCGCAGCTGGGGCGCGGCCAGGGGGGCTGGCCGGCGGTCGTGGCGGCCGGCGCGTTCGCTTCGCCCGGCGTCGGTGACGGCTGCCATGGCTGGGACTATGACGGCGCCCGCCTGCAGTTGTCGGTGGAAGGTGCCGTGCCATCGGCGGCCTGGTGGGGGCTGGCCCGGCAGGCCATTGAACTGGCCCTGCAGCGTGGCCGCCAGGCCGGGCAGATCAAGGCGCTGGAAGAGGCCGAACGGTTGCAGCAGGCGCTGTTCCAGATTGCCGATCTGGCCGGCGCCGACCTGGAAATGTCGGAGATGCTGCGCCACGTGCACGGCGTGCTTGGCACGCTGATGTACGCGGAAAACTGCTACATCGTCGAATACGACGATGTCCGCGACCAGATCCGCTTCCTGTACTTCGCCGACCAGGTCGACGACTTCGTCGCCGATCCTGCGCAGAGCCATGCTGCCGACGAAATGCCGCGCAGCCTGACCGTGGCCCTGCTGCGTCACGGCAAGCCGCTCAGCGGCCCCTCGCGCGAGCTGCTGGCGCGCGTGGTCGAGCAGGAGCACGATCCGCAGCGCGGCCCGGAGAGCCTGGACTGGCTGGGCGTGCCGATGCTGCGCGATGGCCGGGTATGCGGCGCCATCGTCGTGCAGAGCTATGAGCTTGCGGCCCGCTATGGCGAGGCCGAGCGGGCACTGCTGGGCTTTGTTGCCCAGCACGTGCAGACCGCGATGGATCGGCGCCAGGCGCAGGTCCGGCTGGAACAGCAGGTGGAGCGGCGCACGCTGGAGCTGCAGCGCGCCAACCACAGCCTGCAGGAGGAAGTGGCCGAGCGCCGTCGCGCCGAGCAGCTGCAGACTGCGCTGTACAACATCGCCGAGATGGCGATGTCGGCCGACAGCCTGGCCCAGTTCTACGGGCAGGTACACGGTGTGGTCGGGCGCCTGCTGGATGCGCGCAACTTCTACATCGCGCTGGTGAACGAAGCCGGCAACGGCCTGGACTTCGTCTATTCGGTGGATGAGCACAACGCCAGCCGTGCACCGCGGTCCTTCAGCCGCGGCCTGACCGAGTACGTCGTGCGCAACCGGCGGCCCCTGCTGGCTTCGCGCGCGCAGATCGATGCGCTGCTGGCCAGCGGCGAGGTGCGCGAGTCCGGTGCACGTTCGCACTGCTGGCTGGGCGTGCCGCTGCTGCGCGATGACGAGGTGGTCGGCGCGATCGTTGTGCAGAGCTACAGCGAGAACAGCGTCTTCAGCGTGCACGACCAGCGCCTGCTGACCTTCGTCGCGCAGAACATCGGAACCGGCCTGGCGCGCCAGCGCGACCAGCAGCGGCTGCGATCGGCGCATGCCGAGCTGGAAAAGCGCGTGGAGGAACGTACCCGCGAGCTGGCCGAGGTCAACGAAAAGCTGCTCGGGCAGATCGGCGAGCGCCTGCGGGCCGAGCAGCGCCTGACCCATCAGGCCATGCACGATGCGCTGACCGGCCTGCCCAACCGCCTGCACCTGCTTGATCGCCTGCAGGATGCGCTGGCGCTGGCCAAGCGTGAGGGAGGGCCGGTGTTCGCCGTGCTGTTCCTCGACCTGGACCGCTTCAAGCTGGTCAACGACAGCATTGGCCACGCTGCCGGCGACCGCATGCTGGTGGAAGTGGCCAAGCGCATCGTATCGATGGCCGGCCCGGAGGACGTGGTCGCGCGGCTGGGGGGCGACGAGTTCGCGGTGCTGCTGCACTGTCCGCAAGGGTTGGCGCAGGCGCTGGATTTCGGCCAGCGCTTGTTGCTGGCATTGCAGGAATCGATATGGATCGCCGGGCGCGAGCTGTTCCCGTCCGGCAGCCTGGGCATCGCGCTGTGGAATCCGCGTTACCGCACCGGCGAGGAACTGCTGCGCGACGCCGATGCGGCGATGTACCGGGCCAAGGCGCAGGGCCATGACCGCTGCGCGATCTTCGACGAGGACATGCGTGAGCAGGCCATGCGCAGCCTCGACCTGGAAGCCGACCTGCGCCGTGCGATCAACAACCGCGATTTCGTGCCGTTCTATCAGCCGATCGTGCGCCTGTCCGATGGCGAAGTGGTGGGCCATGAGGCACTGCTGCGCTGGCAGCATGAGCGCCGCGGCCTGCTGCTGCCGGGCGCATTCCTTGAGCTGGGCGAGGAAAGCGGCCTGATCGAACAGGTTGACTGGCTCATCTATGAGCAGGTCATCGCCGGCCTGGCCGAAGGCGGGCAGAGCTATGTCTCGGTGAACGTATCACCCCGCCACTTCCGCTCGGCCGAGTTCAGCGGCCGCCTGTTCGGCCTGCTCGACGCATGTGGTGCCGATCCGCGTCGCCTGCGCTTGGAGATCACCGAGGTGGCGCTGCTGGACGATGGTCCGCACACGCTGCGCATCCTGCAGGGCCTTCGCGAGCGCGGCATCCAGGTGCAGTTGGACGACTTCGGCACCGGCTTCTCGGCGCTGTCCTACCTGCACCGTTTCCCGATCAGCACGCTGAAGATCGACCAGAGTTTCATTGCCGGCCTGCATGGGCCGGAAGTGCAGAGCACGCGTGCGCTGGTCGAAGGCGTGCTGTCGCTGGCACGCACGCTGGGCATTGAAACCATCGGCGAAGGCATCGAAACCGAGGCGCAGCGGCAGACGCTGCGCGAGCTCGGCTGCGACTATGGCCAGGGCTACCTGTTGGGCCGCCCGGCACCGAAGGCGCGCGCGGTGGCCTGAGCCGCCGCGCGGCGTTGCTTCAACGCAGGGCGGAGCGACGCTTCTCGTCGATCCACTTCGAGGCCTGGGCCGGCTGGTAGTTCTGCATCCACGCCAGCATGTCCTCGATGTCCGAGCCGTACCACAGGTCCTGGCGCTGGTCCGGATGCAGGAAGCGCTCTTCCACCATGCGATCGATCATGCCGATCAGCGGGGCGTAGAAGCCCTCCACATCGAGGAATGCGCATGGCTTGTTGCCGATGCCCAGCTGCCGCCAGGTCAGCATCTCGAAGATTTCTTCCATGGTGCCGAAGCCGCCGGGCAGGGCGACGAAACCGTCGGCAAGATCGAACATGCGCGACTTGCGCTCATGCATCGAACCGACAATCTCCAGTTCGGTCAGGCCGCGATGGGCCACTTCCCAATCGGCCAGCTGGCGCGGAATGACGCCGGTCACCTCGCCGCCGGCGGCGAGCACGGCATTGGCCACGGTGCCCATCAGGCCGACGTTGCCCCCGCCATACACCAGGCGCATGCCGTCGCGGGCAATGCGATCGCCCAGGGCAATGGCGCGTTCGGTGTAGGCCGGCTTGCTGCCAGCGTTGGAACCACAGTAGACGCAGATCGACTTCATGGGGGTTCTTGTCTCTTGGTGCGGAAACGAAAACGCCCCGTCGCCGACCGCAGAGCGGCCAGGGACGGGGTGTCCTTGGATTATGGGCCCTTCTGTAGAGCCGAGCCATGCTCGGCTGCGCTTCGTTCAGATCGCGGCAAAGGCTGAGTCGAGCATGGCTATGCCGGTCGTCCTGACCGGCACCCTTCGGGCCGTCGCCAGCGACGTTGGCAGCGGCTCCTGCCGCTGCCTTCGGCTCCACGCAAGTGGGCGCTTACGCGGCAGCGGCCTGCTCGCGGCGCGGGCCTTCACGCAGGGCGCGGCCGACCATGCCCACCAGCAGGTCCAGCTCCTCGCTGTCCATGCCGAAGTGCGGGGTGAAGCGCAGCGAATTCTCGCCACCGTGGATCACGTTGATGCCGTGCTGGCGCAGCCATTCCTCGGTGGAGTTGGCGCCGTAGCACTTGAACTGCGGCGCCAGCTCGCAGGAGAACAGCAGGCCGGTGCCCTGCACCTTGGTGATCAGCCCGCCCAGTTCGGCCTTCAGCTGCTCCAGCTTGCGCACGGCCTCGGCGCCACGTTCGGCGATGTTGGCGCGCACCTGCGGGGTCAGCTGCGCCAGGGTGGCGCAGGCCACGTCCAGCGCACGCGGGTTGCTGGTCATGGTGTTGCCATAGATGCCCTTGCGGTAGAGCTGCGCGGCATGTTCGGTCACCGCCAGTACCGACAGCGGGTACTGCGCGGCGTTGAGCGCCTTGGAGTAGGTCTCCATGTCCGGCGGGTCCAGGCCTTCGAAGCCTGGGTAATCGACCACCGAGAGCACGCCATGCGCACGCAGGCCGGCCTGGATCGAGTCCAGCAGCAGCAGGCTGCCATGCGCACGGGTCAGTTCGCGGGCCACGGCATAGAACGCCGGCGGCACCGAACGGCCCGGGTCGCCTTCGCCCATCACCGGCTCCAGGAACACCGCCTCGATGAACCACTGGTTGCGTGCAGCGTCCTCGAACACCTTGCGCAGGCCGGCCTCATCGTACGGCGCCACGGTGATCACCGAGTCCTCGCCGCGGTAGCTGGCCAGGTGCTGCATGTAGCTCTTGCGGCTGGAATCGGAGTACAGCGCCGGGCGGTCGGTGCGGCCATGGAAGCTGCCCTTGACCACCACGCGCTTGATCGTCGCGCCGGCATGCCGGGCGCCCGGGTCGGTCTGCAGCTTGGCATTGACGTCGGCGATGCGCGCGGCCAGGCCAACTGCTTCGGAACCGGAGTTCAGGCACATGAAGCGGGCGAACGGGCAGCCGCCTCGGCGGTGGCCGATCTCGGAGCGCAGCGCGGTGATGAAACGCTGCTGCGACAGGCTGGGGGTCATGATGTTGGCCATCACCTGCGGGCGCGCCATCGCCTCCAGCACGGCGTCCGGGGTATGCCCGAAGCCGAGCATGCCGTAGCCGCCGGCGTCGTAAAGCACGGCACCCTTCAGGGTGACCACCCACGGGCCGCGCGCGGCCAGCGCCACGTACGGGGTCACCGCATCGTCGGCATAGAAGTTGACGAAGCCGTCCTGCATCGCATCGACCTGCGCCTGTTCGTCCTGTGCCAGCAGCGGCCCCAGGTCGGCCTGCACGCGTGCGAATTCCTCGGCGGCGGCGTCCACTGCGGCGACCAGCTGCGGGTGGCGGGCGGACAAGGCAGTCAGGGTCGCGTCGTCCAGGCCGGTGGTAAGGCGGGTGCCGGGCTGGTCGCGCAGGGGGGCGAGGCGTTCGATGAAGCTCATTGCAGATCTCCTGAAACGATGGGTCGCACGGGTCTTCAAAAGCAAAACGCGCGTCATCACGCGCGCTTGGGGGCAGGCTCGTGCAGCGGACTTCCAACTCGATGCTAGCACTTGTTTTTTTGCGCGATAACCCCGCAGAAACCTGCTGCATAGCAGCATTTTGCGCGACGTTCGCCGTGAAGCACGCCGGCTCGCGGACGCTGCACGTACAATGCGCGCCATTGTCGACCTGTTGCCGCCCACTGCCTTGAAGAAGTCCGATTTCCACTACGACCTGCCGGCCGAGCTGATCGCGCAGGCTCCCCTGGCCGAACGTTCCGCCAGCCGCCTGCTGCTGGTGCCGCCGGCCCCTGCGGCCTTCACCGATCTGCAGGTGCGTGACCTGCCGTCGCTGCTGCAGCCGGGCGACCTGCTGGTGTTCAACGACACCCGGGTGATCCCGGCGCGCCTGTTCGGGCAGAAGGCCAGCGGTGGCCGCGTGGAAATCCTGATCGAACGCCTGCTCGGCGGCCAGCAGGCGCGTGCACAGGTCGGTGCCAGCAAGTCGCCCAAGGCCGGCAGCCGCATCGCGCTCGATGCCGGTGGCGAAGCCGAAGTACTGGGCCGCGACGGCGAGTTCTATGTGCTGCAGTTCCATGTGCCCGAATCCCTGGAGCAGTGGCTGCTGCACGCCGGCCGGCTGCCGCTGCCGCCGTACATCCAGCGCGAGCCGGGCGTGGACGACCGCGAGCGCTACCAGACCGTGTTCGCGCGCGAAGTCGGCGCTGTGGCGGCACCGACCGCCGGCCTGCACTTCGATGAACCGCTGTTGGCCGCACTGAAGGACAAGGGCGTGGAGTTCGGCCACGTCACCCTGCACGTCGGCGCGGGCACCTTCCAGCCGGTGCGCGCTGATGACCTGAAAGACCACGTGATGCACCGCGAGTGGCTGAACGTCGGCGCCGAACTGGTCCAGCAGGTGCGGCGCACGCGCGCCGCCGGCGGCCGCGTGATCGGCGTCGGCACCACCGTGGTGCGCGCGCTGGAAAGCGCGATGCGCGATGGCGAGCTGCTGCCGTTCGCGGGTGAAACGCAGATCTTCATCACCCCGGGTTACCGCATCCGCAGCGTCGACGCGATGGTGACCAACTTCCACCTGCCGGAAAGCACGCTGCTGATGATGATTTCCGCGTTCGCCGGCAAGGAGCGCGTGTTCGAGGCTTACCGGCACGCGATCGAGCAGCGCTACCGCTTCTTCAGCTACGGCGACGCGATGCTGCTGTTCCCGCAGGCGGGGTAGGGTGCCTGCGGCATCTGCCTGTGGTGGGTGCGCACGGTGGGTGCGTACCTGCCGGAACCCGGGAGGAGAGCCACGCACGGCGTGGCTCCACAGCCGGTCCGTTCAGGCCTGAATGGGCGGCCGCCCCGGTTTTGGGAGACAATGGGCGACTATTTGCCTGAACGACCGCTCCATGTCCCGACTGCAGTTCCAGCTCAAGACCCGCGACGGCCGTGCCCGCCGTGGCCGCCTGACCTTCCCGCGTGGCACGGTGGAAACGCCGGCGTTCATGCCGGTGGGGACCTATGGCTCGGTCAAGGGCATCCTGCCGGACCAGGTGCGCGCGCTGGGCGCCGAGATCATCCTCGGCAACACCTTCCACCTGTACCTGCGCCCGGGCCTGGACATCATCGCCGACCACGGCGGGCTGCACGGCTTCTGCCGCTGGGATGGCCCGATCCTGACCGATTCCGGCGGCTTCCAGGTGTTCTCGCTGGCCCACTGCCGCAAGATCACCGAGCAGGGCGTGACCTTCGCCTCGCCGACCGACGGCGCCCGCGTGTTCCTGGGGCCGGAAGAGAGCATGAAGATCCAGAAGGTGCTCGATTCGGACATCGTGATGATCTTCGACGAGTGCACCCCGTACCCGGCCACCGAGGACGTCGCCCGCCGCTCGATGGAGCTGAGCCTGCGCTGGGCCCAGCGCAGCCGCAACGCGCATGACGAGCTGGGCAACGACGCAGCCCTGTTCGGCATCGTCCAGGGCGGCGTGCACACCGACCTGCGCAGCCGCTCGGCCGATGCCCTGCAGGCGATCGGCTTCGACGGCTACGCCATCGGCGGCCTGGCCGTGGGCGAGCCGGAGCACGAGCGCAACGCCATGCTCGACCACCTGGACCCGGAGCTGCCGGGCGACCGCCCGCGCTACCTGATGGGCGTGGGCCGGCCGGAGGACCTGGTGGAAGGCGTGGCCCGCGGCGTGGACATGTTCGACTGCGTGATGCCGACCCGCAACGCCCGCAACGGCCACTATTTCACCTCGTTCGGCACCGTCCGCATCCGCAACTCGCAGTACGCGCGCGACATGGACCCGATCGAGCCGGGCTGCGGCTGCGTGGCCTGCACCGGCGGCTACACCCGGTCCTACCTGCGCCACCTGGACCGTTGCAACGAGATGCTGGCGCCGATGCTGGGCACCCTGCACAACCTGTTCTATTACGAAAAGCTCATGGCCGACATCCGGGCCGCGATCGAGGCGGGAACCTTCCTGGCCTTCCGCGAGTCCTTCTACGCGGCACGCGGGGCAGTGGCCCCGCCGCTGTAACCCGGACGCCCCCTGCCAAACGGCCCAAGGACGAACGCCCGGGGCCGTGGCATACTTCAAGGCTGACCCAGATCCGCGGTCGCGACCGTGGCACCTGATGGTGCCGGGGCGCCGCCCAACCAAAGGACCAACGATGAACCTGCTTGCTTTCCTGATTCCCGCCGCCCACGCCCAGGCCGCCGGCGGCCAACCGCAGGGCATGGGCCTGACCACGCTGCTGTTCCCGATCATCCTGATCGCCATCATGTACTTCCTGATGATCCGCCCGCAGATGAAGCGGCAGAAGGAGCACAAGGCGATGCTGGAAAAGATCAAGCGCGGCGACGAAGTGCTGACCAACGGCGGCATCGCCGGCAAGGTCACCGACATCGGCGACCACTTCATCACCGTCGAAGTGGCCGACAACGTGCGCATCCGCGTGCAGAAGGGCGCTGTCGGCAGCGTGCTGCCGACCGGCACCCTGGATTCGGCCAAGTAAGCCACTCCCTTTCCGAAGCACAACCGCGGCGCCGGGGATGGCGCCGCGCGGGACCCAAGCAATGCTCGAATTTCCACGCTGGAAGTACGTCGTCATCCTGATCGTACTGGCGCTCAGTGCGCTGTACGCGCTGCCCAACATCTACCAGAAGGACCCGGCCATCCAGATCACCGCCAACCGTGGCGGGCAGATCGACGATGCGCTGCGCGACCGTGTGCTGGCCGACCTGAAGAAGGCCGGGGTCACTGCCATCGGTGCCGAAAAGGAAGGGGAAAGCCTGATCGTCCGCCTGCCGGACCTGAAGTCGCAGTCCGCGGCCAGCGATGCCCTGCGCGACACCGTCGGCGAGAAGTACACGGTGGCCCTGAACCTGGCCTCGACCGTGCCGGACTGGCTGGCCCGGCTGGGCGGTCGCCCGATGGTGCTCGGCCTGGACCTTCAGGGTGGCGTGCACTTCGTGCTGCAGGTCGACCAGAAGGCCGCCCTCGACAAGCGCCTGGATGCCTACACCGAAGACGTGCGCAGCACCCTGCGTGACGCCCGCATCGCCTACCAGTCGGTGGAGCGCCGTGCGGACAACAGCATCGTGGCCAACCTGAGCCCGTCCGCCGGTGACGACGCCGCGCAGCGTGCCCGTGCCGCCCTGGTCAAGGCACAGCCGACGCTCGGCTATGACGTCAGCGGCAACCGCATCACGGTCACCGTGCCGGAGACCGAGATCACGCAGATCGCCAACGGCGCCATCGAGCAGAACATCAACACCCTGCGCAACCGCGTGAACCAGCTCGGCGTGGCCGAGCCGATCATCCAGCGCCAGGGTGCCGACCGTGTGGTCGTGCAGCTGCCGGGCGTGCAGGACACCGCCGAAGCCAAGCGCATGATCGGCGCCACCGCCACCCTGGAGTACCGCGCGGTGGTCGAGGGCAATGCGCAGGACGCCATCAATTCCGGCCGCATCCCGCCGGAAGCGAAGGTCTACCAGCAGCGTGACGGCCGCGGCCCGATCCTGCTGAACAAGCGCGTGATCGTCACCGGTGACCAGATGGTCGGCGCGCAGGCGGTGACCGATTCGAACAGTGGCTCCCCGGCCGTCAGCGTGACGCTGAACAATGTCGGTGGCCAGCGCATGTTCGACTTCACCAGCGCCAACGTGAACAAGCCGATGGCGGTGGTCTATACCGAACGCGTGCCGACCGTGACCGTCGTCGACGGCCAGGAAGTGCGTGGCTTCAAGGTCAACGAGGAGGTGATCTCGGTGGCCAACATCAACGGCGTGTTCGGCAAGAACTTCCAGACCACCGGCCTGCAGAAGAAGGAAGCCGAGGACCTGGCCAAGCTGCTGAAGTCCGGCTCGCTGGCCGCGCCGATGGACTTCGTCGAAGAGCGCGTGGTCGGCCCGAGCCTGGGCGCCGAGAACGTCAAGAACGGCATGCGCGCGGTGGTGTTCGCGTTCCTGTTCACCCTGGTGTTCTTCAGCATCTACTACCGCATGTTCGGTGTGATCACCTCGGCGGCGATGCTGTTCAACCTGCTGATCGTGGTGGCGGTGATGTCGCTGTTCGGCGCGACCATGACCCTGCCGGGCTTCGCCGGCCTGGCGTTGTCGGTGGGCCTGTCGGTGGACGCCAACGTGCTGATCAACGAGCGTATCCGTGAAGAACTGCGCGCCGGCGTGCCGGGCAAGACCGCGATCGTGACCGGTTACGAGCGTGCCTCGGGCACCATCCTCGACGCCAACCTGACCGGCCTGATCGTCGGTGTGGCGCTGTTCGCATTCGGTACCGGTCCGCTGAAGGGCTTCGCGCTGACCATGATCATCGGTATTTTCGCCTCCATGTTCACTGCGATCACCGTGTCGCGTGCGCTGGCGACGCTGATCTACGGCCGTCGCAAGAAGCTCCAGAACGTGGCCATCTGACGGGACGACACGCACAATGAAACTGTTTCCGCTGCACATCCTCCCGAACGACACCAAGATCGACTTCATGCGCTGGCGCCATGTCGCCATGGCAGTCACCATCGTGGTGTTCCTGGCCTCGGTCGCCATCATCGGCATCAAGGGCTTCAACTACGCACTGGACTTCACCGGCGGCACCCTGATCGAAACGCGTTTCGAGAAGGCCGTGGACGTCGAGCAGGTCCGCGCCAAGCTGGAGCAGAACGGCTTCGACGGTGCCCAGGTGCAGAGCGTCGGTGGCAACACCGACCTGCTGATCCGCCTGGCGCCGCATGGCGAACATGCGCCGGGCACCGGTGATGCCGCTGCCGAGGACAAGGCCACCGCCGCGGCCGTGGTGAAGGTGCTGTCCAGCGCCGACAACCAGGCCACGGTGATGAGTACCGCATTCGTCGGCCCGCAGATCGGCAAGGACCTGGCGAAGAACGGCCTGTACGCCACCATCTTCATGCTGGCCGGCTTCCTGATCTACATCGCGGTGCGCTTCGAATGGAAGTTCGCGGTCACCGCCAGCATCGTGGCGATGTTCGACCTGATCGTGACGGTCGCCTACGTGTCCCTGCTGGGCCGTGAGTTCGACCTGACCGTGCTGGCCGGCCTGCTGTCGGTGATGGGCTTTGCGATCAACGACATCATCGTGGTGTTCGACCGCGTCCGCGAGAACTTCCGCAGCCTGCGCGTGGACTCGATGGAGGTGCTGAACCGTTCGATCAACCAGACGCTGTCGCGTACGGTGATCACCGCGGTGATGTTCTTCCTGTCGGCGCTTGCCCTGTACCTGTACGGCGGTGCGTCGATGGAAGGCCTGGCCGAGACGCACATGATCGGCGCGGTGATCGTGGTGCTGTCCTCGATCCTGGTCGCGGTGCCGATGCTGACGATCGGCTTCCTGCGCGTCAGCAAGCAGGACCTGCTGCCGAAGGCGAAGGACGTCGAGGCCCTGGCCCGTCGCCCGTAAGCATCTGCTGCATGCGGCACACAGAGAACCCCGCGCACGCGGGGTTTTTTGTGTGCGGGGCTTGCAGCGCTGCAAAGCAAACCCCACCCTACGCCAGCGTCGGTTGTGCAATCGTCCCCCGCGCACTACGATCCTGCGGTTCGCGCGCGCAGGCGCGCCCGTATTCCTGCTGAGCGCCCCGTGCGCCGCATCTGCCAACCCGAGGTATCCATGGTCATCAAACCGCGCGTCCGCGGCTTCATCTGCGTCACCACCCACCCGACCGGCTGCGAGGCCGCGGTCAAGCAGCAGATCGACTACATCCGCGCGCGTCCGCCGATCCAGAACGGCCCGAAGCGGGTGCTGGTGATCGGTGCCTCCACCGGCTATGGCCTGGCCGCACGGATCACTGCCGCGTTCGGCAGCGGCGCCGCCACGCTGGGTATCTTCTTCGAACGTCCGGGCACCGAAACCAAGCCGGGCACTGCGGGCTGGTACAACTCGGCCGCGTTCCACAAGTACGCTGACGAAGCCGGCCTGTACGCCAAGAGCATCAACGGCGACGCCTTCTCCGATGAGGTCAAGGCCAAGGCCATCGAGATGATCAAGGCCGACCTGGGCCAGGTCGACCAGGTCGTTTACAGCCTGGCCGCACCTCGCCGCAAGCACCCCAAGACCGGCGAGATCATCAGTTCCACGCTGAAGCCGATCGGCGAACCGATCACCCTGCGTGGCCTGGATACCGACAAGGAAGTGATCACCGAAACCACCCTGCAGCCGGCGACTCCGGAAGAAATCGCCGGCACCGTCGCAGTGATGGGCGGCGAGGACTGGCAGATGTGGATCGACGCACTCGCCGATGCGGGCGTGCTGGCCAATGGCTGCACCACCACGGCCTTCACCTACGTGGGCGAAGAGATCACCCAGGCGATCTACTGGAACGGCTCGATCGGCGCCGCCAAGAAGGACCTGGATACGAAGGTGCTGGGCCTGCGCGAGAAGCTGGCGAAAATCGGTGGCGATGCGCGCGTGTCGGTCCTGAAGGCCGTGGTGACCCAGGCCAGCTCGGCGATTCCGACGATGCCGCTGTACCTGTCGCTGCTGTTCAAGGTGATGAAGGAGAAGGGCACCCACGAAGGCTGCATCGAGCAGCTCGACGTGCTGTACGACATCCTTTACGGCGGCAAGGCCGATGGCACGGCGGTCGAACGCCTGCGCCACGACCTGGTCGATGGCGACGGCCACACCGTTGCGCTGGTCGATGACGAGGGCCGCCTGCGCGCCGATTACAAGGAAATGGCCGCGGACGTGCAGGGCAAGGTGGTTGCGCTGTGGCCGCAGGTGACCAACGAGAACCTGTACGAGATCAGCGACCTGGCCGGCTACAAGGCCGACTTCCTGCGCCTGTTCGGCTTTGGCGTGGACGGCGTCGACTACGAGGCCGACGTCGATCCGGACGTGAAGATCGACAACCTGGTCGACATGACCTGATCAGCGAAAAGGCCGGCGAACGCCGGCCTTTTCTTTGGGTAGTGCCGGCCGCTGGCCGGCAACCCTGGGTACCAAAGGCTGCCGGCCAGCGGCCGGCGCTACCTCGGTCACCCGAACTCGAAGCCCATCTCCGGCAGTGCCGGGCCGACGAAGTCGCCCTGCACGTAATCCACGCCGGCACTGAACAACAGGGTCATCGAGTTGGCATCGCTGACGAACTCGGCAATGGTGCGGATGCCCGCTTCCTGTGCGCGCGCGGTGATCTGGCTGACGCGGTCGATGTTCTCGCGGGTGGCGGCCAGATCGCTGGTGAAGCCGCGGTCCAGCTTGAGGAACTGCGGCTGGAAGTGGGCCAGCAGCTGGAACGAGTCCAGGCCCGAACCGAACTGCTCCAGGCCGATGCGGCAGCCCAGTGGCGCCACTTCAGCGAGGAACTGCTGCGCACTGCGCAGGTGGGTGAATACTTTGGCTTCCGGCGCATGCAGCCACAGCCGTTCGCCCGGCACGCCCTGCGCCTGCAGCTCGCGGCGCAGGGTGGCGATCATCTGCGGGTCATCGAACGATTCCGGCGTGACCTTCACCAGCACCTGGGTCGCATGACCCGCGCGTGCGCGCTCACCCAGCACTGCGATCGCCTGCGAGACCACCCAGCGGTTGATGTCGGCCAGCAGCCCGTGTTCCTCGGCGATGCCCAGGAACGCGGTCGGGCTCAGCAGCTCGCCGTTGTTTTCCAGGCGCAGGTAGGCCTCGTACAGCTCCAGCGGCTCGCCCTGCAGATTCAGCACCGGCTGGTAGTGCAGCTGGAAGCCGTCGCCGGCCAGTGCCTCGCGGATGCGGGCGACCCAGCGCAGCACGCGCTCTTCCTCGACCCGGTCGGCAGCGGCCGGATCGAAGATGCGGCAGGTATTGCCCAGCTCGGCGGCGGCCTGCGTGCATTCGCTGGCGCGCGCCAGCACCTGGCCGATGCTGGCGATCTTCTCGCCGACCTGCACGCCACCGATGCTGACCGTTACCGTGGCCGAACGTGCGCCGATGCTGAAGACATGCGCGGCGTAGGCCTCGCGGATGCGCTCGGCCAGCGCCACGGTCTGCGCGTAGGGCCCGGCCTGCAGCACGGCAAAATTGTGTTCACCGAAGCGGGCCAGCTGCGCGTCCTCGCCGACCACGTCGGCCAGCAGCCCGGCAAGGGCGCCGATCAGAGTGTCGGCCGAGGCCAGGCCGATGTCCGGCAGCAGGCGTGCGTAGTGGTCCGGCTCGATCAGCAGCAGGCCGAACTGGCCTTCGCTGCGCCCGGCCTGGGCCACTGCGCTTTCCAGCTGCAGCATGAAGGTCGGGCGATTGAGCAGGCCGGTGACCTGGTCGCGCTGGCGCAGGTCCTCGACCTCGCGCGCCAGCTCGGGGTCGAACTCCATGCGGCGGCGGAGCACCACCTGCAGGCAGGACTCGCCCTCGTAGGTGGCCGCGGCAAATTCCATCGTCGCCGGGAACGCACTGCCATCCTGGTGGCGCGCGTCGAGCTGGTACTGCGGCGGCGGCGCCTCGCCACGGCTGAGGCCCTTCAGCAGCTGCTTGAAGCCCTCCACGTGCTGGGCCGCGACCATGTCCAGCAGCGAGATGCCCTCGATGTCGTCGAAGTGCTCGTAACCGAACATCTCCAGGTAAGCGTCGTTGGCACGGATGTGCATGCCTTCATGCACGTAGGCGATCGGGTCGCGCGAGGAGGCGATCAGTGCGTCGCAGCGGCGCTCGGTCTCGCGCATCTGCGCCTCGATCCGGCGCAGGCCGCGACGCGCCTGCAGATCGACCCATTGGTCGCGGACCACGGCGAGCAGGTGCTCGGGGCGCTGGCGCAGGGCCAGGGCGCGGATGCCGTGGCTGCTGGCCTGCACCAGCTCGTCCTCGTCGATGCGCTCGGCCAGCAGCACCAGTGGAATGTCCTTGCCGCTGGCGGCGATGTGCTGGGCGGCCAGCTGCAGCGGGATGCCCTGGGACGGCGAGGCCAGCACCAGGTCGATGGCCTGGCTGGCCAGCACCTGGGCCAGCTCTGCCGCATCCTGCGGGCGCCACGGGCGTACCGCGATGCCGCTGTTGCGCAGGGTGCTGACGATGGCTTCGGCGTTTTCGCCGCTGTCATCGACAATCAGCAGGCGGATGGTGATGTCGTTCGCGTTCTGCATGCACTGCTCCCCAATCTGCAAATCTAGATACACCATGCGCGGCGAACCGTCCATGCGCGCGCCCCCGGCACGCATCGAACGGCGATGTGGTTCACACCACGCTGCCGGCAGCGTGGCCGCTGGCCCAGGCCCACTGGAAGTTGTAGCCGCCCAGCCAGCCGGTCACGTCCAGCACCTCGCCGACGAAGTGCAGGCCGGGCACGCGCTTGGACTCCAGGGTCGAGGATGACACTTCGGCCGTGTCCACGCCGCCCAGGGTGACTTCGGCAGTGCGGTAGCCTTCGGTGCCGCTGGCCACCAGCGGGAACGCGCCCAGCAGCTGCGCAGCCTGGCGCAGCACCGGCTCGTCCAGCTGACGCACCGGGCGGTCCGGCAGCCAGTGCTCGCACAGGCGCTGCGCCAGCCGCTTGGGCATCACGTCGCCCAGCACGGTGCGCAGCTCGGCGGCGGGCCGCTCGCGCTTCATCTGGCGCAGCCACTCGCCCGCATCCTGGCCCGGCAACAGGTCCAGCTCCAGCGCATCGCCGGGCTGCCAGAACGACGAAATCTGCAGGATGGCCGGGCCGCTCACGCCGCGGTGGGTCAGCAGCATGAAGTTCTGGAAACTCTTTCCGTTGCAGCGCGCCTCGACCGGCAGTGCGACGCCGCTGAGGTCGGCCAGCCGCTCCTGGTGCTTGCCGCTCAGCGTCAGCGGGACCAGCCCGGCGCGGGTCGGCAGCACCTGGTGGCCGAACTGGCGGGCCACCTCATAGCCAAAGCCGGTAGCGCCCATGCTGGGAATCGACAGGCCGCCGGTGGCAACCACCAGCGAGGCGCAGTGGAACAGGCCCTGCGTGGTGTGCACGCGGAAACCATCGCTGCCGTGCTCGATGCGCTGCACGCTGCAGTCGGTCCGGATCTGTACGCCGGCCGCCTGGCATTCGTCGACCAGCATCTTCACGATCTGCTTGGACGAGACATCGCAGAACAGCTGCCCCAGTTCCTTTTCGTGATAGGCAATGCCGTGCTTGTGCACCAGCTCGATGAAGTGCCAGGGCGTGTAGCGTGCCAGCGCCGACTTGCAGAAGTGCGGGTTGGCCGACAGGAAATTGGCCGGCGTGGTGCCGGTGTTGGTGAAGTTGCAGCGACCACCGCCGGACATCAGGATCTTCTTGCCGACCTTGTTGGCATGGTCGATCACCTGCACCTGGCGGCCGCGCTGGCCGGCGGTGATCGCGGTCATCAGCCCGGCGGCGCCGGCACCGATGACCACCACGTCGCAACGGATCGTACTCATGCCTGGGCGCGCTTGCGCCAGTTGGGGATCACGTCGAACTGGTTCTGATCGTTCAGCAGCTGCACCTCGCCGTCCTGGATCAGCACGCTCCAGCGCATGGCGCGCTGGATCTGCTGGCCCCAGCGCTCGACGAAGTCACCGTCCAGATCGACCACCGAGAGATTGTCGAAACGTGCCAGGCCCTTGCCCTGCTTGTTCCACCAGATCTCCGAAGCATTGCCGCCGTAGTTGACCACCTGCACCTGGCGGCTGCGGTTGCTGGCCTTGCGGATGCGCGATTCGTCCGGATGGCCCAGGTCGATCCACTGCAGGATGTCGCCGGTGTAGTCGTGTTCCCACAGATCCGGCTCATCGTCGGTGCTCAGGCCGCGACCGAATTCCAGGCGGTCGCCGGCGTTCAGCGCGAAGGCGAGCAGGCGCACCATCAGGCGCTCGTCGGTTTCGGACGGATGCTGGGCCAGGGTCAGGTTGTGGGTCGCGTAATAGCCGCGATCCATGTCGCTGATCTGCAGTTCGGCCTTGCGGATGGTGGCGGTAAGAGCCATGGGTGATCCGTGGACTAAAGACGACAATGATAGAGGTTTGCCGCAGGGGTGTCCGTGGCTGGGCTGTCTGCAGGCCGTCAACGGTGGCACTCTGGTGCTCTTTCCCCGTGGCCGGAGTGGATGCCATGTGCTTGCCCAGCCGGTTGCAGCTGCCGCCTGGCCCCTGGGCCACCCTGCTGGAGGGCCTGTGCGCGCGTTTCCCGCGCATCGCGCGCGCGCAATGGCAGGATCGCTTCGCGCGCGGCCGCGTGCTGGACGCGCAGGGCAGGGTGCTTGCGCCGGATACGCCGTGGAAGGTAGGCCTTGAGATCCAGTACTTCCGCGAGGTGGCCGACGAGCCGTCGATTCCCTTCGCCGAGACCATCGTGCATCTGGACGCGCACCTGCTGGTGGCCGACAAGCCGCACTTCCTGCCGGTGACGCCGGCCGGCGCGCATGTGCGCGAGACCCTGCTGGCGCGACTGGTGGCCCGCACCGGCAACACCGATCTGGTGCCGCTGCATCGGCTGGATCGGCTGACGGCCGGGCTGGTGCTGTTCTCGACCCAGCGGGCGTCGCGCGATGCCTACCAGCGGCTGTTCCGCGAGCGACGCATCGAAAAGGCCTATGAGGCCCTGGCGCCGGCGCTGCCAGGGGTCGCGTTTCCGTTGCAGCGCGACAGCCGGCTGGTACCGGGCGAGCCCTTCTTCCGCATGGCCGAAGGGCCCGGCGAACCCAACGCGCGCAGCCGAATCGAGCTGATCGAGGCCGACGGCCCGATCTGGCGGTACCGCCTGCTGCCGGAAACCGGCCGCAAGCATCAGTTGCGCGTGCACATGGCGATGCTGGGCGCCCCGATCGTGGGCGACGACCTGTACCCGCAGCTTCGTCAACGCGCTGCGGACGCGGCCGAGGCGCCGCTGCAACTGCTGGCGCAGGGCCTGGCCTTCGATGACCCGTTGGACGGGGCGCGGCGGGTCTTCAGCAGCGGGCGCCGCCTGCGCTTGCCGCCCGAGGGCGGCCAGGCGCTCAGCGACCGGGGCGACGCGCCAGCCAGCGGTCCAGTTCGGCGGCGAACAGCTGCCGGTCACGCGGCCCCAGCGGCGGCGGTCCGCCGGTCTGTACCCCGGCGCCGCGCAGTTCCTCCATGAAATTGCGCATCGAGAGCCGCTCGGCCATGTTGTTCGGCGTGTAGAGCTGGCCGCGCGGGTTGAGCGCCACGGCCTTCTTTTCCAGCACCAGTGCGGCCAGCGGGATGTCCTGGGTGACCACCAGGTCACCGGCGCCGACCCGCTCGACGATGGCGCTGTCGGCCACATCCAGCCCCTGCGATACCTGGATCGAGCGCAGCCAGCGCGACGGCGGGGTGCGGATCCACTGGTTGGCGACCAGGGTCAGTTCGATCCCGACCCGTTCGGCGGCCCGGAACAGGATGTCGCGAATGACGGTGGGGCAGGCGTCTGCGTCCACCCAGATGCGGGAAGACGCGTGTTCAGCGGGCATTTCAGCTTCAGTCATTTACCCAGTGTAGGGTAGGAAAAACCTGAATGGGGACTCGGGGTTAGCCGCGAAAGGCTGCCAGCCCTTGCCACGCCTAGCGGGCGAGGTGTTCCGATGAACGCCGGGGCTATCGCTTTTTGCAGAAAACACGCGTATCGTGCGACCCACTGTGTTTGCTAGGGTCACCGTGAATCGTGGCCTGGTGCAGTTGATCTCACGATCCGCTCATCGATCCGCTTTACCAACGCCTGCAACTCAGTCTCGGCCCCGATACCCGGTGGCTGCGATTTTTTTCAACATGTGTTTCAGGAGTTAGTAAAAATGTCTGAACGTCAGACCGGTACCGTCAAGTGGTTCAACGACGCCAAGGGCTTCGGCTTCATCACCCCGGAAAGCGGCCCGGACCTGTTCGTGCACTTCCGCGCGATCCAGGGCACCGGCTTCAAGACCCTGCAGGAAGGCCAGAAGGTTACCTTCATCGCCGTCCAGGGTCAGAAGGGCATGCAGGCTGACCAGGTGCAGGCGGTCTAATCCGTCTGCTACCGTTGGGTAGCCAGAACGCCGGAAGCGAAAGCTTCCGGCGTTTTTTATTGCCCGCTGTCCTTGCGGCGTCGAGCCGCGCCTGAGTGTTCTCAACGCCAGTCGAGCATGGCTCGACTCTACAAAGGGCATGCACTGCGCGCGGTACGATGTGGCCCTTCCCAAGGATCATCCCCATGCGCATCGTCCACCATCTTGAAAACTCCCGCTCACTGCGCGTGCTGTGGATGCTGGAGGAGCTGGGGCTGGACTACGAGCTGCGCCGCTATCCACGCGATCCGAAGACACTGCTGGCACCGCCGGAGCTGCGCAGGGTGCATCCGCTCGGCAAGTCGCCGGTCCTGCAGGATGGCGACCTGGTGCTGGCCGAGTCTGGCGCGATCCTGGACTACCTTGCGGACCGTTACGACACCCAGCGCCAGCTGTCGCCATCGCCGATGCCGGCCGACGGGGCCGAGCGCTTGGCCTATCGCTACTGGCTGCACTACGCCGAAGGCTCGGCAATGCCACCGCTGTTGCTGACCCTGGTGATGGGGCGCATCCGCAACGCGCCGATGCCGTTCTTCGCCCGCCCGATCGCGCGCAGCATCGCCGACAAGGCCGAGCGCGGCTTCATGGGTCCGCAGCGGCGCCTGCACCTGGACTGGATGGAGCGCCGCCTCGCCGAAAGCCCCTGGTTCGCGGGCGAGCGCTTCAGTGCGGCCGACATCCAGATGAGCTTCCCGATCCAGGCCGCTGCCGCGCGAGGCGGTGGCCTCGACGACAAGCCGGGGCTGCGCGGCTTCCTCAAGCGCATCGGTGAGCGCCCGGCCTACCAGCGGGCCGAGGCCCACGGCGGCCACCTGCAGGCGCTCAGCGGGAATTGAGGCGGGCGGCCGTCGCCCCCATCTTCAACGCCATGGATACCGACAGCCTTCGTTTCGACAACCGCCTGCTGCGCACCCTGCCGGGCGACGCCGAATCCGGCCCACGCCGCCGCGAGGTGCTGGGCGCGGCGTGGTCGCCGGTGATGCCGACGCCGGTGGCGGCGCCCACGCTGTTGGCCTGGTCGGCTGACGTGGCCGCGATGCTCGGCCTGCCCGCCGCCGAAGTCCAGAGGGAAGGCTTTGCGCGTGTGTTCGGTGGCAATGCCCTGTACGCCGGCATGCAGCCGTGGGCTGCCAACTACGGTGGCCACCAGTTCGGTCACTGGGCCGGCCAGCTGGGCGATGGCCGCGCGATTTCGCTGGGCGAACTGGTTGCACCGGACGGGCGCCACTGGGAACTGCAGCTGAAGGGGGCAGGCCCCACGCCCTATTCGCGTGGCGCCGACGGGCGGGCCGTGCTGCGTTCGTCGATCCGCGAATTCCTGTGCAGCGAGGCGATGCACCACCTGGGCGTGCCGACCACGCGTGCGTTGTCACTGGTCGGCACCGGCGAGGACGTGGTGCGCGACATGTTCTATGACGGCCACCCGCGTGCGGAGCCCGGTGCCATCGTTTGCCGGGTGTCGCCGTCGTTCCTGCGCTTCGGTTCGTTCGAACTGCCGGCGTCGCGTGGTGAAACCACGCTGCTGCAGCAGCTGGTCGATGCCTGCATCGCGCGCGACTTCCCCGAGATTGAAGGGCAGGGCGAGGCGCGTTACGGCGCGTGGTTCGCGCAGATCGCAGTGCGGACCGCCGAGATGATCGCGCACTGGATGCGCGTCGGCTTCGTCCATGGCGTGATGAACACCGACAACCTGTCCGTGCTCGGCCTGACGTTGGACTACGGCCCCTACGGCTGGGTCGAGGACTTCGATCCGGACTGGACGCCCAACACCACCGATGCGCAGGGCCGGCGCTACCGCTTCGGCACGCAGGCGCAGGTGGCGTACTGGAACCTGAGCCGGCTGGCGCAGGCGCTGTCGCCGCTGTTTGCCGATGTGGCGCCGTTGCAGGCGGGCCTGGCGGCCTATGCGTCCACCTTCTTGGCCTGCACGCGCCGCGATGCCGCAGCGAAGCTGGGGCTGGCCGCCGCCGACGATGACGACCTGCAGCTCTACCAGCGCTGGCAGCAGCTGATGCAGGAGGGCGCCATGGACATGACCCTGGCCTGGCGCGCATTGATGCGGCTCGATCCGGTGGCACCGGAGGCAGCGTTGCTCAACGCCGTCTACTACGACCAGGCGCGCCAGCAGGCGGTGCAGGCGCCGTTGCAGCAGTGGCTGCAGGACTACGCGGCGCGCCTGCGCAGCGATCCACTGTCGGCCAGCGAACGCCTGGCGAAGATGACAGCGGCCAACCCGCTGTACGTGCTGCGCAACTGGCTGGCCCAGGAGGCCATCGATCGCGCCGAGCAGGGCGACCTCGGCGGTGTCCACGCACTGCAGGACGTGCTGCGCGATCCATACACCGAACGCACCGGCCTGGAGCACTTTGCCGGCAAGCGGCCGGGGTGGGCCGACCACCGCGCCGGCTGCTCGATGCTGTCCTGCAGTTCGTGAGCGTTCGGCCGCGCGCCGGCCGGCACCCGCAGAAACAACAACAGGCCTTCGACGGGCGTTCGTGATCTGTTGCGATCGCAGGCAGATTTCATCCGCGCAAGGCGCGCATCTGCTGGCCGGCACCGCAGTCGACGGCGTCGCTGCGCGGCCCGCCTACAACGATGGTCGTACCCGTTAAGTTCGATATTCGCACGCATAGTCGATTATCGCACTTGAATGGTGCAGTGCGATAAACCTAATTTCACTCCACAGTTTCGTAGCAGTCCAAGCGATCCACCCCTGGCGGGGCGAGGGCAGCAGCCGGTCCGGTGCTGAAGCCAGGTGCAGGGGAAGGCCGCCGGATGCCCCTTCACCTGTGCGGAGTGTTCGCATGTCCCGTTGTCTGTCCGTTGTTGCCCTGTCCCTGCTTGCCGTGTTGCCGACGCTGGCGCTGGCCTACCAGGCCGAGCCATCGCGCGCGCCGCTGCAGGTGCTCCGCGTGGATCGCTACGCCGACGACGCCAACGCCGGCTCGCTGCGTTGGGCGATCACCACCGCCAATGCCGATCCGGGCCGCTACCGCATCGAGATCGACGCCGTCGGCGTTGCGCCCTACGTCATCAGGCCGGCCTCGCCGCTGCCGGAGGTCAAGGGTCCGGTGCAGATCATCGGTACGTCCTGGGCGCGCGACGGCCAGTACATCGCCATCGATGGCTCGGCCTACGTCACCGGCAGCGGTACCGATGCCTGCCCCGGCGCCGAGCCAGGGCAGTCCGGCACCAATGTGCGCACAACCACGCTGCCGGGCCTGGTCCTGCGGGATACCCAGGGCGTGGAGCTGGCAGGCCTGGAAATCCGCAATTTCTGCATCGGCGTGCTGGTCAACCGCTCCAGCCAGAACGAGATCCATGACAACCGCATCGTCGCCAACAAGGGCGGTGCCGGCATCATGCTCACCGGCGATGACGGCAAGGGCCAGTCCACCGCGACCACCACGGTGCACAACCGCATCGTGCGCAATGTGTTCCTCGACAATGGCGATGGCCTGGAGCTGACCCGTGGCGCGGCCTGGAACCTGGTGGCCGACAACCTGTTCCAGTCCACTGCGGCCAACCCGGAACCCTCGCAGGGCATCGAGATCCTGTGGGGCAACGACAACACCGTGGTTCACAACCGCTTCGTGGACTACTCCGACGGCCTGCAGATCAACTGGGGCAACCGCAACTACATCGCGGCCAATACCTTCACCGGGAACTCGCTGGGCCTGAGCATCACCGGCAGCGGCAACGTGGTTGACGGCAACACCATCACCGGCAACGGCATTGGAATCGGCGTGCGCCCACAACCGGTCAGTGCGCCGAACCGCTTCACCGCCAACCGCATCTACGGCAACGGCCTGCCGATCGAGCGCTGCGAAGCCGGCGGTGCCTGCGTGAAGGGCCAGCCGCGGGGGGCCATCGTGTTCGGCGTGCCGGGGCTGGAACATGCCAGCTTCGTCGGTTCACGCGGTCGCGGCGTCGACAGCGATCCCGCCCGGCGCGCGCGCATCTGCACGGCTGCCGGCCAGGCCGACTGCCAGCCCTTGCCGAACCTGGGACAGGCCGCGCCGACGTGGGTCGACGTGCGCGGCGAGGGCGCGCAGCGCCAGTTGAGCGGTCGTTTCCATGGCGTGCCCGACACCCGCTACCAGGTGGAAGTGTTCGGCAACCGCGCCGCCGGCGGCAGCGAGGCCGAATGGATGCTGGGCAGCGTGGAAGTGCGTACCGACGCGCAGGGGCAGGGCCGCTTCACCTTCCCGCTCGCTGCAGCCGTGGATGCTGCCCTGGCCGGCAGCGTGACCGCCACGGTCACCTCGGCGCAGGGCGCCACCTCCCCCCTGAGCGCGCCGCTGTCGCTGCGCTGATCCCTCTACGAGACTGCGATCATGACACGTCCCACATCCGTTGCCCTGGGTATCCTGGCCACTGCGCTGCTGCCGGCGCTGGCCTGCGCGCAATCGAGCAACCGTTACGAAGGCAGCACCCTGACCGGCGATTGGGGCGGCACCCGCACCGACCTGTTCGAGCGTGGCGTCGCCTTCCGCGGCGACTACGTGGGCGAAGCCATGGGCGTGGTCGATGGCGGCTATGGCGAAACCGGCGCGCGCTACGCGCAGCAGGTGCGCGTGGGCATGGACCTGGACATGGGCCGGTTGGCCGGCTGGAGCGGTGGGGCGTTCCACTTCACCCTCAACGACCGTCGCGGCCGCAGTACGTCGGCCGACCTCGTCGGCAACCGCTTCCCGATCCAGGAAGCCTACGGTGGCCAGTACACGCGGCTGACCGAACTGAGCTACGACCAGACCTTCAACGCCGGCCAGTCGTACTACAAGCTCGGCTACTACGCGATGGGCAACCAGTTCGGCCTGCACAGCCTGCTGACCCATTTCGTCAACGCCGCGTTCTGTGCGCACCCGTTGGCGATGTCCGGCAACAGTGGCTGGTACAACTACCCGGTGGCGCGCTGGGGCGGAGAGTTTGCCCAGCAGGTCAGCCCGGCAGTGAACGTTCGCGCCGGCTGGTTCCAGGTCAATCCGAACCTGGGCGGCAACATCGAACGCAATGCCTTCCGTCCGTTCGCCTCGGGCACCACCGGTTCGCTGTTCCCGGTCGAAGTGACCTGGACGCCTGCCAAGGGCAGCCGCTACGCCGGCGTCTACAAGTTCGGCGGATACTACGACACCTCGCGCGTGGCCCAGCGTGGGCTGGACACCTCGCCGACCACCGGTCGCCATGGTGCCTACCTCCTGGCCGAGCAGCGCCTTACGCAGGAGTCGGCCGACCCTTCCCGTGGCCTGACCGCGTTCGCGCAGTACATGGTGTCGGACCGGCAGACGGCGCAGATCAAGCGCTGGTATGCGCTGGGCGGCGTCTACCAGGGCATCGGTCGGCGCGCGCAGGACAGCATCGCCCTGGGCTACGTGGGCGCCGACATCAACAACCGGCTGGTCGATGCGCGACGGGCCGCGTTGGCCGACGGTGGCGTGCCCATCGATTCACCGCTGTACCACCTCAGCCAGGCCGAGGAGCTGTTCGAACTGTCCTACAGCATCCAGGTGAATCCGTGGCTGATGATCCGCCCGGACGTGCAGTACATCGTCAACCCGGGCACGTTCAACTACAGCGGTACCGACAACGCCTGGGCCGTGGGCGTCCAGGCCAAGGTGACCTTCTGATGGTCGCGCGCTCCATTCCCGCTTGGGTATCTGCCATGAAGATTCCGTTTGCCTCGGTCGTCCTCGCCGGTGCGCTGTGCGCCGGGTCCGTACCGGCCCTGGCCGCGCCCCCGCCGGCGGTACTGCAGGTGGGTTCGCTGCGCATCGGCGAAGGCAGCCCCCGCACCATCGTGCCGATCACCGGTGCCACCGCAGACCTCGCCCTGCAGCAGGCGGCCGCCATCGCCGCCAGCAAGGCCACCGACATCGCCGAATGGCGCATCGACTACCTGGACATCGCCACCGATGGCCAGGCGCTGGTGGCGCTGGGCAAGCGGATCCAGCAGACGCTGGCGGGCAAGCCGGTCATCGTGACCTTCCGTACCAAGGCCGAGGGCGGCGCAAGGCCGATCAGCGATGCCGACTACGGCGCGCTGTACGCCACGCTGCTGCGTGCAGGCGTGGCCCAGCTGATCGACGTGGAGATGTTCCGCGACCCGACGGTGGTAAAGGCGCTGGTAGCGCAGGCGCACAAGGCCGGGGTGAAGGTGGTGATGTCCAGCCATGACTTCCACGCCACGCCACCGCGCGAGGAGATCGTCGCACGGCTGCTGAAGCAGCAGGCACTGGGTGCGGACGTGCTGAAGATCGCGGTGATGCCGCGCGATGCCGGCGACGTGCTGGCCCTGCTCGACGCCACCTGGCAGGTGCGCCAGCAGAGCGACAGGCCATTGCTGACCATGTCGATGGGCGGCACCGGGGTGGTCTCGCGGCTGGCCGGCGAGACCTTCGGGCAGGCGCTGACCTTCG
Organism: Stenotrophomonas pavanii; assembly: GCF_900101175.1. Classification (GTDB taxonomy): domain Bacteria; phylum Pseudomonadota; class Gammaproteobacteria; order Xanthomonadales; family Xanthomonadaceae; genus Stenotrophomonas; species Stenotrophomonas pavanii. Next base: position 123,944 of record NZ_FNFQ01000007.1, on the reverse strand, counting down.
GCATGATCGGCACCGCCTCGGCGCCTGGCCAGGTCGAGGTTGATCGCCTGCAGGACGTTCTGCAGGTCATCCACGCCTCCAGCCAGGCCGGTCACTGAGACCTTCCCCGCCAGACGTTCCACCGCACCATGCTGTTGCAGGAAACCGCGCCATGAGCCATGCCCCCACCGCTGCACCCTCGCTCATCCTGGAACGGATGAGTCCTTTCCAGTGGACCGCCATCGCCATCTGCGTGCTGCTGAACATGCTCGATGGCTTCGATGTGATGGTCATGGCCTTCACCGCGCCACATGTGTCGGCGGACTGGGCGCTGTCGGGCAAGGTGCTGGGGCTGATGCTCAGTGCCGGACTGGTCGGCATGGCATTGGGATCGTTCCTGTTGGCGCCGCTGGCCGACCGCTGGGGCCGGCGGCCGATGATCATCTGCTGCCTGCTGATCCTGACCAGCGGCATGGCGCTGTCGGCGCTGGCGGCCAATGCGTGGCAGCTGGGCGCGCTGCGCGTGTACACCGGCATCGGCATCGGCGGCATGCTGGCCGGCGTGGGCGTGATCACCGCCGAATACGCCAACGCCAAGTGGCGCAGCACGGCGGTCGCATTGCAGGCCACCGGCTATCCGATCGGGGCCACCGCCGGTGGCCTGCTGGCGGCGTGGATGCTGGAGCACTGGTCCTGGCACAGCGTGTTCCTGATCGGTGCCGCGGCATCGCTGCTGTGCATTCCGCTGGTGCTCACGTGCCTGCCCGAATCGCTGGACTTCCTGGTTGCGCGTCGCCCGCCCAACGCGCTGCCACGGTTGAATGCACTGCGCGCGCGCATGCGCATGCCGGAACTGCCGGCCCTGCCGCCTGCCGCCGTGCGTACGGGGCAGCGGCAGGGCTATGCGGCGCTGTTCGTGGGTGATCTGCGCCGGGTCGCGCTGCTGATCGCACTGGCCTTCTTCCTGCACATGTTCGCATTCTATTTCGTGCTGAGCTGGACCCCGAAACTGCTGGTCTCGGCCGGGGTGTCGGCACAGCAGGGCATCACCGGTGGCGTGCTGCTGAACCTGGGCGGCATCGTCGGCGGCAGCCTGTTCGGCTGGCTCGCTTCGCGCTGGTCGCTGTCGAAGCTGACCGCAGGCGCGCTGCTGCTGGCCATGGTGTCGATGCTGGGCTTCGCTGCCTTCAACACGCGGCTGGGCGTGGCCTTCCCGTTGGCCTTTGTGATTGGCGCGGCGCTGTTCGCGGCGATGGCTGGCCTGTATGCGGCCGCGCCGGTGGTGTTCGCCGCCGACGTGCGGACGACCGGCCTGGGCTGGGCGATCGGCATCGGCCGCGTCGGCGCGATTCTCTCGCCGCTGACCGTAGGCGTGCTGGTCGACCGCCAGTGGCAGCCTGCGGCGCTGTATGTGCTGTGCGCGCTGCCACTGCTGCTCGCGGCCTGGGCGTGCCTGGGCCTGCGCGTAGGCGTGGGACAGAAAAGGCGCTGAACCCCATGCGCTACGCATGTCATGCAATGTGCGATTATCGAATCACATGGCCGAATATCGCATTGACCGGGCGAGGTGACATGGCGACCATGGCCGGGTTGTGTTTTCCCTTCGCAGTGTCCCCGCAGCACGCCGGTGATGGTCGCCGGCCGCGTGGGCAAGGAGCAATGCAGTGATCGACAAGACTCTGGCCAGCGTGGAAGCAGCGGTGGCCGATATCCATGATGGTGCCACGGTGATGATCGGTGGCTTCGGGACCGCCGGCATGCCCGACGCGCTGATCGATGCGTTGATCACACAGGGCGCGCGCGAACTGACGATCATCAACAACAATGCTGGCAACGGCGATACCGGGCTGGCGGCATTGATCAAGCACAAGCGCGTGCGCCGCATCGTCTGCTCGTTCCCGCGCCAGGCGGACTCGCAGCACTTCGACGCCGCTTACCGCGCCGGCGAGATCGAACTGGAACTGGTGCCGCAGGGCAACCTGGCCGCGCGCATCCACGCCGCCGGTTCCGGCCTGGGCGCGATCTTCACCCCCACCGGCTATGGCACCGAGCTGGCCCAGGGCAAGGAGACGCGCGAGATCGATGGCCGCCAGTACGTGCTGGAATACCCGCTGCACGCGGACTTCGCGCTGATCAAGGCTGACCGCGGTGACCGCTGGGGCAACCTGGTGTATCGCAAGACGGCGCGCAACTTCGGCCCGCTGATGGCGATGGCCGCACGCTGCGCCATCGCGCAGGTGCGTGATGTGGTGGCGCTGGGCGAACTGGACCCGGAGGCGGTGGCGACCCCCGGCATCTTCGTGCAGCGCGTGGTGCAGGTTGCAGCCGAAGGAGTGCAGGCATGAACAGGCTCAGCCGCGAACAGATGGCCGCGCGCGTGGCGCGTGACATTCCCGAAGGTGCCTACGTCAACCTGGGCATCGGCCTGCCGACCACGGTGGCCAACTTCCTGCCGGCCGACAAGGAGATCTTCCTGCAGTCGGAGAATGGCCTGCTGGGCATGGGGCCGGCGCCGGCCCCGGGCCACGAAGATCCGGACCTGATCAACGCCGGCAAGCAGCCGGTCACCCTGCTGACCGGCGGCTGCTATTTCCACCATGCCGACTCGTTCGCGATGATGCGCGGTGGTCACCTGGACATCTGCGTCCTCGGTGCTTTCCAGGTGTCGGCACACGGCGATCTGGCCAACTGGAGTACCGGTGCTGCCGACGCGATCCCCGCCGTGGGCGGTGCCATGGACCTGGCCATCGGCGCCAAGCAGGTCTTCGTGATGATGGATCTGTTCACCAAGCACGGTGAAAGCAAGCTGGTGTCCGAATGCAGTTACCCGCTGACCGGGCTGCGCTGCGTGTCGCGGGTGTATACCGATGTGGCGGTGTTCGACCTCGGTGCCGATGGCGCGACCGTGCTGGAAATGGTGGACGGCATGGACATCGAACAGCTGCGTGAACTGACTGGCCTGCCGCTGGCACTGCCCGAGGGAGCCTGAGATGAGCCTGCACGAGACCTACATCGTTGATGGCATCCGCACCCCGATCGGTCGTTACGGCGGCGCGCTGTCCGGCGTGCGTGCCGACGACCTCGCGGCGATGGCGCTGAAGGCACTGCTGGCACGCCATCCGCAGCTGGACCCGGCGCTGGTCGAGGATGTCTACCTGGGCTGCGCCAACCAGGCCGGTGAAGACAATCGCAACGTCGCCCGCATGAGCCTGCTGCTGGCCGGCCTGCCGGTGACGGTACCGGGCAGCACGGTCAACCGGCTGTGCGGTTCGGGGCTGGATGCGATCGGCACCGTGGCCCGTGGCATCGCCGCAGGCGAACTCGGCCTGGCCATCGCTGGCGGTGTCGAATCAATGTCGCGCGCGCCGTTCGTGATGGGCAAGGCGACCTCCCCATTCGCCCGTGACCAGCAGATGGAAGACACCACCATGGGCTGGCGTTTCATCAATCCGCGCCTGCGCGAACTGCATGGCGTGGAGACGATGGGCCAGACCGCCGAGAACGTGGCCGAGCGGCAGGGCATCAGCCGCGAGGACCAGGATGCGTTCGCCCTGCGGAGCCAGCAGCGGACAGCGGCCGCGCAGGCGCGTGGCTTCTTCGACGGCGAGATCGTGGCGGTGGACGTGCCGGGGCGCAAGCGCGGCGAAACCGTGACCGTCGACCGCGATGAGCACCCGCGCGGCGATACCACGATGGAAGCGCTGGCCAGGCTGAAACCGCTGTTCCGTCAGCCGGGCACGGTCACCGCCGGCAACGCTTCGGGCATCAACGACGGCGCCGCCGCACTGCTGCTGGCGTCCGGTGCGCAGGTGAAGGCGCTGGGCCTGTCCCCGCGCGCACGCGTCCTCGGCTTTGCCAGCGCCGGCGTGGAGCCGGCCATCATGGGCATGGGCCCGGTGCCGGCCAGCCGCAAGCTGATGGCCCGCCTGGGCCTGTCCATCACCGATTTCGATGCCATCGAACTGAACGAAGCATTTGCCTCGCAGGGCCTTGCCTGCATGCGCGAGCTGGGCCTGCCCGATGATGCCGCGCACGTGAACCCCAATGGCGGTGCCATCGCCCTGGGTCATCCACTGGGCATGAGCGGTGCGCGCCTGGCGCTGACCCTGCTGCGCCAGCTGGAATCCAGCGGTGGACGGCGCGGCCTGGCCACGATGTGCATTGGCGTGGGGCAGGGCGTGGCCCTGGCCCTTGAACGCGTGTGAGTCACCCCGCGACCCCGTAATCTGCACGACAGCTGCGGCCTGCGGGCCGCTCGCCAACAGGAGCACGCCATGAGCGATCCCACCGAACTGCGCGGCTACCGCAAGCCGTATCCCGGCAGCCAGCCGCCGCGCATCCATCTGCCCTATGCCTCCACTGCGCTGCGCGGGCCGGGCACCGACCCAATCGCCATCCCGGTGACGCTCTCGGAAGTGACCGGCCCGCGCCTGGACCGGATCACCCTCGGGGCGCATGCCGCCGACCTGACCGCAGGCTTCGCCGGGCAGCCCCAGGGCGAACGCATCATCGTCAGTGGCCGCGTGCTGGACGAGAATGGCCGTCCAGTGCGCAATACCGTGGTCGAGGTGTGGCAGTGCAACGCCGCCGGCCGCTACCTGCACAAGGGCGACCAGCACGACGCGCCGCTGGACCCGAACTTCAAGGGCACCGGCCAGGTCCTGACCGACAGCGAAGGCCGCTACCGGTTCACCACCATCAAGCCCGGTGCGTACCCGTGGCGCAACCACTACAACGCCTGGCGGCCGGCGCACATCCATTTCTCACTGCATGGCGATGGCATCGGCCAGCGCCTGGTCACGCAGATGTATTTCCCCAACGACCCGTTGCTCGCGTTCGATCCGATCTACAACTGCGTGGACGATGCCAATGCGCGCGAGCGCATGGTGTCCTCGTTCGATTGGGAAAACACCGCCAACGAATTCGCGCTGGGCTACCGCTTCGACATCGTGTTGCGCGGTCGCAAGATGACCGTCTGGGAGTAAGACCATGAGTTTCCAATCCACTCCGTGGCAGACCGTGGGCCCATACTACCGCCTGGGCCTGGAGCCGCTGTACCGCACCGACATCGCCCCGGCTGCCGCGCGCGGTGAGCGCGTGGAAGTGCAGGGCCAGGTGTTCGATGGCAATGGCGTGCCCGTGTCCGATGCAGTACTGGAAATCTGGCAGGCGGATGCGCAGGGCATCTATGCCCATGCCGAGGACCCGCGTAGTGACGACCACGACCCGGCGTTCGATGGCTGGGGCCGGGTGCCCACCGACGAGCAGGGTCGCTTCGCCTTCAGTACCGTCAAGCCGGGGCGCGTGCCGGGCCTGCGCGGCGCGCCGCAGGCGCCGCATCTGATCGTGCTGGTGTTCATGCGCGGCCTGCTGCAGGCCGCCCGTGGCCGTATCTACTTCAGTGACGAGACCAGCAACGGCGAGGACGGCATCCTGGCGCTGGTACCTGCAGAGCGCCGCCACACCCTGGTCGCGCAGGCGCAGGGCAGCGGCCTGTACCGCTGGGACGTGCACATGCAGGGCCCGCACGAGACGGTGTTCTTTTCCTATTGATCACGGCGCCCTCGACGCGCCTTCCGGCCACTCCACGCCCGCGTTCGGCGGGCGCGGGTAAGCTGTGGCCACCCATGATGGACTGCACCGATGAGTCACTCCCCAACGCTGCTGGGCGGTCTGTTCGGCGACCCCGCCGTCGACGCTGCGTTCACCGACGAGGCGCGCCTGCAGGCGATGCTGGATGTTGAACGCGCGCTGGCCCGTGCGCAGGTGCAATGCGGGGTGATTCCCGCTGCGGCGCTCGCCCCGATCGAAGCAGCCTGCAGCGCGGACCTGTACCCGCTGCCGGCGCTGTCGGCAGCGACGGCCCTGGCCGGCAACCCGGCCATTCCCCTGGTGAAGGCGCTCACCGCGCAGGTCGCGGCGCGCGACGCCGAAGCCGCGCGCTGGGTGCACTGGGGCGCCACCAGCCAGGACATCATCGATACCGGCGCGATGCTGCAGCTGCGCGCGGCCGTCGGCCACGTGCGGGCGCGCCTGCAGGTCCTGTGCACCGCGCTGGCGCGGCTGGCCCAGGCCGAGCGCGGTACCGGTCTGCCCGGGCGTACGCTGCTGCAGCAGGCAGTGCCGGTGACGTTCGGGCTGAAGGCGGCGGGTTGGCTGGATGCCCTGCAACGCAGCCAGCGTCGCCTGGAGGGACTTGCCGACGATACCCTGGTGCTGCAGTTCGGCGGTGCAGCCGGCACGCTGGCCTCGCTGCAATCACGAGGACTGGACGTGGGCGAAGCGCTGGCCGATGAGCTGCAGTTGCCGCTGCCGGCGCTGCCCTGGCACACCTCGCGCGATCGCCTGGCCGAGCTCGGCAGCGTGTTCGCGCTGCTGGCCGGCAGCCTCGGCAAGATCGCTACCGACATCGTGCTGCTGATGCAGTCCGAGGTGGCCGAAGCGTTTGAGCCGGCGGGCGAGGGCAAGGGCGGATCGTCGGCGATGCCGCACAAGCGCAATCCTGTCGGCTGCGTGGCGGCCATCGCCGCCGCCACGCGCGTGCCGGGCCTGCTGTCCACGCTGTTCAGCGCGATGCCACAGCCGCACGAGCGCGCGGCGGGGCAATGGCACGCGGAGTGGGACACCGTGCCGGAAATCGTGCGGCTGTGTGCCGGCAGCCTGGCCCAGGTGTCCGTGGTGATACAGGGCCTGCAGCTGGACCGCGCGCGCATGCGCCAGCACCTGGACAGCCATGGTGGCCTGCTCTATGCCGAGGCGGTGGCGGTCACCCTGGGCGAGCGCATCGGCAAGCAGGCCGCGCACGCCCTGGTGGAACGCGCGGCCAAGCAGGCGCTGGCACAATCGCAGCATCTGCGCGAGGTGCTGGGGCAGATGCCGGACGTGTCCGCGCAGCTGTCTGCTGCGCAACTGGATGCCCTGTTCGCTGCCGACAGCTGGCGTGGCATGGCCGATACCTGGATCGACCGCGTGCTCGCGCGCGGCTGACCGTCACGTTGACCGCTGGAGCACGCATGCCCTTCCTCGATCTCCCCCAGCATCGCCTGCACTACCGGACCGAAGGCCGAGCCGACGGGCCATGGCTGACGTTCTGCAATTCGCTGGGCACCGACCTGGGCATGTGGCAGCCGCAGGTCGAGGCATTGGCCGCCCACTACCGCATCCTGCGCTACGACCGCCGCGGCCACGGCCAGTCCAGTGCACCGCCGGGCCTGTACACGGTGGCCGAACTGGGCGCGGACGTGCTGGCCCTGTGGGATCACCTGGGCATCGAGCGCAGTCACTTCTGCGGGCTGTCGATCGGTGGCCTGACCGGGCAGTGGCTGGGCGTGCACGCCGGTAACCGGCTGCGCACGCTCACCGTGGCGGCCACCGCGGCGAAGATCGGCACGCTGGAGGGCTGGCAGGCCCGTATCGCCCAGGTCCAGCACGATGGACTGCTGCCGCTGGTCGATGGCACCCGCGAGCGTTGGTTCACGGCTGCCTTTGCACAGACCCACGCCAGCCAGGTTGAAGACATTCTGCAGCGCTTCCTCGCTACCCGCGTCGCCGGCTATGTGGGCTGCTGCAACGCGGTCGGCACGGCCGACTTCCGGGAGGCGCTGGGGCGCATCAGCGTGCCGCTGCTGGCCATTGCCGGCGACGAGGATCCGGTGTGCGTCCCCGCCGAGCTGCAGGCGATCGCCCACGGCGTGGCCCATGGCCACTATGCGCAGGTGCCTGGCCGCCACCTCTGCAACGTGGAATCGCCGCGGGCCTTCACCGATGCACTGGCCGCGCATCTTTCCGTGCAGCACTGACCTTCGCTCAACAGGTAGACCCCGATGGACGAACAGGAACGTTACGAAGCTGGCCTTGCGGTACGCCGCCAGGTGCTGGGCGAGGCCCATGTGGAGCGCTCGCTGGAAGCCCGCACCGACTTCACCGCCGAATTCCAGGAATTCATCACCCGCACCGCATGGGGCACGGTATGGACGCGCGAGGGCCTGCCGCGGCACACGCGCTCGTTGCTGACCATCGTGATGATGGTGGCGCTGGGCCATGACGAGGAGTTCAAGCTGCACATCCGCGCGGCCCGCAACAACGGCGTGACGCCGGAGCAGATCAAGGAAGCGCTGCTGCAGGCTGCGATCTACTGCGGTGTGCCTGCGGCCAACCACGCCTTCGCGCTGGCCAGGCCGATCCTGGAAGAGCAGGCTTCGGAACGGTAGTGCCGGCCGCTGGCCGGCAACCTCCTGCACATCGGCAAGGGCGGCCGCTGGCCGGCACTACCAGATTCAGTGCAGTTCAATTCAACAGCGTACCGAGGCGTTGCGCGGCTTCGCGCAGGCGGGGCAGCAGCTGGGTCTGCATCACGCCCAGGCCAATGCGGCCGGCCTGGGTGCCGATGTTCAGCGCGGCGACCACTTCGCCGCTGCGCGAACGCACCGGTACCGCGATCGAGCGCAGGCCGATCTCCAGTTCCTGGTCGACCAGCGAAACGCCTTCGCGTCGCACCTTCTCCAGCAGGTCGAGGAAGTCCTCCATGCGCGTGACCGTGCGTTCGGTGCGCGGCCGCAAGGGAGTGCGCTCCAGGTAGCCTTCGAGCGTGTCGCGCGGCAGTGCGGCCAGCAGCACCCGGCCCATCGAAGTGCAATACGCGGGCAGGCGGCTGCCCGCACGCAGGCCGATGGACATGATGCGCACCGTCTCCGCGCGGGCGACATAGAGGATGTCATCGCCATCGAGCACGCCCAGCGAGCACGATTCGTGCACGTCATCGCGCAGCGCATCGAGTACCGGCTGCGCCGCAGCGGTCATCGAGGACGACGCAACGTAGGCGCCCCCCATGCCCAGCACACGCGGCAGCAGCACATAGCCACGTCCCTGCTCACCCACATAGCCGAGCTTTTCCAGCGTGTACAGGACGCGTCGCACCGCTGCGCGCGAGATGCCGGTGTCACTGCTGATCTGCGACATGGTGACTTCGCGCGGATGCTGCGAGAAAACGCTCAGCACGGCCAGGCCGCGGCCGAGCGAGGTCATGAAATCCGGGTCCCCCTGGTTTTCCTGGATCTGCTGCATCAGCTCATGGGCCAGGCCGCGATCCCGCGGTGGCGCAGGGGGGCGCTTGGTGCTACGGCTGGGAGGAACGGCAGGCATGGCAGCAGCTTTCATCAGGTTCGACCTTGAATGGTAAGCGCTCGAACCCGCAACCGGTACCCACGGGGCGCGGCCAGGCAGGCCGCGCCCCGTGGCAGGGGCTACGTGCGCTTCGGCAGCGCGTAGGCGATCACGTAGTCGCCACGGTCTGGCGACTGGCGCGCGCCGCCGGCGGAAATCACCACGTACTGGCGGCCCGTCTTCGGCGAGACGTAGGTCATCGGTGTGCCCTGGCTGCCCACAGGCATGCGGGCCTTCCACACTTCTTCCCCGGTTCGGCTGTCGAAGGCGCGCAGGTAGTAGTCCTGGGTGCCGGCGAAGAACAGCAGGCCCGACTGCGTAGCCAGCGACCCGCCCAGCGTCGGCATGCCGATCGGGATCGGCAGGCGCATCTTGATGCCCATCGGCCCGGTGTCCTTCACCGTGCCCACCGGCACCTGCCAGACCAGCTGCCGGGTAGCCAGGTTGATCGCCGACATCGTGCCGAACGGCGGCTTCTGGCAGGGAATGCCCAGCTTGGACAGGAAGCGGTCGCGCAGCGAGCCGTACGGCGTACCGGTCTGCGAGGCCGCGCCCATTTCCACGCCGCCGGCACCGCTGGTCATCTGCGCGCGGGGGATCAGTCGGGTCCACAGGCCCAGGCGCATGTCGTTGACGAACAGGTAGCCCGTGGTCGGGTCGACCGAAGCGCTGCCCCAGTTCATGCCTCCCAGCGAGCCCGGCCACTGCAGCGCCAGATCCTCGCCCGGCGGCGTGTACATGCCGTCGTAGCGGAACTGCTTGAACTGGATGCGGCACAGCATCTGGTCGATCGGGGTAGCCCCCCACATGTCCGACTCGGTCAGCGTTTCGGCGCCGATCTGCGGCAGGCCAACCGACAGCGGCTGGGTGGCGGCGTAGCGCTCGCCTTCGGCGTTGCCCTGCGGCGCCGGAATGTCGCGTACTTCGCTGATCGGTACGCCCGTCTGCCGGTTGAGCATGAAGATCTGGCCCGCCTTGGTGACCTGCAGCAGTGCCGGCAACGTGCCGCCCTTGCCGTCGGGCACGTCGACCAGGGTCGGCTGTGCGGGCAGATCGTAGTCCCACAGGTCGTGGTGGACGGTCTGATAGACCCAGCGCTCCTTGCCGGTGGCCACGTCCAGCGCGACCACGGCCGAGCTGTACTTGTCATCCTGCGGCGTGCGCTCGCCCGCCCACTGGTCCGGGGTGGTATTGCCGGTGGGCAGGTAGACCAGGCCCAGTTGCGGGTCGTAGGCCATCGAGGTCCATACGTTGGGCGTGGCGCGCGTGTAGTGGATGGACGGATCCAGCGGCACGTCCGGGGTTTCCCGCGACAGATCCCAGACCCAGGCCAGCGCGCCGCTGCGCACGTTGTAGGCACGCACCACACCGGACGGCTCGCCCACTTCAATGTTGTCAGCCACCCGGCCGCCGACCACGATCAGCTCGCCGGCGACCAGCGGCGCAGCGGTCAATGTGTAGAAGCCCGGCTTGATCTCGCCCATGCCGGTCTTCAGGTCAACCACGCCGTTGCTGCCGAAGTCCGGGCACAGCGCACCGGTCTTCGCATCCAGCGCGAACAGGCGCGCATCGATGGAGGTCATCAGGATGCGCTGTTCGCACAGCGCCGCGCCGGTGCCGGTCGTGGCGGGGGCCGGCAGCGGTGCCGGGGTCGCGGCAACGGCTGGCGCGGTGGTCGCATCGAAATAGCCCAGGCCGCGGCAGCGCTGCCAGTTCGGTGCAGTGGCCTTGGGGTCGAAGGCCCAGCGCTGCTTGCCGGAGTCGGCATCGATGGCGATCACCTGGTTGTGCGGGGTGCACAGGTACAGGGTGTCGCCGATCTGCAGCGGGGTGTTCTGGTCTTCGGCGCCGAAGCCGTTGCTTTCCGGCACGTCACCGGTGCGCGCGGTCCAGGCGACCTGCAGCTCCTTCACATTGGCCGGGGTGATCTGGTCCAGCGCGGCAAAGCGGGTACCTGCCGTGGTGTTGCCCCAGTGCATCCAGTCGCGCTGCTCGGCACCCTTGGCCACCGGTACCACCGGCGGCGTCGCACCCTGCGCAGTCTGCAGCGGTCGGGGTTGGAACGCCGACAGCGCCGTGCCCAGCAGGCCGACGAGCAGCACGGCGGCAACGCCATAGGCGCCGCGGCCGGCCACCTGGCCGCGGCTGCGACGCAGCACCGGCCACGCCAGCGCGACCAGAAGGGCCAGCACCGCCGGCATCACCAGCCGCGATACCAGCGGCCAGAAATTCCAGCCCGCATCGACCAGTGCCCACGGCAGCGTGGCCAGGAAGGCCAGGCCATACAGCAGCGCACCGCTCGGCCGGCGCAGCACCAGCAGCAGGCCGGCCACCGCCGACACCGCGCCCATCAGCAGGAAATACCAACTGCCCCCCAGCTGTACCAGGCGAACCCCGCCGACCAGCAGCGCCAGGCCGAACAGCGTCACCAGGATGCCGAGCAGGACCACCAGCACACGGCACAGGGCCGGAACCTTCGTCGTCTCGTCCACGTTGCATGAACCTCATTGCAGTAACCCGCGCGCAGGCGGGGAAAGGCCCGCGCGCGCAGAGCGTGGCGGGGACCATCGGCATCCCGGGCGGCTGCGGGCCGATGAAGGCGGGCAGGCGTCGGCCTGCTTATGGCGCAGGCTGGGTGAATGACCGGTTAGGGCGATTATCGCACGCGTGTGCGATTTTTGGCGTGACGGCACGTGGCCATTGATGGAACGCATTGGCGCGCAGGTACCGGGAACGGGCAGCGCGCGAGCGAACCGGTTACCCTATGCCGCCATACACGCTGGTAGCTGCAATGACCGACGCCACCATGGCCGTCTCCGCCTGGTCCTCCCGCCTGCGCGACATCGCCGACTTCCCCAAGCCCGGCATCCTGTTCAAGGACATCATGCCGCTGCTCGCCCACGGCGAGGATTTCCGCGGCGCGATCACTGCGATGGCCGATCGCTGGCGCGACCAGAAGCTGGATGCCGTGGTGGGCATCGAATCGCGCGGTTTCATCCTCGGCGCCGCGATGGCGCTGGAACTGGGGGTGGGCTTCGTGCCGGTGCGCAAGCCGGGCAAGCTGCCCGGCCAGGTGCTGCGCGAGGAATACACGCTCGAATACCGCAGCGACTGCATCGAGGTGCATGCCGATGCGCTGCCGGCCGGCGCGCGCGTGGCGATCATCGACGATGTGCTGGCCACCGGCGGTACGCTGGTCGCCGCACTGTCGCTGGTGCGCCGCCTGGGTGTGGATGTGGTCGGTGCCGGCGTGCTGGTCGAGCTGGACGGCCTGGGTGGCCGCGCGCGCTGGGAAGCGGGCCTGCCGCTGCACACCGAACTGGTGTTCTGATCAGGGGCTGGGTGCCAACCGGGGTTGGCATCCACCCTGGCGAATGGCCGGGAGCCGGTCGTTGCCAACCGTGGTTGGCAACGCGGCTTCAATCACATCATCCGCACGCGGAAGCGACGGCCCTTGATCTTGCCGGCCTCCAGCCGGGCCACGGCCTTGTTGGCCTGCTCGCGCGCGATCGCCACATAGGAGCGGGTCGGGAAGATCGCGATCTTGCCGATGAACTTGGCTGACAGGCCGGCGTCGCCGGTCAGCGCGCCGAGGATGTCACCCGGGCGCAGCTTGTCGGTCTTGCCACCGTCGATCCGCAGGGTGCGCATCGCGGCCTGCGGCAGTTCGGCCGGGCGCGAGGTCGCCAGCGGCGTCTTCTGCCAGTCCAGCGGCTGCCCCATCTGCGCTTCAATCGCTTCGGCGCGGGTCTTCTCGCGTCCGGCCACCAGGCTGATCGCCAGGCCGCTGGCACCGGCACGGCCGGTACGGCCCACGCGGTGCTGGTAGCTCTCCACGTCGGTCGGCAGTTCGTAGTTGATCACTGCGGCCAGCGCTTCCACGTCCAGGCCGCGTGCGGCCACGTCGCTGGCCACCAGCACGTTGCAGCTGCGGTTGGCCAGCAGCAGCAGCACCTCCTCGCGGTCGCGCTGTTCCATGTCACCGTGCAGGGCCAGTGCGGAGAAGCCGAACTGCTGCAGCGAGTTGGCCACTTCGTCCACGTCCTTGCGGGTGTTGCAGAACACCACCGCCGATTCCGGCGCGTACTTCAGCAGCAGGCCGGCCAGCGCCTTCTGGCGGTGCGCCGGCTCAACCTCGCAGAACAGATGGCGGATGGCGGGGGCCTGGTCGGCGCCTTCCACAGTCACTTCCACCGCCTCGCGCAGCAGGTCACGTGCCATGGCGCGGATGCTGTCGGGGAAGGTGGCGGAGAACAGCAGGCTCTGGCGATCCCTGTGGGTGCGGCCGGCGATCTCGCGGATGGGCTCCTCGAAGCCCATGTCGAGCATGCGGTCGGCCTCGTCCAGCACCAGCGTGCGCACCGCGCCCAGATTCAGCGCGCGCTTGCGCGCCAGTTCCTGCACACGGCCGGGCGTACCGACCACCACGTGCGGGTCGTGGCCCTCCAGCGAGGCCAGCTGCGGGCCCAGCGGCACGCCACCGACCAGCAGCAACAGCTTCAGATTCGGAATGCCGGTGGCCAGCTTGCGGATCTGCTTGCCGACCTGGTCGGCCAGTTCGCGGGTCGGGCACAGGACCAGTGCCTGCACGCGGATCATGCTGGGGTCGATGGCCTGCAGCAGGCCCAGGCCGAAGGCGGCGGTCTTGCCGCTGCCGGTCGGCGCCTGCGCGATTACATCGCGGCCGTCCAGGATGGCCGGCAGGCTCTGCGCCTGCACGGGGGTGAGAGTGGTGTAGCCGAGGGCGTCCAGGCCAGGCTGCAGGGCCGGGCTCAGCGGCAGGGTCGAAAAGTCAGTCATGGCGCATTGTACCTGCCTGCGTGGCCCGTCCCGCCTGATGGGGTGGGGGGCGGCATCCACGCATGGCGTGGATCTCCGGCGCGATGCCGGCCCGGGTCGGCACGCGCCCGCTCAGCCCAGCACCGCCAGCACACCCTGGTGGATCGCCAGGCCACCGAACAGCAGCCAGGCGAACAGGATCAGCGCCAGCAGCAGCGGCTTCAGGCCCGCCTGGCGCAGCGCCGAGACGTGGGTGGTCAGGCCCAGCGCGGCCATCGCCATCGCCAGCAGCACGGTATCCAGCTGCACCAGCCCGGCCTGCAGGCCGGCCGGCAGCAGATGCAGCGAGTTGAGACCGGCCACCGCCACGAAACCGAACGCGAACCACGGCACCACGATGGGCGCTTTGCTGCCGTCGGCGCTGGCCTTGCCGCCACGCGCCAGCCACAGCGACAGCGCGACCAGGAACGGCGCCAGCAGCATCACCCGCACCATCTTGGTGATCACCGCGGTGTCGGCCGCTGCTTCGTTGACCGCGCGGCCCGCCGCCACCACCTGTGCCACTTCATGCACCGTCGCGCCGGTGAACAGGCCGTACTGCCGTGCGTCCATCGTCAGCCAGCCGTGCGACTGCACCAGCGCATACAGCGCCGGGTACAGGAACATTGCCAGCGTGCCGAACACCACCACCGTCGACACCGCCACCGTGACCTGCGCCGCGCGGCCGCGCACCACCGGCTCGGCGGCCATTACCGCCGCCGCGCCGCAGATCGCGCTGCCGGCGCCGATCAGCATCGCCGCTTCGCGTTCCATCCTGAACACACGCATGCCGAGCCAGCAGGCCAGCCCGAAGGTGCTGGCGACCACCAGCACGTCCATCAGCACACCGCCAAAGCCAACGTGGCCGATGTCCTGGAAGGTCAGGCGCAGGCCGTACAGCACGATGCCGGCGCGCAGCAGCCAGTGCTTGGAGAAGCCGACACCGGCCGCGCTGCCCGGTGCCAACCGCGGGTAGACGGTGTTGCCGACCACGATGCCGGCGACGATGGCCACGGTCAGCGCGCTCAGGCCATGCGCCTGGAGCCAGGGAAGCTCGGCCAGGTACAGCGACGCCGCCGCGATCAGGCCCACCAGCAGCAGGCCGGGCAGGCGCGGCTGCCAGCGTTGGCGCAGGGCGGGCAGGGACCAGGAGGAGAGAGCGGGGGCGTTCATGGCAGGGCAGGGCTGGAGTGATGGGGCAAGCGTGCGCCCGAGCCGTTGACCTGTAAAACGAATAATATGGGTGAAATCTACCTGTCCAGAAGGTAAGTGCCATGCGCCTGACGTTGCGCCAGCTCCAAGTCTTCGTCGCCATCGCCGATCACGGCAGTACCACGGCTGCGGGCCAGGCCATCGCGCTCTCGCAATCGGCCAGCAGTGCCGCCCTGCAGGAACTGGAGGCGCATTTCGGTACTCCGCTGTTTGACCGCATCGGTCGTCGCCTGGCCCTGAACGGGCATGGCCGCGCACTGCTGGAGCCGGCGCGCAGCCTGCTGGTCAATGCCGCCGACCTGGAGCGGCAGCTGGCCGCCGGTGGCGACCCGTCGCAGGGGGCACCGCTGCGGCTGGTACTGGCCGCCAGCACCACCATCGGCAATTACCTGCTGCCGCCGCGCATCGCCGAGCTGCTGCGGCATGCCCCGCAGGCCGAGGTCGACCTTCGCATCGACAACAGTGCCGGGGTGGTCGCCGCCGTGCAGCGCCTGGATGTGGACGCGGGCCTGATCGAAGGCCCCTGCCACGAGCGTGGCCTGCAGGTGACGGCCTGGCAGCAGGACCCGCTGGTGATCGTGGCCGCCGCCGATGCCCGCGCACGCTGGTCGCTGGATGAACTGCGCCGCGCACGCTGGCTGTTGCGCGAACCGGGTTCCGGCACCCGCGAAGCGGTCGAACAGGCGTTGCTGCCGCACCTGCGCGGCTTCGCGCAGACCCTGCAGCTGGGCAACACCGAAGCGATCAAGCAGGCCGCCATCGCCGGCCTCGGCCTGGCCTGTCTCTCGCGCCATGCGCTGGAAGAGCCGCTGGCCCTCGGCCGCCTGCGCGTACTCGAGACTCCGCTGCCGCCCCTGCAGCGCACGCTCTGGCTGGTACGCCACCCGGGCAAGCACTGGCTGCCGGGGTTGCAGGCGTTGCTGGGGGAGGTGGGGTAGCCGGGATCGCTCTTACACTGCGCGCATTCCACGACGGGGTCAGAGCCCGTTGCCGACCAACGGGATCCGACCCCCGCCGTCCCACAGCAAACCAGCGTTTGACGGTGCCGTCGAGGTTGCCGGCCAGCGGCCGGCACCACCGCGGGTGCCGGGTGTGCAACCCGGCCGGGGCCCCAACCCGTACAATGTCCGGATGCCTCTGATTACCCTACAGAACGTCGACTTCAGCGTCGGCGGCCCGTTGTTGCTGGAAAAGGCCGAACTGTCGATCGAGCCGGGCGAACGCATCGCCCTGATCGGCCGCAACGGCGCCGGCAAATCCACTCTGCTCAAGCTGCTCTCCGGCGACCACAAGCCCGATGACGGCGAAGTGCGCGTGCAGCAGGGCGTGCGCGTCACCCGCCTCGAGCAGGAAGTGCCACACGGCGCGGCCGGCTCGGTGTTCGACGTCGTTGCCGATGGCCTGGGCGAACTGGGCCAGTGGCTGGCCGAGTTCCACCATCTCAGCCATGCCGAGGTGTTCGATGGCGAAGCCCTGGGCAACGTGCAGGCCAAGATCGACGCCGCCAACGGATGGGGCCTGGACCAGCGCGTCAGCGAAACGCTGACCAAGCTCGACCTGGACGGCGAGGCCGAGTTCGGCCGCCTGTCCGGCGGCATGAAGCGCCGCGTGCTGCTGGCCCGTGCGCTGGTCTCCAGCCCGGACGTGCTGCTGCTGGACGAACCGACCAACCACCTGGACATCGAAGCCATCGACTGGCTCGAAGCGTTCCTGAAGGGCTGGAGTGGCAGCGTGGTGTTCGTCACCCACGACCGCCGCTTCCTGCGTGCACTGGCCACCCGCATCGTCGAGATCGATCGCGGGCAGGTCACCAGCTGGCCCGGCGACTGGGCCAACTACGAGCGCCGCCGCGAGGAACGGCTCAATGCGCAGGCGCAGGAAAACGCGCGCTTCGACAAGCTGCTGGCGCAGGAAGAAGTCTGGATCCGGCAGGGCATCAAGGCGCGCCGCACCCGCGACGAGGGCCGCGTGCGCCGCCTGAAGGCGATGCGCGTGGAGCGTTCGCAGCGCCGCGATCTCAGCGGCAACGTCAAGATGGAAGCCGCGCAGGGCATCAGCTCCGGCAAGAAGGTCATCGACGTCAAGGACATTTCGTTCGCCTTCGGCGAGCGCACCATGGTCCGCGACTTCACCACCACCATCATGCGCGGCGACCGCATCGGCCTGATCGGCCCCAATGGCAGCGGCAAGACCACGCTGCTGAAGCTGCTGCTGGGCGAACTGCAGCCGGCCAAGGGCGAAGTCAACGCCGGCACCAACCTGCAGATCGCCTATTTCGACCAGTACCGCGCGGTGCTGCGCGAAGACTGGAGCGCGATCGAGAACGTGGCCGAAGGCCGCGATTTCCTCGAGTTCAACGGCAAGCGCAAGCACGTGCATGCCTACCTGCAGGACTTCATGTTCACCCCCGAGCGCGCGCGTGCGCCGATCACCCGCCTGTCCGGTGGCGAGCGCAACCGCCTGCTGCTGGCCAAGCTGTTCGCGCAGCCGTCCAACCTGCTGGTGATGGACGAACCGACCAACGACCTGGACGTGGAAACCCTGGAGCTGCTGGAAGAGCTGCTGGGCGAGTACACCGGTACGCTGCTGCTGGTCAGCCACGACCGTGACTTCATCGACAACGTGGTGACCTCCACGCTGGTGATGGAAGGCGACGGCGTGATCGGCGAGTACGTCGGTGGCTACAGCGACTGGCAGCGCTATGCGGCCAGCGTGGCGGCGCCTGCGGCGGCTACGGCCGCCAAGCCGGCGGCCGCTGCACCGGCTGCGACTCCGGCCGCGCCCAAGCGCAAGCTGGCCTACAAGGAAGCGCGCGAACTGGAACAGTTGCCGAAGACCATCGAGAAGCTGGAAAGCGACGTCGAAGGTCTGACCTCGGCGATGAACGATCCGGCGTTCTATACCCGCAGCAGCGCCGAAGTGACGGCGCACACCCAGCAGCTGGCCAAGGTGCAGGCCGAGCTGGATGCCGCCTACGCGCGCTGGGAAGAGCTGGAAGGCTGAGCGTTGACCGGCGCCAGCGGCTGCGCCGATTGATCGGATGGAGAATCAGTAGATCCACGCCATGCGTGGATATCCGGATCTGTGCGGACCAACGGTCCGCACCCACCAATCAACGGTCCGTGCGGACCAAGGTCCGCCCCCACTTGGGGGGCCGGCGGTCATTTGACCCCGTGCAGATCCCGCAGCTGGCTCGGCCGGCTGCCGAAGTACGCCGCCAGATCGGCGATGTCCTGATCACTCAGGTCCTTCGCCTGCGGCGTCATCAGCGCATGCTGGCGATCACCGGCGCGGTAGGCCTGCAGCGCGTGTGCCAGGTAGTCACCGTACTGCCCACCCAGCTTGGGGTAGGTCGGGTCGATCGGTGCGTTGCCGTCGGCGCCATGGCAGTCGATGCAGCTCTGGTTGGTGGCCTTGCCCTTCACCTTGGCGCGGGCTTCGCCGGCGGCCTCGCGGCCGGTCGGCAGGCCGGCCGAGGACGAAGAACCGTGCTCGCCGCTGGCATGACCCGGGTCGGCGGCGGAGGTCTCGCTGTTTTCCACCTGCGACTGTGAACAGGCCGCCAGCAGCAGGGCAACGGACAGGGCGATGGCGTGACGCATCGGATGCGCGGCTTTCGACATGGGCGGGCCTTACTTGACGGTGGACAGGTAAACAGAGAGATCGGCGATCTCCTGTTCGCTGAAACTCATCGACTGCGCCTGCATCGTCGGATGCCGGCGCTTGCCCTGGCGGTACTCGGTCAGGGCCTGGGCCAGGTACTGCTGGGTCTGGCCGCCGATCTTCGGCACCCGGTAACTGGGATAGGCGTTCTTGTAGCCGGTAATGCCATGGCAGCCCTGGCACGTGTAGGCCAGGACGCGCCCATTGTCGAAGTTGCCGGTGGGCGCGGCAGGCGCAGGCGCCGCAGCGGGAGCCGGGGCCGGGGCAGGCGTGGCGGGAGCAGGAGCGGGCTGTGCGGCGGCCCCAAGGGGCAGGAGGACGGCCAGAGCGAGACAAGCGGCGAGCGGCTGCGGGCGCATGGTGTCGTTTCCGGGGATTCGGGTCTGGTCGTTCCGGCGTGGGGTACGGAACGACCCGAGTATAGCCTCAGGTTTCATCTAGCTGAAATGGGGTCGGGCCGACCGGCGGCGTGAAGGCACCATGACCTTTGGGATATGGTGTTGCCGTGAAGTGGTGCATTACTTTGCTACCACACCTGTCCACGCATCCTCCAGGGACCTGACGATGTCGCACCCAACCTTCCTGTCCGGCCGTCGCAGCGGAATCTGCGCTGCCGCACTGCTGATCTCCACCTCCCTGCTGCTGGGCGGTTGCGCCGCAGGGCCCAATTCTGAAGCCAAGGCCGCCGAGACCAAGGAGGAAAAGAAGGTCGATGCGGTCCCGGTCGAGGTGGCGGTGGCCAGCCATCGCGCGGTCGCGGCCAGTTACACCGGTACCGCCGCACTGGAGCCACGCGCCGAATCGCAGGTGGTCGCCAAGACCTCCGGCGTGGCACTGGCGGTGCTGGTCGAGGAAGGTCAGCGGGTCACCGCCGGCCAGCCGCTGGTGCGGCTGGACCCGGACCGCGCGCGCCTGGCGGTGGCACAGAGCGAAGCGCAGATGCGCAAGCTGGAAAACAACTACCAGCGCGCACAGAAGCTGGTCGGCCAGCAGATGGTCAGCGCCGCCGATGTCGACCAGCTGCGTTTCGATCTGGAAAACGTCCGCGCGCAGTACCGCCTGGCGACGCTGGAACTGTCCTACACCACCGTGGTCGCACCGATTTCCGGCGTGATCGCCTCGCGCTCGATCAAGACCGGCAACTTCGTGCAGATCAATACGCCGATCTTCCGCATCGTCGACAACTCGCGACTGGAGGCGACGCTCAACGTGCCCGAACGCGAGCTGGCCACCCTGCGCGCCGGCCAGCCGGTGACCCTGGCGGCCGACGCGCTGCCTGGGCAGAGCTTCACCGGCACCGTTGACCGCATTGCGCCGGTGGTGGACTCGGGCAGTGGCACGTTTCGCGTGGTCAGCGCCTTCGACGGCGCGGCACACGCGCTGCAGCCCGGCATGTTCGGGCGCATCCGCATCGATTACGACCAGCGTGCCGATGCGCTGGTGGTGCCGCGCCTGGCGTTGCTCGACGACGGTGAGCCGGCGGTGTTCCGCGTGCGCGAAGGCAAGGTCGCACGCGTTCCGGTCAAACTGGGTTACGCCGAGGGCCCGTGGGTGGAGATCCGTGATGGCCTGGCGGCCGGTGATCAGGTGGTCACCGCCGGCAAGGTCGCCCTGCGCGACGGCACCGCGGTGCAGGTGATTGCCGACCCGAAGGCGAAGACGGTCGCAACGGCCGCCAAGCCGGCAGCCAAGGCCGGGAGCACGCAATGACCGCCCCGGGCCACGACCACGGTGCCTCGCCGGCGAGCGACGGCGCCGCCGCCGGCATGCGCGGCGGCCTGGTGGAATTTGCCACCCGCCGCCGCGTGACCATCGCCATGTGCACGGTCACCCTGCTGCTGTTCGGCCTGATCGCGCTGGGCAACCTCAAGGTCAACCTGCTGCCGGACCTGAGCTACCCGACGCTGACCGTGCGCACCGAATACACCGGTGCGGCGCCGACTGAAATCGAAACCCTGATCACCCAGCCGGTCGAGGAAGCGGTCGGCGTGGTCAAGAACCTGCGCAAGCTGAAGTCGGTCTCGCGCACCGGCCAGAGCGACGTGGTGCTGGAATTCGCCTGGGGCACCAACATGGACCAGGCCAGCTTGGAGGTGCGCGACAAGATGGAAGCGCTGAACCTGCCACTGGAGGCCAAGGCCCCGGTGCTGCTGCGCTTCAATCCGTCCACCGAGCCGATCATGCGCCTGGTGCTGTCCAACAAGGTCGCGCCGGCCAGCGATGCCGACGCGGTCCGCGAGCTGACCGGCCTGCGCCGCTATGCCGATGAAGACCTGAAGAAGAAGCTCGAGCCGGTTACCGGCGTGGCGGCAGTGAAGGTCGGCGGTGGACTGGAGGACGAGATCCAGGTCGACATCGACCAGCAGAAGCTGGCGCAGCTGAACCTGCCGATCGACACCGTCATCAAGCGCCTGAAAGACGAGAACATCAACATCTCCGGCGGCCGCCTG
This sequence comes from Stenotrophomonas pavanii, assembly GCF_900101175.1. Classification (GTDB taxonomy): domain Bacteria; phylum Pseudomonadota; class Gammaproteobacteria; order Xanthomonadales; family Xanthomonadaceae; genus Stenotrophomonas; species Stenotrophomonas pavanii. The sequence goes on along the minus strand of NZ_FNFQ01000007.1, from coordinate 102,660 downwards.
GAGGAGGGCTCGCAGCGCTTCCTGGTGCGTACCGTCAACCAGTTCGCCGACCTGGAGGAGATCCGCAACCTGCTGGTGACCACCCAGGGCTCGAACGGCAGCGCGGCCGACTCGGCATTGCAGCAGATGTTCAACATCGCCGCGTCGACCGGTTCGGCAGCGGCCATCGCCGCGGCGTCGGCGGCGCAGAGCGCATCGTCAGGTGCGGGCTCCAGCGTCGTCGCCAACGGCGTGCCGGTGCGCCTGAAGGACGTCGCCACCGTGCGTCAGGGCTACAAGGAGCGCGAAGCGATCATCCGCCTGGGCGGCAAGGAGGCGGTCGAGCTGGCCATCTACAAGGAAGGTGACGCCAACACCGTGTCCACCGCCGAAGCGCTGCGCAAGCGGCTGGAGCAGATCAAGGGCACGTTCCCGTCGGACGTCGAGCTGACCACCATCGAGGACCAGTCGCGCTTCATCGAGCACGCCATCGCCGACGTCAAGAAGGATGCCGTGATCGGTGGCCTGCTGGCGATCCTGATCATCTTCCTGTTCCTGCGCGATGGCTGGAGCACGTTCGTGATCAGCCTGTCCTTGCCGGTCTCGATCATTGCCACGTTCTTCTTCATGGGCCAGCTCGGGCTGAGCCTGAACGTGATGTCGCTGGGTGGCCTGGCATTGGCCACCGGCCTGGTGGTGGATGACTCGATCGTGGTGCTGGAGAGCATCGCCAAGGCCCGTGAGCGTGGCCTGGGCATCCTGCAGGCGGCGATCGCCGGCACCCGTGAAGTGAGCATGGCGGTGGTCGCCTCGACACTGACCACCATCGCGGTGTTCCTGCCGCTGGTGTTCGTCGACGGCATCGCCGGGCAGCTGTTCCGCGACCAGGCGCTGACCGTGGCGATCGCCATCGCGATCTCGCTGCTGGTGTCGATGACCCTGATCCCGATGCTGAGCTCGCTGAAGGGACGGCCGCCGCTGGCGTTCCCGGAAGAGGCACCGAACGCAGCGTGGCAGCCGCAGAAGCGCTGGCAGAAGCCGGTCGCGCTGGGTCGCTGTGGCGTGGTCGCCAGCGTGCGCTGGGGCTTCTATGCGCTGGCCTGGCTGGTGGTGCGCCTGTGGCGTGGCGTGGTGGCGGTGGTCGGGCCGGTGATGCGCAAGGCCAGTGATCTGGCGATGAAGCCCTACGCCGGTGCCGAGCGCGGCTATCTGCGCCTGCTGCCGAGCGCATTGGCACATCCGGGCAAGGTGCTGGGCGTGGCCACGATCATCTTCGTGGCGACCATGGCGCTGGTACCGATGCTCGGCGCCGACCTGATCCCGCAGCTGGCGCAGGACCGGTTCGAGATGACCGTGAAGCTGCCGGCCGGCACGCCGCTGAAGCAGACCGACGCGCTGGTGCGTGAGCTGCAACTGGCGCATGGCAAGGGGGAGGGCGTGGCTTCGCTGTACGGTGTCAGCGGCAGCGGCACCCGCCTGGACGCCAGCCCCACCGAGAGCGGCGAGAACATCGGCAAGCTGACCGTGGTGATGGCCGGTGGTGGCAATGCCCAGACCGAGGCGGCAATCACCGAGCGCCTGCGCGGCACCATGAGCCAGCATCCGGGCGCGCAGGTCGACTTCGCGCGGCCGGCGTTGTTCAGCTTCTCCACGCCGCTGGAAATCGAGCTGCGCGGGCAGGACATGGCGACCCTGGAAGTGGCCGGCCAGCGCCTGGCGGCGATGCTGCGCGGCAACGCCCACTACGCCGACGTGAAGTCGACGGTGGAGGAGGGCTTCCCGGAAATCCAGATCCGCTTCGACCAGGAGCGCGCCGGTGCGCTGGGCCTGACCACCCGCCAGATCGCCGACGTGGTGGTGAAGAAGGTGCGTGGCGACGTCGCCACCCGCTACAGCTTCCGTGACCGCAAGATCGACGTGCTGGTGCGTGCGCAGGAAGGTGACCGCGCCAGCGTGGACAGCATCCGTCGGCTGATCGTCAATCCGGGCAGCACCCGCCCGGTGACCCTGGACGCGGTGGCCGACGTGGTCGCCACCACCGGCCCCAGCGAGATCCATCGTGCCGACCAGACGCGGGTCGCGGTGGTGTCGGCCAACCTGCGCGACATCGACCTCGGCGCGGCCATGCGCGAAGTGCAGCAGATGGTGTCCGAGCAGCCGCTGGGCGCGGGCGTGGGCCTGCACATCGGTGGCCAGGGCGAGGAGCTGGCGCAGGCGGCGAAGTCGCTGATCTTCGCCTTCGGCCTGGCGATCTTCCTGGTCTACCTGGTGATGGCCTCGCAGTTCGAGTCGCTGCTGCATCCGTTCGTGATCCTGTTCACCATCCCGCTGGCGCTGGTCGGTGCGATCCTGGCGCTGATGCTGACCGGAAAGCCCATCTCGGTGGTGGTGTTCATCGGCCTGATCCTGCTGGTCGGCCTGGTCACCAAGAACGCGATCATCCTGATCGACAAGGTCAACCAGCTGCGCGAGGCCGGCGTGGCCAAGCAAGAGGCGCTGGTGGAAGGTGCGCGCTCGCGCCTGCGGCCGATCATCATGACCACGCTGTGCACGCTGTTCGGCTTCCTGCCGCTGGCGGTGGCGATGGGCGAGGGTGCTGAGGTGCGCGCGCCGATGGCGATCACCGTGATCGGTGGCCTGCTGGTGTCGACCCTGTTGACCCTGCTGGTGATCCCGGTGGTGTACGACCTGATGGATCGTCGTGGCGATGCGTACTACCGTGAGCGCGGCCGCAAGCATGCCGGCGCAGGGCTGCACGGCGCTGAGGGCGGCGCGGCAGGCGTGGAGGAGCCGGCATGAGTGTTGCCGAGTTCTCCATCCGCCGCCCGGTCACCACCATCATGTGCTTCGTGTCGCTGGTGGTGATCGGCCTGATCGCTTCGTTCCGGCTGCCGCTGGAGGCGCTGCCGGACATCTCCGCGCCCTTCCTGTTCGTGCAGATTCCGTATACCGGCTCGACCCCAGAGGAAGTGGAACGGACCATCATCCGTCCGGTCGAGGAGTCACTGGCGACGATGACCGGCATCAAGCGGATGCGTTCGTCGGCGACGTCCGAGGCGGCACTGATCTACATCGAGTTCAGCGACTGGGACCGCGACATCGCCATTGCCGCGTCCGACGCGCGCGAGCGTATCGACGCGATCCGCAGTGACCTGCCCGACGACCTGCAGCGCTACAACGTGTTCAAGTGGTCCAGCAGCGACCAGCCCGTGCTGAAGGTGCGGCTGGCCAGCACCACCGATCTCACCACTGCCTATGACATGCTCGACCGTGAGTTCAAGCGGCGCATCGAGCGCATCCCGGGCGTGGCCCGCGTCGATATCACCGGTGCGCCGCCGAACGAGGTGGAGATCGCCATCGACCCGAACCGGCTCAACGCGCATGGGTTGAGCATCAACGAGCTGAGCGAGCGCCTGCGCACGCTGAACTTCTCGATCTCGGCCGGGCAGATCGACGACAACGGCCAGCGCGTGCGCGTGCAGCCGGTGGGCGAGATCACCGACCTGCAGGAAATGCGCGACCTGGTGATCAACGCCAAGGGCCTGCGCCTGGGTGATATCGCCGACGTCCGCCTGAAGCCGGCGCGGATGAACTACGGGCGCCGCCTGGACGGCAACCCGGCCGTCGGCCTGGACATCTTCAAGGAGCGCAGCGCCAACCTGGTGGACGTCTCGCGTGCGGCGCTGGCCGAGGTCGAGGCGATCCGCGCGCAGCCGTCGATGCGTGACGTGCAGATCAAGGTGATCGACAACCAGGGCAAGGCAGTGACGTCCTCGCTGCTGGAACTGGCCGAAGCCGGCGCGGTCGGCCTGATCCTGTCGGTCACCGTGCTGTTCTTCTTCCTGCGCCACTGGCCGTCGACGCTGATGGTGACCCTGGCCATTCCGATCTGCTTCACCATCACCCTGGGCTTCATGTACTTCGTCGGGGTGACACTCAACATCCTGACCATGATGGGCCTGCTGCTGGCCGTCGGCATGCTGGTCGACAATGCGGTGGTGGTGGTCGAGAGCATCTACCAGGAGCGCGAGCGCATGCCGGGGCAGCCGCGGCTGGCCTCGATCATCGGCACCCGCAATGTGGCCATCGCGCTCAGCGCTGGCACGCTGTGCCACTGCATCGTGTTCGTGCCGAACCTGTTCGGCGAGACCAACAACATCAGCATCTTCATGGCACAGATCGCGATCACCATCTCGGTCTCGCTGCTGGCCTCGTGGCTGGTCGCGGTCAGCCTGATCCCGATGCTGTCCGCGCGCATGGCCACGCCCAAGCTGGTGCACTCGCAGACCGGCCTGATCGCGCGCCTGCAGCGCCGCTACGCCCGGCTGCTGGACTGGTCGCTGCACCACCGCGGCTGGAGCCTGCTCGGCATCCTGCTGGTGGTACTGGTCAGCCTGGTGCCGATGAAGCTGACCAAGGTCGACATGTTCGGGGGCGAGGGCGGCAAGGACATCTTCATCGGCTACATGTGGAAGGGCGCCTACACCTACCGGCAGATGTCCGAGGAAGTGGCGCGGGTGGAGAACTGGATCGACCAGAACCGCGAGCGCCTGCACGTGAAACAGGTGTACTCCTGGTACAGCGAGCAGGAGGGCAGCTCCACGGTGGTCACCCTGGACGAGAAGTACGCCAAGGACATCAAGGCGCTGCAGGAAGAGTTGCGCAAGGGCCTGCCGAAGTCCGCCCGCACCGACTATTTCGTCGGCAACCAGGGGGGCGATGGCGGTGGTGGCGGCAACCAGGGCGTGCAGGTGCAGCTGGTGGGCGACTCCAGTTCAATGCTGCAGGAGATTGGCCAGGAAGTGGTGCCGTTGCTGGCGCAGCGTGCCGAGCTGCGTGACGTGCGCATCGACAACGGCGAGAAGGGCGGCGAGCTGAAGGTGCGCGTCGACCGTGAGCGTGCCGCAGCGTTCGGCTTCAACGCCGAACAGGTGGCCAGCTTCGTCGGCCTGGCGCTGCGCGGTGCCCCGATGCGCGAGTTCCGCCGCGGTGACAATGAAGTCCCGGTGTGGGTGCGCTTTGCCGGCGCCGAGCAGAGCAGCCCGGAAGACCTGGCCGGTTTCAGCGTGCGCACCGGCGATGGGCGCAGCGTGCCGCTGCTGAGCCTGGTCACCGTGGACGTCGGTTCATCGGCCACCCAGATCGGCCGTACCAACCGTCAGACGACGTTGACCATCAGGGCCAACCTGGCCGAGAAGGTCACCGCGCCGGACGGGCGCAAGGCGATCGAAGCCGTGCTCAAGCCGATGAACTTCCCGGCCGGCTATGGCTTCACCTTCGACGGTGGCGACTACGGCAACGACGACGAAGCCATGCAGCAGATGGTGTTCAACCTGCTGATCGCGCTGGTGATGATCTACGTGGTGATGGCCGCGGTGTTCGAGTCGCTGCTGTTCCCGGCAGCGATCATGAGTGGCGTGCTGTTCTCGATCTTCGGCGTGTTCTGGCTGTTCTGGATCACCGGCACTTCGTTCGGGATCATGTCCTTCATCGGCATCCTGGTGCTGATGGGCGTGGTGGTGAACAACGGCATCGTGATGATCGAGCACATCAACAACCTGCGGCGCAGCGGCATGGGCCGCACCCAGGCGCTGGTGGAAGGCTCACGCGAACGCCTGCGCCCGATCATGATGACGATGGGCACGGCGATCCTGGCGATGATCCCGATCTCGCTGACCGATACGCAGATGTTTGGCAACGGCCCGGAGTATTCGCCGATGGCGCGCGCGATTGCCGGCGGCCTGGCGTTCTCGACGGTGGTCAGCCTGCTGTTCCTGCCGACGATCTACGCGGTGCTCGATGACCTGCGCACTGCTGTGACACGGCTGATCCGCCGTGCGCGTGGCCTGGAGAGGGTAGAGCCGGGCGCTGCCCGGCTGTAATGCGCGACAACGTGTTGTGGTGTGGGGGAGGCCGGTCGTAGTGGGGCGGCCTCCCCCTTTTTTTGCCGGGCATGGCGCGGCGTTACCCATCACTGCATCGCGGCGTCGGCCGAGCAGGGGTTAAGGCATAGCAAAGCCCGGCTGATCTTCGCGACCTGAAGCACAGTGCCAACCAAGGTTGGCACCTACCGGTAGCGCCGGGCCATGCCCGGCGGAACCATCAGCCTGCCACCTTGCCCCACACCTTGAACGTGGTCAGCCACAGGCCGAGCATGCTGCCGATGTTGGTCAGCATGAAGGTCAGGACCACGCGGGTGACGCGGTTGCGGTACCAGCCCTTCAGGCTCTGCGCATCGTCGCGCAGCTTCAGGAAGTCCTCGTAGGCCGGCTTGCGCAGCCGTGCTTCCACCAGCGCCGAGAAGGCGCCGGTCGGGATGCTCAGGCGGAACGGCTTGAACGGGGCCACCGCGATCGCGGTGAGGATGCTCAGCGGATGGCCGCCGGCCAGCAGGCAGCCCAGGCCCGCCAGGCCGCCGGTGTACATCGCCCAGGTCGCCAGCAGTTCGGTGCCCACGCCCAGGCCGCCGCGGTAGAAGCCCACGCCGATGCCGGTCGCCACGATGGCCAGGATGCCGAGCGTGAACCACGGAATGTTGCGCTTCTTCGGCACCGCCTCCAGCTCGGCGCGCAGCGGTGCCGGGGCCTCGGTGTCGGTTTCCAGGTAGCGCGCGAGACCCGCAAGATGGCCGGCACCGACCACCGCCAGCACTTCACGCTGCTGCGGGGTGTGTTCCTCGCGCAGGCGCGTGGCCATGTAGCGGTCGCGCTCGCCGATGATGGTTTCGTACAGCGCCGGGCTCTCGCTGGCGAACTCACCAAAGCTCGACTCCAGCATGTCGCCCTGCTTGAGCTTCTCGATCTCGTTCTCGCCCACTTCTTCCGACGAGAACAGGCCCGCGCCCAGCCCGGCAACCAGCTTCAGCTTGCCGAAGAAGCCCAGCCGTTGCGACGCACGACGGAAGGTCAGGCCGACCTCGCGGTCGATCAGGTGCACCGGCAGGTTGCGCTCGCGGGCCAGCTCCACCGCACGCTTCAGCTCGGCACCGGGTTCGATGTCGAGCTGTTCGGCCAGGCGGCGCTGGTAGGCGGACAGCGCCAGGTTGGCCGCAAACAGGGCCACGCGGCCCTTGCGGATCACTTCGACCAGATCAAGCTTGGCCAGCGTGTCCGGGTCGCTCAGCGCCTGCAGGCGCTGCGGGTCCAGCTCGACAGCCACTGCATCGAAGCGGCCGCTGTCGATGGCTTTTTCCACGGCCTCGACGCTGGCGCGTGAAACGTGGGCGGTGCCCAGCAGGGTGTAACGCACGCCGTCGCGTTCGACAACGCGCACCGGCTGGCCGGCGAACAGGTCGTCACCGGTCTCGGGAAGGGTTTCGGTCATGGGTTCATTCATTGGAAGGTGCGGTGTCGGCGCCGTCGCCGAGCGCGCGCTGCATCTGCACGGTATCCAGCCAGCGGCCATGCTTGCGGCCGAGGCCACGGAACACGCCCACCAGCTCGAAGCCGAAGCGTTCGTGCAGCTTGATTGAAGCGGTGTTGGTCGGTTCGCCGATCACCGCCACCATCTGCCGGTAGCCACGCGCCACGCAGGCATCGATCAGCGCCTGCAGCAGGCCGGTGCCGACGCCCTTGCCCTGGAAGCGGGCATCGACGTAGACCGAGTTCTCCACGGTCCACTGGTAGGCCACGCGGGTGCGGTAGGTATTGGCGTAGGCATAGCCGGCCACCTGGCCATCGATCTCGGCGACCAGGTAGGGGAAGCCGCGATCGACGATGTCGCGCATGCGGCGCAGCATCTCGGTCGCGTCCGGGATCTCGTACTCGTAGGTGTTGACGAAGTCGGTCACTTCCACCGCGTAGATCGCGGTGATCGCATTGATGTCGGCAGGGCCGGCATCACGGATGAGGACGGCCATGCGCGGGCTCCGGCTCAGTCGATGTAGCGCTTGAGCAGGTCGCCGTAGGCATCGATGCGGCGATCACGCAGGAACGGCCAGATGCGGCGCACGTGCTCGCTGCGCTGCAGGTCGACGTCGCACAGCAGTACGGTGGCCTCGGTACCGGCCTCGGCCAGGAATTCGCCCTGCGGGCCCAGCACGTGGCTGTTGCCCCAGAACTGGATGCCCGAAGCACCCAGCGGCGAAGCCTCATGGCCGACGCGGTTGCAGCTCAGCACCGGCAGGCCATTGGCCACGGCATGGCCGCGGTGGCTCAGTACCCAGGCGTCGCGCTGGCGGGTCTTCTCGTCCTGCACATCGTCCGGGTCCCAGCCGATCGCAGTCGGGTACAGCAGCAGCTCGGCGCCGGCCAGCGCCATCAGCCGCGCTGCTTCCGGGTACCACTGGTCCCAGCACACCAGCACGCCCAGGCGGCCCACCGAGGTATCGATCGGCTTGAAGCCGATGTCGCCCGGGGTGAAGTAGAACTTCTCGTAGAAGCCCGGGTCGTCCGGGATATGCATCTTGCGGTACTTGCCAAGCAGCGTACCGTCCTTCTCGAACACCACGGCGGTGTTGTGGTACAGGCCGGCAGCGCGGCGCTCGAACAGCGAGCCGACCAGCACCACGCCATGCTTCTTCGCCAGCGCGCCCAGGCGCTCGGTGCTCGGGCCCGGAATCGGCTCGGCCAGGTCGAACTCATCCACCGACTCGTGCTGGCAGAAGTACGGACCGTTGTGCAGTTCCTGCAGCAGCACCAGCTTGGCACCCTGCGCAGCCGCCTCGGCCACGCGTGCTTCGATCACCGCCAGGTTGGCGGCGGCGTCACCGTGGTTGCGCTCCTGGATCAGGGCGACGGTAAGGGGGCTGCGCGAGTTCATGCGGGGCGTTCCTGCGGGGGAAAACCTGCATGTTAGCGCGGATGGGCGGCGGCGGCGTGTCGCGCGCTGAATGGGTGATGGTCGTGCCGGCCGCTGGCCGGCATCCCCGTCAATCCATCAGGCATTGCCTGATTGCCGGCCAGCGGCCGGCACGACCTTTTCTCAGGCCTTCAACAGCCCTTCCGGCAGCTGCATGGTGATGCAGTGCAGGCTGCCGTTCTGCCAGATCAGCGAGCGGCAGGGCACCTGCACGATCTCGCGGCCCGGGTAGGCCTGCGCCAGCACGTCGCGGGCCAGGTCGTCGGCCGGGTCGCCATAGGCCGGCATCAGTACCGCGCCATTGACGATCAGGTAGTTGGCGTACGATGCCGCCAGGCGACGGCCTTCGTCGATCACCGGCCGGGCCCACGGCAGCGGGAACAGGCGGTATGGCTGGCCATCCTTGGTACGCAGTGCAGCCAGCTCGTTGCCCATCGCCTGCAGTTCGGCGTAGTGCGAGTCGCTCTCGTCGTCGCAGGCCTGGTAGACGATGCTGTCGGTCGAGGCGAAGCGGGCGAGGGTGTCGATGTGCGCGTCGGTGTCGTCGCCTTCCAGGTAGCCGTGGTCCAGCCACAGCACGCGGTCCTGCTGCAGCCAGTCGGCGAGGTCGGCGCTCAGGCTGGCGCGGTCACGGTCCGGGTGGCGTTCGTGCAGGCACTTCCAGGTGGTCAGCAAGGTGCCTTCGCCGTCGGTCTCGATGCCGCCGCCTTCCAGCGCGAACGGAATGCTGCGCACCGGCGCATCGTTGAACACGCCGGCCTGGTCGAGTACGCCCACCAGCTGGTCATCCAGGGTGGCGTCGAACTTGCCGCCCCAGCCGGTGAAGCGGAAGTCCAGCAGCTGGAAACCGCCGTCGGCGCGGCGCAGGGTGATCGGGCCGGAGTCGCGCAGCCAGGTATCGTCGTAGGCGGCCGTGGTGAAGTGGACCTTGTCCATGTCGATGCGGTTGGAACGCAGCCGCATTTCGGCATAGGTCTCCACATCGTCGTCGGCCACGCAGATCAGCACCGGCTGGAAGCGGGTGATGGCCGCGACCAGGGCGATGTAGGTCTCTTCCACCTGGCCCAGGCGGTCGGCCCAGTCGGTGTCGGCGGTGGGCCAGGCAATCAGGACGCCGCTCTGGGCTTCCCACTCGGCAGGAAAACGAAGGGTCTGGTTCATGGTCTCGCTACACAGGCCCGCCCACGGCGGGTAAGGGGATCAACGGATCGGCGGTTTCGGGCCGATTTCGTTCGGGTCCGCCTGGTTGGCCACCACGTCGATCACCTTCTGCTTCTCGAAGTAGACGGTGAACTGCGGGTACACCCAGCGGTTGATGGTCGGCCATTGCCGCTTCTGCCCGCCGCGCGGCTGCAGCTGCTCGCTGGGCGCGCCGAACTGCGCCTGCACCTGCTGCATGCTCTGGCCGCGCACGGGCAGGGCGCCGGCCGGCTTCTCGCGGGCACGGTCGACAAGCAGGGTATCGGCCAGTGCCGGTGTGGCGGCGGCCAGGGTGGCCATCACGGCCAGGGCGGACAGGTAACGCTTCATCTCGATCTACTCCCCAGTGGTCAAGAAAGGCGATTACAGCAAAAACGGCAGGAAAAAGCCGCATAAACAAAAAACCGCCCGAAGGCGGTTTCTTGCATCGGGTCGGCCCCGCGTAGGGCCCGCCGCAGCCAGGAGGCTGTGAGGCTTAGCGCTGACGCGCCTTGAAACGCGGGTTCGACTTGCAGATGACGAAGATCTTGCCACGACGACGCACGACCTTGCAGTCACGGTGACGGGCCTTCGCCGACTTCAGGGAGGACAGGACTTTCATGGCATACCTCGGCGTAAACAGTAGTTGTTCGGGTGGAGCGTGGCCGCGATATGCGAAAGACAATCGGCAGTTGACGCTCGTTCAAGCCCGCCATTCTACCGGGCTTTTCCTCATGGTTTCAAGTGGTTGCACAAAAGATCCCGCTCGGGGCGTCTGGCAGGGGCTAGAATGGCCTCTTCACACGCTCTGGGACCCCCATGAATCCACTCGCTCCCGTCCTGACCATCGACGGCCCATCCGGGGCCGGCAAGGGTACCATCAGCCGCATCATCGCGCGCAGGATGGGCTGGCATTACCTGGATTCGGGCGCGCTGTACCGGGCGGTGGGCGTGGCCGCGAGCTGGGCCGACATCGACACCTCCGATGCCTCGGCGCTGGTCCGCTGCACCTTCGACACCCACGTCCAGTTTGTCGAGCAGGGCGATGCCATGCGGGTCATGGTCAATGGCACCGACGCCACCGACGAGCTGCGCCTGGAGACCACCGGCGCGCTGGCCTCGGCGATTGCGGCCATTCCGGAGGTCCGGGCCGCCCTGAAGGAGCGCCAGCGCGCATTCAGGGAGCTGCCCGGCCTGGTCGCCGACGGCCGTGACATGGGCACGGTGATCTTCCCGGACGCCTCCTACAAGGTCTTCCTGACCGCCAGTGCCGAGGAGCGCGCCGAGCGCCGGCATAAGCAGTTGAAAGACAAGGGGGTTTCTGTTAACTTTGATGACCTCCTGCGCGAGATCATGGCCCGCGACGCCCGTGATGCCCAGCGTACCGTGGCGCCCCTGAAGCCGGCAGACGATGCTGTCCTCATCGACACCACAGGCATCGGCATCGATGATGTCGTTGCCCGAGTGATGGATCTGCTTCCGGTTCCGGCTGCCTGATCCGTTCGCGCGGGAGCACTGCCAGCAGCATCGGCGGTGGTCGCGCATAGCAATGCTGTACCCGCTCCGTCGCGCAATGATGCGTGGCGGTTTTCCTACTACACACGACCTGCGTTTCCGGGGTCGACCAACAGGCGGGCGGTCGCCATTCCCCTGAAGGGGACGCCACCGACCCATGTGTCCAACAGAGTAAATCTAATGACCGAATCATTTGCCGAACTGTTTGAAGCCAGCCAGGCCAACCTGGCCAAGCTGAAGCCGGGCGCCATCGTCAGCGGTACCGTTGTTGAAGTCCGCGGCGACGTCGTGGTGATCAACGCTGGCCTGAAGTCCGAAGGCATCGTGCCGATCGAACAGTTCCGTAACGACGCTGGCGAAATCGACGTCGCCGAAGGCGACATCGTCAAGGTCGCCCTCGACTCGATCGAGAACGGCTTCGGCGAAACCGTCCTGTCGCGCGAGAAGGCCAAGCGCGCGATGGTGTGGGACGAGCTGGAAGAAGCGTTGGAAAAGAACGAAACCATCACCGGCCGCATCAGCGGCAAAGTCAAGGGTGGTTTCACCGTGGACATCAAGGATGTCCGCGCCTTCCTGCCGGGTTCCCTGGTCGATGTGCGCCCGGTGCGCGATCCGGCCTACCTGGAAGGCAAGGAACTCGAGTTCAAGCTCATCAAGCTGGACCGCAAGCGTAACAACGTCGTGGTCTCGCGCCGCGCTGTCGTCGAAAGCGAGCACTCGGAAGAGCGCGAGCAGCTGATGGACAAGCTGCAGGAAGGCGCGATCCTGAAGGGTGTCGTCAAGAACCTGACCGATTACGGCGCGTTCGTGGACCTGGGCGGTATCGACGGCCTGCTGCACATCACCGACATGGCGTGGAAGCGCGTGCGTCACCCGTCGGAAGTCGTGAACGTCGGCGACGAGCTGGACGTCCGCGTGCTGAAGTTCGACCGCGAGCGCAACCGCGTTTCGCTGGGCCTGAAGCAGCTGGGCGAGGATCCGTGGGACAACATCGGCCGTCGTTACCCGGCCAACAGCCGCGTCTTCGGCAAGGTCTCCAACGTCACCGATTACGGTGCGTTCGTTGAGATCGAGCCGGGCGTCGAAGGCCTGGTGCACGTCTCCGAGATGGACTGGACCAACAAGAACGTCAACCCGTCCAAGGTTGTGCAGGTGGGTGACGAAGTCGAAGTGATGGTGCTGGACGTCGATGAAGAGCGTCGCCGTATCTCGCTGGGCATGAAGCAGGTTGCCGCCAATCCGTGGGAAACCTTCGCTGCCACCCACAAGAAGGGTGACAAGGTGTCGGGCCAGATCAAGTCGATCACCGACTTCGGCATCTTCATCGGCCTGGACGGCGGCATCGACGGCCTGGTCCACCTGTCCGACATCAGCTGGAACACCACCGGCGAAGACGTCGTTCGCAACTTCAAGAAGGGCGATACCCTGGATGCCGTCGTCCTGGCTGTCGATCCGGAGCGCGAGCGCATCTCCCTGGGCGTGAAGCAGCTGGAGCAGGATCCGTTCGGCCAGTACATGGCCGCCAATCCGAAGGGCTCCAAGGTCGAAGGCGTGGTGAAGGAAGTCGACGCCAAGGGCGCGATCATCGAGCTGGCTGACGGCATCGAAGGTTACGTCTCGGCCCGCGACATCGCCAACGAGCGCGTTGACGACGCCACCCAGCACCTGAAGGTCGGCGACAAGATCGAAGCCAAGTTCGTGGGCATGGACCGCAAGGGCCGTACCCTGCAGCTGTCGATCAAGGCCAAGGACGACGCGGAAATGCGCGAAGTGCTGGAGGAATACCAGTCCTCTTCGGCTTCCAGCGGCACCACCCAGCTGGGCGCGCTGCTGCGTGCGCAGCTGAACGGCAACAAGTCCGAGTAATCGGCCTTAGGCTGTTTGTTGTTTCCTGGACGGCCCGGGCTTCTGCCCGGGCCGTTTCAGGCTGAGATGCCCCTGATGTGAGCCGGTGATGACCAAATCCGAACTGATCGAAATCCTTGCGCGCCGGCAGGCGCACCTGAAGGCCGATGATGTCGATCTGGCGGTGAAGTCGTTGCTGGAAATGATGGGCGGATCGCTGTCCGCCGGGGATCGCATCGAAATCCGTGGTTTTGGCAGCTTCTCGCTGCACTATCGTCCGCCGCGCCTGGGCCGCAACCCGAAGACCGGCGAATCGGTTGCCCTGCCGGGCAAGCATGTCCCCCATTTCAAGCCGGGCAAGGAACTGCGCGAGCGGGTCAGCAGCGTGCTGCCGCTGGACGCCGATCCGGCCTGAGCCTGCCGTCGCGCCACCGCGTGCGAATCCAGCCGCGAGTCGGATAAGCTACGGACTCCTGCCACTGGAGCTGTCGCATGAAGGTTTTTCGTCTGCTGGTCCTGCTGGCGGTGCTGATCCTTGGGTTGATCATTGGTGCGGTCAACATGACCGCGATGTCGATCAACCTGCTGTTTACCCAACTGCACACCTCGGTGGGCGTGGCCCTGATCGCCGCGCTGCTGGTCGGTGTGGTGGTCGGTGCCGGGCTGGTGCTGGTGAGCGTGGTCATTCCGCTCTACGGCCAGCTGCGCCGCGCCAACAAGTCCGCTGTCGCTTCGCCGGCACCGGTCGCTTCCAACCAATCTTTTGATGGACGTTGATCGAAGATGGATTTCGTCACCGAGTGGTTCTGGTTTTTCCTGTTCGTTCCGCTGGCCGCACTGGCCGGGTGGGTGATCGGACGTCGCGGCGGCCAACGCCACGGTGACAGCCAGGTCAGCCGCCTGTCGAGCACCTATTTCCGGGGCCTGAACTACCTGCTCAACGAGCAGCCGGACAAGGCCATCGAGCTGTTCCTGCACATTGCCGAGCTGGACAAGGAAACCTTCGAGACCCAGGTCGCGCTGGGCCACCTGTTCCGCCGCCGCGGCGAAGTCGACCGTGCCATCCGCCTGCACCAGGGCCTGGTCAACCGTCACGACCTCAGTGATGCACAGCGCGTGCAGGCTCTGCTGGCGCTGGGCGAGGACTACATGAAGTCCGGCCTGCTGGATCGTGCCGAGACCGTGTTCACCGAGCTGGCGCAGCTGGACCAGCGCGCCCCCCAGGCGCTCAAGCACCTGATCGGTATCTACCAGGCCGAGCGTGACTGGGAAAAGGCGATCGACAACGCCACCCGTTTCGAGGATGTCACCGGCGAGCCGATGGGCAAGCTGATCGGGCAGTTCGAATGCGAACTGGCCGAGCGGTTCCGTGGCGCCGGCAAGCTGGAAGAGGCGAGGGCAGCGATTGCGCGGGCCTACCAGGCCGACGCGATGTCGGTGCGCGCCGGCATCATCGAGGGCCGCCTGGAGACCGACGCCGGCAACCCGGAGGCGGCCGTACGCGCCTTCGAGCGCGCCGCGCGCAACGATCCCGAATACCTGCCGGAACTGCTGCCGGCCTTGATGCAGAACTACCGCAAGGTTGGCGACCTGGCAGGCGCACGCGCGTTCCTGTCGGAGATGACCGAGCATTACCGCGGCATCGCCCCGGTACTGGCGCTGACGCGCCTGATGGAAGAGCAGGAGGGCGTGGCGCCGGCGCGTGCCTACCTGGGCCGCCAGCTCAAGGATCGTCCGTCGGTGCGTGGCGAGTCCGCGCTGATCGACCTGACCCTGGCCGAGGGCGCCGATTCCACGGCCACCCTGCACGACCTCAAGCACATCACCGACCAGCTGCTGGTGCGCAACCCGGCCTATCGCTGCACCCGCTGCGGCTTCGGCGCGCGCACCCACCACTGGCAGTGCCCGAGCTGCAAGGAGTGGGGGACGGTCAAGCCGCTGCTGAATTACGCGGTGCTCTGATCCATGCCCTGGCTTGTGATGGGCGCGCTGCTGGCGCTCGCCCTGCTGAGCGCGCTGCTGACGTGGGCGGCACGCGGCTACGCACTGCGCCGGCAGTTGATGGACCAGCCCGGCGAACGCCGCAGCCATAGCGTTGCCACCCCGCGCGGTGGCGGCATCGCCATTGTCATCAGCCTGCTGGTGACTGCTGGCGTGGCCATGTGGGCCTGGCCCGAAGCGACTCCCAGTTTGCTGGTGGCCAGCCTTGGGCTGGTGCTGGTGGCCGGCATCGGCTGGTGGGACGACCACAAGCCCCTGCCGGCGATGCGTCGCCTGCTGGTGCACTTCATCGCTGCGGCGCTGCTGGCCGGCCTGGTCAAGGTGAACGGCGGAAGCTGGCTGTTGGCCACGCTGGTGCTGCTGTTCACTGCCTCGCTGATCAACATCTGGAATTTCATGGACGGCATCAACGGCATCGCCGCCAGCCAGGCCGTCGTAGCGATGCTGGGGCTGGCGCCGGTGCTGCCCTGGCCGTACTCGCTGGCTGCGGTGGCGCTGGGCCTGGCCTGCCTGGGATTCCTGCCGTTCAACTTCCCGCGGGCCCGGATCTTCATGGGCGATGTCGGAAGTGGAGCGCTGGGATACGCGGTCGCGGCCGTGCTGGCGCTCGCCAGCGTGCGCACCGATATCAACTGGATCCTGCTGCTGGTACCGGTTTCGCCGTTCCTCGTGGACGCGGGCTTCACACTGCTGGCGCGCATCATTTCAGGACAACGCTGGATGGAACCCCATACCCAGCACGTCTACCAGCGCGCGGTGCAGGCAGGAGCCAGTCACCCCCAGGTGACAGGGATGTACTTTGCTTTGGGCCTGTTCAGCATTACAGTGTTCAATGTCTGCTCCAATCTGCAGCCGAGGTGGGAGGCTGCCGTGGCGATCGCGTGGTTCACCGCGCTGAGCGTCCTCTGGCTCCTCCTGCGCAATGGAATGCGCTACCGACAAGGAAATACCTGACTTATGGCTTCACCCTGGCGGGACAGAATCCTCGGCCTGATGCCGCGTTCGGCCATCGTCTGCCACGACCTTTTCATGGTCTGGGCATGCTGGCAGCTGCTCCATGCGGGGCGCTACTCGATCCTCCCCAACGCCCCGGCGCTGCCCCTGTGGAACGTCGATACCACCCTGGTGCTGCTGCTGCAGGGCCTGGTGTTCTGGCGCGTGGGCCTGTATCGCGGCCTGTGGCGGTTCGCCAGCGTCAGCGACCTGCTGAACATCTTCAAGGCCAGCTTCATCGGCATGGTGGCCATCGTGCTGGTGCTGATGTGGAAGCGCTTCGACGGCGTGCCGATGTCGGTGCTGGTGATCTATCCGTTCGCGCTGTCGGCCCTGCTGGGCGCGCCGCGCCTGCTGTACCGGGCCTGGAAGGACTACCAGGCGCTGCAGTCCGATTCCAGCGCCCGCCGCGTGCTGATCCTGGGTGCCGGCCAGGCGGCCGAGACCCTGGTGCGTGACCTGCGCCGTTCCGGCAACTTCGAGCCGGTCGGCCTGCTCGACGATGCACCGCACCTGCGTGGCGCCAAGCTGCAGGGCCTGCCGATCCTCGGCACCCTGGACGACGCACCGACGGTGGTCCGCGAGACTGCCGCCAAGCTGCTGGTCATCGCCATGCCCTCGTTGGATGCTGCGGGCATGCAGCGCGTGGTGGCGATCTGCGAAAGCACCGGCGTGCCGTTCCGTACCGTGCCCAAGCTGAGTGACATCCTGCAGGGCCAGTCGCTGCCTGGGCAGCTGAAGGAAGTGGCGATCGAGGACCTGCTGGGGCGCAAGCCGATCATGCCGGACTGGAACCTGATCCGCGGCTGGTTGGGTGGGCGCACCGTGATGGTGACCGGCGCCGGTGGTTCGATCGGCTCGGAGCTGTGCCGCCAGTGCGCGCGGCATGGTGCCGGTCGCATCATCCTGCTGGAGATCAGCGAGCTGCTGCTGCTGACCATCGAGGGCGAGCTGCGTCGCAGCTTCCCCGATGTCGAGATCGAGGCGGTGCTGGGCGACTGCGGTGACCCGGCGGTGATCCGCCACGCGCTGTCGCTGCACCCGGTCGATACCGCCTTCCATGCCGCCGCCTACAAGCACGTTCCGGTGCTGGAGCGCCAGCTGCGCGAAGCGGTGCGCAACAACATCCTGGCGACCGAGAACGTGGCCCGCGCCTGCCTGGAAGCCCGCGTGGAGCATTTCGTGTTCATCTCCACCGACAAGGCGGTCGACCCGGTCAATGCGCTGGGCGCGAGCAAGCGCTACGCCGAGATGATCTGCCAGAGCCTGGACCAGAAGTCCACGCATACCCGTTTTGTCACGGTGCGCTTCGGCAACGTGCTGGCGTCGGCCGGCAGCGTGGTGCCGCTGTTCCGCGAGCAGATCCTGCGCGGTGGCCCGGTCACGGTCACCGATCCGGAAGTCAGCCGTTACTTCATGACCATTCCCGAGGCCTGCCAGCTGATCCTGCAGGCGGCCGCCTCCGCGTCGCATGGCGCGATCTACACGCTCGACATGGGCGAGCCGGTGCCGATCCGCGTGCTGGCCGAACAGATGATCCGCCTGACCGGCAAGCAGCCGTACAAGGACATCCCGATCATCTATACCGGCCTGCGTCCGGGCGAGAAACTGCACGAGACGCTGTTCTATTCGGACGAGGACTACCGCTCGACCGCGCATCCCAAGATTCTCGAGGCTGGCGTGCGTGCGTTCTCGCGCGACCTGGTGCTGGGCAACGTGCCGCGCCTGCGTGAGGCGATTGCCAGCTACGACACGGCCAGCATCCAGGAAATCCTGTTTGCGACGATGCCGGAATTCTCGCCAATCGAACAGGATGCTTACATTTCATCCGCTAAAGTCGTGCCCTTTCCGGCACGTGAGGCGAACAGGCACCAATGAGCAAGCGAATTCGCAAGGCAGTATTCCCGGTGGCAGGCCTGGGGACGCGTTTTCTGCCAGCAACCAAGACTGTGCCGAAGGAGATGCTGCCGATCATTGATCGGCCGCTGATCCAGTACGCCGTGGATGAAGCCATCGAGGCCGGCTGCGACACCCTGGTGTTCATCACCAACCGCTACAAGCACGCGGTGGCCGACTATTTCGACAAGGCCTACGAGCTGGAGCAGAAGCTCGAGCGTGCCGGCAAGCAGGAACAACTGGAGCTGATCCGGCACGTGCTGCCCAATGGCGTGCGCGCGATTTTCGTGACCCAGGCCGAGGCGCTGGGCCTGGGGCATGCGGTGTTGTGTGCCAAGGCCGTGATCGGCGACGAGCCGTTCGCGGTGCTGCTGCCCGACGATCTGATCTGGAACCGCGGTGCCGGTGCGCTGAAGCAGATGGCCGACCTCAATGAGGCCAGCGGTGCCAGCGTGATTGCGGTGGAAGACGTGCCGCACGAGAAGACCGCCAGCTACGGCATCGTCGCCACCGAGGCGTTCGATGGCCGCAAGGGCCGCATTTCGCAGATCGTCGAGAAGCCGAAGCCGGAGGACGCGCCGAGCGACCTGGCGGTGGTCGGCCGTTATGTACTGAGCCCGAAGATCTTCGAGCTGCTTGAACAGACCCAGACCGGTGCCGGCGGCGAGATCCAGCTGACCGATGCGATTGCCGAGCTGTTGAAGACCGAAGAGGTCGACGCCTATCGTTTCGAGGGCACCCGCTTCGACTGCGGCACGCATCTGGGCCTGGTGGAGGCGACGATCCGCTTCGCGCTGGACAACCCGAAGCTGGCCGGCCCGGCGCGGGAGAAGCTGGCGGCGATGCTGACGGAATAAGGGGTTTATCAAGCGCTCCGTCAGCGCTTTGATTGATACGTGATGGGCGGGACGGGTGGGCCGTTGCAGGACACGCCGTAAACCCGTCCATGGGGGCTCGATGGCGCCATCCATGGCGCCAACGGTCCTGCAACGGCCCACCCGTCCCGCCTGTCAGTTTTCCTGCGGGCGCGGACGGGAAGGGCGGAATCAAGGGCAAGAGCAAAAGCAAAAAGGCAGCCACTGGCTGCCTTTTTTCGTGGGTTGGGATCAGATCCCTTTGCGCAGCAAGGGATCTGACCCCGGCCTTTGACCCTGCCTTTGCTCATCCCTCCGCCGCGGGGAGGCTGGAAGGGCCGGGTTGGCAGGGCTGCCCGGGACCGTTGGCGCCATGGATGGCGCCATCGAGCCCCCGTGGAAGGGTTCACGGCGTGTCCCGGGCAGCCCTGCCAACCCGGCCCACGCCATGAAGCCCATCGAGGCAACGCCTTGAACCTTACAGCGCCTCGAAAATACCCGCCGCGCCCATGCCGGTGCCGATGCACATCGTCACCATGCCGTACTTCTGCTGGCGACGACGCAGGCCGTGCAGCAGGGTCGCGGTGCGGATCGCGCCGGTCGCGCCCAGCGGGTGGCCCAGGGCGATCGCGCCGCCCAGCGGGTTGACCTTGGCCGGGTCCAAGCCGCAGTCGCGGATCACCGCCAGCGACTGCGCGGCGAAGGCTTCGTTGAGCTCGATCCAGTCCAGCTGGTCCTGGGTCAGGCCGGCCTGCTTCAGTGCCTTCGGGATCGCGGCGATCGGGCCGATGCCCATCACTTCCGGGCGCACGCCGGCCACCGAGAAGCTGACGAAACGCGCCAGCGGGGTCAGGCCGTAATCCTTGATCGCCTGCTCCGAGGCCAGCAGCACGGCGCCGGCGCCGTCGCTCATCTGCGACGAGTTGCCAGCGGTGACGGTGCCGCCGAACTGGCCGTTGCGGAACACCGGGCGCAGCTTGGCCAGGCCTTCGGCCGAGGAATCCGGGCGCGGGCCTTCGTCGGTGTCGGCGATCTTGTTGCGGGTGATGATGCGCTGTCCATCGGCCAGGTCCGGCAGGTGCGAGACGATCTCGTACGGGCTGATCTCGTCCTTGAATTCGCCGTTCTGGATCGCGGCCATGGCCTTCTGGTGCGAGGCCAGGGCGAAGGCGTCCTGGTCTTCGCGCGAGACCTTCCACTCTTCGGCCACCTTTTCGGCGGTGATGCCCATGCCGTAGGCGATGGCCACGTGGTCGTTGTCGAACACGCTCGGTGCCATCGCGATCTTGTTGCCCATCATCGGCACCATCGACATCGACTCGGTGCCGCCGGCCAGCATCAGGTCGGCGTTGCCCAGGCGGATCGCGTCGGCGGCCTGCGCCACGGCCTGCAGGCCGGAGGAGCAGAAGCGGTTCACGGTCTGCGCGGCGATGGTGTTGGGCAGGCCGGCCAGCAGCACGCCGATGCGCGCCACGTTCATGCCCTGCTCGGCTTCGGGCATGGCGCAGCCGATGATCGCGTCATCGATGCGGTTGACGTCCACGCCCGGGGCCTGGGCGACGACGCTGCGCAGCACGTGCGCAAGCATGTCGTCGGGGCGGGTGTTGCGGAACATGCCCTTGGGCGCCTTGCCAACCGGAGTGCGGGTGGCGGCGACGATGTAGGCGTCCTGGATTTGCTTGGTCATTGCAATGATCTCTTGAATAGGGGTTGGAAGAGGTTGCCGGCCAGCGGCCGGCACTACCGATGTCTTCCGTCAGTTCCGCAGCGGCTTGCCGGTCTTCAGCATGTGCGCGATGCGGGCCTGGGTCTTTTCCTGCTGGGCCAGTTCGACGAAGTGCTTGCGCTCCAGGGTCAGCAGCCACTCTTCGTCGACCAGGGTGCCGCGATCGACCTTGCCGCCGCACAGCACGGTGGCGATGCGCTCGGCGATCTCGTAGTCGTACGGGCTGATGAAGCGGCCTTCCAGCATGTTGACCAGCATCATCTTGAAGGTGGCGATGCCGACGTCACCGGCCACCTGGATGCGGCGTGCCGGCAGCGGCGGGCGGTAGCCCGCTTCGGCCAGGGCGCGTGCTTCGGCCTTGGCGATGTGCAGGGCCTCGTAGCTGTTGAACACCACCTTGTCGGTGCTGCGCAGCAGGCCCAGTTCCTTGGCGTTGACCGCCGAGTTGGACACCTTGGCCATCGCCACGGTCTCGAAGGTCTTCTTCAGTTCGGCGAACACGTCGCCACCCGGGCCGGCGGCCTGGGAGGCGCGCACGGCCAGTTCCTTCAGGCCGCCACCCGCCGGCAGCAGGCCGACGCCGGCCTCGACCAGGCCGATGTAGCTTTCCAGGAAGGCCACGGTCTTGGCGCTGTGCATCTGGAACTCGCAGCCGCCACCCAGGGCCAGGCCACGCACGGCGGCCACCACCGGCACCAGCGAGTACTTGATGCGCTGGCTGGTGCGCTGGAAGTTGGCGACCATTTCTTCGAACTGGTCGACCTTGCCGGCCTGCAGCAGGCCGAGCGCGCCGGCCAGGTCGGCACCGGCGGAGAAGGGCTCCTTCTGCTGCCAGATCACCAGGCCCTGGAAGTCCTTCTCGGCGCGGCTCACGCATTCCTGCAGGCCGTCCAGCACCTGGTCGGACACGGTGTTCATCTTGGTCTTGAAGCTGACCACGGCGATGCCATCGCCGTCATGCCACATGCGCAGGCCGTCGTTCTCGAACACGGTCTCGCCCGGCGCGAAGGTCTCGCCCAGCAGCGGGTCCGGGAAGCGCTGGCGCTGGTACACCGGCAGCGACGAGCGCGGCAGCTTGGCGTTGCGCGACGGGCTGTAGCTGCCTTCGGCGGCATGCACGCCGTCGCGGCCATCGAACACCCAGTCCGGCAGCGGCGCATTGCTCATGCTCTTGCCGGCGACGATGTCATCGGCGATCCACTGTGCCACCTGCTTCCAGCCGGCGGCCTGCCAGGTTTCGAACGGGCCCAGCGACCAGCCGTAGCCCCAGCGGATGGCCAGGTCGACGTCGCGCGCGGTCTCGGCGATGTCGGCCAGATGGTAGGCGCTGTAGTGGAACAGGTCGCGGAAGGTCGCCCACAGGAACTGCGCCTGCGGGTGCTGGCTTTCGCGCAGCTTGGCGAACTTCTCGGCCGGATTCTTGATCTTCAGGATCTCGACCACTTCCGGGGCGGCGGTGCGATCGGCCGGGCGGTAGTCCTGCTTCTCCAGGTCCAGCACGACGATGTCCTTGCCGACCTTGCGGAAGATGCCGGCACCGGTCTTCTGGCCCAGCGCGCCCTTGGCGATCAGCGCGTCCAGCCACTTCGGCGACTTGAAGAATGCATGCCACGGGTCGTTCGGCAGGGTGTCGCCCATGGTCTTGATGACGTGGGCCATGGTGTCCAGGCCGACCACGTCGGAGGTGCGGTAGGTGGCCGACTTCGGGCGGCCGACCAGCGGACCGGTCAGGCCGTCCACTTCATCGAAGCCCAGGCCGAACTGCTGGGTGTGGTGGATGGTCGACAGGATCGAGAACACGCCGATGCGGTTGCCGATGAAGTTCGGGGTGTCCTTGGCGTACACCACGCCCTTGCCCAGGGTGGTGACCAGGAATTCTTCCAGGCCTTCCAGCACGGCGGCATCGGTGGTGGTGGCCGGAATCAGCTCGGCCAGGTGCATGTAGCGCGGCGGGTTGAAGAAGTGCACGCCGCAGAAGCGGTGCCGCAGCTGCTCGGGCAGCACGTCGGCCAGCTTGTTGATGCCCAGGCCGGAGGTGTTGGAGGCCAGCACCGCGTGGTCGGCCACGAACGGCGCGATCTTCTTGTACAGGTCCTGCTTCCAGTCCATGCGCTCGGCGATGGCCTCGATGATCAGGTCGCAGTCCTTCAGCTGCTCCAGGCCGGAGTCGTAGTTGGCCGGGGTGATGGCTTCGGCCAGCGACTTGCTGGCCAGCGGCGCCGGGCTCAGCTTGCCCAGGTTGGCGATCGCCTTCAGCACGATGCCGTCGGCCGGGCCTTCCTTCGCAGGCAGGTCGAACAGCACGGTGTCGACGCCCGCGTTGGTGAGGTGGGCGGCGATCTGGGCACCCATGACGCCGGCACCCAGCACGGCGGCGCGGCGGACTAGCAGGGAATTGGACATGGTGTAAGGCCTTTGTTGGTCAGCAGTTACTGGGTGGAATCAAGGGAAGCGGGCAGGGCGCTGGCGCGTGCGGCGGCGCGGAACCCGGCTTCGGCGAAATGGATCAGTTCGTGGGCGGCATGGGCACGATGCGCCGCTTCGGTGACACCGGCGGGACGCTTGATCAGCCCGAAGTCGGCCATGGCATAGGTGAGCGAACCGGCCAGGAAGTCCAGGCGCCAGTACAGCTCTTCCTTGCTCAGGCCGGGCACGCACTCGCCGATGGCCTTGCCGAACGCACGCAGCACGTGGCCGTAGTGGTCGGACAGGAACTTGCGCAGGTTGTCGTTCTTCTCGGCGTAGGCGCGGGCGATCACGCGCACGAAAGCGCCGCCGTTCTGGCGGTCCTGGGCCAGTGCCAGTGCCGGTTCGACGAAGGCGGCCAGCACCGGGCGCAGCTGCCCGGGGTGTTCGCTGCGGGCGCGCTCGAGCTGCGCCAGACGGGCGCCGGTCATCTCGTCCATGCGGCGGCGGAATACCTCGTTGACCAGGTTTTCCTTGGAGCCGAAGTGGTAGTTGACCGCTGCGATGTTGACGTCGGCCTGGCTGGTCACCTGGCGCAGCGAGGTACCGGCGAAGCCGTGCTGTGCGAACAGCTCCTCGGCCGCGCCGAGGATCCGGTCCTTGGTCGAGAAGTGGGCGGGTTTGGCCATCGGCGGGCGGACCTTAATCAAACGATTGTTTGATACTAGGACCAGACGGTAGCGTATGGCATTTTGCAGTGCAGCAAAAATGGCCCGGACGGTCAGAATCCACTCAGCTGGGTGAATGGGGGTAGTGCCGGCCGCTGGCCGGCAGCCCCGCGGTTGAATGGCGCCCAATGCCGGCCAGCGGCCGGCACTACCACGCCAGCGCTTTATCTTTTACAATTCGCCTACGTTTATCAGGCTAAGCCCGCGTCCCGACGCGGGTTTTTTTCATGTTACCCTTCGGGCCATCCGCGGCCCGATTCCATTGGAGACATCCCATGGCGCTGGAGCGCACCCTTTCGATCATCAAGCCGGACGCCGTTGCCAAGAACGTCATCGGCGAAATCTACGCCCGCTTCGAGAAGGCCGGCCTGAAGGTCGTGGCCGCCAAGTACAAGCAGCTGTCGCGCCGTGAAGCCGAAGGCTTCTACGCCGTGCACCGCGAGCGTCCGTTCTTCAACGCGCTGGTCGAGTTCATGATCTCCGGCCCGGTGATGATCCAGGCCCTGGAAGGCGAGAACGCCGTCTTGGCCCACCGCGACCTGCTGGGCGCCACCAACCCGAAGGAAGCCGCGCCGGGCACCATCCGCGCCGACTTCGCCGAATCCATCGATGCCAACGCCGCCCACGGCTCGGACTCGGTCGAGAATGCCGCGATTGAAATCGCCTACTTCTTCGCCGCCACCGAAGTCGTCTCGCGCTGAGAGTAATGCCGTGAACGAGGTCGTACAGTCCCCCGCCATCCAGCCGCTGCCGAAGTCGGCACCCACGGCTGGCAAGCAGAACCTGCTCGACCTCGATCGCGCGGGCCTGGAGAAGTTTTTCGTCGAGGTTCTCGGCGAAAAGAAGTTCCGTGCCCACCAGGTGATGAAGTGGATCCACCATCGCTACGTCACCGACTTCGATGAAATGACCGATCTCGGCAAGGTCCTGCGCGCCAAGCTGCAGGCCCATGCCGAGGTCGTTGTCCCCAACATCGTGTTCGACAAGCCCTCCGCCGACGGCACCCACAAGTGGCTGCTGGCGATGGGCGTGGATGGCAAGAACGCCATCGAGACCGTGTACATCCCGGACAAGACCCGCGGCACGCTGTGCGTGTCCTCGCAGGTCGGCTGCGGTCTGAACTGCACGTTCTGCTCCACCGCCACCCAGGGCTTCAACCGCAACCTGACCACCGCCGAGATCATCGGCCAGGTGTGGGTCGCCGCGCGCCACCTGGGCAACGTGCCGCACCAGATGCGCCGCCTCACCAACGTGGTGATGATGGGCATGGGCGAGCCGCTGATGAATTTCGACAACGTCGTGCGCGCCATGAGCGTGATGCGCGACGACCTGGGCTACGGCCTGGCCAACAAGCGCGTGACCCTGTCGACCTCCGGCCTGGTGCCGCAGATCGACCGCCTGTCCGCCGAGAGCGACGTGTCGCTGGCGGTGTCGCTGCATGCGCCGAACGACGCGCTGCGCGAGACCCTGGTGCCGCTCAACAAGAAGTACCCGATCGCCGAGCTGATGGCCTCCTGCGCGCGCTACCTGCGCGCCAACAAGCGCCGCGAATCGGTCACCTTCGAATACACGCTGATGAAGGGCATCAACGACAAGCCCGAGCATGCCCGCGAGCTGGCGCGCCTGATGCGCCAGTTCGACAACGCGGTGCAGGCCAAGGATTCGGGCAAGGTCAACCTGATCCCGTTCAATCCGTTCCCGGGCACCCGCTACGAGCGTTCCGAGGAGGCCAACATCCGCGCCTTCCAGAAGATCCTTCTCGACAGCAACGTGCTGACCATGGTCCGCCGCACCCGTGGCGACGACATCGACGCCGCCTGTGGCCAGCTCAAGGGCCAGGTGATGGACCGCACCCGCCGCCAGGCGGAGTTCAACAAGACGCTGCAGGCGGGGAAGGGGAGCGATGCCGCAGCCTGACCGCCTCTGGCTGGTGCTGTGCGCAGGCGTGCTGGCCGTCGCGGTCGGTGGCTGCAAATCCCATCCCAAGGCCAAGCTCGGCCCGAGCCAGGCCCCGGTCTATTCGGTCGGTGACCCGGAAAGCGTCCGGCGCGAAGTGCGCTGGCGCGACCTGCTGACGCTGGCGACCCGCGATCTGCAGGTCGGCAACCTCGATGCTGCCGAGCGCAAGGTGCGCGACGCGCTGAAACTTGCGCCCGAGGCCCCCGACGCGCTGGTGCTGCAGGCCGGTATCGACGACCGTCGTGGCCGCACCCGGCAGGCCGGCGAGAACTTCCGCAAGGCCGCCGAACTGGCGCCGCAGCGCGGCGACGTGCTCAACAACTACGGTGCCTGGCTGTGCCAGCAGGGCCGGCCGGCCGAATCGCTGGTCTGGTTCGACCGCGCGCTGCAGGCGCCGGGCTATCCCACCCCGGGCGAAGCGCAGGCCAATGCCGGCAGTTGCGCACTGGATGCGGGCCAGCTTGAACGTGCCGAACGCGACCTGCGTGCGGCGCTCGTGGCGGCCCCGGCCAACCCGGTCGCGCTGGAGTCGATGGCCCAGCTGAGCTACCGCCAGGGCCGCTACATGGAGGCCCGGGCCTTCGCCGAACGTAGGATTGCGGCTGCACCCGCAACGCGTTCCGTGTTACAACTTGCGTCTCAAATCGAAGTGAAGCTGGGCGATCGGGCGGCATCTGATCGTTATCTGCAGCGGATTCGACAGGAATTTCCGCAGGAAGCGGGCTCCTAACTCCAGGGTTGATGCATTGTGATTGATGACCAGACTGTGAGCGCTCTCGAGACTGCGGCCGGCTGCGGCACCCGCCTGCGCCAGGCCCGTGAAGCGGCCGGACTGACCCTCGAAGATGTCGGCTCGCGCCTGCGCATGCCGGTCCAGGTGGTCAAGTCGCTGGAAGAGGAACAATGGCAGAAGCTGGGGGCGCCGGTGTTCGTGCGTGGCCAGCTGCGCAGCTATGCGCGCCTGCTCGACGTGGACGTAGGCCAGCTGCTGGAACAGGCCCAGGTCGGCCCGGTGGTTCCGCCCACCCTGGTCAGTCATACCCATACCCCGCGTGCGCGCCGCATCGCCGAGAACCTTGGCCGGCGCGTGCTGTATGTCGGCATCACCGCAGTCCTGGCAGTGCCGGTGTGGTTCGCCACCCGTGGCCATTTCGACGACAGCGCCACTCCGTCGCCGAACACCGCCTCGCTGGATGCGATCCCGGCCGCCGTGCCGGTGACCCCGGCCGCCGCCGGTACCGACGCCGCGGCCCCGGCTGACACGGCCACCGCCCCGGCCAGCAAGCCGGCCGCCACCCCGTACGTGGCCTCGCTGGCCCCGGTGCCGCGTCCGGCCCCGGCCCCGGCAGCGGCTGGCAACACGCTCGAAATGCAGTTCAGCGGCGACAGCTGGGTCGACATCGGCGGCCCGGACGGCAGCACCGTCGAGAAGGCGCTGATCAGGTCCGGCGAAACCCGCAGCTTCACGCCGGGCCAGGTGACCCGGGTGACCCTGGGCAACGCCTCGGCGGTCCAGGTTCAGCAGAACGGCGCTATCGTCGATCTGACCCCCTACCAGCGAGCCAACGTGGCACGCTTTCAGGTATCCTCTGAAGGCTCCGTGGTCCCGGTTTCGCACTGAGGCGCGGTTTCACCACCTTCGATAATCCCAATGGTCCCTCCCGATGGGCGGGGCGAGAGTACGCATGGCGATCGACGATCTGCTCGACGAGCACGAACAAAGTGAACGCGTCCGCAGCTGGCTGCGGAAGAATGGCGCCAGCATCCTCGGTGGCGTAGTCATCGCCATCGGTGCCATTGCCGGCTGGCAGTGGTACCAGAAGGATCAGGGCGGCAAGCTGGCCTCGGCCAATGTCGAGTACCAGAAGGCCCTGCAGGGCCTGCAGCAGAACAAGCTTGACGACGCCGCCAAGGCGGTCAAGGCGCTCGAAGCCGGCCCGTCCAGCATCTACGGTGACCTCGCGGCGCTGCAGCTGGCCAAGGCCCAGGTCGACGCTGGCAAGAACGAAGAAGCGCTGGCGACCCTGCGCAATGTGAAGGTCGAAGGCGACCTGCAGCGCGTGGTTGACCAGCGCGTGGCCCGCCTGCTGGTGGCCACCGGCAAGAGCGACGAGGCCATCAAGCTGCTGGGCAGCGCCACCGACAGCAGCAGCCTGGAAATCCATGGCGATGCGCTGATGGCGCAGGGCAAGCGTGATGAAGCCCGTGCACAGTACGAGAAGGCGCTGAAGACGCTGGACGTGGCAGCGCCGCAGCGGCGCCTGCTGGAAACCAAGGTTATGGACGCCGGCGGCACCGTCGCCGCCCCTGCGGAGTCGGTTTGATGAGTCAGAAGGTCATGATCACCCGCGTCGCCACCGTGCTCCTGATGGGCATGGCCCTGACCGGCTGCAGCACCATGAAGGGCTGGTTCGCCGGCAAGGACGCGGCCGCGAAGAAGGCACAGGAACCGGCTGAGCTGGTCAAGTTCGAGCCGACCGTGAAGGTCAGCAAGGTCTGGTCGGTCAACCTCGGCAAGGGCGAGCGCCGCATCGGTGTGCGCCAGGGCCCGGCGGTCGCCAACGGCCACGTGTTCGCTGCGGCGATCACCGGTGGCGTGCACGCCATCGACCTGCAGACCGGCAAGAAGGTCTGGACCTGGGAGCCGAAGAAGGAAAAGAAGAAGGCCAAGCTGCGCCTGTCCGGCGGCCCGGGTGTCGGTGAGAACCTGGTCGTGATCGGCACGCTGGACGGCCAGGTCATCGCGCTGGACATCAACGACGGCAGCGAGAAGTGGCGCGCCCGTGTCCCGGGTGAAGTCATTGCCGCGCCGGCCGTGGCCCAGGGCCTGGTCTACGTGCGCAGCAACGATGGCCGCGTCACCGCCTTCGATGCCGGCAACGGCACCCAGAAGTGGTTCAACCCGAGCGAGCTGCCGGCGCTGACCGTGCGCGGCAACGCGCCGGTGGTGACCGGTCCGGGCGTGCTGTTCATCGGCAAGGACGAGGGCGCGGTTGCTGCCCTGGCCCAGCAGGATGGCCGCACCCTGTGGGAGCAGAACCTGGGCAACGGCGAAGGCCGTACCGAGCTGGAGCGCATGGCCGACGTCGACGGCGCGCCGGTGCTGGAGGGCAACACCCTCTACGTGAGCAGCTTCAAGAACCAGACCATGGCCATCGAAGGCCCCACCGGTCGCCCGCTGTGGGCGCGCGACCATGGCGGTGCGGGCGGCGTGGCGGTGTCGTCGGGCAATGTGTTCGTCACCGACAACAAGGGCGGCGTGTTCGGCCTGGACAAGGCCAGCGGCGCAGCGATGTGGTCGCAGACCGCCTTGGCCCGTCGTTCGCTGACCGGCCCGGCGCTGCAGGGCGACTACGTGGTGGTCGGCGACTACAAAGGATACGTGCACTGGTTGCAGACCTCCGATGGTGCGATGGCGGCACGGGCAAAGAGCGGTGGTGATGCCCTGCTGGCCCAGCCGGTCGTCGCAGACGGGGTGCTGCTGGTGCAGAACGTGGATGGCAAGCTGACCGCCTTCCGGTTGGCAAATTAATACGGAGTAATCGCGATGCTGCCTTTGGTCGCCCTGGTTGGACGGCCGAATGTCGGCAAGTCGACCATTTTCAATGCGTTGACCCGCACGCGTGACGCCCTGGTCCATGACCAGCCCGGCGTCACCCGCGATCGCAACTACGGCGTCTGCCGCCTCGACGAGGACAACCATTTCCTGGTCGTGGATACCGGCGGTATCGCCGGTGAGGACGAAGGCCTGGCCGGTGCCACCACCCGCCAGGCGCGTGCGGCGGCCGCCGAAGCGGACCTGATCCTGTTCGTCGTCGATGCCCGCGAGGGCACCTCGGCGCTGGACGACGAGATCCTGTCCTGGCTGCGCAAGCTGTCGCGCCCGACGCTGCTGCTGATCAACAAGATCGACGGTACCGACGAGGACAGCGTCCGCTCCGAGTTCGCCCGTTACGGTTTCGGCGAGATGCTGACCGTGTCGGCCGCGCATCGCCAGGGCCTGGATGACCTGCTGGACGAAGTGATCCAGCGCCTGCCGGAAGAAGGCAGCGGCGAAGAGCTGGACAACGATCCGAACCGCATCCGCATCGCCTTCGTCGGCCGCCCGAACGTGGGCAAGTCGACCCTGGTCAACCGCATCCTCGGCGAGGAGCGCATGATCGCCTCCGACGTGCCGGGCACCACCCGTGACTCGATCGCGGTGGACCTGGAGCGTGATGGCCGCGAATATCGCCTGATCGATACCGCCGGCCTGCGCCGTCGCTCGCGCGTGGACGAGGTCGTCGAGAAGTTCTCGGTGGTCAAGACCATGCAGTCGATCGAGCAGTGCCAGGTGGCCGTGCTGATGCTCGACGCCACCGAAGGCGTGACCGACCAGGACGCCACCGTGCTCGGTGCCGTGCTCGATGCGGGCCGCGCGCTGGTGATCGCCATCAACAAGTGGGATGGCCTGACCGAGTACCAGCGCGAGCAGGCCGAAACCATGCTGTCGCTGAAGCTGGGCTTCGTGCCGTGGGCCGAGTCGGTGCGCATCTCGGCCAAGCATGGCTCGGGCCTGCGCGAGCTGTTCCGTGCGGTGCACCGCGCGCACGAATCGGCGAACAAGACCTTCACCACCAGCGAAGTGAACAAAGCGCTGGAAGTGGCCTACGAGACCAACCCGCCGCCGACCATCCGCGGCCATGTCTCCAAGCTGCGCTACGTGCACCCGGCCGGTTCCAACCCGCCGACCTTCATCGTGCACGGCACCCGCCTGAAGGAACTGCAGGAGTCGTACAAGCGCTACCTGGAGAACTTCTTCCGCAAGCGCTTCAAGCTGATCGGCACGCCGGTGAGCTTCATCTTCCGCGAGGGTACCAACCCGTACGAGGGCAAGAAGAACGTCCTCACCGAGCGGCAGATCAAGGCCAAGCGGCGCTTGATGAAGCACGTCAAGGGCAAGTGATTCACAGAAGGCGGCCGCAGGGCCGCCTTTCTTGTTTGTGGTAGTGCCGGCCGCTGGCCGGCAACCCCGCGTCATCCCGTGCGTTCATGGCCATGCCGGCCAGCAGCCGGCAGTCCCCCATGTTTGCAGGTATCGGCCAAGGCGGCCTGCCGCCACGTGCGTGATAATGCGCCCATGAGCATCCCAGAGCTTTCCCCCGCACAGGCACGCGAGCGCCTGGCCCATGGCGCCGTGCTGATCGATGTGCGCGAGGCGCACGAACGGGCCGGCGGCATGGCAGAGGGCGCGCGCGGCGTGTCCAAGGGCGAACTGCAGGCCGACCCGGCCGCGCATCTGCCGCGGCACGACCAGGAGATCCTGCTGATCTGCCAGAGCGGCAAGCGCTCGGCCGATGCCGCGCAGTGCCTGCTGGAGGCTGGATACACCCATGTGGCTTCCGTGAGCGGCGGCACCGTGGCCTGGCGCGAGCAGTCACTGCCGCTGGTGCAGCCGCTGGCCAGCGCCGCCGAGCGTGATTTCTTTGATCGCTATTCGCGCCACCTGCTGCTGCCGCAGGTGGGCGAGGCGGGCCAGCGCCGGCTGCAGCAATCGCGCGTGCTGGTGCTGGGTGCCGGCGGTTTGGGCGCGCCGGCCGGTTTTTACCTGGCGGCAGCCGGGGTAGGGCACCTGCGTTTTGCCGACCACGACCGCGTGGAGCGCAGCAACCTGCACCGCCAGATCGTGCATACCGAAGCCAGCGTCGGCCAGCTCAAGGTCGATTCGGCGCGCGAACGGCTGCTGGCGTTGAATCCGTCGATCGAGGTCGAGGCGGTGCCGGAGCGGGTCACCTCCGAGAACGTGGATACGCTGCTTGAGGGCATGGACGTGGTGCTGGATGGGTCGGACAACTTCCCGCTGCGCTACCTGCTCAACGACGCCTGCATCAAGCACGCCAAGCCGCTGGTCTACGCCGCCATCGAGCGCTTTGACGGCCAGGTAAGCGTGTTTGACGCTGGCCGCCAGCGTGGCGTGGCGCCGTGCTACCGCTGCCTGTTCCCGGAGCCGCCGCCGCCGGAGTTCGCGCCGAACTGTTCCGAGGCCGGCGTGCTGGGCGTGCTGCCTGGCCTGGCCGGCGTGCTGCAGGCGACCGAGGTGCTGAAGCTGCTGCTGGGCATCGGTGAACCACTCGTCGGTCGGCTGCTGCGCTTCGATGCGCTGGGCATGCGATTTCGTGAGACAGGCATCCGGCCCGACCCGAAGTGCCCGGTGTGTGCGGCGGGTGTGCCGTTCCCGGGGTATATCGATTACGCCGCGTTCTGCCGGGGCGGGTGAGTCCGGCCGGGCGTCATCCACGCAGGGCGTGGATCTACAGCGACGTGCATTGGTTTCGGGATGATGCTGGGGCGGTTACCCACCATCGTTCCACCTTCAAGACAATCCGGCGCAACATGCGTGCTATTGCCGTCATCGGCATTGCTCTATTGTTGAACCCGATTCTGGATCTTGGGGAACACACCGCATGGCGGTAGAAGCAGCGACCAGCGAGCTGGTCAAGGTCGTCGCCCTGCTGGGCGCGGCGGTGGTGATGGTGCCCTTGTTCCGCCGGGCCGGCCTGGGCTCGGTGCTGGGCTACTTCGCTGCTGGCCTGGCGATCGGACCGTTCGGCCTGGGCTGGTTCTCCGACCCGCAGGCGATCCTGCATACCGCCGAACTCGGCGTGGTGATGTTCCTGTTCGTGATCGGCCTGGAAATGCGGCCCTCGCACCTGTGGAGCCTGCGCAAGGAAATCTTCGGGCTGGGCACGCTGCAGATCGTCACCTGTGCGCTGGTGCTGACCAGCATCGCCAAGCTGTTCGGCTTCCCCTGGCAGATTGCCTTCATCGGCGCCACCGGCTTCGTGCTCACTTCCACCGCGGTGGTGATGCAGCTGCTGGCCGAGCGCGGCGACATCGCGCTGCCGTCGGGGCAGAAGATCGTTTCGATCCTGCTGTTCGAAGACCTGTTGATCGTGCCGTTGCTGGCGCTGGTGGCATGGATGGCGCCGAGCGCGGGCAGTGCCGATGGCGAGGGTTCACGCTGGTTGTCGGTGGCCATCGGCGTGGGCGCCATCGTCGGCCTGGTGCTGGTCGGCCGCTTCCTGCTCAATCCGCTGTTCCGCGTGCTGGCCGAATCGAAGGCGCGCGAGGTGATGACCGCCGCCGCGCTGCTGGTGGTGCTGGGCGCGGCACTGCTGATGCAGCTGTCCGGCCTGTCGATGGCGATGGGCGCGTTCCTGGCCGGCGTGCTGCTGAGCGAGTCGACCTTCCGCCATCAGATCGAAGCGGACATCGAGCCGTTCCGCGGCATCCTGCTGGGCCTGTTCTTCCTCAGCGTGGGCATGGCGCTGGACCTGGGCGTGGTGGCCGGCAACTGGCAGCTGATCCTCGGCCTGGTGCTGGCGCTGATGGCAGCCAAGGCGCTGTGCATCTACGTGGTCGCGCGCATCATGGGCAGCGACCACGCGCAGGCGCTGGACCGGGGCGTGCTGATGGCACAGGGCGGCGAGTTCGCCTTCGTGCTGTTCTCTGCCGCCGCATCGGCCGGCGTGATCAACCTGGAGATCAATGCCAACTTCACCGCGGTGGTGGTGCTGTCGATGGCGCTGACCCCGCTGGTGGTGCTGGTCTACAAGCGCATCGCGCCGAAGCCGACGGTGAACATGGACGGCGTGGACGAAGCCGAGGGCCTGTCCGGCAGCGTGCTGCTGATCGGCTTCGGCCGCTTCGGCCAGGTCGCCAGCCAGTCGCTGCTGGCGCGCGACGTGGACGTGACCATCATCGACAACGATGTGGAGATGATCCAGAGCGCCGCGCGCTTCGGTTTCAAGATCTATTACGGCGACGGTACGCGACTGGACGTGCTGCATGCCTCGGGCGCGGCCACCGCACGTGCGATTGCGGTGTGCGTGGACAAGGCCGAGGCCGCCGACCGCATCGTCGAACTGGTGTCGCACGAGTTCCCGCAGGCCAAGCTGATGGTGCGTTCGTTCGACCGCGAGCATTCGCTGCGGCTGATCCATGCCGGTGTCGATTTCCAGATCCGCGAGACGTTTGAATCGGCGGTGCTGTTTGGCCAGGCCGCGCTGGTGGAGCTGGGCGCGGATGAGGACGACGCGGTGGAGATTGCCGAGCAGATCCGCCGCCGCGACGCCGAGCGTTTCGAGTTGGAAATTGCCGGTGGTGGTTTGAATGCCGGCGCCAAGATGGTGTTCGGCAACTCCGGCCAGGGCGTGCCGACGCCGACGCCGTTCACCGCGCCGAAGCGGGCAAGCAAGACGTTGAACCCGCAGGACGTGCCGGAAGAAGAAGAGTAAAGCCCGGTAGTGCCGGCCGCTGGCCGGCAAATACGGAAACGTTCCGACGTCATGAGGTTGCCGGCCAGCGGCCGGCACTACCGTGTTGGGAATTGCCGAAGCCGGTGGTTGGTCGTGCCGGCCGCTGGCCGGCAGATGCGGAAACCTTCCGGCGTCATGAGGTTGCCGGCCAGCGGCCGGCACGACCGTGTGGGGAATTGCCGAAGCCGGTGGTTGGTCGTGCCGGCCGCTGGCCGGCGGATGCGGAAACGTTCCGACGTCATGGGGTGCCGGCCAGCGGCCGGCACTACCGTCTTGGGAATTGCCGAAGCCGGTGGTTGGTCGTGCCGGCCGCTGGCCGGCAGATGCGCGAACGTTCCGAGGTCATGGGGTTGCCGGCCAGCGGCCGGCACTACCGGTGCGCGGAGTCGGCGCACGGCGGTGGGCGAGGGGGCCTGAATCAGGGACAATAGCGTCCCCGCCGCTCCACGCCTGCCCCCGATGACTGATTCCGCCGCCCCGCATCCTGCCCGCATCCTTGATGGCCGCCGCATCGCCGAGGATCTGCTCGACAGCCTGAAGGTGCGCGTCGACGCCCGCGTGGCCGCCGGTGGCAGCCGCCCGGGCCTGGCCGTGGTGCTGGTCGGTGGCGACCCGGCCTCGACGGTGTACGTGCGCAACAAGCGCCGCGCCGCCGAGAAGGTCGGCATCGAGGCACACGATTACGACCTGCCGGCCGGTACCACCGAAGCCGAGCTGCTCGACCTGATCGACCAGCTCAACGCCGATCCGAAGATCAACGGCATCCTGATCCAGCTGCCGCTGCCGGGCATCCCCGACGCGCGCCGGCTGATCCAGCGCATCGACCCGCGCAAGGACGTGGACGGCTTCCACCCGGAAAACGTCGGCCACCTGGCCCTGCGCGAGTTCGGCCTGCGCCCGTGCACCCCGCGCGGCATCACCACGCTGCTGGGCCACACCGACCAGCCGGTGCGCGGCCGCAACGCCACCATCGTCGGCGTGAGCAACCATGTCGGCCGCCCGATGGGCCTGGAGCTGCTCATCGCCGGCTGCACCGTGACCAGCTGCCACAAGTTCACCCCCAAGGACGTGCTGGAACATGCCGTGCGCAACGCCGACATCCTGGTGGTGGCGGTGGGCCGCCCCGGCATCGTGCCGGGCGAGTGGGTGAAGCCGGGCGCGGTGGTGATCGACGTCGGTATCAATCGCCTGGACGACGGCCGGCTGGTGGGTGACGTTGGGTTTGAGGCCGCCGCCCAGCGGGCGAGCTGGATCACCCCGGTTCCGGGCGGCGTGGGCCCGATGACCGTGGCCACGCTGATGCAGAACACCTTGGAAGCGGCGGAAGCGCTGAGCTGACCTTTTGGGGTGGGGGCAACCGTTGGCCTGCTCCTGGTAGGTGCCAACCTGGGTTGGCACACATCCATCAGGGCCATCGGCCCATCTGGGGTACCGGTGCCAACCAAGGTTGGCACCCACCAAAGCGGTAGCCGGGCCCCTGAACCAATCGCCGCCGGCGCGACACTGCGTCGCATCTACCCCCTGCCACGCGGCGCGAAAACAGGGTAAAATGTCGCGCTTCCCCACATCTCGGGTATGCCGATGCTGCGCATCCAGGCTGAAGCACTCACTTACGACGACGTCTCGCTCGTCCCCGCCCACTCGACCATCCTGCCCAAGGACGTCAACCTCGAAACGCGGTTGACCCGAGACCTGAAGCTGAAGCTTCCGATCCTGTCCGCAGCCATGGATACCGTCACCGAAGCCCGCCTGGCCATCGCGATGGCACAGCTCGGCGGCATGGGCATCATCCACAAGAATCTCAGCCTGGAACAGCAGGCCGCGGAAGTGGCCAAGGTCAAGAAGTTCGAGGCCGGTGTCATCCGCGACCCGATCACCGTCGGCCCGGAAACCACCATCCGCGACGTGCTGGCCCTGACCCAGGCACACAACATCTCCGGCGTGCCGGTGGTGGGCAGCGACGGCCTGCTGGCCGGCATCGTGACCCACCGCGACATGCGCTTCGAGACCGAGCTGGACGATCCGGTCCGCCACATCATGACCAAGAAGGATCGCCTGATCACGGTCAAGGAAGGCGCCGCGTCTGACGAAGTGCTGCAGCTGCTGCACCGCAACCGCATCGAAAAGGTGCTGGTGGTCAATGATTCGTTCGAACTGCGTGGCCTGATCACCGTCAAGGACATCCAGAAGAACACCGACTTCCCGAACGCTGCCAAGGATCTGTCGACCCGCCTGCTGGTCGGCGCTGCCGTCGGCGTGGGTGGCGATACCGATCGCCGCGTGGAAGCGCTGGTCGCCGCCGGCGTGGACGTGATCGTGGTCGATACCGCGCACGGCCACTCGCAGGGCGTGCTGGACCGCGTCAGCTGGGTCAAGAAGAACTTCCCGAACGTGCAGGTCATCGGTGGCAACATCTGCACCGGCGAAGCCGCACTGGCGCTGCTGGACAGCGGCGCGGACGCGGTCAAGGTCGGCATCGGCCCGGGTTCGATCTGCACCACCCGCGTCGTCGCCGGCGTCGGCGTGCCGCAGGTCACCGCCATTGATCTGGTGGCCGAAGCCCTGCAGGACCGCATCCCGCTGATCGCCGACGGTGGCATCCGCTACTCGGGCGACATCGGCAAGGCGCTGGCTGCCGGTGCCTCGACCATCATGGTCGGCGGCCTGCTGGCCGGTACCGAGGAATCGCCGGGCGAGACCGAGCTGTACCAGGGCCGTTCGTACAAGAGCTACCGCGGCATGGGTTCGCTGGCTGCCATGGAGAAGGGGTCGAAGGACCGCTACTTCCAGGACGCCGCCACCGCCGACAAGCTGGTGCCGGAAGGCATCGAAGGCCGCGTGCCGTACCGCGGCCCGGTGGGCGGCATCATCCACCAGCTGATGGGCGGCCTGCGCGCCACCATGGGCTACGTGGGCTGCGCCACCGTCGACGAGATGCGCAGCAAGCCCAAGTTCGTGAAGATCAGCGGCGCCGGCCAGCGTGAGAGCCACGTCCACGACGTGACGATCACCAAAGAGCCGCCGAACTACCGCGCCTGACGCGGGCCGAGCAAAGAGGAACGGGGAAGCACTTCCCGTTCCTCTTTCTCCATCTGCCGCCGTAAATCTGATTTCGTTTTCCCTACTGCATTGCCGGGGCGCCATGACCAACATCCATAACGACAAGATCCTCATCCTCGATTTCGGCGCGCAGTACACGCAGCTGATCGCCCGCCGCATCCGCGAGCTGGGCGTCTACTGCGAAATCTGGGCGTGGGACCACAACCCGGCCGAGATCGCGGCGTTTGGCGCCAAGGGCATCATCCTGTCCGGTGGCCCGGAATCGACCACGCTGCCGGGCGCCCCGGCCGCGCCGCAGGAAGTGTTCGACAGCGGCCTGCCGATCTTCGGCATCTGCTACGGCATGCAGACCCTGGCTGCCCAGCTGGGCGGTGCCACCGAAGCCGCTGACCAGCGCGAGTTCGGCCACGCCGAAGTGAACGTCATCAACCCCGATGCACTGTTCAAGGGCCTGAGCGACCACGGCGGCGAGCCGAAGCTGAATGTCTGGATGAGCCACGGCGACCACGTCTCCGTTGCACCGCCGGGCTTCACCATCACCGCCACCACCGACCGCATTCCGGTGGCCGCCATGGCCAACGAAGAAAAGCGCTGGTACGGCGTGCAGTTCCACCCGGAAGTGACCCACACGCTGCAGGGCCAGGCGCTGCTGCGCCGCTTCGTGGTGGACGTGTGCGGCTGCCAGACCCTGTGGACCGCCGCCAACATCATCGACGACCAGATCGCCCGTGTGCGCGAACAGGTCGGCGATGACGAAGTGATCCTGGGCCTGTCCGGCGGCGTCGATTCGTCCGTGGTGGCTGCGCTGCTGCACAAGGCCATCGGCGACAAGCTGACCTGCGTGTTCGTGGATACCGGCCTGCTGCGCTGGCAGGAAGGCGACCAGGTGATGGCGATGTTTGCCGAGCACATGGGCGTGAAGGTGGTGCGCGTGAATGCCGCCGACCGTTACTTCAAGGCGCTGGAAGGCGTGAGCGACCCGGAAGCCAAGCGCAAGATCATCGGCAACCTGTTCGTTGAGATCTTCGACGAAGAGTCGAACAAGCTGAAGAACGCCAAGTGGCTGGCGCAGGGCACCATCTACCCGGACGTGATCGAGTCGGCCGGCAGCAAGACCGGCAAGGCGCATGTGATCAAGAGCCACCACAACGTGGGCGGCCTGCCGGAGCACATGAAGCTGGGCCTGGTGGAGCCGCTGCGCGAGCTGTTCAAGGACGAAGTGCGCCGCCTGGGCGTCGAGCTGGGCCTGCCGCGCACCATGGTCTATCGCCATCCGTTCCCGGGCCCGGGCCTGGGCGTGCGTATCCTGGGCGAAGTGAAGCGCGAATACGCCGAACTGCTGGCCAAGGCCGATGCCATCTTCATCGACGAGCTGCGCAAGGCCGACCTGTACGACAAGACCAGCCAGGCGTTTGCCGTGTTCCTGCCGGTGAAGTCGGTGGGCGTGGTGGGCGATGCGCGCGCTTATGAGTGGGTGATTGCGCTGCGGGCTGTCGAGACGATTGACTTCATGACGGCGCATTGGGCGCATCTGCCGTATGAGTTCCTCGGTACGGTGAGCAACCGGATCATCAATGAGTTGCGGGGGGTGTCGCGGGTGGTTTATGACATCTCGGGGAAGCCGCCGGCTACTATTGAGTGGGAATGAGTTGGAAGAACGAGGGCGCCGAGAGGCGCCCTTGTTGTTTGTCGTGTCCGCTATCCACGAGGCAAACAGTTGGCAGTGGGGCAGCTGTTCTCCCGAAGCAAACATCTGTGGCCGAAAGCAACCAAGCGAGCATGGCCCACTTCCGGTCCAGCCGACAAGCCGATGCGTCGACCGGTTAGATCCAATGTCAGCTGTGGACATTCGGCCAGGGGGCGAATGTACCTTCGCCTACGTTGGGCGGCGCTGGCATTGGTGGTGGACTGGCGCTCTTCGACGGATTTCAAGTGACCGAGTGAATCATCTGGGGTGGTGCTGCGGCCCCTGCCGACGGTTGGCTTCTCGGCCTCCGTCTTACCTGACACGATAAGGGAGTTTGATCCGATGCCGGCCGTCCGGGGGGGTATCAGACTGGCCGGCTGGGTCCGTTTATACGTCAGCTTGTCAGGGGGACCTAGGTTCCGTAATCTCCCACTAGAGCAAGGACGCGACACTCGAGGGAGTGTGGTGTCGGATGTATGGACCCACGGGTCTGCCTGCTCGGAACCTGGGGCCCATATGCCGCGATTCGGCAATCCGATAAATCTGAGTCCACGGCAATTCGAGCTGGCCGTCAAAGGAATCGTCGACGCGGCAGCCGAAGGGCTTTTCGAGTACGAGTCGAAGCACTTGGAGCGTCTAACGTCATCAGACGGAGAGTACGAGATCGATGTCGCCGCTCGATTCAAGGCGCTCGGTGCCAACTTTCTTGTGCTGATTGAATGCAAGCATCACAAGCGAAAGACAGAGCGGAAGGATGTTCAAGTCCTGCATTCGCGCCTTCAATCGTTGGGCGCGCAAAAGGGCATGATCTTCTCAACCGCCGGCTTTCAGGCGGGTGCCATTCAATTTGCCGAGCAGCACGGAATTGCCCTGTGCTACTTGGTAGAAGGAAAGAGCAATTGGTTTGCAAGGAGCGACGGTCCACCAACTCCGCCGCCGCCCTGCGTGCACATTCCTGAGTACATCGCGTGGTGGTGCAACGGAAGCTCAATGTCGCTCATGTCGGATGACAGGGCCGAATACACAAGGGCCGCGCTCGGATTGTCCCCGGATGAGGCCTAACAATTCGACTCAGCCGATACCGTCGCGCGGCGCACCACCTAACTCGAGTGTCGCCCTCTGCCCTCTCTTGGCCAAACGTGGACGCCTCGAGTCTATCGCAGGTTGAACAGGGCCAAGTCGGGGGTTTTGTGACTCAGTTGCATCCTGATTTGGATGGCCCAGATGCCTTTCAGCTTGAGCGGAGCCTTCTTGCCGATCAACTTTCCCTTGTTCCAGGGTTCTCGGGGCTGAGATGCGTGAAGAATAGTCATGTCCAACTCCTGTTGAAGGGGGTGTCAAGCTTCTCCTGCGCCGAGAAGTAGGTCGTAATGCGACCCAAAGCGGGCAACTACGCCACTAGTCCTTAAGCGCCAGGCAGCGAAAATTAAAGGCCGAGTCCCACGAGTCCCGAGGCGTTCGAGTTCGCGGCTGGTTGCGCCTTAATCCCCCAGATCTGGGCGCACAATCTTTCGAATTTTGTAAAGCTCATCGCTTACATCGTGAAGCCCTGATATGAAGCTATCCAAGAACTCATTCGTGACCTCGAAATACTTGTCTTTTGCATCTAGTCGACGAAGAAGGATCTGAGCCTTGGATGTGTTTGTGATAGGGTAGGAATGAATGATGTCAGAACGCTCGGAATTCAACGTCTGGAACAAGTCTGCGGCTGCTTGACCAATTGGGCCAATCTTTTGGTTATGAAATTTCGCTGCTTTTACAGATTTTCGGAATGCGTTAAGTATTTCGCCGCCCATCTTCCCCGTCAGCTCGGCTTTGTTAATCGTGGGGTCTAGATAACTGGCGATTTCCGCCATGAAGCTGCTAAGCGAGGCGAATGAATAAAGCGACACTCCCAGTCGAAAAATATAACCATCGTCGATTGGTAGCGATAGACGAGTAAGATCTCGAATTGCCTTTGTTTCGATTTCTGCCTTCATCTGGTTGTCTGCCATATAAGGGGTAGTTTCGTGGACTGTTTGTTAGGCTGCTCAATCCATCGAAAACTGATTCGCGTCTATTGCAATCTCTCGCATTGGGCTAACTATAAGCCGACAGGGGCAACTGCTCGCTAGTCGATCTCGTGCATTCCCAGATGCATGTCGAATATTCCATAGCTCGCGGCGATGGTCTGAGCCGACAATGCTATTGACTGCTTAAGTTTGTCGATCGCCCGCATGTCCTCATGCCCTAAGCATGCAAAATTCTGACCGGGAAGCCGCCGACGGTTCACGATCGCTGTGATTTGGCCGATCCGATCCATCACGAGTCGGAGGAAGGATGCGATAACGTCATCTTGGAACTCATGGTGCGCCTTAGATTTTTCTTTACGGTTCACCGTGCCCTTGCCTATCAGTTCAGTGATCTCATTCAAGCCTCGGGTCATATCGTTGACGTCACCCTCACAGGACATGAAGTGCCTCACCGCATTGCGACTGATGTATCCGAGCGCGATTCGCAGGCACTCCACGTCGTCGTATGGGTGAATCGAACCGTAATCAAGATGCCGGCGGATGGAATCCAGAATCTCTTGCACGGGGGCTTCATCGCCGAGATCCACCAAACGGTCGAGAAGAAACCCAGGGCCAATCACTTCGCAATACGTCGGCACTGCCGCCCGCTTGGTGTGCTCGCAGAAGCCGAAGATGTAAAGCTTGGCAAAGCTGTCTTTGATGGATGTTCCGTTGGGGGCCTTCTTCTCAAATACTTCGATCGTCTTCTTTACCTTGCTAGCGTTCGCCACCGAGGTGACCTGTACGGCGATGCCGCCATTCTTGATCCTATCGGCAGCATCAATCGCCGGAAAGTTCGTACGGAGTTGATCCGTTCGCACGAGATCGGCAATACCAAGCGATTTAAAGAACTGAATTGTCAAAACCTCTAATAGCCGTGACATATCGTTGAAGCCAGCATCTTTGCCTAATTCGATGCGGCGCTGCATCACGGCAATGTCCTGGCTCAGATTCTTTATGAGTGCTTCAAGCAAATTAGTTCACCTTCGGTCATGGTCGGCTTCAAGAGCAAGCTTCTGCGATTTCATGCAGTCTCAGCCGGTAATTGCCAAATAACACTTCCTGCTCGGTTAGCCTACCAGAAGGCCAGCCATCGCGAACGGCAGGAACTGGCCGCAGGGCGTCATGCGACCCAAAGCCGACATCCGCCGGAGCGCAACCTCTGCACCCTGCTAGGTCCAGTCATACGTTGGCTTGTTGGCCGGACCGAGCCGCTGTAAGATCGAGGCGTATCCAGGGGGATAGCCCGCAACACTGTGCGCTGTGAATAGGTCGTAGAACCGGACCAGTGACGCGGCTAAGACGTAGTTGGGGCTTATGGGAGAGTAGGCGGCAAAATGGGTGACAAGAAGAACCACAGCATGCCCGCGTGGGCGCTTCCGGCTCTTTCATGGCTGATCTCTTTCTATTTTCTTGTGGGATTTGTTGCGAACTCGGGCTTTCCGCCCAGTCGCAAGGTTCTTATGGGCGATGCGCTCTACGTAATCCTATGGCTGTTCTTCCTCTTCTTGCCGTTCTTTTCCAAGATCAAGATCGGCAGCTTCTTAGAGCTTGAGCGGCAGGTTGAGCAGGCTAAAGAAGAGCTGCGGGAGTTCAAAGCTGAAATCCGCAACAGCCTTTCGGTTCTTTCCACCAATGTAAACACCATCGGCAACATGTCAAACCATGTCACCGTCAACATTCCGGGGCTTCAGGAGCTGCGTGATGCTCGCGAAGCCGTTGAGAGAAAGGCGCCGCAAGCAACGGATGACGCTCGCGAAGTAGAGAAGAAGCTCATGATGCAGAGCGAGGACAGCACTCTCGCGCTTGCCAGAACCCGTATTGAAATCGAGCGGCATCTTCGCAAGATCCTTGGGAAGCGAGTCGCAATCACCGACCCGTACGAGCGGCCAAAGCTAATGGGTGCGCGGCAGCTGTTCGACTTGTTTTTGCGTGAGCATCCCGACATGTCCTACTTACGGCGGTCGTTCGACTACGTAACCCAAATCTGTAACGCGGCGATTCACGCTCAGCACGTACCCGAGGAGCAAGCCGAAGAAGCCTTAGCGCTGGGGGCCCAGATCATCGCCGTGCTCAATGACATTTCAGGCCAGGATCCATGGGATGAACCCTAACTATTCGTTCAAACCGACCACGCTTCGCGATGCGGCTTAATTCAGACGTCAGGCATCTCAGGAAAGGTCATGGGTGAATTCGAACCAAAGTGCGGCGAACTCTTTACCCGGCAGTACATCGCCCGGGGCGCTCCTAGCCAAGACAGTATTATGTTTCGGAACAGATTGGATGCCTACCTACAGGGTAATCATTACTCTGAGTATGCAAAGCTGGCGTCTTACCTTCGCCAAGAAGGCGGACTAATCATCAGCACGTTCTACTCAGACAAGTTCAACCTCACGTACTACAACTTCACTCAGTTCTTCACAGAATCACGCATCGAGTACGTCCTCTCGTCTATTACTCTCATATGGCGCTATTTAAAGGCAAGTGATAGGCAGCGGGTAACAAAGCCGGATGGGAGTACTGGCTACATCTTCCCAAAAGCCACAGCTTGGCGAGACTTTGTCAATCGCGCTCTGCGGGAAGAGAATGTTGGCTACATCTCGGACTCTGAGGGCGGCGTTCACTTTTTTGTTGATGAAGAGTTCGAACGCAATCGAGCATCAGCTCTCGCTTGCCTTGCCAATCCACGGCATGCCGCCGTACGCACAGCTTTCGAACAATCGCACGCGTATTTGGACTCCAGTCCACCCGACACGAAAGCTGCGGTGAGATCATCTTTTGAGAGCCTTGAGATCCTCGCCCGCCTTATTGATCCAGCAAGCAAGAATCTTAACCGTTGGATGGTTGAGAATAAGATCAAGCCCTTTCTCTTAGGTGCTGCAGTAAACGACACAGAACGCACCATGCTGGAGAAGTCCATGGATGGATTCGCCCAACTTATTGATGGAATACACTTATTTCGTCATGGCCAGGGAACATCCGACCCAGTTGCCCCTTCATTGGCCACTGCGGTGTTTGTCGTAGCATCTAGCGCTGCGGTCCTTCGGCTTCTGGCGCCAGTGGACCTCGCGTCAAGCAGGTGATGTCTAACCATTCGTTAAAGCTAAGCCTGCTTTGCGGTTTCGCGCGCGACCGGTCCGCATTGAGATAGTCAGCTTAACTCAGGCGTTGGTCGAAGTCCGCTTCTGGCCGGAAGCGGACATTGCTCGGTGTGATGCTAGACGAAATCTGCCGTGAGTATGCTCCGGCAAGCAATTCACTCCGGCCTAACCTCCCGACAAGCCCACTCAACCAACCCTCGGCAAGCCAGAAACAACCCATCGACCACCCCCTCATCCAAATGCCGTTCCGGCTCCGCTGCCACCCGGCAGCGGTCTGCCGCGTGCAGCAACTCCAGCACCGCGAGCGCCCCAACCATCGCGCGCTC
Source organism: Stenotrophomonas pavanii (assembly GCF_900101175.1). Lineage (GTDB taxonomy): Bacteria > Pseudomonadota > Gammaproteobacteria > Xanthomonadales > Xanthomonadaceae > Stenotrophomonas > Stenotrophomonas pavanii. The sequence continues at coordinate 58,258 of NZ_FNFQ01000007.1, read as the reverse complement.
GCTCCTCGCCAGGCTCACGCGCCGGCCGGGTGATACGTCATTCTCCGGCCAAGGATGCCCATCAGCTCCTTCGCAGCCGCGCATGCGCTTGAGGATACCGAGTAGGGAGTTCAGGTCGGGCAGGGGAGTGTCGTCGTTGATGGGCTCAACAACGGTGTACGAGGAGAAGGTGTCGGATTCGTTCATGGCGTCGGCTTCCGTGGCTGTGCTTAACAGCGCCACCGCGTAGCGGGGTGGCGGACGATGCGTGGCTGCAAACCGGGATGAAATAGCACCATAGACCGGTGGGCCCGAGGACCCCCACGCACCGCCCGCCAGAAAGGCCGACGGATTGCCCGCCGGCACCGGTTAAGGACGGTGCCGACGGGCAAGCGCAAACTACAGGTGCATCTCTCATCACGGGTTTGCAGGCCCGCTGCCACCCTTTTTCGGTGGCGAGCCATGGTGTTTACGCGGGCGCTTCGAATGCCAATAGAAATTCGCGAAGGAATCGCTGAATCCGAAAGCGAAGAACTATTGTTGCACGCACCATTCGTGCAGCACGCGACGCCAGCAGACGCATTCGCGCAGCCGCTCTGCTTATAGCGAAATCAAGTGGCGCAATCGCCCACGCCACAAGCAAATAGCGCGACAGCCTTCTTTACAACAGTTCTTAGTCCGCTTCGGCAGGCAGCGGCGCGCGACCGACCGCACATCCCGAAAAGCGGTTCAAACCCGACACCGTTAACAGGCCCCCGGCTTCAACCGGCGCCATTCTCAGCCGCATTCCCCACCAACAACTCAATCATCGCCCGCGCCGCCGCAGATTGCCGCCGATGCGGCGCATAGATCACCGAAAACGGCCGCGATCTTCCCCGCAACTGCGGCAGCACCTCCACCAGCTGCCCACGCTGCAAGCGCTCGCGCACGATGAATTCATAGCTCTGGCAGATACCGATGCCCTGTTCGGCCAGCGACACCACGCCCAGCACATCGTCGGAGGTCTCGATGGACGAACGCGGCAGCCAGTCCACGTCGCGCCCGCCGTCGCGGAAGATCCACGGCGCCAGCCGCCCGGTGCGCGGCATCACGAAGGGCAGGCACAGGTGTTGCTGCAGATCGTCCAGCGTCTGTGGTGTGCCGCGGCGCTGCAGGTAGTCCGGCGCGGCCACCAGCAGCAGCGGGGCATCTTCCAGCTTCCGCCCTACCAGCCCGCTGTCCGGCAGCTGGCCCAGGCGGATGGCCAGGTCGAAGCCTTCGGCCACCAGGTCCACGTTGCGGTTGGTGATGTTCAGTTCCACCTGCACCTGCGGGTACTGCTGCGCAAAGCGCGCCAGCACGGGCGGCAGCCGGTAGTGGCCATAGGTGGTGGGCACGCTCAGGCGCACGCGGCCGGCCAGCGCACCGTCCTGGGCCAGTACGTCGCGCTCGGCGTCGTCCAGCAGGCCAAAGGCGGTGCGCACCTGTTCCAGATAGAGCCGCCCAGCATCGGTCAGGCCCACGCGGCGGGTGGTCCGCTGCAGCAGCTGCCGACCCAACCGCGCTTCCAGACGGGTGACCGCGCGGCTCAGCACCGAGGGCGTGGTGGACAGCGCCACCGCGCCGGCGGTGAACGAGCCGTGCTCGACCACCGCCAGGAACACCTCCACATCGCCCAGGTAGTCGAACTTGCGGCTCATTTGGCTCTCCGGGGAACAGATGTTTTGCGATGGGGCCAATTTATCGCCGCTGGGGCGATGAATAAAGTGGCCGCCATTCCCCGATTAGGAGCTCCCCCATGAACCTGATGACCCGGCTGGCCGCAGCGCTGGCCCTGACCCTGGCCGCCAGCGGCACGCAGGCCGCCAACGTGCTGGTGGTGCTGTCCGATGAAAACCACCTGGACCTGAAGGACGGCAAGGTGCTGTCCACCGGCTTCTATCTCAACGAGCTGATGCAGCCGGTCAAGCTGTTGCTGGACGCGGGCCACGAGGTGACCTTCGCCACGCCGCAGGGGCGGGCGCCCACGGTGGATGCGTCCTCGGTGACGCCGGCCTACTTCGGCAACGATGCCGCGCAGCTGACGCTGCACAAGGATCTGCTGGAGAAACTGGCGCTGACCTCGCCGACGGCCTCGCCGGTGGTCAGCCTGGCGCGCATCGAGCAGCAGGGCTACGCGCGTTTCGATGCGGTCTACATTCCCGGTGGCCACGCGCCGATGCAGGACCTGCTGAAGAGCCCGGCGCTGGGCCGGCTGCTGGCCGACTTCCACCAGCGCAATAAGACCACCGCGCTGGTCTGCCACGGGCCGATCGCGCTGCTGTCCGCGTTGCCGGATGCGGCGGGTTTCGTGGCAAAGCTGGAGGTGGGTGCGATGCCGGCCACGCCGAAGTGGATCTACAGCGGCTACCAGATGACGGTGATCAGCAACCAGGAAGAAGAGCAGGCCAAGCCGCTGCTGGGCGGCGGTGAGATGAAGTTCTACCCGCAGACTGCATTGCAGCGGGCGGGTGCGACGTTCAGCAGCAACACCACGCCGTGGACCGGGCATGTGGTGGTGGACCGCGAGCTGATTACCGGGCAGAACCCGGCGTCGGCGCTGGAGGTGGGGCAGCGGTTGGTGGAGCGGTTGAAGTAGGGCGGGGCCTGCACCGCAGGCTGCCAGCCTTGTGGGCCGAGGGGCCAGCGCCTCGGCCTGTCTGTGGGCGGCAGAGAGGGAATCAGCCCTTCGCGAGCGCTATTCCTGACAGATCTTCAATCTGGGAAAGCGCGTGACGCGTCGCGGTCCAATCGCCGGCGTGCCTGATCGCCACGCCTCCGGCGGCTGTCCAGGCATCACAGTTCTCTTTGAAGTCATCGATCAGAACATCGCCCGGCTGGTGCATGAAAAGAGGCTTGTGCCTGCCGCCGAGCACAGGCAACACCAGGCAGGTTGCTGACAAGTGTTCGCGAACCCACTGTCGCTTCTGCATCGCGGCGAGCGGATAGTTCGATTTCGGGCAGGCTGTGAGAATCACCGGGTTCAAGTGGTGGATGCTGTGGAAAAACTCCACTGCACCTTGCATCGGCGGAAGGTCGCGGAAGAATGACGGGTGGTTGTTGATGTGCCCCCACATTTCATCGTCGGCAAGCACGCGGTGGTCGAGGCCAAACAGGGCGGGAAATGCCGCGTCGAAGTCGGCCATGACACCATCAAGGTCTACGTAGATGGTGCGTCTGGATGCACTCGATCCACCTATGTGCTGGTTGGCGAGCGGGGCCATCACCGGCATGGTCTTCACATCATCAGCGTTCATTTGCGCGTTCTCCTTTCAAGAGTGGGCTTTCTTCTTCATCGGTTCCCCAGTAGCGGGGCAAAGTGCTTGGTGATTGCGACAGATATGGCAGCAATCGCGATGCCGCTGGCGTCGGTCCGGGGCGAAAGAGTGATGGCCTGCAACCCCGCCAATGCGGAACGCCAGAGTGCCTTCTGAGTCCATCAGGCGCAGCTGCAGCGGGGCGGTGTACCGCGCCGTAACAACACAATATGGGCACCACCAACCAGAATTGAAACTGAGATGGACATCGCCTCACGGCAGATGCCGTAATCGGCACGCTTGAAATGCGGTATACATCGCGGCGATTCTTCAAAGGCATGCCGAGTGGCTGCTCTGGCCGTTGGCCAAGAGGCATGGCCCCAGCAACTGGCTCATTTCGCCAACCAACAAGTAATCTGGCGCGCTGGTGATTGGATAATCCCAAAGCGCTACGGAAAGGCCGAACGGGGATATGCCTGTGGCGCTCGTTCCAGGCTGATCCAGGAACGTCACTGAACATGGATGTCCAGGCGCACTCAATATATCACGCTGACCAGCGCCAGCGGCTTGAACCCGCTCGATCTCCAGCCGTTTGATTGGGCAGGGCAAGGCCGGCATGGCACCATGATGGGCTGGCCTCGTCCTTCCGGGCGGGGCCGTTTTTCCAGGGAAGCCCACCAACACGACATGCGAACGTCCATCCTCTTCACCTTCTCCGCCCTGTGCCTTGGCCTGCTGTCTGGCTGTGCCAGTGGCCCGGAGGAGCACGCTTCTACCCGCGAGATCACCAGCGCGTTCGTCGCCGACGACGACCAGCTGTACCTGCTGCCGCGCTATGACGAGCCGATGCGCTTCAATGTCGCGCCGTTTCGCGAGTACCGGGCGCTGATGGACAGTCCGCTGCGCGAGGCCGTGGCCTGCGCGCAGATGTACTTCCATGAGGATTGGCGCGACCCGGCCAATAAGGCCAAGGTGCATGGCAGCTATGCGCTGCTGCTGCGGCCGGAGCAGGTAACGGCAGAGCAGGCCGCGCGGTTCAAGCTGGAGCGGATTGAGGTCCCCCCGCGTGAGGCCAAGGCAGTGGAGGAGCGGTCGCGCTACTACCTGCCGATGGACCGGACCCGCTACGCGCTGGCGTTTGACCGCGCCTGCAATCTTTCAAGGAAGGGCGGCAGCTACTACAGCGCGCTGTTCGAGGGCGACGGCGAGCGGGTGAAGTTGCCCGATGCTGCGGCACTGGCAGAGAAGGGGAAGCTGACACAGCCGATCAATGCGCGGGCGCAGCGGATCCTACCGGAGAGGGAGGACAAGCCGGGTGTCGGTTCGGCGGCCGGCAAAGTGCTGGGCGCCGCCTTGGTGCCGGTAGCGGTTCCGGTGTTTGTGTTGAGCCTGCCGTTCCTGGCGCCGGATCACTGGAAGTGATGGGGAGCTGAGCAAGAGGATCCACGTGCGGCGTGGATCCTCCGCTGGCCAGCCATCAGGTGGAGGCGCTCAGGCCTCCATCTCTACAGCCTGTTCACCCGCTTCCACGCGCTGCAGTCGGGCCTTGAAGTAGGCGGCAACCTGCGGATCGGTCGCGTATACGTAGCAGCCCTTCATCCCTCGGGTCATCAAGGTGCGGTAGGTGTTCTTGATGATGGTGTCCGCAAGCTCGGCGGCGTGTGCGGGATGAGCCGTTGACAACTTCACGAATCCCTTCATGGTCTTGTCGTGCCGGTCCCGCGCGCGAGGCACGGTCTTGAGCGCGCCGTCTTCCATGACCAGGTCTGGCCCGATGATCACCCCGATGTAGTCGACTTCCAGCCCCTGGCAGGTATGGATGCAGCCTACAACCGAATCTGGCGAGATGATCCAGAGGCTTCCGTCGTCGTTGAGGTTCCATTGCCGCCGGTAGTTGCCGATGACAATGTCCATCTCCTTGCTGTTCTTCTTGCTGTTCCACGGCCAGCAATAGCCAGCCACTACGCGGGCGCGGTTGCCGGTGTTCCTGGCTTCGATGGCGGCATGCAGCGCGGACGGATCATCGAAGATCTGGAAGTCGTAGCTGTTCTCGTCCAGCGTTGTGTTTGCGGTGGGCCTGATCTGCAGCACGTCATCCAGCCATGCGAGATAGCCGTCGGAGCCTGCACAACGGAACTGCGAGGATAGGACGTACTCCTCCACTGTCGCGCCACGGGCGATGGCGAAGTCTCGAATCGCTTCTTTGGTACCGACATCCTTCAGCGTGACGCGCTGGTCCTCGTCAATGAAGAACACGCTGCAAAGTGCGGCGTTGATCAATTCCTGAATCTGGTGCGTACCGAGGTTGCCGTAGAACCCGCTCTTCTCGGTAAGGCGGTGTGCCTCATCCACGACCAACACGTCGTACGCGTTCTGCGCCGATTCGGTGAACGAGCCGGAGCCGCCAAAAAGATGCACCAGATGGGCGTTCTCGGGCTTCTGGATGAGCGTGTTGCTGTACACGGCGCGAGGCGCGGCATTCTTGGAGATGTACTTGACGGTCAACCCATCGCGGAGCGCCGCGAGCAGGTTCACCGCGACAATCGACTTGCCCGTGCCTGGGCCACCTTCAACGATGACGACACGGGGCTTTCCGCTTGCGTGCGCTTGGGCACACGCAGCCTTGGCGGCTTCAAATACCTGCTTCTGCTCATCGAGCAGCGCAAAGGCACTGTTTCCCCTCAGCAGCCTGTGTACATCGTCGGCGAGCGCTTTGGACGGGCGGATTCGGCCATTCTCCAGCTCGGCAAGCACAGACGCGCCATCGCCCTTGCAGGTGTACTGACTGATGAAGCCACGCAGCCTTTCCAGATCCCCGCTGCTCTTCAGGAAGAGTGGGGCACGTTCGATGTAGGCCCGGTAGTGCGGCGAGTCGATGACACCGTCCGGCACATAGTTATGCAGGTAGGCGCAGGGATGGAGCTGGAGCTTTCCATCATGGACCGCTTCGTTGAAACCTTCGAGAAACGCAGCGTAGGACCACGCCTGATAGCTGGGGTGGACGAGTGGCTGCCCTTCACGAAGCTCTACGATGGCATCGCGCTTGGTCGACTTGATGGCAGACCACTGCTTGAGCTCGATGATGATGACATGGGGCGCCCCGTCCTCGGCGCGACCGGTCAAGACGACGTCGATGCGCTTCCTTGACTGAGGAAGAATGAACTCCACTGCCACGCCGACGTCGTCGGGAACGGAGTGGTGGGTGAGCGCGCGCGCGACGTACCGAAGGGACTCGCGCCAGGAACGTATCTCGGACTCGCCTACGTCGCCCTTTGTCGCCGCCTTGAAACTGGCGCGGATGACCTCCTCAATCTCTTCATCGTTGCATTGACGAAGGAAGGACGCCTTGTCTGCCTGGTAGACGATCATGGCTGCGACAGCTTGTTGTACTTGGTGCTGACACCTCGCGAGAGGTCCACCGGGTACTTGGCGGCATTCATAACCAGCTTGCTGCTGACGGCTTCATTCAGGTCGATCCCGAGTACGTCCGACAGCCGGATGAGGTACAGCGCTACGTCGGCGATTTCATCGCGTACGGCGTTGGCGGTGGCTTCAGAGGACGCTGCCTTGAAGGAGTCGGCCTCCGTCATCCACTGGAAAATCTCGTTCAGCTCTCCAACTTCACCAGAGAGGGCCATGACAAGATTCTTGGGGGAGTGGAACTGTGCCCAATCACGGGCTTCGGCGAACTCCCTGAGCGCCTGGGCAGCGCCCCGAACCTCGACGAGAGGGTGTTCCATGGCATGGCCTTATACGACAGAATTGGGCCAATTCTACCCATGCCATTGGGGCGTAAGCGACATTTCGCCCAGTGACATCTGGCGGGTAGTGAGGGCGTAGAAGAGCCCTTGTCGGCGAAGCCTGCATTCGAAGGCCATTAGTCGGGGCCACGACAGCGGCTACACTCACGGCCTACCCCCGATGGAAGCTCACCCATGTTCAGTGGAAAGGTTGCGGTGGTCACCGGCTCCACCAGCGGTATCGGTCTTGGCATCGCCACCGCGCTGGCGCGGCAGGGCGCGGACATCGTGCTGAACGGCTTCGGCGATGCGGCGGAAATCGAACGCATTCGTTCCCGGTTGGAAACCGAGTTCGGCGTGCGGGTGGCGCACGATGGGGCCGACCTGTCTCGTGGCGAGGCGGTGCGCGGGATGATCGACCGCGCTGTCGCGACGATGGGCCGCATCGACATCCTGGTGAACAATGCCGGCATCCAGCACACCGCATCGATAGAGGAGTTTCCTGTCGAGAAGTGGGATGCGATCCTCGCGCTGAATCTCTCGGCCGTGTTCCATGCCACGGCGGCGGCCTTGCCGCACATGAAGCAGCAGGGCGCCGGTCGCATCATCAACATCGCATCGGTGCACGGGCTGGTCGGGTCAGTGAACAAGTCGGCCTATGTGGCGGCCAAGCATGGCGTGGTGGGGTTCACCAAGGTGACCGCGCTGGAGAACGCCGGCACCGGCATCACCGCCAATGCCATTTGCCCGGGCTGGGTGCGGACGGCGCTGGTCGAGCAGCAGATCACCGCGTTGGCCGAGCGCGAGGGCACGGATCAGGAGTCGGCCGCGCGTGCGCTGCTGGCTGAGAAGCAGCCGTCGTTGCAGTTCGTAACGCCCGAGCAGCTGGGTGAGATGGTGGTGTTCCTAGCTTCGGACGCGGCGGCGCAGATTACCGGAACGGCGCTACCGGTGGATGGGGGCTGGACGGCGCGCTAGCTGGCTGGCTGCGCCTTACGCTGCAGCATCGGCAGTGCCACCAGTGTGGCGAGTATGGTGAACAACACCAGCGACGAGCCGACCGTGCCGAAGCCCAGGCCGCCCTTTTCCAGCGGCTTGGTGAGCAGGTCGCCGAAGGTGGCGCCGAACGGACGGGTGAGCACGAAGGCGATCCAGAACAGGATGACCCGATTGATGCCCTTGATGCGGCTGGCCAGTGCAGTGAGCGCGATGAGGCTGCCGATCAGCAGTGCGCCCCCGGTGAAGCCCAGCCCGGAATCGTCGGCGAGGAAGTCGCCCAGCGCGGTGCCGAGTGTGTTGGAGAACAGCACGGCGGTCCAGTAGAAGCCTTCGGCGCGGCGCGATTCGATGTTGCTGACCGAGATCGATTTCTCCGACATGCGCCAGGCCAGCAGCACCAGCGCCAGGCAGCCGGCCAGCAGGCTGGCGCCGGTGGCGTAGCCCAGGCCTAGAGTGCGGTCGAGCAGGTCGGACATGGTGGTGCCGGCGGTGCTGGTGGCCAGCACCACTGACCAGAACAGCACCGGGTGGAAGCGCCGCGCCGACAGTTGCAGTGCCAGCAGGCCAGCGAAGATCGTCAGCAGGATCGCCGAGCTGGCCACGTAGCCCAGGTTGAGCGTCATCGACAGCAGGTCGCCCGCAGTCTCGCCGAGGGTGGTGGCGGCGATCTTCATCACCCAGAAGCCGAGCGTGACCGCCGCCACTTTGCTGTGCAGGGAGTCTGCGTCTGAAGCACTCATGGAACGTCGCCTGGGGAGCCTGCGGGCGATGCTGTGGTGGCGGGCGTCGGAGCGCGGTCGGAACCGGGTTCGGTGAGGGTGAGCGTGGGGCTGGCGTTCAGCCCGCGCTGGCCGAGACCGAAAGGCGCGCCAGCAGGGTGTCCCAGTCGGCCACGAAGCAGCCGTCGCGGCCGCGGTTGCATTCGGTGATCCAGGCGTCCAGCGATTCGCTCTGCGCGCGGTAGCGGCTGACATCGCCCATTACGGCGAAGTGCAGGCGGTAGTTCACCAGCATCTGCAGCCACTGCCCGGCCATCCCGGAGCGCAGCTCGAAGAAGTCCGGAGAGAGGCGTTGCACCGGAATGGCGATCCACTCGGCCTGGTGCCCGAGGGCATCGCCGACCAGGTCGCGCAGGGCGTTGGCATCGAGTGTCGGGCCCTGCGGCTCGATGCGCAGGAGACGGATGGTGCCGATGTACTCAATGGAATCATTCATGCCGGAGGCTCTGCAGTCGACGCAGCCGGGCGAGGATGTCTTCGCGCAGGCCGGGGATGTAGTGGTAGGCGTCTGCCAGCAGGGTGACGTCCGCCGTCGGGACGAGCCGTTTCATGCGTTCGGCGGCGGCAGGGGTATCGATGAGGGCATCACGCGCGCCCATGACAAGGGCTGCCGGTGGATGCAACGTAGCCAAGCGCTCGTCGCTGATGCGGGGAATGCGCAGCGGACGTGGCCGGACCTCGGCACGGATCAATGCCAGCAGGTCGAGCAGCGGCTGCGCACGTGCAGGTGCACGCAGTGGCGCGGGGCCCATGACCGCACGGCGCAGGCGCTCACGCCCCCATCGGCCAAGCAGCAACAGTGGGAGCGCCTTGAGCAGGAATGCACGCTGGCGCCCGATACCCGAGGGGCTGACCAGGACCAGTGCGTTAACCCGGGCAGGCCTTCGCAACGCGTAATCCATTGCCAGGAAACCGCCGAAGGACAGGCCCACGAATGCAGCGCTTTCCACGCCGAGTGCGTCGAGGACATCATCCAGCCATTGCGCATGCGCATCGCTGTCCAGCGCAGGTTGCGTGCCTTCGCTGAGACCCGGTTCGCCAATGATGTCGACGGCATGCACGCGGTAGTACTCGCTCCAACGTGCGGCATCGAACATCCAGCTGGCGGCATTGCTGAGGGTGCCATGCAGCAGCACCAGGGCAGGGCCGTGTTCGGGGCCGCAGCTGACCACAAATGTCGAACCGGCGCGGGTGGCGAGATGGTGCGATTCGTGTGGTACCGGCCAGTCCGAAAGCACTTGGCGGTAGGCGGCAAGTACGCGCTGGGTGGGAATGCCGGGGCGCTGCCGCTTCATGCGCTGCGGTCCTGCAGCAGACGCTGCAGGCTGACCAGCAGTGCCGTGGAACCTGCCAGGCCACCGATCACGATCAGCTTGAGCACATCGTGCTCAGGCGAATAGATCGTCTCCATGCGCAGCGGCTCATCGTCGGCCTCTCGGCCGGTGACGCGCGCATGCAGGGCACGGACCAGGTCGGCGGCACGTGCCGCACCGCATCCGGGAATATCCACCACCGTGGTCATCTGTGGGCGCGCAGCGAAGGGCTCACGCACGGTGCCGGTGAACATGTCGAGGTCTTCAGCGGTGATGCGATAGGACTTGCCGATGCGGGTCGCGCGCAGTTGGCCGCTACGGATATGCCGCAGGACGGTTTTGGGGTGCAGGCTGAGCTGCTGGGCAGCCTGTTCGACGGTTAGCAACGCGGGGGACATATCGGAACTCGAGAACCATTTGCTCCCTATTGTTCCATGAAATGCAATTTGTGGGAGTGATTGGGTATTGGACGGCGGCGGCGACCGGGGGCCATCTGCCCGGTGCCGCTCGCGCGGGCCAACCATCCCGACGGCTACGCTGGCTTCGCAAACACATCCAATCCCTTGCCGGTTTCCAGCAGCGACTTCAGGCTGGACAGCACAATCGGCCAGCCCTGGCGGATGCCGGTATCCATGCCGCTGCCCGGTTCCAGCTCCTCATGGGTCACCGTCAGCCGCACCATGTCCTGGTAGGGCACGATCTCGAAGGTCACCCGGCTGTAGGCGTCCGGGTCGTCGGCCTGCGAGGCGGCGGCCCAGGTGATGACCAGCCGCGAGGGCGGGGTGCTCTCCACCACCTCGCCGACCAGCTCGACCGAGCGCGTTTCGTTGGCGCGCACGTGCTGCCAGCGCGAGCCGGGCTTCCAGTCCGAGACGTTCTCGTGGCCCCAGTAGCGGCTGGCGATCTCGGGGCGGGTGATGGCCTCGAACACCTTCTGTGGCGTGGAGGCGATATAGATCACGTGGATGAAGCGGGTAGTCTCTGCGGACATCGTCATTCTCCTTCCAGTTCGCGTTTCAGGTCATGCAGCAGGCTGAGGCGCTGCTGCTCGAACTTGCGTACCCAGCGCTCGTAGACTTCATGCAGCGGCACCGGGTTGATGAAGTGCAGCTTCTCGCGGCCGCGGCGTACGGTGCTGATGAGGTTGGCGTCTTCCAGCAGGCCCAGGTGCTGGGTGACCGATTGCCGGGCCATGTCCAGGTGTTCGCACAGCTGGCCCAGCGTCTGGCCGTTGTCCTCGCAGAGCAGGTCGAGCAGCGTCCTGCGCGTAGGGTCGGCCAAGGCCTTGAACACCTTGTCTGCATTCATGCGGGATGTCTTCAGTTCCAGTTGTCGATCCTGATGTCGTGCGGGTTGGGCTGGCCCTTGCCGGTTTCCAGTAGGGCCTTGAGGCTCATCAGGAACACCGCCCACTTGGTGCTGCAGTGGGAGGTGAACTCCACGCGTTCCTTCCAGCCTTCGTGGGTGAACAGCACGATGCAGTAGTCGCCTTCCTGCTTCAGTGCGAAACGCGCATGCGTGCCGATCCACTCGGCGGGGCCGGCGAGGAACTTCCAGAGCACCAGCTCGCCGGGAATGAGCTGTTCCAGCTGCATTTCCATGGCGCCGATTTCCTGGCCGTTGTTGGTGAAACGGACCTTGACCGTGCCGCCGGTCTCACGGTCGCCGTGGGTGTCTTCAGCCCACCAGGCCGCCACGCCTTCGGGGGTGGCCAGGGCCCGGTGCACCTGGCTTGCGGGGGCCTTGATGCCGACCCGGTGTGCGATATCCACCATTGCAGGTTCCTCGCGATGGGCAGGCAGGCGCCGCCCTTGGGACGGACTATATGCAGGTAAATGCCTGCATGTCAAATCCAGCCCATGGCGTTGCGACCGTGGTAGTGCCGGCCACTGGCCGGCATGCCAGTGGCGTTGGGTGACTGCAGTTGCCGGCCAGCGGCCGGCACTACCGGGGCGATGCGTCAGCTCTCCGCGTCCTGCAGGGCGGCATGCAGTTTGTCCGTGATGCGCTGCAGGGCGGCCAGATCATCGGCGGAGAGATGGTCGAGAAAGTACTGGCGGACGCCGGCGACGTGCACCGGCCGTGCCGCGCGCAGCTGTGCGTGACCTTCTGCGGTCATGCGGATCAGCACGACGTTGTCGCTGTCGGTATCGCGCTCGATCAGCCCGCGCCCGGCCATGCGGGTCAGCTGGTGCGAGAGGCGCGTCTTGTCCCATTCCAGGTAGTCCAGCAGTTCGCGCTGGCGGCGGCAGCGATCCTTGGCCTGGCTCAACTCCATCAGCACGATGAAGTCCGCTTTGGACAGGCCTGTGCTGCGGGTGATGTCCTGGACGATGCGGCCGGAGGTGATCTCGGCCATGCGCCGGAAGCCGCGCCAGGCGGCCCATTCGTCGGGGGTGATGCGGGGAGGGCTCATGGCCCCACGTTGCCGCGACAGGGTTGACATGTCAACAACCCGGGTCTAGGGTTGACGTGTCAACTCATCTGGATCGCGCCATGCAACCCCCTTCCCGCATCGCCATCATCGGCGCAGGCCCCGCTGGCCTGACCGCTGCGCTGATCCTGTATCGCGGCGGCCACCGCGTGCGCGTGTACGAGGGCGAAGCGTCCGGGCAGCAGCGCACGCAGGGCGGCACGCTGGATCTGCACGACGATTCCGGCCAGGTGGCGCTGCAGCGCGCGGGCCTGCTGGAGGCTTTCCGCGCAGTGGCGCGCCACGAGGGGCAGGAGGCGCGAACGGGCGATCCGTGGTCCGGGTTGATCACCACCGGTGGGTTCGGGCCGGAAGGGAGCAAGGACAAGCCAGAGATCGACCGTGGCGATCTGCGCCAACTGCTGATGGATGCGCTGCCGGCGGACGCGGTGCAGTGGGGCCACCGCCTGACCGAGCTCGTCCCTGCACAGGCGGGCGGCCACCGCCTGCGCTTCGCCAACGGCGTGGAGCACGAGGCGGACATCGTGATCGGTGCCGATGGCGCGTGGTCGAAAGTGCGCGCGGCGTTGAGTGCGTGCCAGCCGCTGCCAACCGGCATTACCTTTTTCGAGGGTTGGATCGAGCGGCCAGCAGCCGACATCGCAGCGATGGTCGGGCAGGGCAGCCTGTTCTGCTTTGGCGGCGAGGAGGCCCTGTTCGTGCAACGCAACAGCCGTGATCGGCTCTGCGTGTATGCGGCGCTGAAGCGCTCCTCCGAGTGGCTCGATGCACGGATCGCGCAGCACGGCATGCGGACGCTGGTGACAGGCAGCTATGCCGGGTGGGCCCCGAATCTTCGGCGCGTGCTGGACGCCTGCGCAGACTTCGTGCGGCGGCCGATCTACAGCCTGCCGGCGGATTTCCGCTGGACCCCGCGCGATGGCGTGACCCTGGTCGGCGATGCGGCGCATCTGATGCCGCCGGTGGGCGTGGGCGTGAACCTGGCAATGCTGGACGCGTCGGATGTGGCGATGGCGTTGTGTGCGCAGCCGGATGCGATCAGCGCCCTCCGTGAAGCGGAAGCGCTGGTCTGCGAACGCGCCCGCGCGCTGATGCCGGATGCGATCGAGGGGTTCCAGCGCTGGTTCATTACCGAAGGGGCTGCTGACGGCGGTTGCTGATCGCTTCACTGGCAGTCGGCCGGTTGCCGCAGTGCCCAGGTCGTGCGAATGCGGTGCCGGTCTTTCCGCGCGAACTCCCGGGGGCTTGACAGGCGAGTCTACCAACTAGTAGATTGAATGCATGAAGGAATCGCTCTCGCCCAAGGCCCAGGAAATCCTGGCCCACGCCCGCGCGCTGCTGGAGGCCGGTGGCTACAACGGCTTCAGCTACGCCGACGTGTCGGCGCGGGTGAACATCAGCAAGGCCAGCATCCATCACCACTTCCCCAGCAAGGCGGACCTGGTGCGCACGGTGGTTGAACTGTACCGGGCCGAGGCGCGCGAGGGCCTGGCGCTGCTGGATCGCCAGCTCGACGACCCGCTGCAGGAACTCAACGCATATGTGGAGTACTGGTCCAGCTGTATTGCAGGGGGGACGTCCTCGTTCTGCATCTGCGCGATGCTGGCCGCCGAGGCGCCGATGATTCCGTCGGAAATTGCCGAGGAAGTGCGTGGACATTTCGAGGACCTGAGTGGCTGGCTGGCCCTCACCCTGGAAAAGGGTGCGGCGCTTGGGCAACTGCGCCTGCAGGGGTCGGCGGCGGACGAGGCCAAGGCCTTCATGTCATCGGTGCATGGCGCGATGCTGGCCGCGCGCGGTTTTGGTGACGCGGCGACCTTCGCTGCGCTGGCACGGCTGGCCATCGCGCGGGTGAGCGCGGCGACCTGAACGATGTGTGGTGGGCCTGCGGCGACGCGGGCCTTCTTTTTGAGTCCAATACCTACCTACTAGTAGGTTCATACTTTCCCGGAGATACGTCCATGTCCCACCCCCTGTCCACGCTTGGCGTGATCCATACCGCTGTCAGCCTGATCCCGGTGTTGAGCGGCCTGTATGCCTTCATCCGCCATCGCGCAATCGATCCCGCCACGCGCGCGGGCAAGCTGTACCTGGTGGGGCTGGTGCTGTCGGTGGCCACCTCGTTCACCGTCTCCAGCACCGGGGGGCTCAATCCGGGCCACGCGTTCGGGGTGGTCGTGCTGCTGGTGGCATTCGGCGGCGTTCTGGCCGCGCGGCTGCGCTGGCTGGGGCGCGCCGCGCGTTACCTGTCGACCTTCGCACTGTCGTTCAGCTTCCTGCTCTCGTTGGTGCCCGGCGTCAACGAAACGCTGACCCGCTTGCCGGCAGCGCATCCGATTGCAGCGGCGCCGATGGCCCCGGTGGTGCTGCACACCCTGCTGGCCTGCCTGGTGGTGTTCGTGATCGGCTTTGCCGCGCAGTGCTGGAGGCTGCGAAACCGTGCCTTGGCAGGACGATCCTGAGACGCCGCCGGTCACCCCTGCGTGGCGAGTGCGGCCAGCAGTGCCACCGGTTCGATCAGTGCAGCCGAGCGTGCCGGGTCAAGTTGAATGTGCCCGCTGCAGAAGCCGAACGATTGGCCCGCGGCACGCTCGGGGACGCGTGCGGTCGCGTCGGGTGCCTCAATCTCCAGCACTTCATCCACGGCCAGCGCCAGGGGGGCGGTGCCGGCGTTGATCAACAGCATGGCCGGGCTGCCACCCTCGAATGCCGGTTGGCCGCTCATGCGGCGCAGGTCGACGACGGGTAACGGTTGCCCACGGACCTCCAGGGTCGCCCTGCCATGGAGGTCTGCAGGGCCGAATCTCTCCGGACCGCGAATTTCGACCGCCGCCTGGACGTCGATGGCGAACAGGACGGTGCCTGCACGCACGACGATGACCTCGAACAGGTCGGCAGGCGATGCGCGTGTTTCCGTTGCAGGGTGGGCGGGTACGGGCATGCGATGGGCGTGGCGAAGACGATGGGAAGGGGGATCTGGATGATGACGCCTGAACGCAGCGCGCGGCCGCGGCGGCGTGCGCGTGCAAGGCGACGGTTCAGTGTGTATCAGGTGTTTGCGGGTGGCGCGCCGACGCTGCCGACGCGTGGAAAATGCGGACGGAGCAGGCCGACGAGCTGGTCCATGCCCGGGATGGCGTGGCCGAACTCGTCCCAGCGCGCATTCACCAAGCCGGACACCACGATCTGCCCGGTCTCGATGTGGGTCATCGCCCAGTACGGAACGGCACGCGCGCTGATGGCCATGTCCAGTACCGGGGCGACGGCCGCGTGCGAACGGCTGTCCTGGATGCGGCGCCTGACCGCCGCCAGGCCATCGGGCGGGCCTTCGATGTACTGGAAAAACCGCTGCCCGTCGACGATCAGCGCACCGGTAACGTCCACCCGGCGATTGAACGCGGCAGATTGCAAGACGATCTGGCGGAGGGCGTGATTGGACAGCCCAGCCGACATGCGGCTGGAGTAAGCAAATGCATGGAGCATGGAAGGGGCTTCTTGTGACGCACGTCACTATACGCACGCAAGCTCGCACCGTCGTGAGGCTTTGCTCACGCCACGCCTGGGACCGCGCACTGGGTCAACAGCCCACCAGGCGGTCAGCACCGAGACCGCTGCGGTGCTGGTTGCGGTACTCGGCAGGACTGGCGTCGACCTGGCCGCGGAAGTGCCGGCGGAAGGATTCCTGCGAGCCGAAGCCGGCCTGCTCGGCGATCCACTGCAGCGGCCGGTCGGTGGTTTCCAGCAGCTCGCGCGCGAAGGCCACGCGTTCGCGGATCAGCCAGTCGATCGGCGACAGGCCGGTGGCTTCCAGGAACTGCCGCTGCAGGGTGCGCTGGCTGAGGGCCGCCTGCTCGGCGAGGCTGCCGAGCGAGTGCGGCTCGCGCAGGTTGCGGCGCATCCATTCCATCAGTTTCGCCAGCCGCGTGGGCTCGCCGTTGGGAATGGCGCGGCTGACGCGCTGGCTGCGCCCGGCGTCGCGCCACGGTGCCAGCACCAGCCGTTCGGCCACCAGGTTGGCCACGCGCGCGCCGTAATCCTTGCGCACCATGTGCAGCATCATGTCCATGCCGGTGGCCGAGCCGGCCGAAGTGATGATGCTGCCGGTATCCACGTACAGCGCATCCTCGCGCACATCGATGCGCGGGAAGTCGCGTGCGAGTGCTTCGGTGAGGCGCCAGTGCGTGGTGGCCTGGCGGCCATCGAGCAGCCCGGCCCAAGCCAGCACGAAGGCGCCGGAGCAGATCGAGGTGATGCGCGCGCCACGGGCATGCGCACGGACGAGTGCATCGAGCAGCGCCTGTGGCGGACGTTCGCTGGGCTCGCGCCAGCCGGGGATGACGATGATGTCGGCGTCATCGACCGTGCTGAGATCGTAGGGCAGCTGCACCTGCGCATTACCGAGCATGCGCAGCGCGCCGGGCTCGCCCGCGCACAGCTGGGTGCGGTACCAGGCCACGCCGAGTTCCGGCCGCACCGGCGCGAACAGGCCAACCGCGCAGCCGAACTCGAACAGCCCCTGGCCGTGGCAGGCGACGATGGCGACGAGCGGTGCGCTGGGATCGGCGGAGGGGCTGGGCATGGCTAGATGCTACGGGTGGCGGTGCGTGGCGCTGAGTGGCGCGCGGGCATGAGGTGATGCCTGTGGAGCATGTGCACGAGGGGCATTCGTCTGGCTTGGGGCGGCCGACGGGGGTAGGGTCGACTGTTGGTCGACTATCGCGCGCAGCGCCGGCTTCCAGGCGGTATCGCCAACAGCAGTCGACTAACAGTCGACTCTACCCCGTCGGTTGCCGACCGCCGCCGGTCGCCCACCACCCGCCGCACATCATCCAACGTCGATTGCCCATCGCCGTGCCATGCGCGTGCCCTGCAGGCCTGCCTAACGTCATTACCAGCAATCATGTGGCTGGCCGGATATGACGGTTGGGTGACGCGATCCCGCCTGTTGCCGCGGGTGAACAGGCCCTTGAATGGAAGCGTGTTTCCGGCCCACCCCCACGAGCCCCCATGCCTGCCGCCCACGCCCCTGTCCTGAGCACCCTTGCTGTCCTGATCGCTGCCGTTCTGGCCGCATCGCCTGGCCACGCGGCCGAAGCCGATGCCGATCCCGCTGCCACCGCCGCGACAGCCAACGTGGCTGCGTCCACGCTGGATGCGGTGGTGGTGACCGGTTCGCGTACCAGCACGCGCACCGTGAAGAACAGCTCCACGCCGATCGATGTGATCTCTGCCGAAGACCTGGCCGCCACCGGCCAGGCGAACCTGCTGGAAGCGCTGCAACGTGCGCTGCCGTCGCTGAGCCAGATCGGCGGCTACCAGAGCGACCAGGAGAGCCTGATCCGTGGCTACCAGCTGCGCAACCTGTCACCGGGCTACACGCTGGTGCTGGTGAACGGCAAGCGCCGCAATGCCAGCGCGTACGTGAGTGGGGCCAACGGCGGCGGCTTTCCGGGCCACGCCTGGGCCGACCTGGCGCTGATCCCGGTGTCGGCCATCGACCATGTGGAAGTGCTGCGCGATGGTGCGTCGGCCATCTATGGCTCGGACGCGATCACCGGCGTGGTCAACGTGATCCTGAAGTCGCAGGCGCATGGCGGTGACCTGTCGGTTGAGAGCGGGCAGAGCATCGATGGCGACGGTTCGCGTACCAGTGTGCGCGCCAACGTCGGCCTGCCATGGGGCCAGGACGGCTTCGTCAATCTGTCCGGTGAAACCACCCGCCAGCATCATGCGATCCGCAGCCGCCGCTACATCGACGGTTACCTGAGCTACCCGGCGGTGGATGCCAATGGCAATCGGGTGGCGTTGCGCCCGAACAACCGGTTGCCCGCGGGTGCGTCGCCGAACCCGGCCGAGGCCAGCCGCGATGCGGAGGCCAACATCATCCTCAGCTCGCCGTCGTACGCGTTGAAGGCCTTCGCAGTGAATGCGGGCCATGGCCTGGGCGAGCGCGCGCAGTTCTACGCCAACGCCACGGCCAGCGATCGCACCGCGCAGGCGATCCAGAACTTGCGCCTGCCGGCGACCATCTTCACCACCTACAAGGCGGCCGGGGTGCTGAGCGTGTTCCCCGACGGCTTCCTGCCCGTGCTGGAAACCAAGGAAAAGCAGTACACCGGCACTGCGGGCGTGAAAGGGCAGGTGGCAGGCTGGGACTACGACGCCAGCCTGACCGGCAACCGCAGCACGGTGCGCACCTATACCCGCAACTCGGTGAACTACTCGTTGCCGTACCCCGGATCGCCCACCGACTTCTATGACGGCAAGCTGGACTACCAGCAGGGCATCGCCAACCTGGACCTGCGCCGTGGCTTCGAGGTGGCCGCCTTTGCGTCACCGCTGGAAGTGAGCGCAGGCGCCGAGTACCAGCACGAACAATACGAACGCGGGGCCGGGCAGTGGGAGTCGTACACCGGCTTCGGTGCCGCCGCGTTCGTGGGCTACTCCACCGCCGATGCGGTGAAGGCGACGCGCAACAGCAAGGCGGTCTATGTGGGCGCGGCCAGCAACATCACCTCGCGCTGGTATCTGGATGCGGCTGCACGCTGGGAAGATCATTCCGACTTCGGCAGCGTGTCCACGGGCCGCCTGACCACGCGCTTCGACTTCACCGACGCGTTCGGTGTACGCGCGACGGTCAGCAATGGTTTCCATGCGCCCAGCCTCGGCGCGCAGTACTACCAGGCCACCGGCAGCTGCCCGTGCGGTACCACGCTGGTGGCGCAGGTGTCTTCGCCGGCAGCGATTGCGCTGGGTGCCACGCCGCTGAAGCCCGAGAAAGCCACCAACTACAGCCTGGGCGTGACCTGGGACCCGAGCCCTGCATTTCACCTGGCCGTGGATGCCTACCAGATCGACATCCGCGGCCAGCTCGGCCAGTCCAGCCAGATCGGTTACAACGCGCAGGACCCGGCGCGCATCACCGACAACAGCGGTACGGTGTTGAGTGCGGCGCAGAAGAACACCATCGATGCGCTGCTGGGTTCCGCCGGCATCAGCATCCTGCCGGGTGATGCGTTCTACGCCAGCTACTTCACCAATGTGGGCAATACCCGCACACGCGGTGTCGAGCTGACCCTGGAAGCCAACCAGGACACCGCGTGGGGCAAGCTGCGCTGGAGCTACGCGGCCAACGTCGGGCGTACCACCATCCAGAAGGTGAGCGACATTCCGGCGGCGCTGCAGGGGCTGCCGAACATCAACCTGCTGACCAAGAGCAGCGAATACGCGCTGCGCTTCCGCACGCCCAGCTACACCCAGGTGGCGGGCTTGGGCTGGCAGAACGGGCGCTGGCGCTCGAATGTCGACTTCACTTACTACGGACCGATCAAGCGCCTGAACAACGGCGTGGAGTACAAGCAGCCGCCGGTGCTGGTGACCAATCTCTCCGGCGCCGTGGAGCTGGGCGCAGGCTGGAGTGCGGCGCTGGGCATCAACAACGTGTTCGACAAGCGCACGCGCAAGGTGCCCGCGTATGCACGCAGTGCCACCGATGTGGCGAGCATCGAGACGACCTGGGATTCGGGCGACGTGCTGAGCCGAATCGGTGCGTTCTGGTACGGGCGGATCAACTACCGGTTCTGAGGCGGGACGCAGCCGGGCATGGCTCGGCTCTACATAACGCGAAAGGCGGCCGGACAGGGTCCGCCATCATCGAGGAGCAGTTCATGTCTTCTGCATTGAGGGTGGTTGCATTGGTGGGCTCACCGGCCAGTTCGGCGACATCGCGCACGCTGCTGCTGGTGCGGCATCTGCTGGCGTCGCTGCAGCAGCGGGTGCACGCCAGCGTGGAGCGGGTGGAGCTGGCGCCGATCGCCCGCTCGCTGGGGCAGTCGTTGTCGCGCGATGAAGCGGAGCCGGCGGTGGAGCAGGCGCTGCAGACCATCGAGGGCGCCGGCCTGCTGGTGGTGGCCGCGCCGGTGTACCGCGGATCGTACCCGGGACTGTTCAAGCACCTGGTCGACTTCATCGGGCTGGAGGCGCTGGTGGATACACCGGTGCTGCTGGCCGCGACCGGGGGCAGCGAGCGCCATGCGCTGGTGATCGACCACCAGTTGCGGCCGTTGTTCAGTTTCCTGCAGGCGCACACGCTGCCGATCGGGGTGTATGCCACGCCGGCTGACTTCGACGGCGAGCACGTCAGCAGCGCGGCCCTGCAGGCGCGTATCGCGCTGGCGACCGAGCGTGCCGCCGCGCATCTGGCCACGCAGGGACTGGCGCCGCCGACGCCGCTGCGGCGCATTGCCTGAGGCCATAACCGGCGGCGCTTTTCTTATGGCGAAGGCGCATCTGCATGGCCGGATCTGACCGCCGATTGTCGCCAGGCATCGCCGCCGCGACCGCTGGCATCTCTAGCATCGATATCGAAGCGGCATCGCATTGCCGGCCCAGATGAGGACCCCCCAGTGACGCTCGACGCAGCAAGCAAACCCATCCTGTTCCTGCTGGACCGCGAGTTCGAGGACGGTCAGATTCCCGGCCAGCGTTTCTTCTGCCGGCACAGCCTGCTGCTGGAAGGTGCGCTGTCGAGCATCGAGGGCCTCGACGCGCAGCTGGACGTACGTCGCATCGGCTTCGCACGGCCGCGTCGCGAGGTGATCGCGGAGATTGGCGAGCAGGACCAGTCGCTGCCGAAGCTGGTGCTGCCGCAGGGCGTGCACAGCGCGCTGGCCAGTGGCGCCCACGAGGATCGCCAGTACGTCTCCGGTGCCGAGCCGATCCTGGCGGCGCTGAACGGGTTGCTCGGCATTCCCGTGGCCCATCCCTGAGCGAGGACGCGTCAATGAGCTACCTGATCAGCGTATTGGACAAGAGCCCGGTGGCCGACGGGGCCTCGCCGGAGCAGGCACTGCGCAACAGCCTGTTGCTGGCGCAGCGCGCCGAGCAGCTGGGTTACCACCGCTACTGGTTTGCTGAACACCACGCCGCGCCGACCCTGGCCAGCCCTGCGCCGGAGGTGCTGGCCGCCTGGGTGCTGGCGCAGACCTGGCGCATCCGCATCGGCAGCGGCGGGGTCATGCTGCGCCACTACGCGCCTTACAAGGTGGCCGAGAACTTCAACCTGCTGGCAGCGTTGGCGCCGGGGCGCGTGGACCTGGGCGTGGGCAAGGCGCCCGGCGGCCTGCCGGCATCGACCGCCGCGCTGGCGGCAGGGCGCCCGGCGTTTGCCGACTTCGACCAGCAACTGCGCGATCTGGAAGGCTATCTTTCCGGTGCCGAAAGCGAGGTGCTGGCGCGGCCGGTTCCACAACAGGCACCGGAGCGGTTCCTGCTGGGTGCCAGTCCGCAGAGCGCGCGGCAGGCGGCCGCGCTGGGCTGGCGCTTCGTGTACGCCGCGCACTTCGATGGTGACCCGAAGCACATCGAGGCCGCGTTCGATGCCTATCGCAGTGCCGCTACGCAGCCCCCGCTGCTGGCCACGGTGGCCTTTGCTGCCCCGACGGCCGAAGCCGCTGCACGTCACATCGGCGCACTGCGCGTCTACAAGCTGCACCTTGGCCCGGGGCAGACGGTGAACCTGCCCAGCCCCGAGGCGGCTGCCGAGTACGCGCGCCAGGTAGGCGTGGCGGACTTCCGCATCGAGGAAACACGGCCCAGCGTGCTGTCCGGCGATGCGCAACAGGTACGCGGCGAACTGGATGCGCTGCACCGACGCTTCGGCGTGGGCGAGTTCATCCTCGATGCGCCGGTGGCCGACCTCGATGCACGCCTGACATCCCTCGAACTGCTGTCGCCTGCGCCTCGCGCGGCGGTGGCCTGACCCGCAGGAGCGATTCCCATGAGCACGACCCCGCGCCACATTCCGTTCGGCATCATGCTGCAGGGCCCCGGCAGCCACATGCATGCCTGGAAGCACCCGTCCAATCCGGCCGACGCCAGCGTCAACCTGCAGTTCTACATCGACATTGCGCGCACCGCCGAAGACAACGGCATCGCCTTCGGCTTCGTGGCCGACGGCCTGTACATCAACGAAAAGTCGATCCCGCACTTCCTCAACCGGTTCGAGCCGATCTCGCTGCTGTCGGCGTTGGCCACGGCGACGAAGAAGATCGGCCTGGCCGGTACGCTGTCGACGTCCTACAGCGATCCGTTCACCGTCGCCCGTCAATTCGCCTCACTGGACCTGCTCAGCGGCGGCCGCGCCGGCTGGAACGTGGTGACCTCTCCACTGGAAGGTTCCGGCCGCAACTACGGCCGCCCCCATCCGGAGCATGCGCTGCGCTACCAGATCGCCGATGAATACCTGGAGGTGGTGCAGGGACTGTGGGATTCGTGGGATGACGACGCGTTCGTGCGCGAGCGCGACAGCGGCACGTTCTTCGCACCGGAGAAATTCCGCCGGCTCGACCACAAGGGCCGCTTCTTCCAGGTGGAAGGCCCGCTCAACATCCAGCGATCGCCGCAGGGCCAACCCGTGATCTTCCAGGCCGGTTCGTCCGATGACGGCATCGCGCTGGCCGGCAAGTACGCCGATGCGGTGTTCACCCATTCGCCGTCGCTGGAAGAAACCCGCGCGTTCACCCAGAAGGTGAAGAACTCGGCGATCGCGCATGGCCGCAGCGGCAACGACGTGAAGATCTTTCCGGGTATCGGCCCCATCGTCGGCCGCACGGCCGAGGAGGCCGAGGCCAAGTACCAGGCAATTGCCGCACTGGCAACGCTGGAGGATGCGCTGGCCTATCTGGGCCGGTTCTTCGACCACCATGATTTCAGCCAGTACGACCCTGACGCACCGTTCCCCGAACTGGGCGATATCGGCAGCAACTCGTTCCGCTCCACCACTGATCGCATCAAGCAGGATGCGCGCGAGAAGGGGCTGAGCCTGCGCCAGGTGGCATTGGAAGCAGTGAGCCCGCGACCCAACTTCATCGGTACACCGGAGCACGTGGCCGATGAGTTGATCCGCTGGTTCGATGCCGGTGCCAGCGATGGCTTCATCCTGGGCTTTGCCGCGCAGCGCGAGGGCCTGGACGATTTCGTGACCCAGGTATTGCCGATCCTGCAGGCGCGCGGCTACCACCAGCGCGAGCTGGAAGGGCAGACCCTGCGCGAGCATCTGGGCCTGCCGTACAAGGCCAGCCGGTATGCGACCGACGCCGAACCGGCGCGGAAGGTGGGGTAGGGCAATGAGCGGAGAAACTGCGGTAGCACCGGGCCAGGCCCGGCGGAGTTCCCCAGCGATTGGCGTGTTGCCGGAGATCGCGGCACGCGCCGAGGCTGCCATCACGATCCGCCATGACCTGCACCGGCACCCGGAGCTGGCCTTCGAAGAGCATCGCACCAGCGCCCGCGTGGCCGAACTTCTGCAGCAATGGGGTTATGACGTGACCACCGGCCTCGGTGGCACCGGCGTGGTCGGCACGCTGCAACGCGGGCAGGGCAGTCGTCGACTGGGGCTGCGTGCGGACATCGATGCCTTGCCGATCCACGAAGACTCCGGGCTGGCTTACGCCAGCCAGACCGACGGGCTGATGCATGCCTGCGGTCACGATGGTCACACCGCCATCCTGCTGTCCGCCGCGCATTACCTGGCCCATCACGGCAATATCGACGGCACCTTGCAGCTGGTGTTCCAGCCTGCGGAAGAAACCGGTTCGGGTGCATCGAGGATGATCGCCGACGGCCTGTTCGAGCGCTTCCCGGTGGATGCGATCTATGGGCTGCACAACTGGCCTGGCGTACCGGTCGGCCACTTCGGTTTCGTCGACGGCCCAGCGATGGCGTCGGTTGACTGGGCGCGGCTGAAAGTGATCGGCAAGGGCGGCCATGGGGCCGAGCCGCAGGGCAGCGTGGACCCGATCCTGGTTGCCGCGCACATCATCACGGCATTGCAGAGTGTGGTGTCGCGCAATGTCGACCCGCGGCAGATGGGAGTGGTGACCGTCGGTTCGATCCACGGTGGGCAGGCCGCCAATGTGATTCCGGACGTGGTCGAGCTGAAGCTGACCGTGCGCGCCTACCTGCCCGAGGTGCGCGACACGCTGCGACGCCGGGTCACGGAACTTGCCGAGCACACCGCCGCTGCGTTCGGCGCGCGCGCCGAGATTGAATTCCCGCGCGGCTTCCCCAGCGTGATCAACCACCCGCAGCAGACCGCCTACGTCCGCAAGGTGGCGGTGCAGGGCTTCGGCGCCGGCAAGGTGGTGCCCGACTTCGCGCCGCGCACCGCCAGCGAGGATTTCGCGTTCCTGCTGCAGGCGCGGCCGGGCAGTTTCGTGTTCGTCGGCAATGGTGACAGTGCACCGCTGCACAGCCCGCGCTATGTGTTCAACGACGCGGCCATTGCCCCCGCCGCCAGCCTGTGGGCGCGGCTGGCCGAAGACTACCTGGTGAAGGACGCGACATGAGCCACGACGAACGCTTCCTCTATACCTCGGTCGATGACCCGCTGGCGCGGCCGCTGTTCGATGGCCTGGAGCAGGAATACGACAGTCGCTACGCCGATGTGCGCCGACGCATCGGCGGCAGCGCCCGCGAGGAACTGCAGCGCTACCCGGCGCAGGCATTTGCCGCGCCGGTAGGGGCCTTCGTACTGTTGCTGCGCGACGGTGTGGCGATCTCCGGCGGTGCCTTCATGCCGCACCGCGATCCGGACACCGCCGAGTTCAAGCGTATCTGGACGCTGCCCGGGCTGCGCCGGCAGGGCATCGCCCGGCGCGTGCTGCAGGAACTGGAAGAGCAGGCGGCGCGCCAGGGCTATCGGCGCGTGTTCCTGACCACCGGCTTCCGCCAGCCCGAGGCGGTCGGCCTTTACCTCAGCCACGGCTACACCGCGCTGTTCGACCTGGACGCGGACCCGGAATCCATCGCGCACCTGCCGTTCGAGAAACACCTGCGGGCGCCCGCGCCTGTCGTTGCGCCTGTGCAGGCGGTACTGCACGGGGTCCATGCATGAGCACGCCCTCGACGGCGCTGGATGGGATCGGCACACGGCCGGCACCCGCACCGGCCTTGAAGATCGTGCCGGCCCGGCACCCGCTGCAGGTGGTCGGCACGGTATTGGCGCTGGCGCTGATCCTGATCGGGCTGCAATCGGTGCTGGGCAATCCGCGCTGGGGCTGGGGCACCTTCGCCGAGTGGTTCTTCGCACGCCCGGTGCTGGAAGGCCTGGGCCGGACGCTGCTGCTGACCGCACTCGGTACCGGCCTCGGTTTTGCGCTGGGCACCCTGCTTGCGCTGGCACGGGTGTCCGGCTCACCCCTGTTGTCAGCGGTGTCGTGGGGGTATGTGTGGTTGTTCCGCTCGATCCCGCTGCTGGTGTTGCTGCTGCTGCTGAACAACCTGGGCTACCTGTACAGCACCATCGAGCTGGGCGTTCCGTTCACCGGCATCAGCCTGTTCTCTTACCCCACCACGCAGCTGATCGGCGTGTTCACCGCCGCGGTACTGGGGCTGACCCTGAACCAGGCCGCGTTCTCGGCCGAAGTGATCCGCGGTGGCATCCTCTCGGTCGATCATGGCCAGTATGAGGCGGCCGCCGCGCTCGGGCTGCCGCGTGCGCGCCAGGTGCGGCGCATCATCCTGCCGCAGGCGATGCGTTCGATCCTGCCGGCCGCGTTCAACGATGTGATCGGCCTGGCCAAGAGCACCTCGGTGGTTTACGTGCTGGCGCTGCCGGAGCTGTTCTACACCGTCCAGGTGATCTACCGGCGCAACCTGGAAGTAGTGCCGCTGCTGATGGTGGCCACGGTCTGGTACCTGGTGATCCTGACCGCGCTGTCGCTGCTGCAGCGCCGCGTGGAGCAGCGCTTCGCACGCGGCCAGCTGCAACGCGAACGTTCGGTGTCGCGGGTGTCATCGCCGCAGCGCCGGTCCGGTGATGCTGCGCCCCGCGTGATCAACCGCCCGCGCATCGCCACCCAGGTGGAAGCGGGTGACGGGGCGGCGGTGTCGCTGCACGGCGTGGGCAAGGTGTTTGGCGATCAGCCGGTGCTGGAAGACGTGCACCTGGACCTGCGTGCCGGCAGCGTGACCGTGCTGATCGGCCCGTCCGGCGCCGGCAAGTCCACGTCGCTGCGGCTGATCAACCACCTGGAACGCGCCGACAGCGGCTACGTGACCGTCGGTGGCCAGCTGATCGGCTACCGTCGCGATGGCGACACCCTGTACGAGCTGCCCGAACGCGAGATCCGCCGCCGGCGCGCCGAAGTGGGCATGGTGTTCCAGGGCTTCAACCTGTTCCCGCACCTGACCGCGCTGGAGAACATCATCGAAGCGCCGATCGCAGTACGCGATGTGCCGCGCGCGCAGGCCGAGCAGCAGGCGCGCACGCTGCTGGAACGGGTCGGCCTGGCCGACAAGGCCGATGCCTTCCCGCGCCAGCTGTCCGGTGGCCAGCAGCAGCGCATCGCGATCGCCCGCGCGCTGGCGTTGCAGCCAAAGGTGCTGCTGTTCGATGAGCCGACCTCGGCGCTGGATCCGGAGCTGGTGGCCGAAGTGCTCAGCGTGATCGAAGAGCTGGCCCGTTCCGGCACCACGCTGGTGATCGTCACCCATGAACTGGGCTTCGCCCGCCGCGTGGCCGACCACGTGGTGATGATGGACCAGGGACGGGTGATCGAGCAGGGCACGCCCGAGGCCCTGTTCGAGCGCCCGCGCCAGCAACGCACCGCCGATTTCCTGGCCAAGACTCTGTAACCCCGGAAGGAACACCATGAGCCCTGCAGCATCGCGTCGCCCCTCGCGCAGCACCCTGTTGATCGTGGGGGTGCTGGTCATCGGCATCGCCGGCATCGTCTACTCGCGCGTGCGCCAGGCCCCGGAGGCTGCCGCTGTGGCCGCGACCAGCCTGGCCGGTACCAACACCGCCGTGCTGAAGGGCACGCTCGACCCGAAGGCGCAGGCCTTGATTCCTGCGGGCTACCGCTTCGTCACGCCAGGCGCATTCACCGTGGCGACCCACCCGGGGCAGCTACCGCTGGCCGACTACGGCGCCGACAGCAAGGACGTGGTCGGCATCGAACCGGACATCGCGCGGCTGATCGCGGATGCGTTGGGCCTGAAGCTGGTGATCGTGCCGGTGGCCTGGGCCGACTGGCCACTGGGGCTGGAGTCGGGCAAGTACGATGCGGTGCTGTCGAACGTGACGGTTACCGAGGAACGCAAGAAGAAGTTCGATTTCTCCAGCTATCGTTACGACCTGCTGGGCATCTACACCCGCAGCGACGGGCCCATCCAGAAAATCGAAAAGCCCGCCGATGTGGCCGGGCTGAAGGTGGTGGTCGGTGCCAGCACCAACCAGGACCAGATCCTGCGCCAGTGGGACCAGCAGAACATCGCGGCGGGATTGAAGCCCGTGGAATACCAGTACTTCGATGACGCGGTGGTCGGGCGGCTGGCGGTGATCACCGGCCGCGCCGATGTCTCGTTCGAGCCCAATGCTACCGGCGCCTATTCGGCGCGCGACGGCAAGGTGCGGCGCGTGGGCCTGTTCCCTGGTGGCTGGCCGAATGCCGCAGCGATCTCGGTGACCACGCGCAAGGGCAGCGGCCTGGCCGACGCGGTGACGCAGGCGCTGAACACCCAGATCGGCAGCGGCACCTACGCGCAGGCGCTGGCACGCTGGAATGTGGCCGATGAAGCCGTGCCACAGTCGCAGACCAATCCGCCGGGGTTGCCGACGCTGCAATGACACCGGGCGTGGCCCGGGCGATCCCCGCTTCGTAGAGCCAAGCCATGCTCGGCTGCTTCACCAACGCGCCTCCAGCGTTTTGAACGGCTTCGCCAGGCGCACGCCCTCGGCATCGAAATCGGAAACGCTGCGCCCATCCACACGCACCGTCTTCGGCATCGTCCGCTGCGGCCACCACACCTTCACCGCCGTCCTGCTGCGCAAGCCCTTGCCCAGCGCCACCGTCAACACGCCGTCGCGCTGCCGCGCCTGCATCTGCAAGGTGCCATACGCCGTCGGCAGGCGTTCCACTGCCAATCCATCGCCCGCCACCCACGCGGGGGGCGTGCCCGGCAGCAGCGACAGTGCGTCATCGTCCTCGCGCATCAGCATGCCGAACAGCGTGCGGCCGTACTCGGCGCCGATCCAGGTATGCGGCATGTCGCCCAGGTAGCGCGGGAAGCGCAGGCGTGAATGCACGACCTCGGCCAGCACCTGCCACTCGAGCGGGCGCCGGTCATGCAGCAGCCCCTGCAGCAGCTCATCGGCCGCCTGCGGCTGGCCCAGATGCACATAGCTCAGCACGTTGCGGATCTCGTACGGGGTATAGGCGTACAGCGCACCGGGCTGGCTGCGCTTGCGCACGTCATCCAGATAACGTGCGAAGGTGGTCCGCAGTGCCTCGGCCGGCAGTACGCTCTGCGCGCCGGTCGGGTCCAATGCAATCGAGACGCCGGTGGGGTCACCATCGCCAAGATCGGCCGACGACGGAATGAAGTCGATGCCCTTCCACGCCATCGTTGCCCGGATCGAGGCATGCAGTGCGTCGTACAGCAGCTTGTATTGCTCGCGCGCCCAGGCAGCGGTCTGGTGGTCGCCCAGGGCCTCGGCCAGCCACGCGCCGTCGTGCCAGCCCTTCAGGCCCCAATAGTCATCCCAATAGCTGTGGGTGGGTGATGGATAGCCCTCATGGCTGATCGACGGCGCAAGGATGCCCGCAAACCGTTCCGGCGAAGGCTGGTCAGCCTTGTAACCGGGCACCAGCGTGCGCTCGCGCAGTTCCTGCAGGAAGCGCAGCGCGGCTTTCACCTTGGGCAGGTAGGCGCGCACCGTTTCTGGTCCACCATCCAGGCGTGCAACGTCGGCCACCAGTGCGACGTACTGGCCCTGGCTGTCGTACTCGATGTCCGAGCCGAAGCCGGTGTTGACGCTGCCATCGTCGTTGAGGATCGGTGAGACCAGGCCGTTGGCATGCACGCCGTGTTCGCTGTACCAGGCCAGGTAATCGCGCGCGACACGTGCTTCACCCATGCGCAGCAGCACCGCCGAGGTGGCCATGCCGTCGCGGATGAAGGAGCGGTTGTAGTTGCGCGGCCCCGGCTGCATGGCCGGGCCGGTCTGGTTGATCAGCATGTAGGCGGCCTGCGCGCGCAGCATGTCGACCAGCGAGGGATCGGGCAGGCGCAGGCCGACCTGGCCCAGCCGTGCCTGCCAGTCGGCGGAGGCCTGCGTGGCCAGCACGTCGAACGCGGCATTGGCATCGTCGGGCAGCGCAGCCAGATCAAGCGCGGGTGCTTCGGGCAGCATGCCGTTGGCATCGGCGGCGGCAGTGCCCAGCGGGAACGCGACCACGATGGCGTCGCTGCTGCCCGGTGCCAGCGACACCCGGTAGTTCAACGCAGCCGAGGCAAGGCCCTGGTCATCACGCGCCTGCTGCGTGGAAGGCAGTTGGCCGGCAGCGATGTTCGCGGTGATTTCCGTTGCGCCGTCGTCGCCGAACGGCGCCGCGCCGGATGCGGTCACTGGCGTAAGCGACTGCAGCAGCGTGCGCCCGTTGATGCGCACGGCCTGCCCATCGACGGCGGCCTCGCGGATCGGCGACAGCCCGCCGTTCTGCCACGGCGGGTTCATCTGCATCGGGCGCACGACCAGGCTAAGCGTTCCATCGATCCGGCTGCTGCCGGTGTTGTGCAGGCGATGGCGCACGAAGGTGACCGGTTGCCCGTCGCGCTGGAGGGCGAAGGCCTCGCTGCGCAGCTCCAGCCCGGGTTGCGGCGACCAGGTGGCCGAAGGCATCGGCTTCCAGCCATCGCGCAGGGCGTGGTGCACGGGGCGTTCGGCGGCGCCCGCCGCGCGGCCATCGGCACCGCGCCAGATGGGCTGCACCAGCGGTGCGCCCTTGTAGGCTTCGATGTTGCCGTACTCGTCAAAGATCGATTTCTGTCGCCCGGCGTGCACGCCGACGGCGGTCCAGTAGGTCTGCTGCATCTGCAGTGACGCCGGGAACAGCCCGCGCTGCGCGCCGCTGGCGGCGATCTGGTACTGCTTCATGGGCGTCATCACCGCCTTCGGGCCCAGCAGGCGCAACCGCGCGGCCCGGGGTGCAGCGCCGTCCACGCTCAGCCGGAACGCACGCACCGGTTGCGCCACAGTGGCGGCCAGCCAGCTTTGCCGATGGTTGGCGGCCTGCGCATCCTGTGCCCAGTCGTGCCAGCGACCGTTGCTGTCCTGCGCCTGCAATCGGGCAGCGCCACGCGCACCATCGGCCCACTCGACCAGCAGGCCGGCAGTGGGCTGGGCGCGGGGCAAGGTGATCTCGAGCGCATGGGCGCCTGCCTTCCCGACGGGAATCGCGACGGCAGCGCCGCCCTGCCACAGCGCGGCTGCCTGCGTTGCATCCACACCGCTGACGCGTGCGCTGAGCGTGCTGTCCAGTGGCTCCATCTCGAAGAGGGACACGCCCCAGTCGGAGGTCCGCTGCGGGCTGGCCAGCCGCACGTAGCGCGCCTGGCGCGGCGCGAAGTACAGCGTTTCCACGTCGCCCAGTGAATCGGCCATCGTGTATGCGGTCTGCCACTGCGTGCCGTCCAGGGAGGTCTGCAGCGAATAGCCTTCCGGATTGGAGACATCCCAGGTGAGGCGCACGCCGGCCAGCAGCGTGGGCGTGCCCAGGTCGATCTGGAACCAGTGGCCGGGGCTGAAGGCGCCGCCGGTCACGGTCTTCGGGTCGCCGTCGATCAGGTGGCCGATCGCCATTGCCGGCACCTGCTGCGAGGAACTGCTGGCCTGCCATTGGCTGCGCGGCGGGAGCGTCTGGGCCTGTGCGGAGGACGCCAGGGCGACGAGCAGCAGGGCGGCAGGGCGCAATGGGAAAAGCAGGGTGGAGACCTTGGAGCGTTCGGCGCGCAACGTCATTACGGACTGCCTCGCAGGTTCGGCCGGGATCGGGCGAGCGCTACGCTAGCAAGGGATGTAATCGGTTACATGACGCACTGCAGCGGCGCTGGACGCTGGCGCTGCCATCACGGGAGGGCTGACCGATGTGGCTCTGGACGTGTAGCGCGGATTGGCTGGGGTCACATCGAGCGTCTTTTAAGAGAGTTGTCATTTGACAACCCGTGTGAGCCGTGTGGAGACTATGGAGAAGAAGGAATGTCTCGAGCGCGTCATCCAGACAAGGACATCGAAGCGGCGTTGCAGTTCGCGGAGGATCGTGGATGGAGGCTCCGTATGGCGGGCGGCCATGCGTGGGGCCGGATGTATTGCCCTTACAACGACACCGATTGCCGATGCGGGGAGTTCTGCATCGTGAGCATCTGGAGCACGCCGCGAAGCGGCAGCCGTCATGCAAGTGCCTTGCGGCGTGTGGTCGAGAACTGCAGTCGTGAGCAATGAGATCAGGCTTCGTCAGAAGCGAAGGGGTCAATCATGGAATTCAACTTCACCCTGAAGTACCGCTTGCCGGACACAGGCAATGAAATCGGCGTCCTCGAGCAGCGCCTGGCCGAAGGCGGCTGTGACGACGCGCTTGTGGGCCTTGGGTTGCCGGGACGGCTGGCCCTGGCGTTCTGCCGGGAAGCAGACAGCGCAGGGGTTGCCCTGCGTTCGGCGCTCGACGATGTGCAGCGGGCTGTGCCCGGTGCCGAACTGGTTGAAGTGAGCCCCGATCTGGTGGGGCTCACTGACGTCGCAGACCTGCTCGGAATGTCGCGCCAGAACATGCGGAAGCTCATGCTGGCCAACCTGCAGTCGTTTCCGTCCCCCGTGCATGACGGCTCGACCTCGATCTGGCATCTCGTCGACATACTCGGTTGGCTGCGAGCGCGCGGCAGCGGGAAAGTCACGACGGAAATGACCGAGCTCGCCGCCGCTGCGCTGCAGATCAATCTGGCCCGGGAAGGGCGCAGGCTTCACCCGAAGACGTAGCGGCGGCCAGAACCGGAGCCCACCGCATTACAGCTCCACCGTCTCCCACCAGCGCGTGCCCGGCTGCGGCGCCTGCATGTCCACTGCTTCGCCCATCATCGGCGTGGCCACCGGCACGCGCTTCGCGGCCGCCAATGCGGTGATGCGGTCGAACGGCTGCTGCCATGCGTGCAGGGCCAGGTCGAAGGTGCCGTTGTGGATCGGCAGCAGCCACTTGCCACGCAGGTCCAGGTGCGCCTGCAGCGTCTGCTCCGGCTGCATGTGCACGAACGCCCAGCGCGGATCATAGGCGCCGGTCTCGATCATCGTCAGGTCGAACGGGCCGTACTTTTCGCCGATCGCCTTGAAGCCATCGAAGTAGCCGGTGTCGCCGCTGAAGAAGATGCGGAAGTCGCCGTCCTGGATCACCCATGACGCCCACAGGCTGCGGTCACTGTCGCCCAGGCCGCGGCCGGAAAAATGCTGGCCCGGGGTGGCGGTCAGGCGCAGGCCATTGGCCTCGGTGGATTGCCACCAGTCCAGCTGTTCGACCTTGCCAGCGTCCACACCCCAGGCGATCAGCTGGTCACCCACGCCGAGCGGGGCGATGAAGCGCGAGGTCTTGCGATCCAGCTGCATCACTGCGGCGTGGTCGAGATGGTCGTAGTGGTTGTGCGAAAGGATCACGCCGGCGATCGGCGGCAGTGCATCGATGCTGATCGGCGGCGCATGGAAGCGCGCAGGGCCCATCCACTGCACCGGCGAGGCGCGCTCGGAGAAGACCGGGTCGGTCAGCCAGTACTGGCCGCGCAGCTTCAGCAGGATCGTGGAGTGCCCGAGCCGGAACAGGCTGCGGTCCGGCGCGGCGTCCAGCGTGGCCCGGTCCAGCGGCTTCACCGGAATCGGGTGGGTCGGCACGGTGCCCTTGGGTTTGTTGAACAGGAACGTCCACCAGATCTCCGCACCGTCGCGCAGGCTCATTGCCGGACGGGGCAGGGCATTGCGGAACTTGCCATCACGGTACTGCGGTGACTCGGGGTAGTCGGGGAGGGACCAGGAGGTGCAGAAGGTGTAGGCGGTCACGGCGAGGATTCCAAGCAGGGGGACAAGGAGCAGGCGCTTCATGGGTGACGTCCGCTGTGTACACTGCACAGTGTAGTTTCCTGTTTTTCAAAAGTACACTACCGGGTGTAAAATGCGTGCATCCGTTCAGCCATCCGTTCCCGCCATGTCCCGTACCCCGCAGCGCCTCACCGACCGCAAACGCGACGCGATCGTGCGCGCTGCGGTGGAGGAGTTCCGTGCGTCGGGCTACGAGGCGACCAGCATGGACCGCATCGCCGAGGTGGCGGGCGTCTCCAAGCGCACCGTGTACAACCACTTCCCGAGCAAGGAAGCGCTGTTCTCGATGATCCTGGAGGAGCTGTGGGAACGCAGCGTGGCCAGCGACGCGCTGCCGTACCGGCCCGACCAGCCGCTGCAGGGGCAGCTGCTGCAGTTGCTGGGGCAGAAGCTGGACCTGCTCAGCGATGCCAACTTCATCGACCTGGCGCGGGTCGCGATGGCCGAGATCATCCACTCGCCGGAGCGTGCGCAGGCCATCGTCTGCCGCATGGGCGAGAAGGAAAGTGGCGAGAGTGCGTGGATCCGCGCGGCAATCGCCGATGGCCGGCTGCGCGAGGTCGATCCGGAATTTGCCGGCCACCAGCTGCACGGGCTGGTGAAGAGCTTCGCGTTCTGGCCGCAGGTGACGATGGGGCAGCCGCCACTGAACGAACAGGAGCGCGCGCGCGTGGCCGAGTCGGCGGTGGCGATGTTCCTGGGGTTCTACGCGGCCTAGCCGGCGGCGAAGCGGCGGAACTCGTCGGCCGGCAGGGCGGCCGAGTACAGATAGCCCTGGCCGACATCCACGCCCAGCGCGCGCAGGTGCTGTTCCTGCGCCAGGGTCTCGGTGCCCTCGGCCACGACGATCGCGCCGCAGCGGTGCGCGACTTCGACGATGAAGCGCACGATCGACTGTGACTTGGCGTCGGACAGCGTGGCGATCAGCGCCTGCTCGATCTTGACCTCGGCGATGGCCAGCTGCGAAAGCAGGATCAGGGTCGAGTAGCCCGCGCCGAAATCATCCAGCGACAGCGTGACCCCGGCCGCCAGCAATTGTGCGATGTTGGCATCGACCACGTCGCGCTCGACGATCTCGGTCCATTCGACGATTTCCAGGCGCAGCATCGCACCGGGGATGTCGTGCAGTTGCAGCAGCTCGTGCAGGCGCAGGCCGAATCCGGGCAGGCGCAGCGATTCGGCAGAGACATTGACCGCGATGGTCAGTGAAGCGCCATCCTGCCGGCAGAACTGCAGGAAGTGCACCGCCGACTGCAGCGTGGCCCATTCCAGGTCGGCCAGCCGGCCCTGCCGGCGCAGCAGCGAGATCACCCGCATCGGTGTGATCGGCCGGCCCTCGCCATCGCGCATGCGCAGCAGTGCCTCGGCACCGACCAGCCGCCGGTCGCGCAGGCGATGCTTGGGCTGGTAGCTCAGCGGTGCATCCCCCTGGCGCAGCCAGCGTTCGAGCGCGACCTCGATCAAGGCATCGATTTCGCTGTCGCGCTGGATCGGGTCATCGAAGAACACCACGCCCGACTCGATCGCGCTCAGCGCCAGCGTGATCGCCC
Organism: Stenotrophomonas pavanii; assembly: GCF_900101175.1. Classification (GTDB taxonomy): domain Bacteria; phylum Pseudomonadota; class Gammaproteobacteria; order Xanthomonadales; family Xanthomonadaceae; genus Stenotrophomonas; species Stenotrophomonas pavanii. Next base: position 23,272 of record NZ_FNFQ01000007.1, on the reverse strand, counting down.
GCAACGGCAAGTGGCCTTCATCGGCGTTGGCCGGAGGCTTCAGCTCGACCACGGCGCAGCGGAACAGCGGCCGGAAGCCCGGCCAGTCGCGGCTGACGCGCTCAGTGAGATTGCAGGCCAACGCGGTGACATGGGCCTGGCTGCGCAGCTCGGCCAACGACATGCCGCGCACCAGCAGGGCCAGCGCCGCGTCACCGAACTGATAGATCTCCAAGGCATCGGCGCGAAGCGATGGCAGCAACCGATGGATGTCCGCCGCCGTATCGCGATGCCATAGCCCGTTGTCCTGCAGTGGGCCGTAGCGCAGGCGCAGATCGCGCAGGTTGCCCATCTCGACCACGACCAGGCAGGCCTTGCCGAGGCCGTCGTTGCCGCACCAGAAGTCCTGCAGCCGTTCGCCCAGCGCGCGCATGTTGGGCAGGCCACTGATCGGGTCGATGCGCAACCAGGCCTGCTCGCGCTGGCGCTGCGCGTCGATCTGGGCGTCGTTGTAGACCAGCGCGAACACAGCGCCCAGCACCAGCAGCGAGACCGGCAGTGCCAGTACGCGCTGGATCGCCAGTTCGGCCACCGGCAGCTGGTCGGCGCCGATGATCGCCACGCCCAGTGCCAGCCCCACCGCGGTCGCGGCGATGCGCGCCGACCACGCCCGCAGGATCATGCGCAGCGACAGCTCGTTGAGCATGCGCGGGTGCAGGCGCCTGCGCAGCCAGACACCGGTGATCATCTGCAGCGCGGCCTCCAGGCTGGCGGGCAGGAAGAACTGGGTGCCGACAAACTGGTAGCGGGCCAGCACGGCAGCCGCCAGGCAGGCCAGACCACCGCGCCACCCGCCGAGCAGGCCACTGACCAGCAGGATGTCGAAGCCAAGGTGCAGCTTGACCACGCCCTGGGTGTAACCGGCCACGAACCAGGAATTGAACAGGTAGATCAGCCCCAGCGTCACGCCGACATACAGGCGACGGCCCTCGATGGCGTGCCCGGCGCGACGGGTGGCGATCAGCAGCACGCCGATCATGCCGATCACCGCGGTGGCCTGCAGCAGGTACAGCGGCAGGCTGGGCAGGGCACTGTCCAGGACCTGGGCCGAGACCCGTGAAAGCGCATCCATAGCAGGTTCCCGCCTGTGACCGACGGCCGGTGACGAGCAGGGTAAACCACGGCCGCGCGCGCGGCCACTGACGATGCCCTGCGGCGGCCGGCGGGGTCAGTAGCGCGGGCCGGCGATCGCGGAAGCCCTCGCGCAGCGCATCGGCGATGCGCATGTTCAGCGCGACATTGCGGGAATGCAGGGGCGATCGGCGCCGGCGTTCCACGGTGACGGATCCGTGGGCGCTGCTGCAGCGACGACTGCCCGGCATCACTGCTGTTGACGGGAGGAATGCCGGATGAGCGAGAATCCATGCAGTCATCGGTTACAGGCGTCCCCTGGCATGGAAGCACCCCGCGCACGCATGGAGGGCATGCCCCTGCCTCACGCCTGGCAGGAAGCACTGGCCGATGCGCGCATCGAGCGGCAGTCGATCGGCGTATCGCGTGCGGACGTTGCCCGCGTGCATCGTCCGGGGCAGGCCGATGCCTTCCTGAAATCGGAAGTGATCGACGCCTTCAGTGAGCTGGGCGACGAGATCGCGCGCCTGCGCTGGCTGCAGGCGCAGGGCCAGCCGGCGCCGACGGTGATCGCTACCGCCGAGGAGGAAGGGCGCCGCTGGCTGCTGATGAGTGCGTTGCCCGGCCACGATCTGGCCTCGTCGCCGGCGCTCGCACCCCAGTACCGGGTGCAACTGCTGGCCGACGCGCTGCGGGGCCTGCATGCCCTGCCGGTGGCGGCCTGTCCGTTCGACCAGCGGCTGGCTTCGCGGCTTCAGGCCGCACAGGCACGTGTCGAGGCGGGCCGGGTCGACGCCGATGACTTCGATGACGAGCGCCTGGGGCAGAGCGCACAGCAGGTCTTCGCCGAACTGCGCGCTACCCGGCCTGATCACGAGGATCTGGTGGTCAGCCATGGCGATGCCTGCCTGCCGAACCTGCTGGCCGTCGAGGGGCGTTTCAGCGGTTTCATTGACTGTGGCCGGCTGGGCGTGGCCGATCGCTACCAGGATCTGGCGTTGGCCGCGCGCAGCCTGGTCCACAACTTCGGCGACACCCGGTGGGTCGCGTCGCTGTTCCGCAGTTATGGCGTTGTGCCCGACGAACGGCGGCTGGCGTTCTACCGTCTTCTCGACGAGTTCTTCTGAAACCGCGCCGGGCAGCGCAGGGCAGGGCTGAATGCTGCCCTGCCGACGGACTTCTCCATTCTTCAAAATGGACGAACGTTCGTTCACCATGTGTGGCATGAGCCGAATCGACCGCAATGAGCAGCGCGTGACCCTGATCCTGCAGGCGGCCCTGCAGTGTTTCCTGGCCAAGGGCTTCCACCAGACCAGCATGCGCGACATCGCGCAGGCGGCCGGTGTCAGCCTGGGCAATCTCTACAACCATTTCCCGGGCAAGGAGGCGATCATCCTTGCGGTGGCCGCGGCCGAAAGCGAGGAACTGGCCCCGATGCTGCAGCGGCTGGCGGCGGCCGACGGCGAGCGCGCGCAGGTGCTGGCGTTCCTGCAGGACTTCCATGCGTTGTGCCGGCAACCGGAGTGGGCAACGCTCGCGGCCGAGGTGCTGGCCGAGAGTGCACGCAACCCCGCCGTAGCCGAGGCCTTCGCCGCCAACCGCAGGCAGCTTCAACAGGTGCTGGGCGATGCACTGCAGGGCATTGCGCGGCGCGAGCGGCGGCGCCCTGCGCTGGCCCCGGCACTGCAGGCGCAGGTGTTGCTGGATGCCATCGAAAGCGATGCGCTGCGCCAGGGCCTGGGTGAAGCCGGTAACGCGGAGAACGCCGCGCTGGATCTCGAGCTGCTAACACGGTTGCTGGGATCACGTGCATGAGCGCCGATGATCGGCGGCTGCACGGCCTGGACCTGGCGCGCTACTTCGCATTGGCCGGCATGGTGCTGGTCAACTTCCGCCTGGCGATGGCCGTACCTGCCGAGCGCGCGGGTTGGCTGGCCGGCTTCTTCCATCTGCTGGAAGGCAAGGCTTCGGCGACCTTCGTCACCCTGGCCGGGCTTGGCCTGGTACTGGCCACGCAGCGCTTGGGCCGGAGGCAGGCCTGCGTGCAGACCTGGCGGCGCGCGCTGTTTCTGCTGGTGCTGGGCCTGCTCAACCTGACCCTGTTCCCGGCCGACATCCTGCACTACTACGCGGTGTATTTCGCGCTGGCGGTGCTGTGGCTGCGTGCGTCGCCACGGGCGCTGCTGGCCAGCATCGTGGGCCTGGCGGCCGGTTCGTTCTGGGCACTGCTGCATTGGGACTACAGCCAGGGCTGGAACTGGCAGACGCTGGAGTACACCGGTCTCTGGCAGTGGCCGGGTGCCGCGCGCAACCTGCTGTTCAACGGCTTCCATCCCCTGCTGCCGTGGATGTGCTTCTTCCTGCTGGGCATGCTGCTGGCGCGCCTGCAGTTGTCACAGCCGCGCGTGCAGCGTGCCTTGCTGCTGCTGGGCGTGCTGCTGATCGGCGCCGGCCAGGGCGTGCAGCACCTTGCGCTGGGAACGCCCTGGCAGGTGTGGCTGGGAACGCAGCCGATGCCGCCGGGACCGGCCTACGTGCTGACCGGTTCGGGCGCGGCCTGCAGTGTGATCGCCGCGTGCCTGTGGGTCAGCCGCCGGTATCCCGGGAATTGGCGGGCGCCGCTCACTGCGGCAGGGCGGATGACACTCAGCCTGTACGTCGGCCACATCCTGCTGGGCATGGGGGCGCTGGAAGGATTGGGCGTGCTCGATGGCCGCGCGTCATTGCCGGCGGTGCTGTGGTGCGCGCTGCTGTTCCTGATGCTGGCCACGGCCGCCGCGTGGCTGTGGTCGTTGCGGTTCGCGCGGGGGCCACTGGAAGCGGTGATGCGGCGCGTCGCCGGCTAGCACTTTGGTCGCGCAGGCGTGATGTTGTGACGGACATGTCTGTGTCGCGGCCTGCGCATCTGCGATAGTGGCGGCAGGTAACACTTTCCGCTTGCATCCATGTCATCCGCTTCGGCGCAGCACCTCGGCGAAGTCCTCCTGCAGTCCTATGGCATCACCGCCACGGCCGTGGTGCCACGCCCGGTTGGCGCCGACGCCAACGCAAGCGTGTATCGCATCGATGCACGGCGTGGGCAATGGTGGTTGAAATGCCGCAGCTACCAGGTCGACCCTGCCGTCTGGGATACCCTGCACTGGCTGCGCGGCACGCTGGGCATCGAGGAAATCGTCGCACCCTGGCCGGCACTGACCGGTGGCGCTTCGGTTCAGCGCTGGGGCCTGCAGTTCACCCTGTTTCCCTATGTGGAAGGCCAGTCCGGCTTCGAGGCGGCGTTGAGCCGCACGCAGTGGCAACGGCTGGGTGAAGTGCTGCGTCGTCTGCACGAGGCCCGCCCGCCGCTGCAGCTGCAGGAGGCGCTGCCAAGCGCGCGGATGGAAACCGCGGCGCTTGATACGGTGGGCCAGTGGCTGGCTGGCGAGGGCCTGGCGGCCGCCAAGGACGGACTGGGCCGTGCGTTCGTGTCGGTCTGGGACCAGCAGCACGCACGCATCGCCGCGTTGCATGCGCAGGCCGTGCAGCTGCATGCGGCGTTGCAGGGCGTGCCGAGGGGGCTGCACCTGTGCCATACCGACCTGCATGCCGGCAACCTGCTGATGGGCAACGACGGTGGCCTGCACCTGATCGACTGGGATGGCCTGTCGCTGGCACCGCGCGAGCGCGACCTGATGTTCATCGGCGGCGCGGTTGGCGGGCGCTGGGGTCGCGAGAACCCGTTGGGATTCGAGGAGGGCTATGGCAGCGACCGCGGTGATCCGCGCTGGATTGCCTGGTACCGGCACTGGCGCATCCTGCAGGACCTGATCGAGTTCCAGCAGGTGCTGCTGGGCAGTGATGGCGAGGAGCGTTCGCCGCCGTTGCGCCGGCAATCGCTGCATTTCCTCAGCGAGCAGTTCGCGCCGGGCAACGTGTTCGACGCCGCCGAGCGGGTGTATCGCGCGCTGGGGTAGTTCCCGGGCTGTTACCAGGATCGCCCCCGGGTAGAGTCGACTGTTAGTCGACTACCGCGCGCAGCGCGGGCTTTGCCTGTTCCAGACGAAGAGCAGTCGACTAACAGTCGACTCTACCGCGCGCAGCGCGGGGTTTGCCTGTTCCAGACGAAGAGCAGTCGACTGACAGTCGACTCTACCGCGCGCAGCGCGGGCTTGGCCTGTTCCCAATCGTAGAGCAGTCGACTGACAGTCGACTCTACCCATGGTCCGTGCAGGTGGTTTTCATTCTGCAGGCTTGGCCGCTGCTGAGGCGGCCGCACTTGCGGCGCGGCGCGACAGCACGGCTTCGCGATGGGCGATGTAGGCGTTGGAGGCCAGGATGATGCCGGCGCCGATGATCGTCCAGCGGTCCACGCTTTCGTTGAACAACAGCCAGCCGCACAGCGTCACCAGGGGCAGCTGCAGGAAACTGATCGGTGTCAGCGCCGAGACTTCGCCCAGCCGCAGCGCCCGGGTCCACAGCAGTTGGCCGACGGTGCCGAGCACGCCGGTGGCCAGCAGCCACAGCCAGGCCAACCCGGTCGGCCAGACCCAGACGAACAACGCCGGGACCAGCGACAGGGGGACCCAGAAGACGTACGTGTAGAGCACCACGGTATCGGCGCTGTCGACGCGGGTGAGTTGCTTGATCTGGATCGCCACCAGCGAGCTGAGCACCGCGGCGGCGACCGCCACCAGGCTGCCGGCGGTGAAGCCGGCCGTGCCGGGGCGCACGATCACCAGCACGCCGATGAAACCCACCACCACTGCCGCCCAACGGCGCACGCGCACGGTTTCGCCCAGCCACAGCACGGCGGCGATGGTGACGAACAGCGGCGTGGAATAGGAGAGCGAAACCGCCTGCGCCAACGGCAGGTGGCCCAGCGCCCAGAACGCGCACAGCATCGAGCCCAGGCCGATTGCACTGCGCACGAAATAGCGTGTCAGCTGCTGCGTCTTCAAGGGCGCGCGGCCCGGCCGCAGCAGCATCGGCAGCAGGGCCAGCAGGCCAAAGGCATTGCGGAAGAACGCCACTTCCTGCGTCGGCACGTAACGGGTGGCATAGCGGATGGCCACCGCCATCAGGCCAAATGCCATCGTGCTGCCGAGCATCAGCAGCGCCGCCCGCATCGGGGTGGCGCCAGGGGAAAGGGCGGGGCTGTTCACCACTGTGCGCCGAGCAGGCGGGGCTCCGGTTCGATCGGCACGCCGAACTTTTCCAGCACCGAGGCCGAGATGCGGCGCGCCAGCGCCAGCAGTTCAGCGCCGCTGGCATTGCCGTGGTTGACCAGCACCAGCGCGTGGCTCGGAGCCACGCCGGCATCACCCTCGCGGAAGCCCTTCCAGCCACAGGATTCGATCATCCAGGCCGCAGAGACCTTGCGCCTGTCGTCCTGCTCGGCCGGGAACACAGGCAGGTCGGGGAAGTGCTGCAGCAGCACGTCGACCTGTTCCAGCGGCAGCACCGGGTTCTTGAAGAAACTGCCGGCGTTGCCCAGTACCTCCGGGTCGGGCAGCTTGCGGCGGCGGATCGCGATCACCGCATTGGCCACGTCCACGGCGCTGGGAAGTTCCACGCCCTGTGCCTGCAGTTCCTCGCGGATGCCGGCATAGTCCATGCGCAGGTCGTGCAGCAGCGGCAGCTTCAGTTCGATGGCGGTGATCAGGTAGCGGTCGGGCTGCTGCTTGAACACGCTGTCGCGGTAAGCGAAGCGGCACTGCTCGTTGTCCAGCCGCACCCAGGCCTGATCCTGGCAGTCCCAGGCTTCGACCGCCTGGATGAACTCGCCCACCTGCGCGCCATAGGCGCCGATGTTCTGGATCGGTGCGGCACCGGCGGTGCCGGGAATCAGCGCCAGGTTTTCCAGGCCGGACAGGCCTTCCTGCAGCGACCACATCACCAGGCCATGCCAGGGCACGCCGGCGCCGGCGCGGATCACGGCATGGTCGGCGCGGTGTTCAAGGAAACTGATGTCGCGGTTGCCGAACACCAGCACGGTGCCCGGCAGGTCCTCGGCGATCAGGACGTTGCTGCCGCTGCCCAGCACCAGCAGCGGGCCGTTGGCCACCTCGGGCAGTGCCAGCACGTCCGGCAGCAGCGCGGCATCGTGCAGTTCCAGCAGCTGTTCCGCATTGGCCTGCACGTGGAAGGTGTTCAGTGCCTGCAGCGGCGCATTGCGGGTGAGCGTCCAGCGCAGCGGGGCGTTGCCGTCGGTGCTATCCATGGGCGCGCTCACAGGGGGGCCACCGCGCCGCGGCTCGGCGCTTCGCGTCGGCGGCGGATCGCCTCCACGCATTCGGAAACCAGCGCCGGTCCACGGAAGATCAGGCCGCTGTAGCACTGCACCAGCGCGGCACCGGCCGCCATCTTGGCCACCGCGTCGGCACCGGACAGGATGCCGCCGACGCCGACCAAGGGTACCGACTCGGGCAGGCGCGAGCGCAGGCGGCGCAGCACCAGCGTGGACTGCTCCAGCACCGGCGCGCCCGACAGGCCGCCGGCCTCGTTGGCCAGCGGGTCGCCGGCCACCTTGCTGTGGTCGATGGTGGTGTTGGTGGCGATCACGCCGTCCACCTGCAGCTCGCCCAGTACGCGGGCGGCGGCATCGATGTCACGCTCGCTGAGGTCCGGCGCCACCTTCACCAGCATCGGCACGCGGCGGCCGTGGCGGGCCGCGAGCTCTTCCTGGCGGTCACGCAGCTGGCTGACCAGTTGGCGCAGCGCGGTTTCTTCCTGCAGTTCGCGCAGGCCGGCGGTGTTGGGCGAGGAAATGTTGACAGTGATGTAGTCGGCCAGCGGGTACACCTTGTCCAGGCAGGCGATGTAATCGTCCACGGCCTGTTCGTTGGGGGTGTCCTTGTTCTTGCCGATGTTGATGCCGAGCAGGCCGCGGCGGTTGCGCGCGCGCTCGACGTTGCGTACCAGCGCGTCCACGCCCGCATTGTTGAAGCCCATGCGGTTGATGATCGCGTTGTGTTCCGGCAGGCGGAACAGGCGCGGCTGCGGATTGCCGGCCTGCGGGCGCGGGGTGATGGTGCCGATCTCGACGAAGCCGAATCCCAGCGCGAACAGTGCATCGATATGCTCGCCGTTCTTGTCCAGGCCGGCGGCCAGGCCGACCGGGTTGGGGAAGGTCAGCCCGAACACCGTGCTCGGCATCGGCGCGATGCGGGCGGCCAGCAGCGGCGTGGTGCCGGTGCGATAGGCCAGGTCCAGTGCGGACAGGCCGAGGCCGTGGGCGCGCTCGGCGTCGAGCGAGAACAGGAAGGGGCGGGCAAGCGAATACATGCGTCGGTTCAGTCCAGCGTGCCGAGGAAGGCTCGGGTTCGATATTCAAAAGCAACCTGGCCGTCCGCCGCGTGGGCGGCGAACAGGTGCTGCAGAGCGTCGATCATCGGCGCGTGGCGCGGATGACCGGATTGCGGGGCGTAGGAAGAGGAGAGCAGGCGCCCGCGCAGGGCGTCGAAGTCGAGATACTGCACGTTCGCCAGCTCCACCCTGCCGCGCAGGCCAGCGCCGAACCAGGCCTGCATGGTGGCATCGTCCTGGTAGCGCTCGGCTACGGCGGTGTAGTCGGTGCCGTAGTCCAGCAGCAGCTGTTCGTAGCCGACCAGGAACGGGCTGGCATCGAGCAGGCGCGAATTCCAGTAGATCAGTGCCAGGCCACCGGGACGCAGGATGCGCTGCCACTCGGCGCGCACCGCCAAGGTGTCGAACCAGTGGAAGGCCTGCGCGGCGCTGACCAGATCGATGCTGGCGTCCGCCAGGCCGGTGGCCTCGGCGCGGCCATCGACGGCGGAGAACTGCGGGTACTGTGGCGCCAGCCACTGTTCGGCGGCAGCACGCATGGCAGCGTTGGGCTCGACCGCCACCAGCGGATGGCCGCTGGCGAGAAACGCGCGGCTGGAGATGCCGGTGCCAGCGCCGATGTCGGCGACACGGGCCTGGTGGCTGACACCCATCGGGCCGTGCAGCCAGTCCAGCAGTGCGGCCGGATAGTCGGGCCGGTAGCGGACATAGTCGGCGACGCGGCTGCTGAAGCGTTCAGTGCTGTCGGAGGCGGTCATGGCGTCAGTTCGACACCGCCGCCAGCCACGCCAGGCCACCGAAGAACAGGATGAAGACCAGGATGGCGGCTACCACGGCGCCGACCATCACCCAGCCCAGCACCAGGCCGGTGAGTGCCATGCCATCGCCTTCCAACTCATGCGGGCGGCGGCGGATCTCGGCGCGGGCCATGTGGCCGGTGATGATGGCGACGATGCTGGCCACGAAGGGCAGGACGGTCCAGCTGGCGATGCCCATGACCAGGCTGACCACGGCCAGGGCGCTTGTCTGTCGGGGTGCCACGCTCATCGGGGTCCTCCTTGGCAGTGTGCACATGATAGTGCGTCTGCCCGGGCAATCCCATGCCCGGCGGATGTGAGGGCAGGCGTCGCCCCCTGGTCGACGAATGGGATTTCGGCCCTGGCAGGCGTCGGCCTTGGTCGACGAAAGGCGTGCCCACCCAGGTTGGCAGCTACCGAAGTGCCAGTATCAGCCCATCAACACCTGGCCGCCATCCACGTTGAGCACGCTGCCAGTGACCCAGCGCGCCAGCGGCGAGCACAGGAACAGGGCGGCATCGGCGATCTCGCGCGGGTGGCCGAAGCGGCCGAACGGGATCTTCGCCAGCGTGCCGTGGTACAGGTCGGGGTCTTCGACGCGGCGGCGATCCCACAGGCCGTCATCGAACGCGATCGAGCCGGGTGCGATGGCATTGACCCGGATCCGGTCCTTGGCCAGCGCCAGTGCCTGCGAGGTGGTGTAGTGCGAAAGAGCGGCCTTGGCAGCAGCATAGGGTGCGCCACCGGGACGGGGCTGCTGCGCGGCAATCGAAGAGAGGTTGAGGATGCAGGCGTCGCCGGATGCGCGCAGCCAGGGCAGCGCCAGCCGCGAGGCGCGCACGGCTGCCATCAGGTCGATCTGCAGGCTCGCGGCCCAGCCATCCTCGTCGTCGGCCATGCCGTAGCCGGTGGCATTGTTGACCAGCACATCGATACCGCCGAGGGCATCGGCGGCGGCCTGCAGCCAGGCCTGGATCTGGCCGGGGTCGGCCAGATCGGCGGAGAACGCGTGCACTGGCGTGCCCTGTGCCTGGGCATCGGCGCACAGGGCATCCAGCCCGGCCCGGCCACGTGCGCAGACCGAAACCTGTGCGCCGGCGCCGGCAAACGCCAGCGCCATTTCACGGCCGATGCCCTTGCTGCCGCCTGCGATGAGCACGCGGCGGCCGCTGAAATCGAGGATCGGAGCCCCTGCGGGGATCCGGCCCTGGGCCTGGGCCAGAACCCCGGAAGGGCTCTGACCCACAGGCGTGTCGGCGTCGTTTGCCATCACAGGTCGAACTTGATGCCCTGCGCCAGCGGCAGCGAATCCGAATAGTTGATGGTGTTGGTCTGGCGGCGCATGTAGACCTTCCATGCATCCGAGCCGGACTCGCGGCCACCGCCGGTGTCCTTCTCGCCGCCGAATGCGCCGCCGATCTCCGCGCCCGACGTGCCGATGTTGATGTTGGCGATGCCGCAGTCGCTGCCGGCGGCCGACAGGAACTTCTCGGCAGTCTTCAGGTTCTGGGTGAAGATCGAGGACGACAGGCCCTGCGGCACGCCGTTCTGCATGTCGATGGCTTCATCGAGGGTGTCGTACGGCATCACGTACAGGATCGGCGCAAAGGTCTCGTGCTGGACCACGGCGTCGCTGTTCTTCAGGCCGGAGACGATGGCCGGCAGCACGAAGTTGCCCGGGCGGTCGATGCGGCTGCCACCGGTTTCGATGGTGCCGCCGGCCGCCTTGGCCTGGGCGATCGCATCGAGGAACTGCTGCACGGCGCCTTCGCTGTTCAGCGGGCCCATCAGGTTGGCCGCATCGGTCGGGTCGCCGATCTTGCCTTCCACCTGCTTGTAAGCCTTGACCAGGGTGGCCAGCACGTCGGCGTAGATCGAGCGGTGCACGATCAGGCGGCGGGTGGTGGTGCAGCGCTGGCCGGCGGTGCCGACGGCGCCGAACACGATGCCCGGCACAGCCAGCTTCAGGTCGGCGGTTTCGTCCAGGATGATGGCGTTGTTGCCGCCCAGTTCCAGCAGGCAGCGGCCGAGGCGGCGCGCGACCTTCTCGTTGACGGTGCGGCCGACCTGGGTCGAGCCGGTGAAGCTGATCAGCGGCACGCGGCGGTCATCGACCATCTTTTCCGACAGCGCGGTACCGGCATCGTTGATCAGGAAGAAGATGTCCGGGAAGCCGGCTTCGCGCAGGGCGTCGTTGCAGATCTTCAGCGAGGCGATGGCGGTCAGCGGCGTCTTGTTGGACGGCTTCCAGATGCACACGTCGCCGCAGATGGCCGCCAGGAACGAATTCCAGCTCCACACCGCCACCGGGAAGTTGAAGGCCGAGATGATGCCGACCAGGCCGAGCGGGTGGTACTGCTCGTACATGCGGTGGCCCGGGCGCTCGGAATGCATGGTGTAGCCGTACAGCATGCGGCTCTGGCCCACGGCGAAATCGGCGATGTCGATCATCTCCTGCACTTCGCCATCGCCTTCCGGCTTGCTCTTGCCCATTTCCAGCGCAACCAGCGAACCCAGGGCGTCCTTGTGCCTGCGCAGTGCTTCGCCGCACAGGCGCACGGCTTCGCCGCGGCGCGGTGCCGGCGTGGTGCGCCAGACCTTGAAGGCTTCCTGGGCGCGGGCGACGACGGTCTCGTACTCGGCCTCGGTGGTGGCGCGGACCTGCGCGATCGGCTCGCCGGTGGTCGGGTTGACCGGGGTGATCAGCTCACCGCTGGTCGCGCTCGACCACTCCCCGTTGCCCAGGTACGTGCCAGCGTTGATCGCGTCCAGGCCAAGGGACTTGAGCAGCTCGGAAGACATGCAGACTCCTGTGTTTCGTTACGTTGTTTGGTGCCATCGCGGGCAGGTGGGGGACGCGATGAACTGAATCGCCGATGGTAGCAGAGCGCCCCGACCGGCCATGGTGCAACGCGCCAGCCGAACCGGGCCGGACATGAATGCTTGGAGGGCAGGGCACGTTGCCTGTAAACTTCCCGGCTGCATGGCCCCGTAGCTCAGCTGGATAGAGCGTCCCCCTCCTAAGGGGAAGGTCGCCCGTTCGAATCGGGCCGGGGTCACCAGAATCAATAACTTAGGCAAACGCAGCGGGCGGGATTTCCCACTGTTTCCCGCATATCCACAGGATTTGGTCCCAGTGGTCCCAGCGGTCCCGCCTAGTACCTGAGCTTTGCCACGGCGCCATCGTCGCCCTCAGGCGTCAGGTGCGCATAGAACTTCTCGGTCGTGGCGTAATCAGCGTGCCCGGCCAGGATCTGCACCCTTCGCAACGGCACCCCGGCCATGACCATGTGGGCGCAGAAGGTGTGCCGTAGCCGGTGGAGGCTGCCGCCGATTCCCGCACGCTTGGCATCCGAGGCGAACCAGTCGGATACCGTGTCCTTGTGCACGGCCACCAGCGGATCGGGAAGGTGGCGCAGCGCCCAGCGCGCATACCGGTTCAACGGCACCTCGCGCCACTTGCCCGACTTCGTGCGTCCCTGGCCATCTTCGTCTGGCTCGCTCTCGACCCTGAGTCTGCTCCCTGCCACCGAATCTTTGCCCAGTCCAACCAGCTCACCGCGGCGCAGACCCGTGTGGGCCATGAACAGCCACAGCGGTGCCCGGGCGGGGTTCGCCCGGTACAGCTTGCGCATCGCGGCCCGGTCGTAGAACCGCACCGCCACGCTACGAACGCCCCGCGGTGCCCGGGTTTCCTCCAGCGGGTTGAAGTCCAGTTCCTTCCACTGCACCCCACGCCGGAACGCGGCCTGCAGCCTGCGCACTTCCTTCCCCACAGTCTCCGGTGAAACCCTGTCCTTGGTCAGGCGGTCCGTCTTGTAGGCCTCCATTTCCATCGGACGCAGCGTATCGATGGGGCGATGGCCGAAGCGGGCCATAAACAACCGAACCTCGCTCTTGGCCTTGCCGTGCGTGGTGGGATGCTCGGCCTTGTACCACTCCAGGTACGGCTCCAGGAAGTCGCGGACCGTGGGGAGGCGGGGAAGGATGCGCACTCCATGGGTCAGTTCCGCTTCTTTCGCTGCTCGTACGCCCTCAGCCTCGCGTGGGCTGACGCGACCAATGGCGACACGGCTTCGCTTACCGCCTTCCCGCCAGTTGAGGTACGCGGCGCCATCGCGCCAGAAGACTGTGACCTTGACCATTGCTTGGAGCCGTAGATTGCGGAGTAGAGGGCAGCCTTCTCGTAGAGCTTCTTGCCCATGAAATTTCGTGGTTCGATGCCGTAGTCGGCGATGTTCGAATCGAACTGGCTTCGTGATACGCCGCAGTAGTGCGCGGCCTCGTCCACGGTCAGCCAGTCCTTTCCGACGATGTCCAGCTTTTCAGCAGCTCCCATCGGGTCCTCCTTCAGTTCGCCGCCAGCGCAGCGCGCTGGGCTTTCGGTTTGCGCTCGGCTAGGCCGAGCTGGAACTGCAGGACGTTGTCGCTCGCCTCAGGCACCGTTGCTGGCCGCGCGCTGCGCGCCGGGCGGTTGAGCCGGCGCCATGCCGCAATGGCCGCGTCGGGGCTGGCATGCTTGCTGGTCGACCTGCAGGCGCACTCGACCAGATGGCCACCGCCGGCGGACGCGCAGCGCTTGTCGTGGATGTGGCGCGCGCGGTGGCCGGCGGCGCAGTTCGGCAACCCTTCCGGGTGGCTGATATGTTCCTGGGTCATGGCTTCTTGCACTCCTCGATGTGGGCGACCAGCTTTTCCAGCAGGAAGGCGGCTTGCTCGGCGCGCCTGCGGCGTTCGTACGGGTTGAGGTTCGGACGGGCATCCCTGAGCCATTCCAGCGGCTCGACCAGCCACTGCGGGTCGAACGGAAGCAGGGTGCGCGGGTCGACCTTCTCGACCAGCGGGGAACAATCAGGGCCGGCCCAGTCCTCGGAATCGCCGCACCTGGTGCACACGCCTGCCTTGAACGCGTGGTCGCGCTCCGGCTGGATGACACGCGGGGTTTCCCACAGGGCTCGCACGACCCAGCCGCGCTTCGCGGCGTGATAGAAGTGCTCAGAGGTGGCAGTCACCCAGCATCCGGGCCCCAGGTCGTTCTTGTTGCGGTACTCCCAGCGCACGGGCGGTTGCGAGTACAGCTCCTGCAGGAGGGTCTCGCCCCACTCGCGAACCTGGTCGGCAGAGATTGGCGCGCCGGCGGCGCCCAGGCGGAGCATGGTGGTGACGACCGCTGCGACACGCGACGATGCTTTGGTGGCCTCGACAACTGTGGCCGGGGAAACGGGCAGTGGTGCGGTCATGCGAACAGATCCAGTTGGGCCGGCAACGGCGGCGGCAGGGTGGGGGCTGGCACCGCAGCAGCACGGCGTGGCTTTGCCGCAGGCGGTGCACGGTGCACCAACTGCAGGTAGTCGCCGTCTCCGCGCATCTGCCAGGGACGCCCCTTGATCGGGCAAACGTCGTGGTAGCCCGCGTCGTAGTGGGTGGCGGGCGGCCCTTCGCGATACCTGAGCTGCACCTGGTAGTGCGATCGACCGGCGAACTTTGCCGGTTCGAGGTGTGGACCCGTCACGCTCTTGACGGTGAACAGCGGAAAGCACCGACTCCAGCGTGTGTCGTCGCCCGGCTGATCGGGTTGGCCATAATCAGCCCTGGGCTCGTCCTTGTACCAAGCCCAGACCTTGTCACCGACCTGGAACGGCTGCAGATCTTCAGTACCTGCATGGGTGCGATCTGGAAGCGGCGGGAACAGGTCGCGGATTGAGTACCAGTACCCGCGACCGTTCATATCGCTCAGCTGCGTCATCGGAAAGAGGGCGACGACGATGACGCCACCGCGCATCAGATAGAACGCACGCCCGCATGGCGACGGACCTCCCTCGATGCTGGATAGGATGGCTTGACGCGACCATCCCTTGACCAGTCTCCGCGAAACGATACCGTCGGCGACCTTGAACGCCAGATCTTGATCGATGACGCCTTTGCCTGGTGCAGCGGTGAGCAGCTGGTTAGTCATTGGACGACGCGCTCCACGCCGACGAGGTCTTGTATGCTGAGAAATGGGATCGTTGTGACAGGGGAGTTAAGTGGTCGAGCGAGCGCGGTGGCACGAGGACTGGAACTTCAAGATCAGGGGAAGAGACGTGACGGTCCGTGTCGCTACCGATGGCCCTGGCAGGGGCGAGGTGACTGCTATCCACGTGATCTACGGTCCCAGCCAGACCGGCCTGGCCATTCCGGTGACTTCGCAGAAGGACGCCATGGAGAAAGCCGAAGCTCTGCTTAGCGATCTGATGGGCTCGAGCTGGTACTGAAGTGGCGCTCGCCGGCGCCGCAGCCTTGTTGGCATTGCTCATGCCTGCATGTCCTTGCTGTTGGTGGAGCGCGCGCTGTGCCCGGCGAGGTGTTCCCAGCGTTCGGCCTCGCCCACGTAGTAGTCGTGGCGTTCCTGCCGGACGGTGGCGGTGAACTGCACGTCGTGCAGTGCGCGCTCGGCGGCGGCGCGATTGGCCGCTGCCATGCGGGCCGGGTCGTGATCGAAGATGTCGAGCTGGTTACGCACGCTGGACTCCTGGAATGGGTTGCCGGCTGTTGGAACCCGGCCGGCGCGGGTTCCCTGCGCCACAGGGGGAGAGCGCAGGGCAGGGGGTCAGTGGGTGTCGTCGGCGGGCAGCTGTGTGCGCGCTCGCTCTGCCGAGCGCTGGCGCATCTCGTCGCGGAACGCGGGCCAGTTGCGCCGCAGGTCGCGCACCACGCACCAGGTGAAGAAGACAACGCCAGCACCAAAGGGCGGGAGGAGGGAGCCGGCACCGGTGTAGATGGCGCGCGCGAGCAGCGCCAGCAGCAGGCTGACGACGACGGCGCAGTAGAAGGGCAGGGCCAGGTGGCGCACTAGGCTGCTCCGCTTTGTGCGCGCGCTGCGCGGCGAGCCGCAGCGACAGCCCCGGCTGCGCTCTTGCCCTGCCGCAGGACGGCATTGGCGGCGATGCTGGAGGCGATGACGACCTGATAGGGGAGGAGGCCCCAGCGGCGCCCAGCGCGGGCGACGATGCCGGCGGCGGCAGCGGCGCGCTGAGCGCTGGAGTGGTGGGCGACGACGGCGCTCATGCGGCGACCGCCGCACTACTGCGCAGTTCCAGCGCAGCCTGCTGAATATCCAGGGCGAGGCGATCAGCCTCCTCCTGCTCAACGTACAGGCTGGCGGCGCCCACCTTGATGGCGACCATGCCGACTGCGGGCATTGCTACTACGGAAGGCGGCGCCTTGCTGACGCCGAGGGACAGGGTTGCCATTGCTTGATCTCCTGCGCCCGGCCCCGGGACGGGGTTTGCATTGGGCCTCGTGAGAAAGATTAGGGGCGCTAATATCCCTAGTCAATAGGGCCGCTCATAAAATGAGTGAACGCGTTCATCCGTGTCATCGGGTCAAAGAAAACCCCGCCGTAGCGGGGGTCTGCGTTAACGCTGGGGCGATCGCTATGCAGCCAGAGCGAAGTCCAAGTCCAATGCTCCTCCTTCGTACACAACTACAGAGGCTGTATCGGCGAAGAAGCGGCTCGCGCGGTCCGCGTCTCTAGATTGCTCCAAGATCGCAACCAGTGGGGCATCACCCCGGGCAGCTCTCACGTCTTTGAACTTGCCTCCAGCTTCGTACACTGCCTTCCACTGGATTACCTCAGCTTCTGCGGCAACGGTCTGGATGTACGCTTGTCGGCCGTTGGGAGTCGCTATCGCGAATGGGAATCGAAGAATGTGCCCGCTCAGCCCCACGACTTCGGGTCTGCGACTCAAGCGCTCGCCATAGCGAGCCAACAGCACCTGGTGGACGATGCGTTCGAAGCGCTCGTCGTCACGGGGTCTATGACGGACGCCCTTCTCGGCGATCATCGCGGCAGCTTGCATGTAACGAGCGAGAACCTCAGTCAGTTCATCCTCTCTGCAAACAGCCGCCAGCACACCATCGTCACTCATGGAGATACCGTACATCTCCGCAACTGAGCGGTAAGCTTTAATTCTTGGCGAAGTGATCTCCGCTCCCGCGACAGCAGCGTGGAATGCCACATCACCATCGTCCGTGACGCGGACCGTTCCGCCTCCGGCGTCGACGACGTAAGCGCCGATGAGTGTCCCGTCAACGGGATACTCAAAGGGGGACTCAATGTAGCCGGAGTGCTCTGTCAGGGGCGTGTACCGACCGCATAGAGCGTGGGCAATGGCGTTGTGGTTCATCGCAAAAGCAGCTCTTGCTGGGCAGGTGGGAGGTTGAACTGTGGCGCGCCGTGGATCGAAGCAAGATCAATAAACTGTGCCCAGTACCCTGCGGGGTCGTTTGCAGGGATGGGTTCGGCATACCCGTATAGTGCATCGTCACTAATGGAATGCAGGTGAGGATGGCCTACCAGTTGCTGATAGAACTGTCGGCCGATGCCCACCGAGTTCCTGTGATGGCTGCTTCCGTCTACATCGATTCCGAGGATCCGCACGTTCTTGTAGAACAAAGAGAGGCTCAGCTTGTCGTCTGCGCCAGGCACCGACGCGGGCTTGAAGTACCCTTCTATGAAGAGCGTAGCAGGCTGGATACCTCCCTCAAGCGCTAAATGCTCGCGGAACTTCCATCCCTTTGGTTTGCCGCCAGCATCTACCCAAGGGATCGCACCGGCTGAGATCCACCTCTTAGGAATCTGAACCATCCCAGTTAGTTGTAGGACCTGATCCGGATCAGGTGGCGCGTTCCTTGCCATGCAATGTGGTCCTTAGTCGGCCCAGCTGCCAATCCAGTGGACACGGCCAATCACCGTGATCGGATGCCGCTTGGACGCCATGGGCTTTGGCTTCTGCCACTGGTGATCGCCACGTGGGTTGTCACTCTGGAAGTAGATGCCAGCATCGAGTACCAAAGCTCGCTTTACATAGAACTCGGGGTTGGCATAGCCATCCACCTGAATGACGTAAAGAACGCCATCCACAACTCGGGTGTCAGACGTATCGAAGAGGATGGCATCACCGTCTTTAATGGTTGGCTCCATGCTATCGCCCTTACCGTAGTAGACGGCAAGGTTTCGACCATAGATCCCACGCCGGCGAAGACTTGTCTTCTTGAACTTAAGGCTGTGAGTCTCCGCGTACTCCACAGCCTCAGCGCCTGAGCCTAGACCGGCAGACTGAGAGTAGCCGAGTACATCGGTGTAGTCGTCTTCCTTGGTTTTGGCTGCTGAGAATTGCTGTTCTGGGAGGTCGTTCCTAATTTCCGTGTCCTCAATGCCTAACGAAGCCGCAAAGACCTTCAGCGTTCTGAAGTTCATTGGGATCTTTCCGTTGAGGTACTGGCTCACGGCGCCCTGGGTGATGCCCAGTTCCAGTGCCACCTTCTCCTGAGTGATCCCCAACTTCCTCGCCTTGGCGTTCCAGACGGATTTGAGTCGGGCCGCCGCCGCGACGTCCGCTTTGGTGGGCTTGGCTTTGCGAGACGATTCCATATCAGGAACGCTAATGAACGCGTTCATGGCAGTCCAATAGTGGCGCTATTGACGCTAATATGAGGGGCGCTCATACTGGATCTATGGACATCGTCACCTATCGCAAAGAGAAGGGCCTCTCCCAGGCGGCGTTCGCCGCCTTGCTGACGGGCACTGGCGCCGCCGCCACGCAGGGTCTGGTCTCGCAGTGGGAGAACAGGACTACCGCTATTCGCGCAGAGCGCGCTATCCAGATCGAGCTTGCGACCGGGGGAGTGGTTTCCCGTTACGACCTCCTTCCTCACGTATTTGGCCCGTCGCCCGTTGTGCTTACTGGAGCAAATTCGGCTCCCACCGGGTTCGGGGCGCTTGTTGACAGCCGGATGAGTAAGCGCGCGCTGCGCGCAAAGCTGGGCCTGAGCACCGACAAGCAGCTGGCAAAGGTGCTGCAGCTGCCTGTGGAAGAAGTGAGCGCCTGGGCGGACGAGGACATGGTCCCGGCCTTGCCCCAGGTACTGCAACTGCTTGGGCACTCCGAGCAGCAGGAGCCGGCCAAGCCGGCAAACGATGATCCCG
The DNA here is from genome assembly GCF_900101175.1 of Stenotrophomonas pavanii. GTDB lineage: Bacteria > Pseudomonadota > Gammaproteobacteria > Xanthomonadales > Xanthomonadaceae > Stenotrophomonas > Stenotrophomonas pavanii. The sequence goes on along the minus strand of NZ_FNFQ01000007.1, from coordinate 4,111 downwards.
ATGCAGACCGCATCACCCCAATTGAGGTGGCCTGATATGCGCGCGCTGAAACAGCGCTTGGCGATCCATCGTCGCCAGCGCGCCTTCAACAACTGGTTCTGGCTTGCCCTCAGTTTGGCGCTTGGCCGGCCGTGCTCGCTACTCGCCAAGCCAGCGAGGCGCCCTCGACAAAGTCTTCCAGCGCTTCGGCTGCGACTGGCTTCCCGTCGTCCCGAAGGTTGGTCACACCCAGCCGCAGCGCGCTGGTCAGCTCGCGGTGGTCCACCGCTCCAGCTTCGATCAAACAGTTGGTGAGCGCCGCAATTGCCATCAGCGCAGCAGTTGCTTCCGTGTCTTCCATGTTGCCCTCCTTGCGGGCTGTTCGTGTGGAAACGCCAGCGTAGCGCAAGGAGGGCGACGCCCGTCGTCCGTGAGTTGTTGATTTCCATGGCGCCCATCGTGCGCCACCCGGGCCCAGCCCGAAACCTTGAAACGCAGTCCACCCCAAGGTGACCCATGACCTGCCGTACATCCGCACTTTACTGGCTCGACGTTCTCTACAACTCCGTGCGCAAGACGCCCGGCGGTGTCGTGGACGCAGCCGCTTTCTTGGCCGACCGCCGTGGCAAGTCCATGCACCCGGAGACCCTGCGCGCGAAGTTGCGCGGGCTGGAGGGTGAGTCCGTCACGATGGAGATAGCCGAACTGCTGACCGAGTGGATGCAGGAGAAGGCAGGCGGCAGCGATTACGCCCTGGACTGGATGCAGGCGCTGGCCGGGCAGTTCGGTATGGCGGTGGCCACTGTTCCGCCTCCGCCGGAGGGTGGCTGGTCGGACGAGATCGGGGCCATCCAGACCAAGCTGCTGGAGATCACCACACGGGTAGGGCGCTTGTCTGGCACCGCCGTGGACGCGATGGCCGATCACCATATCGACAGTGACGAAGCGAAGCTGATGGTGGAGGAGGCCAACTCGCTCATCACGATGGCACACCGGCTGATCCGTAACGTGTCGCGCGCTGCAGCGAAGGGGAGGGCACGCTAATGAACCATCCGGCCCGCTCCACTGATCCGCAGTCCAGTCACATTGCCGCCGCCGCGCTCGCTGAAAGCGGCGCGCTTCGTGTCCAGCATGCCAAGGCCGAGGCTGCGGTGATCCGCCATCCAGGCCAGAGCAGCCTGCACTTGTCGACGGTGACTGGCCTTGATCGCCACATGTTGGGTCGCCGACTGCCTGAGCTGGCCCGCGAGGGACGCATTTGGCGCGGCCCAACCGCGCCGTGCGCAACCACCGGCAAGCCCGCATGCACCTGGTGGCCGGTTGCGCCGGGCGAGAACCTGACGCTGGGGCTTTGACATGTCGACCATCATCATGTCGCAGTGCTGGCCGCTGCAGGGGCTGAGCGTCACGCAGAAGGCTGTGCTGATCTCGCTGGCTGATCAGGCCAACGACGACGGTGTGTGCTGGCCGGCGGTGGGCACCATCGCCGCGCGCTGCTGCATGTCGGCGCGCGCTGTGCGTACGGCAATGGATCATCTGGAGGCCGTCGGCCTGCTGACCCGTGACCGCCGGTTCAACAGCAGCACGGTCTACAGGGTCACTCCGGCCAGCTTCGACAAGGCCGCTGCGCCGTCGAAGGCCGGCCGCAAGTCTGGAAAAGCAGGTACTGCACCGGGCGCAGGGGCTGCGCCCCATGCAGGGGGTGCGCCCGCTGCAGGAGGGGATGCGCCCCATGCAGGGGGGGATGCACCGGGCGCAGGTCTAGGGGTGCGCCCCGTGCCGCCTAACCGTCATATAGCCCTCAATGAACCGTCAGGAGAACCGTCATTTCCGGCGGGCCTGCCGGCCGCGCCGCTGGAGGTGGTTTCCGAGACCGACCTACAGGCCGCGTGCCGTGCTACCTGGGCGGCCTACGCCAGTACGACCGGGAACCAGTTCGAGTAGCGCGGCGCCGCCGGCGACGGCGACGGCAGTGGGACCCAGTTCGACAGCCTGCGCATCTGGTACTTCGACACCGCCGTGGAGGAGTGGACCGGCAACGGTGCGCCACCGACGGTGGTCGATGGCTGGCTGCGGCCGGCCAATGGCACCGAGAACCCGTATGTTCAATCGCCGGCTGCTCTGACCGTCGACGGCAGCGCCTACCGCTTCGTCAAGCTGAGGGTGAAGCGCGTTGGCGATGCAGCGTGGGACGGCTTCCTGCAGTGGATCACGCTGGCCGACCTGGCATGGGACGTGAACAAGCGGGCGGCGATCCCGGAGCCGCGGTGGGACGATAATGGCGTCGGCACGGTCGACGTGGCCGATATCGCCTGGTGGCCGGGTGAGGTCGACGCCATCCGGCTGCAGTTCGGCGCGACCCAGACCGTCGCCAGCTACTTCATGACCGACTGGGTGGCCATCGGGCGTCCGACGCCCGGTGCCGGTGGGGCGCTGGTCCAAGAGGAAGCCCGCGCCCGCGTAGCGGCGGACGTGGCCGAGGCCAGCAAGCGTGAGACGCTGGCCGTGCAGCTGCGGGGCGACTACGAAGGCAGCGACCTGTCCCAGGTTCCGAGCGGCCTGTTTGCCGCGGAGCGCGATGCGCGGGTCACGGCCGATGAGGCCAACGCCAGCGCCATCGAGGTGATCCAAGCGCGAATGCCCACTGGCGATGGCACGGTTGCCACGGAGGCCAGCGTCACGGAGGAGCGCCAGGCGCGCGCAGACGGCGACAGCGCCAACGCTGAGGCGATCGGGCGGGTGTCTGCGAGGATGCCCGCCGGCGACGGCAAGGTGGCCTCTGCGGAAGCGCTGGATGCTGTCACGACCCGTGTGGAAGAAACTGAGGAGGGGATCCGGGCGGTCGGCGACAGAACGTCCTCGCTGGAAGCTCAGGTGACGTACAAGCACGCCGGCGACCGGGACTGGAACGCCGGTGACCGCGACGTGCGCGCGGGTGTGAAAACCTGGCAGTCCGTGATCGCCCAAGGCGACCGCGCCGTCGCCAAACAGGTGGACTCGGTCCGGGCCGAGCTGGGGGAATTTGAGGCCACGGCCACGCGTTCCATCGAGGTCATCGCAACGGAGCAGAGCGCTCAGGCGGTGCAGATCCAGCACCTGGGCGTCGAGCTGGACGGGAAAGCATCGGCGGACTACGTCGAGGAGATCAGCGCCCGGGTCAACGTGACCGAGCATGGCATCGAAGCGGTTACTGGCCAGCTCGCCTCGGTAAAGGCTGAAGTAGCCGGCAAGGCGAGTGCGCAGGTCGTCCAGGGCATGGAGGCCCGGGTCACTCAAACCGAAGGCGGTCTGGCGCAGGTCATGGCCAAGGCATTCCTGCACCTGATCGCCGACTCCGGGAATGGTCCGCTGATTGGTGGCATGGAGCTGGGCAACGACGGCAATGTGGTCAGCCTGCGGTTCCTGACCAACAGCATGGAGATCCTCGCGCCCAACGGTGCCAGCGAGGGCATGGAGTGGCGCAACGGCTACCTGCGTGTATGGAAGGGAGCGGCGCAGCGCATCATCGGCGCCAGCTTCGGAGCCGCCGGCGACAACCTGGTCGACTACTTCGGGCCGAACGTCGGCGCCGGCGCCGCGTCGAAGGCCAACGCGGTGATGTGGATGGACGCCAGCGGCAGTGCCTACTTTGGCGGCCAGCTGTCGGCGGGCATCCTGCGCAACGCGGTCCAGACGACCACCACGCAGACCGTCGGCGTGGAGCTGGTCAACGGCCCGTTCGCCACCAACGGCCGCGTGCGGAGCGTCACTGTCAGCTTCTCCCGCCGGCATATCCGGACCAAGACCACCTACGGCAGTGACGGCTTTGTCGCGGGCGCGGGCCAGAACACGGCGCGCGTGGAAATCTATCGGCGGGTCGGTGAGGGCGCTGAATCGCTGTGGCAGGTCCTGAACGTCAGCGGTTCGGTGATGATCCTCAATGAACAGGATGGCCCTGACAGCGCCACCTCCACCTGGGGTGGATCGTTCACCGTAAACGACACCAGCACCAGCGCGCAGACGATGACCTACCGCGCGGTGATCACCAGCTTCACGGAACAGGACGTTAGGCACGAGTCCGGCTCCTTCCAGCAGCAGTCCATCACGCAGAGCCTGTCGATCATCTCGGTCGAGAACTGAAACCGCACAAGGC
>NZ_FNFQ01000012.1 GCF_900101175.1 Stenotrophomonas pavanii | reverse complement strand
GTTGCTGAATTGGCGAAACTGCTCTCCATGGACGGCCACATCCAGCGTGGCTTTGCTCACATCAATCCCGATCCCAAACATGGCAGAACTCCGCTAGGCTGACAGGGTCGAGAGCTCTCCCCGCTTGCCCAGTCTTATCAGTTCGAGCGCCAACTCAACCAACTGTTCGGGCGGTTCAGGGAGAATCCGGCGTGGGGACCCAAGCTACTTCTCGGTCGCAAGACCTGGATCCACACGGTCGCCCACGCCGGGCTCTCGGCACCCAAGGTGCCAGATCGGCAAGAGATAAGATCCACGCCATGCGTGGATGAGTCTCCATCGGAATCGAATATTTCGAATTGGAATCGAAATGCGTCCACGCATGGCGTGGATCTACCGTGCCGACCAAGGTCAACACCTACCAACAGCCACCGGAACCTGTCAGAGGTGGGGCGGTGTGGGCAGGCAGGACCGTTGGCGCCATGGATGGCGCCATCGAGCCCCCATGGGTGAGGGCGCTTTGCTTGCGAAGCACTGCTTCGCAAGCGCCCGAACGCGCAGCCGCCGGCGGCTGGGCCGGACCGCGGAGCGGGGTTTACGGCGTGTCCTGCCTGCCCACACCGCCCCGCCATCCCACGGAATACACGCTTCTGCTGTTGCTGTTGCCGGCCAGCGGCCGGCACTACCGCGGGTGCAGGGCTGCAAGCCCTGCTCGACCCACCTCACACCGTGATGGTCTGGGTCAGCGACTCCCAGGTCGGTGGCAGCGGCCACGCGGCCGCCTGGTTGCCGTCCAGCACCCTGCGCAGGTCGCGCGGATCGATCTGCGGGGCCAGCACGTGCACCAGCTCCAACGCGTAATCACGCAGCACGCGGTCGCGTGGCAGCACTGCCCAGGCGATGCACTCGGCAATCGGCGCCGGCGCCGGCCAGGCCTTCAGGTCTTCATCGTTGGAACTGACCGCCATCTCGGCCAGCAGGCCCACGCCCAGGCCCGTACGCACGTAGGTCTTGATCAGGTCGGCATCGAGCGCGGTCAGTGCCAGGTCGGGCACCAGCCCATGGGCGGCGAAGGCGCGTTGCAGCGACGAATTCGGGCGGGTCGAGGATTCGTAGCTGATCAACGGCTGCCGCGCCAGCGCGGCCAGGTCCGGTGCGCGACCGGCGCGGTCCAGCGGGTGGCCCTTGGGCACCACCACCAGCCGCCGCCAGCGGAACAAGGGAACCGCGATGCCATCGGTCGGTTCGCCGCCAGCGGTGCTGATGATCGCGATATCGGCATCCCCCTGGTTCAAGCGGTCCAGCGCGTCGGCTTCACCGGCCTGCTGCAGGTGCACGCTGACCTGCGGGTAGGCCTGCTTGATCGCCGCCACCGCCGGTGGCAGCACGAAGCGCGCCTGGGTGTGGGTGGTGGTCAGGATCAGCTGGCCCTGGCTCTCGCGGCGCTGGTTGGCGGCGTAGGTGCGGATGTTGTTGGCCTCGGCCAGCACCGCGCGGGCACGGGCGATCACCTCGGTGCCGGCCGGGGTGACCGACTCCAGGCTGCGGCCCTTGCGCACGAACAACAGGAACCCGAGCTCATCCTCCAGCTGCTTGAGCTGCTTGGACAGGCCGGGCTGGGTGGCGTGCACGCGCGAAGCGGCCAGCGTGATGTTCAGCTCGGCGTCGGCGATGGCAACCAGGTAGCGCAGCTGGGTCAGCGTCATGGGAGGCAGGCGGCGTGGGGCGGAGGTCCACTCTATGGTCAATTGCCGTCACCAGCTTATAACCAAAGGTTGTTTAAGAAAGGTATCTGGTCATTTCCGGGCGTCATATGCCGGCGCTACGGTCAGCCGGCAGCCGCTGGCCTGAACAGCCAGCCCTCCCCCTTCGCCCGCCGAAGCCCGGCGTGGCCCCCGTTTCCGGAGCGCTTCCATGGCCCTGTACGACTCCATCCTCGATACCGTCGGCAACACCCCCATCGTCAAGCTGCAGCGCCTGGCGCCGCCGCAGGTCAGCGTCTACGTCAAGGTTGAATCGTTCAATCCGGGCGGCTCGGTCAAGGACCGCCTGGCGCTGGCGATCATCCTCGATGCCGAAGCACGTGGCCTGCTCAAGCCGGGCGACACGATCGTGGAGGCCACCTCGGGCAACACCGGCGTGGCGCTGGCGATGGTCGCCGCCGCGCGCGGCTATAAGTTCGTGGCCACCATGGTCGAGACGTTCTCGGTGGAGCGCCGCAAGCTGATGCGCGCGTACGGTGCCAAGGTCATCCTGACCCCGGCCGCCGAACGCGGCAGCGGCATGGTGCGCAAGGCGCGCGAGCTTGCCGAGCAGCACGGCTGGTTCCTGGCCAGCCAGTTCGCCAACCCGGCCAACCCGGCCTATCACCGCAACACCACCGCTGCGGAAATCCTGCGCGACTTCGCCGGCAAGCGGCTGGACTACTTCGTCAGCGGCTGGGGCACCGGCGGTACGCTCACCGGCGTAGGCGAGGTCCTGAAGGTGGCGCGCCCGCAGACCCGCATCATCGCCACCGAGCCGGCCGGCGCTGCCCTGCTCAAGGGCGATGACTGGAAACCGCACAAGATCCAGGGCTGGACCCCGGACTTCGTGCCGGACGTGCTCAATCGCGATGTGGTGGATGAACTGCTGTCGGTCGAAGATGACCGCGCGATCGCCACCGCGCGCCGCCTGGCTGCCGAGGAAGGCATCTTCGTCGGCATCTCTGCCGGTGCCACTGTGGCCAGCGCGCTGGACGTGGCGGCCCGCGCAGAACCGGGCGCGGTGATCCTGGCGATGCTGCCGGATACCGGTGAACGCTACTTCTCCACGCCGCTGTTCGCCGATGTCAACGAAGGCTCCGACGACGACTGGCTGGCCGGCCTGCCGTGACATCCGGGTCAGAGCCTTTTCCATCCGGAAAAGGATCTGACCCCATCCTGTTACGGGCCCGGGGTCGGATCCCTTTTCCGAAGGGAAAGGGCTCCGACCCCGTTCTGCTTCAGCCTGCGTGAAGGCGTCGCCCGCCATCGTGCGTGAAGGCCGTCGGATCGCAGCGCGTGAGACGGTCATGACGCAGCATCGATGCCCTGTCCCCTACCGTGGGAACAGCCGGCGCAGCTGCTGCGCGGATCACCTCACAGGCAGGAGACGGACGCATGAAGATCGAGGTTTGGCAGGGTGACATCACGACCCTGGCGGTGGATGCGATCGTCAACGCGGCCAACGAAACACTGCTCGGTGGCGGCGGTGTCGACGGCGCGATCCATCGCGCGGCCGGCCCGGCCTTGCTGGCCGAGTGCGCGCAGTTGCCGGAGTTGCGCCCGGGCGTGCGTTGCCCGACGGGCGAAGTGCGCGCCACCAGCGCCCATGCGCTGCCGGCGCGCCATGTACTGCACACGGTCGGCCCGGTCTGGCATGACGGCCAGCGCGACGAACCGGCGTTGCTTGCGAACTGCTACTGGAAGTCGCTGCAGCTGGCCGAGTCGCTGGGCGTGCAGTCGATCGCGTTCCCGGCGATCAGCTGCGGTGTCTATGGCTATCCGCTGTACCAGGCGGCGCAGATCGCAGTGACCGAAACACTGGCCTGGCAGCGCAGCCACGCGCAACCGATGCGGATCGTGCTGGTGGCGTTCAACACCGCCACCGCCAAGGCCTACCAGCAGGCGCTGAACGCCGCCGGGCAAGGCGCGGACAGCGAACCGCGCGGGTCGATGCTGCCGCCCTTGGGCGATGCGGGCTTTGCCGCCGCGCACTGACCGCCGGTACGCAACGCATGAAGAAAAGGCCGGGCAATGCCCGGCCTTTTCCTTGGCAGCGTTGCGCTGATCCACGCGGAGCGCGGATCACCGTCAACGACTGGCGGCTTCCACGGCTGCAGCATCATCGGCGCTGGCCGCAGCATCGGCCGCTGCACGCGCCGCCGAAGCCGCAGCTCCATCCGCGCTGGCACCCTCCACCTGCACGCGCACTTCCACCAGGCCCGCGCCATTGCTCAGGCTGGACACATCCACGGTGTAGTGACCGGCCGGCAGGGTTTCTTCCAGCCGCGCATTGGTATCGTTGCCGCCGTCATCGTCGGTCAGCTCGACGCCGCCGCCAACGACGCGCAGCACGGTATCGACCTGGCTGGAGATCGCATCCAGGCGGACATCGGCCGGGCGGTCCAGGGACAGCAGGAAGCGGCGGCGGCCATCGTTGTCGAGCATCGTGTACACGCTGCCCGACTTCGGCAGCGCCGTGCCATCACGTTCAACCAGGTTGCCCGGCAGCTCGATGCGCTTGGCAGACAGCTTGAACATGCCGCTGACGCCGCTGCCAAGGCCACGTGCCGTCAGGGTGTACTTGCCCGGCTTCAACGACAGGCTCAGGCGCGAGTTGATGCCGTCACCATCATCGTTCTCGGCATCCACGTCCGGCCCTTCCAGCTTCAGCACCGGATCGAACGCATCCGACTCCAAGCGGATGTCGTACAGGCCGGCCTTGTCCACCTGCAGGGTGTATTCCTGGGCTTCGCCGGCCAGCATGTCGACGATTTCGCCAGCGCCGGCGATCGGCTTGCCGTCGTACGGCACCAGCTTCTCGGCACGCAGACGGTACGGACCGTAATCGGTCGAGCCGTTGGCGTTGACCGCCACCTGGTAGGTGCCGGCACCGTTGGCACGGAACGCCAGCGAGACGTCGTCCGCGCGCTCGTAACCGGTGGCACTGCTGGCCACCAGGCTGCCGTTGCTGAATACCGCGATCGAGCCACTCAGCGAACCGGTCAGCTTCAGTCCAACCAGCTGCCGGTCTTCCAGCTTGATCTGGTAAAGCTGGTGGTGGCTGCCATCGTTGTAGTTGATGCCGCTGCGCGAGGTGATCTCGCCGGACACTGGTTTGTCGAAATCGAGGGACGCGGCCTTGCCCGCATCCGCGCCGCCGCCGATGCGGTTGCAACCGCCGGCGACGAGGGCCGTGGCAACGGCCAGAGTCATTGCTGCCAGACGCATGTTGTTTCTCCTTGGCCTTCCATGTGGTTCCCGCGTACCGGCCGGGCACACGGGGGCGGAAAAGATACCCGCAAAAGCAAACGCCGGCGCGATGCCGGCGTTGCCCTGTTCATCCAGCGATCGGGCGGATCAACCGTTCCACTTGCCCAGCGCGGCCAGGCCATTGTCCTTGGCGCGCTCGTACACGGTCTTCTGGGCGGCGGCGTAGTTGCCCTTCATGTCCTTGGCCCACAGCTTCAGCGCGGCCTGCTGCATGGCGCGGCCGTAGGAGAAGCTCAGCGGCCACGGCAGGTTGCCCAGCTGGTTCATCGCGTTCAGGTGTTCGGTGGACTGCTCGTCGGTCTGGCCGCCGGACAGGAACACCACGCCCGGCAGGATCGCCGGCACGGTGCTCTTCAGGCACATCACGGTCGACTCGGCCACTTCCTCGACATCGGCCTGCTCTTCGCAGTCCTTGCCCGAGATGACCATCGATGCCTTCAGGATGGTGCCTTCCAGCAGCACGTTCTGCTGGTACAGGGCGTCGAACAGCGAACGCAGGGTGGCTTCGGTCACTTCGTAGCAGGTTTCGATGTCATGGTCGCCATCCATGATCACTTCCGGCTCGACCATCGGCACCAGGCCGCATTCCTGGCACAGGGCCGCATAACGGGCCAGCGCATGGGCATTGGACTCGATGCAGGTACCCGACGGGATGCTCTCGCCGATGTTGATCACCGCACGCCACTTGGCAAAGCGCGCGCCCAGCTTGTAGTACTCCTGCAGGCGCTCGCGCAGGCCGTCCAGGCCTTCGGTCACCAGCTCGCCCGGGCAGCCGGCCAGCGGGTGCGCACCCTTGTCCACCTTGATGCCCGGAATCATGCCGTGGTCGGCCATGTACTTGGCGAACGGCACGCCGTCCTTGGTCGACTGGCGGATGGTTTCGTCGTACAGGATGGCGCCGGAAATGTGCTCGTTGAGCTTCGGCGTGGTCAGCAGCAGCTCGCGGTAGGCGCGACGGTTCTCCTCGGTGTTCTCGATACCGACGCCGGCGAAACGCTTGGCGATGGTAGCGGTGGATTCGTCGATCGCGATGATGCCCTTGCCCGGGGCGACCATGGCCTGGGCGGTTTCAGCCAGCTGTTCGATGCTCATGTATTTCCTGTGGCGGGTGCGGGAAAAACGTAAGTATAGCCCTGCTGCCCGTTGCCTCGCCATGGAGGACAGGATGGAAACGCTTCCACGTCTACGCAGGACAATGGATGTCCTGCGGCATGGGGTCAGAGCCCCTTCGGGGATCTGACCCCTGGCCAGTACGGGGTCGGATCCCCGCAGGAGGCTCTGACCCCGGATCGGCAGCGCCGACCCGACCGTCAGGGCTTACAGGTCGCCCAGGCCGATGGCGCGGCCGTCCTCGCCCACTTCCAGCAGGCGCAGGGTATTGGTGGCACCGTGGGTTTCCATGTGCTCGCCGCTGGTGAACACGACGCGGTCACCGGCCTGCAGCAGTTCCGATTCGACCAGCAGGCGGATGCTGCCGCGCGCCGCTTCGCGCGGGGTCAGGCCGCGGCTGTCGAAGTTGATCGGGAACACATCGCGCATCAGCGCCATCTGGCGACGCGCACCATCGTGGCGGGTCACCGCGAACACCGGTGCCTTGGCGCGGAAACGCGACAGGTAACGCGCGGTGCCGCCGGATTCGGTCATCGCCACGATCGCGCGCACGCCCACGTGCTGCGACAGGAACATGGTGGCCATGGCGATGGCCTGGTCGGCACGTTCCAGGTTGCGCGGCGAGGCATTGAAGTCGGTCTCGGTCTGGAACTGGCGCTCGGCCCCCAGGCAGATGCGCGCCATCGCTTCCACGGCCTTCACCGGATAGGCACCCGCGGCGGTTTCGGCCGACAGCATCACCGCGTCGGTACCGTCGATGACCGAGTTGGCCACGTCCAGCACTTCGGCGCGGGTCGGGATCGGGCTTTCCACCATCGACTGCAGCATCTGCGTGGCGGTGATCACCACCTTGTTCTGCGCCAGCGAGGCCTTGATGATCTTCTTCTGCAGGCCCGGCAGCTCGGCATCGCCGATTTCCACACCGAGGTCGCCACGGGCGACCATCACCACATCGCTGGCCTCGACGATTTCTTCCAGGTTCTCGATCGCCTCGGTGCGCTCGATCTTCGACACCAGCGCCGCGTCACAGCCGTGCGAGCGCGCGATGTCGCGTGCGTCGTTCATGTCCTGTGCGTTGCGGCAGAACGACACGGCGATGAAGTCGACGCCGATCTTGGCGACGATGCCGATCAGTTCCTTGTCACGCTCGGTCAGCGCACCCAGCGAAAGGCCGCCGCCCTGCTTGTTCAGTCCCTTGCGGTCGGACAGCACGCCGTCGTTGAGCACGGTGTTGACGATGCGGTCGCCCTGCACTTCCACCACCTGCAGCTGCATCAGGCCGTCGTCGAGCAGCAGGACGTCACCCGGGCCCACGTCCTGCGGCAGGCCGAGGTAGCTGACGCCCACCTGGCTGGCATTGCCGGGCCCGGCGTTTTCGCTGGCGATCAGGTCGAAGCGGTCACCCGCCTTCAGCTGCACCTTGCCTTCGGCGAAGCGCTCGATGCGGATCTTCGGGCCCGGCAGGTCGGCCAGGATGCCCACTTCCACGCCCACCCGGGCCGACGCGGCGCGCACTTCGGCGGCGCGCTTGGCCTGGCCGGACGGATCGCCATGGCTGAAATTGAGGCGCACCACGTTGACGCCGGCGCGGAACAGATCCTCCAGCACGCCCGGCGGGTCAGTGGCCGGACCGAGGGTGGCAAGGATCTTGGTGCGACGCTGACGCTCGAACATGGTGGATGGGCCTCTCCCGTTAAAGAACGGAAATTAGCACATCCTTCACGCCGCATGTATACGGTTACAGCCTTGTGCCGCCTGACTCCGCGGGTCATCGAACGGACATCATGCGGACATACGGTGGCGCAGGGCGTTCTGCAGCGCCGAGCCCATGCCCGGCCGGGCATGCGCCGGACCAGCCGGGCATCGGCTCCGCGCTACAGGAAGCTAGGCCAGCAGCGTTTCCAGCTGCGCCGGTTCGCGTGCCAGCTGGCCAGCGCCGGCCGCAGTGAGTTCCGCCTCACCGCCAAAGCCCCACAGCACACCCACGCTGCGCAGGCCGTGGTGACGCGCGCCTTCGATGTCCATGCGGCGGTCGCCGATCATCCAGCACTGTGCGGGCTGCACCTGCAGCCGGCGCAGAGCTTCCCCGACCAGCTCCGGCTTGTGGCTGCGCGAGCCATCCAGGGTCGAACCGATGATCTCCTCGAACAGCCCGCCAAACGGCAGGTGCTCAAGGATGCGACGCGCATGCGGCTCGTTCTTGGCGGTGACCACCGCCAGGCGGTGGCCACGGCCATGCAGCGTGCGCAGCGTGTCTTCCACCTGCGGGTACACCGTGTGTTCGCGCCAGCCTTCGACGTCGAACCGCTCGCGGTAGTAGCCCACCGCCTGTTCCACCCGCGCCGGTTCGATGAACAGCGGCGTGAAGGTGGTGCGCAGCGACGGACCGATCCAGCCCAGCAGGGTTTCCTGCGGCGGCACCGGATGGTCCATCTTCTGCAGCGCATAGGCGATGCAGGCGGTGATGCCGACCTGCGAATCGATCAGCGTGCCGTCGAGGTCGAAGAACAGCACATCCCTGTTGCGGTCGGCACTCATGCGCCGCGCGCGTCGAGGGCGGCGACCGCCGGCAGGGTCTTGCCTTCCAGGAATTCCAGGAATGCGCCACCGCCGGTGGAGATGTAGCTGACCTGCCCGGCGATATCGAACTTGTCGACTGCGGCCAGGGTGTCGCCGCCGCCAGCGATCGAGAACGCCTTCGAGCCGGCGATGGCGCGGGCCAGCGCTTCGGTGCCCTTGCTGAAGGCGTCGAATTCGAACACACCGACCGGACCGTTCCAGACCACGGTGCCGGCCTTGTCGATCAGCTGCGCGTACTGCGCGGCAGTCTGCGGGCCGATGTCGAGGATCAGGTCGTCTTCGGCGACGGCGTCGACCGCCTTCACTTCGGCAACGGCATCCGGCATGAACTGCTTGGCGGTGACCACGTCGACCGGCAGCGGGATGTCGGCGCCACGCGCCTTGGCGTCGGCCACGATCTTCTTCGCGGTGTCCAGCAGGTCCGGCTCGTACAGCGACTTGCCGACGTTGTAGCCCGCCGCAGCAATGAAGGTGTTGGCAATGCCACCACCGACGATCAGCTGGTCGACCTTGCCGACCAGGTTGGCCAGCAGCTCCAGCTTGGTGCTGACCTTGCTGCCGGCGACGATGGCCAGCAGCGGCTTGGCCGGTGCGTCCAGCGCCTGCGCCAGCGCGTCCAGCTCGGCCATCAGCAGCGGGCCGCCGGCAGCGACCGGGGCGAAGCGGATGACACCGTGGGTGGACGCCTGCGCGCGGTGCGCGGTGCCGAAGGCATCCATCACGAACACATCGCACAGGGCGGCATACTTCTTCGAAAGGGCTTCATCGTCCTTGCCCTCGCCGACGTTCATGCGGCAGTTTTCCAGCAGCACCAGCTGGCCCGGCTGCACGTCGACACCGTCGACCCAGTCACGCACCAGCGGAACCTCCCGGCCAAGCAGCGCGGACAGCCGCTGCGCGACCGGCGCCAGCGAGTCGGCCTCGCTCCACACGCCTTCCTTCGGGCGCCCCAGGTGCGAGGTGACCATCACCGCCGCGCCCTGCTCCAGCGCGCGCTTGAGCGTCGGCAGCGAAGCGGTGATGCGCTGTTCGGAGGTGATGCGGCCATTCTCGATCGGCACGTTCAGATCCTGGCGGATCAGCACGCGCTTGCCGGAGAGGTCGAGGTCGGTCATGCGGACGATGGACATGGGCAACTCTTTGGCTCGGGGACGGGATGCCGGAGTACGGCAGACGGGCATTGTATCGGCTGCGGGTGGTGGCAGGGCCGATGCCTGCGGCACGCAGAAGCGCAGAGCGACAGCGACAGCAAAAGCGCTGGCGCTTCGTGTTGCTTTGGATGGCCGGGGTGGTGTGGGCTGGCAGGGGACGCCGTAAACCCACCCCGCCCGGCCAAGCGCGGCTGTTGCTTTACACGCCCCCCACCCACGAGGGGCTCCGCCGTTCGCCGCAACCTACGCCGAAGGCGTCGGCTTCTGCCGAAGCAAGCTGAGCGCCAGGCCACCCACCACCAGCACGCCCAGGCCCAGCAACGCCCACAGCAACCACGACTTCCAGTCGCGTTGCGGCTTCAGCGCCGCATCACCCGCCAGCGGCTCCGGACTGCCTTCCAGTCGCGCCAGGGTCGGCTGCCACGATGGATCGTTGCGCTGCCGCAGTTCCTCGATCAGCACGCCGATCGGTGCGTCGGTGCGGCGCGCCGTCGCGCTGCCCACCGCCAGCGCGTAAGGCGCCGCGCCCTGGCTCAGGAACACCAGCACTTCCGGCTGGTAGCCCAGCCGCAGTGTCGGGGCGGTGGCGGTTTCCGCCGGATTCGCCACGAGCTTCCAGTAGCGGTCGCGGTGCACCCCGCCCAGCGGCTGTGCCGCCGACTGCTGGCGCTGGCCCTGCGTGCCCTGCTGCACCTGGTAGGCGATCCACGGCGCGCTGCGGCGCTGCCACTCGGCACCCTCGTCATCGCGACTGAACAGCGTCCACTGCACCAGGCTGTTATCGGTGCTGGCCACATCGGCACGTGCCACCGGGAACCGGCCATCCATCTCGAAGGTGTACTCGCCCTTGCCGTTCGTGGTCGGCTCCAGCGACAGCCATTCCCACGGCAGCGTCGCCGGCGCTGGCGGCAGCTCCGCCAGCACGCCGCGCAGGGTCGGCAGCTGCGAATCACCCTGCGCCAGAACACGCAGGTAGCGCGCGGCCCCATCCACCTGCAGGCGGCGCTGCAGCAGGCGCTTGCCGGCGCGCTGCAGGTCCACCAGCGGCACGTCGCGGCCGATCGGGCGCCAGTGCTGCAGATCGTCGCTGGCATCCACCTGCACCTGTGCCTGCAACGGCTGGCCGCTGTCGGCCCAGTCCAGCACCAGCGCCGCCAGCGGCTGCTGGTCGAGCATGCTGGCGTCAATCAGCCAGCCGCCCTGCCCCTTCGCTGCCCCCGCGCCCCCCACCCGCGCTTCGACCCGGCGCACGCGGCCATCGGTATCGCGTTCGGTCAGCAGCTGCAGGTCATTGCGCTGGGCATCGGCCAGCGGCGGCAACGCGAACCACGGCAGCTCGCGCTGCACCGGCGGCTGCGCCAGCGGCTGGTCCGGCGCCAGCAGTGCCGACGGCAGCAACTGGCTGGCCGCGTTGAACACCTGCAGGTCGCTGAGGTCGGCGCTCACGGCGCGGCGGTAGATCGCCGGCTCCAGCACGATGCGGTAAGCACCGGACTGCGCGCTGGACAATGTGAGCGGCCATTGCTCGGCATACTGCGTGCGGTAATCAGCCGCCTGCACCACGACGGCGGCCAGCATGCCGAACATCGCCGGCAGCAGCGCCCTGCTCCACTTCCTCATTGTTTTTCCTCCACGGACGGCGCGGCACTGGGCGGCGCCGGTGCCAGATAACCCACGACCGTGCACAGCAGGCCGTAGGCAATGAACGATGCAATACCCAGCAGGTTGCCCAGGTGCTGGCGATCGACAAGGACCAGCTTGGCCAGTACCACGCCCATCAGCACCGCACCGACCATCCACAACACGCGCTGGCCACGCCGCGAGCCCCACACCCACGCGATCACGCCGAGCACGCTCCACAGCACGGTCAGGCTGGTCTGGGCCAGGCTGAAGCGCATCATCGACGCGCTCCACGCCAGGCCACCCCACTGGTGCACGCCGTGCAGCACCAGGCTGGTCAGCGCGACGAAGGCCGCCAGTGCCAGCAGCGGCAGGCGCATCTTCAGCAGCCCCTGCGGTGCCTGGTCGCCGTACAGCCAGCGCGCCAGCAGCAACAGGCTCAGCCACTGGCCGATCTCGGCCGGATTCAGCACCGGCAGCCACAGCAGCGGTGCGGCGTCGCCCGGCAGCAGCTGGCCGAACAACCAACCGACCGACAGCAGGCCGAACAGCACGCATTGCAGGGGCACACGCACGCGGTCGAATGCCTCGCCCAGCGGCCAGCGCAGTGCGTTCCAGCGCCACAGCGACAGCGCCGCCATCAGCAGCCACGGCACGGTCACCAGCAGGGTCGTCCAGCCCTGTGCCAGATCGGCTTCGCCGCCGCCCCAGAGGGCCAGCAGCGAAAGCAGCGACGGCCACAGCAGCCACCACAGGAACTGCGCGATGCGGGCCACGGTATCGCCGCCCTGGCGCAGGCACAGCAGGGTGCGCACGCCCAGCACCGCGAACGCCGCCCAGGCCAGCGCGCCATAGCCGGCGAACGGCTGGTGGTGTGCATCGCTCTGCATCAGGGCCAGCGGGAAGCCCAGCGCGAGCATGGCCAGCGCCGTCACGCCCAGCGCACGCGCCGGTTGTCGACGCTGCACTTCGGCCGCCAGCCAGGCAGTGACCGCGGCCAGCACCAGCAACGCGTCCACTTCAGTGCGGTACGGGAAGAAGCGAGTGATCTCATGGGCCAGGCCGCCCAGCCACCACAGCAGGCCCCACAGGTAGTACACCAGTGCGACCTCATGACGCGGCCGGCGCTGGTAGCTCCACGCCGACGCAAAACCGGCCAGGGCCAGCAACAGCGCGCCGATGGCGGTCGGATTGATCAGGAAGCGCAGGTCCTCATGCCAATGGTCGCCGCCGGCAACGAAAGCGAACGCGGCGCCGATCTGCAACAGGGCGCCGGACACCTGCGGCAGCCAGCGCTTCTGGCGCAGGCCCAGCCACGCCAACCCGGCACCTTCCAACGCGAACACCGCGCCGGTGGCGCGCGCCGACAATGCCAGCGGTACCGCCAGCGTGGCGAAACCCACCGCAAGCACGGCATGCGACTGCGCCAGCACGGTATAGGAGGCGCGTGCGATCAGCGCCCGGGCCAATACCGCGTAGATCGCGGCCAGGCCCAGCGCGCACAGTGCCAGCGTCATCGGTTGCGCGTGCAGCATGCCCGCCTGCAGCGAGAACGCGACCAGCGGCGTGCCGAACACCAGGCTGCCATCGACCAGGTCACGCCGGCCGGCTGGCTGGCGGCGGGCGTACAGCAGCGGAATCAGCAGGTAGAACACGAAGAACAACAGCAGGAACGGCTCAGTGCTGCTGAACTTGTCCGGTACGTACTGCAGCACGCCCCAGAAGGTGCCGATGCCGAAGGTGAAGGCGAAGCCCAGCAGGTTCAGTGCGCGCCATGGGCGGAACCACGCAATGGCGAAGATGCCCGCGTTGAGCACGGCGTAGTAGCTGAACAGCCCCACGTGGTTGCCACTGCCGGTGGACAGCCACAGCGGTGCCATGAAGCCGGCCAGGATGCCCAGTACGGCCAGCGTGCGCGAGTTCTGCACCACCGCCAGCACGCACAGCCCGGCTACCAGTGCGATCGAACTGGCAAAGGCAAAGGCCGGCGGAATCAGGTCGAAGCGCTTGAAGGCCGCAAAGATGGTCAGCAGCAGCACGCCGATGGCACCGCCCTGCAGCGCCAGCGCAAACAGGCGCCGGCGTTCGCGCTGGTGCCAGCCGAATGCCAGCAGGCCCAGCGCAGCCACGGTGATGCCGGCCAGGCGCAGTTCGATCGGCAGCACCAGCCAGCCCTGGTCGCTGACGTACTTCAGCAGCGCCGCGACACCGGCCAGCAGCACCAGCATGCCGATCTTGACCGGCACGTTGCCTTCGGTGAACCAGCGCTTGACCGCACCGATGCCGCGCTCGATGACGTTGGGCAGGGCCGGTTCGGAAGGCAATGGCGGCTGCACCGGCACCGGCGGCACCGGCGGTGGTGCAGCCGGGCGTGGTGCAGGTGCGTCGGCGGGTGCTGCTTCGCGCACCGGGGGCCGAGGGAGTTGCGACGCCGCAGCGGCGACCGGCCGCAGGAACGGGGGGTCGGCACTGGCGGTGGGCGTGGCCACAGGCCGTTCAGGCGCGGCGGCGGGCGTGGCGGTGGCAGGCCCCGCGGCCAGCGCGCCTTCCAGGGCGGCAACGCGGCGGCGCAGGCCGGCAATCATCACCAGTGCCACCACCAGCAGCAGCGGGATGGCCAGAAGAACCAGTACGACCAGGGCTATCAGTGCTTCCATTGCGTGCTTCCAATGCGATCCCGCGCCCCAGCGGCGGCGGTCGACGGCTCCATGCTACGACAGGGCGGCCCCCCTGAACGACGAACCCCGGCCAGGCCGGGGTCCGTCTGCGATCTGCGCCAGCCTTACTTGGCGGCGATGACCTTGGCCATCTCCAGGCACTTGTTGGAGTAGCCCCACTCGTTGTCGTACCAGGTCACCAGCTTGACGAAGGTGCCGTCCAGAGCGATGCCGGCGTCGGCGTCGAACACCGAGGTGCAGGTTTCGCCGCGGAAATCGGTAGCCACGACCTTGTCTTCGGTGTAGCCCAGGATGCCCTTCAGCGGGCCTTCGCTCTGTGCCTTCACTTCGGCGCAGATCTCGGCGTAGGTGGCTTCCTTTTCCAGCTCGACGGTCAGGTCGACCACCGACACGTCCGAGGTCGGCACGCGGAAGCTCATGCCGGTCAGCTTCTTGTTCAGTTCCGGGATGACCACACCGACGGCCTTGGCCGCACCGGTGGACGAGGGAATGATGTTCTCCAGGATGCCACGGCCGCCGCGCCAGTCCTTGTTGGACGGGCCGTCAACGGTCTTCTGGGTGGCAGTGGCCGCATGCACGGTGGTCATCAGGCCACGCTTGATGCCCCACTTGTCGTTGATGACCTTGGCCAGCGGGGCCAGGCAGTTGGTAGTGCACGACGCGTTGGAGATGATCGCCTGGCCGGCGTAGGTCTTGTCGTTCACGCCGAACACGAACATCGGCGTGTCGTCCTTCGACGGGGCGGACATGATGACCTTCTTGGCGCCGGCATCGATGTGCTTCTGCGCGGTTTCCTTGGTCAGGAACAGGCCGGTGGCTTCCAGCACCACGTCGGCGCCGACTTCATCCCACTTCAGGTTGGCCGGGTCGCGTTCCTGGGTCAGGCGGATCTTCTTGCCGTTGACCAGCAGGTCGTTGCCCTGCACCGCCACGTCGGCCTTGAAGCGGCCGTGCACGGAGTCGTACTTGAGCATGTACGCCAGGTAGTCCGGCTCCAGCAGATCGTTGATGGCCACGATTTCGATGTCGTCGCCGAAGTTCAGCACCGCCGAGCGCAGGACGTTACGCCCGATGCGACCGAAACCGTTGATACCAACCTTGATTGCCATTTCTCAAGCTCCTGCGGCCGCGACAGGTGCGGCGGGATGGGTAGGGCCCACAAGTCTAGCAAACCGCCGCTGGCCACCGTGGGCCAGCCGGGACCGCCGGCCGGCCCACGGACAGGATTTGATCCGGATCAAAGCGTTAGCGCGGCGTGAGGCCGAGACTGTCGCCATCCACCCAGCAACGAGAACACCCCCATGCGCAAGACCTCCCCCCTGATCGTGGCCAGCCTGGCCGCCGCCCTGTCCCTCGCCGCCGCCCCGGCCATGGCCCAGTCCAAGGGCGACTGGACCGTTTCGGCCGGCGTGCACCAGGTGGCACCGAAGTCGAACAACGGCTGGCTGGCCGGCGGCACCCTGAAGGTCGACGTCGACAACGACGTCAAGCCGACCATCACCGGCGAGTACTTCATCGCTGACAACCTGGGCATCGAAGTGCTGGCCGCACTGCCGTTCAAGCACGACATCAACATCAACGGCCTGGGCCGCGTCGGCAGCACCAAGCAGCTGCCGCCGGTGGTGACCCTGCAGTACCACTTCAACAGCAAGGGCAAGGTGTCGCCGTTCATCGGTGCGGGCGTGAACTACACCACCTTCTTCAGCGAAGACACCACTGGCGCGCTGGCCGGCAGCAAGCTGAAGCTGCAGGATTCGTGGGGCCTGGCGGCACACGCCGGCGTGGACTTCGCGATCGGCGAGAAGGGTGCCCTGCGCGTGGACATGCGCTGGATCGACATCGACAGCAAGGTGAAGTTGAACGGCGAGAAGATCGGCACGGTCAACATCGATCCGCTGGTCTACGGCGCTTCGTACGTCTTCAAGTTCTAAGCGGAGTGTTGAACGCGGGGGCTTCGCCCCCGCTCCCCCGCCACACGCAAAACCCTCGCAGCATGTTGCCCCGGTGATTGCCGGGGCTTTTTTGTTCCTGGGACGGAAGCATTTCCGGTGCTGGGGCGAGGCGGGGAGCGCCGCCCCTTCCGCTGCGCTCCCACTTCGGAACAGGAACGCGCCGCTCTTCAATCCACCTACCCCGCTAGAATGGGCGCATGAAAGCCCTGCACTCCCTGTTCCTCGCCGCCGCCCTGGCGCCGGCCCTGCTGTCCGTCGCCGCCCCTGCCCACGCCTGGGGCGCGCAAGGCCACCGCCTGGTTGCCGAAGTCGCCGACGCCCGCCTCAACCCCGCCGCCCGCGCCGAAGTGGACCGCCTGCTGGCCACCGAACCGGACGCCACCCTGGCCAGCATCGCGCCCTGGGCCGACCAGCTGCGCGCCAAGGACCCGGGCCTGGGCCGTCGCTCGGCGGGCTGGCACTACGTCAACATCGCCGAAGACGACTGCCACTACGAAGCACCGAAACACTGCAAGAACGGCAACTGCATCGTCGAAGCCCTCAAGGCGCAGAGCGCCATCCTCGGCGACCGCAGCCTGACCGACGGCGAGCGCCTGCAGGCACTGAAGTTCGTCGTGCACCTGGTCGGCGACATCCACCAGCCGATGCACGCCGGTTATGCCCACGACAAGGGCGGTAACGATTTCCAGCTGCAGTTCGGCAACCGCGGTACCAACCTGCACTCGCTGTGGGACAGCGGCATGCTCAACACCCGCAAGCTGGACGATGCCGGTTACCTGCCGCTGCTGCAGAGCCAGCGCGCGCCGAAGCTGGCGCGGCAGTCCAACCCGCAGCGCGACCCGCAGACGTGGGCCGAGGCCAGCTGCCGCATCTCCATGCAAGCTGGCGTTTATCCGGCCACGCGTAAAATCGGTGACGAATACACCGAGCGCTACCGGCCGCTGGCCGAAGCGCAGCTGCGACTGGCCGGTGAGAACCTGGCGCAGTTGCTGAACCGCGTGCTCGGCACGCGCTGAGGAGCATTCCGATGTCGGTCCAGGTGCAGTCGTTCTTCCACCGTGACAGCAACACCTTCAGCTATCTGGTCAGCGACCCGGCCAGTGGCGAGGCAGCGCTGATCGACCCGGTGCTGGACTACGACCCGGATACCGACGCCAGCAGTGAAGCGCCGCTGCATGCCGCGTTGCAGGCCATCGAACAGCACGGCCTGCAGCTGCGCTGGCTGCTGGAGACCCATGCCCATGCCGACCATGTGTCGGCCGGGCGCCGCCTGAAGCAACGTTTCCCGCAGGCCACGCTGGCCATCGGCGAAGGCATCCGCGCGGTGCAGGCCACCTTTGCGCCGCGCTACGGCCTGCAGCTTCCTGCGGCAGATGAAATCTTCGATCACCTGTTCAGCGATGGCGAAATCTTCGCTATGGGCGAACAGCGCTGCCAGGTGATCGCCGTACCCGGCCATACCAGCGACAGCATCGCCTACCTGATCGGCGATGCGCTGTTCACCGGCGACTCGCTGTTCATGCCCGATGGCGGCACCGCCCGCTGCGATTTCCCCGGCGGCGACGCCGCGCAGCTGTACCGTTCGATCCAGCGCCTGCTCGCACTGCCCGACGCCACCCGCGTGTTCGTCTGCCACGACTACGGTCCGGGTGGCCGCGGGTTCGCCAATGAAACCACCATCGGCGAACAGCGCGCGCACAACATCCACGTGCACGAGGGCGTGGCCGAGGCGGAGTTCGTCAGCGTGCGCCAGGCCCGCGATGCCACGCTGGACGAGCCAGCGCTGATGCAGCCCGCAGTAAAGGCCAACATCCAGGGCGGGGCCTGATCGCCATTGCTTTGCACGCCGGGCATGGTCCGGCGCTACTTTCATCGCAAACGATCATTTCCCCTGCGTGCGCACCACGTGGCGGCCCTTCACGATCTCGAAGGTGAAGGCGTACTGCAGGGTGACCGCCACCGGTTCGACGCGCTCGGCGCTGCGGCAGTCACCGCGATCGGCAGGCACCCTGCCCGCCGCGAAGTGGCAGACCGCAGCGGGCGAGTACTTCCACATCGCCACAGCCTCCTGCGCGGCCTGCAGCAAGGGGGCATTGTCTGGTGCCTCGCCCGCACCGCATCCGCTGCGGTCGGTCAGCGGGATGCTGCGCTCAACGCTGCCCTCCGCATCCACCACCACCTGCAGGCAGACGGTGGTCGGCGCCAGTTCCGCGCGCGGGTCACGATCGCCGACCTCCGGGTCCGGTGCCGCGTACAGCTGCGGCATCCGGTAGCCTTCGGTCGCACCCAGCGCATACACCTGCAGCTGCTCACTGCCGCCGCCCGCCTGCGGCTGCAGGCGTTGGTGGCCGACATTCTCACTGCGCGTATCGACGGTGGTCAGGCGGTCCTGGCTCGCACACCCCGCCAGCAACGCTGCCGCCACGATCAGCGGCGCGGACTTCACTGGGTTTCCTCGGTATCGTCCATGGCATAGGTGATCGGAATGCGTACGGCAGCGGCTACCGGCTTGCCATTCTTCATCGCCGGCCGATAGGTCCAGCTGCGTGCCGCAGCGATCGACACCGCATCGAACACGCCCGGATTGGTGGCACTGAGCACGCGGACATCGCTGGGACGCCCCTGCGCATCCACCTCCACGCGCAGGTTCACCACGCCGACCTGGCGCTGCTCGAACGCGGATTTCGGATAGGACGGCGGTGGCATCCTGTCGATCTGGATCGGACGGTCCAGCCCCGCCTTGGCCGCATCCGCTTCCGCGTGCTCGAACGGCTCGACACCGATCCTTGGGCTTCCTACCGCACTGCCCTGGCTGGCCCACGCCACCGCTCCCATTCCCACGCACAACCCGACCACCAGCACCTGACCGGACACCCACGGCAGTGCCTTCCGCTTGGACTGCTTCAACATGGCGATACGCTCCTTCAACACGGGTTGGCTGCGCCAATGGCAGACCGCTGGCGCAACCGGGTGAACCAGCTGCGCCTTCAGCAGCGTGCTGGCGTAGAGGCCGCGCAGCGCAGGCTGCGGGGCGATGGTGCGGGCATCACAGGCCAGCTCCTGGTCGCGCAGGAAGCGGCGTGCGGCCCATGGCAGCAGCGGGTGAAACCAGAACACCGCTCGCGCCAGCAGCAACGCGCCGTTGGCCCAGTGATCACCATTGCGACGGTGGCTGCGCTCGTGCTGCAGGATCAGCCCCTTCTCCTGTGCGCTGAACTGCTGATCGAAGTCCGGGCCCACCACGATGCGCGGCCGCCACAGGCCAACCAGCGCTGGCAGGCCTGGGTCACCACTGGCCTGCCAGCTGCCATCGGCGCGCGGCTTCAGTGAGCCCATCCGCCGTTGGAAACGACGCTGCGCGCGCAGGTCGCGCAGCAGGCAGAGGCCCATGCCCAGTGCCCATAGCGCCAGCAGCAGCCCGGCCCATGGCAACGACGGCCCGTTCAGGGCATCGATGGCACCGGGCATTACTTTCAGCGGCAGCGTGGGTACCTGCTGCAACAACGCAGCCCGCGGCAACGGCAGCAGCAGGGCCACCAGCAGCAGCGGCAGCAGCCACCAGCTGCGGTAGGCCAGCCCAGCGCCGCCCAATCGCACCAGCAATGGCCGCATCAGCGCCAGCAGGGCTACGCCCACTGCCAGCCACAGGCTGGCCTGCCACAGTCCGTCGAGCAGCTCAGTCATGGTCCAGCTCCTGGATCAGCTTCTTCAGTTCGGCGATGTCCTGTGCGCTCAGCTGGCCGCGCTCGCTGAAGTGCGCCACCAGCGGCGCCACGCGCCCTTCGAAGACACGGCCGATGAAGTCCTGGCTCTGCGCCTCCACCCACGCCTGGCGCTGCAGCAGCGGCCGGTACAGGTAGCGCCGGCCATCGCGCTCGGCGGCGATCGCGCCCTTGGTCAGCAGGCGGTTGAGCAGGGTCTTGATGGTCGGCTCGGCCCAATCGCGGTGGGCCAGCGCGGCGACCACTTCGTCGGCACTACGCGGTGCCTGCTGCCACAGCACCTCCATCACAACGGCTTCGGCTTCGCTGATCGGGGTCATGGTTTACATCCGTAATCGATGATCCGATTACGCGCGTAATCGAACCACCTGTCAAGCCCCTCGACTCCAGGTTCATCCCGGCTGCGCCAGCATCGATCCCTCCCGCCCAGGGCCCCGGATGAAAGCGCTGCCCAAGAAGGATTTCCCGGTCGAGCAGGCCCGCCGCTTCCTCGAACCCGGCCCGATCGTGCTGGTCAGTACCGCTTGGCGCGGCCAGCGCAACCTGATGACGATGGGCTGGCACATGGTGATGGGCTTCTCGCCTTCGCTGGTCGCCACCTACCTGTGGGACGCCAACCACAGTCATGCGCTGGCGCGTGGCAGCGGCGAGTGCGTGATCAACGTGCCCGGGGTGGAACTGCTCGATACCGTGGTGGATATCGGCAACTGCAGCGGCCGCGAGGTCGACAAGTTCGCCCGTTTCGAGCTCGATGCGCTGCCCGCGCGCGAGGTCGGCGCGCCGCTGGTTGGCCAATGCCATTCGTGCTTCGAATGCCGGTTGTACGACGACAGCCAGGTGGCGTCGAGCAATCTGTTTGTCTGGGAAATCGTGCGCGCCCATGTTGCGCCCCGGCCGAAACTGCCGCGCACGGTGCATTACCGCGGCGATGGGCAGTTCATGGTGTCCGGCGCGGAAGTCTCGCGTCGACGGCGGTTCAAGCCCGACATGCTGTAATGCCCGACTCCCCCACACGCAGGACCGCCGCGCATGACCGAACACCTCACCGACCTGGACGCCGCCGTCGATTGGTTGTTTGCGCGCGTGGACGGGCCGCTGCGGATCGGGGCACCGCTGGCACTGGGCAAGCCGCATCGGCTGCTCAATGCCCTCTACGCACGCGTCGAACATGATCCTTCGCGGCCGCTGCAGCTGTATACCGCGCTGTCGCTGAACCCGCCGAAGGCGCGGGGCAACGGCCTGGAGGCGCGCTTCCTGGCGCCGTTCGCGCAGCGCCATTTCGGCGATGATTTCCCGCGCCTGGCCTATGCCGATGCGATCGCGCGTGACGCGCTGCCAGCCCATGTGCAGGTGGAAGAGTTCTACATGCAGTCCGGTGCCCTGCTCGGGTCGCGGCAGGCACAATCCAGCTATACCAGTCTGAACTACACCCACGCCGCCGACGCGGTCGCGCAGCGCGCACCGCAGGTGATCGTGCAGAAGGTGGCGATGCGCCCGAACGACCGCCGGCTTTCGCTTTCGTGCAACAACGACATCACCCAGGACACGTTGGATGCGATGGCCGCGCGTGGCCTGCCGCGCCCATTGCTGGTCGCCGAGATCGATCCGCAACTGCCCTACCTGGGCGGCTCGGCCACGGTCGATGTGTCGTTCTTCGATCTGGTGATCACCCCGCCGCCGCCGTATCCGGCGCTGTTCGGGCTACCGCGGCAGCCAGTCGGCGATGCCGACTACGCCATTGGCCTGTACGCCAGCACGCTGGTGCGCGACGGCGGCACTCTGCAGATCGGCATCGGCACGCTGGCCGATGCACTCAGCCATGCACTGGTGCTGCGCCACACCGACAACGCGCGCTACCGCCGCGTGCTGCACGCGCTGGATCCGCAGCTGGCCAGCCACCCGCTGGTGCAGGAAATCGGCGGGCTGGATCCGTTCGAGGTGGGCCTGTACGGCTGCAGCGAGATGCTCAACGAAGGCTTCCGGCGGCTGGTGCAGACCGGGGTGATCAAGCGCAAGGTGCACGACGACCTGGCGCTGATGCAGCGCATCGAGAACGGCAGCACGTTGTCGATCGACCACGCCACCCTGGCCGCCGAGGGTGAGTACCTGCACGGCGCGTTCTACCTGGGCTCGCCGGAATTCTACGAGTGGCTGCGCACGCTGCCGGAAGACGAATGCCGCGCGATCGGCATGCGCCGCATCAGCGAGATCAACCAGCTGTACGGTGGCAACGAGACGCTGGAACGCCTGCAGCGCCGCCATGCGCGCTTCTTCAACTCCTGCATGATGGCCACCGCGCTGGGCGCGGCGGTGTCGGACGCGCTGGACGATGGACGCGTGGTATCCGGTGTGGGCGGCCAGTACAACTTCGTGGCGATGGCACATGCGCTGCCGGAAGCGCGCAGCGTGCTGATGTTCCGCGCCGCGCGCGATGACAAGGGCCAGCGCGCATCCAACGTGCGCTGGAACTACGGGCACACCACCATCCCGCGCCACCTGCGCGACATCTACCTCAACGAATACGGCATCGCCGACCTGCGCGGGCTGACCGACGAGGACTGCGTGCACGCAATGACCGCGATCACCGAGGCGCCGTTCCAGGATGAGCTGCTGCAGCAGGCGCAGGCCTCGCGCAAGCTGCTGGCGGCCGCGCAACCGGACCCGGCGCGCCAGCAGCGCAACACGCCGCAGGCGCTGGCAGCGGCGTTGGCCCCGTTCCGCGCCGATGGCAGCCTGCCCGACTATCCGCTGGGCAGCGATTTCAACGAGATCGAGCAGGTGCTGGTGAAGGCGCTGGCCTGGCTGAAGGCCAATACGCAGACCCGCGCCGGCAAGCTGCGTACCGTCTGGGCAGCGCTGCGCCAACCGGCAGGCGACGGCGATGCGGTGTACCTGCAGCGCATGGGCCTGCAGGCGCCGAAGGATTTCGCCGAACGCCTGGACGCGCGACTGCTGCGCCTGGCACTGGCGCGCACTGCCTGAAAAAAGGGGACGGAGGGGATTAAGTCGTATGTGCACATGCGACTTAATCCCCTCCGTCCCCCTTTTTTCATCCACGCATGACGTGGAGCTACTGTCCGCTCCTCACTGAATCCTCCAGATACAGGCGGGCAATCGGTGGATGCGCTCGATGCTCGACCTGCCACAGATCGTATGCCGCCTGCATCGCGAGCCACATGCGAGCATTGCCCAGACCTGCAAGCTCAAGGCGGAATGCGAGTTCTGCGGAAATGCCGGCGTGCCCGTTGATGATCGTCGACAGCTGGCCGCGCGAATAGTCGAGATGCTGTGCCAGCGCACTGATCGACATACTGATCGCCGGCAGGACATCTTCGCGCAGCGATTCCCCGGGATGCGGCGGATCATGCAACGGCATCGAGCAGACTCCTAGTGGTAATCAAGGTAATCGACCAGTTCGACGTCGAGCCCACGAAAGCGGAACACCAATCGCCAACTCGCCGAGACACTTACCGCCCAGTAGCCGCTATAGCTCCCGCGCAGGGGGTGCAGGCGATTTCCGGGCAGCCCCATGTCCCCAGGCAGACGGGCCTGATCCAGCTGCAGAAGCAAACGCCGCAATCGAGCCACATGATCGGCACGGACTCCGGAAATGTCGCCCCGCTCATAGAGCGCCTTCAGGCCCTTATGCCTGAAGCTGACGATCATGCGACGACAGTGTAAGGCATCACCTTACACCCCGCAAATCCACCGTGGTTTTCTGCGCCGCGCGTCTTGTCCATGACTACTTCTGAGGGGTGCCTCGGCCGGCCCTCCTTTTCGCAGAGAACGCAGATCAGATGAAGAGGCCAACGCGACAGCAGCACCGCCGGGCGGAACGGGCCGAGCAGAGGAAAAGGGGACGGAGGGGATCAAGTCGTGTGTGCACATACGACTTGATCCCCTCCGTCCCCTTTTTTTGGTCTGGAGAACGGGAAAGGCCGGCGTGCGCCGGCCTTTCCTTCATTGCACCGCGAAGCGGCTTACAGCGACTTGGCCGCTTCCACCACGTGGGCGGTGGTGATGCCGAAGTGCTTGTACAGCTGGTCTGCCGGAGCCGAGGCACCGAAGGTGTCGATACCGATCACCGCACCGTCCAGGCCGACGAACTGGCGCCAGAAACCGGTGACGCCGGCTTCCACCGCCACGCGCTTGCGCACTGCATTCGGCAGCACCGCTTCACGGTAGGCCGCATCCTGGCGCAGGAACACATCGGTAGACGGCATCGAGACCACGCGGGTCTTGATACCGGCCGCATCCAGCTGGGCCTTGGCTTCGGTGGCCAGCGAGACTTCCGAACCGGTGGCGATCAGGATCACGTCCGGGGTACCGGCGGCATCAGCCAGCACGTAGCCGCCGCGCTCGATCTGCTTGATCTGCTCGGCGCTGCGCGGCTGGTGCGGCAGGTTCTGGCGGCTGAACACCAGGCAGCTCGGGCCATCCTGGCGGGTGATCGCGGCCTTCCAGCTCACCGCCGACTCGACCGCATCGCACGGACGCCACACGTCGTTGTTCGGGATGTAGCGCAGCGAGGCCAGGTGCTCCACCGGCTGGTGGGTCGGGCCGTCTTCGCCCAGGCCGATCGAGTCGTGGGTGTAGACGTGGATGGCGTGGGCCGGGATCAGCGCGCTCATGCGCACGCCGTTGCGGGCGTAGTCGCTGAACACCAGGAAGGTGGCGTCGAACGGAATGAAGCCACCGTGCAGGGCCAGGCCGTTGGCGATGGCGGTCATGCCGAACTCGCGCACGCCGTAATACACGTAGTTGGCGTTGGCGTCGTCGCTGGCAACCGATTTGCTGCCCTTCCAGAGGGTCAGGTTGGAGTGCGCCAGGTCGGCCGAGCCGCCGACGATTTCCGGCAGCAGCGGGGCGAAGGCTTCGATGGCCAGCTGCGAGGCCTTGCGCGAAGCGATCGTCGGGCCTTCAGCGGCCACCTGGGCGATGTAGGCATCGGCCTTGCCAACGAAGTCGGCCGGCAGTTCGCCGTGCGAGCGACGGGTCAGCTCGGCCGCTTCCGCCGGATACTGGCTGGCGTACTTGTCGAACAGCTGCTCCCACTCGGCCTGGCGCAGGGTGCCGGCGCCGTTGGCACGCCAGCCGTCGTAGATCGCCTGCGGGATCTCGAACGGGCCGTATTCCCAGCCCAGCTGCTTGCGGGTGGCTTCCAGCTCGTCCTTGCCCAGCGGTGCGCCGTGGCTGGATTCCTTGCCCGCCTTGTTCGGCGAACCAAACCCGATGGTGGTGCGGCAGCAGATCAGGGTCGGCTTGTCGCTCTGCGACAGCGCGGCCTCGATGCCGGCCTTGATGCTCTCCGGGTCGTGGCCATCGACGTCGCGGACCACGTTCCAGCCATAGGCCTCGAAACGCTCCGGGGTATTGTCGGTGAACCAGCCCTCGACGTTGCCGTCGATGGAGATGTGGTTGTTGTCCCAGAAGCAGACCAGCTTGTGCAGGCCCCAGGTACCGGCCAGCGACGCGGCTTCGTGCGACACGCCTTCCATCAGGCAGCCATCGCCCATGAACACCCAGGTGCGGTGGTCGACCACTTCCAGCTCCGGGCGGTTGAAGCGCTGAGCCAGCAGCTTCTCGGCCAGGGCGAAGCCCACGGCATTGGCGAAACCCTGGCCCAGCGGACCGGTGGTGGTTTCCACGCCCGGGGTCTCATGACGCTCCGGGTGGCCGGCGGTGTGGCTGCCCAGCTGGCGGAACAGTTTCAGCTGCTCGATCGGCAGGTCATAACCGCTCAGGTGCAGCAGTGCGTACTGCAGCATCGAACCGTGGCCGTTGGACAGCACGAAACGGTCGCGGTTGAACCAGTGCGGGTTGCTCGGGTTATGGCGGAGGTAGTCGTTCCAGAGGACTTCGGCGATGTCGGCCATGCCCATGGGCATGCCGGGGTGGCCGGACTTTGCGGTTTCAACCGCATCGGCGGCAAGGAAGCGGATGGCGTTGGCCAACTGGCGACGGGTAGGCTGCGTCATGGTTCTGTCGGAATCGGGAGGCGGCCGCGGACGTGCGGGCGGCCTATTGTCCCATAGTCACCGGGCGGGGGTCAGTTCACCTTGCCCGGTCGTGCCGGCCGCTGGCCGGCAGTTGCGCAGAATTCGATGAAGATCATGAAGTTGCCGGCCAGCGGCCGGCACTACCCGCCCCCGGAGTCCGGGGGCTGCGCCAAAGGCGCGGGGGTGTGGAGGCCGATAAGGGGGCCCACGATTCGCATCGCGAAACGTGGGAGCGGCAGCGCGCATGCGATGACGCGTACCCGGCCAGCGGCCGGCACTACCCGCCCCCGGAGTACGGGGGCGGGGCGTTGGACTCAGTCCTGGTGCGGTGCCAGGGCCGGGCCATCGTGGGACTCGCCCTTGGCCACCAGCGTGGTCAGGGCCAGGTCGCCGGTCACGTTCAGCGCGGTACGGCACATGTCCAGGAAGTGATTCACGCCCAGGATCAGGCCGATGCCCAGCGGGTTCACGCCGACCATCGCGCAGATCATCGCCACCACCGGCAGCGAACCCGACGGAACGCCGGCGGTGCCGATGCCGCCGAGGATGCAGACCGCCATCACCATGAACTGCTGGCCGATGCTCAGGTCCACGCCGAAGAACTGGGCCAGGAAGATCACCGTCACGCCCTCGAACAGTGCGGTGCCGTTCTGGTTGGCGGTGGCGCCCACGGTCAGCACGAAGCGCGATACGCGCTGCGGCAGGCCCATCTGGTCGGCCACGCGAAGCGCGGTGGGCAGGGTGGCATTGCTGGAGGCGGTGGAGAACGCCATCACCGTCGCTTCCTGGGTATCGCGGAAGAACGACAGCGGCGAGCGGCCCGACAGCCACACCGCAGTACCGTAGGTCACGATCATGTGCAGGCCCAGCGCCAGCACCACCACGCCCACATACGCACCCAGGCGGATGATCAACTCGAAGCCGAACAGCGCGGCCAGGTTGAACATGAAGCAGGCCACGGCGTACGGGGCCAGGCGGATGACCAGGTTGATCAGGGTCATCGAAATCTCGAACACGCCTTCGATGGCGCGGCGCAGCGGTGCGACCTTCTCATCATCGGTCAGCACCATGCCGATGCCGAACATCAGCGCGAAGAACATCAGCGACAGGATCGCGCCGTTGTCCGAAGCGGCCTGCAGCACGTTGCTCGGCACGATCGACAGCAGCATGTCCATGCCCTTCGGCGTGCCATGGATGCCGGCGACGATTTCCTTGCTGCGCTCGGCGTTCTCCGACAGCATCAGTGCTGCGGTCTGCGGATCCACGCCCGCGCCCGGCTTGAGCACGTTGACCAGCACCAGGCCGATGCCGACCGCGATGCCCGACAGCAGCACGGTGTAGGCCAGGGTCTTCCAGCCGATGCGGCCGAGGGCGCGGATGTCGCCCATCTCCGACACGCCCATGATCAGCGCCGAGAAGATCAGCGGCACGATCAGCATGAAGATCAGGTTGAGGAACAGGCCCGACGCCGGGGTGGTGACGTAGTCCATGACCCACTTGGCACCGGCCTGCAGACCCCCGACGCTGCCGCCCAGGGCATGCACGGTCAGTCCCAGGACCAGGCCGATCGCAAAGCCGATGCCCATCTTCCAATGCAGGGGCAACTTCTTCTTGTCGGCAGCAGCTGCTGTCATACGCGGGTTTCCTCGAAAAATGAATGCACTCTAACAAAGCGCGCAAGCGGCGCCGGTTCAGGTTCGCCGCGGCGGATACAGCGGCGCCAGGCCAGTGTCGGCGGCACCCGCCGCCGCCGACCAGTGCGGTCCGTCACGGAAGGCGCCGCGCAGGCGGGCCCGCAGCGCACCCGGATCGCCCTGCCGGCCCCAGCGCGCCTGCTGCAGATCCTGCAGCACCTGGCGTTGCACCGGGTCATCCAGCCGCGCGATGACCTGTTCGATGCGCTCGACCCCGGCCATTGCGCACAACCGTGCTTCCACCTCGTGGAAATCTTCGCCATCCAGCGCGCGGCGCAGTTCGGCCACGCCGGCACGTCCGGTCGCCACGGCCGGCGCAGCGGGCGTGCCGGCTGCCGGTGCTGCGGAACGCGGGCGGCGACCTCGCTGCCAGCCCCACAACAGGGTCAGCAGCCACAGCAGCGCCAGGCCGATGGCCGCCGCCATCCATGGCCACGGACGCTCGGTCAGGCCACTGGCGCGTGGATCGGTTGCCGCGATACGCGCGTCCTGTCCATCGCTACCGGGCAGCGCGGCATCGGTGTCGATCGGCGGCAGCGGTGCGGGTGAAGCGCTGCCACCGCCATTGCCGGCCGCAACGGCCAGCGTCAGGTCCGGCAACGTCGCTTCCTGTGCCTTCCCCGCGCGCACATCCCACCACGGCAGGCGCGGCCCCGGTACCACCAGCGATCCCGGCTGGCGCGGCACGATCGAATAGCGGCGGGTGATCTTCAGCCGCGGCGTACTGCCGTTGAACGTCTCTTCGTACTGCGCGGGTTCCGCGAACACCTGCGCGGCGTTGCCGACATCGGGCACCGGCAGGTCGGTGAACTGTGCACGGGTCGCGCCTTCGGCCACCGCCTCGACGACCACGTTGGCCGCTTCGCCGGTGCGGGCCTGGGTCGGCGCACTGGTGTAGCGCAGCTGCAGGCTCTGCAGCGGCAGCCACGGCTGCGGCGCCTGTGCCGGCTGGGCCTGCACCTGCAGGGTGCGGTCGGCGCCGGTAGCATTCATGCGCCCGTCGCCGCCGCCGAAGAAGTCATCGAAGAAGCCACCGGCGCTGCGCCCACTGAAGCGCGCACCGGCCAGCCGCAAGGCGCCACTGCGCTCGGGGATCAGCAGGAAACGCCGTTCGACCACGTTGTAGCGGCGGCCATTGACCTGGCGCACATCGGTGCGGTCATCGCCCACGCGCTGCAATGACGCGCCCGCCGGGGTGTCCAGCACCAGCTCGCCGGAGGCCAGCTGCGAGGCGAAATACAGCCGTACCACGACACCCACGCTCTGCTGCACGTACGGCGTCGGGTCGTCGACCACGGTTTCGATGAAGGCCATCGCATTGCTGTCCGGACCGGCCACGGCAGCCGCATCCACCTGCAGGGTCAACGGCGCAGTCCGCGTGCTCCCCACCTGCAGGCCCGGCACCACCAGCGCACCGCTGCGCCGTGGCGTCAGTGCCACGCCATACAGGTTGCGCTGCTGCATGCTGCCATTGCTCCACTCCACCTGGCGGCTGCTGGTCTGCCCGCTCAAGTCGAAGTCGGTGCGCAACGGGGTGAAGTCAGGCGCACCCTGGTCGCTCTCGACATTGAGGGTGACCGTGTCACCCATTGCGATACGGTCGCGGTCGAGCCAGGCACGCGGCTGCGCCCACGCCAGCAGCGGCAGCCACAGCAGCAGCACTGCCAACAGCGACCTCGGCCAGCGCCGGTGCATGTTCGTCGACCGCGTCATCGCCCTTCCCTCTTCCTGCGTTCGTTTTCCAGCTGGAACTTGGCCCGCAGCAGGGCGCCCGGGTCATCCGGCACGCGCCGCATCCACGCTTCCACCGCCTGTTGCTCCTCGCGCTGGCGTGGCGTGCGGCCCTCACTGCCCGGTACCGGTTTGCCGTCCTTGCCGGCCTCACCCTCGCGTGCCTGCTGCATCGCCTGCTGCATGCGCTGGCGCTGCTGTTCATCGGCCTGCGCCTGTGCCTTGGCATCTTCCACCTGCGGCGGTGCCTGCTGGCCATCGCGGCCCCGCTGGCCGAGCTGCGGGCTCGACTGCGCCTTGTCAGACTCCTGCCCGGGCTGGCCCTGCTGCCCTGGCTGTGGCTGGCCCTGCCCCGGGTCCTTCTGCCCCTGCTGCGGCTGCTGTCCCTGCGGATTCTGCTTGCCCTGGGAACGGTCCTGTTGTTTCTGCGGCGGCGTCTGCTGATCCTGGCCCTGGCCGCCACCGGATTGCCTGCGCTTGCGTGCAGCATCGACCACGGCGCGGTTGGCCACTGCATCGGCCATGCCCGGATGCAGCGCCAGTGCGCGGTCGTAGGCGGCGATCGCTTCGTCGTAGTTGCCTTCGCGTGCCAGCGTGTTGGCCAGGTTGTACCACCCGGCATCGCTGTCGATGCCTTCGAATTGCCTGCGTGCCGTGGCGAAGTCGCCCTTGCGGTACGCCTGAACCCCCTCGGCCAGGCGCTGATGCTGCACCTGGTCGCTACGCTTCCACAGCGTGCCCTGCGCGGCCGGCGAAGCGTGCGTCGCAGGCACCTGCGCCTGTGCGCCATTCATCCACGGCAGCAGGCCGACCGCGAGCACCGCGGCCAGCACCGCGCGACGACGGAAGGCCAGCAATGCCAGCAGCATCACCGGCGGCAGCAGCCAGAAGCCCTCGTCAAGCCACTGTTTGCCTTCGCCCGGCCGCTGCGCCGCCGTGCCGTCGCGCGCGTCAAGCACGCCGAGCGCGCGCAGGTCGCTGTCATCGGCAGAGATGCGTGCATAGCGGCCGCCACCTGCGGTGGCCACCGCACGCAGGCTGGCCTCGTCCAGGGACGCCTGGCGGATCTGCCCGCTGCCATCGCGGTAGGCCGCACCAGCCGGCGTACCCAGGCCCAGCACCGACACCTGCAGGCCCAGGCTGCGCGCCTGCGCCGCGGCCAGTGCAGCTTCACCATCCGCCTGATCGCTGACCAGCAGAATCTGCCCCTGCAACGCGCCGATCTGCCGCATCAACCGTGTTGCCCAGTCGATGCCACGGTCGGCACGCTGGCCATCGCGTGGCATCACGTCCGGTGACAACGCATCCAGATACAGCGCGACGTTGCTGCCGTCGTCGGTGAGCGGGGCCACGGTGTAGGCATCATCGGCGTACACCACCAGCCCCACCTGTCCGCCCTGGCGCGCGCGCAGCAGCTCGCCCAGTTTCGCCCGCGCCTGCAGCAGGCGCGACGGCGGAAGATCGGTTGCGCTGATCCGGCTGGACAGGTCCAGCACCACCAGCAGCGGCGCACTGGCCTGGAACATCGGCTGCGCCTGCTGCCGCCAGCTCGGCCCGGCCATCGCAAGCGATGCCAGTGTCCAGCCCAGCAGCAGCGCCCAGGGCAGGCGCACTCGACGCTTGGCACCCGCGGCCAGCAGATGTGGCAACAGGTGCGCGTCCACGGCCTGCCGCCACGCATCACTGCGCCGTTGCCGGTACAGCGCCAGCGCGAGGATCAGCGGCAGCGCCAGCAGCGCCCATAGCCACTCGGGCCGCAGGAAGTGCAGCACGTTCCAGTCGGGGAGATTCGAAGCAAACGCGATCATCGGCGACGCTCCGGCCACAGCCAGGCCAGTGCGCCCAGCAGCAACGCCAGCCCCAACGGCCAGGCATAGCGTTCTTCGCGCGGGCGCAGGCTCGGCCCCTTCGCGGCGACCGGCTCCAAGCGATCGAGCTCTGCGTAGATCCCGGCCAGCTGCGCGGTGTCACGCGCGCGGAAGAACTGGCCGCCGGTCATGCTGGCGATCTTCTTCAGGGTGGCCTCGTCGACCGGATCCTGGTCGGTGGAAATGGGAATGCCGAACAGACGCATGCTGCCATCGCCGCCAAACGCGACCGTGTGGATGCGCACGCCCTCGGCGCGCGCGACTTCCGCCGCGCGCAGCGGCTCCAGCACACCGGCATTGCTGACACCATCGGTCAACAGGATCAGCACGCGCTGCCCCTCCGGCTGGCTGCGCAGGCGCTTGACCGCAAGGCCGATGGCATCGCCGATGGCGGTCTCGCGCCCGGCCAGGCCGACCACGCTGTCGCGCAGCTGGTCACGCACGCTGGCCAGGTCGGCAGTAAGCGGCGTGAGCGTGTACGCGCGATCACCGAAGATCAGAAGGCCGACGCGGTCACCCGCGCGACGATCAAGGAAGTCGGCAAGCACCGCTTTGGCTGCGGTAAGACGATCGACCGCCTGGCCGCCCAGCACCATGTCGCCCTCGCCCATGCTGCCGGACACGTCCATCGCCAGCATCATCTGTCGCCCCTGCTGCGGGGGCGTGATGGCTTCGCCGAGCTGTTGCGGTCGTGCCAGCGCGATGCACAGTGCGCACCACCCCAGCCACAGCAGCAGTGTGCGCAACCACGACACGTCGACGCGGCCACCCGCCGACAGCGCTTCCAGCTCGGCGGCGGCATAGGGCACGCGCAGTGCGGCGCCCGGCGCTGCACGACGCCTCCACCCGCGCATCAGCAGCGGCAACGGCAGCGCCAACAGCGCCAGCGGCCACGCCAGCTGCAGGTCCGGCCATGGCCAGTAGCTCACCCACAGGTTCATCGGCGGCGCTCCAGCAGCATCGCCAAATAGCGCTCGCGCGCCCAGCTGCGTACGGCCGCCACGTCGTTGCTGTCGACCCGCGGACGATAAGCGCCTTCAGCCAACAGGCTGCGGCGGTCTTCAGGCAACGTGCGCTGCGGATCCAGGCGTTGCCACCAGGCGTCATCGCGCAGCGATTCGCTGCCCGGCCGAGCATGGCGGGCGGCACGGCGCAGCAGTCCTGCGATCGCCGCCAGTTCGGCGGTGGCATCCGGGGCGGTGGCCAGTTCCTGGTCGAACAGCTGCAGCCAGCGCTGGCGACGGCGGCGACGCCGCCACACCAGCACGGCGATCACCAGCAGCACCAGCACGACCGCCGCGCCGATCATCAGGTAACCGGGGGCGGGCGGCCACCAGGAAGGCGCCGGTGGCAGCTGCACATCACGCAGCGGCAGGCTGGCACTCATGCCGGTACCTCGGTCGGTGACGGCGCAAGCCAAGCGTCGCTGGGCGCATCGGTGGACAGCACCTGCACGTCGACCCGGCGCGCGCCGAGCTGGCGGCGCAGTTCCTGCAGCGGCTCAACGAAATGCGCCTGCCAGTGCGCCTGCACCTCGCTGCGACGCAGATCGAGGCCGACGCGCTGCTGTGCGGTCTGGAACTGCAGCGCCGCCGAGGGCGGTTGCAGTTCCAACGGATCGACCAGCAGCACCAGGCTGAGATCGTGATGCTGGGCCAGCGCGCTCCAGCGCGCCGGCGCAATGCGGATGGCCTGCTGCGGGTCGGCCAGCACCAACATGCGGGCCCCCGGGCGCAGCACGCGGGCGGCATGGTCCAGCGCGCGCTCCAGGCCCAGATCGTCCGACGGCGGCTGTGCATACCAGCGGCTGAGCGCATCGAGCACGCGCAGCACGCCGCGTGGCCCGCCTGCGGGGGCGATCGGCGCTTCGCGATCGCTGCCGCGCAGCGCACCCACGCGGTCGCCACGGCGCTGCGCCGACCACGCCGCGACGGCACCGGCGCGGGCGGCCTGCACCGACTTGAAACGCACGCGGGTACCGAAGTACAGCGCAGGCGAGGTGTCGGCCACGATCAGGCTGACCCGCTCGCGCTCGGCCTGGAACAGCTTGGTGTGGGCGCGGCCAGTACGCGCGGTCACCCGCCAGTCGATGTGACGCGCGTCGTCACCGGCCACGTACTCGCGCGACTCGGCGTATTCCATGCCACGTCCGCGCAGCGGCGATGGCGCCTGGCCGGCGTTGCCGGTGCGTCCGCGGCGCGGCGGTGGCGGGCGCTGGGCCAGGCGCCGCAGTGCGACCAGCTCGGCCAGCTGCGGGCGCAGGCCGTCACCTTCGACGGACGACGGCACCTGTTCCGGGGATCGATCGGTCATGCGCAGGCTCAGGGTGCCGGCACCCGGGCCAGCAGCTCCTGCACCAGGCGCTCGCCGTCCCAGCCTTCGGCGGTGGCTTCATAGCTGGGCAGCACGCGATGGCGCAGCACGTCGGCCGCGACCGCACGCACATCATCGGGGGTGACGAAGTCGCGACCGGCCAGCCAGGCACGTGCACGGGCACAGCGCTCCAGCGCGATGGAACCGCGCGGGCTTGCGCCCCAGGCGATGCGGCGGCCCAGGCCGGCGTCGTAGCGCGACGGATCGCGCGAGGCCAGCACCAGTTCGACCAGGTAACGCTCCAGCGCCGGCGCCATGTGCAGGTCCAGCACTTCACGGCGGGCATCGAATACGTCCTGCATCGGCATCTTGTCCGGCGCCGGCGCGGCCTCGCCCAATGCGCCACGCGCACGCTCTCGGGCCAGCCGCAGGATTTCCGATTCGGCCGCCTGGTCCGGGTAGCCGATGCGCACGTGCATCAGGAAGCGATCCAGCTGCGCCTCCGGCAACGGGAAGGTGCCTTCCTGCTCGATCGGGTTCTGCGTGGCCATCACCAGGAACAGGGGCGGCAGCGCATAGGCGTGGCGACCGACGGTGACCTGGCGCTCGCCCATGGCTTCCAGCAGCGCCGACTGCACCTTGGCTGGCGCGCGGTTGATTTCATCGGCCAGCAGGATCGGGTGGAAGATCGGGCCGGGCACGAACTCGAAACGGCCTTCCTGCGGGCGCCAGATCTCGGTGCCGGTGAGGTCGGCCGGCAGCAGGTCGGGCGTGAACTGCACGCGGGCGAAATCAGCGTCCAGGCGCGAGGCCAGCGCACGGATCGCCGTGGTCTTGGCCAGGCCGGGCGCGCCCTCCACCAGCAGGTGGCCGTCGGCCAGCAGCGCAATCAGCAGACGTTCCACCAAAGCTGCCTGGCCGACGATCTCGGCCGACAGCGCATCGCGCAACCGGGTGAATGCCGCATGCAGGCGGGAGATGGCCGGCGCGGGCGGCGGCAGGACGGTTTCGGGCATCGGCGGTGGCAGGTTCATGGGGGCCTTTGACCGGCGCAGGACGGCACGGGTTCCCGACATCATCGCAGGGTGCCTTGCGATTGGCATCAAGAACGGCTGAACGGCCCATCCACGCATGGCGTGGATCTACTTGTGGAAACGAAGAAGGGCCGCGCATGGCGGCCCTTCATCGTTTCGCGGGAGGCGCGGGCTCAGTTCTGCTTGGCCACGCGCAGCACCTTCGGGGTGACGAACACCAGCAGTTCGGCCTTGTCCTTGTTGCGGCCGCGCTTCTTGAACAGGTTGCCCAGGAACGGCACGTCGCCCAGGAACGGCACCTTGCTGATGCTGTTGCGATCGGTGAACTCGTAGACGCCACCGATCACCACGGTTTGCCCATCCTCGACCAGTACCGCGGTGTTGACTTCGCGGCGGTTGATCGACGGCACGGTGCCGTAGCCTTCCAGCTGGATCAGCTGGTCGACTTCGTCCTTCTTCACCTGCATGTTGAGGAACACGCGGTTGTCGTTGGTGATGGTCGGGGTGACCTTCAGCTCCAGCACCACTTCCTTGAACTGCACGTTCGGCGTTGCGACGCCGCCTGCGGTACCGCCACTGATGGTGACGTAGCCGATTTCCTTGCCCTGCTTGATCATCGCTTCGCGCTGGTTGGTAGTGACCACGCGCGGGTTGGAGATCACCTCGCCTCGCGACTCCTGCTGCATGGCCGACAGCTCCACGTCCAGCAGGTAACCGGCATTGAGGATCGACAGCGCCAGCGAACCCGGGTTGCTGGCGGCCGCCACCGGCAGGTTCCAGTTCAGGCCACGGGTGATCGCCGAGCCGGACTTCACCGGCGGCGGGCCGACCCGGCCACCGGCTTCCCAGTCGCGCTCGGCCTTGGCGTTGGCCAGGTCGGTTGCGACCTGCGACTTGCGGGTCTCGGCATTGGCATCCAGGCTGCCACTGAAGTACACGTTGTCGCGGCTGCCGCTGACACCGAACTTGGCGCCCAGCTCGCGGGCGAAGGTGTCGGTCGCGATGACGATGCGGCTTTCGATCAGCACCTGGTCAACCGGGCGGTCGATCACGTTGATCAGCTCGCGCATGCGCGCGATCTTCTTCGGGATGTCGCTGATCATCAGCGTGTTGGTGCGCTCGTCGGCCACGATGCGACCACGCGAGGACAGGAAGCCACTGTCTTCCTGCGACGTGCTGCCCGCACCACCGCCACTGCCACCACCGCCGCTACCACCGATGCCCTTGGCCTCGGTCAGCGCTTTGAAGATCTGCGTGGCGCTGTGGTAGTTGATCTGGATGTAGTCGGTCTGCAGGTCTTCGCGGTTCTCGATGGCGATGCGCGCGTCTTCCTTTTCCTGCTCGAACTTGGCCAGTTCGGCCTGCGGCGCCACCCAGATCACGCTGCCGTCGCGACGCTTGTCCAGGCCCTTGGCGCGCAGGACGATGTCCAGCGCCTGGTCCCACGGCACATTGACCAGGCGCAGGGTCACGTTGCCCTGCACCGAGTCGGACGCCACCACGTTCAGGTTGGACTCCTCGGCGATCAACTGCAGCACGGTGCGCACCGGCACGTCCTGGAAGTTGAAGGTCACCGGCTTGCCGGTGAAGCCGCGCTGGCCGACGGCCTTGGCCGCCTGGGTAACGCTGCCGGCGGTGACCGCACCCACGGCGGCCTGGGCCTGGCGCGGGCTGATCTCGACCACGTATTCGTTGCCGCTCTGGTAGGCCAGCGACTCCACCGCGCCGCCGGTGCTCAGCACCAGCTGGGTGCCGGCGCCCGACGGCTTGGCGTCGATGCGCTGCACCGGCGTGGCGAAGTCGGTGACGTTCATCGGCTTCTGCAGGTTGGCCGGCAGCCGGGCATTGCCGACGTCGACCACCACGCTGTTGCCCTGCGTGCGCAGGTCAGGGATCGCGCCCTGCCCGTCGAACTGCACGATCAGGCGCCCGGCGCCATCATCGCCACGCTTGAAATCGATCTTGGCCACCGACAGGCCGGCCGGCGCAGCGGCCGGTGCCACGGTGGTGCCGGCCGGCTTTTCCGCCGGTGCGGCGGCCAGCGCCGGAGCGCAGGCCAGCATCAGCGCGACTCCCAGCGCGCTGACACGGTTCAAGGTAGAGCGCCGGATGGGACGCAGCCCCTTGGCTTGGTGAAAGGTCATCGTGCTATCCCCAGTAAACGATCATTGATCTTCGAGCGAGAGCGTTGCCGGCCGTTCCAGCCAGCCACCCGCGCCATCCGGCACCAGTTCGATCAGCTCCACGCGGTCTTCGAAGACCGCCGTGACCCGCCCGTCGCTCTGCCCCAGGTAACCGCCCGGGCGAACCCGGTAGGTGACCTTGTCCGGCCCCATCACCAGCGCCACGGTACCTGCGCCGGTACCGATGGTACCGACCATGTCCAGCGCATCCAGCGGGAAGCCTTCCAGCGGCTCCTTGCGTCGGTTTGGGTCCGGCCGCAATCCGCCATTCCCCTGCTGCGGATTGGTCCAGGCATCGGTGAACGGATCGCGCATGCCCTGCGCGGAGTATTCGAAGGTCTCGAACTGCTGCATCACCGGCAGCGGCTCCAGCGGTTGCGCCGGTCGCGCACGCTCGCCTTCCACCCACTTTTCAAGGTTCGGTGCATCGCCGGGCGTGCTGGTCACGCCACGGCCACAACCGGCCAGCAGCAGCACGGCCAGCACCATCGCACCACGTACGGTCTGCGCGCGCATCACTTCTTGCCCTCCTTGCCAGCGTCGGCCGTCTGCTGCGCCTGCACTTCGGTTTCGTCCAGGTAGCGATAGGTCTTGACCGTACCGGACAGTTCCAGTGCACCGCTGCGGACGTTGCCGCCGGTCTTTTCCTTGGGCTTGAGGTTGATGTCGTGCATGGTCAGGATCACCACCCGCGGCAGCGAGGCCACGCCGCTGACGAACGCGCCGAACTGGTGGTAACTGCCCACCATGCGCAGCTTGATCGGCTTCTCGGCGTAGAACTCCTTGATCTGCTCCTGTTCCGGCTCGAACAGCTCGTTGGTCAGGCCGCTGGACAGCGCGGTCTGCGAGATGTCGATGATCAGGTCGGGCATTTCGGTCTTGCTCGGCAGCTGCCGCAGCATCTGCTGCAGGACCTGCTCCATCTGCGCCAGCTGCTGCTTCAGCGGCCCCAGGTTCACCGCGCGCTCCTGCTGCTTGGTGAATTCGGCGCGCAGCTCGACTTCCTTCGATTCCAGGCCGGCCAGCTCCTCACGCTTGCCGCTGATCAGCAGCATCCACGCCACGAACATGATGACCAGCGCCAGCAACGAGCAGAAGACGATCTTGGCCTTCTGCGGCCAGTTGCCGATGTCATTGAAATCCAGGTTCTTGATGTCGATCTTCTGGCTCATACGCGATCCCCCTGCAGCAGCGCATTGAAGGCCTGCGGCGGCTGCGCCAGGCGGCTGCCCTCAGGCTTCGGGGCAGGTGCCGGGGCCGGAGCGGCCGGCGGGTTCGGCTTGGCCGGAGCGGCCGACGGTGCAGCGGGCGCAGCAGGTGCTGCCGGCTGTCCCGCCGCCGGTGCCGCAGGCGTTGCGGCATCCGGGCCTGCCGCCAGCGGTGCCACCGGTGCCGGGGCCGCCGTCGCCACCGAGCCATCGGCGTTCAGGCCCGGCGTCGCCGACACCTCTTCGCTCTGTGCCGGCAGTTTCACCTTGACCACGAACACGTATGGCAGCGCCTTGATGTCGGCCAGCGGGCCGGCCTTGCCGTCCTTGTCCTTCTCCGGGTCACGCGCTTCGATGATCGACAGCTCCGGATTGGTCATCCAGCCGGAGGTCTCCAGGTTGCGCATGTAGGCCGAAACGCGGGCGTTGGACTGGGTGCGGCCTTCCAGCGTCAGCACGTCACCTTCCTGCTTCAGCGCGGTCAGCACCACGCCATCGGGAATGGTGCGCACCAGCGCGTCGAACAGGTGGACCATCTGCGAGCGCTTGGCCTGCAGCTCCTCGATCACCTTCTTGCGCGCCAGCAGGCGTTCCTTCTGCGCGTCGAGGCGGTCGATCTCCTTGTTCTGTTCCTTGACCTTCTCGATCTCGGCTTCCAGATAGGCATTGCGGTCCATCTGGCCGCTCACCTGACGGTCGTAGTAGAACCAGATCATCAGCGACAGCAGCAGGCCACCGACGGCGGCCATGCCCAGCATCGCGTAGAACTCGCGCTGGCGTTGCTTGCGCCGCTCGGCGCGCCAGGGCAATAGATTGATGCGTGCCATCAGTCGAAGCTCCTCAGCGCCAGACCGGTCGCGATCATCAGCGCGGGGGCATCCTGGGCCAACGCATGGGCGTTCACCTTC
The DNA here is from genome assembly GCF_900101175.1 of Stenotrophomonas pavanii. GTDB lineage: Bacteria > Pseudomonadota > Gammaproteobacteria > Xanthomonadales > Xanthomonadaceae > Stenotrophomonas > Stenotrophomonas pavanii. Next base: position 109,699 of record NZ_FNFQ01000012.1, on the reverse strand, counting down.
GGCCCCAGGGTCATCTGCGCCAGCGGGTTGGCGACCACGGTCGGCACGCCCAGCTGTTCCTCGACCATCTCCGGCAGGCCACCGAGCACGGCGCAGCCGCCGGCCAGCACGATGTGATCGACGCGGTTGAATTCGCTGCCTGCATAGAAGAACTGCAGCAGGCGGCTGATCTGCTGGACCGTGGCTTCCTTGAACGGCTCCAGCACTTCCATCTCGTAGCTTTCCGGCAGGCCGCCCTGGCGCTTGGCCAGCCCGGCTTCCTCGTAGCTCAGCCCGTAGCGGCGCATGATCTCGTCGGTCAGCTGCTTGCCACCGAACACCTGCTCGCGGCTGTAGAGGCTACGGCCGCCGCGCAGGACATTGAGGGTGGTCATGGTGGCGCCGATGTCGACCAGCGCGACCACGCCGTCGATGGACACCGGCAGTTCGCTGGCGACCAGGGCGTAGGCGTTCTCGACCGCGAAGGCCTCCACGTCCATCACCTTGGCCTGCAGTCCGCCCAGTTCCAGCGCGGACTGGCGCAGCTCGACATTCTCCGAACGCGAGGCCGCCAGCAGCACCTGGACCATCTCCGGGTTGTTCGGGATCGACCCGATCACCTCGAAGTCCAGGTTCACTTCCTCGATCGGATAGGGAATGTAGTTGACCGCTTCCAGCTCGATCTGGGCTTCCATGTCGTTTTCGTCGAGGTCGGCCGGCATCGGGATCACCTTGGTGATCACCGCCGACCCCGCGACGGCGGCAGCGGCCAGCTTGGCCTTGCTGCCTGAACGGTTCATCGCCCGGCGGATGGCCTCACCCACGGCCTCTACTTCGACGATGTTCTTCTCCACCACCGCATTCGGCGGAAGAGGTTCCACAGCGTAATGTTCCACGCGGAAACGATTGCCGCTGCGGGACAGCTGCAAAAGCTTTACCGCAGTCGAACTGATGTCGACGCCTACGAGCGGCGACTGACTTTTTGGGATGAGCCCCACGGTTTCTCCCCTGCCGACGGGCACTTGGACGCAAGACCTGCGCCCAAGCATTAATAACGTATTCTTAGCAAATGGCAACGGCCCTGCTGTGAATTCCTTCACGGATTCACCATGCAGCCCCTGACTGTTCCCCTTGCGCTCCCCGGTGCCGACCCCAGCCGCCACCTTGCGTAATCTATACTCTGCGACCACGAAATTCGCAATCGGAATCTGAACCCGATGACTCGACTCCGCCGCTGGCTGCGCTGGATCTTCCTGATTGTCCTGGTCCTGGCGCTGATCGGCGCGGCCGCCGTGGGCGGTCTGTACTATGCCGTTTCCTCCAAGCTTCCCGACGTGCAGACCCTGCGCGACGTGGAAATGCAGGAGCCGATGTACGTCTATGCTGCCGACGGCAAGCTGATGGCGGTGTTCGGCGAGACCCGGCGTACCCCGATCACCATGAAGGACGTGCCGGAGAAGCTGAAGCAGGCCTTCCTGGCCACCGAGGACGCCCGCTTCTACGAGCACGGCGGCGTGGACTACATGGGCATCGGCCGCGCGGTATGGCTGCTGGCCACCACCAACGACAAGCGCGTGCCGGGCGGGTCCACCATCACCCAGCAGGTTGCCCGCCAGTTCTTCCTCAGTTCCGAGTACAGCTACACCCGCAAGCTGGCCGAGATCCTGCTGGCGCGCAAGATCGAGTCCGAGCTGAGCAAGGACGAGATCTTCGAGCTGTACCTGAACAAGAGTTTCTTCGGCAACCGCGCCTACGGCGTGGCCGCCGCCGCCGAGTTCTACTACGGCAAGAAGCTCAACGAGCTGGACCTGGACGAGATGGCCTCGCTGGCCGGCATCCCCAAGTTCCCCTCGTCGGGCAATCCGATCTCCAACCCGGAACGTGCCCGCCAGCGCCGTGACAACTACGTGCTGCAGCGCATGGCCGACCTGAAGTTCGTCAGCCAGGCCGAGGCCGATGCGGCTAAGGCCGTGCCGATGCACGCCACCGCGCATGAGCCGCCGGTGCAGGTCGATGCCCCGTACGTGGCCGAGCTGGTGCGCCAGGAGATGATCGCCCGCTTCGGCGGCGACGTGGTCAACAAGGGTTACCACGTCACCACCACGATCGATTCCACCCTGCAGACCGCGGCCAACCTGGCCGTGCGCGATGGCCTGCTGCTGTATGACCACCGCCACGGCTGGCACGGCGTGGAAAAGCAGGTGCAGCTGGGCGCCGGCGACGATGCCGCCGCCCTGGCCGAGCACCTGCGCGGCATGTACGGCCAGGCCGGCCTGCTGCCGGCGATCGTCGCCAGTACCGGCGCCGATGGCAGCGCTACGGTGGTGCTAGCCAACCGCACCGAGATCGTGCTGCCGGCCGGTGCCGCCAAGTGGACCAACAAGACCCCGGGCAAGCTGGTGCAGCGCGGTGACATCGTGCGCGTGCGCGCCGGGGCCAAGGAGGGCGAGTGGCTGCTGGACCAGATCCCGCGCGGCCAGTCCGCGCTGGTCTCGCTGGATGCCCACAGCGGTGCGCTGAAAGCGCTGGTGGGCGGATTCAGCTTCTCCGGCAACAAGTTCAACCGCGCCACCCAGGCGCGCCGCCAGCCGGGTTCGAGCTTCAAGCCGTTCGTGTACGCGGCCGCCTTCGACAAGGGCTACAACCCGGCCTCGATCGTGCTCGACGCCCCCGTCGTGTTCCGCGACCGCCGCGGCAAGACCTGGGCCCCGCAGAACGACGGCGGCGGCTTCCGCGGCCCGATGCGCCTGCGCGAGGCGCTGGTGCAGTCGCGCAACCTGGTTTCGGTGCGCCTGCTCGACGGCATGGGCGTGGACTACGCGCGCAAGTACATCAGCGAGTTTGGCTTTGCCGAATCGGAGCTGCCGCCGAACCTGTCGATGTCGCTGGGTACCGCCTCGCTGACCCCGCTGTCGGTGGCCCGTGGCTACGCGGTGTTCGCCAATGGCGGCTCGCGCGTGGATACCTGGCTGATCGACCAGGTCAATGACCGCGACGGCAACCTGGTGTTCAAGGAAAACCCGGCGCTGGCCTGCCGCGACTGCGCCGGCAGCAGCGACCAGCCGGTCAACCAGGTGGTGGACGGCTTCAACTTCGGCGCCCCGGCCCCGAAGGTGGACCCGGCCGCTGCGGCCAAGGCCGAAGCCAAGACCGAAACCCCGGCCGCGCCGGCCAACCCCGATGCCCGTACCGCCCCGCGCGCGATCGACGCCCGTACCGCCTACCAGCTGGTGTCGATGATGCGCGACGTGGTCCAGCGCGGCACCGGCGTGCAGGCCAAGGTGCTCGGCCGCGAGGACGTGGGCGGCAAGACCGGCTCCACCAACGACCACCGCGACGCCTGGTTCTCCGGCTTCGGCGGCCCGTACGTGACCACCGTGTGGGTGGGCCGCGACGACTTCCGCTCGCTGGGCTACCGCGAGTACGGCGGCAAGGCGGCCCTGCCGATCTGGATCGACTACATGCGCACCGCGCTGAAGGACACCCCGATCGCGCAGAACGAGCCGCCCAGCGGCATGGTCCAGGCCACCCTCAACGGCGCGACCGAGTGGGTGAAGGTGGAAGACATGGACCGTCTGACCGACTACGACCTGAACCTCAATACGCCGCAGGCCGACGCCGCCGCGTTCGATATCTTCTGAGTAACGGTTTGGTGGGTGCCAACGGTAAGTTGGCACCGATGCTGCTCCGGTAGAGGCCAACCTTGGTTGGCGCCCCGTGCCGACCAAGGTCGGCACCTACCAGAGCGGTTGCATCCGCCATACCCACGCGGATGTCACATCCGTGCGCTAGTCTGTCGTCAGGTCGCAACAGGAGTCATCGCATGCATCGCGCCCGTCAGCATGCTGCCAGCCAGACCCGCGAGCGGCGCCACCGCCTCGCCCACGAAGCCGCCCGCCTGATGGCCGAAGGCGGCATCCGCGACTACCACCAGGCCAAGTTGAAGGCCGCCAGCCGGCTCGGCATCCACGACGATGCCTCCCTGCCCCGCAACACCGAGATCGAAGACGCCCTGCGCGAATACCAGCGGCTGTTCGCCGGCCCCCAGCACGGCAACGAACTGCAGCGTCGCCGCGAGGCCGCGATGCGGGCGCTGGAGTTCCTGCACGGGTTCGCGCCGCGCCTGGCTGGCCCGGTGCTGGATGGCACCGCCGACGCCAACAGTCCCGTGCAGCTGCACCTGCACAGCGACGACCCGGAAGCCGTGCACCGCTTCCTCGACGAGCACGGCATCCCCGCCGAATCGCGGACGCGCCGGCTGCGGATGGACCGCGAACGGAGCCTGGACGTGCCGGTGTGGGTGTTCAGTGCCGAGGAGCTGACCTTCGACCTGGCGGTGCTGCCCTACGACGCGCTGCGACAGGCGCCGCTGTCGCCGGTGGACGAGAAGCCAATGCGGCGTGCGTCGGTATCGCAGCTGCGGCAGATGCTGGCCGAGGCGGAGATCACCGCGTACATCGGCGGGTAACGGCTGCGCCGGTTCTGGAGGGTGCGGACCGTTGGTCCGCACGGTGCCTCAGCCCTCCGGATGTCTGACCCAAGCGCGGCCGGGCATGGCCCGGCGCTGCACACGCCCTGCCGGTCTACCAGCCCCGGTACGGTTCCTCCGCGTCGCCGGACAGCAGGCGCGCCAGCCACGGCGCACCCGCGCGCTGCGGGTACGCCACCATCATGCGCGCGTGCATGTTCTGCAGGTCCCCCAGCAGCCAGGTCTGGTTGTAGACATCGCCGAACGGATCCGACCATGCCGTCTGCAGACGCGCACGCTCGCCGCCGTCGAGGTTGGGCATCCTGTCCAACGGGATCTCCAGCACCGGCTCGAGCGCGCGGTTGATGGCCGCGTTCTCCGCCTCCGCCGCACGCATGAGCTCCAGCCGATGGCTGACCAGCCAGCACGGGAAGGGGAAGCAGCTGTCCGTGGCATCGATGTACGCCGCCATGTCGGCCAGCATATGGGCTTTCAGCTGCCACACCATCGCACTGTCCAGCAACTGCCGCACCCGCAGCGTGCGCAGCGTACCGGCGCGGACGTCTTCCGGCGTGGTGAACGGCTCGCCCGGCGTCGGGCCACCATGGCGGACCAGCACGATGCGATGGATCGCTTCCTGGGTGATGTTCTCCACGCGCAGCGCGGCCGCCTCTGGATGCACCCGCGGCGGCGGCACGCTCGTCAACCGCCAGTGGTACCAGAGCACCAGCACGATGCCTGACAGGCACAGCAGGGTGAACAGCACCCAGCGATCCAGGTTGCGGGTGTAGTAGTAATACCGCGCCCGCCACAGATAGAACGTGCGATAGCTGATGAATCGGCTTACCCAACGGTACATGGCCATTTCCTCGGCAAGGGCCCCGGCGCGGCGGGGCGGAATACGCGCGTCACGCCGGAGCGTCATCGCTTACCAGCCGATGCCCACGCCGACGCCCATGCTGCGTTCGCCACTGTTGGTGAACGCACCATTGAGACTGAAAGTGGCCGAGCCCTTCTCGTTGAGCACGCGCTGGTAGCCCACTGCCATCGCCGACTCACCCTCGCTGTAACCCACGCCCGCACCCAGGCGGTTGTAGGTGGCCAGACCGGCGGTGTTCATCGCCATCGCACTCTGCGCGCTGCTCATTGCCGCCATGCGGTTGAAGCGCTTGTCCATCTTGTCCAGGCGACGTTCGAAGGTGCTGATCGCACCATCGGTGTACTCGTTGGCACGCGCCAGCATCTTTTCCAGATCGGCGGTGTCGACCTGTGGCTTGGGCGTGTCGTCCTGCTTCGACTTTGGCTGCGGGGCCGGCTTGTCGCCTTCGCCGGCCGAGGCGACCTGCGGCGAGCCGCCGGTCTCCGGCGTCGGCGCGATCTCTTCGGTGGATGGCGAAGCCGTGGACACTGCCGCGATGGCGCGGGACTGCGGTTGACCGTCGATGCGCTGCTCCAGCCCATCCATGCGGCCATTGAGCTGCTGCTGCATCGAATGCAGCTGGCCGCCATTGACCGCATCGCGGCTGCCGGCCGCGATCAGACCGTTGGCCACGTTGGAGATGACCATACCGTTCTCGCCGGCCAGGGTGAGCTGGTAGGTGCCGTCTGCGCGGACCGAGGGGGTGTCCTGGAACACGGAACGGAGCTGGGATTCGACGTGGTTTACGCGCGAGGTGGTGCTGACGACTGCGCCATCGAGCGCTTCCAATGCGCCGTTGAGGGTGGATTGGGACTGGCCCTGCACGTTGAAGCTGGGGCCAACGATGTTGCCGTTGGCATCGACTTCGCTGCCGAGTGCGGACAGTGCGCCGCGCAGCTGGCCGACGGTGGCGGCGTTGTGGTTTGCGGTACCGTTGGCGATGTTTACGAGGCGGCGCTTGATGCCAACACCGCCAAATGACGCAACCCCCGCCTCGGCTGCATAAGAGCTGGTTCCGAGCGCTATAGAACCATGGGCCCCGGGTTCGACTCTCGAACCAGCACCAAACGCTATGGCTCCGATTGCACCAGGCTCGCCGGCCCTACCAACCTCAGCTCCAGTTCCGACAGCAAAGCTGGACTCTGAGCCTTGGTAGACAGTGGACGCCCGTCCGATGGCAATTGAGTTTTTGCCCATTGCCTCGGCGAACGTTCCAATTGCCGTGCCACCCTCAATGCCCGTCTTTGCCAAGTTTCCAATGGCGAGACCAACCGGACCAGCCTGAGCACTGCCATGCTCAGGAGCCGTACCCACACTAACGTACTGGCTGATTCCTTCCATGGCCGAAACCCGACTGTTGGTCTCATAGAGCTGACTACCGCGCACAACATCCGAGCTATCAGCCGACAGCCTCGCCCCGGCCACGCCAGTCAAACGCGCACCACCGTAGTCGATGACGCTCGCATCCAATCCACGCATTGTCTGCGCGCCCACCTCTCGCTCCTTGCGCATCGTCTCCAGATCATTCCGATTCTGCGAAATCTTCTGCTCGGCGGCGTACAACTGACTGCCCGTTACGGCATCACGGCTTCCTGGCGCCACTCGACCGTCAGCCAGATTGGTCAGCACCATGCCATTCACGCCATTCAGCGAGATCTGGTTCACACCGTCGGCACGAGCCGAAGGTGAATCCTGAAAGATCAAACTCAGCTGGCCTTCCACCTTGTCCGCGCGGCGGCCTGCAGTGATGACGGCGCCATCGAGTGCCATCAGCGCATCCTCGACGGTGTTCTGCGTGCCGCTCTGCACTGAAAAAGTAGGAGCGATGATGTTGCCGCTGGCATCCATGCCTGCGCCGCCACCGAGGGTGGTGAGGGAGTCCTTGAGCTGGGAGACGGTGGTGGCATTGTGGTCGGCGGTGCCTCGGGCGATGTTTACAAGGCGGCGCTGCATGCCAACACCGCCAAATGATGCAACTCCTTCTTCGTCTGCTAGTGAGCCATTTCCAAGTGCCAGCGAGCCCTGAGCTCCGCCTTCAACGCTTGCACTAGCACCAATCGCCACGCCTCCATACGCACCGCCAGCGCCTCCGCCGACCTGGGCACCTGCTCCCATTGCGAATCCATTCTCCGAATCCTCAGAAACGGCTGCCCCACGACCAATTGAGGTGGAGTTCTTCGCCATCGCCTCCGCAAACGTGCCTATCGCGGTTCCTCCATCCAGCCCTGTCTTGGCAGAATTTCCGACCGCGACACCTGCCACACCGGCTTGTGCACGCTCACTGAAGGGGGCTGATCCGATACTTACGAACTGCGCGACGCCCTCAAGTTCTGAGACGCGCGAATTGGTTGAATACAGCTGCTTCCCAGACACAGCTTCGGCACTGCTGGCGCTCAACAGCCCATCCGCCACCCCGCTGATCTTCCGGTTGGCATTGGCGCTGTTGCGCACGTCCAACGTCGTACCGCTGTTCTTCTCACCAAGGCGCATATTGCCAGACGCGGACACCTGCGCTACCAGCCCGCCCAGCGCCACTGTTGCGTCCAACGCATTGGCCGCATCCATCTTCGCCACGGAAGCGTCTTCGCCCGCAGACCTGGCCACGCCCTCCACCGTGGTCACCTTGTCATTGGTGGCACTGAGCTGCCTACCGTTGACGGCCTCGTAGCTGCTGGCGCTGACCAAGCCATCGGCCACGCCGGTCAGCTTACGGTTCGCATTCGCGCTATTGCGCACATCCAGCACCGTGCCGCTGTTCTTCTCACCCAGGCGGACATTGCCTGTGGCAGACACTTGCCCCACAAGGCCACCCAGTACCGTCGTTGCGGTCAACGCCTTGCTGGCTTCATCCTTTGCCGTATCGGCTGCCGTCTGCGCCGCCTTCGCCGTGCGGTCCACCTCGCCCACCTGGACATTGGTGTCAAACAGCTGCTTGCCAGTGACGCCCTCGGTACTGGTGGCGCTCAGCACCCCATCCTTCATCCCGCTGATCGTCCGCTTCACAGAGTCACTACCGATCGATACCTGATCATTCGCGGTAGTAACCGAAAGCACACCCAGAGCCACCGAACGCGAATGATTGGCCTTGGTGGATGCACCGAGCGCCATGGAGCTCGCCCCCCCTGCAGCAGATGCCTGGTAGCCGATCGCAATCTGGTACGCGGTCGGGCCGGTGCTCGCCGATGCGCCGATCGCGATGCCGTAGTTGGAGGAGGTCGCCTCGATCTTCGCGCCGGAGCCGATGGCAATCGAGCCGATTGCATTGGCCTTGGCGTTGTATCCATGCGCGCTCGCGCCCGAGCCACTGGCAAGCGCGTTCAGGCCTGAGGCAAGCGCACCCGTTCCCGATGCCTGGGCGCGCTGCGAGGAGGTCACGGTCGAGCCACTGGCGGTCAGGTAGCCTGCCGCGTTGGCTGCGGACATCGCGTTCTCAGCCGTGCTCTTGGCCGTGTTCGCCGTGCTCTGCGCCGTGCTTGCGTTTGCCTTGGCCGTGTCTGCCGCAGTCTGCGCCCTGCTGGTGTCCTGCTTGGCCCAGTACAGCTGACTGCCGGTGACGGCATCGGAACTGGAGCCGGTCAATCGAGCATCCTGCACGTTCACCACGCGTCGCTTGATGCTGCTGCTACCCACCGAGACAGCGTTGGACTCATTGCCAACCGAACCTGCACCGATCGCCACCGCGCCTGAACTGGTCGCACTGGCCTGATAACCAAGGGCCAATGCGTTGTAGGACGCACGCGCCTGGTTGCCCATCGCGATGGCACCTGAATAGCCCGATGTTCCGGCGAAGGCATCGGCCCCCACCGCAATCGCGCCCTTGCCACTGCCGGTGTTCGCGCGCGAACCACTGCCGACCGCGATGTTGTTGCCGCCGTTGGCATGCGCGTCGTTGCCAAACGCGGTGGCGCCATAACCACCTGACGCCCGCGAGAGCGCGCCAACGGCAGTGCCGTGTGAGACATCCACGGTTACAGCGTCCCCCATCGCGACGCTGTTGTTGCCATACAGGCGGATGCCGTTGCCATAGGCTGCCGACTGGTTGCCTTCGACGATGGTTCGGGAGCCCAGGCCAATGGTCCGGTTACCCATCATGCGCAGGTCGCTGTATACGGTGTCACTCACCATGGCGAGCTGATAGACGATGCCCTGGGGCGCCATTCCGCCAGACGACGCGACATTGGAGCGGGCTGGGTTCCCCATCGGCAGCATCATTTGCCAGGCGTTGTGGAACAGTTCGGAATCTGCCCAGCGCTGCTGCAGTTCCTCTGCCTCCAGCGCCGCGCCGTGTTCAGTGGCTGCCACGCTCGTCGTCGCCAGGCAAAGCAATGCGAGCGCCCCTGATGAGCTGCGTGCCGCCGCGCGCGCACGTCCCTTGGTGCGACGGGTCAACTCACTGCCCACCACCCAGCAACGCTTGGCGGCACTCCAGATACGACGATAGATGTGGTTCATGCTCTCTCTCCTTAACAGGACATCGAAAGTGAGGCCCTGCACATGACGCAGGGCCAGAACGTTCAGGCGCTCGGCGCCAGGGTGGTTGTGTGTTCGCGGTAGCCGTCCTTGGACAGGCGGTAGTGCAGCTGCACGGTGCTGTCCGGTTGAGGCTGGAACGGCAGCTTCAGCGCCGCGTCGGGGTACAGGCTCCTGGCAAAGTCGTGGGACGTACAGGCACCGTTGGCGTTGCACTCAGCCAACCCTGTAATGCCGACCCGCAAGGTCCCCACGTTGCGCAGGATGTCGCCCTGCAGTTGTAGATCCACACTGCCGTTGGTGGGCAACACGTTCACCAACGCGCCCCAGACCAGGCTGACCCCGACGTTGGCCTGCGCCGCCTGCTCGTCGCCTTCGAGAAGCGTTCCATCCGGGCCCCTGACGCTCTCGAAGTAGACGCGGTAGGCCACCTCTTTCTCGACCGTCTGCAGCGGGATGACCCGGATCAGGCGATTGCCACCACCACTGAGGGCGAACTTTCCAGGCGTGATGGCAACCGCGGCATCGGCCGCCTCGACTTCGATCTCTTCCTCACCAGCCTGCGCCGGATTCGTGATGCGCAGCAGGCGCGCCTGCACGTACTGCGGCTGGGTGGAGTGCGAGTAGACGCGGATCTGCGTACCGCGTTTTGTATCGACGGCCGCGCGCATCGGATGAATGGAGAGGTTGGCATGTGCCGCCGGCGGGGCCAGCAGCGCGCTCAACGGCAACAGACAGAACAGCAGCTTCTTCATGATGAGGCTCCGTGAGGATCAGGGTTTGGCAGTAGGAACGCGTAGCTCTACCGTCAGCTCGCCGTCGTAGAGACCGGGCCGCTTGCTAGCGATGGGCGTAGGCGGCGTTTCCAGTACCAGCGGCGTGAGCACGCAGTACACGGGCTGGCTGATGCCTGGCATCATCACCAGCCGCAGCTGCGCGCTGTCGATGCCGCGCAGCAGCTGTTCCTCGCCGTGTTTCATGGCCAGCAGGTTTCCGCCGTACTTCAGGCCGACCTGGTAGTCGAGGCGCTGGGTGTCATCGCTGCCACCATCCCCGTGCCAGACCGCGTAGTCACGGCCTGGTGGTGGTCGTGGACCGCTGTCGCGCACGGTGACACCGAGGAACTCGCTCTGCGAGCCCACGCCGTCGTACAGGCACATGTCCACTTCCTTGTAACCGCCGACCACCTTGCGGATGGGGTCGTAGCGCAGGTCCATGTTGACCAGCGGTGCGATGCCGTCGAAGCCGGGGAAGTAGATCGAGATCGCGTCGTAGTCGGTGACGGTGAAATCGAAGTTGAATGTGGCGGTGGCGACGGGTGCCGCGGTTGGATCGGCTTTGATGTTCAGGCGCATCGTGGCCTTCCAGTGGCCTGCAACGAGACGCGAAATCTCGCGTTGGGGCAGGATCATCTCGACGCCGGTTCCAAGCGGCTGATCTGCCCCGCTCCCTATGCCACAGGTGAACCAGAATGATCCGTTCAGAATGCGCTTGTCACTGTCCCAGAGATCGCTAGCGCAGCGATAGCCCGACATAGCCCGCTGCAGGCTTCCCACCGCACGAATCTCTGTTTGCAGGCCAGTTCTCAGATCAACGAGACGCAACGCAATCTCTGTTGTTCCCCCTGACATGCTCGGCTCACTTTCCGTCGGGCACCGCCCAAACTCACTATCAGAAGCAGACCCACAAACCACATGGATCTGCCCATACTTGAACGCGAGGTCGTGACTGAACCCCAGCACAGTCCGCGGCGCCCACAGCTCCACATCACCCGGCACCGCCGAGCGATCCCAGCTCATCACGATGTCCCTGCTCTGGTCCGTCGGATGCGTCTCCGGCGGCCACTGCGCCCACGCCCGTGGCATCACCAGCACCAGCGCACATACCAGCATCAACACAAACAACCAACGCCGGCTCATCGCGTACCTCCTGCAGCAGCGGTCTGGGGTGTGGCGGCAATCAACGCGCGTTCCTGCAGCAGGCGGGTCACGCGGGCCTGCTGGCGGATCTCGGGCGGCAGCTGGGCCACGGCCAGCGGCTCGCAGTGCACGGCGCCGACCAGCAGCACCACCTGGCGGCGCTCGCGCACCTGCAACGGGCAATGCAGCAGGCGGTCGTCCTGCAGCAGGTACAGCGTTGTTTCGCGACGCGGGAAATCGGCAACGAAGCTGCCGTTGGCGCTGGTGCCGGGCACCGGCGCGTTGAGGATGCGGGCGCCGCCCAGCGGCGACCCCGCCAGGTCCTTGGCATTGCCGATGAAGGTGTAGGTCACTTCGATCGGCACCGGCATGCGCATCAGCTTGCCGGGCGTGAGGAACATCGGCCGTGCGCCGCCCACACCGGTCACGCGGATCGCGGCAATGCTGTCCAGCGTGCTGGCGTCCTGTACTTCGGCGCGATGCGACTGGTACGACGACAGCGGCAGCAGCCGGCGCTCGCCGATCTGCAGACGCTGTCGGCGCGACCCACTCACCTGCAGTTCTGCGGCCACGCCATGCAGGTCGGCATCGTCGAAACCGTCTACCTGCACGGCCAGGCCGGCCTCCGCGCCGTTGGCACCGCTCCAGTAGAAACCGCGGCGGCCCAGTGCGAAGCCCGAGCTGTGGCTGCCGCTGTAGCCGGTCTCGCCACGCCCGCGCTGCTGATAGTGCGCGATGCTGGCGGTGGTGTTGCCGATGCCGTTCTGCAGCTGGCCACTCAGCGAGGCGCTGTAGCGGTCATTGTTGTTGGCACGCAGTTCGGTATTCAGCTCGCGATAGTGCGTATCCCGCTCCTGGCGCAGGCTCTGGCCCACGCTGTAATCGATGGCCGGGCGCTGATGCTGGGGCTGGCGTACATTCACGGCGTAGCGGCGCTGGCCACTGCTGTCATGGTTGCGCTGCAGGCGGGTCAGGCTGAGGTTGAAGTAGATGCCACGGTCACGCTCGTTGCTGCCGCGCACGCTGTCGGCACTGCGTTGCTGCCACAGGCCCACGCGCGTGGACACGCTGAAGTCCTGCCAGCGATGGCTGCGACTGAAGCTGGCCTGCCAGGTGCGGCTCAGCACCGGCTCGCGGCGCGGCTCCAGCGGGCCCGGCGGCAGCAATGGCTCCAGGCCGAAGAACGGGTCCTGCTCGAATCCGGGCTGATGCCAGCCGGTGCGCCAGGTCTGGCGCCGCGTATAGCCCACGTAGACATTGCCACCGGCCACCGGCAGCGACATCGAGCCGCTGAGTGAGTTGGTGCAGCCCAGCTGGTCGCGTGCATCGGCCTCGAACTGGCAGGCCTTGCCGCGCATGCGCTGCTGGTAGAGATTCCACGACGCCTTGCGCCGGTACGACAGCTGGTGCTGCTGGCCGTTGCTGCCGTCGCTGCCCCGCATGCCGCTGAGCGTGGCGCGCATCTCATGGGTGGCCAGCACGTGGCGCAGGTCCAGGCGCAGCTCACCGTAGCTGTGTCCGCCAAGGTTGGCGACACCGGCGGTAAGCGCGGCGTCGCGGCCCAGCGGCACGCGCAGGCCGGCCATCGCCACGCGTTCGCCGTCGAAGCGGTCGCTGCGGCGCTCGTTGCGGCGGCCGCCCTGCACGAACCACTGCCACTGGCTGTTGGTCCAGTCGCCGCCCTTGTCGAACGGCGCCTCCTCGGTGCGCACCAGCACACCGTCCTCGTAGACGCGCATGCGCACCAGGTAGTTGCCGAACGGGAAATTGCGCGTGTCGATCTGGTTGATGCCCGCTTGCAGGTAGAACGTCTGCAGCAGCCGCTCGCCATCGAACACATCGACGCGTGCGTCGCGCGCCAGCAGCACCGTCAGCGGCGTGGCCTGCACGGCGGCATCGGTGTCCACATAGGCCTGGGTGGTGCCCACGCGCGCGCCCTGGAAACGGTCCAGCGGCAGCATGCTGAAACTGAAGGTGCCGCCCTGCGGGCTGGACAGGTTGCGGCGGTCCATGCGCCCGGCCTGCAGGTAGTGCGCCTGGCCCAGGTCATGGCGGTAATAGACGTTGTCGAACTGGAAGTCGTCGTCGCTTCGGCTGCGGTAGCGCTGCTGGGTGTAGTACCAGTCGGCGGACAGGTGAGCGCGATCAAACAGTCCCAGCGTGCCTACGCCGCGCGCGGACAGCGCCTGATGGTCGCGGCCGCCGCTGACGTTGAGCGTCTGCTGGTGCAGGAAGGCGTTTTCGGCGTTGGCCGTGACCGTGTGGTAACGCTCGGCGGCCGGCTCTCCGGGAATCCACTGCCGCGCCACGAACAGGCGCACCGCGCCCTCGCCTTCGTCGTACAGCGCGCGCGCCGCAGTGGGGTCTTCGGGTGGATCGAGGTAGCCACAACCCGCCGTGGCGCCGCCAAAGCGGCACGCCAGGTGGCTGTTGCGCGGCAGCGGCTGCGACAACGCCGGCAGCAGCGCCGCCTGTGCTTCGGCCGGCAGGTCCAGGGCCTGCAGCACGCGCGCCGGCTCTTCCAGCTGCACGTGCTCCAAAGTCACGCGCACCGGCGACAGCCCGGCCGAGCGGCCGAACAGCTGGATGTCGAGTTGTTCGGTCTGGCCTTCGACCAGATCCTCAAAGCCGGCGGGGACGCCGCGGGCTGCGGCCAGGGGAGCAGCCAGTGCCAGGGCGAGCGCGACCGCCAGCCGGGTAACGGCGGGGGCGTGTGGGGTCATTGGGGGTACCGCTGCAGTAGCGGCCGGCCCGGAGTGCGGGCCGGCGCGGGAAGCCGTGGATCAGGGCTTCTGGTTCATGACGATGTAGACCATGCCTTCGTAACGGCCGTTGACCGTAAGCGGGCCGCCGGTACCGGCCTGGGCGATGGTCAGCGGCATCGAGATGGACGCACCCGGGGTCGAGCTGGCGCCGTTGAACAGGTCAGCCGCCTTGAACTCGGTGACCGCAGTGGTCAGCGCATCGGTATTCAGGCTGACGGCCAGCGGCACGCGCGTGGCGCCATTGATCAGGACCGGATCGTGGCCAAGGCGCACCTCGATGTCCGCGGTTTCGTCATTGGAATGGATGCGCACCTGCTGCGTCGACGGCAGCAGGCCGCGCAGCGGATCGTGGGTCAGCTGCACGGTGTCCGGCAGCGGGGTGCCGTCATCGCGCAGCAGCGCCAGCGTCGGGTCGACGTCGGCGTAGACGGTGATCTTGGTTTCCAGCGCGTGCGCGGACAGCGAAGCAGTAGCCAGCGCTGCAGCGAGCGCGGCCTTCTTGATAATGGCGTGCATGGTTGTCTCTCTCGGACAAGGGGGAATATGAAAGCTCCCCTCCCCAAGGAGAAAAGGGAGGGAAGCGCCGCCCGCGGGGATGGGTGCGGGCGACGGAGAGAATGTTAGGAATCCATTGCCATGCAGGCCATTCAAGCATTCCTAAAACGTTGAACGTTAAGGAGAATTCTTGAAAGTGCTCAACGTTTGAGAGTTATGCAACTTTCCTCAGTGATTGAATGCAAGAAACCTCATTGCATGGCATTTGTAGAGTCGAGCATGGCTCGACTCTACCGTGGGCATCCACGCAGGGCGTGGATCCGCTGGATGGCATCAGGCCGCCTTTCGGCGGCCTGATGACACGGCGCGGTGGCGCGCGATCAGAAGAAGATCGCGTACAGGATCAGCAGCGGAATCGGCACGCCCAGCAACCAGAGCAGAATCATCTTCATGGCAGGTCTCCTTGCATGGAAAGGTGGATTACAGGTCGCGGCGGCGGCCGCCCCAGGTGGCGCTGAGGCTGGCGAAGAACGCGCCGATCAGCAGGGTGATGAACAGCCACAACGCGGCGTAGGCGGTCGCCTTCCGCGCATCGTCGGCAGCCTGCTTGGCGGTGTTCTTGGCCTTCTCCAGCGCTGCACGCATGCGCGTCTGCACATCGGTCACGCGGGCCTGCGCTTCAGCCGGGCTCATCCCGGTCTCGCGCGCGATCAGCTGTGACAGGTACTGGGTATCGGCCGGATCCAGGCCCTCCCCGTGCAGGCTGTTGACGATGATGCGGTTCACTTCGGCGCGTACTTCGCGGCGGTCGCCGATCGGACCGTTGCCCGGCAGCGGTCGCGGCGGTGGGGCCACGCGCGCGTCGCGTGGACCGGCGCCCGGTGCCGGCGGCGGCGCGGCATTCGGGTCCATCGGCGCGCCCGGCGGCGGCGCTGCAGGATCGGCCGGCCCTGCGTGGGTCGTGCTGCGGAACAGCGAATCCACCCAATAGTCGAGGTCACCTTCCGGTGCAGCCGTCGCAGCGCCGCTGGCACCGGCTGCAGCCACGCCGACCGTGGACGCAGCGGCCCCGGCGGTGGCGCCGGCCACCTTTGCCCCCGTACCCAGCACGCCACCGATGGCCGACGTCAGCAGGCCCGCGGTCAGCAGCGTGGCCACCGCCCACGACACGAAGCCGTGCGCGGTGTCGCGGAAGTAGGTTTCGTCGCCGTGGATCTGCGTCCACTTGGTACGCAGGCGACCCGCCAGATAACCCCCGAGGCCGGAGGCGGCCAGTGCCGTGAAGGTGAGCCAAGCGATGCTGGACCAGCCGAAGGTTTCCTTGCTGACGCCTTCGAACGACCAGGGCGACACCGACGACAGCCCCAGGCCCACGCCGAGGATCAACAGGATGAGGGAAAGTGCGGCGGCGGCGGCGGCGCCAGCGAAGATTGCCCCCCACGACACCGCACTTTCGCTGGCGGGCGGAACAATGGGGGCGGCGACGACGGTGGTCACCTCGGGGCCGAGCGGGCCGCGCTCGGGTGGATCGAATCGGGTACTCATGCAGTGGATGCTCCGGATCAGGGGCTGCGGATGCAGCGGGCGCCCTGAGGCTGCGCGAGCGCTTGTGAAGCTGGCGAGACCCTTGAATCACGCGCTCTTGTCGCAGTGGAGAGCGTGCCAACCCAGGTTGGCACCCACCCGCGCGGCGGCAAAAAAAAACGCCCCGCAGATGCGGGGCGCTTCCGGCACAACCTACGCGGGGCGATCAGCCCTGGTAGTCGCGCACGTCGCTGCCGGTGTAGACCTGGCGCGGACGGCCGATCTTCATTTCCGGATCAACCTGCTGTTCCAGCCAATGCGACACCCAGCCGGAGGTACGGCCCAGGGCGAACATGACGGTGAACATTTCGGTCGGGATCTGCAGCGCCTTGTAGATGATGCCGCTGTAGAAATCGACGTTCGGGTACAGCTTGCGCGCGACGAAGTACTCGTCCTGCAGCGCAGCCTGTTCCAGCTTCACGGCCACGTCCAGCAGCGGATCCTGCACGCCCAGCTGCTTGAGCACCTTGCTGGTCATCTCGCCGATGACCTTGGCGCGCGGATCGAAGTTCTTGTACACGCGGTGGCCGAAGCCCATCAGGCGGAAGCCGGAGGTCTTGTCCTTGGCCTTGACCACGGCGGACTCGACGTTGTCGGCGGTGCCGATCTCTTCCAGCATCTTCAGCACGGCTTCGTTGGCACCACCGTGGGCCGGACCCCACAGCGCGGTGACACCCGCGGCAACCGACGCGTACGGGTTGGCACCGGTCGAACCGACCAGGCGCACGGTCGAGGTCGAGGCGTTCTGCTCGTGGTCGGCGTGCAGGATGAACAGCAGGTCCAGCGCCTTGACCACGTCCGGGTTCAGATCGTACTGGCCATCAGCCGACTCGAAGGTCTGCTTCAGGAAGCGGCTGACGTAGTCCAGCGAGGTGTCCGGCTTGTTGGCCGGCAGGCCCTTGCCATGGCGGTAGATCAGCGCCGACAGGGTCGGCACCTTGGCGATCAGGCGCACTGCGGCCTGGCGGCGCTGTTCGGCGTCGGACAGGTCCAGCGAGTCGTGGTAGATGGCCGACAGCTGCGCGATCGCAGCAGCCAGGATGGCCATCGGGTGGGCGTCCTTGGCGAAGCTACCGATCAGGGTGTTGATCGAGTCGTCGACATTGGCTTCGGCAGTCAGCTCATCGGTGAAGGCCTTCAGCTGCTCGGCGCTCGGGCGCTCGCCGTTGATCAGCAGGTAGGCCACTTCGACGTAGCTCGACTTTTCCGACAGCTGCTCGATCGGGTAGCCGCGATACAGCAGCACGCCCTTGTCGCCGTCGATGTAAGTGATGGCGGACTTGCAGCTGGCCGTCGCGGTGAAGCCGGAATCGTAGGTGAAGAACCCCGTTTCCTTGGTCAGCTTCGCGATGTCGACGCAGTCGTTGCCAAGGGTGGGTTTGATGACGGGCAGAACGACGGACTTATCGCCGGCGTTGAGCGTGACCTGATCAAGATCGGACACTGTGTGCGCTCCTTCATGGGAAGGCGCCTGCCCAAGCGCGTTGGTCAGGCACGTGAATGACGTCCTCGGCCTGTGCCGGGGATCATGCCATTATCGCACAGCAGCATTTGCCCGGCGCTAGACAGAAGTCGTAGACGGCAGGCGGCCAGAACCCGGCCAGCAAGCGGCCCGGATCGGCAAAAGCGTTGTCACACGAACGCAGTGTTCTGTCCATCCAAACGCCCGTTGGGTTGGCGTTGGGGAAAAACAAACGGCCGCGCAGAGCGCGGCCGTCGGTTCGAAGCTGGATCGACAGATCAGCGCGCGTAGCGCTTCTGGAACTTGTCGATACGGCCCGAGGTGTCGATGACCTTGTGCTTGCCCGTGTAGAACGGGTGCGAAGCCGAGGAAATTTCAACCTTGACCAGCGGGTATTCGTTGCCGTCTTCCCACTGGATGGTTTCCTTCGTCGCCATGGTGGAGCGGGTCAGGATCTTGAAATCGGAGGTGACGTCATGGAAGACGACGTCGCGGTAGTTCGGATGGATATCGGCCTTCATGGGCTCACACCGTAAATGGGCTGGTGGTCAAGAGCGGCATTATAAGCACCGGTTGCCGCTCGGGGCAACCGGTGCCGGGCAACGGACGTCAGTCCGCGCCCAGGGCCTGGCGCACCAGGGCCTCGAAACGCCCCTGGTCGTAGGCCATCAGCAGATCGCAGTTGTCCGGCTGGCCGGTCTGGCGGTTCCAGTCGACGATGGTGGCGCCGCGGCTGAACGTGCCGTTCAGCTCAACGTTCAGCGGACGCGACTCGACCCGCAGCTGCCCTTCCGGGTTCAGTGCCCAGGCCATGGCCACCGCGTCGGCGGTGTACCAGCGCCCGCCCTTGCTGTCCTCGGACAGGCCACGGGTCTTGCGCGAGATCAGCTCGTAGAAGCGGGCGCGATCGGAATCGGCCTGCAGCCATTTCTCGGCTTCTTCCAGCGGCAGGCCGTGGGCAACAGTGGCCTCCCAGTCCGACACCAGCAGGTGCTTGAACGCGGTGAACACCACGTGCGCAGCTTCCGGATCGAAGGCGATGTTGAATTCGGCCGCCGGAGTGATGTTGCCGTGGCAGGTGACCGCGCCGCCCATCACCACGATGCGCTTGATGCGCTGGGGCAGGGTCGGGTCCAGCTTCAGCGCCAGTGCCAGGTTGGTCAGCGGGCCCAGCATCACCAGCATCAGTTCGCCGGCATGCACGTGTGACAGGCGCAGGATCGCCAGTGCGGCGTGCTCGGCTTCGGCCTGGCGGCTGGGCGGCGGCAGGTCCACGTCGCCATAGCCATCACGGCCATGCACGTGGGCAGCATCAACGGAAGGATGCAGCAGCGGATCCGGGCTGCCGGCAAACACCGGCACGTCGGTGCGGCCGACGATGTCGCAGAGCTTGAGGGCGTTGCGGACCGTGTACTGCAGGCCGACATTGCCGGCGGCGATGGTCAGGGCGACCACGTCATGCCGCTCATCGGCAAAGGCCATCAGCAGGGCCAGGGCGTCGTCCACACCGGGATCGGTGTCGATCAACAGGGGGATCTTGTGGGTCATCGTTGCCGTCTTCAGATCGGCAACGAAGTGTGGACCGGGATGATGACCGTTGCAAGTATGGGGGGCGGCAGGGCTGCGCCCTGCACCCGCGGTAGTGCCGGCCGCTGGCCGGCAACTTCAACAGCAACGTCAAAAACGGGTTTCCCGCGGATGGCGGGGAAGAGCTCTCTGTAGAGTCGAGCCATGCTCGACTCCCGCGCGCAGCGCGCACAGCGCGCACAGCGCGCACAGCAGCCGAGCGTGGGCTCGGCTCTACAGTAGATCCACGCCGTGCGTGGATGAGCGTGCCGGAAATGGGGTCAGAGGCCATTGCTGCGCAAAGGGCTCTGACCCCCGGGGTGCTTACGCCGAGGCGTAGCGCACGGCGGTGCCGATCCATCGCTGCACCACCCGATCGGCCAGTGCAGGCTGCTGATCCAGCAGGCGCTCGGCCAGTGCGTGCACGCCGGGCAGCAGCCCGGCGTCGCGGGCCAGGTCGGCGATGCGGAAACCGGCCAGGCCGGTCTGGCGGGTGCCCAGAAGTTCGCCGGGGCCGCGCAGTTCCAGATCCTTCTCGGCGATGACGAATCCATCGTTGGTTTCGCGCATGGTCTGCAGGCGCTCGCGCGCCATCTGCGAAAGCGGAGCCTGGTACAGCAGCACGCAGCGCGACACCGCCGAACCACGGCCGACGCGCCCGCGCAGCTGGTGCAGCTGGGCCAGGCCGAGGCGCTCGGCGTTCTCGATCACCATCAGCGAGGCATTCGGTACGTCCACACCCACTTCGATGACCGTGGTCGCGACCAGCAGGTCGATCTCGCCGGCCTTGAAGGCCACCATCGTCGCCAGCTTCTCGGCCGCTTTCAGCCGCCCGTGCACCAGCCCCACGCGCACGCCGGGCAGCAGTGCCTGCAGCGATTCATAGGTGGCCTGCGCCGGAGTGGCATCCAGCTCTTCGCTTTCCTCGATCAGTGTGCACACCCAGTAGACCTGCCGCCCTTCCTCGCAGGCCAGCGCGATGCGCTCGATCAGTTCCGGGCGGCGGTCATTGTTGAGGGCGACGGTCTGTACCGGCGTGCGGCCCGGCGGCAGCTCGTCGATGGCCGACACATCCAGGTCCGCGTATTCGGACATCGCCAGCGTGCGCGGAATCGGCGTGGCGGTCATCACCAGCTGGTGCGGCACGCTGTTGCCACCCGCGCCCTTGTCGCGCAGCGCCAAGCGCTGGTGCACGCCGAAGCGGTGCTGCTCGTCGACGATGGCCAAGGCCAGATCCTGGAACACCACCGCCTCCTGCATCAGCGCGTGGGTACCCACCACCACCTGCGCTTCGCCGCTGGCGACCTGCGCCATCACCTTGGCGCGTGCCTTGCCGGTGACCTTGCCGGCCAGCCAGGCGATGCGCACGCCCAGCGGCTCCAGCCAGCCGCGCAGGTTGTTGAGGTGCTGCTCGGCCAGCAGTTCGGTGGGTGCGGCCAACGCAACCTGCTTGCCCTGCTCCACCGCCAGCATCGCGGCCAGCGCAGCGACCACGGTCTTGCCGGAACCCACATCGCCCTGCACCAGGCGCAGCATCGGGCTGGGGCGCGCGAGGTCTTCGCGGATCTGCTTGAACACGCGCGCCTGCGCACCGGTCAGGGCGAACGGCAGCTGCTTCAGCAGTGCCTTGGCCAGCTTGCCGGGGCCCGCCAGCGGCGGCGCGTGGTGTGCCTGCAGTGCAATGCGCTGGCGACGCAGGCTGAGGTGGTGGGCCAGCAGTTCTTCCATCGCCAGGCGGCGCTGCGCCGGGTGCGTGCCGGCGGCCAGCGCGGCCAGGTCGGCATCCGGTGGTGGCCGGTGCACGGTCAACAGCGCGCTGCGCAGCGACGGCAGGCCGAGGCCATCGAGCCAGCCGCCGGGCAACAGTTCCAGCGCGCTTTCCTCGGGCAGGCGGTCCAGCGCCTGGCCGATCAGCTTGCGCATGGTCATCGGGCCGACGCCTTCGACGGTGGGGTACACCGGGTCGAGGCGGTCGCCGAGTTCAGGATCGTCGTTGCGCCCCAGCACCTGGTAACTGGGATGGACGATCTCCAGGCCGAGGTGGCCGGGCTTGGGCGTGCCGAAGCAGCGCAGCCGGTTGCCGACCGCGAACTGGCCGACCTGCTGTTGGCGGAAATGGAAGAAGCGCAGCACCAGGGTGCCCTGCCCTTCGTCTTCCACCGCCACTTTCAGCATCGGCCGGTAGCGCATGCCGCGCTCTACCGCGACCACCCGCCCTTCCACCTGGGCCGGCACGCCGTTGCGCAGGTCTTCGATGCGGGTCAGCCGGGTCCGGTCTTCATAGCGCAGGGGCAGGTGAAGCCAGAGATCCTGCAGGGTGGCCAGGCCACGCGCCTGCAGTTTGGCGGCCACGGCCGGACCGACGCCGGCGAGCATCGCCAGGGATGCTTCGCCGGACGGTGACAGGACCGGAGTGACCGCCGCCTTGCGTGCCACGTGGCGGTCAGTCGATGACCATCACCGCATCGACCTCGAAGTTGGCGCCCTTCGGCAGGCCGGACACTTCGATGGTGGAACGGGCCGGGTACGGGGCCTGGAAGTAGTCCTGCATGACCGCGTTGACCTTGGCGAACTCGCCCAGGTCGGTCAGGTACAGGCCCAGGCGCACGACCTTGTCCAGCGAGCCGCCAGCGGCCTCGGCCACGGCCTTGAGGTTGTCGAAGGCGCGACGGGCCTGCGCTTCGACGTCACCGGCGCCGACGATGTCGCCGGTGGCCGGGTCGAGCGGGATCTGGCCGGAGAAATACACGGTGTTGCCGGCGCGCACGGCCTGCGAGTACGGGCCGATGGCGGCGGGGGCCTTTTCGGTGTTGATGATCTGGCGGGACATGGGTCGCTCCGGTGCTTTGGGGGAAAACAGAGCGGTGATTGTACCGGCTGGGGGTGCATCCACGCATGGCGCGGATCCACCGCGCCGCTTCGGTAGTGCCGGCCGCTGGCCGGCAATCGCGACGCCGTCGAGGATCCATGGGTTGCCGGCCAGCGGCCGGCACTACCGGTCCGCGCAGGGCCTACTGGCGGCGTACCGACTGCACGACCGACAGGCGGCGCAGGCGGCGCATCACTTCGGCCAGGTGGTTGCGGTCGCGCACCTGGATGTTGAACGCCAGCACGGCGGCGTTGAAATCGCGGTCCAGGTAGTCCACGCGCTCGATGTTGGAGTGGCTCTGCGCGATGGCAGCGGCCAGCTGCGCCAGCACGCCGGTGCCGTTCTCCACTTCCACCACCAGCGAGGTGTCGTAGTCGCCGGAGACGGTGGTGTCCCAGCCGATCGGCACCCAGCGCTCGGGCGACTTGCGCAGTTCGGCCAGGTTCGGGCAGTCCATCCGGTGCACCACGATGCCCTTGCCGGCGGTGTGGTAGCCCATGATCTCGTCGCCGGGAATCGGCTGGCAGCAGCCGGCGAAGGTGACCACGCCGCGCTCGCTGCCGTTGATCAGGATCTTCTCCTGCGAATGGTGGCGCGAATGCGGGCCGCCACGCAGTTCGGCGTAGGCCATCAGCGCCTGCGCGGCCTGGGTCGGCATCCAGTTGCCCAGCGCGACCTCGGCCAGCAGCGCCTCCAGGCGCGGGAAACGGTGCTCTGCCAGGAACGCATCCAGGCGCCCCTTCGGCAGCCGCTCCAGCGACGAATCCATCGCTTCCAGCGCACGGTCGAGCATGCGGTGGCCGAGCTGCACGGCATCTTCGTGTTCCAGCTGCTTGAGCTGGTGGCGGATGGCGGTGCGTGCCTTGCTGGTGACCACGAATTCCAGCCACTGCGGTTTCGGCGTGGCCGAGCGTGCGGTGATGATCTCCACCGACTGGCCCGACACCAGCTTGGTGCGCAGTGGCACCAGTTTCTTGTCCACGCGCGAGGCCACCGCCATGTTGCCGACGTCGGTGTGCACCGCGTAGGCGAAATCGAGCGCGGTGGAATTGCGCGGCAGGGCCAGGATCTTGCCCTTCGGGGTGAACAGGTAGACCTCGTCCGGGAACAGGTCGACCTTGACGTTGTCGAGGAATTCCAGCGAGGAACCGGCGGCGCGCTGCGAGTCGATCAGCTCGACGATCCAGGCGTGGGCGCGGCTCTGCGCGCTGTTGGGCGAATCACCACCGAACTTGTAGGTCCAGTGCGCGGCCACGCCGCGCTCGGCGATCAGGTCCATTTCCTCGGTACGGATCTGCACTTCGATCGGCGAGCCATACGGCCCGAACAGCACCGTGTGCAGCGACTGGTAACCGTTGGCCTTGGGAATGGCGATGAAATCGCGGAAGCGGCCATCCAGCGGCTTGAAGGTGGCGTGCACCGAGCCCAGCGCGTGGTAACAGCTGGGCACGCTGCGCACGACCAGGCGGAAGCCGAACACATCCATCACCTGGTCGAAGGATTTGTTCTCGTCGCGCATCTTGTTGTAGATGCTCCACGGGGTCTTGATGCGGCTGATCAGCCGATGCTCGATCCCCTCCTTGGCCAGGCGCTGCGACAGCTGCACTTCCACCTGTGCCATCGCTTCGCGACGCACCACCGGCTGGCTGCGGATGTGTTTTTCGATGATGGCGTGGCGCCACGGGTAGAGCGCCTTGAACCCCAGGTTCTGCAGCTCGCTCTTGACCAGGCTCATGCCCAGGCGCTGGGCGATCGGCGCGTAGATCTCCAGCGTCTCGCGGGCGATGCGGCCGCGCGCTTCGCGGCTCTGCGCACCCAGCGTACGCATGTTGTGCAGGCGGTCGGCCAGCTTGATCATGATCACGCGCAGGTCGCGCGACATCGCCAGCAGCATCTTGCGGAAGCTCTCGGCGGCCGCTTCCTGGCGGTCGCGGAACTTCAGCTTGTCCAGCTTGGTGACGCCGTCGACCAGTTCGGCCACGGCTTCGCCGAACTCGGCGGCCAGCGCCTCGCGCGTCAGCGGGGTGTCTTCGATGGTGTCGTGCAGGATCGCAGCGATCAGCGCTTCCACGTCCAGGCCGAGCTCGGCCAGCACCTGGGCCACGGCCACCGGGTGGGTGATGTAGGGCTCGCCCGACTTGCGCGTCTGCCCAGCGTGCGCGGAGGCTCCGACTTCCCAGGCACGGCGCAACAGCGGCAGCTGTTCCGGCGGCAGGTAGTGGGCGGCGCGTTCGAGCTGGAGGACGTAGTCGGGTACGGCGGCAGTGGGGGCTGCGGCGACCTTGGCAGTGGGGCCTGGGTTCATGCCCGCAGCCTATTCCAGCGCGACGTTTACGGCAAATCCTGAATGCGAAACAGCCCGCACGGGGCGGGCTGTTCGGTGTATCCAACGATTACGTTGATCGATGCGATCAATCGTCGTTCTTGGACATGTCTTCGTCGGCCACCACTTCGGCGGCGGCCCACTCCAGCGCTTCGCGCTCGGCGCGCTCACGCTCGGCCTTCTCGACTTCGTCGATCAGCGCGTTGTCGATCTTGCGGGCGGCGATTTCGCGCAGCGCCAGCACGGTCGGCTTGTCCTCGGTCTCGCTGTTGTCCAGCGTGGCCTGCACGCCGTTGGCGAGCTGGCGGGCACGCTTGGATGCCATCATGACCAGTTCGAAACGGTTGTTAACGACTTCCAGGCAATCTTCTACGGTGATGCGGGCCATACGGGCTCCCGGCGACCGGTCGGCCGCTCAGTCGAATGAGGGAAAGGGGACGGAGTGTACTGGCAGGGGCTGGACAAAATCAAGCCAACCCCCCATCGATTCTTTTGGAATCAGTCAGTTGCACCCGGATCGGGGGTCAGCAGGGCCTGGATCAGGGCGGCGTGGCGCACCTTCTGGGCCTCCCGGCGCAGGCGGCTGGCAGTGAAGATGGCGCACAGCTCGTCCACGGCAGTGTCGAACACCTCGTTGACGATGACGTAGTCGAACTCGTTGAAGTGCAGCATTTCATCGCGGGCTGCGCCCAGCCGCTGGGCTATGACCGCCTCGCTGTCCTGGCCGCGCTTGCGCATGCGGTCCTGCAACGCCTGCTTGGACGGCGGCAGGATGAACACGGTGACCGTGCCCGGCACCAGCTGCCGCACCTGCTGGGCGCCCTGCCAATCGATCTCCAGCAGCACGTCCTGGCCAGCGGCCAGCTGCGGCTCCACCGACTGCCGGGCCGTGCCCTTCCAGTCGCCGTGCACCCAGGCGTGTTCGAAGAAGTCGCCGGCGGCGATCATCTGCTCGAACTTCTCGGCACTGACGAAGTGGTAGTGCTGGCCGTTCACCTCACCCGGGCGCATCGCGCGCGAGGTGAAGGAAATCGACAGGGCGATCTGCGGGTCACGCGCCAGGGTGGCGTTGACGATGCTGCTCTTGCCGGCGCCGGACGGGGCGGCCACGATGTACAGCGTGCCGCGCGCAACGGCGTCCGACGGCTTCGAAGGGGCGCTCATGCACGGCTCCCAACTGGTTGATTTCGCAAAATTTTTCCTCGATGTTCCAGGTCCGGCGCGGCGGATCGCGGCAGGACGGCGGGGGCTGCGCGGAACATCCTGGAACCAGGCCCGGCAGACGCTTCCCCGGGGGGCGGGCACGCAACTTTACCAGAGCAGGCCCTTTCCGGGCCCGTCCGGCAGGCGCCGCGCCTTGTGCCACATGGGCATGCGGGGGCCTGTGCTATAACCGGCCCGTACCCAACGACAGCCCGGAGGCCTGCGCCTCCCCGCCATCCCAGGAGAACGGCATGCCATCGATGAGCCGCCGCCAGTTCCTGAAAGTGACCGGGACAACCCTGGTCGGCTCCAGCCTGGCACTGATGGGCTTCGCGCCCGGCATCGCGCTCGCGGAGGTCCGGCAATACAAGCTGACCCGCGCGACCGAGACCCGCAACACCTGTACGTACTGTTCGGTGGCCTGCGGCATCCTGATGTACAGCCTCGGCGATGGCGCCAAGAACGCCGAACCGAGCATCTTCCATATCGAAGGCGACCCGGACCACCCGGTCAACCGCGGCACGCTGTGCCCGAAGGGTGCCGGCCTGGCCGACATCATCCACAGCAAGTCGCGCCTGCTCTACCCCGAGTACCGCGCGCCGGGCTCCAACGAGTGGAAGCGGCTGAGCTGGGACGATGCGCTGGACCGCATCGCGCGGCTGATGAAGGAAGACCGCGATGCCAACTTCGTGCAGAAGAACGAAGCCGGGCAGACGGTCAACCGCTGGCTGACCACCGGCATGCTGGCGGCCTCGGCCACCAGCAATGAAACCGCGGTGCTGACCCACAAGGTCGTCCGCTCCCTGGGCATGCTGGCATTCGACAACCAGGCACGTGTCTGACACGGCCCGACGGTGGCAGGTCTTGCCCCGACGCTAGGCCGTGGTGCGATGACGAACCACTGGGTCGACATCAAGAATGCCGACCTGATCCTGATCATGGGTGGCAATGCCGCCGAGGCACACCCGTGCGGGTTCAAATGGGTAACCGAGGCCAAGGCACACAACAAGGCCCGGCTGATCGTGGTCGATCCGCGCTTCAACCGCTCGGCGGCGGTGGCCGACGTGTACGCGCCGATCCGCACCGGTACCGACATCGTGTTCCTGGGCGGCCTGATCAACTACCTGCTGACCGAGGACCGCATCCAGCACGAGTACGTGCTGAACTACACCGACATGTCGTTCCTGGTGAAGGACGAATTCGCCTTCAAGGACGGCCTGTATTCGGGCTACAACGCAGAAAAGCGCAGCTACGACCGTTCCAGCTGGGACTACGCCTACGGTGACGACGGCTACGTACGCAGCGACCCGACGCTGAAGGACCCGCGCTGCGTCTACAACCTCCTCAAACAGCATTACGCGCGCTATACCGTGGAGATGGTCGAGCGCATCTGCGGCACGCCGGCCGACAGCATCCGCCAGATCTGGGACATGATCGCGTCCACCGCCGGCAAGGACAAGGCGATGACCATCCTGTACGCCCTGGGCTGGACGCAGCACTCGATCGGTGCGCAGAACGTGCGTGCCGGCACCATGGTGCAGCTGCTTTTGGGCAACATCGGCGTGGCCGGAGGCGGCATGAACGCGCTGCGCGGGCATTCCAACATCCAGGGCCTGACCGACATCGGCCTGATGTCCGACCTGTTGCCCGGCTACCTGACGCTGCCGAGGCAGGACGAGCAGGACTACGACGCCTACATCGCCAAGCGCACGCAGAAGCCGCTGCGCGCCAACCAGATGTCGTTCTGGCAGAACTACCCGAAGTTCCACGTCAGCCTGATGAAATCGTGGTGGGGCGACGCTGCCACCGCCGACAACAACTGGTGCTTCGATCACCTGCCCAAGCTCGACAAGCCGTACGACATGCTGCAGGCGTACGAGCTGATGAACGAAGGCAAGATCCACGGCTACATCTGCCAGGGCTTCAATCCGCTGGCCTCGGCACCGAACAAGGGCAAGCTGATCAGCGCGTTCTCCAAGCTGAAGTTCATGGTCAGCATGGACCCGCTGGAAACCGAGACCATCGCCTTCTGGCAGAACCACGGCGCGCTGAACGACGTCGATCCCAGCACGATCCAGACCGAGGTGTTCCGCCTGCCGACCACGTCCTTCGCCGAGGAGAACGGTGCGGTGGTGAACTCCTCGCGCTGGCTGCAGTGGCACTGGAAGGGCGCCAATCCGCCAGGCGAAGCGCGCAGCGACATCGAGATCATGTCCGAGCTGTTCCATCGCATCAAGGCGATGTACGAGAAGGACGGCGGTGCGTGGTGGGAGCCGGTGCGCGACCTGGCCTGGAACTATGCCAACCCTGAAGTGCCCACGCCCGAAGAGCTGGCGATGGAGTACAACGGCAAGGCGCTGACGGACGTGTTCGATCCGAAGGATCCGACCAGGCTGGTGCGCAAGGCCGGCGAGCAGCTGGCGACGTTCGGCGACCTGCGCGACGACGGCAGCACCGCGTCGGGGTGCTGGATCTACATCGGTGCCTGGGGCCCGACCGGCAACATGATGGCGCGCCGTGACAACAGTGACCCGACCGGCATCGGCAATACGCTGGGCTGGGCGTGGGCGTGGCCGGCCAACCGCCGCGTGATGTACAACCGCGCCTCGTGCGATGTCGCCGGTCGGCCATTCGATCCGCGCCGCACGCTGCTGGCCTGGAACGGGAAGAACTGGGGCAACGTGGATGTGCCGGACTTCAAGGCCGACGAAGATCCCGCTGGTGGCATGGGCCCGTTCATCATGAACCCGGAGGGCATCGCCCGCTTCTTCGCCAAGGCCGGCATGGCCGAAGGACCGTTCCCCGAGCATTACGAGCCGTTCGATACCCCGCTGCGCAGCAATCCGCTCAGCCCCGGCCAGGCATTGACGCTGAACAACCCGGCCGCACGCGTGTTCGCCAGTGACCGTGCCCAGATCGGTTCGCCGGATGAGTTCCCGCACGTGGCCACCACCTACCGCCTGACCGAGCATTTCCACTTCTGGACCAAGCACGGCAAGCTCAACGCCATCATCCAGCCCGAGCAGTTCGTCGAGATCGGCGCTGCCTTGGCCGACGAGCTGGGCATCAACAACGGCAGCCGGGTGCGGGTCAGTTCCAAGCGCGGGCACATCGAAGCGGTGGCCATGGTGACCAAGCGCATCAAGGCCCTGCAGATCGATGGCCGGACCGTGCACCAGGTGGGGGTGCCGATCCATTGGGGCTTCCTCGGTGCGGCCAAGCCCGGCTACATCGCCAATACGCTGACCAACGCCATCGGTGACGGCAACTCGCAGACGCCCGAATCGAAGTGCATCCTGGTCAAGGTCGAGAAGGTGTAGGAGACACGCCATGTCACTGCAATCGCTGGACATCATCCGCCGCTCGGCCACCACCACGCCCTCGCCGGAGGCGCGGGGGGTGCACACCGGCCAGGTCGCCAAGCTGATCGATGTGAGCAAGTGCATCGGCTGCAAGGCCTGCCAGGTCGCCTGCATGGAATGGAACGACCTGCGCGACGAGGTCGGCAGCTGTGTCGGCAGCTATGACAACCCGCCCGATCTGAGTGACCAGTCGTGGACGGTGATGAAATTCCGCGAGTACGAGGACGAGAAGGGCAAGCTGGAGTGGCTGATCCGCAAGGAAGGCTGCATGCACTGCAGCGACCCGGGCTGCCTCAAGGCCTGCCCGTCGCCGGGCGCGATCATCCAGTACGCCAACGGCATCGTCGACTTCCAGGAAGAGAACTGCATCGGCTGTGGCTACTGCGTGACCGGCTGCCCGTTCGATGTGCCGCGCATCTCCAAGAAGGACCACAAGGCCTACAAGTGCACGCTGTGTTCGGACCGGGTGGCGGTGGGCCAGGAACCGGCCTGCGTGAAGACCTGCCCGACCGGGGCGATCACCTTCGGCAGCAAGCAGGCGATGACCGAGCACGCCGCCGGACGCGTGGAAGACCTGAAATCGCGCGGCTACGGGAACGCGGGCCTGTACGACCCGCAGGGCGTGGGTGGCACCCACGTGATGTACGTGCTGCAGCACGTGGACAAGCCGGAGCTGTACGCCGACCTGCCCAAGGACCCGCGGATCAGCCCGATGGTGGAAGTCTGGAAGGGCGTGGCCAAGCCGCTGGGCGTGCTGGCGATCGCCGCCACGGCCTTCGCTGGGTTCCTGCATTACATCGGCATCGGCCGCAACACGGTCAATGACGAGGAAGAAGAGGCCGCCGAACACGAAGCGAAGAAGATCGAAGAGGAGCAGCGGCCATGAAGTACGCCCCGCACCCGCGGCAGATCATCCGCTACCGCGCGCCGACCCGCATCAATCACTGGATCGTGGCGATCTGCTTCGTGCTGACCGCGCTGTCCGGGCTCGCGCTGTTCCACCCTGCCCTGTTCCCGTTGACCCAGCTGTTCGGTGGCGGCCCGTGGACACGCATCCTGCATCCATTCATCGGCCTGGCCATGGTGGTGGGCTTCACATTGCTGGCGATCCGCATGTGGCGGGACAATCTGCCGACCGCCGACGACCGTGCGTGGATGCGCGGCATGCGCGACGTGCTGCGCAACGAAGACGAAAGGCTGCCGCCGGTGGGCCGCTTCAATGCCGGCCAGAAGCTGCTGTTCTGGGCCATCATCGGCTGCCTGTCGGCGCTGCTGCTGACCGGCTTCGTGATCTGGCGGCAGTATTTCAGCCACTTCTTCCCGATCGGGCTGATCCGCTTCTCGGTGGTCGCCGATGCGTTGTTCGGCTGGGTACTGGTGTGTGCGATCGTGGTGCACATCTATGCCGCGCTCTGGATCAAGGGCTCGGTGCGGGCGATGACCCAGGGCAAGGTGACCTATGGGTGGGCCTACAAGCATCACCGGCAATGGTTCCGGGACATCCTGCGCGGGCGGCGGGAAGAGGGTTAGCGGCAGGGCCTGCGGCCCTGCACCCGCAGAATCAACGTCAATGTCAACATCCATGCCGCGGACACCCCGCAAACCCACAGTGCCCCGCCTTCGACAGTTCACCGGTGCTTTTGGTAGGTGTCGACCTTGGTCGACACGATGAACACGGTAACAACCGATGGGGTCAGATCCGTTTTCATGTGTAAAACGGATCTGACCCCAATCTTTCAAATGGCCGGCAACGCGCTGGACGCCAGCGCTGACAACGGCGAGGATGGAGGCTGGTTCTTCTGGCTGGCCCTGCATGGCGCAACGCATCCTTGAACCCGGTGAGATCGAGACGCTCGCCTCGCGCGACGTGCCGCGCATCATCCTGCCCGACACCGAATCGCTGTTCGCTGCACGCGCGGCGCGACTGCGCAGCCTCGCCACGCACAGTGCCATCGGTGGCTATCTGCAGCTGCTGGCGGCGCTGGCCGATGCGCAGCAGGCGCTGCTGGACGAGCTGACGCCGCAACAGCGCGAGGCGCTGCAGGTTCAGGCGCGTGCACAACAGTCGAGTGCGGCCGTCGGTGCCGGCATGCCCTTGCGGCCCGCCAACACACTGCAACTGGACGGCCGCTGGCGCGACTGGCTGCGCACGCTGTGCCGGCACTGTGCCGACGAAGCCGGGCTGCCGGCGGAAACCCGGCGCGAACTTCTGCGCGTCGCCGCCGCCGATGACGCCTGGCTGGATGCGCAGGCGCGCGCCGTGCTGGAGCGCGATGACGCCCCCTCGGTGGATGCGGTGGCGGCGCTGCTGGTGATGAATGCGTTGCAGGTGTACTGGGCCGTGCTCACGGCCAGTTTCCGCGCCAGCGACCTCAGGCCGCTGGCCGATGCGCCTGGCGTGTGCCCGCTGTGCGGCACCCTGCCGGTGGCCAGCGTGGTGCAGGCCCGCCCGCCCTATGCGTCCTACCGCTACCTGTCGTGCTCGCTGTGCGCCTGCCAGTGGCACTACGTGCGCGTGCAGTGCAGCCAGTGTGGCGCCGCTGGCAAGGACATCGCCTACCGCGCCCTGGCCGATGCCGACGGCGATGCCGCCCAGGCCGTGCGCGAGAGTGCGGTGCGCGCCGAGACCTGCGACCACTGCCACAGCTACCGCAAGATCCTGTATCTGGAAAAGGACCCGGCGCTGGAACCGGTGGCCGACGACCTCGGCACACTGGCGCTGGACCTGCTGCTGGGCGAGGAAGGCTACGCGCGGGCCAGCCAGAATCCGCTGCTGTGGCAATCCGACGACGACTGACCGATGCCACGCACCTCCGCCGCCCCGGCATCGGCCGCCGCCCTGCCCTCGCTGGACAAGCTGCTGCGACTGCCGGCGCTGTCGGCGCTGATCGAAGATCACGGTCGCAGCCGCATCACCCAGCTGCTGCGCGCACACCTGCAGGCGCTGCGCGAGCGCATCGGTGCCGCACAACTCTCGGCCGAGCAGTTGCAGTGGGCCATTGAAGGCCCGGCACTGGTCGCGGCGCTCGACGCCGCCCTTGCCGCCGATGCACGGCTGGACCTGCACCCGATGTTCAACCTGACCGGCACCGTGCTGCACACCAACCTGGGCCGCGCGCTGTTGCCCGATGCCGCCGTGCAGGCGGTCACCCGCGCGATGACCGCGCCGGTTGACCTGGAATTCGACATCGCCCGCGGCCGCCGCGGCGACCGCGATGCGCGGGTGCAGGCGCTGGTCTGCGAGCTGACCGGCGCCGAAGCGGCCACCGTGGTCAACAACAATGCGGCGGCGGTCCTGCTGCTGTTCAACAGCCTGGCCAACCGCCGCGAGGTGGTGGTGTCGCGCGGCGAACTGGTGGAGATCGGTGGCGCCTTCCGCATTCCCGATGTGATGCGCAGCGCCGGCGCACGGTTGCTCGAAGTGGGCACCACCAACCGCACCCATCCCGCCGATTTCACCCATGCCATCGGCGCCCGCACCGCGCTGTTGATGGAGGTGCATGCCAGCAACTACGCGATCACCGGCTTCACCGCCAAGGTCAACACCGCGGCGATGGCAGCCATCGCGCACGACCATGGCCTGCCGCTGGTGGTGGACCTGGGCAGTGGCAGCCTGTGCGACCTGGCGGCCTTCGGCCTGCCGCACGAGCCGACCGTGCAGGAAACGCTGGCGGCGGGCGCCGATCTGGTCTCGTTCAGTGGCGACAAGCTGCTGGGCGGGCCGCAGGCCGGCATCATCGCCGGCCGCGCCGACCTGATCGCGAGGATCAACCGCAACCCGCTCAAGCGCGCGCTGCGCATGGACAAGATGGGCCTGGCCGCGCTGGCGGCGGTGCTGGCCCTGTACCGCGAGCCGGAACTGCTGGCCCAGCGGCTGCCGACACTGCGTACGCTCTCTCGCACGCAGCAGGACATGGATGCGCAGGCCCAGCGCCTGCTGCCGCCGCTCCGCTCGGCGCTGCCGGCCGGCTACATGCTTGAACAGGCACGGATGCACAGCCAGATCGGCAGTGGCGCGCAGCCACAGGCGCAGCTCGGCAGTGCCGGCCTGCGCATCACCACTGCGCAACGCGGCGGCCTGGACCGCCTGGCCAAGCGCCTGCGCCAGCTGCCGCGACCGGTGCTGGGCCGCATCGGCGAGGACGCATTGTGGCTGGACCTGCGTTGCCTGGAACCGTCCGACGAAGCGGACTTCCTCGCCCAGTGGGGCGCGCTGCAACCATGATCGTCGGCACCGCCGGGCATATCGACCATGGCAAGACGCGCCTGGTGCGGGCACTGACCGGCATCGAAACCGATCGCCTGCAGGAAGAGCGCACGCGCGGCATCTCCATTGAACTGGGCTATGCCTATGTCCCGGTGGAGGGCTCAGTTGGAGACGCTTCGGCGACGCTGGGTTTCGTCGACGTGCCAGGCCATGAACGCTTCGTGCATACGATGGTGGCCGGTGCTACCGGCATCGACATGGCGCTGCTGGTGATTGCCGCCGACGACGGTGTGATGCCACAGACCCGCGAGCACCTGGCGATCCTGCAGTTGCTGGGCGTGGATCGCGGCGCAGTGGCGCTCACCAAGATCGACCGGGTGGACGCCGCGCGCATGGCCCAGGTCCAGACCGAGATCGCTGCACTGCTGGCCGGCACGCCGCTGCAGGATGCGCCGGTGTTCGCCTGCAACAGCACCTCCCCCGATGATGTGGGCATCAACGCATTGCGCACCCACCTGCATGCATGCGCCACAGACGAGTTCAACGCGCGACGGGCCGCGCTGCACCATGAACTGTTCCGCATGCCGGTGGACCGCGTGTTCTCATTGGCCGGCCACGGCACGCTGGTGACCGGCGCGGTGCATGGCGGCGTCGCCTCGGTTGGCGAACATCTGCAGCTGATGCCGGCGGCCACCGATGTGCGCGTGCGCAGCATCCACGCGCAGAACCGGGCCAGCGAACGTGCGATGGCCGGCCAGCGCTGCGCGTTGAACCTGGCTGCCATCGCGCGCGAAGACATCCACCGTGGCGACTGGATCGCCGATCCACGCGCCCTGCTGGCCACCCTCCGTGTCGACGTACGGCTGCGGGTTTCCGCGCAGGCCGCACCGTTGCGCGACTGGGCACCGCTGCATATCCACTGGGGCACGATGCACCGGCAGGCCCATCTTGTGTTGCTGGAGGACGCTCCCTCCGGCGATGGGCAGCTCGTGCAGCTGGTATTCGATTCGCCGGTCTGTGCGATGTGCGGTGATCGCTTCATCGCCCGTGATTCGGCGGCCACCCACACGCTGGGCGGCGGCATCGTGCTTGATCCGGACCCGCCGCAGCGGCGCCGGCGCAGCCCGGCACGGCTCGCCTGGCTGCGCGCACTGGAGCAACTGGCCGCAGGTGCCGGGCTCGGTCCGCTGTTGCAGCAGGCGCCCTTGGGGATACCCATGGCCGCACTGCAGCGCTACTGCCGGCGCGCGGCCGACCGCATCGATCTTCCTGCAGACACACGACGCATCGTCACCCGCGAAGACACGGTGGTCATCCTCGCCTCGCACTGGCAAGTGCTGCGCGAGCAGGTAATTGCCTCACTGCGCAGCTGGCACGAGCGACGCCCGGACGAACCCGGTGTCGACAGCGGGCGCCTGCAACGCAGCACCCTGCCCGCGCTTGCGACGGGGCTCTGGAATGCGCTGCTGCAGGACCTGCTGGCCGACGGCACGCTGCAGCGCGTGGGCGCGTGGTGGCGCCGGCCCGGTCACGACCGTGCGCCGCCGGAGCGTGAACGCCTGCTGCTGGAACGCGTGCTCCCGCACCTGCACGCCGGTGGTTTCGATCCGCCGTGGGTGCGTACCCTGGCCACCGACTTCGGCCTGCCCGAGGACGAGGTCCGCGCCATCCTGCGGCGTGCCGCCGCACGCGGCGAACTGTTCCAGGTGGTACCGGACCTGTTCTATGCGCCGGCCCGCATCGCCGAGCTGGCCGCGATCGTCGCACGGCTGTCGCAGGCCAGCGGTACGGTGGATGCGGCCGCCTTCCGCGATGCCATCGGCCTGGGGCGCAAACGCAGCATCCAGATCTTGGAGTTCTTCAATCGCGTTGGCTACACTCGACGCGTCGGTGACCAGCATCGGCCGCGCGGCGACCTGCAGTGGAACGCGGCCCGCGACTGAGCGCACCGGCACCGCAGTACTTCGGAAGGCATGCGCATCCGGGCATGCGGCTGGGCTTCAAACCCAGTAGGGGGCGTCGATCGCTCCCTGGTAGGTTCGACTCCTGCTGTCTTCCGCCATTCGTGTTTCCGCAGGAGATGTCGGCATGGCCACACACGCGCAGTCCCCCGCCCCTTCCACGGCCGACGCCCCGCAACGACTGACCTCGCTGGCCCACGGTGGCGGTTGCGGCTGCAAGATCGCGCCGGGCGTGCTGACCGAGCTTCTGCGCGGCGTTCCGGCACTTCCCGCACCGGCTGAACTGCTGGTCGGCCGCGAGACCAGCGACGACGCGGCGGTGTATCGCCTCGATGACCGCCAGGCGATTGTCGCCACCACTGATTTCTTCATGCCGATCGTCGACGACCCGTTCGACTTCGGCCGCATCGCCGCCACCAACGCATTGTCGGACCTGTACGCGATGGGCGCACGACCCTTGTTCGCGCTGGCCATCGTCGGCATGCCGATCAACACGCTGCCACAGGACACCATCCGCGCCATCCTGCAGGGCGGCGAGCGTGCCTGCGCCGACGCCGGCATCGTGGTGGCCGGCGGCCACAGCATCGATTCGGTGGAACCGATCTATGGCCTCGCCGCGATCGGCGTGCTCGATCCGCAGCGGCTCAAGCGCAATGCCGATGCCCGCGCCGGCGATGTGCTGGTGCTGGGCAAGCCGTTGGGCGTGGGCGTGTATTCGTCAGCACTGAAGAAAGAAGTGCTGGATGCCGATGGCTACCGGCAGATGATCGCGTCGACCACCCGCCTGAACACCGTGGGCGTGCCGCTGGCCGCGCTGGACGGCGTGCATGCCATGACCGACGTCACCGGCTTCGGCCTGCTCGGCCATCTGCTGGAAGTGTGCCGCGCCAGCGGCGTCGGCGCCGAAGTGGACAGCGCGCAGATCCCGTTGCTGCCGCAGACGTTGCATCTGCTGCAGCGTGGCTGCGTGACCGGTGCCTCCAATCGCAACTGGGCCTCGTATGGCACCGAGGTGCGCTTCGCCGAAGGCTTGGCCGCCCACTGGCAGCCACTGCTGACCGACCCGCAGACCAGTGGCGGCCTGTTGGTGTCCTGTGCCCCGGATGCGGTGGATGCGGTGCTGGCCTGTTTCCACGACGCCGGGTTCGGCCAGGCGGCCGTGGTGGGGCGGCTGGCCGAAGGCGCGCCGGGCGTCAGCGCGCGCTGATGCGTTGAAACGACAAGGGCGCCCGAAGGCGCCCCTGCGCTGTTGCCGGATGCAACCTCACTCGATGTTCTGCACCTGCTCGCGGATCTGGTCGATCAGCACCTTCAGCTCCACCGCCGCATTGGACGTACGGCTGTCCACCGACTTCGAGCCCAGCGTGTTGGCTTCGCGGTTGAACTCCTGCAGCAGGAAGTCCAGGCGGCGGCCGACCGGCTCGCGCTGCTTGAGCACGCGGCGGATCTCGACGATATGGCTGCCGAGCCGGTCCAGCTCTTCATCCACATCCAGCTTCTGCAGCCACAGCACCAGTTCCTGCTCGGCGCGGCCCGGGTCGACCGGGTGCGGCAGATCGGCCAGGCGTGCGGCCAGCTTGGCGCGCTGGCCGTCGCGAATGGCCGGAATCAGCGTGCGGACGTCGGCGGCGATGCGTTCAATACCGTCCACGCGCTCGCTGATGGCCGCGGCCAGCTTGCCACCTTCGCGCTCGCGGGCCTCGACGAAGCCGTCCAGCACCTGGTCCAGCAGGGCCAGCGCCTCGACCTGCAGGGCGGCCGCATCGGTGGCCTCGCCGCGGGTCACGCCCGGCAGCTGCAGCAGGTCGGTGAAGCTGACCTGCAGGTTGGGGAAATCGGAGGTCAAGCGGTGGGCCAGGCGGCCCAGCTGGCCCAGCAGGGCCTCGTCCACCTGCAGGTTGGCGGCCGCTTCCGGCGCGCGCAGGCGCATCACCAGATCCAGCTTGCCGCGGCTCAGGCGCGCGGCGATGCGCTCGCGCAGCTGCGGTTCGAGCGCCCGCAGTTCCTCGGGCAGGCGGGTGCCGACCTCCAGGAAACGGTGGTTGACCGAGCGCAGCTCGCAGCCCAGCGTGCCCCACGGGGTGACCCGCTCGCCGCCGGCATAGGCGGTCATGCTTCGAATCATGGAATGTGTCCGGTGCGTGCAAAGGGGGAATGGTACCCTAGCGCCCTCACCAGAGCCCCCTCGCCCGCCCCGTGAAGGCCGCGGGCGTGGCGGCGTACTCCCTTGCCATTACGGAACCCGCACCATGTCCGATTCCCGCCCCAGCGGCCGCCAGCCCGACCAGCTCCGCCCGGTCGTCATCCAACGCGGCTTCACCCGCCACGCCGAAGGTTCGGTGCTGGTGTGCTTCGGTGAAACCCGCGTGCTGTGCACCGCCAGCGTCGAGAACCGCGTGCCGGGCTTCCTGCGCGGCAAGGGCGAAGGCTGGGTGACGGCCGAGTACGGCATGCTGCCGCGCGCCACCCACACCCGCAGCGACCGCGAAGCAGCGCGTGGCAAGCAGGGTGGCCGCACGCTGGAGATCCAGCGCCTGATCGGCCGCAGCCTGCGCGCCTGCGTGGACCGCAACGCGCTGGGCGAGCGCACCATCACCCTCGACTGCGACGTGCTGCAGGCCGACGGTGGCACCCGCACCGCCGCCATCACCGGCGCCTACGTGGCCCTGGTCGATGCAGTGAACGTGCTGATCAAGCGCGGCGACATCAAGCGCAACCCGGTCCTGGGCGCAGTGGCGGCGGTGTCGGTGGGCGTGTACCGCGGCACCCCGGTGCTGGACCTGGACTACGCCGAAGACAGCGACTGCGACACCGACATGAACGTGGTGATGAACGACGGCGGCGGCTTCATCGAGCTGCAGGGCACCGCCGAAGGCCACGCCTTCCGTCGCGATGAACTGGACGCGCTGCTGGGCCTGGCCGAGAAGGGCGTGGCCGAGCTGCTGGCCGCGCAGCAGGCGGCGCTGTCGGCATGAACCGGCGCCTTGCCCTGACCACCCTGGTGGTGGCCGACTATGACGAAGCCATTGCGTGGTACACCGGCAAGCTCGGCTTCGCATTGCTCGAAGACATCGACCAGGGGCACAAGCGCTGGGTGGTGGTCGGCCCGACCGACGGCAGCGCCGCCGCCCTGCTGCTGGCCCGTGCCAGCGACGAGGAACAGCGCAGCCGCATCGGCAACCAGACCGGTGGCCGCGTTGCCTTCTTCCTCAACACCGACGACTTCCACCGCGACCACGCAGCGATGCTGGCCGCCGGCGTCGAGTTCCTGGAAGCACCGCGCGAAGAACCCTATGCAACGGTCGCGGTATTCCGCGACCTGTATGGCAACACCTGGGACCTGTTGGAGCCCCGTCAATGAACAAACTGGTACTGGCCAGCCACAATGCCGGCAAGCTGGTGGAGATGCAGGAGATCCTCGCCGACCTGCCGCTGCAGATCACCTCGGCCGCCGAGCTGGGCCTGGGCGACGTCGAGGAGACCGGCCTGACCTTCGTCGAGAACGCGCTGCTGAAGGCCCGCGCCGCCTGCGAAGCGACCGGCCTGCCGGCGCTGGCCGATGATTCGGGCCTGATCGTCGATGCCCTGGGCGGTGCGCCGGGACTGTACAGCGCGCGCTATGCCGGCCACCCGACCAACGCCGCGGCCAACAACGCCAAGCTGCTGGACGCGATGGCCGCAGTGCCCGACGGCCAGCGCAGCGCCCGCTTCTACGCGGTGATCGTGCTGCTGCGCCACGCCACCGACCCGCAGCCGCTGATCTGCGAAGGCCGCTGGGAAGGGCAGATCATCCGCGAGCTGCGTGGCACCAATGGTTTTGGCTACAACCCGGTGTTCCTGGACACCACCCACGGCCTGACCGCCGCGGAAATGGAGCCGGCGCTGAAGAACGCCATCAGCCACCGTGCCATTGCCCTGCAGCAGCTCAAGCAGCAGCTGGCGACGCTGTACTGACGCCCGACCTGATCGAACCAGGGAAGCCGGCCAACGGCCGGCACTACCGATGAACCCCATGCCGCACGCCCACGACCACTGCACCCACCTGCCCGGCGAAGCCTGTTCCGCTGACCACGACAGCGCACCGCGACTGGTGCCACCACCGCTGTCGCTGTACGTGCACCTGCCGTGGTGCGTGCGCAAGTGCCCGTACTGCGATTTCAATTCGCACCAGGCCAAGGGCGACCTGCCGTTCGAGGCCTACATCGATGCACTGCTGCGCGACCTCGACCAGGACCTGCCGCTGGTCTGGGGCCGGGTGGTGCACAGCGTGTTCTTCGGTGGCGGCACGCCCAGCCTGTTCCCGCCCGACGCCATCGACCGCTTCCTGCAGCAGGCCAGCGCGCGCCTGCGCTTCGCACCCAATGCCGAGATCACCCTGGAGACCAACCCGGGCACCGCCGAGCATGGCCGCTTCGACCGCTACCGCGCGGCCGGCGTGAACCGCCTCAGCTTCGGCATCCAGAGTTTCGACGACGCGATGCTCAAGCGCCTGGGCCGCATCCACGACAGTGGCGAAGCCGAGCGCGCGGTGAAGATGGCGCAGGACGCGGGCTACGACAATTTCAACATCGACCTGATGTACGCGCTGCCGGAACAGACCCTGGCTGGTGCCGAGGCTGATCTGGAGCGTGCGTTCGCGCTGCAGCCGGCGCATATCTCGCACTACCAGCTGACCCTGGAACCGAACACGGTGTTCTTCGCGCGGCCGCCGCAGGGCATTCCCGATGAAGACCACGCCTGGGACATGCAGGAACACTGCCAGGCGCTGCTGGCGCAGGCCGGCTTCGGCCAGTACGAGGTCAGCGCCTACGCGCGCCCTGGCCGGCAGAGCGCGCACAACCTGAACTACTGGCGCTTCGGCGATTACCTGGGCATCGGTGCCGGTGCGCACGGCAAGATCAGCTCGGGCGCCGAAGAACACGTGCTGCGCCGCTGGAAACTGAAGCACCCGCAGGCCTACCTGGACAGCGCCGGCACGCCGGCCTCGTTCGGTGGCGACGATGTGATCGCAGCCGGGCGCCTGCCCTTCGAGTACATGCTCAACCTGCTGCGCCTGCACGAAGGTTTCGGCCTGCGCGATTTCGAGTCGCGCACGGGGCTGCCGCGCAGCGTGCTGGACGCTCCCCTGGCCGAGGCCGTGCAGCGCGGCTGGCTGGACATGACCGATGGCCATGTGCAGCCGACCGAGCTGGGCCGCCGCTTCACCAACGATGTGGTGAGCCTGTTCCTGGAAGATTGATCCTCGCCTGACAGAGGGTCCTGCCGGCCGCTGGCCGGCAATCCGGTGAAGACATATCTGCCGGCCAGCGGCCGGCACTACCGTTCATCGGTCGGGCCAGGCCCGGCGGATGCGATTCACGTTCAGCCTAAAGTAGCGCCGACTGCGGCCGACACGGTAGATTCACAGGATCGATCCGCGGGAATCCGGGTACCGCTCGCCGATGTCAGCTGTCTTTTCCATCACCTCTGCCGACAAAGCACGCCTGGCCGCCAGCGACCTGCCATCGCGGGTGCGTGAACTGCTGGGTGCGTTGATCGGCCTGTGCCGGCAAACGCTGGCCGCGCCCCTGATCCTGACCGTCGAAGCGCTGGAGCAGACGCTGCTGCACGACGCCGACCGTGCACGCAATCCCATGCAGCAGGCGGACCTGATGGCGCAGCGCGGCCAGCTGCACGCCTTCGCCGGCCATTTCGCCGACCGCATGCTTGATGCCGTCGCCGAGGCACTGGCGGGCCTGCGCGAGCCGTCCACCGCTTCGGCAGCGCACGCCACCCCGCCGCCCCTGCCAGGCATGCTCGGGCTGTCGCTGGTCGATGAGCACGAGGTGGACCGCGACCTGCTGCTGACCGAGATGGTCCGGCGCGAAACCCTGCGCTCGACCAATTCGCTGAACCTGCTGGGCCAACGCCTGGGCGTGCTTGCAGCGGCGCCGGCCTTCGAGGCCGACACCCTGCCACTGGCACCGCAGGCCCTGTGCGCGATGGTTCGCCGGATCGCCGAACAGGATGCCCTGGGCGTGGAGGTGCAGCTTGCGTTGTACCGCAGCTTCGAGCGGCAGGTGCTGGAGCGCCTGGGCGATGTGCTGGACCGCGCCAATGCGCTGCTGGCCCAGCACGGCGTGCTGCCGGGGCTGGTCTACACCCCGTACCTGGCGCGCTCAGCAAGCACCCGTCGGATCATTACCCAGTCGGTGGGTGGC
Source organism: Stenotrophomonas pavanii (assembly GCF_900101175.1). Classification (GTDB taxonomy): domain Bacteria; phylum Pseudomonadota; class Gammaproteobacteria; order Xanthomonadales; family Xanthomonadaceae; genus Stenotrophomonas; species Stenotrophomonas pavanii. Next base: position 67,947 of record NZ_FNFQ01000012.1, on the reverse strand, counting down.
GGCCGCGCAACCCAGCCTGCCAAGCGCGCCGCCGCGCCACTGACCGGTTGGAACGGCTCCGCGCCCGCCGGTTCATGGTCGAACCTGGTGCAGGATGCCTTCAACGATGCGGGTACGCCGGGCGCAGCCACCGCTGGCGTGACCACGGCCACCGGCAGCGTGCTGCATGAACTGCTGCAGCAGGCCCGCCATGCCTCGGCGCCCGTTGCCGATCACGCTGCGGTGCCCAGCGCCGCCGTCGATGCGGTCCTCGCGCGCCTGCAGGCCCAGTCCAGCGCGGCCACCGGGGTCGCCGACCTGGAGGCTGCGGTGGTCGCCCAGTTGCGCAGCGAGCACGGCGCACAGGCCCAACTGGGCAGCCACGACCGCGACAATCTCGAGCTGCTGCGCCTGCTGATGCAGCAGGTACAGCAGCAGCAGCGCCCCGATCCGGTGCCGGCGGCCCTGCTGGCGCGCCTGCAGGTGCCGCTGGCGCGTGCGGCGATGGCCGATCCCGGCTTCTTCGTGCGCGACGAGCATCCCGCACGCGAACTGCTCAACCAGATCGCCGAAGTCGGCGCCCACTGGCTGGGCGACGATGATGTGGACCCCCAGCTGCTGCAGCGCATGGCGCAGAGCGTGCAGGGCCTGCTTGGCCAGGACGCGCGTTCGCCCGAAGCCTTCGCCAGCGCCAATGAGGACGTGCAGCAGCACCAGCGCGCGGCGGCCCATCGCGCCGAGCTGGCCGAGCGCCGCCACGTCGAGGCCGCACGCGGCAAGGAACGGCTGGAACTGGCGCGTCGCCAGGCCAATGCGCAGATCGACCAGTGCTGTGACCTGCAGGCGCCGCCGCGCTTCGTGCAGACCCTGCTGCGCCAGGCGTGGGCCGATGCACTGACCCTCACCCGCCTGCGCCATGGCGACGATTCGCCGCAGTGGCAGGAACGCCTGCTGCAGACCGAGCGCATCGCCGCGGTGACCGCGCAGGCCGTCGATGCCAACGGTGGCACCGATGCAGTGCTGGCCAGCGAGGTGGAATCGGCGCTCGTGCAGGTCGGCTATCACACCGAGGAAGCCGCCGCCGTTGCGCGCCGCCTGGCCACGCCAGGAGGCGAGGATGAAAGCACCTCGCGCACCGAACTCAGTGCGCGCCTGAAGGCACGTGCACGACTGGGCGAACATGCTGCCAGCGGCAGCGCCGACGCCCCGCGCACGCCGCGCAGCAGCGCCGAAGAGGCGGCCTACCAGCAGCTGGTGGCCCTGCCCTTTGGCAGCTGGTTCGACATCGACAACGGTGACGGCACCCTGCGCCGCCAACGCCTGTCCTGGTACAGCCTGCTGACCGGCCACGCCCTGTTCGTCAATCCGCGCGGGCAGAAGATCGCCGATACCGACCTCGATACGCTGGCCCGGCAGATCAGCGCCGGACGCGCGCAGCTGGTCACCGAAGACAAGGGCCGGCTGGTCGATCGCGCATGGCAGGCCAGCCTCGGCGCACTGCGTGCGCTGGCTGGCGGCCGTTACAAGGAGGCGTCCGTTTGAACGTGCAACCGCCGCAGGACACCCGCCGCGCGCCGCGTCGCCAGGTCTCCGACCTGGTGCCGGTCACCGACCAGATGCGCGAATGCGTGGTGGGCCGGCTCGGCAATGTCTCCGAGACCGGCATGTTGATGCTGGCCAGCACCCCGCTGCGCGAGGACGCGCTGTACCAGTTCCGCTTCCCGCTGCCGATCGGTGACGGCCGCCACGAGGCCATTGACGTCGGCGTGCACCTGCTGTGGAGCGAGCCGGCGCATGTGCCCGGCCAGAGCTGGACAGGCTTCCGCTTCCTCACCCTGTCCCGCGAACATCGGCAGCTGCTGCGCCAGTGGATCGGCGAAGACAGCGACGAGGGGTCGGTTTCGACGGCCTGAGTGCCGGTTCCAGCACAGCGGATTTTGGCGGTATGCGGCAGAATCTAGGGCCGTTTTCCGTGTCGAGCCATCGCAATGAACCAGCAAGACCCCGGCGCCCTGTATCCCGACCACCTGGCCGTGCTGTGCCGACGTGCCGAGCAGGCGCTGGCGCGCGGCGGCTTCGACCACCTGGTGGTGCCCAGCGGCACTCTGCACTACCAGGTCTTCGACGATCGTGATTACCCGTATGCGGTCAATCCCCAGTTCAAGGCCTGGCTGCCGCTGACCCGCGTGCCCAACAGCTGGATCGTGTTCAGCCCCGGCAAACGCCCGGCGGTGATCTTCCACCAGCCCTTCGATTACTGGCACGTGGTGCCGGACGCACCGAGTGGCTGGTGGGTGGAGCACTTCGACATCCACATCATCCGCACGCCGGAAGAGGCGCTGGCCCTGCTGCCGGCCGACCCGTCGCGCTGCGCGATCCTCGGCGAGCCGCAGAGCGCGCTGGGCAGCTACGTGCCGAACAACCCGGCACCGGTGGTGAACTACCTGGAATGGCACCGCGGCAGCAAGACGCCCTATGAGATCGCGTTGATGCGCCAGGCGCAGGTGCTGGGCGTGCGCGGCCACCGCGCCGCCGAAGCCGCGTTCCGCAACGGCGCCGACGAGTTCAGCATCCACATGGCGTACTGCCAGGCAGTCGGCCAGGATGCCAACGAGCTGCCCTACGGCAACATCGTGGCGCTCAATGAACATGCCGCCGTGCTGCATTACACCGAGCTGGGCCGCAAGGCACCGCAGCCGCTGCGCAGCTTCCTGATCGATGCCGGTGCCAGCGCGCACGGCTACGCCAGCGACATCACCCGCACCTACGCAGCGCGGGGCCACGACGAGTTTGCGGCGATGATCGCCGCCGTTGACGCTGCCCAGCAGCAGATGTGCGCGGCGGTGCGGCCGGGCTTCGACTACAAGCAGCTGCACGTGGACGCGCATCTTTCGCTGATGGCGGTGCTGAAGGACTTCGGCGTGATCAAGGTGTCGCCGCAGACCGCGCTGGAGACCGGCGTCAGCGCCGCATTCTTCCCACACGGCATCGGCCACCTGATCGGCCTGCAGGTGCACGACGTGGCAGGTTTCGCAGCCAGCGACGAAGGTGGCCGCATCGAGCGTCCGGCGGGCCATCCGTACCTGCGCCTGACCCGCGTGCTGGAACCGGGCATGGTGGTGACCATCGAACCGGGCCTGTACTTCATCGACATGCTGTTGAACGAAGTGAAGGACGCCGGTCATGGTGATGCGATCAACTGGGACCGGGTGGACTTCTTCCGTCCGTATGGTGGCATCCGCATCGAAGACGAAGTGCTGTGCACCGAGGGCGAAGCGGACAACCTGACGCGGCCGGCATTTGCTGCGGCGAACGGCTGAGCCCCTCGTGGTTGGGCGCTTGGAGCAAAAGCCGCGCTTGGCGGGGCGGGTGGGCCATGCAGGGGACGCTGCAAGTACGTCCCTGTGAGCTCGATGGCGCCATCCATGGCGCCAACGCCCCTGCATGGCCCACCCGCCCCACCTTTGACAGTTTCCTGCGCGCGTCCAACCACGGAAAAGAAAAAAGAAAAGCAAAAGCGGGTCGCTTGCTGCGCTCGCTCTGTGTCGACCAAGGTCCACACCTACCCACAGCCACGCGTGCCAACACCGCAGTTGCCAGTAGATCCACACCATGCGTGGATGATTCATTCGATATCTGACAGATGTGCCGATCAACGGTCGGCACCCACCAACAGCCGCGTGAACCTGTCGAAGGCGGGGCACTGTGGGTTTGCGGGGTGTGAGCGGCATGGATGCCGCGACCAAGCCCCCATGGACGGGTTCACGGCGTCCCCGCAAACCCACAGTGCCCCGCCATCCCACGGAATGCGCGCTGTTGCTGTTGCAGTTGCTGTTGCCTCTGCGGGTGCAGGGCTGCAAGCCCTGCAGAACAACCCCTTACCCCGCCATCACCGCTTCAATCTCGTCGGCGCTGCGCGCCAGGCCTTCGGTCAGCACGCGATGACCGTCATCGGTGATCAGCACATCGTCTTCGGTGCGGATGCCGATGCCGCGCCAGCGCGGTTCCACCGTCGTATCGTCCACGCCGATGTACAACCCCGGCTCGATGGTGAACGCCATTCCCGGCTCCAACAGGCGCGAGTCACCGGCCAGGCGGTAGTCGCCCACGTCGTGCACGTCCAGCCCGATCCAGTGCCCGGTCTTGTGCCGGTAGAAGCGCTGGTACAGGCCTTCGGACAGGTTCTTTTCCAGCGTCCCCTTCAACAGGCCCAGCCGCAGCAGGCCCTCGGTCAGGGTCTGCACCGCGGCCAGGTGACCGGCCTCGTAGGGCACGCCCGGCCTGGCCTGGGCCAGCGCCGCCGCCTGCGCCTCGCCGACCAGGTCGTGCAGCGCGCGCTGCTCGGCGCTGAAGCGGCCATTCACCGGGAAGGTGCGAGTGATGTCGCTGGCGTAGCCACGGTACTCGGCACCGGCGTCGATCAGCACCAGCTCGCCGTCGCGCGAACGCGCGCTGTTGTCCCGGTAATGCAGGATGCAACCGTTGCGGCCCGCACCGACGATGCTGCAATACGCCGGCACCGCATCGCTGGCGCGGAACACGCGTTCCAGCTCGGCCTGCAGTTCGTACTCGTGGATGCCCGGCCTGGCAGCCTTCATCGCCGCCAGATGGGCGCGAACGCTGATCTGCGCCGCGTGGTGCATCAACGCCACTTCGGCGCCGGACTTGAACAGGCGCTGCTCGTGCAGCAGGTGGCCCAGTTCCAGGAACTCGTGCGGCGGCTGCGCGCCATGGCGTACCTGCGAGCGCACGCGGTTGACCCAGCCGATCAGCTTCAGGTCGAAGTCGGCGTCGCGGCCGAAGTGGTAGTAGACGCGCGAGCGTCCTTCCAGCAGGCCCGGCAGGATGTCGTCCAGATCGTCGATCGGGTAGGCATCGTCCATGCCGTACTGCGCCACCGCGCCTTCCTGGCCGGCGCGGCTGCCATCCCAGGCTTCGCGCTCGGCATCACGTTCGCGGCAGAACAGGATGGCCTCGCCGTGGCGTCGGCCCGGGATCAGCACCAGCACTGCTTCCGGTTCCGGGAAGCCGCTCAGGTACTGGAAATCCGAATCCTGCCGGAACGGATAATGGGTATCGAGGCTGCGCACCTTTTCGGCCGCGGCCGGCAACACCAGGATCGCGTCCTCGCCGGCCATGTCCATCAGCTGGCGGCGGCGACGCTTGTACTCGCCGGCCGCAATGCCGGTGCGCTGCTTGATGTCCATCAGTTCAGGCGCTGACGATGGCGCGAAGCCAGCACCACGTCACCGTGCAGCAGCAGCACCGCCACACGGATGAACTCCTCGATCTCCGACAGGGCTTCGTCGTCATCATCGCCGCCGGCCTCGAAATCCTCGCTGGAGGCGCGCGCCAGGCTGGCCATGTCGGTCAGCGCTTCTTCACCCTCTTCGGACAAGGCCGGGCGACGGCCGCCGCTGCCCAGGCCGAAGCCGCCCAGGAAGGAGCGGGTCCAGCTGAACATGGCATCGGCCTGCGCGGAGACCTCATCGGTGTCCGCCAGCAACAGCTCGAAGGCGAAGTCGCGGTCTTCCAGCTGCTTGATGGTGGCCTGCAGCAGCTGCCCCAGCACGCTGTCGGCAGCGACGGGCGGCAGGTTGTCGTCGGCCAGCACGCGTGCCGGCCAGTCGTTGCCGGGGGCGCCACCGGCGGCCAGCCAGCCGCACAGCGCACCGTGCAGCTCGGCAGCGGTGGCGCCCAGGCCCAACGCCTGGCTGGCGCGGGTAACGTCGTCGACGGAGGGAAGTTCGGTCATCGTGCGGCTCGTTCGGAAAGGAAACCCGGGGCGCGCACGCGCGCGCCCGTGAGACCCCGTAGTGTAGCAACCCGGCGGCGTCCTCCCGGTAGCCCTCCGGCCCTGCTGCGACAGCGCTTGACCGGCCTTGCCCGGCTTGCCTATCGTGCCTGCATGGAACCCGCCGATCCCCTTGCCCAGCTGCAGGACTTCGCCGCCCGCGTGGAAGCGTTGCTTGAACGCAACCAGCGCCTGGCCGAGGAGAACCGCAGCCTGCGCCACCAGCAGGAGCAGCTGGTGGCGGAGCGTTCGACGCTGCTGGCCAAGAACGAACAGGCGCGCTCGCGGGTGGAAGCGATGATCAGCCGGCTCAAATCCCTGGAGCAGCACACATGAGCGCCGAACCGGTCAGTGTCCGCATCCTCGATCGTGAATACACCGTGGGGGTCGGCGGCGATGAACGCGACAGCCTGATGGCAGCCGCGCGCCTGCTGGACGCGCGCATGCGCGAGATCCGCGGCAGCAACCGCATGGCCGCCGTCGACCGCGTCGCCGTGCTGGCCGCGCTCAACCTGGCTCACGAACTGCAGCTGCTGCGCGACGAGAACGCCCGCCAGGCGGTGGCCCTGCAGCAGACCCTGGCCGACCTGAACCGGCGCCTGGACCGCGCGATCGACGGCACCCCCTAGAAAAAGGGGACGGAGGGGATTAAGGCGCATTCGCCCCATCCGTGCCGGAAACGTCTTAATCCCCTCCGTCCCCTTTTCGCATATCTGAATTGGCACGGACTGTTGCCGACGAACGGCCTATCCAGATCCTGCGTGCTGGCTATAATGGCCACGCGTTCTCTGCGGTACTCGACGGCATGTGCAAACATTCGCCTTGTCCCTTAAGAACGACACCGGGAGCGCGACAGCGCCGGGAGTGCAGGTCCGCCTTGTAGCGGGAAGCCCGATGGTTCTCCAGCGTTCCCACTTGAGCCCCCGGGTTCAAGGTCGTTTCGCATGCATCGACATTGCGGAGAATGCAATATTCCAGCAAGGGCGGCGTCTTCGGGCGTCGCCCTTGTTCTTTCCGGCACAATGACGGCTGATCCTTGCCGCACGCTGCCATGACCGACCCGCGCCAGGCCCTGCGCCACGACCTGCGGCAACGCCGCCGCGACCTCTCCGCCGGTGAGCGCATCGCTGCCGCCGAATCGCTGGCCGATGCCCTGCTGGCCCTGCCGTTCGCCCCGCGCGAAGGCGCCGTGGCCGGCTACTGGGCGCTGGATGGCGAAATCGCCCTGCACCGCTGGCAGCTGCAACTGCCCGAAGGCCTCACCTACTGCCTGCCGGTGCTGGCCGGCGACGTGCTGCGCTTCGCGCCGTGGCGGCCGGGGCAGGCGCTGACCAGCAACCGCTACGGCATTCCCGAACCGGACGTAGCGCTGGACGATACGCTGGAACCGGCGCAGATGGCGCTGGTGGTGGCCCCGCTGGTGGGGTTCGACGCCCACTGCCGGCGGCTGGGCATGGGGGGCGGCTGGTATGATCGCAGCTTCGCCTTCCGCCATGACCGGCCGGCGCCGCCCTGGCTGGTCGGTGCTGCGTTCGCAGTGCAGCAGGTCGAGTCCTTGCCGGTGGCGTCGTGGGACGTGCCGGTGGATGCGATCTGCACCGAAGACGGCACCCTGTTCCCCTCCGCTGCCCCCGTGAACGCATGACCGCCCGCAAGCGCTACTGGCTGATGAAGTCCGAACCGGACGCCTTCTCCATCGATGACCTGGCCAAGGTCAAGGTCGAACCCTGGAACGGGGTGCGCAACTACCAGGCGCGCAACTTCATGCGCGATGGCATGCAGGTCGGCGACGGCATCCTGTTCTACCACTCCAATACCAAGGTGCCCGGCATCGTCGGCCTGGCCACGGTGGCCAGCACGGCCTATCCGGACGACACTCAGTTCGATCCAACATCCGACTACCACGACCCCAAGAGCACGCGCGAGAACCCGCGCTGGATGCTGGTGGACGTGGCCTTCGACCGCAAGCTGAAGCAGGTGATCGCGCTGGACGAGATCAAGCTGCACGCCGAGGAACTGGGCGAAGGCTTCCCGCTGGTTGCCAAGGGCAACCGCCTGTCGGTGTTCCCGGTGACCGCCGCGCAGTGGAAGCTGCTGCTGTCGCTGGAAAAGAAATCCTGATTCCCTGCCTGAGAGTTCTCCCATGTCCGAAGCCAAGCGCCTGGCCGCCGAGAAAGCCATCGAATACGTCGAAGACGGCATGATCGTCGGTGTCGGCACCGGTTCCACCGTGGCCTATTTCATCGATGCCCTGGCCCGCATCCAGCACCGCATCAAGGGCGCCGTGTCCAGCTCCGAGCAGAGCACCGCGCGCCTGAAGCAGCACGGCATCGAGGTGATCGAGCTGAACCACAGCGGCAACCTGTCGCTGTACGTGGACGGCGCCGATGAGTGCGATCCGAACAAGTGCCTGATCAAGGGCGGCGGCGCCGCACTGACCCGCGAGAAGATCATCGCCGAGGCCAGCGAGCGCTTCATCTGCATCGTCGACCCGAGCAAGCAGGTGCCGGTGCTGGGCAGGTTCCCGCTGCCGGTGGAAGTCATCCCGATGGCGCGCAGCCTGGTCGCCCGCCAGATCCGCGACATGACCGGCGGCCAGCCGACCTGGCGCGAAGGCGTGGTCACCGACAACGGCAACCAGATCCTGGACATCCACAACCTGCAGATCACCGATCCGGAAAAGCTGGAGCGCGAGCTCAACCAGCTGCCGGGCGTGGTCTGTGTGGGCCTGTTCGCGCGGCGTCGCGCCGATGTGGTGATCGTCGGCGGCGAACCGCCGGTCGTGCTCTGACCCTTCAGAAGGATCCTGATGATGTCGCTGTTGCGTTCGCTGCTGATGCTTCCGCTGCTGGCCCTGGCCGGTTGTGCCACCGACGCGGCCCGCCATTGGGTCGAACTGGAGGGCGCCCGCTACCAGGTGGAGCTGGCCACCAACGATGAGACCCGCGCCCGCGGGTTGATGTTCCGCGACCAGATGGCGGCCGACCACGGCATGCTGTTCATCCACGACCGCGAGGAGATGCAGGCGTACTGGATGAAGAACACCAAGATCGCGCTGGACATCCTGTACTTCGACAACCAGCGCAGGCTGGTCAGCCAGCAGCGCGACGTGCCGCCGTGCTCGGCCGGCGACATGTGCCCGCCCTATCCCAGCGGCGGCCCGGCGCGTTATGTGCTGGAGCTCAACGCCGGCCAGGCCGAGAAGCTGCAGCTCAAGGACGGCACGGAGCTGAAATTCGGCCCGGGCATCGAAAAGTAAACGATACGGCCGGCACCCACGGTAGTGTCGGCCGCTGGCCGGCAACCCGGCCGGGGTCCCGATCGGGGCCAGATCCCTTTCGCACGCGGAAGGGATCCGGCCCCTGCATCTTTCACGCGGCACCGCTTGAAACCGCACGCGAATGACGCCAGTCTGTGGCCATGCAGGACCGGATCACACTCCCCGACTGGGATGCACTGGCCGACCTCGAAGACGAGGCACTGCCACTGTTGCCGACCGCGCTGCTGATCGCGCGCGATGAATACCCCGATCTGCAGCCGTCGACCTACGACGCGCTGATCCAGAGCCATGTCGAGCACCTGCGCTCGGAAGTGGAGAGCATCGACAACAGCCCGCTGAAGATGGCGGCGATCAATCGCCACCTGTTCGACGAGCTGGGCTACAGCGGCGACCACGACAAGTACTACGATCCGCGCAACAGCTACCTCAACCAGGTGTTCGAGCGCCGCCTGGGCAACCCGATCTCGCTGGCGCTGGTGCAGATGGAAGTCGCGCGCCGGCTGGGCATTCCGCTCGATGGCGTGTCTTTCCCCGGCCACTTCCTGGTGCGCCTGCCGGTGGACGACGGCGTGCTGGTGATGGACCCGTTCAACGGCGGCCGTCCGCTGGACGTGGACGAACTGCGGGAACGGGCCAAGTCACATCTTGGCGGGCAGATGCCCGACGACCAGGTGCTGGCGCAGATCCTCGACCCGGCGCCGGCGCGCGCAATCCTGATGCGCATGCTGCGCAACCTGCATGGTGTGTACGCCGAGGCGGGCGAATGGGACCGCGCGGCACGCAGTGCCGACCGCCTGCTGAAGCTGGCCCCGGAGCAGGACGACGCGCTGCGTGACCGTGGCCTGGCCTATCTGCAGCTGGAGTACCTGGCCGGCGCCCGCCACGATCTGGGGCAGTACCTGAAGCGCAACCCGGAAGCCAGCGACGCGCAGTGGCTGCGGGAGAAGCTGATCGACCTGGGCGGACCGATGCCGCGGCTGCATTGAGGGTGCCGGCGTGTGGGCCGGCCCACACCCAAGGCTAGGTCAATCGACCTCGACCATCTCGAAATCGGCCTTGGTGACCCCGCAGTCCGGGCAGGTCCAGGTCTCTGGAATGTCCTCCCAGCGCGTCCCCGGCGCGATGCCCTCCTCCGGCAGGCCCTCCGCTTCGCTGTACAGGAAGCCGCAGACCACGCACATCCAGGTGCGCAAGGTGGTGGGGGTGGCATCGCTCATCGGATAATCGGGGCTGGATTCACGGGCCGCCATTGTCCCATCGCGGTCCACTCACCGGTAGCCATCGATGACTTCTGCTTCCCCGGCGCCCCGCGGCGTCTATCTGATCACCCCGGACGAGCCCGATACCGCGCGCCTGCTGGCCCGTACCGCGCCGCTGCTGGCCGCGGGCGCTACCTGGCTGCAGTACCGCAACAAGACCGCCAGTGGCGCGCTGCAGCGGGAGCAGGCCATCGCCCTGCAGGCGCTGTGCGCGGAATACGGCGTGCCGCTGATCGTCAACGACGACTCGGCGCTGGCCAAGGCCGTTGGCGCGGCGGGGGTGCATCTGGGCGGCACCGACGGGGACATCCCCAGCGCGCGCGCCCTGCTCGGCCCCGAGGCCATCATCGGCGCCTCCTGCTATGACCAGCTGGCCAATGCCGAGAGGGCCGTGGCCGCCGGCGCCAGCTACGTGGCCTTCGGCGCGTTTTTCCCGACCACCACCAAGATCACCACCAGCCGCGCGCATACCGACCTGCTGCGGCAAAGCGCCGCACTGGGCGTGCCGCGGGTGGCGATCGGCGGGCTGACGCCGGACAATGTCGGGCCCATCATCGACGCCGGTGCCGATCTGGTCGCCGTGGTCAGCAGCGTGTTCGCCGCCGAAGACCCGGTCGCGACCCAGCGCGCCTTCCTCGTCCAGTTCGCGTAACGCCCAGGATATTCCCCCATGAACCACGACCAGTCCCACGCCCTGTTCTCCCGCGCCCAGCAGCTGTTGCCGGGCGGCGTCAATTCGCCGGTGCGCGCGTTCAAGTCGGTCGGCGGCGAGCCGTTCTTCGTTGAACGCGCCGACGGTGCCTACCTGTACGACGTCGACGGCAACCGCTACATCGACTATGTCGGCTCCTGGGGCCCGATGATCGTCGGCCACAACCACCCGGCCGTGCGCCAGGCGGTGAAGAAGGCGATCGACAATGGCCTGTCCTTCGGTGCGCCGTGCGCGGCCGAAGTCACCATGGCCGAGACCATCACCCGCCTGGTGCCATCGTGCGAGATGGTGCGCATGGTCAACTCCGGCACCGAGGCCACGCTGTCGGCGATCCGCCTGGCGCGTGGCGCCACCGGCCGCAACCGCATCGTCAAGTTCGAAGGCTGCTACCACGGTCACGGCGACTCGTTCCTGGTGAAGGCCGGCAGCGGCATGCTGACCCTGGGCGTGCCAACCTCGCCGGGCGTCCCGGCCGGGCTGAGCGAACTGACGCTGACCCTGCCCTACAACGACTTCGAAGCGGCCACCGCGCTGTTCGCGCAGCAGGGCAATGACATCGCCGGGCTGATCATCGAACCGGTGGTCGGCAATGCCAACTGCATCCCGCCGCGCGAGGGCTACCTGCAGCACCTGCGCGCACTGTGCACGCAGCATGGCGCGCTGCTGATCTTCGACGAAGTGATGACCGGTTTCCGCGTCGCCCTCGGCGGTGCACAGGCGCACTACGGCATCACCCCGGACCTGACCACCTTCGGCAAGATCATCGGCGGCGGCATGCCGGTGGGTGCCTACGGCGGTCGCCGCGAATTGATGCAGCAGATCGCCCCGGCCGGCCCGATCTACCAGGCCGGCACGCTCAGCGGCAATCCGGTGGCGATGGCTGCCGGGCTGGCGATGCTGGAGCTGATCCAGCAGCCGGGCTTCCACGCCGACCTGGCCGAGCGCACCGCACGCCTGTGTGCCGGCCTGGAAGCAGCCGCCGCCGAAGCCGGCTTGGCGGTGACCACCACCCGCGTGGGCGCGATGTTCGGGCTGTTCTTCACCAGCGAGAAGGTCGAGACCTATGCGCAGGCCACCGCCTGTGACATCCCGGCGTTCAACCGCTTCTTCCACGCGATGCTCGACCAGGGCGTGTTCCTGGCACCGTCGGCGTACGAGGCCGGCTTCCTGTCCAGCGCCCACGATGACGCGGTGATCGAGGCCACCCTCGCCGCCGCACGCGTAGCGTTCCGGTCCGCCAAGGGCTGATCGCAAAAAGGGGACGGAGGGGATTAAGTCGTTTGTGCACAAACGACTTAATCCCCTCCGTCCCCTTTCTTCTAGCCGAAGACGAAGGTGCCCTTCATCATCGCGAAGTGGCCGGGGAACGAGCAGAAGAAGGTGTAGTCACCGCCCTTCTGCAGGCCCTGGGTGGAGAAACGCACACGGGTGGTCTCGCCTCCACCGATCACTTTGGTATGCGCCAGCACGCGCTTGTCGGCCTTCGGCAGGTAGCTGTCGGCCAAGGTCATGCGCATGCCCGCCATCGCCACCGGCTGGTAATCGGCCGTGCGGGTCAGCACCCAGTTGTGGCCCATCGCGGTAGCGGCCAGCTTGCCGGTATGGCGCAGGGTCAGGTCCACGGCGGTGCAATCAGCGGCAACCTTGATCTCGCGGCTGCTGAAGCTCATCTGGTCGGTGCTGTCGATGCTCACCGCACACACCCGTGCCATCGCCGACGGCGCCAGCATCACCGCGCCCAGTCCCATTGCCACCAGCCAAGCCTTCATCGTTGCCTCTCCTACGGATTCAAGCGCCATTCTAGGCACCCGCCTGCGCCCCCGGCTGCGACCGTCTGTCGCACGTCCACTCCAGGGTTTCCGCGCATCCACCGCGATGGCATGCTCGGCCGATGCGGATCGACCTGTTGCTGCTGGATGTGGATGGCGTGCTGGTGCAGTACCAGCGCGCACAACGCGTGCTGCAGCTGGCGAACGCACTGCAGGTTCCGACCCAGGCCGTGCAGGCCGCGCTGTATGACAGCGGACTGGAGGCGGCGCATGACGACGGCACGCTGGACGGCCCGGCCTATCTGGCGCGGCTGGGGGAGCGCCTGGGCAGGACCGTCGATGTCGCGACATGGATTGCGGCACGCCAGGCCGCCAGCCATCCGCAGGCGGCCGTGCTGCAGCAGCTGCAGGGCCTGCAGCTGCCGATGGCCGTACTCACCAACAACGGCGCGCTGATGGTACAGGCGCTGCCCACCCTGCTGCCGGAACTGTTCCCTGCGCTGCAGGGCCGCGTGTTCTGCAGCGCGGATTTCGGCCTGCGCAAGCCCGCACCGGCGGTGTTCCTGCGCACGCTGGACGCGCTGGACGTGGCCCCGGCGCACACGCTGTTCGTCGATGACCTGTTCGCCAACGTGCGTGGCGCGCGCGCTGCCGGCCTGCACGCGGAGACCGTGCGCGATGGCCGGGGATTGGGCAAGGTATTGAAGCGCTACGCGGTGAGCTGATCGGGGTCAGAGCCCTCTCCGCAGGAAAGGAATCCGACCCCGGCACGATGGCCTCAGCGCGCGGCGATGAACGCCGCAATCGCTGCGCGCAGGCGCTTCAGGCCTTCGGCCACTTCTTCGTCGGTGATGTTCAGCGACGGCACGAAGCGCAGCACGTCCGGGCCGGCCTGCAGGGTCAGCAGGCCGTGCTCGGCGGCATGGTCGAGGATCGCACCGGCCTGGCCGGCGAAGTCCTTGCCCAGCACCGCGCCCAGCATCAGGCCGCGGCCACGCACGTCGCTGAACACACCGAACTCGTCGTTGATGCGGGCGAAGCCATCGCGCAGCGCCTTGGACTGGCGGCTGACGTTGGCGGCGATCTCCGCCGAGGCCAGCTTGCGCAGTGCCACGCGGGCCACCGCAGCGGCCAGCGGATTGCCGCCGAAGGTGGTGCCGTGCGCGCCGAACTGCATGGTCTCGGCCACCTTCGGGCCGGCCAGCATCGCGCCGATCGGGAAGCCGCCGCCGAGTGCCTTGGCCAGGGTGACCATGTCCGGCACTACATCGTCCTGCCAGTGCGCGAACAGCGTGCCGGTGCGGCCCATGCCGGCCTGGATCTCGTCCAGTACCAGCAGTGCGTTGTGCTGGTCGCACAGTTCGCGCACGCGCTTGAGGAAGCCGGACTTGGCCGGCATCACGCCGCCCTCGCCCTGGATCGGCTCCAGCATCACCGCTGCCACGTCGCCGGCGGCCATCGCGGTTTCCAGCTGCACTTCATCGTTGAAATCGATGTAGCGGAAGCCACCGGGCAGCGGCTCGTAGCCCTCCTGGTACTTCGGCTGGGCCGTGGCGGTCACCGCGCCCAGGGTGCGGCCGTGGAAGCTGCCACGGAAGGTGATGATTACCCGCTTGTCGGCCGGGCGGCCCTGGCTGGAGGCCCACTTGCGGACCATCTTGATCGCCACTTCGTTGGCTTCGGCGCCGGAATTGCACAGGAACACGCGCTCGGCGAAGCGGCTGGCCTTCACCAGCTCCTCGGCCAGGTGCAGCGGCGGCGCACTGTAGAACACGTTGCTGGTGTGCCAGAGCTTGCCGGCCTGCTCGACCAGCGCGGCCACCAGGTCCGGATCGTTGTGGCCCAGGCCGCACACGGCGATGCCGGCGGCCAGGTCGATGAACTCACGCCCCTGGCTGTCCCACACGCGGGCGCCCTGCCCTCGCTCCAGCACCACCTGGCGGGGCTTGTAGACCGGCAGGTAGTAGTGCGAAAGGGAAATCAGCGGATCGGTCGCGGCGGTCATGGCAGTCGGCAGGGTTCAGGAATGCCCATTCTCGCGCCGGAACCCCTGCGGCACAATGCGCCCATGCGACCGTTTTCCGCCCCCCAGCTCAACCCCGCCACCGAGACCGGCTGGCGCCGTCGGTGGTTCGACATCATCTACCGCCATGACTCGCGGCCCTCGCGCAATTTCGACCTGATCCTGGTGGTGGCGATCGTTGCCAGCATCCTGGTGGTGATGATCGACAGCGTGCAGCACCTGCATGCCGAATGGTCCACCGGCCTGTACATCCTGGAATGGGGCTTCACGATCATCTTCACCGCCGAGTACCTGCTGCGCCTGGCGGTGGTCAAGCGCCCGCTGCGTTACGCGGTGAGCATCTGGGGCATCATCGACCTGCTGTCGATCCTGCCCGCCTACCTGTCGATGTTCATCCCCGGCGCGCAGAGCCTGCTGGTGGTGCGTGCGCTGCGCATCCTGCGCGTGTTCCGCATCCTCAAGCTGACCCGCTACATCGAGGAAAGCGGCGTCCTGATGACGTCGCTGTGGCGCAGCCGGCGCAAGGTGCTGGTGTTCCTGTTCACGGTGATCACCATCACCATCATCGCCGGGGCGCTGATGTACGTGATCGAGGGCCCCGAACACGGCTTCACCAACATCCCGGCCAGCATGTACTGGGCAGTGGTGACCATGGCCACGGTCGGCTTCGGCGACATCGTGCCGCAGACCGTGCTTGGCCGCTTCGTCACCTCGGTGCTGATCCTGATCGGCTACAGCATCATCGCCGTGCCGACCGGCATCTACACCGCCGAACTGGCCAGCACCATGCGCGAAGCCGAACTGGCGGCGCGCCGGGATGCGCGCGGCTGCCCGCACTGCGGGCTGGAAGGGCATGAACCGGATGCGCGCCACTGCCGCAAGTGTGGCGGTGAACTGCCGGACGCATTCAGCCATTGAGGCACATGCCGGCCAGCGGCCGGCACTACCAACCCCGCAGGGTGCGCGCCGGGCATGGCCCGGTGCCACCGTGGACAGGGCCACGCCCTGAGTGGATCGCCCTCAGCGCATGCGGTTGCTGGTGGTCACCAGGTCGTTGTAGGCGTCCAGGATCGTCGACTGTGCGCCTTCAGGATCGGTGGTCAGCCAGCTGCCCGACGCCTTGCGCTCGGCGGCCAACGCATCGGCGGTGATCGGCTTGCCCTGCTCCAGACGCTCCACACCGCGCCCGGCGGTACGCACCAGCTTGTCGGCCGAACGCTGCACATGGCCCCACATCGGGTCGTCCTTGCCGACACCACTGTTCTGGATTTCCGTCACCAGCGCCTGATAGTCGGCCAGCTGGCCGCGCAACGCCGCAACATCCGGCGCGTCGCTCTGGAACGCCATCGCCAGCTGCTTGCCATCGCCGACAAGGCGCAGGTGGTAATAGGCCAGCGAGCGGCCTTCGCTCTCCTCGATCTGCTTCAGCTGGGCGGCGCGGCGATCGTTCTCGTTCTTTTCCAGCGCCGCATCCATTGCTTCGCTGGCCTTGAAGAAATCAGCATAGGCCTGCATCAGCGGGGCATGCTGGCTGCGCATCCCTTCGCCACCATCGCGACGATAGTCCTCGCGGGTGAAGTACCCATCGGCACGCTCGATCAGGGTGTTCAGTGCCTGGAATGCCTGCTGGTACTGTCGCGCGGGTGCATCCAGCGGCGTGGCAGGGGTCTTTGCCAGCGCATCGGTCAGCGGCTGGCCGCAGTACTCGACGCGGTGCGACAACAGCTTGCCCGGTGAGCGCGGCTGCGCTTCCTTGCCGGTCGGCCCCGCCTTGGGGTCCTTCATCCAGCCGGTGTAAGCCTGGAAGCCTTCGTGGATGGGCTGTTCGACGCCGTTGTAGCACTCGATGTAGGCGTTCACCTTCTCCAGCCCGGGGTCGGCGACCGCCAGCCCCGCCGGGCTGTTGCAGCCGGCCAGCGCGCCGAGCAGGAGAACGGGAATCAGGCGTGTGGATGCGTTCAAATCAGTTCCTTGCACCAGTGAAAACTGCAGCCATCGTCCTGCATGGCGCGAGCGCGCGCTCCAGCACCTCGGGAAGGTGCTGGCATTCGGGGCTGCGGGGCGTGTCATGTCGCGATCGACCTGCTCGATCGCGACAAAAAAAACGCGTTGAGCTTCCCGCCTACTGGCGGTTGCTCTGGAAAACCAGCGAGTTGTACTCCTGCATCAGCTTGCTGGCAGAGCCGCTCGGCGCCATCGAGGGCGAATCCAGCATGCGCCGTTCGAAATCGGTATAGGGCGTATTCTCGCTGACGCGCTTCAGCCGCTCCTTGCCTTCGCGCCGGAAGTTCTCGGCCTCACGCTCGAAGCTGTTCCAGTCCAGCTTGCCCGGCTCCTGATCAGCCACCTTCGCATGCGCTTCGTCGGAAATGCGGTTGAACGCATCCAGACGCTCGCGCGCCTTGGCCTGGTCGAAATCGTCCTCGCTCATCAGATCCATGATGGCCTTGGCTTCCAGCATCATCGCCAGACGGTAGTACTCGCGCGTGCGCCCCTCGGCCTGTTCCAGCGCCTTGAGCTGCTCGCGCTGGGCGGCGTCGTTCTGGCGCTCCAGCTCGGCGTTGAACGTTGCGCTGGCAGCGACGAACTCCTTGAAGGCGGCCATCAAGGGCGCATGCAGCTGCTTGCCCTTGGCGAACCGGTCATCTTCGTAGTCCTGGCGATCGTAGTAGTCGTGCGCCTCCTTGCTGATCGGCACCAGTGCCTTCAGCGCCTGCTGGTAATGGCCAGCAGCGGCATCGAGCTCGGCCAGCGCCGGCTTGGCAGCCATCGCCTCGGTCACAGGGCCATCGCACTGCTTCATGTCGTAGTCGCTGATCTCGAACGGACCGTACACCTGGGTCTCGCGCCCGGTCGGGCCGGCCTCGACGTCCTTGATCCAGCGCGTATAGGACTCGATGCTGCCGTGGGTCTTCGAATCAAGCGTGTTGAAGCAGCCGATGTAGGCGTTGAGCTTGGCGGTCAACTGCTGCTGTGTGTCCGACGGCGCTGCGCTGGCCTCGGGCGTGCTGGAAGGGCCGGCGTCGCCAGTGGTTGCAGGCGCCTTGCTGCCGCAGGCAGCCAGGACAATCGACAGCGAAGCGGCCAGCGCCGCAACGGAAAGAGTGCGTGACATGGGTTCACGTCCTTGTTGAAAACGATTACAGCCGCGCATTCTAGCGCAGCGGGCCGAAGGTCGCAGCCCTCGGCCTCTGCCGGCGACGCGCGATCAGTCCAGGAACAGATCCGGCAACAACGGACGCGATGGATCCACCGCATAGCTGGACAGATCGGTGATACCCGCCTGCGCCAGCACGTCATCGTCGATCAGGAACTGGCCGTGGAAACCAGCCGCCTCGCGCACCAGCACCGCGTGCGCAGCATCGGCCATGATCTGCGGCGTGCGGCAGCCGGCCGCATCGACGCCCGGAATCATGTTGATCGCATCGGTGGCGATCACCGTGCGCGGCCACAGCGCGTTCACCGCCACACCCTGCGGGCCGAATTCCGCGGCCAGGCCGAGCGTGACGAAGCTCATGCCCATCTTCGCCAGCGTGTAGCCGGTGTGCGCGCCCCACCACTTCGGTTCGAGGCTCGGCGGCGGCGCCAGGGTCAGGATGTGCGGATTCGGCGCCTGCAGCAGGTACGGCAGGCAGGCCTGCGCGCACAGGAAACTGCCGCGCGAATTGACCTGCTGCATCAGGTCGAAGCGTTTCATCGGCGTATCCAGCGTGCCACGCAGCCAGATCGCGCTGGCATTGTTGACCAGGATGTCGATGCCACCGAAGGTGTCGACCGTGGCGGCAACCGCCGCCTGTACCTGCTCTTCCTCGCGGATATCGCACTTCAGCGCCAGCCCCTGGCCGCCGGCCGCCGTAACGGCTTCGGCTGCGGTATGGATGGTGCCTGGCAACTTCGGATTCGGCACCGATGACTTGGCCGCAATGGCCACATTGGCGCCGTCGCGCGCAGCGCGCAGTGCGATGCCCAGGCCGATGCCGCGCGAGGCACCGGTGATGAAAAGCGTTTTGCCCTGCAGACTGCCCACGTTCCACACTCCAGCGTATGCAATGAGCCGCTAGTATGCCGCGCCGACGTGGAGTTCACCCGGCCTTGACGATACTCGGGCCTCCAGTCAACGCACGAGGTCCACGCCATGCGCCGTTCCCGCCTGTTGCTGCCTGCCCTGGGGCTTGCCCTGCTGACTGCCTGCCAGGGCCGTTCGCCGGAACCCGGCAAGGAGCCGCCTGCCGGTGACACCCCCAGCGCAGAGAAGGCCGCCGCCGACGGCAAGCTGCGCTGGAGCGAGGCAGTGGTGTGGGATGGCGACCTCAACGCCTGCCGCCAGGGCGAGAACGCGGCCACGCGTGATTGCCTGCGCGATGCGATGCGCGCCGGCGGCGCCAGCGCCGATGCGATCACCGCCGCCGAACAGCTGTCCACCGGCGGCGAGCTGGCCTACGTGACGGCCTGGCACGAGAACGAAGGCCTGGGCATTGCCACGGTCGAGTATCCGTTCCGCGCCAACACCAACGAGGGCACCCGCCTGGTCGACGCCACCGGCAAGCGCATCGATGTGGATGCCGTGCAGCTGGACGACACCCTGCGTGCCGACCCCAGCGTGCAGGCCCTGCTGAAGGACCACCCGCAGGCCACGCCGTTCGCACCGGCGCAGTCGGCCGGGGCCACGCCGCTGGAGAACGGCGGCATCCGCCTGCTGTACCGCACGCCGCTGCGCGACTGCCACGCCTGCCCGGATGTGGGCCAACTGCAGATCGCCTACGACTTCGACGCCAAGCGCAACTTCATCGGCCAGCAGGTGGTGCCGGCGACGCCGTAAGGTCACCGGCGTCTGTAGAGCCGAGCCATGCTCGGCTCTAGGTTTCTACTCTTGGTATAGCACTTCCACGCCATCACCACGGGCAAGACGTCTCACCTGATCCAACGTATCCACCGCCATGACGGAGTACGTGACCTCCACACCGGAGTGCAGGCGTCCCTCGGCAGTGTCCTCATCAGTCTCTACTGATATCAGCTTGCGGATTCCTGCGAATCGATAGAGGGACGGTCTACCGTCTTCACCCATCAGGCGGCCGCTCAGATCCTCATACTCAGAGGCAAGCGCTTTCGCATTGTCGAGAGCTTGCTCTTCGCCATCCGCACTGAGGAGATAGACGTTCTCATGGACAAGAATCGAGTCCTGCCCTTCGCATTCATAGTAAAAAATGGCATGCGCACAATACCACATACGTCACCTCAATGATGCTCTTGCGGATTGTCCCTGGTCTGGATGTCGCGAGCTTTCTACGAAACGGGGAACACAGCAGGTCGACACCGCCTGCACTATTCAGACCGTTGCACATCGACCACTTTCCCTTGTGATGGGCAGACCCATTTGGCACCCATCAGCCACCGACGGGTTGATGACCATATGACCCTTCAGAGCTGAGCCGACTCTCGATCACCGATCTGACATAAGCAGCCCTCGCTGTGCCAGACCCGGAGTACTCAGCCAGGAGCTCCATCGCCTCAGACCTCATCTCAGCGCCGCCAGTGGCCACGAACACAGAAAATGCTGGCTCCAGGTAGCCAGCTGCCTCACAGATGAACCGCTTGCGTTCATCAAGCGGGAAATCGATGGCGTAGTCCGCCCACTCGATGTAGCGCTTCCAGAACGCTGGCGCCGCGCGCTGCTGATCCTGCTGATCCTGCTGATCCTCCATCCGCATCAGCAGGGATAGCTGATCAGCGCACGCGTCCACAACGTCCCCAGGCAAGTCCAATGCGGCGACGCGCCCGGGATCAACGGCCTGCCAACAGAACACCATGAAGTCGGCGACGAACGTCGCATCGCTTCGTTCAAGCATCAAGCGCTGATACATCGCAAGCGCTTCCGCGACATCCACTGGCTCTTCGAGGCTGGCATTCCGCACATTGCCCTTGTCGTCACCAGAATCCTTCTTCGCCACCTCATGCATAGCAGACCACGCTCTCGATCTGCGGAGATATCAGCTCGGCACCGTCCCAGCGGATGATCTCCAGCTCCAGCAGGCGGCCACTTGCGTCCGCATGAAGAATCGGCGTGAGTTCAGCACCATCTGCGTCCTGCATCTGCAGCTCGACGGGATATGCGTGCTGCCCTTGATACGGCAGACGCTCATATCCAGAAATGACGAATCCCACCCGAGCTCCACCCAGACCGATTTCCACGGCGATTGCGGAAGCCAGGTCGGCCTGAAGCTGCGAAGCAGAGGCCGCATGCAGACGGACTGCCACAGCTTCAATCAGCGCTCTTTCGACGCTGGAAACGGTACGCATTGGGCTGCTCATTTTCGCCCTTTTGCCAGCATTCTAGCTCAGCGACGCCATCTACCCTTCCAGGCATCTACAAAATATGACAACAGTAGAAAGGCTTGAAACACAAGAAATGGGTAAAGAGCAATTCGGGCCGCGTTGCCAATGCCTCTGTAGTCAAGGATGACGTAGATCAGCGCAAAGAACAGCCCCCCTCCTATCTCATAAACCAACAAAGAACGTGTTGATGTCTTCACTTCTTTTTCTCCAGTTCCTTTTGTGCTGCCCCAGTCGCCATCTGAGCTGGTGCCTGGGCGGTCTGTGACATGGTGGCCTGCCCCAAGCTCTGCTTCGGAATAGCTGCTGCAGTTGACGCGGTCGCATGGGCCATATTTGGCACCCCGGGTGCAGAGGAGGCGACCATCCTTTGTAGATTCCCTTTGGCCGCAGCTCCCGCAAAATCACCAGCAGCTACACCAATTCCGCTCGCAACTAGACCGCCACCGACACTACCCGCCGTCGCTGACGCAAGCTCCGCACCGGACGTGGGCTTTCCTTCATAGGCATTCTGAGCAAGAACACTGCCCGCTCCCGTGAAGGCATTGGTCACCGCTTGAATCGCGACAGCTCCTCCCACTGAAACTGTCCCTCGACCAATGGCACCGATCAATGCCCCTCCGACCCCGCCGCTCACAGCTCCGCGTTGTTGCCTGGCAGGCTGACATCGGTGACGGCAAACTCACTTGCACGCGACCATTGAATTGCTTAATGCATCCACGCATGGCGTGGATCTACCGGTACCCCTGCACCTGCTTCCTCAGCAGATGCGGCACGATCAGCCGATGCACGGGTGCAACCGGCAGCATGTACACCCGCCCGAACGCGTTGTGCGTATGCACCACCGTTGCCACTTCCAGCACGTCGCCGTGCCACTGCAGGGCCAGCTGCACACGCAGGTGGCGATCGTCGTCTTCCAGCACGATGGCATCGTCATCCAGCGACTGCAGGGTGAAGATGCCCAGCCGCTGCCCGGGTTGAGGATCCGCAACACCCTGCACCGCACGCAACGAGCCCAGGTCCTTCATGCCGAGCAGGCGCATGCCGTGGTTGCGTAGCGCCATCAATCCGTCGAACCAGCCGGGAATGGTCGCGGCCATATCGCGATAGGCCTGCAAGGCTGAACGTCCATCACGATGGGTCGTTGCCTGGCAGGCATGCACGAAGTCGGCGTTGGCCAGCTGTGGGCGCAGGACATTGCCCGCGCTCGGCGGGCCGGTCATCACCTGCGCAGAGCTCACGGCTTCGGCCCCTGCCCCTCGTTGTCTTCCCAATGCAGGATGCGGCGGGTGACGAAGCGGTAGACCGGCTTGCCGGTGGCGAACCACAGTTCGCGCACCCACGAGGTGCGCTTGAGCACGCGCTTCTCCACCGGGGTGAGCGACTCGCGGCAGTACATGCGCTTGTGCTTGAGCAGGTGGCGCAGGTCCTCGCGGGCCAGCAGGCGCATCCAGCGCGAGCGCGGGTTGCCGATCACCGCCAGCTGGAAGTCGATCAATGCCGGACGGCCGTCCTCGGTCACCAGCCAGTTGGCTTCCTTGGCCAGATCGTTGTGGGCCACGCCATTGCGATGCAGCTGCTGCAGCAGGCGACGCGCGGCGCGGAACCAGGCCAGGTCGCCGCGGGGCGGACGCTGGTACATGGCGTCGCCGGCCATGAAGCTGCGGTCGAGATGACGGCCATCCCACGCCAGCAGCTGCGGCACATCGGCCATGCCGTGGATATGGCGCAGCGCGCGCGCTTCGCGGCGGGCCAGCCACCAGGCCGGCAGCCGCAACCACAGTGGTGTGGCGCCCAGATCACGGCGCACGAAGGGGCCGGCCGGCCCTTCCACAAGGAGGATGCGACCGAAGCTGTCGGCCTTCAAAGCATGCGGTGGAGTGTCTGGCGTATGCGGCATGACCCCATTCTAGGCGATGGCGATGGTTGCAAACGGTCACCAAGCGGCTGGGAACCAGTCACCTTCACGCCCCTATAATCGGGCAATGGACTCTTCATGGATCGACGCCACGCTCGCGTGGATTGCCGCTCACCCCGTGCTGGCGGGTGCCGTTATCTTCCTCATCGCCTTCTGCGACGCGGTGATCATTCTCGGTGCCATCGTGCCGGCCCTGCCGCTGCTGTTCGCGGTGGGCGTGTTCATCGGCCTGGGCCAGATCTCCGGGCCGTACGCGGTGGCCGCCGCCGCACTGGGCGCATTCGCCGGTGATGGCATCAGTTACTGGATCGGGCGCCGCTGGGGTGACCGCCTGCGTGGCGTGTGGCCCTTCAGCCGTTACCCGCAGCTGCTCGACCGCGGCGAAAACCTGTTCCGCCGCAATGCCTTCAAGAGCATCCTGGTGGCACGCTACGTGGGCGCGATCCGGCCGTTCGTACCGGCCATCGCGGGCATGATGAAAATGCCGGCCAGCCGCTACATGCAGGCCAGCGGCATCGCCAGCATTTCGTGGGCGGTGTTGTTCCTGGCGCCGGGCTGGGTGCTCGGCGAGGCCTACGACGCGGTAGCCGCAGTGGCCGGGCGACTGGTGGTGGTGGTCGGCCTGCTGGCGGTGATCCTAGGCCTGGTCTGGGCCATCGTGCTGTACGGCTACCGCTGGTCGGCCGCGCGCATGGACAACTGGCTGGCGCGGCTGCTGGACTGGTCCAACCGGCACCCGACGCTGGGCCGCTACACCGTCGGTGTGCTGGACCCGAAGCGGCGCGAGTCGGTGCCGCTGGCGATGCTGGCACTGATGCTGCTGGTGCTGGGCTGGGGCTGGTTCGCGCTGCTGACCGTGGTGGTCGCGCACGGGGAACCGCTGGCGATCGACCTGCTGGTGCACCAGGCCATGCTGGCCCTGCGCAACCCGCTGGCCGATTACCCGATGGCCGCGCTGGCCTCGCTGGGCGCCTGGCAGGTACTGCTGCCGGCCACTGCGGCGGCGATGGGCTACCTGATCTGGCGCCGGCGCTGGATGGCGGCCGCGCACTGGCTGGCCGCGCTTGCCTTCGGCCTCGCATTGACCATGCTGCTCGGTGCCACCGTCGATGTGGTGCGCCCGGTCGACGCCAGCAGCGGCTTCGGCTTCCCGTCGGTGTCGGTGACGATGGCCACCATCACCTTCGGCTTCTTCGCAGTGCTGATCGCCCGCGAGATGCCCGGCCGCACCCGTGTCTGGCCGTACCTGGTGTCGGGCATCGTGGTCAGCCTGATCGGCTTCTCGCGCCTGTACCTGGGCGCGCATTGGCTGAGCGATGTGATCGGCGGCATGCTGTTCGGCACGTTCTGGCTGCTGGTGCTGGGCATCGCCTACCGCCGCCGCTTCAACCGCTCGTTCTGGGTGAAGCCGGTGGCGTGGCTGTTCTACGGTGTCTTTGCCGTGGCGGCGATGTGGTACGCGCCGCGCAACATCCCGGTGAAGCTGGAACGCTTCGAGCCGACCCTGCCGGCCGCGCAGGCGATGGACATGCAGGCCTGGTGGCAGCACGACTGGGCGACACTGCCGGCGCGCCGCAACGAGTTCGACGACGACCAGCGCTGGCCGCTGGACGTGCAGGTGGCGGGCCCGTTGGCGCCGCTGCAGGCGCAGCTGGAAGCACGCGGCTGGAAGCGGCAGGAACAGGCCGGCTGGCAGGAAGCGCTGCTGATGCTGGACAAGAACACCGGCGCCGATGCGCTGCCGGTACTGCCCGCCACGCTGGACACGCGCGTGGAGGCGCTGTTGATGGTGCGCCCGGGTACACACCGCGATGAGCGCTACGTACTGCGCCTGTGGCCGGCCCCTGCGCAGTTGCAACCGGGCAATACGCCGCTATGGCTGGGCAGTGCGCAGACCCTGCGCTACGAGCGCCACTTCGAATGGATCGGCATGTGGCACCCGCTGCGCGGCGTCGACCCGGCCTTGAATGCGGTGAAGGAGGCCGTGCAGGAGCTGCCGCAGCGCGAGGATGTGCACAGCGAAACCGGGTTGCCGGTGCTGCGGTTGAAGACCCCCACGCCCTGACGGGGCCGGTGCGCGATCACCCACTGCAGCGCCGGGCCCATGCCCGGCTGCGCTTCGCACGATCCAACACGCCGAGCATGGGCTCGGCGCTACAGTAGATCCACGCCATGCGTGGATGGCTGCTACGGCATCCAGCCCAGCAACTGCTGCAATCGCTGGTGCGGGTCGTCCATCTGCAGCAGCTGCAGGCGCTGCTGCTCGCTCAGCGGCAACAGCTCGGCCAACCGCCAGCCGACCCAGCTCGCCTGGTCCAGCAACGCCGGGTTGGACGGCGCATAGGCCTCGCCAGCCTGTTCGATGATGTGCCCCAGCACCGTGGCCAGCAGCGCGTGCTGCGGCCGCAGTTCGTCGTCGGGGTCCTCATCGCACCAACGCACGTCGGCCACCACCAGGCCGTTGTCGCGCACGCGGGTACGCTCGACATGGAAACGGCGGGTGCCGCGCAGGCGCAGCTGCAGCACGCCGTCGGCGCCGACATCGAAGTCTTCGATGCGCACCTGCACGCCAAAGGCGGCCGGCGTCGCCGGAGCGCCCACTTCCTGGCCGTCGAGGATCAGGCAGACACCAAATCCCTCACCGCTGCGGCCGCTGTCGCGGACCAGGTCCAGATAGCGGCGCTCGAACACACGCAGGCCCACCGCTGCACCCGGCACCAGCGTGGTGTGCAGCGGGAACAGCGGCAGCGAGCCATCGCCGGTCATCGCGCCTGCAGCGCGGCGAGGAAGCGGCGCGGCGCGCCGTCGAAGCCACCGTTGGACATGAACACCACGTGGTCGCCACTGCGCGCGCTGGCCTGCAGCTGTGCCAGCAATGCGTCGGTATCAGGCACCGCGTGCGCTTCGCCACGCACTGCGGCAATCACCGCCGCTGCATCCCAGGCCAGTTCCGGACGATGCAGGAACACCACTTCATCGGCCAGCGCCAGCGATGGGGCCAGTGCCTGCGCGTGCGCGCCCAGCCGCATCGAGTTGCTGCGCGGTTCCATCGCGACCACGATGCGCGCATCGCCCACCTTGGCACGCAGACCTTCCAGGGTGGTGGCGATTGCGGTCGGGTGATGGGCGAAATCATCGTAAACGGTGATGCCGTCATGGCTGCCGATCACTTCCATGCGGCGCTTGACGCTGCGGAAGCGCGCCAGCGCCGGGATCACCTCGGCCGGCGCCACGCCCACTGCATGCGCGGCGGCCAGCGCAGCCAATCCGTTGAGCACGTTGTGGCGGCCCAGCAGCGACCACTGCACGTCGCCCAGCGCCTGCCCACGATGGTGCACGCGGAACGCGCTGCCATCGGCGGCCAGCAGCTCGGCATGCCACTCCAGCGACGGATCGAAACCAAACCGCTCGACCGGGGTCCAGCAGCCCATCGCGAGCACTTCGGCCAGGTGCTGATCCTCGCCGTTGACGATCAGCCGCCCACGTGCGGGTACGGTACGCACCAGGTGGTGGAACTGGCGCTGGATCGCCGCCACGTCCGGGAAGATGTCGGCGTGGTCGTATTCAAGATTGTTGAGGATGGCCACCAGCGGCCGGTAGTGCACGAACTTGCTGCGCTTGTCGAAGAAGGCCGTGTCGTACTCATCGGCTTCGACCACGAACTCGCGTCCCTGGCCCAGCCGCGCGGAGACGCCGAAATCCTCGGCGACGCCCCCGATCAGGAAGCCCGGCGAGCGCCCGGCGCTTTCCAGCAGCCAGGTGAGGATGGTGGTGGTGGTGGTCTTGCCGTGGGTACCGGCCACGGCCAGGGTGTCGCGGCCCGGCAACACCTGCTCGGACAGCCACTGCGCACCGGAGATATAGCGCTGGCCGGCATCGAGCACGGCTTCGACGGCCGCATTGCCGCGCGACAGCGCATTGCCGATCACCACCTCGTCGGTGCCGGCCGGCACGCTGTCGGCGCGGTAGCCCTGGTCCAGGGTGATGCCCAACTGTTCGAGCTGGGTCGACATCGGCGGATAGATGGCCTGGTCGCTGCCGCTGACGGCATGCCCGAGTTCACGCGCCAGGGCGGCCACGCCGCCCATGAAGGTGCCGGCGATTGCAAGGATATGTACGCTGCTCATGACCGAGGATTGTGACCGATGACGGCTGTATAGGGCCAATGTCCGCTATCGGGTAAGACAACCCCTACACGGGATGTGAGAAAACTCCAATCAGCTGTCAGGGAATTCCCGATAGCGATGTTCTGTGAACCCGGACACAATTCGAACTGCCAGCCGCAGTACCCGAACCGGTCCTACTCCCCAAGAGGCCATCCCCAAGGGAGCTCATGCTGCGGGGCCCTGAGCAAGCCCTTCGCTGGCGCCTATCAAACGACACAGGCCTGATCCTCGCGGACCAGGCCTGTGTTTTTTGCGCCCGCAGGGCCAGCAGCACGCGGCCCTGCCGGATCAGGCCTTGATCGCCGCCAGGATGCGGGCTTCGATCTCGTCCAGCTCGCCGACGCCATCGACGCGGGCCAGGGTGCCACGGCCGGCGTAGAAGTCGACCACCGGGGCGGTCTGGTCGTTGTAGACCTGCAGGCGCTGGCGCACTGCTTCCGGGTTGTCATCGGCGCGGCCCTGCTCCTTGGCACGACCGGCAATGCGGTCCACCAGCAGCTCGGTGGGCACATCCAGCTGCACCACCGCGTCCAGCGGCTGGCCGATCTTGGCCAGCAGGCCGTCCATCGCATTGGCCTGGGCCACGTTGCGCGGATAACCATCGAGGATGAAGCCCTTGGCGACATCGGCCTGGGTCAGGCGCGACTCCAGCATGCCCAGCAGGATGTCGTCCGACACCAGGTTGCCGGCATCCATCACCGTCTTGGCCTGCTTGCCCAGCTCGGTGCCGGCGGCGATTTCCGCGCGCAGCATGTCACCGGTCGAAATGTGGGCGATCCCCAGCTTTTCCTTCAGGCGCGTCGCCTGTGTCCCCTTGCCCGAACCGGGCGGTCCCAACAGAACCAATCGCATTGACCTGACTCCAACGTGTTGAAAACAAAGAAGGTTCGCGTCCCGGACGGTCCGGTATCGCTGCACCGCAATAGCGCCACTTTACCGCATCCGGGTAATGTCCCTGCAATGTCCCTTCCCCCCAACAGGTAGAAGCATGCGCAACGGTACCCTCCTTTATGCCCAGTCCGGCGGTGTCACCGCCGTCATCAATGCCACGGCAGCGGCGGTGATCGAGCAGGCCCGGGCCAAGGGCATCAAGGTCCTGGCCGCCCGCAACGGCATCCTCGGCGCGCTGCGCGAGGAGCTGATCGACACCAGCAAGGAGAGCGCCGCCGCGATCCGTGCGCTCGCCCATACCCCGGGCGGGGCCTTCGGTTCGTGCCGGGTCAAGCTGAAGTCGCTGGACGCCGACCGCGCCCGCTATGACCGCCTGCTGGAGGTGCTGCGCGCGCATGACGTGCGCTGGTTCCTCTACAACGGTGGCAACGACTCGGCCGATACCGCGCTGAAGGTCTCACAGCTGGCCAAGGCCTCCGGCTACGACCTGACCTGCATCGGCGTGCCCAAGACCATCGACAACGATCTGGCGGTGACCGACACCTGCCCTGGCTTCGGCTCCGCCGCCAAGTACACCGCCGTCTCGGTGCGCGAAGCGGCGCTGGACGTCGCGGCGATGGCCGAGACCTCGACCCGTGTCTTCATCTACGAGGCGATGGGCCGACATGCCGGCTGGCTGGCCGCCGCCGCCGGCCTGGCCGGCAACGGTGATGACGAAGCACCGCACATCATCCTGCTGCCCGAACGCGCCTACGACGAGGCCGCGTTCCTGGCCAGGGTCAAGGCGGTGGTCGAGCGCGTCGGCTATTGCGTGGTGGTGGCCTCGGAGGGCATTGCCACCGCCGATGGCCGCTTCGTTGCCGATGCCGGCGGTGGCAAGGACTCGTTTGGGCATGCGCAGCTGGGCGGCGTGGCCGCGCACCTGGCTGGCCGGGTCAAGGATCAGCTGGGCCTGAAGGTGCACTGGGCACTGCCCGACTACCTGCAGCGCTCGGCCCGCCACCTGGCCAGCAGGACCGACTGGGAGCAGGCGCAGGCGGTGGGCAAGGCCGCGGTGCAGCTGGCACTGAAGGGCCAGAACGGCGTGATGCCGGTGATCGTGCGCAGCAGCGATGCACCGTATCGCTGGAAGATCGAAGCCGCGCCGTTGTCGAAGATCGCCAACCACGAGAAGAAGATGCCGGCCGGTTTCATCCGCCGCGATGGCTTCGGCATCACGGCCAAGGCGCGCGCCTACCTGTCACCGCTGATCAAGGGCGAAGCACCGCTGCCGTATGGCACCGATGGCCTGCCCAAGTACGTCACCCTGAAGAATGTGGCGGTGAAGCAGAAGCTGCCGGCCTTCGAGGGCTGATCACTAAAAAGGGGACGGAGGGGATTAAGTCGCATAGGCCCCTCCGTGCCCCTCGGCGTCAGCAACGGGCCGGATACGACTTAATCCCCTCCGTCCCCTTTTTGGAGAGATGCCATGGCACTGCGTGTTGTTCGACTGGGTACGCCGCGCCACCCCGGCGAGGGGCTGCGCATCGGCACCGTCAGGCGGCCGCCGCGGGGCGTGCCACGCAGCGAGTTCGCACGACAGGACTGGTACGACGTCTGGTTCCCGACCCTGTCACCCAGCGCGGCGCTGGTGAAGCAGGCGCACGAGGCCAAGTCGGTGGCCGACTGGACGGCCTTCTTCCGCCGCTACACGACTGAGATGAAGGCCCCGGATGCGGCCCACGCGCTGGACCTGCTGGCCGCGATGTCGCGGCACAGCGACCTCAGCGTGGGCTGCTACTGCGAAGACGAAGCGCACTGCCATCGCAGGGCGTTGCGCGAGCTGCTGGTGGCGCGTGGGGCGACGCTGGCGGAGTGAAGATGGCGGGATGCCGGCCAGCGGCCGGCACTACCCAGGTCTCCCATCCAGTAGATCCACGCCCTGCGTGGATTCGCGCTGCTGGACGGCCTCAATTGCAGGCCTTGCCTTCCATCTGCAACTGCGCGGCGAACATCGTCACCTGCGGAATCTGCCCGGCCGCGGCCTGCTTCTTCGCCTCCTCCAGGTAGATGCGCGACTGGCCCTGGCCGTCCAGCTCGACCTTGTTGCTCGACGGAAGGCGCCACACCCGCACCACGGCCTGCTGGGCCGGGCACGCCGCGTTCGGCACGCGGATCACATCGTTGAGTTTCCAGCCCTTGTCCGCACTTGGCTGCGCCTTGGTGTAATCGACGAAGCGCGCGCGTGGCTGGCACTGTTCGCTGGTACGCACGGCAGAGAAGCGGTACGGCGCGGCGGCATCGCCGGTGAACGCACCTTCCAGCCGCGCGCAGGCCTCGGGGATCTGGCGCAACGTATGCACCGCACCCACCGCCTGGGGCGCGCCCACGGCACGCTGCAGTTCCGGGGTTTCCGCGGCGAATGCCGGCACGGCCGGGACCAGGGCGGCAAGCATCAACAGGGACAGGCGCATGTGGGATCTCCTACGGGACTGTGCGCAGGCTTGCAGAGACTGGCTTAACGGGGCGCAAAGGCCGGATGGCTCTCGGATCGTGCCCATGGCCCGGCGGCAGGGCCCGCGCGCTCGTAGAGCGCCAGTCGAGCATGGCTCGACTCTACAAGTGGCGGCACGCATACTGCGGGCACCAGGGAATGCTGAACACCGCCATACGTCGGACGACCGCCAAGGTCGGTACGGGTTGGTTCCAGGCTGCAGCCCGTCGTCCCCCTCGTGGTGCCGTTCATCGCCACTGGATGCCTACATCCATTCTGCGGAGGGGTCTAATGCTGGAACGTCACGGGCTGTCATTGGCGCTGGGCTGCGCCATTCTCGCGATCCTGTTCGGAATCGTCTCGGCGCGCTGGATCCTGCGCCAACCCACCGGCAATGAGCGCATGGTCGCGATCGCCACCGCGATCCAGGAGGGCGCGCGCGCCTACCTCAACCGCCAGTACCTGACCATCGGCATCGCCGGCGTGGTGCTGTTCGTGCTGGTCGGCATCTTCCTCAGCTGGTACACCGCGATTGGTTTTGCGGTGGGCGCAGTGCTGTCCGGCGCGGCCGGCTACATCGGCATGAACGTGTCGGTACGCGCCAACGTGCGCACTGCCGAAGCTGCACGCCATGGCATCAGCGCGGCGATGGACGTCGCCTTCCGCGGTGGCGCGATCACCGGCATGCTGGTGGTCGGGCTGGGCCTGCTGGGCGTGGCCGGCTACTACGCGTTGCTGCTGCGCCTGGGCCTGCCGATGGAGCAGGCGCTGCATGCGCTGGTCGGCCTGGCCTTCGGTTCCTCGCTGATCTCGATCTTCGCGCGGCTGGGGGGTGGCATCTTCACCAAGGGCGCCGACGTCGGCGCCGATCTGGTCGGCAAGGTTGAAGCCGGCATTCCCGAGGACGACCCGCGCAACCCGGCGGTGATCGCCGACAACGTCGGTGACAACGTCGGCGACTGCGCCGGCATGGCCGCCGACCTGTTCGAAACCTATGCGGTCACCGTCATCGCAACGATGCTGCTGGGCAGCCTGATGCTGGCCGAGGCAGGCGCCAATGCCGTGCTCTACCCACTGGTGCTGGGCGGCGTGTCGATCATCGCGTCGATCATCGGCGCGCTGTTCGTCAAGGTGAAGCCCGGCGGCTCGATCATGGGTGCGCTGTACAAGGGCGTGATGGTGTCCGGCGTGCTGGCCGCGATCGCCTTCTACCCGATCACCACCGGGCTGATGTCGGACAACGTACATGGGCCGATGGCGCTGTATGGCTGCGCGCTGATCGGGCTGCTCCTGACCGGCCTGATCGTGTGGATCACCGAGTACTACACCGGCACCCAGTACAAGCCGGTGCAGCACGTGGCACAGGCCTCGACCACCGGCCACGGCACCAACATCATCGCCGGCCTCGGCATCTCGATGAAGTCCACCGCGCTGCCGGTGGTGGCGGTGTGTGCGGCAATCTGGGGCGCGTTCGCGCTGGGGGGCCTGTACGGCATCGCCATCGCCGCCACCGCGATGCTGTCGATGGCCGGCATGATCGTCGCCCTGGACGCCTACGGGCCGATCACCGACAACGCCGGCGGCATCGCTGAAATGGCCGAGCTGCCTTCCGAGATCCGCGACATCACCGATCCACTGGATGCGGTGGGCAACACCACCAAGGCGGTGACCAAGGGCTATGCGATCGGCTCGGCGGCACTGGCCGCGCTCGTGCTGTTCGCCGACTACACGCACAACCTGCAGGCCGCGCATCCCGGACAGGAATTCCGCTTCGACCTCAGCGACCACACGGTGATCATCGGCCTGCTGATCGGCGGCCTGATTCCGTACCTGTTCGGTGCGATGGCGATGGAAGCGGTCGGCCGCGCGGCGGGCGCAGTGGTGGAAGAAGTGCGCCGCCAGTTCCGCGAGATCCCCGGCATCATGCAGGGCACCGGCAAGCCGCAGTACGACAAGGCGGTGGACATGCTGACCCGGTCGGCGATCCGCGAAATGATCGTGCCGTCATTGCTGCCGGTGGCGGTGCCGGTGGTGGTCGGCCTGCTGCTGGGGCCCCGCGCGCTGGGCGGCCTGCTGATCGGCACGATCGTGACCGGCCTGTTCGTGGCCATTTCGATGACCACCGGCGGCGGCGCCTGGGACAACGCCAAGAAGTACATCGAGGACGGCCACTTCGGCGGCAAGGGCAGCGAAGCGCACAAGGCTGCGGTGACCGGCGATACCGTCGGTGACCCGTACAAGGACACCGCCGGGCCGGCGATCAATCCGCTGATCAAGATCATCAACATCGTGGCGCTGCTGCTGGTGCCGTTGTTGTAGGTCCACGCGATGCGTGGATGGCAGGCTTGACGGGGTCAGAGCCCTTTCCTGCGGAAAGGGATCCGACCCCGACGGCGGTCAGCGGCCACGCAGGAAGAACGAAACCGGCACGGGCCAGCGGTGCGGCCACCATGAAGATGCGGCGCGCTCGCCGGGCAGGCTCGGCGCGGGCCAGTTCGCAGCCCTTGGCCAGCAGCACGGCCCAGGTCGCCAGCGAGGCCAGGGCCAGCGCGATCATCACCGACTTCACCACTACGTCGGGGGCCAGGTCAGCAGGCAGCATCGTTCCGGGTTCCCTCATCGCCCGGGGGCGCGGCGCGGTGGCGGGCCGCGCGCGGGTCCGTGGCATCGTCCACTTCCACGACCGGAGGGGACTCCAGACGCGGTGCTGGCCGGCTGAGCACGTAGCCAGCGCTGGCCGCAAAGAACAGGCCCACGCCCAGCAGCAGGCGCCATGACGGCTGCGCGCCCCAGCAGAACAGCACAAAGCCCAGCGCCATCCCTGCACTGGCGAACGCCTTGCCCTTGCGCGACACCGCGCCCTGCTCGCGCCACAGCCGCAGCGACGGGCCATAGCGCGGATGTGCGAGCAGGCGCTGCTCGAACTTCGGCGAGCTGCGCGCGAAGCAGCCCACGGCCAGGATCAGGAAGATGGTGGTGGGCATCACCGGCAGCAACGCGCCGATCACCCCGAGGCCGACCATCACCCAGCCCAGCGCGAACCAGAGCCAGCGCATCAGCGCGGTCTCCGTGCGCAGACGTGGCACATCAGTCGAATTCCGCTTCGACATGGCCGTGCACGCTGCGGAACGCGGCATCGGCGGCGTCGATCACCTGCTGTTCCTGCTCGGCGCTCAGCGCAACCGCGTCCAGCGCAGCGGTGAACTCGCGCCAGTGGCGCGCGGCGCCATCCGGATGCGCGGCCAGGTGGCGGGCGCCGAAATCACGGTCCAGGCCGAGCCTGGCGGCCATCTTGTACAGCACGGTGCCGCCCAGGTTGGAGCCTTCGGCCACGTACAGCCAGCCGAGGGCCGCCGGCAGCGCCAAGTCCGAGGGCAGTGCGGCGATGTCCGCGCCCGGGAGCGCCTGCTCCAGGTCCTGCAGATCGCGGGCAACCTGGGCCAGGCGGCGGCGCTCGCCCAGGCCGGGCAGCAGCGCGTCCAGCGCAGGGTTGGCGTACAGCGCATCAATGCTGCGGTGGAAGCGGTACTGCACGCGCAGGAAACGGGCGAAGTTGCTGCGGTCGGCGAAGATGTCGCCGGCCATGATGCGCTTGTCCAGGGCAGCGTGACTGTCGCGGGTGGCGGCCTTGAGCCGTAGGCTGCGGCTGTCTTCGGGAGCGAGGTATGCGTTCATGGGGAATGCCAGGGAGTCGTCGTGCTGTAGACGTTTGCCACGGGGCTTTCCCCAAGGCGGTGGATACCGATAATGGACCATCCCTTCTTGCTGCAGGACACCGCTGATGATCACCACCGAACCGCGCATGACCAACCTGTTCCTCCAACTGGGCCTGGACGCCAGCGCCGAGGGCATCGCCCGCTTCATCCGCGAGCACCAGCTGGCCACCGACGTGGAAGTGGTCGAGGCGCCCTACTGGACCGACGCCCAGCGCCAGTTCCTGTCCGAGTCGCTGCAGGCTGATGCGGCATGGACCACCGTGGTGGACGAGCTGAACGAGTCGCTGCACGAGGACGCCGTGAAGGCGGCGACGGGGCTGTAAGCGGGGTATCCCGCGCTGTTGGGGTCAGAGCCCTTTCCGCAGGAAAGGGATCCGACCCCATCGCTCATCCACGATCGGTCAGTACTTCCAGGTCAGCGCCAGCCGCGCAGTGCGGCCCGGGGCCGGCATCACGCCCAACGCCAGCGGATCCAGGTAGTAGCGGTCGGTCAGGTTGTCCACGCCGGCGTCGACCGACAGCTGGTCGTTGAAGCGCCAGCTGGCGAACAGATCCACCAGCGTGGTTGGCCGGTACAGCTGCTGGATCGCCGACAGGCCCACGTTCCAGTCCTTGTCCAGCGCGCTGATCGGGCCGGCGTTGTGGACCACGCGGGTGCCGAAGGCCAGGCGCTCGTCGAACAGGCGCGAGCCCAGGGTCAGGTTGACCATGTAGCGCGGCGGGTTCTGGGTGTTGGTGTACGACCCCTCGAAGCCGCCGTCCACGCAGTCGGGCGTGTGGGCCAGCTCATCGTTCCTGCGCTGTGCGCCATAGGCCCGGCGCTCGGCGGCGATGTCTGGCGCGCAGGTCTTGGCCTTGAAGTAATAATGCGCGGACAGGTCGGCAAACACCTTCCCGCTGTCATAGCTGGACTGGAACTCCATGCCCGAGACCTTGAACTGGTCCACGTTGCGGATCAGGCCGGCCGACAGCGTGCGGTAATCGCGGGTGATCAGGTCGTCGATGCGGGTATCGAAATACGCCAGCTTCAGCGCCAGGCGGTCGCCGGCAGTGAACAGGTCGTAGCGGAGGGTGCTGGCGCCGATTTCCCAGCTGCGCGCACGCTCCGGCTTGAGCTCACCCACCGGTTTAGCGGCGGTGAACAGGCCCAGCGTGGTCTCGAACAGGCTCGGCAGCTTGGTGCCTTCGGCGTACTTCACGTAGACCAGGGTGTCTTCGCTGAAGCGGTAGGCCACGCTGGCGGTAGGCGAGAACGCGGAGTCGCGGCGGCGGATCGGCTGCGACCAGCTCCAGCTGACCGGCACCTCCAGGTCCTGCGCCTTGCCGGCGTCGTAGAAGTTCCAGCCGGCGATGTCGGCCACCGTGCCCTTCTTATACGGCGAGGCCAGCAGCGAGGCCTGGGTGAAGTTGCCGCTGGCATCCGGATACCAGTTCAGCAGCGCGATGCGCTTGGCGCGCCACGACGGCAGTGCCGGGTTGCCGTTGAGCAGCTCGGTGTAGCGGTACTGGCCCTGCACCGCGTAGGCCTCGGGCGTGGCCAAGCGGTTGCGGTCGTGCACCTCCACGCGGTTCCAGCGGCCGCCGGCCAGCAGTTCCCAATGTTCATCGGGCTGCCACTTCAGCGAGGCCACGGCGCTGTATTCCTTGCGCTCGGCGTTGCGCAGGAAGCGGTTGTTGACCAGGTCGTCGTGCTTGATCGGGCCCGAGCTGCCCGGCGCGATGTCTTCGTCGCTGTAGGACAGGCCGTAGTCCAGCGTGAACGCACCGGCGTGGGTGTCGAACGTCGAGGTGTTGCTGGCATCCAGGTTGAAGCGCTTCTGCCGCAGCGGGTTCCGGTAGGCATCCTTGTAGCCGGGATCGCCACTGAAGCTGGGCGCGTCGTACCACTCGGTGCGGCGATCGAAGTACCACGGCGTGATGCCGGTCAGGCTGTTGTACATCACGCTGTCGGTATCGGTGTAGGCGGCATTGATGCGGAGGTCGACCCGCTCACTGTCCGGGTTGAAGCGGTAGCGCAGGCTGTAGCTGTCCATGTCGACGTGGCCCGGATCCCACTGCGGAATGCGGTCACGATCCACCCGGATGATCTGCGAGGCCATGATCTCGCCGGCGGTGCCTTCATAACGGCGGTAACCGGCCTCCAGCGTCTGCGCGTCGTCGATGCGCCAGGTGCCCTTGAGCAGCGCCGACTTCGAGCGCGAGGAGGTGTTGAACACCTCGGTACGCGGCGGATTCAACGGCGCCAGGGTGCGACGGGTCTGCGGGAAATCGTCGTAGCCATGCCGGCCCGAGAAGTAGTTGCCATTGTCGCGGTAAGCGTAGGCAGCGACCAGATCGAAGCGGTCCCAATGACCGGCGGCGGCCACGTTGAAGAACTGGCTGCCGGTGGCGCTGCGATCGGTGCGTGGCGCCGCACTGTAGGACGGCAGGTTGTTGGCGCTGCCATTGGCCAGGCCACCGCGCACGCGCACGCCGACGTCGCGGCCCTCGCGCAGCACGTCGCCGATCTTCAACGTCTCCATCTCGACCACGCCGCCGATGCCACCGGAGGCGTTGGCCTGCAGGCTCGGGCCCTTGCTGATGGTCAGGCTGGAGATCAGGTCCGGGTCGAGGTAGGTGCGCTGCGACTGGCCCGCATAGCCGCGGTAGGTGTCCATGCTGGACTGACCGCCATCGATGATCACCGGCACACGGCCCTGGCCCTGGATGCCGCGGATGTTGACGTCGAAGCCGTTGCCCACGCGCGGATCACCGGCGGTGACACCGGCCACGCCCTTGATGATGTCGCCGTTGGAGGTACCACGGAAACGCTCCAAATGGGCGCGACTGAGCGTGGTGGTGGAGCCCACGCTGCGGTAGCTGTCGAGCAGGCGTGCTTCATCACTGCTCGCGCCGCTGTCGACCCGGTCGCCGGCCACGCTCAGTGTGTCGGTGACGATCACTTCACTGTCCGCCTGCGCCAGCGTCGTCGCTTGCAGGGTGACGGCCTCTGCGCCGACCCGGCGCACCGCCAGGCCGCTGCCCTGCAGCAGCTGTTGCAACGCCTGGTGCGCCGGAAGGCTGCCACTGACTGCGCGGGAGGTTACGCCACGTGCCAGCGCAGCGGGGTAGACCACCTGCACGCCAGACTGGCGCATGTAGCTGCGCAGCGCCTCATCCAGTGGTTGCGCGGGAATGTCGAAGCGCTGCACGACAGCGTGGTCACTGCCGGCACTCTGGGCCAAGGCGGCCGGCGCAGCAGTGGCCAGGCCGGCGGCGAGCAGCGCGATGCACAGGCGGGACGGGCGCAGCACGCGGCCCGAGCGGTGGAAGTTGTACATGGGAAACCTGTCAGGTAATCGGTGCCGCGAACGCGGCGTCATCCGCAGCACGGGCGGACACGGCGACGTACGTGGCGGCGGCGTGTACGTTCGCGGGGTAAGACGGCTGGGCGCGCGACAGCCCCAAGAGCGATGTGCGGCCGCGGCAGGTGCCGACCGTTGACCGGCACACTGGGACGATCATCCACGCAGGGCGTGGATCTACTGCACGATGGCGACGCCCAGTGGCAGGCGTGTGACCTGCAATCCAGCCGTCGCGGCCAGCGCATCCAGCGCCTGTTCCGGACGATCGATGCGCAATGCGGCACTGACTGCAGGCAGTCGTGACAGATCACCGCGCACGAAGGTCGGGCCCGTGCGATAGCGCCCCACCCACTGCACGGCATCGGCCACGTTGGCCTGTTCCAGCAGCAGCTCGCCCCGGCGCCAGGCGCCGACGCTGTCGGTGGTCACGTCGGCCAGCCGCATGACGCCGCCGTGCTCAGCGTAGACCGCACGTTGCCCCTGCTGCAGGTAGGTCCAGCCGCCGTCGACCGGGCTGGCCACGCGTACCCTGCCCTGCCCGACCTGGGTTTCCACCCCGTGGTCGCCACGCGCGACGGTGAACGCGGTGGAGATGTCCTCGACCAGGCCATTGCCGGCGCGCACGCGGAAACGCCGCTGCGGATCCGGGCCGACCTCGAAC
This sequence comes from Stenotrophomonas pavanii, assembly GCF_900101175.1. Taxonomy (GTDB): domain Bacteria; phylum Pseudomonadota; class Gammaproteobacteria; order Xanthomonadales; family Xanthomonadaceae; genus Stenotrophomonas; species Stenotrophomonas pavanii. The sequence goes on along the minus strand of NZ_FNFQ01000012.1, from coordinate 29,632 downwards.
CAGGCACGCCCGCGCAGCAGCTCGACCTCGCGCGCGTTCGCATCAAAGTGCACCGCAATCGCACTGTCGGCATCCAGCACCGCATGGCTGCCGTCGGGTAGCAGCACGCTCCGTACCTGATACGTGCTGCGATGATCGGACTGCAGGCGCAGCCAGGCCTCGGGCCAGGCCACCAGCATCGCCAGCATCGCCGCCGCAGCCATGGCCCAGCGCAATCGTCGCGGGCGCCGACGGCCCGGGCCCGCGGCCGGTGCGCGCGGCCCGACACTGCGCCACAGCGCACGCTCGTATTCGAAGACCCGGCGGTGTCCCGGCTGTTGCAGCCAGCGTTCAAACGCCTGCATGCGCGCATCGCTGATGTCGCCCGAGGCCAGCCACGCGATCCAGCCCCGGGCCTGTTCGGCCAGGGCATTGTCATCGGCGGCAGGCGGCATGTTCGGCGGGCGCATCGGCTGGCTGACAGGCGCGTTCAAGCGCGGGGGAACTGGACCGCATCCACGGTCAATGATCAAGACGTCTGCGCGCGCGCCAACCCCAAGCCGGCGTGATCATCGGCCACTGCGCGCCCAGGCCAGGCGTTGCAGCGCGCTGCGTACATGGTTTTCCACGGTGGTCACCGAAACCCCGAGGCGGCGTGCGATCTCCGCCTGGGTCTGGCCCTGCAGGCGGTTGAGCCGGAAGATGGTGCGGGTCGGCTCGGGCAGATGGCCGGCCGCGTCGAGCACGCGCTGCAGTTCATCCTGTGCCATGGCCTGTTCTTCGGTCGAGATCACCTCGTCCGGCCCCCACAGGTAATGATCGGCCAGCAGGCGGTTGCGCCGGGTCGACTCGCGGCCGTGGTCGGTGGCCAGGTTGGCGGCCAACCGATACAGATAGGCGCGCGGGTTGTCGATGGCCTGGCTGTCATCGACCCCACGCGCCTTGAACCACACCGCCTGGATCACGTCTTCGGCGCCGTTGTCGCCCCCCAGTATCCGTTGCACACGACGCAACAGCGCGGGCCGCTCGCGGATCAGCAGTTCGGTGAGGGAGGCAGCATTGGAAGACATGCGCGAGGCCGGGACGACAGACGGGAGCGCCGCGCATGCTACCCTTTAAATGCGAATACGTCACGTTTACATCAATGGATGCACTCGGTCAGCGCGTCATAGACGCTCTGCGAGCTGCCCGGCAGCGGGTCATGCAAGGGATCACGCGCGGCCAGCGCGGCATGGAAGGACTCCACCGGGGTACCCGCCACCAGCGGCAGGCGGCACAACCAGGTCGGTTGCCGGGCCTCGATCGCGCCATCGTTCGCGGACACCGCCAGATCGCTGGCGGCAAATGCCCACAGGCACTCGCGAACCGTTCCCCGCGCGGCATCCACCGAGCAGCGCAGTCGCAGGGGGTGAATATCGCTGTATTCCCCTTCGCAGAAGGTGTCCCCGCAGATGCTGTCGAAACCCTGCTGCAGCCTGCCCTCCAATGCAAAGAAGCGGTCCCAGTTGGCTTCCTGCTGCGGATAGTCGATCAGATCCACGTAGGGGTCGGCCTGGGCCGCGGGCGCAACAAGCAGCGCGCAGGACAGGCAGAGCGGCAGTGCGGACATTCTCATATGAAGACTCCTCGGGAAGGTGCGTACAGCCTGCCCTGCCGCACCGGCAGGCCCCATCAGCCAACCCCGGCCCGCCAGGTGGGCACCTGCCGCGCACCGCCGTCAGCACCTTCCCCGCTGCACAGCGCCCGGCAAAGGCATAAAATGGCCAGCTATCCGTCTACATCCCCCACCTGGAGCACACCATGGGTCTGGAACTCGTCTCGCCCGGCAAGAACCCGCCGGAAGAAATCAACGTCATCATCGAGATTCCGAAGGACTCGGAGCCGGTGAAGTACGAAGTGGACAAGGAAACCGGCGCGATCTTCGTCGACCGCATCCTGTCCACCCCGATGCGCTACCCGTGCAACTACGGCTACGTGCCGAGCACCCTGTGTGGCGACGGCGATCCGGCCGACGTGCTGGTGGTGCTGCCGCTGCCGCTGGTGCCGGGCTCGGTCGTGCGCTGCCGCCCGGTCGGCGTGCTGAAGATGAGCGATGAGGCCGGCAGCGACGAGAAGATCCTGGCCGTGCCGGTCTCGAAGATCTTCAGCGGCTACGCCCACGTCGAAGACATTGCCCAGGTGTCCAGCCACTGGCTGGAGCGCATCGGCCACTTCTTCGAGCACTACAAGGACCTGGAAAAGGGCAAGTGGGTCAAGCTCGACGGTTGGGGCGGCGCCGCCGAGGCCAAGCAGATCCTGATCGAGGCGCACCAGCGCCATCTCGACAGCAAGGCCTGAGCCTGAACCGCATCGCTCCGGCGGCAGTCCGCCGGAGCGATGCGGGTCACGTTTCATGACGACGGCACATCACACTTGGTGCCGTATTAGGTAAATTGCGTCACTTCACACGTCATCGACATCCATCGTCGAGACAGCCAGGGGAATGTGTCGTGCGTATTCTGCTTGTTGGGGATGCAGCCAGCCTGCCGGCCGAGCTGACCGAATTCATTGCCGATCTTGGGGAAGACTGGCAGCCGTTGACCGCCACCGATGGCCAGGCCGCGATGAACGCGGTGGCCACGCAGGGCGTCGATGCGGTGATCGTCTGCCCGCAGTTGCCCGATCTCAATGCCACCACGTTGCTGGGCCAGATCCGCACCTTGCGCCCGGAAACCATCCGCATCGCGCTGGTTGATGCCCAGCACGGCAACCGGCCGCCGCCGGCGCGCCTGATCGGTGTCGCCCATCGTTTCCTGCCGCTGCCGCTGGCGCCGGAAGTGCTGCTGGAAGCGCTGACCAGCCTGGAAGAGCTGCGCGAAGTGCTGGACAGCCCGCGCCTGCGCGATGCCATCGGCCGCATCGAGAAACTGCCTTCGCCGCCACACCTGTACCTGAGCCTGACCCAGGCGCTGGAGCATGACGACGACACCGACAGCGCCGACGTGGCCAAGCTGGTGGCCGCCGATCCTGCGATCGCAGCCAAGGTGCTGCAGCTGTCGAACTCGGCGTTCTTCAGCCAGGGCCGCACCATCGCCGACCTGCGGACCGCGGTGACCCGGCTGGGCCTGGCGACGCTGCGCGACCTGGTGCTGGCCAGCGAAGTCTTCTCGGCACCGACGCTGTCGCCTGCCGAGCGCAATTCGCTGCAGCAGCGGGCACTGCTTGCCTCGCGGCTGGCCGCGCGCCTGCTGCCCGAGTCCAGTGCCGAACTGGGTGCGACCGCCGCGCTGCTGGCCGACATCGGCCTGCTGCTGCCGGGCGTACGCAACGAACGCAGCGAACCTTCGCTGGCCGGCGATGCGCGCCCCGGCCATGCCGAGGCCGGTGCCTACCTGCTGGGCCTGTGGGGCCTGCCGATGCCGATCATCGAAGCGGTGGCCTTCCACCTGCAGCCGCAGCGTGCCAACACCCGCAGCTTCTGGGTGACCGGGGCGGTGCATGTGGCGCTGGCGCTGGTCAATGGCGACCCGGTGGACGAGGACTACCTGCAGCGTGCAGGCGTGCTCAACAAGCTGCCGCAGTGGCGCGAGCACGCCAATGCGCTGATGGGGCTGGCACCCAGCGACGCCTGAGCGCGTTGCCGATGGCCCAATGACAAGGGGCGCACCCACGCGGTGCGCCCTTGCTGCATCAGCGAGTACCGCAGGCGTCCTGCACGCAACGACGGTACTGCGACTCGCAGATGACCGGTGACTTGCCACTGGCCAGGCATTGCTGGCGGAACTCTTCGCAGTAGAGGCCGCCACCGCAGACCCCGAGGCCCTGCGCGAACACCGCGCCCACCAGCGTCGCATAGATCAGTACAGCCGCTGATGCCTGGCGCAGCAACGTGTGCTTCATATCCCTCTCCACATGCAAGCGTCCGGTATTGGACCTCCTGACTGTGTTGATTACGACACGACGGGACCGTGACTGCGCTCACCTTCCAACAGTTTCCGGAAAAACCCTACAAAAAAAGAGGGCGGACCGTTCGGTCCGCCCTCCTTCTGTTGCTACCGCACTTCGATGGATCAGAAGCGCTGGGTGTACTTCATGTACAGGAAGCGACCCACGTCGAAGCCGCCGTAGTAGGCGAACGCCGAGTTCGGAGCCGAGTACTGCAGCGGACCCTTGTGGTCGAACACGTTGTTCGCGCCCAGGGCGATCGTCGCATCCCACGGTGCCTTCCAGCTGACCTGCAGGTCGTGGAAGGTGTTGGAACCGGTGTGACGCAGCGGATCGGTCTCGCCGTTGGCCATGTGGTTCGGCGCATCGCACCAGCCATCAGCCAGCGAGATGCAGCTTTCCTTCATGCCGGAGTAGTAGCGCGCGGTGTAGTTCACACCGAAATCGCCGTACTGCCAGTTGACTCCCAGGTTCGAACGCACGCGGAACAGGCCCGGCTCGCCGACGCGGCCGATCATGATGTTGTCACCCGCGCTGTTCTGGCCCTGCTCGTCGTACTTGGCGGTGTAGCTGGTCTGCCAGTCGATGCTGAACTGACCGATGGCCAGTTCCGGCAGGCGGTACTTGATGCCCAGGTCGTAACCTTCGGTCTTCATCTTGCCGAGGTTGGCGGTGCCGTAGGTGATCGCACTGACGTGGCCGTCAGCCGCACGGGTCACGCTCGAGCAGCGCTCGGCGTTGCCCAGCACGTAGCAGTCACGCAGGATGCGGTCGACGCTGTCAGCGATGATCATGTCGCTGATTTCGTACTTGTACCAATCCAGCGAGACGTCCAGGCCCTGCACCCAACGCGGGCTCCACACCAGGCCGAAGGTGGTGCTCTTGGAGGTTTCCGGCTTCAGGTTCGGGTTGGCACCCGAGACGAACTGGTCACCCGACTGGCACGGCAGGGTCGAGCACGGCAGGTTGCCCTGGCCCAGCTGCACGTAGTTGGCCGGAGCGCCGGCGGCGGTGCATGCGGCATTGCCGGCAACGCTGCCCGGGGCCTTCACGCCGCACGGATCGATGTACGACTCGAAGCTCGAGCTCAGGCCACCGTACAGGTCGCTGATGGTCGGAGCGCGGAAGCCCTCGGCGTAGGTGCCGCGGACCAGCAGCTCATCCAGCGGACGCCAGGTCAGGCCGAACTTGCTGTTGGTGGTGCCGCCGAAGTTGCTGTAGTCCGAGTAACGGCTGGCAACGTTCAGGGTCAGTTCCTTGGCGAAGGCCATGTCGGCCAGCAGCGGCACGTTCAGCTCGAGGTAGACCTCGTTCAGATCGTACTGGCCGCGGGTCGGCTTCTGGCCCAGGCCGGTGGACTGGCCCGACTGCGCGAAGGCGTCCGGCACGTAGTTGCCTTCTTCCTTGCGGTGCTCGACACCCAGGGCGAAGCCCAGGTCGCCGGCCGGCAGGGTCACGATGGCGCCCGACAGGTTGGCGGTGAAGCTGGTGGTCTTGGTGACGCCGCGGGTGGTGAAGGTCGGGAACAGGAAGTCCTGCAGTTCCTGGTTCGCCAGCGAACCCTGGCCATCAACACCGTACGGCAGCAGCGGGTTCCACGGGCGGCAGTCGCCCAGGATCGGCTTGGCCGAGGTGCCGCAGCGGGCAATGCCGCCGGCGTCGATGAACGACGGGCCCAGCGCCTGGCCTGCAGCGATCAGGCTCATGTCGCCGCGGTTGCTCTTGATCGACTCGTTGCGGTTCCACAGCGCGCCGACATCCCAGTCGAAGGTCTTGCCGCCCAGCTCGAAGAAGCCGGTCAGGGTCGGAGCGAAGCGCAGGGTCTTCAGCTGGCTGTCAGTGGTACGCGGCACTTCCCACAGGCGACGACGGAAGCTGACGTCCTGGCCGACCGGGTTGAAGGCGCTCGAACCTTCCAGCGGGGTGCCGAAGGAGTTGGACTGGAACGGATAGCCGGCGATCTGCTGGAACGTCTGGCGCTCGTTGTAGAGCACGTCGGTGTTCAGGCTGATCGAATCGGTGAAGTCGTAGGTACCGTTGATGTAGACCGACTTGCGCTTCACACCGGTCAGCAGGGTCATCTGCTCGTTGGAGTTGGCGAATTCGTCTGCCGTGATGACGTGGTAGTCATTCGGGTTCTTCGGGTTGCCGCCGGCGTTCAGGGTCTTCCAGACAGCCTGCTTGGAGTCGCCGCAGTTGACCTGGGTCGGGTTGCACCAGCTGCCGTTCTGGCTGATCGGGCTCCAGGTGGCCGAGGTCGAGTTCGGACCCAGCGAGCCGTCACGGCTGTACCAGCGGTCCTTGGCCCACACCGGGTCCTGCTTCGAGTACTCGGCCGACAGGGTCAGGCTGCCGCGCTCGCCGCGGGCACCGAGGGTCATCGAATAGGTTTCGGTGTCGCCGTCGCCCTTGCCGTACTGGCCGACGTAGACGTTGGCTTCGCCGCCGTCGAAGTTCTTGCGGGTGATCACGTTGACCACGCCGGCGATGGCGTCGGAACCGTAGATCGACGAGGCGCCGTCCTTCAGGATTTCGATGCGCTCAACGGCCGACATCGGGATCTGGCTCAGATCCTGGTAACCGGCGGTGGTTGCGCCCAGGCGCTTGCCGTTCATCAGCACCAGGGTGCGCTGGGCGCCCAGATTGCGGATGTCGACGTAGTAGCCGCCCACGTTCTCGCCCGAAGCCAGCGACTCCGAACGCGAAATGGCCGGGGAGCCGGCCGAGGTCAGGTTGTTCAGCACGTCGGCGACGCTCGAGAAGCCCTGCTTTTCCAGGGATTCGCGGGTCATCGTCAGGATCGGCTGCTGGGTCTCCACCGAAGCGCCGCGGATGCGCGAGCCGGTGACCGAAATGCGGTCCAGGTCGGTGGTGCCCTTTGCTTCCTGGGCGGAAGCAAAGGCCGGCGCCAGCGCCAGCGCAATGCCGGCCGGCAGCAGGCCGAACCGCACTGCGGGATTACGAACGTTCATCTATCTCTCCAAGGTACGTGTTAGCAGCGTGTTAAAACACCCCAGCACGTTACGATTGCGTTGCAGCGCTGTATTTGCGCGAACCAACCGGAGACTTTGCGGATTGTGGCGGGAGCAAGCCACCGTTCTCCCTGAAGCGCGACGCGGACTGGCCGTAGCGGGCACGGAACGCACGCGCGAAGCTGCAGCAGTTGTCGAAACCGCTGGCGGCGGCGACCTCGCCCACCATCATGTCGGTGTCGCGCAGCAGATCAGCGGCGCGTTCGAGGCGCAGCCGTGCCGAAAGCGACTGCGGGCTTTCCTCGTACAGGCTCTGGAAGGTCTTGGAGAGATACCAGCTGGAGAAGTTGGTCAGCTCGGCCAGTTCGCCGATGCGCACCACCCGGTGGCTGTTGCCTTCCAGATAGAGGCGCGCGCGCTGCATGCGGCCGAACACCTGGCGCTTGCGGCTGCGCGAGCGGCCCGGACAGCGCTGCACGTTGTCGGCGAGGCCACGCTGCAGGCCCGCCAGGTGCAGCAGCAGCGGGCGCAGGGCCTGGGCCGGCTGGCCGCTGGCCAGCGCGTCGCGCCACAGGCGCAGCGCGACGCGGGCATCACTGCGGTTCATGCGGCCGCGCCCGGCATACAGGCCGCAGTCGGCCATTTCGGTCAACACGCGAAGCGCTTCGACGTTCAGGTTCAGGCCGACGCACAGCCCGTTGCGGCCGGCCTGCACCAGCGGCCGCGATTCCTTCTCGAACGCGATCCACTCGCCCTGGCGCAGGCGGAAGCGCCCTTCCTTGGCCTCGACCCAGGAACTGCCACGTACCTGCATCCAGACGGTGAAGCTCGAACCGGCGGTCTGCAGGCTGCCCAGGCGGGCCACGCCGAGGCAGGTCGGCGCGGCGTCGTCGATCGACCGGTCCAGGGAAACGGATTGGCCGCGATCGGCCAGCGAGAGTTGACGCATGGGGGCACCACGGATTTGCCTAGTACAGGCCTCCGTTTTGCCAAATGAGGCGGCACCGCGTCAGGAAAGTCAGACGAGATCGCCACGAAATCGCCACGAGATCGCGACGAAGAAATTACGAAGGTCCATTTCCCTTGAACAACAACAACTTGGAGAACGCCGGGAACAGCGCGGGAGGGCGCTCGGGCAACCGCATCACGCCGATGTCGGCGCCATCACTGACCGCCATCGCCACGAACAGGTCACGCCCATCCGCGCTGGCGCTGAGCCCGTTGCCGGCACTGAGCCGTTCGGCGTCCAGGCAGCGTTCCGGCTCTTCGTGGCCGGGCTGGATGCGCACGAAGGTGGTGCCACACGTGGTCGAGGTACCGAGGTAGCCGATGCCGTTGTTGCCGGCCACCGTCCAGGCCCGGTATCGCCAGCGGCTGGGCCGGTCATCGCTGATCTGCTGCACGCTGGCCGGCGACAATCCTGCGTCCACCGACCACAGTCCCCCGGCCGCCAGGCGGGTGAACAACACCCGGCCGCTGTTGCGGTCGAAGCGCGCCTGCGACACCCCGTCGATGCTGGCCAGCCGCCGCCACGGCTGGGCGCTGCGGTCATACAGGCTCAACCGGGTGCGCTGGTCGGCATCGCGTTCGACCACGAACAGCTGCTCCGGCGCCGCGCCATACAGCGCCTGCAGCGGCTGTTCGGCCGGCACCGGCAGCGGTTGCAGGCGTTCATCGCGTGGCGCGATCTCGTAGACCACGGTCCGCCCATGCGCATCGCGGCCGACCACCAGCAGCCGACGGCTGTCGGCCGACCAGTCCGGTGCCTGCCGCGCTTCGGGCCGCAGGCCTTCGATGGGACGCAGCGAATCGGGCCGCTGCATGTCCGCCCACCACAGCGCGAAGCTGCCGGAGCGATCGGAGGTAAAGACCAGCTGGCGCCCATCGGGCGCTGCCATCGGCTGCCCATCGCGGCCGCTGGAGGCAAACAGGCGCTCGGGCGCGCCGCTGCCCTGCATGGGCACCTTGAACACGCCGAACTGTGCGCGCCGGTGAACGAAGGCCAGCATGCCACCGCGTCGTGACACGGCCGGCCATTGCGCATCATCCAGGCCGGCATCGCGCAGCGTGTGCCGCTCCACATCCAGGTAATAGAGCCGGGCTTCGCTGTCGACGCGACGGCCGAACACGATGGTGCGGCCGTCGTCCAGCCAGGCCCAGCCACGCAGCTCGGCCGCTTCGTTGGTCAACTGCTCCGGCGTGCCCCCCGCAGCGGGCACCCGCCACAGATCACCGAGCTGCGGATTGCGCACGAACACCAGCCATTGCCCGTCGGGCGAATAGCGCGGCGCGTAGTCGAAGTCATCCTCGTCGACGCTGTACGCCAGCGCCCGCCACTGGCCACTGGCCAGGTCCAGCACGCGGATGCCACGGTGTGCATAGCGCCCGACCATGCTGCCGAACACCAGGCCACGCCCATCAGGCGTCCAGTCGAAGCTGAGCAGTTCAGTGCCATCGCAGCGGGTGGCCTGGCGCAGCGCGCCGCCGGTGGCGCTGGCGATCAGCACCTGGCAGCCACCGTCGGCGGAGAACCGCGCAAAGGCGATCTCACGACCATCCGGCGACCAGTTCGGGAAGCGATCGACCGCACCGGCCGGGGGAACCAACAACTGGCGCGCCGGCGCGTTGCCGGAGGTCTGCACCTTGATCGCGCCACCACCGTTGCCGTCTTCGTTGGCCCCTTCATAGGCCACCAGCGAACCGTCCGGTGACAGCGTGGGATAGGTTTCAAAGCCGCTGGTCGCGGTGATCAACCGATACGGACGCTGGGGGCTGCCGATCACCCGCGTGCCGTTTTCCACGGCAGCCTCTACCGCCGAACTGCTGGCCGGCGCCCGACGCAGCAACAGCGCGGTGAGCACCAGCAGCAACGCCAGCATCACCAGGCCCAGTGCCAGCAGCACGCGACGGCGGACATGGCGCCAGCGACGACGCGCGCCCTCTGCATGCGCGGGCAACGCAGCAGCAGTCTCCGGCTGCACGGCCAGGTCTTCGTCCTCAGCCGCGACTGCGGCCGCAGGCCCGGCATCGTCCAGCACCTGCACCGGCACCCGCAGCCGGTAGCCGGTCTTGGCGATGGTTTCGATATAGGCCTGCCCGTTGCCGTCGTCGTTGCTGAACGCCTTGCGCAACTGGGTGACAGCCTGGGTGAGCACATCGTTGGTCGGCAGCGTGTCCGGCCACACTTCCGCGAACAGTTCATCGCGGGTCACCACGCGCCCCGGCTGCCGCAGCAGCACGCGCAGCACACCCAGCGCTTTCGGCGTCAGCCGGCGCGCACGACGCGCACCGACGACCTCGACCTCACGCGAGGACAGAGTGACGGTGCACTCTCCTATCCGTATCCGGTCGGATACAGGTGGCTGGATTTCGCTGCTGTTCATTTTCTGCTACACAGTAGAGACAGTCCCGGGCAGCGTTTGCCTTCGATACCGCCCCGTCCTGGGAACAGCGAAAAGCCAGACTCCGCACAAAGCATCGGCGCATACCGCAAAAACAATCGAGCGCGCGAATACTAGCCTATGCCGGTTACCTCGCCTATCGCGTGGTCGACATCAGGCTCTCTCTCGCCGACGCATTCACATAATTCGCGACACCATTCGCGCCCTTTTGGGCGCGAAATTTTTATCTGGCGTTCATTTTCATACACGCCGCAACATGGTCAGTCCGACCAGTCGCGAAACCACCAAAGCGACGTACATCACGCCGGAAAACTGCTCCAGCATGACCAGTGCACGTGCCTGCGGATGCAGTGGCACGACGTCACTCAGACCGACGCCGGAGAGCAAGCTGAAGCTCAGATAAAGCAGCTCCATCCAACTGCGCTGCGCACCACCACTGGAGCCGTGGAAACTGCCTGGATACCACTGCTGGCACACCGCGAATGCGAAGGCGAACGCCCACGCCAGCAGCGTAAAGGTCGCGCCGGCGGCGAACAGCTCGTCACGGGTGACCTTGTGGTCCTGGAGCATGTAGGCGATCAGTGCGCCGGCCGTATAGAAGTACAGCAGGCTTTCCAGCAACTGCGCGGTGGTCAGCAGCGTGGTGCGGTCGAGCAGCGCACCGGCCAGCGAAAACACCACCGACGGAATGGCCAGCAACAGTGCCAGCCAGGTACCCAGCGGGCTGCGCTGGACCACCCACAGCGCCAGGCCGAGAACCGCCATGCCGAACATGCCCAGTGCCGCGCGGCCGGCGGCGGTGTCATCCAGCGCGGGGTACAGCAGCACCGCCAGCAACTGCGCGCCCAGCAACCAGGCCGAGGGATGACGGCGGGCAATGGCCAGCCAACGGGTGGTGATCGCAACGGGCATGGCGTGCATTCCCCTGGGTGATGGGCGGAGAATAGCCGGGCGCGGCGTGATGAGCGGTAGTGCCGGCCGCTGGCCGGCACCCCGTTTCCGCATCAGCCCTGGTGGTATACCTCGGCGCCGGCGGCACGGAACTCCTCCGACTTCTCCTTCATGCCCGCCTCGGCGTAGTCGCGCACATCCTGGGTGATCTTCATCGAACAGAAGTGCGGGCCGCACATCGAGCAGAAGTGCGCCAGCTTGTGAGCATCCTTCGGCAGCGTCTCGTCATGGAACTCCTTGGCCTTCTCCGGATCCAGGCCCAGGTGGAACTGGTCTTCCCAGCGGAACTCGAAGCGCGCCTTGCTCAGCGCGTTGTCGCGCACCTGCGCGCCCGGATGGCCCTTGGCCAGGTCGGCCGCATGCGCGGCGATGCGGTAGGCCATGATGCCGTCACGCACGTCCTGGCGATTGGGCAGGCCGAGGTGCTCCTTCGGCGTCACGTAGCAGAGCATCGCCGTGCCGAACCAACCAATCATCGCCGCACCGATCGCGCTGGTGATGTGGTCGTAGCCCGGCGCGATATCGGTGGTCAACGGCCCCAGCGTATAGAACGGCGCTTCGCCGCACTCGCGCAGCTGCTTGTCCATGTTCTCCTTGATCAGCTGCATCGGCACGTGGCCGGGGCCTTCGATCATGGTCTGCACGTCGTGCTTCCAGGCGATCTTCGTCAGCTCGCCCAGCGTTTCCAGCTCACCGAACTGCGCGGCATCGTTGGCGTCGGCGATGCAGCCCGGGCGCAGGCCGTCGCCCAGCGAGAAGGTCACGTCGTAGGCCTTCATGATCTCGCAGATGTCTTCGAAGTGCGTGTAGAGGAAGTTCTCCTTGTGGTGTGCCAGGCACCACTTTGCCATGATCGAACCACCGCGGCTGACGATGCCGGTCACCCGCTTGGCGGTGAGCGGCACGTAGCGCAGCAGCACGCCGGCATGGATGGTGAAGTAGTCCACGCCCTGTTCCGCCTGCTCGATCAGCGTGTCGCGGAAAATCTCCCAGGTAAGCGCTTCGGCGCGGCCGTCGACCTTTTCCAGCGCCTGGTAGATCGGCACGGTACCGATCGCCACCGGCGAATTGCGGATGATCCATTCGCGGGTCTCGTGGATGTGCTTGCCGGTGGACAGGTCCATCACCGTGTCACCGCCCCAGCGGATCGCCCACACCAGCTTCTCCACTTCCTCGGCAATGCCCGAGGAAACCGCACTGTTGCCGATGTTGGCATTGATCTTGGTCAGGAAATTGCGACCGATGATCATCGGCTCGCTTTCCGGATGATTGATGTTGTTGGGCAGCACCGCACGGCCGCGCGCGATCTCGTCACGTACGAACTCGGGGGTGATGATCTTCTGGATCGACGCGCCGAACGCCTCGCCTGGATGCTGCTGCAGCAGGCCCGCATCGCGGATGGCGTCCAGCCGCTGGTTCTCGCGGATGGCGACGAATTCCATTTCCGGCGTGATGATGCCGCGGCGCGCGTAGTGCATCTGGGTGACATTGGCGCCTGCGCGGGCACGCCGCGGCAGGCTGCGCGCGGGGAAGCGCACGGCATCGAGCCTGGGGTCATGCTCGCGATCGCGACCGAACGACGAGCTCAGGCCATCGAGCTGTTCGGTATCGCCGCGTTCCTCCACCCAGCTCCGGCGCAGCGCCGGCAGGCCCGAAGACAGGTCGATGCGCACGTCCGGATCGGTGTACGGGCCGGACGTGTCATAGACCGTGACCGGCGCATTCTCTTCGCCACCGAACAGCGTCGGGGTGCGGGTCAACGCGATCTCGCGCATCGGCACCTGCAGATCCGGGCGCGAACCGGGCACGTGGATCTTGCGCGAGCCGGGAATGGGCCGGGTCACGGATTCGGAGAGTTGCTGGGCCTGTTGCTGCAGGGCAGAGAGCTGTGCGTTCATCGGGCATCGTCCAGGGAGGTCAGGGACGAAGCGGCGGCGCACTGCGAACGCGCGCGGACGGTCCTTGGGCGGCGTCCGGGCACGGCGGCACTGCGAAGCTTCCCTACGCCGGTATGAGCCGGATCAGGTTCCAAGGGACTGTCTCAACCGTGGCCAACTGTGGCCGCGGTACCCCCGCTTCTTGGCGTGCATTAGAGCATAGACCGCCCGCCTCCGGCGTTGCCTGCGGGGTCAGCTCCGTTTTCCTGCGGGAAGCGGATCTGCCCCTGATCGCTGCCCGTTAACAGAACCATGACGTCGCGTTCAGTAACGTGCACGCCCATCGTGTCGCTGCGACCGATGCTTCCCTCGCCGCCCCTGCGGTCCCTGCCCGGTCCGTGCTGCACGCCGCCGGCCCCCCGCTGCAAGCTCTGCTCGCTCCCCTCAATCCCCTTGATCGGAGAAGCTCCTTCATGGTGTTTCGCGTTTCCATCGCACTGGTCCTGCTGCTGGTGCTGCTCGCCGGCATCGCCCCCGGCCCCTTCAACGCCGTGGTGCAGAGCATCCTCGGCGAACTAATCCGTGGCATCGGCTGGCTCTACCTGCTGGTCGTGTTCCTGGCCCTGGTGTTCCTGATGTACCTGGCCTTTGGCCGCTTCGGCAATCTGCGCATCGGCGGCGAAGACGCCGAGCCGGAGTTCTCGCGGGCCAGCTGGATGTCGATGCTGTTCGCCGCCGGCATGGGCATCGGCCTGGTGTTCTGGGGCGCCGCCGAGCCCATTTCGCACTTCAGCAAGCCACCGGAGGGACTGGCGCCGGAGAGCATGGACGCTGCGCGTGCATCGATGCGCTACGCGTTCTTCCATTGGGGCCTGCACCCCTGGGCGATCTACGCGTTGATCGGCCTGGCAATGGCCTGGTTCCAGTTCAACCGCAATGGTCGCGGCCTGGTCAGTGACATGCTGCAGCCGATCATCGGCCGCCACCACCGCGGCTGGATCGGCCGCGTGGTCAACATCGCCGCTGTCGTCGCCACCGCGATCGGTGTTGCCACCACGCTGGGTTTCGGCACCATTCAGATCGCCGCGGGCATGGAGCGCGTATTCGGCCTGCACGCCGGCCCCACGCTGCAGCTGGTGATCATCGCAGTGGCCTTCGTGCTGTACATGGCCTCCACGCTCAGCGGCGTCGACCGCGGCGTCAAATGGCTGTCCAACTTCAACCTGGCCCTGGCGGCCGTGCTGTTGCTGCTGGTGCTGGTGCTGGGCCCGACCGGCGCGATCTTCAACACGTTCACCACCACGCTCGGCTCCTACCTCAACCAACTGGTGACGATGAGCCTGCGCATGTCGCCGTTCTCATCCAGCACCTGGGTGGCCGACTGGACGATCTTCTACTGGGCCTGGTGGATTTCCTGGGCACCGTTCGTCGGTTCGTTCATCGCGCGCATTTCGCGCGGGCGCAGCGTGCGCGAGTTCGTGATCGGCGTGGTGCTGGCCCCAACGCTGCTGGGCTTCTTCTGGTTCTCGGTGTTCGGCGGCACCGCAATCTGGATGCAGATCTTCGGCCAGGCCGACCTGGTGCAGGCACTGGGCAATGGCTATGAGACGGTGCTGTTCACGATGTTCGACAGCATGCCGCTGCCGTTGCTGCTGTCGTGCATCGCGCTGGTGCTGTTGATGATCTTCTTCGTGACGTCGGCCGACTCGGCGGTACTGGTGCTGGCCAGCATGTCCACCGATGAAGCTGGTGACCCACCGTCCAAGCGCAAGCTGGCCTGGGGTGTGGGCGTGGCGCTGATTGCCGGTGCACTGCTGCTGGCCGGAGGACTGGATGCGCTGCAGGGCATGATCACGATCGCGGCGTTGCCGTTCGCGCTGCTGATGGTGCTGGTGATGGTGTCGCTGTACCGGGTGCTGGACCAGGAATACACGCGTGAGCGACGCCAAGCGCAGCGTCAGCGGCACATGATCGATGCGTGGATCGCACGCGAGATGGCGGCGCAGGAGGAGACGCAGGCGGAGGCCGCGCGCGCGCAGGATCGGGATTGAGGGGGTTTTGCAGCCTGCGGCTGCACTGCTTTTCCAGGCAAGGGCCAAGGTCAAATTCAAAGGCGGCTCCGGGTTTCTGCTGGTTGGGTGGGGCGGTGTGGGTGGGCTGGGCGGGGGTGTCAGCCGCATGGATGCGGCTGCCAAGCCTACAAGGACGTACTTGCGGCGTCCCCCGAACAGCCTACCCACCCGGCCCAACAAGCTATTCCGCTTCTGAACCCACCGCAGAGGGGGCTCAGCCCGTTGGCCGGGAAACCTCAATACCCCGCCGCCTGCCCATCCTTGCGGCTCTCCGAAGCCCCGTAGTAAACCCCGGTCTCCGGATCGCGCATGATCGCCTGGTACCCGCCATACGGACCATCGGCGAACACGATGCGATGCCCCTTGCGCATCAACGCACGCACGGTTTCATACGGGAAGCCGGTTTCCAGGTTCACTTCACCACCGTCGGTCATCGCCGTGGCCTGCCCGGTCGGCTCGGTCGAACCTTCATGCTGGATCCGCGGTGCGTCGCCGGCCTCCTGCAGGTTCATGCCGAAGTCGACCAGGTTCATCACGATCTGCGCGTGCCCCTGCGGCTGCATCGCACCCCCCATCACGCCGAAGCTGGCATACGGCTTGCCGCCCTTGGTGATGAAGGCCGGGATGATGGTCTGGAACGGGCGCTTGCCCGGGGCATAGCCGTTGGGATGGTTCTTCTGCAGCACGAACATCTCGCCACGATCCTGCAGGATGAAGCCCAGCCCCGGCGGCGCCATGCCGCTGCCCATGCCGCGGTAGTTGGACTGGATCAGTGACACCATCATGCCGTCGGCGTCGGCCACGGTCATGTAGATCGTGTCGCCCTCCTCCAGCTGCTTCGGCGTGCCCGGCTGTACTTCCTTCAACGCCTTGTCCATCGAGATCAGCGCGCGGCGCTGCGCGGCGTACTCCTTGGAGATCAGCTTCTGCACGGGTGCCGGCTGGAACGCCATGTCGGCATAGAAGCGCGCACGGTCGGCGAAGGCCAGCTTCTTCGCTTCAACGAACAGGTGCACGTGCTCGGGTGAGCCGAACGGGATCTTCGAGAAATCGTAGCCTTCCAGCACGTTGAGGATCTGCAGCGCAGCGATGCCCTGGCTGTTCGGCGGCAGCTCCCAGACGTCGTAGCCACGGTAGTTGCTGCTGACCGGCTCGACCCATTCACCCTGGTGATCGGCCATGTCCTGGTAGCTCAGGTAGCCACCGTTGGCCTTGAAGTAGTCACCGATGGTGCGGGCGATGTCGCCCTTGTAGAAGGCGTCGCGCCCGCCGTCGGCGATCTTCTGCAGCGTGCTGGCCAGGTTCGGGTTCTTCCACATCTCGCCCTTGCGCGGGGCGTGGCCGTTGATCGTGAACTGCTCCTTGAAGCCCGGGTACTGCGACAGCTTCGGCACCGAGCGGTCCCAGTAGTAGGCGATCACTTCGGCCACCGGGTGGCCTTCGCGGGCGTAACGGATGGCCGGCGCCAGGTTGTCGGCCATCGGCTTGCGGCCGAAGCGGCCGTGCAGGGCAAACCAGCCGTCGACGGCACCGGGCACCGACACCGGCAACGGGCCGGTGGCCGGGATGTCCTTCAGGCCACGGCGCTGGAACTCGGCCAGGGTGAGCGACTTCGGCGAGCGGCCCGATCCGTTGTAGCCATAGAGCTTCTGTGTCTTCGGGTCCCAGACGATGGCGAACAGGTCGCCGCCGATGCCATTGCCGGTCGGCTCCATCAGGCCAAGCGCCGCGTTGGCGGCAATCGCCGCGTCCACCGCCGAACCCCCCCCCTTCATCACGTCCAGCGCGATCTGGGTGGCCAGCGGCTGCGAGGTGGCGGCCATCGCATGCGGGGCGATCACCTCCGAACGGGTGGCGAAGGTGTGGCCGGTGATGCGGTCGGCGGCGAGGGACAATGCGGGCACGGCGGCCAGCACGGCGGCGGCCAGCAGGGATCGGGCAAGGCGTCGGGACACGGTCGGGTTCCGATGGAAGGGTGATCCCCTGATCTTCGCCGCTGCGACCTCCCTGCGGTATCGGGCAGAGGTCATGGACGTTGATCCCGGGGTGGATGCAGACCAAGGCAGAAAGCCGCCGGATTCCGCGCAAAAACCGCCCTGAAAGGAGTGAATTCGGGTTCACCGAAACACTTTCAGCGGCAACCATCCTTGCGCCACAAGCGATTGCGCCGGATGCAGCCGAAACCTTGAAAAATTCTGCCGCGAGGGTTGACACCGCCAAAACGGCTGTGTTTCTCTCGATCACATGTTGCATCACAACACGCCACCGCGAACCCACATCGAAGCCGCCGCCACCGGCGCCGCCTCGCTGCGTTCGATTCTTGTGCTCGTACTTATTACCCAGCCAACAGGTGCGGGACGAGCCAGCGTGTAAGCAGCAGATACACCGGAACTCATCAAAACCCGCACCCGCCCCGGTGCGGGTTTTTTCATTTCAGGACCTGGTTTCAGACGCAACCACCATGAACTCCGCCAACGTCAACACCTGGAGCAGCACCGCCACGACACCTCGTGGTGGCTGTGCCTGTGCGGCGCATGGTGCCTCCTCCACCGCTTTCCCCTGACCGGCCGGTACGTCACCTCGACGACCGGCCGTTCTTTTTTCTTCCCACCGCAAGGAACCTCCCCCATGAGCACCAACGACCTGCCCCAGACCAAGATCGCCGTCATCGGCTACGGCAGCCAGGGCCGCGCCCACGCACTGAACCTGCGCGAATCCGGCTTCGACGTGGTGGTAGGCCTGCGTCCGGGCGGCCCGACCGAGGTCAAGGCACAGGCCGATGGCTTCACCGTGAAAGCACCGGCGGATGCGGTGAGGGATGCCGACCTGGTCGCCGTGCTGACGCCGGACATGGTGCAGAAGAAGCTCTACGACGACGTGCTGGCGCCGAACATGAAACAGGGTGCGGTGCTGTTGTTCGCGCACGGCCTGAACGTGCACTTCGACATGATCAGGCCGCGCGAAGACCTGGACGTGGTGCTGGTTGCGCCCAAGGGCCCGGGCGCGCTGGTGCGCCGCGAGTACGAGATCGGCCGTGGCGTGCCCTGCATCTGGGCGGTCTACCAGGACAAGAGCGGCAAGGCCGCCGAGTACGCACTGGCCTATGCGGCCGGCCTCGGCGGTGCACGCGCCAACCTGATCCAGACCACCTTCAAGGAAGAGACCGAGACCGACCTGTTCGGCGAGCAGGCGGTGCTGTGCGGCGGCGCCTCGGCGCTGGTGCAGGCCGGTTTCGAGACCCTGGTGGAAGCGGGCTACCAGCCGGAGATCGCCTACTACGAAGTGCTGCACGAACTGAAACTGATCGTCGACCTGTTCTACGAAGGTGGCATCTCGCGCATGCTGGAATTCATCTCTGAAACCGCGCAGTACGGCGACTACGTCAGCGGCCCGCGGGTGATCGACGCCAGCACCAAGGCGCGCATGAAGGAAGTGCTGAAGGACATCCAGGACGGCACCTTCACCAAGAACTGGGTGGCCGAGTACGAAGCGGGCCTGCCGAACTACAACCGGTTCAAGCAGGCCGACCTGGAGCACCCGATCGAGAAGGTGGGCAAGGAACTGCGCGCCAAGATGGTCTGGTTGCAAGGACAGGCCGCGTAACCGCGCGGCCCTCCCCCACCCGCTTTGCAAGGTTCCCCCATGAACTCTTCCACACACCGCAGCGCGCCGCCCAACGGCGCGCGCTGGCTGACCCAGGCGCTGGAAGCCGAAGGCGTCCGCACGCTGTTCGGCTATCCCGGCGGCACCATCATGCCGTTCTACGACGCGCTGGTGGATTCGTCGCTGAAGCACATCCTGGTGCGCCACGAGCAGGGTGCCGCACTGGCGGCGAATGGCTTCGCCCGCGCCAGTGGCCAGGTCGGCGTCTGCGTGGCCACCTCCGGCCCCGGCGCCTCAAACCTGGTGACCGGCATCGCCGATGCGATGCTCGACTCGGTGCCGATGGTCTGCATCACCGGCCAGGTCGGCACGCCGCTGCTGGGTACCGACGCCTTCCAGGAACTGGATGTGTTCGGCCTGACGATGCCGATCGTCAAGCACAGCTGGCTGGTGCGCAGCGTCGATGACCTGCCGCGCGTGGTGGCCGATGCGTTCCGCATTGCCCGTGAGGGTCGCCCCGGCCCGGTGCTGATCGACCTGCCCAAGGACGTGCAGTTGGCCGATGCCAGCCATCTGCCGGCGCATGTGCCCAGCGGCGTCGAACCGCCGCCAGCACCGGCCGAGGCCGCCATCGCCGAGGCCATTGCCGCGCTGGCCGCGGCCGAGAAGCCGGTGGTCTACGCCGGGGGCGGCATCGCGCTGGGCGATGCGGTGCAGGACCTGCGCGACTTCGTCGAAGCCAGCGCCATCCCCACCGTGATGACGCTGCGCGGGCTGGGCGCGCTGCCGGCCAGCCATCCGCAGTCGCTGGGCATGCTGGGCATGCACGGTACCCGCGCGGCCAACATGGCGGTGCAGGAAAGCGACCTGCTGCTGGTGCTGGGCGCACGCTTCGATGACCGTGCCACTGGCAAGCTGGCCGAATTCGCACCGTTCGCCCGCGTCGTCCATATCGATGCCGACGCCTACGAGATCTCCAAGCTGCGCAGCGCCGATATCGCCGTGCCCGGCAACGTCGGCCATGCCATCCGTGCCCTGCGTGCGGCCTTCCCCTCCCCCAAGGCCCATCAGGACGCATGGCGCAAGCGCTGTGCACAGCACCGCGATCGCTTCGCCGCGCGCTACGACGCACCGGGCCAGCACATCTACGCCCCGGCACTGCTGAAGCGCCTGAGCGAACTGGCGCCGGCCGATGCGGTGATCGCCTGCGACGTCGGCCAGCACCAGATGTGGGTCGCGCAGCACTGCCGCTTCAACCACCCGCGCAACCACCTGACCAGTGGCGCGCTGGGCACCATGGGCTTTGGCCTGCCAGCGGCGATGGGCGCGCAGTTTGCGTGCCCGGAACGTACGGTGGTGCTGGTGTCCGGCGATGGCAGCTTCATGATGAACGTGCAGGAGCTGGCCACCATCGCGCGCTGCCGCCTGCCGGTGAAGATCGTGCTGCTGGACAACAGTTCGCTGGGCATGGTGCGGCAGTGGCAGGAGCTGTTCTTCGCCGAGCGCTACAGCGAGATCGACCTGTCCGACAACCCCGACTTCGTCGCGCTGGCGCAGGTGTTCGGCATCGCCGCGACCCGCATCGACGCACGCGACGACGTCGAGGGCGGCCTGGCCGCGCTGCTGGCCGAGCCGGGCCCGGCGCTGCTGCACGTGGCCATCGATGCGCGCGCCAACGTGTGGCCGCTGGTGCCGCCGAACACCGCCAACAGCACGATGCTGGAAAGCAACCCCGCCCACGCCCGCCAGGAGACCCCCAATGCACTACCGGCTTGACCTGGTGCTGCACCCGGCCGAAGGCGCGCTGCTGCGCGTGATCGGCATGGCCGAACGCCGCGGCTTCGCGCCGCGCGCGATCAGCGGTGCGCCGGTGGCCGCCGACGATGGCCGCTGGCACCTGCAGCTGGTGGTGGATGGCCAGCGCCCGGCGGAAACGCTGTGCCGCCAGATCGAGAAGATCTACGACTGCGTGTCCGTGCAGGTCACGGCCGTGGAAGGAGCAGCCCCATGAACACCCGTACCGTAGCGACCACGGTGCCGGTACGGAGGCGTCTTCTTCGTCGTCCGTGCCCGCATGCGGCGGTCCTCCGCACCGCGCTGGTGGCCCATGCCGGCCGCTGACACCAACCAGGAAAGCGATGTCGGCGACGTAAGCGTTGCCGACGTCCTGGCAGCGCAGGCCCGCCTGCGCCGCTTCCTGCCGCCCACCCCGCTGCACCATGCCGAGCGCTTCGGCACCTGGCTGAAGCTGGAGAACCTGCAGCGCACCGGTTCCTACAAGGTACGCGGCGCCCTGAACGCGCTGCTGGCCGGCCGCGAGCGCGGTGACACCCGGCCGGTGATCTGCGCCTCGGCCGGCAACCACGCCCAGGGCGTGGCATGGGCCGCCTACCGCCTGGACGTGCCGGCCATCACCGTGATGCCGCATGGCGCACCGGCCACCAAGATCGCCGGCGTCGCCCATTGGGGCGCCACCGTGCGCCAGCATGGCACCAGCTACGACGAGGCCTACGCCTTCGCCGTCGAACTGGCGCAACGCCACGGTTACCGCTTCCTGTCCGCTTTCGACGACGCCGACGTGATCGCCGGCCAGGGCACCGTCGGCATCGAGCTGGCCGCGCACGCGCCGGACGTGGTGATCGTGCCGATCGGTGGCGGCGGGCTGGCTTCCGGCGTTGCACTGGCGCTGAAATCACAGGGCGTGCGCGTGGTCGGCGCGCAGGTGGAAGGCGTTGATTCGATGGCACGCGCGATCCGCGGCGACGTGCACGAGATCGCCCCCGTCGCCTCGCTGGCCGACGGCGTGCGGGTCAAGATTCCCGGTTTCCTCACCCGCCGCCTGTGCACCTCACTGCTGGATGACGTGGTGATCGTGCGCGAGGCCGAGCTGCGCGAAACCCTGGTCCGGCTGGCACTGGAAGAACACATCATCGCCGAGGGCGCCGGCGCGCTGGCCCTGGCCGCAGGCCGCCGCGTGGCCGGCCGCCGCAAGTGCGCGGTGGTATCCGGCGGCAACATCGATGCCGGTGTCCTGGCCGGCCTGCTCACCGACATCCGTCCGCGCCCGCCGCGCAAGCCTCGGCGACGGCGCAGCGAAACACCGCGCTCGCCCGGCAAGGCCAGCGCCCTCGCCTCCCCCGCCTCTTCCCCTTCCCCCCTGCAAGCCGTCGCACCCGCTGTCGAGGAGATTTCCCTGTGACCACCATCGAACGAATTACCACCCCGCGCATCCGCATCTTCGACACCACCCTGCGTGACGGCGAGCAGTCCCCCGGCTGCAGCATGAGCCCGCCGCAGAAGCTGGTGATGGCGCGTGCGCTGGACGAACTGGGCGTGGACATCATCGAGACCGGCTTTCCGGCCAGCTCGCAGTCCGACCGCGAGGCGATGGCCCTGATCGGCCGCGAACTGCGCCGCCCGAGCCTGAGCCTGGCGGTGCTGTCGCGCTGCCTGCAGGCCGATATCGAGACCTCGGCACGTGCACTGGAAGCGGCGGCCAACCCGCGCCTGCACGTGTTCCTGTCGACCAGCCCGCTGCACCGCGAGCACAAGCTGCGGATGACCCGCGAGCAGGTATTGGAGTCGGTACGCAAGCATGTATCGCTGGCACGCTCGTACATCGACGATGTCGAATTCTCGGCCGAGGATGCCACCCGCACCGAGCTGGACTACCTGATCGAAGTCTCGCGCGTGGCCATTGCCGCCGGCGCCACCACCATCAACCTGCCCGACACCGTCGGCTTCACCACGCCGGAAGAGATCCGCGCGATGTTCCAGCAGGTCATCGCTGGCGTCGCCGACGTGCCGAACGCCGCCAATGTGATCTTCAGCGCGCACTGCCACAACGACCTCGGCCTGGCCGTGGCCAACTCGCTGGCTGCCATCGAAGGCGGCGCACGCCAGGTCGAGTGCACCATCAATGGCATCGGCGAACGTGCAGGCAACTGTTCGCTGGAAGAAATCGCGATGGTGCTGAAGGTGCGCCAAGCCTTCTACGAACAGGACAGTTCGATCAACACGCCGCGCATCGTCGGCACCTCGCAGCTGCTGCAGCGCCTGGTCGGCATGCCGGTGCAGCGCAACAAGGCCATCGTCGGCGCCAATGCGTTCGCCCACGAATCGGGCATCCACCAGCACGGCATGCTGCGCCACCGCGGCACCTACGAAATCATGCGTCCGGAAGACGTCGGCTGGGAGGATTCGCAGATGGTGCTGGGCCGCCACAGCGGTCGCGCCGCCGTCGAAGCGCGCCTGCGTGCGCTGGGCTTCTGGCTGGACGAAGACGAACTGAAGCTGGTGTTCGAGCAGTTCAAGGGCCTGTGCGAACAGCAGCGCGTGGTGACCGATGCCGACCTGCAGGCGCTGATGCAGGGTGGCTCCAACGCGCAGGGCTACCGGCTGGCCTCGATGACCATCAGCGATGTCGGCAGCCGCGCCAATGCGCTGGTCGAACTGTCCGACCCGGACGGCAATCGCGTGGCTGAGACCGCGCAGGGCGATGGCCCGGTCGATGCGCTGTTCGGCGCACTGTCGGCCGCCACCGGCGTGCAGCTGATGCTGGACAGCTACCACGTGCACAGCGTCGGCATCGGCGCCGATGCGCGCGGTGAAGCCAATCTGAGCGTGCGCCACGAAGGCGTGGAGTACGACGGCACCGGTACCAGCAAGGACATCATCGAGGCCTCCGCACTGGCGTGGCTGGACGTGGCCAACCGCCTGCTGCGCCAGCGCCAGGCCGCCACCCACAGCGGCACCGACGTTCCCGCTTCCGCCACCGCCTGAGGAACCCACCATGATCGCCTTCGACACCCCCACCCCGGCCAACGCCGCTGGCCAACAGTGGAACGCCCAGGACTATGCGATCGATGCTGGCTTCGTGCCGCTGCTGGGTGGCGCGGTATCGCGCCTGCTCGACCCGCGCGCCGGTGAACGCATCCTCGACCTGGGCTGTGGCGATGGCGTGCTCAGCACCGAGCTGGCCCTCAGCGGCGCCCGCATCCACGGCGTGGATGCCTCGCCGGAACTGGTCATCGCCGCCCGTGCCCGCGGTGTCGACGCCCAGGTGATGGATGGGCACGCGCTGTCCTTCGACGGCGAATTCGATGCCGTGTTCAGCAATGCCGCACTGCATTGGATGACCACGCCGGACCGCGTGCTGGAAGGCGTGCGCCGCGCGCTGCGCCCCGGCGGGCGCTTCGTCGCCGAGTTCGGCGGCCATGGCAACGTGGCCACGATCATCGCCGCAGTGCAGGCCGCGCGTGCAGCGCATGGCCATGGTGCCAGCACGTTCCAGTGGTACTTCCCCACGGCCGACGCCTACGCCGACCGCCTGCGCCAGCATGGCTTCCACGTGCAGCTGATCGAATGCACGCCGCGCCCGACCGCGCTGCCGACCGGCGTGGCCGGCTGGCTGCGGGTTTTCGCCGCGCCGCTGCTCGACGATCTGCCGGCCGAGGCCCGTGCGGCCGTGCGCGAAGCCGCCAGCGCGCTGCTGGCCGACCTGCCGCGCAATGCCGCCGGCCAGCCGCTGGCCGACTACGTCCGGCTGCGCGTGCTCGCACGCCGCCGCTGACCGGCCTCTTTCATCTACATTCCCGATGTCCGCTCCTTCGTACTTCTGCCAGGCATACGCATGACCTCCGCACCCCGCACCCTGTACGACAAACTGTGGGACGCCCACGTGGTCGTCCCCGAATCCGACAGCGCGCCCGCCGTGCTGTACATCGACCTGCACCTGATCCACGAGGTGACCTCACCGCAGGCGTTCACCGAGCTGCGCGCGCGTGGCCTGTCGCCGCGCCGCCCGGATCGCACCAAGGCCACGATGGACCATTCCACGCCGACGTTGCCTGCCGCCGCCGACGGCTCGCTGCCCTACGCCAGCGCCGCCGCCGAAGCACAGGTCGCCACTCTGGCGCGCAACTGTGCCGAGTACGGCATCGAACTGTTCGACATGGCTTCTGACAACCGCGGCATCGTCCACGTGATCGCGCCGGAACAGGGTTTCACCCAGCCCGGCATGACCATCGTCTGCGGCGACAGCCACACCTCCACCCACGGCGCGTTCGGGTCGCTGGCGTTCGGCATCGGCACCAGCGAAGTCGGCCACGTGCTGGCCACCCAGTGCCTGCTGCAGCGCAAGGCCAAGACCCTGGCAATCACCGTTGACGGTGCGCTGGCGCCGGGGGTCGGCGCCAAGGACGTGGTGCTGCACATCATCGGCGTGATCGGCGTCAACGGCGGCACCGGCCATGTGATCGAGTTCCGTGGCAGCACCATCGAAGCGATGGACATGGAACAGCGCATGACCCTGTGCAACATGTCGATCGAGGCCGGTGCACGCGCCGGCATGGTGGCGCCGGACCAGGTCACCTTCGACTTCGTCGCCAACACGCCGCGCGGCCCCAAGGGTGCCGACTTCGAGGCCGCGGTGTCGCGCTGGCAGCAGCTGCGCAGTGATGAGGGTGCACGCTTCGACAGCGAAGTGCACATCGACGCGGCCGACGTCCGTCCGACCCTGACCTGGGGCACTCATCCAGGTACCGCCATCGCGGTCGATGCGCCGATCCCGGCAGCCAACGATGCCGCCGCACAGAAGGGCCTGGACTACATGCACTTCCAGCCCGGCAGGGCGCTGGCCGGTACGCCGGTGGACGTGGTGTTCGTCGGATCCTGCACCAACGGTCGCCTGAGCGACATGCGCGAAGTCGCGCAGGTGCTGCGCGGCCGTCGTGTCGCCGAGCGGGTACGCATGCTGGTGGTGCCGGGCTCGGAGATCGTCAAGCGCGAAGCTGAAGCAGAAGGCATCGACGAGATCGTGCGCGCCGCCGGCGCCGAGTGGCGCGAGCCGGGCTGCTCGATGTGCATCGCCATGAACGGCGACCTGGTGGCGCCCGGCCAGCTGGCCGTGAGCACCAGCAACCGCAATTTCGAAGGCCGCCAGGGCCCCGGTTCGCGCACGCTGCTGGCCTCGCCGATGAGCGCGGCGTGGGCCGCGGTGAACGGGCATGTTGCCGATACCCGCGAACTGTTCGCACAGGAGGTGGCGTAATGGCCGGTTTCCGTACCTTGACCTCGGCCAGCGTGGTGCTGCGCCAGACCAACATCGACACCGACCAGATCATCCCGGCGCGGTTCCTGTCCACCACCGAACGCGCCGGCCTGGGCCGCAACGCGTTCAATGACTGGCGCTGGCAGGCCGACGGTTCGCCGGTGGCCGACTTCGCCTTCAACCAGCCGCACAACGCCGGCCGCAGCATCCTGCTGGCGGGGCGCAACTTCGGCTGCGGCTCGTCGCGTGAGCATGCCCCCTGGGCGCTGACCGACCTGGGCCTGCGCGCCATTGTCAGCAGCGAGATCGCCGATATCTTCCGCGGCAATTCACTGAAGAACGGCCTGCTGCCGATCGTGCTGGACGAAGCCGACGTGCAGGCGCTGATGCAGCGCCCCGACGACGAACTGACCATCGACGTGGCCGCGCGCGAACTGCGCACGCCCGATGGCCGCGTCTATTCCTTCCCGCTGGATGGCTTCTCGCAGACCTGCCTGCTGGAAGGCGTCGACCAGTTGGGGTATCTGTTGGGCCGTGTCCCTGAAATCGAACGTTACGAGAGTGAGCATGCACGCTGAAATTGTTGTCCTGCCCGGCGATGGCATCGGCCCGGAAGTGGCCGCTGCGGCCGTTGCCGTCCTGAAGGCGGTTGCCACGCGCTTCAACCACACCTTCACCTTCAGCGAGCACGACATTGGTGGCATCGCCATCGACCGCCACGGCGAACCGCTGCCGGCGTCGACGCTGGCTGCGTGCCAGGCCGCCCATGCGGTGCTGCTGGGTGCGGTCGGCGGCCCGAAGTGGTCCGACCCCAATGCCAAGGTGCGCCCGGAACAGGGCCTGCTGGCGATCCGCAAGGCGCTGGGCCTGTACGCCAACCTGCGCCCGGTGCGTACCCACGACGCCGCGCTGCACGCCTCGCCGATCAAGGCCGAGCTGCTGCAGGGCGTTGACTTCGTGGTGGTGCGCGAACTGACCGGCGGCATCTACTTCGGCGACAAGACCCGCGACGCCGACAGCGCCAGCGACCTGTGCCGCTACACCGTGGCCGAGATCGAGCGCGTGCTGCGCAGCGCCTTCCGCCTGGCCCAGCAGCGCCGCGGCAAGCTCACCTCGGTGGACAAGGCCAACGTGCTGGAAACCTCGCGCCTGTGGCGTGACGTGGCCGCGCGCATCGGCCGCGAGGAGTTCCCGGACGTGGCGCTGGAGCACCAGCTGGTCGATTCGATGGCCATGCACCTGCTGGCCAAGCCGCGCGAGTACGACGTGATCGTCACCGAGAACATGTTCGGCGACATCCTCACCGACGAAGCTTCGATGCTGGCCGGTTCGCTGGGCCTGCTGCCGTCGGCCTCACTGGGCGAGCCGGGTGCGGTCGGCATCTACGAACCGATCCATGGTTCGGCGCCGGATATCGCCGGCAAGGGCATCGCCAACCCGTACGCGACGATCTTCAGCGCCGCGATGCTGCTGCGCCATTCGCTGGGGCTGGAAGACGAAGCCGCAGCGGTGGAAGCGGCGGTGCACGCGGTGCTGGACGACGGCGTGTTCACCGCCGATCTGGCGGCCAAGGGCCAGGCGGTGAGCACCGCCGCCGCGACCGATGCGGTGCTGGCGAAGCTGGGCTGACCCATCCGGTAATACCTGTAGCGTCAAACCGTGCTCGACTCATGCAACAGCAGTCGGGCATGGCTCGACGCTACAGATATGCCGCGGCCACGCCCTGCATGGCTGCGTTATTTGGTGGTGTAACCGCCATTGACCAGGATGGTCTGACCGGTCATCCACCAGCCATCGGTGACCAGGAAGCGGATCCACGGCACGATGTCGGCGATGTCGGTCAGCCCGGTGCGGGTGAACGCCGACAGCGCCGCCGCGGTCTTGTGATACGCCTGCGCGTCGGCACTCTCAGCCGGATAGAAGAACGGCGTGTCCATCGGACCGGGGCCGATCGCGGTCACCGAGATGCCGCGCTCACCGAACTCCTTCGACGCCGCGCGAGTGAAATGCTCGACCGGCGCCTTGGTGCCGGCATAGCTGGAATAGAACGGCGTGAACGCACCCAGCAGCGAGGTGAC
Organism: Stenotrophomonas pavanii; assembly: GCF_900101175.1. Taxonomy (GTDB): domain Bacteria; phylum Pseudomonadota; class Gammaproteobacteria; order Xanthomonadales; family Xanthomonadaceae; genus Stenotrophomonas; species Stenotrophomonas pavanii. Next base: position 1,724 of record NZ_FNFQ01000012.1, on the reverse strand, counting down.
CAGAGTGCAGATGCGGCCGCCGTCGTTGACATGACGGCCGGCCTCCTTCAGGAAGAAGAATGCGGCCTTGGCGTTGACCGCGCTCATCTCGTCATACTCCGCTTCGCTGATGTCCAGCAGCGGCTTCTTCAGCACCTTGCCGACCGTATTGATGGCGATGTCGGGACGTCCGACCGCTGCCACGGCCTCGGCGAACAGGCGCTCCATCGCTGCCGCCGTCGTCAGGTCGCCCTGCAGCGCCACCGCTTTGCTGCCGGCAGCCTGCACGGCGGCAACGGTCGCTTCGGCGTCGGCCTGGCTGGCGGCGCTGTTGTAGTGGATGACGATGGCTTTGGCGCCCTGGCGGGCGAAGTCGCGGGCGATCAGTCCGCCCAGGTTCTTGGCGCCACCGGCGATCAGCACGGTCTTGCCCTTCAGGGAATGGTCGGTCATGGCGTGAGTCTCGGGAGGAGGGTGGCCCGGGGTGGCAACCCTGCCCTGACGACGATATCGTGCAGAAAATGCGGATAAAGCCCGCCGCATTGACTTAACTTTCCAGAGCCCGCGAACAATGGACCGGATCGACCGCTTCCGCATCTTCACCCGGGTTGTGGAGTGCGCCAGCTTCACCCGCGCCGCCGACCAGCTCGGCCTGCCCCGCTCCACCGTTTCGGCGGCGATTGCGGAGCTGGAGCAGCGGCTCGGCACCCGCCTGCTGCAGCGCTCGACCCGCCGGGTGTCCACCACCCACGACGGCGACGTGTTCCATGCGCGCTGCCTGCGCCTGATCGCCGAGGTTGAGGACGCCGAATCGCTGTTCCGCCAGGACGACGCGCAGCCGATGGGCTTGCTGAAGATCGATGTGCCCAGCCGCATCGGCCGCCGCATCATCGCCCCGGCCCTGCCCGACTTCTTCGCGCGCCAGCCGCAGGTGGAAGTGGACCTGGGCATGACCGATCGCGCGGTGAACCTGATCGAAGACGGCTGCGATGCCGTGCTGCGGGTCGGCCAGCTGGGCGATTCCAGCCTGGTGGCGCGCACGCTGGGCCAGCTCGACTTCGTCAACGTGGCCGCGCCCGCCTACCTGCGCGAGCACGGTGTTCCGCAGCATCCTGCCGAGCTGCAGCAGCACCGCGCGGTGAACTATGCGTCGCCGACCACGGCACGGGTGGAACCGTGGGAATGGCAGGATGGCGCCCAGCTGCGCACGCTGCCGATGCCCGGCTGGGTGCGGGTCAACAGCGCCGAGGCGTCGATCGCGTGCTGCGTGGCGGGTTTGGGGCTGCTGCAGATTCCGCGCTACGACGTGCAGGCCGAGCTGCAATCCGGCGCCCTGGTGGAGGTCATGCCGCAGCACGTAGCGCAGCCGCTGCCGGTGACCCTGCTGCAACCGCACCGGCAACACCGCGCACTACGCGTGCAGGTGTTCGTCGAGTGGCTGCTGCCGGTGCTACGGACCGGCCTGCAGCTGCAGTAGCAACTGTCTTGTCAGGGGCAGCCGAGGGCCACCTCGGCGTCCCGCTTACGGGCGTTTAGGATCACCAGCATTTTGCGCATGACCGCCACGAGCGCCACCTTGCTCGCTTTGCCCTTGGCCTTCAGACCAGCGTAAAACGCGCGCAGTCTTGGCTCGTACCGGATGGCCGTCAGGGCCGCCATGTAAAGGGCTTCGCGTACCACCGCGCGCCCACCACTGATCCGCCGTTGGCCCTGCCAGGTGCCACTTTCGCGGTTCATCGGGGCCA
>NZ_FNFQ01000006.1 GCF_900101175.1 Stenotrophomonas pavanii | reverse complement strand
TGCCCGAACTGGGCAGCTTGGGAAGCAAAGCCATAGCGTCGCTGGTGGGGCTGGCCCCGATGAACCGCGAAAGTGGCACCTGGCAGGGCCAACGGCGGATCAGTGGTGGGCGCGCGGTGGTACGCGAAGCCCTTTACATGGCGGCCCTGACGGCCATCCGGTACGAGCCAAGACTGCGCGCGTTTTACGCTGGTCTGAAGGCCAAGGGCAAAGCGAGCAAGGTGGCGCTCGTGGCGGTCATGCGCAAAATGCTGGTGATCCTAAACGCCCGTAAGCGGGACGCCGAGGTGGCCCTCGGCTGCCCCTGACAAGACAGTTGCTACTGGGTGCAGCTGTGGCCTTTGATCTTGGATCCGCCTTGAGCGAGCCGAGCACCGCAGGTCCGGCGAGGGCGAAGAGGCGCGGGTGTCTGAGCGCAGCGAGTTCCCGCGCCGTCCCTCGACGGGCCGAGGAGCACAGGGCACCGATGCGCAGCATCGGCTCGCGGCTGGCGGAACGTTTCTTTTGGTTACTTTTCTTTGCGTACAAAGAAAAGTAACGCCCATGAACCGAGAAGCACCTTCAGCACGCGCCGCGCGCAGAACCCGCGACGGCGTTACTTCACCGGCACCGGAATATTGCACAGATCGATATGCCCGGCCGGACGCTTGTAGAAATCATCCACGCGATTGCGCCGCGCCTCCACCGTATCGGCGAAGGTCTTCGAATCGGTACGCAGTACCTGGATCGGCGTGCGCTCGGCCGCCGGCACGTCGCTGGCGCGGCGGATCGATACGATCGGCGTACGCAGCGTCGGGTCGGTGTAGAAGCCCATCGGCGCCGGCCCACGCGGCGTCGCGCTGAGCAGCTCCATGCCCTTCAGCACGCGACCGACCAGGGTGATGTTGCGGTCCAGCTGGCGCGGCGACTGCCCGGTCACCACGTACAGTTCGGCGCCGATGCTGCTGTCCTCTTCGTTGCTGCGGCCCGCGCCCAGCATGCCGTAGCAGTGCGCCAGCCAGGCCTTGCCGGCCTGCGGGTCCTGGCCGACCGGGAAGCCGTCGACGAAACCGGTCTGCGCGGCCCAGCCATCACGGTCCGGCAGCACGCTGACCTTCAGGCCGGCGCTGGCGCGCTCGAACTCGGCCGGCAGCTTGCGCGCGGCACTGCCGAACGGCTTGGCCTTGGCTGCGTCATCGGCGTCGGCATCGCCGAACTGCACCACGAAGTTGTCCTGCGAACGGTAGATGCTGGTGCCGTCCCAGAAATGCTCGTGGGCGAAGGTCTGGATGTTGGCGACATGGCGCGGGGCGAACTGCGGTGCCAGCTCGATGATGACCCGACCGGCCGGCAGGTCCATGTACAGCAGGTTGGCCGGGTCCGGGGTGCGCCAGTCGCTGGCCGCCGAGGCGTCGAGGATCTGCTGCGGGCTGCGGTAGGGCGTGGCCGCGCTGGCGAGGGCGGGCAGCAGGCAGGACAGGGCGAGGGCGGTCAGGGCGAGGGCGGTCAGGGCAAGGCAACGGCGGTGCGGCATGGGAACCCCGGAACATGAACGAGGCTTCGATTCTGCGCGACGAGATACCGTATCGCCAAGTGACATGCGGGGCATTCGCGTCAGCTTGCGCGCCGCCTCTTGGCCGATCCAATCGGCCTGGCATCAACGCCTATCTTTCTTCTGCAATTAGACCGGAGTAATGGCCGAAGACAGGAACAGGTTCATAGTTGCCTGTCGGATCGTGCGTAGTTGAAGACTGTTCCAGATGATGAGGCGAGAAATTCTCCCTGGTTATCGTAAGCCGACCATCTTCATTGAAAAGGTAGCTGGTCCCTTCGGCAATGCTGTCACTCTTCTCATCGAACGTTCTATGTACCGCCATGCTCAGGAACAGATTTCCCGGTGCTACCTGCTGGAACTGATACGTCAGGCGCTCCCTTAGATGTTCATCCAGAAAGTCGACGCCAATCATGTCTTTGTCCAACAGCACATCGATAATCGCTGATGGCGCGGTGGGGGAGCCAACGAGAACCGTGTAGCGGGCCTGGCTCTCATGTCTCGCTTCGGCCTCGGATTCACTGATTATGTTTCGGGCGGACTTCTTTGCGCCAAACCAGAAGTCGCAATAATAAAACTCAGTCATAAGTGGATAGTCCCGGGATCGTCGTGCTCGCAGGAGCTGGATCAGCCGCTACGCTGTTGGAAAAGCGACGGTATGCCGCGACTCGCAGAGAGACAAGCAAGCCAATGCCCTGCCGGCCAAGTGGTCACCCGACCCTCGCCAACCGGCAGAGTGACTAACGACACATTCGCTATACCGAACTTCACACTACTGTGGACTTCAACGTAGTGGAGGGCCGGTCATGTCCGAGGACGATGTCCACCTGAAGAAGTTCCAGAAGGAGCTCAGCGCCGGAACGGTGTCGCTGGCCCTGCTGGCGGTGCTGGCCCGGGCCGGGGAGCCGCTGTACGGCTACCTCATTGCCAAGGAGCTGGAGCGGGTGGGCGAGGGCGTGCTGAGCGGCAAGCAGAGTGCGCTGTACCCGGTGCTGCGCAACCTGGAGGGCGCCGGCCTGCTGGAAAGCCACGTGGAGCCGTCCAGCAGTGGTCCGCCGCGCCGCTACTACCGCATCAATGAACGTGGCCGCGAAGTGCTGGCGCAGTGGCGCCAGGCCTGGCAGGCCACCCGCGATTCCGTCGATTCCGTGTTGGAGGGGATACCGCAATGAACGACCCGAGCCTGGCAGGCCGCGCCCTGCCCACGACCATCCCGCAGTACCTGGCGCAGCTGCGCGCGGCGCTGGAAGGCGCCGACCCGGCGATGGTGCAGGACGCGCTGTATGACGCCGAGGAATACCTGCGCTCGGAGCTGGCGGCGCAGCCCGGCCGCAGCGAAGCCGAGGTCATCGCCGACGTGGCCGGCAGCTATGGCGCCCCGGACGAAGTGGCCGAGATCTACCGCGAGACCGAAGTGACGGTCAATCGCGCGCTGCGCACGCCGCGTGCGGACACCGCGCCGGTGCTGCGTGCGGCGGCCGAAGCCAGTGGCGTCGAGCCGGCCGCACCGCCGCCGGCACCGGTGCCGCGTTCGCTGCTGGCGCGCTTCTTCGGCGTGGTGGCCGATCCGCACACCTACGGCGCGCTGTTCTACATGCTGCTGTCGCTGGCCACGGGCATCTTCTTCTTCACCTGGGTGGTGACCGGCCTGTCGCTGTCGCTCGGCCTGCTGATCCTGATCGTCGGCATTCCGCTGACCGTGCTGTTCTTCGGCTCGGTGCGCGGGCTGGCGCTGCTGGAAGGTCGGCTGGTGGAAGCGTTGCTGGGCGAGCGCATGCCGCGCCGCCCGCGCTACACCGACCGCAGCCGCACCTGGCTGCAGCGCATCGGCGACATGTTCACCGACGGGCGCACCTGGCTGACCCTGCTGTACTTCGTGCTGATGCTGCCGCTGGGCATCATCTACTTCACCATCGCGGTGACGTTGCTCTCGCTGTCGCTGAGCCTGATCTGGGCGCCGGTCGCGGCGATCTTCAGTGGTGACATCCCGGGCGTGTACATCAACGACGTGAATGTACTGCCGATGGCGGCCTCGCCGCTGGTGGCGATCACGTTGGCCGCGGCCGGCGCGCTGCTGCTGGTGCTGACCCTGCACATGGCCCGTGGCATCGGCAAGCTGCACGGGCTGATCGCCAAGAACCTGCTGGTGCGGTTGTAACAGGCCAAGGGTCGGATCCCTTTCCGTTGGAAAGGGCTCCGACCCCTGCCGGGAATCAACCCGCTTTCCGGCGCAACGGGGTGACGTTGCTCTTCTTCTTCGTAGCCTTCGCCGCCGGTGCTTCGGCATGCGCGGCGAAGAAATCACGCACCTTCGGGTACACCACTTCGCGCCAGCGACGGCCACTGAAGATGCCGTAGTGGCCGGCACCTTCGACGATGAAATGCTCGCGGCGATCGGCCGCGATGCCGGTGCACAACGCCTGCGCCGCCTCGGTCTGGCCAAGGCCGGCGATGTCGTCCAGCTCGCCTTCGATGCTCAGCAGCGCGGTATCACGGATCGCCGACGGATCGACCTTCTCGCCGTTCACCACCCACTCGCCACGCGGCAGCAGGAAGTCCTGGAACACCACGCGGATGGTGTCCAGGTAGTACTTGGCCGGCATGTCCAGCACCGCGTTGTACTCGTCGTAGAAGCGACGGTGCGCGTCGGCGTCTTCCAGGTCGCCCTTGACCAGGTCGGTGTAGAAATCCCAGTGCGAGCTGAAGTGGCGGCTCGGGTTCATCGACAGGAAGCCGGCGTGCTGCAGGAAGCCCGGGTACACGCGACGACCGGCACCCGGATAGCTGGCCGGCACGGTGTGAATGACGTTGTTCTCGAACCACGACAGCGGGTTCTGCGTGGCCAGGTTGTTCACTGCGGTCGGGCTGCAGCGCGCATCGATCGGGCCACCCATCATCACCAGCGTGCGCGGCGTCGGTTCGCCACGGCTGGCCATCAGCGAAACCGCAGCCAGCACCGGTACGGTCGGCTGGCACACGCTCACCACGTGCAGGCGTTCGACGCCGAGGTGGCGGATGAACTCCTGGATGTAGGCGATGTAGTCATCCAACCCGAACTCGCCTTCGCTGGACGGCACCATGCGCGCGTCGACCCAGTCGGTGACGTACACGCGGTGGTCGCGCAGCAGCGTACGCACGGTATCGCGAAGCAGCGTGGCGTGGTGGCCCGACAGCGGCGCCACCACCAGCACGAACGGCTGGTTGAGCATGGTGTGCAGCTGGTCGGCTTCATTGCTGTGGCGCTTGAAGCGCAGCAGCTTGCAGAACGGCTTGCTCACTTCCTCGTGCACGACGATCGGCACGCGCTCGCCTTCGACCTCGATTTCGTTGATGCCCCACTCGGGCTTCTCGTAATCCTTGCCGATGCGATGGAAGAGTTCATTGACCGCCGCCAGGCGATCGGCACCGGGCATCTGCGACCACCAATGGCCCGGGTTGGCGAAGAACTTGGCGTTGGCCTGGGCCTGGTGCACCCACGGGGCGAGCAGGTTGCGGGTCAGTTCGTGCAGTTGATAGAGCATGACGACCGAATATGTATGGTCATATGTTGCCGCGCAGCATATCCCATCCGGGTGTCCCGCAGGTTAAGTCGGCTGAAAATAATGAATCCGGATTCACATCCGTTCCAGCGCGGCGGCATCGCCTGCCAGGGCGGGGCCGAGCCAGCAGTGCGACCCTACCGGCTGCAGGCCCTGGCGGGTCAGTTCACGCCGGTACCAGCGCGCCGGGCGCGCCTGGAAGCCGTCGTGGTCGCCTTCGAACGCGTCCTCGGCGGCGAAGGTCTCCAGGAAGGCCACCCCGCCGGTCAGCTCGGCCAGGCCGGCCAGGCCGGCGCGCAGTTCACGGTTGGGCACGTAGTGCATCACGTCCGAGCAGACCAGCAGGTCGACCGGGGCGCAGGGCCGCAGCCAGGCGAAATCGCCAAAGCGCGCCAGGTGCAGGTTGCGGGTCCTGCCGTAGCGGCGCACAGCGTACTCGCTGCTGTCGAAGCCGAGGTATTCGACCTTCGGACGCAGCTTCAGCAGCGGCGCGCGCCAGGCGCCTTCACCGCAGCCGATGTCCAGCACGCTGCGGATCGGCCGCTCCAGGTAGTACTCGGCGCTGGCCACGGCCAATGCGACCTTGCGCGCCAGGCGGGCGCTGCCGCCGATGTCGGCACGGCGGTACCAGCGTTGGAAGTAGGCGGCGTCGTAGGTCTTGTCCATGGGGCGGTGCGCGATCGGGAAAACGGCGCCTATCGTACGGTGTTGCGACGCGCCATGCGTCGATGTGTCGCGGCATGCGTGGCTGCGGCGGCTTCGCCACGGCATGCGAGAATGGCCGCCAACCTACGCCAGCCGCCGGAGCGAGCGCATGCAGAGCTACTACTGGGTCAAGACCTTCCACATCGTGTTCGTGGTGGCGTGGATGGCCACGGTGTTCTACCTGCCGCGCATCCTGGTCAACCTGGCTGAAACCGCGGGCCAGCCAGCGGTGACCGAGCGCCTGCAGCTGATGGGCCTGCGCCTGTACCGCTTCGGCCACTCGATGTTCGGGCTGGCGTTCCTGCTCGGCCTGGTGCTGTGGCTGGGCTACAAGGTCATCCCCGATTTCCCGACCATGGTCGCTCCGGGCGGCGCCGGTTGGCTGCACGCCAAGCTGGGCCTGGTGGTGCTGCTGCTGGTGTATTTCGGCTGGACCGGTCGCCTGCTCAAGGGCGTGGCCAAGGGCCGGGCGCTGCCGTCGTCGCGCGCGCTGCGCTGGATCAACGAGATCCCGCTGCTGGCGTTCATTCCCATCGTGTGGCTGGTGCTGGCCAAGCCGTTCTGAGGCGGGGTCACCTGCGCCCGGTAGATCCACGCCATGCGTGGATGCTGTCAGGGCGCAAACGAAGGAGCCGGGCAAATGCCCGGCTCTTTCATTTCTGCAATCACCTCGTGTTGCCGGCCAGCGGCCGGCCCTACAGGGCTTAGGCTGCTTCGTACGTGCCGTAGCTGCGCAGGCGCGTGTAGCGCTGCTCCAGCAGCTGTTCGGTGGACAGCGCGTCCAGTGCGTCCAGTTCGTTCAGCAGCACCGCCTTCAGGCGCTTGGCCATCTGGGTCGGGTTGCGGTGGGCGCCACCGGTCGGCTCGCGCACGACCTTGTCGACCAGGCCCAGGCTCTTCAGGCGCGGCGCGGTCAGGCCCAGCTGCTCGGCCGCCTCCTTGGCCTTGCCGGCGTCCTTCCACAGGATCGAGGCGCAGCCTTCCGGGGTGATGGTCGAGTACACCGCATATTCCAGCATGACGGTGCGGTCGCCCACGCCCAACGCCAGTGCGCCGCCGGAGCCGCCTTCACCGATCACGGTGCAGATGATCGGCACCTTCAGCTCGGCCATCTCGATCAGGTTGCGCGCGATTGCTTCGGATTGGCCGCGCGATTCGGCGTCGATGCCCGGCCAGGCGCCCGCGGTGTCGATCAGGGTCAGCACCGGCAGGCCGAAGCGCTCGGCCATCTTCATCAGGCGCAGCGCCTTGCGGTAACCCTCCGGCTTGGGCATGCCGAAGTTGCGCTTGATCTTTTCCTTGGTGTCGCGGCCCTTCTGGTGGCCGATCACCATCACTGCGCGGCCATTGATGCGGGCCAGGCCGCCCATGATGGCCTTGTCGTCGGCGAAGGCGCGGTCACCGGCCAGCTCCTGGAACTCGTCGCAGATGATGCGGATGTAGTCGGCGGTGTATGGCCGCGACGGGTGGCGGGCCAGCTGCAGCACCTGCCACGAGGTCAGGTTGCGGAAGATCTGCGCGGTGCGCACGCGCAGCTTGTCCTGCAGCGCATGCACTTCCGCCTCGACATTGACCGCCGGCCCGGCGCTGGCGTTGCGCAGCTCCTGGATCTTGGCTTCCAGGTCGGCGATGGGTTGCTCGAAGTCGAGGTAGTTCGGATTCATCGGAAGCCGTCGTGTAAAGAAGGGGGCAATTCTAGCCGAATGCGTGCAAACCACCCGTACGCCTTCGTCTGGAAGGCGACGGTAGCGCAGGCGGGCAGGGCGCGCCAGTCAGTTCAGGGCACCACCAGGGCGCTGCGGCCCATCAGCTGCCCGCGCTGGGAGACGAAGTCGTTGTAGGCCTCGTTGGCCTCCCGGCCGAGGTTGGCGCCGAGGGTCGCGGTGGCCGAGGTGAAGGCCATCTGCGCGTCGAAGTCCTGCTTGCGCAGGGCCTTCTGTTCATCGGCGGTGGTGGCCTTCAGCCAGCGCGCATAGACCTCGCGCAGCGGCGCGGCATGCGCCTCGAACGCGGGGTCAAGGGCCGGCAGGCTGGCCGGGGCCGGCTCCAGGCTGAATGCCGGCGCGACGTAGCCGGCCGGCTGTTCGCGCTTGAACGCGCCGGGCTGGCCCATGCCTTCCTCGACGTAGGTGATGAAGTCCGGGGCGGTGAACACCTTGGCCACGATCTGGCCGCCGCTGGAATCGACATGGGCCACCACCTTTTCCTTCGGGAACGGCTCGCGCACGCCGTAGGTCCAGGTCTTGTCGATGAACAGGTCGTGGCGCTTCTCGAAGGGACCTTCGAAGTCGACGCCGCCCAGTTCGATGCCGGCCTTGCCGGTGCCGAAGTTCTTCAGCTTGCTCTCGTCGGTGACATAGACCTCGCGGGCGATCACGTACTCGCTCAGGGTCGGGTTGATCAGGCCGCCACGGCCGTCGACGTAGACGATGAAGCGCACATCACCGAGCTTTTCGGTATGCAGGCGATGCTCGCCGACAGCGAGCGAGACCGGGCGCGAACCGTGTGCGGCCACCGGCAGGTCCTGGCCGTCGATGCTCAGCGCCAGCGGCGTGTCGGTCGGGTTGTCGATCTGGAACTCGATCTTCGACGGGGAGCAGGCGGTCAGGGCCAGTGCGGCGGCGAACGGGAACAGCAGGGTCTTCATCGGCAATCGTCCTTGATACATGGAACGCGGAAACGGGAAAGCCACGGAGCCAGCCTCAGCTGGCCCAGGGGGGGCTGTAACGCACCTTCAGCGTGCGCACGGCAGGATCGGCGCGCAGCGCCTCCATCAGCTTGGAATCGATGCGCACCGCGCTCTGCCCGGACACATCAAGCATGCCGGCGACGCCGCCGTGCGGCCCCTTCAGCAGCAGGTCCAGGCGCAGTGGCGTGCGGCCGGGGCGATGGCGGTCGAGCAGCGCATCGATGCGCTCCCAGACCGGGCGCTGCTGGCGCAGGTCCAGCCGCAGCGACAACCGTGTGGCGTAGTTGGCGCAGACTTCGTCGAAGTCCCAGCACTGGCGGATGCGCAGCGCGAAGCCGCCGTTGAACTCGTCCTCGCGCAGGCCGCCCTTGACCACCAGGATGCGGTCCTTGGTCATCAGGTGGCCGAACTCGGCCATCGCGTCGGAGAACGCGCTGCACTCGACGCGGCCGCGGCCATCTTCCAGCTGGATGAAGATCTGGCTCTCGCCCTTGCGGCGCACGCCGACCACCTGGCCGGCCAGCACCGTCTGCACTTCCGGCCGCCAGCGCTTTTCGCCGCCCCCGCCGCCGCCGCTGTTGGCGCTCCAGATCTTCTCCACCGATCCCAGGTCGTTGCCGACCAGGTCGCGCACATCGTCGCGCCAGGGATCGAACGGGTGGCCGCTCAGGTAGAAGCCCAGCGTGTCGCGCTCGCCGTTCAGGCGCTGCAGCAGCGGCCATTCTTCGGCCTCGGGCAGGTCCAGCTGGATCGACACGGCGCTCGGGTCGGGACCGCCGAACAGCGAGTTCTGTCCGGAGGCACGTTCGCGCGCCATCTGGTCGGTGGCCTTGATCACTTCCGGCAGCTGCAGCATCAGCGAGGCCCGGTTGCGGCCGAGCTCGTCCAGCGCACCGCAGTTGATCATCGCTTCCAGGGTACGGCGATTGAGCTTGGCCGAACCAACGCGCGTGCAGAAGTCGAGCAGGTCCTTGAACGGGCCGCCCTTCAGTCGTTCCTCGACCACTGCTTCGCAGGCGCCCTGGCCGACGCCCTTGATCGCACCGAGGCCGTACTGGATGGTGTCCGGCGTCACCGCTTCGAACATGAAGGCCGACTGGTTCACCTTGGGCGGCAGTACGGTCAGGCCGAGGTTGCGCACTTCGTCGAGGAAGCCGACCACCTTGTCGGTGTTGTCCAGATCGGACGACAGCGTGGCCGCCATGAACTCGGCCGGGTAGTGGCGCTTCAGCCATGCGGTCTGGTAGCTGACCAGCGCGTAGGCGGCGGCGTGCGACTTGTTGAAGCCGTAGCCGGCGAACTTCTCCATCAGGTCGAAGATTTCGTCGGCCTTGGGGCCATCGACGCCGCCCTTGGCTGCACCTTCGCGGAAGATCTCGCGGTGCTTGGCCATTTCCGCCGGCACCTTCTTGCCCATCGCGCGGCGCAGCAGGTCGGCGCCGCCCAGCGAGTAGCCGCCGACGATCTGCGCCATCTGCATGACCTGCTCCTGGTACACCATGATGCCGTAGGTGTCCTTCAGGATGGCTTCGGTGCGCGGATCGGGATAGATGATCTCTTCCTGCCCGTGCTTGCGCGCGTTGAACGAAGGAATCAGGTCCATCGGGCCGGGGCGGTACAGCGACACCAGCGCGATCAGGTCTTCGAAGCGGTCGGGGCGCGCATCCTTCAGCAGGCGGCGCATGCCGGAGGATTCGAACTGGAACACCGCGCCGGTGTTGCCGTTGGCGAAGATGTCCTTGTAGGTGGGCGCATCGTCGAGGGGGATCGCGGCGATGTCGACCGGCGGGATGCCCGCGCGTTCGTGGCGCTTGTTGATCGCCTTCACTGCCCAGTCGATGATGGTCAGCGTGCGCAGGCCGAGGAAGTCGAATTTCACCAGGCCCACTTCTTCCACGTCGTTCTTGTCGAACTGGGTGACCGGGTTCTTGCCGAGCCCGTTCTCGTCATGTTCGGCGTACAGCGGGCAGAACTCGCTCAGTGGCTCGGGCCCGATCACCACGCCACCGGCATGCTTGCCGGCGTTGCGGGTCAGGTCCTCCAGCTGCAGCGCCAGGTCGATCAGGTCGCGGACATCGTCCTCGGTCTCGTAACGCTGGATCAGTTCGGCCGAGGCCATTTCCGAGCTGGGGCCTTCCTTGCCCTTGCCCAGCGCATCCTTGAGGTGGATGCCCAGGATGTTCGGGATCAGCTTGGAGACACCGTCCACCAGGCCGTACGGGAAACCGAGCACGCGGCCGGAGTCGCGCACCACCGCCTTGGCGGCCATGGTGCCGTAGGTGATGATCTGGCTGACGCGTTCGCGCCCGTACTTGCGCGCGACGTAGTCAATCACCTCGTCGCGGCGGTCCATGCAGAAGTCGATGTCGAAGTCGGGCATCGACACGCGTTCGGGGTTCAGGAAGCGCTCGAACAGCAGGTTGTACGGCAGCGGATCCAGGTCAGTGATCTTCAGCGCCCATGCCACCAGCGAGCCGGCACCCGAACCACGGCCGGGGCCGATCGGAATGCCCTGGTTCTTGCCCCACTGGATGAAGTCGGCCACGATCAGGAAGTAGCCAGGGAAGCCCATCTTGATGATGGTGTCGAGCTCGAACTCCAGGCGCTCGAAGTAGTCTTCGCGGGTCTTGCCCGGCGCCAGCGGATTCTTCTCCAGGCGCTCTTCCAGGCCATCACGCGACATCTTCTGGATCCAGGTGTCCAGGGTCTCGTCGTCGGGCACCGGGTAGTTGGGCAGGAAGTAGGTGCCCAGCCGCATCTCGATGTTGCAGCGCTCGGCCAGCGCCAGCGTGTTGTCGATGGCATCGGGAATGTCGGCGAACAGCGCGCACATTTCTTCGGCCGACTTCAGGTACTGCTGGTCGCTGTACTCGCGCGGGCGCTTGGGATCGTCCAGCACGCGGCCGGTGGAAATGCACACGCGCGCTTCGTGCGCGCTGAAGTCGGACGGCGACAGGAAGCGCACGTCATTGCTGGCCACCACCGGCAGGCCACGCTGGCCGGCGGCCATCAGCGCGAACTGGTTGAAGGTCTCCTCGCCCTCGCGGCCGGTGCGGGTCAGCTCCAGGTGCAGGCCATCGCCGAACACGCGCTGCCAGTCGGCCAGCTGCTGCTCGGCCAGCTCATGCTTGCCGTCCAGCGCCAGGCGCCCGGCCAGGCTCTGGCGCCCGGCCAGCGCGAACAGGTTGGCGTTGCCGGCCTTCAGCCAGTCCGGGTGGATGGCCACGCCGCCTTCGGGGCGATGGCCTTCCATCCAGGCGCGGGTCAGCAGCCGCGACAGGCTCAGGTAACCCTCGCGATCGCGGCACAGCAGGGTCATCCGCCATGGGTCCTGGCCTTCCTCGGCGATCAGCACGTCGGCACCGGCGATCGGCTTGATGCCGACGCCTTCGGCGGCCTTGTAGAACTTGACCAGGGCGAACAGGTTGTTGAGGTCGGTCACCGCCAGCGCGGGCAGGCCGAGTTCGACCGAGCGCGACAGCAGGTTGGCCTGCTTGGCCTTCTTCGGGTCCGCCTGGTCCGGCTTGGCCGGCACGCGGATGGTCGAGTCCGCCAGCGAGAACTCGGTGTGGACGTGGAGATGTACGAAGCGGGAGTTGGACATGCCGGACCAGGTTGGAGCGCGCGGGCCCCGGGTGCTGACGGAGGTTCGTCGCCGGGGTCGGAAGCGCTGGAGTGCCCGGTCAGGGTAGCGAGGGCAGGGGGTGGCGACAAGCTCTTGACGGCACGCGATATCGCATTCGCGCTATCGCTTGCCACGGTTCGCAGGCGAGCCGCGGGCCCTGTCCTGCCGTGCTTCCACACCCCCGCGTCGCTGGTGTGTCCCCCCGGCTCGGGGGCACTCCTCACCGCACGGCTTGTCGCTGTCGGCGGCCGTTCAGGCGATCGCGGGGGCGCGGGTGGTGTCCAGGCACTCACGTACCGGGGCGAAGCTGCGCCGATGCTCCATGCAGGGGCCGTGTTCACGCAGGGCGGCCAGGTGGGCCGGCGTGCCATAGCCCTTGTGCTGCTCGAAGCCGTACTGCGGGTGGCGGGCGTGGACGTCCTGCATGTAACGGTCGCGCGAGACCTTGGCCAGGATCGACGCCGCCATGATCGCGCGGTCGATGCCATCGCCACCGATCAGCGCCTGGGCCGGCAGCACCAGGCCCTTGGGCACCACGTTGCCGTCGATGCGGGCGAAGCCGGCCACGTGGGCGACCGCTGCCACCACCTCGCGCATGCCCTGCAGGGTGGCCTGGTAGATGTTCAGGCGGTCGATGGTGTCCACGTCCACCAGCACCACGTGCCAGGCCAGCGCACGCTCGATGATGCGGTCATGCAGCTGTTCGCGGCGTGCCGCCGTCAGCTGCTTGGAGTCGTCGAGGCCGTTGATGCGTGGCCGCGACGGGTCGAACACCACCGCCGCCACCGCCACCGGCCCGGCCAGCGGGCCACGGCCGGCCTCGTCGACGCCGGCCACCAGGCGCTCCGGCTCGACCACGGCCACACCGTCGAACAGGGTCAGGCTGGCTGCGGCGGCGTGACGGCGGCTCATGGCTGTGCCTGGTCGCGCATCAGCAGTTCGCCGACGGCGTCGGCGGCACGCGCCGAGGCGTTGCGGCGCAGGCGTTCGTGCAGGCGCACGTAGGTATCCTGCAGATCGGTCACCCGCTGCGGGTGGTCAAACCACTGCTGGATGGCCGCGGCCAGCCGGTCCGGCGTGCAGTCGTGCTGCATCAGTTCCGGCGCCAGGTCCTGGCCGGCCAGGATGTTGGGCAGGGCAAAGCGGTCGACCTTGATCAGCCCAAGCGCCTTCACCAGGCGATAGGTCAGCTCGTTGACGCGGTACCCGACCACCATCGGCCGCTTCACCAGCATCGCTTCCAGGGTCGCGGTGCCCGACGCCAGCACCACCACGTCAGCGGCGATCATCGCGTTGCGTGCCTGGCCATCCAGTACATGCGAGTAGGCCACCGGCAACGCCGAGCGCGACAGCTGTTCTTCAATCAGCTGCCTGCAGGCCGGATTGGCGGCAGGCACCACCACGTGCAGGCCGGGAATGCGCTCGGAAACCTGCCAGGCCGCTTCGAAGAACGGCTCGCCGAGGCGCGAGATCTCACCCAGGCGGCTGCCCGGCAGCACGGCGAGCACCTTGGCCGAGGTCGGCAAGCCGAGCGCGGCACGCGCTTCCTCGCGGTTGCCCTGCAGCGGAATGTCATCGGCCATCGGGTGGCCGACGAAGCGCGCGTCGATGCCGTGCCTGGCATAGATCGGCGGCTCCATCGGGAACAGGCACAGCACCAGGTCGGCGCTGCTGCCGATCTTCTCGGCGCGCTTCTCGCGCCAGGCCCAGACCGAGGGGCTGACGTAATGCACGGTGCGCACGCCGCGCTGCTTCAGCCAGCGCTCGATGCCCAGGTTGAAGTCGGGTGCGTCGATGCCGATGAACACGTCCGGCTGCCAGTCCAGCGCACGCTGGCAGAACGCGGAGCGCAGCTTCAGCAGGCGCGGCAGGTGGCGCAGCACTTCGGTCAGCCCCATCACCGCCAGCTCGCTGGCATCGTGCCAGGTCTGGCAGCCAGCGCTGCGCATGGCGTCGCCGCCGATGCCGGCGAACTCGGCATTCGGGAAGCGCGCCTTCAATTCGCGCACCAGGCCCGCACCGAGCAGGTCGCCGGAGGCTTCACCGGCAACCAGCGCGATCCGCAACGGGCGCTCGCTGAGCACCCGCTGCGCAGGAACGCTGCCGGCCATCGAGGCCAGCGGGATCACCGCGGCGCCGGCCGGCGCCTGGCCGGTCGCGCTGCTCATCGCAGCAGGGGCCTCTCGGCGTGCTCGATGAAGTCCAGCATCGCCTTCACGTCGTCGCTGTCACGCGCCTGTTCGGTCAGCTGCACCTTGGCCTCGGCCAGCGGCAGGCCTGCCACGTACAGCGTGCGGTAGGCACGCTTGATGGCCGAAATGCGCTCGGCGTCGAAGCCGCGGCGCTTCAGGCCTTCGCTGTTGATGCCGCGCGGGCGGCCCAGCGAATCGGTGCCGACCATGGTGAACGGCGGAACGTCGCCATTGGTCAGTGCGCCCATGCCCAGGAAAGCGTGCGCGCCGATGCGGCAGAACTGGTGGGCACCGGCGAAGCCGCTGATGATCACGTAGTCGCCCACGGTCACGTGGCCGGCCAGGGTGGTGTTGTTGGAGAACACGCAGAAATTGCCGACATGGCAGTCGTGTGCCACGTGCGTGTAGGCCAGCATCCAGTTGTCGTTGCCGATGGTGGTGATGCCACCGCCGCCGCCGGTGCCGCGGTTGAGCGTGACGAACTCGCGGAACACGTTGCGGTCGCCGATCACCAGTTCGGTGCGCTCGCCGCCGAACTTCTTGTCCTGCGGCTCGCCACCGATCGCGGCGTGGCCGACGAAGCGGTTGTCGCGGCCGATCCGGGTTGGGCCGTGGATGCTGCAATGGGGGCCCACCACCGTGCCGGCACCGATTTCAACGTCGGGGCCGATCAGGGTGAAGGCGCCCACCTGGACATCGTCGGCCAGGCGTGCGGCCGGGTCGATGACGGCGGTGGGGTGGATCCGCGGTGCGTTGTCAGTCATTGCTGCCTCCAGTGGATCAGCCCTTGGCGCCGGCGCACATGACCTCGGCCGAGGCAACGACTTCACCGTTGACCTTGGCTTCGCCGTAGTACCAGCCCATGTTGCGGATCAGGCGCTTCATCTGCACGTCCAGCATCAGCACGTCGCCGGGCACGACCTGCTTGTTGAAGCGGGCGTTTTCCACCTTGACCATGTAGAACAGCTTGGACTGCGCATCGCGGCCGAGCGTGAGCTGGGTCATGACGCCGCCGGCCTGCGCCAGCGCTTCGATGATCAGCACGCCGGGCATGATCGGGCGGCCCGGGAAGTGCCCCTGGAAGAACGGCTCGTTGATGCTGACGTTCTTCTGCGCCAGGATCCGCTTGGCCTCGACGTCGAGTTCAAGCACCCGGTCCACCAGCAGGAACGGATAGCGGTGCGGAAGCAGTTCCTGGATCTGGCAGACGTCGATCGGAAGCTGCAGCGAATCGTTCATTCTTTCTCCTTGCCAGCAGCCAGGACGCGGCGAGCCAGTGCGTCGAGCTGCTTGAAGCGCGCGGCGTTCTTGCGCCACGTGCGGTTGTCGGTCAGTGGGGTGCCGGACGAGTACTCGCCCGGCTCGGTGATGGAGTTGCGGACCACCGACTTGCCGGTGATCACGACCTTGTCGCAGATCTCGAGGTGGCCGACCACGCCCACGGCGCCACCGAGCAGGCAGTAGCGGCCGATCTTGGCGCTGCCGGCGATGCCGGTGCAGCCGGCGATGGCCGAGTGCGCACCGATCTGCACGTTGTGGGCGATCTGCACCAGATTGTCCAGGCGCACATCCTCGGCGAGCACGGTGTCTTCCAGCGCGCCGCGGTCAACGCAGGTATTGGCGCCGATCTCGCAATCATCGCCGATGCGCACGCCGCCCAGCTGCGGCACCTTGATCCATTTGCCGGCATCCATGGCCAGGCCGAAGCCATCGGCGCCGAGCACGGCGCCGGGATGGATGCGCACGCGCTTGCCCAGCCTGACCCGGGTGACCAGGGTGACGCGGGCGATCAGTTCGCAGCCGGTATCGAGGCTGCAGTCCTCGCCGATCACGCTGCCGGCACCGATGATGCAGTTCTCGCCGATGACGCTGCGCGCGCCGATGGTCACGAACGGGCCGATGTGGGCACTGGCAGCCACCCGTGCGTCCGGATCGATGACCGCACTGGGGTGGATGCCCGGCGGGCGGGTCGGCGCGATGTCGAACAGCGCGGCGATCTTGGCGAATGCGGTGTAGGGGTCCTTGGCCACGAGCGCGGCGCCGGGGGCGGCCTCGACATCGTCGGCACGCAGCACCACCAGCGAAGCCTGGCTGTCGGCCAGCTGGGCGCGGTAGCGCGGATTGGCGAGGAAGGTCAGCTGGCCAGGACCGGCGTGGGCGAGGGTGGCCACGCCATGGATGGCAGTGGCGGGGTCGCCATGGACCTGCAGGCCGAACTGCTCGGCGAGTTGCTGGGCGGTGTAGGTGGGAGTATTCACGGCGGGAGTTTAACGTGTGGCGCCATTTCGGTCATGCGGGGGGCATATGCAGCCAACGGCAGGGCCCCTCGCGGCCGGCAGAGCCAGTGTCATGGGCTGGGTCGGACGGGGCGGGATTGCGGGGGGGCGGCGCAAGTACGTCCATGTAGCCTTGGTCGCCGCATCCATGCGGCTCACACCCCCGCAGCTCCACCCCGTCCGACCTCCGACGGCCTGGCGCGAGTGCCAGCCACGGAAACACAGAAAGATCAAAAGCAGAGCGGGCGCTTCCGGCATCCAGGCCAAACGAAAACGCCGGGCAATGCCCGGCGCTTCGCACCCCGTCTGGTGGAGAGCCCCCCTTTGTTAAGGGGGGCGCGCCAACGGCGCGGGGGATAGGTGAAATGCGCGGGCAATTCACCGGAGGTGGATCAGTTCTGAGGAACGACGTTCCTCAGAACTGGCCACCGAACGTGAATTGCAGCCGCTCGATCTTGTCATCGTCTTCCTTCTTCAGCGGGAAGGCGTAGCTGATCGAGATCGGGCCGACCGGGGCACGCCACAGTAGCGCCACACCGGTGGATACGCGCAGTTCGTTGGCCTTGAAGTTGTCCACGCCGGTATACACGTTGCCGAAGTCGACGAAGGCCGACACGCGCGCCGACGGGCTGTCGAACAGGCGCGGGAAGTAGGCTTCCACCGAGCCGACGGTCTTCAGCGAACCACCCAGTGGCTGGCCTTCCGGATAGCCGGTGGTGACTTCGCGCGGACCCAGGGTGTTGTCCTCGAAGCCACGCACCGAGTTGGTGCCACCGGCGTAGAAGTTCTCGAAGAACGGCAGGCCGCTGGCGGTGACGGTACGGGTGGTGCCATCGGGATTGGTCAGCGTACGGGTGTAGTCCTTGCCGTAGGCATCGCCGTAGCCGATTTCGGCGCGGGTGTTGATCACCAGCGACGGCATGATCGGCCAGTACTTGCTGATCTGGTAGTTCAGCTTGTAGTACTCGATGGTCGAACCCGGCAGCGTGGTTTCCAGGCCGATGCGCTGGTAGGTACCGCGGGTCGGCATGAAGTAGTCGTTGCGGGAGTCACGCGCCCAGCCCAGCTCGGTGCGCCAGGCATGGAAGGTGCGCTTACCGACCGCGTTGATGTAGTCGATGATCGACTGCGGGGTAGAACCCTGGTACGTGGTGATCTGGTTGCTGTCGATGCCGAACATCAGCGAGACGGTGTCGGTCTCGGTCAGGGGCACGCCGAACACCACCTGCGCGGCACCGTTGGTGCTGTTGTACTGCGCGGTGTTGAAGTCGGAGTAGTCCAGTTCGCGCCAGGACAGGTTGTAGCCCAGCGACACGCCGTCATCGGTGAAGTACGGGTTGGTGTAGCTGAAACCGTAGCGCTGCAGGTAGCTGCTGCGCGAGGCTTCGACCGACACGCGGTTACCGCCGCCGAGGAAGTTGTTCTGCGACAGCTGCACCGAGGTGGTCATGCCGTAGGACTGCGAGTAGCCCAGGCCGAACACGAAGCTGCCCGAGGTGGTTTCCTTGACGTTGTAGACGACGTCGACCTGGTCGTTGCTGCCGCTGACGGCCGGGGTTTCCACTTCCACCGATTCGAAGTAGCCCAGGCGCTGCAGGCGGATCTTGGAGCGGTCGATCGCGGCCTGCGAGTACCAGCTGTTCTCGAACTGGCGCATTTCGCGGCGCATCACCTCATCGGAGGTGCGGGTATTGCCACGGAACAGGATGCGGCGCACCGACACGCGCGGGCCGGGCACGACCTGCATGTTGATGGCGACGGTCTGCTCGGCGCGGTTGGTGGTCGGGATCGGGTTCACCTTGGCGAACGCGTAGCCGATGTTGGACAGCGAGTTGGTGATGGTGTCCGAACTGAATTCCAGCAGCGCGCGCGAGAACGTGTCACCGGACTTCTGGACCACCATGCGCTCGACATCCTCCTGGGGAAGGATGGTGTCGCCGCTGACCTTGATCTCGGAGATCTTGTACTGCGCGCCTTCGGTAACGCCCGCAGTCAGGAACATGTCGCGCTTGTCGGGGCTGATCGAAACCTGGGTGGAATCGATGCTGAAGTCGACGTAGCCGCGGTCGAGGTACCACGAGTTGAGCTTTTCCAGGTCGCCGGACAGCTTCTCCTTCGAGTACTGGTCGTCACGGCGGTACCACGACGCCCAGTTGTGCTCCTTCGACTCCCAGGTGTCGAGGATGTCCTTGCTGTCGTACTTCTCGGTGCCGACCAGGTTGACGTGGCGGATCTTGGCCGCCTTGCCTTCCTTGATGGCAATGGCGATGTCCACGCGGTTGCGGTCCAGCGGGCTCACCGTCGGGGTGATGTCGACGTTGTACTTGCCGCGGTCGTTGTACTGCCGGCGAAGTTCCTGGGTCACGCGGTCCAGGCTCAGGCGATCGAAGGTGCCACCCTCGGTCAGGCCGATGTCGGACAGGCCCTTGAGCAGCTGGTCGGACTTGATGTCCTTGTTGCCGGTCACGGTCAGTTTGTTGATCGCCGGGCGTTCCTTGACGGTCACCACCAGGATCGTGCCCTGGCGGTCCAGCTGCACGTCTTCGAAGAAGCCGGTCTTGTACAGGGCGCGGATCGTCTCGCCGACCTTGTTGTCGGTGACCGTCTCGCCACGCTCCACCGGCAGGTAGGTGAATACCGTGCCCGAGCTGATGCGCTGCAGGCCGTCGACGCGGATGTCGCTGACAGTGAAGGGCTCGGCTGCCTGGGCCAGGGCGGGAGCGCCGGTGACGGCGGCGAGGGCGAGGGCCAGCAGGCGGCGATTGGGGAGTCGCGTCATGTCACGTCCGGTAGGAAGGTCGATTTCATTGGTGCGGGATGCCGACGCTGTAGACGGCAACAACGTGGAAAAGTTCATCGCGGGACCAGGCCGAGGATGTCGTTGTAGAACGCCAACCCCATCAGCCCGGCCAGCAACGCCAGGCCGATGTACTGGCCGGCGGCGATGGCACGCTCGCTCAGCGGGCTGCCCTTGACCAACTCGATAAGGTAATACAGCAGGTGCCCGCCGTCCAAGATCGGAATCGGCAGCAGGTTGATGATGCACAGGCTCAGCGACAGCAGGGCCAGGAACTGCAGGAACCAGTCGAGGCCGCGCTGGGCCGAGACATTGGCCACGCGGGCGATGGTGACCGGCCCGGAAACGTTCTGCAGCGAGGCCTTGCCGGTCACGATGCGGGCCATCATGCCCAGTGAGTCGGCGGCCAGGCGGCCGGTCTCGCGCACCGCCACGGTCACCGCATCGAGCGGGCCATAGCGCAGCAGGGTGTCATAGGCCGGACTGTAGCGGGTGGGGAAGCCGACGCCGATCTGCCAGACCGGGTTGCCCTTGCCATCCTTGCCCTGGCGCGGGGTGACCTCCAGCGCCAGGCGCTCGCCGCCGCGCAGGACCTCGATCATGCCCGGGCCGCCGGCGCGGCCCAGGGCCTGGATCTCGCCGATCACCTGGTCGACGCTGTCGATGCGCTGGCCGTCGATGGCCACGATCAGGTCGCCCGGCTGCAGTTGCCCGGCCACCACGGAATCGGCGGTGAGCGAATCGACCAGGGCCGGTTGCAGCCAGGACTGCCAGTACAGGCCGGCCAGGATCGGGACCC
This sequence comes from Stenotrophomonas pavanii, assembly GCF_900101175.1. Lineage (GTDB taxonomy): Bacteria > Pseudomonadota > Gammaproteobacteria > Xanthomonadales > Xanthomonadaceae > Stenotrophomonas > Stenotrophomonas pavanii. The sequence continues at coordinate 266,040 of NZ_FNFQ01000006.1, read as the reverse complement.
GCCGTTCATCGAAACCGGCTGGCAGCTGCGACAGCGGCAGCGTGCGCACGCGCACCTGGTCGGCCGGGTCCAGCACTTCCAGCTTCACGTCACGCCGGTCCATCGCGGCGGCAGTCAGCGCCATGCTGGCCTCGCCGAGGGTGGCCACCGGGCGCTCGTCCACGCGCAGCACGCGATCGCCGCTGGCCAGGCCGGCGCTGGCGGCGATGCCGCTGACACGCCCGATGGTGGGCGAGTAGTCCTGCTTGCCGATCACGAACATCGCCCACAGCAGCAGGATGCACAGCAGCAGGTTGGCGATCGGGCCGGCAGCGACAATGGCGATGCGCTGCCAGACGGTCTTGTGGTTGAAGGCCTGGCCACGCTCGTGCGGGTGGACCTCGACCTCGCGTTCGTCGAGGAACTTCACGTAACCGCCCAGCGGAATGGCGGCGATCGCGAACTCGGTACCGTGCCGGTCGCGGCGCGACCACAGCGGCCGGCCGAAGCCCACCGAGAAGCGCAGGATCTTGACCCCGCACAGGCGCCCGACCCAGTAATGCCCGAACTCGTGGAACGTGACCAGCAGCCCGAGGCTGACAATCATCCACCAGACCGATCCGATGAAGTCAGTCATGCAGGCTCACAGTGGCGGGCAGGGGCGGCGGCGTCATGCGGGGCGAGGCGGTCGTTCAGGCGGCGTCGATGGCGTTCAGGGTGAGCTGGCGTGCCCGCTGGTCGGCGGACAACAGGACCTCCAGTGTATCGGCTGGCTCGGTCGGCAGTGTTGAAAGCGCGTTAGCAACCAGCGCCGGGATGGTCAGGAAACCGATCCGGCCCTGAAGAAACGCTGAAACCGCCTCTTCATTGGCGGCGTTCAGCACCGCCGGCGCGGTGCCGCCGGCCTGCATCGCCTGCCAAGCCAGCGCCAGGCAGGGGAAGGCGTCGGTATCCGGGGCCTCGAAATCGAGCCGGCCCTGGGCCAGCAGGTCCAGCCCGGCCACGCCCGATTCGATGCGCTGCGGCCAGCCCAGGCCAACGGCGAGGGTGGTGCGCATGTCCGGCAGGCCCATCTGGGCCAGGGTCGAGCCGTCGACGAATTCGACCAGCGAATGGACCAGGCTCTGCGGGTGCACCAGTACCTCGATGCGCTCGCCGGGCACGCCGAACAGGTGATGGGCCTCGATGACTTCCAGGCCCTTGTTCATCAACGTCGCCGAATCGACCGAGATCTTCGGCCCCATCGACCACTTGGGGTGGGCAACGGCCTGTGCCGGGGTGACCTGGGCCAGTTCGGCGCGGCTGCGGCCGCGGAACGGGCCGCCGGAGGCGGTCAGCAGGATCCGGCGCACGCCGGCGCCGTCGACGCTGGCATCGCGCGAGCGCAGGCACTGGAAGATCGCGCTGTGTTCGCTGTCGATCGGGATGATTTCGGCGCCGGCACGCTCGGCAGTGCGGGTCAGCAGTTCGCCGGCCAGCACCAGTGATTCCTTGTTGGCCAGCAGGATGCGCTTGCCGGCGGCCGCCGCGGCCAGGGTCGAGGACAGGCCGGCGGCACCGACGATGGCCGCAACCACGGTATCGCAGGCGTCGCTGGCGGCCAGCTGGTCCAGCGCGGCCTGGCCGGCATGGGCCTCGGTGGCCAGGCCGGCGTCGCGCAGGCCGTCGCGCAGCTCGGCATACAGCGATTCATCGGCGATGACCGCATGGGCCGGCGCATGCTGGCGGCACAACGCCAGCAGCGCCTGCACCTGGCGCCCGGCAGCCAGCACGGTGGCCCGGTAGCGCTGCGGGTGGCGGGCGATCACGTCCAGCGTGGAGGCACCGATCGAACCGGTGGCGCCGAACACGGCGACCCGGCGCAGGTCTGCAGCTGCATTCATGGTCAGAACCCGAAGATTTCCTTGCCCAGCGCGAACACCGGGACCGCGGCCAGGACGCCGTCGACACGGTCGAGCACGCCGCCATGGCCCGGGATCAGGTGGCCCGAGTCCTTGGCCCCGGCGTGTCGCTTGATCAGGCTCTCGAACAGGTCGCCCAGCACCGAGGCGAACACGGCTACCACCGAGGTGATCAGCAGGCCCGGCAGGTGCGCGGCATCGATGCCGGCCAGCCAGCCCAGGCCGACGGCCACGGCGACACCGGCCAGCAGGCCGCCGAACAGGCCTTCCCAGGTCTTGTTGGGGCTGATCCGCGGCGCCAGCTTGTGCCTGCCGAAATGGCGGCCGGCGAAATAGGCGCCCGAGTCGGCCGCCCACACCAGCGCCAGCGCGGCCAGCAGCCACAGGTGGCCCTGTTTGCCCGGCGGGTCGCCGCCGGCATGGATCAGCACCAGGGCGGCCCAGGCCGGGACGATGGCCAGGGTGCCGGCCGCCATCTTCAGGATCCGCGAGGGCGCCGACGGCTGTGCGCCGAAGTTGAAGAAGCGCAGCCAGACCAGCGCGGCCAGCCACCAGCCAACACCGGCCAGGGTGGTTATCTGGAACAGCACCAGCGTGCTGCCGTCGGCCCAGACCAGCAGCACCATCAGCAGCAGGTTCAGCACCAGCAGCACGGTCCGCGCCAGGGTGTCTTCGATGCCGGCCAGCTTCAGCCATTCCCACAGGCCGATCAGCAGCACGGCGGCGGCAGCGGCAGCCAGCCACTGCGTGGGCAGCAGCAGGATCGCCGCGATGGCAACCGGTGCCATGATCAGCGCGGCAAGGACTCGGGTCTTGGTCATGGGCTGGAAGTCTCGGTGGCCAGTGCGGCGATCTGGGCGCTGGTCAGGCCGAAACGACGCTCGCGGCCGGCGTAGGCGTCCAGCGCCTGCTGCAGCTGATCGGCATCGAAGTCCGGCCACAGGGCCTCGGTGAACCACAGCTCGGTATACGCCAGCTGCCACAGCAGGAAGTTGCTGATGCGGGTGTCGCCACCGGTGCGGATGAACAGGTCCGGCGGCGGCAGGTCGGCCAGGGCCACCTGGCTGCCCAGCAGCGCTTCGTCGATCTGCTCGGGCAGCAGGCGACCGGCCGCCACTTCGACGGCCAGGGCGCGCGCGGCGCGGGCGATGTCCTGGCGGCCGCCATAGCTGGCGGCGATCGACAGGGTCAGGGTGGTGTTGTCGGCGGTGCGCTGCTCGGCCAGCTGCATGCGGCTGACCAGCCCGGCACCGAAGCGCTCGCGTTCGCCGATGAAGCGCACGCGCACGCCACGCCGGTGCAGCTCGTCCACTTCGCGGTCGAGCGCGCCGAGGAACAGCTTCATCAGCGCATCCACTTCCTCCTGCGGCCGGCCCCAGTTCTCGCTGGAGAAGGCAAACAGGGTCAGCGCGGGAATGCCCAGTTCAAGGCAGCGCTCGATGGTGCGGTTGACCGCGCGCGCGCCGGCACGGTGGCCGATCACGCGCGGGCGACGGCGCTGCTGTGCCCAGCGCCCATTGCCATCCATGATGATGGCAAGGTGACGGGGCAGGGCGGACGGCAACGGAGGCGGGACTGAAGGCATCGACTTCAGACCGACAGCAGTTCTTTTTCCTTGTCGGCAACGACCTTGTCGACGTCCTTGATGTTGGCGTCGGTCAGCTTCTGGATGTCGTCTTCGCCGCGCTTCTTCTCGTCTTCGCTGATCGCCTTGTCCTTGACCAGCTTGGCGATTTCCTTGTTCGCGTCCTGACGGATGTTGCGGATCGCGATCTTGGCGCCTTCGCCTTCCTTCTGCACCTGCTTGGCCAGCTCCTTGCGGCGCTCTTCGGTCGGCGGCGGCATGTTGATGCGGATCGCGGTGCCCAGCGTGTTCGGAGTGAACTCGGCGTTGTAGAGACCCTTTTCGATCTCCTTGATCATGCCTTTGTCGAACGGGGTGACCAGCAGCGAGTGCGCGTCGGCGTTGGAGATCGACGCGACCTGGTTCAGCGGGGTGCTGGCGTTGCCATAGGCGCTGACCGTCACGCGGTCCAGCAGGGCCGGGGTAGCGCGGCCGGTCCGGATGGAGGTGAGGGTGTGCTTCAGAGCGTCAATGCTCTTGGCCATGCGCGTCTGCGCGTTGTTCTTGATGTCGTTGAGCATCGCCCGGTCCTGGGTGTCACTGGAATCGGGCGATTATAGGCGAATACGGGACGCTGCCGGGCCTGAATCGGCCCGGTTGTCGCTTTGCGCTCAGGCTCAGGCCGGGTCGCGGCCCTGGACCAGGGTGCCGATGTTCGCGCCGCTGAGGATCTTCAGCAGCTCGCCCGGCTGGCCCATGTCGAACACGCGCATCGGCAGGTCGCTGTCGCGGGCCAGTGCAAAGGCGGCGGTGTCCATCACTTCCAGGCCGCGGCGGATCACTTCGTCGTAGCTCAGGCTGTCGAAGCGGACCGCGTCGCTGTGCTTGTTCGGATCCTTGTCGTACACGCCATCGACCTTGGTGGCCTTCAGCAGCAGGTCCGCACCGATTTCGATGGCACGCAGGGCGGCGCCGGAATCGGTGGTGAAGAACGGGCTGCCGACGCCGGCGGCGAAGATGACCAGGCGGCCCTTTTCGAGGTGGCGGATGGCGCGGCGGCGGATGTAGTCCTCGCACACGTCGTTGATCTTGATCGCGCTCATCACCCGGGCCTTGGCGCCCAGCTTCTCCAGCGCGTCCTGCATGGCCAGGGCGTTGATGACCGTGGCCAGCATGCCCATCTGGTCGCCGGTGACCCGGTCCATGCCGCCGGCGGCCAGGCCGGCGCCGCGGAAGATGTTGCCGCCGCCGATCACCAGGGCCACTTCGGCGCCGGCCTGCTGGGCTTCGATGACCTCGCGGGCCAGCCGGTTGATGACCTTCGGGTCGATGCCGTAGTCCTCGTCTCCCATCAGCGCCTCCCCGGACAGTTTCAGAAGGATGCGGCGATAGGCGAGCTTGGACATGGGGACCTCGGGTGCGTGGAAATCGCGGGCGATTCTACGCGCATGCGGCGCCGGGCCAAAGTGTTTTGTGCACTGCGGCGCAGAATCCGGGGGGTGGCCCCGGTCCGTGGGGCGTCCCGTTCAGCCGAGTTCGGCGCTGGCCGTGGCCGACAGCTCGTCGTGGCCAAGGGCCCCCGGCGAGCGCGCGATCACCCGGTTGCGGCCCAGGTTCTTGGAGCGGTACAGCACGTCGTCGGCGGCGCGCAGCAGGTCCTGCACGTCAGCGAAGCGCTCGTAACCGCCCTGGGTTGCCACGCCGGCGGAGAAGGTGACGAACAGCGGCCCGCCCTCCAGCTCGGCCATCGGCGTGGCGACGATGTTGGCCAGCACCCGGCGGATCACGTCCAGGGCCACGCTTTCGCTGGTATTGGGCAGCAGTGCGACGAACTCCTCGCCGCCGAAGCGCGCCACGGTGTCGCTGTTACGCAGCTGGCCCTGCAGCTTGCCGGCGAAGGCGCGCAGCACCTCGTCGCCGGTGAGGTGGCCGTGGGCGTCGTTGATCTTCTTGAAATCATCCAGGTCGATGAAGGCGACCGACAGCGGCCAGCCCTGGCGCCCGGCGCGCAGGAATTCCTGCTCCAGCACCGCTTCCAGCTGGCGGCGGTTGAGCACGCCGGTCAATGCATCGCGATGGGCCTGGTCGGCCAGCCGCTTGGCCCGCGCTTCGAATTCGTCGGCACGACGGCGTGCCTGGTCGGCATCCTGCAGTTCGCGCAGGTTGCGCAGGGTGGCCAGCTCCTGCGCGTGATCGATCAGCTCGCGCACCCGCAGCGGTGAATTGAGGCCGGCATCGAACAGGCTGGCGATGTCGGGCAGGGCCTCGCTGATGCGGGTCAGCACCTGGTCGAAGCGCGCGCTGTCCAGTTCCAGGCGGTCGTGCACCTGGTGCAGGGCGCGCTCGCGCGCCGCATCGGCGTCGGCGTCCAGCCAGATGTCGGCCACCGCGCCGGACAGCTGCACGCACGCCTGGAACGGCGATCCGGCGGCGTCCTCGTCCTCGCTGAGGCGGATGCTCTCCACCAGGTAGCGCGGCAGGCCCCATTGCTCGGCCACCCAGGCGCCGACGTCGGCATGGCTGCAGCCCAGTTCGTCGCGCTCGCGGGCGACCAGGTCGGTGTTGTCGCGCGCTTCGCGCAGCAGGGGCAGGTAGCGCTCCGACTCGGCCTGGGCCAGGCACAGCACGCCCAGGTCCTGCAGCAGGCCGGCCAGCATCAGCTCTTCCAGCCTGCGCAGGCCACGCGCCTGGCCCAGCTGGCTGGCGGCCAGCGCGCTGAGGATGCTGCGCTTCCACGCGCGCTGGCGCAGGTCGTGGTCGGCGCCGCTGCCGCCGGTCAGGCCCTGGGTGACAGTGAAGCCCAGGGCGAGGCTGATCGTGGCGTTCAGGCCCAGCATGGTCAGCGCCTGGCCGAGGTTCTCGATGCGGCGGCGGCTGGCATACAGCGGCGAATTGGCGATGCGCAGCATGCGAGCACTCAGCGCCATGTCGATGGCGATGATGTCGGCGGCGGTGGCGATGTCCGCTTCCGGGTCCTGCGCCAGTTCGATGATGCGCAGGGCAATACCGGGGGGCGAAGGCAGGTTGCGGCAGAGCGCCAGGGCAGCTGTCAGCTCGGGAGGCATGTCGGGTCGTTCAATTCCATTGGGACAAGAATACCTAGGAACGCATCACAGTCCGCGATTTTCCTTCCTGCTATGTGACTGCGGTTTCCCTGCGCCGAGTATCGGCTTGATTCGCGCGCAACGCAAAGATCCCTGGTGCCGGGCTGTGCCTGGCGCCGGTGTGTGCACCCACGGTGCGCAGCCACCGGCGCAGTGGGCACAAAAAAAGAGCCGCGGTTTCCCGCGGCTCCTTCTGGTCGCATCACAGCCGGAAGGCTGGAATCAGACCTGCATCGCCTTGGCAACTTCGGCGGCGTAGTCTTCCACCACCTTCTCGATGCCTTCGCCGACGATCAGCAGCTTGAAGCCTGCCACGTCCGCGCCAGCGGCCTTGACCACCTGCTCGACGGTGGTGTCGCCCAGCACGTAGGTCTGGCCGTACAGGGTCACGTCGCTGACGATCTTGTTGATCTTGCCGCTGATGATCTTTTCCAGGATGTCGGCCGGCTTGGCCTTGTCCTTCTCGGTCATCTTGGCCAGCTCGATTTCCTTTTCCTTCTCGACGAACTCGGCCGGGACGTCCGCAGCCTTGTTGTGCGGCGGCTTCAGCGCGGCCACGTGCATGGCCAGGCCACGGGCCAGCTCGACGTCGCCGCCGATCAGGTCGACCAGCACGCCGACCTTGCCGTTGGTGTGGACGTAGGCACCGATGTTGCCGGTGGTGTCGACCTTGACCATGCGGCGGATCTGGATGTTCTCACCCAGGGTCTGCACGGCGGTGGCGCGGGCTTCCTCGACGGTGCGGCCGTCGGCCAGCGTGGCGGCCTTCACGGCTTCGACGTCGTTGGCGCCCGATGCCAGGGCAGCAGCGGCGACGGCGTTGACGAAGGACTTGAAGTTGTCATCGTTGGCGACGAAGTCGGTTTCCGAGTTGACTTCGACCAGCACGGCCTTGCCGCCGTCCTGGGCCAGGCCCAGGCGGCCTTCGGCGGCCACGCGGTCAGCCTTCTTGTCGGCCTTGGCAGCGCCGGACTTGCGCATGGCTTCAGCAGCGGCGTTGATGTCGCCGTTGGCTTCGGTAAGCGCCTTCTTGCATTCCATCATGCCGGCGCCGGTGCGCTCGCGCAGTTCCTTGACCAGGGAAGCAGTGATTTCCACGGGATTACCTCACGAAAGAAAGGGGTTGGGCCGGCATGGTGGCCGGCCCGTGTGACACGGTCCTGTCACGCGCCGATGGCTGCGTGCAGGGAGGGTGGACGCCGGGCGTCCACCCGGGGCCTGGATCAGGCCTGGGCGTCGTCGCCCTTCTTGGCAGCCTTCTTGGCCGGAGCGCGGCGGGCCGGCTTCTCTTCGCCTTCAGCAGCGGCTTCAGCGAACTCTTCCTCGCGCACCGAAGCGGCGTGCGGGGCAGCCGCCTTGCCTTCCAGCACGGCGTCGGCCGCAGCGCGGGCGTACAGCTGCACAGCGCGGATGGCGTCGTCGTTGCCCGGGATGGCGTAATCAACCAGTTCAGGGTTGTAGTTGGTGTCGACCACGGCGATGACCGGGATGCCCAGCTTCTTGGCTTCCTTGATCGCGATGTCTTCGTGGCCGATGTCGATCACGAAGATGGCGTCCGGCAGGCGGTTCATGTCCTTGATGCCGCCCAGCGAGGCTTCCAGCTTGTCGCGCTCGCGGCGCAGGCCCAGCACTTCGTGCTTGACCAGCTTCTCGAAGGTGCCGTCGGTTTCACCGGCTTCCAGTTCCTTCAGGCGGGCAACCGACTGCTTGACGGTACGGAAGTTGGTCAGGGTGCCGCCCAGCCAACGCTGGTTCATGAACGGCATGCCGCAACGCTCGGCTTCTTCCTTGATGGTTTCGCGGGCGCTGCGCTTGGTGCCCAGGAACAGGACGGTGCCACGCTTCTGGGCAACCGACGAGATGAAGTTCATCGCATCGTTGAACAGCGGGACGGTCTTTTCCAGGTTGATGATGTGGATCTTGCCGCGGGCGCCGAAGATGTACGGAGCCATCTTCGGGTTCCAGTAGCGGGTCTGGTGGCCGAAGTGGACGCCGGCTTCCAGCATCTGACGCATGGTGACCTGGGGCATTGCAATACTCCTGATATGGAACCAGCGATTCCGCCCGCGGGGATAGGTATGCGGGACGCGTGGAAGCGCGATCGGTTCCGGGGTTGGGCTTCCCTGTTGCCTCCGTGGCCGAACTCCTTGCGGAGCACCCCGGCACGGATGGGGGCAGCAGGTGTGGATTCACCGGTGACGTCCGGTGTGGACGGGTTCCCGCGCACGCAGGCGGCAGGAATCCGGTCGATTATAGCCCGTCGCGGGCACGTGCTGCAATCGCAGGGGCCGGCGTGACCAGATCAATGTCGCGGCCGTCCTGCAGGCGGGCCCGGAAGCGACCACCCGCATAGCCATCGGCGCGGGCGGGCAGGGGCCATCGGCGGTCATGCCCGGCCAGGATGTAGCCGGCCAGCCCGGGAAGCAACAGCGATGCTCGGCCGTCCGCGGTGACGAAGCGCAGATCATGCAGGCGAGCGTGCAGATTACCGGAATTGCCGAGTCGCAGAGTGCTTTGCGACGCGTACGCCTCAAGTTGGCCCTGTACCAGGGCCTGCCGGGGCGGCGTCGCCGGGCCGCGGAACAGCGGCAGGGAGTAGCGCGGCAGGCCTGGCAGCGCGGGCGCCAGGACGATCCGATAGGCCTGTTCGGTGGTTGCCGGCACGGGGTCGCCGGGCAGCAGCCAGACGCGCTGGGTGCCGCCAGGTGCCAGGTCCAGCTGCGCAGGGCTGACCCGGATCTGGTCGCTCGGGTGCAGTCGTTCGGCGTCCAGCTGCTGATCCCAGGCCAGCACCTGCACCCGGCCCTGCCAGCGGCCGGGGCCGGGATTGTGCAGCCACAGTTCGGCACGGCCGCCTTCGGCTGGCAGCTGCAGGGTGGTTGGCAGCAGATCCAGCGCTGCGGCGGGCAGGGCCAGCAGCAGGGCCAGCAGGAGCAGCAGCGCGCGCATCAGTAAATGAGCGTCACGGCCGGCCTTTCATCGTCGTCTGCCGCAGGCGGCGCGAGGTCGCGGACCTGGGGCGGCAGCTGCGGTGCGTCGCTGCGCTGGTGCGGCGCCGGGCAGCCGGTGCCACCGGCGTCATCACTGCAGGCGTCGACCACGGTCAGCCGGATCTGCAGGGGGCTGCTGGGTTCGGCCCATGCCGGCGTGCTGGCGACCAGCATCGCCCCGATCAGAAATGCGCGAACCACCTGCCAACCACCGTGCTGAAAGATATCGCTGCGCGGTATCGGCCGGAGACGCCGGAACTGTAGCGCCGAGCCCATGCCCGGCGTGCCGTCAGAAAATGCAGCCGAGCGTGGGCTTCGCTCGACCGGACGCTCAATAGGTGATCGTTACCTGCACCAGATCGTTGTAGGTGCCCGCGGGCGGCTGGCCGCTGACCGGCGGCACCCGGCCATAAATGGTCAGCTGCTGTGCGCTGCCCGTGCCGGTGCCGCTGGCCGTGTCGACGGTCAAGGTATTGCCCCAGCGCAGGCTCCGCGCCGAGTCCCGGTACAGCTCGTAGGGAAGGTAATAGGTGCTGCCGCCGACGGTGGTGGCCATGCGCCGGATCGGAGTGGCGGCAGGATTGTTCTGGCCGTTGTTGAGGCCGACCTGGAAGGCGGTGTTCTTCAGGCAGGTCAGGGTGAGGGTGGCGGTCCGGTCGATGTTGGCCGGAATGCCGCCGGTGACGTTGCCGAAGTTCATGGTGGTGGTGACGTAGCTGCCACATTGCGGCAGCACGTTGGCGGTGGCGGTGAAGCTGAAGGCTGCACTCGCGCTGTTGGTGCCGGTGGCGCCGCCATTGCAGGTGGCGGGCACGGTAGCGGTACCCAGCAGGACTTCGTTCCACGCCCAGGTCAGGACCACGTTGGCCCCGCTGAAGGTACTGCTGTACGCGCCGGAGGCCAGGATCTGGTTGGCCGGGATCTGCCCGAACAGCTGCACCGACTGCGCACCGCTGCCGCCCGTCACCAGCGGCACGTTGTAGGTCATGGTCAGTTCCTGCGCCGGTGGCGTGCCGCGCGGCACCAGTCCGGTGACCTGGCCGAAGCTGGCGTTGTTGTACAGCTGGAAATTCAGGGTGTCACTGCTGGTGGTGGTCATCGTGCGGAAGGTGGAACTGCTGCCGCCACCACTGCCGGCGCCCACGCCCACGCAGACGCGCACGCCGGTCGTGGCCAGCAGGCTCAGCGCGGCGGTGGTACAGGTCACCGTGATGTTGAGGTTGGCCGTGCTGGGGCCGGGCGTATTGCTGTTGATGTTGCCGAACGGCAGGGTCGGGTCGGCGACTGCCGTGCAGACCGCGGTGGCACGCGCGGGCGCCGGCGCCAGCAGGCTGCCCAGCAGGATGACGGCCAGCAGCAGGGCCCACCGGGCGTGCCTCATGGCGCCACCTCCGGGATGCACTGCTGCGGCGCCGGCTTCGGCCGCGCGCCGGACGCCACCACCTTGGGCAGGTCCGGCACTTTCACCCGGCAGGGGCCGCGGCTGGTGGTGACGTACAGCACGCTGCCGGCGGCAACGTCTTCCAGATAGAGCAGGCCGTCGTAGCCGACCGTGGCCTGGCGGCCATCGGGCAACCGCACCTCGCTGCCGACCTCCAGCGGCTGCCCGTCCATTGCCAGCAGGGTCAGGCTCAGTGACGGCCGCGAGCGCAGCTGGAAGGTGACGCGGGTGCCGGCGCGCTGGCGCGGGGTCACCCAGTCCTCGATGCGATCGGCGCGCATGTCCTCGGGCAGGTCCAGGGTATCGATCGAGACACGATTACGCTGCCAGGACAGCAACGGGCTGACCAGCAGCAGGCCGCGATCATCGGTGACGCCGATCAGGCGGTTCTCCAACCGCACCGGCACGCCGCCGACGCCATTGGTGCTGATCACCGCGAACGCGTCCGACACCTCGCGCGTGGCGAAGGTGTGGCCGCCCATCCACACCACGCTGCCACTGGCGCTGGCGTAGGCATAGTTCAGCCCGCCCTGGCGCGAGGCGCCGAACGAATAGCGGCCGACATCGTTGAGGATGCCGACCTCGGCCAGGCCGCCGTTGCCGTCCTCGCCGTGGCGCAGCTGCGCGCGCCAGCCGACGCCGCCCGCGCTGCCGTCGCCCGGGACCGGCTGGGTCACGTCCGCCACCCAGCTCTGGCTATCGCCGTTGCGTTGGCTCGAGAGGCTGGCCTGGCGGTTGTTGCCCAGGCTGGCGGTCACCGACAGGTAGATGCTGCGGTCGTCGCTGCGGTCCAGGTTCTGGTTCAGCGACAGGTAGGCCGACCAGCGCTGGCTCCAGCTGCGTGACCAGAACAGGCTGGCGTAGCGGTTGTCGTCGCCGTCGGGGTAGCGCAGGCGCAGGTAGCTTGCGCTGAGCGTGCCCAGCCGCAGCAGGTCCAGGCCCAGCGTGGCCTGTTCACTGATGCTCGGCGGCAGGTTGCCCTGCAGTGCGCCCAGGTCGCGGTAGTCGCCGTGGCTGCGCACGCTGCGCAGGTTGACGTTGAAGCGGCGGTTGTTCCAGCTGTAGCCCAGCGCCCATTGCCCGCCCTGCAGGCCGTGGTAATCACTGCGTGCATAGGCCGCGTTGAACACGCCGGCCGCGCCGAGCAGCCACCAGCCGCCGACGCCGGCCTGGGCCAGGCCGCCGCCGCCTTCGGCATGCGCCTCGCCAGTGAAGGTATCGCTGATGCCTCCGCGCCAGCTGGCACTGGCCACGGTGCGATCGTCGTAGGCGAAGGAGCGCTGGCCAAAGTCCTCGCGCAGGTGGCCGACGCCGGCCGACCAGTCCGAAAGGCCCTTGGCCAGGAGCTGCTGGGTGCCATAGAAACTGAAATCCAGCGTCTGCATGCGGCCGAAAGCATCGGTCACCACCACCTGCGCATTACCGGTGCCGCTGATCCCGGGCTGTGCCGCCAGCTGGAACGGGCCGACCGGTACCTGCCCGCTGTACTGGCGCAGGCCGTCCACGTACAGCTCGACCGTGGAGGGCACCACGGCCTGGCCGAGGAAGCTCGGCGTGGGCGTCAGTACGCGGTAGGGCTGCAGCCCGTAGTTGCGGCCGATCTGCAGCCCGCCCAGGCGCACCGGGCGGGTCCAGTCGACGAAGCCGCTGTAGAAGTCACCGACCTCCAGCGTCGTTGCGCTGTCGGGGAAGTCCAGGCTCCAGCGGGTGTCCAGCCGCACGCTTTCGCCGCGCCAACGGCGATCGCCGGGTTGCTGGTAGCGACGGCTGATGGCGGTGTTCTCAAAAGTCCCGTTGCCGATGCCGAACACGCGCAGCTCCGAGCTCAGGCTGAGATTGCCCAGTGTGTCCACCCGGCTGCCGTAGACGTCGTAGTTGAGCAGCACGCCCGGCGAGGCGGTGCCGGCCGGCGCACGCGCCTGCGGCCGGCTGAGCACCGTGGTCGGCAGGGTCAGCTGGTCCAGTGGTACATCCAGCGCCAGGGTCTGCATGTGCGCGTCGTAGCGCACCACCGCGCCGCTGATCTGATCCAGGTAGACCGGTGCATCGCCGCTGGCATTGAAGCCGAGCTGGCGCAACACCTCGGGGCTGGCCTGCAGCCGGCCGCGGTTCTCGATGAACGGCAGCAGGCCGCGTGGCGTGCTGTTGAGCGACACATCCAGGTACAGCGTCTGGCTGGCGGTCAGCGGGGTCGGGGGCGGCAGCACGGCGTCGGCCGACACGCCGGAGACATCGGCGGCTGCGGTCGCCGCGGGAGCCAGGGCCGCCAGCACTGCGCCCATCAACGCCTCAGCGAGCCGGTGGGGGCGACAGTGGCGTCTGTTCCGACTCGCCATTGAGCTTGGCCGTGATCTGGTCGTTGTCGCGGTCGATCGCCGTGCGTTCGATCGGCCAGCGCATCACCTGGCCCGGCAGCACGTAGCCCAGCAGTCCGGGGTGGACAATGCGCGGGCGCGCGGCGCTGCCCAGCGCGAGATCGGCGATCTGCGCGTAGCTGTCGCCCGTATTGGCGACCTCCACGCCATTGCGGCCGTCCGCCAGTGTCATCAGGCGGGCCTGCAGCCGTGGGGCCAGGCGGCCGGTGGAAGGCTGCACGAACACCGGGATCGAATAGCGCAGTACGAACTGCATGCCCTCGGCACGGGTGGCCAGGTCGGGTACCTCGTCCACGATCAGCCGGTAGTGCCGCTGTGCAGGCGGGGGCTCGTTGTCCGGACGCATCACCCGCACCAGCTGCTGCTGTCCAGCGGCCAGCTCCTGCATCGGGGGTGTGGCGATCAGCTCGTCGGTCGGCAGCAGCTGTTCCTGGCCGTCCTGTTGCACCCAGCGGAACAGGCGCACCTGCAGCGTCACCGGCGAGGTGCCGCTGTTGGTCAGCCATAGCTCACCGGCACGCTGGCGCGCCTCCAGCTGCAGGCTGGTGGGCGCGACCTGCAGGCTGGTGGCGCCGGCAGGGGCGGCGCCCAGCAGGCACAGGGCGAGCAGCGCCACGCCGGTGGCGCGCCACGGGCGGGGTCCGGCCATGCGGGCGTGCTCCATCAATAGGTGATCGTGGCGGTAACCGTATCCAGGTAGTTACCCGTGGCCGGATTGTTGGTGCTCAGGTTCAGGATCTGGCCGTAGACGATGTACGGCACGGCCAGGCCGGTGCCGATGCCGGCCTGGGTATTGGTGCCGGTTGTGGCGCCCCAGACCAGGGTATGCGCGGCATCCTGGTAGAGCTGGTAGCCGACATAGTTGTTGGCGGTCACCGCGGCATTGGTGTTCTTCATGCGCCGGGTGGTGACGTCGTTGGCGGTACCGGCGTTGGCGCCCGCATTCAGCGCAATCGTGTAGGGCGTCAGTGCCGAGCACTGCGCGGTCACCGTGCCCTGGCCCAGGGTGGGCGTGGCGGTGGTCGAGGCGGCGGTGCCGAAGTCGACGTTGGTGGCCGCCGCCGCCGTGATGGTGCAGGCCTTGGTGACCACCAGGGTGACATTGAAGGTGGTGGTGTCGGCGGCCAGCGCCTGGCCGGAAAGCAGCAGCCCGGCCAGGGCCCAGCCCAGCGGGGATCGAACTGGGAATCGCATGGACAACCTCCCTGACCCGAAGGTCCGTTGAACAAGGCGAAGACGGCACGTTCGGCGCCGCGGTGACGACTGCGAGGCCAGCTTAGGAAGCGTAAGTGTCTGTAATACGTGATAAATAAGAGAGTGAAAGAGCGGACGCCATCACGCTTTCACTTTCTTTGCCGGAACTGTGCATGGCTTGGAACGCCAGTTGGGTGGCGTTCGTTCAGATTGCGGCCGGATCGGCGATAATGGGTGCCATGAGCGTGAATCTGAAAACCCCGCAGGAAATCGAGATGATGCGCATCGCCGGCCGCCTGGCCAGCGAAGTGCTCGACATCGTCGCCCCCCACGTCAAGCCCGGTGTCACCACCGAGGAACTGGACCGCATCTGCCACGATCACATCGTGAACGTGCAGGGCGCCATTCCGGCCAACGTCGGCTACCGCGGCTTCCCCAAGACCGTGTGCACCTCGGTCAACAACGTCATCTGCCACGGCATCCCCAGCGAAGGGAAGGTGCTCAAGGATGGCGACATCATCAACATCGACGTCACCGTCATCAAGGACGGCTGGCACGGCGACACCAGCCGCATGTATTTCGTCGGCACCCCGTCGGTGATGGCCCGCCGCCTGGTGGAGACCACTTACGAAGCCATGTGGCGCGGCATCCGCGCAGTGCGTCCGGGCGCCACCCTGGGCGACATTGGCCATGCCATCCAGAGCTATGCCGAAGGCGAGCGGTTCAGCGTGGTGCGCGAGTACTGCGGCCACGGCATCGGCAAGGTCTACCACGACGAGCCGCAGGTGGTGCATTACGGCCGTCCGGGCCAGGGCCTGGTGCTGCAGCCGGGCATGACCTTCACCATCGAGCCGATGATCAACGAGGGCACCCGCTACAACAAGGTGCTGCCGGATGGCTGGACCGTGGTGACCAAGGACCGCAAGCTGTCGGCGCAGTGGGAGCACATGGTCGCGGTCACCGAGACCGGCGTCGACGTGCTGACCCTGTCGCCGGGCGAGTCGCAGGTCTCCTGACGATGTTGCCGGCGAGTTCGCTGCTGGACACGCCGGCCGCGTCGCTCAACGATCCGGACTGGGCGGCTGCCGCGCGCCACGCGCTGCAGCAGGCCGACGCGCGCCTGTACCGCCGCTTCGACCAGGGCGACAACATCGAGCGCCTGCTGGCGCTGCGCGCACGTGCCGCCGACCACCTGATCCGCCTGGCCTGGCAGCGTTGCCTGCCGGCCGGCAGCGGCCTGTCGCTGTTCGCGGTGGGCGGTTATGGCCGCGGCGAACTGTTCCCGCGTTCGGACATCGACCTGCTGGTGTTCGGTGATCCGCCGGCACAACTGGCGCACGAAGCGGCCCTGGCGCGGCTGTTCGCGCTGCTGTGGGACTGCGGGTTGGCGGTCAGCCATGCGGTGCGCTCTGCATTGCAGTGCCGCGAGGCGGCGGCTGACCAGACCGTGTTGACCGCGCTGATCGAGGCGCGTCCGATCCTTGCCGATGACGCCGCCCGCCGCGCGCTGCGCGAGGCCATCGACGACCGCGAGCTGTGGCCGGCGCGTGCCTTCTTCCTGGCCAAGCTGGAAGAGCTGCGCATCCGCCACCAGCGCTTCGGCGATACCGCCGACAACCTGGAGCCGGACCTGAAGGACGGTCCCGGTGGCCTGCGTGATCTCAATACGCTGGGCTGGATGGCGCTGCGCGCCTTCGGCGTGCGCGACCTGGAGGCCCTGGTCGGGCTCGGCCATCTGGGCGCCGACGAAGCTGCGGCGTTGAAGCGCGAGCGTGCAGTGCTGGCGCGGTTGCGCTTCGGCCTGCATCTGGTGGCGCGCCGCCCGGAAGAGCGCCTGCGTTTCGATTACCAGAAGACCCTGGCCGCGCGCCTGGGCTTCGAAGACGATGCCGAGAACCTCGGCGTCGAGAAGATGATGCAGGGCTTCTACCGCGCCGCGCTGGTGGTGCGCCGGATCAGCGACCGCCTGCTGCAGCGCTTCGAGGAACAGTTCGACGGCGAGGCGCAGCCGGAGCCGCTGACCGTGGGCTTTTCCCTGCGTCGTGGCTACCTGGCCGCCAATGAGGCCGACTGGCCGCAGGGCGACATCGGCCAGGTGTTCGCGCTGTTTTCCAGCTGGGCCAACAACCCGCAGGTGCGCGGCCTGCACTCGCTGACCGCGCGTGCGCTGGCCGAGTCGCTGCCGCTGCTGCCGGCCTATGACCAGGCCGACGCCGACGCACGCGAGCACTTCCTTGCCCTGCTGCGTGGCCAGCGCCCGGTCGACACGCTTTCGCGCATGGCGCGGCTGGGCGTGCTTGGCCAGTGGATTCCCGCGTTCGCCCAGGTCAGCGGGCGCATGCAGTTCGACCTGTTCCATGTCTATACGGTCGACCAGCACACGCTGATGGTCCTGCGCAACATCGGCCAGTTCGCCAGCAGCCGTGCCGACGAACGCTTCTCGATCGCGCACGAAGTGTGGCCACGCCTGCGCAAGCCGGAACTGCTGCTGCTGGCCGGCCTGTTCCATGACATCGCCAAGGGCCGCGGCGGCGACCACTCCGAGCTGGGTGCGGTGGACGCGCGTGCGTTCTGCCAGGCACATGCACTGAGTGGCACCGATACCGAGCTGGTCGCCTGGCTGGTCGAACAGCACCTGCGCATGTCGGTGACCGCGCAGAAGCAGGACATCGCCGATCCGGTGGTGATCCATCGCTTCGCCACCCTGGTCGGCAGCCGCGACCGCCTGGACTACCTGTACCTGCTGACCTGTGCCGATATCGCCGGCACCAGCCCGAAACTGTGGAACGCCTGGAAGGATCGCCTGCTGGCCGACCTGTACTTCGCCACCCGGCGCGCGCTGCGCGAAGGACTGGAGCATCCGGTGCCGGCTGCCGAGCGCGTGGCCGAGGCGCGTGACAGCGTGCGCGCACTGGTGCGCGAGCAGGGCTATGACGACGCCACCATCGACCGCCAGTTCGCGGTGATGCCCGATGAGGGCTTCATCCGCCTGCGGCCCGAGCAGCTGGCCTGGCAGGCCGCCGCACTGGTGCCGGTGAAGCAGGGCCAGACCCTGGTCAAGGTGCGCCGGATCAGTGTCGACGACCCCGCGCTGGAAGTGTTCGTGCACTCGCCCGACCGCGATGGCCTGTTCGCCGCGATCGTAATGACCCTGGACCGCAAGGGTTACGGGATCCACCGAGCACGCGTTCTGGACGGCCCGGCCGACACCATCTTCGACACCTTCGAAGTCAACCCGGCCGACACCTTTGCCGATGGCAGCAGTGCCAACCTGGAGGCGGCGCTGCGGGAGGCCCTGAGCGGCGACCTGACGCGGCTGCGGCCGTCACGCCGGGTGGTGCCGCGACAGCTGCGTCATTTCCGTTTTGCGCCGCGCATCGAATTCCGCGATGAACCGGGCGCGACCCGTTTTGCCCTGGTCGCCCCCGACCGTCCCGGCCTGCTGGCCGACGTGGCGTTCGTGCTGCGCAACCAGGGCCTGCGCGTGCATGATGCGCGCATTGCCACGTTCGGCGAACGCGCCGAAGACACCTTCGTGATCAGTGACGAACACGACCTCCCCCTGACTGAACCTGCCCGGCAGCAGCTGCATGACGCGATGCTGGCCTGCCTGGACCCTGATCGAAACGCCGGAGACCCCGCCTGATGGCCACCAAGCCCGCCAAGAAGACCGCCGCGACCCCCAAGAGCGCAGCGGCCCGGAAACCTGCTGCCGCCGCACCGGCCGCGAAGAAGACCCCTGCGCCGAAGAAGGCCGCTGCGGTGAAGGCCCCGGCGAAGAAAACGACGGCGGTGAAGCGTGCTGTGAAGAAGCCGGCGCCGGCCAAGAGCGCCGAAGCCGTCCGCGCCGAAACCATTGCCCGCAAGTCGCTGCGCAAGCCGTCGGCACCGGGCGTTGAAGAGCTGAAGTTCGGCATCGAGAGCGCCTTCGAGCGCCGCGCGACGCTGACCCTGCACGAGCTGGAAGGCTCGACCAGGCCGCTGGTCAACCGCGTGATCGACGGCCTGGAGAGCGGTGAATTCCGCGTCGCCGAGCCGGACGGCCAGGGCGGCTGGAAGGTCAACGAGTGGCTGAAGAAGGCGGTGCTGCTGTATTTCCGCGTCAACGACATGGCGGTGGTCGATGCACGCCCGGCACCGTTCTGGGACAAGGTCGAATCGCGCTTCGCCGGCTATGACGAAGCGAAGTTCCGCCGTGGCGGCGTGCGCGTGGTGCCGGGTGCGATTGCCCGCCGCGGCACGTACTTCGGCAAGGACGTGGTGCTGATGCCGAGCTTCACCAACATCGGTGCCTACGTCGGCGAAGGCACCATGGTCGACACCTGGGCCACCGTCGGTTCCTGCGCGCAGATCGGCCAGCACTGCCACCTGTCCGGCGGCGCCGGCATCGGCGGCGTGCTGGAGCCGCTGCAGGCCAGCCCGACCATCATCGAGGACCACTGCTTCATCGGTGCCCGCTCGGAAGTGGTGGAAGGCGTGGTGGTCGGCCACCACAGCGTGATCGGCATGGGCGTGTTCCTCAGCCAGAGCACCCGCATCTACAACCGCGCCACCGGTGAGATCAGCTACGGCTACATTCCGCCGTACAGCGTGGTGGTGTCCGGCTCGCTGCCGAGCAAGGACGGTACCCATTCGCTGTACTGCGCGGTGATCGTCAAGCAGGTTGATGCCAGGACCCGCAGCAAGACCAGCGTCAACGACCTGCTGCGCGGCCTGGCCGACTGAAGATGACTGCGCCGGAGGATCTGGCGCCGTCCGCGATCTACCGCCATCCGTCCGGCACCCTGTTCGGGCGGATGCTGCCGCGCCTGCTGCACGCTCCGCGCTGGACCCGGCTGCGCCGCGCGCTGTCGCGGCGCTGGCCGATGCCGGCGCTGGCCAGCGATGTGCGCGACGTGGTCTACGTCAGCTGGTGGGTCGACGTGCGCCACGCGCCGATGCCACCACCCGGCCATCACTACGTGGTCCATGCCGGACGCACGCCCTACACCATCCTCAGCTACCGGCACGGCCATTTCGGGCCGGCGCTGGCCGGGCCGCTGCGCTCGCTGATGCCGTCGCCCAGGCAGAGCAACTGGCGCTGGTACCTGCGCCGTGACGATGATCCGGACGGGACGCCGGTGGTGCTGTTCGATCGCAACGTGATGGACCAGCTGGCCTTCGTCGCCGGCGCGCGCGCCTTCAGCGATGCCATGCAGCCGCATCTGTCCACGCGCTTCACGCATGTGGTGCGCGCCGATGGCGGTGGGCACACCGTGGTCGAAGGCGGGCAGGGCAGCGCGCCAGCGCTGCACCTGCAGTGGCAGGCGACTCCGGGCTGGGACGATGCCGGGTGGGCGGCGGCCTTCGGCGGCCATCAGGCCCTGCTGCGCTTCCTGACCTGCCAGGACCAGGCCATCGCCCGGACCTGTGATCACCGCTGGGCCAGCACCCGCATCGCGCTGCCGGTGGAAATCGCCCACCTGCAACCGTTGCGGCTGGACGGCGAGCCGCAGTGCCCGCGGCTGCAGGCCATGGGCGTGGCGTTGCACGAGGGGCTGGCCTTCCGGCTGCCGCAGGTGCCGTTCCGGGTCGTGTCCGAGCGCCTGTTGTGAGATTCTGGCCCTCTGTTTTCCAGCATCACAGATGGCCATGAGCACCACTGTCTACGGTTTGAAGAACTGCGATACCTGCAAGAAGGCGACCAAGTGGCTAGACCGCTTCGGCGTGCCGTACACCTTCATCGACTACCGCGACAACAAACCCAGCCCGGAAATGCTGCTGGCGTGGGCCGCGCAGCTGGGTGGGCTGGCCGCGATGGTCAACAGGTCCTCCACTACCTGGCGGCAGCTGCCGGACAACCGCAAGGCCGCGGACTCCGAGGCCGAATGGAAGCTGCTGCTGCGCGAGTACCCGCAGTTGATCAAGCGCCCGCTGGTGGTCACTACCGACGGCGCGGTCAGCCAGGGCTTCAGTGACAACGGCTTCAAGGCCCGCTTCGGCGTCGGTGACGCATGAGCGCGGTCCTCGACCTGACCTGCGAGCTGGTCGCACGGCCCTCGGTGACGCCGGACGATGCTGGCTGCCAGGCACTGCTGGCGGCGCGCCTGGAGCAGGCCGGGTTCCAGTGCGATCACCTGCGGCTGGGCGAGGTCGACAATCTGTGGGCGACCCATGGCCAGGGCGCGCCGGTACTGGTGCTGCTGGGCCATACCGACGTGGTGCCGACGGGCCCGCGCGAGGCCTGGACCAGCGACCCGTTCACGCCGCAGGTCCGTGACGGCGTGCTGTATGGCCGTGGTACCGCCGACATGAAGGGCAGCGTGGCGGCATTCGTGGTGGCCGCCGAGCAGTTCGTCGCCGCGCACCCCGATCACCCCGGCACGCTGGCGGTGCTGCTGACCAGTGACGAGGAGGGCGATGCCATTGATGGCGTGCGCCACGTCGCGCGGCTGTTCGCCGAACGCGGCCAACGCATCGACTGGTGCATCACCGGCGAGCCGTCGTCGACCGCGACGCTCGGTGACCTGCTGCGCGTGGGGCGTCGTGGCAGCCTGTCGGCCAAGCTGCGCGTGCAGGGCGTGCAAGGCCATGTGGCGTATCCGGAAAAGGCGCGCAACCCGATTCACCAGGCGGCGCCGGCTCTGGCCGAATTGAGTGCGCGGCGTTGGGATGACGGCTACGAGAGTTTCCCGCCGACCAGCCTGCAGATCTCCAACATCCACGCCGGTACCGGTGCCAACAACGTGATTCCCGGCGAGCTCGAAGTGGATTTCAACATCCGCTACAACCCGCACTGGGATGCGCCGAAGCTGGAAGCGGAGATCACCGCTCTGCTGGACCGGCACGGCCTGCAGTACGCGCTGAAGTGGCATCGCAGCGGCGAGCCGTTCTACACCCCGGAGGGCACGCTGCGCGCCACCGCGCGGGCGGTGCTGGCCGAGCACATCGGCCGTGCGCCGGAAGAAAGTACCGGCGGCGGCACGTCCGATGCACGCTTCATAGC
Organism: Stenotrophomonas pavanii; assembly: GCF_900101175.1. GTDB lineage: Bacteria > Pseudomonadota > Gammaproteobacteria > Xanthomonadales > Xanthomonadaceae > Stenotrophomonas > Stenotrophomonas pavanii. The sequence goes on along the minus strand of NZ_FNFQ01000006.1, from coordinate 244,507 downwards.
GCCGCTGGGTGCGCAGTGCATCGAAGTGGGGCCGGTCAACGCCAGCATCCACCAGGTGGACGAGAACGTGCGCGTGGACGATCTGGAAGCACTGCCGGGGCTGTACCAGCGGCTGGTGGAACGGCTGCTGGTGTGAGGCATGGCGCCGGGCACGGCCCGGCGCCACCCCTGTGGGCGCCGACTGCTGGGCGCCGACCGTTGGTCGGCACACCTTCACCTGGTTGCCAATGCAACGGTTGCGCTGCGCCGGAAAGCGGGGTAGGGTCGATGCCATGTCGATCCGCCTGGCCGCCGCCGTCAACAACAACCGCAATAATCTGCGCGCGAATAATCGTGCGCGGCCGATGCGGGACTGCGCCCTGGGTAGATAGACAGCAACACACGCCCGGACACCAGAAAACCCGCATCGGTCGATGCGGGTTTTTTTGTGCCCGGGCGCAGCCTGCCCGGGCCTGGATGGCCGGTCGAACACCTCCCACCCGTGAAATTCCCCCAACAGGAGCTCCCCCATGTGTTCGATCTTCGGAATCTTCGGCCTGCAGGCCGGTGACGACCTTCCGGCCCTGCGCCGCCATGCGCTGGAACTGTCGCAGCGCCAGCGCCACCGCGGCCCGGACTGGAGCGGCGTGTATCTCGACGAAGGCGCGCTGCTGGTCCACGAACGGCTGGCCATTGTCGACCCGGCCGGTGGTTCGCAGCCGCTGCTGTCGGCCGACGGCCAGCTGGCACTGGCGGTGAACGGTGAGATCTACAACCACCAGGCATTGAAGGCGGCGCTGACCGCCGCCTACGACTTCCAGACCGGGTCGGACTGCGAGGTGATCAACGCGCTGTATCGCCAGGGCGCTTCGCCGGCGCAGTGGCTGGAACAGCTCAATGGCATCTTCGCGTTCGCGCTGTGGGACCGCGACAGTGGGCGTGTACTGGTGGCGCGCGACCCGGTCGGCGTGGTGCCGTTGTACTGGGGCCATGATGCCCAGGGCCGCCTGCGCGTGGCCTCGGAAATGAAGGCGCTGGTCGATACCTGTGCCGATGTCGCGCAGTTCCCGCCGGGCCACTATTTCGACAGTGCCAGTGGAGAGCTGGTGCGCTACTACCAGCAACCGTGGCGCGACTATGCCGGCGTGCAGGGCCGCCAGGCCGACCTGGCCGAACTGCGCCAGGCGTTCGAGCATGCGGTGGAACGCCAGCTGATGAGCGATGTGCCGTACGGCGTGCTGCTGTCCGGTGGCCTGGACTCGTCGCTGGTGGCGGCGGTGGCCGCACGCTATGCGCGTCGCCGCATCGAGGATGGCGGGCAGACCGAAGCCTGGTGGCCGCGGCTGCACTCGTTCGCGATCGGATTGAAGGGCTCGCCCGACCTGGCTGCCGCCGCGATCGCCGCCGAAGCACTGGGCACCGTGCATCACGGCTTCGAGTACACGTTCGAGGAAGGCCTCGATGCGCTGCCGGAGGTGATCCGCCACATCGAAACCTACGACGTCACCACCATCCGTGCATCGACGCCGATGTTCCTGCTGGCGCGACGGATCAAGGCGATGGGAGTGAAGATGGTGCTGTCCGGCGAGGGCAGCGACGAGATCTTCGGTGGCTACCTGTACTTCCACAAGGCGCCGGACGCGCGTGAGTTCCACGATGAGCTGGTACGCAAGCTCGACGCCCTGCACAACTACGATTGCCTGCGTGCCAACAAGTCGATGATGGCCTGGGGCGTGGAACCGCGCGTGCCGTTCCTCGACCGTGAGTTCCTTGACGTGGCGATGCGCTTCGATGCCGCGCACAAGATGGTCGGTGCCGGTTTTGGCGGCCGTCGCATCGAGAAGGCCGTGCTGCGCGAGGCGTTCGATGGCTACCTGCCGGACAGCATCCTGTGGCGTCAGAAGGAACAGTTCAGCGATGGCGTGGGCTATGGCTGGATCGATGGGCTGAAGGCCCATGCCGAGGCGCAGGTGAGCGACCGTGTACTGGCGGCCGCCGACAAGCGCTTCCCGCACAACCCGCCGCAGACCAAGGAGGCGTACTACTACCGCCACCTGTTCGAGCAGTTCTTCCCGAGCCGGGCAGCGGCCGAGACCGTGCCGGGGGGCAAGTCGATCGCCTGTTCGTCGCCCGCGGCCATCGCCTGGGACGCCAGTTTTGCCGCGGCGGCGGATCCGTCGGGCCGGGCGATCGCCGGAGTGCACGAGCAGGCACTGGCCTAGGCGCGAGAAAGGGGAGGGAGGAGGGCACCTCGTATGTGCCACAAACGTCTTAATCCCCTCCGTCCCCTTTTTTGTATGATCGCCCCCCGTACATTGGGGAATGTTCATGGACGTACAGAACGGGGGCCAGGCGCCGCAGATGAAGTGGGGATGGCGCTACCTGGGCTGGGCCGTGGTACCTCTGCTGGCCGGCGTGCTGTTGGCCCGCTATGCCGGGCCGGCTGCGCCCGAAGCGGTTGCGCGTGCCACGGCCGCCACCGAAGGCAGCTGGGCGCAGCACCTGGCGTCACCGCTGGGCCTGTTCCTGCTGCAGCTGCTGGTGCTGCTGCTGGTGGCCAAGGGCGCGGGGGCGCTGCTCAAGCGTCTGGGGCAGCCGGCGGTGATCGGCGAGATGGCGGCCGGCCTGATGATGGGGCCGCTGGTGCTCGGCAGCCTGCTGCCGCAGCTGCAGGGTGCGCTGTTCCCGGCCAGTTCGCTGGGCCCGCTGGGCATGCTCAGCCAGCTGGGCGTGCTGATGTTCCTGCTGGTGGCCGGTGCCGAGCTGGACCTGGCAGCACTGCGTGGACGCCGGCGTTTCGCGTTTACCGTCAGCCATGCCGGCATCGCGGTGCCGTTCGTGCTCGGCGTCGCCCTGGCCATCTGGCTGTATCCGCAGCATGGCCCACAGGGGGTGGGCTTCACGGCATTCGCACTGTTCGTCGGCATTTCGATGAGCATCACCGCCTTCCCCGTGTTGCTGCGCATCCTTGCCGATCGCGGCATCACGCAGACGCCGCTGGGTCAGACCGCCATCGCCTGCGCAGCATTGGGCGATGCCACCGCGTGGTGCCTGCTGGCATTGATCGTGGCCGCTGCCCAGGCCGGCGGCTGGTTGCCGGCCAGCCTCAACCTGCTGTGCGTGGTCGCGTTCGTGGCACTGATGCTGGGGCTGGTGAAGCCGTGGTTCGCCCGCCAGCAGGTCGCGCCGGGGCGTGAGGGACGCTGGCTGCTCGGCATCCTGCTGCTGTCGCTGGGCAGTGCGCTGGTCACCGAGATGCTGGGCATCCACGCGCTGTTCGGTGCGTTTGCCGCAGGCGTGGCGGTGTCGTCCAACGCGCAGCTGCGTGACCTGTTGATGGCCCGCGTCGAACCGTTCGCGGTGACGCTGCTGCTGCCGTTGTTCTTCGCCATGACCGGGCTGCGCATGCGCGCCGATGCGCTGCAGGCCAGCGACATCGTGCTGTGCGTAGTGGTGATCGCGGTGGCCACGACCGGCAAGCTGCTGGGCACCTTCAGTGCCGCGCGCAGTGCCGGCATGCCCACGCGCGAGGCGTGGCGGTTGGGCGCGCTGATGAACACCCGCGGCCTGATGGAGCTGATCGTGCTCAACCTGGGTTACGAACTGGGCCTGCTCGGCGACCGCCTGTTTGCGGTGCTGGTGATCATGGCGCTGGTGACCACGGCGATGACCGGACCACTGCTGAACCTGATCGAGCGCCGCAGGGGCTGACCGTCGAACGGTAGTGCCGGCCGCTGGCCGGCAACCTGATGATGCCGGATACACCTGCATGGATGCCGGCCAGCGGCCGGCACTACCGCGCTGGCACCAGCGTCATGGTGTGCTGCGCCTTGCCGGGCAGGAACGGTGTCGGGCGCCCGTGCACCCAGTCCTCGTGGCCGGCGCCCCAGTACGGTGACAGCGGGTGACCGCTCTGGCCGCCGGGCATGTGCACGATGCCGTCGGCCTCGTGGCCCGGAGAAACCACCATGCGTTCGGAGGCGCCGAAGTTCGGCGTCTGCACGCGCGGCATGTCGCGGTCGCCGGGCAGGCGGTCAGCCGGCATGCACAGCCAGCGCTTGGCGATGTCCGGCAGCGCCCGTGCGATGGGGTGACAGATCGCCGCCGTGTTGCGTTCGCCCCAGCTGCGCTTGGCCAGCGGTCCCTGCTTGGCCAGCTCACTTTCGGTACGGCGTGCCGCGTCGATCAGCAGCGCATCCCAGCTGTCGAAGGCCGGGGGCAGCAGGTTGGCCGGACGCTGTTGCAGCATCGGCCAGGCCACGCCTTCCAGCTGTGCCAGGCGCGGCTCCAGGTAGGCATCGCCCAGTTGCGCGCTGGCGGGTGCCAACAGTGCATCGGACAACGTCTGCATCACCTGCGTGCGGAATTCACGCACCACCCGGTAGCTGACCGAGCTGGCCGAGGCACGGCCATCCCATTGATGGCTGGCCTCCTTCAAACGCTTCAGGGCAGGGTCGTCACTGCGTTCGATGACGTCGTGCAGCAGGGCCCACCAGCGCTGCAGGAACACGGCGCGGTCGTCGAGCTGGATCGCCAGCAGGTCGTGCTCGTCGAAGCGGTCCTGGATGGCGAGCAGATCGCGGATCTGCCGCGCGCGGGCGCCCAGGTCATATCCACCGTTGCCGACATTGGCCAGTGACTCGCGGTCGAGGACGCGGCCGTTGGCGGTCCACAGGCGATGGTTGGGTGGGTCGATCAATGCCGGCGAGGCGTCGCTGCGGATCGGCCAGGGGGCGCAGTCCTGGTTGCTGGCGGCGGTGAAGCCCGCAGGCGCACAACCGGGACCGCGATCCGGGCGGGCGCCGATCAGCCGCCAGGCGATGCGTCCGCTGCGGTCGCCGACCACCAGGTTCTGTGCGGGGATGCCGGCGCGGTCGGCGAACTGCAGGGCAGCGTCCAGGTCACCGGCACGGGCCAGGTCACCGAAGTCCAGGCGCACCGCACCGGGCAGGTGGGCGACCCAGCGCAGCGCGTCGCCGCTGCCATCGGCATGGGTATGCAGGATCGGCCCCCAGGCGGTTTCGCGTACCGGGAACAGCACATCGGCCTGGCCGGCCACGGCGATGCGTTCTTCATGCACGGTCACCGTGGCGTTGGCCGGTTCAGTGCGGTAGTCCGCGGTGTCGATGTAGCTGTTGGTGAAACCCCAGGCGACGTGTCCGTTGCTGCCGACGATCACGGCCGGCAGGCCCGGCAGCGAGAAACCGGTGACGTCGACCTGGCCGCCAGCGGCCTGTGGGTCGGGGTAGCGCAGGCGCACGCGGAACCACAGGCCCGGCGCGCGCAGGCCCAGGTGCATGTCGTCGGCGACGATCGCGCGACCGTCGGCGGTAAGCGCTCCGGCCACCGCGAAGTTGTTGCTGCCGACGGCGTCCACCTCTTCCTGCGCGGTGCCGGATTTTCCCTTCAATGTGCGCAGGTCGAGCTGGCTGGCATCGGGCAGGGCGGCGTTGCCGGTGGGTTCGCCGAACAGCGGTGCATCCCATTCGGTGCCGTCGTGGGCGATCAGCGCGTACAGTGCCGGCGGCACCACCGTGCGGATGCGGCTGAGCGCAAGTTCGGTCTGGTTGCCGGGATCCTGCAGGTCGGCATACATGGCCAGCCCGGCCAGCACGCTGTCGCTGGCCTGCCAGGGCTGCGGTGACTGCCGCAGCAGCAGATAGGCCCACGGGCGCACGGAGAGACCGGCCAGGCCCTCGTTGACGCCATCCACGTAGGCGCGCACGGCCGCGCCGTTGTCGCCCAGTGCGGCCTGCAGATTCGCCTCGGTGCGTGCACGCAGCCGGTGCACGCGCATGCGCTTGTCGGCGTCGATGGCCTTCGGCCCGAACAGCGCCGACAGCTCGCCAGCGGCACTGCGGCGCATCAGGTCCATCTCGAAATAGCGCTCCTGCGCATGCACGCGGCCCAGCGCGCGCATCGCATCGGTCTGGCTACCGGCCGTGATGGTGACCACGCCCAGCCCATCGCGCTCGATGGTGACCGGCTTGGCCAGGCCCGGCAGTGGATGCTCGCCGTCCAGGTCGGCCAGGCTGCCGCGCAGCAGCAGCCACAGGACCAGTGCGGTGATCAGCACGATGGCGATCACTACGCCCAGCATCCAACGCCATGTACGTCGCATCGCACGTCCTTTCCGAACTCGTGGGCCGATTGTAGCCGCAGGCGCAACTGCGACTGATTCCGATTAGATCACCGTCGCCGGAAATGCGTCACCCTATGCCGCATCGATTCACAGGAGCCCCCCCATGAAAGGCAACCCGGACGTCATCGCCTGCCTGAAGGAACTGCTGCGCGGCGAGCTTGCTGCGCGCGACCAGTACTTCATCCATTCCCGCCGCTATGAGGACCAGGGCCTGTTCGCGCTGTACGAGCGCCTGAACCACGAGATGGAAGAGGAAACCCAGCATGCCGATGCGCTGCTGCGCCGGATCCTGTTCCTGGGCGGCGACCCGGACATGCGCCCGCATGCCACCGAGCCCGGCAAGACCGTGGAGGAGATGCTGCAGAAGGATCTCGATACTGAATACGCCGTTCGGAACAATCTCGCCGCCGGCATGAAGCTGTGCGAGGAGAAGGGTGACTACGTGAGCCGCGACATTCTGCTGGCGCAGCTGAAGGACACCGAAGAAGACCACGCCTGGTGGCTGGAACAGCAGCTGGGCCTGATCAAGCGCATCGGCCTGGAGCTGTACCAGCTGAGCAAGATCGACGGCAGCGGCGCCCCGGCGCACTGAGCCGGCACCGCTCTTTTCGGTAGAGCCGAACCAATGCTCGGCTGCCTTCCGGTAGAGCCGACCGCTGGTCGGCTGGTTTTCGCTGGAGCAGCCGACTAACAGTCGGCTCTACCTGAAGCGGGAAGCAGCCGACCAGCGGTCGGCTCTACCAGGAGCCAAAGGCAGCCGACCAGCGGTCGGCTCTACCAGAAGCACAGCGTTCTGTCGCCCGCCAGCACCGGAGCACCGCGAGCCCGCCTTCGCCCGCCAGCCGCTCCACCGCCCGCCAGCCGACAACGAAAAAGCCGGGGAATGCCCCGGCTTTTTCGTGCCTGACGTCCGTCACAGCGTGCCAACCAAGGCTGACACCTGCCAGGAGCGATAGTCCGGGGTCAGAGCCCGTTCCGTTGGAACGGGATCCGACCCCAAGCCCTCACTCCACCGACAGCCCTTCCACCTTCTGCCAGCCGCGCGGCAGCAGGTGGCCGCGGGTGGCGCGGGCGCCGAGATAGGCGTCGAGCTCGTTGAACTTCAGGCCCATCGTGCGCTGGCCGCTGCGCACCTGCAGGGTCTGCCCCGGGCTGATCGCCACGATGGCGACCACGCGTTCGGTGGCGAGCTTGGCCTTCGGGATCTCGATGATCTTGTTGCCCTTGCCCTTGTCCAGTTCCGGCAGGTCGTTGGCGGCGATCGCCAGCAGGTTGCCCGAACTGGTCACCGCCACGATGCGGTCGGTGGCGACGTTGGCGACCACCGACGGGGTCAGCACCGACGAGCCCGCCGACAGGTTCAGCATCGCCTTGCCGGCCTTGTTGCGGCCGATCAGGTTCTCGAAGCGGGTGACGAAGCCGTAACCATGGCTGGAGGCCAGCACGAAGCGGGTGTCCGGCTCGGCGCTGGCCAGGGTCACGAAGCTGGTGCCCGGCGCCGGCGAGAAGCGGCCGGTCAGCGGTTCGCCATTGCCTCGTGCGGAGGGCAGGGTGTGCACCGGCGTCGAGTAGGCGCGGCCCTCGCTGTCGAGGAACGCGACCTGCTGGGTGCTGCGCGCGCGCACCGCGCCCTGCAGTCCGTCGCCTTCGCGGTAGGACAGGGCCGATGCATCGACGTCGTGGCCCTTGGCGGCGCGGATCCAGCCCTTCTCCGACAGCACCACGGTCATCGGCTCGCTCGGCACCAGCTCGGTCTCGTCGATCGCCTGCGCGGCCTGGCGCTGCACCAGCGGCGAACGGCGTGCGTCGCCGAACTTCTTGGCGTCGGCGGTCAGTTCGTCGCGGATCAGTTTCTTCAGCTTGGCCTTGCTGTCGAGGATGCCGAGGATCTTCTCGCGCTCCTTGGCCAGTTCGTCCTGCTCGCCGCGGATCTTCATCTCCTCCAGGCGGGCCAGCTGCTTCAGCTTGGTTTCCAGGATGTACTCGGCCTGTTCCTCGGACAGGCCGAAGCGCGCGATCAGTGCGGCCTTCGGTTCGTCCTCGGTCCGGATGATGTGGATCACCTCGTCCAGGTTGAGGAAGGCGACCAGCAGGCCTTCCAGCAGGTGGAGGCGGCGCTCGACCTTCTGCAGGCGGTGCTGCAGGCGGCGGGTCACGGTGTTGCTGCGGAAGATCAGCCATTCGCTGAGCAGCATCTTCAGGTTCTTCACCTGCGGACGCCCATCCAGCCCGATCACGTTGAGGTTGACGCGGTAGCTGCGCTCCAGGTCCGTGGTCGCGAACAGGTGGCCCATCAGCTGGTCGGCGTCGACGCGGTTGGAACGCGGCACCAGCACCACGCGCACCGGGTTGGCGTGGTCGGACTCATCGCGGATGTCCTCCAGCCACGGCAGCTTCTTGGCGCGCATCTGTGCGGCGATCTGCTCGATCACCTTCGACGGCGACACCTGGAACGGCAGGGCGGTGACCACGATGTTGCTGGCTTCCTTGGTGAAGGTCGCACGCGCACGCACGCTGCCGTTGCCGGTCTCGTAGATGGTCCGCAGGTCGTTGGCCGAGGTGATGATCTCGGCGCTGGACGGGTAGTCCGGGCCCTGCACGTGTTCGCACAGGTCGCGCACGCTGGCATCGGGGTTGTCCAGCAGGTGCAGCAGTGCGCTGACGATCTCGTTGAGATTGTGCGGCGGCACGTCGGTGGCCATGCCCACGGCGATGCCGGTGGTACCGTTGAGCAGCAGGTGCGGCAGCCGTGCTGGCATCCAGGTCGGCTCCTGCAGGGTACCGTCGAAATTCGGTGCCCAGTCGGTGGTGCCCTGGCCCAGTTCGCCCAGCAGCACTTCGGCGATCGGGGTCAGCTTGGATTCGGTGTAACGCATCGCTGCGAACGACTTCGGGTCGTCGCTGGAGCCGAAGTTGCCCTGGCCTTCGATCAGCGGGTAGCGGTACGAGAACGGCTGCGCCATCAGCACCAGCGCCTCGTAGCACGCGCTGTCGCCGTGCGGGTGGTATTTACCGATGACGTCACCGACGGTGCGCGCGGACTTCTTCGGCTTGGACGCGGCATTCAGGCCCAGCTCGCTCATCGAATAGATGATGCGGCGCTGCACCGGCTTCAGGCCGTCGCCGATGAACGGCAGGGCGCGGTCCAGGACCACATACATCGAGTAGTCGAGGTAGGCGCGCTCGGCGTACTCGCGCAGCGGCAGTTGTTCGAATCCGTGGAACACGGGGCGGGCAAGTTCGGTCATGCGGCGTTGTTACCTGTTGTCGGGAGGCGGCGACGGCGGTCGCCGCTCGCAATCCTGTGATTATCCGGATGCGGCGGGGGATGCCAAGCCGCGTGCAGGGTCCAGCCCGGTTTCCAGGCCGTGCCCGGCCCGCGCCAGGTAGCGCCCGGGGGGCAGCCCGAAGTGGCGGCGGAACACGGTGACGAAGGCGCTGGCGCTGCTGAAGCCCAGCGCATGGGCGATGTCGGCCACGCTGCGGCCGTCGGTCAGCTGGCGCAGGGCCTCGGCCAGGCGCGCCTGCTGCCGCCACTGGGCGAAGCTGAGCGTGGTCTCATCGCGGAAGTGGCGGGTCAGGCTGCGCGGCGACAGGCCGGCCCAATGCGCCCATTCGGCCAGGCTGCGTTCATCGGACGGATCGGCCAGCAGCTGCGAGGCGATCTTCAGCAGGCGCCGGTCGTGCGGCATCGGCAGGTGCATGCGCTGGCGCGGCGCGGCGCGGATCTCGTCCAGCAGCACGTCGATGATGTGCTGGCGCTCGGGCGTGGTGGGATCGCCCAGCGGCCAATCGCAGATGCGGTCGGCCAGCGCCTGCGCCAGTTTGGACAGTCCCAGCACGCACGGATCGGCAGGCAGGGTGGCGCAGGCAGGCGCGGCCAATGCCATGCCCCAGCCGCGCAGCGGGCCGTCGAGCGTGACCGTATGGGGCTCCAGCGGCGGCATCCAGCCAGCCGAGCCCGGCGCCAGCGACCAGGTGCCATGCGAGGTGCGGGTGGTCAGCAGGCCGCGTTCGACGCAGATCAGCTGGGCGCGCTCGTGGTGGTGCCAGTCGACCTCACGGGCCAGGCCCTGCTGGCTGTCGAAGCGGAAGGCGATGACCGGCGGGCCGTCGTTGCGCTCGAACCAGTCCAGTGCCTCATCCCTGAGCAGGCGCTTGGGAACCTGAATTTCTGCCTTGTTCATCATGTCCGCTGGCTGAAATGTGACATCCATTGGCTGGATTGTACTACCGGGCCACCTGACCAGATCATTAAGGTAGGCGCCTTCACTGATCGAGCCCGCTGCTGCAACACAGCATTCGATGCCAGATCGAATATTTCCATTGAGAAATATTTTTTTTGGAAGAGAATGCTCCCCCATGATCTGTCCTGCAACCACTCCCCCCAGCTTCGGCCTGCTGCTGCGCCAGGTGCGCGACGGCCTGGTGCGCCAGCTCGACGCGTCCATGGCGGAAGAAGACCTGGGAATCGGCTTCACCCATTACATCGGGTTGAAGGTGCTTTCCCACATGGCGCCCTGCACCGCCAACGAACTGGCCCAGGCCATCGACCAGGTGCCCAGCGCGGTGACTCGCCTGCTGGACAAGCTGGAGGCGCTGGGCTGCGTCCGCCGCGAGGCGCATGCGCAGGACCGGCGGGCGCTGCAGATCGTACTGACCGATGAAGGCCGTGCGTTGTGGGCGCGGCTGAAGCTGCGCGGCGACGCGGTGATGGATTACGCGCTGCGTGATCTTTCCGCCGACGAGCGCACGCTGCTGCTGTCCCTCCTTACCCGAATCCGCGATTCACTGACGACCCCATGAACCCGATCCCGCATTCCACTTTCCGCCGGTCCGGGCGCGCGCTGCTGGTGTCAGCGCTGGCGCTGGCCCTGGCCGCCTGCGCAAGCAGTCGTGGCCTCAACCCGCAGGGCCACGTGCTTGACGTGGACAGCCTGCACAGCGAACGCACCCTGGCCGACACCGACCTGAGCGCCACCGGCTTCCCGGCGCAGGACTGGTGGAAGGCACTGGGCGATGCGCAGCTGGACGCACTGGTCGCCGAAGGCCTGGCCGGTCATCCGAGCCTGGACGCCGCCGACGCGCGCCTGCGCCAGGCCCAGGCCCAGGTCGGTACCGCGCGCGCCGACGAGCTGCCCAGCCTGTCGGTATCCGGCGGCTACACCGGCCTGCGCCTGCCCGAGTCGATGGTCGGCAGCGAGATGGGCGGCCGCTATGGCGGCAGCAGCCAGGTCGCCTTCGACTTCAGCTACGGCGTGGACCTGTGGGGCGGCAAGCGTGCCGCCTGGGAAGCGGCGGTGGACGGCGCGCACGCCGCCACCGTTGAAGCGCAGGCCGCGCGCCTGAACCTGTCCACCGGCATCACCCAGGCCTATGCCGACCTGGCCTACGGGTGGCAGCTCAACGACGTGGCCGAGGAAGAGCTGGGCCGCTCGCAGAAGTCACTGGAACTGACCCGCCAGCGCCGCCGCGCCGGCATCGACAGTGACCTGCAGGTGCGCCAGGCCGAGGCCCGCGTGCCGGCCGCCCAGCAGCAGGTGCAGGCTGCGCAGCAGCGCATCGATGCGGCGCGCACCGCGCTGGCCGCGCTGGTCGGCAAGGGTCCGGACCGCGGCCTGTCGATCCAGCGCCCGCAGCCGCTGAACCCGCTGGCGCTGCAGCTGCCAGGCGTGCTGCCCAGCGAACTGCTGGGCCGTCGACCCGACATCGTGGCCGCACGCTGGCGCGTTGAAGCGGCCGACAAGCAGATCAAGGTCGCCAAGACCAAGTTCTACCCAAGCTTCAACCTGACCGCGCTGGCTGGCGTGGTCGCCCCGAACGTGGGCGACCTGCTGAAGAGCAGCTCCACCTTCGCCTACATCGGCCCGGCGCTGAGCCTGCCGATTTTCGAAGGTGGCAAGCTGCGCGCCAACCTGGCCAACACCGACGCGCAGTACGACCTGGCGGTGGCCAACTACAACCAGACCGTGCTCGATGCGCTGCGCGATGTGGCCGACCAGGTCAACGCGGTGCGCTCGCTGGCACAGCAGGCGCAGTCGCAGCAGCAGGCGGTGGACACCGCACGCGCTGCCTTCGACCTGGCCCAGCAGCGCTACCGTGCCGGCATCGGCAGCTACCTGGACGTTCTGAGCGCGCAGTCCACCCTGCTGCAGTCGCAACAGCAGCTGGCCGGCCTGCAGTCGCAGCAGGTACAGACGTCGGTGCGCCTGAGCAAGGCGCTGGGCGGTGGTTTCGTGCCCACTGACGCCGACCGCGCCCCGATCGCCTCCCGTTCCGAATCCTCGCATTCCTGAAGACTTCCGCCATGAGCCAGACCCAAGACACTGCGGCCCCGGCCGCCCCCAACCGCCGCGGCAACCTGCTGCGCGGCCTGTTCGTGATCGTCGTGCTGCTGCTTGCCGCACTGGCGCTGTGGTACTTCATGTTCGGCCGTTGGTTCGAAGAAACCGACGATGCCTACGTGCAGGGCAACCTGGTGCAGATCACCCCGCTGGTGGCCGGTACCGTGGTCGCCATCAACGCCGATGACGGCATGCGCGTGGAGCGCGGCCAGCTGCTGGTGCAGCTGGACCCGTCCGACACCTCGGTGGCGCTGCAGCAGGCCGAGGCCAACCTGGCCAAGACCGTGCGCCAGACCCGTGGCCTGTACCGCAGCGTGGAAGGCGCGCAGGCGGACTTGAATGCCCGCCAGGTGACCCTGAAGCGCGTGCGCGAAGACTTCGCCCGCCGCAAGGACCTGGCCGCCACCGGCGCCATCTCCAACGAAGAACTGGCCCACGCCCGTGACGAGCTGGCCGCTGCCGAAGCGGCCGTGGCCGGTTCGCGCGAGACCGTCGAGCGCAACCGCGCGCTGGTCGACGACACCGTGATCGCCACCCAGCCGGATGTGCAGGCGGCCGCCGCGCAGCTGCGCCAGGCCTTCCTCAACAACGCCCGCGCCGGCATCGTCGCGCCGGTCACCGGCTATGTTGCCCGTCGTTCGGTGCAGGTCGGCCAGCGCGTGCAGCCGGGCAATGCGCTGATGGCGGTGGTGCCGACCGAGCAGATGTGGGTCGAGGCCAACTTCAAGGAAACCCAGCTGCGCCACATGCGCCTGGGCCAGGAAGTGGAGCTGAAGTCGGACCTGTACGCGGGTGACGTGAAGTACAAGGGCCGCATCCAGAGCCTGGGCCTGGGTACCGGCTCGGCGTTCTCGCTGCTGCCGGCGCAGAACGCCAGCGGCAACTGGATCAAGATCGTGCAGCGCGTGCCGGTGCGCATCGCCATCGATGCCAAGCAGCTGGCCGAGCACCCGCTGCGCATCGGCCTGTCGATGAAGGCCGAAGTGAGCCTGCGCGACCAGAAGGGCGAAGTGCTGCCCAGCGCCCCGGCCAAGGGCACCGTGTTCGATACCGACGTGTACGCCAAGCAGCTGCATGATGCCGACGAGGTGATCCACACGATCATCCAGGGCAACCTGCCGCAGCAACAGGCAAAGGTGGGCTGAGGTCGCCATGTCCGCACAAGCTCCAGCCGCACCCGGCGCTCCGGGTGCACCGGCGGCGCCGGGTGCGGCCTCCGGGTTCCTGCCGCCCAGCGTGGCCCTGTGCACCGTGGGCCTGGCGATGGCGTCGTTCATGCAGGTGCTCGACACCACCATCGCCAACGTTTCGCTGCCGACCATCGCCGGCAACCTGGGGGCCAGCTCGCAGCAGGCGACCTGGGTGATCACCTCGTTCGCGGTCAGCACGGCCATCGCGCTGCCGCTGACCGGCTGGCTCAGCCGCCGCTTCGGCGAACGCAAGCTGTTCGTCTGGGCCACGCTGGCCTTCGTCATCACCTCGCTGCTGTGCGGCCTGGCGCAGAGCATGGGCATGCTGGTGCTGTCGCGTGCGCTGCAGGGCTTCGTGGCCGGCCCGATGTACCCGATCACGCAGTCGCTGCTGGTCTCGATCTATCCGCGCGAGAAGCGCGGGCAGGCGCTGGCGCTGCTGGCGATGATCACGGTGGTGGCGCCGATCTGCGGGCCGATCCTCGGTGGCTGGATCACCGACAACTACAGCTGGGAATGGATCTTCCTGATCAACGTGCCGCTGGGCATCTTCGCTGCGCTGGTGGTGGGCAACCAGCTGAAGGGGCGCCCGGAGCAGATCGAGAAGCCGAAGATGGACTACGTCGGCCTGGTCACCCTGGTGATCGGTGTCGGTGCCTTGCAGCTGGTGCTCGACCTGGGCAACGACGAGGACTGGTTCTCGTCGATGAAGATCGTGGTGCTGGCCTGCGTGGCCGTGGTGACGCTGACGGTATTCCTGATCTGGGAGCTGACCGACAAGGATCCGATTGTCGACCTGAAGCTGTTCCGGCACCGCAACTTCCGCGCCGGCACGCTGGCGATGGTGGTGGCCTACGCGGCGTTCTTCAGCGTGGCGCTGCTGATCCCGCAGTGGCTGCAGCGTGACATGGGCTACACCGCGATCTGGGCGGGCCTGGCAACGGCGCCGATCGGCATCCTGCCGGTGATCATGACCCCGTTCGTGGGCAAGTATGCGTCGCGCTTCGACATGCGCATGCTGGCCACGATCGCCTTCATCGTGCTGTCGATGACCAGTTTCCTGCGCTCGAACTTCAACCTGCAGGTGGACTACATGCACGTGGCCGGCGTGCAGCTGATCATGGGCATCGGCGTGGCACTGTTCTTCATGCCGGTGCTGCAGATCCTGCTGTCGGACCTGGATGGGCGCGAGATCGCCGCGGGCTCGGGCCTGGCCACGTTCCTGCGTACGCTGGGCGGCAGCTTCGCGGCCTCGCTGACGACGTGGCTGTGGGCGCGGCGTACCCAGGTGCACCATGCCGACCTGACCGAACACATCTCGGCCTATCAGCCCGGCATGCAGGACCAGGTCACCGCGATGGGGCAGGGCGACCTGCAGCACGGTGCGGCGGTACTGAACAACATGATCAACCACCAGGCGTCGCAGATGGGCTTCAATGACATCTTCTTCCTGCTCGGCTGGATCTTCCTGGCGATCATCACCTTCCTGTGGCTGGCCAAGCCGCCGTTTGGGGCGGGTGCCGGTGCCGCTTCGGCCGGTGGGCATTGATCGATCCGTGCCGTTGAAACGCAGAAACCCCGCCGCAAGGCGGGGTTTTTCTTTTGGTGGATCCACGCCATGCGTGGATCGATCTCGGGGCGTGTGGATTCCCAGGCCCCGGAAACGAAAAAACCCGCTTTCGCGGGTTTGATCATCTTGAGTCGTGGTGCCCAGGAGAGGACTCGAACCTCCACGGTTTTACCCGCTAGTACCTGAAACTAGTGCGTCTACCAATTCCGCCACCTGGGCGACTCAGGAGGTGAATTGTGCGGGACCACAGCAGAGGTGTCAACAACATTTCACGCTTTTTTCTGCGACTGCACGCCCAGGTGCAGCAGCAGGCTGCGCATCGCCGGTGACAGCTGCGCCCACCCGGCAAAACAGGCGCACAGGCGGCGTTGTGCCCATGCATCGGAGAGCGCTACGGCGACGGTGTGCGTGCTGCGCCGATGCTGTCGGGCGATGGTCCGCGGCACGATGCCGACGCCGATGCCGTGGCCGACCATGATGCACACGCCTTCGAAGGTCTTCATGCGGATGCGCACGTCCAGGCGGCGCCCGATGTCGCGCGCCTGGTCTTCGATGTAGGTCTGCAGTGCATTGCCCTCGGCCAGGGCAACGAAGGTCTCGCCGGCAACCTCGGCAAAAGCCAGGCTGCGCCGGGTCGCGAAGCGGTGGTCGGCCGGCAGCAGCATCACCAGGGGATCTTCGGCGACCACGTGTTGCTGCAGGCCGGCAGCGTCGACCGCATCACTGATGATGCCGGCCTCGGCCTGGCCCGCGTTGATCGCACGCACGACCTCGGGGCTGGTGCGCTCCAGCAGTTCCACGTGCAGGCGTGGGCGCTCGGCCAGCCACGGCGCGAGCCGCGAGGGCAGGTAGTTGGTCAGCGCGGCGGTGTTGGCATACAGGTGCAGCGTGCCGCGAGCACCCTGCGCGAACGCCTGCAGTTCACCGCGCAGCTGCGCCTGCTGCTGCAGGATCAGGCGTGCATGGTGGGCGAGGGCGGCACCGGCTTCGGTGAGGCTGACGCCGCGCGGATGCCGGTTCAACAGCGCGGTGCCGGCGTCCGCTTCGATCGTGCGCAGGCGCTCGCTGGCCGAAGCCAGCGCCAGGTTCGCCTGCGCTGCGCCGGCCGTGATGCTGCCGGCCTCGGCGATCGCAAGGAACAGGCGCAGGTCGGCGATATCCATCCGCATGGGGGTGCCCTCATCGCAACGGCTGAGCCTTCGGATCAGCCGAAGGCGAGGCCGGGAAGACCGCATTGTGCGCCTGGCGGCGGCCCGATCCAATGACGGCATGAATGAATCGACGTACTTCTATCTGTTGCTGGTGGTGGTGTTCGTGCTGGCCGGCGTGGTCAAGGGCGTGACAGGGATGGGGTTGCCGACGGTGGCGATGGGCCTGCTGGGCAGCACCCTGTCACCGGTGGCGGCGGCGTCGATGCTGTTCATTCCGACCTTCGTCACCAATGCATGGCAGCTGTTGTCCGGACCGTCGCTGGGTCGCATCGTGCGCCGACTGTGGCCGATGATGCTGGCGGTGGTGGGGGTGACGCTGGGTTCAGCGGCGCTGCTGGTGCGGGTCGATCGCACCGCATCGCGCATTGCACTCGGCGTGGCGCTGGTGGTCTATGCCGCCTATGCGCTGCTTGCGCCGGTGTTCCGCGTGCCGCAGCGTCGCGAGCGCTGGCTGGGGCCGCTGGTGGGGGCACTGTCGGGCGTGGTGACCGGGGCCACCGGCGTGTTCGTGATGCCGGCAGTGCCGTACCTGCAGTCGCTCGGGCTGCAGCGCGACGAACTGGTGCAGGCGCTGGGGCTGGCGTTCACCGTGTCGACGATATCGCTGACCGCCGGGCTGGTGCTGCACGGTGCATTCGGTATCCAGCAACTGGGCCTGAGTGCACTGGCCGTGCTGCCGGCGTTGCTGGGCATGTGGCTGGGGCAACTGATCCGGCAGAGGATCAGCGCACGGGTATTCCGCGCCTGCTTCCTGGGGTTCCTGCTGCTGCTCGGGCTGGAGCTGGTGCTGCGGCCGTTGTTCTGATGCCGGATTCCGGGCATGAAAAAACCCGCTTTCGCGGGTTTTTCTCATTCTCGACGTGGTGCCCAGGAGAGGACTCGAACCTCCACGGTTTTACCCGCTAGTACCTGAAACTAGTGCGTCTACCAATTCCGCCACCTGGGCGTCGAGGAGCGAGATTATGGGGTGCCGTGACGGGGGTGTCAACACTTTTTGTGGGCCTGGGGGTGGACCCCGTTTCGCCTGCGGGATGGGCTATGACCCCATCCCACTCGATTGGGGTCAGAGCCCTTTCCTCTGGAAAGGGAGCCGACCCCGCTGCCGGATCACAGGCAAAAAAAATCCCCGCCGAAGCGAGGAGTTTTTTCGTTGGTGCCCAGGAGAGGACTCGAACCTCCACGGTTTTACCCGCTAGTACCTGAAACTAGTGCGTCTACCAATTCCGCCACCTGGGCGTTCCAGAGGCGCAATTGTGAAGATGAATCCGCAGGCTGTCAACGACTTCCTGAATATTTTTGACACGATCGCCTGAAGGCGACCGCTGACCCGTTCTGCACGCCGCCAGCGGCTACCATGTAGGGCGATGACTACCAAAAAACCAAGCAAGGGCGGGAAGCCATCCCGCGGCCAGGCCCCGAACAAGGGCGCCAAGGCGGGCGCAGCCCGCACCACCAAGCCGGGCAAGCCATTGCCGGGCTGGTTTCCCGAATTGAATGAAGGCAGCGCACCGCCGCGCGGCCGCAAGGCCCGAGGCGCCGACGCCGCGGCCCCCGGCCCGGCCCCGGGCCGCAAGCTGCCGCCGGCCGGCAAGGTGATCGACGATCCCTATGCCGCCCGCGAAGCCGAGAAGTACGAACAGCCCATCGCCAGCCGCGAGGCCATCCTGGCCCTGCTGGAGCGTTGCGAGGGGCCGCAGACGGCAGAGGAACTGGGCGCACGCCTGGGCCTGACCGCCCCGGACCGTGCCGAAGCACTGTCGCGCCGGCTCGGCGCCATGGTCCGCGATGGCCAGCTGGTGCAGAACCGCCGGGGCGGCTTCGCCCCGATCCAGACCCTGAACCTGGTCACCGGCGTGGTGATCGCCAACCCGGAAGGATTCGGTTTCCTGCGTCCGGTCGAGGGCGGCGACGACCTGTTCCTGCCGCCGTATGAAATGCGCAAGGTCATGCACGGTGACAAGGTGCTGGCCCGCGTGACCGGCATCGACCACCGTGGCCGCCGCGAAGGCAGCATCGCCCGCGTGCTGGAGCGCGGCATGACCCGCCTGATCGGCCGTTTCAGTGTCGAGATGGGCATCAATTACGTGGTGCCTGACGACAAGCGCGTGCAGCGCAACGTGCAGGTGCCGCCGGACCAGACCGGCGGTGCGCGCGATGGCCAGCTGGTGGTCTGCGAACTGACCCAGGCACCGGACAGCCGCCGTCCGCCGATCGGCCGCATCATTGCCGTGCTCGGCGACAAGCTGACCGCTTCGCTGGTGGTGGAAACCGCCATCCACGGCCATGAGCTGCCGTTCGAGTTCCCGCAGGAGGTGCTGGACGAAGCCGCCTCGGTGCCGCTGGTGGTCGAGCCGGCGATGATCGGCGACCGCGTCGACCTGCGCAGCACGCCGCTGGTCACCATCGACGGTGAAGATGCCAAGGACTTCGACGACGCGGTGTACTGCGAGCCGAATGCCGATGGCTTCCGCCTGGTGGTGGCGATTGCCGATGTCTCCAATTACGTCCGCCCCGGCACACCGCTGGACGAAGAGGCGCAGAAGCGTGCCACCTCGGTGTACTTCCCGGGCTTCGTGGTGCCGATGCTGCCGGAGACGCTGTCCAACGGCATCTGCTCGCTGATGCCGAAGGTGGACCGCATGTGTTTCGTCTGTGACATGCAGATCGACCGCGATGGCCTGGTCACGCATTCGCGCTTCTACGAAGCCGTGATGAACTCGCACGCGCGCCTGACCTACACCCAGGTGTGGAAGGCGGTGGGCGAGGACGATGCCGAGACCCAGGCCTGGATGGGGGATCTGTTGCCGCACGTGCAGCGCCTGCACCAGCTGTACAAGGTGCTGTCGAAGGCGCGCGCCAAGCGCGGCGCCATCGAGTTCGAAAGCAGCGAAGTGCGCTTCGTGCTGGACAATCGCGGTGAAGTCACCCAGGCCGGCATGCTGGTGCGCAACGACGCGCACAAGCTGATCGAGGAATGCATGATCGCGGCCAACGTCGAGGCGGCGAAGTACCTGCTGTCGCGCCACGTGCCGGCGCCGTACCGCATCCACGAGAAACCACCGGAAACCAAGTACGCCGACCTGCTCGAATTCCTCAAGGAATTCAAGCTGAGCCTGCCGCCGTGGTCGAAGGTGCGCCCGGGCGATTACACCAAGCTGCTGAAGAAGATCCGTGACCGCCCCGATGCCACGCTGCTGGAGTCGGTGCTGCTGCGCAGCCAGAGCCTGGCCATCTACAGCCCGGAGAACCACGGCCACTTCGGCCTGGCGCTGGAGGCGTACGCGCACTTCACTTCGCCGATCCGCCGCTACCCCGACCTGCTGGTGCACCGCGCGATCAAGCATGCGCTGTCCGGCAAGCCACTGGACAAGTTCACCTACAACGCCCGCGAGATGGCCGCGCTGGCGCTGCAGTGCTCCGAGCGCGAGCGCCGTGCCGACGAAGCCGAGCGCGAGGTCGACGAGCGTTACCGCGCGGCGTGGATGGAAAAGCACGTCGGCGGCCAGTTCGACGGCGTGATCAGCGGCGTGACCAGCTTCGGCCTGTTCGTGGAGCTGGACGAGTCGAAGGTGCAGGGCCTGGTGCATGTCACCCAGCTACCGCAGGACTATTACAAGTTCGACGCGACCCGCAAGACGCTGACCGGCGAGCGCCGCGGCAGCAGCTACCGGCTGGGCGACCGCGTACGCATCCTGGTGCTGAAGGCCAGCATGGAAGAGCGCAAGATCGACTTCCGCCTGGTCGAACACAAGGGTGAGGACGAGGGCGAAAGCCTGCCGCCGCTGCCCCAGCGTGGCAAGCCGGCCAAGCGGAAGAAAGAGAAATATTGATGACCGTGGTAGTGCCGGCCGCTGGCCGGCATCCATGGCACCCTCGGCACCGACGGGTTGCCGGCCAGCGGCCGGCACCACCAGGAGACATCGCATGCAGGGCCAACCCGAATACAGCGGTGGCTGCCAGTGCGGCGCGATCCGCTTCCACGTGCGTGGCGCGCTGACCGACAGCTCGATCTGCCACTGCCGCATGTGCCAGAAGGCCTTCGGCGCCTACTACGCGCCGCTGGTGTCGGTGCGCGGCGTGCAGTTCAGCTGGACCCGCGGCCAGCCGCGCCATTTCCAGTCATCCAACGTGGTCCGCCGTGGCTTCTGCGGCGACTGCGGTACGCCGTTGACCTACGAGGCGCCTGATGGCGTGGCCGTGGCTGCCGGCGCATTTGACGAACCCGAGCGCCTGCCGCCGAGGATCCAGTACGGGATCGAGCGCAAGCTGCCGTTCCTCGACAGCCTGGCCAGCCTGCCGGCACGGCGTACCGAGGAGGACCTCGCTGCGCTGGATTTCCTGGCCACCCTCGAGTCCCACCAGCATCCCGACCACGACACCCCGCACTGGCCGCCGCGCAGCCGATGATCCACCTGCAGGCCGAGCCTACGCTCGGCTGCTCTGGGTCCAGGCTTCGTCGGCCCCCGCCAGGCGAGCAGGGGCTCGGCGCTACAGCGGGGCGGCCGGTCGCAGCGCCCGGCCTGCCGATGCTCTACCATAGCCACCCCCTTTCCGGTCCCCGCCCGCATGAGCAAGAACAGCCAGTGGATCGTCGGCGTCAACGCCGTCGCCTCCTCCATCGAGAACGACGCCGAGAACGTCCGCGAAGTGCTGGTCGAGGCCGGTGCGAAGAATCCGCGCCTGACCGAGATCGAGGAGAACGCCCGCCGCAAGGGCATCGACGTGCGCAAGGTGAACGCCCAGGCACTGGACGGTGTCGGCGGTTCGGTGCGGCACCAGGGCGTGGCCGCGCGCTATGCCGCCGCCCGCACCTACAGTGAGAACGAGCTGGAAGGCCTGGTCAGCGCGGCCGAGGGCAAGGCCCTGCTGCTGGTGCTGGACGAGGTGCAGGACCCGCACAACCTCGGCGCCTGCCTGCGCTCGGCCGCGGCCGCCGGTGCCACCGCGGTGATCATCCCGAAGGACAAGTCGGCCACGGTCAATGCCACTGTGCGCAAGACTTCGGCCGGCGCCGCCGACCTCATCCCGGTGGTGGCAGTGACCAACCTGTCGCGCTGCCTGAAGGACCTGCAGAAGCAGGGCGTGTGGATCTACGGCCTGGCCGGTGAGGCCACCGCCTCGCTGTACCAGCTGGACCTGAAGGGCAACATCGCCCTGGTGCTGGGCGGCGAAGCCGACGGCCTGCGCCGGCTGACCCGCGAGAACTGCGATGGCCTGGTCAAGATCCCGATGCCGGGCGAAATCGAGAGCCTGAACGTTTCGGTCGCCGCCGGCGTCAGCCTGTTCGAGGCCGTGCGCCAGCGCGGTTGACCAGCCAGCGCGATGTGATCGGGGTCAGATTGCTTTTCCAATGGGAAAAGGAATCTGACCCCTTTTTCATGTCCTGCGTCGACCCGCGCTGCCGCCCAGTGCCTTGAACAGGGTCACGTCGTTGTTCAGCTGGCCCTGGCGCGCACGCGCCAGCGACAGCTCTGCGTCGCGCCGGGTCTGCTGCGCTTCCAGCCAGGTGCGCAGGTCGGTGGCACCCACGCGGTAACGCACTTCCTGCGCGCGCTCCACTTCCACTGCTTCGTCGTACGAAGCCTGCGAGGCCGCCACCTGGCGCGCCAGCTGCTCGCGGGCCGACAGTGCGTTGTCCACTTCCGAGAGCGCGGTGTACAGCGTCTTGCGGAAATTGGTCGCGGCGATCTGGTAGGCGGTGCCGGCGATATCGGTATCCAGCTGCGCACGCTGCAGGTTGAGGAAGGGAAGCGACAGTCCGGCCCCGAGCGTGGCGACCGGGTTGCGCAGCACATCACCCAGCGACGTCGCGCTGGAGCCCAGGCTGCCGGTCAGGCTCAGCGCCGGGTAGTACTGGGTGGCAGTGACCTTGATCGTCTTCAGGCTGTTGCGCAGGCGCAGTTCCGCCGCACGCAGGTCGGGCCGGCGGCCGAGCAGGTCGGTCGGCAGGCCTTCGGCGATGGGCGGGCTACGTGCGCCCAGCAGGTCCTGCGGCTCGTCCTCCTGCGGCCACGGCGTGCCGTCCAGCAGCACGGTCAGCGCGTTGCGTACCTCCACCCGCTGCTGTTCCAGCGCACTCTGCGCCGAGCGCTGCGACTGCAGGTTCTGCAGCGCCTGGCGCACTTCCAGGCGCGATACCGCGCCGGCGTCGAAGCGGGCCTGCACCAGTTCCCGGGTGCGTTCCAGGCGCTCCAGGTTGGCCTGGCCGGTGGCGATCGACTGGTTGAGGTAAGCCAGGTTCCAGTACTGGGTGATGGTGTCGCCGATCACCAGCAGGGCGGTGTTCTGCCGGTCTTCCTCGCTGGCTTCGGCCTCCCAGCGGGCGATGTCGCGCTGGGTCCACAGGCGCCCCCACAGGTCCACTTCCCAGCCCAGCGAGACGCCGGTGGAATAGCTGCGGCGCCAGTCATCGGGCTGGTCGGTGGCGCGGCTGGCGCTGCCGCTCACGCCGGAGGACGAAGGCTGCGGCCACAACGCGTTGCTGGCCAGGCCGGCCTGCAGGCGCGAGCGCTGCACGGCCAGGCCGGCGGCGGCCAGATCGCTGTTGGCGGCCAGCGCCTGCGCCACCAGGCGGTCCAGGCGTTCATCGCCGAAGCCGGTCCACCAGGTGTCCTGGCGGATGTCGCGGCCCGGTGTATCCAGGCTGCTGCGCGGGTCGTCGGCCGGCGCGTTGAGGGTGGCATCGCCACGCCCATACTGCGCCGCTACGGCCGGGTCATGCACCGGGTAGCGGCCGACCGACGCGCAGCCGGACAGGGCAAGTACAACGGCACCGGCCAGCAGCAGGTGCCGGGGAGCGGGGAAGGGCAGTCGGATCATCTTCTTCATTCGCGGGCCAGGGCCTCCACCGGATCGAGTTGCGCAGCGTTGCGTGCGGGCAGGAAGCCGAACGCCACGCCGATCAGGGTCGAGCAGGCGAACGCCGCAACGATCGAGGCCGTGGAGAACAGCACC
The DNA here is from genome assembly GCF_900101175.1 of Stenotrophomonas pavanii. Lineage (GTDB taxonomy): Bacteria > Pseudomonadota > Gammaproteobacteria > Xanthomonadales > Xanthomonadaceae > Stenotrophomonas > Stenotrophomonas pavanii. Next base: position 221,117 of record NZ_FNFQ01000006.1, on the reverse strand, counting down.
TGGAAATCGCTGGCGAAGCGGCCGATCATCGAGCCCAGCAGCAGCGCCAGGCCGATGCCGAGCACGCCGCCGAGCAGGCACACCAGCACCGCCTCGATCAGGAACTGCTGGCGGATATCACTCTGACGCGCACCTACCGCCATGCGCACCCCGATCTCGCGGGTGCGCTCGGTGACTGACACCAGCATGATGTTCATCACGCCGATGCCACCGACCAGCAGTGCGATGGCGGCGATGGCACCGATCAGCAGGGTCATCGTGCGCGTGGTCTGCTCGATGGTTTCGCGGATCTCGGCGCTGTTGCTGAGGAAGAAGTCCTCGGTGCCATGGCGCAGGGTCAGCAGGCGGGTAATTGCCTCCTGCGCCGCATCCATCGGCGTGTCGTCGTCCACGCGCACGGTGATGCTGGACACGTGGCTCTGGCCGAGCATGCGCGACATCACCGTGGTGTACGGCACCCACACACTGAGGCTGGTGCTGCCACCGAAACCGAAGCTCTGCCGCTTGGCCACGCCCACCACGCGCGCCGGCACGTTGCCGAGCAGGATCACCTGGCCGACCGGATCGACATCCGGGAAGAACTGGGCCTGGGTGTTCTCGTCGATCACCGCCACCTGGCCCAGGCCCTTCACCGCGTCGGCATCGAAGAAGCTGCCACTGAGCAGGGTCACGCCCTTGACCCGGAAGAACTGCTCGCCAACGCCGCTGACCTGCGCGGTGGATGACTGGTTGCGGTAGCGCGCGGTGACCGAGGTCGACACGCTGGGGGTGGCACTGTCAACGTAGCTCTGCTTTGCCAGTGCATCGGCATCGCTGGCCTTCAGCGTCTGCACCCGTGCCGAACGCATGTCGCCGAAACCACGGCCGGGATAGACGTCGATGGTGTTGGTGCCGAGCGCGCTGATGTTCTGCAGGATCTGCTGCTGCGAGCCATTGCCCAGCGCCACCACCGAGACCACCGAGGCGATGCCGATGATGATGCCGAGCATGGTCAGGAAGGTACGCAGCCGATGTGCGTTCATCGCGAGCAACGCCATGCGGAACGCTTCGGTGAAACGGTCGCGCGCCGCCCGCCAGCTGTTGCCGTGGGCAACACCGGTGCTGGCCTCGCGCTGTGCGCGGTAGCTCGGTGCGTTCGGGTTGGCGCGGTCGGCGATGATCTCGCCATCGCGGATCTCGATGATGCGCTGCGCATGTTCGGCAACGCTCATGTCGTGGGTGACGATGATGATGGTGTGGCCTTCGGCGTGCAGCTCACCGAGGATCGCCATCACTTCCTCGCCGGATTTCGTGTCGAGCGCGCCGGTCGGTTCGTCGGCCAGGATCACCTCGCCGCCGTTCATCAGGGCACGTGCGATCGACACGCGCTGCTGCTGGCCACCGGACAGCTGGCCCGGCTTGTGATGCATGCGATCACCCAGGCCCAGGCGCTGCAGCAGTTGCTCGGCACGCGCGTTGCGCACGGCACCGGGGCTGCCCGCATACACCGCCGGTACTTCCACGTTGCCGCGCGCATCCAGGTCGCCCAGCAGGTGGTAGCGCTGGAAGATGAAGCCGAAATGCTCGCGGCGTAGTTCGGCCAGTTCGTCCGGCTGCATCCGTCCGGTTTCGCGGCCGGCCACCTGGTAGCTGCCGCGGGTGGGGCGGTCGAGGCAGCCGAGGATGTTCATCAGCGTCGACTTGCCCGAGCCGGACTGGCCGACGATGGCCACCATCTCACCGGCGTGGATGTCCAGATTGACGTCGCGCAGTACGGCGATCACCTCGTCGCCGGCCGGGAATTCACGTCGCAGGTCGCGCAGGCGCAGCAGCGGCGCCGTCGTGCTCATCGGCGCCCCATGCCCGGGCCACCGACCCGCATCGGCATGCCGCCGCGGTTGCCGCCGCTGGCACCGGCACCGGCGGCGCTGGCTTCGCCGACCACCACGCGCTCGCCTTCCTTCAACCCCGACAGGATCTCGGCGGAGGCGCCGTTGTTGATGCCCACCGTGACCTTGCGCGGCTGCGGCTGGCCCTTGTCGTCCAGCACCCGCACCATGCGCTCGTTTCCACGGCGCTTCGGCCCCAGCGCCACCGCCGGCACCATCAGCACGCCCTTGGCCTGCTTGAGCAGTACCGAGACCTGCGCGGTCATGTCGATGCGCAGCGTGCCGTCGGGATTCTCCACGTCGAACAGCGCGTTGTAGTAGACCGCGCTGCTGGAACTGGAACTGGACGAACTGCTGGAGCTGGAGGAGCTTTCGTTGGCGATCGAGGCCGGCGCCGGATTGATCTGGCGCAGCGTGGCGTGATACTTGCGGTCCGGATCGCCCAGGGTAGTGAAGTACACCGGCATGCCGGGCTTGATCTTGACCACGTCGGCTTCGGAGATCTCGGCATTGACGGTGACCACGTCCAGCCGCGCCAGCATCACGATGGTCGGTGCGGTCTGGTTGGCGTTCACGGTGCGGCCTTCTTCGGCCACCACCGCCACCACGGTGCCATCCATCGGCGCGGTGATGCGGGTGTAGGCCAGGTTGGCGCGGGCGGTGCCCAGCTCGGTTTCGCGGCCCTTGATCTGTGCCTCATAGGACTGCAGCTGGGCCCGGGCGGTCTTCAGCTGTGCCTCGGCGGCATCGTACTCCTGGCGCGAGGTGGCCTCGGCGGCCAGCATCTGCTGCTGCCGCGCGAATTCCAGTTCGGCCTGGCGCAGGGTGGCCTGCTGCACGGCGCGCTGCGCGGTGACCTGGTCCAGCGAGGCCTGCGCGTTGAGCACCTGGTTCTGCTGGGTGGTGGCGTCGATCTCGGCGATCAGGTCGCCTTCCTTCACCGTATCGCCCAGCTGCACCTTCAGCGACTTGATCTGGCCCGAGGCCTGCGCGCCGACGCTGACCAGCTTGTAGGCATCGATCACGCCGGTCGCGTCCACGGTCTGCTCGATGTCACCGCGGCTGACCGGCGAGGTGGCCACGGCCGGGGCGGCGGGCTTGCGCAGCAGCCACCAGGCGGTGGCGGCGGCGATCAGGGCAAGCAGGGCGATCAGCATCAGGCGACCCCGGCGGGTCGCGGGCAACAGGCGGAACGTCACGTGGTGGCTTCACTCTCTGGACCGCGCGGGCGGCGTTGGCAGGCATTGTGAAGACCGGACGATGGACCGCTCAATCCTCGGGGTATGTCTGTGTGTAACACTGTCGGTGAATACGCGTAACCACAGGTATCCCGTCCCTGGGTGGATACACTGGTACGCATTGCCCCGGATGCGGTTCAGCTGCCGACACGGGATGATCGCGACATGGAGACTGAAAACACGATGCATCGACTGCTGATCGTCGACGACGACAACGACATCCGCACGCTGCTGGCCGAGCAGCTCGGCCGCGCCGGCTACCAGGTGAGCACTGCCGCCGATGGCACCGCCATGCGCCAGCTGCTGGACCGCGAGCACGTGGACCTGATCGTGCTCGACCTCAACCTGCCGCGCGAGGATGGCCTGACCCTGTGCCGCGACCTGCGTGCGCGCTCGAACACGCCGGTGATCATGCTCACTGCCCGCGCCGAGCCGATCGACCGCGTGCTGGGCCTGGAAATGGGCGCCGACGACTACCTGGCCAAGCCGTTCGAGCCGCGTGAACTGCTGGCGCGCATCCGCAACGTGCTGCGCCGGACCGAGGCGCTGCCGGCCAACCTGGAACCGCTGGCGGTACGCCGCGCGCGTTTCTCACGCTGGGTATTCGACCTGGAGCATCGCCACCTGGTCGACCCGGATGACCGCGTGGTGGTGCTGTCCGGTGCCGAGTTCCGCCTGCTGCGGGTGTTCATCGCCCACGCCAACAAGGTGCTGTCGCGCGAGCAGCTGGTCGCGCTCAGCAGTGGCCGCAACTATGAGGCACAGGATCGTGCGATCGACCTGCAGGTCAGCCGCCTGCGCAACAAGCTGGGCGACGACGGCGGCCCGGACGGGCTGATCAAGACCGTACGCAACGAAGGCTACGTGCTGGCCTCGTCGGTCAACCTGGAATAAGCGGCGATGAAACGCCTGCGCCATTTCCTGTCCTCGATGGTCGGGCGGTTGTTCGTGATCCTGCTGCTGGGCATGGCGGTGGCGGCGATCGGCGCGACCATGCTGGCCACGTCAAAGCGCCAGCAGGAATTCGAGCGGCAGAACCTGAACCGGATCGCCGACCGCCTGCAGGGCTACGTCAACCTGCTGGACGGCAATCCGGAGCTGCGTGAGCGCCTGCTGGCGATCGGCGGGCCAAGCGTTCGCGCGCTGCAGCCCGGCGCCCGGCTGGGACGCGCCGACACGGCGCTGATGGAAGTGCTGGAAGACCGGCCGGGGCCGGTGTCGCGCGCACATGTGCACTTCACTTCATTCCGCTCCTGCATTCCCAAGCTGCAGGACCTGCTGCCGCCACCGCCGCCGGGCCATCGGCGGCCGCCGCGCGAACGCGACCCGGCCTTCATCCCGCCCAAGTGCCGCGCGGTGGACGTGACCCTCAACGACGGCACGCTGCTGAAGCTGGCGCTGGACTCGCCGGCGGTGGCGCACAACGGCATCCTGGCCGTGGACCCGTGGTTCCTGACCCTGCTGGTGCTGGCGATCGCGGTGCTGGCCTACATCGTTGCGCGCATGGCCAGCGCGCCACTGCAGGAACTGGCCGCCGCCGCCGAAGACCTCGGCGATGACCTGCAGCGCGACCCGTTGCCCCTGCGCGGGCCGCGCGAAGTGCAGCGCGCCGCCGAAGCCTTCAACGCCATGCAGCACCGCCTGCAGCGGCACCTGGCCGAACGCACGCAGATGCTGGCGGCGATCACCCATGACCTGCAGACGCCGTTGACGCGGCTGCGCCTGCGCCTGGAGAACGTCAGCGACGAGACCCTGCGCGAGCGCCTGATCGGTGACCTGGCCGCGATGCAGGCGCTGGTGCGCGAGGGCCTGGAACTGGCCCGCAGTGCCGAGAGTGCCGAGCAGCGCGCCGCACTGGACCTGGATTCGCTGCTGGAGAGCATTGTCGAGGACACCGCCGAAGGCGGCGCCGATGTGGTCTTCGAAGGCGGCAGCGGTGCGGTGCTGATGCTGCGGCCGCTGGCCATGCACCGCCTGTTCTCCAACCTGGTGGACAACGCGGTGATGTATGCGCAGCGGGCACGGGTGCGGGTCGAGCGCAGCGGCGGTGCGATCACCGTGGTGGTGGCCGACGATGGCCCCGGCCTGGCCGAGGAGCAGTTGGAGGCGGTGTTCGATCCGTTCGTGCGGGTGGAAACCTCGCGTTCGCGCGAGACCGGCGGTGCCGGCCTGGGCCTGACCATTGCCCGCGCCCTGGCCGAAAAGGACGGGGCCCGGCTGTGGCTGCGCAACCGGGCCGAAGGGGGCCTGGAGGCGGTGGTGCAGTGGCCGGCCAGTGCCCAGGTGGTGGCGCCCGGCCGCGCCGGCTGAGCCGGGGCGCCGCACGCGGTGACGCCCGGGCCGGGGTTTGGCCTATCATCTGCGCATCTCCCCAGCCTCTCCCCGATGAGCCAGCCCGTTCCTGCCGGCATGCCAGTGCGCGCTGCCCGGTTGTTCCTGCATGCTGCCGCGTCCTGCAGCCGCACCTGGCCGCCGCCGCCGCGCTGATGGGCGGGCAGGGGGATCAGGGGCGCTGGGTGGAGCGCCGCGCATCAGCCATCCAGCGGGCACTGCGACAGGGCCTGCTATGGCTGCTGCTGGCCCTGGCGCTGCCACTGGCTGCGCAGGAGGGCGCACCGCCGCTGCGCGACTACGCCATCGACGTATGGACCTCGCGCAATGGCCTGCCGCACAACTCGCTGCGCGACATCGCACAGACGCCGGAGGGCCATCTGTGGTTCGCCACCTGGGAAGGGCTGGTGCGCTACAACGGGCTGGATTTCACCGTGTTCGACCGCAGCACGCGCCCGGGCCTGCGCGACAACGGCATCGGCGCGCTGTTCGTCGACCGCCAGGGCGGGCTGTGGATCAGCGACTCGCGCGGCAATGTCAGCCACCGCGGCAGTGATGGCCAGTGGCGGGTCTGGGAGCACCAGGCGGATACGCCGCAGGTGCTGATCCAGTCCATGCAGATGGACAGCCAGGGCCGGCTGTGGCTGTTGTACGAAGGCAAGGGCATCGGCTATCTGACGCCGGACTCGGGCATCGTCTACCGGGCGCCGGCGGCCGACCTGCCGATGGCGATGAGCTTCACCAGGCTGGTGGTTGATGCGCAGGACCGGGTCTGGGTCGGCACGCTCGACGGGCTGGTGCTGCGCGACAACGACGGCGTACTCAAGCGGGCGCCTGCGGCGTGGGGGCTGGGCGCCGGCACTGGCCTGTCGTGGCCGTACCGCGCGCCGGACGGCGCGTTGTGGATCGTCGCCGGCGAGCGCCTGTACCGGGTGGAGGACGATCGGCTGGTGCTGGTGCACCGCCTGCCCGGCCAGCTGCACATGACCTCGATGCTGCAGGACCGGCACGGCGACCTGTGGCTGGGCACCGAGAACCAGGGGCTGCTGCGCATCTCCGGGCACGGCCTGGAGCGGCTGCCGGCCGGCCTGAACCTGCCGGGTGGACGCGTGGTCAGCCTGCGCGAGGATGCCGAAGGCAGCATCTGGGTGGGCGCCAATGGCGGCCTGTACCGCCTGCGCGAGACACTGTTCAGCAGCTACACCGAGCGCGACGGGCTCAGTGGCGACTACGTGCGCACGGTGTTGGAGGACCGCGACCGCCAGCTGTGGGTCGGCAGCGCCAGCGGGCTTGACCTGCAGACCGCCGATGGCCGTTTCCGGGCGATGCCGCTGCACAACCGCGGCGGCAAGGCACCGTCGGTGCTGAGCCTGGCGCAGGGGCCCGATGGTGACCTGTGGGTGGGAACATTCGGCGATGGTGTCTACCGGCTCGGCCGCGACGGCCAGCTGCGCCACAACTACGCGGCCGCCGATGGCATGCCGGGCGGCAACATCCGTGCGATCAGCGTTGATCCGCAGGGCGTGGTCTGGGCCGGCACGCAGAAGGGCGTGGTGCGCATCGACGGCGACCGCGTGCAGGTCTCGGACGTGCCCGGCATGCCCGGCGGCCTGATCACCGCGCTCGAGCATGACCACCAGGGCAACCTGTGGATCGGCACCATCGAAGGCATCCGCGTGCTGCGCGGCGACCACGTGCAGTCGATCGACCTGGCGCCGCTGGGCGGCGGCCGCAGCGTGTTCGGCTTCCACCAGCTGGGCGACGCGATGTGGATCAGCAGTGATCGCGGCCTGTACCGCTGGCGCAATGGCAGGCTGGCACGGGTTGGCCTGGAGCAGGGCATGCCGGTGGATGCGGTGTTCCAGCTGGTGCCCGATCGCCTTGGTAATGTGTGGATCAGCAGCAATCGCGGTGTGCTGCGCACCGACATGGCTACCCTCAACGCGGTCGCCGACGGCCGTACGCCGCGGGTGGTGGTGGAGCGCTACAACGAGATCGACGGCATGGCCAATGCACAGGCCAACGGCAGTTCCGGTCCATCGGCGATCCTGCGCCAGGATGGCACGTTCTGGGTGGTCACCGCCGGCGGCCTGAGCACGGTCGACCCGCAGCGCCTGCAGCGCTTCCGCGAGCGCCCGTCACCGCCTGCGGCGATCGAAAGCGTGCAGGTGGACGGCGCGCCGGTGCATTGGGAAGGACCGGAGCGCAACGCCATTCCCGGCGGTCGCCGGCTGGCGGTGAGCTACGTCGGCCTGAGCTACCTGATGTCCGACCGGATCCGCTACCGCACGCGGCTGGACGGGCTCGATGCCGGCTGGGTCGAGCGCGGCCCGCAGCGCAGCGTCGAGTTCGTCGGCCTGCCGCCGGGCGACTACACCCTGCACGTGGCGGCGGCGCACCCGGGAGGCACCTGGGGCCAGCAGGAGGCAGTGTGGAGCTTCAGTGTCGAGCCGTTCTGGTGGCAGCGCCGCAGCGTGCAGGTACTGGCGGGCCTGTTGCTGCTGGGCGGCCTGGTGGCGCTGTACCGGCTGCTGCTGCAGCAGCTGCAGGCCAGCAACCTGCGCCTGGCGCGGCGAGTGGACGAAGCGACCTTCGACCTGCAGGCCAAGACCGTGCACCTGCAGGCGCTGAACCAGGAAAAGACCGAACTGGCCGAGCGCCTGGCGCGGCAGGCCGAGGCGTTCGAGCGGCAGGCCCGCGAAGACGCCCTGACCGGCCTGGCCAACCGCCGTGGCTTCGACGAGACGCTGGCGCGTGATTTCGCCCGCTCGCAGCGCAGTGGCCATCCACTGTGCCTGGTGGTGCTGGACATCGACCACTTCAAGGCCGTCAACGATCGCCACAGCCACAGCATCGGCGATGCCGTGCTGGTGCAGGTGGCCACGTTGATCGCTGCGGCCTGCCGCGACTCCGACCTGCCGGCGCGCACCGGCGGCGAAGAGTTCGCGCTGCTGCTCAACGACACCCGCCTGGAAGAGGCCGCACAGCTGTGTGCACGGCTGCGCGGCCTGTTCCATGACCACCCGGACTGGGCCGGGGTGGCAGGACTGCGCGTGACCTTCAGCGCCGGCCTGGTGGAGCTGGACGCCGACGACCGCACCCCGGCGCTGCTGTACCAGCGCGCCGACCGCGCGCTGTACCGCGCCAAGAGTGACGGCCGGGATCGGACGAGCATTGGTTGAGTTCATCCACGCATGGCGTGGCGCTACGGGTGTTGCCGTACCAACGGTCGGCATCCACCAGAGACGTGACCCACCACAGCAGTGATCGTCAGCCCCCGACGAGCGCCGCGACACGCTGCTGCTCCCGCTTTTTCTGATCTTTCCGTGGCGGCCAGCAACCTTTCGAAGGCCGGGCAGGGGGGCGCGCGGGGGTATCCGCGCCATGGATGGCGCGGCTAAGCCCGCAGGGACGGGTTGACGGCGTCCCGCGCGAACCCACCTTGCTCGGCCCAACCGATGATTCGCTTCACGCCACGAGGGGCTCCGCCGCTGGCCGCTTCACCGCGGCCAGGCGTTGGCGATGGTGCAGAACAGCCGCGCGGTCTGTTCGGTGTCATACACCGCGCTGTGGGCCTCGTTGGCATCCCAGCCCAGCCCGGCCGCGGTGGCCGCGCGTGCCAGCACCGTCTGCCCGTAGGCGATCCCGGCCAGGGTCACCGTGTCGAAGACGCTGAACGGATGGAACGGATTGCGCTTGTGGCCGGTCCGCGCCACGGCCGCATTGACGAAGCCAAGGTCGAAATGCGCGTTGTGGCCGACCAGGATCGCGCGCTGGCAACCGTGCTTCTTCATCGCCGCGCGCACCGGAGTGAAGATGTGGTCCAGCGCCGCCTTTTCTTCCTTGGCCAGCCGGAACGGGTGGTCAAGGATGATGCCGGTCACTTCCAGCGACTTGGGGTCGATTTCCAGGCCTTCGGCCGGTACCACATGGGCGCTGGCAGTCTGGCCGGGGTACAGCAGGCCGTTCTCGTCCATCTCGATCGGCACGGCTGCGATTTCCAGCAGCGCATTGCGCTGGCTGTCGAAGCCGCCGGTTTCCACATCCACGACCACCGGCAGGAAGCCGCGGAAGCGTTGGGACATCGCGCGCTGCGCCTGGGGTACTGCGGAATCGGGAGCGGCGGCAGGTGCGGGGGTGGGGTCAGTCATGCGTGAATTCTAGCAGAGCGCCCCTGAGCGCCCGGCTGGCCCGTGGAGCCCGGGTTTCCTGCGTGGGCGTGTGTTGACCAAGGTCGACAGCTGCCGGTGCAGCGCACGCCCAGGATCCCGGGAGGTGCCAACCTGGGTTGGCATTTACCGGACCGCAGGCCGTGCCGTGGTACCCGATGGCTGCCACCGAGCCAACCATGCATCCACGCTCAGCCTGCCGGCGCCGGTGAAGACCAGCGGCAGCAGCATGGCCATGAACAGCACCGGCAGCTTGTAGTTGCCAAAGCCCTGGTCACTGATCACATAGCCCATGGCGAGGTCGCCCAGTGACTGCCAGTCCATCGGCCAATGCACTGCGTAGGTGGCCACGATGGTCAGCACCAGCAGGCTGGCGGCGGCAAAGCGGGTGCCGAAGCCCATCAGCAGGCAGGCCGCACCGATCAGTTCGAACCACGTGGCAAGCTGCCAGTTCAGCGCGGCGGGCAGCTGGTTGAACGGGAACGGGAAGGCGTCCTGCAGATCGGCAAACCAGTTCTGCCCATGCAGTTTCTCGCGGCCGGATTCGAAGTATTCCCAGGCCAGCAGCAGGCGCAGGCCGAGCGGGGCCAACCAGGGGGCGAGACGGTCCAGCTGGCCGCGTGCGGCGGCCAGGAGCGGTAGCTTCATCGGTGGATCTCCGGGGACGGGGTGTCAGGGTGGGGAGGCGAGCGGACCGATCACGCCGGCCTGCACAAACTGCTGCAGCAGCGCAGCACCCGGTTCGGCCAGGGCGTCCTCGGCCAGCCCGTGCGCGCGGGCCAGCTGCCGCAGGTAGGCCTGTCCTTCCAGCCCGGGCTGTTCGCCAATGCTGGACAGCAGGTACACCGCCAACGGGCTGAGTTCGGCGAATCGCACTTCGCCGCCGGCGTCGCGGCGGACCAGCAGGCCGGTCGGTTCGGTCGGAGGCTGGGTCGGTGCATCGTCGGCACCCAGGCGGTGCACCGGCCACTGGTACAGCAGCGGCCAGGCCAGCGGCGAGCGCTGCAGCGGCACGTGCAGCGGATCGGCAGCGCCGGGTGCGGGAAGGGGATCGGCCTGCAGCTGGTACAGCGCGGTTTCCACCCACTCGTAATGGGCCAGTTCGGCCAGTGCCGGGTGCGGCAGCTGCGGCTGCACCTGCAGCCACTGCACGAATTCGGCGGCCAGTTCGGTGAACAGCGGCGTCTGGCAGCGATGGCTGGCGAAGTAGTGGCGCACCAGTGCGCTCCAAGCCGGTTGGCCGAGCAGGCGCACGCAGACCGGGAAGCCATTGCTCAGCAGGCCCAGCAGGTTGTTGAACAGCAGGTGCTGGTAGACCGCCACGCGGCGGGGATCCAGTCCGGCCGGCGCGGGGACCGCCTGCGGGTCGCGCAGGTGCGCGGTGAACGCGTGCTGCTGCGCGCGCAGGGTATCGGCGGCATCAGCCATGTGCAGCCCCGGCGTGGGTGGCCTGCAGACGGCGGATGGTCTGCAGTTCGCCCCGCAGTTCCGCATAGGGCGGGAAATTGAAATCGCGTTCGAGCAGGGTGGGGCGCGGGCCGATGCGTGCATAGGTACGCGCCAGCAGCTCCCAGACCGGATCGTTCACCGCGCTGCCATGGGTGTCGATCTTCAGGTCCGGTGCCTCGTCCAGGTGCCCGGCCACGTGCAGGCAGACGATGCGCTGCGCGGGCAGGCCGGCGATGAAGGCATCGGCATCGTAGCCGTGGTTGCAGGCGTTGACGTAGACATTGTTGACGTCCAGCAGCAGGTCGCAGTCGGCTTCGGCGAGCACCGCATTGGTGAACGCCAGTTCGTCCATCGCCGGTTCCGGCGCCAGGTAGTAGGACACGTTCTCCACCGCGATACGGCGGCCGAGCAGCTCCTGCACCCTGCGGATGCGCGCGGCGGTGTGGCGTACGGCTTCATCGGTGAACGGAATCGGCAGCAGGTCGTACAGGTGGCCGTCGTCGCTGCAGTAGCTCAGGTGCTCGCTGTACAGCGGTACCCGGTGTGTTTCCAGGAACTGCCCGACCTGTTCCAGCAGCTGGGTGTCCAGCGGGGCACTGCCGCCCAGCGACAGCGACAGGCCGTGGCAGCTCAGTGGATGGCGCTGCGCCAGTTCGGCCAGCGCATCACCGGCAGGTCCGCCGACATGGATCCAGTTCTCCGGCGCGCATTCGAGGAAGTCGAAGTCGCCTGCCGGGGCATCACGCAGATCCTGCAGCAGCGCCCGGCGCAGGCCCAGCCCTGCAGCCGCCGCACGAAGCGGCGACTGCGGGTGGACGAGGCGGGCGCCGACGTCAGTGCTTGCCACCGCACTTGCCTTCGCCACACTTGCCTTCGGCCGACTTCGTGGCGCCGGTCTTGGCCTTGGCACCGGCTGCACCTGCGGCCTTGCCCTTGTCGGCACCACACTTGCCTTCGCCGCTCTTGCCGTCGGCGCCACACTTGCCTTCGGCATGCTTGGTTGCGTCGGCGGCCATCTTGGTATCGGCGGCCTTGGCGTCGGTGCTGGCCTTGGCTGCCTGGCCGGCCACCAGGTAACCCTGGGCGAGGTCGCTCATGCTCAGGGCCGAGGCACTGGCGGTCATGCCCAGGCCGGCGGCCAGGGCGGTCGCGGTCAGCAGGGACAGGGTCTTGTTCGAACTGCTCATCGGTATTACTCCTGGGTGGTGGGCGGGTGCCCGGGGTGATTCGATGCTGCAGCGATCCTACTCAACGAATCCTCGCCGAGACCTCAAATTTTCGTGAGATCTGTTACAGAAGCATCCGCCAGGTCCGCACCGGGCAAGCCCGACGCCGACAAACCTGGGGAACACCGCAAAAAAAAGGCCGCTGTCACCAGGACAGCGGCCACCTTGGAGTCGACTCCGGTGTTGCAGTGCAGCGTCAGGGCTGGCCGGTGCTGGAGGTCTCGTCGCGCTTTTCGCGCGGCGGCAGCGGCTGCTCGCCGTGCACCAGGAACCACACGTTCTCGGCGATGTTGGTGGCGTGGTCGCCCACGCGCTCCAGGTTCTTGGCCATGAACAGCAGGTGCGTGCACGGGGTGATGTTGCGCGGGTCTTCCATCATGTAGGTCAGCAGCTCGCGGAACAGCGCGGTGTACTGCGCGTCCAGGCGGGCGTCGTCCTCGCGCAGTTCCAGCGCGGCGTCGGCGTCATTGTCGCGGTAGGCGGCAATGGCGCGGCGCACCTGCTGCGCGGCCAGGCGGCCCAGCGCACGCAGGCCCTGGATCTGCGGCAGCGGCGGCACCTTGCCCAGCGCGATCGAACGCTTGGCAACATTGGCCGCGTAGTCGCCGATGCGCTCGATGTCGGCCGGAATGCGCAGGCCGGCAAGGATCTCGCGCAGGTCGCGCGCCATCGGGCCGCGCAGGGCCAGGCGCATCACGTCATGGCTGATCTGCTGCTCCAGCGCATCGATGGCTTCGTCGTTGGCGATGATGCGATGGGCGGCATTCTCGTCGCGCTTCTCGATCACGTCCATCGACGCCTCGAGCTGGGCGACCGCCATCTCGCCCATGCGCACGATTTCGGCCACCAGCCGCTGCTGCTCTTCGTCGTAGCTCTTGACGATGTGGTCGTTGGGAAGGTTCATGGTCTGCAATCCGGGTAGAGCCAGGCCGTGCCTGGCTGGGACATGTGGCGAAGGATCAGCGTCGATCAGCCGAAACGACCGGTGATGTAGTCCTCGGTCTGCCGCTGCGACGGCTGCGAGAAGATCACTTCGGTGCGGTCGTGCTCGATCAGGTCGCCCAGGTACATGAAGGCGGTGTAGTCGGACACGCGCGCGGCCTGCTGCATGTTGTGGGTGACGATCACGATCGTGTACTCGTGCTTGAGCTCTTCCACCAGCTGCTCGATGCGGCTGGTCGAGATCGGGTCCAGCGCCGAGGTCGGCTCGTCAAGCAGCAGCACCGACGGGCGCAGCGCCACGGCACGGGCGATGCACAGGCGCTGCTGCTGGCCGCCGGACAGGCCCAGTGCGCTCTGCCCCAGCTTGTCCTTCACCTCGTCCCACAGCGCGCCCTGGCGCAGCGCCTGCTCGACGCGGTCGGCCATGTCGGCCTTGCTCAGCTTCTCGTGGTGGCGGATGCCGTAGGCCACGTTCTCGAAGATGGTCATCGGGAACGGCACCGGCTTCTGGAACACCATGCCGACCTTGCTGCGCAGGCGGTTCATCGGGTACTTCGGCGACAGGATGTTCTCGCCGTCCAGCAGCACTTCGCCGCGCGCCTCCAGCTTCGGGTACAGCGCGTAGATGCGGTTGAAGATGCGCAGCAGGGTCGACTTGCCGCAACCGGAGGGACCGATCAGCGCGGTGACGCGCTTTTCCGGGATCTCCAGGTTGATGCCCTTCAGGGCGTGGAACTTGTCGTAGTAGAAGTCCAGTCCACGCGCAGCCAGCTTCACCGGCGACGGCGTGTGCAGGCTCTCGTGCGAGGACGGCACGGCGATGCGCTGCATCGGCACGGCGTTGGAAAGGTCGTTCATGGCGTTATCCACGGAAAGGTCAGTCATGGGAGATACGGTTGCGCAGCAGGATGCCGCGGGCGGCAAGGCTGACCAGCAACACGAAGACAGTCAGCACCAGGGCACCGGCCCAGGCCAGCACCTGCCAGGATTCATACGGGCTGCCGGCGAACTGGTTCATCACCACCGGCACCGAGGCCATCGGCTGGAAGATGTTGTTGTTCCAGTACTGGTTGCCGAAGGCGGTGAACAGCAGCGGTGCGGTTTCGCCGGAGATGCGGGCCAGCGCCAGCAGGATGCCGGTGATGATGCCGGCCGAGGCACTGCGGTACAGCACCTGCACGATCACCTTCCACTGCGGGATGCCCAGCGACAGGGCCGCTTCGCGCATCTGCGAGGGCACCAGCCGCAGCATCTCGTCGGTGGTGCGCACCACCACCGGGAGCACGATGAAGGCCAGCGACAGGGCACCGGCGAACGCCGAGAAGTTGCCACCGGTCTGCATCACGTACAGGGTGTAGACGAACAGGCCGAGCACGATCGACGGCGCCGACAACAGGATGTCGTTGACGAAGCGGACCACGGTGCCGGCCTTGCGGGCGTTGCCGTACTCGGCCAGCCAGGTGCCGGCCAGCACGCCCAGCGGGGTACCGATGCCGATCGCCAGCGCACACATCACCGCGCTGCCGAAGAAGGCGTTGGCGAGGCCGCCTTCCTGCATCGGCGGCGGCGTCATCTTGGTGAACAGATCAAGATTGATGCCGGCCAGGCCCTTGGAGGCCAGGGTGAACAGGATCCAGCCCAGGAAGAACAGGCCGAACAGGGCGGTGGCGCAGGAGGCGGTGATGGCGATGACATTGCCGATGCGGCGGCGCAGGTACAGCGAATCAGCGGTGGTGGACATCAGTTGCCCTCCTTGCGGGACAGGCGCATCAGCATCAGGCGGGCGATGGCCAGCACCACGAAGGTGACGATGAAGAGGACGAAGCCGAGCAGCAGCAGGGCCGAGCGGTAGGTTTCAGTGGCTTCGCCGAAATCGTTGGCGATCAGCGCGGCGATGGTGGTGCCCGGCTCCAGCAGCGACGGCGACAGGCGCACGCTGTTGCCGATCACGAAGGCCACCGCCATCGTCTCGCCCAGGGCACGGCCGAGGCCGAGGAAGATGCCACCGATCACCGCCGAGCGGGTGTAGGGCAGCACGATGTCCCAGCTCACTTCCCACTTGGTGGAACCCAGCGCATAGGCCGATTCCTTCAGGCGGGTCGGCACGGTCAGGAACACTTCGCGCATCACCGAGGAAATGAACGGAATGACCATGATGGCCAGCACGAAACCGGCGGTGAGCATGCCGATGCCCAGCGGCGGGCCCTGGAACAGCGGACCGATGACCGGCCATTCGCCCAGGGTTTCGTTGAGGAACGGGGTGACGTACTCGGTCATCACCGGCACCAGCACGAACAGGCCCCACATGCCGTAGATGATGGAGGGAATGCCCGCCAGCAGCTCGATGGCGGTACCGACCGGGCCACGCAGCCAGCGCGGCGCGACTTCGGTGAGGAAGAACGCGATGCCGAAGCTGACCGGCACGGCAATGACCATCGCGATGACGGCGGTGACCAGGGTGCCGTAGATCGGCGCGAGCGCGCCGAACTTGTTTTCGACCGGGTTCCAGTCGGCCGAGAAGAAGAAGCTCAGGCCCTGCATCTGCAGGGCATGGCGGCCGCCCCACAGCATCGACAGCGCGGCGCAGGCCAGGGCGATCAGGACGAAGATGACGGTGCCGACCAGCACCCATCGGAACAGTTTGTCGTTGCGGGCATCACGCGCATCGCGCGTGGACGGGGCGGCTACAGGCTGGGCGATGGCATTCATGGGGACGGCAGGGCCAGGAAGGGGCGGGGCAGCATGGCGTGGAAGAAGCGGTGCCCGCGCGGGGCGGGCACCGTCGGGTCCATCACTTCAGGTCGGTCGCCCAGTAGGCCTCGATCTGCTTGACCAGTTCGGCCGGCAGCGGCACGTAGTGCAGCTCGTTGGCCTGGGCCTGGCCGTTCTCGAAGGCCCACTTGAAGAAGGCCAGGGTGTCCTGGTTGCGCTTGGCGTCCTTCGGCTTCTTCTGCATCAGCATGAAGTTGGTGGCGGTGATCGGCCACGCCTGCTCGCCCGGTGCGTTGGTGATGACCAGGTTGAAGTCCTTGGCGCTGGCCCAGTCGGCGCTGGCGGCCGCTGCGGCAAAGGTTTCCGCGCTCGGCTCGACCCAGTTGCCGGCGGCGTTCTGCATGGCGGTGTACGGCATGCCGTTCTGCAGCGCGTAGGCCAGCTCGACATAGCCGATCGAGCCCTTGATCTGCTTCACGTAGGACGCGACGCCTTCATTGCCCTTGCCACCGACGCCGTCCGGCCACTGCACCGAGGTGCCTTCGCCGACCTTGCTCTTCCACTCTGGGCTGACCTTGGACAGGTAGTTGGAGAAGTTGAAGGTGGTGCCCGAACCGTCCGAACGGTGGACCAGGGTGATCTTGCCGTCCGGCAGCTTCACGCCAGGGTTGGCAGCGACGATGGCCGGGTCGTTCCAGGTCTTGACCTTGCCCAGGAAGATGTCGGCCAGCAGGGCGCCGCTCAGGCGCAGCTTGCCGCCTTCCAGACCGTCGATGTTGACCACCGGCACCACGCCGCCGATGGCCGACGGGAACTGCGCCAGGCCGGCCTGGGCCAGCTCTTCACTGCTCAGCGGCTTGTCGGAGGAACCGAAGTCGACGGTGCCGGCCTTGATCTGGGCGATGCCGCCGCCGGAGCCGATCGACTGGTAGTTGATCTTGGCGCCGGTGCTGGCGTTGTAGTCGGCCGACCACTTGGAGACCAGCGGGAAGATGAAGGAGGCGCCCGCACCGGACACTTCGGCGGTCACCTTGGCACCGGCGGCGGCCGGGGCAGCGGCACCGTCGGCCGCCGGCTGCTGCGCGGCCTGCTTGTCGCCACCGCAGGCCGACAGGCCCAGGGCGATGGCCAGGGAAAGGGCGGCAAGGCCGGCCGAGTGCAGTTTCATGGTCACTCCATAGCGGGGTAGAGCCGACGGCGTCGGCGGATGCGGCTATGAAATGATGTTTTTGTTACAGCCGTATTACGCGCATGACAGAGGTGTCCTGGATCACGTTCCGACAAGGGTTTCACAGGGTGGGCGCCGATCTGGCAGGGGCCCGGTGACCCCGGATCTGCGCACCGATAGCACCGGCCGGTGCAAGGTAGCGCCGAGCGTGGGTTCGGCGCTACAGAGGCAGGTGCACCCCCGGAAACAAGAAGAGCGCGAGATCTCGAGGATCTCGCGCCCGGTTGGGGCCGGCGGGGGAGAGAGGACCCGCCGGCCCCGTTCCTGCGGGGGAACGTGCTTACTTCAGGTTCTGCGACCAGTAGGTCTCGATCTGGCGGACCAGGCTGTCCGGCAGCGGCACGTAGTCCAGCTGGCGGGCCTGGGCGTCGCCGCTCTTGTAGACCCAGCGGAAGAACTCCTGGGTGGCCTTGCCGTTGGCAGCATTCTTCGGCTTCTTGTGCACCAGGATGAAGTTGGTGGCGGTGATCGGCCAGGACTCGGCGCCCGGGGCGTTGGTCATCACCAGGTAGAAGTCCTTGGCGTTGGCCCAGTCGGCGCTGGCGGCGGCGGCAGCGAACGACGCGTCGCTCGGCTGCACGAACCTGCCAGCGGCGTTCTTCATCGCGGTGTACGACAGCTTGTTCTGCAGCGCGTAGGACAGTTCGACGTAGCCGATGCCGCCCTTGATCTGCTTCACGTAGGCAGCAACGCCTTCGTTGCCCTTGCCGCCGATGCCGGCCGGCCACTGGACCGAGGTGCCTTCACCGACCGAGCTCTTCCACTCCGGGCTGACCTTGGACAGGTAGTTGACGAAGTTGAAGGTGGTGCCCGAACCATCCGAGCGGTGCACGACGGTGATCTTCGCGCTCGGCAGGGTCACGCCCGGGTTCAGCGCGGCGATGGCCGGGTCGTTCCAGGTCTTGATCTTGCCCAGGAAGATGTTGGCCAGCACGGTGCCGTCCAGCTTCAGTGCGCCCGGGGCGACGCCGGCCACGTTGACCACCGGCACCACGCCGCCGATCACCGACGGGAACTGTGCCAGGCCCGAAGCGGCCAGCTCTTCCGGCTTCAGCGGCGCGTCGGAGGAGCCGAAATCAACGGTCTTGGCCTTGATCTGCGCAATGCCGCCGCCGGAACCGATCGACTGGTAGTTGACCTTGTTGCTGGTGGCGGCGTTGTAGTCGGCCGACCACTTCGACATCACCGGGTAGATGAACGAGGCGCCCGCGCCGGTGATTTCAGCGGCGTTGGCGGCGAACACGGACGACGCTGCGAAGACGGCAACGGCAACGCGCGACTTGAAGGCGTGGATCACGGGGTGGCTCCTGGGTTGATTGGGATGCGGGGTTACCCGCCCGGCGCACATTCCATAACGGTTCGATGACAGCGCCGGGACCGTTGTATGACGCATCCGTTACAGCGCATCCCGGCAGCCCTGCACCGCCCGGCGAGCGCGCGGGCGGACGGCGCCGCTGCGCAGCGTGCAGCGGTTCAACCTCATTCCCTGGCTCCCCAGGGAACGCGTGCCGGGGGGCGTGGCCGGGCCGGCGCGTGCACTGCCATGGATTCATCACGCCCGCGGCCGCAACCGATCGGCCCGCAGGGAAAGGCAAATGAGTCGTACGCATGACCGCAGGAAGAAATCTGTGTTGGTGCGCACTCTGTCATTCGGTTGTCATGGTTTTAACGGAACGTTCGCAAAACGCTTGACCGGCCTGCCGGCGTGGCGTTCTGCCCAAGCCATTCCAACCCTCTGGAGAAATCCAAAATGCGTTCCCATTTGCTCGCCGCCGCGGTCGTTGCAAGCCTCGGTCTGGTTTCCGCCGACGCCTTCGCAGCCCCTGCCAGCACGGGCGTATCCCAGGCACAGCTGCAGCAGCTGCAGGCACAGATCGCCGCGCTGCAGGCCCAGGTCCAGCAGTTGCAGAACGATTCGCAGGCGCTGCAGGCGCAGTCCGACGCGCAGTCTGAAGTGAACATCACCCAGGCACAGGCCCTGGAGGGTGCGCAGAAGACCCAGACCAGCGTCGACAAGCTGGTCAAGCTGGTCAATGACAACAAGATCGGCGGTCGCATGTTCTTCGACCTGACCAACATCGACAAGACCAGCAACGGCAAGGACACCGCCGCCAGCGGCACCGGCCTGGACGTCAAGCGCTTCTACCTGACCGTCGACCACAAGTTCAACGACATCTGGTCGGCCAACCTGACCACCGACTTCCAGTACAGCTCGGCCATCGGCAACACCGAACTGTTCGTCAAGAAGGCCTACGTGCAGGGCAGCTTCGACCCGGCCTTCAACCTGCGCGTCGGTGCCGCCGACATGCCGTGGATCCCGTACGTCGAGAAGTTCTACGGCATGCGTTATGTCGAGAACACGCTGACCGACCGCCTGAAGTACGGCAACTCGTCCGACTGGGGCCTGCATGGCTTCGGCAACCTGGGCAACAACTTCAACTACGCCGTGTCGGTCGTGTCCGGCGCCGGCTACAAGAACCCGACCCGCAGCAAGGGCATGGACGTGGAAGGCCGCGTGGCCTACACCCCGAACGAGAACTTCGTGGTGGCCGTGGGTGGCTACAGCGGCAAGCTGGGCAAGGAAACCGACATCCAGAGCGCCGAGAACACCTACACCCGCGCCAACGCGATGGTGGCCTACGCCGACAGCGACTTCCGCGTCGGCGGCGAGTACTTCCAGGCCAAGAACCTCAACAACGTGATGACCGTTGCCACCGACAAGTCCAGCGGCTGGTCGGTGTGGGGCAGCGTGCGCGTCACCGACGGCGGTATCAACGTGTTCGGTCGCTACGATGACACCGACGTCAGCAAGACCCTGGACCCGACCCTGAGCGACAAGTACTGGAACGTGGGCGTCGAGTTCCCGGTCATGAAGAACCTGAAGCTGTCGACCGTGTACAAGTACACGCACCTGGCCAACGCCGGCGACAAGAAGAACGACAAGACCAAGGAATTCGGCGTGTGGGGCGATCTGTCGTTCTGATCTCCTGAAGCACCCTTGTCCATGCACGCGGACGGCGGGCCTTGTGCCCGCCGTCTTCGTTTCGTCACAACACAATCCGGGTCACGCTTCGGCCTGCGTCTTTTCCTTGAACCGGCACAGGTCGGCGATCACGCAGCCCGGGCAATCCGGCTTGCGCGCCTTGCACACATAACGGCCGTGCAGGATCAGCCAGTGATGCGCGTCGAGCAGGAACTCGGCCGGAATCACCTTCACCAGCGTATCTTCCACCTCGCGCACGTTCTTGCCGGGGGCCAGGCCGGTACGGTTGGAGACGCGGAAGATATGCGTATCCACCGCCATCACCGGCTCGCCGAATGCGGTGTTGAGGACCACGTTGGCGGTCTTGCGGCCCACACCGGGCAGCGCTTCCAGCGCTTCGCGGTCGCGCGGCACTTCGCCGCCGTACTTCTGCAACAGGATCGCGCAGGTGGCGATCACGTTCTTCGCCTTGGCGTTGAACAAGCCGATGGTGGAGATGTACGGCTTCAGGCCATCCTCGCCGAGCGCCAGGATCTTCGCCGGGGTGTTGGCGACCGGGAACAGGCGACGCGTGGCCTTGTTGACGCCGACGTCGGTCGCCTGCGCCGACAGCGCCACCGCCACCAGCAGCTCGAACGGCGAGCTGTACTCCAGTTCGGTTCTGGGGTGCGGGTTGAGCTCGCGCAGGCGGGTGAACATTTCCACCACGTCGGCGCGCGGCATGCGGCCGCCGCGCCGCGCCGGTGCGCGGGCCGTCTTCTTCACGGTGGCCATTACGGCTCCTTGCCGGTGGCGCGGGCCTTGGCCCGGGCGAGGATCGCGGCGGCCGCAGCGGGCAGGGCGGGCTTCACGTCCGGCGCCGGGGCCGGGGTGCGACGCGCATCGCGCTCGGCCTCGCGCCGGGCCAAGCGCACCGTGCGGGCGCGGTAGCGTTCGCGTGCGGCCCAGGCCGCCTGCAGCTGCTGCTGGGCCTGGCACAGGCGCTGCGGAAGGTCCGGATGACCGGGGAGCAGTTGGTCGTCGCCGGCACGGGCGACATAGTCCATCAGCCCGGCCTGCAGGGCGCCGTCGAGATCGTCTGCCTGGACCCGGGCGAACAGCTGCGCGGGGTTGGGTCGGGATGCCATGGCGTCAGCGGTTCTGGAACGCCGGCGGACGGCGCTGCAGGAACGCGCTGGTGCCTTCGCGCATGTCCTCGGTGGCAAACAGCAGGCCGAACTGCGCGCTTTCATACTCCAACCCGGCTTCCAGGCTGCATTCGCCGCCCACGTGCACCGCATCGAGCAGCCCACGCAGGGCCAGCGGCGCCGAGCGTGCCAGCTGTCGGGCAATGTCCTGAACGCGGTTGTCCAGCGCGTCGGCGGGCACGACTTCGTTGACGATGCCCAGTTCCAGCGCACGCGCGGCGTCGATCGGCGCCCCCAGCAGGCACAGCTCCAGGGTGGCGGCGCGGCCGCACAGGCGCAGCAGGCGCTGGCTGCCGCCGAAGCCGGGGATCAGGCCGAGGTTGATTTCCGGTTGGCCGACCTTGGCGGTATCGGCGGCGATGCGCAGGTGGCAGGCCATCGCCAGTTCCAGGCCGCCGCCCAGCGCAAACCCGTTCACGCGCGCGACGACCGGCTTGGGCATCCGCTCGATCTGGCGCATCAGGGCCTGGCCCAGCAGTGAGAAATCACGTCCCTGAACGGCACTGAGGGTATTCATCTCGGCGATGTCCGCCCCGGCCACGAAGGCCTTCGGGCCGGCCCCGGTCAACACCACCACGCGCACCTGTGGATCGGCAGCGGCCTCGCCGAAGGCGTCGGCCAGGGCCTGCAGGGTGGCGGCGTTGAGGGCGTTGAGCTTGTCCGGGCGCTGGACGGTCACGGTGCGGATGGCGCCGTCGTCGGTGACAGCGATCAGGGCATCGGGCACGGGGAAACTCCTGGAACGTTAAAAAAAAGTGATATTGAACTCTGCAAACGCAGACGGGTCATAGCCTGCATCGTGAGTGGCGGTTACACGTTGCGCCCGTTATCCTAACCCGTCGCCTCAGGGCGGCGCAGAACGTCCCTGAGTTACCACCCCTGGAGAACTGTTTGATGAAGTTGCGTTCTATCGCGGTCGCCGTCGCGGCCCTGGCCCTGACGGGCAATGCCTTCGCCCAGGACGTCTCGTCCGAAAAGGGCAAGCTGAGCTACTACTTCGGTTACGACTACGGCAACAACCTGGCGGAGCTGACCGGTCGTGGTGAGCAGCTGGACATCAACTCGGTGGTGAAGGGCCTGCAGGATGCCTACGCCAAGAAGCAGCCGGCGATCACCGCCGAGCAGCTGAAGCCGGCCGTTGAAGCGTTCCAGAAGCGCGAGCAGGGCCGTGCCCAGGCTGCCAAGGCCGAGTACGAAAAGGCGGCTGCCGAAAACAAGACCAAGAGCGATCAGTTCATCGCGGCGAACAAGGCCAAGGCCGGCGTGCAGTCCCTGCCGAGCGGCGTCCAGTACCGCGTGATCGAAGCCGGCAAGGGTGCCAAGCCGACCCAGGCCAGCACCGTGCAGCTGGAAGTGGCCGGTCCGTTCCCGTACGGCCAGCGCCCGACCGAAGCCCGCCCGGCCCAGCAGATCCCGTCGATCAAGGTCAGCGAAGTCGAAATGAAGGCCATGCGCGAGACCCTGCTGCAGATGCCGGCCGGTTCGAAGTGGGAAGTCACCCTGCCGCCGGACCAGGCCTACGGTGCCGACCCGCGCACCCCGTTCCCGCCGAACGTGGCTGTGCAGTTCGAGATCAAGCTGGTCAGCGTCAAGTAAATCAAAGCAGCAGACGAAACGCGCCGGTGGTTCCACCGGCGCGTTTCTGTTTGCGCAGTGCGCTGCGTGCCGCATCATCGCGCGCAAATTCAGCCCGATCGCGCTACTGTTGCCGGGTGCAAACAATGGAAGAATCGGCGCGTGTTGTCGCAAGTCCCTGCATCGGAGTGTGCACGCTGGATCCGCACCGGCAATGCACCGGCTGCGCGCGGCATATCGATGAGATCGCGCGGTGGTCGTCGATGAGCAACGAGGAACGCAGTCGCATCCTGCATCGCGTGCAGCCCCTGCGCCAGCAACTGCAGCAGTCGCTGCGCGGTTCGCTGGCCGACCACGAACGGCTGATGCGCGCGCTGCACCCGCTGGCCGAACCGCCGGTCGGCGACGGCTGGAACCGCAGCGAGCTGATCGACCTGCTGCCGCCCGGGCCGCCAGTGGAAGCGGCAGTGCTGGCCGGCATCGTGCCGCGTGCCAACGGTGCGCAGGTGATCCTCACCCGTCGCACCGAAACCCTGCGCACGCACGGGGGCCAGGTCGGATTCCCCGGCGGCCGCACCGAGCCTGACGACCGCGACGCGCTGGCGGCCGCACTGCGCGAGAGCCAGGAAGAAATCGCATTGGCGCCCGGCCAGGTGCAGGCGCTGGGGTATCTCGATCCTTTCGTGACGATCACCGGCTACCGGGTCACGCCGGTGGTGGCGGTGGTCGATCCGGATTTCGTGCCGGTGCCGCAGCCCAGTGAGGTGGCCGAGGTGTTCGAGGTGCCACTGGATTATCTGATGGCGCCCGACAGCCTGCGCCAGGTCGAAATCACCCATCGCGGCCGGGTTCGACACGTCCTGGAGTATGGCTGGCCGGGCCAGCGCATCTGGGGCGCGACCGCCGCCATTCTCTACAACCTGCGTCGCCGCCTGGAGCAAGTGCAATGAAGCCGATCGATCCGCCGTGGACCCCCCTGGTCGATGTCGCCACCCTGGTCGCCGCGCTGGGTGACGGCGTGCGCGTGGTCGATGCGCGCGCCACCGCCAGCACTGCCGTGCGCGTGGTGGATGCGCGGGCCTCGCTGGCCGACCCGCAGGCGGGAAGCAGCCAGTATTTGGCCGGCCATATCCCGGGTGCGGTGCATGCCGATCTGAATCGTGACCTGTCCGATCTGTCGCGCGTCGGCCACGGTCGCCATCCACTGCCGGACAGCGATGCCTTTGCCGCGAAGCTCGGCCAGTGGGGTATCGGTCCTGACACCCAGGTGGTGGTCTACGACGGCAGCGATGGCAGCATGGCCGCCGCGCGCCTGTGGTGGCTGCTGCGCCTGATCGGGCACACCCGGGTGGCCGTGCTCGATGGCGGCATCGCCGCGTGGCAGGCCGCCGGTCACGCGCTGGCGAGCGGGCCGGCTGAAGTGACGGCGTTACCTGCCTACCCGGGCCGTTTCGACACCACGCAGATCGCCAACGCTGATGAAATCAGTGCACGGCTGAAGCACGCGCCGGGCTGGCTGGTCGATGCCCGCGCAGGCGAACGCTTCCGCGGTGAAGTCGAGCCGCTGGACCCGGTGGCCGGGCATGTGCCGGGCGCAGTCAATCGCCCGTTTGCGCTGAACGTGCTCGACGGCCGCCTGCGCGACCCACAGGCGCTGCGCGCCGAACTGCAGGGCGTGATCGGCAATCGCGATCCGCAGCAGGTGGTGCTGATGTGCGGCTCGGGCGTGACCGCCTGCCACCTGCTGCTGGCGATGGAAACGGCCGGCCTCTCCGGCGCACGCATCTATGCCGATTCCTGGAGCGGCTGGGTGAGCGACAGCAGCCGTCCGGTGGCGACCGGCGCCTGAGCCGCGCGGGGTCGGATCCGTTTTCCAACGGAGAACGGTTCTGACCCCATCAACCGAAAATCGGGTCAGAGCCCGTTGCGTAGCAACGGGATCCGACCCCGTGTCGATTCGAAGGATCGCGGAGAACTGTCGAAGGCGGGGTGGGGCCGGTTGCGGGGGCGTGAGCCGCATGGATGCGGCGACCGAGCTTACATGGGTGAGGGCGCTTTGCTTGCGAAGCACTGCTTCGCAAGCGCCCGAACGCCCAGCCGCCAGCGGCTGGGCCGGGCCCCGGAGGGGGACTTGCAGCGGCCCCCGCAACCGGAGCCACCCCGCCATCCCTCGGAATGCCAGCTCTTGACGTTGACGTTGCTTCTGCGGGTGTAGGGCGCAGCCCTGCCACTTACCCAACCGGCTGCAGCGGCACCTTGGCCAGCACCCGCGCCCACGGGAACAGCGGCCCCGGGTCGCGCTTGCGCGCCACCGTCAGTGCCGCGTCATCGCTGGCCGGCACCTGCTCCAGGTCCAGCTGGTCATGCCCGGCAATCCGCTGCAGCGACGGATAGCGCACCACCAGCGCCTGCAGCAGCCGCTCCAGCGCTTCCAGCTGCGCCTCGGTGTAGGCCTCGTCCATCGCCTGGTGACGGCTGTCGAACCAGTGCGGGTAGCGCCCGGTATTGACCAGCTCGATGCCCAGCGTATGCGCGTTCATGCCGCGCACGTGGTGGGCCACGCGTTCGGGCGCAACGTACTGCACCACGCTGCCATCGCGGTCGATGTAGAAGTGCCCGCTGTTGCCGGCACCGCTGTCATACAGCACGCGCTCGCCGTACTCGCGGGCGGTCGCCAGATCGGGCAGCTCGGTGCAGTGGATCACCACCATCTCCAGCGTGGCCGGATCGCGCAGCGGCAGTCGGTCGTGGTAGGGCAGGGGCTGCAACTGCAGGCCGGGCAGGAGCGGGTTGGGCATCCGGCGATGCTAGCATTGCGGCATGAACCTGCCTTCTCTTTCCTGGTTGGCCCGCGCCCACGGAGCGCGCGCATGAGCCGCGGTCACTGCATCCTGTCCCATGGCTTCGAGAGCGGTCCGGAGGCAACCAAGGTCACCGCGCTGGCCGAGGTGGCGCAACGCCTGGGCTGGACCCACGAGCGCCCCGACTACACCGACCTGGACGCGATGAGCGAGGTCAGCCGGGTGGGCGACGTGCCGACCCGCCTGCGTCGCCTGGTTGAACGCGCCGCCATCGCTGCCCGGCAGGGGCCGGTGGTGCTGGCCGGCTCCAGCCTGGGCGCCTACATCTCCGCCATCGCCTCGTTGCAGGTACCGGTCGCTGGCCTGTTCCTGATGGTGCCGCCGACCACGATGGGCCCGATGCCGGCGCTGGACGCCGCCGCCGTGCCGACCACCGTGGTCCAGGCCTGGCATGACGATGTGGTTCCGGCCGCCGGAGTGATCGCCTGGGCGCAGGCGCGTTCCGCGCAGCTGCTGCTGGTCGACGATGGGCACCGCCTCGAGCGCCACGTGGAGGCCTCCGCGCAGGCCTTCGAGCGCCTGCTGCGGCAACTGTGAAGCCCGGGCGCACAGCGCGCCCGCCCGCATTGACTACAATGGCACCCCCGCCGCCCCCGGCGCGGGCCTGCCGGCCGTGCCTACGGCCCTCCTTTCCGACCGGCCCGGCCCCTGTGCCGCGCCCGACCACCTGCGAACCGATCCCGTGAAATTCTTCGTCTCCTGCGCCAAGGGCCTGGAATACCTGCTTGCCGATGAACTGTCGGCCCTGGGCCTTGGCAAGGCCACCGCCACCATTGCCGGCGTCAACGCCGAGGGCGAACTGGCGCAGGCGCTGCGGATCGTGATGTGGTCGCGCCTGGCCAGCCGCGTGCTGTGGCCGATCGACGAGTTCGAGTGCCCGGACGAGCAGGCCCTGTATGACGGCGTGCGCGCGCTGCCGTGGCACGAGCACATCACGCCGGAGATGACCCTGGCGGTGGACGCGCATGTGTCCGGCGACAAGATCACCCACGCGCGCTTTGCCGCGCAGCGGATCAAGGATGCCATCGTCGACCGCATGCGCGATGAAGGCCTGGAGCGGCCCTCGGTCAACACCGATCTGCCCGACGTGCGCGTCAACCTGTCGCTGCGCAAGGGCCGCGCCTCGCTGTCGATCGACCTCGGTGGCGGCCCGCTGCATCGCCGGGGCTGGCGCGGTGCCGCCCACGAGGCGCCGCTGAAGGAAAACCTGGCCGCTGCGCTGCTGCTGCGCGCGCAATGGCCGCGCCTGCATGCCGCCGGTGGTGGCCTGCTGGACCCGATGTGTGGCAGCGGCACGCTGCTGATCGAAGGCGCACTGATGGCCGCCGATGTTGCCCCTGGCCTGATGCGCCATGGCAGCTTGCCGCCCAGCCGCTGGCTGGGCTTCGACAAGGCGGCCTGGAAGTCCATCCAGAGCGAAGCACGTGAGCGTGAAGCGGCCGGCCTGGCCGCGCTGAAGCCGGTCATCCACGGCAGCGACATCGACCCGGCCGCGATCCAGGCGGCCCGTGAGAATGCAGAGGTCGCCGGCGTCGCCCACGCGATCCGCTTCACCCGCGCCGATGTCGCCGACCTGGCCGCGCCGGAACAGGAGATCGGTGCGGTGGTCTGCAACCCACCGTACGACGAGCGCCTGGCCGCCGATCCGGCGTTGTACCGCGCACTGGGCAGTGCCTTGCAGAAAGCGGTGCCGCAGTGGCGCGCCAGCCTGCTGTGTGGCAACGACGAACTGGCCTTTGCGACCGGCCTGCGCGCCAGCAAGAAGTACCAGATGTTCAACGGTGCGCTGGAATGCGCGCTGATCGTCTGCGATCCGATTGCCGTGCCGGGCCGTGATCCGGCCCAGCCGCGCGAGCTGAGCGAAGGCGCGCAGATGGTGGCCAACCGGCTGCGCAAGAACCTGAAGAAGTTCAAGAGCTGGCGTGCCCGCGAGGACATCACCTGCTTCCGCGCCTACGACGCCGACCTGCCGGAGTACGCGGCGGCCATCGATGTCTACGAGGAAGACGGGGGCAGGCGGCGCACCTTCCTGCATGTGCAGGAATACGCGGCACCGGCGGCGATTCCCGAGAACGACGTGCGCCGCCGCCGCAACGAGTTGCTGGCCGCCGCGCGCGAAGTTTTCGGCGTGCCACCGGAACAGGTGTCGATGAAGTCGCGCGAGCGCGGCAAGGGCGGCAGCAAGTACGGCCGCTTCGAGCAGCGTGACGAGTTCATCGTGGTGCGCGAGAACCATGCACTGCTGCAGGTGAACCTGTTCGACTACCTGGACACCGGCCTGTTCCTCGACCACCGTCCGCTGCGCCGGATGATGGCCGAGCAGGTGCGCGGCAAGCGTTTCCTCAACCTGTTCTGCTATACCGGCGTGGCCAGCGTGCAGGCCGCCGTGGCCGGTGCCGCCAGCACCACCAGCGTCGACCTGTCGGCAACCTACCTGCAGTGGTGCTACGACAACCTGGCGTTGAACGGGCAGGGCGGCAACCAGCACCTGCTGGTGCAGGCCGATGCGATGGCCTGGCTGGAGGGCGACCGTGGCCAGTACGACGTGATCTTCTGTGATCCGCCGACCTTCTCCAACTCCGCCCGCGCCGACGATTTCGACGTGCAGCGCGAACAGGTGAAGCTGCTGCGGGCGGCCGTGGCGCGGCTGGCACCGGGTGGCGTGCTGTACTTCTCCAACAACTTCCGCCGCTTCAAGCTGGAAGAAAATGCGATCGCCGAATTCGCCCAGTGCCGCGAGATCACCGCACGCACCCTCGGCCCGGATTTCGAACGCAACGCGCGCATCCACCGCGCGTGGGAACTGAAGCGGTTGGGGTGATGCGACGCCCGGGGTCCGAGCCCTTGTGCTGCACGCAAGGGCTCCGACCCCGGTGGCTCTGCTACAGCACCGCCACCAGCAGCCCGGCCACCGGCAGCACGATCGCCAGCGGCGCGATCCAGTTCGGCCGGTACGGGTACAGCCCGAACGACAGCGCCACGCCGCCCAGTGTCATCGTGCCCAGCCACAGCACCGGGCCCATCGCCCAGCCGTGGTCGGCCACGCACACCGCGAACGCCGCCGTCAGCAGCGTCCAGCCCAGCAGCCGCCATTGCGTGCGCCGTGCCAGCGTGGCCGCGGCCTTGCCGTGCAGGTCGTGCTGGTGCCTTTCCATCGCCAGCGACAGGGCGGTGAACGCCGAGAACGACAGGGTCAGCGCCAGCAGCATCATGCGCGGGCTCCCGCTTCCGTCGCGTCCACGGGTGCCTTCGACACAGCGGCGGTGGCCGCGCGCTTCTTCTTCTCGGCCGCACTCAACGGTGGCGTCCAGCGCTGCATGCGCCAGCCACACAGGGCCAGCATCGCGCCGAACGCGAGCATCGACAGATCAAAGCCGGCCAGTGCCCAGTCGCCGTTGCGCAGGGTCACGCCGAGGTGGGCGTGCGTGGTCATTGCATTGATGACCGGCACCAGCGCGAATGCGGCCGCACCCAGATACAGCTGCCAGGCCCACATCATCCGCTTCGGCCAGAGGAAGGCGGCCAGCAGCGCGCCGCCCCAGGCGCAGAAGAACACGTTGGCCTCCGCGCTGGAGCGTTCGGCAATGTCCAGCGGCAGCAGGCGATTGCCCCAGAAATAGGCCGCGAACGCGATCGGCAGGCCCGCCACGGTGCCGATGTTCAGCGCATCGACCAGGCGCAGGCCAAAGCCGGTGCGTCCACTCTTGGCGTGCTTCGGCCGTTCCTTCACCGCCCACAGCACCACGCCACTGGCCACCATCAGGCAGCCGACCAGGCCGGACAGGAAGAACAGGGCACGCAGGCCCCAATCGGCGAAGCGCGCCAGGTGCAGGCCGTACAGCACGCCGCGGGTCGCCGTGGCACCGCCGGAAGGCGGCGTTTCCGCCAGCAGCGTGCCGTTGACCATGTCGTAGCGCACGGCCGGGGTATCGGTGGACAGGCGCTTGCCGTCGCGTTGGCGGATGTCGATCACCGCATTGGCCGCCCCCGGGTTGGACACGGTGAAGCCGGCCACTTCCACGCCACGCCAGTGCGCACGTGCGCTGTCCAGCAGCTGTGCGATCGGCAGCGGCGCGGCGCGTCCTTCGGCCGGTGCAGTCACCTCCGGCATGCCACCGAAGGCCTCGCTGAAGAACGCGTCCTCGTCCTGCGGGTAGGCCGCCTTCACTCCCCACGGCAGGTACATGACCATCAGGGTGACGATGCCGGTATAAGTGATCATGGCGTGGTAAGGCAGCGCCATCACCGCACTGACGTTGTGGAAATCCAGCCAGGAACGCAGGCCCTTGTCCTTGCGGAAGGTGAAGAAGTCCTTGAAGATTTTCTTGTGGGTGATGACGCCGGTGATGATCGCCACCAGCATGAACATCGCGCAGAAGCCGACCAGGTAGCGCGCCCACAGCACCGGGATGTAGTGCAGGTCGAAGTGCAGGCGGTAGAAGAAGTCACCGCCGCGGGTTTCGCGGGCTTTCAGCGCCTGGCCACTGTTCGGGTCCAGCGTGGCTTCGCCGAAACCACCGCGACGGCCACGACTGGGGTCGGCCTGCTCCGGCGGCAGCCGCCAGAACATCTGCATGGCCGGGTTGCGCGGCTGCGGCAGGGTAACGAACCAGTTCCCGGCCTGGGCCGCGTTGACCTGCAGGTAGTCGACGGCGCGCTGCGCGGCGACGTCGATGCTGACGTTGCTGGAGGGCAGCTCCGGGCGCATCCAGCGGCTGATTTCCTCGCGGTAGTAACTGGCGGTGCCGGCCATGAAGATCAGCAGCAGCAACCAGCCGACCAGCAGGCCGGTCCAGGTGTGCAACCAGGCCATCGATTGGCGGAATCCGTTCTTCATGCCCAGGCCCCCAGCAGCCGGGCGACGGCCGCCATCAGCAACGCCGGCGCCAGGATGCCGGCCCAGGCGCGCAGCGCGCTGCGCGTGGCAAACGCCCACAGCGCCGCGCAGGCGGCCACCAGGATGGCCAGCAGCATGCCGGTCAGCACGGCCTGGCCGCGGGGGCCGGGCAATGCCACCGCGCAGAACACGCTGGTGGCCGAAGCCAGTGCGTAGCCGCCGAAGATCGCGGCCAGCGAGCGTGACAGCACGCCCCAGCGGGGATTGGAGAACAAGGGGCGGGCGGTTGCGGGCGAGCGGTCCACGGCGTTCCTGAAGATGGAAGGGAGGAGGGAACGCGTCCGCGGCCCCCGTGCGCCCTGCGCATGTTGCCGAGCGAGGTTCCGTCAACGAAGCACTGCCCGCGCCGGCGGGCAGTCTGGGCGGGAGGTAGGCGGGCAAGGGACGCCTCTTCCGCACCCGTCCGCCCAAGCGCACGACCCATCAGCAAATGATAGGCATTCGCATTTCTTGAATCAAGCATGACGCCGCCGGCGGGCGGTGGTGGCTAGAACCTGAAGACGACGGTGGCCGCATGCAGCAGCAGGCCGATCAGACCGCCGACCAGCGTGCCATTGAAGCGGATGAACTGCAGGTCGCGACCCACGCTCAGTTCCAGCTGCTCGACCAGATGGCGCTCGTCCCAGCCCTTCACGGTCTGCGCGATATGCGTGGTCACTCCTTCGCGCAGGCGGCCGGTCAAGCGCTGCGCCCCCTCCAGCAGGTGCTGGTTCAGCGCCTCGCGCAGCGCCGGGTCGGCCTGCAGGCTGCTGCCCAGCGACGCCAGGCTGCGCTGCAGGTGACCGACCAGCGCCGAGTCTTCGCGCTGCAGGTCGGCGCGCAGGCTGGCGTGGATCCGTGCCCACAACCCCTGCACGTAGTCCTGCAGGGCGGGGTGGTCGATCATGTCCTGCTTGAGCTGTTCGATGCGTTCGGCCAGCGCCGGGTCCGCGCGCAGGCGCTGTACGTAATTCTGCAGCCAGGCCTCGTAGTCCTGGCGCAGCGGATGCTGCGGCTCGGCCAGCACCTGCTGCAGTTCCTCCAGTACCGCGCGTGCCAGGCGCTCGGCCAGGCTGTCGCCGATCTCGTCGATCGGCTTGACCCAGTTCACCGTGCTCGACAGGGTTGGCCATTCGCGCTGGATGTAGCCCACGATCAGCTGCGAGGCGCGCTCTTTCACCTGCGGCTGTTCCAGCCAACGGCCGAGCCGCTGCAGGCCCTCGTCCAGCACCCGCTGGTGGCGCCCATCGGCGGTCAGCAGGGCCAGCAGTTCACCGGCGGTGGCGGCGGCATTCCACTGCCGCAGCTGCTGCACCACGAAGGCATGCAGCTGGCGGCGCACCGCGGTTTCGTCGAAGAAATCCAGCGCCTGCAACGCCCAGCCGCGGGCCATGTCGGCCAGCATCCGTGAGCGCGCCGGATCGGCCAGCCAACTGCCGAGGCGGCTGGCCGGGTCGAACACCTGCAGCTTGGCCAGCAGCACGCCCGGCTCCAGGAACTGGTCGCGCACGAACAGCGCCAGGCTGTCGCCGATGCGCTCCTTGCTGCGCGGGATGATCGCGGTGTGCGGAATCGGCAGGCCCATCGGCCGCCGGAACAGCGCGACGACCGCGAACCAGTCGGCCAATGCGCCCACGGCTGCCGCTTCGCAGAAGGCCGAGACCCAGGCCCAGATGCCGCGCTCGCCCTGCCAGTGGCTGACCGCGAAACCTGCCAGCATCAACAGCAGCAGGCCCAGTGCGAGGGCTTTCAGGCGCCGCAGCTGGGCGCGGCGCGGATCGTGGACAGGCGTCATGCCGGAAGTCTACCTGCCCGTGGATGAGTGCCAGGTAGTGCCGGCCGCTGGCCGGCATCTTCAGTTCACCCGATACCTTCATGGGGTTGCCGGCCAGCGGCCGGCACTACCTGCTTGCGCAGCGCGGCCAGCTGCGCGCGCAGGGTATCGTTCTCGCGGGTCAGCGCGACCACGCGACGGCGCAGTGCCGCGGCATCCTCGCCCAGCTGCTCCAGCGCCGACAGGACCTCGGCGTCGCGGCTGGCGATCTCGTCCTCGCTGGGCTCTTCGAAATCCATCTCGGCCGCGTCCGGCTTCGGTGCGCGCGGCTTGCGCTTGGATTCACGCACGCGCTTGGCAGCCTGCTTCAACTCGTCCTTGCCACCGGCCGCGGCCGCGCGCTGCTGGTCCTCGGGCAGGTCGGCCACGGCGGCGGCGGCGCTGATCGAGATCACGCCGGCCTTCACCGCTTCGACCACTTCGGGCGCGGCCTGGGCGTGGATGCGCTCGATCATGCCGACCTGGCTGGTGCTCAGCTTGGCCTCGCGGGCCAGCTCGGCGCGGCTGATCTTCGGTGCCGGCTCCCACGGCGGGCTGTCTTCGCCCTCGTCGGCAACGTCAGCGGTGCCATCGCTCTCGCGCTGCAGCTGCGCCTGCTCGACCTGCTTGCGGGCGGCCAGGATGTCGCGCTTGCGCAGCGCCAGCACGCCGCGCTGGAAGTCGGACACGCTGCGCCGGCCCAGGTGCTGCTCGATCATCCACAGATGAACGTCTTCCATGCTCTGGAAGCGGGTGTTCTGCACGGTGTTGAAGGGCAGGCCATGCTTCTGGCAGATGCCGAAACGGTTGTGGCCGTCGACCAGTACGTTGCCCCACAGCACCAGTGCGTCACGGCAGCCTTCGGCCAGGATGCTGCGCTCCAGCGCGTCATGTTCGTCCGCGGTCAGCGGGTCGATGTAGGCCTTGAGTTCTTCTTTGACGACGATATCCATGGGCACGGCAGCGAGCAGGAGCGGAACCGCCCATTGTACCTGCTCGCCACCGTCGGCCCGGCTCAGGCAGTGGCCCGGATCATCTCGCCCAGGGTGCCGGTGATCTGGTCGATCTGCGCCTTGTCCACGATCAGCGGCGGCGACAGCGCGATGATGTCGCCGGTGCAGCGCACCAGCAGCCGGCCATCGTGGAAGCAGCGCCGGTAGACCTCGTAGCCCCGGCTGCCGGGCGCATCGCGGCGCGGCGCCAGCTCGACCGCGCCGACCAGGCCGAAGTTGCGGATGTCGATCACGTTTGGCAGGCCCTGCAGCGCATGCAGCCGTTGCTGCCAGTACTCGCCCAGCTCGATGGCGCGCTCGAACAGGCGCTCCTCGGCGTAGACGTCCAGTGTCGCCAGCGCCGCGGCGCAGGCCAGCGGGTGCCCGGACCAGGTGTAGCCGTGGAACAGCTCGATGGCTTGCGGCGGCGCCTGCATCAGCCCGGCATGCACCGCATCGGCCACCAGTACGCCGCCCAGTGGCACCGCGCCATTGCTGACCGCCTTGGCGAACGTCAGCAGGTCCGGGGTGACCCCGAAACGCTGCGCGGCGAAGGGCATGCCGACACGGCCGAAACCGGTGATGACCTCGTCGAACACCAGCAGGATGCCGTGCTGGTCGCACAGCTCGCGCAGGCGTTGCAGGTAGCCGGGCGCGGGCAGGATCACCCCGGCCGAACCGGCAATGGGTTCGACGAACACTGCGGCGATGGTGGAGGCGTCATGCAGTGCGATCAGTCGTTCCAGGTCGTCGGCCAGCTCCGCGCCCTGGCGTGGCAGGCCCTTGCTGAAGGCATTGCGCTGCAGATCCAGGGTGTGCCGCAGGTAGTCCACACCGCCCAGTTGCAGGGCGAACGACTTGCGGTTGTTGGGCAGCCCGCCCAGCGCCATGCCGCCGAAGCCGACGCCGTGGTAGGCCTTCTCGCGGCTGATGAAACGGGTGCGCTGGCCTTCGCCACGCTGGCGGTGGTAAGCCAGCACGATCTTCATCGCGGTATCCACCGCCTCGGAGCCGGAGCTGGTGAAGAACACATGGTTGAGCGGCCCCGGTGCCAGCGCGGCCAACCGCTGCGCCAGTGCGAACGCCGGCGGCGAGCCCATCTGGAAGGCGGGTGAGTAGTCCAGCGTGCGCGCCTGCTCGGCGATGGCCTCGACGATGCGGGGGCGGGCATGGCCGGCATTGCAGCACCACAGGCCGGCGGTGCCGTCGAGGATCTGGCGGCCTTCGACATCCTCGTAGTGCATGCCCTCGGCACGTACCAGTACACGCGGGGCGGCCTTGTACTGGCGGTTGGCGGTGAACGGCATCCAGTACGCCTCCAGTGATTCCGGGCGCTGGGTAGCCAGGTCGTGCAGGTCGCTCGCGGGATGCTTCATGCCGGCTCCGTCGGGTCCGATGGGGTGAATGTAGCGCAGCCACGTCACGGTGGAGTCGCGGCCACGCCGGTATAACCGGGGCGACTGTTCCGAGGAGCCCGACATGGCCGACTTTCCTGACCGCAGCCACTGGCAGGTGCTGTCGCAGCAGCTTTCGATGCCCGGACAGGCCTTCATCGATGGCCGCTACACCGACGCCGCCAGCGGCGCCCGCTTCGACTGCATCAGCCCGATCGATGGCCGCGTACTGGGAGCGGTTGCCGACTGCGATGCGCAGGACGTGGAGCGTGCGGTGCTGGCGGCGCGGCGTGCCTTCGAGGCCGGCTACTGGTCGCAGGCCAGCCCGGCCCACCGCAAGCGGGTGCTGCTGGCCTTGGCGGCCCTGGTGGAGAAACACGCGGACGCGCTGGCGCTGCTGGAAACCCTGGACATGGGCAAGCCGGTGCGCGACGCGCGCCGCATCGATCTGCCCGCTGTGGTGCGCTGCCTGGGCTGGACCGCCGAAGCGGTGGACAAGCTGTACGGCGAAATCGCACCCACCGGCCTGCATGAGCTGGGGCTTGTCACGCGCGAGCCTGCCGGCGTGGTGGCGGCGATCGTGCCGTGGAATTTCCCGCTGCTGATGGCCTGCTGGAAGATCGCACCGGCGCCGGCCATGGGCAATTCGGTGGTGCTCAAGCCTTCGGAGCGGTCGCCCCTGACAGCGCTGCGGTTGGCTGCGCTGGCCGCCGAGGCGGGCCTGCCGGACGGGGTGCTGAACGTGCTGCCCGGCCAGGGCGCGCGGGTCGGCGAGCCGCTGGCCCTGCACATGGACGTGGACGTGCTGGCCTTCACCGGTTCCACGGCCACGGGCGCGAAGCTGCTGCAGTATTCAGGGCGATCCAACCTCAAGCGGGTCTGGCTGGAGTGCGGTGGCAAGAGCCCGCACGTGGTGTTCGCCGACGCTCCCGATCTGGACGCCGCCGCCAGGTCGGTGGCCCAGGGCATCTTCTTCAACCAGGGCGAAGTCTGCACCGCCGGCTCGCGGCTGCTGGTACAGCGCTCGATCCGCGAGGATTTCGTGCACCAGGTGGTTGCCTACGGCCAACGCATGCAGCCCCGCCATCCACTGGACGCCGATGCACCGATGGGTGCGCTGGTCGACGCCGCGCACGTGGACAAGGTGCTGGCCGATATCGCGCGCGCCGAAGGCGAGGGCGCTCGCCTGCTGCTGGGCGGCCGTCGGGCCGACGTGGAAGCCGGAGGCTGCTATGTGCAGCCCACGGTGTTCGACCACGTGCGTCCGGACCACGCGTTGGCACGCGAGGAGGTGTTCGGGCCGGTGCTGGCCGTACTGGGCTTCGAGGATGAGGCTGAAGCCGTGCGCGTGGCCAACGACAGCCGCTACGGCCTGGCGGCGGGCCTGTGGACGCGGGACCTGGGCCGTGCCCACCGCGTCGCGCGCCAGCTGCGTGCCGGCAGCGTGTGGGTGAACGGCTGGGATGGTGGTGACATGACCGCCCCGTTCGGTGGCTACAAGCAGTCCGGTAATGGGCGCGACAAATCACTGCATGCGTTCGACAAATACAGCGAGATCAAGGCCACCTGGATCCAGTTGTAACGACGCCTGGCATTGCGCTCACCTGCAGGGCGGAGACCTGCTCGACGCTACGGAGGATGGCGCCTGGCCCCCTTGCTGGCATCGGTGTCGGCTGAAACCATCGTCCCGTGCGGCCGCCAGCCCGTGGCAGAATCGGGCGATCCGCCGTTACCCGTGTTGCCGATGTCGACGATCACCGCTGCCGCACCGCCCGTGAATTCTCCCAGTCGTGTCCTGCTGGCCAGCCTGATCGGCACCACCATCGAGTTCTTCGATTTCTACATCTACGCCACGGCGGCCGTGCTGGTGTTCCCGCACCTGTTCTTCCCGGACAGCAGCGAGCAGGCGGCCCTGCTGCAGTCACTGGCGACCTTCGCCGTGGCGTTCATCGCGCGCCCGGTCGGCTCTGCGGTGTTCGGCCATTTCGGTGACCGCATCGGCCGCAAGGCGACGCTGGTCGCGGCGTTGCTGACCATGGGCCTGTCCACGGTGCTGATCGGCCTGCTGCCGACGCACGCACAGATCGGCCTGTGGGCGCCGGCGCTGCTGGCGCTGTGCCGCTTCGGCCAGGGCCTGGGGCTGGGCGGCGAGTGGGGTGGGGCGGTGCTGCTGGCCACCGAGAACGCGCCGCCGGGCAAGCGTGCCTGGTACGGCATGTTCCCGCAGCTGGGCGCGCCGATCGGCTTCCTGTTGTCGGCGGGCATTTTCCTGGTGCTTGGCCGCTGCCTGAGCCAGGATGATTTCCTGCAGTGGGGCTGGCGTATTCCGTTCGTGGCCAGCGCGCTGCTGGTCGGCCTGGGTCTGTGGGTGCGCCTGAACATCCATGAGACGCCCGACTTCAAGCAGGCACTGGAGCGCAAGGCGCCAGTGCGGCTGCCGATGTGGACCGTGCTGCGTGACCATCCGGTGCCGATGCTGCTGGGCACGCTGGGGGCGTTCGCCACCTTCGTGCTGTTCTACCTGATGACGGTGTTCAGCCTTGGCCACGGCACTGCGGTGCTGGGCTACAGCCGCGAGCAGTTCCTGCTGATGCAGATGGCCGGCATGGTGTTCTTCGCACTGGGCATCCCATTGTCGGCACGCTATGGCGACCGCTGGGGCACGCGTCGCACCATGATCGTCGCCAGCGTGCTGATCATCGGCTTCGGCGTACTGTTCGCGCCGTTGTTCCAGCCGCACAGCCCGTGGCTGGTCACCGCTTTCCTGTGCCTGGGCCTGTTCCTGATGGGGCTGACCTACGGCCCCTGCGGCACCTTCCTGGCCGAGATCTACCCGGTGGAAGTGCGCTACACCGGCGCGTCGCTGTCATTCAACCTGGCCGGCATCCTCGGCGCGGCGCCGGCGCCCTACCTGGCCACCTGGCTGGCCGAGCGTTTCGGCGTGGTCGCGGTCGGCTACTACCTGTGCCTCACCGCGGTGGCCACGCTGTGCGCGCTGGTAGCCCTGCACCGGCGCGCGCTGCGGCTCAGCCAAAGAAGCGCTTGAGCGTGCGCCCCAGCCAGCCACCGCCCTGGTGTTCGCGGGCGAACTGGTTCAGGTGTGCCTTGACCTGTTCGGCATACGCCTGATCATCGCCACGGATGTGGTTGAACAGCCAGCGCGAGAGCATGGTGCGCAGCTCGTCGCTGATGTCCTCGCCGGCCTGGAAGCGCATGCGGTACTCCGATACCCGCTTGATGAAGACCTCGTGCACGCGCTTGTGCGCGGCACAGAACGGATAGCCCGCTTCCTCCATCAGTTCTTCCTCGAACGCGAAGTGCGACATGGTGTAGTCCACCACTTCGTCGATCACTTCGCCCACTGCCGCGCGCTGCATGCTGGCCTGGGCCACGTGCAGGTGGTTGAGCATCTCGATGATGCGGCGGTGTTGTTGGTCGATCACATCGATGCCGATGTTCAGATCGTCCTGCCAGACCAGTAGTGCCATCCCCGGCTCCCCTTCATGCGTATGTCGGGGCTGACTGTAGAGCTGCCGCGGCGGCGCGGCGTTGATCTGGATCAAGGCTGCCCGGTCAGGTCAGCGCGGGCTCGCGCGGGCGCAGCGGGCTGGCCACCGTGGTGCAGCTGACCCGGTTGCGGCCGCCGGCCTTGGCCAGGTACAGCTGGCGGTCGGCTTCGGAGATCAGCCGGTGCAGTGCATCGCGCTGCGGGCGCAGGCAGCACAGGCCGATGCTCACCGTCATGCGCAGGCTGGCGGTGCCGATGTCCACTTCCAGCGCGGCGATGCGCTGGCGCAGTTCCTCGAAGTACAGCAGGGCCTCGTCCTGCTCCATGTCCGGCACCAGCAGGCAGAACTCCTCGCCGCCGAACCGGGCGGTCAGGTCGTGGCTGCGGGCATGCGCGGCCACCGCTCCGGCCACCGCGCGCAGCGCGTCATCGCCGGCTTCGTGACCGTAGGTGTCGTTGATGTGCTTGAAGTGGTCGATGTCGATCATTGCCACCGCCACGCACTGGCCATGCAGCTGCAGCTGCGGCAGCTGGCGCTGGCTCTGTTCCAGGAAGCAGCGGCGGTTCGGCAGGCCGGTGAGGAAGTCGCGGGTGGCCAGGTCCTGCAGGGTGCCGATCAGCTCCAGCTGATCCACGTTCTGCGAGACCCGGCAGAAGAACTCCTCGCGCGAGAACGGCTTGCGCAGGAAGTCGTTGGCGCCGTTCTTCAGGAAGCGCGGAATCAGCGAGGCATCGGTATTGCCGGAAATGCCGATCACCGCCACCTTGTCGCGCGAGCGCAGGGTGCGCAGGCGGCGGGTGAACTCCACGCCCTGCATGCCCGGCATTTCCTGGTCGACCACGGCGAGGCGGATCGCAGGATGCGCTTCGATCGCAGCCAGCCCCTCATTGCCATCGGCTGCTTCGTGCACCTCATGGCCATACATGCGCAGCAGGGCGGCGGCATAGCCGCGGGCCGAAGGCGAATCGTCCACCACCAGCGCTGCAATGCGCCGGTTGCGCTCCAGGCGCTGCACCAGCCACACCAGGTAGTCGATGCTGCCCGGCGTGTTCTTCAGCACGTAGTCGATGATCTGCTGCTGCAGTACGCGCTTGCGCAGGTCCTCGTCGTAGACGCTGCTGACCACCACGGTGGGCAGGCCGCGCCTGAGGAAGAACTCGACCACCGCGTCGCGGTCGCCGTCGGCCAGCACCAGCCCGGTCAGTACCAGGAACCAGCCGCCCTCTTCACTGAGCAGGCGGTCGGCCTCGGCCAGGGTGGAGGCGATCACCACCGGCAGCTCCAGGCGCTGCTCGATCGCCTCGCGCAGCATGCCGGTGAAGGCACGGGAGTTTTCGACCAGCAGGATCCGCTGCGGCAGCGGATCGGCCAGGTCGCCATCGACGGCGGCCTGCGGCAGGACGGGCATGATGCGGTGGCTCACGAGGGAGGGACTCGGCACGGATAGCGGCAGTTTCGGGTGCAACTTTAGCGGGGCGCGCCCGATGTGCGTGCAAGAGGCCCGCCGGTCGGATAGACCCCGTAGGTTCACGTGCGTGCTTCAACCGATCCAAGTGAAGTTGCGCGCTGTCGGTGACGTCCATCCGCAATAGCAGGCGGGCTCTGGCCACGGAGGGCGCTCGGTGCAATCCGTGCGGGCGCATCGCGCGTTGCGGGCAGTTTCCAGTTCCCCACCGCCAATGTCGTGCAGCGGACACGATTATCCAGATCCTTCGCGATTGTGTGCCGCTCTGTATCAACGGAGTCAGTAGACATATAGTGGTTGCCGCACGTCCGACAGATGCAGCGACGTTATGCGGGGTGCGTCGAGGGCGGCCTCCGGCCACCACTCGAGAATAGTTTCATCGTGCTCACCATTTTCTTTGCCGAGGAGGCAACAGTGCGAATAGTTAACGTTGGAGTGGCGTTGGGAGTGTTCGTGGCCGCAGGTCTGCCGATGTCGGCATTGGCCCAATCCGATGATCACGGCATCAGCATGAGTGGGCAGGGCCTGGGCAAGGCATACCCCGCGGCAACCAATCTGAGCCAGGATCCTGCCTGGCTGGTCTACGGATTCCAGCGTGATGGCATTTCCTACTACCAGGTCAACGATCTTGCTGGCCGGGTAGAAATGATCATCGGCAATGCCGACGGTACATTCTGGGCGTTGCCGGCCGGTGAGACGCAGGTGCCGGTATCGCTGCCCAGCCAGCCGCTGCCGGTGCCGGCCAAGGCGACCCGTTCGCTCATCTATCGTGGCAACGGCTTCGCACTGGTGCGATACAGCACGGGTTCCCGCGTGCTCTGGGCGATCGAAACGCAGTAACCAACGATCAGCAGGTGACAGCCGTCGCCTGCTGGTCGGCTGTCTGCGGAACGGGCGCGTGCGACCACGTCGTGCGGTACGCAGGGCAGGCCGGGGTCAGGCCTGTGCCTGCTGACCATCCCAGCTGTGGGATGCGATGCTGGTGCCCGACACGGCGCTCTCGGCGGATTCGCGTCGCAATGGCGCGGCCGATTCCACCAGCACCATGATGATGCGGTTCTGGCGGCAACGCACCGAACCTCCGAATGCCAGCGTACGACCGGCCAGTCTGTCCCTGACAAGACGCGTGGTGGCGTCGGACAGCGCGCGATGCCGGTCCAGCAACGAGGCCGTCATGACGATCCCGCGCTGGCGCTTCAGGCCAATGCAGCGCGCCCGCACGATCACCTGGCCGGGCTCGCTCTTCAGCAGCAGGGACACGGCGTCAATGAGCGTCCGGTAAGCAGCCAACTGCAGATCCAGGCTGAGCCGACACGGGTCACCGGCCAGGCGGGGCTCGGCCACACGGTGCGTGTTGACCCACGCTGCGCGTACGCCACCGGCCTGCAACGCGACATACAGTCCCAGCTGCTCAAGCGCGGTCGGGTAGACCATGCTGGCCTGCTCGCGGAACAACCGGGAATGGACGTTGGCCGTGTGGGTCAGGCTGTTGGCGATGGCCGAGTGACCGTGGCTGTTGAGCCAGTTGATGACTTCCGACAGCGAAAGATCGATGCCATCGCCCAGTTTGCGCAGGTGGATGGCACGTTCGCGAAGGTCGGATTCACTGGCCATGTGTGAACTGCGCGCGAGGTTGATGGCGTTCTTCTCGCCGACCTCACGGAGTTGATAGCGCCGATGATAATGGCTGATGCGGGAACCGAGCAGCAGCAGTGCCACTCCGGTAATGGCCATGATCTGCTGGGTCGTGAACGCCGAAGCATCGAAGGCTGCGGCATAGGGTTTCGGCGTGGTCAGGCCGATGATCAGATTCAACGCCGGCACGCCGACGGCCGCGCCACGCCAGCCATGCAGGCACGTCAGCGCGATGGCCGGCAAGCCCATCAGCAACTGCAGCGATGTCCTCAGCGCGCTGGCCTCGGAGGGAATCAAGGTCGCGGTTACGCCAAGCAGCGTCATCACCGACAGTGCGACGGCAGTGGGACCGGTGAAGATGGTTTTCCAGCCCTGTTCGACGTTGCGTCTGGCCCAGAGCAGTGCAAGTGGTGCCACGGTGAGGATGGCGATGAAGTCTCCGACGCTGAAACGTACGGCACGGGACAGGAACGCGAGCACGGAATCCGCAGGCGGCGTCGGCCAGAGCAACTGCGACAGGCTCACGTTCAGGAGCGTGACCAGCACGGAGGACAGCAATGCGATGGCCAGCAGGCGCGCGTTGACCGAGTTTGCCAGGACCTTGCGGCAGCCATGGGTGATGAGCATCACTGCGGGCATCAACGAAGCCGATGCAAGGACCGCCCAGGCCATCCCGTACTTCTCGATCATCGGGTAGCGCATCTGTGCGAAATAGGCATATTCGCCGAGCAACAGGTACGGCCAGAACCGAGGAGGGCAAAGCAATACCGCCGCCACGCGTATTCCCGCGGGCAGATAGAACTGATCCAGTGACAACTGCCGGGTCGCCCAGCAAGCGATCGCATAGAACACCGCCAGGACCAGGCCTGCCGGATGGATGCGCAACTTCAGCTGCAGGCCTTCATTCCACCAGTTCAATCGCACTTCTCCCTCGAGTACGTTCCCTGTCAGCATCCATTCGCCGCGGGACCCGGTTCCAAGGGACGGTATCGAGATGAATTGGATAATGCAATTGCAGATTTGATCTTTCGGTCAAATGAGAATTCCATCACGCGGGTCTGAATGTGCGGTCTTCACACCGTCGCACCTCGGGACACGCCACCAGGGGCACGCCCGCCGGTGAAAATGCCGTACGCGGGCTGCGGTCGGCACGCGGCTTCACCACAGCGCATCCCGCAGCTTGTACCAGGACATCGCCGCCACCAGCAGCGGCGTGCGCAGCAGCCGGCCGCCGGGGAAGGGCGCATGCCGCAGGCGCTGGAACACGTCCAGGCGCTCGCTCTGGCCGGCGATGGCGGCCGCGATGACCTCGCCGGCCAGCCCGGCGGCGGCCACCCCATGGCCGGAGAAGCCCTGCGCAAAATACAGGTTGCCGTCCAGCCGGCCCCAGTGCGGGGCGCGGTTGCGGGTAATGTCCACATAACCGCCCCAGACCTGGTACAGGGCCACGTCGGCCAGCTGCGGGAACACCTGGTGCATGCGCCGCTGCATCACCCTGCGCAGACCGGGCGGTGGCAGCGCCGAATAACTGGCACGGCCACCGAACAGCAGCCGGTGGTCGTGGCTGAGGCGGAAGTAGTCCAGTGCCCAGGCGGTGTCGGCTACCGCCATGTTGTTGCCGATCAGCGCCCGGGCACGCTCGGCCCCGATCGGCTCACTGGCACCGATATAGGTGCCGACCGGCATGATCCGGCGTTCCAGCTCGGGCAGCAGGCCCTGCAGCCACGCATTGCCGGCAATCACCAGGTGTGCAGCGTGCACGCTGCCCAGTGCGGTGTGCAGGACAGGCCGCGGCCCACGCTGCACGCGGGTTACCGCTGAATGCTCGTGGATCACCACGCCGGCCGCGCGCGCGGCGTCGGCCAGGCCTCGCGCATAGGCCAGCGGATGCAGGTGCGCGCTGAGCGGATCGAACATCGCGGCACGGTAGCGCGGGCTGTCCAGCCGCGCGCGCAGGGCGTTGCGGTCCCACCACTGCATCGGGTAGTCGTAGTGGCGCTGAAGGTGCTCGCAGTTGGCGTGCAGGTCGCGCTCATGGCGTTCGCGTATGGCAACGCTGGCGTGGCCTTCGACCCAGTGGCAGTCGATGCCGTGGCGATCGATGCGCGTGCGCATCGCCTGCACCGCATCGCGTGACCAGTCGAACAGGTGGCGCGCATCGTCACGACCGAGCTGCCGCTCCAGTTCGTCCACCTCGCAGCCGTAGCCGACCAGCGCCTGGCCGCCGTTGCGGCCGGACGCGCCCCAGCCGATCCGCTGCGCTTCCAGCACCACCACGCGCTGGCCGCGCGCGGCCAGTTCCAGTGCGGC
Source organism: Stenotrophomonas pavanii (assembly GCF_900101175.1). Classification (GTDB taxonomy): domain Bacteria; phylum Pseudomonadota; class Gammaproteobacteria; order Xanthomonadales; family Xanthomonadaceae; genus Stenotrophomonas; species Stenotrophomonas pavanii. The sequence goes on along the minus strand of NZ_FNFQ01000006.1, from coordinate 177,354 downwards.
GGTCAGGCCGGTATAGCCGGCGCCCAGCACCGCAACGTCGGCCTGCACCTGCCCCTGCAACGAGGGCAGTGCGGGCGGTTCGGGCAGGCTGGCGGCATACCAGCTGGGCGGAAAGGCGGCGCTCACTGCAGGCCTCGCGGGTGCAGTGGGGCAGGGAAGAACGGGGAAGGACGATCAGCATTCACCCGCCTAGTTTCGCCGATGCATGACGGCGTGGCGTGATGGCACCGGCTTGCCGCGTGCGGTGAGCGACGGGTAACGTGTCGGCACGCCAAGGAGTGTCCCCATGCGCCGCCTGCCCTGGGTGGGCCTGCCCACCGACAGCACCGTGCTCGGCCATCACCGTTTCGCGGTGGCCGGCGAGAAGTACGTGCGCGCGCTGGTCGAGGCGGCCGAGGTGACCCCGGTGGTGTTGCCCAGCCTGCAGCCACCGTTGCCGGCCAGTGACTGGCTGGTGGGGCTCGATGGCCTGCTGTTGACCGGCGCAGTCAGCAGTATCGAACCGCAGCACTACGAGGGCGGCCGCAGCTGGCCGGGCAATCCGCATGATCCGGCCCGGGATGCCAATGCCTTCGCGCTGCTGCGCGAGGCGCTGTCGTTGGACCTGCCTGTCCTGGCGATCTGCCGCGGCTTCCAGGAACTGAACGTCGCACTGGGCGGCAGCCTGCATCCGCAGCTGCACGCGGTGCCTGGGCTGGCCGACCATCGCGAAGACCCGCAGGCACCGGTGGAGGTGCAGTATGGAGCGGCGCATGCGGTCACCCTGGCGGCCGATGGCTGGCTGGCACAGTGGCACGGCAGCGACCGGGTGCAGGTCAATTCGGTGCACGGGCAGGGCATTGCCCGCCTGGCGCGGGGCCTGCAGGTCGAGGCCCGTGCCGATGACGGACTGGTCGAAGCGGCGCGCAGCCTGCACCATGGATTCGTGCTCGGCGTACAGTGGCACCCGGAGTGGCGCGTCATGCAGGCGCCGTTCTATCACGCTATTTTCCGTGCATTCGGCCAAGCTTGCCGGCAGCACCAACAGAACCGACTGGATTCCCGATGAGTTCCCGAACGCGCCCGCGCAAGACGGCCACGCCGCCCGCACCGCAGGAAAGCACCCTGCTGCGCTGGCTGAAGGAGCGGCGCATCACCGAAGTTGAATGCCTGGTGCCGGACATCACCGGCAACGCCCGCGGCAAGATCATTCCCGCCGACAAGTTCTCGCACGACTACGGCACGCGCCTGCCCGAGGGCATCTTCGCCACCACCGTCACCGGTGAGTTCCCCGACGACTACTACGAGCTGACCTCGCCGTCGGACTCGGACATGATGCTGCGGCCCGATCCGGACACCGTCCGCATGGTGCCATGGGCGGCCGATGCCACTGCGCAGGTCATCCACGATTGCTACACCAAGAACGGCGAGCCGCATGAGCTGGCGCCGCGCAACGTGCTGCGCCGCGTGCTGGCAGCCTACGCCGAACTGGGCCTGCGCCCGGTGGTGGCACCGGAGCTGGAGTTCTTCCTGGTGCAGAAGAACACCGACCCGGACTTCCCGCTGCTGCCCCCTGCCGGCCGTTCCGGGCGCCCGGAAACCGCGCGGCAGTCTTACTCGATCGATGCGGTCAACGAGTTCGACCCGATCCTCGACCTGATGTACGACTACGCCGATGCAATGAAGCTGGACGTGGACACGCTGATCCACGAATCGGGCGCGGCGCAGCTGGAAGTCAACTTCACCCACGCCGATGCGATGGACCTGGCCGACCAGGTGTTCCTGTTCAAGCGCACCATGCGCGAGGCGGCGATGCGCCACGGCGTCTATGCCACGTTCCTGGCCAAGCCGATGGAAAACGAGCCGGGCAGTGCCATGCATATCCACCAGAGCCTGGTGCGGGTGAGCGATGGCAGCAACGTGTTCGCCGGCGATACCGACGCCGAGGGCGAGTTCAGCCCGGTGTTCGGCCACTACCTGGGCGGCCTGCAGAAGTACGCGCCGCAGGCGATGGCGTTCTTCGCGCCGAACGTGAACTCCTACCGCCGGCTGGTGTTTGGCGAAGTCTCGCCCAGCAACGTGCACTGGGGCTTCGACAACCGCACCTGCGGCCTGCGCGTGCCGCTGGATACGCCGGAAAACATGCGGGTGGAGAGCCGCTTCGCCGGGTCCGATGCCAACCCCTACCTGGCGATGGCCGCGACCCTGGCCTGCGGCCTGCTCGGCATCCGCGAGCGGCTGGCACCGGATGCACCGGTGACCGCCAGCGCCAAGGAACTGGGCTACAACCTGCCGCGTTCACTCGGCGAGGCGCTGGACGGGCTGGAGCGGTGCAGCGAGCTGCAGGCGCTGCTGGGCGAGCGCTTCTGCCGGGCCTACATCTCGGTCAAACGCAAGGAATACGAGACCTTTTTCCGCGTCATCAGCTCGTGGGAGCGCGAGTTCCTGCTGCTGAACGTCTGAGCCTGCGGAATAGAAAAATCCGCCGCCGGGGGGTAGGCTGGCAGCCGTCGCCGGCCCCGCCGGCCCCCCTTCCCGCATTCTGGAGCACCCGATGAAGCTGCGTATCCTCACGCTCGGCCTGGCCTCCGCCATGCTCGCCGCCTGTGGCGGTGGCAACGGCGGCGCGCAGGACAGCCAGGTCCTGAACGTCTACAACTACAGCGATTACATCGCCGAGGACACCATTCCGACCTTCGAGAAGGAGAGCGGCATCAGGGTGACCTACGATGTGTTTGACAGTGATGAGATGGTCGAGACCAAGCTGCTGGCCGGCAACAGCGGCTACGACGTGGTGGTGCCGACCCTGAACTTCTTCGGTCGCCAGATCCAGGCCGGCGTGTTCCTGCCGCTGGACAAGAGCAAGATTCCGAACCTGGCCAATCTCGATCCGGCGGTGATGAAGCGCATCGCCACCCAGGATCCGGACAACCAGTACGGCGTGCCGTACATGATCGGCACCACCGGCATCGGCTACAACGTGGACATGCTGAAGCAGCGCTTCGGTGGCAGCACCGACATCGCCAACAGCTGGGACCTGGTGTTCAAGCCGGAGAACATCAGCAAGATGAAGGACTGCGGCGTGACCATCCTGGACACGCCGGCCGACATGATCCCGATCGCGCTGCATTACCTGGGCCTGGACCCGCACAGCGGCGACCCGGCCGAGCTGCAGAAGGCGGCCGACCTGCTGAAGTCGATCCGCCCGTACGTGCAGAATTTCCACTCCTCGCAGTACGTCGGCTCGCTGGCCAACGGCGGCACCTGCCTGGTGGTCGGCTGGTCCGGTGACATCATCCAGGCACGCGACCGCGCCGAGGAAGCCAGCAATGGCGTGCACGTGGCCTATTCGATCCCGAAGGAAGGTGCGCCGCAGTGGTTCGACATGCTGGCGATCCCGAAGGACGCCAAGCACCCGGAAGCGGCGTACCGGTTCATCAACTACCTGCTGGAACCGAAGGTCGCCGCGGCCAACACCAACTTCATCCACTACGCCAACCCGGTGCCGTCCGCCACCCCGCTGGTGGACGAGGCGATCCGTACCGACCCGACCATCTATCCGCCGGCCGACGTGGCCGCGAAGATGTTCACCTACTCGATCAACACGCCGGAGACCGACAAGCTCTACACCCGGCTGTGGACCGAGGTGAAGACCGGGCGTTGAATCCGCCTGCGCGGCGCCGCGCATGACCGGCGCCCACCGCCAGGCGCATGTCGAAGGAGGCCGCAGGGCCTCCTTCTGCATATGTGCAGTCCGTGTCGCGGCGGCTTTCACTTTCCCTCGGCGCTGCATCCCCTACCGTCCCGTATGGCACTGACCACCGCCACGAGACGATGACCGAACAGCCCGCGCGCGACGACAGCGCCCACGACGACGACCGGCAGCAGAAGCAACAGGACACGCCCTCTCCGCTGAAGAATCCCAGGGTGCGCTGGACGCTGGCGATCATCGGGCTGCTGGTCGCGGTGGCCCTGGTTGCCTGGCTGGTCTATCACCTCCTGGTCGGGCGCTACCTGCAGGACACCAACAACGCCTACCTGCAGGCCGACGCTGTTGCCGTGGCGCCGCGCATAAACGGCTACGTCACCGAGGTGCTGGTCAAGGACAACCAATGGGTAAAGGCGGGCGAGCCGCTGCTGCGCATCGACCCGCGCACCTACCGTGCCACCCTGGACCAGGCCGAAGCAGTGATCGCCGTCCGCGAAGCGGATATCGCGGCGGCAACCGCCGGCGTGCAGGGCCAGCAGTCCAGCCTGCTGCAGGCGCGCACCCAGCTCACGGCCGCGACCGCCTCACTGCGCTTCGCAAGATCCGAGCTGGCCCTTTTCACCCCCCTGGCCGCCAGCGGCGCAGACACCCACGAGCATGTGGAGAGCCTGCGCCACGACGTAGAGCGGGCGCAGGCCCAGTACGACGCCGCCAGGGCGCAGATCCAGGGCGTGCAGAGCCAGATCGACGCCAGCCAGGCGCAGCTGGAACAGGCACAGGCTGGCCTCAAGCAGGCACAGGCCGATGCCGCGCAGGCCCGGGTCGCATTCGAGGACACCGAACTGCGCGCGCGCATCGATGGCCGCATCGGCAACAAGACCGTGCAGGTCGGCCAGTTCGTCGCCGCGGGTACCCGCACGATGACCGTTGTCCCGGTCGCCTCGCTGTACCTGAGCGCCAACTTCAAGGAAACCCAGGTAGGCCTGATGCGGGCCGGGCAGCCGGCGGAGATCAAGGTCGATGCCCTGCCGGGTACCACCCTGCACGGTACGGTCGAGAGCATTTCGCCAGGCACCGGATCGCAGTTCGCGCTGCTGCCGCCGCAGAATGCCACCGGCAACTTCACCAAGGTGGTGCAGCGGGTGCCGGTGCGCATCCGGGTCGACGCCGGTGCCGAAGCGCGCAAGGTGCTGGTGCCGGGCATGTCGGTGGAAGTGACCGTGGACACCCGCAGCGCCAAGGACGCGCGCAGGCGCACCCGCGATGAGGCCGAGGCCACGGCCGCACCCGTGCGATGAACGCCGCCGCCGCCCCTGCCGCCGCCGCCGAAGGCAAGGCCGACGCTGGCGCGTGGTTGGCCGTTGCCGCGGGCACGATCGGTTCGTTCATGGCCACGCTGGACATCTCCATCGTCAACGCGGCCCTGCCCACCATCCAGGGCGAGGTCGGCGCCAGCGGTACCGAAGGCACCTGGATTTCCACCGCCTTCCTGGTGTCGGAGATCGTGATGATCCCGCTCACCGGCTGGTTCGTGCGCACCCTGGGCCTGCGCACCTTCCTGCTGATCTGCGCGACGCTGTTCACCGCCTTCTCGGTGATGTGCGGGTTGGCCGACTCGCTGCCGATGATGATTGCCGGGCGGGTGGGGCAGGGATTCGCCGGTGGGGCCCTGATCCCCACGGCGTTGACCATTGTCGGCACGCGCCTGCCACCGAAGCAGCAGCCGCTGGGCACCGCGCTGTTCGGCATGACCGTCATCCTCGGGCCGGTGATCGGCCCGCTGCTGGGCGGCTGGCTGACCGAGAACGTGAGCTGGCATTACGCTTTCTTCATCAACGTGCCGATCTGCGCCGGGCTGGTGGCGCTGCTGCTGCTGGGACTCCCGCACGAAAGATCGGACTGGGGAGGCCTGCTGCGCGCTGACTGGCTGGGCATCCTCGGCATGACCGCCGGCCTGTCCGCGCTTACCGTGGTGCTGGAAGACGGGCAGCGCGAGCGCTGGTTCGAATCCACGCTGATCGTGGTGCTCACCGTGGTCTCGGTGGTGGGATTCGCCCTGCTGGCGCTTTCGCAATTCACCAGCAAGACCCCGGTGATCCGTCTCAACATCCTGTTCCAGCGCAGTTTCGGTGCGGTGTTCGTGATGGTGATGGCGGTGGGCATGATCCTGTTCGGGGTCATGTACATGATCCCGCAGTTCCTGGCGATCATCGCCGGCTACAACACCGAGCAGGCCGGCTACGTGCTGCTGCTGGCCGGCCTTCCAACCATCCTGCTGATGCCGTTGATGCCGAAGATGCTGGAAACGGTGGACGTTCGCATCATGGTGTTCGGTGGCATGCTCTGCTTTGCAGCGGCCTGCTTCGTCAACCTCGGTCTCACGCCGGACAGTGTCGGCCCGCATTTCATCGTCGGCCAGCTGCTGCAGGGCTGCGGGTTGGCGCTGGCAATGATGGCGCTGAACCAGGCGGCCATCACGTCGGTACCGCGCGAGTACACCAGTGATGCCTCGGGCCTGTTCAATGCCGCGCGCAACCTCGGCGGCTCGATAGGCCTGGCGATCATCTCGACCTTCCAGGAACGTCGCACGATCCTGCATGTCGATGCGATCGGCAGCAGCGTCACCGCGAATTCGCCGCTGGCCCAGGATGCGCTGCACGCCTATGGCCAGCAGCTGGGTGACGCGACCCAGGCGGCGGCGGTGCTGGCGCAGACGGTCCAGATGCAGGCGATGGTGATGGCCTACAACGACCTGTTCTGGATCTTCGGCCTGATCGTGGTACTGACATTCCCGCTGGTTTTCCTGCTCAAGCCCCTGCCCAAGGGCGTTCCATTGGCGATGCACTGATGACTTCGACGACTCCGCCCCCGTTCGTTCGCGCGTGCCGGATGTGGCCGGCCGTGGTACCGCTGCTGCTGGCCGGCTGCACGCTCGGGCCGGATTACGTGCGGCCCGACCTTGCCGGCGGCGCTACCGCGCAGGCGGCGTTGCCACGTGCAGCGCAGGCTGGCGTGCAGCCTGCGGCGCCACCGAGCCAATGGTGGCGCGCGCTCAACGATCCATTGCTGGACCAGCTGGTGGACGAGGCCCTGCGCAACAGCCCCAACCTGCGCGCCGCCCAGGCCAAGCTGCTGGCCTCGCGCTCACTGCAGCGCCAGCGCCGTGCCGAACAGCTGCCCAGCGTGGGCGCTGCGGCCGGCTACGCCAACATCAAGGCGCCGGATTCGATCGGGAACCGTGTGCGCAGCATCGGCGAGAACGTCGCCGGGGTTGCCGAGGCCAACGGTCGCCCGCAGGAAGCGGCGCAGCTGCGCCAGCAGTTCGCCGATACCGATCTGGATACCGAGTTGTACGTGGCCGGCTTCGATGCCAGCTGGGAGCTGGACCTGTTCGGCCGACGCCGCCGCGCAGTGGAGCAGGCCAGTGCCGAGGCCGAGGCCAACGCTGCGGCGCTGGCCGACGCACAGGTGCAGCTGGCCGCCGAGCTGGCCCAGGTCTACCTGGGGTATCGCAGCAGCCGTGAGCGCATCGCGCTGGCCGAGGACAATCTGCGGGCGGCCCAGGAGAGCCTGCAGCTGACGCGCCAGCGCCGCCAGCGTGGCGCCGACTCGGACCTGCAGGTGGAACGCGCGCAGGCCGAGCTTGAGCAGCAGCAGGCGGCGCTGCCCACGCTGCAGGCCCAGGCCGACGAAGCGCGCGACCTGCTGGCGCTGATGGTGGGGCGCGAGCCGGGTGCGCTGGATGCGCGGCTAGCGGCGGATCAGCCGCTGCCGCAGCTGCCGGCCAGGGTGCCGGTGGATGATGCGCGCGCCCTGATCCAGCGCAGGCCCGATGTGCGCAAGGCCGAGCGCGAACTGGCCGCGTCGTCGGCACAGATCGGGCAGGCCCTCTCCGCCTACTTTCCGCAGGTGACGCTGCTGGGCAGCATCGGCGCCGGCGCCACCTCGATATCCGATCTGGGACGGGATTCGGCGGCTACCGTCATCGCTCCGTTCCTGCGCTGGTCGCTGTTCGACTTCGGCGTGAACAAGGCACGGGTGGCGCAGGCCCGGGCGGGCAACCAGGCGCGCCTGGCCGCCTACGAGGGCACGGTACTGGCAGCGCTGCAGGATGCCAATACCGCGCTGGCGCGGTTTGGCGCCGCGCGGCAGCAGCTGCAGGCCAGCGGCCGTGCCGAGGCCTCTGCAGAGCGCGCGCTGGCCCTGATGCGCCAGCGACGCCAGGCTGGGGCCACCTCGCAGATCGACCTGCTGGACGTGCAGCGACAGCGCCTGCAGGCCCAGGATGCCGCCGCCCAGGCCCGCCTGCAGGTGCTGGTGCGCTACGTGGCGCTGCAGAAGAGCCTGGGCCTGGGCTGGCAGGACGCGCCACCGGTGGCCGTGCGCTGAGACCCTTCGCCGGGGTCACCCTGCAGCGGCGGGCCCGACCCGGCGGGCGCCGCGGCACGGTGCGCGCCGCCACAGCCCGTCATATCCCCTTCGGCCCCCGGCCGTTAGAATGACCGCCGCTGTCCACCGCCCGCTCCCGGAGCCCCCATGCCCGTTGAAGCCCAGCCGGTAGCCGCCGTCGTCGACACGACCGGTGCGCCCGGCTATCTCTCCATTCGCGACCTGCGCAAGGAATTCGACGGTTTCGTCGCCGTCGACGACGTCAATCTGGACGTGCGCAAGGGCGAGATCTTCGCCCTGCTCGGTGGCTCCGGCAGTGGCAAGTCGACCCTGCTGCGCTGCCTGGGCGGCTTCGAGACGCCCACCAAGGGCAGCATCACCCTCGATGGCCAGCGCCTGGACGCACTGCCGCCGTACCAGCGGCCGGTCAACATGATGTTCCAGTCCTATGCCCTGTTCCCGCACATGACGGTGGAGCAGAACATTGCCTTCGGCCTGAAGCAGGACGGCCTGGGCAAGGACGCGATCAGCAAGCGCGTGGGCGAGATGCTGGACCTGGTGCAGATGGGCCACCTGGGCAAGCGCAAGCCGCACCAGCTGTCCGGCGGCCAGCAGCAGCGCGTGGCGCTGGCGCGGTCGCTGGCCAAGGGGCCGAAGCTGCTGCTGCTGGACGAGCCGATGGGCGCACTGGACAAGAAGCTGCGCTCGCAGATGCAGCTGGAACTGGTCAGCATCATCGAATCGTCGGGCGTGACCTGCGTGATGGTCACCCACGACCAGGAAGAAGCGATGACCATGGCCACCCGCATCGCGGTGATGGATGCCGGCTGGATCCAGCAGGTCGGCAAGCCGGACGAGGTCTACGAGCAGCCGGCCAACCGCTTCGTTGCCGAGTTCATCGGTTCGGTCAATCTGTTCGATGGAGTGATCGACGAGGACCTGCCCGAGTATGTGACCGTGCGCTCGCCGCTGTTCCCGGCGCCGATCTACATCGCCCATGGCATCACCTGTTACGAAGGGCAGCCGGTCGCATTCGCGCTGCGCCCGGAAAAGGTGATGATCGGCAAGGACGAGCCGGAAGGGCATACCAACAAGGCCCAGGGCGTGATCGAGGACATCGCCTATTTCGGCAGCCATTCGGTCTACCACGTGCGCCTGCCCAGCGGTGCCAAGGTGCTGGCCAATTTCGCCAACTCGCAGCGCTGGGCCAGCGATGGCCTGACCTGGGGGGACAGCGTGTGGGTGCACTGGCGCGACAACGACGGCGTGGTGCTGACCTCATGAGCGTTGCCGGCCTGAAGCGCTGGCTGCCGGGGCTGCGTGCCACGGTGATCGGCATTCCGTACCTGTGGCTGCTGCTGTTCTTCGCGGTGCCGTTCCTGATCGTGCTGATGATCAGCTTCTCGCTCAGCCGGGTCGGCTCGCCGCCGTACACCTGGCTGCTGCAGTACGCGGACGGCGGCTTCTCCCTGAAGCTGAACCTGGAAAACTACCTGGCGCTGTTCCGCGATTCGATCTATGCGCAGGCCTTCCTCAGCTCGATCAGGATCGCGGCGATCTCCACCTTCCTGACCCTGCTGATCGGCTACCCGATGGCCTATGCCATCGCCCGCCTGTCGCCGGCCGCACGCAACGTGGCGATGATGCTGGTGGTGCTGCCGTCGTGGACCTCGTTCCTGATCCGCGTGTACGCGTGGAAGGCGATCCTGGACCGCAATGGCCTGCTCGACCAGTTCCTGCAGTTCACTGGCCTGCAGACGCTGATGACGTCGATGGGGCTGCCGAAACTGCAGCTGATCGATACGCCGACGGCCGCCTACATCGGCATCGTCTACTGCTACCTGCCGTTCATGGTACTGCCGCTGTACGCCAACCTGGTCAAGCATGACCACCGCCTGCTGGAAGCGGCCTACGACCTCGGCGCCAAGCCGTGGCAGGCGTTCCTGCGCATCACCTTGCCGCTGTCCAGGGCCGGCATCATCGCCGGCTGCATGCTGGTGATGATCCCGGCGGTGGGTGAGTTCGTGATCCCGGAAATGCTCGGTGGTTCGGAGACGCTGATGGTCGGCCGCCAGCTGTGGAACGAGTTCTTCAACAACCGCAACTGGCCGGGCGCCTCGGCGATGGCGGTGGCGATGATCCTGTTGCTGCTGGTGCCGATCCTGCTGTTCAACCGTTCCCAGCAGCGCCTGCTGGAAGGGAAGCAGGCATGAGCCCGCGTACCGCCAAGGGCCTGGGCCTGGGCGTGCTGCTGCTCGGCTTCGCCTTCCTGTACCTGCCGATCCTGCTGTTGATGTTCTATTCGTTCAACAGTTCGCGGCTGGCGATGGTCTGGGCCGGGTTCTCCACCCGTGCCTACAGCGACCTGTTCGCCGACCGTGCGCTGATGGATGCGATGTGGACCAGCCTGGTGGTGGCGTTCTGGACCGCTTGCACCGCCACCGTGCTGGGCACGCTGGCGGCGATGGTGATGACCCGTTTCAAGCGTTTCCGGGGCAAGCCGCTGTTCGGTGCGCTGGTCACCGCGCCGCTGGTGATGCCGGATGTGATCCTGGGCTTCTCGCTGATGGCGCTGCTGGCCTCGATGGGCGCGATTCCCGGCTTCCCCGCGCGTGGCCTGGCCACCATCTGGATCGCACACGTGACCTTCACCCTATGCTTCGTCACCGTGGTGGTGTCCTCGCGCCTGCAGGAAATGGACCTGTCGCTGGAAGAAGCGGCGATGGACCTCGGTGCCAGCCGGCTGACCGTATTCACCCGCATCACCCTGCCGATCATCGCGCCGGCTCTGGTGGCGGGTTGGCTGCTGGCCTTCACGCTGTCGCTGGATGACGTGGTGGTGGCCAGTTTCGTGGCCACGCCGGGCTCGACCACGCTGCCGATGAAAGTGTTCGCCTCGGTGCGCATGGGCATCAGCCCGAAGATCAACGCGTTGGCCACGCTGCTGGTGTCGGCCGTGTCGATCGCTGCAGTGATCGGCTGGTACATCAACGCCCGCGCCGAGAAGCGGCGCCAGCGTGACCTGCAGCTGGCACGGCAGGACAACGGCTGAGCACACGGTCTGTCGACAGCGCCGGCAACATCCGGCTCACGGCCGGCGGCGCACAATGGGGGTCACTTTGATGGAGACCCCCCATGACCGTCGAGATCATCGACCCGGCCACCGGCCAGGTGACCTACCGCCATGAACTGATGGGCGCTGCTGACATCGAGCAGCGCCTGCAGGCCGCCGCCGATGCGTTCCCCGGTTGGGCCGAGCGTTCGCTGCAGGAACGCGGCGCGATCCTGCGCCAGATCGCGGCGCAGTTGCGCACGCGCCGCGACGACCTGCAGCAGGCGATGACCCATGAGATGGGCAAGCTCAAGGCCGAAGCGCTGGCCGAAGTCGACAAATGTGCGGCCGCCTGCGAGTACTACGCGGACCACGCGGCCGACTATCTGAAGCCGCAGCTGATCGACACCGAAGCCCAGCGCAGCTACGTGCGCTACGAGCCGATCGGCTGCGTGTTCGCGGTGATGCCGTGGAATTTCCCGATCTGGCAGGTATTCCGATTCCTTGCACCGGCCTTGATGGCCGGCAACGTGGCGCTGCTCAAGCACGCCAGCAACGTGCCGCAGTGCGCTGACCTGATCCTGGCCGTGTGCCGTGATGGAGGATTGCCGGAGGGCGTATTCGACGTGCTGCACATCGACAACGACCAGGCGGCCGAGGTGCTGCGCGACGCGCGGGTGAAGGCGGTGACGCTGACCGGCAGCGAGCGGGCAGGGCGCTCGATCGCGGCCAATGCCGGTGGCCAGCTGAAGAAGTCGGTGATGGAGCTGGGCGGCAGCGATGCCTTCGTGGTGCTCGATGACGCCGACCTGGACAGGACGGTGGCCGCGGCGGTGAAGTCGCGCTTCGACAACAGCGGGCAGACGTGCATTGCCGCCAAGCGTTTCATCGTGGTCGAAGCGGTCGCCGATGAGTTCACCCGGCGCTTTGTCGAAGCGGCCGGCCAGCGCCAGTACGGCGACCCGGACGAGCGTGGTACCACGCTGGCGCCGATGGCCCGTGCCGACCTGCGCGATGAACTGCACAAGCAGGTGCAGGCCAGCGTGGCCAAGGGCGCGCGGGTGCGGGTCGGTGGCGAGCCGATCGCCGGCACGCATGCAGGCTATCCGGCCACCGTGCTCGACCAGGTCGGCCCGGGCATGCCGGCCTACGACGAGGAACTGTTCGGACCGGTGGCTGCGGTGATCCGGGTCGCCGACGAGGCCGAGGCATTGCGCGTGGCCAACGACACCCGCTTCGGCCTGGGCGGCAGCGTGTGGACGCGCGACCCGGTGCGCGGCGAAGCGTTCGCGCAGCGCATGGAGTGTGGCGCCGCGTTCGTCAACGCCATCGTCAAGAGCGACGCCCGGCTGCCGTTCGGCGGCAGCAAACAGTCCGGCTTCGGCCGGGAACTGGCCGACCACGGCATCCACGAGTTCATGAACATCAAGACCGTCTACGTGGCTTGATGCCGAAGGGTAGTGCCGGCCGCTGGCCGGCATTGCCCCGATTGCCGGCCAGCGGCCGGCGCTACCAGCAGCGGGTCACAGCCACTTCGCGCGCTTGAACAACCGGTACAGGCCCACGCACACGCCGCCCACGCCGACAATCATCAGCGGATATGACCACGGCTGGCTCAGCTCCGGCATGTGGCTGAAGTTCATGCCATACCAGCTGGTGATCAGCGTCGGCGCCGCCAGCAGAGCGGCCCAGGCGCCGAGGCGCTTGACCGTCTCGCCCTGCGCCAGCGTCACCAGCGACAGGTTGACGCTGAGCGCGGTGCCGAGCATCTCGCGCAGGGTGTCGATCACATCGCTGATGCGCACCGCGTGGTCGTGCACGTCACGGATGTACAGCTTCACTTCGTCGGGGATCAGTTCGCCCTGGTAGCGGCGCAGCTGCGCCAGTACGTCCTGCAGCGGTGCCACCGCCATCCGCATCTTGTTCAGTTCGCGCTTGAGCTCGTACAGCCGCACCACGGTGCTGCGCTTGTAGTTCTCGGCGAAGATGTCCTTTTCCAGCAGGTCCAGGGTGTCGCGGAAGCGGTGCACGATCGGCAGGTAGTTGTCGACCACGAAGTCGGTCACTGCGTAGAGGCAGTACGACGGGCCCATCTTCAGCAGCTGCGGCTCACGCTCGACCCGCGCCCGCACCGGCGCGTACGACAGCGAGGCGCCGTGGCGCACCGTCACCAGGAAGCGCGGGCCGAGGAAGGCATGGGTTTCGCCATACTGGATGCGCTCGTCGACCATCTGCGCGGTGGTCACCACCACGAACATCGAATTGCCGTAGGTCTCGACCTTGGGCCGCTGGTGCGCGTTGCGCGCGTCCTCGATGGCCAGGTCGTGCAGGCAGAATTCTTCCTGCAGCTTCAGCAGTACATCGTCGTTGGGATCGTACAGGCCGACCCAGACAAAGCCGTTGCCGCTGGCAATGACGTCGCTGATGGCATCCAGGCCGATGTCGTGGCGCTTGCCCTCGTCATCGTAGTGGACGCAGTTGATGACGCAGGCGGGGTTGGCCGAAGCCGGGGCGGAAGCGGAGGCGGGCAATGACATGCCCGCCATCGTGCGTCAGCGCCGTGTTTCGGACAAGTGAGGACGGCGCCCCAGCACCCAGGCCAGCGCCGCGTGCACCGGCAGCAGCAGGACGATCCACTGCACGTTGTACTGCGCCTGCAGGCTCAGCCAGTGCAGTACCAGTGCCGCCACGGCCTGTACCGCCAGCAGCCACAGCACGACCCTGAACATGCGGCCCGGCACGCGCCGGCGCAGCAGTGCGATCGCGCCCGGAAGCAGCAGCACGGCCAGCGGCGAAAGCAGCAGCAGGTTGCGGTTGGCCCAGGCGGCGTAGTGGGTACTGAAGCCCCACAGGAACACCAGCAGGCTGCCAGCGATGGCACACAGCAGCCAGAACGGCAGGGCCAGCCCGGCCAGCAGGCGCGGGCGGTTGCGCAGCGCCAGCACGCCGCCGGCCACGACCAGCCCCAGCAGCAGCCACGGCCACCAGCGGCGCGCGAATTCCTTCGGCTCCGGATCGATGCGGTGCGGCAGCAGTTCCTGTTCGGACTGTACCAGCGGCCGGCCGTCGCTGTTGCGTGCCTGGCGCAGCGCGTCGGCCAGGCGCATCGGCACGAAGGCTTCCTGCCAGCGCGACAGCGGCTGGTCTGCGAACGGCCCGAGGCCGACATCGAAGCCCAGCCACATCCACGGCGCCGGCGAGGCCAGGCGCACCGATTCACTGCGGTAGGTATTGCCGCGCGAGCGCCCCGACAGCTGCGACTGCAGGCCGCCGCCCAGCGCCTTGTCCACCGTGTCGCGCACCATCGTGGCGCAGTTGGCGGTGTAGTAGTCGTAGTGGTAGCGCGCGTTTTCCGGCTTGGCCCGTTCGGCCAGGTCGGCGGCCAGCGCACGCGCCTGGTCCGGGCGCAGGTCCAGCCACTGCACGCTGGCACCGCGGCCGGTCTCGTCGTAGTACGACAGGTCCTGCTGCAGCGGCAGCGCCACCAGGTAATACATCATGTCGCCGCGCACGAAGCGGCTGATGAAATCGTCCTCGGACGGATCGAAATAGCCGAAGTTGTATGAGGTCGCTTGGCCGCTGAGCGGATCGATCACCACGATGGCATCGTGGCCGAAGCGCTCGAAGAACACCGTGCCCGGCTGCATGGTCACCACGCCGATGCGCGGGGCCACGGCCTCGGTGCCGGCGGCGGCAGGCGCGGGCGTGCTCGCCGCCGGCTGCGCCAAGGCAGCCAGCGGCAGGACCATGGCCAGCACGCACAGTGCCAGCCACATCGTCAGGCGCAGTGCCAGGACGGGGCCGCCGCGCTTCAAGCGTCGTCCTGCGCGTCCGGCGGCAGCACGGTCACGTGGAAGGCCTGCACCCGGCGCGCATCGGCGCGGGCCACGCGGAACATGAAGCGGTCCAGGGCCAGCTCATCGCCGACTTCCGGCAGATGGCCCACGGCCTCGGTGACCAGGCCGCCGATGGTGTCGTAGTCCTCGTCGGAGAACGTGGCGCCGAAACGCTCGTTGAAGTCGCCGATCGGGGTCAGTGCGTCGACCACGTACTGGCCGTCGGACTGGATGGCGATCTGCGCCGACGGATCCTCGGCCTCGTCATGCTCGTCGTCGATCTCGCCGACGATCTGTTCCAGCACGTCCTCGATGGTGACCAGGCCGGCGACACCGCCGTACTCGTCGACCACGATGGCCATGTGGTTGCGTGACAGGCGGAACTCCTTCAGCAGCACGTTGAGCTTCTTCGCCTCCGGGATCAGCACCGCAGGGCGCAGCAGCTCGCGCACGTTGGCCGGGCCGTTGTCGGCGACCACGCCGCGCAGCAGGTCCTTGGCCAGCAGGATGCCAAGGATGTCGTCCTTGTTCTCGCCGTGCACCGGGAAGCGCGAATGGCCGGATTCGACCACCTGCTTCATCAGTTCCAGGAACGGCGCTTCGACCGGCAGCGAAACCATCTGCGAGCGCGAGATCATCACGTCGCCCACGGTCAGCTCGGCCACCGCAATGGCGCCTTCCATCATCTTCAGGGTATCGGCGGCGATCAGACCCTCTTCCTGCGCGGTGTGCAGGACAGCGACCAGCTCGTCGCGGGTATGGGGTTCGCCGGAGAAGGCGGAGGTCAGGCGTTCAAGCCAGCCGCGCTTCTTTTCACTGGGCTCCTGTGCGGAGCTACTACTGTCGTCTTCTGACATCTCTGGAAAAAGGGCACCCGGCAAGCCGGGCGATGGCCCAAGTCTAGCAGGATGTGGCGCCCTGTCAGCGACCGTCGCTGCCCGGCCCGGTGATCGGTGGCGGGGCCAGTTCAGGCCGGGCGGGGGCCTCTTCCTCGGGCAGGTCCAGGCTGTAGGTACAGCCAGCCAGGGTCTTGCCCGGATGGGAGGCCACGGTAGAGACGCTGAGGATGATCGATTCGATCTGGGCCTCGCCGGTCTTCG
Organism: Stenotrophomonas pavanii; assembly: GCF_900101175.1. Classification (GTDB taxonomy): domain Bacteria; phylum Pseudomonadota; class Gammaproteobacteria; order Xanthomonadales; family Xanthomonadaceae; genus Stenotrophomonas; species Stenotrophomonas pavanii. The sequence goes on along the minus strand of NZ_FNFQ01000006.1, from coordinate 161,289 downwards.
GGTCGGTCACGTCCCGGCTGACCAGCTCGCGGCCGGCCATGAACTTGCCGTCCTGGTCGTAGCCGGTCTCCAGCCCCAGCTGCCTGGCCAGTGGCCGCGGATCGGCCTGGTCGAGGATGGCCATGACGCTGGACCCGGCCACGGCGACCCGTTCGGTGCGGGCGCCGAACACGCTGATCGGCTGGGCCAGGCGGTACTCGCTCATGAACTGGTTGCCCTGCGGCAGCGGCTGCAGGCCCTGGGCCACGGCCTTCAGCGGATCAGCCAGCAGGGGCGCCAGCGCGGCCTGCTCGGCCACGCCCTGGCGGCACTCGATCAGGGCGGGCAGGTCCAGGCTGGAGGCGAAAGCGGATGGGGCCGCAAGGACATACAGCAGAGGCAGGCAGCAGCGCAGCGACACGGGCGGATTCCGTAGACGGAGGTCTGCCATCATAGCCCCGGCGAGCGCCTGAACGGCCCGGTGAGAAGGCGCAGGAAACCGGTCACCGCCCGCCGCACGACCATCAGTGAGAGGGTCAGCACGACCGCAAGCATGGTGATCTGCATCGATTGCCCCGCGATGCGCGCCACCGCCGGCCACAGGCCCGGGCTGGTCAGCCAGGGCATCAGTTCCGACGCTGTTGTCCTCGCTACTTTCATGTAGATCACGGCCAGCGCGAACAGCACCAGCAGCGAGGTGCGGCTCGCATGGAAGAACGGAAGCGTGTTGACCGGACGGCCAAGCCGCTGCTGCAGCACCGTCCGCCACAGCACCGGCAGGGTCGCAGCGCCGACCAGTATCAGCATCATCGACGTTTCCCAGAGCCCGGGCGGGTGGGCGGGTTCCGGTCTATCCGTGAGGTGGGGGCCGATCAAGCCGACCGCCAGCCCGACCAGCAGACACGAGGCCGAGAGCAGGGCCAGGCTGCGCAGCAGCCAGTGCCTGCCACCGGCGGGCCGAGCAATGATGCGGCGCACGGCATAAGTGCCAAGCAGCAGCAAAACGGCGAATAGGCCCAGGCCGATCGTAAACGCCATCAAGTCATTTTCCGAGGTCATCCATGGTTCCCTGCGCCCGATGCCGGGGGCAAACAATAGCGCGCCGCGCGGACCGGCGCCTACGGGCCGGCTGGATCAGGGCGACCGCTGCTGCGATGTCGCAGGGTACCAGCGCAGCCTGACCGGGTAGCCCAGTTGCATCTGCAGGCGGTCGCGCACGGCGATTGTCGTCGCGCGGTTCGCTGGTTCCCGCAGCTCCACCTCCAGCTCCCCGGTCATGACATCCAGGCGGTAGCCGAACAGGTCCGGCAGCTGGGCCCGCAGCCAGTCCTGCTGTGCGTGCAGGCGGCGCCTCATCTCCACTTCGGTCATCGCGGCGCCAGTGACGTAGTGCACGTGTTGCGGGCCAGCCGCCCCTGGATGTGTCTCATCGGCCGCGGGTACGGCGCCGGTCAGTCGCACCACGACGTTCCAGCCCGTTGCGTTGTCCACCCAGATACCGGCCAGGCGTGCCGCGTGTCGCGCTTCCAGGCGCTCGATCAGCGCCCGTTGTTGGGCAGTGGCGACGATATCGCGAGTGTCGCGCTCGCTGCTGCCGAAGAACGCCCTTAGTTCGGCGATCTTTGCGGCGATGTCAGCCTCGCTGTCGCTGGCGGGGAACGGTGAGGGACGGTCAGGATCGGGCATCAGGCCTGCCCCGGACTGCAGCAGCGCGGCAAGCACAAGTGCGGGCAGGGTCATGCTGCGCTCCTCTTCCGTGAGTGCGTGGGCTCGGAACAGAGCCCGACGTCAGCGCTCGCCGGCGTAGGGATCGGCGATGCCGAGCTCGGCCAGGATCTCACGCTCCAGCTGCTCCATCGCGTCGGCTTCCTTGTCGTCCTCGTGGTCCCAGCCGAGCAGGTGCAGTACGCCGTGTACGGTCAGGTGCGCGTAGTGGGCGTTGAGCGCCTTGCCCTGTTCCTCTGCCTCGCGGGCGACCACCGGTGCGCAGATCACCAGGTCACCCAGCAGCGGAAACTTGACACCCTTGGGCAGGCCTTCGGGCACTTCGGCCGGGAAGCTGAGCACGTTGGTCGCGTAGTCCTTGCCGCGGTAATGGCGGTTCAGTGACTGCCCTTCCTTGGCATCGACCACGCGGATGGCCAGGTCGGCTTCGCGGATGCGGCCTTTCAGCGCAGCGGCCACCCACTTGCGGAAGCTGACTGCCGCCGGCAGGCCGGTACGCGGCAGGGCATAACTGACGGCGACGTCCAGTCGCACGGGACCACGGGTCATGGAGTTGCTCCAGGTTGGATCTGATGCAGGTCGCGGCGGTCGTAGGCGCTGACGATACGCGCCACCAGCGGGTGGCGGACCACGTCGCGCGACTCGAAGAAGGTGAAGCTGACGCCTTCGACGTCGCGCAGCACATCGATGGCGTCGCGCAGGCCGGACTTCACGTGCTTGGGCAGGTCGGTCTGCGTCAGGTCGCCGGTGACCACGGCGGTGGAGCCGTAGCCCAGGCGGGTCAGGAACATCTTCATCTGCTCGATGGTGGTGTTCTGCGCTTCGTCCAGGATCACGAAGGCATCGTTGAGCGTGCGGCCGCGCATGTAGGCCAGCGGCGCGATCTCGATGACGTTCTTTTCCAGCAGCTTGACCACCTTCTCCACGCCCATCATCTCGTACAGGGCGTCGTACAGCGGTCGCAGGTAGGGGTCGACCTTCTGGCTCAGGTCGCCGGGCAGGAAGCCCAGCTTCTCGCCGGCTTCCACCGCCGGGCGCACCAGGATCAAACGCTGTACCCGTGATTCGTTCAGCGCTTCGACCGCGCTGGCCACGGCCAGGAAGGTCTTGCCGGTGCCGGCCGGGCCGATGCCGAAGTTGATGTCATGGGTGGCGATCTGGTGCAGGTAGCGGGCCTGGTTGGCGCCACGGCCACGCACGGTACCGCGCTTGACCTTGATCGCCACCTCCTGTGCCTCGTACGAGCGTTCGGCGATCTGTTCGACATTGGCCTGCGCCAGGCGCAGGTGGATGGCATGGTTGTCGAAGACAGTCTCGCCGGCTTCGGCGTACAGCGCCTCGACCAGCTTCTGCGCCTCGACGATCGCCTCGCCGGGCCCGCTGATACGGAACACGAAGCCACGATTGGCGATCTCCACACCGAGCTTCAGCTCGATCTGGCGCAGATGGCCATCGAAGGGGCCGCACAGGTTGGCCAGCCGCTCGTTGTCTTCCGGCGACAGGCTGAAGTCTCGATGCTCGATGCTTTTCATTGCTTGGGGTGGGGCGGGTTCGCCGTCCACCGCGATGGACTCGGGATGACAAGGTTACGCGCGTGCAGGGCAAGCGGCCAGCGTGCGCATCGGAACAGTGTGGCACCACGCGGTTTTCCACACCCGGTGTGGACCGCGGCTGCGGAAAGCTGTGGATAGTCCTTCGCAGCGCTTGTGCCACAAGGGAGATGATGTCGTGGTGAAAATATGGCCAGGCGCCAGCGGGTTTTCCACATGCGATGTGGACGGCGGTGCAACGAACCTGTGGATAGATGGGGCCGAGCCTTGTGGCACGAGGCCTGGCGCTGCGTGGTGAAAAAACCGTCAAGGCTGATCGGGATCATTGCGGGTGCACGGGCGGCATGGCACCGTGGCGCTGTCGCGGGAGGGGATGGCATGGGCATCGGCAAGCGGATGCGTGGCGCCGGACTGGCGGGCCTCGGCCTGCTGGCCGGGTGCGGCCAGGCGCCGTCGGTTGCACTGGGTACGCTGGAATGGGACCGGATCACGGTGCCTGCGCCGGCGGCCGAGGTGATCTCCTCGGTGGAGGTGCGCGAGGGCCAGCAGGTCAAGGCCGGGGCCGTGCTGATGCAGCTCGATTCCGCCCGCGGCGGTGCGCAGTTCGCCGCAGCACAGGCCGACACGGCGCGCGCGCAGGCGCAGCTGGAAGAACTGAGGATCGGCCCGCGCCAGGAACAGATCGCGCAGGCCCAGGCGCAGCTGGCCGCGCTGCGAGCGCAGTCCGCCGAGGCCAGCGCGTACTACCGTCGGGTGCAGCCGCTGGCACGCCAGCGCCTGATCGCCGCTGCCGAACTGGACCGCGCACGCGCCGCCGCCGGCAATGCCGAGGCCAGCGTACGGGCTGCCGAGCAGGCATGGCTGGAGCGGGTGCACGGCAGCCGCGCGCAGGACATCGCCCAGGGCCAGGCGACCGCCGATGCTGCGCAGGCGCAGCAGGTGCTGCAGGGGGTCAACCTGCAGAAGCTGCAGCTGCGCGCGCCGCGTGATGGCGTGGTCGATGCCTTGCCCTACCGGCAGGGGGACCAGGCGCCGGTCGGTGCGCCGCTGGTGGTGATGCTGGTGGGCGAGCGCCCCCATGCGCGCGTCTACCTGCCGCAGCCGCTGCGGCTGCAGGTCAAGGTCGGGCAGGCCGCGCAGATACAGCTGGAAGGGGGCAGTACCGTACTGCAGGGGCACGTGCGCGCGATCCGCAGCGAGCCTTCATTCACCCCCTACTACGCATTGACTGGCGATGACGTCGAGCGCCTGAGCTACCTCGCCGAGATCGAGGTGGATGCAGCCGCCGACATGCAGGCGCTTCCGGCCGGGGTGCCGGTCCAGGTGCGCTTCTGAACACCGGCGGCGACATCGCGGTGCACGCGCGGGGCCTGACCCGCCGCTTCGGTGACCTGCTGGCCGTGGACAACGTCGACCTGAGCGTGCCGCGCGGGCAGGTGTACGGCTTCCTGGGGCCGAACGGATCCGGAAAGTCGACCACCATCCGCATGCTGTGCGGGCTGCTGGAGCCGAGTGCTGGGCGGATCGAGGTGCTGGGCCTGTCCGTGCCGGAGCAGGCGGAAGCACTGCGCCGCCGGATCGGTTACATGACCCAGCGCTTCTCGTTGTACGAAGACCTGTCGGTGCGCGAAAACCTGGAGTTCCTCGCTGCGATCCAGGACCTGCCGCGCGTGCAGGCCCGGCAGCGGGTGGAGGCGCTGCTGCAGCAGTACCGGTTGCACGACCGTCAGCCCCAGCTGGCCGGTACCCTCAGCGGTGGCCAGAAGCAGCGCCTGGCCTTGGCCGGTGCGGTGGTGCATTCGCCCGAGCTGCTGTTCCTGGACGAGCCGACCAGTGCGGTCGATCCGGAATCGCGCCGCGATTTCTGGGAAGCCCTGTTCGAACTGGCCGACGCCGGCACCACGGTGCTGGTGTCGACCCATTACATGGACGAAGCCGAGCGCTGCCACCGGCTGGCGATCTTGGATCGCGGCGCGCTGGTGGCCGATGGCACGCCGGCTGAGCTGTGCGCGCGGTTGCAAGGGCGCACGCTGCAGGTCACCGCGTCGCAGCCGCGCCTGGCCAGCCGCGCACTGGCCGATCTGCCCGGTGTGCTCAGCGTGGCGCAGATCGGTACCCATCTGCGCGTGCTGTGCAATGAGGGAGCGGCGGACATCGCGGTGCTGGGCCGTGCGCTGGCCAACGCTGACCCGCAGGCCCGCATCGAGACGGTGGCGCCGAACCTTGAAGACGTGTTCGTGGCGGCCACCCGTGGTCGCGGCCGGGAGCCGGCGGCATGAACCTGCGCCGGCTGTGGGCGATCATGCTCAAGGAGTTGCGGCAATTGCGCCGCGACCGCATCACGCTGGCGATGATCGTCGGCATCCCGGTGATGCAGCTGTTGCTGTTCGGGTATGCGATCAATCTCAACCTGCGCCACCTGGATGCGGGTGTCGCCGACCAGGCCAACAGCGCCGCTTCGCGCGCGCTGGTGCAGGACATGGTGGCCACCGGCGTGATCACGCCGCGCAGCGAGGCCTACACACCGGACCAGCTGATGCAGGCGCTGCGCCGCGGCGAGATCAGTGTCGGCATCGTGGTGCCGGCCGACTTCGAGCGTCGCCGCTTCGACGGTCGCGAAGCAGTGCAGGTGTTGGTCGATGGCAGCGACACCGTGGTGCAGAGCGCGGCGATCCAGCTGGCGCAGGTGCCGCTGGACACGCGCCCGACCAGCAACACGCGGCCACTGCGCGAAGGCAGCATCGCCAGTGGACCAATCAGCGTGACCAGCTTCTACAACCCGCAGCGGCGTTCGGCGGTGAACATCGTGCCGGGCCTGATCGGGGTGATCCTGACCATGACCCTGGTGATGTTCACCGCGGTGGCGGTGGTGCGTGAACGCGAGCGCGGCAACATGGAGCTGCTGATCGCCACGCCGGTGTCACGCAGCGAACTGATGGTCGGCAAGGTGCTGCCCTATGCAGCCATCGGCCTGCTGCAGACCACGCTGGTGCTGGTGCTGGGCACGTGGCTGTTCCAGGTACCCATTCGCGGCAGCCTGCTCGATATCTATCTGGCCGCGGTACTGCTGGTGCTGGCCAACCTGGCGCTGGGCCTGTTGATCTCCACGCGCGCGCGCTCGCAGTTCCAGGCCATGCAGATGACCTTGTTCCTGTTCCTGCCGTCGATCCTGCTGTCGGGCTTCATGTTCCCGTTCGCGGGCATGCCGCGGCCGGTGCAGTGGCTGGCCGAAGTGCTGCCGCTGACCCACTTCCTGCGCCTGGTGCGCGGCATCATGCTGCGCGGCGCCCCGTTGTGGGAGCTGTGGCCGGATGCACTGGCGCTGCTGGCCTTCATCGGGGTGATGATGACCCTGGCGATCCTGCGTTTCCGCAAGCGCCTGGATTGAAGGCAGGGGGTCGGATCCCCGCAGGGGCTCCGATCCCCTTTACCGGGGACTTATTCCGCCACCACGCGCCCGCGCAGCGAGTTGGTCAGCGCCTCGGTGATCAGGACATCCACGAACTGGCCGATCAACCGCGCAGGCGCCGGGAAATTCACCGACCGCATGTTCTCGGTCTTGCCGGTCAGCTCGTTCGGATTCTTGCGCGACGGCCCCTCCACCAGCACGGCCTGCACGGTGCCGACCATCTTCTCGGAGATGCCGGCGGCATGGGCGTTGATGCGCTCCTGCAGGCGCGACAGGCGCGCGTGCTTTTCGGCATCGCTGATCGTGTCCTCCAGGTCCGCGGCCGGCGTGCCCGGGCGCCGTGAATAGATGAACGAGAAGCTGTGGTCGAAGCCGATGTCCTCGATCAGCTTCATGGTCTTTTCGAAATCAGCGTCGGTCTCGCCGGGGAAGCCGACGATGAAGTCCGAGCTGATCGAGATGTCCGGGCGCACCGCGCGCAGCTTGCGGATCTTCGACTTGAATTCCAGTGCGGTGTACCCACGCTTCATCGCCGACAGCACGCGGTCGCTGCCGGCCTGCACCGGCAGGTGCAGGAAGTTGGCCAGCTGCGGGACGTCGCGGAACGCGTCGATCAGCGAGTCGCTGAACTCCAGCGGGTGCGAGGTGGTGAAGCGGATGCGGCCGACCCCATCGATCTCGGCGATGGTACGGATCAGCAGGCCGAGGTCGGCGAACTCACCGTCGCCATAGGGCCCGCGATACGCGTTGACGTTCTGCCCGAGCAGGTTGATCTCGCGCACGCCCTGTGCAGCCAGCTGCGCTACTTCCACCACCACGTCCTCGAACGGGCGGCTGACTTCGGTGCCGCGGGTGTAGGGCACCACGCAAAACGAACAGTACTTGGAACAGCCTTCCATGATCGACACGAATGCCGAGGGACCTTCGGCGCGCGGCTCGGGCAGGCGATCGAACTTCTCGATCTCGGGGAAGCTGATGTCGACCTGCGGGCGCTTCTGCTCGCGACGTGCACGGATCAGCTCCGGCAGGCGATGCAGGGTCTGCGGGCCGAACACCAGGTCGACGAACGGCGCGCGCTTGATGATCGCTTCGCCTTCCTGCGAGGCGACGCAACCGCCGACGCCGATGATGACTTCGCGGCCCTTGTTCTTCAGGCCCTTCCACACGCCCAGCTGGCTGAACACCTTCTCCTGCGCCTTCTCGCGGATGGAGCAGGTGTTGACCAGGATGACGTCGGCGTCGTCCGGGCTGTCGGTCAGTTCCAGGCCATCGCTGGCGGCAAGCACGTCGGCCATCTTGGCCGAGTCGTACTCGTTCATCTGGCAACCGTGGGTCTTGATGTACAGCTTGCCCTTGACCTGGTCGGGCTTGCGCGGACCAGCGGGCAGGGCAACGAGCGGGGTACCGTCCGGCGTGGCGGGCGGAAAGACGTCTGGCGTCCCGGTCATGGCGCTTAATCCATTCGGGTGGCGGGAAAGCGGGCAATTCTACCCGCATCCCGGCGCGTGCGCCGGCCCGGTAGAGCCAGGCCATGCCTGGCTGCATTCCGTACCGCAGGCGCCGCGAACGGGTTCATCCACGCATGGCGCGGATCTACTGCAACCGCGCTTACGCCGCCGCCAGCTCCGCATCGATCTGCCGCGAACGGTCGAAGGCGGTCATCGCGCTCATCCGTGCAATGTAATCGGCCGTGGCCGGCGCCGGCTGTACCAAGCCGAAGGCCGTGGTCCAGGCCAGCGCATTGCCCCACAGCACGTCGGCGGCGCTCATCGTCTCGCCGAGCAGGTACGGGCCCTGCGCCAGCTGGGCCTCGACCACCTGCAGCACGGTCTCCGCATCGTTGTACGGCGACATCAGGCGCGGTGGCGGCTCGCGATGCATCGCCTTGTCGATCATCGCCGGCTCGAAACAGGCGCCATAGAAGGCCATCCAGCGCAGGTAGGGCCCGCGCAGGGCGTCGCCGATCGGCGGCGCCAGCCCGGCTTCCGGATACAGGTCGGCCAGGTACAGATAAATGGCCACCTGTTCGGTCACCAGCGCGCCGTTGTGGACGATGGCCGGCACCTTGCCCATCGGGTTGATGGCCAGATAGGCCGGGGCCAGGTTGGCGCCAGCCTTCAGGTCCAGCACCTGCATGCGGTAGTCGGCACCCAGCGCTTCGAGCAGGGCCACCGCGCCGCTCGAGCGGGAACGGGCGGCGTGGTACAGGGTGATCTGGCGTGAGGACATGGCATTGCTCCTTGCGGTGGGTGGTGAACTGGAGGCCATCCTGGGGCACTATTGCGGACGACTTCTGTCCTCGATCCTTCATGCGCCATACCGCCCATCGACTGCTGCGCCTGATCGCCCTGCTGCAGGCCCGCCGCCAGTGGTCAGGGGCCGAGCTGGCCGAGCGCATGGGCGTGGACCGGCGCAGCATCCGGCGTGACATCGAGCGGCTGCGCGAACTGGGCTATCCGGTCCGGGCCTCGTCGGGGGTCGGTGGCGGCTACCAGCTGGGGGCAGGGGCACCGATACTGCCGATGCTGCTGGACGAGGAGGAGGCGACCACCCTGGCGATCGCCCTGCGGGCCGCGTCCGCGACCGTCGCCGGCATCGACGACACCGCCCGTGGCCTGTTGTCCAAGCTCGACCCGCTGGTGCCGACCCGTCGCCGCCAGCAGGCCGGCGAGGTGCATGCCGCCACCGCCACCCTGTCCGATCTTCCGTCCACCGATGCACGCCTGCTCGGGCGGCTGGCCCAGCACTGCCGGCAGGCGTCACGGCTGGCCTTCGAATACCGCAGCGCGCAGGAGGCGGTGACCCAGCGCGAGGTCGAGGCGCAGCACCTGGTCAACTACGGGCGGCGCTGGTACCTGCTGGCCTGGGACCTGGGCCGGCAGGACTGGCGCACCCTGCGCGTGGACCGGATGGGCGCGGTGCGCGAATGCTCCGCGCCGGGCATGCATCGCCGCACGCCCGCACCGCCGGATGTGATGGTGCGGCAGGCGGTCAGCCAGGCGCCTTTCGCGCTGCAGGCCATCGTGCGCCTGGCCGGCAGCCACGCCGAGCTGGAAGGCCGCATCCCGCCCTGGTGTGGCGTGCTGGAGGCCGACGGTCCCGACCATTGCCTGCTGCGCATGGGCGCCGAGAGCCGCGGCATGATGCTGGCGCAGATCCTCAGCCTGGACCGGGTGCCGGTAGCGTTGTGGACCACGCCGCCGGGCCTGCGCGATGAACTGGCACAGCGCCTGGCCGGATTGGGGCAGGTGCTGGCTGTGCCGCCGGTCACAGGCTGAGCGGCGTCGCTTGGCAAGCCCCGGCGAAGCTGGGACACTCGCCGCCATGAAGGGGATACTGGGGACAACGGCGATCATCATCGCTGCGCTGACCGCTGCGCCGGCCAGTGCGGGCACCCTGTTCAAGTGCCAGGGCGCCGACGGGGTCACCAGCTATGTCAGCAAGCGTGTGGCCGGTGCCCGCTGCAGCACCATCAGCTACAGCCGCGACACCCGACCGGCACCGCGCCCGGTGGTGGCCGCGCCGAAACCGGCGCCGACCACCGTGGCCAGCATCGAGCGCAATCCGGTGGCCGTGGCCGCCAGTGCGGCGGCCCCGGTCGTGGCGCCCGCGGCCTCGCCTGCACCGGCGCCTGCGGCCGTGCCAGCGCCCCCGGTCGCCTCGCGCAGCGGGCGCATGGTCAGCGGCCAGGTCTATTCCTTCATGAAGGATGGCGTGCGCCACTACACCAGCGCACGGCCCACCCAGGTGGCCAACCTCGGTCCGGTGCGCACCATCCGCTACAGTTTCATGGAGCGCTGCTACGCCTGCGGCGTCAACCCGCGCGTGGACTTCGGTTCGGTGCGCCTGAACACCACCGCGTTCCAGACCGAGATCACCTCGGCCGCACGCGAGTTCGGCGTCGAGGAGGCGGTGGTGCGGGCCATCATCCACGCCGAATCGGCCTACAACCCGACCGCGCTCAGCCGCGCCGGCGCACAGGGGCTGATGCAGCTGATGCCGCCGACCGCCGCGCGCTTCGGGGTCAGCGATGCGTACGACGCCGGACAGAACATCCGCGGCGGCGTGCAGTATCTTGCGTGGTTGCTGAAGCGCTTCAATGGCGACCTGACCCTGGCCGCAGCCGGCTACAACGCTGGCGAAGGCGCGGTCGACCGCCACGGCGGCGTGCCGCCCTACAGCGAAACCCAGTACTACGTACGCCGGGTCGGGCAGCTGGCCGAGCGTTACCGCACCGCATTGACGCACCAGTAGTGCCGGCCGCTGGCCGGCAACCCCTGGGCAATGGCCGGTACCGACCGGCCGCTGGCCGGCAACCCCCGCAATCAATGTTGTTGCAATGCGTTGTGTGGCGCGCGACGGTTCCGCTACACTCGACCGCGATTCAATGCGGCTCTGGCCCCCACCGGATCCGCTGGCAGCCTTAAAGCTACCTAATCAATATCGGAGTGCCGGATGGCCAACGATGGGGTACACGATCCAGTCAACACCGGACGTCGGCGTTTTCTTTCTGCCACCACAGCCGTGGTGGGCGCCGTCGGCGTCGGCTTCACCGCCGTTCCTTTCATCAAATCCTGGAACCCCAGTGCCCGCGCCAAGCTTGCCGGCGCACCGGTGGTAGCCGACATCAGCGCCCTGCAGGAAGGCCAACGCCTGATCGTGGAATGGCGTGGCCAGCCGATCTGGATCGTCAAGCGGTCCAAGGCGATCCTGGATGCGCTGCACGGGCTGGACGGCCGCCTCAAGGACCCCGAGTCCGGCGAAAAGGACCAGCAGCCGGACTACGTGCTGAAGCAGAACCCCGAGCTGCGCTCGATCAAGCCGGACATCTCCGTGCTGGTCGGCCTGTGCACGCACCTGGGCTGCTCGCCGGAAATGGTCGCCGAGATCCGGCCCGAGCCCTATGACCCGCAGTGGAAGGGCGGCTACTTCTGCCCCTGCCACAAGTCGCGCTTCGACATGTCCGGCCGCGTCTTCAAGGACGTGCCGGCGCCGATCAACCTGAAGGTGCCCGCGCACCACTACCAGGACGACAACACCATCATCATCGGTGTCGATCCGCAGGGGGCTGCCTGATGGCCAATATCCTCAGCCGTACCGCCAGCGGCGTGGCCGACTGGGTCAATGCCCGCGCGCCGGGCCTGATGCCGGTCTATCGCAAGCACGTCAGCGAGTACTACGCGCCGAAGAACTTCAACCTCTGGTATTACTTCGGTTCGCTGGCGCTGCTGGTGCTGGTCAACCAGATCGTCACCGGCATCTTCCTGACGATGCACTACAAGACCAACGCCGCCGAGGCGTTCGGCTCCATCGAATACATCATGCGTGATGTGGAGTGGGGCTGGCTGATCCGCTACATGCATTCCACCGGTGCCTCGCTGTTCTTCATCGTGGTCTACCTGCACATGTTCCGCGGCCTGCTGTACGGCAGTTACCAGAAGCCGCGCGAGCTGGTGTGGATCCTCGGCATGCTGATCTACCTGGTGCTGATGGCCGAAGCCTTCATGGGCTACGTGCTGCCGTGGGGACAGATGTCGTTCTGGGGCGCCAAGGTGATCATTTCGCTGTTCGGCGCGATACCGGTGATCGGCAACGGCCTGACCGAATGGATCATGGGTGACTACCTGCCCAGTGACGCCACGCTCAACCGCTTCTTCGCGCTGCACGTCATCGCGCTGCCGCTGGTGCTGCTGTTGCTGGTGGTGCTGCACCTGGGCGCGCTGCACGAAGTGGGGTCGAACAACCCCGATGGCGTTGAGATCAAGAAGGGGCCCAAGGGCAACCGCTGGTCGCCGAATGCACCGGCCGATGGCATCCCGTTCCATCCCTACTACACGCTCAAGGATGGCGTCGGCGCCGGCTTCCTGCTGATCATCGCTGCCTTCATCATCTTCTTCGCCCCCGGTTTCGGCGGCCTGTTCCTGGAGCACGACAACTTCACCGAGGCCAACCGCCTGGTGACCCCGGAACACATCAAGCCGGTCTGGTACTACACGCCGTACTACGCGATGTTGCGCGTGGTGCCGAACAAGCTGGGCGGCGTGCTGGTGATGTTCTCGGCCATCGCGATCCTGTTCCTGGTGCCGTGGCTGGACAAGGCGAAGGTGAAATCGGTGCGCTACCGCGGCTGGATCTCGAAGGTGATGCTGGGCGTGCTGGCCGTGTGCTTCGTGTGGCTGGGCGTGATTGGTTCCGGCCCGGGTACCGACGTGCACGAGACCTACATCGGGCGGGTGCTGACCTTCCTGTATTTCGCGTTCTTCATCACCATGCCGCTATGGACAAGGCTGGACAAGACCAAGCCGGTACCGGAGAGGGTGACCACGCATGACTGAGCGCTGGATGGTCCGGCTGGCCCTGGCGGCCACCCTGATGCTGGGCAGTTTCCTGGCCTCCGCCGCCGAGGGCGGCACTCCGCTGCTGCAGGCCGGCAACGACCTGGGTGACCGCGCCTCGCTGCAGCGCGGCGCGCAGCTGTACATGAACTACTGCTCCGGCTGCCACGCGCTGAAGTACCTGCGCTATTCGCGGATGGCGCAGGACCTGGGCCTGACCGAGGAAGAGGTGATGAACAACCTCAACTTCACCGGCTCGGCGATCGGCGACCCGATCCCGGTGGCGATGCCGAAGGAGAACGCGGAGAAGTGGTTCGGCAAGATGCCGCCCGATCTCAGCCTGATCTCGCGCGTGCGGGGCAGTGACTGGGTCTACACCTATCTCAAGTCGTTCTACCTGGACAGCAGCCGCCCGCTGGGCTGGAACAACGCGCTGTTCGCCAATGCCTCCATGCCCAACCCGCTGTGGGAGATGCAGGGCCTGCAGCATGCGGTGCACGGCAAGGCGGAAGCGCCCGGCATGGACCCGCCGGTGACCGGCCTGAAAATCGAAACGCCCGGGTCGGTCGATGCCGGCCAGTACGATCAGGCCGTGCGGGACATCACCAACTTCCTCGAATACGCCGGTGAACCGGCCGCGCTCAAGCGCCAGCAGCTGGGCGTGTGGGTGATCCTGTTCCTGGCCCTGCTGACTTTCCTGCTGTACCTGCTGAAGAAGGAATACTGGAAGGACGTCCACTGATTCTGCCGCCGGCCATCGCACGGGCCTATTGGCTTTTGTGATGGCCGGTTGCACACTCGGGGAGGAGTCGACCGCCGGCACGGTGCCGGCGGCGCCGATGCGGCAGGCGGTCTCCTGTCGTGGGAGAGCCTTTGATGGCGGCGAGCGTACGCATGCGCAATACACTGACGCTGTTTTCCTCGAACGACGACGTACTGTGCCACCGTGTACGCCTGGTCCTGGCGGCCAAGGGGGTCACCTTCGACTTTGTCCCGGTCGATCCGCAGAACCCGCCTGAAGACCTGATCGATCTCAATCCGTACCATTCGGTGCCGACCCTGGTCGAGCGCGAACTGGTGCTGTACGCCGCCTCGGTGGTCAGCGAATACCTGGACGAGCGCTATCCGCATCCGCCGCTGATGCCGGTCGATCCGCTGTCCCGTGCGCGCATCCGCCTGGCGATGCTGCGCATCGAGCACGACTGGGTGCCGCAGGTGCAGGCCATCCAGCTGGGCAACAAGACCCAGGCCGAGGCCGGTCGCAAGCGCCTGAAGGAACTGCTGACGGCCTCGCTGCCGCTGTTCAAGGCCAGCAAGTTCTTCCTCAACCCGGAAATGAGCCTGGCCGACTGCGCCATGGCCCCGATCATCTGGCGCCTGCAGTCGCTGGATGTTCCGCTGCCGAAGGATGGCAAGGCGATCGAGGACTACGGCAACCGCATCTTCCGCCACCCCGGTTTCGTCCGCAGCCTGACCGAGCAGGAAAAGAAACTGCGCGACCTGCCGGCCTGACCGGCCCATGCAGTACCCGTCTGCACGCCGACCGGCGTGCAGGCGATCCGCCCCGGCAGGCCGCCGGGCGCGTACACTTCACGCATGACCGAAGACTTCTTCCACATGACCAGCCACCGCCCGTACCTGCTGCGGGCGCTGGTGGAATGGATCAACGACAACCAGCTGACCCCGCACATCCTGGTCGACGCCGGCGTTCCCGGCGTGCAGGTCCCGCCTTCGGCGGTCAAGGATGGCCGGGTCGTGCTCAACATCGCCGAACGTGCTGTCGTGCGGCTGATGATCGACAACGAGATGGTCAGCTTCTCGGCGCGCTTCTCCGGTACCAGCTACCCGGTGCAGGTGCCGATCAGCGCCGTGCTGGCCGTCTACGCCCGCGAGACCGGGCAGGGCATGGCGCTGCCGGATGACATCCCGGGCAGCGAAACCGCGCCGACCAGCGACGAGCTGCTGCATGAGGACGGCACGCCACCGGACGATACGCCGCCGGCCAGCCCGCCGCCGAAGGGCCGCCCGAACCTGCGCGTGGTCAAGTAACCCTTCCGACGCCGCCCCGATGGGCGGCGTTTTTCTTTGCCCGTTTGCGGTGGGTGCCTGCCGTTGGTCAGGACATCCTTAAACCCTAGACATCCTCGGCATCCTCCACATCCGGCCGGATCTGGCTGATCCGCGCGGCACCGGGGCCAGTGAACGAGATCAACTGGTCGCCACGCAGCACCATGCGGCCCACGTGGCGGTCGATGCCATCGTAGGAATACTCGAACTTGAAGGTGCGTTCGAAGCCGAGCCGGCCATCCTCGCCACGCGACAGCCGCAACCCGGTGGCGTGCACCGCCTGGTCCAGCCACTGCACGTCGGCGGCGCGGCAGGCATTGCGTCCCAGTTCCACCGCGCGCTCGGCGGCCGAGCGCGCGGCGTTCCAGAAGAAGTAGATGATTCCGCCGGCAATCAGCAACAGCAGCAGGGTGGGCATGGCGTCAGCCGTCAGAGGTGGATCCGGCAAAGATGGCGGCGAATGCGTGCTGGATCAAGCGCCTGTGTCACCGCCTTGGCGGCTGCGGGTCGGTCATCGGTGATGGGGGTGCGGTGGCCGGCACCGTGGCCGGCACTGCCTGCATCGGTGCTGTGCTGGGCGAAGGCATCGCCAAGGGCGTAGTCGCGGTCAGCTGCAGCAGGGCCGCCCAGTCCTGGCGGTTGAAACTGCATTCGTCCTCACGCCCCGGGGTGCAGCTGGGGTCAATGCCGGTGCTGTTGCGTTCGCGCGCCGGCGGCAGCTTGATCAGCCCGGTACGATCCAGCGGCAGCAACCGCATCGCCACGGTGTTCATCACGTTGCCACCGACCAGGTACAGGGTCTGGTCGCCGCCGAGGTTGGCGGCCACCACCACTTCGCAATGTGATTTCCAGTGGCCCACCGAACCGTTGCCCAGCGCCTGCACCAATCCACTGTAACTGAGCGTGCTGCTACGGTCGCGCAGGAAGCACAGCAGGTCACCGGGCGCGGGTTTGGCCGTGGCCGGGTCGACCAGCCTGTACGGCACGCCCGAGGGGCCGCCCTGGTACGCGGCGCGGATGTAGTCGATATGGCGTGGCGAGGTATTGAAGCCGGGCACACCGGCACGCACCATCACCCACGAAATGAAGGCGGCCGACCACGGGTTGTCGACCAGGAACGCGCGGCAGTCACTGTCGGTATAGCGCGTGCCCAGCGGTGCCAGGCAGCTGCTGGCGCCGGCGATGCTGCCCATGGCGTTGAGCGTGCCGCTGTTGCGCCAGTAGCCGGCCACGCGCTGCCAGGCGATCAGTCCGTTGTCGGCCAGGTGTTCGTTCTCGGCCTCGGTGACACTGAGACTCGCCGCACGGCCATCACGATCGATGAAAGGCCGGAACCAGAGCCGGTGTTCATTGCAGGCAGTATTGCGGATGGCCACCGCCAACGGACTCAGGCCGAAGCGGGGCGGCACATCGCAGGCTTCGGCGGCCGCTGCGGACAGGGGCGCCGCAGCCAGCAGCAGACAGGCAGGCAAGAGCATCCGGCGCATGCGCGGCTCCTGTGGGGGATGCCCGCAGCGTCGCAGTGCTGTCGTGAACGCCGGGTGTGAGAACGGGGTCCGATCCCTTTTCCCATGGAAAAGGGATCGGACCACACGCCGGGCCTCAGCCCGGTGGCGGGCCCAGCTTCAACGACAGGTCGATCGCCTGCACGTGCTTGGTCAGGCCGCCGATGGAGATGCAGTCGACGCCATCCTCGGCGATCGAGCGCAGGCCGCCCAGGCCGACGCTGCCGGAGACTTCCAGTGGAATGCGGCCGGCAGTGATGCGTACGGCTTCGCGGCGCAGGTCGGGGCTGAAGTCGTCCAGCAGGATGCGTTCGCACCCGGCTTCAAGTGCCTGGCGCAGCTGCGCCAGGTCTTCGACCTCGACCACCAGCGGCAGCGCAGGCCACTCACGGCGTGCGGCGGCCACCGCCGCGGCCAGCGAACCGGCGGCACGGATGTGGTTCTCCTTCAGCATCACCGTGTCGTACAGGCCGAAGCGATGATTCTCGCCACCGCCGCAGCGCACCGCGTACTTCTGCGCCAGGCGCAGGCCGGGCAGGGTCTTGCGGGTGTCGAGGATGCGCGTGCCGGTACCGGCCACCGCTGCCACGTAACGGGCGGTGGTCGTGGCGGTGCCGGACAACGTCTGCAGGAAATTGAGCGAGGTGCGCTCAGCGCTGACCAGGCTGCGGCTGCGCCCGTGCAGCAGCGCCAGCACGGTGCCGGCGGTGACGGCATCGCCTTCGGCGATGTGCCATTCAATGCGCACATCGGGGTCGAGCGCGCGATGGGTGGCGTCGAACCAGGGCCGCCCGGCGATCACCGCGTCCTGCTTGCACAGCAGGTAGGCGCTGTCAGCCTGGTCGGGCAGCAGGGCAGCGGTGACGTCGCCGCTGCCCAGGTCCTCGGCCAGTGCACGCGCGACATCGGCGGCGACCAGGGCCGCATCCGGCGTCGGCAGCGTGCTCATGCGGCCGGGAAGTCGGCGATCTGGGCCGTCGGGATGGCTTCCTCGGCCAGCAGCACCGGGATGCCGTCGTCGACGCGGAACACCTGCTTGCGGTCACGGGTGACCAGCGCTTCGCGCAGCGGCTGCGCCAGCGGGTTGCCATCGGCCTTGTTCACCGCGCCGGCGGAGATGGCCTTGTTGAGGGCTTCCAGGCCCTTGCCATCCAGCAGGGACAGGGGCTGGCGGGTGTCCGGCGACACCAGCAGGTCGAGCAGCTTGCGATCCATGGTTCTTCGTCTTGCGTGGAAGATGGCTAGAATACGTCTTTAAGGCAGGTGACGGCCAATGACCCCCAACCCGATCGCGCCGCTTGTCGGCATCGTCATGGGTTCCCGTTCCGACTGGGAAACCATGCAGCACGCCGCCCAGAAGCTTGAAGCCCTGGGTGTTCCGTTCGAAGTGAAGGTGGTGTCCGCGCATCGGACCCCGGATGTGTTGTTCAGTTACGCCGAGCAGGCGGGCCCGCGTGGCCTGCGCGCGATCATCGCCGGTGCCGGCGGGGCCGCGCACCTGCCGGGCATGATCGCGGCCAAGACCGCCGTGCCGGTGCTGGGCGTGCCGGTGCAGTCCAAGGCCCTCAACGGCATGGACTCGCTGCTGTCGATCGTGCAGATGCCGGCCGGCATTCCGGTCGCCACCTTCGCCATCGGCAATGCCGGCGCCTCCAACGCGGCGCTGTTCGCGGCGGCGATGCTGGCCAGCGACCAGCCGGCGATCGGCCAGGCGCTGGACGCCTTCCGTGCACGCCAGACCGAAGACGTGATGGCCCACG
The DNA here is from genome assembly GCF_900101175.1 of Stenotrophomonas pavanii. Taxonomy (GTDB): domain Bacteria; phylum Pseudomonadota; class Gammaproteobacteria; order Xanthomonadales; family Xanthomonadaceae; genus Stenotrophomonas; species Stenotrophomonas pavanii. Next base: position 142,959 of record NZ_FNFQ01000006.1, on the reverse strand, counting down.
ACGATCCGCGCCAATGAGCCTGACCGTCGGCATCCTGGGCGGCGGCCAGCTCGCCCGCATGATGGTCCTGGCCGGTGCGCCGCTGGGGCTGCGTTTCGAACTGTACGACCCGGCAGCCGACGCCTGCAGCGGCCCACTGGCGCCGCTCACCGTCGGTGCCTTCGATGACCGCCAGGCGCTGGCGGACTTCGCCGCCAAGGTCGACGTGGTCACCTTCGATTTCGAGAACGTGCCCGCCGACAGTGCGCAGTTCCTGGCCGGCCGCGTGCCGGTCTACCCGCCGCCGGCTGCGCTGGCGGTGGCCCAGGACCGGTTGAGCGAGAAGACCCTGTTCCAGCAGCTGGGCATTCCGCTGCCGGCCTTCGCCGACATCCGCAGCCGCGACGAGCTGGCGGCGAAGGCCGCTGAATTCGGCCTGCCGTGCATCCTCAAGACCCGCCGTCTGGGCTACGACGGCAAGGGCCAGTTCCGCCTGCGCAGCGAGGCCGACGTCGACGCCGCCTGGGAGGCGCTGGGCGCGCAGGTCGAGCGCACCGGGCTGATCCTGGAGGGCTTCGTCGCCTTCCAGCGCGAGGTCAGCGTGGTGGCCGTGCGTGGCCGCGATGGCAGCTTCGAGGCCTGGCCGATCACCGGCAACTGGCATGTCGATGGCGTGCTGTCGGCCAGCGTGGCGCCGGCGGTGCTGTCCGACGCCGAGCAGCAGGCGGCCATCGGCTACGCGCGCCGTGTCGCCGAGCACCTGCAGTACGTCGGCGTGTTCGCGCTGGAGCTGTTCTGCCGCGATGGCGAGCTGTTGGCCAACGAGATGGCGCCGCGCGTGCACAACTCCGGCCACTGGACCATCGAAGGCAGCGAGACCTCGCAGTTCGAGAACCACCTGCGTGCCGTGCTGGGCCTGCCGCTGGGCAGCACCCGCATGCTCGGCCATGCCTGCATGCTGAACTGGCTGGGCGAGATGCCCGACCCGGCACCGGTACTGGCCCAGGCCAGCGGCCATTGGCACGATTACGGCAAGCAGCCGCGTGAGGGCCGCAAGGTCGGCCACGCCACCCTGCGCGACGATGATGCCGTGGCATTGGCCGATGCGCTGGACCAGATTGGCCTGGAGCTGGACCGTCAGGCCCAGGTCGCACCCGCGGTGCACGCGCTGCGCAACCGCTGAGCCGGCAGTGCCGGCCGCTGGCCGGCAATGCAACGATGTGGCGCGCCGGTGCAGGCATTGGCGCAACATTTCCGGTGGTAGCGTGGAGCTCCTTTACAGGAGTCACGACCATGCTCGACTGGAATGCCTACCGCAAGGAACTGAAGGGTCGTATCGGCGAGATCGGCAAGCTCTCGCCCGACACGATCAAGGGCTACGCCACCCTGGCCAACGCCGGCGCCCAGACCAACCACCTTGATGCCAAGACCCGCGAGTTGATCGCGCTGGCGGTGGCGGTGACCACCCGCTGCGACGGCTGCATCACCGTGCATGTGGACGCAGCGCTGAAGCAGGGCGCCAGCCGCGAGGAAATCGCCGAAGCACTGGGCGTGGCGGTGTCGCTCAACGCCGGCGCCGCGCTGGTGTACTCGGCGCGGGTGATGGATGCGGTGGCCGCGCACGAGAGCGCGTGACGCTCCGCTCTGCATTTCGGTAGTGCCGGCCGCTGGCCGGCAACCCCGGCATCCTTGTACGTCCAGTGGGCTGGCGGCCAGCGGCCGGCACTACCCGGTGACCGAGCCGCTGCCTCAGCGCAGCTGGCTCTCGGCGAATTCCCAGTTGACCAGCTGCCAGAACCCGTCCAGGTAGCGCGCGCGATCATTCTGGTAATCGGTGTAGTAGGCGTGCTCCCAGACATCGCAGCACAGCAGCGGGGTGCTTTCGCCGGTCAGTGGCGTGCCGGCATTGCGCGTGGCCTGGATGCCCAGCTGGCCACCGGGGTGCTGCACCAGCCACACCCAGCCCGAGCCGAACAGGCCCAGCGCCGTGCGGTTGAACTCCTCGCGCAGGCGCTGTACGTCGCCGAACTGGCGCTTGACCAGCTCGCCCAGCCGGCCCTGCGGCTCGCCGCCGCCGCGCGGGCGCAGGCACTGCCAGTAGAAGCCATGGTTCCAGGCCTGGGCGGCCGCATCGAACAGAGCGCCCTGGGCATGGCGCACGATCTCTTCCAGTGACGCCTCCTCCCACTCGGTGCCGAGGGTGCCGGCATTGACCGCGTCGACATAGGCGCGGTGGTGGCGGCCGTGATGCAGCTCCACGGTCTGCGCGGACAGGTGCGGCTGCAGGGAGCCGGAGAGGTAGGGCAGGGCAGGCAATTCGACGGGCATGGACAGGTTCGTGGCCAGGGGGACGGCGGCAGCCTGTTCCATCCGCTTACAATGGCGGCTACCGTGGGCAGTCTAGCCGACCATCACGGTCGGGTTGTCCGGCGAAGCAAGGAGTGTGGTTGTGGCGGTGATGCAGCAAATCCAGGCCGAGGTCGATCGTTACCCGCTCGTGCTGTTCATGAAAGGCACCCCGCAGTACCCGATGTGCGGCTTTTCCAGTCGCGCCGTGCAGGCGCTGATGGCGGCCGGCGCTGTCGCCCTGCGCACCGTCAACGTGCTCGAGGAACCGGAGATCCGTGCCAACCTGCCGCGCTTCTCCAACCTGCCGACCTTCCCGCAGCTGTTCATCAACGGTGAGCTCATCGGCGGCTGCGACATCGTCATGGAACTGTTTGAATCCGGCGAGCTCAAGCGCATCGTCGAAGAGGCGACCCAGGGATGAGTGCCTGGCCGTCGACGTCACCGACTGACGGGGCGTTCGATGGCCGCCCGTTGCAGGACCGCGTGGTGCTGGTTGCCGGGGCCGGCGGCGGGCTGGGCAGTGCCGCGGCGGTTGCTGCCGCAGCCGCCGGGGCCACCGTGGTCCTGCTGGGGCGCAAGCCGCGCCGGTTGGACCGGGTCTATGCCCAGGTCCAGGCGGTCGGCCCGGAACCCCTGCTGTACCCGCTGGACCTGGAAGGTGCCGGCCCCGACGACTACGCCGAACTGGCCCAGGCCCTGCAGCGCGAGCTGGGGCGGCTGGACGGCCTGCTGGTCTGCGCCGCGCATTTCCCGGGGCTGACCCCGTTCGAGCTGGCCGACCCAGCCAGCTTCGCCCGCGCGGTCCATGTCACCCTGACGGCCCCGGCCTGGCTGGCCCAGGCCTGCCTGCCGCTGCTGCGACAGCGCGAGGATGCCGCCCTGGTGTTCGCGGTCGATGCCCCTGAACGGGTGGGGCAGGCCTACTGGGGAGGGTACGGCGTGGCCCAGCACGGCCTGCGTGGCCTGATCGCCAGCCTGCACGATGAACTGGGCCGCAGTCCCGTCCGGGTCAGCGGCCTGTACCCCGGCCCCCTGCGCACGGCGCTGCGCGCACGTGCCTATTCCGTCGACCAGGACCCGGCTGCGCAAGGCCCGGAAGCCGCAGCGGCAGCGGCGGTGACCCTGTTGTCCGGGGCCGGGAGCGCCTGGCGTGGGCAGATTCTTGATGCCAGTGGGATGGCCCGGGAAAAGTGAGTCCCATGGAAAGGCAGAGTGAAGAACCCGTCACGATTGCGTTGCGAACCGGTGCCGTTTGTCGCACAACCGTCACATTGATGGCGTAGCGTGTTAATCTAGTGTTAACCGTTAGGGCTGCCTTCAGCCGAGCGGTAGGGAACCCCAGATAACTCTCCGATCAGCCACCCGCAGGGCTGCTTGGATGCGCTTTTTTTCCGCCATCGCCAACTCGCATCGAGGCTACCGAAAAATGACCCACCCACTCCGGATGTCCAAGCTCACCCTTGGTCTCGTGGCTGCACTTGCCGCCGCCCCCGCCTTCGCCCAGAGCACCTCTGCCGGTGTCGGCGGCCAGGTCGTGTCCCGCAGCGGCCAGCCCGTTGCCGGCGCTGAAGTCACCATCACCCACACCGAGTCGGGCACCGTTTCGCGTGCGACCACCGATGCGGCCGGCCGCTACAACGCGCGCGGCCTGCGCGTGGGTGGTCCGTACTCGATCACCATCACCAAGCCGGGTGAAGGCACCAAGACCGAAGATGGCGTCTACCTGGGCGTGAACCAGACCGGCACCATCAATGCCACCCTGGCCGGCGACCTCGCCGCGACCAACCTGGACACCGTGCAGGTCACCGCTGTCGGCGGTGGTTCGGAAGTGTTCAGCGCCACCAAGATGGGCTCGGGCACCAACATCAGCCAGCAGCAGATCGAAGTTGCGCCGTCCATCGGCGGCAACATCCAGGATCTGATGCGCCTGGATCCGCGCGTGACCTTCATCGATCGCGCCTCGGGCTCGATCTCGGCCGGTGGCCAGAACCCGCGCTTCAACTCGATCAACATCGACGGCGTCTCGGCCAGCGACACCTTCGGCCTGGAAGGCAACAACATGCCGACCCGCCGCCAGCCGGTCGCGATGGAAGCCATCGAAGCCCTGGACATCAACCTGTCCAACTACGACGTCAGCATCGCTGCTGCCGCCGGTGCCACCGTCAACGCGGTGACCAAGTCGGGTACCAATGAATTCCACGGTTCGGTGTACGGCACCTACCGTGATGGCGACTGGTTCGGCGACAACCCGGAAGGCCAGCCGTTCAAGGGCTTCACCAAGGAAGAAACCTACGGCATGACCCTGGGCGGCCCGATCGTCAAGGACAAGCTGTTCTTCTTCGCCAACTACGAAAAGTTCAAGCAGGCCGCCCCGGGCGCCGACCTGAGCGGCACCGCGCTGGGCAAGGCCAACCCGCAGTTCACCCTGGCCGACGTGACCCGCGCGCAGCAGATCGCGCAGGGCTATGGCATCAACGCCGGTGGCCTGGAAAGCAACGGCGACACGGAGATGGAAGAGTACGCGCTGAAGCTGGACTGGAACATCAGCGAGAACCACCGCGCCAACATCCGTTACAGCAAGATCGACCAGAGCAAGCTGCGCATCAACGGCATGACCACCAGTTCGGCCTCGCTGAGCTCGTACTGGTACCAGCATGACAAGACCAACGAGAGCTACGTCGCTCAGCTGTTCAGTGACTGGACCCCGAACTTCTCGACCGAATTGAAGGCGTCGTACCGCGAGTACTCGGCGATCCGCAACGTGTCCACCGGCGCGCCGAGCATCCGCATCTACTTCGGCGGCAACGAGGCTGCGCCGTCGGGCGATTCGCTGTACCTGGGTACCGAGGTCAATTCGCAGGACAACATCCTCGAGACCAAGGCATGGAACTACTACGCCGCCGCCACCTGGACCCTGGGTGACCACGACGTCAAGTTCGGCGCCTCGTACGACACCAACGACATCTACAACTACTTCGGCGCCAACTCGTGGGGTGCCTACACCTTCTACGGCCTGGACAACTTCGCCGCTGGCCGCTGGAGCAGCTACAACTACAACCCGGAGCGCACCCCGGGCTCGATTCCGGCTGACTACAAGTACAGCAACCTGGCCCTGTTCGTGCAGGACACCTGGTATGTCAACAACAACCTGACCCTGACCCTGGGCGTGCGTGCCGACCGTGCCGACACCAGCCCGGCCCCGACCTACAACGCTGCAGCCTCGACCTTCTTCGGTCGCGACAACAGCGAGGTGCTGAGCAACAAGTTCCTGATCCAGCCGCGCGTCGGTTTCAACTACACCTTCGACAGCGAGCGTCCGACCCAGCTGCGCGGCGGCGTGGGCCTGTTCCAGGGTGATGCGCCGCAGGTGTGGCTGAGCAACAGCTACTCGGCCACCGGCTTCAACAATTCGGTGTACGCCTACACTGCCTACGATCGCACGCTGCCGTTCAACGGGAACAAGGACAGCCAGCCGGTCCCGACCACCCCGGGCTCGAACCGTCAGAACGTCAACTTCGTCGGCAGCGACTTCAAGATGCCGTCGGTGTACAAGGCCAACCTGGCCTTCGATCATGAGACCCCGTGGTACGGCATCGTGGCTTCGGCCGAGCTGCTGGTCACCAAGGTCAAGGATGCCCTGTACTACAGGAACCTGAACCTGGGCCCGGTGCAGCAGCTGGGTCCGGACGGTCGTGAGCTCTATTACGCTGCGTCGCGCAACGGCAACCTGTGGACCAACAGCGATGCCCGCTTCGGGCGGAACCGCGGCTACGACGCCGTCTACGAAATCGCCAACACCGACAAGGGCCGCACCTCGCAGTTCACCGTGTCGCTGAGCAAGCCGTGGTCGGACGCCAGTGACTGGTCCTGGAACATCGGTTACACCTACACCGACGCTACCGAAGTGGGCTCGCTGACCAGCTCCACTGCAAGCTCGGGTTGGAACTACCAGTACGCCTTCAACGCCAACAGCGAAACCGAGAACACCTCGCGCTACCAGATCCGTGACCGCCTGTCGGGCTCGCTGAACTGGAAGCACAAGTTCTTCGGCGACTACGAAACCAAGGTCGGTCTGGTGTACGAGGGCCGCAGCGGCCGTCCGTACAGCTACGTGTACGTGAACGATGCCAACGGCGACGGCCGTGCCGCAAACGACCTGTTCTACGTGCCGAACCCGGGCGAGGTTCTGTTCGGCAATCTGGTGGGCAGCACCTTCACCCCGGATGCGGCAATGGAGAAGTCGTTCTACGAATGGCTGGCGGCCAACCCGCAGCTGGCCAAGTACGCAGGCGGCTACGCTCCGGCCAACCAGTTCCGTACCGGCTGGATCAACACCTTCGACATCCGCATCAGCCAGCAGCTGCCGGGCTTCATGAAGGGTCACAAGTCGGAAGTGTGGCTGGACATCCAGAACGTCGGCAACATGCTCAACAAGAAGTGGGGCAACATCTACGACTACGGCTTCTTCGCCGATGCGCGCGTGGCTACCCTGCAGGGCATGAAGGACGGCAAGTACGTCTACAACTTCCGCGGCGCTGACCTGCCGACGGTGGCCAACAACGACGCAGACGGCTTCGACGTCGGTGTCTCGCAGTGGTCGCTGCAGCTGGGCTTCCGCTACCAGTTCTGATGCACTGACGTAGCGCTGCTGTAAACGGAAACGGCCGGGGAAACCCGGCCGTTTTCCGTTCAGGCGAAAGTCCTTGCAGGGTGTCGGGCAACGGCGTAGCATCCAGAAATGTGCGCGGCGTCAACGCCGCCCAGGCGAACGCGGGCAGCACACATCCAACGGTCGGGCTTCCCGGCCGTTTTGCTTTTTAAGGGGGCGGCAGTAAAGTCGGAAACCTTGAAGGAAGCGAAAAATTGGATATGACCACGAACGAAAAATCAGCCCGTGCGCTGCCGGTGCAGGATGCGCGGATCTACCCGCGCGGTGGGCTGGACGTGCTGTCGCGGGCCGAAGTGGCACGCCTGCGCGATGCCTCCGCCGGCGGCATGCATGAGCTGCTGCGCCGCTGCGCGCTGGCCGTGCTGACCAGCGGCAGCGCCTCGGACGATCCGCGCGCGGCGCGCGACCTCTACCCTGATTTCGACATCCAGGTGGCGCAGCAGGATCGCGGCGTGCGCATCGACCTGGTCAACGCACCGGCGATGGCCTTCGTCGACGGTGAGATCATCCGCGGTGTCGCCGAACTGCTGTTCGCCGTCGTGCGCGACCTGGCCTACATGGCCATCGAGATGGGCCCGGCCTACGCGGCCGAGCTGGAGTCGTCCGAGGGCATCACCAACGCGGTGTTCGGCCTGCTGCGCAACGCGCGCATCCTCAACCCGGGCGATCCGAACCTGGTGGTGTGCTGGGGCGGCCACTCGATCTCGCGCGACGAGTACCTGTACACCAAGCAGGTGGGTTACGAGCTGGGCCTGCGCGGCCTGGACATCTGCACCGGCTGCGGCCCGGGCGCGATGAAGGGCCCGATGAAGGGCGCGACCATCGCCCATGCCAAGCAGCGCCGCACCGTCACGCGCTACATCGGCCTGACCGAGCCGGGCATCATCGCGGCCGAGTCGCCGAACCCGATCGTCAACCATCTGGTGATCATGCCGGACATCGAGAAGCGCCTGGAGGCCTTCGTCCGCATCGGCCACGGCATCATCGTGTTCGCCGGTGGCGTCGGCACGGCCGAAGAGATCCTGTACCTGCTCGGCATCCTGCTGCGCGAGGAGAACAAGGACCTGCCGTTCCCGCTGATCCTGACCGGCCCGACCGTGGCAGCGCCATACTTCGAGCAGATCGACCGCTTCATCCGCCTGACCCTGGGCGACGAGGCTGCCGAGCGCTACGAGATCATCATCGGCGACCCGGTGGCCGTGGCCAGGAAGATGGCCAGTGGCATCAAGCGCGTGCGCGAACACCGCCTGGCGCAGAAGGACTCGTTCTTCTTCAACTGGTCGATCGAGATTCCGTGGGAGTACCAGCAGCCGTTCGTGCCGACCCACGAGGCAATGGCGGCGCTGGACCTGCATCACGGGCGTGCGCCGCACGCGCTGGCGGCCGACCTGCGCCGGGCGTTCTCGGGCATCGTGGCCGGCAACGTGAAGGAGGACGGCATGCGCCGCATCGAGCAGTTCGGGCCGTTCCAGATCCACGGTGACCCGGACATGATGCAGGCGCTGGACGCGCTGCTGCGCGCCTTCGTCGAGCAGCGCCGGATGAAGATCTCCGGCGAATACCAGCCCTGCTACCAGGTGCTGGCCTGAACCCGGGCCGGCGCGATGGGGATCGCGCCGGCACCGGTCGGGGAGGGTGGACGTCAAGCCTTTGACGCCCGTCGCCCCGGATTGACCGTTCATCCTGCCGCCGCTTGCCGGTGGCGGGGCGATGGCCCATCGTGGCCACCAACACGCTGGGGAGCGTCCAATGTCTTTGCGCCGGCAAAACGGCTTCACGCTGGTTGAACTGATGGTCACGCTGGCTGTCTTCGTGGTCCTGGCGTCGATCGCCTATCCGAGCTTCCGCAACATGATCCGCTCGAACCGGCTGGCGACCGCCAATAACGAGCTGATCGCGCTGGCCAACCTGGCCCGCAGCGAGGGCATCCGCAACAGCACCGGTGGCGGTGTCTGTGGCAGTGCCGATGGCAAAGCCTGCGATGGCGACTGGACCAAGGGGGTACTGGCGTGGTCGGACCTGGACGGCGACGGTCAGATGGGCGGCAATGACGTGGCGCTGCGCTTCTCGCAGGGCAACCCGCAGCTGAGCGTGGTCGGCCCACCGGGCGCGGTCATCGCCTTCGACGGGCGGGGCCGGCGCAGGGCTGTTGCTGATCAGACGCTGGTGCTGTCGCCGGATGCGTGCAAGGCCGGTGAATCGAAAAGCACGTTGACGATCAACCAATCCGGCCAGGTCCGGGTGACCAAGGGAACCTGCTCATGAGCCGCCGCAACCTTGCCCGCCCACGTTCTTCGCAGGGCGGCTTCAGCCTGATCGAAGTGATGGTGGCGGTGCTGATCCTGGCGTTCGGGCTGCTGGGCTTCGCCCTGCTGCAGACCACCAACGTCCGCTTCGTGCAGAGCGCGAACTACCGGACGCAGGCCACCAACCTGGCCAATGACCTGATCGAGCTGATGCGCGCGCAGCGCACCGACACCCTGGCCGGAGGCGCCTATTCCTCGGCCTCGTTCTCGGCCGGATCAGTGAAGCCCAACGGCGCCTGCGCCTGGCCGACCGGCGCCGCCGTGACGCCGAAGACGAACGTGGCGCGCTGGCAGTGCGAGGTCGCGCGCACGCTGGGCGAGAAGGCCAGTGCACAGGTGACCTTCGTGCAGAGCACCGGTCAGGTCACCGTGGCGATCAGCTGGGGTGACCAGCGCTGGGATCCGAAGGACCCCGACAGCCTCACCACCTTCGGCCTGACGACCTTCCTGTGAACATGCCCATGAGTCCAATTTCGCGCGCCCGAGGCCTGTCGCTGATCGAACTGATGATTGCCATGGTCATCGGCCTGGTCCTGATGCTGGGCGTCACCCAGATCTTCATCGCTTCGCGTGCGGCATCGCGCCTGTCCGAAGGCGCGGCCCGCACGCAGGAGAACGCGCGTTTCGCACTGGATTTCCTGCAGCGTGACCTGCGCATGGCCGGCCATTTTGGTTGCGTCAACGACCAGGCGCACCTGGTCAAGAACACCGGCGATGTCGGCTACCACCTGGGTATCAGCTCCGGCAGTGGCGACCCACTGGACTTCTCGGTGCCGGTGCAGGGTTACGAGGCAGCAGGTACTGCGCCGGGCACCACGCTGACGCTGGGGCGGGCGTGGAGCGCGGCACAGTCGGTTCCGAAGAGCATCGCCAATCTCAAGCCGGCACCGTTGCCGGGCAGCGACATCCTGGTGTTGCGCCTGATGAGTCCGGAAGGGGCCGTGGTGACCGGCATCTCCGTGGCCGCGGGCGCGACCACGCTGACCGTCTCCAGTGATGGCATGGCCCGACTGAAGGCCAACGCCGCAGGCACGCCGACGGTCTTCGGCGTGGCCGACTGCACCCGTGCCGACGTGTTCCCGGCGACCATCAGCGGTTCGACCGTGAAGGTCGACAAGGTCGACCTGAGCAACTATTCGATCAACAACGCAATGACCATGCTGTATCGCGCCGATGGCATGGCGTACTACATCGCGAGCAACCCCAATGGCGAGCCGGCGCTTTACCGGGCACGTGCCAATGGCGCCGGTGGCTATGCCGACGGCGAGGAGCTGGTGGAAGGCATCGAGAACATGCAGTTCCTGTACGGCCTGGATGCCACCACCAACATCTCCCTGCCCACGCCGCCGACCGGGCGCATCGTGGACCAGCGCGTGGCCAGTGCGGTGAGCACCGGCACCGACGCTGCCGCCGCGGCGCAATGGCGACGCGTCGGCATGGTGCAGGTCGGCCTGCTGGCGCGCAGTCCGCAGCGTGCGTCGGCCGAAGCACCGGGCAGCGCGGCCACTTATCCAGCCATCCTGGGAGTGGGTTTCGCTCCGGCCGATCCTTACGACCAGCGCCACCGTGGCGCCTATGAAGCGTCCGTTGCGCTGCGCAACCGCTTGTTCGGGAACTGACGACCATGCGCACTTATCCTTCCTCCAGGCGCCGCCCCTTCGTTGCCCAGGCACGGCAGCAGGGTGCTGTTCTCTACGTCGCGCTGATCATGCTGGTGCTGCTGGCTCTACTGGGCGTGATCGGCATGCAGGTGGCCGGCATGCAGGAGCGTATGGCAGCCGGTTACCGGGCGACCAACATGGCGTTCCAGAACGCCGAAGGCGCGGCCCGCAGCGCCGAGAACGCGGTGGAGAACATCGCAAACCGGAAGGATGCCGGTGCCAATCCGGCCGTGGTTTCCTCCGACATCAACCAGCAGTGCGACGACGGCTTCGACCCGTCGGCCTGGATCGCGAAAACCAAGCTGAGCAGCAAGCCGGCGATCTATGTCCGTGAGATCCAGGGGTGCATCCAGGGCGAAGGTGCACTGGACATGGGCAAGACGGTGGAAAAGCCGACGCCGGTCTACCAGATCACGACCTATGCCGGTGATACCACCAGTGATGCGACGTCGCGTGCGGCGATCGATACCGTATTCAAGCTGTAAGGGTGGGGAACCCATGAACACTCGCAACCGCAGGATCCTGGCAGGCGCTGGCCTTGCCATTCTCGCCGCTGGGGGCTACCTGGCGCACACCCTGTTCGCGGCACAGGCGCAGGGCGTGCTGGCGCAGGAGCCGATGAACGTGCAGACGCGCGCGACGCCGGCCTTCATCATGGCCGTGGACGATTCGGGTTCGATGAATTTCGAACGCATGTTCCCCGGCGGTGACGGCCGCATGCGCTGGAACACCAGCACCGGAAGCTTCTTCAACAATGACGGAAGCTTCTTCAGTGTCGGTTCGGCGTGTTCGACCAATTCAGTGGACTGCTACCTTTATCTGTACCCACACGCGGATTTCAACAAGGAATATTCGCCGGGTCGCGCCATTCCGCCGCTGGACATCTACGGCTTTGCCCGTTCCCATGTCTACAACGCCAGCTACTTCAACCCGGACGTGACGTACCGGCCGTGGACCAATGCCGATGGCACGTTGTGGGCCGATGCCTCGATCACCCAGACCCGTGCCGATCCGCGCTCGGGCCAGCGTGGTTACAACGCCGTCTACAACATGACGACCGACCGTTCCACGACGGCGGAGCAGTTCCAGTTCGTCAGCGGCATGCGGATTCCCGACCTGTCCGGAACCGGCAACTCCTATTACACCGGCCGAGGCTGGAGCACGGCGGCGATCAGCAACACCGGCAACACCACCTATGCGGTGACCTATTTCCCGGCCACGTTCTACCTGCCAGCGGCGGCGCCGGCACCGGCGGGCTACAAGACCGACAATGCCAGCCGGCCACTGATCGCAGGGGCTTGTGGCCCCGGCTGCGACATGCGCCGCTACCAGATCAAGTCAGGCAACTATTCAAGTTCCGCGGCCTACAACGCCGCGATCCAGAACTTTGCCAACTGGTTCCAGTATCACCGCAATCGCGTATTGGCCATTGTCGGTTCGTCGACTGCCGCACTGGTGAGCGTGGATACGATGCGCGTGGGCTACTTCACCATCAACAAGCTCAGCAACGCGACCATGTACGACATGGTCACCAACCGGGCTGACCTGTACTCGCAGATCTACGGGTTGACCGCCAGTGGTGGCACGCCCAATCGTCGCGCCGTGGAGTACCTGGTGGACCAGTTCCGCCGTACCGATAGCGGCGCGCCGGTCCAGCTGGCCTGCCAGCGCAATGGCGGCATGCTGTTCACCGACGGCTACACCAACTCCGGCAATACGGCGAACAGCGGTTTCGGTGATGCCGACTCGGTGAACTCGACCCACCTGCCGTCCATTCCGTTCGCCGATGGCTACAGCAATACCATCGCCGACATCGCGGCGGCGGCCTACGCCGGCGCGCGCACGCCCCTGCGCACCGGGACCGGCTTCCCGGCAGGGCAGGTGCCGGTCAGTGACAAGTGCAATTCGCTGGACAAGGGCAGCCCGGACTGGAAGCGACTGGATTGCCAGACCGACCTGCACATGAACTTCTACGGCGTGACCCTGGGCGCGCAAGGCAAGATCTACGGCGTCAACCAGGCCGCCACCGACGATCCCTACAAGAACCCGCCGAACTGGGCCGGCAACGGCAACCCGATAAACGTGGACGACGGTACTGTCATCGATGAACTGTGGCATGCTGCCGTCAACAGCCGTGGCGAGTTCATCAACGCACAGACGCCGGCAGACGTCACCGAGGCCATGCGCCGGGTGCTGTCCTCGATTACCGGTGGTGCATCGCCATCAGGGACGATCGGCATCAGTGGTGCGCGCATCGGTACCGGCTCACTGGCGGTCACCCCGCGCTATGACATCACCAACAGTGGTACCGACTGGTCGAGCAAGCTGACCGCGTCAAGCGTCAAGGTCAACGCTGACCAGGTGGCCGAGCTCACCGAGGTGTGGGAGGCGTCCAGCCGCCTGTCCTCGTCCGGCCGCCGCATTGTCGCCAACAAGCTGGGTTCGCCGGTGGATTTCAACAGCGCCCGCATCAGCTTGCAGGATCTGTGCAGCAAGCCCAGCGGCAAGTACGCGACGATGCTGGTCTGCTCCGCCGACAAGCTGACGGCGATCAAGGCCGACCTGGCCAGCGCGATCAACTACCTCATGGCCGACAGCTCGACCGAAGTCCGCAACGGTGGCAAGTATCGTGACCGCACCACGCCGCTGGGTGACATCGTCAACTCGGCGCCGGTGGTGAGTTCGCCGTTGGACGACTACGGCTATCGCCAGCTCGGCGGCACCTACGCCAAGAGTTACACCGACTACCTGGCGACCAAGGCCAAGTCGCAGCGGTACATGGTCTATGTCGGCGCCAACGACGGCATGCTGCATGCCTTCGACGGCGGCATGAAGGCCGATGCAAAGCAGGACGGCACCGGCGGTACGGAGACGTTTGCCTACATCCCGGCCACCGCGCTGGGCCACATGGCCAACCTGCTGTTCCCCTACAAGTCCGACACGGCTGACCAGACCTTCCGCCACCGCTACTACGTCGACGGTCCGGTGACGGTGTCCGATACGTTCAACGGCACCGCCTGGCAGACCAGCCTGGTTGGCACCACCGGTGCGGGCGGTCGTTCGGTGTTCGCACTGGACGTCACCACGCCGGGCAGCTTCGGCACCGGCAACGTGCTGTGGGAAATCAGCGACGTCAACGCGTCGCTGAGGGACGAGGTGCGCAACAACATCGGTTTCGTGCTGGGCAAGCCGGTGATCGTGCCGGTGAAGAGCGGCACCGGCGTGGCCTGGAAGGCGATCTTTGGCAACGGCTATGGCAGTGCCAATGGCAAGGCCGTGCTGTTCGTTGTCGACATGGCCACAGGCGACATCCGCATGATCGAAGCGGTCGAGGGCACCTCGGGCGCCGGCATCTCCGGGGATAATGGGCTGGGCAATGTCGTGGTGGTCGATCGCTGGACCGGCGCCAACCAGGATGCGCGCGGCCGTGATGGGCTGGCCGACACCGTGTATGCCGCCGACCAGCGCGGTGCCGTGTGGAAGTTCGACCTGACCAGCAGTGCGAACACCACGCTGACGGTGCCGATGTTCACCAGCCAGGCGGCACAGGACTCCTCCGGCAAGACCTACCGCCAGCCGATCACCGGTGGCATGACCGCAGCGACCGGCCCCTCGGGCGGCGTAATGCTCTATTTCGGCACCGGTAGCTTCTCGTTCACCAGCGACAAGGATGACAAGTCGCAGCAGGCGCTCTACGCCGTAAACGATCTGTCGGGAAAGACGGTGACCTCCACGGTGACCGCTGCCAATCTCGTTCCGTATACAGCCGCCGCCGCCACAAGCAGCGATGAACGCAAGATCACTGCAGGCGTGGCGCCGGCCAACGCGCGTGGCTGGATGATTCAACTTCCCGCTGGCAACGGCGAACGCGCGGTAGGCAACCCGATCCTGGTCAGCGGCATTGTCTTCATGCCGACCTATGTGCCCAACATGGAAACGGTCGGCTGTTCGACCAGTGGTTCCAACTGGCTGTTCGGACTGTCGTCGATCAGCGGCCTGCCGATGCTGGAGAACGTCCGCTATGGCTCACCGGCCGGCAGCCAGCCCGGGGCAGGGACCGCAGCGATCGCGCTGAAGACGGGAGGGACCGCGCCGGTGCGTGACGTCTCGCTGTCGGTGCTGCCACGTCCGACGGACAACAAGGCGCCGCCCGGAGGCAGCTCCTGCTGGATGGCCGTCGGCGCGGCAGGCAGCCAGTCGCTCTACCTGCCTTACCCGTGTGGTCGCCAGTCCTGGCGCCAGCTCCAGTAACCCAAGTGCGAGGATCCACGCCCATGCTGCACACAACCATGCCTCGCCGCGCGGCTGGCTTCACGCTGATCGAACTGATGATCGTGGTGATCGTCATCGGTATCCTGGCGGCCATCGCCATTCCCTCCTACCAGGAATACGTTCGGCGCTCGCATCGCGCCGTGGTGAAGGCGGACCTGGCCGAGTATGCACAACGTGCCGAGCGCTACCACACCAGCAACAACTCCTACACCGGCTACGCGCTGCCGACCAAGGTGTCGCCACGCGATGGCGGTACCGTGCGCTACAACCTGGATTACAAGGGGGATGGCTCCAGTTTCACGATCACGGCCACTCCGCAAGGCACGCAGGCCAAGGACAGCTGCGGCACCCTGAGCGTGGACCAGGCCAACCGCAAGACGGCCAGCGGCGGTGTGGCCAGCTGCTGGTGAATCAGGTGTTGATCTTCGTGTAGTCGGTCAGTACAATGCGCCTCCCCGCCCGAATAGCTCAGCCGGTTAGAGCACTTGACTGTTAATCAGGGGGTCGTTGGTTCGAGTCCAACTTCGGGCGCCAGATACTGCAGAAGCCGCGAGAAATCGCGGCTTCTGCTTTTTCGTGCAGGTGTTCAGCAGGGTGCATTGCGATCTGCGCGTTCGCTTCGGGTGCGGCCGCCGTTGTTGACGACCAGCGCGCCGTGCAGCCGGCCACCCGCGCAGATGCGCAGGGTCAGGTTGGCTCCCGGGCTGCGTCCGTCTGGCTGGAAGAACAACCGGGGGCGCCCGCTGCTTGCCCGCGCTACGACCGCGATGTCCGGACGCCCGGTGTGGTGGACCAGGATCGCCTCTGGCGACACGGGCTCCCCGCGCTGCTCGCCGCTGCGGTAGATGATCCAGCCGGCGCTCCAGTCGTCGTTGCAGTGCAGCCCGTCGACACTTGCACAGACGCCGATCAGCTCGCGCCTGCGCAAGGCCTCGCTGCGGGCGCCGGACAGGCTGGCGTGCAGGTTCAGTTGCAGTGCATCGGCGCGTTGCCGCAGCAGGAGGGGCTGCAGCGCCGGCCAGGACGCGGCCAGCAGCACCGCCAGCACCGCGACCACCACCAGCAGTTCGGTCAGGTGAACGCCCCGCGCTGGGCGGGGGCCGACGGGGCAGGGGGCGTGGGCAGGGCGCATGCATTCAGCCTCCGCGCCTGGCCCGGCGGCTGCCATCGGGAAGCTCCGCGGCGGGCTGCCCGGAGACCCCTCAGCCAGCCGTCACCCCACGCCTCGTATACTCATCTTCCCCGGGAACTGGCAACACCATGAGCGACAGTTTTGAACTTGTCTCGCCGTACTCGCCGGCGGGCGATCAGCCCGATGCCATCGCCAAGCTGACCAGCAACTTCGAGGCCGGCATCGCCAAGCAGACCCTGCTCGGCGTCACCGGCTCGGGCAAGACCTACACGATCGCCAACGTCATCCAGAACGTGCAGAAGCCGACGCTGATCATGGCGCCGAACAAGACGCTGGCGGCGCAGCTGTATGGCGAGTTCAAGGCCTTCTTCCCGCACAACGCGGTGGAGTACTTCGTCAGCTACTACGACTACTACCAGCCGGAGGCCTACGTGCCCTCGTCGGACACCTTCATCGAGAAGGACAGTTCGATCAACGAGCACATCGAGCAGATGCGCCTGGCCGCGACCAAGACCCTGCTGTCGCGCCCGGATGCGATCGTGGTGGCCACGGTGTCGGCGATCTACGGCCTGGGTGCACCGGAAGACTACCTGTCGCTGCGCCTGATCCTGTCCAAGGGCGAACGCATCGACCAGCGCGACCTGATCAACCACCTGACCCAGCTGCAGTACACGCGCAACGAATACGAGCTGCAGCGCGGTACCTTCCGCGTACGCGGCGAAGTGATCGACGTGTTCCCGGCCGAGTCGGACAGCGAGGCGCTGCGCATCGAGCTGTTCGACGGCGAGGTCGAGAAGATCACGATGTTCGACCCGTTGACCGGCGAGACGCTGCGCAACATGCAGCGCTTCACCGTCTATCCCAAGACCCATTACGCGACCACCCGCGAGCGTGTGCTGGCCGCGGTGGAAACCATCAAGGTCGAGCTGAAGGAACGGCTCGAGCAGTTGTACGCCGAGAACAAGCTGGTCGAGGCGCAGCGCCTGGCGCAGCGCACCCAGTTCGACATCGAGATGATGGCCGAGGTCGGGTTCTGCAACGGCATCGAGAACTACTCCCGGCACCTGACCGGCAAGAAGGCCGGCGAGCCGCCACCGACCCTGTTCGACTACCTGCCGCCGGATGCGCTGCTGGTGATCGACGAGTCGCACGTGACCATTCCGCAGATCGGCGCCATGTTCAAGGGCGATCGCTCGCGCAAGGAAACCCTGGTCGAATTCGGGTTCCGCCTGCCGTCGGCGCTGGACAACCGTCCGTTGCGCTTCGAGGAGTGGGAGGAGCGCTGCCCGCGCAGCATCTACGTGTCGGCCACGCCCGGTCCTTACGAGCTGCGCGAGGCGGGTGACGAGATCACCGAACTGGTGGTGCGCCCGACCGGCCTGATCGATCCGGTGGTGGAGATCCGCCCGGTCGGGACCCAGGTCGACGACCTGATGAGCGAGGCCAACGCGCGCATCAAGGCCGGTGATCGCGTGCTGGTCACCACGCTGACCAAGCGCATGGCCGAGAACCTCACCGAGTACCTCACCGAGCATGGCATCCGCGTGCGCTACCTGCACTCGGACGTGGACACGGTCGAGCGCGTGGAGATCATCCGCGACCTGCGCCTGGGCAAGTTCGATGTGCTGGTCGGCATCAACCTGCTGCGCGAAGGCCTGGACATGCCCGAAGTGTCACTCGTGGCGATCCTGGATGCCGACAAGGAAGGCTTCCTGCGCTCCACCGGCTCGCTGATCCAGACCATCGGCCGTGCGGCCCGCAACGTGCGCGGCAAGGCGATCCTGTACGCCGACAAGATCACCCGTTCGATGCAGGCGGCGATCGATGAAACCGACCGCCGCCGCGCCAAGCAGGTCGAGTACAACGAAGAGCACGGCATCGTGCCGCGTTCGGTGGCGCGCCCGATCGTCGATGTGCTGGAAGGCGCACGTTCGGATGCGGCCGAAAAGGAAGCAAAGAAGGGCCGGGGCAAGGGCCGGCCGGGCGTGGCCGAAGAGGCGGCCGACTACCGTTCGCTGTCGCCGGCACAGCTGGGGGTGCGTCTGAAGGCACTGGAACAGCAGATGTACCAGCACGCCAAGGACCTGGAGTTCGAGGATGCCGCGCGCGTGCGCGACCAGATCCGGCAGCTGAAGGAAGCCAGCCTCGGCTGAACGTGGAAGTGCAGCGCCATCTTCACAAAAGTGTTGCGCTTCCCTGCCGGCATCCGTAATATACGCGGCCTGCACCGACGCAATCGCGGAAATGCAGAAGCAAAAACGGGCGGTTAGCTCAGCGGTAGAGCACTACCTTGACATGGTAGGGGTCACAGGTTCGAACCCTGTACCGCCCACCACGAAGCCCTCGCAAGGGGACTGTCGTGAACTGCAAAGCCCGGCCCTGGCGCCGGGTTTTTACGTAACAAGGCCAGCCTGCGGGCGGCAAGAACATGATGGGCGGTTAGCTCAGCGGTAGAGCACTACCTTGACATGGTAGGGGTCACAGGTTCGAACCCTGTACCGCCCACCACCTGCTCCCGGTCCGCCGGTGAAGCGGTGGAAACGATGAAAGCCGGCCCCTGGGCCGGCTTTTTTCGTTCCGATGAGGTGGCCTGTCCTTCCCGTGAAAGCGGGGACCTCCCGCCGGTTCAGTGGCGTGAATTCAGTGGTGGATGCTGATCGAACGCCGGATCTGCCATCGCCCATCCACGCGCTCCCACAGCTGCGCCACGCGGACCTGGACCGGCCCGGCATCGGGCGCTGCGCTGTGCGGGTCAGGCAGCCGCTGGCTGCCCAGGCGCAGGATACGGTCCGGGCGCAGGTGATAGAGCTGCATCGGCTCGGCCCCGTGCGCATCCTGCGCGGCCTCAACGCGCAGGATCTGGGTGCGCAGGGCGTTCTCGGTGGGACCGCCGCCATCGCCGTCGCCGAACAGGCTGGAGAACAGCAGCATCAGGGCAAGCATCGGCATGGCACGGTGCTCCAGCGGGAAAGTGCGTGCAGGCTGGCATGGCGCGCCGGGTATCGCAGCCGGCCTGCGACGAAGGCCCGGAATGCGTCGCCAAAGGCAGGCAGGCGACGATGAATCCGGGGTGCACAGGCGTAGACTCCGGGCTACCGCGCAACTGCGCCACCACGGAAAGGAACTGCTGCATGAGCGATCACGTCCCGGTGTCCAGGCCCAATCCACTGCTGGAGGGCCTGTTTGGCGGCAACATGCTGGAAGGCACGTTCAAGGCCGTGGCCTGGGTCGCGATCCTGTGCGTGCTGCTGGCGTGGAGCACGTTGCGCTGACGTGACGCGGTCGTGCAGTGCTTGCGCGCCGCGCTGATGCGACGGATGCCGGTGGCACCGCGAAGATGCCGCGTCGCTCTCCAGGCGCGCGCGCCGTCAGGCGCTGAAGGCCTCGCGCAGGCTGTGCAGGGTCGCCTGGCGATGTTGCCTGGCCGTCGGCTCGCCCATCTCCAGCTCCTGCAGGCGCAGTCCGACCAGGGTCATCGACAACGCATAGCCGCGTGCCGCGTCGGCCACGCGTGACAGGCCCACGGCACGACGGGCCAGTGCGTTCACGTGTTCGAGGTCGGGCATCAGCCCCAGATAGGCGCGCTCGGCGCTGTCCAGGTCAGGCGCTCGCAGGATGGCGTGGGCGTCGGCAGTGTGGGAGACGGAGGCCATGGGGGTCCTTGTCAGGGGCAGCGACAGCATCGTTCGGCCACGTTGCGGGGGATGGCTGCGCATGCTGAAGGGGCAACATTGTCAGAACATTGCGCCTGCAGCCGCTGGCATGCATGGGCGCCAAAGCAGGGCGCCAGGCACTATGATCGGCAGCGTTTCCGATAGACGAGTGACTGATGCGCATCCTCCTGGTCGAAGACGATCCCGATCTGTCCCGCGCCCTGCAATCGGGCCTGGAGCGGCAGGGCGTGGTCGCCGATGTGGTCGGCAGTCTGGCCGAGGCCGCGCTCGCGTTGCGCGAACCGGTGCACCAGCTGCTGCTGCTCGACCGCCAGCTGCCCGATGGCGATGGTGCCGGGTTCGTCGCCACCGCGCGCGCGTTGCGGCCAAACCTGGCGGTGATCATGCTGACCGCCAAGGGCACGCTGTCCGACAAGGTCGAAGGCCTTGATGTCGGTGCCGATGATTATCTGGTCAAGCCGGTCGCGATCGAGGAGCTGATGGCGCGCATCCGCGCCGTGTCGCGCAGGCCGTCAGCGATGGTGACGCCGAGCCTGCGGTTGGGGCGGCTTGAATTCGATTTCGAATCGCTGCAGGCGCAGGTGGAGGGCCAGCCGTTGGCACTGCCACGGCGTCAGGTGCTGGTACTGCAGGCCCTGGCGATGCGGCAGGGGCGCACGGTCACCCGCAGCGCGCTGGAGGCCGCGGTGTACGGGTTCGACGATGAGATCCAGTCCAATGCGCTCGACGCGCATATCTCCAAGCTGCGCAAGGCGCTGCAGCAGGCCGGTGCTGGCGTGGAGATCCATGTGATCCGGGGTGTCGGTTACCTGCTGGCGGAGGCCTGAGGTGGCCCGTCCGATCCGTTCGATCACCCTGGGCCTGGCCTGGCGCCTGTTCCTGGCGCAGGCCTTCACCGTGCTGTTCGCGGTGGTCGCCCTGATCCTGACCTGGGGCGACAAGGACTCCTGGGGCATGGACATGTTCATTGCCGAGGCGGTGGCCAAGGCGGTGCACAGCGAAGGCGGCCGCCTGGTGCTGGACCAGGCGCGCTGGGACGCGCTCGATACCGACGCCGGTGGCAATCTCTGGTTCGCTGCGGTCGACGACAAGGGCGTCTGGCTTGAGCGCGGCACCATCCCGGCGGTCCACGCGCCGCTGCTTGCGCGGCTGCCGACCGTGGGTGCCAGCGAGCTCGGGTCGCTGGTGCCGCCCTATCTGGACGTGGCGCGGGTGATGATCCGCAACGAGGATGGGCGCCGCATCACCGTGATGGTGGGAGGCGCACCCAAGGGCGGGCTGCTGGACGGCGCACTGATGGTGCTGCGGCTGATCGGCCTGTGGTTCTTCCTGCCGTTGATCGTGGTCACCTTGCTGGTGATGCCGACCGTGATCCACCGTGCGATGCGTGGCGTGCGCCGTTCCGCGCAGCAGGCCAAGGAGCTGGACATCGGCCAGCCGGGTGCCCGGCTGGACGCGCGCCTGGTGTCGACGGAAGTGGCGCCGCTGGTGGAAGCATTCAACGACGCCATCGACAAGGTGCAGCAGGGCTATGCCGCGCGCGACAAGTTCCTCGCCGACGCGGCGCACGAACTGCGCGTGCCGATCGCCGTGGTGCAGGCGCGCCTGTCGCAGCTACCGCAGGGTGAGTTGAAGTCACAGCTGCTGACCGACGTGGCGCGGCTGGGCAATGTTGCCGAGCACCTGCTTGACCTGCAGCGCCTGGACCGCAACGTGGGCGCATTGCAGCGGCTGGACCTGGCCCAGCTGGTGCGTGAGGCCGCAGCGGACCTGGCGCCGCTGGTGGTGGGAGCCGGCTATGGATTCGAAGTCGACGCGCCGGAGGCGCCAGTGTGGATCCATGGCGACAGCCTGGCGCTGGGGCGGGTGATCGCCAATCTGGTGCACAACGCGATCGTGCATGGTGGTGGCCGTGGCACCATCTGCGTGCGGTTGGACACGCGCGGCGTGCTGGAAGTCAGCGATCAGGGCGCGGGCATTCCAGTAGGCGACCGCGAGGCGATCTTCGAGCCGTTCCATCGCCTGCGCGCGGCGGGCAGCGGCAGTGGCCTGGGCCTGCACCTGGTCAAGGAAATCGTGCAGCACCATGGTGGCTCGGTCAGCGTCGGCGAGGCGCTGGGGGGCGGTGCGAGTTTCCGGGTCAATTTCCATCGCGGAAGCGTTCGGCGCTGATGCGACTGCGGGGCAAGTCCCGATAGGCAGCCTGCTGCCGTCGGCGGCACGCTGGCGTCATGGCCGCCGAGCGTTTCCCGTCTCCCTTGCTGGGCAGTGGCTGCGCTGCCGCGCTGACGCTAGGGGCGTTGGCCTGCGTGCAGCTGCCGCAACTGCCGCCGCTGTGGGTCTGCACGGTGATGGTCGTGCTTGGCATGGCGGGGTGGGGCCTGCGCTGGCGCGGGCGCCTGCCGGCGGTCGTGCTGTTCGGTGCCGGCTGGGCAGCGCTGCACGGGCACTGGGCATTGCAGGACCAGCTGCCACCGGGCCAGCCGGCTCGGGACGTGGTGGTCAGTGGCCGGGTCATCGATCTGCCGGATCATGCCGAGGCGCGCACCCGCTTCCTGCTGCAGGTCAGTGAGAGCAGCGAACTGCCATCGCTGCGCGGCAAGCGCCTGCAGGTCACCTGGAACGACGGCTGGCAGGGCAGGTCCAGCGCCGCTGCCGAGGGACGGCGCAGGCAGGTCCTGGCCGGTGCGCAGTGGCGGTTGGCGCTGCGTGTGCGGGCCCCTCGCTCGCGGATCAATCCCGGGGGTTTTGACAGCGAGCGCCATGCGCTGCTGCGTGGCGTGGCTGGCACTGGAACGGTGAGGGCGCCGGCCAGTGCCCACGCGCTGCAGTCTGCGCGCGGCCTGCCGGCATGGCGTGAGCGCACCAGCGCCGCCATCGCCCTGCAGGTGGCCCATCCGGCCGCGCGCTTCGTGCAGGCGCTCGCCCTGGGCGATACGCGTGGCCTGTCCGACACCGATTGGGATCAGTTGCGGGCGCTGGGGCTGACCCACCTGATCGCCATTTCCGGGTTCCATGTCGGGGTGGTGGCGGGGCTGGGGGCGTTGCTGTGCCGAGGGCTGTGGTGGCTGTGCCCCCTGCTGGCCCGGCATTGGCCGCGTCCACAGGCGGCGGCCTGCGCCGCGGCGCTGTCCGCGGCGAGCTATGCGGTGCTGGCCGGCGGTGAATTGCCGACCGTGCGCACGGCGCTGATGATCGGGCTGGTGGCCCTGGCGCGTAGCGGGCGGCGCCCGCTCGGTCTCGTGCAGGGACTCGCGCTGGCGGCGCTGGCGCTGCTGCTGCCGGCGCCCCTGTCGGTGCTGTCAGCGGGCTTCTGGCTCAGCTTCGGCGGCGTGCTGTGGCTGGCGTGGTGCCTGCCACAGGGACGTCCGCGCGGGATGGCCGCCAACCTGCGTGGGTTCCTGGCCGCGCAGGGCGTGGCCAGCGTCGGCCTGTTGCCGTTGGGCATCGCCCTGTTCGGTGGCACCGCCTGGCTGGGGCCGCTGGTGAACCTGCCGGTCATTCCTTGGTGGACCTTGCTGGTGGTGCCGCTGTCGCTGCTGGGTACCGCCCTGCAGGTGCTGCATGACGGGGCCGGGCGCTGGGCCTGGCGTGTGGCGGCGTGGCTGTTCGAGGTCAGCTGGCAGGCCCTGCAGCCCCTGTCGGCGCATCCGCAGGCGATGTGGTGGTTGGCCGAGGCACCGGCCTGGGCAGTGCCGGCGGCGCTGCTGGGGGTGTTCTGGTGGCTGCTGCCACGGGGTGCCGGCGGCGGGCTCGCTGGCCTGCTGTTGTGCGTGCCGCTGTTGTGGCCGTTGCGCGAGCGGCCGGCCGAGGGGGAGCTGGAGCTGCTGCTGCACGATGTCGGCCAGGGCACGGCGGTGTTGCTGCGCACCGCGCGGCATGCGCTCTGGTATGACGTCGGGCCGCCGAGCGGCAGCGAAGGGAGCGAGCGGACTCTGGTTCCGGCACTGCGGGCACTCGGCCAGGCGCCGCCTGACCGCGTATTGCTCAGCCACGATGACCTGGATCACGCGGGCAACCTGCCGGGTCTGCGGCTACAGCTGCCGGCACTGCCACTGCTGGCGCCGCCGGGCAGCTCGATCACCGGAGCGGGGCGTTGCCAGCGGGGCCTGAGCTGGCGCTGGGACGGGGTCGATTTCCACGTGCTGCACCCGGATCCCGGCAGCCGGCGGGCCGAAAACGAGGACAGCTGCGTGCTGCGCGTGGCCAGCGCCCATGGCGTGGTCCTGTTGCCCGGCGACATCGGCCGTCCGGCGGAACAGGCGCTGTTGCGGGCGTCTCCGGCGGCGCTGAAGGCCGACGTGGTGCTGGTGCCGCACCATGGCAGCGGGGGCAGTTCCAGTGCCCCGTGGGTGGCCGCGGTGGCACCACGGTTGGCGCTGGTCTCGGCCGGGCACCAGAACCGCTTTGGCCACCCGCGTCGGGACGTGGTCCGGCGCTGGCAGGCGCAGGGCGCCGAGGTGGTGTCCACCGCGGAGTCCGGGGCGATCCGCGTATGGCTTGGCGCACAAGGGCTGCAGCTGCGTGAACAGCGCATCCATGCATCCCGGTGGTGGGATGCCGCTGGGCGGGCGCGGTCGGCTGCTATCCTATCGTCGATCGAACAAGCGGCCGTTGGGCCGGAGGGTTGAAACGTGTGGGAACTGGTCAAGGCCGGTGGCTGGCCGATGGTGCCGCTGCTGCTGTTGGGCGTACTGGCTTTGGCGATCATCCTGGAGCGTTTCTGGTCCCTGCGGCGAACGGAAGTGCTGCCGCCCGGGCTTGGCCAGGAAGTGCGCAACTGGGCCGCACGCGGCAAGCTTGACCCGGCGCACCTGCAGACCCTGCGCGCCAACTCGCCGCTGGGCGCGCTGCTGGCCGCTGCGCTGGAAGCCCGCAACCGCCCGCGCGACCAGATCCGTGAGCGGATCGAGGACACCGGGCGCCACCTGGTGCACCGCATGGAGCGCTTCCTCAACGCGCTGGGCACCATCGCCTCGGCCGGCCCGCTGCTGGGCCTGCTGGGCACCGTGATCGGCATGATCCAGATGTTCCTGGGCATCCTCGACCATGGCGTGGGCGATGTGAACCAGCTGGCCGGCGGCATCGGCAAGGCGCTGGTGTGCACGGCCACCGGCATGATCGTGGCCATCCCGGCGCTGATGTTCCATCGCTATTTCAAGGGCCGGATCCACGGCTATGTGGTGGAAATGGAACAGGAAGCCAGTGCCCTGCTGGACACGCTCGACGGTCGCCCCGGGGTGATGAACCCGGCCGCGCCGGCGCGACCGGCCCACGCTGCCACGGCGAAGGCCTGATCGATGCGTATCGGCAATGACCGATCCCAGGATGAGCCGCATATCGATCTGGTCCCGCTGATCGACGTCATCCTGGTGCTGATCATCTTCTTCGTGGTCACCACCACCTTCGATGCGCGCTCGACGCTGCAGGTGCAGCTGCCGACCGCCAGCCAGCAGCCCAGCAACGAGCCGCCGCGCTCGCTCAGCGTGCTGATCAACGCCGAAGGCCGCTATTTCATCAATGACCAGGAAGTGCTGCGTAGCGATGTCGAGTCGGTCAAGCAGACCATCGCATCGGTCGCCGGCAGCGACCGCAGCCAGCCGGTGCTGCTGCGCGCCGACGCACGCACCCCCTACCAGGCCGTGGTGACTGCGCAGGACGCGCTCGGTCAGCTCGGTTTCCGTCGTATCGCCATTGCAACTGCGCCAGAGGTGCGTCCATGAGTTCCCATCACGCGCCGGTGTGGCCGATCTACAAACGTCTGCTGGGCTACACCCGCACCTACTGGGTGTTCATGGTGGGCGCGGTCATCGCCATGGTGGTCGAAGCCCTGGCCGGCTATCACTTCACCAAGCTGATGGAGCCGCTGGTCAACGAGGGTTTCGTCGATCCGCAGCCGCGCGCGGCCGTGGTGCTGCCGCTGACCATCCTCGGCCTGTTCCTGATGCGCAGCCTGGCCACCTGGGTCAGCGACTACACGCTGGCCAAGACCGGTCGCAGCGTGGTCCGCGACCTGCGTGAGCAGGTGCTGCAGAAGTACCTGCACCTGCCGTCGTCGCACTTCGACACCGAAGCGACGCCGGTGATGGTCAGCCGCCTCAACTTCGATACCGAACAGGTCACCCAGGCCAGCGCCGACGCGCTGAAGACCGTGGTGGCCGACACCCTCACCATCATCGCGATGCTGGCGGTGATGCTGCAGATGAGCGTCAAGGTAACCCTGGCGATGCTGCTGGTGGTGCCGCTGATCGGTGGCATCGTGTCCTACGTGGGCAAGCGCTACCGTCGCATCAGCCGCGGCATCCAGGACGGCATGGGCACGATGGCGCAGACTGCCGAGCAGTCGCTGGCCGCGCAGCAGGAAGTGAAGGTGCACGGCACCCAGCAGCATGAGATCTCGCGCTACTCGCGCCTGGCCAACCGCATGCTGGCGCTGAACATGAAGGTCGAGGTCACCCGCGCCGCCGCGTCCAGCGTGGTGCAGTTCCTGGCCGCACTGGCGCTGGCGGTGATCGTCTGGGTGTCGACCCGCGAAGCCTTGGCCGGCCGCCTCAATGCCGGCCAGTTCATGGGCCTGATGACCTCGATGATGGCCATCATTCCCTCGCTGCGCCGACTGACTAGCGTACAGACCTCGATTTCGCGCGGCGTCTCCGCCGCCGAGCGCTTGTTCGGCATCCTCGACATGCCGGTGGAGCGCGACGACGGCCAGCAGCGCGTGCAGCGCGTACGGGGCGAGCTGGCGTTCGACCACGTCATGCTGCGCTACCGCGAAGACAGTGGCATCGCCCTGGACGACATCAGTTTCGTCGCCAGGCCGGGCACGGTGACGGCCATTGTCGGCCGCTCCGGCAGTGGCAAGACCAGCCTGATCCGGCTGGTTCCGCGCTTCTACGAGCCCACTGGCGGCGTCATCACCCTCGATGGCGTGGCCCTGGATGACTATCCGCTGGCCGACCTGCGCCGGCAGGTGGCGATCGTCGGGCAGAAGGTGATGCTGTTCGATGACACCATCGCCGCCAACATTGCCTATGGCATGGAGGCGACCGATGAGCAGATCCGTGCGGCGGCCGAAGCAGCCAATGCCTGGGAGTTCATCGCACGCATGCCGCAGCAGCTGCAGACCCCGGTCGGCGAGAACGGCGCGCTGCTGTCCGGTGGCCAGCGCCAGCGCCTGGCGATTGCCCGCGCGATCCTGCGCGACGCCCCGATCCTGATCCTCGACGAAGCCACTGCGGCACTGGACAACGAGTCCGAGCGCCTGGTGCAGGATGCGCTGCAGCGCCTCATGCCGGAGCGCACCACGCTGGTCATCGCGCACCGCCTGTCGACCATCGAGCACGCCGACCAGGTGCTGGTGATGGACCATGGCCGCATCGTCGAGCGTGGCACCCACAAGGAGCTGCTCGAGCTGGGCGGCCTGTACCAGCACCTGCACAGCATGCAGTTCCGCGAAAGGCAGGACTGATGGCCGGCAAGGGCACCCAGACCCCGCCGTACTGGTATGACGGCACCCCGGTTCCGTGGGCCATGCGCCTGCTGGCGCCCCTGTACGCGGGTGTCACCGCGCTGCGGCGGCGCGCCTATCGGCGTGGCTGGCGCAAGCGTCACGCGCTGCCGGTGCCGGTCATCGTGGTCGGCAACATCACCGCCGGCGGTACCGGCAAGACGCCGCTGACCATCGCCCTGGTCGAACGCCTGCGCGCGGCCGGCTGGAAGCCCGGCGTGGCCAGCCGCGGCTACGGTCGCGAAGACGCCGACAAACCGCTGTGGGTGCAGGCCGATACGCCGACCGCCAAGGGCGGTGACGAGCCGGTGCTGATCGCCTGGAAGACCGGCGTGCCGGTGCGCGTGGACCGTGATCGGGTTGCGGCCGGCAAGGCGCTGGTCGAGGCCGGCTGCGATGTGATCGTCTGCGACGACGGCCTGCAGCACTATCGCCTGGCGCGCGACATCGAGATCGAAGTGGTCGATGCGCAGCGTCGCTACGGCAATGGCCGGATGATTCCGGCCGGGCCGCTGCGCGAGCCGGTCAGCCGCGCCAGCGAGTGCGATTTCCGCGTGGTCAACCTCGGCCAGGCCGATGAGGAGACGGCGGCACAGGCCTGTGGCTTCGGCCAGTGGCCGATGGCGCTGCACATCGACAGTGCGCAGCCACTGGCCGGTGGCCGCGCGCGCCCGCTGGCATATTTCAAGGGCCAACGCGTGCATGCGGTGGCCGGCATCGCGCATCCGCAACGCTTCTTCGACATGCTGCGCGCGCGCGGGATCGGCGTGGTGCCGCATGCGTTCGCCGACCACCAGGCCTACCAGCCGCAGGACCTGTCCTTCGGCAGCCAGCTGCCGGTCCTGATGACCGAGAAGGACGCGGTGAAATGCCGTGCGTTCGGCAACGACTGGCACTACGCGGTTCCGCTGCGCGCCGAGTTGCCCGCCGCGTTCTGGGTGGCGCTGACCGATCGCCTGGACAAGCTGCGACCGAACTGAGCGGCGCGGTGGCGCTTGCATTCACGCGCCGCTGGCCGCATTCCCGTTGTAACAAGCCTGCCGAGTATCGCCCACATGACCGAATTCGTCGTCGCCATCCCGGCCCGCTATGCTGCCTCGCGGCTGCCCGGCAAGCCGTTGCGCCTGCTGGGCGGTGAGCCGCTGGTGCTGCATGTGGCGCGCCGCGCGCTGCAGGCCGGCGCGCGCGAGGTCTGGGTAGCGACCGACGACCCGCGCATCGCCGATGCGCTGTCCGGTCTGGCCGAAGTGAGGGTGGCGATGACCGCGGCCACGCATGCTTCCGGCACCGATCGGCTGGCCGAGTGCGCGCGCATCGCCGGCTGGGCCGGTGACACGGTGGTGGTCAACCTGCAGGGCGACGAACCGTTCGCACCGGCGGCCGGCATCCGCGCGGTGGCCGATGCGCTGGTCGCCGGCAATGCGCCGATGTCGACTCTCGCCACGACCGTCGAGGACGCGCACACCCTGTTCGACCCGAACGTGGTGAAGCTGGTACGCAACGTGCGCAACGAGGCGATGTACTTCAGCCGTGCACCGATCGCCTGGCACCGTGATGGTTTCGCGCGCAGCCGCGACACGCTGCCGGAAGGCCATGCCTGGCTGCGCCACATCGGCATCTACGGTTACCGTGCCGGTTTCCTGCAGCAGTTTGCGGCGATGCCGCCGGGCCAGCTGGAGCAGGTCGAATCGCTGGAGCAGCTGCGCGTGCTGGAGGCAGGCTACCCGATCAGCGTGGCGATCTCGCCCGAACCGTTCCCGCCGGGCATCGACACGCCCGAGGACCTGGAACGGGCCGAGGCGTTGCTGCAGGCGACGACCGCGCGATGAGGCTGCTGCTCGTCTGCCTGGGCAACATCTGCCGTTCGCCGATGGCCGAAGGGGCGCTGCGCGCACGCCTGGACGCCTCGCCGCTGGCCGGGCGGGTGCAGGTCGATTCGGCTGGCACCGGCGACTGGCACGTGGGCGAGCCGCCGGACCGCCGCGCGATCGCCTGCGCGGCCGGACACGGCGTGGACATCGGCGGCCTGCGCGCACGCCAGCTGCAGACCGTGGATTTCGACCGTTTCGACTGGGTCCTGTGTGCCGACGAGGCCAACCTGCGTGATGCCGGGCGCCTGGCCTCGGCGGCCCAGCGTGAACGGCTGGCGTTGTACCTGCCCTGGTCCGGCGGGCAGGGGCGGGCAGCGATCCCCGATCCCTACACCGGCGGCAGCGATCATTTCGAACAGGTCTGGTCGCTGGTCGACGATGCTGCAAAACGTGCAGTGGCACGACTGTTGCATGACGCCGACTCCGGCATAATCGGGTCATGAACGTCCAGCCCGTCCCGGACCTGCCCGAGTTCGCCACCTGGCTCAATGCCACCCCCTGCACCCTGACCGAACTGCGCGGTCGGCCGGTCGCGCTGTTGTTCGTCAACGCGGCCTCGGCCTGGAGTGCGCAACGCCTGGCCGAGTTCGGCCAATGGTTGTCGCGCCACCCCGGCAAGCTGCAGCCGCTGGTGCTGCAGGTGCCGCGCTTCGACTTCGAGCGCGACGCCAGCGCGGCGCTGAAGCTGCTGCGCCGCCAGGGCCTGGCCATGCCGGTGCTCCTCGACGCGGACTGGGATGGCTGGCGCCGCTTCGGCGTGACCGCCTGGCCGACCATGGTGCTGCTGGATGCGCAGGGTCGCGAACAGCAACGGCTGGTCGGGCAGGGCGCACCCGGTGAACTCGAACGCGCCTTGAACGCGCTGTGCCAGGGCGCTCCGTCGGCGCCGCCGCGTGGCGGCAGCGAACTGCACCCGGAACCGCGCCAGGCCCTGCGTTTTCCGCTGGGGCTGGCGGTCAGCACCGAGCGTCTGTACATCGCCGACAGCGGCCATCACCGCATTCTCGAATGCAGCCACGGCGGCCGCATCCTGCGCCAGTTCGGCCTCGGCACCGCCGATTTCATGGATGGCAACCTGGCCGAAGCGGCGTTCCACCGCCCGCAGGCGCTGGTGCTGGAGCGCGATTCGCTGTACGTGGCCGATACCGGCAACCATGCCGTGCGCCGCATCAACCTGCTGACCGGCATCGTTGACACGCTGTGTGGCAACGGGCGTCCCGGCGCGCCGGTGGAAGGCCCGGTGGCGCAGGCGCGGCAGGTCTCGCTGGACCATCCGGTCGGCATGGCCATCGCCGACAACCAGCTGCACATTGCGATGGCTGGCGACAACCGCATCTGGAGCTACCACCTCGGCCAGCGCAGCCTGCAGTGGCGCGCCGGCAGCGGCGCCATCGACGAGCGCGACGGCAGCGGCCATCTGGCGGCCTTCGCCCAGCCGACCGCGCTGGCCGTGGTGCAGCAGGTGCTGTACGTCGCCGATGCGCTGGGATCCTCGATCCGTGCGCTGCAACTGCGCGGCGATCTGGTGCAGACCCTGGTCGGGCAGGGGCCTTGGCGCTTCGGCAGTGAAGACGGCCCGCGCGCGCAGGCCAGCCTGCAGTTCCCGCAGGCCATTGCGCTGAGCCCGGAGGCGCCGCTGCTGTGGATTGCCGATAGCGGCAATGGCCGCCTGCGCACGCTGCGCCTGGGCGGCGGTGAGTTGACCACCCAGCCGCTGCCGCGTCGCCTGCATGGCCCGGCCGGGCTGGCGGTGGGCGCCGGGGCGGTGTGGATCGCGGAGACCGACGCCCACGCCGTGCTGCGATTCGACCCCGACAGCGGCGTGCTCAGCGAAGTCCCGATCAGCGAATGACCGACGTTCCCGCCCCGGCCTTCGACGGCAAGGCCTTCGCGTCCCAGCTCAGCACTGCACCCGGCGTGTACCGCATGTACGCCGCCGACGACACGCTGCTGTACGTGGGCAAGGCGCGCGCGCTGCGCAACCGTGTCGGCAGCTATTTCAACGGCAGCCCGAAGAATGCGCGGATCATGTCGATGATCTCGCAGATCACGCGCATGGACGTGACCGTGACGCGCTCGGAAGCCGAGGCGCTGCTGCTGGAAAACCAGCTGATCAAATCGCTGTCGCCGCGCTACAACGTCTCCCTGCGCGACGACAAGACCTATCCGCATGTGCTGCTGACCCGTGAGGACTGGCCGCGCATCGCGCTGCATCGCGGCCCGCGTGCCATTCCGGGCCGCTATTTCGGTCCGTACCCGGGCGTCACTGCGGTGCGCGAAACGCTGAACCTGATGCACAAGCTGTTCAAGCTGCGCAGCTGCGAGGACAGCGTGTTCCGCAACCGTTCGCGGCCGTGCCTGCAGTACCAGATCGGGCGCTGCAGCGCGCCGTGCGTGGAGCTGGTGCCGGCAGCGGAGTACGCCGAGTCGGTGCGCCGCGCCGCCCTGTTCCTTGAAGGCAAGAGCGACGAGCTCACCCGCGAGCTGGGCGAGCAGATGCAGGCCGCCAGCGAGGCGCTGGAGTTCGAGCAGGCCGCGCGCCTGCGCGATCTGATTTCCTCGCTGCGCAGCATGCAGACCCGGCAGTACGTGGACGGTCGCGCCGCGGACCTGGACGTGCTGGCGGTGGCCATGCAGGGGTCGCAGGCCTGCGTGCTGCTGCTGGCGTTCCGCGATGGCCGCAACCTCGGTACCCGCCCGTTCTTCCCCCGCACCAATGGTGAGGAGAGCCCGGAAGAAGTGCTGGCCGCGTTCGTTTCGCAGTACTACATCGAGTTCGAGCCGCCGCGCGAGATCCTGCTGGACCGCGAAATTCCCGACGCCGACCTGCTGGTCGCCGCGCTCTCGGCCTCGGCCGAGCGCAAGGTGCAGCTGAGGTGGAACGTGCGCGGCGAGCGCGCCGGCTACGTGGAGCTGGCCAGCCGCAATGCGCAGCTGACCCTGGCCACGGAGCTCAACAGCCGCAACGCACAGCACGCACGCAGTGATGCGCTGCGCGAGATGCTCGGCCTGGCCGAGCCGGTGAAGCGGGTCGAGTGCTTCGATATCAGCCACACGCTGGGCGAGGCCACCGTGGCCTCGTGCGTGGTGTTCGACGCGGCCGGTCCGGTGCGCGCGCAGTACCGCCGTTTCAACATCAGCGGCATCGAGCCGGGCGACGACTATGCGGCCATGCGCCAGGCCATCGACCGCCGTTTCCGCCGCGCCGTGGAAGAGCAGGGCGTGCTGCCGGACGTCCTGCTGATCGACGGTGGCGCCGGCCAGCTGGCGCAGGCCGAGGCCGCACTGGCCGACCTGGGCGTGGAAGGGGTGCTGCTGGTGGGCGTGGCCAAGGGCGTGGAGCGCCGCGCAGGCCATGAGGCGCTGGTGATGCCCGATGGACGCGAGCTGCGCCCGGGCGCGGCCAACCCGGCGCTGCAGTTCATCCAGCAGGTCCGCGATGAAGCCCACCGCTTCGCCATCACCGGTCATCGCGGCCGCCGCCAGAAGGCGCGGATGACCAGCAAGCTGGAGGACATCCCCGGCATCGGGCCGCGCCGCCGGGCCAGCCTGCTCAAGCATTTCGGCGGCCTGGTGGGCCTGAAAGCGGCCGGCGAAGCCGAAATCGCCAAGGTGGAAGGCATCAATGACGCCCTCGCGGCACGCATCTACGCTAACCTGCACGGGTTGGCCACGCCCGATGCGGCCGAGTAGAGAGAGAAGCACGCAAGCATGAAGTTGACCCTGCCCACCTGGCTGACGTTGTTGCGGATCGTGATGATCCCGGTGCTGGTGCTGGTGTTCTACCTGCCCTATACCTGGACCAACTTCGCTTCGGCGGCGATCTTCGGCCTGGCCGCGATCACCGACTGGCTCGACGGCTGGATCGCACGCCGTTACCAGCTGGAGTCGGCCTTCGGCGCCTTCCTCGACCCGGTCGCGGACAAGCTGATGGTGGCAGTGGCGCTGTTCCTGATCGTGCAGGGCCATCCGACGCCGTGGATGGCGTTCTGGGCGGCGGTGATCGTCGGCCGCGAGATCGCGGTGTCTGCGCTGCGCGAATGGATGGCCGAGCTGGGCCAGCGCGCCAAGGTGCGCGTGGCGATGATCGGCAAGATCAAGACCACCGCGCAGATGGTCGCGCTGCTGTGCCTGCTGTACTCGGTGGCGCCGAACGTGCCGGTGCAGGACATCTGGATGGGCTGGCCGGTGTTCCACATCGGCGACTGGACCCTGGCCATCGCCGCGGTGCTGACCCTGTGGTCGGGCCTGCAGTACCTGCACGCCGCCTGGCCGAGCCTGCGCGAGGATGAGCGTGCCGCGCGCGAGCGCTCGCGGCAGAAGAAGCTGGGCAACTGAGCCTGGGGTCGGATCCCTTTCCGCAGGAAAGGGCTCTGACACCACGGTTGCTGCCATCCACGCATGGCGTGGATCCACTGGAAATGCCGCATCCACGAAGGATGCGGATCCATCGGTGTGCGGGGATGCTGTAGTAGATCCACGCCATGCGTGGATACGCGGTGCAAGGCGCCTCGCAGGCCCCGAAAAAACCGCTTGACGCCATTCCCAGAATAGGTAGAATTTCGCCTCCCAAGCGGGAATAGCTCAGTTGGTAGAGCGCAACCTTGCCAAGGTTGAGGTCGCGAGTTCGAGTCTCGTTTCCCGCTCCAGATTCAAGAAAAACGCTCCCGCAAGGGGGCGTTTTTCGTTTGCGTATTCCGCGCTTCATCCCCACTTCACCGCCACTCCTTCGGCTCGCCACGCGGCAGTTCGAAGCTGCATCTCCGATTCTCCACGGCGATGCCGCAATGCCTCACACTCCCTCCGCCTACGACCACGACGTCATCATCGTCGGCGCCAGTTTCGCCGGTGCCGCCTGCGCACTGGCTGCCGCCCAGTACGGTCTGCGCGTCTGCGTGCTGGAACGCAAGGCCGACCCCGGCGAGCGCCTGCACACCACCGGCATCGTGGTGAAAGAGGCGATGGAGCAGACCTGGCTGGGGCGCATGCCCGAGCACCTCGTGCAGCGCGTTGCCAACGTGCGCCTGTATGCGCCGAACCTGCGCAGCGTGTTGCTGGCCGCGCCGGGCTATTACTTCCTCACTACCGATACGCCGAACGTGATGCGTTGGCTGGCCAGCGAACTGCGCGCGAACGGTGTCGACCTGCGCCTGCAGCAGTCCTTCACCGACGCTCGTCGCTGTGGTGACGGCTGGCAGGTGGAAGGGGCAGGGCGCTGCGCCTATCTGGTCGGTGCTGATGGCGCACGCTCACGCGTGGCCCAGCGCACCGGCCTTGGCCAGGTGCGCGACACCCTCTACGGCGTCGAGCGCGAGTTCGCCGGCCTGCAGGTGGCGCAGGGCAATGCGCTGCATTGCTTTGTCAGCAAGCGCTACGCGCCGGGTTATATCGGTTGGGTCGCGCAGAATCCAACCGGCCTGCAGGTCGGATTGGCGCTGCGTCATGACCCGCAACAGGTACGGCCGCCGGATATCGATGGCTTCCTCGACCACGTGCGCGATGGGGTCGGCATTCCGCCTTCGGCGCGTCCCTCGGGCACCCGCGCAGGGCTGGTGCCCTGCGGCCGGCCGGACGGGCCGATCACCGGCCAGCGCGTGGTCCTGACCGGCGACGCGGCGGGCATCGTCTCTCCGCTCTCGGCCGGGGGCATCCATTCCTCATGGCGGCATGGCTGGGCCGTCGGCGAGGCGATTGCCCGGCATCTGCGTGGCCAGGGGCCGGACGCCGAGCGGGTGGCGCGGCAGGTGGCGCCGGCCTTCCATGGCAAGCGCCTGCTGCGCTGGGCGATGGACCATCTGCAGGCCGACTGGCCGCTCAACGCGCTGCTGCACACGACGGCCACGCGTCGCATTGCCGAGCAGGTCTACTTCCACCGCCGTGGCCTGCGTGCCTGAAGCCAAGGCCAAGCGCCTGAACGCTACCCCGTGGCACAGGTGAAAATTCCGGTTGACGCCGTGCAGCAATCCCGACACAATAGCGCTCCTTCGACGCAGGTCGAACGAAATCTGCGGGAATAGCTCAGTTGGTAGAGCGCAACCTTGCCAAGGTTGAGGTCGCGAGTTCGAGTCTCGTTTCCCGCTCCAGATTCAGAAAAACGCTCCCGCAAGGGGGCGTTTTTCGTTTGTCATGGCGTTGGCCACGCGGGTCGCTACAGTCAGGCCACGACATTTTCATGGTGGGCGTGGTAAGTGTGCCTCTGGGGGCGATTCCGACATTTGCGTCGCAATCGGCATGACGGGGGCGCGGCGATCGTGGGGACGATCGGAAGCCCTGGCGCGAGGTGGGCTGCTGCAAGAGGCAATGACCTGGAATCCGCATCAGTGTTCCGCCTGCTGCAGGCAGTGAAAGGCTGGCGAAAGGCCTGCGCCATCGTTGCCTGAACCGCACGCGTGTTGTGACCGTTTTCGGACCATTTCTCCATGTTCGCTCCACAATCGCACGGTAGCCTTCATGCTCCTTCTACACGTTGGCGGGCTGGTGGTCAGGCGTATCACTCCAGTGGCGGTGCCCAGGACCGGGCGAGCATTCTCCCTGCAGGGGCTGCTGCGGCCCGGCGCATTGTTTGCAAGCCTGGCGCTGGCCGGCTGCATGTCGGTACCGGTTCCGGACCTGCCTGACCGCACACCCACCGCCTGGGCCCAGGTGCCGCAGGGGCAGGGCGTGGCGGTGGACGCCAGGCAGTGGTGGAAAGTGTTGTCCGACCCGGCGCTGGACGGCCTGGTCGATCAGGCCATCGCCGGCAATCTGGACCTGCAGCAGGCGACGTTGCGGCTGCAGGCCGTACGGATCGTCGCCGGTACCTCCGATTCGCGCTTCCTGCCGGAAATCACCGCCAGCGCCAAGCAGGTGCAGGACGCTGCCGCTGTCGACACCTACTTCCATGCCGGCATCGAAGCGATCTGGGACCTGGGCCTGTTCGGTGCCGCCGAGAGCGCGCAGTTGAGCGCTCAGGCCTCGGCCGGCAACGCCGTGGCCCTGCGCAATGCCGCACAGGTGGCGGTGATCGCCGATGTGGTACGCAGCTATCTCGACCTGACCGTAGCGCAGGCCCAGCAGGATCTGCTGGCCCGACAGCAGGCCGTGGACGACCGCGGCGAACAGCTGGCGCTGGTGCGGCAGCGGCTGCGTCTGGATGAGCCGGGCGAGCTGGAACGGCTGCGCGCGCGGCAGGCGGCCACCCGTGCGGCCATCGCGCAGGCGCGGGAAAACGCCGACAACGCCGCCCGTGCGCTGGCATTGCTGCTGGGCCGCGAGCGTCCGGATCCGGCCTGGCACGCCTACCGCACCCCGCCGACGCTGGGTGCGTTCACGCTGCAGCAGGTCCCGGCTGACCTGCTGCGACATCGACCGCAGATCCTGCTGGCCGAATCGGAAGTGATGCAGGCCGCCGCCAGCAAGGGCGCGGCGCGCGCTGCGATGTATCCGCGGATCAGCCTGGGTGGCTCGATCCTGTACGCCTACAACCTCACCCAGAACGCCCGTTCCAATTCCGACTCCAGCCCGTCGATCGGCCCGTACATCGATATTCCGCTGTGGGACTGGGGGCAGCGTCGAGCGCGCTTCCATGCCGATGAGAAGCAACTGGATGCCGCCTTGCTGGGCTACCGCAAGGCGGTGCTGGAAGGCGTGAGCGAGGTGGAGGGCGCGTTGGGCAGCCTGGCGCGCCAGGACAGCAGCATCCAGTCGCTGCGTGCGGCCAATGATGCCGCACGCCAGCAGGTCAAGCGCCAGGTGCGGCAGGTGCAGCTGGGCCTGTCCAGCGAGTTCGAGGGTCTGGACACGCAGCGTGCCGCACTGGCCTCGCAGGCCGATCTCATCGGTGCACAGGGCGCACGCGTGCTGGCGTTCGCCTCGCTGTACCGCGCCCTCGGGGGCGCGCCGCTGCCGGCCGGAGCTGGGGAGCCATCACAATGATCGCGCTGGCCCGCAAGACCCTGGCCTATGAGTGGCGCCGGTTCCTGCCGGTGGTGCTGGCGATGTGTTTTGCCGGCGTGCTGCTGATCGTGCAGGCGGCGCTGGTGCTGGGCATCTTTGGTACCGCCGCGATCTACGTGAAGGCATCCTCGGCCGATATCTGGGCAGGTTTCCCGGGCACGCAGAGCGTCAACTACGGCCATGCGATCAGCGCCGACGTGGAAAGCCACCTGCGCATGGACCCGGATGTCACCCGCGTCGAGCCCTACGAGTGGGTTGACGGCGAATGGCGTTCCGGCGCGCAGGGCACCGGCAACGTGTCGGTGTACCTGTCCGGCATCTCCACCCGCGACGACGCAATGATGTTCGCGCGCATCCTGCCTGCCGACCTGCGCGCACAGCTGCGCGAGCCCGGCGCGGTGATCGTCGACAGCGCCGACCTGGATACGCTGGGCGTGGACCTGCAGAACAACCGCGCGTGGATCAACGGCAAGGCCGTGCGCGTGGTCGCCGCGCAACCGGGGCTGCGGGGCCTTGGCGGCGTCAATGTGCTGGCCTCGCTGGATACCGCGCGCGCCATTGCCGGCACGGATCCGCACGAGGGCAGTACCTATTTCGTGGCGGGCCTGCGTTCGCCGGACCTCGCCGGTCACGTGCGCGATCGCCTGTCTGCATCGATGGGCCAGGCGACGCCGGTCGAGTTCTGGACCGCGCCGGAGTTCGCCAGCCGCTCGCAGCAATATTGGCTGTTCGATACCGGCGCCGGCATCGCGGTGCTGTTCATGGCGGTCATCGTCTGCTTCGTCGGTGCGGTGATCACCAACCAGTCATTCGCCTCGGTGGTGGCCGGCTCGGTGCGCGAGTACGCCACGCTCAATGCACTCGGTGCCGGTCGCTACGCGCTGGCACGGGTGGTGTTCGAGCAGGCCTTGCTGATCGGCGGCGTAGGCATGTTGCTGGCAGCGGCCTTCAGTACCGTGGTGCTGCTGATCGCGCAGACCCAGCGCGTACCGGTGCAGCTGACGCCGATGGTGATCCTGGGCTGCGTGGCGCTGGTCGCGGTGATGGCCATGCTGTCGAGCATCATGGCGGTGCGCAGTGTGGTCCGCTCCGATCCATCGTTGCTGCTGCGTTGAGGACCGGCCGATGACCTCCAAACATGCCATCGCCCCCACATTGCAGGCCGACGCACTGGAGAAAGGCTTCATGTCCGGCGATGTACAGGTGCCGGTGCTGCGTGGCCTGTCGCTGGACATCTACCCCGGCGAGCTGACCCTGGTGTCGGGGCCTTCGGGGTGCGGCAAGAGCACGCTGTTGTCGCTGCTGTCCGGCCTGTCCGCGCCCGATGGTGGGCGGGTGCACGCGCTGGGCCAGGATGTGGGGCACATGACCCGCGGCGAGGTGGAGCGGTTCCGCCTGCACCATGTCGGCTTCGTGTTCCAGGGCTTCAACCTGTTCCCGGCGCTGACCGCGCTGGAGCAGGTGCAGCTGCCGCTGGGCTACCGCGGCATGCGCGATCGCGAAAGCGAACCACTGGCCCGCAGGGCGCTGGAAGAGGTTGGCCTCAGCCACCGCAGCCACATGCGCCCGGCGCAGCTGTCCGGCGGTGAGAAGCAGCGCGTGGCGGTGGCCCGTGCCTTCGCCAAGTCGCCAACGCTGATCTTCGCCGACGAACCCACCAGCGCGCTGGACGCCGAGAACGGTCAGCGCGTGATCGACATCCTGCATCGCTATGCGCGGGCGCACGGCGCCACCGTGCTGTGCGTGAGCCACGATCCGCGCCTGATCCGGCATGCGGATCGGGTGATCGCCATGGAAGACGGCATGGTCCGTGATGACCGCCGCCAGAACGAAACCGTAGAGTCCGCCCCATGATCAAGACGCCGCACCTGCTTCCCCTCAGCCTGGCCCTCTCCGCGGCACTGCTGCTCGGCGCCTGTTCCAGGGACGCGCCCGCGCCTGTACAGCCGCCTTCGGGCAAGGCCGATGCAGCCGCCGCCGGCAAGGTTGCGGTCGCGCGCGGCATCATCGATGTCGAGGGCGGCCTGATCGCGCTTGCACCGCCGGTGGATGGCTCGATCACCGCTGCGCCGGTGAAGGAGGGCGCCACGGTCAAGAAGGGGCAGCTGCTGCTGTCGCTGGATGGCGCGCTGCTGCAGCAGGAAGTGGCGATGGCCACCGCCGATCTGGCCCTGGCCAATGATCGCCTGAAGGGCAGCCAGGCGCAGCTGCGCGAACTGGAGCGCAACGCCACCCGCCTGTCCACCGGCGCCAGCGAAGGGGTGTCATCCAACCAGCAGGCCGATGCGGCCAGGCAGCAGCTGGCGGTTGTTCGCGCCGACGTCGACGTGGCGGGTGCGCAGGTCGACATGGCCCAGCACAAGCTGGAGCACGCCAGGTTGAAACTGCAGCAGATGTCGTTGAGTGCACCGGAAGCCGGCACCGTGGTCGGCCAGGTGCCGGGCCTGGGTGCCTTCGTGCAGGCCGGCAAGCCGGCGATCTCGCTGCTGCCGGCACGCCCGCTGCAGGTGCGTGCCGAACTCAGTGCCGCCTATGCCGACGCGGTGCAGGTAGGCATGAAAGCGACGGTGGTACCGGACAGCGATGGTGCCGAGAACACCGGCACGCTGCCGACCGCACGCGTGGTACGCATCAGCCCGGTGTTCGCGCAGGCCCGCCTGCCTGAAGACGCGGGGCGTGGCGTGGCCAAGGTGGTGGAGTGCGTGCTGGAGTTCGACGGCGAGGCCAAGGCACGCTTCGGCCAGCATGTGCGGGTGGAGTTCCGGAAGTAGGTCCGGTCAGCCGTTGAGCCAGCGGCGTAGGCGCGGGCAGGCGGAGGCCGCGACCACGACCAGTAGTGCCACAAGAAGAAGGGCGGCAACGGCGAGCACCCAGTTCAAATGCACATCGCGCACGGGTGATTGGTGCATGGCGGACGCGCCCCAAAGTACTGTCCAGCCCAGCCAGGGAAAGGCACAGACAAACATCCGCAGCCACAGGCGGTGAAACCGCCATGGCTGCACGATCAGGCCCAGGACAACAATCTCCACCAGAATGATCAGCGCGAAGGTGAAGACTGAATCTGTGGGGTAAGGCAGTGTCCCGGGCTCGATGTGACACAGTTGCCAGTAGTCTGGCTTGAAGCCGGCATGGATGAGTGCGAAGGCCAGCAGCAGCCATACAACGGATGCGGATAGCCAGAAGGCCTGGACTGCCGTCGGTTTCTGAAAGAACTCTGGCATCTACTCGGGCAGGTATCCCTGCTGCTTCCAGAAGTTCACCGCGAACGCATGATCTTTTGCGAAGTAGGGTGTTCTTCCTTTCAGTAGGCCTGAATTTGTGCCGCGCATTTCCCTTGCGCCACGCTTGAAAAGTTGTAGTGCGTCGGCCAACGCCTCCCCTCCGACAGGATCTATCTGAACCGGCGAGTCTTCAGTGCGCAGGTCTGCCTTGTAACGAATGTGAACGCGCTCCCGTCCATCCATGCAGGTCTCAACGTAGTAGTAGTAGCTTTCGGTGACGCTGCTACCGTCGGTCTGTTGGAGTTCCCGTGAAAGTCGGAGCATGGGCCCCTCGCCGCCGGGCCCGCGTTTCTCTTGGCGAAACGCCGCATGACAGTGACCCACCCACAATCCGCAACGGTCACCATCGCCATAGTCGTCGTATGGCTGACAGATCGGAAGCGCCAGTAGACCGCGTATCTCGGCCGCTGAAATTGTCTCCGCAGTCCTTTTTCGGTTCGATGCGCCTTCCTCAAGAAATCGCCACCCGCCGAGGATGAGTGCGATGAAGGGTGGCTGGATGTCATGTGACTCAACCTCGTCCCATTCGCGCTGATCCTGTCCAGCATCGCTGCAGATGTACTTCAGTAGGCTCCAGCCAGATCCAGCACCTCCTATGTAGGAGGCCGTGGTGCTGGCGGTTGCATCGGTGCGCCACATTACGAGGCGTGCAGCGATGTTCTTCGAAGGATCTTCCATCTGCACGGTGTATACGCGGGCGTCGGCGGTGCCAGCACTCGCTAGAAGTGAGATGCCGCTGCGGTGGAATTCATATGTCCGGGTATCCATGGGAAGCATGTCTTCTCCACAAATGCGTAGCAGGCTTTCTGCACTGACAGTGGCATCGCCAAACAGGTTCATTGTGCATAGCATCGGGTCTCGCGCTGACAGACCCTCCGCACGGATGACGCTCTTCCCGGCAGTGAGCCTTTGCAGCATGGCTCCCGCGTCCAATGACCAGAAGCTGTCCGGACCCTCGGATTCGCGTAACAGACAATCGGGTTCGATGATCTGCTCAATTCCGTCGTCAATGATGGCTTCGTCGTCCATCCTGCGAATGCAGTGAACCGAGCCATCGAACTGCATGGAGTAGTCGGTCTGAATGAGAAGCGCTGCCTGGGTGTTCCCGACCACGTGCAGTTCGCCGTGGTTGTAGTCGCCCCAGAACAGCTCGCGGACCAGTAGGTTGCCGCCTACGCGGATTTCCTGTCCGCCGACGATGGCATTGGCTGTCGTCAGGTCGCCCGAGACAAGCAATCCGCATGCGCCGTCGGTTTCAAGGCTGTGAACATGGCGTGCTATCTCTGCATTGCCGCGAACCAAGATGAAACGGATGTACGCACCAAGATCTTCTTCCCGCCACGGAGCCAGCGGGTCGTCCAGGTCCAGCGTGTCGAGCTTCAGGTCGCCATCAACCAAGAGAACCAACTCATCGGGATCAGCCCAGACGTAGTGCTCTGGTGCGTATGTTGAGTCCTGCGGTACCTCGCCCTTGATGTCGGCGTATCGGACGACCTGAAAGGGGCAGGCTGCGGAAAGTCGCGTGGCAAGTTCCAAGGGCGTAATCGGGCGGTCTCCAGCCATTGCTGGCAACGCTGCGTCAAGCGGATCCGCGTCGTCGGGGAGCTGTGATGCGTGCTGGCTCGACTGCTGCATGATTTATCCCGGTTTGGCAGAGGCATATGCAGAGCAGCGGCAGTGAAAGTACTGCCAGCGCTGTGGGCCTCGGGTCAGGTACTGTCCTTCGCCGGTCCGCTGCGGGTCCATGCAACTATTCTGAAATGCGTAGGCCATCTCTGCGCGTCTTCTCCCGGCGGCAGCCATGCGGTGAGCTTATGAACGCCCGCCACGCGCTCACCGCCGACACCCCGCACAGCGCCAGCAGCAGGCCCACGTCCAACAGCAGCAGCCACAGCAGGTGCATGCCTTGTACCGGCGGCTGGTGCATCGCCGACAGCATCCACGGCACCGACCACAGCAGCAGCAGGGCGAAGGCGATCAGCAGGCGCAGCCACAGGCGTTTCAGTCTCCACGGCCGCACGATCAAGGCGGCCACCACCAGTTCGACCGTGCCCAGCAACGCGAACACGATGACAGTGCTGGTCGGGTAGGGCGACTCGGCACCTTCCAGGTGGTGCAGCAGCCAGTAGTCCGGGGTGAAACCGGCGTTGACCAAGGCCGCGATCAGCGCCAGCCAGGTCAATGAAACCAGCAGCCAGAACAGGCGGACGTAGCGTCTAGGCATTGGTGGTGTCCGTGGTGGCAGGCAGGCGGTTGTGTGATGCATACCACGCGGAAATGGCAATCGCGGCCAGTGCCAGCAGGCCGGGCCCGAGGGTGAAGTACAGCAGGCGGAGCGGATGGTTGTGCATCAGTGTCCAGCTCGCGAACGCCAAGGGAATCGCCAGCACCAGCAGCTTGGCAAACAGCGGCCGCAGCACCGCGATCAGCGGCTGGGCGCCAATGAACATCCAGAACAGATGGAACTGGGCGATGCCCAAGCCGATGTCACGATGTGAAGCAAAGCCGAAATGGTCGCGATACCAGTTCATTCCCATCGGCATCAGTGCCCAGTACAGCAGGGCCACCAGCAGATGCAGCAGCAGGGCGATCAACAGGGGCGTGCCGCGAAGGAGCATGGGCGAGCGGGGCCGGGCGGGGCAGCGTACCCCACTGCGGACGCCCGTGACCGCATGATGTGAAGACTGTTGACGGCGTGAAGGAATTTGGACACAATGGCGCTCCTTCGACGCAGGTCGAAGAATCTGCGGGAATAGCTCAGTTGGTAGAGCGCAACCTTGCCAAGGTTGAGGTCGCGAGTTCGAGTCTCGTTTCCCGCTCCAGATTCTACAGGGCCCCGACAGGGGCCTTGTTTTTCTCCCGCCACGGCAAGGCGGGGCACGTTGGGCCACAAGGCTCTGCGCGCAGTCAGAAAGGTGAAATCGCTGGTGTGTGTCCCGGATTTCCGGTACCATGTCGGCTTACGCGGGAATAGCTCAGTTGGTAGAGCGCAACCTTGCCAAGGTTGAGGTCGCGAGTTCGAGTCTCGTTTCCCGCTCCATGTTCCGACAGGCCCCATCTTGGGGTTTTGTCTTGTCAGGGCGGTGTTCCTGGCGTGCAGTACGTTGGCCTCATGGCAGAGTGGCTATGCACCGGATTGCAAATCCGTTTACAGCGGTTCGATTCCGCTTGAGGCCTCCAATGGAAAAGCCCTGACTCCGGTCAGGGCTTTTTTCTTGGCTGCGATCGCTTTCCCGCTCGCGCGATCGTTGCGCGACCTGGCGGCCAGTCATGGCGGAGGCGGCGGCGCTACACTTGCCTGATGAACCAGATTGATCACTTCCGGGGTGCGTTGCTCGGCCTCGCGTGCGGCGATGCCGTCGGTACCACGCTGGAGTTCAAGCCTCGT
Source organism: Stenotrophomonas pavanii (assembly GCF_900101175.1). Taxonomy (GTDB): domain Bacteria; phylum Pseudomonadota; class Gammaproteobacteria; order Xanthomonadales; family Xanthomonadaceae; genus Stenotrophomonas; species Stenotrophomonas pavanii. The sequence goes on along the minus strand of NZ_FNFQ01000006.1, from coordinate 98,935 downwards.
GGCAGCTTCACCCCGATCACCGACATGGTGGGTGGCGGGCCGTTCCAGCTGCAGCCGGGGCAGTGGACCGACGATACCTCCATGGCGATGTGCCTGGCCGAGAGCCTGGTGCGTTGCGAAACCTTCGACGCGCGCGATCAGATGAACCGCTACGCCAACTGGTACCGGCATGGTTACTGGAGTGCGACCGGGGAGTGTTTCGATATCGGCATCGCGACACGGGCTGCCATCGACCGGTTTCTGCAGGATGGCCATCCGCTGGCGGGAAGTGACGACCCGCGCAGCGCTGGCAATGGCTCGATCATGCGTTTGGCGCCGGTCGCGTTGCGCTACGCCGGGACCCCCGATCTGCAAGCCATGGCCGCGTTGAGTTCGCGAACCACGCACGCTGCGCAGGAGTGCCTGGAGGCGTGCCGCCTGCTGGCCGTCGCGCTGGAGCGGGCGCTGGCGGGGAGCACCCGCGACGGAGTGCTGGATCTCAGCGATGTTCCCGTCGAGAGCGCGCGGCTGCAGCAGATCGCAGCGGGCGGCTATCGTGATGCGACGCGTGAGCAGATCCGTGGCAATGGCTATGTTGTCGACAGTCTGGAAGCTGCGCTCTGGTGCTTTGATCGCCACGATGCCTTTGAAGCCGTCGTACTCGAGGCGGCCAATCTTGGCGAGGATGCCGACACCACGGCCGCCATCGCCGGGCAGCTGGCGGGCGCATTCCATGGCGCGCGCGGAATCCCTGAGAGATGGCTGCAGCGGCTGGCCTTGCGCACCGAAATCCAGGCGCTGGCCGATGCGCTGCACGCCCTCAACCAAGGCATCGCCCGCACCGCATAAGGCCCATCCAGTGCCTGCGAACTGCGCGGGCACGGCGCTCTTGGCTGCCACCCTTTCCGACGCGACGGGCGTCCCCTGCGGCAGTTGGCCGCGCCGTGGCGGCCAGTCTCAGCCGCCCACGACATGGGAAGGCGCTATGGTCGGGTTCCACGTCTCAGGGAGCTGCAATGGCGAGCAAGGGCACCAGGTATCGCTCCAGCCAGGGAGCGATACGGAAATGAGCAAAGTCACGGCAGATGTGCGCTGGTTGACCTTCCGCTTGAAGAACGGGCAATCCATTGGCCCGGATCGGCTGAAGGACGGATGGGTCATCGCCTCGGAAACCGCCCGCTGCGGAGTGCGCCGCGAGCATATCGAAGGGTCGGGCCTGGTGTATGCCCTGTATGCGCCGGCCAACCTGGCCTCACCGCGGCGCGCGGAAATGCGCATGCGCGAATTCCTGATGAGCTCGGGCTACACCTTCACGATGGGCACGCTGGGCGGCTGATTGGGCCGTCATCGTTGCGCTCACGCGGTCAGCGCCTGGCCCTGGATGCCGATCGGGCCGCGTGCATCGTGCAGCACCCCGCGGGTAAGGCCGAGGCCCCGGCGGCTGAACGCCCCCTGCCACCAGAGCAGCCCCTTCCGGCAGGTACTTGATGCGATGCGTTGCGGCACGCGCTGGACTCAGCGTTGCACTGCCTTCAAGGCGTCGACCACCTGCGCTCCAGAAAAACCGCAGTGACCTTCGCCCACCGGCGGCAGCACGCGTGGCAGCGGGCGTGCGCCAGCCCGTGCGGCCAATTGCGGATACACCGTCTGCATGTGCGGCACGATGGTCGGGTCGTTGTGGTTGAACTGGATCACCAGCGGTCGCTTCAGTGCGCCGGTCATTGCCAGCGTGCTGCGCACTTGCGCCTGCGCCGCAGGCACGGGATCGATGCGCTGCACGCCGGCATTGAACGCGGCGTCATCACCGAATCCGCTGTAGATCATGCCGATGTTGCCGATCGGCATGCCGCCGCTCCGTGTAGCCAGTTGGTGCAGGACCAGCGCGTGCAGGCTGATCGTGCCGGCCAGTGCATCAGGGGAGACCTGCAGCCGCCGCGCCAGTACAGCGGCGTGCGGCGGACCGCGCTGCAGCGCACTGGCGATGCCCTGGTACAACTCGCCCTGTGGCAGCGCGGCGGCTTCGCGCGATACCAGGCCGGCGGGCGGTAGCCCATCGGCCTTGGGGAAGAAGTAGTCGAATGCGACCAGCGTGGTCAGCAGATCGGACGCGATCTGTTCGCCACTGAGATTGGCGCCGCACAGCGACACACCGCCTGCGTAGTGTTGTGGGAAGCGCTCGAGGCTGCCGATGGTCACGGCACCGCCCATCGAGAATCCCAGCATCCAGGTGTGGCGGACATGCCTGAGTTCACCCACTGCCTGCTGGCGCAGGCGTTCCGTATCGGTGATCGCATCGGCCACTGCCCAGCCCTGGCTGGCATAGGCGCTCTGCGCGACGGCGTAACCTGCTGCCAGCAGTGGCGCGGTGCTGTCACTGGCCGCCATGGGTGCGGTGCGCGGCACGCCGACCGGTTCGTAGCCATGGGCCAGCATCACCAGGTCGCCGTTCCAATTGGCCGGTACATCCAGCCGCCACGGTGCGCCCCGCAGCTCGCCGCTGAGCGTGCGCGTTGCTGGCGGTAGTGCAGCCAGCGATGTCATCCAAGGCAGCAGGCAGAGGGCAAGAGCACATCGAAGCAAGGGGTGCATCGGGGCCATTCCATGCGGGAATGGCCCCGAGCATAGATCCCCGCACTACCTTGCGCGCGCTGCACTGCCGCAGGGCATTGCCGGTCGGGCGTACTGCGCTCTATGCTGGCGGCATGGCCCTGCACAGCACCGCATCGATTATCCGCATTCCTTTCGGGAAGGCGGGGTAGCGCGCGGTCATCACGGCCAAGCAACCCGCCCGGGAAGGCGGGTTGCATACGGCGCTCTCCCGGGTAGTGGAATCCACCAAGGAGAACGCAGATGCACGACCTTTCATCGAACGGCCCTGCGCCGACCCTGCACCTGGTGTGCGGCAAGATCGGTGCTGGAAAATCCACCCTGTCGCAGCAGTTGGCGTTGAAGCCGCGCCATGTATTGATCAGCGAAGACGCATGGCTGGCGGCGCTGTATCCGGGCGAAATCCATTCCATTGCCGACTATCTGCAGCGCGCCGCCGCGTTGCGCAATGTGCTGGCCGATCATCTGCGCGCATTGCTGCAGGCCGGTGTTTCGGTGGTGCTCGATTTTCCATTCAATACGCCAGCCAGCCGCGCGTGGGCACGTGAAGTGTTCTCGCCGGTTGGCGCCGCACATCAACTGCATTTCCTCGACGTTGCCGATGAGGTCTGCAAGGCGCGGCTGCGCGCGCGCAATGCTCTCGGCGAGCATCCGTTCCAGGCCAGCGACGAGGAGTTCGAACGGATCACCCGCCACTTCGCTGCACCGGCCGCGGAAGAGGGCTTCGTGGTGATGCGCTATACCGGGGCAGGCCCGGCATAGCGCGGCCGGTCACTCAGCCGCTGCCGCCCACTCAATCGCCGATTTCGATACGATCTGTCGCATTGAGTTCGCCTCGCTTGACCCGGAGTCCCGTCATGGTCGACCGCCTTGCCATTCTGCTGGAACGTTTCGCGGTCACCGCCTCGGTGTTCCATGCCGGCGCGCTGTGCGGCATCAACACGCTGGACGGCGAGGATGAGGCCGGCCAACTGCATTTGGTAAGGCGAGGCCCGCTCCAGGTCACGCATGGGCCGCATACCGTGCAGGTCGAGGTGCCGAGCCTGCTGCTGTATCCGCGGCCGCTGCCGCACCGCTTCGTTACCGATCCGCAGCACGGCGCCGACATGGCCTGCGCAAGCCTGCATTTCGAGGGCGGCCGGCTCAACCCGATCAGCGCGGCGTTGCCCGATTTCATCTGCATGCCCCTGACGGATCTGCATGGCGGCAATGCCGCGCTGGAGCTGCTGTTCGAAGAAGCCTTCGAGCAGCGCTGCGGGCGTGCGGCGATGGTCAACCGGTTGTTCGAGGTGGTGATGATCCAGGTGCTGCGCCAGCTGATGGAAGGGGGCGAGATGCGGGGTGGCCTGTTCGCCGGGCTGGGTCATCCGCGGCTGCGGCTGGCATTGGTGGCAATGCATGAGGCGCCGGCGCAGTCGTGGACCCTGGAAGACCTGGCCGAGGTCGCCGGCATGTCACGCAGCGTGTTCGCCTCCAGCTTCCGCGAAGCCATGGGCACCACGCCGGGCCAGTACCTGCAGGGCTGGCGGGTGGGCCTGGCGCAGCAGGCACTGCGTCAGGGGCGTCCGTTGAAGCGGATTGCCGACGAAGTGGGCTATGGCAGCGAGGCGGCACTGTCGCGCGCGTTCAAGGCGCACACCGGGCAGTCGCCGCGGGAGTGGCGGGGGCAGGCGCGCGCGGGCGCGGCCTGAGCCTCAGCCCAGAACCAGCCGGGCCAGCTTCATGCCAGCGAACAGGCCGACCAGGCCCAGTGCCACCGAGCCGCCGGCATACAGCGCGGCCAGGCCGAGCTGCCCGCGCTGCAGCAGCACGCCGATTTCCAGCGCGTAGGTGGAGAACGTGGTGTAGCCGCCGAGGATGCCGGTGGCCAACAGCAGGCGCAGCTGCGGTGACGCGCCGTTGCGCAGGGCGAAGGCCTCGACCAGCACGCCCATCAGCAGCGCACCGCTGATGTTGATCAGGAAGGTCGACCAGGGCCACGGACTGCCAGCGGCTACCCGCGCACCCATCAGGTTGCAGGCGTGGCGAACGCAGGCGCCGAGCCCGCCGCCGATGAAAACCAGGAGGTAGTTGTTCAGTGCGTGCATCACGTGCCTCGGGTGCGGGTTCGCTGATTCGATGGCGAACGCCGAGGGCAGGCACCGCCTGCCATCGACGAACGCCGGTTCGTCCTGGCAGGAGCCATCAGCCGTTCAGGCGGTTATCGGGGGAGCCCCATCCCCATCGCCGACCATGCTACCAGCGGCGGTGCATTCACGTCATGGAGGTCGTCAGCACCCGGATGACCTTGCTGCGGCTGAAGCCGTCCATCAGCAGCTCGAAGGCCAGCAGGTCCAGGGCCGCGTGGCGGCGATGGTCGATCTCCAGCCCTTTCTCCTCCACCAGGTGGCTGACCAGTTCGTAGGCGTCCTGCCAGACATCCAGGTGGGCCTGGCTGGGGATATAGGTGTTGCCCCGCTCACCGACGCCAAGCCCGCTCACGCCGTACAGCAATTCGCGCGCGTCCAGCTTGGCCGCATCGGCGATGCGGAACAGCTGTTCGGCCTTCACGTGGGCGGGGCTGACATGGTCGTTGAGCCAGTTGCTGATGGTTGCCGTCGTCGAAGCGGCGGCGCGGGCCAGATCGGCCGGGCGCGGGTGGCCGGCTTTCTTCATGGCAATGGCGAGTCGTTGGCCGAGAGTATTCATCTATGCAAGCCAGCTTAACGCGTGGATCGCAAAGAACCCTTGTTCCAAGAATAAGTCTGGTTAACAGAAGGACCGACCGTGACCGATTTCTGGAGCAAGCGGCAGGTGCGCACCCGGCTGGGTTTCCGGACCGACGCCGAACTGGCGCGCTTCTTTGGCATAAGCCGATCCGCAGTGTCGCAATGGCCTCGGGATTTCCCGATTCCTGCGCTACGTCAATACATCCTGCATCAGCGATACCCCAAGCTGTTCCCTGCAACTCAGGCAACACAGCCCGAACAGGCGTGAGTTACGCCGCCTTTTGTCGCATGCAACACCCCATGGGCCATTTGCAAAGTATGCTTAGCAACATAGGAAAGTTCGATGGGCACGGGATTGACCATCGACGATGCCTAACGGAGCGGCGGATGGAGGATGGAAGGCTGTGTCGGGTCCAGCCCATCCGGGGAACCCGCCTCCCCGTATGTAATTTCGTGAACGATTAATAATTTCAATCACGAAAGTCGCCGTATGTAATTGACCTGTAGTGAAATCTGTGACTAATTGGGATCAACCGGACGTGAAGCCCGGGAGTCTTTCAGTAGCTCGCAAGTGAGTCGGTAGACCGTCAACGATGCAGAACAAGTCCAACGGAGGTCGTATGGAATACGGCATGCATGGCTTGGCTGAACGGGTACGCCGCGAACTGGAAGCCAGTTATCACAAACACGGATGCGGTCCGGCGTTCTGGGATACCTACCAGCAGGTGCTTGACCGCCTGGTTCCGCAGGGGACCGAGCGCACCGAATTCACCAATGAAATGGCGCTCATCATCGAGCAGCTCGGCATCGTACGGCGTGCGCAGCTGGTTCCGCCGCACGCCAGCGGGCCGCGTTGACCGGTTGATTCACAGCAGGCGCCAGGCGCCGCAGGCCAGCAGCGCCAGCAGCATCGACAGCAGTGCCAGGGTCCGCGGTCGCCACCACTGCCGCGGTTGCCCGGCCATTGCCTGCGGACTGCAGTAGCGCACCAGGCCCGGCCCGAAACCGGCCTGGTGCTGTTCCTGCGCACAGGCGTCCAGGCAGGCGCCACAGGCCAGGCAGTCGGCCTGCGGTCCCTGGCGGATGTCCAGCTGCATCGGGCAGGCGCGGACACAGGCGGCACAATCGCTGCAATCACCCAGGCGGTCTGCGCTGAAGGTCGGCATGGGTCCGGCCAGCAGCGGATGTGCCGCGCGGAACACGTAGTCCTGGGCGGTCACCGGGTCGAGCAGGCCGCGGCCGCGGCCCAGCACGCCGCCGAGGCCGAACGGGCGTGCGCCGCGCGGTTCGCCCCGGCGTGCGTCGTACAGCATCCGCGGTGTATGCGGATCGGTGAGCAACGGCTGCATGCGTGCAAACGGGCACAGCGATCGGCAGACCTGTTCGCGCAGCACGCCGGCATTGCCCCAGGTGGCTGCGGCATAGAACAGCACCCAGAATGTTTCCCAGCCGCTCCAGCCGACGCGCGGTGCCGCTGCCACCAGCTCGCTGATCGGGCTGAACAGGCCGACGAAGGTGATGCCGGTCCACAGCGAGAGCACCGCCCAGGCTACCTGGGTGGCGGGGCCTACGGCCGGCACCGGCAGCACCCGGGCCATGCCGCGTGCGATCCCGTCGAAGGCACGGCGCCACAGCGTCTGCGGGCAGGCATGGCCACACCAGACGCGTCCGGCCAGGTGGGTCAGCAGTGCAAGCCCCACCGCCATCACGGCCAGCATCCCGATCAGCACGCCGACGTCGCCTGGCCACAGCGTCCAGCCAAGCAGGTCGAAGCGCCGTGCGTTGATGTCCAGCAGCACGGCCTGGTGGCCCTCCCAACGCAGCCACGGCAGCGCATAGAACAGGGCCAGCACGAGCACGCTGAGCATGCCGCGCCAACGCCAGGGGCGGGTGGGCTTCGTGGTCATCCCAGTGGCAGCTCGTCGTCGTCGTCGCCGGGCATGGGCCGTTGCAGGTACCAGGTGACCGCGCTGGACAGTGCCGTCACCGTCCAGAACATGAAGAAGCCTGCCGTGTAGCCCAGTTCGCGGCTGATCGGCGTAGCCGGAAAGCTGATCGCCTGCAGCCGGAGCGGGTCGACGAAGGCGAAGAACACCACGCTGGCCACGCCGGCCGCGATGAAGCTTGGCCAGAGAATGGCACCCCAGTGCTGGATCAGCTGCTGGCGACGGCTGGGAGAGGGTCTGTTCATGCTTTCCCGGATCGGAATGAGGGCGGCGCGTATACTCCGCCGAGGCCGGCGCAGCATCCGCAGGGCATGTTTCCTGCAGGCGTGCCAGCCTAGGTGCAGTGGACCGCGCCGACATTGATCTGGATCAACGGTGGTGCCGGCCTGTCGCGGCACACTGCCGGCAAGCCCTGGGTGCCCCGATGAACGCAACACCGCCGCCTGTCCTTCCCGTCGCTTCGGCCGAGCTTTGCAGCGAGCAGGAAGTGACCCGCCTGGTCCACGATTTCTATGCGCGCGTGCGCGGGGAAGAACGGTTGGGGCCGGTGTTCGACGCGCATGTGCGCGACTGGCCGGAACACCTGGCGCAGCTGGTCGATTTCTGGTCTGCGATGCTGCGCGGTACGCGCCGTTTCAAGGGCTCGCCGATGTCCAAGCACATGGCCATCGAGCTGGACAAGGACCTGTTTGACCGCTGGCTGGCGCTGTTCCGCATCACCACTGCCGAGTGCGGCAATGCGCCGATGCAGGAACTGGCCAACGACGTGGCCGCGCGCATCGGTGACACCTTCTGGAAGCGCTACCAGATGCTGCGCTGGCCACAGGTCGGCCTGCCGGTGCTGGGGATCCCCGCCCGGGATTGATCTGGGTCAAGGCGGTTGCGGCCAGGCCGCGCGATGCTGGCCGCATGGACACGTTCTCTCCCGCCGCCGGTGGCCTGGCCTGGACCTTCGACCCCGACCTGCTGCGCCGGCACGACCGGCCAGGGCCGCGCTACACCTCGTATCCGACCGCACCGCACTTCCACGATGGCTTCGACGCACCGGCGCTGCGCCAGGCAATCGCCGACAGCAACCGGCTGGCCCGCGCGTTGTCGCTGTACGTGCACGTGCCGTTCTGTTCCAGTCCCTGTTTCTACTGCGGCTGCAACCGGGTGATCACCCGCGACCGCGGTCGTGGCCACAGCTATGTATCGCGCGTGCTGGCCGAGGCCGATCTGCTGGCACCGCAGTTCGAGGATGGCCGTGAGGTCATCCAGCTGCATCTGGGCGGCGGTACGCCGAACTTCCTCGATGCCGAGGCGATGACCACGCTGGTGGAAGGCCTGCGCCGGCGCTTCGACTTCAGCGATTCGCCGCAGCGCGATTTTTCGATCGAACTCGACCCGCGCTTCATCGATACCCACGACGTGGCGATGCTGGCACGGCTGGGCTTCAACCGGGCCAGCCTGGGCGTGCAGGATTTCGATCCGCAGGTGCAGGAATCGATCAACCGCGTGCAGGGCGTGCAGCAGACGCTGGACATCCTGCGTGCGTGCCGTGACAGCGGCATGCGTTCGGTCAACGTCGACCTGATCTATGGGTTGCCGGGGCAGAGCCTGCAGGGATTCGGCCGCACCCTCGAACAGGTGCTGGCGCTGCGCCCGGATCGCCTGGCGGTGTATGGCTATGCGCATCTGCCGCATCTGTTCCGCGCGCAGAAGCAGATCGATGAACGCCGGTTGCCTTCACCGGAAGACAAGCTGGCGCTGCTGGGCCTGGCGGTGGAGAAGCTCTCGGCCGCAGGCTACCAGTACATCGGCATGGATCATTTTGCGCTGCCGGAAGAAGATCTCTCGCGCGCGCAGCGTGCCGGCCAGCTGCATCGCAACTTCATGGGCTATACCACCCATGCCGACACCGATCTGCTGGGCCTGGGCGTGAGTGCGATCAGCCACATCGGTGCCACCTACAGCCAGAACCCGCGCGACCTGCCGTCGTGGGAGGACGCGGTGGACCAGGGCCAGTTGCCGGTCTGGCGTGGCGTAGCGTTGAGTGCCGACGACCAGCTGCGCGCCGAACTGATCCAGCAGCTGATGTGCCAGGGCGAGGTGGACGGCGCCATGCTGGGGCAGCGCCATGGCATCGCATTCGAGCAGTACTTCGCCGAAGACCTGCGCTCGGTGCAGCGGCTGCAGGAAGACGGGCTGGCCGAATACCGCGACGGTGTGGTGCGCGCCAGCGAGCCGGGGCGGCCGCTGCTGCGGCTGCTGGCGATGTGCTTCGACCCGTACCTGCGTGCGGCGCATGAGCAGCCGCGCTACTCGCGTGCGATCTGACGCTGCGTGGTGCGAAAGGCGTGGTGCCCGGAGCCGGAATCGAACCGGCATGGGGTTGCCCCCGGCGGATTTTAAGTCCGATGCGTCTACCAGTTTCGCCATCCGGGCCTGCAGCGCGGCGCCGATTGTAGCCCAGCTGCGCATTTCCGGCCGGATTGCGGAACGACGGCGGCATGCTTAACTGTCGCTCCCGTTCATGTCATAGTCCAAGCCATTGTTCCCAGGGGGGGAGCTGCCCGATGTCGCTGCACGCGATTGCCTATGCCAGTGAGGCCCGCGCCGATCTGCGGACAACCGATCTTGACCGCGTGCTGGCCGACGCCACGGCATTCAACCGGGTAGCCGGTGTCACCGGTGTGCTGATGTTCGATGGCAGCCGTTTCCTGCAGTACCTGGAAGGGCCGGAGGATGGCATCGATTCGGTGTATCAGCGCATCGTCAACGCGCGCAGCCATGGCCAGCTGAAGGTGCTGTGCCGGGCACCGGTGGCGCAGCGGGCGTTTCCGCGCTGGTCGATGGGCACCCGCCGCATCGAGGCGGAGCTGCTGGCACAGATCGTCGACGCCGCGTGGCCGGGTTTCCTGCTCGGCAGCGGTGGTTTCGAACGGCTGCTGCAGGCCTGGACCGGCGCCGACGGTGAACTGGAACCGGCGGCGGTCGCGCTGGGGTCCTGAACCCGCCTTGGCGGCGAGGCCCGCGGACCGTTACGCTGGGGCCTTTCTGGTGTGGATCATCCCGGGGTGGTACAGCGAATGAGCAGGTCGGCCGAAGCCATGCCAGCGCGCATGCGATTTCATCGGTTGCGCGGGATGCGCCAGTGAGCGCGCCGCTGTCGGCGGCGGAGTCGCCGCGTTTCGCGGTGATCGGGCTGGGCTACGTGGGGTTGCCGCTGGCCGTGGCCTTCGGCCGGCACTGGCCGACCCTCGGCTTTGACATCGATGCCGGTCGCATCGCCGAGCTGCGCGATGGCCGGGACCATACGCTGGAAATGGAGGCCGACGAGCTGGCCACTGCGCAACTGCTGCAGTATGGCAGCGAGCCGGACCTGCTGGATGCCTGCAACGTCTACATCGTCACCGTGCCGACGCCGATCGATGCCTACGAGCAGCCCGACCTGGAGCCGCTGCGTTCGGCCACGCGCCTGATCGCCAGCCATCTGCGCGCGGGCGACCTGGTGATCTACGAATCCACGGTGTATCCCGGCACCACCGAAGAAGTCTGCGTGCCGCTGCTGGAGCAGGTCTCCGGGCTGCGCTTCAACGTGGACTTCTACTGCGGTTACAGCCCGGAACGGGTCAGTCCCGGCGACCGCCATCGGCGCCTGGCCGACATCCGCAAGATCACTTCCGGCTCGACGCCGGAAGTGGCGGCGGTGATCGATGGCCTGTACCAGCGCATCATCGCCGCCGGGACCTTCCCGGCGCCATCGATGCGCGTGGCCGAAGCGGCCAAGGTGGTCGAGAACATCCAGCGTGACGTCAACATCGCGCTGGTCAATGAGCTGGCGCTGATCTTCGACCGGCTCGGCATCGATACCCAGGATGTACTCGATGCTGCCGGCAGCAAATGGAACTTCCTGCCTTTCCGGCCGGGGCTTGTCGGCGGCCACTGCATCGGCGTGGACCCGTACTACCTGCTGCACAAGTCCGAGAGCGTGGGCTACCACCCAGACCTGATCCACACCGCGCGGCAGGTCAACAACCGCGTCGGTGAACATGTGGCGTCGCGGGTGCTGGCGATGCTGGCCGAACGCGGCCGCGCACCCGCACAGTCGCGCATCCTGGTGCTGGGCGTGACCTTCAAGGAGGATTGCCCGGACCTGCGCAACAGCCGCGCGCTCGAGCTGGCGCAGCGCCTGCGTGATGCCGGCGCCGAGGTCGAGGTCAGCGACCCGTGGGTCGGCCCGGCGGCACTGGCCGATGCAGGCCTGGACTGGCGGCCCGAGCCGCAGGCGGGGCGTTACGACGCGGTGGTGCTGGCGGTGGCCCACGCCCGTTTCAAGGCGATGGGCGAGGCGCAGATCCAGGCGCTGCTGGCACCTGATGGCCTGGTCTACGACGTGAAATCGGCCTGGCCGCGCAATGTGGTTGACGCTCGCCTGTAAACGCCGGTGCTGGCCGGCGCGGTAGACTCGCAGGCAGTTGCAACCAAGGAACGCCATGCACCGGTATATCGTCTACCTGCTCGCCATCCTGATGTTTCCCATCTGCCTGTGGCTGGCCACGATCTGGCCAGCCTGGTACTGGGGCGTCGGCCTGACTGCCGCGATGGTGGCGCTGGGGACCTGGGACCTGCTGCAGAAGCGCAGCACGCTGCGCCGCAACTATCCGGTGATGGCGCATTTCCGCTACGGCCTGGAATCGATCGGCCCGGAGATCCGCCAGTACTTCGTGCAGAGCGACCTGGAGGACGTGCCGTTCTCGCGCCAGCAGCGTGCGCTGATCTACCAGCGCGCCAAGAACGAGATGGACACGGTGCCGTTCGGCACCCTGCGCAGCACCTATGCGGTGGATTATGAGTGGATCAACCACTCGCTGGCGCCGACCGCCATCGCCAAGCACGATTTCCGCGTGCTGATCGGTGCCAACTGTGCAAAGCCGTATTCGGCGAGCGTGTTCAATATTTCGGCGATGAGCTTTGGTTCCCTGTCGGCCAATGCGATCCGCGCATTGAACGAAGGCGCGCGGCGCGGTGGTTTCTACCACGACACCGGCGAAGGTTCGATTTCGCCGTACCACCGCGAGATGGGCGGCGACCTGGTGTGGGAGATCGGCTCGGGCTATTTCGGTTGCCGTGACGAGAAGGGCGGCTTCAGCGAAGAGCGCTTCATCGCCAATGCCACCCACGACCAGGTCAGGATGATCGAGATCAAGCTGTCGCAGGGCGCCAAGCCCGGCCACGGCGGCGTGCTGCCGGCACCGAAGGTGACCGCCGAGATCTCGGCCACCCGTGGCGTGCCAATGGGCGTGGACTGCGTCTCGCCGTCGCGTCACTCGGCCTTCTCCACGCCGGTCGAGCTGCTGCAGTTCGTGGCCCGGCTGCGCGAGCTGTCCGGTGGCAAGCCGGTTGGTTTCAAGCTGGCCATCGGCCACCCGTGGGAATGGTTCGGCATCGCCAAGGCGATGCAGGAAACCGGGCTGCTGCCGGACTTCATCGTCGTCGATGGTGCCGAGGGCGGCACCGGCGCGGCACCGGCCGAATTTGTCGACCATGTCGGCGTACCGATGCACGAAGCACTGCTGCTGGTGCACAACACCCTGGTCGGCCTGGACCTGCGCGAGCGCATCCGCATCGGCGCGGCCGGCAAGATCACCAGTGCATTCGACATCGCGCGCACCATCGCCCTCGGTGCCGACTGGTGCAACGCCGGTCGTGGCTTCATGTTCGCACTGGGATGCATCCAGTCGCTGAGCTGCCACACCGACAAGTGCCCGACCGGCATCGCCACCCAGGACCCGGCGCGCTGGAAGCACCTGGATGCACCGGACAAGGCCACCCGGGTGTACAGCTATCACGAGCACACGCTGCATGCGTTGAAGGAGTTGTTGTGTGCCGCGGGCCTGAACGATCCGGCCGAGCTGGGGCCGGAGCACATCCTGCGTCGTGTTTCGCCCGTGGAGATCCGCTCGCTGGCGTCGCTGTACCGCTATCTGGAACCCGGTGAGCTGCTGCACAAGGTGCCCGACCATGCGGTGTTCCATGCGTTCTGGGCCGATGCGCGCAGCGACTCGTTCCAGCCGCCGCCGAAGATCCAGGCGCTGCGCGCCAGCAAGTCGCGCTAATGTCCCTGTAGCGTCGAGCCATGCTCGACTGCTTGTCTGGAACGAAGAACAGTCGAGCAGGGCTCGACGCTACAAGGAGACGTGATGCAGTTCAGGACCGGCACCATCGATGATGTCGCCACGCTGTGGGCGCTGCGCACGCGTTGTGTACGTGAAACCTGCAGCAGTCACTACCCTCCCGAGGTCATTGCACCGTGGTCGGCATCGCCGCCACCTTCGCAGTACGCGCGGTTGCTGGGGCAGGGCGGTTGCGTGGTGGCCGAGGACGGGCAGGGCGGCCTGCTCGGCTTCGGCGTGTTCGATATCGACGCCAACGAAGTCGATGCATTGTTCGTTGATCCGGACCGCGGTGGGCAGGGCATCGGCCAGGCCCTGATGCAGCGGTTGCTGGCGATGGCAGACCGCGGGCGTGAGGTGGTGCTGTCGGCCTCGCTCAATGCCGTGCCGTTCTATCAACGTCAGGGCTTTGTCAGCGTGCGCGAAGAGACTTACCCGCATCCCAGCGGCGTGGCGCTGGCCTCGGTGAGCATGCGCCGGCCGTGGTGATGTAGCGTCGAGCTTGCTCGACGCTACAACGCAGGCATCACCGCCCGGCCAACCACGCGATCACGCCCTCGGCCGCGCGCAGGCCACTGGCGTAACACGCAGTCAGCAGGTAGCCACCCGTCGGCGCTTCCCAGTCCAGCATCTCGCCGGCGCAGAACACGCCGGGCACTGCCCGCAGCATCAGGCCGTCGTCCATCGCATCCAGGCGCACGCCGCCGGCAGTGCTGATCACTTCGGCCATGGGTCGCGGCCGCAGCAGCCGCAGCGGCAGGCGCTTGAGCGTGGCAGCGACCGACGCTAGGTCGTTGCCCGCGTCCTTGCCGAGCAACTCGAACACCAGCGCGGCCTTCACCGCGTCCAGGCCGGCCTGGCGGCGCAGGTGCTCACCGAAGCTGCGGCCCTTGCGCGGGCGCGACAGTTCGGCCTGCAGGCGCGCCTCGTCGCGGCCCGGCACCAGGTCCAACCACAGCATGGCGTGGCCATCACGGTTGACGGTCTCGCGCAGATCCGCCGCCAGTGCGTACACCAGGCTGCCTTCGATGCCGTATCCGCTGACCACGCATTCGCCCTGCAGCGACTGTGGTTGTCCGTCCAGGTCGATCCAGTGCGCGACTACCGGCTTCAACGGCGCGCCGGCGTTGCGCTGGGCGAAGAACGGCGTCCAGTCCACATCGAAACCGCAATTGGCCGACTGCAGCGGCGCGACATCCACGCCACGCGCCTGCAGGGCAGCGACCCAGGCGCCATCACTGCCCAGCTGTGGCCAGCTGCCGCCCCCCATGGCCAGCACGGTGGCATCGGCGTGAACCTCGATTTCGCCCGCTTCAGTGGCGAAGCGAAGCGCGCCGTCGTCACTCCAGCCGATCCAGCGATGGTTGGCATGCAGGCGCACGCCCTGTTCCTTCAGGCGGCGCACCCAGCCGCGCAGCAGCGGCGCGGCCTTGCGGTCGACCGGGAACACGCGGCCCGAGCTGCCCACATAGGTCTCCACGCCCAGGCCGGCCGCCCAGTCGCGCAGTGCCTGCGCGTCGAAGCCGTCCAGCCAGCGGCCCACGGCAGCGGCCTGTTCGCGGTAACGGCGGTCGAACAGCGGACGCGGATCGGAGTGGGTGAGGTTGAGCCCGCCCTTGCCGGCGATCAGGAACTTGCGGCCAGGCGACCCCTTCGCCTCGTACAGGTCGACGTCCAGCCCGGCGGCGCGCAGGCGCTCGGCAGCGAACAGGCCGGCCGGGCCACCGCCGATCACGGCAACCCGACGCGCATCGGCGGAATTACGGTTTGACATCAAGCAGCTCGACGTCGAACACCAGCGACGAACCGGCCGGAATCGGGCCGACCCCGCGGTCGCCGTAACCATAGTCCGGCGGGATCATCAGCGTGCGCTTGCCGCCGACCTTCATGCCGGCCACGCCCTCATCCCAGCCGCGGATGACCTGGCCGGCGCCGAGCGCGAAGGTGAACGGCTGGCCGTGCTTGAAGGAGCTGTCGAAGGTCTTGCCGTGCTTGGTCTCGGTTCGGTTGTCGTAGATCCAGCCGGTGTAGTGCACGGTGACCTTGGTGCCGGGAACGGCTTCGGTGCCGGTGCCGGCGACGGTATCGATGCGCTCGAAGGTGGTCAGGGTGCCCCCCGGCGGCGGGCCGGACGGTTCGGTCGAGCAGCCAGCGGCGGCGAGGGACAGCAGCAGGGGAAGCAGCAGGCGGCGCATCGGGCGTCTCCGGTAGGCGCAGGTCGAGGGCGGCAAGGGTAGCGCATCGGCGCCGGGTATCATGGCGGCATGGCAAAACTCCTGCTCAATCTGCGCAATGTCGGTGACGACGAATATGCCGATGTCTGCACGCTGCTCGACCAGCACGGCATCGCCTGGTATCGCACCGAACCCAGCCCCTGGGGCATTTCCAACGGTGGCCTGTGGCTGCGCGAGGACGCCGATCATCCGCGCGCGAAGGCGCTGATGGCCGAGTACCAGGCGGCGCGCGGCGTGCGCGTGCGGGCCGAGCGCGAGCAGGCGTTGCGTGATGGCACGGCGGAGACCTTCGGCAGCCTGTTCCGGCGGCGGCCGGTCTACGTGGTGCTGGTACTGCTGGGGATGGTGGCTGCGGCGGCGCTGATGCTGCTGCCGTTCGTGCTGTTGCGGGGGTAGAGCGTTCGGCCGGGTTGCACCCGGCACCCGCCGATGCAACGGCAACAGCAACAGCAGGCAATCCGTGGCGGGCAGGCGGTGTGGGCAGGCGGGACACGCCGTAAACCCCGCTCCGCGGTCCGGCCCAGCCGCTGGCGACTGTGCGTTCGGGCGCTTGCGAAGCAGTGCTTCGCAAGCAAAGCGCCCTCACCCTTGGGGGCTCGATGGCGCCATCCATGGCGCCAACGGTCCCGCCTGCCCACACCGCCCTGCCTCTGACAGGTTTCGGGTGCCTGCCGGGGCCGGATCCCTCTGCCGTGCAGAGGGCGCTGACCCCTGAATCTGTCTGTGCGGGCGGGAGGCGCTAAAATGGCGGGATGATCGCCAACACCGCTGCCTACCATTTCGCCGTCATCGACCACCCCCAGGCCCTGTGCGACCAGCTGCTGGCGTGTGCCCAGGCGGGCGGGTTGCGGGGCACGATCCTGGTGGCGGGCGAGGGACTGAACCTGTTCCTGGCCGGTGCACCGGACGCGGTCGAGGACTTCTACGCGGCGCTGCGCGCCGATGTGCGTTTCGCCGGTATGCGGGTCAAGACCAGCCTCAGCGAGCACCAGCCGTTCGCAAGGCTGAAGGCCAAGGTGAAGGACGAGATCATCAGCTTCCGTCGCGATGACGGCCAGCCGCTGGACTATCCGCGCGCACCGGCGGTCGCCCCGGCCACCGTGCAGCGCTGGCTGCGGCAGGGGCATGACGACGCCGGCAAGCCGGTGGTGATGCTCGATACCCGCAACCTGCAGGAAGTGGAGTACGGCACGTTCAAGGATGCGCTGGTGCTGCCCATCCACAAGTTCACCGAGCTGCCCGAGGCGCTGGCGCCGCACCGCGAAGCGTTGAAGGACAGCACGGTGGTCAGCTTCTGCACCGGTGGCATCCGCTGCGAGAAAGCGGCGCTGTGGATGGTCAACGACGGCATGGACAACGTCCTGCAGCTCGACGGCGGCATCCTGGGGTACTTCGAGGAGGTGGGCGGCGAGGGTTACGAAGGCCGCTGCTTCGTGTTCGACGAGCGCATTGCGCTGGATGCGGAACTGAAGCCGATGGTCGACCAGCCGTTGCCGGAGCCGCGCCCGAGCGCGTTCTGACTGCGCTCCGGTAGAGCCGGCCGCTGGCCGGCTGCCCTCTACCTGAATGCCGGCCAGCGGCCGGCACCACCAATCGCGCTTGTCGCGGATGAGGGCACCCGGATCGGCCCGGTCAGCGCCGAACCCGCGCCGCGGGAATCAGCATCCTGCCACCGGCACTGGCCGCTGCGCCCGGCCGACCCCATGCAGGGGGGATCCTGTGACGGAAAACCGCTGATGATCCCGTTGTCGATCCTTGACCTGGCCCCGGTCTGCGAGGGCAGTGACACCACCGCCGCCTTCGCCAACATGCTGGAACTGGCCCAGCATGCCGATGCGCTGGGCTACCGCCGCTACTGGCTGGCCGAACACCACAACATGCCGGGCATCGCCAGCGCGGCCACGGCCGTGCTGATCGGCCACGTCGCGGGCGGCACGCGGCGCATCCGCGTCGGTGCCGGCGGCATCATGCTTCCCAACCATGCGCCGCTGCAGGTGGCCGAGCAGTTCGGCACGCTGGCGTCGCTGTATCCGGACCGCATCGATCTCGGCCTCGGCCGTGCGCCGGGCACCGATCAGCCGACTGCGCGTGCACTGCGCCGCTACTTTGACAGCGCCGACCAGTTTCCGCAGGACGTGCGCGAGCTGCTGCACTACTTCGAGCCGGTACAGCCCGGGCAGGCGGTGCAGGCGGTTCCGGGCGGTGGCCTGCGGGTGCCGACCTGGATCCTGGGCTCCAGCCTGTTCGGCGCGCGCATGGCCGCCGCGATGGGCCTGCCCTATGCGTTCGCTTCGCACTTCGCGCCCGACGCCATGGACGAGGCGCTGGCGGTGTACCGCCGCGAGTTCCGCCCCTCAGCCACGTTGAAGCAGCCGCAAGCGATGCTGGCCCTGAATGTCGTCGCCAGTGACAGCGAGGCTGAATCGCGCCGCCTGTTCACCAGCCAGCAGCAGAGTTTCGTCAACCTGCGCCGCGGCCGGCCGGGCAAGATTCCGGCGCCGATCGACGACATTGAAGCGTTCTGGGAGCCGCACGAAAAGCTCGGCGTGGAGCGGGCCCTGGCCTGCACCGTGCTCGGCGATCCGCAGCAGGTGGCCGATGGCATCGCCGCGTTCGTTGAGCGGCACTCGCCGGACGAGCTGATGCTCACCGCCAACCTGTATGACCACCGCGCGCGCCTGCGTTCGTTCGAACTGGCGATGCAGGCCTGGCACGCCCGCCACGCGGGCTGAACAATGGCGTCACGGCCCGTTGCAGCCGCGACGGGTCTGATGGGGGCTCTACCCATTGGAGCCTCCCATGGCGGATACCCGCGCCGAACACATCGCCCAGCTGGCCGAACTGATCAAGGACGTGGAGGTGGCGATGTTCACCACCACCGGCGTCGACGGGCGGCTCTACAGCCGGCCGCTGGCCACCCAGCAGGTCACCTTCGACGGTGACCTGTGGTTCGTCATCACCGCCGACAGCCCGAAGGTTGCCGAGATCGCGCTTGATCCGCACGTCAACGTGGCCTATGCCTCGCCTTCGAAGAACACCTACGTCTCGGTGGCAGGGCGCGCGCGCATCGTTGACGACCGCGCGAAGATCGAGGAACTGTGGTCGCCGGCGATGAAGCTGTTCTTCCCCGGCGGCAAGGACGACCCGAACCTGCGCCTGATCCACGTGCGGGCCGATTCGGCCGAGTATTGGGATGGTCCGGGCACGCTGCTGGGCAAGGCGTTGAATTTCGTGCTGTCGGCGGTGCAGGACGAGCCGGCGCAACTGGCCGACAACGGCTTCATCGATCTTCGGTGATCACCGACGTCCGGTATTGGTAGTGCCGGCCGCTGGCCGGCAGACCTGGAAACGTGGCGGCCGGCCAGCGGCCGGTTCTACCGGGTTCCGGCTCAGAACCAGCGCTGGAACAGGTCCACCGTCGCGTCGAGCCAGTTGAACAGCCTCAGTCGGTGATGACCGATGTCCGGTACGGGTAGTGCCGGCCGCTGACCGGCAGACCTGGAAACGTGGCAGCCGGCCAGCGGCCGGCTCTACCGGGTTCCGGCTCGGAACCAGCGCTGGAACAGGTCCACCGTCGCGGCGATCCAGTTGAACAGCCTCAGTCGGTGATGATCGGTGTCCGGGTATTGGTAGTGCCGGCCGCTGGCCGGCAGACCTGGAAACGTGGCAGCCGGCCAGCGGCCGGCTCTACCGGGTTCCGGCTCGGAACCAGCGCTGGAACAGGTCCACCGTCGCGGCGATCCAGTTGAACAGCCTCAGTCGGTGATGCCCGTCGTCCCGTATTGGTAGTGCCGGCCGCTGGCCGGCAAACCTGGAAACGTGGCGGCCGGCCAGCGGCCGGTTCTACCGGGTTCCGGCTCAGAACCAGCGCTGGAACAGGTCCACCGTGTAACCCACCAGCTGCCCCGAACTGAAACCGAAGAAGGCGATCGCCGCCAACGCGGCGATCCAGTTGAACAGCATCAGCGCGCCATCGCGTTCCAGCAGCGCCAACGAAAACAGCAGCAGCTGGAAGCCGAACAGGAAGTTGGTGAAGGGAATCGGCAACGACAGCAGCAGGCCCAGCAGCACCAGCAGCAGGCCGCTGAAGGCGTGGGCGGGGAGAGGCGTCAGCAGCTGCGGCAGGCGTGGCCTCAGCATCCTGTCCAGGCGTCGCAGCGGCCGGTCGATGCGGTCCAGGAAACGGTGCATGGTGCCGCGCTTGGGCCCGCGGCGGGCGACGAAACCGGGCAGCCAGGGCCGTCGCAGGCAGAACAGCATCTGCAGGCCGATCAGGATCACCAGCGGGCCACTGACCGCGCCGCCCATGCCCGGGATCGGGATGAAGGACGGCAGGATCGCCACGAACAGGAACACGCCGAACGCGCTCTGCTGCAGGTTGCCGAGAATCTGGCCCAGCGGCATGTGCTCGGCCGGGTCGCCGGAGGCAAACATCTCCAGCAGGGTGCGGATGCCCTCGTTGCGGTAGGCCGGGCGCTCGCCGCCTGGACCCTGGCCGGCCTCAGGCGGTGAGCTCATCGGCCTGCTCGTCGGACAGCGTGCGCAGCAGCAGCTTGTCCACCCGCGCACCGTCCAGGTCGACCACTTCGAAGCGCCAGCCGGCCCAGTCGAAGTACTCGCCTGCGTGCGGGATGCGGCCGAAGTAGTGGATGCACATGCCGGCCAGGGTGTAGTAATCGCCGTCCTCGGCATCGGGCAGCTCGTTGCTGCCGATCAGCTCGCGTAGGTCTTCGATCGGCAGCGAGCCATCCACCAGCAGCGAACCGTCCTCGCGGGTCACCACCAGCGCGTCTTCATCGGCATTCTCCACCGCCTGCAGGCGGCCGACGACGGCGCCCATCAGGTCGCTGATGGTCACCAGGCCCTGGATCTCGCCGTACTCGTCCACCACCAGCGCCATCGACTGCTGTTCCTCGCGGAAGATCTCCAGCAGCTTCATCGCATGGGTCGATTCGGAGACGTACAGCGGTTCGCGCAGGGTCTGGAACAGCGCGTTGTCGCCGCGCGCCATGCGCGTGGCCAGCGACTTCAGTTCAAGCACGCCGACCACGTCCATGTCGTTGTCGCGGTACACCGGGTACCGCGAGAACTCGTGCTCGGCCATGATTTCCAGGTTGCGCTCCAGCCCGGCCTGGGTGTCCAGCCAGGCAATGCGGTTGCGCGGGGTCATCAGGCTGTCGGCGGTGCGGTCACCCAGGCGCATGACACGGTTCATCATGTCGCGCTCGTGGGCGTCGATCACGCCGGCTTCATGGCTCTCGGCCACGAGCATGCGGATCTCTTCTTCAGTCACCGAGGCGACTTCATCCTTGCCCAGGCCGAACAGGCGCAGCACCAGCTGGGTGGTCTTGGACAGCAGCCAGACGAAGGGCAGGGCCAGCTTGGCCAACCAGCTCATCGGCATCGCGACCAGGCCGGCAATCGCCTCTGAGCGGGTCAGCGCCAGGCGCTTGGGCACCAGTTCGCCGAAGATCAGCGTGATGAAGGTGATCAGGCTGACGGCCAGTGCGGTACCGATGTTGCCCGCGTACGCAAACCCCGGCATCAGCCCCTGGATCCAGCCGGCGAAGGCCTCGCCCAGCGCCTCACCGCCGAGGTAGCCGGTCAGCACGCCGATCACGGTGATGCCGATCTGCACGGTGGACAGGAAGCTCTCCGGCTTCTCCGACAGCTCCAGCGCCTTGGCCGCGCGCTTGGAGGTGGCAGCCATCTGCTTCAGGCGACTCTTGCGCGAGGTCATGACCGACATCTCGGACATGGCGAAGAAGCCGTTCAGCAGAACAAGCGCGAAGACAATCAGGATCATTTCAAACACGGGCGTCGTCCCCGGTTGGTGGCAGGGAGGGCGGGTGCTTGCGATGGCGGCAGGCGCTCAGGAACGGGGTCCGGCGCGGCGCAGGGGGATAAGGGTCGTCGTCCATAAGGTGCGCCCGAAGGCGCGCTGGCATCTTAGCAAAGGGGCGTGGCAGGGTGGCAACCGCCTGTTCAGGTTGGGGGTTCCGGCGCCCCGAAAGGGGGCGGGGATACCCGTGATGGTCATCTAGCCGTCATAATTCCGTCTGGTGCCGTCCTTCCCGCGACGGCTGACAGGTTTCTCAATGTTCTCTCTGCAGACCATTTTCGGTTCCGGCAAACAGTTCTACACCCTGCTCGATGAGGCTGCCGTCGCGGCTTCCGACGCCGCCAAGGCACTGCATTCCATGCTGCGCGAGGCCGATCGCCAGCCCGCGCTGGACGCCTTCAAGCTGGCCCGCCTGCGCGAACGCGCCGCCTCGGACAAGATCAGCCAGGCGCTGGTGGACAGCTTCATGACCCCGATCGAGCGCGAAGACATCGAAGCGCTGGGCTCGGCGCTGTACAAGATTCCGAAGCAGATCGAGAAGTTCGCCGATCGCTATTCGCTGGCCACGACCCACCTGGAGCACATCGACTTCGCGCCGCGCGCGGCGATGCTGGAACAGGCCGCCGGCGTGGTGGTGGAGATGGTGGCAGACCTGCGCCACATGAACTTGGACCGGATGACCGCGCTTAACGAGAAGCTGCGCTCGCTGGAGAACGAGGCCGACCGCCTGATGCTCGAGCTGTACCGCGACATCTATTCGGGCCGCCTGGACAACCTGCAGATGTTCCTGCTGAAGGAATTCTTCGAGATCCTGGAAAAGGCCATCGACCGCTGCCGCGAGGCCGGCGTGGTGGCGTACCAGATCGTGTTGAAGAACAGCTGACGGACGCCGCCGCATGTTGACCCTTGTCCTGGTGGTGATCCTGGCCGCGCTCGTCTTCGAGTTCATCAACGGCTTCCACGACACTGCCAACTCCATTGCCACCGTGGTGGCGACCAAGGTGCTCTCGCCCGGCTGGGCGGTGATGCTGGCCGCCTTCATGAACCTCATCGGTGCGCTGACCGGCACCGCGGTGGCGTTGACCATCGCCTCGGGCCTGCTCAACACCAACGTGGTCGAGGTCACCCCGCAGGTGATCCTGTGCGCCCTGCTGGGCGGCATCATCTGGAACCTGATCACCTGGTGGAAGGGCCTGCCGTCCTCGTCCTCGCACGCGCTGATCGGTGGCCTCTGCGGTGCCGGCCTGGCCGCGGCCCACAACAACTGGGACGCGCTGATCTGGTCCGAGCGCCTGGGCAGCTGGGCGCAGAACAAGGGCCTGCTGTGGAAGGTGTTCGTGCCGATGATCACCTCGCCGATCGCCGGTTTCCTGCTCGGCATCGTGGTGATGGTGCTGCTGTGGGCGCTGATTGCCGGCCTGGCCAAGGTCGGTGGCGCCATCGGCCGCCTGGCCCGTCCGCGCATCGTCAACGCGTTCTTCGGCAAGGCGCAGATCGCGTCGGCGGCCTACATGGGCTTTGCCCACGGCCACAACGACGCCCAGAAGACGATGGGCATCATCGCCATGACCCTGATCGGTGCCGAAGCCACCGGCGCACTGGATGACCTGCCGTCCTGGCTGGCCTTCATGCACCCGGACGCGCATGCCGGTGACGGCATCGCGATGTGGATCGTGCTGACCTGTGCGGTGGTGATGGCGGCCGGTACCGCTTCGGGCGGCTGGAAGATCATCAAGACCCTGGGCCACAAGATGGTCAAGCTGCACCCGATCCACGGTTTCGCCGCGGAGACCAGCTCGGCCACCATCCTGACCCTGGCGGCCCACTTCGGCATGCCGGTCTCGACCACGCACAGCATCTCCACCGCGATCATGGGCGTCGGTTTCGCCAAGAACCCGCGTTCGCTGAAGTTCGGCGTGATCGAGCGCATCGTCTGGGCCTGGATCCTGACCATCCCGGCGGCCGGCGGCTGCGCCTACCTGATCCTGAAGCTGTTCGAGCTGTTCGGCTGGACCTGATGCCCGCAGCCCTGGGGTCAGAGCCCTTCCCCTGAGGAAAGGGATCTGACCCCGACAATCGAAAAAGCCCGCCGGATTCCGGCGGGCTTTTTTCATGGTCGATCATTCTTCGGTATCCAGCGTGCCGACCAACGGTCGGCACCAACAGCAGCAGGAACCTGTCAGCGGCGGGGTGGGGTGGATAGGCAGGACCGTTGGCGCCATGGATGGCGCCATCGAGCCCCCATGGACGGGTTTACGGCGTGCCCTGCCTATCCACCCCGCCTCGCAAGCCCTCACGAAGCCAGCTTTGCCGTTGATCTTGCCGTTGCTGTCAGCGGGTGCCGGGCCACAGGCCCGGCCGAACCCCTCAATTCCGTTGGAACAGGGCCTGCACATCCTTGCGGAACGCCGCCTGGCTGTCGGCACGGCTGTAGAACATGTGCCCGCCCGGATAGCTGCGCACCTGCACCCGGTCCGGATTGCTGCCCATCGTCGGCATCTGGTCCACGGTCAGGATCGATCCCATGAACGGGCACGACAGGTCGTTCCAGCCATGCACGATCAGCACCTGCAGGTGCGGGTCGATCGCCACTGCCTGGCGCAGCTGGGTCACCGCGCCCTGGCGCAGTTCGCCATTGCGGTCCCACAGCCGGTTCACGTCGTAGTTCAGCGCCTGGTAGCGCGCATCTACTTTCCAGCCGACCACGCGTGTCACGAAGTCGACCATCGCCGTGGTGGTCGGCGCGATGATGCTGTCCAGTAGCGGATCGTTGGCGCGCTGTTCCGGATCATTCGGGAATGGGTCGAACGCGGTCACGTTGGAGTCGTAGCGGCTGCCCAGCGTGCCCTTGTCGCGGAACACCTCGCGCAGGTAGGCCTGCGTTTCCAGGCGGCCACCGGCACGGCGCACGAACTGCGGGTCCAGCCCGGTCAGCTCGGTCACCCGGCGCAGCATCGCCTCGGTTGCCTGCGGATCGCTGCGGCCCTTCATCAATGCGGTGGCGTAGTCGCCACGGGTGTACTCCACCACCTCACGCATCGCCGCATCGGTCAACCTGCCCTGGCGCTCCAGGTGCGCGGCAGCGATCGACGGCAGCGTCTGCATCCACGCCATCGGCGAGACGTCGGCGTTGTCTTCCAGGGTCGGGCTCAGGTAGGGCGAAACCAGCACCAGGCCGTTCATCGCCACGCCCAGCCGGGTCTGCAGGAAGTGGGTGATGCGCGGGCCACGGTAGCCACCGTAGCTCTCGCCGGTCAGGTACTTGCGCGATGCCATGCGCTGGTTGCGCAGCAGCCAGTCGTAGATCGAGCGCGACAGGTATTCGATGTCGGCGGCAGGGTTGTACAGCTGCTTTTTCGCTTCCTCGTCGCCAATGCGCGCGCGGCTGAAGCCGGTGCCGACCGGATCGATGAACACCAGATCGGTGAAGTCCAGCCAGGTACCCGGGTTGTCGTGCAGGGTCGCCGGCGCCGACGCGCTGTCACCCTCGGAGCCGAAGGTCACCACCTTGGGTCCGATCGCGCCCATGTTGAGGTACACCGACGACGCGCCGGGACCGCCGTTGAGCGCGAAGGTCACCGGCCGGTCCTTGCCCGGCATCGTATAGGCGGTGAACACCACATCGGCGATCACCTTGCCCTTGGCATCGCGCACCGGCAGGGTGCCGACGGTGGCGGTGTAGTCGAGCGTGCGGCCTGCCAGGCGCATGCTCTGGCGGGCCGAGGCATCGGCGGGCAGCGCAGGCGCTTCGGTCTTCTCGTCTTTCGGGTCGGGCTTGGGGTCGGCGTCGGGCGCCGCCAGCACGCTGGCAGGGGCGACGAGCAGGCCGACGCAGAGCGCGGCAGTGAGCAGCAGGGACTTCATGGCACCGGATCGGCAGCGGAAGGGGATTCCGATGCTAGGCCGGTGGCAGCCCATGCCGTATGTGTCCAAAGGCATGGCGTGGCGTTGCGGCCACGACTGGCCAGATTGGGTCAAGCCGGCAGGGTGGCGGCCGCTTCGTCATCGGCCAGCAGGCCATAGACGGCCGAGTCGGCCAGTTCTCCCTGGATCCGCCAGCGCTGGCGCAGCACGCCTTCGCGATGGAAGCCGAGGCGTTCGAGCACGTGCGCGGATGGCGCATTGCGCGGATCGATCTCGGCTTCCACCCGATGCAGGTGCAGGGTGCGGAACAGGTAGGCCAGCACCTGTTGCAGGGCCTCGTGCATGTAGCCCTGTCCCTGCCGATCAGGCGACAGCAGGTAGCCGATCTCGGCGCGCGCTGCATCGCGGTCCACCGCGAACACCACGCAGATGCCCAGCAGCGGACCCTCCAGCGATTCACGCACCGCCAGCTTCAGCTGGCTGCCGATGGCTTGGGCGGCCAGATCATCGTCGATCTGCGCGCGTGCTTCGGCCTGGCGTGTCCAGGCCGGATGGTTCCACCAGCGCATCACGTCGGGGTTGGACTGCAGCGTGAACAGCGCGGCGGCGTCGTCACGGCGGATCGGGCTCAGGACCAGCCGTGCACTGTGCAGCGGCAGGCCGGGGAACAGCAGCGAGTGGCTGGCCAATACGATGGTCCACACGGGTGGACGCGCATTATGGCGCTGCCGGGTTTGCCGATGGGGGCGTAATGCCAAGGGCGCATGAACCGGTAGTGCCGGCCGCTGGCCGGCCGTCGAGGTTGCCGGCCAGCGGCCGGCACTACCGGGCAACCGGGTCAGAGCCGTTTCCTGTCAGGAAACGGATCCGACCCCACGCCGGTATCAGACTTCCAGGGAGGCGAGGTCGCCCTTCGACTCCAGCCAGCCCTTGCGGTCGGAGGCACGCTTCTTGGCCAGCAGCATGTCCATCAGCGAGCGGGTCTGTTCGCCATCGTCCACCGTCAGCTGCACCAGGCGGCGCGTATCCGGGTGGATGGTCGACTCGCGCAGCTGGTTCGGGTTCATCTCGCCCAGGCCCTTGAAGCGGGTGACGTTGACCGCGCCCTTGATCTTCTCGCGCTCGATCTTGTCCAGCATCGAACGCTTTTCTTCCTCGTCCAGGGCGTAGAACACCTGCTTGCCCACATCGATGCGGAACAGCGGCGGCATCGCCACGAACACGTGGCCGGCATCGACCAGCGCCGGGAAGTGCTTCAGGAACAGCGCGGTCAGCAGGGTTGCGATGTGCAGGCCGTCGGAGTCCGCGTCGGCCAGGATCACCACCTTGCCGTAGCGCAGGCCGGTGATGTCGTCCTTGCCCGGGTCGCAGCCGATGGCCACGGCCAGGTTGTGCACTTCTTCCGAGGCCAGCACGCTGTTGGACGAGACTTCCCAGGTATTGAGGATCTTGCCGCGCAGCGGCAGGATCGCCTGGAAGTCCTTGTCGCGCGCCTGCTTGGCACTGCCACCTGCCGAGTCACCCTCGACCAGGAACAGCTCGGTGCGGGACAGGTCCTGGCTGATGCAGTCAGCCAGCTTGCCGGGCAGGGCCGGGCCCTGGGTGACCTTCTTGCGGACGACCAGCTTCTCGGTCTTCAGGCGTGCACTGGCGCGCTCGATGGCGATCTGCGCGATCTTCTCGCCCAGTTCCACGTTCTGGTTCAGCAGCAGGCTGAAGGCGTCGTGGGCGGCGCCCTCGACAAAGCCGGCCGCCTGGCGCGAGGACAGGCGTTCCTTGGTCTGGCCGCTGAACTGCGGGTCGGTCATCTTCAGCGACAGCACGAACGACACGCGGTCCCACACGTCCTCCGGGGCCAGCTTGACGCCGCGCGGCAGCAGGTTGCGGAAGTCGCAGAACTCGCGCAGCGCCTCGGTCAGGCCGGTACGCAGGCCGTTGACATGGGTGCCATGCTGGGCGGTGGGGATCAGGTTGACGTAGCTTTCCTGCACCAGCTCGCCTTCCGGCAGCCACGCCACGGCCCAGTCCACCACCTCGGTGTCCTTCTTGAGGTTGCCGACAAACAGGTCGGCCGGCAGCGATTCGCGTTCGCCCAGTTCCAGCTTCAGGTAATCGCGCAGGCCGTCCTCGTAGTACCAGGTATCGACTTCACCGGTGGCTTCGTCGGTCAGCTTCACGGTCAGGCCCGGGCACAGCACGGCCTTGGCGCGCAGCAGGTGCTTCAACGCGCGCACCGCGAACTTCGGCGTATCGAAGTACTTCGGGTCCGGCCAGAAGCGCACGCGGGTACCGGTGTTCTTCTTGCCGACGCTGCCGACCACTTCAAGCGGCGTGGCGCGATCGCCGTTGCGGAAGGTGATGCGGTGCTCGGCGCCTTCGCGCTTGATGTGCACCTCCACCAGGGTCGACAGCGCGTTGACCACGCTGACGCCGACGCCGTGCAGGCCGCCGGAGAAGGTGTAGTTGTTGTTGCTGAACTTGCCGCCGGCATGCAGGCGGGTGAGGATCAGCTCGACGCCGGGGATCTTCTCTTCCGGATGGATGTCCACCGGCATGCCGCGGCCGTCATCGCTGACCTCCACGCTGCCGTCCTTGTACAGGGTGATCTCGATCGAGCGGGCGTGGCCGGCGAGGGCCTCGTCCACCGAGTTGTCGATCACTTCCTGCGCCAGGTGGTTCGGGCGCGCGGTGTCGGTGTACATGCCGGGACGGCGCTTGACCGGGTCAAGGCCGGACAGGACTTCAATATCGGCGGCGTTATAGCGGGCGTTCATCTATGTTCTAAAGCGCGGAGCGACGCGCAAGTGTGCGGTCTGGACGGCGATTTTGCACGCCTGCGGTTCAGCCTCGATGGCGGGGAGGGGGTAAAATGACAGCCGCTGGATTCTGAACGCCGGCGCCCGCACATCCCAGCCATACCGCGAGGAGGACTCCATGAAGAAGTTGCTGACCATTGCGATCCTGGCCGCTGCCGCCGTTGCAGTGCCGCTGGTGGTGGCGCAGAACGCCGGCCAGCCGGCCCCCCAGCAGGGTGACCAGGCCGACAAGGCGCAGGCCGAGGCCGACGCCAAGGCCAAGCGCCGTGCCCAGGCCAATGCCGAAATGAAGGCGCAGGGCCAGCCGGCCCCGCAGCAGGAAGAGGAAGAGGAAGCGCGCAAGAAGCGCTGATCCCGCAGCCTGCCAGACGCCCTTGCGACAAGGGCTGCGCTCCGGAACGCCCCGCCCAGCGGGGCGTTTCTTTTGAGGAACGTGGCGTCTGCCCCTTGGGTTGGCGGCCATCAATCTGTAAACTATGGCTTTCCGGGAGTAAGTGCGTGTCCACCCTTTGCGAATGGGCTGGCACGGCCAAGCGTGGCCGCCAGCAATGCGGGTCGCAGGTGACGGTCGATGTGGCCGGCACGGCCGCCCCGACCTCGCACGGTGGTCCCCGTCCGGCGCTTGCCGTGCGGATCCGCAACTCCCTCGCTGTTCCAGCGAACCGGAAAACCCCCTCTGAGCACCATGCCCGCCCTCCGGCGGCGCGTGGCGCTGCCGTTTTCCATTTCCAGACAGGATGCTTGCAGCCATGACTCCCTTGATTTTCGTAACCGGCGGCGTGGTGTCCTCGCTCGGCAAAGGCATTGCCGCCGCGTCGCTGGCCGCCATTCTCGAAGCCCGTGGCCTGAAGGTCACGATGATGAAGCTCGACCCGTACATCAACGTGGACCCGGGCACGATGAGTCCGTTCCAGCACGGCGAGGTCTATGTCACCGACGACGGTGCCGAGACCGACCTCGACCTGGGCCACTATGAGCGCTTCGTGCGTACCCGCCTGAGCCGCAAGAACTCGGTCACCACCGGTCGCATCTACGAGAACGTGATCCGCAAGGAGCGTCGTGGTGATTACCTCGGCGCGACCGTGCAGGTCATTCCGCACATCACCGACGAGATCCGCCGCTGCATCGATGAGGCCACCGAGGGCTACGACGTCGCGCTGGTCGAGATCGGCGGTACCGTCGGCGACATCGAGTCGCTGCCGTTCCTGGAAGCGATCCGCCAGGTGCGCACCGAGCGCGGCCCGGAGAAGGCGCTGTTCATGCACCTCACCCTGGTGCCGTACATCGGCGCCGCGGGTGAGCTGAAGACCAAGCCGACCCAGCATTCGGTGAAGGAACTGCGCTCGATCGGCATCCAGCCGGACGTGCTGCTGTGCCGCTCCGAACAGACCGTGCCGGATTCGGAGCGCCGCAAGATCGCCCAGTTCACCAACGTCTCCGAGCGCGCGGTGATCAGCGTGCCGGACGTCGACGTGCTGTATCGCATTCCGTCGGGCCTGCACGCGCAGGGCCTGGACGAGATCGTGGTCAACCAGCTGAAGCTGGCTGACAAGGCCGGTCCGGTCGATCTGTCGATGTGGGAGGACGCAGTCGATGCGACCCTGCATCCGCTGGATGAAGTCACCATCGCCGTGGTCGGCAAGTACGTGGATCACCAGGATGCCTACAAGTCGGTCGGCGAAGCACTGAAGCACGGCGGCCTGCGCCAGCGCACCAAGGTCAACCTGAAGTGGCTGGAAGCACAGGATCTGGAAGGCACCGACATGGCCGCACTGGCCGATGTCGACGGCATCCTGGTGCCGGGCGGCTTCGGTGACCGTGGTTTCGAAGGCAAGGTGCTGACCTCGAAGTTCGCCCGCGAGCAGCACGTGCCGTACTTCGGCATCTGCTACGGCATGCAGGCGGCCGTCGTCGATTACGCGCGCAACGTGGTCGGCCTGGAAGGCGCCAACAGTACCGAGAACGACCGCCAGTCGCCGAACCCGGTGATCGGCCTGATCACCGAATGGCGCACCGCCAGCGGCGATGTCGAGAAGCGTGACGACAAGAGCGATCTTGGCGGCACCATGCGCCTTGGCCTGCAGGAGCAGCGCCTGAAGCCGGGCACGCTGGCCCGTGAGCTGTACGGCAAGGACGTGGTCGCCGAGCGCCATCGCCACCGCTACGAGTTCAACAACCGCTACCGCACCCAGCTGGAAGATGCGGGGCTGGTGATCGCTGGCAAGTCGATGGATGACACGCTGGTGGAAGTGGTCGAATTGCCGCGCGATACCCATCCGTGGTTCCTGGCCTGCCAGGCGCACCCGGAATTCCTGTCCACGCCGCGTGACGGCCATCCGCTGTTCATCGGTTTCATCCGTGCCGCGCGCGAGCGCAAGGCGGGCGGCAAGCTGCTTTCCGAAGCGCGCGCCTGACTTGTGAATGGGGGCTTCGGCCCCCATCCTGCATGCTTAAACCCCCAGCGCACCGGCCCGGCCGGTGCCGCGGACAACAAGGAAACGCCATGAAACTGTGTGGATTCGAGGTCGGGCTGGACCAGCCCCTGTTCCTGATCGCCGGACCCTGCGTGATCGAGTCGATGCAGCTGCAGCTCGATACCGCCGGCAAGCTGAAGGAAATCACCGACAAGCTCGGCGTCAACTTCATCTTCAAGTCCAGCTTCGACAAGGCCAACCGCACCTCGGGCACCGCGTTCCGCGGCCCGGGCATGGAAGAGGGCCTGAAGGTCCTGGGCGAGGTCAGGAAGCAGATCGGCGTGCCGGTGCTGACCGACGTCCACGAATACACCCCGATGGACGAAGTGGCCTCGGTGGTGGATGTGCTGCAGACCCCGGCGTTCCTGGTCCGCCAGACCGACTTCATCCGCAAGGTGTGCTCGGCCGGCAAGCCGGTCAACATCAAGAAGGGCCAGTTCCTGGCGCCGTGGGACATGAAGCCGGTCGTGGAGAAGGCCAAGGCCACCGGCAACGAGCAGATCATGGTCTGCGAGCGCGGTGCCAGCTTCGGCTACAACAACCTGGTCAGTGACATGCGCTCGCTGGCGGTGATGCGCGATACCGGTTGCCCGGTGGTGTTCGATGCCACCCATTCGGTGCAGCTGCCGGGCGGGCAGGGCACCAGTTCCGGTGGCCAGCGCGAGCACGTGCCGGTGCTGGCGCGCGCTGCAGTGGCAGTGGGCATCTCCGGCCTGTTCGCCGAGACCCATCCGGATCCGTCCAAGGCCCTGTCCGATGGCCCCAATGCGTGGCCGCTGGACCAGATGGAAGCACTGCTCGAGACCCTGATGGAGCTCGACGCGGTCACCAAGAAGCACGGCTTCTCGCGCTTTGCGTGAGCCGTGACCCGTGGCTGGCGCTGGAAAGCCAGCGTCAGCGCCGGCACTGGAGGCAGTGGCCGTGGGGCCTGATCGCGCTGGGCCTGGCCGTGCTGTTCACCGCGGGCATGTTCGGGCTGGTGCTGATCGGCGCCGCGTCCGTGCGCCCGCCGGGTGATGGTGGCAGCGGCTTCAACCTGCGCGCCTGCTTCATCGCGCTGCTGATCGGGGAGTTGGTGGCGGCCGTGGGCTGCATCGCTGCCGCCGGACTGGCGTGGCGCCTGAACCGTGGCAAGGTGGCGGCCGGCCTGGCGATCATCCTGCTCTCGCTGTGGCTCGGCGCCCTGTTCTCCGGGCTGCTCTGATGAATGCGACCCTGGCAAGGCGTGATCGGCCCGGGGTCTGATCGCGCCGGCGCTGGCGGCGCGTTGCTGGGCCAGTCTGGCCTGACGGCGCCCGCGCCATTTGGCAAGTGGCGGGCAGCCGGGGATAATCACGCGGCATTCGTTTTGTCGCCCCCTCTCCAGACAGGTAACCGGCCCGACCATGAGTACGATCCGCAGCATCCACGCCCGTGAAATCCTCGACAGCCGTGGCAACCCCACGCTGGAAGCCGAAGTCATCCTGGAGGACGGATCGTTCGGTCGCGCCGCGGTTCCCTCCGGCGCCTCGACCGGCACCAAGGAAGCGGTCGAGCTGCGTGACGGCGACAAGACCCGTTACCTGGGCAAGGGCGTGCGCAAGGCCGTCGACAACGTCAACACCACGATTGCCGCCGCGCT
Organism: Stenotrophomonas pavanii; assembly: GCF_900101175.1. Classification (GTDB taxonomy): domain Bacteria; phylum Pseudomonadota; class Gammaproteobacteria; order Xanthomonadales; family Xanthomonadaceae; genus Stenotrophomonas; species Stenotrophomonas pavanii. The sequence continues at coordinate 66,686 of NZ_FNFQ01000006.1, read as the reverse complement.
GAAGGGCTTCGAAGCCACCGACCAGGCCGGCCTCGACCGTCGACTGATCGATCTGGACGGCACCGAGAACAAGGGTCGGCTGGGCGCCAACGCACTGCTGGGTGTTTCGATGGCCGCCGCGCACGCCGCTGCCGCGTCGAACAAGCAGGCGCTGTGGCAGTACCTGGCGGCCAAGACCGGGGTGACCCCGTCGCTGCCGGTGCCGATGATGAACATCATCAACGGCGGCGCGCATGCCGACAACAACGTCGACTTCCAGGAGTTCATGGTGCTGCCGGTCGGCTTCACCTCGTTCTCCGAAGCGCTGCGTGCCGGTACCGAAATCTTCCATTCGCTGAAGTCGGTGCTGAAGGGCCACGGCCTGAGCACGGCGGTGGGCGACGAGGGCGGTTTCGCGCCGGACTTCCGCAGCAACGTCGAAGCACTCGACACCATCCTCGAAGCGATCGGCAAGGCCGGCTACACCGCCGGTGAAGACGTGCTGCTGGGCCTGGACGTGGCCTCCAGCGAGTTCTTCGAGAACGGCAAGTACAACCTGGTCGGCGAGAACAAGCGCCTGACCTCCGAGCAGTTCGTCGACTTCCTCGCCGACTGGGCCGCGCAGTACCCGATCATCACGATCGAAGATGGCCTGGCCGAGAATGACTGGGCCGGCTGGAAGCTGCTGACCGACCGCATCGGCAAGAAGGTGCAGCTGGTCGGTGACGACCTGTTCGTGACCAACCCGAAGATCTTCCAGGAAGGCATCGATTCGGGCACCGCCAACGCGATCCTGATCAAGGTCAACCAGATCGGCACGCTCAGCGAAACCCTGGAAGCGATCGCCATGGCCGACCGCGCCGGCTATGCCGCCGTGGTCTCGCACCGCTCGGGCGAAACCGAAGACACCACCATCGCCGACATCGCCGTGGCCACCACCGCCACCCAGATCAAGACCGGTTCGCTGTGCCGCAGCGATCGCGTGGCCAAGTACAACCAGCTGCTGCGCATCGAGGAAGCCCTCGGCGCCGGCGCGCGTTACGCCGGTCGTGACGCGTTCGTTTCGCTGAAGCGCTGAGCCGATGCGCGACTGGCGCTGGATGCTGCTGGTGCTGGCCCTGTTGCTGGGCTGGCTGCAGTACCGCTTCTGGTTCGGTCCGGGCAATTCGGGCGAAGTGATGATGCTCGAAGCCCAGGTCGCCAACCAGGAGCGGGACAATGAGGGCCTGCAGCAGCGCAACGACGCGCTGGCTGCCGAAGTGAAGGACCTCAAGGAAGGCCAGTCCGCCATCGAGGAGCGCGCGCGCAGCGAGCTGGGCATGATCAAGCCCGGCGAGAAGTTCTACCGCGTGGTCGAGGATGCGCCGGTCGCTCCGGCGCAGCCTGCTGCAGGGGCCAACGCGCCGGCGGGCGAACACCCGGCGGATGTGCCATGAGCGCGGCGATCTGGGTGGTGGTTCCGGCCGCAGGCCGCGGCACCCGCTTCGGCGCGCCGCTGCCCAAGCAGTACCTGCAGGCGGGCGGGCAGATCCTGCTTGCCCATACCCTGGACGCCCTGCTGGCGCACCCGGCCGTGGCCGGGGCAATGGTGGTGATCGGCCAGGACGATGCGGACTGGCCCGGCTGGAATGAGTGGGCCGGCAAGCCGGTACGGACCTGCATCGGTGGCGCAACCCGTGCCGCCTCGGTGCTGGCCGGGCTGCAGGCGCTGCCGGATTCGGTGCGCGCCGATGAGTTCGTGCTGGTCCATGATGCGGCCCGGCCCAACCTGTCGCTGGCCGACCTTGGCCGCCTGCTTGAAGTCGGTCGTGCCGACCCGGTCGGGGCGATCCTGGCCGCACCGGTGCGCGACACCCTCAAGCGCGCCGGCGACGACGGTGGCATCGATGGCACCGAGCCGCGCGAGCGCCTGTGGCGTGCATTGACGCCGCAGCTGTTCCGCCGCCACCAGCTCAGCCGCGCGCTGTCCGAAGCCGCTGCCGCCGGTGTCGAAGTCACCGACGAGGCCATGGCCATGGAGCGCCAGGGCCAGCGCCCGCTGCTGGTGGAAGGCAGCGAGGACAACTTCAAGGTCACCACTCCGGCCGATCTCGACCGGTTCGAATTCGTACTTTCCCGCCGCGCCGGCTGACCGCCCGCGCGGCCCTGCTGCAAGGGTTGCATCCATGAGCACCGCACCGTTCCCGCCCGTCCGCATCGGCCAGGGCTACGACGTCCATGCCTTCGGTGAGGGCGATCACATCATGCTCGGTGGGGTAAACGTGCCGCACAGCTGCGGCGTGCTCGCGCACAGCGACGGCGACGTGATCCTGCATGCCCTGTGCGACGCGATGCTCGGTGCGCTGGCGCTGGGTGACATCGGCCAGCACTTCCCGCCGAGTGACGACCGCTGGAAGGGTGCCGACAGCAGTGACTTCGTGCGCCACTGCGACGGCCTGCTGCGCGAGCGGGGCTGGCGCGTCGGCAACACCGACATCACGGTGATCTGCGAGCGTCCGAAGGTCGGCCCGCATGCGCTGGCCATGCGCGAGCGCATCGGCGGCCTGCTGCAGCTGCCGCTGGATGCGGTCAGCGTCAAGGCCACCACGTCGGAGAAGCTCGGTTTCACCGGCCGTGGCGAAGGCATCGCCGCACAGGCGGTCGTGTTGCTGGTGGCGGCATGATCCCGCTGCCGTTGGCATTTGGTGCGCCGTTGCTGTCGGCTCGCATCCGCACCACGCCGGAGGATTTCCAGGTGGACGAGTTGCCGGCGTTCGAGGCCACCGGCGAAGGCGAGCACCTGCTGCTGCACATCCGCAAGCGCGGTGCCAACACCGTGCATGTGGCCAAGCGGCTGGCCACGTGGGCGGGCCTGCCGGAGATGGCTGTGAGCTATGCCGGCATGAAGGATCGCAACGCGGTCACCACCCAGCGTTTCAGCGTGCACCTGCCCAAGCGCATCGCACCGGACCTGGCCGGTTTGGCCAGCGACGAGATCGAGGTGCTCGACGCGACCTGGCACAACCGCAAGCTGCAGCGCGGCGCACTGGCCGGCAACCGCTTCAGGCTGGTGCTGCGCGAGGTGCGGGGTGATGCCGCCGCAATCAGCGAACGCCTGCAGCAGATTGCCGAACGCGGCCTGCCGAACTGGTTCGGCGAACAGCGCTTCGGGCGCGATGGCGGCAACGTGCCAGCGGCACTGGCGATGTTCGGTGGTCGCCGCATGCGCAAGGACCAGCGTTCGCTGTTGCTGTCGGCTGCCCGTTCGGCGCTGTTCAACCGCGTGCTCGCCGCGCGCGTGGAGCAGGGCAACTGGGATCAGCCGCTGCAGGGTGAAGTGTGGATGCTCGACGGCAGCCGCAGCGTGTTCGGTCCCGAGCCGTACACCGATGTGCTGGCCGAGCGACTGGCGCGTTTCGACATCCATCCCAGCGCGCCGCTGTGGGGCGAGGGCGAGCTGCGCAGCGCCGATGCCGCACGCGCGCTGGAGCTGGCCGCGCTGGACGACGACGAATCGAAGGCGCTGCGGGCCGGCCTGGAAGAGGCGCGGTTGAAGCAGGAACGGCGCGCGCTGCGCCTGCGCCCGGCATTGCTGCAGCATCAGTGGCTGGCCAGTGATGTACTTGAACTCTCGTTCGCGCTGCCGCCGGGCTGCTACGCCACTGCCGTACTGCACGAACTCGGCCCCGTCGAAGACGCGTCGCAGGCCTGAGCAGGGCGCGCGGTAGAGTCGACTGTCAGTCGACTTGCGCGCGCAGCGCGGGGTATTCGCTTGCCGCTGGAAGAGCAGTCGACTGACAGTCGACTCTACCTGGACACACGGCGTCCCTTTTTTCAGCGCCGTGCCAGCAGCACCAGTACCGCGCCGGTCCCGCCTTGGCCGGTCGGCGCCGAATGGAACGCCAGCACGTCGTTGCGCAGCCGCAGCAGGCGGTCGACCAGGTTCTTCAGCACCGGCGCGCCGCCGTCGGACTGCAGTCCCTTCCCATGGATGATGCGCACGCAGCCATACTCATGGGCATGCGCTTCGAGCAGGAACTGGCGCAGCAGGGCTTCGGCCTGCGCGGCGGTGGCACCGTGCAGGTCCAGCTCGTCCTGCACCGAGTACTGGCCGCGCTTGAGGCGCTGGAACAGGCGCGGCGGCAGGTTGTCGCGGCGATAGCTGGCCACGTCGCCAGCTTCCAGCGGAGTACTGTCGCGCAGCAGCCGGGCGAACTCGCCGGCTGCCTCGGCCTCGTCACGTTCGGCCATCCGCGCGCGTGGTTTCGGCCGGGGCGCGGCAGGCGCCGGCTCGGCATCCTTGCGCAGCGGCGTCACTGCGCCGATGGCCGCACGGAACAGCGCGGCGGGATCTTCGTCTTCAGGGTGCGACATGCGCACAGGGTAAACCGCCGGCGCAGGTCTGCCTATGACGGTTCGATGCCGGTCGTGACCGCCGGCAGGGTAGGACCGGCGGCCCGCATGCGGCACAATAGACGATGCCCTTGCAGGGTCGACGGCTTCCGCAGGGGAGCGCGACGGTCCCGCCCACACTGCACGGTGACGGAATCGAATTCTTGGAAAATCAAGCGGTTAAATCGAAGATGCGAATCCTGGTCAGCAATGACGATGGCGTCGACGCCGCAGGCATCCGGATGCTTGCCTCGGTGCTGCGCGAGGCTGGACACGAAGTCACGGTGGTCGCGCCCGACCGCGACCGCTCCGGTGCCAGCAATTCGCTGACCCTGGACCTGCCGATCCGGCTCAAGCGCATCGACCATTACACCGTTTCGGTGGCAGGTACACCGACCGACTGCGTGCATCTGGCGTTGACCGGCCTGCTTGAGTTCGAGCCCGACATTGTCGTGTCCGGCATCAACAATGTCGCCAATCTCGGCGACGACGTGATCTATTCCGGCACCGTCTCGGCAGCGATGGAAGGTCGCTTCCTTGGACTGCCCGCCGTGGCGGTGTCGCTGGTCAGCCGCAACCACGATCCGAAGCACTACGAAACCGCGGCGCGCGCGGCGGTGGAGATCGTCACCCGGCTCAAGGCCGATCCGCTGCCGGCCGACACCATCCTCAATGTCAACGTGCCGGACCTGCCGTGGAGCGAGGTGAAGGGCTTCGAGGTCACCCGTCTCGGCAACCGGCACCGCGCCGAGGGCTGCATCGCGCAGAAGGATCCGCGCGGCAACGAGGTGTACTGGATCGGCCCGGCCGGCCGCGAGCAGGACTCCGGCCCCGGTACCGACTTCCACGCCGTGCGCACCGGCCATATCTCGATCACGCCGATCCAGGTGGACCTGACCCGCTACCAGGCCCTGGAAAAGGTGGCCAGCTGGGTCGGCGGCCTCAGCGCCGCGCTGGACCAGCCGGCATGAGTCCGCGCCTGCGACTGCAGCCGGAGGCCGTGGGTATCGGCATGACCTCGCAGCGCGTGCGTGACCGCCTGGTCGACCGCCTGCGCGAGGCCGGCATCGCCGATGAGTCCACCTTGAATGCGATCCGCGTGGTGCCGCGCCATCTGTTCATTGATGAAGCGCTGGCGTCGCGTGCCTATGAGGACACCGCGCTGCCGATCGGCCACGGGCAGACGATCTCGCAGCCCTGGGTGGTTGCGCGGATGACCGAGGCGGTCCTCCAGGTCGCGCCGAAGCGGGTGCTGGAAGTCGGCACCGGTTCCGGCTACCAGGCCGCCATCCTCGGCGCGCTGGGCCTGGAGGTCTACACCGTGGAACGGATCGGCGACCTGCTGCGCCAGGCGCGCAAGCGCTTCCGTGCGTTGGGCATGAACATCCGCACCAAGCATGACGACGGCCGCGCTGGCTGGGCCGAGCACGGTCCGTTCGATGCCATCGTGGTCACTGCCGCGGCGCCGGCGCTGGTCGACGAACTGGTCGGGCAGCTGGCCGAAGGCGGGCGTCTGGTCGCACCGGTCGGTGGCCCGGGCGGGCAGTCGCTGGTGCAGCTGGACCGCAAACCCGATGGCAGCATCGAACAACGCGTGCTGGCGCCGGTCACGTTCGTGCCGCTGCTGTCTGGCATGCTCGACTAATCCACGGAGCAGGGTTGCATGAAGATTTTCGGGCCGCTGTACGAGCGGGCGATGAAGTGGGCGGCGCACGAACGCGCGCCGACCTACCTGACGGTGTTGAGTTTCTTCGAAGCCATCATCTTCCCGGTGATGCCGGAGGTGATGCTGGCGCCGATGTGCGTGGCCCAGCCCAAGCGGGGCTGGTGGTTCGCCACCCTCAGCCTGGCGGGCTCGATGGTCGGCGCACTGGTCGGCTACGCGCTGGGGCATTACGCCTTCGAGGCGATCAAGCCACTGTTCGAAGCGCTGGGCATGTTGCCTGCGATCGAACAGGGCATTACCACCGTGCAGGCGAAGATGGCCGAATCGCCGTGGGCGGTGTTCACCTTCCTGGTGCTGGGCGGCTTCATGCCGATCCCGATGAAGGTCTTCACGTGGGCATCGGGTATCGTCGGCGTGCCGATGCCGCAGTATCTGTTGAGCATGCTGATCGGTCGCGGCAAGCGCGTGTTCGTGCTGGCTGCGGTGATCCGTATCGGTGGTGCGCGTGCCGAAGCGGCATTGCGTCGCTGGATTGAACCGCTGGGCTGGATTGCCACCGCGCTGGTGGTGGTGCTGATCGCCTGGCTTGTATGGAGGTCGAAGTTCGCATGAGTCCTGATCGTCTGAGCAAGGGAGTGCGCATCGGCGCGCTGGCGTTGCTGGTTTCCACCCTGGCCGCCTGCGGCACCGCCACCGTGGTCCGCCCGGGCGGCGGCAGTGCCGGCGGTGCGGTGACCACGCCGAAGACCTCGGTGCCCAAGCCCGGGCAGACCGTGGTGGTGCGCAAAGGCGACACCATCTATGCGCTGGCCCGCATCCATGACATCACGCCGGCCGACCTGATCGCGTGGAACAGCCTGGACAATCCTTCGACCATCTACCCGGGCCAGGTGATCCGCCTGTATCCGCCGGGTGCGGGCGGTGGTCGTGCGCCGACCACGGTGGTCACTGCGCCGCGCCCGGGTGGCAGCAGCGCTGGCAGTACTGCGCCGACCCCGGCACCGGCCGGTCCGGTGAAGAGCAATATCGCCTGGCGCTGGCCGGCCGATGGCGCCATCGTCGGCCGCTACGTTGCCGGCGATGCGACCAAGCAGGGCGTGGACATCGCCGGTACCAGCGGCCAGCCGGTCAAGGCCGCCGCCAACGGTGTGGTGGTGTACTCCGGCGCCGGCCTGGTCGGCTACGGCGAGCTGATCATCATCAAGCACAGCGACCAGTGGCTGTCGGCCTATGGCCACAACCGCAAGCGCCTGGTGAACGAAGGGCAGAGCGTGAAGGCAGGCGAGCAGATCGCCGAGATGGGCCGCACCGGCGCGAACCGCGACATGGTCCACTTCGAGATCCGCTACAACGGCAAGCCGGTCGACCCGCAGCAATACCTCCCGGCGCGTTGATCGCGGGTTCGCCATCTGGGCGGATCCCCGGCCCGGCGCAGCGCGCCGGGCGTTCACTGACGGCACGGCCCATGGGCCGCAAGCGCCGTCAGCTCACCCGCTACAACGGCAAGCCCGTCGACCCGCAGCAATACCTCCCGGCGCGTTGATCGCGGGTTCGCCATCTGGGCGGATCCCCGGCCCGGCGCAGCGCGCCGGGCGTTCACCGACGGCACGGCCCATGGGCCGCAAGCGCCGTCAGCTCACCCGCTAGAACGGCAAGCCGGTCGACCCGCAGCAATACCTCCCGGCGCGTTGATCGCCGGATGCGCAAGCGCCGAGCCGCGCCCGGCGTCCTCGCCTGGTGGCGTCGGGCCGGGCGAGGCGCGCGTTTGAGAGACGTATCTCAACCTTCCCGACGGGCGCGGAACGCGGCATGCTGCTGCGCACCCAGCCAACCCGGTGCCGTATGAGCCGCTTCGCCGTCTTCCTGCCGCTGCTCATCGTCGCGCCGCTGGCCGCCGCCAGCACCGATCCGCGCGAGGTGGTTACCCGCCTGTACGCTGTCGTCCAGGCGCCGGCGTCGGACGACGCGGCCATTGCGCCGCTGCTGGGCGATGCCCTGCGCTCAGCGGTCGAGGCGCAGCGCGCTTACGAGCGGGCATGTACCACACTGGCTGCGCCTGACGAGAAGCCGCACATGCTCGACCAGAGTCCCTACCTGATGGCGCCGGATCGACCGCAGACGGTGAGCGTGGGAATGCCCGGATCCACCGGCAACGCCACGTGGGTCCCGGTCGATCTGGCGGTGGGTGACTATCGCTGGACCGACCGGGTCCTGCTGCAGCGGCAGGGCCAGGACTGGCAGGTCATGGAAATCCGCTGGGGGCAGGGCGGCAACCTGATCGGTCGGCTGCAGGCGTTCTCCGCGTTCCGCTGCACGCCTTCGCGCAGCTAGCGCCGGGCGGCACCCGGCGCCTCGAATTCAGCCTTCCAGGATGAAGGCGGCGGCGACCTTGCGGCCTTCGCCGGCCAGGATGTTGAAGGTGCGCGCGGCGGCCGGATTGTTCATCACCTCCAGGCCGATGCCACGCGACAGGCAGGCGGCCATCACCACCGCAGGCGGGAACACCTGACGGTCACCCGTGCCCAGCACGATCAGCGCCGGGTTCAGCGCCAGGATCGGCTCCAGGTCCGCCAGCTGCAGCGCGGCGGCACTTGCCACCGGCCAGTGCGTGACCAGTTGGTCCGGGGTGAGGAAGAAACTGCCGCCCAGCACCTGGTCATTCACCTTGGCCGAGCGGCCATCGGCGGCGCGCAGGCTGTAGGCGTAATCCGGCGGTTCGTGGTTCAGCTGCATGACGGTGGGACGATCAGCCGCGCGGCAGCACGATCTGACGCTGTTCCTTGCTCGGGCGGTACAGCACCGCGACGTGGCCGATGCGCTGCACCAGTGCACTCCCGGTAGCTTCGACGATCTCGCCGATCATCGCGTCACGGGCGTCGCGATCCTCTGCGGCGACCTTCACCTTGACCAGTTCGTGGCGCTCCAGCACTTCGTTCAGCTCCGCGATGAAGGCCGGGGTCACACCCTTGCCGCCGGTCTGCAGCAGGGCCTTCAGGTCGTGGGCTTGGCCGCGCAGGAAACGGGTCTGGGAGGCGGTCAGGGCGATGGACATGCAGGAAAACACGGTTGAATGGGGCGATCAGGGTATCATGAGGACCCCATCAGCCCCTATTTTCAATGGCTACCCGCAGCAAAAGCAGCCAGCGCTGGCTCAAGGAACACTTCTCCGACCCCTTCGTGAAGAAGGCGCAGGCCGAGGGCATGCGCTCGCGCGCCGCCTACAAGCTCGAGGAGCTGCTCGAACGTGACCGCCTGCTGAAGCCGCACATGGTGGTGGTCGACCTTGGCGCGGCCCCCGGTGGCTGGTCTCAGCAGGTTCGGAGACAGATCGGCGACACCGGTCGCGTGCTGGCACTGGACATCCTGGACATGCCGCCGCTGGCCGGCGTGGAGTTCCTTCATGGTGACTTCAGGGAAGAAGCCGTCCTATCACAGTTTGAAGCCATGCTCGGGGACCAGCCGGTAGACCTTGTGCTGTCGGACATGGCCCCCAATAAGAGTGGTGTGGGCGCGGTCGACCAGCCGCGGATGATGCACCTGGCGGAGCTGGCCCTGGATTTTGCCGACAACCACCTCAAGACCGGTGGGGCATTCCTGATCAAGCTGTTCCAGGGTGAGGGCTTTGACGACTACGTGCGCGACATGCGCCGCCGGTACGACAAGGTCTCCATCCGCAAGCCGGAAGCCTCGCGCAAGCGCTCCCCCGAGGTGTATGCCTTGGGTCAGGGAAAACGCGCCCACATGAAGTAAGCTCGCACTGTACGCAAGTTCGACCCCCACGCAACGCCAGCACTGAGAGGAACACCGGAGCCAATGAGGATGAACGACTTGACCAAGAACCTCCTGCTATGGGTGGTCGTCGCCGTCGTGCTGATGGTGGTCTTCCAGAGCTTCTCGCCCAAGACCTCGGGGGCGGGCGCGCAGGGTGCGTCCTACTCGCAGTTCCTGGACCAGGTGGACAGTGGCAACGTGCAGAAGGTCGCCTTCGGCGGCGACATGCGTGGCGGCACCAGCCAGCTGACCTACACCACCCGTGGTGGGCAGTCGTCCACCATCACCGCGCCGTTCGATCGGGACCTGATCAACGTGCTGCGTACCAAGAACGTGGAAATCGTGCAGGAGGAGCCGTCCAGCGGCATTTCCCTCGGCGCGATCCTGATGAATTTCCTGCCGGTCATCCTGATCATCGGCTTCTGGTTGTTCATCATGCGCCAGATGCAGGGCGGCGGTGGCGGTGCCAAGGGCGCGATGTCCTTCGGCAAGTCGCGCGCCAAGCTGCAGGGCGAGGACCAGATCAAGGTCACCTTCGCCGACGTCGCCGGCTGCGACGAGGCCAAGGAAGAAGTGGGCGAGCTGGTCGACTTCCTGCGCGACCCGTCGAAGTTCACCAAGCTGGGCGGCAAGATTCCGCGCGGCGTGCTGATGGTCGGGCCGCCGGGTACCGGCAAGACGCTGCTGGCCAAGGCCATTGCCGGCGAAGCCAAGGTGCCGTTCTTCTCGATCTCCGGTTCGGACTTCGTGGAAATGTTCGTCGGCGTCGGCGCCAGCCGCGTGCGCGACATGTTCGAGCAGGCCAAGAAGCATGCCCCGTGCATCATCTTCATCGACGAAATCGACGCCGTCGGTCGCCATCGTGGCGCCGGCCTGGGCGGTGGCCATGACGAGCGCGAGCAGACCCTGAACCAGCTGCTGGTCGAAATGGACGGTTTCGAGGGCGGTGAAGGCGTGATCGTGATTGCCGCGACCAACCGTCCGGACGTGCTGGACCCGGCGCTGCTGCGCCCGGGCCGTTTCGACCGCCAGGTCGTGGTCGGCCTGCCGGACGTGAAGGGCCGCGAGCACATCCTGAAGGTCCACATGCGCAAGCTGCCGCTGGCCGACGACGTCGAGCCGATGGTGATCGCGCGGGGTACTCCGGGCTTCTCCGGCGCCGACCTGGCCAACCTCTGCAACGAGGCGGCCCTGTTCGCCGCGCGCGGCAACGAGAAGGAAGTCCGCATGGACCACTTCGACCGTGCCCGCGACAAGATCCTGATGGGTGCCGAGCGCCGCTCGATGGCCATGAGCGAGGACGAGAAGACCCTGACCGCGTACCACGAAGCGGGTCACGCCATCGTCGGCCGCCTGGTGCCCGAGCACGATCCGGTCTACAAGGTCACCATCATTCCGCGCGGCCGTGCGCTGGGCGTGACGATGTACCTGCCGGAAGGCGACAAGTACTCGATGAACCGCGTGGCGATCCAGTCGCAGCTGTGCTCCCTGTACGGCGGCCGTGTCGCCGAAGAGCTGATCTTCGGCGAGGACAAGGTCACCACCGGTGCCTCCAACGACATCGAGCGCGCCACCAAGATGGCCCGCAACATGGTCACCAAGTGGGGCCTGTCGGAGCAGCTCGGCCCGATCGCCTATGGCGAAGAGGATGACGAGGTGTTCCTGGGCCGTTCGGTCACCCAGCACAAGAGCGTGTCCAACGACACGGCGCGCCGGATCGACGAGGAAGTGCGCAACATCCTCGACAAGGCCTATGCCCGCACCACCCAGCTGCTGACCGAGAACATCGACAAGCTGCATGCGATGTCGCAGCTGCTGCTGCAGTACGAGACCATCGACGCGCCGCAGATCGACGCCATCATGGAAGGCCGCGATCCGCCGCCGCCGGCGGGCTGGAGCAAGTCGAACAAGGACGGTGGCAACGACAAGGGCGGCGACGCCCGCCCGCTGCCGCCGATCGCAGGCCCGGCCGAATCGCATTGACGGCCCGTTGCACGTAACACCAGACGAGGCCGGGGCAACCCGGCCTTGTCGTTTCCGGGCCTTCGGCCCCTCCCGAACCGAACTGATGCTGGAGCCTGCATGTCCGCCCCGAAGCCCGAACCGATTTCCCACACCGCCGAAATGATCATCGCCACCGTGGTCGGCGTGGGCGTAGGGCTGGGCGCCGACAACCTGCTGCTGGGCTGCGTGGTGGGCATCGCCGTCGGCGTCGTGCTGAGCATCGCCAGGACCCTGTACGTGGATCGCCGGCGCCGGCGGCGTTGACGGCGCCGCGGCAGGGCGCGTTCCCGTCAGCACCGTTGCGCGGTGGGCGGTGACTCCCGCCGCGTGCGCATGATCTCCACCGCGCAACACGACCGCCCCCTGCACGGGTTGGGCCTTGCACGACAGCCCGTTCGCGCGTCACGATGCGCGGCCACGGCCGCCATAGGGGGAGGCCGGGATTACAGGGGAACACCATGAAACTGCTGCTTCCGCTGGCCCTCGCAGGGCTGGCAACCATCGCCGTACCCGCCGCTGCCGCAGACATCCGCACCGCACAGCCGGTTCCTTTCGCGGACTCGGCGATCATCGCCGACGCCATCAGGAACGAGTGCAGCATCGGCACCACGCTGGCGCAGTCGCTGTCCACCCATGCCACCCGTCACGGCAATACCGTCGTACCCGGCCCGGTGGGTGCGGAGAGCGGCAACGGACGTTCACTGAAGCTTGAGCTGATTGAAGCGCAGAGCGCAGGCAACGCCTTCGTCGGCCACTTCAAGTCCGCCGCCGTGCGTGGCGTGCTGTTCGAGGATGGCCACCAGGTCGCGACGGTGACCGCACGCCGCGTGTCCCGCGGCGGGGCGTTCGGCGGTTTCAAGGGGTCCTGTGCCGTGCTCGATCGCACCGTCAGCGCCATTGGCGAAGACCTTGCGGGCTGGTTGGCGGCGCCGACGGACAACGCGCGCCTCGGCGATTTCTGAGGGCGCTGTCGTTACCCTCGGATGTCCGTGCCCGCTTCGGTGGCGCGGACATCCCCACCGTGTGTCATTGCCCGGACGGGCGTGCCGCAGCGCCTGCGGCCAAGCGGCAATGCGGGTGCGGGAACAACGGCGCGCATGCGAGGGTCCGGGCCGCGGCTTAAACTACGCCTCGTTGCCCCAGCAGGATTGCCCATGTTCGATACCTCGCCCCAGCTCGATTGCGCCGGCCGCATCCTGCGCCTGGACCGTGCCCGGGTCATGGGCATCGTCAACGTCACCCCCGATTCGTTCTCCGATGGTGGCGCGCACGACACCACCGAGGCTGCGGTCGCGCATGGACTGAAGCTGGTCGAGGAGGGTGCGGACCTGCTTGATATCGGCGGCGAATCCACCCGCCCGGGCGCCGCGCCGGTCTCGATCGAGGAAGAGCTGCGTCGGGTGATTCCGGTGATCGAGCAGTTGGCTGCGCGCACGCGGGTGCCGATCAGCATCGACACCTTCAAGCCGGAGGTGATGCGCGCGGCCGTGGCCGCTGGCGCCGGCATGATCAACGACATCTTCGCCCTGCGCCAGGACGGCGCGCTGGAGGCGGCCGCCGAAGCCGGTGTGCCGGTGGTGTTGATGCACATGCAGGGCGAGCCGGGCCACATGCAGGCCGATCCGCACTACCACGACGTGGTCGCCGAAGTGCACGGTTTCCTGGTGCAGCGCCTGTTCGCCGCGGAAATGGCTGGCATCGCGAAGAAGAACCTGCTGATCGACCTCGGTTTCGGCTTCGGCAAGACCACCGCCCACAACATGACCCTGCTGGCGCGCTCGGAGCGCTTCTTGGAACTGGGCGTGCCGGTGCTGGCCGGCCTGTCGCGCAAGCGCAGCCTGGGCGAACTCACTGGCCGCGACATGCCCTCCGAGCGGGTGGCGGCGTCGGTGGCCGCGCACCTGATCGCGGTCCAGCGCGGCGCGCGCATCGTGCGCGTGCATGACGTGGCGGCCACCGTCGACGCGCTGAAGATCTGGCAGGCCGTCGAGGCCGTGCCGACGCCGCGTGCCGATGCCGCGCCGACGATCCGTTGGCCGGACGAAGACTGATGGCCATCGACCGGCGTCCGTTGGCGATCGCCGTCATGGGCCCCACCGCCAGCGGCAAGACCGCCACGGCGATCGCCCTGGCGCAGCAGCTGGATGGCGAGATCGTGAGCGTCGATTCGGCGCTGGTGTACCGCCACCTGGACATCGGCTCGGCCAAGCCCGATGCGGCCGAGCGCGCGCAGGCGCCGCACCATCTGCTGGACGTGCGCGATCCCTGGCAGGCGTATTCGGCGGCCGAATTCGCCGCCGATGCCGGCCGGGCCGTGGCCGACATCGTGGCGCGCGGCAAGCTGCCGATCCTGGCCGGTGGCACCGGGCTGTACTTCCGTGCACTGCTGCAGGGCCTGTCACCGATGCCGGAGGCCGATCCGGGGGTGCGAGCGGTGCTGGCCGCCGAAGCCGCCGAGCGCGGCTGGGCGGCACTGCATGCAGAGCTGGCCAGGGTCGATCCCGCCGCGGCCGCGCGCATCCATGCCACCGACCCGCAACGCATCCAGCGCGCGCTGGAGGTCTTTCGCCTGACCGGCGTCCCCATCACTGAATGGCAGCGCCGGCCTGGCGTGGCGCCGCTGCCGGTGCGCACCCTCAAGCTGATCCTGGCCCCGCGTGACCGCGCGGTGCTGCACCAGCGCATCGAGGCGCGCTTCGACGCCATGCTGGCGCAGGGCTTTCTCGACGAGGTGCGGGCGTTGCGCGCCATGCCGGAAATGGCCGCAATGGAGGCGCCGCTGGACCTGCCGGCCGTGCGCGCGGTCGGCTATCGCCAGGCGTGGGAGTACCTGGACGGGGAGGGCGATGCCGCCCGTTTCCGTGACAAAGCGATCTTCGCCACCCGCCAGCTGGCCAAGCGCCAGCTGACCTGGCTGCGCGGGGAGCTTGATGCGCGCTGGTTCGACCCCCATATCGACCACGAGCGCCTGGCTGGCGCGGTGTCGACCTTCGTCGCACGCTGAACCGACGCCAGCCGTGTAACATCGTCGGTCGGCGGGCGGCTCGGGGGCCGTGGCAACCGTCGGCAACCCAATAAGAACAATAATCAGGAGTGTGCAATGTCCAAGGGGCAATCGCTGCAGGATCCTTTCTTGAACGCACTGCGGCGCGAACGCGTGCCGGTTTCGGTGTACCTGGTGAACGGCATCAAGCTGCAGGGCACGATCGAGTCGTTCGACCAGTTCGTGGTCCTGCTGCGCAACACGGTCAGTCAGATGGTCTACAAGCACGCCATTTCCACGGTGGTCCCGGCACGCAATGTGAAGGTCGGCCCGGGTGGTGGTTACGTGCAGTCCGGTGAAGGTGGTCAGGCAGGTGATGAAGCAGACGAGTAATACCGGAGCGGTGAATGTTTGACCGCTCGAAAAAGGGCGAGCACGCCCTGTTGATCCAGCCCCATTTCGGCAAGCTGGAAGACGATGTGCTGGAAGAATTCGGTGATCTGGCCCGCTCCGCTGGGGCCAGCATCGCCGCGACGATCACTGCGCGCCTGGACCGTCCGAATCCGTCTACCCTGATCGGCAGCGGCAAGCTGGACGAGATCAAGGCCGCGGCCGATGCCAGCGGTGCCGACCTGATCCTGGTCAACCACGCGTTGAGCCCGGGCCAGGAGCGCAACCTTGAGCGCTTCCTCGAGCGCCGGGTGATCGACCGTACCGGCCTGATCCTGGACATTTTCGCCCAGCGTGCGCACAGCCACGAAGGCAAGCTGCAGGTCGAGCTGGCGCAGCTGCGCCACCTGGCCACGCGGCTGGTGCGCGGCTGGACCCACCTGGAGCGCCAGCGCGGCGGTTCGATCGGCCTGCGCGGCCCGGGTGAAACCCAGCTGGAAACCGACCGCCGCCTGCTGCAGAAGCGGGTCGAGCAGCTGCAGAAGCGCCTGGAAAAAGTGGAAGTGCAGCGCACCCAGATGCGCCGTGCGCGTGTGCGCAGCGAGCTGCCGCGCGTGGCCCTGGTGGGCTACACCAACGCCGGCAAGTCGACCCTGTTCAACGCCATGACCGGCGCCGAGGCCTATGCGGCCGACCAGCTGTTCGCCACGCTGGATCCGACCGTGCGCCGCATCGCGGTGCCGGGCGGCAACGTAGTGCTGGCCGATACCGTCGGCTTCGTCCGCGACCTGCCGCATGATCTGGTCGCCGCGTTCCGCTCGACGCTGTCCGAGGCACGCGAGGCCGATTTCCTGCTGCACGTGGTCGACGCCGCCGATCCGCACCGCGAGGAGCGCATCGCCCAGGTGGACGAGGTGCTGACCGCGGTCGGTGCCGGCGATCTGCCGCAGCTGCTGGTGTTCAACAAGATCGACCGCATCGAGGGTGCCGATGTCCGCCACGATGGCCAGGACGGAATTCCGGACGAGTCGCGCCGTGAACGGGTGTGGATCTCCGCGCGTGACGGGCAGGGCCTGGAGCTGCTGCAGGCGGTGCTGGGCAAGCGGCTGGGCCTGCAGCATGTCACCGGCGAACTACGCCTGCCGCCGGATGCCGGCCGCCTGCGTGCGCGCCTGCATCAGCTGGAAGTGATCTGCAGCGAGCAGGCCGACGAGGACGGCTGGCTGCTGCAGGTCGACCTGCCGGTCGCCGAAGCCGAAAAGCTGGCCGCCAGTGCCGATGGCGGCCCGATCCGGGCGCTGCTGCCGGAAAAACTGCCGGAGTGGTGAGGTAGCGGCCGATGCCGGGGAGTGCCGGCCGCTGGCCGGCAACGCAACCGTGCCGGAGGGGCGCGACATCCGCCTGTCATCTGCGGTACAACGGGGTTCTTCACCCCACCGTCATGCCGATGTCCATCCCCACCGACGCCGATCTCAATGCCCAGTCCGCCGCGCTCGGGCAGCGCCTGCAGCAGGCTTCGCTGCAGCTGGTCACCGCCGAGAGCTGCAGTGGCGGCTGGATCGCCAAGTGCATGACCGACATCGCCGGTTCTTCGGCGTTCTTCGACTGCGGCATGGTGGTCTACAGCTACGAGGCCAAGCAGCGCCTGCTGGGCGTCCGCGCGCAGACACTGGAGCAGTTCGGCGCGGTCAGTCGCGAAGCCGTGCTGGAGATGGTGTCCGGCGCACTGGTCAACTCCGGCGCCGGCATCGCCGTCGCGGTGACCGGCATCGCCGGCCCTGGCGGTGGCAGCCCGGACAAGCCGGTCGGCAGCGTCTGGATCGGCTGGAAGCGCCGGGGCGGCTACGCCCGCGCCGAGTTGTTCCAGTTCGACGGCGACCGCGAAGCCGTCCGCCGGCAAACCGTAGCGGCGGCATTGCGCGGTATCGACGCCCAGCTGTGACATGCTGCCCCGGTAACCGTCCGGAGCACGCATGATGTGGGAAACGCTGGGCACGGTCCGTGACCTGGGCCGACTGCAGGAAATCGCCGTTGTCCTGATCCGCTACGGCTTCGGCGACGTGGTGCGGCGCATCGGCCTGGCCACCACGCTGGAGCGGGCAGGGCGCCTGCTGCACTGGAACGAGGACCGCCAGGAACTGCTGCGGATGACCGCACCGGTGCGCGTGCGCAGCGCGATGCAGGATCTTGGCCCGACCTTCGTCAAGCTTGGCCAGGTGCTGGCAACGCGCGTCGACCTGTTGCCGCCGGAGTGGATTGCCGAGCTGTCCGAACTGCAGAACGCGGTGCCGGCCCTGCCGTACGCCGAGATCCGCGAGCAGCTCGAAGCCGACCTGGGCGCGTCGCCGGCGGAGGTATTCGCCTTCCTTGATGAAACCCCGATGGCCGCCGCCTCGCTGGCGCAGGCCCATCGCGCCCGGCTGCATGATGGCCGTGAGGTGGTGCTGAAGGTGCGGCGTCCCGGCATCCGCGACGTGGTCGAGGCCGACCTGCGGCTGCTGGCGCGGCTGGCCGAGATCGTCGAGGCCCGGTTGCCGGACCTGCGTCGCTATCGCCCGGCCGAGGTCGTGCAGCAGTTCACCGTATCGCTGCGCCGCGAGCTGGATTTCGCTGCTGAATGCCGTAATGCCGAACGCATCGCGCGCAACTTCAGCGGCCGTGACGACATACTGATTCCGAAGGTGCACTGGCAGTGGACCTGCGAGAGCCTGAACGTGCAGGACTTCGTCGAGGGCATTCCCGGCCGCGATCTGGCCGGCGTCGATGCGGCGGGCCTGGACCGGCGCGAACTGGCACGGCGTGGCGCCGGCATCGTGCTGAAGATGGTGCTGGAGGACGGCAGCTTCCACGCCGATCCGCACCCCGGCAACATCATCTACCTGCGGGACGGCCGCATCGGCGTGATCGACTTCGGAATGGTCGGCGCGCTGTCCGAAGTGCGCCGCTTCCAGGTCGCGCAACTGCTGCACGGCCTGGTCGAGCAGGACCCGCAGGGCGTGGCGGACTTACTGCTGGACTGGGCCGGCGGCGTTGAAGTGGACGAGAACCGCCTGCAGCATGACATCAGCCAGTTCGTCGACCAGTACCGGGGCGTGCCGCTGAAGGACCTGCGCATCGGCCTGATGCTGGGCGACATCACCCAGTTGCTGCGCAGCTACAGCCTGACCCTGCCGGCGGACCTGGCCCTGATGATCAAGGCCTTCCTGACCCTGGAAGGCATGGGCCGGCAGCTGGATCCGGATTTCGACATGGCCAGCGCCGCGCGTCCGTTCCTGGAGCGGGTCGTGCTGCAGCGTTATGCCCCCAGGGCGCTGCTCAAGCGCGGCCGCCGCAGCCTGTTGGGACTGGTCGACTTCGCCGGTGAACTGCCGCGTGACCTGCGCAAGCTGGTCCAGGCGGCGCGCCGTGGTCGCCTCCAGCTGAAGGTGGAGACCACCGCGCTGCAGGGCTTCGGCGAGCAGGTGAACCGAGCCGCAAACCGGCTGGTGGTAGGCGTGATCACGGCCGCGCTGATCATCGGCTCGTCGATCGTGATGCACAGCGTCGGCGGGGTTTCCAGCCGCTGGCTGCTGGCGCTGGGCGTATGCGGATTCATCGGCGCCGGCTTCTGCGGCGTATGGATCCTGTTCTCGATCTGGAGAAGCGGCAAGCACGCCTAGCGTGCTTGCCGCGGAATCGCGCAGCGATTCCCGTAGAGCCGACCGCTGGCCGGCTGCCTTTGCTTTTGCTTTTGCCGCCCGGCCAGGTGTTCGCGCGCTCGCCGAGCATGCCCCGGCACTTGCAGATCCGAACGTTAGTAGTAATACTACTAACCATGGACCTGACCGACACCCAGCAGGCGATCCTGCAGTTGATCGCCGAGCGTATCGAGAGCGATGGCGCACCGCCGTCGCAGACTGAAATCGCACGTGCGTTCGGCTTCAAGGGCGTGCGCGCGGCCCAGTACCACCTGGAAGCCCTGGAGCAGGCCGGTGCGATCCGTCGCATCCCCGGCCAGGCCCGCGGCATCCGCCTGGTGCAGGCACCGCCGGTGGAGACGCTGGCCGAGCCGGGCCTGCCTGACAGTGTGCTGCGCCTGCCGGTGCTGGGCCGGGTCGCGGCCGGCCTGCCGATCGGCGCGGATATCGGTTCGGACGATTTCGTGGTGCTGGACCGGGTGTTCTTCTCGCCGGCGCCGGACTACCTGCTGAAGGTGCAGGGCGATTCGATGATCGACGAGGGCATCTTCGACGGCGACCTGATCGGCGTGCACCGCACCCGCGACGCCCATTCCGGGCAGATCGTGGTGGCCCGCATCGATGACGAGATCACCGTCAAGCTGCTGAAGATCGCCAAGGACCGCATCCGCCTGCTGCCGCGCAACCCCGACTACAAGCCGATCGAGGTGCTGCCCGACCAGGACTTCGCAATCGAGGGCCTCTATTGCGGCCTGCTTCGGCCCAACCGTTGACCTGTTCCATAGCGCATTACCCGCGGTCTTTTGTGGCGATTCTCTGGTTCCACTGAGGTTGGTACGGATGTCCGATAATTCTTTTCAGAGCGCCGGGCAGAATCTCAGCCTGTGCGATACGTCCGACTTAAAGTGAACCCATGGCAAAGAAGACCCCCAAAGACAGCACCCCCAACGACATGACCTCTGCAAGGACCAATACGATGGACGAGAACAAGAAGCGCGCCTTGGCTGCTGCTCTGGGCCAGATCGAGAAGCAGTTCGGCAAAGGCTCGGTGATGCGCATGGGCGACCGCGTGGTCGAGCCCGTCGAGGCCATCCCGACCGGTTCGCTGATGCTCGACATCGCACTGGGCATTGGCGGTCTGCCGAAGGGCCGTGTCGTCGAAATCTACGGGCCGGAATCCTCGGGCAAGACCACCCTGACCCTGCAGGCCATCGCCGAATGCCAGAAGATGGGCGGCACTGCGGCCTTCATCGATGCCGAGCACGCGCTGGACCCGATCTACGCCGCCAAGCTGGGCGTGAACGTGGACGACCTGCTGCTGTCGCAGCCGGATACCGGTGAGCAGGCGCTGGAAATCGCTGACATGCTGGTGCGTTCGGGTTCGGTCGACATCCTGGTGATCGACTCGGTTGCCGCGCTGACGCCGAAGGCCGAAATCGAAGGCGAGATGGGCGACCAGCTGCCGGGCCTTCAGGCCCGTCTGATGAGCCAGGCGCTGCGCAAGCTGACCGGCAACATCAAGCGCTCCAACACGCTGGTGATCTTCATCAACCAGTTGCGCATGAAGATCGGTGTGATGATGCCGGGCCAGAGCCCGGAAACCACCACCGGCGGCAACGCGCTGAAGTTCTACGCCTCGGTCCGCCTGGACATCCGCCGCATCGGCGCGATCAAGAAGGGTGACGAGATCATCGGCAACCAGACCAAGATCAAGGTCGTCAAGAACAAGCTGGCGCCCCCGTTCAAGCAGGTCATCACCGAGATCCTGTATGGCGAAGGCATCAGCCGCGAAGGCGAGCTGATCGACATGGGCGTGGATGCCAAGCTGGTCGAGAAGGCCGGTGCCTGGTACAGCTACGGTGAAGAGCGCATCGGCCAGGGCAAGGATAATGCCCGTGGCTACCTGCGCGACAACCCGACCGTTGCCGCAAAGCTCGAGGCCGAGCTTCGCGAGAAGTTCCAGCCGGCCGAAGCGGCCCGCGAGGAAGGCGACGACGAAGGCGACGACGAGTAAGGCTTGCTGTGGGGCAGGGCGGCGCCGTCAGTGACGTCGCCCTGTCCCGCAGGTTCGAATCGCCCAGGGACGGGCAGGGCGCCACGGACGGCGCCACCCTTGGAGTACCGATGTCCGACGCCGATGACATTCCCACCGGCCGCAAGCGCCGGCCGCGCGAGCAGACGCCCGTGCAACGTGCGCTGGGCCTGCTGGTCCGCCGCGAGCATTCGCGCAAGGAACTCACCCGCAAGCTGACCGCCCGCGGCATTGAAGACGAAGCCGCGCAGGCCGCTGTCGCCAAACTGACCGAAGCCGGTTGGCAGGACGACACCCGTTTCGCCGAGAACCTGGTGAGGATGCGCGCCAACACCGGTTATGGGCCGATCCATATCCGTGCCGAGCTGGGCACCCACGGCCTGGACAGTGGCGCGATTGCCGCAGCGATGGACAGCTATGAGGGCGACTGGCAGGAAAACGCCCGCGACCTGGTGCGTCGGCGCTTCGGCGAGGCGGGTCCGCAGGACCTGGCGCAGCGGCGCAAGGCCGCTGATCTGCTGGCCCGGCGGGGCTTCGACGGCGACAGCATCCGCCGTGCGACCCGCTATGACCCGGATGACTGAGACTGGCGGCGCCGGGCCTGATACCCTTTAGGTTTTCGGCGGTCCCTCGCGACCCTGGCCAACGCGGCCGGTGGTCCGGGCCCGCCGGCCCGCAGACTGCCAGCCCCCAATGAACGCATCCGCCAAATTCACGACCTCCCAGATCCGCAGCGACTTCCTTGAATTCTTCAAGGGCAAAGGCCACACCATCGTGCCGTCGGCGCCGCTGGTGCCGGGCAACGATCCGACCCTGCTGTTCACCAACTCCGGCATGGTGCAGTTCAAGGACGTGTTCCTGGGCGCGGAAAAGCGCAGCTACGTGCGTGCGGCCGACGTCCAGCGCTGCCTGCGCGCGGGCGGCAAGCACAACGACCTCGACCAGGTCGGCTACACCGCCCGCCACCACACCTTCTTCGAGATGCTGGGCAACTGGTCGTTCGGCGACTACTTCAAGAAGGACGCGATCGCCTGGGCCTGGGAGCTGCTGACCCAGGTCTGGAAACTGCCGGCCGAGCGCCTGCTGGTCACCGTGTACCAGACCGACGACGAAGCCTACGCGCTGTGGCGCGACATGGTCGGTGTGCCGGAAGAGCGCATCGTGCGCATCGGTGACAACAAGGGCGCCCCGTTCGCCTCGGACAACTTCTGGCAGATGGCCGACACCGGCCCGTGCGGCCCGTGCACCGAGATCTTCTACGACCACGGCGACCACATCGCCGGCGGTCCTCCGGGCTCCCCGGATGAAGACGGCGATCGCTTCATCGAGATCTGGAACCTTGTGTTCATGCAGTTCGACCGCCAGCCGGACGGCTCCCTGGTGCCGCTGCCGGCGCCGTGCGTGGACACCGGCATGGGCCTGGAGCGCCTGGCGGCGATCCTGCAGCACGTGCACACCAACTACGAGATCGACCTGTTCCAGGCGCTGATCCGCAAGGCCGCCGAGCTGACCGGCACCGCCGACCTGGAGAACAAGTCGCTGCGCGTGATCGCCGATCACATCCGCGCCTGCTCGTTCCTGATCGTCGACGGCGTGCTGCCGTCCAACGAAGGCCGTGGCTACGTGCTGCGCCGTATCATCCGCCGCGCCCTGCGCCACGGCTGGATGCTGGGCGTGCGCCAGCCGTTCTTCAGCAAGCTGGTGCCGACCCTGGTCGAGCAGATGGGCGAGGCCTATCCGGAACTGCCGGCGGCGGTGGACACCGTCACCCGTGCGCTGCAGGCCGAGGAAGAACGTTTTGCCGAAACCCTCGATGCCGGCATGAAGATCTTCGAGGACGTGGCCGGCAAGGCCAGCAACGGCGTGATCCCGGGCGTTGACGCCTTCCGCCTGTACGACACCTACGGTTTCCCGCTCGACCTGACCCAGGACATCGCCCGCGAGCGCGACCTGACCGTCGACATCGCCGGCTTCGATGCCGCGATGGAGCAGCAGCGCGAAACCGCCCGTGCGGCCGGCAAGTTCGGCGGCGGCGTGACCCTGCCTGCCGAGCTGGTGGCGACGCTCAGCCCGACCCGCTTCCTCGGCTATGACCGCCTGCAGGCCGATGGCCTGACCGTACTGGCCCTGCTCAAGGACGGCCGTCCGGTGCAGTCGGCCGCGGCCGGGGACGCGGTCATCGTGATCACCGACCAGACGCCGTTCTATGCCGAGTCCGGCGGCCAGGTCGGCGACACGGGCGTGCTTGCCGGCAACGGCGTGCGCCTGGCAGTGGAAGACACCCAGAAGTTCGCCGGCCAGTTCCATGGCCATGTCGGCACCCTGTCTGAAGGCGGCCTGAAGGTCGGCGACGTGCTCGCCGGCCAGGTCGATGGCGAGCGCCGCGGCGCCACCATCCTCAACCACTCGGCAACGCACCTGCTGCATGCCGCCCTGCGCGAAGTGCTGGGCACGCACGTGCAGCAGAAGGGCTCGCTGGTCGCTCCGGACCGCCTGCGTTTCGACTTCTCGCACTTCCAGCCGATCAGCGCGGAAGAACTGGCGCTGATCGAGCGCAAGGTCAAC
Organism: Stenotrophomonas pavanii; assembly: GCF_900101175.1. Taxonomy (GTDB): domain Bacteria; phylum Pseudomonadota; class Gammaproteobacteria; order Xanthomonadales; family Xanthomonadaceae; genus Stenotrophomonas; species Stenotrophomonas pavanii. The sequence goes on along the minus strand of NZ_FNFQ01000006.1, from coordinate 43,248 downwards.
CAGCAGGTGCGCGCCAACAACGCGGCCGAAGTCCACACCATGGGCATGCAGGAAGCGCTGGACTTCGGCGCGATGGCCCTGTTCGGCGAGAAGTATGGCGAGCACGTGCGCGTGCTGAAGATGGGTGACTACTCCACCGAGCTGTGCGGTGGTACCCACGTCAACCGTACCGGCGACATCGGCCTGTTCAAGATCACCTCCGAGGGCGGTGTCTCGGCCGGCGTGCGCCGTATCGAGGCGGTCACCGGCCAGGGAGCCCTGGATTACGTGGACGCCGAGGAGGCCCGCCTGGCCGAAGCCGCCGAACTGCTCGGTGGCAGCGCCGCCGATGTGGTCGAGAAGATCCGTGCCCTCGGCCAGCGCCAGAAGCAGTTGGAGCGGGAACTGGAGGCGGTGAAGGCCAAGGTCGCCGCCGGCGCCACGGCCGACCTGTCCGGCCAGGCGGTCGAGGTTGCCGGTGTGAAGGTGCTGGCCGCCCGCCTGGAAGGCTTTGACGCCAAGGCCCTGCGCGATGCCATGGACCGCCTGAAGCAGCAGCTGGGCGACGCGGTGATCGTGCTGGCCGGCGCCCAGGACGGCAAGGCGGCCCTGGTGGCCGGCGTGAACGGCAGCGCAATGGGCAAGGTCAAGGCCGGGGAACTGTTGTCCCACATTGCCAGTCAGATCGGGGGCAAGGGCGGCGGACGCCCGGACCTCGCCCAGGGTGGTGGTGAGGACGGGCCCGCCCTTGCCACTGCGCTGGCTGCAGTCGTCGAATGGGTCAGCCCCCGCCTGTGATGAACCCGGCCGTCCCCCTCCTTGTAGGAGCGGGACGGCTGACGGTACCATTGCGAATCTTTTCCCTTTGTCGTGGTAGCGCTTCTTGACGGAGCGTCAAGCCGGTGGGGGATACCCTTCCACACGGTTCCATGGAGACTTACAAAAATGTTGATCCTGACTCGCCGCGTCGGCGAAACCCTGATGATCGGTGACTCGGTGAGCGTCACCGTGCTTGGCGTCAAGGGTAACCAGGTGCGTATCGGCATCACTGCACCGAAGGACGTCGCTGTGCACCGCGAAGAGATCTATCAGCGCATCCAGCGCGGTGACGAAGCCGGTGGCACCGGCAGCGAAAATTCTGCCGAATAACGCTTTACCTTCGCACTCGATTAACGTTATGATTCACGCCCCGCTGAGGTGCACCGCACCAGACGCGGAGAAAACCCCGGAGTGATGCCCGAGTGGCCGAAGGGGCTCCCCTGCTAAGGGAGTATAGGGTCAAAAGCTCTATCGAGGGTTCGAATCCCTCTCACTCCGCCAGATACAAAGAAGCGCCTGCAGATCCTCGATCTGCAGGCGTTTTTCTTTATGGCCGGTCTTCAGAGCCGTACCGTCACACCGACCTGGAAACCACGCCCCGGCAACGGCGCGATGTATTTCAGCGGCGAGTTGTGTGGACGCGCTTCCTCATTGAGCAGGTTGCTGCCGTTGACGAACACCTCCATGCCGGCGACGTAACTGTTGCGCACCGGAAGTTCACGGCTGACCTGCAGGTCGACCAGGTTGAATGCATCCAGCGGCACTTCTTCGCTGACGTTGCGGCCGAGGTGTTTCTGCGTGCCGTAGTACGTGCTGGACAGCTGCGCCCTCCAGCCCTGGCGCTGCCACTGCAGGCTGGCACCGTAGCGGTTGGTCGGCATGTTCGGCAGGTACTCGCCATCGTTGTGGGCGCGCAGCGAATCAGGGTGATCGGCCTTGTTCTTCACCAGGTCGGCGAAGGCGGAGACGTTCAATGTGCCGTATCGACCCAGATCCAGTGCCTGCGATGCGTCGATCTCGAACCCCTTCACCGTGGTGTCGGTCTGCTTCCAGTACTTCAACGGAAGGCGGTTGGCGGTCTGCAGGCCGGAGTAGCCAAGGTAGAGATAGTTCTCGTACTTCATCCGGTAGGCGGTGGCCGACAGCTCGAAACCTCCAATGTGGAACAGGCCGGTCAGTTCGAGGTTCTTCGCGCGTTCCGGCTCCAGGTTCTGGTTGCCTTCTTCCTGGGTCATCACCGAATAGTGCGCGTTGCTGGCATACAGTTCGTTGATCTCCGGTGCGCGCTGCGAGGACGCGTAGCGCAGCTTGGCGGCGAACAAGGGGCCAAGCTCCACATAGGAACCCAGGCTGTAGCTGTTGAGCCGGTAGGCGCGATCCTGCAGTTTCGTGTTGGCGGCATTGCGCGCGGTCCTGAAGCGGCTGGGTTGAAGCGTGTGATCGGTCCGCTCCTGGCGTACGCCGGCATCGAACGCGACCCAGCCGAAGTCCAGCGTTTCCTTCATGAACACCGCATTGCTGCGGGTGTCGACGTCGGGCAGGTAGCGTTGCGAGCCGCTGCCGGTGACGTCACGCGACTGGTGGCTGAAGCCGAGCAGGCCGCTGAGCGGGCCGATGCGTTGATGGCTGAGCAGCATTTCGGCCTGGGTGCTCTCGAAATCGTAGTCGTTGGCCCTGGTGGCGCCCAGCCGCTCGCCCGAGGTGTTGTCCAGCCTGGAAACCCGGAGTTCCGCACGCTCGAACCACGGCAGCGGATCGCGCAGCAGGGCTTCCAGCGCGTAGCGCTCCTGCCTGATCACCACGCCCACCGGCAGGCCGTCGGCGTAGTTCGAACCGAATGACAGGTTCTGCATCGAAAAGCCCGGCACGCCGTACTCGCTGTCCTTGGCATCGATGCTGACACCGACGTAGCCGCGATCGAAGAACAGGGTCGAGCCGGCGGCCATCTGCGAACTGCGCGCATAGCTGTTGCCCAACCGGTGATGGTAATCGGGCGTTACATCGTTGTTGATCTGCTTCTGCACATACGACGGCGTGCCGGCGACATAGGCCGGGTTGACCGGGTTGATATAGGTGCGGCGCTGCCAGACCGAGGTCGGGCTGTTGGTGTAGAACGAGAAATCACCATCGGCCCAGTCCGGGTTTTCGGTCATGAACTGGTCGATGTAGGGCTGCGAGGCCTTGTTGTAGATCTGCTGGACGCGTGCCTCCTTCTGGCAGCTGTCGGCCAGCGCCGAGTTGACGCCGCCGGTCGGCGGGAACAGGCGGGTGTTGCAGACGGCGGCCTTGCTGTTGCCGGGGATGTCGTAGTGCGAGATGCGCTGGCGCGAGACCTGCAGGTTGGTCGAGAGGTTGCGCTGGTTGTTGAAGTTCATGCGGAAGCCCTGCGCGTCGGCGGCATTGAAGCCCTTGCGCAAAACCAGTTCCATCGACTGGTCCTTGTCCTCCATGCTGCGCGGGATCAGGCCCGAATCGATGTCCACGCTGCCGCCGATCGCATTGCCGCCATAGCGCACGGTGTCCGAGGACTTGTTGACGGTGACGCTGCGCACGAACAGGGGATCGAACGGAATGTTGATGTCGCCGCTGATCGCGTTCATGCCGAGGATGGACTGGCCGTCCTGCAGGATCTGCACGCGATTGCCGCTGAGGCTGCGGATGACCGGGGCGCCCGCGTTCGGCCCGAAGGCACTGCTCTGCACGCCGGAGACGTGTTCGAGCAGGCCGCCGAGGGTGCGGTTCTGTCCCTGCGGATTGTCGACCGTGACCCGGCTGTCGATGCGCGAGGGCGGGGAGGCCTGGACCTGGAGGGTGGGGAGGGTGGGCGCGTCCGCAGCGTGGGCGGTGTGGACGGCGAACAGAATGGCTGAGGCAAGCAGGTGGCGACGCATGATGCGATCCGTGAAGGTGAAGTGAAATGTTATAACGTAACTCTTTGGGTGGACAAGAAGGGGGGGCGCCGCGTGTCGCCCGCGCCTTGCGCGGCCCGCCGATGCCGTGCACGATCCGAGGCGCTGCCCCCGCCACCCGTCAATGCAGTGCCTTCTCCACTGGAACGGAGCAACGTATGAAGCTGTTGTCCGCGGTGTTGTTGTGTGCGTGCTCGCTGCCGATCGCGTCGGCACTGGCCGGGGAGGCATCCCCCTCGCCACTGCTGGGGCGCTGGTCGCTGGATACAGCGACCTCGGCATTACCCGAAGCGCAGCGCCCGAAGCGGGTGGTGCTGGAGTTCAGGGATGCCGGGGGGGGCCGCTGGAGCTCGCACGTGGACATCGTCCTGCACGACGGCAAGACCATGAAGTCCGACGGCACGTTGGCGCTGGATGGCACGCCGGGTGCCTTGTCCGGCACCTACGGCGCGGACAAGGCCAACCTGAAACTGCCGGCGCCGAATACGCTGGTGATGCAGCTGGTGGACCACGGCACGCCGGCCTCCACCCGCATCTACACGGTGGCCGATGACCACGCGACGATGACCGAGACCAAGGCGTTCTACGCCCACGACGGTACACCGATCCTGCAGACGAACCTGTTCAAGCGCATGCCGTAGCGTTGCGGTGTTCACCACGCCCGCGACGGGCGTGGTGAACACGGCTGTCTTACACTGCGGCCGGGTCGCGCTTGCCGATGTCGATGCGGTACTTGTCGATGGCGTCCTGCATCCGCGAGCGCTCGATGCGGCCTTCGTCGGCCAGGGCCTTCAGGGCGGCCAGCACGATGAAGTGGCGATCCACTTCGAAGAACGTGCGCAGCGCTTCCCGTGTATCCGAGCGGCCGAAGCCATCGGTGCCGAGCGCGATGAAGCGCCGGTCGTTGATGAAGGGCCGGATCTGGTCGCCGACGATCTTCATGTAGTCGGTGGCCACCACCACCGGGCCTTCATGGCCCTGCAGGCACTGCTGCACGTAGGGTACGCGCGGTTCTTCGGCCGGATGCAGCAGGTTCCAGCGCTCAGCGGCCAGCCCGTCGCGGCGCAGTTCGGTCAGGCTGGTCGCGCTCCACACATCGCTGGCGATGCCGAAGTCCTGCTGCAGCAGGTCGGCCGCCGCTTCCACCTCGCGCAGGATCGCGCCGCTGCCCATCAGCTGCACGCGCGGCTGCGAGGCGTTGTCGGCGGCTGCCGGATGCAGCAGGTACAGGCCCTTCAGGATGCCCGCCTCGGCGCCTTCGGGCAGTGCCGGCTGCGGGTAGTTCTCGTTGAGCACGGTGATGTAGTAGTAGATGTCTTCCTGCTCGACATACATGCGGCGCAGGCCGTCGTGGATGATCACCGCCAGCTCGTAGGTGTAGGTCGGGTCGTAGGACACGCAGCTGGGGACCACCGACGACAGCACGTGGCTGTGGCCGTCGTCGTGCTGCAGGCCTTCGCCCATCAGCGTGGTACGGCCCGAGGTGGCGCCGAGCAGGAAACCACGCGTACGCGCGTCGGCAGCGGCCCAGGCCAGGTCGCCGACGCGCTGCAGGCCGAACATCGAATAGAAGATGTAGAACGGGATCGTGGCCAGGCCATGGTTGCTGTAGGCGGTGCCGGCGGCGATCCACGAACAGATCGCTCCGGACTCGTTGATGCCTTCCTGCAGGATCTGGCCGTCCTTGGCTTCCTTGTAGTAGCTCAGCTGGCCGGCGTCCTGCGGGGTGTACAGCTGGCCCAGGTAGGAATGAATGCCGATCTGGCGGAACAGGCCTTCCATGCCGAAGGTGCGCGATTCATCGGGCACGATCGGAATCACCCGCTTGCCCAGTTCCGGGTCCTTCAGCAGGCTGCTGAGGATGCGCACGAAGCCCATGGTGGTGGACTGGCCGCGATCGCCGCTGCCCTGCAGCTGGGTGTTGAAGATCGACAGCGGCGGCAGCGGCAGCGGATCGACCCTGGCCAGGCGCGCTGGCAGCTGGCCGCCCTGGATGCTGCGGCGCCCGGCGAAGTAGGCGGCCTCGGCGCTGCCCGGCTCCGGGCGCAGGTACGGCATTTCCTCGAGCTGGTCGTCGCTGACCGGCAGGTTGAAGCGGTCGCGGAAGGCGCGCACCGCGTCGGCGCTCATCTTCTTCAGCTGGTGGTTGATGTTCTGGCCTTCGCCGGCTTCACCCATGCCGAAACCCTTGACCGTCTTGGCCAGGATCACGGTCGGGCGGCCACGGGTGTCCACTGCCTGCTGGTAGGCGGCGAACACCTTCTGCGGATCGTGGCCGCCACGTGCCAGCGCCCAGATGTCGTCGTCGCTCATGTGTGCGACCCGCTCCAGCAGCTCGGGATAGCGGCCGAAGAAATGCTCGCGCACGTAGGCGCCATTCTGCGACTTGAAGGTCTGGTAGTCGCCGTCCACGCATTCCATCATGCGCCGGCGCAGCAGGCCGTCGTGGTCACAGGCCAGGAGCGCGTCCCAGCCGCCGCCCCAGATCAGCTTGATCACGTTCCAGCCGGCGGCGCGGAAGGTGCCTTCCAGCTCCTGGATGACCTTGGCATTGCCGCGCACCGGCCCGTCCAGCCGCTGCAGGTTGCAGTTGACCACGAACACGATGTTGTCCAGCCGCTCGCGGCCGGCCAGCGAGATCGCCGCAAGCGACTCGGGCTGGTCCATCTCGCCGTCGCCGAGGAAGGCCCAGACCTTGCGCCCCTGGTGTTCTTTCAGGCCGCGGTACTCCAGGTAGCGCATGTAGCGCGCCTGGTAGGCGGCGGTGAGTGGGCCCAGTCCCATCGATACGGTGGGGAACTGCCAGAACTCCGGCATCAGGCGCGGATGTGGGTATGAAGACAGGCCCTCGCGACCGGCTTCGCGGCGGAAATTGTCCATCGTTGCCGCGTCGATGCGGCCTTCCACGTAGGCGCGGCCATAGATGCCGGGTGCCGAATGGCCCTGGATGTAGATCAGGTCGCCGTCGAAGGTATCGGTGCGGCCACGGAAGAAGTGGTCGAAGCCCACGTCGTACAGCACCGCTGCCGACTGGTAGGTGGCGATGTGGCCGCCGACGTTCGAGTGCTTGCCGGCACGCAGCACCATTACCATCGCGTTCCAGCGGATCATCGCGTTCAGGCGGCGCTCGATGGCCAGGTCACCGGGGTAGGCCGGCTGGCGCTCGGGCGGGATAGTGTTGACGTAGGCGGTCCAGGCACGGGCATGCAGGTCGCCGTGCTGCTGGGCGTCCAGCTCGCTCAGCTGGTCGATGAGGTAGTGCGCGCGCGGTTGCCCGCCGGCCTGCATCACCGCCTCCAGCGATTCACGCCACTCGCGTGTTTCCAGCGGGTCGGTATCGAAGGGGATCGGGGTTGGGTTCATGGCTGTCTCCAGAGGGCGCCGGTCGGACATCCACCGGGGCGACAACACCGGCAGGGCGCACAGCACTGGAGCGGGGTCGCAACGGCGGGGCCGTGACGCGAAGGGCGACCGTGGCGGTCACCGAGAGCGCCAGCCTAGGCCCGCGCGGCCGGCGTCGATAGGCGGCGCGGGCTTGGGTCTCTGCAAAGCCGGGGTTGGCGCCGCGCGCCGTATCATCGGCAGTGCGCCGGTCGTGCCAACCGATCAGCCCGGGAGCAGGCCGGGAAAGAACACCGGAATGATCGCCACGCCGATGGCCAGCAGGCACCAGGCAACGATGGGCAGCCCGCGCGCCAGCCGCTGGGTGGTCTCCGGCGCACGCGGGCCGGCGATCCACAGCAGCAGCGTCAGCAGCCCAAGCGCGTAGGCGAGGGCGACGACGACCGGATGCACGTGGACGACCCGGCTGGGCGGCCACATCTGCTGCTGGTAGGCCGTGGTGTGCGCAACCAGCAGCAGGAACAGCAGGCTGCTGAGGGTATTGATGGCGGTGCGTGCGTTCATTGGAGCACTCCTTGTGCGGGTCGCCGCGGTGGCGGGGGCGGCAGTCTAGCGGTTGCCCGCCGCTCGCTGAAACGCCCCTGTCATCGACGACCGTCACCCTGCGGGGCTTTCCAGCCTGCGGAGGGTTGGCCGGCCGTGAACAGCGTGAGGATCTGGGAGCAGCGCTACGAACTGCGGCGCCGGCTGCTGCGTGGCTTCTTCCTGCGCCGCGGCTCGGCCCGCGAGGATGCCGAAGACCTGGCAAAGGAGGTCTACCTGCGCCTGCTGCGCAGCACCGGCGAGCACGCCGATGCCGTCGAGAATCCGGAAGCCTACCTGTTCACCGTGGCCGCCAACCTGGCGCGCGAGCATGCACGCGCACGCTCGTCGCTGCCGCCACTGGAAGACGTCGATCTGCTGGCCGAAGTATTGAAGAGCGAAGAAGACATCGAAGGCGAGTTCGAACGCGCACAGCGCTGGAACGACATCCGCAGCACCATCGAGCAGCTGCCGGCGACCACCCGGCGGGTGATGGAACTGCACTACCGCGACGGGCTGGACTGCCCCGGAATCAGCCAGCAGCTGCAGGTGTCGGTGCACATGGTGCGCAAGCACATCGGCAAGGGGCTGGAAGCCTGCAGGAAGGCGCTGCGCGCCAGGGAGCGCGCATGAACCGGGATCCATCGCGGTGGCTGGACGACGAGGTCGCCCGTGAGGCGGCGCACTGGTTCCTGTGCAATCGCGAGGGAACGCTGGATGCAGCGGGACGCGCTGCGTTGCTGGAATGGATGAAGCGCTCGCCCGAGCATGTGCGCGCCTACCTGCGTGCTCTCGCGTTGCACCGGCAGGTGGGCGAGGCGCTGCAGTCGCAGGTGCCCGGAGCGTTGCCGGTGGCATCGCCGGTGTCGGCGAAGGTCGTGCCCTTGTTCGGCACTGCACCAGCGCCGACGGGCGCCACGCCACGCTACGGCCGCGCGCGCTGGAGGATGGCGGCGGCCTGCATCGGCGTTCTGGCCGCAGGCCTGCTGCCCTGGATGATGCCGAGCGAGCAGATCCATGGCACCGGTCACGCCGAACTGCGCGACCTGGTGCTGCCTGACCAGACCCAGGTGCGACTGAACGCGGACAGTCGCCTGCGGGTGCGCATGGGCTGGTTCGGTCGCCAGGTGGAGCTGCTGCAGGGTGAGGCCACGTTCGACATCGCCCGCGACCGCCGTCCGTTCGAGGTGAAAGTGAACGGCCTGGAGATCCGAGACATCGGCACCGTCTTCGACGTGTCGCGACGGCTGCAGAGCACGCGCATCGGTGTGGTTTCCGGCGAGGTCGAGGTCTGGAGCCAGGGCGCGGGCGCCCGCCGCCTGGCCCAGTTGGGGCAGGGCCGGGTGGTACAGGTCGACGCGCGCAGCCATGCGGTGGAGTCATTGGACATGCCACTGTCGATGCTGCTGGACTGGCAGCAGCGCAAAGTGTCCTTCCTTGACGAGCGCCTGGACGAAGTGGCTGCTGCCTTCAATCGGCACAACCAGGTGCAGGTGCGCGTGCTGGACGAAGGCGCGGCATCGGCACGGTTGTCCGGCAGTCTCGATGCGCATCGCATCGGTGCGCTGCAGGCCTTCCTCGAGCGCGACCCGCGTTTCGTGGTGCGGCGCGAGGGCGATACGGTGCGGGTCGGCAGCCGCTGAGCCCGGTGTGGGCGCGCGCTGTCAGAAAAAATTCATCGAATCCGCGTTCTCCACTTCGGCGGATGCGGGCTCTTACATGGGAGAAGCCGCTGCCGAGTCACGCAGCGGCGCCTGCTGTCTTCTCTCCTGCAAGGACCCGTGATGCGCAACACGCTCTACCTGTCGATCATCCTCGCCCTGTCTCCCTGTAGCGTGGCACCGGCCGTCGCTGCCGCGCCCGATGGCCTGCAGGCGCGCGTGTCCACGCCGATCGCGGCACAGCCGCTGGCGCGCGCGCTGGAGCAGCTGTCGCGCAGTTCCGGCGTCCAGTTCCTGTACTCGGCCGATGGCGATGCCCGCATGGCCGGTGTGGTGCCGCGCGGTGCCACCGTCAGGCAGGCGCTGGATGCACTGCTGGCGGGGAGCGGACTGGGCTACACCGTGGTGGATGGCAATGTCATCGCCATCGACCCGACCCCCGTGCACGACGCGCCGAAGCCAGCCGTACCGAAGCCGCGCGAAGCCGAGGCGATGGTCGCGCCGACGCTGGGCACGGTGAAGGTGATTGCCGCGCATGAGGTGATCGACCAGAAGAAGACCTCGCCGGTGATCAAGGATTCGGTGGTCTACGATGAGATGGACAGCTACGGCGACGAAACCCTGGCCGAAAGCCTGATGGCCGCGCCCGGCCTGAGTGCGGTGGAAGATGCCGGCGAGCCACGCTACGTGACCGTGCGCGGCGTGCAGGCCAATCTCAACTACACCACCATCGATGGCATCGCCATTGCGAGCGTGGGGGGCAGCGGGTCGGGTGAGCGCATGAACAACCTGCAGCTGATTCCCAGCGACATCGGTACCCGCACCGACATCTACAAGAGCTTCAGTGCGGAGCAGGCACCGGACGCGATCGGCGGTGTGATCGACATCATCAGCCGCAGTGCCTTCGACCGGTCCGGCAAGTACGTGTTTGCCGATGTGGCAGGCATCTATTCGACCGCCGAGACCAACGTCGAGCGCAGCGCTGGCGGCAACCACGAGACGCTCGGTCACTTCGGCAAGAGCGCCAAGATGGTGTTCTCCAGCCCGTTCGGCGCCGACCAGGAATTCGGCATCGTTGCGGTGGCCCGCTACGAGCAACGCTCGCGCAACAGCGTCAAGCGCTGGGTGGAGTCGAACTACTACTACAACGACGCTGGCAAGTACCTCACCGACGGCACCACCGGGCCGGACGAAGCCAAGGGCTGGAACGGGCTGCGCGCGCCTGGCAACTTCAGCACTGGCACCTATACCAACTTCATCACCAATTTTGGCGGCTCCGCCAAGCTTGAGTGGAAGCCCTCGGATGACCCGTTCTACGCATCGCTGCTGCTGTACTCGTACCGGTTCTACGAGAACTCGACGATGAACAAGACCGATCTGTATGGCAATGCCAAGTTCCCGATCCGCAACCAGACCGAGGACAGCGGCACCACCCAGATCAACAGCATCTACATCAAGAACCGCCACGACCGTTGGGACCGCAGCAACCGGGGCGCGATCGCCAGCTTCAACTGGGACATCGGCGAGCGTTCGCGGCTGACCCTGCGTGGCGGCCATAGCGAAGAGACCTTCCACAACAACCAGGTCTACTGGGGCGTGCGCGCCTACCCCAGCAATCTGTTCGTCGACTACGAGAACGACAGCCACGGGTTCCCCAACGCGGTGGCGGTATCCGATTCCAGCCTGCTGACCAGCTCCGCGTTCAAGCTCAATCCTGCGCAGGCCTACGTCTCCCCCCGCAACGCCAGGGAGAGCATCGACAACCTGCGCGCCGACGTCAGCTACAACATCGACGCCGATGCGCGGGGCTTCGGCTTGGCCGCCGGCGCCGAATACCGCCATCTGAAGATCTGGCAGGACATCGACTTCGACTACTTCAAGAGCAGTGCCACGCTCAACGATTACCTGTATCCGGGTTCGACGCTGCTGGGCAGCGTGCCGGGCTTCCCGCTGATCGACAACCGCAAGTGGAACGAGCAACTGCTGCCGAAACTGGGCAACAACAATGCGGCGTATCCCAATGCCAACTTCACCAGCGACTACAAGTACGTGGAGGACATCACCAACGCCTATGTGTCCGCGCACTACGCGTGGGACCGGCTGCTGCTGATCGGCGGCCTGCGCTACGACCACACCCGCTTCGATGCGTACAGCCCGTTCAGCGATGACGGTGGCACCACCTACAGTCCGGCGTTCCGCACGACCAGTGGCGGCTACAACAACCTGCTTCCTTCGTTGAACGCGACCTTCAAGCTGAGCGAGGACCAGCGCCTGCGCTTCTCTGCAAGCCGCACGCTGGGCCGGCCGACGCCGAGCAACATCGCCCAGGCCACCAGCACCAGTTGTGGCGACGACGAGGAAGGCAGGGGCTTCTGCACCATCAAGCAGGGCAATGCGGACCTGCAGCCGCGCCGTTCCACCAACCTCGACCTGGCCTGGGATCTGTACTTCAACGGCAACAACGGCCTGGTTTCGGTGGCGCTGTTCGACAAGGTGATCAAGGACGACATCTACACCCTGACCACCTTCGAGAACGTGGGAGACACCCGTTACCGGGTGACCCAGCCGATGAACACCGATGAGTCCACGCTGCATGGCGTCGAGTTCGCGGTGGCCAACCGCAACCTGCGGTGGGGCCGCCAGCGCTTCGACATGTATTTCAACGCCACGCGGCTGGAAGGCCGCACCAACTACCGCATCACCGATGGCACCGAGCGGCGCCTGGACCGCCTGCTGTACCAGCCGGACTGGTCGCTCAATGGCTCGGTGATCTGGCGCATGCCGTGGAAGAGCTCGCAACTGCGCCTGTCCGGAACCTATCGCAGCCGGATGCTGGTCGATTTCGGCGATACCCAGTGGCTGGACTCGTACTACGACCCGTACATGACCTTCAACATGGCCTTCAGCCACAAGGTCAGCAGGCACGTGACGCTGAAGTACGAAGCCAAGAACCTGTTCAACACCCAGCCGACCTACAGCACCGGTCCGAACGGGCGCTTCCGCACCGAGATCGACGACTACGGCCGCTTCTTCTACTTCCACATCATCTACAACTGAGGGCGCAGCCGTGGACACGATCAATCGCAGGCGATTCCTGGCCCTGGCCGGCCTGTCCGCCGCCGGCGCCTGGATGGGCACGGCACGCGCGCTGGCCGCGCAGGCCGATGCCACCGCGCTGAACCCGCGCAACCTGCTGGCCTCGCCACGCTTTGCCAGCACACCGTTCACCCTGGGCGTGGCCTCGGGTGATCCGTCCGCCGATGGCATGGTGCTGTGGACGCGGCTGGCGACCGAGCCGCTGGTGTTCGGCGGTGGCATGCCGGCCCGGCCGATGGTGGTCGAATGGCAACTGGCAGCGGACGAAGGCATGCGCAAGGTGGTACGCCAGGGTTCGGCGCTCGCGCATCCCGAACTCGGCCACGCGGTGCACGTGGAACTGGACGGGTTGGCGCCCGGACGGCCCTACTGGTACCGCTTCACCGTTGGAAGCCACGCCAGTGCAGTCGGTTGTACCCGCACGCTGCCTGCGGCCACGGCGGCGGTGGATCGCGTGCGCTTTGTGGTGGCCGGCTGCCAGCACTACGAAGAGGGCCACTACACCGCGTGGCGGCGCATCGCCGAGGAACCGCTGGACTTCGTCTTCCACTACGGTGATTACATCTACGAGGGCGAAAGCCAGCCAGGCCTGCGGAAGATGAACGGCCAGCCGTTCACCAACCTGCGCAATCATGTCGGGCCGCAGACCTACACGCTCGACGATTACCGTCGACGCTACGCCCAGTACAAGAGCGACGCCGACCTGCAGGCCGCGCACGCGTCGGCCCCCTGGTTCGTCACCTTCGATGACCATGAAGTGGACAACAACTGGGCCGGCGCCGAGGACCAGGACGATACGCCCAGCGAGGTGTTCCTGCTGCGCCGTGCGCAGGCGTTCCAGGCGTACTACGAGAACATGCCGCTGCGCCGTTCGGCCTTCCCGCGCGACGGCCACATGCAGCTGTACCGGCGCGCACGCTACGGCACGCTGATGGACCTGCACCTGCTCGACACCCGCCAGTACCGCAGCAAGCAGGTGAACATGGCGCTGCGTGAGGACGTGGAATCACCGGAGCGCAGCATCGTCGGTGCGAAGCAGGAGCGCTGGCTGTTCGATGGGCTGGCCGATGCCGCGCCGCGCTGGCACACCATCGCCCACCAGGTGGCGCTGGGCAACTACATGCGCGAGAAGGACGGGGTGGTGCAGTCGTCCGATGACCAGTGGTCGGGCTACCTGGACAGCCGCCGGCGCCTGCTCGACCACATCCAGAAGGTCGGCTTCGGCAACGTGGTGACCGCCTGTGGCGACGCGCACCGGCATTACGCCAGCGACCTGGTGCAGGACCATCGTGATTCGGGCGTGGTCTCCAGCGAGTTCCTTGCCACTTCGATCACGTCCGGTGCCGATGGCCAGGGCGTGGACGCTTACGCCCGCAACCAGCTTGCGCACAGCCCAAATCTGAAGGCGACCACCGACAAGCGTGGCTATGTGCTGTGCGATGTCACCCGTGATGCGTGGATCGGCGACATGAAGACGCTGGATACGGTGATGCGGCCGAACGGTACCGTGCAGAGCTGGAAGCGCTACGCGGTGGCGCACGGCCGGCCGGGGCTGCAGGAGGCCTGAATCTACCGGTCTGTGCTGTCGAGCCGAGCCTACGCTCGGCTGCTTTCGCCCCGGTCGCACTGCCCCGAAAAAGCAGCCGAGCGTGGGCTCGGCTCGACAGGGGATTCCTCAATCGTGCTCGAACCGCAGCGGTTCGGTGCCCATCGCCGGGTCACTGGTGCCGGGGCGACCATCCTCGGCGCGGCCCGCCAAACGCAGCACACTCTCACCCGCGCTGACGCGCAGGTCGTACCAGCCTGCCGTGGGTGCCGCGTCCCAGGCCACCGTCGTTTCCGCGCGCGCCGGCAGTGCCAGCATCTGCTCTGGCATGTGCCCGGCATAGGCGCCAGCCTGCATGCGCAGCGGCTGTGCGCTGTCCTCCAGGTTGCGCAGGTGCAGCCGCAGTTGGCCATCCGCGTGATCAATCGACGCCTGCACGGCAGGCGTCCTGGCCGCACCCTGGAAGTGACGATGGAAGCCGTTCGGCCCAAGCAGCCACAGGTCATAGCGACCCTGGGCGTCCAGCGGCCAGCGCTCGCGCAGCGGCACGCCCGGGACCAGCGTGTAGCGGCGGGGCACCGCCTCCAGCCGCAGCCGGTCGTAGACGTGCAGTACGGCCGCCGCACCGTCGCAGGACAGCGTCAGATCCACGCCCGAGGCGTCGACCGCGGCCAACGACGCCTGCGGGCGATAGGGCAGGGCACGCGCCGGGCGTACACCGCTTTCCTGTTTCGCCGCCACCAACCCCTCCGGCAGTGAGGGCACGGTACGCCCCGGCAAAGCAGCGGCACGCGCGGCCACTGCGCTGACGTCCGGCAGGCCGCGGACGAACGGGCGGGTATCGCGCTGGGCAAAGTCGAAGGCGTTGCTGAGGTCGCCGCAGACGGCGCGGCGCCACGGCGAGATATCCGGTGCCGCCACACCGAAGCGGCGTTCGATCAGTCGAATGACCGAGGTGTGGTCGTAGACCTGCGAATCGACCCAGCCGCCGCGGCTCCAGGGCGAGATCACGTACAGCGGCACGCGCGGACCCAGCCCATACGGGCGGCCGCGCAGCTCGGCGGCATCGTACTTCTCGTCTCCCGGTGCCGGATGGCGGTGGTACTCGCCCTCGGTGCTGACCGTAGACGTACCCGCCCAGCCACCGTCCACCGGCGAAGGCGGGGCTGGCGGCGGCATGTGGTCGAAGAAGCCGTCGTTCTCGTCGAACATCAGCAGCAGGGCGGTGCGGCTCCACACCTGCGGATCGGCGGTCAGCGCATCCAGCACCCGCGCGGTATAGGCCGCACCCTGGGCGGGGCTGGAGGGGCCGGGATGCTCGCTGCCGGCCGCGTCGGCGATGATGAAGCTGACCTGCGGCAGGCGCCCGTCGATGACATCCTGGCGCAGCTGCGCCAGGCCACGCGTGCTGACCCCGCGTGCGCGCAGCTGCGGGTCATGCCCCGGCGCAGCGCGGTGGGCCTGGCGGAACGCCTCGAAGCCGGCCAGCGGGTTGTCGGTGAAGTTGTCGGCCATGTCCTGGTAGATCTGCCAGGACACGCCGGCGTTCTGCAGACGCTCGACATAGCTGGTCCAGCGGTATGACGCCGGGTGCCCACCCTGTTCGGGAAAGTTGTCGTGCGAGTTGGCGATCACCGGGCCACCAGCACGCGCGTGCGCGTCATTGTGGCCAGTCCACAGGAACACCCGGTTCGGGTTGGTCCCGGCCTGCATCGCGCAGTGGTAGGCGTCGCAGATCGTGAAGGCATCGGCCAGCGCGAACTGGAACGGCAGGTCGCCGCGCTGGAAGTAGCCCATCGCGTGGTTCTGCTTGGCCTTCGGCCATTGCCCCATGCGGCCGTGGTCCCAGGCACGCTGCGCGTCGGGCCAGGTGTGCGGCGTGCCTTCCACCCGCATGTAGCCGAAGTGCGCGGCGGTATCCAGCGGGAAGGGTGCGATCGCGCGCGTGCCGCTCGCGTCGGGCTGCAGCCACAGGCTGCGGGTGCGACCGCCGGCCTGCAGTGCCGGCGCCGGGGCCACGAAGCGATCGCCGAAACCACGTACCCCCGGCAGCGTGCCGAAGTAGTGGTCGAACGAACGGTTCTCCTGCATGAACACCACGATGTGCTGCAGGTCTTCCAGACTGCGGGTCCGCGCCGCAGGCGCGATCGCTGCGGCCCGGGCGATACTGGGCAGCAGCGGGGAAAGGCCGGCGGCAACGCCGGCCTGCAACAACCGGCGTCGGCCGATATCGGTCACGGGCTCACTCACAGGTCCACACGGAAGGAGATGCCGACGGTGCGCGGGGCGCCGATGAAGGCGTTGTCGCGGCCGTCCACCCCAGCAAGATACCGCTTGTCGGTCAGATTGCTCACCACCAGGTTGGCTCCCATGCCCTTCAGCCGCGGCGACAGGCCCT
This sequence comes from Stenotrophomonas pavanii, assembly GCF_900101175.1. Taxonomy (GTDB): domain Bacteria; phylum Pseudomonadota; class Gammaproteobacteria; order Xanthomonadales; family Xanthomonadaceae; genus Stenotrophomonas; species Stenotrophomonas pavanii. The sequence continues at coordinate 26,916 of NZ_FNFQ01000006.1, read as the reverse complement.
GCAGGTCGAAGCCGATGTTGGCGTTGAACACGGTGGCCGAGGGCAGCGTGTTGACGTTGGCGGCGTCGAGATAGCGCTTGCCCAGGTAACGGCCGGACAGGCCGAAGTTCCAGTTCTCGCCCTGCCAGTCCGCCGACAGGACGAGGGTCTGTTCGGGCTGGCCGATCACCTTGGCGCCGTCGACGATGCCCAACTGGGTATCACGCGCGGCATCGCCACTGCCCAGGTACTTGGAGCGGTTGTAGGTATAGGCGGCGTTGAGGCGCCAGCCGTTGTCCCAGCCATAGCCGAACGCCGCTTCCAGGCCGTTGCTTTCCACGCCGCCGAAGTTCTCGTAGACGCCGTCGGTCTCGCCCAGGTAGTCGATGCCGCTGACGAAGCCGGCCGGCAGGTAGACGATGCGGTTGTCGAACTTGATGTTGTACAGCGTGACCGAGGCGGTCAGCGGCCAGCGGCTGATGCGCATGCCCACTTCGATGTTGTCAGCGGTTTCCGGCTCGACGTTGCGGAAGCGCTGCGGGTCGGTCTCGCCGAGCACGCCGGAGGGAATGGCGGCGAAGTTCTGCGAGAAGCCCGCGAACAGCTCCATGCCTTCCACGCCCGGCGCCCAGGTGAAGCCGGTGGAGAGCAGCGGATCGGACCTGGAATCGGACGTCACGTGTTCGCTGGCGCCGATCACCCGGCGGCGCGACTGGTCGACGAAGAACTGCTTCACGCCCAGGCGCGCGCTGAACGGCCCGAAGCGGGCGACGTCCTCGACGTAGTACATCTGCTCGTCGACCTTGTGCTTGTCTTCGAACTGCACCCAGTACGGCTGGTGGTCGAAGGCGATGTCCTGGCCGACGTTGAGCAGGCGGTGCCAGTCGCGGCGTGCCGAGCGATCCAGCTTCTCGACCCACAGGCCACCCCGGAGGGTGTTGTCGATCGCACCGAAGGTCTGCCGCCACTCGACGTCGGCGGTCACGCCCATGCGGTCATTGTCGTAGTGGGTGTGGCGGTAGGACTGCGCGCCCAGCACGTTGCCGGCATAGCAGTCCGGATCGTATTCGGCGGTGAAGCCCAGCCGCGGCGTGCAGTTGGCCAGGCGCTGCGCGGCGCTGCCGTCGGGATTGACGAAGAAGATCTGGCCACGGTTGCTGCCGCCGTACACGGTCTTGCCACCGAGGTACTCCGACTCGGGACGGCCCGCACCGTCATCGCTGACCTGCGCCAGGTACGGTGGCAGCCAGTCGCCACGACCTTGCATGCGGTGTCCGTAAGCCGCCACCGAAGCCTTGAAGCCGTTGCCGGCATCGAAGGCCGCGCGCAGGTAGCCGAAGGTGTTCTCGCGCAGGGCGCGCGAGCCGGAGCGGTAGTTCTGGTCCAGGTAGGGAATGCCGGTGAGGGTGCCGACCAGGTTGTCGCGATCCGGATTGGTGGCGAAGCCGTTCGGCGACACACTGGTGTATTCCGGCTCGTCGGCGTCGTTGTAGGACAGGTAGCCGGTCAGCGTCCAACGATCGAGTTCGGTGATGAACTTGCCGGCAATGTGGTCGTTGCTGGCCTTGCCGCTGCCGTCGATCCAGTCCTGCACGCGCGCCGACGAGGCGCTGACCCAGGCGCGGGTGTGGCCACCGAGCAGGCCGGTGTCGTAGCGCACGTAGTACTTGCGCGCCTCGTTGTCACCGGCACCGACCACGAAGCGCAGGCGGCTGTCCTGCAGCGGGTCGCTGGTGAGGAAGTTGAGCGTGCCGCCGAGGGCCTCGTTCGAGCGCGAGGAGATATCGGCGGTGCCCTGGCTGACCTCCACCGTTTCCAGGTCGAGGGTGTCGATGTAGCGGTTGGCCAGCGAGCCGCCGCCATAGCCCGAGCCGCCGTTGGGCAGGCCGTCGATGGTGGTGCCTATCTGCTGGGTGTCGCGGTTGGTGACGAAGCCACGCATGCTGATCTGCGTGCCCCACACCGACGAGCCGGTGGCGTCGGCTTCGCTGACCACCACGCCGGGGACTTCATTGAGCGCGTCGTTGACGCTGCTCATCACGGTCTGCCGGTTCAGCGTTTCCGCACGTACCGAAGTCTTGGCGTAGCTGGTGGCCTGGCCGATCACCTGCACCTGGTCGAGGGTGCGGGCCTCACTGCTGCGCGCGTCAGCGGCATCGCCCTGCGGTGCTTCGGCCAGGGCGTCCAGTGCGGGGGCGATCAGCAGGGCAAGCAGCGAGACACGGGGAAAGCGCGCAGACGTTCGCATCGAGACCGGACCTTCAGGGGAGGGAAGCCCCGGAGTGTCGGCAGCGCCAATGACATCGGCATGACGTGACGATGCAGGAATCGTGTTGTGCGACGGCCGGCACCTGCGGCCTGCTTCAGTACCGCGCATCCTTGGGTTTCGGGTCGCGTGGCCAATCCTTGCCCTTGTTGGCGAAGTCCGGCCGCGGCTGGTTGATGAAATAGCCGGCGATGTCCACCGCATCCTGGTCGGGCATCACCTGCTGGCCCAGTGGCGGCTCGCGAGTCACCGCCGGTGGCATGTTGTGCTTGATGAAGCCGGCGGCCTTGTACAGGCGCGCCATGCCGGCGCCGATGTTGAAGCTGTGGTCGCCCCACAGCGGCGGGAAGGCGATGTCCCCGCTGGCGTCGCGCCGTCCTTCGCCGTTGTCGCCGTGGCAGGCAGCGCACTGCACGGCGTACAGCGCCTGGCCACGGATCGGGTCTGCGGTCAGCGTGCTGTCGATGGGCCCCTCACTGGGCGCGGCCACCGTTGCACCTTCTGGCACCGGACTGCTCAACCACGCCATGTAGTCGAGCATCGCGCGCATCTGCGGCGCGTCCTTCGGCAGCGGCTTGCCGTTCATCGAACGCTGCAGGCAGCCGTTGATGCGCTCGGGCAGCCCGATCACCTTGCCCGGACGCGGCATGTAGCGCGGATAGGCGCCGCCGCCGGTATTGAAGTAGTGATTGCCGAAAGGCCGCTTGCCCTCGGCCATATGGCATGAGTTGCAGTTCAGATCGTTGCCGACGTTGTCCGGCAGCAGCCGCGCGGTCTCGTTGAGGATGCGCCGGCCGAGCATCACCGATCCGGCATTGTCCAGGCCGGCAATCTCGTCGGCGCTGGGCGCGGCGTAGTGGCCGACCCGTCTGCCTTGCGCATCGAGGATATCGATCGTGGCGGCCACGGCAGCATCCAGGTCCGGATACAGATGACGGTAGGCGAGGGTACCGGCGCCGGCCAGCATCACCAGGGTGATCGCAGTGCCGGCCAGCAGGCGGGAACGCGTGCGCGAACGCTTCATTGTGCGGCCTCCTGCGGAACGTAGTGCACCGGCTTGTCGCGCACCACCCGGCGCATGCGCGCCACGTCGACCTCGCTCACCGCGCTGGCGTTGTTGCCCCAGCTGCTGCGGATGAAGGTCAGGATCTGCGCCAGGTGCGCGTTCGGCAGGTGCTCGAAGCCCGGCATGCTGAAGGCCATGCGATCGTGCGGGGTGTGCGGCGTGCGTCCGCCGGTCAGGGTCACCTGCACCAGCGAGCTGGGATCATCGGCGAACACGATCGAGTTGCCAGCCAGCGCCGGATAGACGCGGGGCATGCCGCGACCATCGGCGCGGTGGCAGGCCTGGCAGTGCTCGGCGTAGGCCAGCGAACCGGCAGCACGGTAGTCGCCACTGCGCAGCGCGGCGGTGGTGGTGTCGGTACCGGGCGACCACTGCGCACTGCGTCCCTCACGCGCCGGCAGCTGCTTGAGGTAGCGCGCCATCGCCAGCAGGTCGGCATCGGACAGGTACTGCGTGCTGTGCTCGACTACGTCGGCCATGCCACCGAAAGCCGCAGCGCGATCAGTGCGGCCGGTGCGCAGGAACTCGACGATCTCGCCCTCGCTCCAGCTGGCCAGGCCTGTCGATTCGTTACGCAGGTTCTTCGCGTACCAGCCTTCCAGCACCGAACCGGACAGGAACTGGCGGCTGCCATCATCGGCCATCGCCTTTTCCTGGAAGGCCAGGCCGCGTGGCGTGTGGCAGGCGCCGCAATGGGCCAGGCCTTCCACCAGTTCGGCACCACGCTGCTGGCCGGCATCCAGCGCCGGATCCGGGCTGAAGCTGCGCGGGCGTGCGAACAACAGCTGCCACCAGGCCAGCGGCCAGCGCATGTTGGCCGGCCACGGAATCGTGCTGGCGGCGTTGTCCTGCCTCACGGGCTGCACCTCGGCCATGAAATAGGCATAGAGCGCCTTGATTTCGGTATCGCGGGCGATCACGTATGAGGCGTACGGCATCGCCGGATACAGCGGCTGGCCGTCGTGGCGGATGCCGCGGCGAACCGCACGCTCGAAATCGGCGTAGTCGTAGGCACCGATGCCGGTATCCGGATCGGGGGTGATATTGGTCGAGTAGATCGTGCCCATCGGCGTCTGCATGCCGAGGCCACCGGCGAACGGCCTGCCCCCCGGCGCGGTGTGGCACGCCGCGCAGTCGGCGGCGCGCGACACATACCGCCCCTGCGCGATCAGCGCCGGATCGTGGATGTCGACCTGCGCGGTCTGCCGCGGTGCGAACCAGTGCGGCATGCTGCGGGCGATGCCATAGGCGGCGGCCAACGTCGCGGCCAGAGCGAGGGCAAGCTTGATCGAGGTGCGCATGGGTGCACTCTGGGCAAGCACGTGCGCGCGCTCATTGATTCCGATCAATGACTGAACGTGTACAGCTTGCGCGCGAAGCTGAATCATTGCTGCGCTGTCATCAAGCCGTCATCCGCGTGCGATAGATCGGGGCGTATTGGGGCGTTACTGTCCGAGTCTGTCGGATTCCCCCCTATGACGTGCCATGAAGCGCCTGCTGCTGCTGTTGCTGGCGTGCGCCGGCCTGTGGCTGGCTGCATGCTCCTCCTCGATCAATGCCTCGTCCACCTCGCTCGCCGATCGGCTGATTGCGCCAGGTGGTGTCTCGACCCTGCTTGATCGCCCGCGCATCGCTGCGGCCATCGCCGCATTGCCCAACCGCCACGGATTCGCAGCGGGCCGTGATGGCGTGCCGATCTTCTGGCGCGTGTTCGATCCCGGCGATTACGGCGCGCGCTACCACTACCTGCCGCAGCGCCACGAGAACGGCCTGCCATTGGATACCGGGCTGAGCCTGGCCGTGCCGCAGCCCTTCCGCGCGCAGGCGCCGCGTGGCACCGTAGTGCTGCTGCACGGGTGGATGATGAACGGCGATTCGATGCTGCCATGGTCGCTGCAGCTGGCGGAATCCGGCTATCGCGTGGTCACCCTCGACCTGCGCAACCACGGCCAGTCCGGTGCGGGACCGTCCGGCTATGGCACCTACGAATCGGATGACGTCGTCGATGTGATCGGCGCGCTGCGTAGGCGCGGCGAAGTGATCGGGCCGCTGTACCTGTTCGGCGTGTCCTACGGCGCCGCCACGGCCGTGTTCACCGCCGACAAGCTCGGCGACCAGGTGGCCGGCGTGGTGGCGATGGAGTCATTCGCCAATGCCGGCGTGGCGATCCGCACGATGATCCCGCACCTGATGGGGTTGCAGCCGGACGGACTGAAAGCGCAGGCGATGGCGTCGTACGCGCGCTGGCGCTATGGCGGTCAGGACATCAACCAGGTGATTGCTGCGGCCAGCCGCCGCATCGACGTCGATCTGGACCGCGTGGACGTCGCGCGTGCGCTGGCCGATACCCGCGCCTGCGTGCTGCTGCTGCATGGACAGGGCGACCAGCACATTCCGGTCAGCCAGGGCCGCGCGCTCGCCCAGGCCAACCCGCGCGCGCACTACATCGAGATGCGCGGCGAGGACCACATCACCCTGCCGCTGCGGCTGGACCTGCTGGCCGGAGTGGTCGACGACTGGATGGCGCGCGACGCGCACCCTCCGCACAGTGCCTGCCCGGCCCCACAGCTGCCGGCCCAGGCCGAGTGGCTGACGCGAAGCTAAAAAAAAAGGGGACGGAGGGGATTAAGTCGCATCTGCCACAGGTGTGCTGCAAACGACTTAATCCCCTCCGTCCCCTTTTTCTGTCAGGGCAGTCGGTGTGCCAGGGAACGCGCGGAGGCGGCTACGCCGAGCAGGAGTGCTGCTACGCACAGGAAGGCGAAGCCCAGGCTGGTGGCATGTGCCAGGGCACCGATTGCGGCCGGGCCGGCGAGGATGCCGGCGTAACCCAGTGTGGTGACTGCGGTGATGGCAATGCTCTCCGGCATCACCCGCTGCTGGCCCGCCATCGAGAACAGGGCCGGCACGATGTTGGCACAGCCCAGGCCGACCAGCACGTAGCCCACCAGCGCCACCGCGTACGACGGGACCAGCGTCGCCAGCGTGAACCCCGCCGCCGCCGTGATGCCGCCGAAGACCATCGTGCGGGTCCGGCCAAGGCGTTCGACGATGCCGTCGCCGAACAGGCGCATCGCCGTCATCGCCAGGGTGAACAGTGCGAAGCCAGCGCCGGCCTGATCGCGCGGCACCTGGCGTACCTCGGCCAGGAACACCGCGCTCCAGTCCAGCATCGAGCCCTCGGCAAGGAACACCACGAAGGCCAGCACGCCGATGAACAACACCACGCCGTGCGGCAGCGCCAGCAGAGGTCCCTCGTGCAGGATGCGTTGCGGACGCCAGTGCGGCGCCGACAGCACCGCGACCAGCAACAGCGCCGCCACCGAAAGCAGCGCGGCCAGCCACAGCGGCGTGCCCAGGATCAGCAGGCCGGTCATGCACCCGGCGCCGACGAATCCGCCGATGCTGTAGAAGGCGTGGAAACCGGACATCATCGCGCGCCCTGCATCGCGCTCGACCGCCACGGCCTGCATGTTCACCGTGCAGTCCATCGCGCCCACACCGGCGCCGAACAGGAACAGGGCGGCGCCCAGCGCAAGCGGCGAGGGCGCCAGTGCCAGCAATGGCAGTGCCAGCAGCACCGCTGCACAGCTGGCCACCAGCAGGCGCCGGCAGCCCAGTCGCCCGGTCAGCGCACCGGCCAGCGGCATTGCCAGCAACGAGCCCAGGCCGAGGCAGAGCAGCACCGCGCCCAGGCTGGCATCGCTCAGCCCGGCCTTGGCCTTGGCATAGGGCACCATCGGCGCCCAAGCAGCGGTGGCGAATCCGGGAATGAAGAAGGCGGCGCGGGTGGCGTGCTGCTGGGCACGTGGGGATGAAGGCGTCATGCGCGGTGCGAAGCTCCAGGGAGCCTCAATGAAAACGTTTTCAGATGGCCTCGGCAAGTGCCATGGGTGACATCCGGCGACGCATACGATTGCAGTGGGCCGGCAGCGTCACTGGTGATTAACCTCGCGCACGCACAGTGGCCGCACGGCCGGCATCCCGCCGGCCGCTGCCGGAGACCTGTACATGAGCACGACACCGACCATCCTCCTCGTCCATGGATTCTGGGGCGGGGCGGCACACTGGGCCAAAGTGATCCTGGAACTGCATCGGAACGGCCACGACCGCGTGCAGGCGGTGGAACTGCCGCTTACTTCGCTGGCCGACGACGCGGGGCGCACGCAGAAGATGATCCGGCAGGTCGATGGACCGGTGCTGCTGGTCGGCCACTCCTATGGTGGCGCGGTGATCAGCCAGGCCGGCAACGAGGACAACGTCAAGGGATTGGCCTACATCGCGGCCTTCGCGCCTGATGCCGGCGAGAGCCCGGGTGGCATCACCCAGCAGCACCTGCCGGAGGCGGCACAGAACCTGGCGCCGGACAGCGATGGCTATCTGTGGCTGCGTGCAGACAGGTTCCACGAGAGCTTCTGCCAGGATCTGAGTGACGACGAAGGCCGGGTGATGGCGGTGACCCAGAAGGCGCCGCTGGCCAGCACGTTTGGGGATGCGGTCAGCAATCCGGCCTGGAAGCACAAGCCCAGCTGGTACCAGCTGTCCCGCCAGGACCGCATGATCGCACCGCAGAACCAGAACGCGATGGCCGCGCGGATGCAGCCCAAGCGCCTGCTCGAGCTGGATGCCAGCCATGCCTCGCTGGCCTCGCAGCCGAAGGAAGTGACCGCGCTGATCCTGGAAGCCAGCGCTGCCATCGCTGGCTGAGGCTGCTTCTGCACAGCGCCGAGCGAGCGCCGGCGCAGCACGAAAGCGCCCGCGATGCACGGAGGCACCGCGGGCGTTGTGGTTACAGCGGCAGGTCGAACACCAGCACTTCGGCGTCGTTGCCGTTTTCCAGGGTCAGCTGGGCTTCGTCGCTGACCTGCAGCGCATCACCGGCTTCCAGGGTGATGCCGTTGACCTGCAGCTGGCCACGCGCCACCTGCACATAGGCGCCACGCCCGTTGCCGAGCGCATGGTGCAGCTTCTGGCCGCCATCGAGGATGGTGGCGAAGATGCGGGCGTCCTGGTGGATGCGCAGCGAACCGTCGGCACCGTCCGGCGAAGCGATCAGTCGAAGTTGTCCACGCTTGCTGTCCGGCGGGAAGTGGGTCTCCTCGTACGACGGGGTGATGTTCTCGCTGTCCGGGAAGATCCAGATCTGCAGGAAGTGCACCGTCTCGTCGGCCGAGTGGTTGAACTCGCTGTGGGTGACGCCGCTGCCGGCGCTCATACGCTGCACGTCGCCGTAGCGCAGCACCGAGCCGGTGCCCATCGAGTCCTTGTGTTCCAGCGCACCGCCCAGCACGTAGGAAATGATCTCCATGTTGCTGTGACCGTGGGTACCGAAGCCCTGGCCGCCGATCACCTTGTCTTCGTTGATGACACGCAGCGGGCCGAAGCTGACGTAGCGGGGGTCGTAGTAGTTCGCGAAGGAGAAGGTATGGCGCGACGACAGCCAGCCATGCTCGGCCAGGCCACGGGTAGCGCTCTTGCGGATCTGCAGCATGATGGAATCTCCTTGTTCGATGGTTTCGATGGGGCGGGGTGGGCCGGAAGCCTGCGTGTTTCCCCGTTGGAGAGAAGTATCCGCTTGCGCCCCGGGTTTGAAAAACGGATAGTTTTGACAGCCATCATCGAAAAATTCGAATGCTCAAGCTCAGCCTCGAAGCCCTGCAGATACTGGATGCCATCGACCGCCGCGGATCGTTTGCCGGTGCTGGCAAGGCGTTGCACAAGGTGCCTTCGACCATCTCCTATACCGTGGCCAAGCTGGAGGAAGACCTGGGTGTCCAGCTGTTCGACCGCGTTGGCCCGCGCGCCGAGCCGACCGAGGCCGGCCGCGCGCTGCTGGACGAAGGCCGGCACCTGCTGCGTGCGGCCCGCGAGCTGGAGCTGCGGGTGCGCCGGGTCGCGTCGGGCTGGGAGACCGAGCTGACCCTGGCGGTGGATTCGGTGTTCCCGACCTGGCTGCTCGGCCCGGATATCGCCGCATTTCGACAGGCCGAGGCGCCGACCCGGTTGCGACTGATCGGCGAGGCGCTGTCCGGCACCTGGGAGGCCCTGCTGGACCGGCGTGCCGACCTGCTGGTCGGCGCGCCGGGCGAGGGACCCAGTGGCGGCGGTTACGTGGTGGAATCCCTGGGCACGGTGGCGTTCGTGTTCGCCGTCGCACCCGAGCATCCCTTGGCCGCGGTGCCCGGCGTGCTCGGTCGCGAGCAGCTGGCCGAGCACTGTGCGATCGCCGTTTCCGATTCCGCGCGCAGGTTGCTGCCGCGCACCGTTGGACTGTTGATGGGGCAGGAGATGCTGACGGTGCCGGACATGGCCAGCAAGCTGAAGCTGCAGTGCGAAGGCGTGGGCTTCGGTTTCCTGCCCGAGCCCTGTGCACGCGCCGCAGTGGCGCGCGGCCAGCTGGTGATCCGTGAGGTGGAGGAACACAAGCCGGAGGAGACGTTCTGGCTGGCCTGGCGCACCGGTGAGGAGGGCGCTGCCCTGCGCTGGTGGCGGGAGCGCCTGCGCAGGCCGGCGCTGCTGTCGGAGTGGTGGCAGGCGATGGCCAGGGGGTAGGGGTTTGGCAGGGCTGCGTGCTGCACCCGCCGTAGTGCCGGCCGCTGGCCGGCAACATTCGAAGCAACAGCAACAGCAGAAGCTGGTTTCCTGAGGGATGGCGGGGTGGGGCCGGGTGCGGGAGACGCCGTAAACCCCCAGACCGGCCCAGCCGCTGGCGGCTGTGCGTTCGGGCGCTTGCGAAGCAGTGCTTCGCAAGCAAAGCGCCCTCACCCCTGGGGGCTTGGCCGCGGCTTGCTCGTGTGCGCTTTCCTGCGCACACGGCAAGACCGGGGTTGGGCGTCCTGCCCAACCCGCCCGAGGCATGTCTCGGGCCCATGCCGCGGACACTCCCGCAACCGGACCCACCCCGCCTTCGACAGTTTTCCGCGATCTGTCGGAACGGCGTACTGCTCTGGTAGGTGTCGACCTTGGTCGGCACGGTAGATCCACGCCATGCGTGGATGCTCTTCGATCTCGATTCGAAATATTCGATTCCGATGGAGATTCATCCACGCATGGCGTGGATCCATCAGATCGCGGAAATCTGTCAGAGGTGGGGCGGCATGGATGCCGCCATCGAGCCCCCATGGATGGGTTTACGGCGTGTCCTGCCTGTCCATGCCGCCCTGCCAACCCACGGAATGCCAGCTTTTGCTGTTGAGGTTGCCGGCCAGCGGCCGGCACTACCAGGGGTGCAGGGCGCCGCCCTGCCGAAGAACACACATAAAAAAACAGCAGGCCGAGGCCTGCTGTTTCGGTGTAATGGTGCGCCCGGAGAGATTCGAACTCCCGACCGCCTGGTTCGTAGCCAGGTACTCTATCCAACTGAGCTACGGGCGCGCGGTACACAATCAAATTTTAAAGCATTTCCAGCGGCGGATGCTGAAAACCTGTCGAGTGGTGCGCCCGGAGAGATTCGAACTCCCGACCGCCTGGTTCGTAGCCAGGTACTCTATCCAACTGAGCTACGGGCGCCCTGCGACAGGAGCGGAATTATGCGGATGTCGGCGCGGACCGTCAACAGTTTTGTGAAAATTTTCATCCAACTGAATGAAAAAGAGGTCAGCCACAGCGTCCGGGGCTTTCAGCCACGCGAAATGATCGGCGCGCGTGCCCAGCTCCTGCGCCGACAGCACGCACAGTTGTGCGTCCACGTTCGGCAGCTTCGCCAGCAACGCCTGCATCGATCCGGTCGGCGCCAGCCAGTCGTGTTCCATCAACACCGCCTGCGCGCTGCCGTGCACGCGCGCCATCTGCGCATCGAGATCCTCCTCCATGCCGACCGCGGCGTAGTGGTTGTTCAGGCCCACGCGCGCCCAGTCGGCGATCAGTCCGCGTGCTTCGGTGCCACCAAAGCCAAGTCGGCGCCCGTGCAGCACGCCCTGGCGCTGTGCGATCCACGGCAGGAAGCGGTAGACCAGCGGCAGCAGCCAGCCGCGTGGTGGCGGAAAACCGCGCCAGAACGGCGAGCCGCTGGCCGCCAGCCACAGCCGGTGGAAGTGCTTCGGATTGCGCCCGGCGTGCACGCAGGCCAGCTGACCGCCGAGGCTGTGGCCGCCGATGATCCAAGGCAGGGCGCCGCCCTCGTGATCGGCGGCGGCCAGGATCGCCTGGCTGCCCGGCAGATCCTGTTCAAGTACTTCGCGGTATCCCCAGTCCTGCGTGCGCGATGGGCGCAGCGAACTGCTGCCATTGCCGCGCCACTCATGCAGGTATACCGCCACGCCCCTGGCTGCCAGCGCCAATGCCAGCGGCAGGTAATGGCGTGCAGCCACGCCCAGCGCCGGCAGCCACAGCAGGCGCGCGAGCGGCTGCGCAGGCACGCAGGCAATCACCTCGTAGCGGTGGCCGTCGTCGCACTGCACGGCGAGGTTGCGCGGCGCCAGGTTCATGCGTGCGGCGCCGCGCCGAAGTGATCGAGGACCAGGACCTCGCTGCGGCCGGGGGCATGGCCCTGCTGCAGGCCGCGCGCAACATAGTCGATGCCGGCTTCGCAGGCGTTGGCCAGGCTCAGGCCGTTGCACAGCTGCGCGGCGATGGCCGAGGCCAGTGTGCAGCCGGTGCCATGTGCATCCAGCGGCAGGCGGGCGTGGATGAATTCTTCGCTGCTGACGCCGTCGAAGTAACGGTCGATCACACGATGGCCTTCCAGCAGGTGTCCGCCCTTGAGCAGTACGGCACCGGCACCGAGGTCGAGCAGGTCGGAGGCCGCCCGTTCGGCATCATCGCCGTTGCTGATCTTCCGGCCCACCAGCAGTTCCGCCTCCGGTGTGTTCGGGGTCACCAGCGTGGCCAAGGGAATCAGGCGTTCGCGCATCGCCTGCAGGGCATTGTCTTCCAGCAGGCGTGCGCCGCTGGTGGCGACCATCACCGGGTCCAGCACCACGTGCGGCGGCCGATGCTGCTCCAGTGCATTGGCGACGGTGTGGATCACTTCGGCGTTGGCCAGCATGCCCAGCTTCACCGCGTGGATGTCGAAGTCGTCGAAGCAGGCCTCCAGCTGCGCGCGCAGGAAACCGACCGGTGGCACATGCACGGCGATGACGCCGCGGGTGTTCTGCGCGGTCAGCGCGGCGATCGCGGAAAGACCGTGCACGCGATGGGCAGCGAAGGTCTTCAGGTCGGCCTGGATGCCCGCGCCGCCGCCGGAGTCGGAACCGGCGATGGTCAGGGCGGAAACGGGCGTGGTCGGGCTCATCCAGCGATTGTGCCGTGGTCCAGCGGGGGAAAGTAGATCCACGCCATGCGTGGATGCCTTGGTAGATGGGGTCAGAGCCCTTTTTCGCAGGAAAAGGGACCTGACCCCCAGAGCGCGGCCCTCAGTGCCGCCAACGCGCCCACTGCTGGTACAGCACATAACCCAGCCCGGTCAGGCCGGTCAGCAGGGCGGGGGCGAGCAGGGCGTGGTACTGCCAGCGCATGAACAGCCAGGCGCCGAGGATGCCGCCGCCGAGGAAACCGCTGATGATCAGGCCGCTGAGGGTCAGTCGCCGCACCTGCAGCGGCAGGCCACGCAGCAGGTGGCCCAGGCCGATGCCGAGGTCGGTGAACATGCCGCTGAGATGGGTGGTGCGCACCACCGCGCCGCTGAAGGTCGTGGCCATCGCGTTCTGCAGGCCGCAGGCCATCGCGGCGGCCAGTGCGCCCCAGATCTGGTGGCGTTCGAACAGCGGAATGGCCACCAGCAGCAGCGCTGACTCCAGCGCCAGCGCCACGCCGTAGCGTCGGCCCAGTTGCAGGGTACTGTCCTGGATCAGCAGGCCGCTGAGCATCGCGCCCAGCGAGAACGCGATCAGCAGCCCCCACAGATGGCCGACCGCGCGCCAGTCGCCCTGCGCCAGCGCCATGCCGAGCTGGCTGGTGCTGCCGGTCATGTGGCTGACCGCCTGGTGCTCGAAGCCGAGGAAGCCGACCACGTTGACCATGCCGGCCACGCACGAGAGCGCGACCGCGCCGATCCAGACCCAGGTGGGCAGGCGTATTCCCATCGGCGGGGCCCCTCAGGGCCCGCCGAGGCCGCCGTTGAACTGCAGCTCGCTGAAGGTGTTGCTGGCCGGGTCGAACACCGCGCCCCAGAACTGCGCGCCGCCGTCGCAGACGCGGATCGCTTCCCGCGCCGGGTTGATGCCGCTGTCGTCGGGCAGATGGAAGGCGTTGATGTAGATCAACCGCTTGCCAGCGCTTTCGATGCCGACGTACTGGCGGTCGAAGTCCAGCACCTTCGGCACCTGGGCCTCCAGCGACGACAGCTTCGCTTCCAGCTGGTCGACCTGCTGGCGGCTGGGTGCCCAGTAGCCGCTGACCCGCCCGGGCTCGCGGCCCGGGCTGGGCCGCGAGCAGGTATCGAGCACCTGCGCGGCGATGATCGGGCGGGTGACCACCCAGGACTGGCCGGTGCGCGCGGCAGTCGGCACGCTGGCCGGGCCGCGCGTGGTGGTGCAGGCACCCAGGACGGCGGCGAGGGCGATCGCCGCCGTGGGCAGCAGCAGGCGGGTGCAGCGGTTCACAACACCTCCGAAGCGTAATCGGCCAGGCGCGAACGCTCGCCACGACGCAGCGTGATGTGCGCGCTGTGCGGCCAGTTCTTGAAGCGATCCACCGCGTAGGTCAGGCCCGAGGTGGTTTCGGTCAGGTACGGCGTGTCGATCTGCTCGACGTTGCCCAGGCAGACGATCTTGGTACCGGGGCCGGCACGGGTGATCAGCGTCTTCATCTGCTTCGGGGTGAGGTTCTGCGCCTCGTCCAGGATCAGGTAGCGCGACAGGAAGGTGCGGCCGCGCATGAAGTTCATCGAGCGGATCTTGATGCGGCTGGCCAGCAGGTCGTTGGTGGCCTGGCGGCCCCAGGTGCCGCCTTCCTGGTTGTGCGTGAGCACTTCCAGGTTGTCGGTCAGCGCGCCCATCCACGGCGTCATCTTCTCTTCCTCGGTACCGGGCAGGAAGCCGATGTCCTCGCCCACGCTGACCGTGGCGCGGGTCATGATGATCTCGCGGTAGCGCTGCTGGTCCATCGTCTGCGCCAGGCCGGCGGCCAGCGCCAGCAGGGTCTTGCCGGTGCCGGCGGTACCCAGCAGCGTGACGAAGTCGATCTCCGGGTCCATCAGTGCGTTGAGGGCGAAGTTCTGCTCGCGGTTGCGTGCGCTGATGCCCCACACGGCGTGGCTGCCGTGGCGGAAATCATCGACCAGCGACAGCACCACCTTGCCGTCGCCGACCACGCGGCTGACGCGCAGCTCGACTTCATCCTCGCCTGGCAGGTAGACATACTGGTTCGGATACCACTCCTCGCCGTCCTGCGCCTGGATTTCGTAATGGGTACGGCCCTTGTCGCTCCAGCTGCGCAGGTCGTCGCCGTGGCGCTTCCAGAAGTCTTCCGGCAGTTCGGTGGCGCCGGTGTAGAGCAGGCTGAAATCGTCCAGCGCGCGGTCGTTCTCGTAGTCCTCGGACACGATGCCGGCGATGGCGGCCTTGATCCGCAGGTTGATGTCCTTGGAGACGAACACCACCGGCAGGTCCGGGGTTTCTTCCTTCAGGGCCAGGATCGCGCCGAGGATGGCGTTGTCCGGAATGACCTGGCCGAAGCTCTTGCCCGCATCGAAATGGCTGGTCTGGAAGCGCAGCTTGCCGGCGCTCTGCTTGCCGCGCAGTTGCAGGCCGTTGGGGCGCTGCAGCGGAATGCCGTCGGCCAGGTTGTCCAGGCCCGATTCCTGCACCAGCTCGTTGAGGAAGCGGCTCACCTGGCGGGCGTTGCGGCTCGCCTCGGAGGTGCCCTTCTTGCCGTTGTCCAGCTCTTCGATCACCTGCATGGGCAGGTAGACGTCGTGCTCCTCGAATTTGAACAGCGCGGTGGGATCGTGCATCAGCACGTTGGTATCCAGCACGTAGATGCGCTTGCCTCGGGTCATCGTCGATTCCTGGTTACGGACAGGGAAAAACCACCACGGCCTGCTGCGGGGCAGGGTGATGGCAGACACAGTAGGCAGTGGGACTCACTTGGACTGGGAGGCCTTCAGTTCGGCGAGAACCGCATCGGCATGGCCGGCAACCTTGACCTTGCGCCAGGACTGCACGATGCGGCTGTCGGGGGAAATCAGGAAGGTGCTGCGTTCGATGCCACGTACCTGCTTGCCGTACATGTTCTTCATCTTGATCACGTCGAAGGCGTTGCACAGCGCTTCGTCGCCATCGCTGACCAGCGGGAAGCCGAAGCCCTGCCTGGTGCAGAAATTGTCGTGGGACTTCACCGAATCACGCGAGACGCCCAGCACGACCGCGCCGGCCTTCTTGAATTCCGGCAGCAGCGCGTTGAAGTCGAGGCCTTCGGTGGTACAGCCCGGGGTGCTGTCCTTGGGATAGAAGTACAGCACCAGCCAGTGGCCGGCGTAGTCGCCGAGGGTGGCCTGGGCGCCACCGGACAACGCCAGTGGCAGGGAGAGGGTGGTGCGGTCCAGGGTGTCGCCGTTGTTCATGAGGTCCTTCTGTCGAGCCTGGGTTCTTTCTACGACAATTGCATGAAACGCCACGCGCCCGTGAGGGATGCGCGAAAAATCAGGAATTCATTCAGAACTTCATCGGGTCCATGATCGCGTCCAGGTTCAGGTGGTCGCAGAACTCGAGGAAATCGTCGCGCAGCGCGGCGATGTGCATGTTGGCCGGCACGCCGATGGTGACCTGCGCGCTGAACATCTCCGCACCGGTCTGCATGGCGCGGTAGCGCGTGCTCTGCAGGTTCTCGATGGTGATGCCCTGGCGGTCGAAGAAGTCGGCCAGCTGGAACAGGATGCCCGGCTTGTCGGCGGCGATCACTTCGACGATGTAAGGCAGCAGGTTGGACTGCGCCTGCTTGGCGGCGGTGCGGTACCAGACCAGCTTCAGGCCTTCCTCGCGCTCAAGCCGGGTCAGCATCGCCTCGAGCTTGGCCACCGAGTCCCAGGAGCCGGTGGCCAGGGCGGTGACCGAGACATCGCGGCCGACCGTGGCCAGGCGTGCGTCCACCAGATTGCAGCCGCTGTCGGCGATGCGGCGGGTGACGGACAGCAGGGGGGACTCCGGATGCGTCGTATAGGCGTTGATCAGGAGGTGGTTTTCGCTCGGCGCGGGGCGCGGGGTGGTGTCGGTCAAGGCGATTCCGGGTAATGCATGCGTGAGTCTGAATGCCCGCCAGAGGCGGGGATCCACCGGTGTCCAGCATACTTGCCCGTGCTTTCGCGCCGCAAGTAACATTCAGGTCGCCCCCGGCCTGTCGTGGCGGGCGTTTTCCCTTCCCAGCCAAGAGCAGCACGTCCTTGTCCCTTTCCGGCCTCATCACCGCGCTGGCGACCCCGTTCCGGGCCGACGGTGCCCTCGATCCCGATGGTTGGCAGCGCCTGCTGCACCTGCAACTGGAGGGTGGCGTCCATGGCGTTGTCGTGGCCGGCTCGACCGGCGAGGCGGCCACCCTGACCGACGCCGAGTACGACCAGCTGCTGGCCAGTGCGGTGGAACGCATCGGTGGCCGCATTCCCGTCATGGCCGGCACCGGCTTGTCCGGCACCGCCAAGACCATCGAACAGACCCGTCGTGCGGCTGCACTGGGCGCCAGCCATGCGCTGGTGGTCACCCCGCCCTACGTGCGGCCGACCCAGGCCGGCCTGATCGCGCACTACCGCGCGGTTGCCGACCAGGGCGGGCTGCCCGTCGTCCTGTACAACGTGCCTGGCCGCACCGGCTGCGACATGCAGCCGGAGACCGTCGCCGAGCTGGCCAGCCACCCCAACATCGTCGGCATCAAGGAAGCGGTCGGTGACACTGGCCGGGTACACGCGCTGCTGGCACTGCGCAGCCCGCAGTTCGCGGTGCTTAGTGGTGACGATGGCACCGCGGCCCGTTCCATCCGCGCCGGTATCGATGGCCTGATCTCGGTGGGTTCCAACGTGCTTCCCGGCGCCTACCGCCGGATGTGCGAGCTGGCCGCCGCGCACGACCATGAAGCCACCGAGTCGTGGGATGCGCGCCTGCAGCCGTTCCATGATTTCTGTGGCGTCGAACCGAACCCGATCCCGGTCAAGGCGCTGCTGCGCCGCATCGGCATCGGCCACGACCTGCGCCTGCCACTGCTGCCGCTGTCGGCAGCGCATCACCCGGCCGCCGATCATCTTGCGGGCGACATCGCCGCCCTCGAAGCCCTTTCCAGCCACTGACCTTCCGTCTTGGTCTGACCCAGGAGATTCATATGCGTCAATCCGTTTCCACCGTCCGCGTGCTGTCCTATGCCCTGCTTGCTGTGGCGGTCGCTGCCGGCACCACCGGCTGCTTCAAGCGCGGCGTCAAGGGCGACTACGCCCTGGCCCCGGAAATGCGTCCGCTGGAAGTGCCGCCGGACCTGAACCTGCCGGCCACCACCGGTGACAACAAGGTGCCGACGCTGGCCTCGGCGACCAAGCCGGCGGCACCTGCCGCGGCTGCCCCGGCCGTGGGCACCACGGGCTTCACCATTGCCGGCGGCAAGGAAGAAGCCTTCGCCAAGGTCGGCACGGCGCTGGAAGGCGTGGAGGGCGTGACCATCGCCAGCCGCGCGCAGCTGCTGGGTTCGTACGACGTGGCCTATGAAGGCAGCAACTTCCTGGTCCGCGTGGTCGCCGTCGATGCTGGCGCCTACATCTCCGCGGTCGATCCGCGTGGCCTGCCGGCCACGGCCGCAGCACCGGTGAAGCTGATCGCTGCGCTGAAGGCGAAGCTGGCGCCGTAAGGGCCGGTCGAGCGGGGGCGGGCCCAGGTCCGCAGCTGCCCGGGTAGAGGCCGACCCAAGTCGGCGCTTCTGTGCCAACCAAGGTTGGCACCTACCGGATCCTGCGGTTGGCGTATGCCGGAAAACGCAAAAGGGCGCCTTGGGGCGCCCTTTTCGTTGCTGCAACGGGCGCTTGTCAGCGCTCCAGCAGTTTCAGCTTGTCCGGCTTGCCATCCCACTCGCCGGCGTCGGCAGGCGGATCCTTGCGCACGGTCAGCACCGGCCACGCCTTCGCCAGCTCGGCATTGAGGGCGACAAAGCCCTCCTGGCCGGCGGGGACATCGTCCTCCGGGAAGATCGCGTTGACCGGGCACTCCGGCTCGCAGAGGGTGCAGTCGATGCACTCATCCGGGTCGATCACCAGGAAGTTCGGGCCTTCGTGGAAGCAATCCACGGGGCACACTTCCACGCAATCGGTGTGTTTGCACTTGATGCAGTTTTCGGTGACGACAAAGGGCATG
The DNA here is from genome assembly GCF_900101175.1 of Stenotrophomonas pavanii. Lineage (GTDB taxonomy): Bacteria > Pseudomonadota > Gammaproteobacteria > Xanthomonadales > Xanthomonadaceae > Stenotrophomonas > Stenotrophomonas pavanii. The sequence goes on along the minus strand of NZ_FNFQ01000006.1, from coordinate 8,345 downwards.
GGCTGGGGGTGGATCGATTCCTGAACCCGCCAATTCTAGAACAGGTTGGCCCCCGGTGTCGGCGAGGAGCCGAAAACGGGCGTCTGGCAGGCGCGGCCGTGGCCGCCGTTGGCGGCATGGCAGGGCCTGTGCGACGCTGCGCGGCAACCGGCCGTGGTGGCCGGGCTCCCTTTCCAACAGGATCTTCCATGTCTCACGCCCAGCCCGGCGTCGCCTCCCACGGCGGTGAAAACACGGCCTTCATCGTCCTGATCAGCTGCGTGGCCACCCTCGGTGGGTTCCTGTTCGGCTTCGACAGTGGTGTCATCAATGGCACGGTCGATGGCCTGCGGCAGGCCTTCAATTCCAGCGAGGCCGCGCTGGGCTTCGAGGTCGCCTCGATGTTGCTGGGCTGCGCGATCGGGGCCTTCCTGGCCGGCTGGCTGGGTGATCGGCTGGGGCGCCGCGGCGTCCTGATCGTGTCGGCGCTGATGTTCCTGGTTTCGGCGCTGGGCGCCGGCGCGGCCCATGCGTCCTGGCTGTTTGTCGCGGCCCGCGTGCTGGGTGGTTTTGCGGTGGGCGCGGCCAGCGTGATGTCGCCGGCCTACATCGCCGAGGTCGCTTCGGCGCGGTATCGCGGCCGACTGGCCACGGTGCAGCAGATGGCCATCATCTGCGGATTGTTTGCGGCGTTCCTCAGCAATTATCTGCTGGCCCGCGCTGCCGGCGCCTCGACCGAGCCGCTGTGGCTGGGCCATGAGGCGTGGCGCTGGATGTTCTGGATGCAGGCGCTGCCCTCCGCGCTGTTCCTGGTGCTGCTGCTGGTGATTCCGGAAAGCCCGCGCTTCCTGGTGCTGAAGGGCCGCCAGGGGCAGGCGAGGGCGGTGTTGTCGCGACTGTACGGCGAGGCCGCTGCCCGGGCCAAGCAGGCCGAGATCGAGGCCAGCCTGGCACAGGACCAGCACAAGCCGCGCTTCGGCGACCTGCGCAGCAGGGCTACCGGCAGGCTGCGCCCGATCCTCTGGGTGGGCATCGGCCTGGCCATGTTCCAGCAGCTGGTCGGCATCAACGTGGTGTTCTACTACGGCGCGGTGCTGTGGCAGGCGGTGGGCTTCTCGGAAAGCGACGCACTGCTGATCAATGTGCTGTCCGGCGCGCTGAGCATCGGCGCCTGCCTGCTCACCGTGCTGCTGATCGACCGCATCGGGCGCAAGCCGCTGCTGTGGGTCGGCTCGGTCGGCATGTCGGTGGCACTGGTGCTGATGGTGGTGGCCTTTGCCAGCGGCAGCCTGGCCGGCGGGCGCCTGCAGCTGTCCGATGGCATGGGTCGGCTGGCGCTGGTGGCGGCCAACGTGTACGTGGTGTTCTTCAACATGTCCTGGGGCCCGGTGATGTGGGTAATGCTGGGCGAAATGTTCCCCAACCAGATCCGTGGCCCGGCGCTGGCGGTGGCGGGGGCCGCGCAATGGACCTCGAACTTCGCGATCACCGTGACCTTCCCGATGCTGCTGGCCGGCATCGGCCTGGCCGGCGCCTATGGCATCTACGCGGTCGCGGCGATCCTTTCGATCTTCTTTGTGGTCCGCCACGTGCGCGAGACCAAGGGCAAGGAGCTGGAGCAGATGGAAGGCTGACGGCGGGCCTGTGTTTCTGCGCCTCCTTTCTTCGTGGGGAGGCGGCAGGCCAGCCGATCCAGGACACGCCGTAAACCCATCCATGGGGGCTCGATGGCGCCATCCATGGCGCCAACGGTCCTGGATCGGCTGGCCTGCCGCCTCTGGTCAGATCATGGGTTGCGCGGACGCAGCGCAGCACGTCGGGGTCGAGCTTGCCGCGAGTACGGAAACTGTGAAGAGCGCGGGCAAGGCCATCCAGGGCAGGACCGTGAGCGCCATGGATGGCGCGACCGAGCCCCCAGGGATGGGTTTACGGCGTGTCCTGCCCTGGATGGCCTTGCCCGAGCCCTTTCGGGAGGGGTGGCGCTACAGCGATCAAGCAGGCGGGGTGCGCCAAATCCGGAAAACAGAAAAGCCCGCACGAGGCGGGCTTTTTCGGTTCCTGCTGCGGCGACTGGCGCTCCCTAGGGGACTCGAACCCCTGTTTTAGCCTTGAGAGGGCCACGTCCTAACCACTAGACGAAGGGAGCGTAACTGTGTCGCTGCCGAGGCAGGAGCGCTAGTATATGCACCTCGATGCCATTGGGCAATCCCGAAACTTCAACCGGAAGCGCCAACATCATTTCCCCTGCTACATCACCGTTCAGCCTGCGCGTCATCCCGCGCGACCAGCACACGATCTCCCGCAAGGACATCAGCCCGAACGCCCTGCGCGTGCTTTATCGCCTGCGCGATGCCGGCTTCGGCGCCTACCTTGTCGGCGGCGCGGTGCGCGATCTGCTGGTCAATGGCCAACCCAAGGATTTCGACGTGGCCACCGACGCCACGCCCGAACAGGTCAAGCAGCTGTTCCGCAACTGCCGCCTGATCGGCCGCCGGTTCCGCCTCGCCCACGTAGTGTTCGGCCGCGAGATCATCGAAGTCGCCACCTTCCGTGCCAACAGCGATGACGGCAGCGGCGACCGCGAGATGGAAAACGGCATGCTCGTGCGCGACAACGTGTACGGCACCATCGAAGACGACGCCGTCCGCCGCGACTTCACCTGCAACGCGCTGTACTACGCCATCGAGGACTTCTCGGTGCGTGACTACACCGGTGGTTTCGAGGACGTGCAGGCACGTCTGATGAAGCTGATCGGCGATCCGGTGCAGCGCTACCAGGAAGACCCGGTGCGCATGCTGCGTGCGGTGCGCCTGGCGGCCAAGCTCGGCTTCCAGATCGAAGAGGGCACCGCCGCGCCGATCCCGCAGCTGGCCGGCCTGCTCAACGAAGCCGCACCGGCGCGCCTGTTCGAGGAAGTGCTCAAGCTGTTCCTGTCCGGGCACGGCGTGGCCAGCTTCGAAGGCCTGGAGCGTTACGGCCCGCTCGACGTGCTGTTCCCGGAAAGCGCCAAGGCGTTGAAGTCCAACCGCACCGGCGCGCTGCGCCGCATGCTGGTCGAGGGCCTGGCCAACACCGATGCGCGCGTGGCCAACGACGAGCCGGTCTCGCCGGCGTTCCTGTTCGCACTGCTGCTGTGGCCGGCGTTCTGCCGCGCCCAGGCGACCCTGCTCAAGCAGGGCGTGGCACCGGAAGAGGCACAGCGCCGTGCCGCCGACCGCGTCACCGTGCAGCAGCTGAGCACCATTGCGCTGCCGCGGCGTTTTTCGCTGCCGATGCAGGAGATCTGGCTGCTGCAGTCGCGCTTCGGTTCGCGCCAGCGCAAGCGCGTGTTCCGCACCCTGACCCACCCGCGTTTCCGTGCGGCGTTCGACTTCCTCAGCCTGCGCCAGGTGGCATCGTCCGAGCATGCTGCCGATGTCGAGTTCTGGCGCGACGCGCAGGCGCAGTCCGGACGCGAGCTGGAATCGTCGCTGGATGCGATGCACAGCGAAGAGACCGAGGACGAGAGTGGGGCGCCGCGCAAGCGCCGCCGTCGTCGGCGTCGTCCGGGCGCCACGGCCGGTGCAGCGGGCGAGTAAGCAATGACCCTTGCCTGGATCGGCCTCGGCGCCAACCTTGGCGACGCGGCCGCCACCGTGGGCGCGGCGATCGCCGCGCTGGGCGGCCTGCCTGGGACCCGCCTGCGCCAGGCCTCGCGGCTTTACGCAACGCCGGCCTGGGGCAAGGAAGACCAGCCGCCGTTCGTCAATGCGGTGGCCTCGGTCGAAACCACGTTGCCGGCCGATGAGTTGTTGCAGGCGATGCTGGCGCTGGAGCAGCGCTTCGGCCGCGTGCGCGATCCGGCGGTGCACTGGGGGCCGCGTGCGCTGGACCTGGACCTGCTGCTGTATGGCGCGCAGGTACTCGATCAGCCGGGCCTGCAGGTGCCACACCCTTACCTGCACGCGCGTGCCTTCGTGCTGGTGCCGCTGGCCGAAATCGCACCGGATCTGGCCATTCCCGGCCATGGCCGCGTGCGGGATGCAGTGATGCGGGTGGATGCCTGCGGGATCGCGCCGATAGGGTGATAATGCCCGGGTTATCTCCCCCGGTTATCAGCACATGAGCACCCACGCAGACAGCAAGCCCTGGACCGTTCCCGCCCTGGCCGAGGCCAAGCGCAATGGCCAGAAGCTGGTCATGTTGACCGCCTACGACGCCGGCTTCGCCCGCACCTTCGACGCAAATGGCGTTGACCTGATCCTGATCGGCGATTCGCTGGGCATGGTCGTGCAGGGCCATGATTCGACCCTGCCGGTGACCGTGGCCGACATGGTCTACCACACCCGCGCCGTGGCCCGCGTGCTGCAGCGTGCGCTGCTGGTGGCCGACCTGCCGTTCGGCGCCGATGCCACCCCGGAGCGCGCGCTGGATGCTTCGCTGCAGCTGCTGCAGGCCGGTGCCGAGATGGTCAAGATCGAAGGGGCCGGTTTCAAGGTCGACATCATCCGCTACCTGGTCGAGCGCGAGATTCCGGTCTGCGCGCACCTGGGCCTGACCCCGCAATCGGTGCTGCGCCTGGGCGGCTTCAAGATCCAGGGCCGCGGCGATGCCGCCCGCCAGCTGGTCGAGGATGCCAAGGCTGTAGCCGCGGCCGGTGCCAGCATCATGGTGCTCGAATGCGTGCCGACCCCGGTCGCCGCAGAAGTGACCGCCGCGGTGGATGTGCCGACCATCGGTATCGGTGCCGGCCCGCAGTGCGACGGCCAGGTGCTGGTGCTGCACGACTTCCTGGGCCTGGACAGCGGCCATCGCCGTCCCAAGTTCGTCAAGGACTTCCTTGCCGAAGGCGGTTCGGTGGCCGGTGCCACCCGCGCCTACGCCGACGCCGTGCGCGACGGCAGCTTCCCCGACGAACAGCACGCCTACGCCCAATGATCCAGACCTTCAACGAACTCGGCGCACTGCGCGCGCAGATCGCCCAGTGGAAGCAGGACGGCCTGCGCGTGGCGCTGGTGCCGACCATGGGCAACCTGCATGGCGGCCACCATTCGCTGGTGGCGCTGGCCCGCCAGTACGCCGACAAGGTGGTGGCGAGCATTTTCGTCAATCCGACCCAGTTCGGCCCGAACGAGGATTTCAACCGCTACCCGCGAACGCCCGAGGCCGACGTGGCCGGACTGGAGCAGGCCGGCTGCGACGCGGTGTGGCTGCCCAGCGTCGAGGTGATGTACCCGCTGGGCGTGGACAAGACCACGCAGATGCATGCGCCGGGTGTCAGTGAAGTGCTGGAAGGCGCCAGCCGGCCGGGCCACTTCGATGGCGTCTGCACCGTGGTGGCGCGCCTGTTCCTGCAGGTCCAGCCGGATGTGGCCGTGTTCGGCCGCAAGGATTACCAGCAGTTGGCGGTCATCAGGCAGATGGTGACCGAGCTGTCGTTCCCGATCCAGATCGTCGGCGCCGACATCGTGCGTGACGAGGATGGCCTGGCCAAGAGCTCGCGCAACCAGTACCTGAGCGCGGAACAACGCCCGGTTGCGACCACCCTCCACCGCACCCTGCTGGGCATGCGTGAGGGCTACGTGGCCGGTCACCCGCGCGAACGCATCGAGGCGGATGCCACCGCCGCGCTGCAGGCGGCCGGGTTCCAGGTCGACTACGCGGTGCTGCGCACCCCGGAACTGGCCGAGCCGACCTTCGACGGCGGTGGCCGCGTGGCGCTGATTGCCGCGCGCCTGGGCACCACCCGGTTGATCGACAACCTGGAATTCTGAGCCGCATGCGACCGTGGGGCGCCCGCACCGGGCGCCTCTCGCCTTCCCACGGACGGGAGACCGGAGCCATGAAGACCCCTGCCATTGACGCCGGCCGCCTTGCGCGGGCGACGTTCCTCGCCGTGCTGGCGGCCGGCATGCTGCCGGCGCAGCTGTTTGGCGGCCTCTTGTTCGCGCTCGAATTCAGGCGCACGCCGATGCCCGCGCTCACCGGCGGTGGGCTGATGTTCGGGCTGGGCGTCTGCAGCGCCATCGCGGTGTTCCTGCCGATGGCGCTGATCCTGCAGTCCCGGCGGCCCTTGCGCCGGATCAGCTTCGCGCTTGTGGGGGCTGCGCTGGGCGCGCTGGCCATGGCGGTCCATGAATGGCCGGGTGCGGTCCAGGGGCCGCTGCTGCAGCGCCTGCGCTATGTGGATACCTTCGATGTGATCAGCTATGGGCTGACGGTGTCGTTGGCCGGGGGGCTGGGCCTGGCCGCCGGGCTGGCCTTCCATGCGGTATTCCGGCTGTCACTGCAGGGCGGTGCCGTCCCTGCCGCGCCAGCGCCGCGGGGCGAGGGCGCCTGAACGGCCTTCAGCGTCCTGCGGCAGCCCCCTGACGACGGCCAAGCGGGTGCTAGAATCCGCTCTTTCCTTTGCCGTTGCAGCGCCCCCATGCACCTGTCCCTGCTCAAGACCAAGATCCACCGCGCCACCGTCACCCATTCCGAGCTGAACTACGAAGGCTCGATCGCCATCGACGACAACCTGCTGGCGGCCACCGGCATCCGCGAGTTCGAGCAGGTGCACATCTGGGACGTGACCAACGGTGCGCGTTTCTCGACCTATGCCATCCGCGCCGAAGCCGGCAGCGGCGTTGTCTCGCTCAACGGTGGCGCCGCGCGCCACGTGCAGGTCGGTGACATCATCATCATTGCCGCGTTCGCCAGCATGACCGAGCAGGAAGCCGACAGCTTCAAGCCGAAGCTGGTGTACGTTGATGGCAAGAACCAGATCACCCACACCAACGACACGATCCCGACCCAGGCCGCATGACAACGAACAACGGATTCGACTCGCTGCATTCCCACGCCCAGCGCCTGAAGGGCGCAAGCATTCCCAGCCTGCTCGCCGCCGAACCCGGCCGCGTACAGGACCTGGCGCTGCGGGTCGGTCCGTTGTACGTCAACTTTGCGCGGCAGAAATACGATGCCGCGGCGCTGCAGGCGTTGCTGGCGCTGGCGGCCGACCGTGACGTCGGCGGTGCCATCACCCGCCTGTTCCGCGGCGAGCAGGTCAACCTGACCGAAGGTCGCGCGGCGCTGCACACCGCGCTGCGCGGCGACGTGGTCGATGCACCGGTGGCGGCCGAGGCCTATGCCACCGCGCGCGCGATCCGCCAGCGCATGGGCGTGCTGGTGCGCGCGCTGGAAGACAGTGGCGTGACCGATGTGGTCAGTGTCGGCATCGGTGGTTCCGACCTTGGCCCGCGCCTGGTTGCCGACGCGCTGCGCCCGGTCACCGGCGCGCGCCTGCGCGTGCATTTCGTGTCGAACGTGGACGGCGCCGCCATGCAGCGCACGCTGGCCACGCTGGATCCGGCCAAGACCGCCGGCATCCTGATTTCCAAGACCTTCGGTACCCAGGAAACCCTGCTCAACGGCCAGATCCTGCACGACTGGCTGGGCGGCAGCGAGCGCCTGTATGCGGTCAGCGCCAACCCGGAACGCGCCGCCAAGGCCTTCGCGATCGCCGCCGATCGCGTGCTGCCGATGTGGGACTGGGTCGGTGGCCGTTATTCGCTGTGGTCGGCGGTCGGTTTCCCGATCGCGCTGGCGATCGGCTTCGAGCGCTTTGAACAGCTGCTGGAAGGCGCGGCGCAGATGGATGCGCACGCGCTGGATGCGCCGCTGGAGCGCAACCTGCCGGTGTTGCACGGTCTGACCGACATCTGGAACCGCAACCTGCTGGGCCATGCCACGCATGCGGTGATGACCTACGACCAGCGCCTGGCGCTGCTGCCGGCCTACCTGCAGCAGCTGGTGATGGAAAGCCTGGGCAAGCGCGTGCAGCGTGACGGCCAGCCGGTCACCACCGACACCGTGCCGGTGTGGTGGGGCGGGGCGGGTACCGATGTGCAGCACAGCTTCTTCCAGGCGCTGCACCAAGGCACCAGCATCGTGCCGGCCGATTTCATCGGCTGCGTGCACAACGATGATCCGTACACGGTCAATCACCAGGCCCTGCTGGCCAACCTGCTTGCGCAGACCGAGGCGCTGGCCAATGGCCAGGGCAGCGAAGATCCGCACCGGGATTACCCGGGCGGCCGCCCGAGCACGTTGATCCTGCTCGACGCGCTGACCCCGCAGGCGCTGGGCGCGCTGATCGCCATGTACGAACACGCCGTGTACGTGCAGTCGGTGATCTGGAACATCAACGCCTTCGACCAGTTCGGTGTCGAGCTGGGCAAGCAGCTGGCCAGTGGCCTGCTGCCGGCGCTGCAGGGCGAGGAGGTGGCGATTGCCGATCCGATGACCCGTGAGATCCTGGCGCAGCTGAAGCGCTGATGCCCTGGTAGTGCCGGCCGCTGGCCGGCATCCAGGTGATGCTTCAATCGTTCATGAGGTTGCCGGCC
>NZ_FNFQ01000010.1:89231-186332 GCF_900101175.1 Stenotrophomonas pavanii | reverse complement strand
GTCGCGGGCGCGGGCCAGAACACGGCGCGCGTGGAAATCTATCGGCGGGTCGGTGAGGGCGCTGAATCGCTGTGGCAGGTCCTGAACGTCAGCGGTTCGGTGATGATCCTCAATGAACAGGATGGCCCTGACAGCGCCACCTCCACCTGGGGTGGATCGTTCACCGTAAACGACACCAGCACCAGCGCGCAGACGATGACCTACCGCGCGGTGATCACCAGCTTCACCGAACAGGACGTTAGGCACGAGTCCGGCTCCTTCCAGCAGCAGTCCATCACGCAGAGCCTGTCGATCATCTCGGTCGAGAACTGAAACCGCACAAGGCGCGGGCCGGCATGTCCGGCCCGCATTGCCGTGGGCGATCAACAGCAGAGAACACACATGCCGCAGAAACTCATCGATCAAACCACCATCCAGCCGGACGGCCGCCCTGGCGACGACGCGTTTACCGCGTTCGCGACCTGCAACGAGAACTTCCAGGACGCCGAGCAGCGCCTGACGGCGTTGGGTGTCCGCATCGATCAGGAGGTCGCCGACCGCGGGCAGCACGTTGCGGCCGAGTCAGCAATTCGAGAAGCCGCCGACGCGGCGTTGAGCGCACGCATTCCTGGCAAGAACATTGTTATCAATGGTGACTTCCGGTTCTGGCAGCGTGGTACATCGTTCGTGGGGATGACCAACGGCGCCTATACCGCTGATCGTTTCATTCCAGTGATGGTCGGTGACACTATCGACTGCATTCGTGCGGAACATCAGCTGGGCGATCCTACAAACTTGTTCAACGCCCGATACTTCATGCGGTGCAGCGTAGGTCAGGTTGCAGGTAACGGTAACCTCGCCACTTTGCAATACCGTATCGAGAACGGTGTACGGCTGCTTGCAGGAAAAACGGTTACCGTCAGTATGCTGGTGCGTGCATCGTCGGCTACCAAAATCGGAATGGAATTTGAAATGACCTTTGGTACGGGCGGCTCGCCGTCTGCATCGATCGTGGGGAATAGTCAGCTTGTAACGGGCATTACTGGTGGATGGCAACGTATCAGCAGGACTTTCACCCTTGCGGGTATCGCAGGAAAGACGTTCGGAACCACCACTGAGGGCTATCTTTCGCTGATCCTGTGGCTCGATGCGGGTAGCAATTGGGATGCTCGTGCTGCTGGCGTTGGGCGCCAAACCGGGGATTTCCAGTTCTCCAACATTCAAATCGAAGTAGGCAGTGTTGCTACTGATTTTGAGCAACGCCCGGATGCCTTGGAATTGGCATTGTGTCAGCGTTACTACCGTAAGTCATTTCCGACAGCTGTGGTCCCAGCGAACAACAGCAACTACTGTTTGCATCGGCCCGCTACTGCATACAATTCACAGGGGCTGCGTGCGTCGATAGAATTTGGCACAACGATGCGCGTTGCGCCTGCCGTCACTTTCTACGGCGGCAGTGAAGGCGGAAATCTGACTCCAGCAAGCAGCTGGCGTTGGTACGACTCCGCAGGCGGTGCATGGCGAGCCGCAACCGCCATGCAGGTTGTGGGTGTGTTTCAGAGCGGATTTATCGTTGACAGTGTCACTACCGGTCACGCTGTGGCCTCCACCTACCTTATTGCTGGTGAATACACCGCAGACGCGGAGCTTTGATCATGTACCAACTCACTGAAGATGCGGATGTGATCCGCTGCGTCGAAACTGGCGCCTTCATTCCGCGCGGTCACTACCTATGGCCGACCGAATGGCTGGATCAGAACACGCCGCTGCCGGCATCTGCGCCGGGCCTTGGATTTGAGCTGCACACGCCCGCGCACTACCGCTACATCCGTGATCAAGCATTCGCCTGGATGCGCGCCGAGGCGGTAGAGCGCGGCTACGACGGCATCGAGTCGTGCGCCAGCTACTACAACAGCAGCGTGGCCCGATATCGCGCGGAGGCGCGGGCGATGGTCGCCTGGCGCGATGCCGTGAACCAGGCGCTGGAGCAGCTGGTGCTGGCGCCGCCGGAAGGCATCGAGACTTGGGAGCAGGTGCGCGCGCTGTTGCCGCAGCCGGAGACGTTCGCCTGGCCGGAGAAGGCGGAGCTTCCGCTGGAGACGGGAAGCCCTACCGTTGTGTTCTAAGCGACCTGCTGCAGCAGATCTTCGCGGTTGTTGCGAGGCGTGTTCACCGCGCGGCTTACCCGATAAGCCTCCATCGCCGGCGGCTCGCTGGCCAGCAGCATGGCCATGGCGTCGTCGGGGCTGGCGGCCATCCACTCATCGATCTGGCCGGCCTGCAGCCACACCGGCATGCGGTCGTGGATGTCGGCCGATACGCCGCTGCTGTCGCCGGTGATGATGGTGAAGGTTCCGAGGTTGCCGTCGGGCAGGAGCGGGCTGGTGTCCTCCCACAGGCCAGCGGCCAGCAGCGGTCCAGTGGCGTGGATGAACCAGGGATCCTTCTTCTCGTCGATCGGGCTCACCGACCACTCGTAGTAGCCCGCCATGGGGATGACGCAGCGGCGCTTCTTGAAGGCCGACCGGAACGCTGGCTTGGTGGCCACCGTCTCGATCCGGGCGTTGATGGTCGAACCCTGTAGGCCCTTGTCCTTGGCCCAGAACGGCAGCAGGCCCCACGCCAAGCGGGTGACCTGCCGGCCTTCGCCGCGGTCCAGGATCACCGATGCGCGCTGCGTCGGCGCGAGGTTGTAGCTGGGCTGGATCTCGGCCAGGCCGGGGGCAAGGTCAGCCAGCCCCGGCTGGCCAAAGTCGACAACGGGTAGCTGGACGAATCGGCCGCACATGGCGCGATTCAGGCCGGTATCGCTAACGGCATCGTAGGCCCCAACACTTGGTCGCATTCGACCAAGCGGGCGTTGCTGACTGCCTGACGCTTGCCGCATCCACCGCAAGCGAGCAGGGTTCCTCCCGGCATTGTCTCCAGGTCCGGAGCGCTTGAATGGGTGACATGTCTGCACTGGTTGCAGCGGATGGTGATGGCACTTACGTGCTTCAGCTTGCCCAGCTCGTCGCGGTCCGCGTCGAGATCGATAACGTGAAAAAGGCCTGTATCTGGCATTGCGAACTACCGGAAAATTTTGCGCATGCTGCGCTTTGTGGTGCCTGCATCTTGTGACGAAGGTCCGAATTCAGCAACACCCGAACCTGACGCGTTCAGGACGATTCAAAGACCTCACGCTCACTTGAGCCCGCTGCTGATACGTTGGCTGTTCATCAAGGAGGTGCGCCATGCCCATCAGGGCAGTTGTATACGCGAGCAGCGCCGGCGAGGCGATCGCTGGCGACAAGCTGGGCTTGTCCAATGGAAAGCTGGATCAGATTGTGGACGACGCGGCCCGGTTCAACCGAAATGCTGGCGTTACGGGGGTGCTCCTCTTCGATGGTGATCGCTTTCTCCAGTACCTGGAGGGGCCGGAGGATGGACTGTCAGTCGCCTATTCCCGCGTGTTGGGCGCAAGGAGCCATAACGGGATCGTGGAGCTGCAGCGGGGCAGGGTGGGCCAGCGTCGCCTGCCGTTCTGGCCGATGAGATGGCTCCCCGTTGAATCGTATGAGCTTGGGCGTGTGGCTCATGCGGACTGGACCCGATTCAATCAGCGGGGCGATCACCTGGCAGCCTATGCGACTGCCATGGATCTGTTGGTCGGGCTGGTGGAGCCGTACGCCATCGCGGTCTAGGCTCTGTCGTTTGGCTCTCCGATTTGCTCGGTCAGAACCGTTAGCGATTGCTCGAAGGCGGCGGCGAAGAGAGCGCCGCCATCGTGTTTGTGCTTCGCCGCGATGCTTGGTAGCAGGCGCAACCAAGTATCGGTCAACTGATCGGGCGCCGGGTGGGTCAGGACAGAAACCCGAAGCGCGTATTCCATGGCCTTCAGATAGCCGCGATGAACCTCGATCGCGACTTCGCAGGAGTGGAGGCGGTCCAGCAGTTCGGAGATGCCATCGGTCATTTGGGGTCCTCGATATCGAGTTGATCATCGCGCTCGGGGTCGAACAGCGCCAGGAGTCGTTCGCGACGGCACTGCTCGAGCCAGTGATGCCAGATCTCCATTTCGTCCATCATTCCTGTAGCTCCGCAAGCCGGGCACGTAAGCGTGGTTCCCGTTCGATCCTTTTGAAAGCCTGTCCCCTCAGTCATCGACGACCTGAGTCCACAGTTCTTACAGGTTGATCGCACCTGTTCCAATCGGATGATTGCGCCATTGGGCGCAAGCAGCGGCAGGATCGAATGGATCCTGAAAGCGTTGGGAGGGTGCATAGCGGTGCCGCTTGAGGGCTGGACACGGGAGCAAAGGATTCTGCGCCGGAGAAGAGCCACGAGACAGGAGTGTCTACCACATGATGTGAGCCTCGCATCACACCAAGCTCAAGTGGAAGCTCACGCTTACTTCCCTGAGACTCATCGCTGTTGGACTCGAAGCACTCAAGCTGCCATATTTCGCGGAACTTCCGGTTGCCTTCTAAATGAGCATCCTCAACGTTCTGCTTACTCGTGACCACCTGGTCGTCGCGGTAGACACTCTGGCAGAGGATGCCCGGACAGGGGCGCATTCCGCGGGGGCGAAGCTGCTGCTGATCCCTCAGCACAACCTGGTGCTGGCCACGCGCGGTTCCACACAGTTCTTCCTTCGCATCTACGAGCTGGCGCTGCAGGCCAGCTTCCGCGCAGATTTCACGATGGAGCAGTTGTCCGCCGAGCTCGGGCTGGTAGTGGACCAGCTATGGCCGAACTATGAGAAGGCAGCAGCCGAGGCCGGCCTGCCGCTCGCCCAACTGGGGACCGAGTTAGTGCTGGGAGGCTGGTCGCCCAAGAACGGCCGGATGATTGCCACTGGATATGCCAAGAGCGACAGCCAGCGGCCCTGCCTGGTCCAGCCGATCGAGGGCCAGCTTGCGTCGCCCGGGGAGCCGCTCCAGGCTTTGACGCCGAGCATGGCCCAAGCCGATCTCATGGCCCATGCGCGTCTCCAGGCCGGCTACCTCAATGATCAGATGGGTCGTGAGGTGGCGGGCGGGCGGCTGCTGGCCGGGTTCCTGCAGAAGGGCCAGGCGGTAGTGAAGGACCTAGGCTCGATTGGAAGCCGCGCGGTGCTGGCCAGCTGAGCCGCACATGGCTGAAGGGTAGTCCGGCCGGCAGTGGCTGGGGCGTGTAGGGACAGCCCGACCCGACAGGGCGACGTTGCCCGTTGGTGTCAGCCGGCGAGGTCGGGCATCCTGACCTTGCCAGATCCGGGGCCGCAGACAGCTCAACCCGGGGGGGCGTGAGCGGCGCCCTCCCAGCATTCGTGGCACGGCGCCCCTACATGCTGAGCACTGGAATGCCGCGAGGGAAAATGGGTGTCCTGGTCAATCTACGATCCTCGTTGCTGCTTTCCTTTCGGCGTACCGTCTAATGGCCGACCAGCAAGAATCGCCTGCTGATGCGCTTCTGTTTTCACTTTCCGATCCAAGACTTCTCCGTCCAGTACTGAATAGCGTCAAATTTCCGGCGCGTCATTGCCGAGAGGTTGGTACTCTCATGGTTCTCTAAAGGTGTAAGCTTGCTGCGCGCGGTCGCGGTGGGCGGTCGCGGAAATCCATTATCTGCAGGGAGGGCCGATGAAAATTACTGACATGAGCTTTGATGCGATGACGAAAAATCACCTCAAGGGATATGTGAAGCGATCCCCGGATTTTTCAGGGCAATTCACTCGGTGGTTTCTCGAGAACATATTCAGATTGGAGCCTGTGGATGCAGACGATGCGTGTGTGGATGCCAAGCACGACAAGGGTGTAGATGCTATCTATGTCGATGATTTGTCAGAGACTGTCTATATTATTCAAACCAAGACACTGCAAAAGGCTGGCGCTGAATTTGGCGACAAGGATCTAAAGGAGTTCGCGGGAACTCTTAAGCAGTTTGATAGCCGTCAGAAGATTGACGAGCTCTCTGCGGAAACGAAGAACCAGAGGCTTAGGCAGACGATTATCCGCACTTCTTTGGCGGCAAAGGTTCAGAGTGGTTATACGGTGACGGGAGTTTTCGTCTCAAACGCCAGGCCAAACAAAGATGCAATCAACGTAATCAAGAAGCTGGACGGGATCGAGATTTATGATGCCGCGGTCATTGCTTCGTTGCATGTTGATCTCGATGTGGATGGGGGAATTAAGGCTAAGTACTATTTTGATGTCTCGGATTCTGATGTCATCAAGTATGACGCTGGCGGTGCAGTTGCTCGATTGTTCCTCGCGCCGGCTCTAAATTTATTGAAGATGGAGGGCATCTCTGATGGAAGTTTGTTTGAGCAGAATGTCCGGCTCTCTCTTGGCAATACGAAGGTAAATAAGGGGCTTAGATCGAGCATTAGAGAGAAGGCTGAGCACAAAAATTTTCCGCTCTACCACAATGGCATCAACGTTCTTTGCAGATCTATCACTTCCGAAACCAAGAATAGAATCAATATTGAGGACTATGTTGTTGTTAACGGTGCTCAGAGTCTGACGTCGCTGTCCGCAGAGCGGGCGAGAATTACCGATGATCTCAAGATTCTTGTGAGGTTGGTTGAGACAAAGGGCGACACCGACCTTTCCCATCTGATTACTATGAATAGTAATAATCAGAACGCTATCAAGGCTCGCGATCTAAAGTCAAACAATAATATTCAGCGGCGCCTTCAGAAGGAGTTCGAGGTTGCTAGTGGCGGTAAAATGGCTTATGAGATCAAGCAGGGTGAGAGCAATAAGGGTAAGATTGTTCTGCCTAATGAAAATGCGGGTCTCATTCTGTTGGCGATGGATCTTTTGCAGCCTTGGAGTTGCCATCAGAAGTACAAGGTGATGGATGAGTTGTATTCGACCATTTTCGGTAGGCCTGATGTAAATGGCGCAAAGGTCTTTGCCTATGCAAACTGCTTCGACGTTGTGTATGAAGGCTTGGACTTGATCGAAGATAAGCAGTTTGCGTATTACAACTTGACAAAGTACTTCCTGGCCTACGCGGTTGTTAGTTTGATTCGCACGCATAGATCTGGCGTGATGATGCTGAACAACGCCCATGGAATAATTGCTGCGAAAAAGCTGCCGCAGTTGAAGGAGCTGTTTGGAAAGCTCGCGGCGCTTTTGGCCCTCGATCTCAACGCTGAGATCGTAGATGATGAGGAAGGTTCATTCGACTACAAGAATGAGCTAAAGAGCTCGACGTGGTGCAAGAAGATGTCTGCACGTTTGATTGCACAGTACGCCAAGGACGTGACCAGAAAGAAGGCTAAGGCAATCGATGAGCTTTGCAAGGAGCTGTCCTTGGCGAAGTGAGTCTAGGGCTGCGGCCGGTGTCTTGTTGATCCGACTCACGGATGGCGGCCCTCTTTTCGGGTGTGGTCATTGCATTCCTTCGCACTGTCCCTAGGGACTGCAACAAATTTTGTTGGCCGATGGGAAGTTCGAAAGCGCAGTTCGAATGATTCAGGGACATGGCCGGCGCGTTCGCAGGATCTGCGACAGCCGGTCGTATCCTTCCGGGCATGCTTCCCTCGCACAGCTACCAAGGCTTCCGCTCCGCCCCGATTCCCTCTGGCTGGGTCCAGACCGGCGAGCGCTGGGCGCTCTGGTACAACGGCCGGGAGACGGCCAGCGTCACGCCCGATGGCGGTCCCGGCGTCCGGCTATGGATGGAAGGCCAGAAGATGTGGCAGGTGAAGGAAGTGCGCGCGGCCAACGTCCGGCAGGCGAAGCGGTACGCCGAGCGCTGGTGTGCGGCCAGGCTCTATCCCGATCTGCCCCTGCGCCAGGCAGTCGCCCGGCTGACCGACAGCACCCCGACCCAGCCGCCGCCGCCACTGCCGGGCCTGCCGCCAACCCGCGAGCAGCAGCAACAGGCCCGGCGCCTGGCCGAGGCCGGGGCGAAGGAGATCGAGCGCATCAAGGCAGCACTTGAACCGCGCAAGCCGCCGGTAGAGACGAAACCCCGAGCTAGGGACGCCCGCACCAAGGCGTGGGTGAGGGCAGGGCTGCAGCAGATGCGGCGGGGCATTTGAGCGAAAATGGACCCACGCCGGTCCCATCTGTCTCGTAAGCCATTGATTAAACGAACAGTGGAAGCCCCCTCCTAAGGGGAAGGTCGCCCGTTCGAATCGGGCCGGGGTCACCAGAATCAATAACTTGCGATAGCTGCTACAACGCAATGGGCCATATCAGGCCATCAAAAGGCACCACTTGGTCACAGTGGTCACAGTGGCGAATCAATAGGTTAGCTTCGCCACCGCTCCATCATTACCCTCAGGGGCGAGGTGTACGTAGTACTTCTTCGTCGTGGCGTAATCAGCGTCCCCGGTCAGAATCTGCACCCTTCGCAACGGAACTCCGGCCTAGCTGCGCGCGCTGTTGCCGCAACCGGAGACGTTCGCCTGGCCGGAGAGGGCGGAGCTACCGTTAGATTACGAAGGGCTTGGTGCGGTGCTCTGGCACTGAGATGAATCAAGCGTTGGTGGCCGATTAGCGGCGCAGGCATTGTTATTAGCCGACAGTCGTGTAGTGGAGAGCTGATGTTCGCAGGCATGCTGCAAGGGTTGCGCAGCAACACAGCCTACTTCTTGCCGAAATCTACGACCGGTCGAGTCTTCCTGCCGTCTTCGAACTTGATGCCAGACAGGTCGACTACATACACCGGTCCGCGAAGCTCGCTCGGGGACGGACCAACGCTCTTTACACCGGCTTCTGTGCGTCTGATATGCATGTAGGGAAGGCGCGAGCCTTGGGCGCTACAGTCTGCCGCCTTGCTCGTGGCTTTCAGTAAGATCTTGTACTTGCCTGGTGTCTCTTCCAGCTGACCGCAGATCGTAGCCGGGGATGATTCCAGTACGCGCAGTGCGTCACGACCTGTACGGGTAACAAAGCTGTCGAGTGACTCGCCGTCTTTGGATTCGGAGTCCCAAAGGGGAATCGTCACGCCGCGGCTCGTCGCCTCTGTAACGCCGCCGCTGATGTGAATCCACTTATACGCCTCGGCATTGGATACAGGTGGAGTCTGGGGTCTGGCTGATTGGGCAAAAGCCGGAGAACTCAGGGAAGACACCACAACTGCCAGAACGATTGAACGCATCATGGGTTCCTTACGCTGACCGATGGGCCAATGTTATCCCCAGCGGAATCCGCCGCCACTACCGGGCCTGCCACCAACGCGCGAGCAGCAGCAGGCCCGGCGTCTGGCCGAGGCGGGGGCTAAGGGGATCGAGCAGATCAAGGCGGCGCTAGAGCCGCCCAAGCCGCCGGCAGAGATGAAGCCCCGAGCGAGGGACGCCCGCACCCAGGCGTGGGTGAGGGCAGGGCTGCAGCAGCTACGGTGGGGTGTTTGAGCGAAGGTGGATCCAAGCCGGTCCCAGCAATCTTGCAAGTCGTTGATCTAACGTACAGTGGAAGTCCCCTCCTACGGATAAGGTCGCCCGTTCGAATCGGGCCGGGGTCACCCTGTTTGCGGCGCCACGTCCGCGCGCTGCCCGCCAGGCCACTCGGATATGCTGGCGCCTCGCCCCGCGATCCGGCCGCCATGGACCACCGCCTGCAGCCCGTGCAACCCCAGGACTACGCGAGCATCGCCAGGTGGCTGGATTCGGCCGCAGCCACGCTGCGCTGGGCCGGGCCGGGCGTGCCCTATCCACTGCCACCCGATCGGTTCGAGCACGTATTGCAGCTGCGCGAACGCCCGGGGTGGCTGCTGCTGGACGCAAGCGACCAGCGCGTGGGTTTCGGCCAGGCCTGGTCCACGCAGCCGGGCACCGTCCATCTGGGCCGCCTGCTGGTTGCGCCGCAGGCGCGGGGCCGCGGTCTCGGGCGTGGGTTGGTGCAGGCGCTGATCGCGCAGGCGTTCCAGGCTGCTGCCGTTGAACGGCTGACCTTGCGGGTCTATCGGGACAATGCCGCCGCAGTTGCGTTGTACCGCTCCCTCGGCTTCGAGCCGGTGGACGCTGCATCCACGCCGGCGCTGCTGTTCATGCAGCGGACCCGGCGCTGAGCATGGCCACGCAGGCCGGTACGCCTTCAGTCCTGCTTGAGCAGTTCAACCAGCTGGCGCAGGCGATAGGGCTTGGGCAGGAACTCCACCTGCTCCGGAAGCGGCGGCAGCTGCGAACGCGCG
Source organism: Stenotrophomonas pavanii (assembly GCF_900101175.1). Classification (GTDB taxonomy): domain Bacteria; phylum Pseudomonadota; class Gammaproteobacteria; order Xanthomonadales; family Xanthomonadaceae; genus Stenotrophomonas; species Stenotrophomonas pavanii. The sequence goes on along the minus strand of NZ_FNFQ01000010.1, from coordinate 176,240 downwards.
TAGCCGGAGGACAGGATCATGCGTGCCTGCGGCTGGTCGCGGGCGACGTGCTCGCTGAGTTCGATGCCGGACATGCCATTGGGCATGCTGACGTCACTGAACACCACGTCGAAGCGTGCGTCGCTCTTCAGCAACGCGGCCGCTTCATGCCCATCGGCAGTGGTGGACACCTCGATGCCGAAATCGCGCAGGGCCAGGCCGATCATCTCACGCAGATCGTTCTGGTCCTCCACCATCAACACGCGGATCGGTTCATCGGTCATGGGCGGGGTCCTCAATTGCGGGTAGCAGCAGGCTGACCGTGGTGCCGACACCGGGCGTGGTGGACACATCGACGAAGCCGCCGCTCTGGGTGGTAAATCCGAACACCTGGCTCAGGCCCAGGCCGCTGCCCTTGCCGATGTCCTTGGTGGTGAAGAAGGGTTCGGTCGCGCGCTCGGCGATGTCGGCGGCCATGCCGTGGCCTTCGTCGCAGACACTGAGCGTGACATAGCCGCGTTGCAGGGCCGTGTCCGCATCCGGGTCGAGGCGATGCTGGAGGGTCGTGCCGATCAGGATGCGGCCGCCCTCCAGCGTGGCCTCGGCCGCATTGGCGACCAGGTTGGCCAGCGCGGTCTGCAGCTGCATCGCGTCAGTGCTGACCTGCGGCAGCCCGGGCGCCAGCTCGGCCTCCAGCGTCACATGCACCGGGCAGGTTCGTTGCAGGTCCGGCAGCCAGCGCTGCAGCAGAGTGTTGATGTCCACCGGTTCGCGGATCAGGGTCTGGCCGGTGCTGAATGCCAGCAGCTGCCGGGTGAGCAGCGCGCCGCGGTCGGTGGCGGCCTGCGCGGCATCCAGCAGCTCGGCCGTGCGCGCATCATCGCCGCTCACGCGAAGGGAAAGCAGGTCCAGCGCATTGCCGATGGTGGTCAGCAGGTTGTTGAACTCGTGCGACAGGCCGCGGCTGAGGCGGCCGACGGTCTCGAACTGCTGGGTGTTGCGCAGCGCCCGCTGGGCATCGCGCAGCAGTCGCTGCGCCTGCCACTGTTCGGTGATGTCGCGGGTGATCTTGACGAAGCCAAGGAGTTCGCCGGCTTCCATGACCGGCTCGATGACCACGCTGGCGCGGAACGATGAACCGTCCCGGCGTACCCGCCAGCCCTCGCTGGCCACATGGCCATGCTGCGCCGCGAGGCGGAGCAGGCGCAGTGGTTCGCCGGCCTCACGGTCGGCAGGCAGGTAGAAACGGCCAAAGTGCGTGCCGATCACTTCATCGGCGGAATAGCCCTTGATGCGCTCGGCGCCGGGATTCCAGCTGCAGACAATGCCTTCCGGATCAAGCAGGTACAGCGCATGGTCGCGCACGCTGTCGATCAGCAACCGCAGTTGTCGGGAAGGATCCGTCAGCACGGACGTCGTAGAGGCAGCTGCGTCCACGTGAAAATAAGTGTTACCCCTGTGAGGCACGTGAAGCTAGGCATTCAAGTGTGAAGGATGCGTGCACACCTGACACGTGCCATTTGTCCTGTGCGGCTGAATGCGACACGGAGTACCATCTTCCACCCTTTGCCTTCTGGAACCGACCTGCATGCGTCCTGGTGCGACTACGCGTGACCGCTGGATCTGGATGACGTCCGCTGTGCTGCTGGCCGCGACCATTTCGCTGGAACTGGTCGTACCGCTGGGCTATGCCGTCTGGCTGGCCTACTTCCTGGCCGTTGGCGTCACGGTGTTCCAGCGCAGTGCGCGGGCGCCATTCGTGGTGGCCGTGCTGTCCTGCATCCTGCTGGTCATTGGTTTCAACGTCGCGCCCGCCAGTTCCAACTCGGCGTTTTCGTTCGTCAACCGGACCATTGGCGGTTTCGCCTTCATGATGATCGCGCTGATCGTCTCGCGCGCGATCCAGGCGCGCCGCCAGGCCATGCGCGCGCTCTGGTTGCAGGAGGCCGAGAACGCGGTGGCGATCAGCCTTCGCGGTGACCTGGGGCCGGAGCAGATCGCCGAGGCCGCAGCAACGAGCGTGGCCGGGCAGCTGGGCGCAGAGGTCGCTGCGGTCTACCGCCTGGAAGGCGGGCGGCTGCAGCTGACCGGGGGCATGGCGCTGCCTTCGGGGGCGCCGGCCTCGCTGGCCCTGCACGAGGGGCTGGCCGGGCAGGTCGCGCGTGATGAACGCATCCGCCACCTGCACGGTGACGATGCCGCCGTGCTTGAACTGCAGACCAGCCTGGGCCGGCTGCCGGTGCGCGAGCGCATCCTGGCGCCGCTCAGCAGCGATGGCGCGGTGGTCGGCATCATCGAACTGGGTCGCGCCCGGGTCGGCGAGCTGCGTGAGCTGGATCGCGAGCTGCTGGAGCGCTGTGCCGAGACCATCGGCATGGCGCTGCGCGCATCGCTGTTGCGTGCGCAGCTGGTGGTACTGCTGGAAGAGTCGCAGCGCCAGGGCGAGGAGCTGCAGGCCCAGCAGGAAGAGCTGCGCGTGGCCAACGAGGAACTGGAAGAGCAGAGCCGCAGCCTGCTGCAGTCGCAGAGCCACCTGGAAGAACAGCAGGCCGAGCTGGAACAGAGCAACGTGCAGCTGGAAGAGCGCACCCACGAGCTGGAGGCGCAGAAGCAGGCACTGCTGGTCGCGCAGAGCCAGCTGGTGCGCAACAGCAACGAACTGGCCGCGACGTCGCGTTACAAGTCCGAGTTCCTGGCCAACATGTCGCACGAACTGCGCACGCCGCTGAACAGCTCGCTGATCCTGGCCAAGCTGCTGGCCGACAACAAGGACGGTACGCTCACCGAGGAACAGGTGAAGTACGCCCGTGCGATCCTCTCGTCCAACAACGACCTGCTGGCACTGATCAACGACATCCTCGACCTGTCGCGCATCGAGGCCGGCCATGTCGAACTGTCCGATGAAGTGGTGGTGGTTGACAGCGCGCTGCAGCGCCTGCGCGAGACCTTCGAGCCGATGGCGCGGCAGAAGGGCCTGGCCCTGCAGATCGAAGCCGATGCGCTGGCACCGAGCCAGCTGGTGGTCGACAGCCAGCGGCTGCAGCAGATCCTGAAGAACCTGCTGGCCAACGCGGTGAAGTTCACCGAGCACGGAAAGGTCAGCCTGCACGTGCGTGCAGCCGGCAACGGCCGCATCCGGTTCGAGGTCTGCGATACCGGCATCGGCATCGCCCGCGAGCAGCTGGACGTCATCTTTGAGGCCTTCCGCCAGGCCGATGGCAGCACCCGCCGTCGCTACGGCGGTACCGGCCTGGGCCTGTCGATCTCGCGCGATCTGGCCGAGCGCATGGGCGGCTACATCCAGGTCGACAGCGAGCCCGGGCGCGGCAGCTGCTTCATCCTGGAGCTGCCCTTGCAGGGCGCCCCGGCGGCGAGCGCAGCCGAGGCTGCCGAGGCCCCCGTGGCAGTGCCGGCGCCGGCACGGACACCGGCCGTGCTGCCGGCGGCACCCGTGCGCGCTGCCACTGCGGCAGCGCCGGTCACCGCGTCCGCCGGCGTGGCCGATGACCGCGGCCGCCGCCAGCGCGCCGGGCGCCTGATCCTGGCGGTCGAGGACGATGCCACGTTCGCCGAAGCACTGGTGGCCCTGGCCCATGAACTGGACTTCGACTGCGTGGTGGCGGGCACGGCGGAAGAGGCGCTGGCGCTGGCCAGCGAACTGCGTCCGAACGGCATCCTGCTCGATATCGGCCTGCCGGACGTGTCGGGCCTGAGCGTGCTGGAGCGCCTGAAGCGCAACCCTGACACCCGGCACATCCCGGTGCATGTGGTCTCGGCAACGGACCGCAGCCAAGTGGCGCGCGAGCTGGGCGCGATCGGTTTTGCGATCAAGCCGACCACGCGCGAGCGGCTGGTGACGGCCATCGAGCAGCTGGAACAGACCAGCCAGCGCGACGTGCGGCGCCTGCTGATCGTCGAGGACGACAGCGAGCTGCGCCGCAACCTGGAACTGCTGCTGGGCCGCGACCAGCTGCAGATCGTCGCGGTGGGCACCCTGGCCGGTGCGCTGGAACAGCTCAGCACGGTCACGTTCGACTGCATGGTGATGGACCTGTCACTGCCCGACGGCAGCGGCTACGACCTGCTCGAACACATGGCCGGCAACGATGACGTCGGTTTCCCGCCGGTGATCGTCTACACCGGTCGCGCGCTCAGCCGCGAGGAAGAGCAGCGCCTGCGCCGCTATTCCAAGAGCATCATCATCAAGGGTGCGCGCTCGCCCGAACGCCTGCTGGATGAAGTGACCCTGTTCCTGCACAGCGTGGAGGCCAGCCTGCCAACCGACCAGCAGCGCCTGCTGCGCGAGGCGCGCCGTCGCGACACCGTGCTCGACGGCCGCACGGTGCTGCTGGCCGAGGACGACGTGCGCAACATCTTTGCCCTGTCCAGCGTGCTCGAACCGCTCGGTGTCACGCTGGAGATCGCGCGCAATGGCCAGGAGGCGGTAGATCGGCTGGCCGAGCGCGAGGTCGACCTGGTGCTGATGGACATCATGATGCCGGAGAAGGACGGCCTGGCGGCAATGCGCGAGATCCGCGCGCAGCGCCACCTGCAGGACCTGCCGATCATCGCGCTGACCGCCAAGGCCATGCCGGACGACCGTGAGCGCTGCCTGCAGGCCGGTGCCAACGACTACATCGCCAAGCCGATCGACGTCGACAAGCTGGTGTCGCTGTGCCGGGTCTGGTGCTCGCGGCAATGAACGAGCAGGCCCTGTTCGACCTGGAACTGAAGGTCCTGCTGGAAGCGTTGTACCAGCGCTACCACTACGATTTCCGCAGTTATGCGGTGTCGTCGCTGCGCCGGCGCATCCGCCAGGCCATGCAGCGCTATGAGTGCGAGCGGCTGGTTGACCTGCAGCATCGCCTGCTGCACGAGCCGGACCTGTTCGCGCAGGCGATGCAGTTCTTCACCGTGCAGGTGTCGGAGATGTTCCGTGACCCGGCCTATTTCCGTGAGCTGCGCGAACAGGTGGTGCCGGTGCTGCGCACCTATCCGTCGGTGAAGCTGTGGGTAGCCGGTTGCAGCACGGGCGAAGAAGTCTGGTCGCTGGCGATCCTGCTGCACGAGGAAGGCCTGCTCGAGCGCAGCATCGTCTACGCCACCGACATCAATCCGGCGGCGCTGGCCACGGCGGAAGCCGGGGCCTATGGCATCGACCGGATGGCCCAGTTCAGCCGCAACTACCTGGCGGCGGGCGGCACCGCGTCGCTGTCGGACTATTACGCCACGGCCTACGATGGTGCCGTGCTGGATCGACAGCTGCGCCGCAACGTGGTGTTTGCCGACCACAGCCTGGCCACCGACACCGTGTTCTCCGAAGTGCACCTGGTGTCGTGCCGCAACGTGCTGATCTATTTCAACCGCGACCTGCAGGACCGTGCGGTGGGCCTGTTCCGCGAAGCGCTGGTGCACCGCGGCTTCCTCGGCCTCGGCAGCAAGGAGTCGCTGCAGTTCGGCTGCCACCATGATGCGTTCGAGGTCTGTTCGCGCGAGCATCGCCTGTACCGGAAGGTGGCCTGATGGCCACGCCGACACGCCCGGCCGTGCTGGTGATCGGCGCTTCGGCCGGGGGCGTCGCGGCCCTGCAGGTCGTGCTCGGTGCGTTGCCCGCGGCACTGCCGGCGCCAGTGCTGGCGGTGCTGCACCTGCCACGCGACCGCAGCAGCCGCATCGCCGAAGTGCTGGCGCCCTACTGCGCGCTGCCGGTGCGCGAGGCCGAGGACAAGCAGCCGCTGCAGCGCGGCACGGTCACCTTTGCGCCGCCGGATTACCACCTGCTGGTGGAAGATGCCCGCTCGCTGGCGCTGTCGGTCGATGCGCCGGTGCTGTTCTCGCGTCCGGCCATCGATCCGCTGTTCGAATCGGCAGCGGCGGTGTTCGGCGACCAGGTGCTGGCCCTGCTGCTCACCGGCGCCAGCAGCGACGGCAGTGAAGGCGTGGCCGCGGTGCGCGCTGCCGGTGGCCGCGCCTGGCTGCAATGTCCCCAGGAGGCCGAGGTATCGATGATGCCGGCCGCCGCCCTGCAGCATGCCGGCGCCGACGCCGTGCTGCCCCTTGATCTGATGTGCCGTCGCCTGAAGGAGTTGTTTGCATGAACCTGCTGCCACCGGACCCTGCGCAGTCGCAGACCCCGGTCAACCTGCTGATCGTCGATGACGTGCCGCAGAACCTGGTGGCCATGCAGGCGCTGCTGCAGCGCGAGGGCGTGAACCTGCTGCTGGCCGGCTCGGGCGCGCAGGCGCTGGAGTTGCTGCTGGAACATGAGGTGGCGCTGGCGTTGCTGGACGTGCACATGCCGGAGATCGACGGCTTCACCCTGGCCGAACTGATGCGCGGCTCGCACCGCAGCCGCGATGTGCCGATCATCTTCCTGACGGCCTCGCCGGATGACCCGCTGCGTGCGTTCAAGGGCTACGAAACCGGCGCGGTCGACTTCCTGCACAAGCCGGTGGCACCGCGGGTGATCCTGAGCAAGGTCAACGTCTTCATCGAGCTCTACCAGCAGCGCCAGCTGCTGAAGGCGCGCAACGAGGCGCTGGAACGCTCGCTCAAGCTCAACGAGACGATGGCGGCCGTGCTCACCCACGATCTGCGCACGCCGTTGTCGGCGATCCTGCTGTGCGCCGACAAGCTGTCGCTGGAGCTTCCGCAGGACAACAGCGGCGCGCAGCAGACCCTGAAACACCTGGAGGCCAGCACGCTGCGCATGGCGCGGATGGTCGAGCAGCTGCTGGACTTTTCGCGGATCCGCAGCGGCGGCCTGCGCCTGCAGGCCAGTGCCTGCGACCTTGCCGAGGTGACCCGTGCGGTGGTGGCCGAGGCCGGCAGTGCGCACGGCCATGCGCGGATCCATCTCGACACGCTGGGCGATACCCGCCTGCAGGGCGACCTGGATCGGCTGGGCCAGGTCGCCGCGAACCTGGTCGGCAACGCGCTCACCCATGGCAGCGAGGCGAGGGTGGAGGTGGACGGTCGTGACCCGCGCACTGTGCTGCTGCGGGTCAGCAACGCAGGTCGGATCGATGACGCGCTGCTGCCACGCCTGTTCGAGCCGTTCAAGGCCAGTTTCCATCCCAGCAATGGCCTGGGCCTGGGGCTGTACATCGTCGACCAGTTCGTCCGCGCCCACGGTGGCCGCATCGGCGCGCGCAACGACGCCGGTCTGGTGGTGTTCGAGGCGATGTTGCCGCGACGCTGTGACGGGACGGCGGCGGCCGCAACCTGAATCCTTCAGCAAGCCTGCGGTGGATCTGAGACGGACTCGTCCGCAACTGCTACCGTGGCTGCATCCACTGCCAAGGAAGCACCATGCCATTGCGCGCGATCGCCTACGTCAGCCAGGCGCGGGCGGATCTTTCCGCTGAACGGCTGCAGGCGGTGGTTGACGATGCGGCCCGCTTCAACAAGATGGCCGGCGTGACCGGGGTGCTGCTGCACGATGGCGGGCACTTCCTGCAGTACATCGAAGGGCCGCCGGATGGCATTGCGTCGGTGTACGAGCGCATCCTCCAGGCCGGTAGCCATGTCGACATCATTGAACTGGCGCGTGGCCGCCTGGGCCAGCGCCAGTTTCCGTACTGGTCGATGCGCGCGTTGCCGGTGGACGAGGCGCTGTTGCGGCGGCTTTCATCCGGCGACTGGTCGGGCTTCAGCCGTACCCTGCACGGCGATCGCGCCGTGCCGACGCCGCTGGACCTGCTGGACAACGTCGTGCAGCCGGTGCTGCACGCGGGCTGAGCGTCAGCGCGAGGTGCCGCGACCGCAGTACGCGGCGTGCAGTGCGTGCAGCACGCCCAGTGCGGGCCCTTCGATCATGCGGTAGTGGATGGCCTGTGCTTCGCGCCGGGTCGCCACGATGCCCAGTTCGCGCAGCACGGCCAGATGCTGCGAGAGCGCCGATGCGCTCAATCCGGTCAGCGCCTGCAGTTCGGGCACCGGCGCTTCCCCCTCAACCAGGCGGCACAGCACACGCAGCCGGGCCGGATGGGCCAGGCTCTTGAGCAGGGCGGCGGCCTGTGCGGCATGCTTTGCCATTGCGGCACTGTCGAGCGCGGTGCGCGGCATGGTTGACCTTTTTGTTTAGAAGACGCTAATTTAGAAAAAGCTAAATAAAAAGGCAAGTCGATGGATGCAATGCGCGGAGGCCGGACATGAACCTGCCATGGGCCGCTGTGGTGGGTGGGGCGATGATCGGGGCCGCCGCAGTGTTGTTGCTGGCTACCACCGGGCGCGTGGCGGGCGTCAGCGGCATCGCCGCCGGCAGCCTGCGTGCGGAACCGGAGGAGCGCGCCTGGCGCTGGGCGTTCCTGCTCGGCCTGGCGGCCGCCGCCGCAGCCGTGCTGTGGTGGCAGGCACCGCCCGGGGAGGCGCCGCGGGCGATGCTGCGCGACGCGCTACCCGCCTGGCAACTGGTCGGCGCCGGTGTGCTGGTGGGCGTGGGCACGCGGCTGGGCAACGGCTGCACCAGTGGGCACGGCGTATGCGGCATGGCGCGGGGCTCGAAGCGCTCGGTGCTGTCGGTGCTGGTGTTCATGGCCTGCGCCATGCTGACCACGTTCCTCATTCACCACGGCGGAGGCCTCCAGTGAGCCGCATGACCTGGGCTGCCGGTGGCGCAGGGATGCTGTTCGGCGCGGGATTGGCGCTGGCCGGTATGACCGATCCACGCCGCATTCTCGGTTTCCTCGATGTGGCCGGGCAGTTCGATCCGACTCTGGCCTGGGTATTGGCGTCGGCGGTGCTGGTCAGTGCAGTCGGGCAGCGCGCGGTGCTGCGCCGTGCGCAACCGCTGTGCGCGGAGCGCTTCCAGTTGCCCACTGCCCGTGGCATTGATGGACGGCTGCTGCTGGGCGCGGCGCTGTTCGGGATCGGCTGGGGCTGGGCGGGCTACTGCCCGGGGCCGGCCATCGCGGGCCTGGCGGTCGGCGCCCACGAAGCCCTGTGGTTCGTGCCGGCGATGCTGGCAGGCTTCTGGCTGCACGATCGCCTCCTTCGATGAGGCTTCACTGCTGTGTCACCCTGCATGGGGTGAGATCCACCGATCACGGGGAAAGGAGTGCAACGACATGGTACGGATGAAGTGGACGGGCAGGGCAATGCTGGCGGTCGCACTGGCTGCCGCGGTCGCACCGGCGCTGGCCTGCACGCGGGCGGTGTACCTCGGCGACAACGGTGATGTGATCACCGCGCGTTCGATGGACTGGAAAGTCGATGTGGCGACCAACCTCTATGTGCTGCCACGCGGCATCGCGCGCACCGGCCAGGCTGGCCCGAAGTCGCTGGCCTGGACGGCGCGCTATGGCTCGGTCGTGGCCACCGGCTACGACGTGTCGACCACCGACGGCATGAACGAAAAGGGCCTGGTGGCCAACCTGCTGTGGCTGGTCGAATCGGAGTATCCGAAGCAGCGTGGCAACAAGCCCGGACTGGCCATTTCGCTCTGGGCGCAGTACGTGCTCGACAACTTTGCAACCGTTGGCGAGGCGGTGGCGGCGTTGGAGCGAGAGCCGTACTCGATCGTCACCGACAAAGTGCCGGGCGAAGACCGCCAGGCGACGCTGCACCTGTCGCTGTCCGATGCCACAGGCGACAGCGCCATCGTCGAATACATCGGTGGCCGCCAGGTGATCCACCATGACCGCCGTTACCAGGTGATGACCAATTCGCCGATCTTCGAACAGCAGCTGGCGCTCAACAGCTACTGGCAGCAGATCGGCGGCACCGTGATGCTGCCCGGCACCAACCGCTCGGCCGATCGCTTCGCGCGAGCTTCGTTCTACATCAACGCCATTCCCAAGTCCGAAGACCCGGTGGTGGCGCTGGCCAGCGTGTTCAGCGTGATCCGCAATGCATCGGTGCCCTACGGCATTACCACGCCGGGCGAGCCGAACATCTCCTCCACGCGCTGGCGTACCGTGGCCGACCACAAGCGGCGCTTGTACTTCTTCGAATCGGCACTGACCCCGAACACGTTCTGGGTCGACCTCAACAAGGTGGATTTCGGCGGCAAGGTGCTCAAGCTCGATCTCGGCCCGGACCAGCGCAACACCTATTCCGGCAATGCGCTGGGCCAGTTCGTGCCCAGTGCACCGTTCACCTTCCTGGGCGTGGACGGTTAGTCCGGCGCCCGGTCAGGCACGACCCGCCACCGATCGCGGGAGCCATCGCGTGTGGAGGCGCGCCCGCGTTGCAGGGATATCCCGGCACGCGCACACTCGGCGCATGGGCGCGATCTTCCACCTGCGGCAGTACGGCCAGGCCACCGGCCTGGATCGCCACGACTATGCGCAGTGGGTGTTGCCGCTGCAGGGCGAGCTGCAGTTCGAGATGGAGGGGCGCGGGGGGCGCTTGGACCTGCTGCAGGGCGCGTTCGTTGCAGCGGGTGAGGCCCACGACCAGATGGCAGACGGTCCCAACGGTTTCGTGATTGTCGACTGCCCACCCGGCGTGCTGGATGACGCAACCCAGGAACACCTGTCCCGCCAGCGCTGGCTGCACCTGCCGCTGGCGTTGCGCCAGTGCCTGGCGCAGGTGCGTGCGGGCCAACCGTTGCCGCCCCTGCTGCCGCAGTTGCTGCAGGTGTTTGCGCCCGCCGGTAGTGGCGCGCGCATGCAGGGCCTGTGCGCGGCGGTGCAGGCCGACCCCGGGCAGGCGTGGCCGGTGGCGCGCATGGCCGGCTTCGTCGGTGTCAGCGAGAGTCGCTTGCATGCGCTGTTCCAGCGGGAATTCGGGCTCGGTCCGCAGGCATGGCTCAGTGCGTGCCGGTTGCGCTGGGCCAAGCATCAGCTGCGCACCAGCGCCGCGCCGATCAGTGATATCGCACTGGCCGCAGGCTATTCCGAGCAGAGCGCATTGACCCGTGCGCTGCGCCGCGAATGTGGCCAGACCCCCGCTGTGTGGCGAAGGGGCGCCACCTGACCTGTGGAGCCGGGCCCATGCCCGGCTCCCGAGTCGAGGCGACTCCGCATGCGCACAGCCGGGCAGGGCAGTAGCCTCGGTCAAGAGCGCCCACTGTGCAACGCATACACTGCGTGGCCTGTTCTCTCCCCCGAAGTATCCGAATGCGCAACAACCCGATGGCCCTGGGCATCGCCAACGGCATTGCCGCCGGCGCGCTGTGGGGCGTGGTCTTTCTGGCCCCCGCCGTGCTGCAGTCGTTCAATGCGCTGCAGCTGTCGGCTGGCCGTTATCTGGTCTACGGCCTGATTGCCGTCGCGCTGCTGCTGCCGCGCTGGAGGCGGCTGGCGCCACGGCTGGGCCGCGCCGAATGGTTCGGCCTGCTGTGGCTGAGCCTGGCCGGCAACCTGGTGTACTTCCTGCTGCTGGCCACGGCCGTGCAGTGGGCCGGTGGCGCTGCGGCATCGCTGATCGTTGGCCTGATCCCGGTGGTGGTCACGCTGGTCGGCGTGCGCGAGCAGGGCGCCGTGCCGCTGAAGCAGCTGCTGCCGGCGCTGGGCCTGTGCGTTCTGGGGGTCGCTCTGGTCGGCTGGGAGTCGCTGATGTCCGAGCATCTGGCCACGCCGTGGCGCCAGCGCGTGGTCGGACTGCTGTGCGCGTTCGGCGCGCTGTTCTCGTGGGCGCTGTACTCGATCGGCAACAGCCGCTGGCTGGCGCGCAGGCCGGATCTGTCCAGCCATGACTGGTCGCTGCTGACCGGCGTCACCACCGGTGGCCTGGCGCTGCTGCTGGTGCCGATGGCCTTCATCGGCCCTGGCGACCACACGGCGGCGCAGTGGGGTGGCTTCTGGGCGATCAGCGCCGGCGTGGCAGTGGTGGCCTCGATCCTCGGCAACGCGTTCTGGAACCGTGCCAGCCGCCTGCTGCCATTGACCCTGACCGGGCAGATGATCGTGTTCGAAACGCTGTTCGCGCTGCTGTATGCCTTCGCCTGGCAACAGCGTTGGCCGTCGCTGCTGGAAGCACTGGCGATCGTGTTCCTGGTGGCCGGCGTGATGCTGTGCGCGCATGCCCACCGCACGCCGCGGGCGATCGCCGAACATGCCGGCTGAATCCGGTCGACAAGCGTGCTGATGCGCGCTTGGTCTCAGTTGCAACCAAATACGCGCACGTTGGCCGATGATCGCGGCAGTGGTCTTTTGCGGTGCAACACTTGACAGCAGGCCCATGCGCAGTGTTTTCTGTGCGCCATGGTCCTTGATGCCGCCCACGCCAGCCTGATCGCCCCCGCCACTGCGGGCCGTTCGACTGCGCCGGTCGCCACCACCACCATTACCACCACCACCGTCACCACTGCCCTGGTGCGGCCCGTCGTCTTCGTGTAACTCCCGAAAACCACGGCCCCGCACCATCCAGGTGGCGGGGAAACTCGACACCTGCATGCGACGGGGCCTCCTGCCGAGGTCTGCATGTCTTCCCACGCCCCCGCCCATCCCGTTGCCCCGGCCGATCTGGCTGCGCCGTCCACTGTCGTGCACAAGTTCGGCGGCACCTCGGTGGCCGATGCCGAACGCTATCGCCATGTTGCCGGCCTGCTGCTGGCCCGCCCCGAACCGCTGCAGGTCACTGTCGTCTCGGCGATGAAGGGCGTCACTGACGCGCTGATCGATCTGGCGCAGCTGGCGGCCAAGGGCGACGAAGGTTGGCGCGAGGCGTGGCATGCCCTGCGCGCGCGCCATCGCGGCGCCGCCGTGGCGCTGCTGGGCGAGCAGGTCGGCGAGACGGTCGAATGGATCGACGCCCGCTTCGATCAGCTGGCCGAAGTGCTGGCGGCGCTGGCGGTGATCGGCGAGCTGCCGCGCGAAGTGCTCGACCGCGTGCAGGGCCTGGGCGAAGTGTTTTCCGCACAGCTGCTCGGCAGCCACCTGCGTGCCCTGGGCGAAGACTGTGCCGTGCTCGATGCCCGCGATGTGCTGGTGGTCGGGCATGGCGAACTCGGCGTGGATGTCGATTGGGAGGCCAGTGCTGACCGGCTCGCCAGGTGGCGCCTGCAGCATCCGCAGTCGCGGCTGGTGGCCACCGGCTTCGTCGCGCGCGACCGCGATGACCGCATCACCACCCTGGGCCGCAATGGCAGTGACTACTCCGGAGCGATCTTCGCCGCGCTGTTCAATGCCGATGAACTGCACATCTGGACCGACGTCGACGGCGTGCTGTCAGCCGATCCGCGGCTGGTGCCCGAAGCCGTGCAGCTGGAATCGCTGAGCTACGACGAGGCCTGCGAACTGGCCTACTTCGGCGCAAAGGTGGTGCACCCGCAGACGATGTCGCCGGCCATCCGCCTCGGCCTGCCGATCTTCATCCGCAACACCTTCCAGCCGGCGCACCCGGGAACGCGCATCAGTGCAGAACGCTCGCCGCGTGGGCCGGTGAAGGGCCTGACCCTGAGCCCCGGGCTGTCCCTGTTGAACCTGGAGGGCACCGGCCTGATCGGCGTGCCCGGTACCGCCGAGCGCGTATTCGCCGCGCTGCGCCAGGCGCAGGTATCGGTGGTGATGATCTCGCAGGGTTCGTCGGAGCATTCGATCTGCTGCGTGGTACGCGCTGCCGAAGCCGGCCGCGGCCGCGAGGCCCTGCTGCACGCGTTCGCCCACGAGCTGTCGGTGGGCCAGGTGCAGCGCGTGCAGGTCAGTGACGGTGTGAGCGTGCTGGCGGCGGTCGGCGATGGCATGGCCGGCCAGCCGGGCGTGGCCGCGCGCCTGTTCGAAGCGCTGGGGCGTGCGCAGGTGAACATCCTGGCGATCGCGCAGGGCTCGTCCGAGCGCAACATCTCCGTGGCCGTGGACAGTGCCGATGCCACCCGTGCGCTGCGCGCCGCGCATGCGGGTTTCTGGCTGTCGCCGCAGACCTTCGCGGTGGGAGTGATCGGACCGGGCAATGTCGGCGCCGCGCTGCTGGACCAGTTGCTGGCCGCCCGTCCGCAGCTGCTGGCCAAGGCCAACGTCGACCTGCGCCTGCGCGCCCTGGCCTCGCGTTCGCGCATGCGGCTGGAGGCGGATGGCCTGCATGCGGACTGGCGCGATGCCCTGCAGCAGGCGGGTGAGCCCAGCGATCTGGATCGCTTCACCGAACACCTGTTGGCCGCGCACCTGCCGCATGCGGTGGTGATCGACTGCAGTGGCAGTGCCGAGGTGGCCGAGCGCTATGAGGGCTGGCTGGCAGCCGGCATCCACGTGGTCACCCCGAACAAGCAGGCCGGCGCCGGCCCGTTGCCGCGCTACCAGCGCATCCGCGCCGCGGCGGCGGCCAGCGGTGCGCGGTTCCGTTACGAGGCCACGGTGGGCGCGGGCCTGCCGGTCATCACCACGCTGCGCGACCTGGTCGATACCGGCGACGAGGTACTGGCCATCGAAGGCATCTTCTCCGGCACGCTGGCCTGGCTGTTCAACCGCTTCGATGGCAGCCAGCCGTTCTCCGCGCTGGTCGCGCAGGCGCGTTCGATGGGCTACACCGAGCCGGACCCGCGCGATGACCTGTCCGGCGTGGACGTGGCGCGCAAGCTGGTCATCCTTGCCCGCGAGGCCGGCCACGCGCTCAGCCTGGAGCAGGTGCAGGTGGAAAGCCTGGTGCCGGCGCTGCTGCGCGACGGCGGCGTGGACGACTTCATGGCGCGGCTGGGCGAGTCCGACGCCAGCCTGCTGCAGCGCCTGCAGGAAGCGCGGGCGCGCGGCGCGGTACTGCGCTATGTGGCGCGGCTCGGTGCGGACGGTGCCTCGGTGGGCCTGCAGGAACTGCCGGCCGACCACGCCTTCGCCAACCTGCGGCTGACCGACAACGTGGTGCAGTTCCGTACCCGTCGCTACTGCGACAATCCGCTGGTGGTGCAGGGGCCGGGCGCGGGGCCGGAAGTCACGGCGGCGGGCGTGTTCGCTGACCTGCTGCGGGTGGCCGCCGGTGAAGGAGCACGCCTGTGATCGCACGTGCGTTCGCGCCTGCCTCGGTGGCCAACGTGGCGGTCGGCTTCGACATTCTTGGCCATGCGCTTGCCGGTGTCGGCGATACCGTAAGCGTGCGCCGTCTCGATGAGCCGCGGGTGCGCATCGACGCGATCCGTGGCAGCGCCGTCGCGCTGCCGCTGGATGCGGCCGGGAACACCGCCGGCGCAGCGTTGATGTCGCTGCGCGCGGGGCTGGGCCTGGAGTTCGGTTTCGCGGTGGAGATCGACAAGGGCATTCCGTTCGGCTCCGGCATGGGCGGCTCGGCAGCGTCGTGCGTTGCTGCACTGGTGGCCGCCAATGCGCTGCTCGATGTGCCGCTGCCACGCGAGGCGCTGTACCCGTTTGCGCTGGACGGCGAAGCCGTGGCCAGTGGTGGGCGCCACGGCGACAACGTGGGACCGCTGCTGCTGGGCGGGCTGGCATTGTGCACCGCCGACCGCCTGCTGCCGATTCCGGTGCCGGCCGCCTGGCACAGCCTGCTGGTGCATCCGCACGCAGTGCTGGAAACCCGGCTTGCGCGCCAGGCCCTGCAGGGCAGCTATGCGCTGGCTGAATTCGTGGCACAGAGCGCGAACCTGGCGCTGGTGCTTGCCGGCTGCCATCGCAGCGACGCCGGGCTGGTCCGCGCGGGGCTGCGCGATGTGCTGGTGGAGCCGCGCCGCGCTGGCCTGATCGGCGGCTTCGAGGCCGCCCGCGATGCGGCGCTGTCGGCGCAGGCGATGGGCGCAGGTATCTCCGGTGCCGGCCCCAGTGTGTTTGCCTGGTTCGAGGACGCCGACCAGGCCCGTGCCGCCGCTGCACCGGTGCAGGCTGCATTTGCCGCCGCCGGTTTCGACAGCGACGCCTGGGTGTCGCCGCTGGATGCGCCGGGAGCCCGGCTGTGCTGAATCCTTCCCCCCTACTGGATACCGACCCCATGCACTTTGTTTCGACCCGCGGCCAAGCTCCGGCCGTTGGCCTCAGCGCCGCGATCGCTGCAGGATTGGCACCCGACGGCGGGCTGTATGTGCCCGCCACCCTGCCGGCGGCACGTGAGCTGCAGGCCGGGGCGACGCTGGCCGATACCGCCGCGGACCTGCTGGCACCGTTCTTCGCCGCTGACGCGCTCGAGGCCGCGTTGCCGTCGATCTGCCGCGAGGCGTTCGACTTCCCGGTGCCGCTGCGTGCACTTGGCAACGGCGACCATGTGCTGGAGCTGTTCCATGGGCCGACGGCGGCGTTCAAGGACATCGGCGCGCGTTTCCTGGCCGGAACGCTGTCGCGGCTGCAGGCCGGCAAGGACCGCGACCTGACGATCGTTGTCGCCACCTCTGGCGATACCGGTGCCGCCGTGGCGGCAGCCTTCCATCGCCAGCCGGGCGTGCGTGTGGTGGTGCTGTACCCGGATGGCCGCGTGTCACCGCGGCAGGCGCATCAGCTTGGCTGCTTCGGCGACAACATCCAGGCGCTGCGTGTGGCCGGGGCGTTTGACGATTGCCAGGCCATGGTCAAGCAGGCGCTGGCCGACCGTGACGTGCAGGCGCAGGTGCCGCTCAGCTCGGCCAACAGCATCAGCCTCGGCCGCCTGCTCCCTCAGATGAGTTACTACGCACATGCGGCGTTGACCCACTACGCAGCGCATCGTCGTCGGCTCAATCTGGTGGTGCCGACCGGCAATCTGGGCAATGCGATGGCCGCAGTGCTGGCGCGCGCGCTGGGCGTTCCGATCGGGCAGATCGTGCTGGCGACCAATGCCAATGCGGTGCTGCCGGCGTACTTCAACGGTGGCGACTATCAGCCGCAGGCCAGTGTGGCCACGGTTGCCAACGCAATGGATGTGGGGGCGCCAAGCAACTTCGAGCGCCTGCGCTGGCTCTATCACGGTGATGATGCCGAGCTGCGCGCTGCCTTCCGCGCGTTCGCGGTGGATGACGTGACCATCCGCGCGACGATTGCCGCAGCGCATGCCAGCAGCGGCGAACTGTTCTGCCCGCACACGGCGACGGCGGTGAAGGTGTTGCAGGACCTGCGTGCGCGCGGTGCCAAGGGCGACTGGGCGGTGGTGGCCACGGCGCATCCGGCCAAGTTCGAGGCGGTGGTGGAGCCGTTGATCGGCGGCCCGGTAGCGGTGCCGCCGGCATTGGACGCGTTGCTGCAGCGACCGGCGCATGCCGAGCCATTGGCGGCCGATTACGCGGCGTTGCGTGAGGTGTTGATGCGTTGATCGCAGATGGAGGATGCCACACGGGTAGTGCCGGCCGCTGGCCGGCAACCCCACGAACCGCGATGTCGTCAGATCAATCCTTCACCGGCTAGCGTGCGCAGCCCGTCCTCGTCGAGGATCTCCACCACGTTCAGGTGGGGCAGGGCGATCAGCCCCTGTTGGCGCAGCTTGGTGAAGGTGCGGCTGACCGTTTCCATGGTCAGGCCCAGGTGGTCGGCGATATCGCCGCGCCCCATCGGCAGCGATACGCGCAGGCCGTCACCGCCGAGCCTGGCCTCGCGTGCGGCCAGGCGCAGCAGGAAATCGGCCAGCTTCTCGGCCGGCTGCAGGCGTGCCAATGCCAGCGCCGCATCCTGGGCGGCGTCCAGTTCCTGGCAGGCGCGCTGCAGCAGCTTGCGCTCCAGATGCGGGAAGCGGCTGCGCAGCGCCTTCATCTGTGGCAGCGCGACCCGGCAGACGCGGCTGTCGGCGATCGCTTCGATGTCGTAGCGGTGGTGATCGCTGCCACTCAGCCCGAGGTAGTCACCGGGCAGCACGAAGCCGCTGATCTGGCGCCGGCCGTCGGCCAGGGTGCGAACCAGGCGCAGCGCGCCGCCGGTCAATGTATAGACATGCTGGCGCTCCTCGCCGGTGCGGGCCAGGGTGCTGCCCATGCCGACCTGCTGCGAAACGGTGACCTGTTCCAGCGCCTGCACTTCATCGGGCGACAACGCCGAGCACACCGCAAGGTGGCGAACCGAGCAGTGCAGGCAGTCCAGCGTGATGCAGGACGGCGCGGCGGGATCGTTGTTGGCGGGCGGAGCGCCGGAAGGCCGTGACATGTTGCGGGGGCGTATCGCGGGCGGGGAGGGCCTTATGATACTTCAAGCGGCCGTTCGACCCTGCCGGAGGCGGGGGCGCTAGAATGTCGCCCCCTCCCACGTCCCGTTCCAGCAGGAGTTCCGCCCGTGATCAAGCCCCGTACCCCGCCCGGCACCCTTGAGCTGCTGCCGCGCGAGCAGATTGCGTTCCAGCGCATGCTGGACGTCATCCGCCGCAACTACGAGCGCTTCGGGTTCCTGCCGGTCGAGACGCCGGTGTTCGAACTGTCCGACGTGCTGCTGACCAAGTCCGGTGGCGAGACCGAGCGTCAGGTGTATTTCGTGCAGTCCACCGGTGCGCTGGCCAATGCGGCCGAATCGGGCGACCGTTCGCTGCCGGAAATGGCGCTGCGTTTCGACCTGACCGTGCCGCTGGCGCGCTACGTGGCCGAGCACGAACACGAGCTGACCTTCCCGTTCCGCCGCTACCAGATGCAGCGCGTGTACCGTGGCGAACGCGCCCAGCGCGGCCGCTTCCGCGAGTTCTACCAGTGCGACATCGACGTGATCGGCAAGGACAGCCTGAGCGTGCGATACGACGCCGAAGTGCTGGCAGTCATCCACGCGGTGTTCTCGGAACTGCGCATCGGTGACTTCAGCATCCAGCTGAACAACCGCAAGCTGATGCGCGGCTTCTTCGAAAGCCTGGGTGTGGCCGAAGGCGAGCGCCAGCTGGCGGTGTTGCGCGAAGTGGACAAGCTGGACAAGCGCGGCGCCGATTACGTGCGCGAGACGCTGGTGGGCGAGGGTTTCAACATCCCGGCCGAACAGGTCGAGAGGATCCTGGCGTTCGTAGCCGTGCGTTCGCAGGGGCATGCCGATGCGCTCGGGCAGTTGGCTGCCCTTGAAGCCGACGCCGGTTCTTCGGAGATCCTGCGCACTGGCGTGGCCGAACTGCGCGAGGTGCTGCAGCTGGTGCAGGCGCTGGGCGTGCCGGAAACCGCGTACTGCCTGAACTTCTCCATTGCGCGGGGCCTGGACTACTACACCGGCACCGTCTACGAGACCACGCTGACCGACCATCCGCAGATCGGCTCGATCTGCTCGGGCGGCCGCTACGAAGACCTGGCCAGCCACTACAGCAAGTCGAAGCTGCCGGGCGTGGGCATCTCCATCGGCCTGTCGCGCCTGTTCTGGCAGCTGCGCGAAGCCGGCCTGATCGACGGCATCGAGGCCAGCAGCGTGCAGGCACTGGTGGCACTGATGGACGAGCAGGGCATGCCGCAGTCGCTGGACATCGCGCGCCGCCTGCGCGCCGGTGGCATCAACACCGAAGTGCAGATGGAGCCGAAGAAGATCGGCAAGCAGTTCCAGTACGCGGCCAAGGCCGGCATCCGCTTCGTGGTGCTGGCCGGCGAGGACGAGCTGGCGCGTGGCGTGGTGGCGGTGAAGGACCTGCTGCGCGAGCAGCAGTTCGAAGTCTCCCGCGACGAGCTGGCCAGCACCCTGCAGGTGGAGCTGGAGCAGTCGAAGGTGATGTAACGGCCTTTGGCAGGAGGCAGCGCTTCAACGAAACGCCCACCACCCGGTGGGCGTTCTGGTTTCCGCGCCCCGTTCCGGTCGAGGGCGGGGGCGGTCCGGAACCCGGCTGTGCCGTTGCTCCGCCCTCTGCGTGTACGCGGCAGCCGCCCTGCCGCCCCCCAAACCCTGCATTTGACGCACCGCGCAAGAATGCGCTAATGTACTAACGCGCTATTACATTGATGCATGGATCCGACCCCGTGAAAGCCCGCCCCGAGATTGCCGCCAAAGACCCCAAGGCCGACCTGGAAGCCCTGGCCCGGGCCTTTGCCGCCCTGCGCGAGCCGGAGCAGGTCGAGGCCTTCCTGCGCGACCTCTGCACCCCGGCCGAGCTGGAGGCCATGGCCGACCGCTGGAAGGTGGTGCCATTGCTGCAGCAGGGCGTGCCGTACCGCGAGATCCACGAGCGCACCGGCGTCAGCGTGACCACCACCGGACGGGTGGCGCGCACGCTCGAGCATGGCCATCGAGGCTATGCCGCTGCCATCGACCGCCTTGCCCTGCGCTGATCCGCGCCCCGTTCCGAACTTCGAGACCTCCCCCATGAGTGCAACCCAGGCAGCGCCGGCACGAGACCGGCTGCGTATCGCCATCCAGAAGAGTGGCCGGCTGGCCGAGCCCGCCCGCAACCTGCTGAGCGCGTGTGGCCTGAGCTGGCGTGAGAGCCGCGACAAGCTGTTCTGCTATGGCGAATCGCTGCCGGTGGACCTGCTGCTGGTGCGCGACGACGACATTCCCGGCCTGATCGCCGACGGCGTCTGTGACCTCGGCATCGTGGGCCGCAACGAGCTGGACGAGCAGGCCGCGGCGCGGCGCCAGATCGGGCTGCCCGATGCCTACCAGGCGTTGCGCGGGCTGGGCTTTGGCCAGTGCCGGCTGATGCTGGCAGTGCCCGAGGAGTGGCAGTGGCAGGGACCGGCGCAGCTGGCCGGTACCCGCATCGCCACCAGCTACCCGGCCATCCTCAAGCAGTGGCTGGCCGAGCAGAACGTGGATGCACAGGTGGTCGAGCTGTCCGGTTCGGTGGAAATCGCACCGCGCCTGGGCACGGCCGACCTGATCTGCGATCTGGTTTCCAGCGGCGCGACACTGCGCGCTAATCAGCTGACCCCGGTACACAACCTGCTCGACAGCGAAGCAGTGCTGGCCGGCGCGGTGCGCGTACCGGATGATGCGCGCGCATCGCTGCGCGCGATGCTGCTGCGCCGCCTCGACGGCGTGGTGCAGCGCCAGGACCGCAAGCTGCTGATGTTCCGCGCCAGCGAGGATCGCGTCGACGCGCTGGCGCAGCTGCTGGCCGATGCCGAGCCGCTGGTGCGGCTGCCGGCCGATGGCGGCGCGCTGCGCCTGCAGACCATGTGCCCGGGCCCGCTGAGCTGGCAGCGCATGGAAGAACTCGAGCGCGCCGGCGCGCAGGGCCTGATGGTGTTGAGCGTGGAGCGGTCGCTGGCATGAACCGTCTGACCTGGTCCCGACTTGATGAAACCGCGCGCCGCGCCGCGCTGACCCGCCCGGTGCAGACCGTGGCGCAGCAGACCCGCGACGCGGTGGCTGCGCTGATCGCGCAGGTGCGTGCGCAGGGCGACGACGCGCTGCGTGCGATCACCGCGCGTTTCGATGGTGTCGAGCTGTCGTCCTTTGAGGTGAGCGAAGCCGAATTCGCCGCTGCCGAAGCCGCCGTGCCCGCCGAACTGCGCCAGGCCATGGTGGATGCCGCCGAGCGCATCGCCCGCTTCCACGCCGCCGGCATGGGCAAGGGATACGCGGTGGAGACCGCGCCGGGGGTGCTCTGCGAACGCATGCTGCGCCCGATCGGACGGGTAGGGCTCTACGTGCCGGCCGGCAGCGCGCCGCTGCCGTCCACCGCGCTGATGCTGGGCGTGCCGGCGCAGCTGGCCGGCTGCCCGCAGGTGGTGCTGTGCACGCCGCCGCGTGCCGATGGCACGGCTGATCCGGCGGTGCTGGTAGCCGCGCGGCTGACCGGCGTGCAGCGCGTGTTCAAGCTGGGCGGTGCGCAGGCGATCGCCGCGATGGCCTATGGCACGGCCAGCATTCCGGCCTGCGACAAGCTGTTCGGGCCGGGCAACAGCTTCGTGACCGAAGCCAAGCAGCAGGTCGCACAGGACGGCGCCGCCGCCATCGACATGCCGGCCGGTCCCTCGGAAGTGCTGGTGATCGCCGATGCCGGCGCCAATCCGGCGTTCGTCGCCGCCGACCTGCTGTCGCAGGCCGAGCACGGCCCGGATTCGCAGGTGCTGCTGCTGACCGACGATGCGGCGATGCTGGCCGCGGTCGAAGCCGAGGTGGAGCGCCAGGTCGCCCTGCTGCCGCGCCAGCAGATCGCACGGCAGGCCTTGTCGGCGTCGCGGCTGATCCTGGTCGATGCGTTGGCCGAGGCGTTCGCGATCAGCAACCGCTATGCGCCCGAGCACCTGATCCTGGCCCTGCGCGAACCGCGCGCGTGGCTGGACAAGGTGCAGGCAGCCGGCTCGGTGTTCCTGGGGGATTACACCCCCGAGGCATTGGGCGACTACTGCAGCGGCACCAACCACGTGCTGCCCACCGCCGGTGCCGCGCGCGCCTACAGTGGTGTCAGCGTGGCCAGTTTCCAGAACCTGATCAGCGTGCAGAGCGCCAGCGCCGCCGGCCTGGCGGCGATTGGCGGCTGCGCGCGCATCATCGCCAGCGCCGAAGGCCTGGACGCCCACGAGCGTGCGGTGGCATTGCGCATGGAGGCGGCGGCATGAGCGCGGTGATCGAGGACGTGCTGGCGCTGGTGCGCCCGGACCTGCAGGCGTTCGCCGGCTACAGTTCGGCGCGCAGCGCGGCGGTGCAGGGCGAAGTCTGGTTGAATGCCAACGAGTCGGCCTGGGCCAATCCGGCCGATGCCGCGGGCAGCAGCCGACGCTATCCGGAGCCGCAGCCGCTGGCACTGCGCGAGGGCCTTGCCAAGCTGTATGGCGTGCAGGCGCAACAGCTGCTGATCGGTCGTGGCAGCGACGAAGCCATTGACCTGCTGGTGCGCGCCCTGTGCGTGCCGGGCCGCGATGGCGTGCTGGTCACGCCGCCGGTGTTCGGCATGTACGCAGTGTGCGCGCGGCTGCAGGGGGCTGCACTGATTGAAGTGCCGCTGGTGGACAGCGAGGATGGCCTGCGCACCGACCTGGATGCGGTGATCGACGCGGCCAAGGCCCGCAATGCCACGCTGGTGTTCCTGTGCGCGCCGTCGAACCCGGCCGGCAGTGACATCGCGCTGGACGACGTCGAGCGCGTGGCCGTTGCGCTGCGCGGACAGGCGCTGGTCGTGGTGGACGAGGCGTATGTGGAATACGCGCAGCGCCCGTCGGCGACGACGTTGCTGGCCGCGCACGCCAACCTGGCGGTGCTGCGCACGCTGTCGAAGGCGCATGCGCTGGCCGCGGCCCGCATTGGAACCCTGATCGCCGCACCGGAGCTGATTGCCGTGCTGCGCCGCTGCCAGGCGCCGTACCCGGTGCCGACCCCGTGCGCCGAACTGGCCGTGCGGGCACTGCAACCCGACGCGCTGGCGCGCACCGCCGAGCGGGTGGCGACGGTGATCGCCGAGCGCGAGCGCCTGCGTGCAGCCCTGGCCGGCCTGCCCGGCGTGCGCCGGGTGTACGCCTCGGCAGGCAACTACCTGCTGGCGCGCTTCGCCGACGCCCAGGCCGCATTCGATACGCTGCTGGACGCAGGCGTGGTGGTGCGCGACCAGCGCGCCGCGCCGCAACTGGGTGATGCACTGCGCATCAGCATCGGCAGTCCCGAAGAGAATGACCGCGTGCTTGCGGCCCTGTCGGCGCGGAGGGCCGCAGCATGACCCCGATCCTGTTCATCGACCGCGACGGCACCCTCATCGAAGAGCCGTCCGATTTCCAGATCGACGCCTACGAAAAGCTGCGCTTCGTGCCGCAGGTGATCCCGGCGCTGCTGAAGCTGCGCGACGCCGGCTATCAGTTCGTGATCGTCACCAACCAGGACGGCCTCGGCAGCGACAGCTACCCGCGTGCCAGCTTCGACGGCCCCAACGACCTGATGCTGCAGATCTTCGAAAGCCAGGGCATCACGTTCCGTGACGTGCTGATCGACTGCAGCTGGCCGCACGACAATGCGCCGACCCGCAAGCCGGGCATCGGACTGATGACGGCTTACCTGCAGGACCGCAGCATCGACTGGGCGCGCTCGGGCATGGTCGGCGACCGCATCACAGACCTGCAGTTCGCCGACAACCTCAACATCCGGGGCTTCCAGCTGCGCACCGAGCAGTTCGGTGGCGAGTGGGACTGGCCGGGCATTGCCCACGCGCTGGCCGACGCACCGCGTACCGCCGTGGTCCAGCGCAACACGAAAGAAACGAAGATCCGCGTGGAACTGGACCTGGACCGTGCCGGTGATGCACGCATCTCCACCGGATTGCCGTTCTTCGACCACATGCTGGAACAGATCGGCAAGCACGGCGGCTTCGCGCTGGACATCCAGGCCGAGGGCGACCTGCACATCGACGAGCACCACACCATCGAAGACACCGGGCTGGCCCTGGGCCAGGCCCTGCGCGAGGCGCTGGGCGACAAGCGCGGCATCGGGCGCTACGGTTTCACGCTGCCGATGGACGAGACGCTGGCCAGCGCCGCGCTGGACTTCAGTGGCCGGCCATATTTCGTGTTCGAGGGCGAGTTCAAGCGCGAGCGGGTGGGTGACATGCCCACCGAGCTGGTGCCGCATTTCTTCCGCTCGCTGTGCGATGCCAGCGGCCTGAACCTCAACCTGCAGGTGCGCGGCGACAATGATCACCACAAGGTAGAGGCCTGCTTCAAGGCACTGGCGCGCGCACTGCGCCCGGCGCTGGCCCGCCAGGGCACGGCGCTGCCGAGCACCAAGGGGGCGCTGTGAGCGACGTTGCGCTGATCGATGCCGGTGGCGCCAACCTCGGTTCGGTGCGCTACGCACTGGAGCGCCTGGGCGCGACGGTGCGGCTGGTGCGCGATGCGGACGGCCTGGCCGGTGCGCAGCGGGTGATCCTGCCCGGCGTCGGCGCCGCCGGTCCCGGCATGCAGCGCCTGCATGCGCAGGGCCTGGTGGAACCGCTGCAGCGGCTGGAGGTGCCGCTGATGGGCATCTGCCTGGGCATGCAGTTGCTGTTCGAGCGCTCCGAAGAGGCCGGCGTGGAGACATTGGGACTGATTCCCGGGGTGGTGCGCAAGCTGGTGCCGGCCTGTGGCATCCGCGTGCCGCACATGGGCTGGAACCGCCTGCTGCCGCTGCGTGAGTCGCTGCTGCTGCGCGGCGTACCCGAGCGCGCCAGCGCCTACTTCGTGCACAGCTATGCGGCGCCACTGAACACCCACACGGTGGCTGCCTGCGACCATGGCGGCCTGTTCACTGCCGTGGTGGAGCAGGGCCGCTACTACGGCGCGCAGTTCCATCCCGAGCGCTCCGGCGAAACCGGTTCGCTGATGCTGCGCAATTTCCTTGAGGGCACTGCTGCATGAGTTTCATCGTCTACCCCGCGCTGGATATCCGTGATGGCCGCGTGGTGCGCCTGCGCCAGGGCGACTATGCGCAGGAAACCTCCTATGGTGATGACCCGTTGCCGCGCGCGCAGGCCTTCGCCGCGCAGGGCGCGCAATGGATGCACCTGGTCGACCTGGATGCCGCCCGCGCCGGTGGCTACACGCTGGCGCCGCTGCTGGCGGCGATCCGTGCGCACACGCCACTCCAGGTGCAGACCGGCGGTGGCGTGCGTGGCCGTGACGACGTGGCGCGCATCCTCGACGCTGGCGCCGGCCGCGTGGTGGTCGGTTCGCTGGCGGTGCGCCGCCCCGACGAAGTGGTCGGCTGGCTGGGGGAGTTTGGCGCCGAGCGCATCACGATCGCGCTCGACGCGCGCCAGGATGCACAGGGGCAATGGCAGCTGCCGGTGCACGGCTGGACCGAAAATGCCGGGGTGACGCTGGACGAGCTGGCCCAGCGCTACGCGCGCGCCGGCATGCGCTACCTGCTGTGCACCGACATCGCCCGCGATGGCATGCTGGCCGGGCCCAACATCGGCCTCTACCAGCACCTGTCGGCATTGCTGCCGGGCGTGGCGGTGCAGGCGTCCGGCGGCATCCGTGACGTGGCCGATGTGGCCGAGGCCCGTGCCGCTGGCTGTGGCGGTGCGATTCTCGGCAAGGCGCTGCTGGAGCAGCGCATGGACCTGGCGGAGGCGCTGGCATGTTGAGCCGCCGCATCATCCCCTGCCTGGACGTGCGCGACGGCCGCGTGGTAAAGGGCGTGCGCTTCCGCGACCACGTCGACATGGGCGACATCGCCGAGTTGGCGCAGCGCTATCGCGACCAGGGCGCGGACGAGCTGGTGTTCTATGACATCGGCGCCAGTCCCGAAGCGCGTTCGGTGGACGTGGCGTGGATCGAGCGCATCGCGCGCCTGATCGACATTCCGTTCTGCGTGGCCGGTGGCATCGACAGTGTGGAAACCGCGCGCCGCGTGCTGTTTGCCGGTGCCGACAAGGTGTCGATCAATTCGCCGGCGCTGGGCCGGCCGGAGCTGATCACCGAGCTGGCGGACGAGTTTGGCGTGCAGTGCGTTGTGGTGGGCGTCGATTCGGTGCGCGAGGCCGACGGGCAATGGCGGGTGCGTCGTTTCAGCGGCGATCCGGACAAGACCCAGGCGGTGCCGCTGCGCACCCTGGACTGGATCGTCGAAGCACAACGGCGTGGCGCGGGCGAGATCGTACTGAACTGCATGGACAGCGATGGCGTGCGCCGCGGCTACGACGTCGCGCAGCTTCAGCAGGCGCGGGCCCTGTGCCAGGTGCCGCTGATCGCCTCCGGCGGCGCCGGTGCGATGGAGCATTTCGCCGAAGCCTTCGACCAGGCCGACGTCGACGGCGCGCTGGCCGCCAGTGTGTTCCACAGCGGCGCGATCGCCATTCCGGAATTGAAGCGCTACCTGCGCGCACAGCAGATCGAGGTGCGGGATGTCTATTGAAGTGAGGCCCTCTCTGGACGCGTTGCAGGCGCTGGACTGGGGCAAGGGCGACGGCCTGCTGCCGGCGGTGGTGCAGGATGCCGACACCCTGCAGGTGCTGATGCTCGGGTATGTCAGTGCCGAATCACTGGCCGCCACGCTGGCCATCGGCCACATGACCTTCTTCAGCCGCAGCAAGCAACGGCTGTGGACCAAGGGCGAGCAGTCCGGCAACGTACTCGTGGTGCAATCGATCAGCGTCGACTGCGATGCCGATACGCTGCTGGTGATGGCACGCCCGGCCGGTCCGACCTGCCACACCGGTGCCGAGAGCTGTTTCGACCAGGCGCCGAAGGATTTCCTGGGCGGGCTGGGCCAGCTGGTGGCCATGCGCGAGGCGCAGCGCCCGCCGGGCAGCTATACGACCAGCCTGTTCGAGGGTGGCATCCGCCGCATCGCGCAGAAGGTGGGCGAGGAGGGCGTGGAGACCGCCCTGGCGGCGGTGGCGCAGGATGACGAGGCGCTGCTGGGCGAGGCCTCGGACCTGCTGTACCACCTGCTGGTGCTGCTGCGCGCGCGCGGGCTGTCGCTGGATGATGCGCGGGCAGTACTGGAAAAACGCCATCGCTGAAGCGTGGTAGTGCCGGCCGCTGGCCGGCAACCCCCAGATGCCCGACGATCATGAGGTTGCCGGCCAGCGGCCGGCACTACCGGCCGGAAATGCAGCCGAGCGTGGCTCGGCTCTACAATACCGCGTCTCTTTTTGCCGGATCTCTCCCATGAAACTGCCTGCCGCCTGGCTGTGCTGCCTGTTGCTGACCTCGCCGGCCTGGGCCGCGGACACCGTGGTCACCGGCAAGGTGTATCTGGAGCGCGACGGCAAACCGGGGCGTGGTGCGACCGATCCGGGCCTGTCCGGAGTGCAGGTCTCCAACGGTGAGACCATCGTCAGGACCGCCGCCGATGGCAGTTACAGCCTGCCGGTGCGTGACGGCCAGACCGTGTTCGTGATCAAGCCCGATGCGTATTCGTTCCCGAAGGCGGCCGATGGCCTGCCCTCGTTCTGGCGCCACTATCGCCCGAGCGGCTCGCCGGCGCTGAAGTACGGCGGCATCGCCGCGACCGGCGACGTCACCCGCAACTGGGATTTCGCCCTGCAGTCGGACCGCCATGACAGCCGTCGTGGCTTCCAGATGCTGGTGTTCACTGATTCGCAGACCGCCAGCCTGAAGGACATCGGCTACTACCAGCAGTCGATCGTGGCGCCGCTGGTCGGGCAGACCAAGGCACGCATGGGCACCACCCTGGGCGACATCGTCAACGACGACCTGACCCTGTACCCGGCGATCAACAAGGTCACCACCGAACTCGGCGTGCCGTGGTTCCATGTGCCGGGCAACCACGACCTCGACTTCGATGCGGCCAGCGATGCGCATTCGCTGGACAGCTGGCGCAACATCTATGGTCCGGACACCTACGCGGTGGAAGAGGGCGGCGCCAGTTTCGTGTTCCTGGACGACGTGGTGTACGACCCCAAGGCCAGCCCGAAGTACGTCGGTGGCCTGCGCGAAGACCAGTTCGCCTTCCTCGCCAGCTACCTGAAGGGCCTGCACAAGGACCGCCTGCTGGTGCTGGGCATGCACATCCCGCTGTTCGACGCGGCACCGGGGCGGGAGACCTTCCGCCACGCCGACCGCCAGCGCCTGTTCGACCTGCTGAAGGACTTCCGCAACGTGCTGGTGCTCAGCGGCCACAGCCACACCCAGCAGCACGTGTACCACGGCAAGGCCGACGGCTGGAACGGCGACAAGCCGCTGCATGAGTACAACGTCGGTGCCAACTGCGGTGCGTTCTGGTCCGGGGTGAAGAATGCCGCCGGCGTGCCGGACAGCACGATGAGCGATGGCACGCCGAAGGGCTATGCGCTGCTCGACGTGGCCGGCAACGGCAGCTACCGGTTGCAGTACCGGGTGGCGGGCAAGCCGGCCAGCGAGCAGATCGGCCTGCATGCACCCAAGGTGCTGCGCCAGGGGGCCTACCCGGCGTGGGGCGTGTACGCCAACGTGTACATGGGCGAAGATGCCAGCGTGGTCGAGTACCGCATCGATGGTGGCGCCTGGCAGCCGATGAAGCAGGTCAGCCAGCCCGATCCGCGCCTGATGGTGGAGAACGTGGCCGACGACCTGGCCGACAGCCTGCGCGGCTACGACCGCTCACCGGAGGCCACCGCATCGCCACACCTCTGGCGCGGTGCGCTGCCGACCGACCTGGCGGTGGGCGGCCACAAGGTTGAGGTACGCTCCACCCAGCCCGATGGCGCGGTGTTCACCGCGACCACCCGCTACAGCCTGCAGGCCGCCCAGCCCTGATCCCGCACCACCGTTCCAGCGAAAGGACCCCGCATGGATATCCGCTTCATGGCCGGCACCACGCCGGTCACCCTCAGCCGCCACTGGTTCACCGGCGCGATGCTGCTGCAGAGCGCCACCGAGAAAGTCTGGGTGCAGCATCCGCTGCATCCGGGCACCCACTTCTCGTTCTCGCTGGTACAGTCGTGGCTGCGACATATCGCCGGCCACGAAGTGCTGGTCGAGCGCACCCGGCCGCTGTTGTTCGCCGGCTTCCGCCCGCAACGACTGCGCGTGCTGGTGGACGGCGTGCAGGTGGCCGAGCAGGAAGGCATGTAGGCCAACCTGAACCGCCGTCGCGCTAGGCAAAGCGGCCCCGATGCCTGAGAATCGGGGCGATTCAATCGATCCAAGCAGGCCAGCGTGACCATCGCAGCAGCGTCCCCGGTTTCCTCCGACTCCACCTGCGGCGGTTTTCCGCGCCGCCTGGTCGTCGCCGATGTTGGCGGCACCTTCGCCCGCCTTGCGCTGGCTGAAACCGCACCTGGCAGGGCGCCGTCGTTGGGCAGCCACCGCACCTATGCCTGTGCCGAGCATCCCAGCCTGGCCGCGATCCTGGCTGACTTCACCGCAGGCCTCGGCCAGCCGGTGCAGACCGCAGTGGTCGCCATCGCCGGCCTGCTCGATGGCGACGTGCTGATCAATTCCAACCTGCCGTGGACGGTGTCGCTCGCAGCCACGCGCGCGCAGTCCGGGCTGCGCGAACTGCAGCTGATCAATGATTTCGAGGCGGTGGCGTTGGCCATTCCCTTCCTTCAGCCCGACACGCTGGTGCCGCTGAATGGCGACGCGGATCCGGCGCAGGCGTTCCCGGCACTGGTGCTGGGCGCCGGTACCGGCCTGGGTGCTGCGCTGCGCTTCGCCGATGGCGAGCGCCCGGTGCTGGCCAGCGAAATCGGCCATGCCGCGCTCGGCGCCGGCAATGCGCTGGAGCTGCAGGTGCTGGGCAAGCTGCTGCAGCGCTGGCCGCATGTGGACAACGAGCGCGTGCTGTCCGGCAGTGGCCTGATGAACCTGTATCCGTGCCTGTGCGAGCTGCGCGGCGTCACCCCGGTGTGGAGCAGCACCGAGGCACTGATCGGCGCCGCGCGCAGCGGAGAAGACGCGCTGGCGGTGGAGACACTGCAGGTGTTCTGTGCCTGGCTGGGCAGCCTGGCCGGCGACGCAGCGATCGCCGTCGGTGCGCGTTCGGTGTACCTGGCCGGGGGTATTTCCGCGCATGTGCAGGATTTCCTGGCCGATGGCCGCTTCCGTGAGCGCTTCCTCAACAAGGGCGTGCTGACCGAGGTGCTGCGCCAGGTGCCGGTATGGCGCGTGGAGCACGGCCAGCTGGGCGTGCTCGGTGCAGCGGTCTGGCACGCCGCACGGCAGCCCACGCACGACTGATCGTCGGGGCCGGCATCGGGCCGGCCGCGCATTGCAGACTGGGAGGGGATGATGGTGGATCGCAGGCAGTTCCTGCAGGCCGGTGCACTGGCCGCGGGCATGGCGGCCTTGCCGGGCGTGCATGCACGCACGCAGGGTGGGGCCAGGGTGGTTTCCACCTGGGACTTCGGCGTGCCGGCCAACCAGGCCGCATGGAAGGTGCTGTCGCAGGGCGGCAGCGCGCTGGATGCGGTGGAAGCGGGCGCACGCTGGGCCGAGAGCGAGCTGTGCAATCCCACCGTCGGCCATTGCGGCAACCCCGATCGCGACGGCGTGCTCAGCCTGGACGCGAGCATCATGGATGGCGATGGCCGTTGTGGCGCGGTGGCCGCGCTGGTCGACATCCTGCATCCGGTGTCGGTGGCCCGCAAAGTGATGGAAAACAGCCCGCACGTGCTGCTGGTCGGCGAGGGCGCGCAGCAGTTCGCGGTGCAGCAGGGGTTCGAGCGCAAGCATCTGCTGACCCCGCAGGCTGAAGCGGCCTGGCGCGAGTGGCTGAAGACCGAGAAGTACCAGCCGCAGATCAACGCCGAGCGGCGAGGCATTCCCGGTAACAGCGACAACCACGACACCATCGGCATGCTGGCGCTGGATGCCCAAGGCCGCCTGGCCGGTGCGTGCACCACCAGTGGCATGGCCTGGAAGCTGCACGGCCGGGTCGGCGACAGCCCGATCATCGGTGCTGGCCTGTATGTCGACAACGACGTCGGAGCGGCCACTGCCTCGGGCGTGGGCGAGGAGATGATCCGCAACGCCGCCTCGTTCCTGGTGGTCGAGCTGATGCGCCAGGGGCGTTCGCCGGCGCAGGCCTGCCGCGAGGCGATCGACCGCGTCGTACGCAAGCGGCCTGAAGCGAGCAAGACCTTGCAGGTCTGCTTCCTGGCGATGAACAAGCAGGGCGAGGTCGGTGCCTACGCGCTGCATCGCGGCTTCGTCTACGCGGTGTGCGATGCGCAGCGCCAGGATGACCTGCGCGACTCGCCGTCGATCTACACGAGCAGCCAGGCGTGAGCACGCGGCTGACCCTGGAGGTCGCCAGCAATTCGTTGGCCTCGGCACTGGCCGCGCAGGCCGGCGGCGCCGACCGCATCGAGCTGTTCGACAACCTGGCCGAGGGCGGCACCACGCCGTCCTTCGCCAGCATCGCGATTGCCCGCGAACGCCTGTCGATCCCGCTGTTCGTGCTGGTGCGGCCACGCCCGGGCGACTTCCACTACGACGCGCTGGAAACCGAACTGATGCTGCGTGACATCGCGCAGTGCCGCGCGCTGGGCTGCGATGGCGTGGTGATCGGTGCGCTGGACGTGCAGGGTGGCATCGACCTGGCGCTCTGCCGC
Organism: Stenotrophomonas pavanii; assembly: GCF_900101175.1. Classification (GTDB taxonomy): domain Bacteria; phylum Pseudomonadota; class Gammaproteobacteria; order Xanthomonadales; family Xanthomonadaceae; genus Stenotrophomonas; species Stenotrophomonas pavanii. The sequence goes on along the minus strand of NZ_FNFQ01000010.1, from coordinate 144,623 downwards.
GAGCTGGTCCAGGCCGCCGGGCCGTTGCAGGTGACCTTCCATCGCGCCTTCGATGCGGCCCGCGATCTGTCGGCGGCGCTGGAGCAGGTGATCGGGCTGGGCTGCCAGCGCGTGCTGACCTCGGGCGGCCAGGTCAGCGCCGAAGCGGGCGTGGATATGCTCGCCGGTCTGGTCACCCAGGCGGCAGGCCGCATCACGGTGATGGCCGGTGCGGGCCTGGGGCCGGCCAACATCGCCACCGTGGCACGACGGAGTGGCTGTACTGAACTGCACGCGTCCGCAAAAGGCCTGCGCCGCTCGGCGATGCAGTTCCAGAACCCGGCGCTGCGCGGTCTGGACCCGGACTGGAGCCAGACCAGCACCGCGACCGTGGCCGCACTGCGTCAGGCACTGGACGGCTGATCGCAGGGCCGGGGTCGGTTCCCTTCGCAGAGGGGCTCCGACCCCGCTGCCGAACGCGCACCCCTTGCCGAAAAGTGACGCTTCTGACGTGCGCGGATCGCCAGTCCGTCTGCCAAACAGCGGAACGCGGGGGCATCCATGTTTCCGTGTAGACGATCAAGCGGGGATTGTTGACAGTGGGTCCGACTCCCCGTGGCAATGGCCCTCCTTCCGCATGTCTCGACTGCTCTTGCTGCTTCTCTGTCTGCTGCCCACCGCCGCAATAGCTGGAGAGGAGGGACGGCCCCCACTGTTGACCTGGACGGCGGCCGGACCGGAGGGAGGCGGCATGGACGCTGTGCTGGACGGCGTGACGCTAGCCGCTGCTGCTACTGGCGCGTTCGTCGACACGCGCGTACATCGAATCGGGAAGAAGCGCTTCCGTGCGCTATATCAGGTGTTCGATTCAAACGCCTCCAACCCGATGGGGCACTGTGGGGCGGGGCGCGAGATCCGTTTGTTCGTCTACGATTTGACCTCGCCGAAGCCCATTGAACGCGGCCGGATCCTGGTCAGCAGCTGCCTCGAATCCGTGTCCCTCGCCAGCCAGAACGCAGGGCGACCCCACAGTGAATCCGACTTTTCCTCGGTCATCTGGCGTGACGACGGGTTCACCATCGACTGGTGGGGTAACGAACCCGGAGGCGATACGTCGAGCCACTACGCCCTCCGAAATGGCCGCTTCGTCCCAACTCGCTCGGGTGAGGGGAATCGCTGAGGCGGACAAAACCGTTCCGCGCGCGGCTGTCGTGACCGTGTCACGTCTTCGTGCGCCGGTCTCTCAATGATGTTTCGCAACCCTTTGATTGTTCTGCGTAGAGGGAGCCGTTAACGGCATTCCCCCGGTCATTGCTGCATCGCCGCATGCCCGGTGTGGTTCAGCTGTGCTTTAGTTTGGATCGATCCACAGGGGAGGTGCCGTATCGGTCGTGAACCGATCCAGGCGCCTGGATCCGTCGTAGTGCCGCGCCACCGTCCGCCCGTGCGTCCACATCTTCGAAGAGCAACCACCCATGGCTCAGATCGTCCACAAGCGTCGTCACCTCCTGTCCCAGGCCCTGATCCTGGCCCTGTTGCCGCTGGCAGCCAGCGCACAGGAAGCCGCCAGCCCCTCCACCCAGGATCTCGACGCGGTCACCGTTACCGGCACGCGCATCAAGCGCGCCGCGGTCGAAGGCCCGGCCCCGGTCAACGTGATCACCGCGCAGCAGATCCAGAAAGAGGGCTTCGTCAGCGTGTATGACGCGCTGAAGACGCTTACCGAAGCGACCGGTACCGTCGAAGCGGCCTCGCAGTGGGGTTCGCACACGCCCAACGCCAGCGGGCTGAATCTGCGCGGGATGGGGCCGAACCGCTCGCTGCTGCTGGTCAACGGCCGCCGCGTGGCCGATTACCCGCTGCCGTACGGCGGCGAAACCAACTTCTCCAACTACGGCAACATTCCGGCCGCGGCGGTGGAGCGGATCGAAGTGCTGACCGGTGGCGCCTCGGCCATCTATGGCTCGGATGCGATCGCCGGCGTGGTCAACGTCATCCTCAAGACCAACTACGACGGTGACGAAGTGCGCGTGCGCGGCGGCACCTCCACCGAAGGCGGACGCGATACCTGGGACCTGTCCTGGGCCGGCGGCAGGACAGGGGACAACTGGAGCGTGACCTATGCGTTGCAGTACACCAAGCGCGATCCGTTGTTCGGCCGTGATCGCCCGCAGATGGACGATGCCGATGATGCACCGTATGCGTCCTGGAACATGGAGCAGCGCAAGGTCGGCTTCCGTCCCACGGCCGGGCTGGCGCTGATCGATCCGACGACGGGCCAGCGCCTGGCGCCACCCACCGGTACCTGCGAGAAGTTCGACGGTGAGTACTACACGGCCGATCGGCTGGTCTACAACTACGCCGCCAACCGCATCACCAACACCGGCCGCCTGTGCGGCATGAGCGCCGACTACGCCAACTGGCTGCTCACCGGTGGTGCCGAGAACGTGTCCGGCAACCTGTATGCCACCTTCGATTTCAGCAGCGACCTGCAGGCCTGGACCAACCTGGCGGTGTACCGCTCCGAAGCGATCTGGGGCACCAATCCACCCAGCGTCTCGCTGATCGACGATGCCAACGGCTATTACTGGGACGCCAACCGTAACCGGCCGATCCTGGGCGTGCGCCAGTTCACCCCGAACGAGGTCGGCGGCCTGGATACGCTGCGCAACACCAATCGTGAACTGTCCTGGGACTGGAGCGCCGGCCTGCGTGGCCGCCTCGCCGACCGCTTCGACTGGAGCGCGACGGTGGGGCGTTCCTATTACCGCGTGGAAGAACGGCAGAACGTGGTCGACGAGCAGAAGTCGTACGATTATTTCCTCGGCCCGCGCCTGGGCACCACCGCCGATGGCGAGGCGATCTACGCGCTGAACGAGTCGCGCTGGTGGAACCCGCTGACGCCGGACCAGTACTGGCAGATGGGTACGGTGGCGAGGAACCGCGCGTCATCGTGGGTCAACCAGGCCTCGGCGGACATCACCGGTGAGCTGTTCCAGGGCTGGGCGGGCCCGATCTCGTTCGCCGCCGTGGCCGAAGTGGCGCAGCAGGGCTATCACCTCAGCCCGGACCCGCGCGCCGGTATCGACTTCGACCTGCAGAACGTTGACCGCGGTGGCGGCGAACGCACCCGCTATTCGGCCGGCGTCGAGTTCAAGATTCCGCTGCTGGACAGCGTGACCGCCACCGCAGCCGCGCGCTACGACCGCTACGGCAACTACAAGGCCGATGACAGCAGCCAGGCGCTGGACATCGGCAGCCAGAAGGAAACCACCTGGAACGTTGGCCTGGAATGGCGTCCGGTCGAATCGCTGCTGGTGCGTGGCTCGTATGCCACCAGTTTCCATGCGCCGGACATGCATTACCTGCTGGGCCAGCCGAGCAGTTCCGAAGTGCAGACCTATGACCGCCTGCGCTGCATCCAGAGCGGTGCCTACCTGGTCAACAACTGCGGGGTGGGCAACACCGATGTCTGGTACACCTTCGACGTGAACCGGCGCGGCACGCCGCTGCTGCGCTCGGAGACCGGCGATTCGTGGACGGTCGGCTTTGTCTGGGACGTGATGCCCAACCTGTCGGTCAGCGCCGACTACTGGGCGATCAAGCTGGAAGACATGATCGTCGACGTCGGCGCCGACGAGGTGCTGGCCAGCGAGGCCGGCTGCCTGACCGGCAAGAACATCGATGGCACGCCGTGGGCCAATCCGGCCGGTGGCGACTATTGCGCCGGCATCCTGGCCCGCGTGAACCGTGACAGCAGTGGCCGGCTGGTGTCGATCGAGCGCGGCCCGTTCAACCTGGCCAGCCGCGAAGTGCGCGGCATCGACCTGACCGCGCGTTACCGGCTGGAAACCGCCCAGTGGGGCAGCTTCCAGCTTGGGGTGAACTACACCAACCAGATCTCGACCAAGGAACAGCGCTACGCCGCCGATCCGAATCCGGAACGCCGCGACCGCGACCTGCGCAGCAAGCTGCGCGCGAGCCTGGCCTGGCAACGCGGCAACTGGAACGCCAACGTGTATGCCGACCGCATCGGTTCGGTGCCGGGCGTGCGTTACCACTGGGGCACCGATCGTCTGGACAACCCTGGCGGCTGCCTGCCGTTCGCCGACGGTTATGTGCCCAGTGACAGTCCGTCGCTGAACTGCGTGGAACCGGCACGGTTGCCGGATGGCTCGGTGAACCCGAACCCCAATGCCGGCCAGCAGACCTCGCGCTACTTCGGCCGGGTCGGGCCGTTCATCACCTGGAACGTCAACGTGGGCTATCAGGTAACCGAGCACGCCAAGGTCAATGTCTACGTCAACAACGTGTTCAATTCGGCCAGCTGGAACCACAAGGACCCGTACAAGCTGGACTATGACTTCGCCCCGACCCGCCTGCTGAGCGCGGTCGGCCGCGAGTTCGCACTGGAGTATGTGTTCACCTTCTGAGGCGAGCTGCCGCCGGCGATGGATCCACGCCATGCGTGGATCTGGCCATGCACGGACGTGGATGCCGGGTGCCATTCAGGAACTGCGGACAGGCTGGATTTGACCTTCCCACGATGGCAAGGTTTAGCCTGTCCGCATCCAGAAGGAATCCCGGGAATCCGATCATGAGCACGCCACGCGCCACTGCCGTCCCCACTAGCGCCCCGATCAGCCTGCCGATCGAGGGCATGACCTGCGCCAGCTGCGTGGGCAGGGTCGAAGCGGCACTGTCCAGGGTCGAGGGCGTGGGAAGTGTCGCGGTGAACCTGGCCACCGAGCGGGCGGACATCCGCCCGTCGGGCCCGGTCGATCGCGCAGCGCTGATCCAGGCGGTGGAGCGGGCGGGCTATGACGTGCCCGCCGGTACCACTGAGCTGGCGGTGGAGGGCATGACCTGCGCGTCCTGCGTCGGCCGGGTCGAACGTGCGCTGCTGGCCGTGCCCGGCGTCAGCCAGGCCAGCGTGAACCTGGCCACCGAGCGCGCCACGGTGGGCGGCGTGGCGGATGCTGCGGCGCTGGTCGCCGCGATCGACAAGGCCGGCTATGACGCACGCGTGATCGAGGCGGGTGTGCAGTCCGATGACGAAGCGGCGGAAAAGAAGGATGCCGAGCGCGCGGAGCTGAAGCGCGATCTCATCCTGGCCGCCGCGCTGGCACTGCCGGTGTTCGTGCTGGAGATGGGCTCGCACCTGATCCCCGGCATGCACGCATGGGTGATGTCCACGATCGGCATGCAGGCCAGCTGGTACCTGCAGTTCGTGCTGACCGCGCTGGTGCTGGCCGTTCCCGGTCGTCGCTTCTACCAGAAGGGCGTGCCCGCGTTGCTGCGGCGTGCGCCGGACATGAACTCGCTGGTGGCGGTGGGTACCGCCGCGGCATTCGGTTACTCGGTGGTGGCGACCTTCCTGCCAAGGCTGCTGCCGGCGGGCACGGTGAACGTCTACTACGAAGCGGCGGCGGTGATCGTCGCGCTGATCCTGCTCGGCCGCTTCCTCGAGGCGCGTGCCAAGGGCCGTACCTCCGAGGCGATCAAGCGCTTGGTCAATCTGCAGGCCAAGGTCGCCCATGTGATCCGTGACGGCCGAACGGTGGATGTCCCGGTCAATGAAGTGCTGAGCGGCGACGTGGTGGAAGTGCGTCCGGGCGAGCGCGTGCCGGTGGACGGCGAGGTGGTCGAAGGCCGCAGCTTCATCGACGAGTCGATGATCAGCGGCGAGCCGGTCCCGGTCGGGAAGCAGCCGGGCAGCAGCGTGGTCGGCGGCACCGTCAACCAGACGGGCGCACTGACGGTGCGCGCCACGGCGGTGGGCGCGCAGACCATGCTGGCGCAGATCATCCGCATGGTGGAACAGGCGCAGGGCTCGAAGCTGCCGATCCAGGCGGTGGTCGACAAGGTCACCCTGTGGTTCGTGCCGGCGGTGATGCTGGCCGCGCTGGCGACCTTCGTGGTCTGGTTGATCTTGGGCCCGTCACCGGCGCTGAGCTTCGCGCTGGTCAATGCGGTGGCGGTGCTGATCATTGCCTGCCCTTGCGCGATGGGACTGGCCACGCCGACCTCGATCATGGTCGGTACCGGCCGTGGCGCCGAGATGGGCGTGCTGTTCCGCAAGGGCGAGGCACTGCAGCTGCTGAAGGATGCGCGGGTGGTGGCGGTGGACAAGACCGGCACGCTGACCGAAGGCCGCCCGCGCCTGACCGACTTCGAGATCACCGGTGGCTTCGATCGCAGCACGGTGCTGGCGGCAGTTGCCGCCGTGGAATCGCGCTCGGAGCATCCGGTTGCCCGCGCCATCGTCGATGCAGTCATCGAGCAGGGCATCGCGCTGCCGTCGATGGTCGACTTCGAATCGGTCACCGGCATGGGCGTGCGGGCCAGCGTGGATGGTGCGCGGGTGGAGGTCGGTGCCGATCGCTTCATGCGCGACATCGGCGTGGACATCACTGTGTTTGCGACGCTGGCGGCAGCGCTGGGCACCCAGGGCAAGTCGCCGCTGTATGCCGCCATCGACGGTCGCCTGGCCGCGATCATCGCGGTATCCGATCCGATCAAACCGAGCACGCCGGCCGCAATCGCGGCATTGCATCAGCTCGGCCTGAAGGTGGCGATGATCACCGGTGACAACGCCGGGACCGCGCAGGCGATCGCGCGCCAGCTGGGCATCGACGAGGTCGTGGCCGAGGTGCTGCCGGAAGGCAAGGTCGAAGCGGTGCGTCGCTTGAAGTCCACCTACGGCCAGATCGCCTTCGTCGGCGACGGTATCAATGACGCGCCAGCACTGGCCGAGGCCGATGTCGGCCTGGCCATTGGCACCGGTACCGATATCGCGGTGGAATCGGCTGATGTGGTGCTGATGTCGGGCAACCTGCAGGGCGTACCGAACGCCATTGCGCTATCGAAGGCGACGCTGGGCAACATCCGGCAGAACCTGTTCTGGGCCTTCGCCTACAACACCGCGTTGATTCCGGTGGCCGCCGGCGTGCTGTACCCGGTCTGGGGCGTGCTGCTGTCGCCGGTGTTGGCGGCCGGTGCGATGGCGCTGTCCAGTGTGTTCGTGCTGGGCAACGCACTGCGCCTGCGCCGCTTCCAGCCACCGATGGCCGATGCCGCCGCTGCGACCCAATGAAGGAGATCCGCATGAACATCGGTGAAGCCGCCAAGGCCTCCAGCGTGTCGGCGAAGATGATCCGCTACTACGAACAGATCGGCCTGATTCCTGCGGCGGATAGAACGGAGTCGGGCTATCGGGCGTATTCGCAGGCCGACATCCATCGCCTGCGCTTCATCCGCCGCGCGCGCGATCTCGGCTTCCAGGTGGCCGAGATCGGCGACCTGCTGGGCCTGTGGAACGACACGTCGCGCCACAGTGCCGATGTCAAGCAGCTGGCCGAGCAGCACATCGCCGACCTGGAACAGCGCATCGAGCACATGCGGCAGATGGCCGATACGCTGAAATCGCTGATCCGCTGCTGTGCCGGCGATGAGCGCCCGGAATGCCCGATCCTGCAGCGGCTGGGTGAAGACGATGAGGCTCCGCTGCCGGTGGAAGCGGCCAAGACCGGCGCGGTGCGCCGCCGCGCGCGCAAGCACTGAGTTTTCATGTTCGCATGCATTGAAAAGCCCGCCCTGTGACAGTGCACGGGGCGGGCTTCGTTGTGGATGCCGGGCAGGGGATCAGGCGCTGCGCGGCGGGAAACCTGCATCGTTCACCGCGGCGAACACCTGTTCCTGCGACGCGGTGGTCTGCACCTTGACCAGGCCGCTCGGCGGGTCAGCGACTACGCGGGCGTTCGGATCGATCTGCTGGATCGCGCGGGTCACGCTGCGTGCGCAGCCGCCGCAGGTCATGCCGTCGACATGGAATTCCATCTGTGGCTCCTTCGATGCTCTTGGGACAGGGCCAGTGTGCACCTTCCAACGATGGCAGGGTCAAGCGCCGGACTGAACGGCGGCCAAGGGGCCCATGAACATGCATCCATGAAAAACGGCAGCCACCTGTACCAGCGTGGCTGCCGTGGAGGACCCTCCCCGCCGGAACGGGGCGAGAGCGCGCCGGGCAGGCCCGGCGCCGCCTCAGAACTTCCAGTTCACGCCGAAATACAGCTGGCGGCCGGCGTACAGGTTGGACAGCAGGCGGGCCTGGCTGTCGTTGCCGATGTAGCTGCGCAGCTCGGACTTGGTGGCGTTCAGCACGGCGGCGGTCACCGTCCAGTCCGGGGTGAGGTTGTAGGCCACGTTCAGGTCAAGCTGGCTGTACGGCTTGGTGTAGGTGGTCATGCCATTGTTCAGGCCGCCGACCACTTCACCGCGACGGTTGTACGAGGCACGCGCCAGGAACTTGTCGTTCTCGTAGAACACGGTGACGTTGGCCTGGTTCTTGGCGCTGCCGACCAGCGGCGAGGAGCCGATTTCCTCGCCGTCCAGCACGATCGAGGCCAGATTGGTGTCGTTGTAGGTGTAGTTGGCCTGCACACCCAGGCCGAAGTCGAAGGTGTACTGGCCATACAGTTCCACGCCCTGCGAAACGCCATCGCGGCCGTTGGCCTGGGTCTCGTACTTCTGCACGGTGACCGACTGCCCGCCGACGTTCATCTGCTGGTCGCGTACCACCGGCACGGTGAAGTTGTCCACGTTCTTGCGGAACAGCGAAACACCCGCGACGGCGCCCGGCTTGAAGTACCACTCCAGGCCCAAGTCGAACTGGACCGCCTTGAACGGCTCCAGCGCCTTGTTGCTGCCCGAGCCGTACCAGCCGGGCGTGTCGGTGCCGCCGGTGACACGGCGATCGTTGGCGTACTCCTCGCTGATGTAACGCAGGCCACCGGGGTAGGCGATGCTGGTGTAGCTCGGGCGCGCGACCACCTTCGATGCTGCGCCGCGCAGCACCAGGTTGTCGGTGATGTCCCAGGCGATGTTGAAGCTGGGCAGCACGTCGGTATAGGTCTTTTCCAGCGACGACAGCGCGTACACCTTGTCGCGCACCTGGGCGTCGGGCAGGCGGACGAAGCCACCCTGGCAGCGCAGGTTCGGATCGGCGGCCGGATCATCGCAGCTCATCGGTGCGCCGCTGGCGTTATCGACGAAGTAGTCGTTGAAGCGCTCGACCGAGTCGCTGGACTGGGCGAACTGCTTGGTGCGCACCACGCGCACGCCGACGTTGCCGCGCACGCGCTCGGTGCGGAAGTTGGCCTGGAAGTAACCGGAGTAGATCTTCTCGTTGACGTCGTAGACGAAGTCTTCCTCGGTGCGGTTGTGCGAGCCGCCGTAGGTCTTGTTCAGGTAATCGATGTAGGCCGGGTAGTTGATGCCCGGGAACACATTGGCGTTGAAGGCGCCGGTGATGTTGCTGATCGGGTTGGACAGGAAGAAGCCCGGCTGCGCGTTGCCAGCGGTCGGATCGCAACCGGCCTGGTAGCGGTTGTTGTCATAGTCGGACGGGTCCAGGCCCGGGCACACCCAGTAGGTGTTGCCGGTGTTGCGGTGGACCTTGCCGTCGCGGTACTTGGCGCCGAACTGGATCGAGTCCAGCCAACCCGCCTCGAACAGCTTGGTGACGTCTGCCTGGAAGTAGTTCTGCTTGACTTCGGTCTGCATCCAAGACGAATCGGTGGAACCGGTATCGACTTCGGCGATGCCGGCCATCAGCTGCTGCTGCAGGTCGGGCGAGAACTGCACCGACGGCGTCCCGGTGAGGTCCCACGCGGTGTACTGGTTGCCGGACTGCCACTGGTTGCCAACCTTGCGGCGCGGCTTGGCCGACATGCGGAAGTTCATCGACGGGCCACCTTCGGACCAGGTGCGGCCGCCGGTGAACGAGGCTTTCCAGAGCGGGCTGATGTCCCAGTCAATGGTCAGGTCCGCAGTCTGCGACAGCGCCTTTTCCTTGCTGTAGCCGCCGGTGAGCTGCGGGGTGGGGATGGTGCAGTCGTCCGGGCCCCAGCCACCGGGCTTGAGGCCGGCCGCAGCCGCTTCATCCTCGCTGCAGTAGTAGGTCTTGCCGGCCAGCTTCTGGTACTGCGCGCCGGTGACGATGCTGCCGCTCGGATCGAAGTCGAGGCCATTGAGCAGGCGGCCGCCGGCCCAGTTGCCGTCCTGGTTGTAGCGGGCCAGGTTCCATTCCGGCACCTTCAGCATGTTCTGGGTGTAGTCACCCTGCAGTTCGAAGCGGAAGTAGTTGGCCGTCATCGTGACGTTGTCGACCGGCTTGAACTGGAAGGTCAGCTGCCCGCCCTTGCGTTCGCGCTTCTCTTCCTTCACCGCGAAGTTCACCGAGGTCGGCATGAAGAACTCGCTGTAGTTCTTGCCTGTCTGGTTGTTGAAGCCGGACTGGCCCCACCAGTAGTGGATGCCATCCTGCTCCAGCAGGTTGCCGTTGGCATCGCGGGCGGTAGTGCCGTTGCCGTACCACTGGTAGTCCTCGGTGCTGGCTTCCATGGTGCGGGTAGTGCGCTTCTGCTGGGTCACGCCGACCAGCACGCCGAAGCGCTCGTCCTTGCTGTGCCAGGAATACAGCGCCGACACCTGCGGATCGACGTCGTGGCTGGTGTCGGAGGTGGTGCCCTCCAGGTTCACGTAGCCGGAGTTGGATTCCATGTCGAGCGGACGGCGGGTATGCAGGATGACCGTGCCGCCGATGCCGCCTTCGTCGATGCGGGCTTCCGGCGACTTGAACAGCTCGGCGCTGGACAGCATGTTCGACGGCAGCAGGGTGTAGTTGAAGGAGCGGGTCGCTTCGTTGTTGGTCTCCGACGAGGCGACGAAGTTGCCGTTCAACTGGGTCAGGGTCAGGTCCGGTGCAAGGCCGCGCACGCTGACGCTCTTGCCTTCGCCACCGCTGCGGGTGATGACCACGCCGGGCACGCGCTGCAGGGCGTCGGCCACGTTCTTGTCGGGGAACTTGCCGACGTCTTCGGCGGTGATCACTTCGACCACGGCGTTGGCATCGCGCTTCTGCTCGAGGCTCTTTTCAATGGCGTAGCGGTAGCCGGTGACCTGGACGCTGTCCAGAGTCGTGGCGTCCTGCGTGCCGGTGGACGCGGCCTGCTGCGCGGCGGCGCCTGCCGGAATGACGGCGGCAGCCAGGGCCAGCGCGATGGCCAGCGACAATGCGTCCTGGCCGTGCGTACGTGTTGAATGCTTCATTCCCATCTCTCCCTCTCTCCTGGATTGATCCGGTGACGTGGCACGGACAACTTGAATCGATCTAATTTGAAGTGACTTTGCGGCGGTCGCCATGCAGTGGCAGTAGCACCGCGCGTGTGGCCTGGTACGTCCTGTTGCTGCTCCCCCAACTCCCGGCCATCGCAGCGTCGTCTTGGATCGATCTAAGCGATGGGCGGGCGATTTTTAGCACGGGTCGCCCGCAGGTGCATGCTGCTGCGCAATATGGTACTGGCGTGGCGAAGGGATGACGGTTTGCTGAAATCAGTGAAATCGTTTTCGTGCGCAGGGGAGGGGGGTCGGCAGGGCTGCGCCCTGCACCCGGGTCGTGCCGGCCGCTGGCCGGCAACAGCCAAAGCCAAAGCCAAAGCGGCTCGGGGTTGTCTGTGGGTTGGCGGGGCGGTGTGGACTGGTAGGACACGCCGTAAACCCCCCTCCGGAGTCCGGCCCAGCCGCTGGCGACTGGGCGTTCGGGCGCTTGTGAAGCAGTGCTTCGCAAGCAAAGCGCCCTCACCCGTGGGGGCTCGATGGCGCCATCCATGGCGCCAACGGTCCTGCCAGCCCACACCGCCCCACCTTTGACAGTTTCCCGGTGACGGTTGGATTGATCCTGGAGCGACATGGGGTCGTGGGGTCAGATCCGTTTTCCGTTGGAAAAATGGATCTGACCCCGGATTGATTTCGATATCCGACAGAGATTCATCCACGCATGGCGTGGATCCATCCACAGATCACGGAGATCTGTCGAAGGCGGGGTGGGTCCGGTTGCGGGGGTGTCCGCGGCATGGATGCCGCGGCCAAGCCCCCAGGGATGGGTTTACGGCGTCCCCCGCAACCGGACCCACCCCGCCATTCCACGGATCGCCGGCTTTTGCTGTTGCTTCGGCTGTTGCTTCTGGGGTTGCCGGCCAGCAGCCGGCAGTACGCGCGGGTGCAGGGCGCAGCCCTGCCGAACCCCCTCATGCTGCGCCGCAGAATGCATTCGGCTGAACCCGCATGCTCTACTTGAATCGATCTAAATTCACGGTCGCACGGGTCGGGCGTCATTCCAGGGGGAGCTCTCTGCAGGTCAGGGCAGGGCTCAGCGGAACGCTGCCGGACGGCCCCGGCCGTCTGCCTCCGCGCCATCGACTACAGGAACCCGACATGCGTCCAGTGCCGTCCGCTCCCGCCGTCCCATCATCCTCGCGCCCGCTGGTGCGCCTGGCCTGCCTGCTTGCGCTGTCGGCGGCGCCGATGCTGCTGCAGGCCGCGCCGGCAGCGCTGGAGCGCGAGGTCAACACCTTCATCGGCAGCAAGGACGATGGCAACACGTTCCCGGGTGCGTCGGCACCGTTCGGCCTGATCCAGGTCAGCCCGATCGGCAGCCACTACTCGGGCTGGCGCTATGACGATGAGAAGATCCGCGGGTTCGGCCACTCCTTCCTGTCCGGCGCGGGTTGCTGGGAACAGGGCGGCCAGGTGTCTGTGCTGCCGGTGACCGGCTCGATCGGTCCGGGCGGTGATTTCGATACCGGCAACGCCAAGCAGTTCGACCACAAGGCCTATGCCTCGGCTTACACCCATGACGGCGAGGTCGGCCAGGCCGGCTACTACAAGGTGCGCCTGACCAGCTACGGCGGCATCGATGCCGAGGCGACCGCGCGTACCCGTGCCGCGGCCGAGCGCTACACCTTCAGCCAGCGCAGTGGCGATGGCCACGTGCTGGTCAACGTCGGCCAGGCCAACGAGCGCCATTCGGTGATCGGCAGCGTGGTCGATGTGGTCGGCGACCGCGTGGTCGAGGGCAAGCTGGTCACCAAGAGTTTCTGCGGCGGCCATCAGTACACCACCTGGTTCCGCATCGAGTTCGACCGCCCGTTCAAGGCGCATGGCACCTGGGGCGAGGGCGGTGGCCTGCCGGGCGCGCGCCACAGCATGGAAGGCGAGCAGAAGCCGAACGGTGCCTGGCTCAGCTTCGACCTGGCCAAGGGCCAGTCGGTGACGGCAGTCAGCGCGATCTCGCACGTGGATGCCGAAGGCGCGCGCACCAACCTGCGCGCGGAAGGCATGCAGGGTGGGGCGCTGCTCGGCTTCGACCGCATGCGCGCGCTGTCCCAGCAGGCCTGGCGTGAGCAGTTGGGCCGGGTGCGCGTGCAGGGCGGCACCGCCGATGACCGCACCGTGTTCTACAGCGCGGTCTACCACGCGCTGCTGCAGCCGATGACCGGCAACGACGCCGATGGCCGCTACCGCGGCTATGACGATGGCATCCACCGTGCCGATGGCTGGACCTACTACGAGTACTTCTCGCTGTGGGATACCTACCGTGCGCAGAACCAGTGGCTGGCACTGACCCGCCCGGACGTGGCGCGCGACATCGGCCGCACCCTGCTGGCGATCGATGAGCAGGGCGGTTGGCTGCCGCGTTGGGGCTATGCCAACTTCGAGACCAACATCATGACCGGCGATCCGGTCACCCCGTTCATGGTCGACCTGTGGCGCTTCGGTGCGCTCAAGGGGCGTGAATCGCAGGCCTGGGATGCGCTGCGCCGCAATGCCTTCGGTACGCCGCCGCTGAACTCGCGCATGGCCGGCCGCTCCGGCAACCCGACCTACCTGGACAAGGGCTACGTGGCCTATGACCGTGCATTCCCGTCCAAGGGCATGGACGTCGATCCGCACCACGGTGGTTCGGCCACGCTGGAGTACGCGCTGGCCGACTGCGCGCTCTCGCAGATGGCCGATGGCCTGGGCCACGCCCAGGATGCGGCGACGCTGCGTGAGCGCGGCCGCAACTGGCGCAAGGTGTGGGATCCGCAGGTGCGCGATGCCGAGACCGGCTTCACCGGGTTCCCGCGCCCGCGCACCGAGGATGGCCAGTGGTACACCCCGTCCGACGGCCATTACAGCCCGCGTTCGCACCACGGCTTCCACGAGGGCACGGCGTGGCAGTACCAGTGGCTGGCGCAGCAGGACGTGCCGGGCCTGGTCGAAGCGATGGATGGCCGCGAACAGGCGGGCCGCCGCCTCGATGCGTTCTTCGCGATGGACGCGCTGCAGGCCGACCCGCTCAACGCCGCGCGCAAGGCGTGGGTGGTCGGGCCGTACAGCTACTACAACCAGTTCCGCTACAACCCGAACAATGAGCCGGACCTGCATTCGCCGTGGCTTTATACGCTGATCGGCCAGCCGTGGAAGACCGCGGCCGTGGTGCGTGCGGCGCAGCAGCTGTTCACCAATGCCCCCAACGGCGTGACCGGCAACGATGACCTTGGCACGATGTCGGCCTGGTACCTGTTCAGCGCCATCGGCGTGTACCCGGCGGTGCCGGGCAGCGGCCAGTTCCTGCTGCACACCCCGCGTTTCAGCAAGGTGGAAGTGGACATGGGCAACGGCCGCACCCTGCGCATCGACGCGCCGGGCGCCGATGGCCGCCGCCTGCAGTACGTGCAGGGCGTGCAGGTCGATGGCCAGGCGCATGCACCGGTGTGGCTGGACTGGAGCCGCCTGCAGCAGGGCCCGCGCGTGCGCTTTGCGCTGGATGCGAAGGTGCCGGAGCAGGGCTGGGGCACGGCGGTGAAGGACCTGCCGGTATCCTGGTGCGCGGCACCGGGCAGCCAGCTGCGCTGAGCCGGACTGTGCCGTTCGCGGTGACCCAGCGAACGGCACGGCACGACACGGCCCTGATCCATTAGGCTTGAGCCTCCAGCGGAGTCCGGGAAGACGATGAACGACAACGGCAGCAGTCCCAGCAAGCGCGCCGGCAAGGCGGTGACGGTGACCGACATCGCGCGTGCGATCGGCGTGTCACGGGCAACCGTGTCGCTGGTGTTGCGCGGCAGCCCGCTGGTCAATGTCGATACCCGCGCCAAGGTCGAGGCCGAGCTGCGCCGCCAGCGCTATGTCTACAACCGCGCGGCGGCCAACCTGCGCCGACGCACCTCGTCGAGCATTGCGCTGGTGATCAACGACCTGTCCAACCCGTTCTTCGCCGAATTCGCGTCCGGCGTGGACGAGGCGCTGGGCGGGCGCGGTTACGTGACGCTGCTGGGCAGCACCGGGGAATCGCCGGAGCGCCAGCAGGCGGTGCTGTCCACGCTGATGGAGCACACCCCGGCCGGCCTGATCCTGTCGCCGGCCGAGGGCAGCGACACCGCGCAGTTGCGGCAGGCGCTGGGCGCCAATGCCAACGTGCTGCTGTTCAACCGCGAACTGGCCGGGGCTGACTGGGACTTCCTGACCCTGGACAACCAGCACGGCGCCTATCTGGCCACGCGCCACCTGATCGAGCGCGGCCATCGCCAGATCGCCTTCTTCGGCGGCCACGCCGCATCCAGTTCCTGCCACCAGCGCCGCGCCGGGTTCCAGCAGGCGTTGGCCGAGGCCGGGCTGTCGCTGCCGCCGGGTTGGATGATCGAGTCGGCGCCTAACCGTCTGGAAGCGGCAGCGCGCACCGATGAGCTCTTCGCCGACGGTCATCGGCCGAGTGCGGCGGTCTGCTACAACGACACCGTCGCGCTGGGCCTGATGCTGGGCTTGAACTCGCGGGGCATCCGTCCGGGCGGCGATTTCGCCGTGACCGGCTTCGATGACATTTCCGAGGCGGCGGTGGCGGTACCGCCATTGACCACGCTTACCGCCGATCCGCGCGAGCGTGGCCGCCAGGCTGCGGCGCTGCTGCTGCAACGGCTGGACGAACCGGACGCGCCGCCGCGGCGCACGGTCGCGCCGGTGCAGCTGCGCATCCGCGAAAGTAGTGCCGCACGACCGAACTGATTCCTTCCGCATACCCCTTCCACGCAACAACGACCTTCCGCGCATCGAGGCGCGTACCGCATGCCGATCTCCGCAACGCCCCGTCCATCGGGTTCTTCGGGCAACGCACCCGCCGTCACCAACGGCAAGGCGCTGGCTGTCGTCACCACGATCTTCTTCATGTGGGGCTTCCTGACCTGCCTCAATGACATCCTGATCCCGCACCTGAAGGCGGTGTTCGAACTGAACTACGCCAAGGCGATGCTGGTGCAGTTCACCTTCTTCGGCACCTATTTCCTGATGTCGCTGCCGGCCGGTCGGCTGGTGGCGGCGCTGGGTTACAAGAAGGGCATCGTGGCCGGCCTGGTGATCGCCGGCATCGGCGCGCTGGGCTTCTGGCCGGCGGCCGAACTGCGCGTCTATGGCGCCTTCCTCGGTGCCCTGTTCGTGCTGGCCACCGGCATTACCGTGCTGCAGGTGGCCGCCAACCCCTATGTCGCGCTGCTGGGCCCGGAGCAGACCAGCTCCAGCCGCCTGACCCTGGCGCAGGCGCTGAACTCGCTGGGCACGGCCATCGCGCCGATCTTCGGCGGCATGCTGATCCTGTCCAACACGGTCAAGAGCGCTGACGACATCGCGGCGCTGCCGGCCGCCGAGCAGCTGGCCTACCGTGCCGCCGAGGCGCAGGCGGTGCAGGGTCCGTACGTGGGCCTGGCCGTGGCGCTGGTGCTGCTGGCGCTGTTCGTGTTCCTGTTCCGCCTGCCGGCGCTGAGCGACGCCACCGAGCAGGCCGACCAGGGCCACCACCACAGCTACCTGGATGCGCTGCGCAAGCGCCACCTGCTGCTGGGCGTGCTGGGCATCTTCTTCTACGTCGGCGCCGAAGTGTCGATCGGCAGCTTCCTGGTCAATTACCTGTCGATGCCCAACATCGGTGGCTTCAGCGAACAGGAAGCCACGCACTACGTGTCGGCCTATTGGACGATGGCGATGATCGGCCGCTTTGCCGGCTCCGCGCTGCTGGCGCGCTTCTCGCCGAGCCGCCTGCTGGCGATCTTCGCGCTGGTCAACGTGGCGCTGCTGGTCACCACCATGCTGACCTCCGGCAACATCGCGCTGTACTCGGTGGTGGCGATCGGCCTGTTCAATTCGATCATGTTCCCCACTATTTTCGCGCTGAGCATCGAGCGCCTCGGCCCGCTGACCAACAAGGGCTCCAGCCTGCTGATCATGGCCATCGTCGGCGGTGCCGTGGTGCCGTACCTGCAGGGCGTGCTGGCCGACCACATCGGCGTGCAGGCCAGCTTCATCCTGCCGCTGCTGTGCTACGGCTACATCATTTTCTACGGACTGGTCGGCGCGCGTACGCCGGCCTCCGCAACGCAGGGAGGCTGAGTCCGGAATGGGTGCCATTGTCTGCTTCGGCGAAATTTTGATCGATCTACTAGCGCAGCCGCCGGCCTCGGCCGACACGCCGCGCGCATTCCTGCAGTATGCCGGCGGTGCACCGGCCAACGTCGCCGTGGCGGCTGCACGGCTGGGCGCGAAGACCCAGTTCGTCGGCATGCTGGGCCGCGACATGTTCGGTGACTTCCTGGCCGACAGCCTGGTCGAGCACGGCGTGGGTACCGATTACATCGTGCGCACCGACGCGGCCAAGACCGCACTGGCCTTCGTGGCCCTGGATGCCAATGGCGAGCGCAGCTTCAGCTTCTACCGGCCGCCGGCGGCCGACCTGCTGTTCCGTGACAGCGATTTCCAGGCCGCGTGCCTGGACAGCGCGCAGTGCTTCCACGTCTGTTCCAACAGCCTGACCGAGCCGGCCATCGCCGAGGCGACCTTCGCCGGCATGGACCGCGCCCGTGCCGCCGGTGCGGTGGTCAGCCTGGACCTCAACCTGCGCCCGGCACTGTGGCCCGCCAACGAAGATCCGACGCCGCGGCTGTGGCAGGCACTGGAACGCGCTGACCTGGTCAAGCTGTCGCGCGAGGAGCTGGACTACCTGGCTGCGCCGCTGGGTGCCGACGGCGAGGCGGCGGTGCTGCGGCGCCTGCTGGCTGCGCAGGCGCGCTGGGTGATCGTCACCGACGGTGCGGCCACGCTGCACTGGTACACCCGCGACAAGCACGGCACCGTCACCAGCTTCCGCGTGGCTACGGTCGACACCACGGCCGCGGGCGACGCGTTCGTCGGTGGCGTGCTGGTTGGGCTGCTGGAGCGCGGCGGTGCCGGTACCGGTTTTGCCGCCTTCTGCCAGGACCCCGAGGCGATCACCGCCACGCTGCGCTTCGGCGCTGCGGTCGGCGCGCTGGCTGTTACCCGCAAGGGCGCGTTCGCCGCGATGCCCTCGCTCGATGAAGTGCAGCAGCTGCTGCAGGCACAGGACATTACCGCATGAGCCCTTCGCCCGATTTCCGTTCGCCCGCGTTCCTGCGCGCGCACATCGCCGAGACCATGGCGTTCTACCACCCGCGCTGCATCGATCCCAACGGTGGCTTCTTCCACTACTTCCGTGACGACGGCAGCATCTACGATGCCAGCCATCGCCACCTGGTGAGCAGCACCCGTTTCGTCTTCAACTATGCGATGGCTTACCGCGAGTTCGGCAATGCCGAGTACCGCGACGCGGTCGAGCACGGCGTGCGCTACCTGCGCGAGGTGCACCGCAACCCCGCCACCGGCGGCTATGCCTGGACCCTGCGTGATGGCAAGGTCGAGGACGATATGAACCACTGCTACGGCGTGGCCTTCGTGCTGCTGGCCTACAGCTGTGCGCTGAAGGCAGGCATCGAACAGGCGCGCGCGTGGATGGACGAAACCTGGCAGCTGCTGGAAACGCGCTTCTGGGAGCCGCAGCACGGGCTCTACAAGGATGAAGCGGACGGCCAGTGGAACTTCACCGGCTACCGCGGCCAGAACGCCAACATGCACATGTGCGAGGCGATGCTGGCTGCGTTCGAGGCCAGTGGCGAGCAGCGCTATGTGGAGCGCGCGCTGCAGCTGGCCGACAACATGACCCGCCGCCAGGCGGCCAAGGCCGGCGGGCTGGTCTGGGAGCACTACGATGAGAACTGGGAGATCGACTGGGACTACAACCTGGACAACCCCAAGCACCTGTTCCGCCCGTGGGGCTTCCAGCCGGGTCACCAGACCGAATGGGCCAAGCTGCTGTTGATCCTCGATCGCCACGTGCAGGCGGACTGGCTGGTGCCGACCGCGCAGCACCTGTTCGACGTGGCCGTGGCGCGCAGCTGGGACGACGCCCGCGGCGGCCTGTACTACGGCTTCGCACCGGAATCGCGCCGGCAGCCCGGCATGGATGGCGCGCCGATCGGTGGCGACAGCTTCGTCTGCGACGACGACAAGTACTTCTGGGTGCAGGCCGAAACGCTGGCCACCGCCGCACTGATGGCCAAGCGCACCGGTGATGACCGCTACTGGCAGTGGTACGAGCGCATCTGGGCGTACGCGTGGGTGCACTTCGTCGACCATCAGTACGGCGCTTGGTTCCGCATCCTCGATGCCGACAACCGCAAGTACAGCGACGAGAAGAGCCCGGCCGGCAAGGTGGATTACCACACCATGGGTGCGTGCTACGAAGTGTTGAACGTGGTGCGTTGAGGCGCGCGTCGCCGTACGCATGATGAATCGGAATCGGTAGCGCCGGGCCACGCCCGGCGGAAAAAACAGGAGCTCCGCGTGCATCGTCTTTCCCTCGTTGTCCGTCTGCTCCTGCTGCTGGTCGCAACGTCGGCCTTCCCGGCAACTGCAGCCCCGCTGCAGGCGCAATGGGAATTCCGCATGTTGCCCGGCGACGCGCAGGGCGCCGCGCACCCGGGCCTGCAGCAATGGCGTGCGGCCACGGTGCCGGGCAGCGTGCACACCGACCTGCTGGCGCATGCGCTGATCCGCGACCCGTACGTGGGTGCGCCCGAAGCCGAGCTGCAATGGATCGGCCTGGCGGCCTGGGAGTACCGCGCGCGCTTCGACGTGGACGCGGCGACGCTGGCCAAGCCCAATGCCGAACTGCGTTTCGACGGGCTGGACACTTATGCCGAAGTCAGCCTTAACGGCAAGCCGCTGCTGCGTGCGGACAACGCGCACCGGACCTGGCGTGCGCGCGTGGAAGGGCGTCTGCGGGCCAGGGACAATGAACTGCAGATCGTGTTCCGCTCACCGATCCGCACCCTGCTGCCGGGCGTGCAGGCGATGCCGCACAAGATCGCCGGCAACTATCCTTCGCCCTATGGGGACGAGCCGAAGGACGCGATGGTCGGCAACTTCGCGCGCAAGCCGGCCTACCACTTCGGCTGGGACTGGGGTCCGCGCTATGTCACCGCCGGCGTCTGGCGTGGAATCGACCTGCAGGCCTGGGACGCGCACCGCCTGACCGATCTTGCGGTGCGCACCGATGCATTGAGCGCGGAGCAGGCGAAGCTGGCGGTGCTGCTGCAGGTGGAGCAGGGCGCGTCGGCCGGCTCGGCGGTGGTCCATGTGGACGTGCGCGATCCGCACGCCCGCAGCGTGGCCCAGGTGCAGCGCACGGTACTGCTGAAGCCCGGGCAGAACAGTGTTGAACTACCGATTGAACTGGCGGAACCGAAGCGGTGGTGGCCGGTCGGCCATGGTGCGCAGGATCGCTATACCGTGCAGGCGCGCCTGGATGGCGGTGCCGACGCAACGCTGGTGCGCGAGCAGCGCATCGGCCTGCGTACGGTTGAGCTGCGCCGCGAAGAGGACGGCAAGGGCGGGCAGGGCTTCGCCTTCGTCATCAACGGCGTGCCGATCTTCGCCAAGGGCGCCAACGTCATTCCGTTCGATGCCTTTCCCGCACGTGTCGATGCCGCACGCCTGCGCCAGGTGCTGACCGCCGCGCGCGATGCCAACATGAACATGCTACGCAACTGGGGCGGTGGCTACTACGAGGACGACGCGTTCTTCGACATCGCCGACGAGCTGGGCCTGCTGGTCTGGCAGGACTTCATGTTCGGTGGCGGCATGCAGCCGGGCTACGATCCGGCGTTCCGCGCCAGCGTGGTCGCCGAGGCGCGCGACAACGTGCGCCGGCTGCGCCATCACCCCAGCATCGTGCTGTGGTGTGGCAACAACGAGGAAGAAACCGCCTGGAAGGACTGGGGCCACGGCCGCGACCTGAAGGCGGCCGACCCGGCATTTGCGGCGAAAGTCTGGCAGGGCTATGTCGACCTGTTCGGCAACGACCTGCGCCAGGTGGTGGGCGAGGAAGGACTGGGCGTACCGTACTGGTCCAGTTCGCCCAGCAACGATCTGGACGAGAAGGCCAACGATTCCACCCGCGGCGACAAGCACTACTGGCAGGTCTGGGGCAATCCGGCGCTGCCGGTGCAGGCCTACCTGGGTGAGACGCCGCGCTTCATGTCCGAGTACGGGCTGCAGGCGTGGCCGTCGGTGGCGACGGTGGACCAGATCGCCACCCGCGCCGAGCAGCGCATCGACAGCCCGGTGATCCGTGCGCGCCAGAAGTTCATGGCCGGCGAGGGCAACAGCCGCCTGCTGCACTACATCGAACTGGGCTACGGCACGCCGAGGGACTTCGAGGACTTCGTCTACCTGAGCCAGGTGATGCAGGCCGATGGCATCGCGCTGGCCGCGCTGCATCATCGCGCCTCGCGGCCGTACACGATGGGCTCGCTGTACTGGCAGCTCAACGATGTCTGGCCGGGTGCTTCATGGTCCAGCGTGGACTACTTCGGTCGCTGGAAGGCGCTGCACTTTGCCGCGCGGCGTTTCTTCGCGCCGGTCACGCTGGCGGCATTGCGTGATGAGGGCAGGACGCGGGTGCGCCTGATCAATGATGGCGCCTCACTGGAAGCGCGCTGGCGGCTGCGGGTGATGAATGTGGATGGCAAGGTACTGCGCCGTCGCGAGGACGCAGTGATGCTGTCGGCGGAGGGCGTCACCTCCATCGGTGATTTCCGCGATGCCGAGCTGCTGGCCGGCGCCGACCCGAAGCGCACGGTGGCCGTGTTCGAGCTGCTGCAGAACGGCGCGGTGCGTGCGCGGCAGGTGGTCGGATTCGTCGAGGCCAAGGACCAGGTGCTGCCGCGGCAGAAACTCAAGGCCACGTTGGCCATTGACGGCGACCACTACCGCCTGCGCCTGGAAAGCGCGGCGTACGTGCGCGCGGCGTGGATCGACTTCGGCGCGCTGGACGTGCAGGTCGAAGACAACCTGCTGGACCTGCTGCCGGGTGAAACCCGTGATATCGCGGTGCGCGGTCCGGTGGACCTGGCAGCGCTGCGCGAAGCGGTGAAGGTGAAGACCCTCAACGATCGTTGAGCAAAAAAGGGGACGGAGGGGATTAAGTCGTTTGCGGCCCATGTGTGCCACAAACGACTTAATCACCTCCGTCCCCTTTCTCCTGCTTACAGCTGGATCTGCTGGAAGTTCTCGACCCGCTCGTGGCCATTGGCGGCCTGGCCGGTGCGCGGCATCGGGTAGTCGTCGCGGCGGTCGATCAGGCGCGTCTGCAGGCCGGCTTCACGGGCGGCATCCAGCTCTTCCACCACATCGGACAGGAACAGGATCTCGCCGGCGGGCACGCCGATCGACTGCACGATGCGGCGGTAGCTGTCGGCCTCACGCTTGCCGCCGATCTCGGTATCGAACCAGCCCGACACCAGCGGGCTGAGGTCACCGGCATCGCTGAACCCGAAGAACAGCTTCTGTGCCGGCACCGAGCCGGAGGAGTACACGTACAGCGGCAGGCCGGAGGCATGCCAGCCTTTCAGCACCGGCGCCACTTCCGGGTAGAAGTGCGCGGTGTAGTCGCCACGACGGTAGCCTTCGTCCCAGATCAGCCCCTGCAGCGCTTTCAGTGCGGTGTGCTTGCGGTCCTGGTCGATCCAGCCCTGCAGCGTTTCGGCCACCAGGCTGTCCTGGCAGGCGCCGCCGATCTCGGCAGCGACCGCATCCAGCCAGCGGCGGACGTCGGGCTGCTGGCCGTGCTCGGCGATGAACGCGGGCAGCGCTTTGCGGGCATAGGGGAACAGCACGTTCTTGACGAACGAGATGCTGCTGGTGGTGCCTTCGATATCGGTCAGGATGACGCGGGGCTGCATGGATCAGGACGCCTGGGTGGGTACGTAGCGGGGGAACTTCTGCGCGATGTCGGTGCCGGTGAAATGACCCACCCAGCCGTCCGGCTCGGTGAAGAAGCGGATCGCCACGAAGCTCGGCTCATCGCCCATGTCGAACCAGTGGGTGGTGCCATCGGGCACGGCGATCAGATCGTCCTTCACGCACTCGATCTCATAGACCTTGTCCCCCACGTGCAGGGTGAACAGGCCCGAGCCTGCGACGAAGAAGCGCACCTCGTCCTCCTTGTGGAAGTGCTCGTCGAGGAACTTCTTGCGCAGCTCGGCGCGGTTCGGGTTGTCCGGGGCGATCGAGGCGACGTCCACGCTCTTGAAGCCGCGTTCGGCGACCAGGCGGTCGATGTCGGCACGGTAGGCGGCGAACACTTCCTCCTGGCTGGCGCCCGGCGCGACCGGCGCGGCGGCCTGCCAGCGCTCGAAGGTGACGCCGATCTTCTGCAGTTCGGCAGTGATGACCGCGCCGTCCTGGGTGTCCAGCAGCGGCGATTCGGGGCGGGTGTCGTCGTAGATGCGCAGTCGGCTCATGGCGGCAGCTTGAACGTCTCGGGGGGAAGACAGGGTAGCAGGGCGGGCGCGGGGTGCAGATTCCGGATCGGCATCTGCACCTGCGCGCCGGTTCAGCTGCGCAACTTGCGCAGCTCCAGTTCGCAGTGGAACAGGAACTCGAACGCTTCCAGGTGGCGGCGCGCCTCGGCCATGTCGCGGCCCCAGGCATACAGGCCGTGGCCGTCGATCAGGTAGCCCCACAGGTTCTGGCGGTCGAGCAGGTCATCGACCTGCTGCGAAAGCACGTTCATGTCCTGGGTGTTGGCGAACACCGGTACGTCGATGGCCATCTCGTGGGTGCTGTTGCCGGCGAAGGCCTTCAGCAGTTCGTAGCCTTCCAGGTGCACATGACCCTGCGGCGCGTACAGGCGCGAGGCAATGGTCTGCACCGGCGAATGGGTGTGCAGTACGCAGCCGATTTCCGGGAAGCGGCGGTACAGCTGGGTGTGCAGCAGGGTTTCGGCGGAGGGGCGCAGCGGGCGGCCAACGGCCTTGCCGTCGAAGTCCACCACCATGATGTCGTCCTCGATGAGGCGGCCCTTGTCCTTGCCCGAGACGGTGATCGCGGCGTGGCGGTCGTCCAGGCGGTGGGAGAAGTTGCTGCTGGTGGCCGGGGTCCAGCCGGCCTGGGCCAGTTCGCGGACGTTGTCGATCAGCAGCTGGGCCAGTTCGCTCAGGCGCGCGGTGTCGTACGGGAAGGTGGGGGCGTTCATGTGGGCGATTTTACTGGATTCGGCCAACGGCTGAGCCCCTCGTGGCGGGTCGTGTAGAGCGGTTCATGGCGGGCGGGGCGGGTGGGCCGTGCAGGGGGCGCTGCAAGCACGTCCCTGTAAGCTCGATGGCGCCATCCATGGCGCCAACGCCCCTGCACGGCCCACCCGCCCCGCCTCTGACAGGTTCCGCGCGCGGCCTGCCACGGAGTGAAGAAGGAAAAGCGAAAAGCGGGTCGCTTCGCTGCGCTTGCTCGCAGTCGAGCATGGCTCCGCTCGACAGAAATATTCATTCCGGAACATTCGTTCATGAGAACGCTTCATCCACGCATGGCGTGGATCTACTGGACGCGCCGGTGGACTGTCGGAGGTGGGGCGGGTTGGGTTCGCGGGGGTGTCCGCGGCATGGATGCCGCGGCCAAGCCCCCAGGGATGGGTTTACGGCGTCCCCCGCGAACCCAACCCGTCCCGCCAAGCCCTCAACCCAGCTGTTGCCGTTGCCGTTGCTCCGGCTTCAAAGGCGGGTGCAGGGCCGCAGGCCCTGCAATGCAAAACCTTACTTACCCCGCAGGCGGCTGTGCCGGAACCCGTAGCCGAAATAGATCACGAAACCGACGACCGTCCACACCCCCATCAGCATCCAGTTGTGCATCGTCATTGCCGACAACAGTGCCAGGCAGCTCAGCACGCCCAGGCTGCAGATCAGCCACGCCATCGGCATGCGGAACGGGCGCGGCAGGTCCGGCTGGGTACGGCGCAGGATCAGCACGCCGGCACAGACTGCGGCGAACGCGATCAGCGTGCCCATCGAGGTCAGCTCGCCGAGGATGTCCAGCGGGAACAGCGCCGCCAGCAGCGCGATGCCGATGCCGGTGATCACGGTGTTGACGTGCGGGGTGCGGTACTTCGGGTGGATCCGGGTGAACACCGGCGGCAGCAGGCCGTCGCGGCCCATGATCATGAAGATGCGCGGCTGGCCGATGATCATCACCAGCACCACCGAGGACAGGCCGACCAGCGCGCCGACCTCGACCACCCAGCGCAGCCAGCCGAGCTGGGGATGCGCCGCCACCGCGGTCACCACCGGCTCATCGGTGCCCAGCAGCTGGAACGGCACCAGGCCGGTCATCACCGCGGCCATCGCGATGTACAGCACGGTACAGATCACCAGCGACAGCATCATGCCGATCGGCATGTCGCGTTGCGGGTTCTTCGATTCCTGCGCCGCCACCGATACCGCCTCGAAACCGATGTAGGCGAAGAACACCATCGCCGCGCCACGCAGCACGCCTTCCATGCCGTACTTGCCGGGGCCTTCATTGGCGGGGATGAACGGAGTCCAGTTACTGGTGTCCACGTACTTCCAGCCGACCACGATGACCAGCACGATCAGGCCGGTCTTGAGCACGACCATCGCCATGTTCATCGCCGAGGACTTGCTGATGCCGACGTAGCACAGCCAGGTCAGCAGCAGCACGAGCGCGGCGGCGGGCAGGTTGGCGATCGCGCCGGTCGGGCGCAGCTGCGCGTCGAGCGGGGCACTGACCAGGGCTGCCGGTAGATGGATGTCGAACTGGCTGAGCAGGCTGAGGAAGTAACCGGTCCAGCTGACTGCCACCGCCGAGGCGGAGACGCCGTACTCGAGCACCAGCATCCAGCCGATGAACCAGGCCGAGAGCTCGCCGAAGGTGGCGTAGGTGTACGTGTAGGCGCTGCCGGAGACCGGCACCATCGAGGCGAATTCGGCATAAGCCAGCGCGCAGAAGGCGCAGCAGATGGCGGCCAGCACGAAGGACAGCATGATCGCCGGGCCGGCGTGGTTGGCGGCGGCCTGGCCGGTGATGACGAAAATGCCTCCGCCGATCACCGCGCCGATGCCGAGCGCGGTCAGCCCCCAGGGGCCAAGGTGGCGACGCAGGCTCAGGCCGTTGGCGTCTTCATGGGCGGCATGCGGATGCTTGGTGGCCCACAGTTGCTTGAACATGTGTGGTGGTCTTGTCGAAGCGCGCCATGGGCGGCGCGCGGGAAAACGGACGGGCCGGCGCGAGGCCGGCCCGAAGGCGGATCAGGGCGACTTGGCGAGCTTGCTGTTGCGGATGCCGTAGCCCAGGTAGATCAGCAGGCCGAGCAGCGTCCAGCCAACGAACAGGTGCCAGTGCACCACGAACGCCTGCCAGAACAGGAACAGGCAGGTGGCCGCGCCGAGCGGGCAGATGATCCAGACCATCGGCACGCGGAACGGGCGGTGCAGGTCCGGCTTGGTATAGCGCAGCACCAGCACGCCGACGCAGACGGTGGCGAAGGCCAGCAGGGTGCCCATCGAGACGAGTTCGCCGAGCACGTTCAGCGGCACCAGGCCGGCCAGCGCGGCAGCGATCACGCCGACCACGATGGTGGCGACGTACGGGGTGCGGAAGCGGGCGTGGACCTTGCCGAAGAACTTCGGCAGCAGGCCGTCGCGGGAGATGGTGTAGGCGATGCGGGTCTGGCCCATCATCATCACCAGCACCACCGAGGACAGGCCGGCGATGGCGCCGACTTCCACGAACGTCTTCAGCCAGGACAGGGTCGGGTAGGGCTCCAGCGCGGTCGCCACCGGCTTGTCGGTGCCCAGCAGGTGGTACGGCATCATGCCGGTCAGCACCGCACAGACGATGATGTAGACGATGGTGCACACGGCCAGCGAGCCGAGCAGGCCGATCGGCATGTTGCGTTGCGGGTCCTTGGTTTCACCGGCAGCGGTGGAGACCGCATCGAAGCCGATGTACGCGAAGAACACGATGGTGGCGGCGCGGAAGATGCCGCTCCAGCCGAACTCACCCGGCACGCCGGTGTTTTCCGGAATGAACGGGTGCCAGTTGGCCGGGTCGATGTGGGCCGCGCCGATGCCGATGAACAGGCAGATGACGGTGACCTTGATCGCCACGATGATCGCGTTGACGAACGCCGACTGGGTCACGCCCACGTACAGCAGGCCGGATACCGCCGCCACGATCAGCACCGCCGGCAGGTTGAACAGCTTGCCGGAGGAGACGAACTCGCTGCCGGTCCAGGCGATGGGCGCGGCGCTGAGCAGGTCCGGGAAGGGCATGTGCAGCGTGGTGGTGATGAAGCTGATCAGGTAGGCCGACCAGCCCACCGCGACCGACGCCGAGGCGAACAGGTACTCCAGCACCAGGCACCAGCCGATGAACCAGGCCATGCCTTCGCCGAGGGTGGCATAGGAATAGGAGTAGGCACTGCCGGAGACCGGCATCATCGCCGCGAACTCGGCATAGCACAGGCCTGCCAGCGCACAGGCGAAACCGGCCAGTACGAACGACAGCATCACCGCCGGGCCCGCGTGGTTGGCTGCCGCCTGGCCGGTCAGCACGAAGATGCCTGCGCCGATCACCGCACCCACGCCCAGCAGGATGAGGTGTTTAGCCGTGAGGGTCCGTTTCAACGTGGCTTCGCCGTCCAGGCTGCCTTCGATGGGTTCGCCGGCATCGACGTGCCCGGCCGGCTCGACCGGCTTGACCCTCAACAGAGCTTTCAGCATGCAGTACTTCCTAGTGATCGGATGGGGTGGGCGGCCGATACGTTGCCGGCCGCCTTGAATGGTGAAGGCCGTGCGAACGGCCCGCTGTACCTTAGCCAAAGCTGAAGCCAACGCACAAGCGCAATCGCAACAATGAACGGCGATAATGAGCAGTATTTTTCCGAACTGCCCCCATTCATGAGCCAGACCGTCGAAACCCTTGCCGCGCTTGACGATCGCCTGCGCGGCCTGCTCCGGGACTACGCGCGCCGCGAACCCGCCCACGACGCCCTGGCTGCCGAATTCGGCACATTGCTGGATCATCCGCAGGATCCGTTCCGGCGTGAGCGGCTGGCCGGCCACTTCACCGCCAGCTGCTGGCTGGTCAGCGCCGACGGCCAGCGCCTGCTGCTGACCCACCATCGCAAGCTGCAGCGCTGGCTGCAGCTGGGCGGCCACGCCGACGGTGAGCGCGACCTGGCCCGGGTGGCGCTGAAGGAGGCCGAGGAGGAGTCCGGCCTGAGCGGGCTGGTACTGGAAGACCCGGCCATTTTCGATCTGGACAAGCACTGGATTCCCGAGCGCAAGGACGTGCCGGGGCACTGGCACTACGACGTGCGTTTCGTGATCCGGGCGCTTGGTGGCGAGGCATTCGTGCTCAGCGAGGAATCGCTGGACCTGGCCTGGCGGCCGGTAACCGAGGTCGCGGCCGACCCGGCGTCGGATGAATCCATGCAGCGCATGGCGCGCCGCTGGCTGGCACGTTGATGCTCTCGGACGGCTGTGCCGCGTTTGTTGCGGCTCATGCCTGTGGCGAGGCGAAGCAGGATGCTGCCCTTGCGATGATCAAGGCTGCATTGCCAGTCATCACATCCATCGACTGGGAGCGCGTGCCATCGCGCCTGGAGGTCCCCGGGGTGGGGCGGGAGCGGCTGGCGCAGGAGTTGAGCGCCATTGCAGATGCTGTTGGCTTGCCAAGCGAGGCTGCGTTGACGGTTGTCCAGGTGGATGGGGCGGTACCTTCGCTGGGCAGCCGCCTGCAGGACTGGCTGGTTCATGCCGAGGAGCTGGATTTCGTCGATACGCTGTTCCTGTCGATGGAAGACAGGGTTCTGATCCATTGGGACTTTTACAAGAACCTCCACGCCGTAAGGTTCTGAGGTTTTCCATCCACGCATGGCGTGGATCTACTGCGGGATAGCGCGAAACGCCAGTAGATCCACGCCATGCGTGGATGGTGCGACGCCGGAAGCAATCCGCCGGGGCATGCCCGGCGACGCCTTGCTCAATACAGGATGCGCGTCCGCAGCGTGCCCGGAATCGCGGCCAGTTCGTCGCGGACGGCGGCGGCCTGCGCCTCGCTGGCGGTGATGTCGATCACCACGTAGCCCACCTTCGGGTCGGTGCGCAGGAACTGGCCGTCGATGTTGACGTTGTGGCGCGAGAAGATCTCGTTGACCCTGGACAGCACGCCCGGCACGTTCTGGTGGATGTGCAGCAGGCGCAGGCTGTCCTCGTGTTCGGGCAGGGTCACTTCCGGGAAGTTGACCGCCGACAGCGTGCTGCCGTTGTCGCTGTAGCGCACCAGCTTGGCCGCCACTTCCACGCCGATGTTGTCCTGCGCTTCCAGCGTGCTGCCGCCCACGTGCGGGGTCAGGATCACGTTGTCGTGGCGGGTCAGCGGCGACTCGAAGATATCGCCGTTGCCCTTCGGTTCGACCGGGAACACGTCCAGCGCGGCACCGCCGACGTGGCCGCTGGCCAGCGCTGCGTCCAACGCGTCGATGTCGACCACGGTGCCGCGCGCGGCGTTGATCAGGTGCGCGCCCTTGCGCATCTTCGCCAGCTCGGTGCTGCCGATCATCCACTGCGTGGCCGGGGTCTCCGGCACGTGCAGGGTGACGATGTCGGCGCGGGCCAGCAGGTCGTCCAGGCTCGCCGCGGCACGCGCATTGCCCAGCGCCAGCTTGGTTTCCACGTCGTGGAAGATCACCTGCATGCCCAGCGATTCGGCCAGCACGCCGACCTGGGTGCCGATGTGGCCATAGCCGATGATGCCCAGGGTCTTGCCACGCACCTCATGGCTGCCGCTGGCCGATTTCGACCAGCCGCCGCGATGGCACTCGGCGTTCTTCTGCGGAATGCCACGGGTCAGCATGATCGCCTCGGCGATCACCAGCTCGGCCACGCTGCGGGTGTTGGAGTAGGGCGCATTGAACACCGGGATGCCGGCCAGCTCGGCCGCGTCCAGGTCGACCTGGTTGGTGCCGATGCAGAAGCAGCCCACCGCGATCAGGCGCTTGGCCTCGGCCAGCACCTCGGCGCTGAGCTGGGTGCGCGAACGGATGCCGACAATGTGCGCCTCGGCGATGCGCGCCTTCAGTTCGTCCTCGGGCAGTGCCTTGGTGTGCGCCTCGATCTGGCTGTAGCCGGCGGCGCTGAACACCTCCACGGCGGTCTGGCTGACCCCCTCCAGCAACAGCACGCGGATATCCTGCTTGGGGAACGAGGTCTTCTTCGGCGACATGGGGCAACACGGCCAGTGGGACAGGGGCTGACCACTATGCCAGATCGCAACGCCCATGGTGCAGTGCGCAATTGGTTGCATCCGTAGCTATCTGTACGGCTGCGGGGCTGGACGCTAGCGCGTGCCGCTGGCACGCTTGCCCGTTCTTCACGCACCGCGCTGGACCGTCATGACCGATTCCCGCATTGCCTCGCTGCAGCAGGCCTGTCCCGGCCTGAAGCTGAAGACCGACCCGGCCGACCTGGAGCATTACGGGCGTGACTGGACCCGGCGCTGGACGCCGGCGCCGCTGGCGATCGCACTGCCGGCCACGGTCGAGGAAGTGCAGGCGGTGATGCGCTGGAGCGCGGGCGAGGGCGTGGCCGTGGTGCCGTCCGGTGGCCGTACCGGCCTTTCCGGTGGCGCGGTGGCGGCCAATGGCGAGCTGGTGCTCAGCCTGGAGCGGATGAACAAGGCGCTGGCCTACGACGCGGTCGATCGCACCCTGGTGGTGCAGGCCGGCATGCCGCTGGAGGCCGTGCACAACGCCGCGCTGGACCACGGCCTGATCTACCCGGTGGATTTCGCCGCGCGCGGGTCGTGCACGATCGGCGGCAACATCGCCACCAATGCCGGCGGCATCCGCGTGATCCGCTACGGCAATACCCGCGAGTGGATCGCCGGGCTGAAGGTGGTTACCGCCAGCGGCGAACTGCTGGAGCTCAACAAGGGCCTGATCAAGAACTCCAGCGGCTATGACTTCCGCCAGCTGCTGATCGGTTCGGAAGGCACGCTGGGCGTGATCGTCGAAGCGACGGTGAAGCTGACCGATCCGCCGCCGGCCAGCAACGTGATGCTGCTGGCGCTGCCCAGCTTCGAAGTGCTGATGCAGGTATTCGCCGCGTTCCGCGCGCGGCTGCAGCTGCAGGCCTTCGAATTCTTTACCGACCGGGCGCTGGAGCACGTGCTGGCGCATGGCGCCCAGGCACCGTTCGACGAGGTGCATCCGTACTACGTAGTCACCGAGTTCGCCGCCAACGACGAAGCGCAGGAAGCGGCGGCGATGGCGGCCTTCGAGGACTGCATGGGCAACGGCTGGGTCAGCGACGGGGTGATCAGTGCCAGCGACGCCCAGGCCGCCCAGCTGTGGCGCCTGCGCGAAGGCATCACCGAATCGCTGGCGCGCTACAAACCTTACAAGAATGATGTCTCGGTGCGGATCTCGGCGATGCCGGCGTTCCTGGCTGAGACCCAAGCACTGATCGGGCAGGCCTACCCGCACTTCGACGTGGTCTGGTTCGGCCATATTGGCGACGGTAACCTGCACATCAACGTGCTCAAGCCCGACGACACCAGCGACGCCGATTTCGTCGCGCAGTGCGAGCAGGTGACCAAGCTGCTGGCGCAGGTACTGGCGCGCTTCGATGGCAGCATCTCGGCCGAGCACGGCATCGGCCTGGTCAAGAAGGGCTACCTGGACAGTACCCGCGGCCCGGCCGAGATCGCGCTGATGAAGGCAGTCAAACGCGCGTTCGATCCCCAAGCGCGGCTGAATCCCGGCAAGCTGTTTGACGCCTGAACCGGGCAAATCCTTCACGCACCCGTTACGCTCCACGCATCCTCACAACCGGCCTCGAACCGATGACCCGTCCGATCCTGCTGCTCGCCCTGCTGTCCCTGCCGCTGGCCGGCTTTGCTTCCAGCTTCGCCGGCACCTCGGCCGGTTCGGCGACCGGTGCCTCTTCCGGTTCCTCGGGCAGCAGCTCGGGCGACGACAAGGTGGTGCTGGCGGCACGCGACGACGCCGCTGCCTTCGTCGCCAGCGACGGCCAGATCCGAGGCGCCCGCCTGCAGGCCGCACTGGCCCACCTGCGTGAGCAGAGCGCCGCCGCGCAGCAGCAGAGCGACCTGGAACTGGCCCGCTCACTGCTGGCGCGTTGATCCGGCCTTCGGGTAGTGCCGGCCGCTGGCCGGCAACTGCATGACATCTGTACGGAACGCCGCCACGCATGGCGTGGCTCTACTGCTGGTCGCCCACGTCGCGCACGCAGCTGATCGCCTGCAGCTGGACCCGGCAGGGTTGAGCCCTGCCCAACGGCAGGTGGCGTCGCAGACGCTCGCCGATGTGCAGTCACTGCTGCCCGAGGGCCTGCTGCGCGCATTGCCGGCGCAGGTCCAGGTGCGCTGGAGCGATGAGCTGCCGGTCGATGTACATGGCCGTGCCTTCGGCGGGCGCATCGCGCTGCGCCGCGACCTGCTGGACGAGGCGGTGCCGGGTGCGCGGCGCGCGCGACGCAGCGCGCTGGTGCATGAGCTGACCCACGTTGCCGACCGCGGCGGCGCGAACTGGTCGCGCAGTGCGCGCTGGCGTGATCTGGCCGGTTGGCAGCGCAAGCCCTGGCACCTCGGTCGTGGCGACAACGATTTCCGTGACCGCAGCCCCGATGCCTATGAACTGAAGGACCCCGCCGAATACCTGGCGGTGAACGCCGAGCACTTCGTGCTCGACAGCGCGTTCGCCTGCCGGCGCCCGGCGCTGGCGCAGTGGTACCAGGCCCACTTCGGAGCGCCGCCATCGCTGCCGCAACCGCAGTGTGCCGCAGCGTTGCCGTTGCTGCAGGCCGGATCGGAAGAGGGCGCGGCATCGCTGCTGCAGCTCGATCCGGCCCGCGTCTATGCCGTGGACTACCTGTTCGCCGAAGGCAGTGCGCAGCCGATGAGCCGTTGGGGCCACAGCATGCTGCGGCTGGTGATCTGCAAACCGGGCCGCGTGCCGGGACCGGACTGCCGCCTGGACCTGGAGCACCACCGCGTGCTGTCCTTCCGCGCCTTCGTCGGCGACGTGCAGATATCCAACTGGCGCGGCCTCACTGGTGGCTACCCGTCGCGCCTGTTCGTGCTGCCGCTGCAGCAGGTGGTGGACGAATACACCAAGGTTGAATTGCGCGGGCTGCAGTCGCTGCCGTTGCGGCTGCACCGCGAGGAGATCGCCAGCCTTCTGGAGCGGACCGCCCAGGTGCACTGGAGCTATGACGGGCGCTATTACTTCGTCAGCAACAACTGCGCAGTGGAAACCGCAAAGCTGCTGCAGGCCGGTGTGCCACGGCTGGGCGAGGCCGGGCTGGCCCAGCTGAGCCCGCGTGGCCTGAAACGGCGACTGGCACGGCTGGATGCGCTCGATGAGCGCGTGCTGGCCGATCGCAGCGCAGCACAGGCGCAGGGGTATTACTTCGCTTCGGCGCGCGACCACTACCAGCAGTTGTTCGCAGCGGCGGCGGCGCAGCTGGCCTTGCCCGCCCGTGATGTGCACGGCTGGCTGAAGCTGCCGGCACGGCAGCGCGCGCCGTGGCTGCTGCAGGGTGACCTGCGCGCCAGCGCCGGCCTGCTGCTGCTGGAACAGGCTGCGCAGCGGCGCGCCGAGCTGCGCGCGCGCGACGTGCTCAAGCGGCAGCTGATGGCGGCGCCGGACAGCGCAGAAACCCGCAGCCTGCGCGCGTTGCTGGAGCAGGGCGGGCAATGGCTGCGCCCGGGTACGCTGCTGCAGGATGGCGGCTACGGGTTGCCGCTGGCCGACGAGCAGGCACTGCTGTCCACGGCCGTGGCCACGGCCAGCGCACAGGCCGTACCGGCATGGCAGGCCTTGCGTTCGCGGCTGCGCCAGCAACTGCCGGTGCGGCAACGCGAGGAAATGGATGCGATCGACGCGAACCTGGCCGCGCTCGGTGCACGGCTGCGGGCACAGGCCGCGGCTCCGGCTACTGGCGCGGCAGTTCGATGACGAAGCGACTGCCGCCGGCGCTGCCCGGCGTGCAGTAGGCTTGGCCACCGTGCGCATCGGCAATGGCCTTGACCACCGCCAGGCCCAGCCCGCTGCCACCGCCCTGGCGTGAGCGCGAGCCGTCGGCGCGCGTGAACGGCGTGAAGATGTCCGCGTGCAGTGCCGGATCGATGCCCGGGCCCTCATCCTCGATTGCCACCTGCACGTGGCCCGGCGTGTCATGCACGGCGATGCGCACCTTGCCCGGGCTGGCATAGCGGCGCGCGTTCTCCAGCAATGCCAGCAACGCCTGGCGCAGGCGCGTGGGATCACAGTGCGCGTTGTGCTCCTCACGGCTGGTTTCCAGTTCGAGCACGAAACCGGCGGCGCGGAACTGCGGGTCGACCAACGTCATCACCGAGTGCACCTCGGCCACCACGTCGGTGCGCGCGCGGCGTACATCCAGCCGTGCGTTGTCGGACAGGCTCAGCACGCGCAGGTCCTCGATCAGGCGCGACAGTCCTTCGACCTGCGCGAGCAGGCTGCGGAACTGCGACTCGTCCGGCTGGAACACACCCTCGGCCAGCCCCTGCAGGCGACCACGCAGGATCGTCACCGGCGTGCGCAGCTCATGGGCAATGGCCGCGTGCCACATCGCGCGCTCGCTCTCCATGTGCTGCAGGCGGCGCGCCATTGCGTTGAAATCCTCGACCAGGGTGGCCACTTCGCCGGGGGAATTCTCCTCGGCGCTGGCACGTGCGCCGAGGTCGCCGCCGGCAAGCGCGCGCACGCTGTCCACCACCGAATTCAACGGCGACAGGATGCGATGGGCCAGGCGGAATGAAGCAGCGAGGGCCAGCGCCAGTCCGGTCAGGATCACGCCGACCATCCATGCCAGCTCTGGCCCGGTCGGCAGCCAGCTTTCGGGCTCTTCGGTGCTGCCGGGGAAGAATTCGACCAGCACCGCATACAGCAGCCACGACGACAGGATCATCATCACGATGACGCCGATCACCATCAGCGACATCGACACGATGATGTGGCGGCTGAGCCCGGAGCGGCGCAGGCGGGCCATCAGCGGTCGGCCATCAGACGGTAGCCGACGCCGCGCACGCTGGCCGGCACGTTGACCATGCCCACTTCGTCGAGCTTGCGGCGCAGCTTGCTGACATGGCTGTCGACGGTGCGCTCCAGCGCTTCACTTTCCGGCAGGCATTCATGCATCAGTTCGCTGCGGCTGAAGATGCGCGTGGGCGCCAGCGCCATGCAGTGCAGCAGCTTGAACTCGGTGAGGGTGAGCAGTACTTCATGGCTGTAGCCTTCGCCCTCGACGTGCACGGCATGGGTGGCCGAATCGATCAGCAGTGGGCCGACCCGCAGCGCAGTGGGTGCATCCACCCGCGAGGCCCGCAACGTCCGCCTGAGCACGGCGCGCACGCGCGCGGCCACCTCGGCCGGGTTGAACGGCTTGACCACGTAGTCGTCGGCGCCCATCCGCAGCGCGGTCAGCTTGTCCAGGTCCTGGTCCAATGCGGTCAGCATGATCACCGGCGTCTCGCCACGCTGGCGCAGCTGGGTCAGTACGCTCCAGCCATCCAGGCGCGGCAGCTGCACATCGAGCAGGACCAGGTCGGGGCGGGCGCTGCGATGCAGGTCCAGTGCGCTGTGGCCATCGGCGGCACGCAGGGTGCGCAGGCCTTCGCGTTCCAGGTAGGCAGTAAGGATGTCGGCGATCTCGACCTCATCCTCGACAATCAGGACGAGGGCGGCGAGGGCGGGTGAGGCATGCATGCAGGGCGGGGCCGTAAGGTGCTTGCCTCCATCGTATCTCCACACTTCCTCCATCGAAACCCCATCATCGCCACGCACACTGCGCGCTTCAGAACCTATCCGCCGCCTGCGCGGCATTGTGCACAGCAATGAGAACCTTCAGGACTCCGGTCGCGTTGATCGCGGCCCTTGCCTTGGCCATGACGGCCTGCTCCTCCCCCGAAGCCACCCCGGAACCGGCGCCGCGTGTCAGCGTGGTGAGCGTGGGTCCGCAGGTGGTGCAGCGCGATGACGAACTGCCCGGCCGCGTGGCGGCGGTGCGCACCGCACAGATCCGAGCCCAGGTGGGCGGCATCGTGCAGCGGCGCCTGTTCGAACAGGGCGCGGAAGTCAGTGCCGGCCAGGCCCTGTTCCAGATCGACCCGGCAGCGTTCCGTGCCGATGTCGATTCGGCATTGGCCGCGCTGCAGCGCACTGAGGCCGCGCTGGCCCGCAGCCGCGTTCAGTCGCAGCGCCTGCATGCATTGGCCGCCGCGCAGGCGGTCAGCCAGCAGCATCGCGACGACGCCAGCGCCGAGTACGAACAGGCCCGCGCCGCCGTGAACGAAGCACGCGCAATCCTGGCGCGTCGCCAGCTCGACCTGCGCCATGCGACGGTCAGCGCACCGATTGCCGGTCGCATCGACCAGGCGCTGGTGACCGAAGGCGCACTGGTCGATGTCGCCGATCCGGAGCCGATGGCGGTGGTGCAGCAGATCGACCAGGTCTACGTCGATGTGCGGCAGCCCGCCGCGCAGCTGGAATCGCTGCAGCGCAGTGCGGGCGATGCCGGCGAACTGCCGGTGACGATCATCGGCGCCGCTGGCAAACCCCTGCCCGAGCGCGGCACGCTGCTGTTTTCCGGCGTCAACGTCGATGCGCGAACGGGAGACGTGATCCTCCGCATCGTGGTCGACAACCCACGCCGCCAGCTGCTGCCTGGCATGTACGTGCGCGCGAGGGTGCCACGCGGCGCGCCGGCCAGTGCCCTGACCGTGCCGCAGCAGGCGGTCCTGCGCAGCGCCGGTGGCCAGGCCTATGCGTGGGTGATCGGCGGCGACGGCAAGGCGGTGATCCGCACGCTGGAGGTGGACGGCAGCGTCGACCGCCAATGGCTGGTGCGCTCTGGCCTGAAGGCGGGCGAGAAAGTGGTGGTCGAGGGCCAGGAACGCCTGCAGGAAGGCGTGGTGGTCGATGCACGCGACTGGCACAGGCCAGTCGCCAGCGCCGGTGCCGTGCAGGCCGGCAGCCAGGGCTGAGCCTTTCCCGGGCCGGTCCCTCCAGGGAAATCCAACATGGCACGTTTTTTCATCGATCGCCCGGTGTTCGCCTGGGTGCTGGCGATCTTCATCATCCTGGCCGGCGTACTGTCGATCCCTCGGCTGGCGGTGGAGCGCTATCCGGCCGTTGCGCCGCCCAGCGTCAGCATCTACGCCAGCTATCCGGGCGCCAGCCCGCAGACGCTGAACGACGCCGTGGTCGGCCTGATCGAGCGCGAGCTGTCCAGCGTCAAGCATCTGCTGTACTTCGAATCGTCGGTGGATACCTCCGGTGAAGCGTCGATCACGGCCACCTTCAAGCCGGGGACCGACCCGGAGCTGGCGCAGGTGGACGTGCAGAACCGGATCAAGGCGATCGAGCCACGCCTGCCACGCAGCGTGCGCCAGAACGGCCTGTTCGTGGAGGCCGCCGATTCCGGCTTCCTCATGCTGGTCGGCCTGCGCTCGCCGGATGCCAGCGTCAGCGAGGCAGCGCTCGGCGACTTCATGGCCCGCAACATCATCGAGGAGCTGCGCCGCATCGATGGCGTCGGCCGTGTGCAGCTGTTCGGCGCCGAACAGGCGATGCGCGTGTGGCTGGACCCGGCCCGGTTGACCGGTTACGGCCTGACCATCACTGACGTGGCCACGGCCATCGAGCAGCAGAACCTGGAGATCTCACCCGGGCGCATCGGCGATTCGCCGGGTGTGCCGGGCCAGCGCATCACCGTGCCGTTGAGCGCCGATGGCCAGCTGTCCACGCCGGAGCAGTTCGCCGCCATCGTGCTGCGCGCCGGGGCCGACGGCTCGCGGGTACTGCTGGGCGATGTCGCCCGCGTCGAGCTGGGCGCGCAGAGCTACGCCTGGGGTACCCGCGAGGACGGTCACCCGGCCACCGCCGCCGGCGTGCAGCTGCGCCCGGGCGCGAATGCGGTGCGCACGGCCGCGGCGGTGCGCGAGCGGATGGCCGAGCTGGCACCGCTGCTGCCGCGCGGGGTGGAGTCGAGCATTCCGTTCGATACCGCACCCTTCGTGAAGATCTCGATCCAGAAGGTGGTGCAGACCCTGCTGGAGGCGATGCTGCTGGTGTTCGCGGTGATGTACCTGTTCCTGCAGAACTGGCGCTACACGCTGATTCCAGCGCTGGTGGCACCGATCGCACTGCTGGGGACCTTCGCGGTGATGCTGGCCCTGGGCTTCTCGATCAACGTGCTGACCATGTTCGGCATGGTGCTGGCGATCGGCATCATCGTCGATGATGCGATCGTCGTGGTCGAAGGCGTGGAACGGATCATGGCCGAGGAGAGCCTGCCCCCGCGCGAGGCCACCCTCAAGGCGATGCGCGAGCTGACCGGTGCGGTGATCGGCATCACCCTGGTGCTGACCGCGGTGTTCATCCCGATGGCGCTGGCCAGCGGCTCGGTGGGCGCGATCTACCGCCAGTTCACCGTGGCGATGGCGGTGTCGATCCTGTTCTCGGCGCTGCTGGCGTTGAGCCTGACCCCGGCGCTGTGCGCGACGCTGCTGCGCCCGAGCACCCATGGCCATCATGGCCGCGGCGGGTTGTTCGGTGCCTTCAATCGCGGCTTCGAGCGGATGACCGGGCGTTACCAGCGTGGTGTTGCATCGGTGCTGCAGCGGAGCGGGCGGGTGATGGGCGTGTTCGCGGCGCTGGTCGTGGCGCTACTGCTGGGCCTGCACTGGCTGCCGGGCGCGTTCCTGCCGGAGGAGGACCAGGGTTATTTCATGACCTCGATCCAGCTGCCGGCCGAGGCGACGGCCGAACGCACCTTGGCGGTGGTCGAAGCCTACGAACGCCATGTGGCCTCGCGGCCGGGCATCGGCTCCAACCAGGCGATCCTCGGCTACAGCTTCTCCGGTTCCGGCCCGAGCGCAGCGCTGACCTATACGATGCTGAAGGACTGGGGTGAGCGTGCAGGGGCCACCGCGGCCGGCGAAGTGGAGGCCGCGCAGAAGGCGATGGCGGCGGTTGCCGAGGGCGAGGTGATGAGCGTGATGCCGCCCGCCATCGACAGCCTGGGCCGATCGTCCGGCTTCTCGCTGGCCCTGCAGGCGCGCACCGGGCAGAGCCAGGCCGAACTGCGCGCAGCCCTGCAGCAGCTGTTGAAGCTGGCCGAGGCCAGTCCGCTGCTGTCGGAGGTGCATGCCGACGGCCTGCCGGCCGGCACCAGCGTGCGGCTGGACATCGATCGGGCCAAGGCCGAGGCGATGGGGGTGGGCTTCGAGCACATCAGCAGCACGCTGTCGGCGGCGATGGGCTCGCAGTACGTCAACGATTTCCCCAACAAGGGCCGCTTGCAGCAGGTGATCCTGCAGGCCGATGCACCCCACCGGATGGAACTGGAGGATGTGCTGAAGCTGTACGTGCGCAACAGCGAAGGCGGCATGGTGGCGCTGTCCGAGCTGGTCACCCCGCACTGGACCGAGGCGCCGCTGCAGCTGCAGCGCTATCTCGGCTTCCCGGCGTTGAATCTGTCCGGCGCACCGGCCTCGGGCGTATCGACCGGCCAGGCCATGGCGGAGATGGAGCGGTTGGCGCAGAAGCTGCCGTCCGGTTTTGCCCTGCAGTGGACCAGCCAGTCGCTGCAGGAGCGCGAATCGGGACAGCAGGCACCGTGGTTGTTGCTGCTGTCGATGCTGGTGGTGTTCCTGGTGCTGGCGGCACTGTACGAGAGCTGGTCGATCCCGCTGGCGGTGATGCTGGTGGTGCCACTGGGCCTGCTCGGTGCGGTTGCTGCGGTGCTGTTGCGTGGCATGCCCAACGACGTGTTCTTCAAGGTCGGCATGATCACCGTGATCGGGCTGTCGGCGAAGAACGCGATCCTCATCGTCGAGTTCGCGCGCCAGCTGCAGCAGCAGGGTCGCGGCCTGGTGGAAGCAGCGCTGGAGGCGGCGCGGCTGCGCCTGCGGCCGATCGTGATGACCTCGCTGGCGTTCGCGCTGGGCGTGGTGCCGCTGATGCTGGCGCAGGGCGCGTCGAAGGAAACCCAGCAGGCGATTGGAACCGGTGTGTTCGGCGGCATGGTCAGTGCGACCGTGCTGGCGGTGTTCTTCGTGCCGGTCTTCTATGTAGTGGTGCAGCGCGCGCGGCAGTGGATCGCGCAGCGGCTGCGCAGGCGCCGGCCGATGCCGGAAGGAACCGTGGATGGAACGCAACAGCGTTGAAGATCTGCACGAGCCCCAGTTGATGGCGCTGGAGCAGCGCCTGTGCACGGCACTGCTGGAGAATGATCACGATGCGCTGGCCACGCTGCTATCGCCAGCCCTGTTCATGATGGATGGCCACGGTGGCCGGATGCGCGACCTGCCGTGGCTGGGAGCGTGGCATGCCGGAGGCCTGCAGGTGCGGAGCCTGCGCCTGCACGCGGTGGAAACGCTGCTGTGTGGCCGCCTGGCGTTGCTGTCCGGCGATGTGCACGGGGTGGTGCATTGGCAGGGCCGGGAGCGCGAGTTGAAACTGCGCCTGCTGCGGGTGTGGACCTGCAGTTCCGGAGACAGCGGCGCCCGGTTGTTGTCGATGGCGGTGTTGGCCGCGTGAGTGCGGTCAGGCCGCTTTCAGGCCCTGCTCACCG
Source organism: Stenotrophomonas pavanii (assembly GCF_900101175.1). Lineage (GTDB taxonomy): Bacteria > Pseudomonadota > Gammaproteobacteria > Xanthomonadales > Xanthomonadaceae > Stenotrophomonas > Stenotrophomonas pavanii. The sequence goes on along the minus strand of NZ_FNFQ01000010.1, from coordinate 103,941 downwards.
CAAGGTGGTAGGGTCGAGCGTCTCTGTAGTTTCGACAAGGAGTCGAGCCATGCGTGTAGTTCCCAGTCTGTTGGCGGCCTCCCTCGGCTTGGTGCTGGCCGCGTGCCAGCCGGCTCAGGCACCCGCCGCCGCCAATGACACCCCGCCTGCCACGCCGCAGCCGGATCCCGGCGCCAAGGGCGGCGGCAGCGAGACCGCCTATCAATGCGGTGACCTGGGCGTGCGCGCGACCTTCAATGGCGAGGATGCGGCGACCGTGGTGATCGGCGACCGTACCTTCGCCATGACCTCCGAGCGCGCGGCGTCCGGCGCCAAGTATGGCGATGGCCAGGGCAACAGCTTCTGGACCCGGGGCAGCGATGAAGGACTGTTGAGCCTGAAGGGCGAGACGGACCGCGAGTGCCATGCGGTCGAAGCGACCGAAGGTGATGGCAGCGCGGGCACGGCCGCGTTCCGCGCCACGGGCAACGAGCCGGGCTGGTTGGCGGTCGTCGATGGCGACGCGCCGGGCCTGCAGGTGGAAGTCGATTATGGCGAGCGCCGCTTCGACGTCGCCCAGCCCACCCAGGGTGCTGACGGATGGAGCGGCAAAGCATCCGATGGCACCGACGTCAAGCTCAGCTTCCAGCGCACCACCTGCCAGGACGACATGAGCGGCGAGGCGTTCGAGGCCAAGGTGAATCTGACCATCGGCACCCGCCAGTACCACGGCTGCGGCAACTTCGGTACACAGCAGCCGTAAGCTTCCTGTGGAGCCGAGCCCGCGCTCGGCTCTACACGGCTGCTGCGTCCGATGCGCTGCCCGCTGCCTGCGGTGAACTTGCCGCAGGCAGGGACAGGCTGCCGATCAGCGAAAGCGCTTAGTCGGCGCGGCCGGCGAATTCGCCGGTGGCGGTGTTCACCAGCACGCGTTCACCATTGACGATGTACTCCGGCACCATGATCTCGATGCCGGTGTTGAGCTTGGCCGGCTTCGGGCGCTTGGTCGCGGTGCCGCCCTTCAGTTCCGGCGGGGTCTCGATCACTTCCAGCACCACCGAGGCCGGCAGCTGGATCGCCACCGGCTGCTCGTCGATCACCTGCACGTAGATGCCGGTCAGGCCGTCGGTGATGTAGCCGGCGTCATCGCCGATCACGTCCGCGTCCAGGGTGTAGGGGGTGTAGTCCTCGTCATCGAGGAACACGAAGGCATCGCCGTCCTTGTACGAATAGGTGGACTGGCGGCGCAGCAGTTCGACCTCGACCAGGTTGTCGTCGGCATCGAAGCTGGCATCGAGCTTGTTGCCGCCCGGCACGCTGTACATGATGAAGCGGAAGCGGACGTTGCCGCCGCGACCCTGCGGCGAGCTGCGCTCGATGTCGCGGATCTGGTACACGCCGTTGTTGTACTCGACGACGTTGCCCTTCTTGATGTCGTTGGCTTTCATGGTGATCTAGGTCGTTGGGGGAGGGCGCCGTCCCGGCGCCCGGGGGGAATCACTTCGGAGCGAGGCGGGTGGCGCCGTCCAGGCGGATGGTCTCGCCGTTGAGGTAGGTGTTGCCGAGGATGAAGCCGACCAGGCTGGCGAAGTCTTCCGGCTTGCCCAGCCGCGACGGGAACGGGATCGAGGCGGCCAGCGACTGCTGCACGGTTTCGGGCATGCCATCGACCATCGGCGTCCAGAACACGCCCGGGGCGATGGTGTTGACGCGGATGCCGAAGCGCGACAGCTCGCGCGCCATCGGCAGCGTCATCGACACCACGCCGCCCTTGCTGGCCGCATACGCGGCCTGGCCGATCTGGCCTTCATAGGCGGCGATGCTGGCGGTGTTGATGATCACGCCGCGCTCGCCGTCTTCGCCGGCGTCGTTGTGCTGCATGCGGTTGGCCGCGGCCTTGGCCACGTTGAAGCTGCCGACCAGGTTGACCATCACCGTGCCCTGGAAAGCGGCCAGCAGCATCGGGCCTTCCTTGCCCAGCACGCGGCCAGCGCCGAGGATGCCGGCACAGTTCATCGCCACGTTCAGGCCGCCGAGGAAATCGTGGGCCTGGTCGATGGCCGCAGCCACGGCCGACTCATCGCTGACGTTGACGTTGAAATAGCGGGCCTTGTCGGCACCCAGTGCGGTGACGGCGGCAGCGCCCTTGTCATCGTTGAGGTCGAACAGGGCCACCTTGCCGCCCTGGGCGACGAGGTGCTGGGCCACGGCCAGGCCGAGGCCGGAGACGCCGCCAGTGATCACGGCACGTACGGAAGACAGCTGCATTGAACGGTCCTGCAGGTTCGAGAACCGCCGATTCTAACGGAAGCGGCGACCGCCGCCGTTGTGCACTGCGCCGCCCCGGCAGGAGCGGCGCAGCGGGGTTCTCAGCCGGTCGCTGCGAGCGCCTGCCCGGTGCGGCTGGCGGTGGCGCGGCCGAGCAGGCCAGCCAGCCAGCGGCCGGTCTCGGCCAGTGCCGGCAGGTCCACGCCGCTGTCCAGGCCCAGGCCCTGCAGCAGGTAGACCACGTCCTCGCTGGCGACGTTGCCGCTGGCCCCCTTCGCATACGGGCAGCCACCGGCCCCCGAGACTGCGCTGTCGACCACGCGCACGCCTTCTTCCAGGCAGGTGGCGATGTTGGCGATGGCCTGGCCGTAGGTGTCGTGGAAGTGCACGGCCAAGGCGTCCATCGGGATCTCGGCAGCGACCGCCTGCAGCATCGCCCGTGCCTTGCGCGGGGTGCCGACGCCGATGGTGTCGCCCAGCGAGATTTCGTAACAGCCCATCTGGTGCAGCGCGCGCGCTACCCGCACCACGTCGGCCAGCGGCACCTCGCCCTGGTAAGGGCAGCCGAGCACGGTGGAGACGTAGCCGCGCACGCGCACGCCATCGGCGGCGGCGCGGCGCAGGATCGGCTCGAACCGGGCCAGCGATTCGTCGATGCCGGCATTGGTGTTGGTGCGGTTGAAGGCCTCGGACGCAGCGGTGAACACCGCCACTTCCTCCGCGCCCACCGCGCGGGCGCGGTCGTAGCCCTGTTCGTTCGGCACCAGCACCGGGTAGTGGATGCCGGGCCGGCGCTGGATGCCGGCGTAGACCTCGGCGGCGTCGGCCAGCTGCGGGATCCACTTCGGGCTGACGAAACTGGTCGCTTCGATGCTGCGCAGGCCGGTAGCCGACAGGCGGTTGATCAGTTCGATCTTGTCGGCGGTGGACACCGACTGCTTTTCGTTCTGCAGGCCGTCACGCGGGCCGACCTCGACGATGCGGACATGATCGCTCATGCGGCTGCCCCATCGGCCGGGAGGTGGCAGACCGCTTCGATGTTGTTGCCGTCCGGGTCGAGCACGAACGCGGCGTAGTAATCCGGGTGGTACCACGGGCGCAGGCCCGGGGCGCCGTTGTCGCGGCCACCGGCGGCGAGGGCGGCGGCGTGGAAGGCGTCCACCTGCGCGCGGCGGGCGCAGGCGAAGGCCACGTGCACGCCGTGGCTGGCGGTGCCGCCATTGCCGAGCCAGAAGAACGGCTTGCCGTCGCTGCCGAAGCCGACGTGGTCGTGGTCGCCGGTCTGTTCGGCGCTCACTTCCATCACCACGCCGATCTGCAGCGGCGCCAGCGCCTGCAGGAAGAAGGTCTTGCTGCGCGCCAGGTCGGCGCTGGTCAAACCAAGATGATCGAGCATGTTCAGGCTTCCGTGACCCAATGGGGGGCGCGCTTGTCGAGGAAGGCGCCCAGGCCTTCCTGGCCCTCGGCGGAGACCCGCAGGCGCGCGATCAGGGCCGCATTATCGCGATCCAGGGCGTCGCGGTCATGGCTGTCCCGGACCTGCCGCACCAGCTGCTTGGCGGTGGACGAGGCGATCGGGCCGGCCTTGTCGAGCAGCGCCAGCTGGCGTTCCAGCGCCTCGTCCAGGCGCTCGGGCTCGACCAGCTGATGGACCAGGCCGATGCGCAGCGCGGTATCGCCATCGAAGTGCTCGCCGGTGGCGAACCAGCGACGGGCCTGGCGGGGGCCGATGGCCTCGATCACGTAGGGCGAGATGACGGCGGGCAGCAGGCCCAGGCGGCTTTCGGTCAGGCCGAAGCGGGCCGAGGTGCTGGCGATGGCGATGTCGCAGCAGGCGACCAGGCCGACACCGCCGCCGAAGGCCGCGCCGTGGACCCGGGCCAGGGTCGGTCTGGGCAGCTCGTCCAGGGTGCGCATCAGCCGTGCCAGGGCCAGCGAGTCCTCGCGGTTGTCGGCTTCGCTGGCCGCCGCCATGCCGCGCATCCACTGCATGTCGGCACCGGCCGAGAAGGAAGCGCCGTGACCGGCCACCACCACGGCCCGGATCGAATCGTCGCGCCCGGCGGCCTCCAGCGCGGCGGTCAGCCGGGCGATCAGGCTGGCGTCGAAGGCGTTGTGCAGCTCCGGCCGGTTCAGCCAGAGGGTGAGGACGGCGCCGCGGCGCTCGATCTGCAAAGCATCGTTCATGGGATTCCAGAGTCACTCCATACCTGTATGGATCATAGCGGGCCATTGGTCATGGGCCATGACGCGACGCGGGAATGTTAGAATCGAGAACCATTTACATCCAGCAGAGAACACGCTAGATGACGCTGTCCGAACTGCCGCTGCACACCTCGGCCGTGGTCGAGTCCGTGCAGGACCTGCATGCCAACGATGCCATTGCCCGTCGCCTGCGCGAGCTGGGTTTCGTGAATGGCGAGGAAGTACGCCTGGTGGCCAAGGGTCCGGTGGGGGGCGAGCCGCTGCTGGTGCAGGTCGGGTTCACCCGGTTCGCGCTGCGGATCAGTGAAGCCAAGCGCGTCGTGGTCGACGCCGTCAGTCAGGAACGCCGTGCATGACCGCTACTGCCGCCTCCGCCCCCCTGCGCATCGCGCTGGTCGGTAACCCCAACAGTGGCAAGACCGCGCTGTTCAACCAGCTGACCGGCAGCCGGCAGAAAGTCGCCAACTACACCGGCGTCACCGTCGAGCGCAAGGAAGGCCGCCTGCGTGCGCCGTCCGGCCGTGAATTCGCCGTGCTCGACCTGCCGGGCGCCTACAGCCTGCATCCGGCCAGCCTGGACGAGGCGATCACCCGTGACCTGTGCCGGGGCTTCTACCCGGGCGAAGCGGCGCCGGACGTGCTGCTGTGCGTGATCGACGCCACCAACCTGCGCCTGCACCTGCGCTTCGCGCTGGAGCTGCGCGAACTGGGCAAGCCGATGGTGGTGGCCCTGAACATGGTCGACGCGGCCCAGCGCCGTGGCATCCAGGTGGACGTGGCCGCGCTCGAGCGCGAGCTGGGCGTACCGGTGGTGGAGACCGTGGCGGTGCGCAAGCAGGGGGCCAGGGCCCTGGTCGAGCGCCTGGACGCGATGGTGCCGCACCTGGATGCACCGGTGCCGGGCCCGGAAGGTGGCATCGATTACCACGCCAGGGTGCGCGAGATCCTGTCAGTCGCCGTGCGGATGCCGGCGCGGACCGCGAAGATCGACGACGCACTGGACCGCTGGCTGCTGCACCCGGTGTTCGGGCTGATCAGCCTGGCAGTGGTGATGTTCCTGATCTTCCAGGCGGTGTACGCGTGGGCGACGCCGCTGATGGATGGCATCGAGGCTGGCTTCGCCTGGCTCGGTACTCTCGTTGGCAGCGTGTTGCCGGAGGGCCCGCTGGCCAGCCTGCTGACGGACGGCATCATCGCCGGCGTCGGTGGCGTGGTGGTGTTCCTGCCGCAGATCCTGATCCTGTTCTTCTTCATCCTGGTGCTGGAGGAATCCGGCTACCTGCCGCGTGCGGCGTTCCTGCTCGACCGCATGATGGCCGCCGCCGGCCTGTCCGGCCGCTCGTTCATCCCGCTGCTGTCCAGCTTCGCCTGCGCGGTGCCGGGCATCATGTCCACGCGCAGCATCCAGGACCCGCGTGACCGCCTGGCCACCATCCTGGTCGCACCGCTGATGACCTGCTCGGCGCGCCTGCCGGTGTATGCGCTGCTGATCGGTGCGTTCATTCCGCAGAAGACGGTGTGGGGGGTGTTCAACCAGCAGGGCCTGGTCCTGTTCGGCCTGTACGCGGCCGGCATCCTCAGTGCGCTGGCGATGTCGTGGATCATGAAGAAGTGGCGCCGCGACAAGAGCGAGCACCCGCTGATGCTGGAGCTGCCGTCCTACCGGCTGCCGCACGTGCGTGACCTGGCGGTGGGCCTGTATGAGCGCGGCATGATCTTCCTCAAGCGCGTCGGCGGCATCATCCTGGCGCTGACCATCCTGCTGTGGGTGCTGCTGTCGTTCCCGGCGGCCCCGGTCGATGCCACCCTGCCGGCGATCGACTACAGCTACGCCGGCCGGATCGGCCATGCGATGGCCGTGTTCTTCGCGCCACTGGGCTTCAACTGGCAGATCTGCATCGCGCTGATTCCGGGCCTGGCCGCGCGTGAGGTGGCGGTGTCGTCACTGGCGACGGTGTATGCGCTGTCGGCGGCCGACGACGATGCCGCCAGCCAGGCACTGACCCCGTTGATCAGCGACGGCTGGTCGCTGGCCACGGCCCTGTCGCTGCTGGTCTGGTACATCTACGCCCCGATGTGCATCTCGACGCTGGCCACCATCAAGCGCGAGACCAACTCGTGGAAGCAGATGGGCTTCGCGGCGTTCTACCTGTTCGCGGCGGCCTATGTGGCCGCGCTGATCACCTACCAGGTGACCAGGGCGCTGGGAGGCGGCTGATGGATACCGGGCTGCTGGTCCAGTACCTGATCATCGCGGTGGCCGTGCTGGTCAGTGCCTGGGTGGTGCTGAAGAAGCAGTTCCCCGGGACCGTGCGCACGCTGCGCGGGGCGCTGGCGCTGGCCCTGCTGAAGCCGGGCCGCGCGGCCTGGGCGCAGGCGCTGGGGCGAAAGATCGCGCCGCCGGCAACGGGTAGTGGTGGCGCCTGTGGCGGTTGCGACAGCTGCGGGCCGACCAAGAAGTAGCGTCGAGCCATGCTCGGCGGCGGCCGCCGGGTGGTGCGAACCTTGGTTCGCACGCTCTCAGTGTTCAGACCTCTCTGCGGATGATCGCCCGGAAGTTCCCGTCCCGGTTCAGGCGCCGCACCGACGCGCGGTTTCCATGGGCTGCTGCGAAACCCGCCACGTCCGCCAGGGCATCGAGCAGCAGGGCCTTCAATGCGTCGCGATTGCCGGCCTCGAGCAGATCTTCAAGATCCTGCTGGATGAAGGCCCGGCGCAGGCCCGGCGTCTCTTCGATCCGCCAGTCGACATGGGGCGTGGGAATGCTGGAGCGGTACCGGAAAGCCGTTTCAAGGTCGTCAGGCGCGAGCGGATACGCGAGCAGCTCCGGGAAGTAGAGTCCAGCATTCACATAGAAGCCCCGGCTTTCGCTGGCACGCTGGTGATTCACGACAAGCAGCGCGGCATCCAGCAAGCGGTAGCGGGTCGTCGACGTCCCGGCAAAGCCGGTCTTCCTGGCGCACTTGCTGAAGACGGTCGAGGATTTCATGGGTGATGCCCCGGCTGAAGGGAGGGCCACAGACTTGAAGCGGAGCGTTGCCGCGTCCAGTGGCAAACCCGTCACCGCCGGAGTCGAACGGCCTGACAGTTGCGCGCAGGCAACACCGTGCGTCGCGAGGAATGAGCGCCTTCAATCAAAGAGCATGCAGCGTCACAGCGATGGCGCTTGCCGGAGCGGGCGTGCTGCCGCTAGCCTGCAGGCATGAACCAGACTCCCCTGCGATTGCTCATTCACGGCGCCTCCGGGCGCATGGGCCAGGCCCTGCTGCGGCTGGCCGCCGAACATCCCGAAACCCTGCAGATCGTGGCCGCGGTGACCGGCCGTGCGCCGGCGCAGCGCGTGGTCGACGGCGTGCCGTTCTTCGGTGCCAGCGAACTGCCCGGCGCGCCGGTGTTCGACGTGGCGATCGACTTCAGCCTGCCGGAGGGCTTCGACCCGCTGCTGGCGCTGTGCGTGGAGCGTGGGGCCGGGCTGGTGTCGGGCACCACCGGCATCTCCAGCACGCAGCGCCAGGCGCTGGAGGCGGCAGCGGCGAAGATTCCGCTGGTCTGGGCCTCGAACTTCAGCTTGGGCGTGGCGGTACTGGACGAGCTGGTCGAGCGCGCGGCGCAGGCGCTGCCCGGCTGGGACTGCGACATCGTCGAATCGCACCACACCCAGAAGAAGGACGCGCCGTCGGGCACCGCGCTGACCCTGGGTGCGGCCGCGCAGCGGGGCGGGGCGGAGCCGCACTACGCCAGCCTGCGTGCCGGCGACATCGTCGGCGAGCACCTGGTCCAGTTCACCGGGCTGGGCGAGCGCATCGAGCTGGTGCATCGGGCCACCAACCGCGACATCTTCGCCCGCGGCGCCCTGTTCGCCGCCCGCCAGCTGCAGGGCCGGGGCCCGGGCAGCTACCGGGTGCGGGACCTGCTGGCGTAAGGCGGTAGTTGCCGGCCGCTGGCCGGCAACCTTGGGTTACGGGGCGCCAATGGGATTGCCGGCCAGCGGCTGGCACTATCCGGTAGCGGGTGCCGCATACGCCGCCGGATTGAAATGAATGCGCAATCGCCTGTTCATGAAGCGCGATAACCGCTGGCGCGAGCGCCCCGGCAGCGCTACAATTCGCACTCGCCGAATCACGAAAGCCGGACCGGTCCCAGACCGTACGTCCGCGCTTTTTTGCAACCGGATTTCCGTGAAGCGCAGGCGTGACTTCGGCAGCCCCCTCGGTAGCCAAAGTGAGATTCCCGTGACCCAAGCCGCAATCCTCGTCCTCGAAGACGGCACCGTATTCGAGGGCGAATCCGTAGGCGCGCCCGGCCTGTCCGTCGGTGAGGTGGTGTTCAACACCGCCATGACCGGCTATCAGGAAGTTCTGACCGACCCGTCCTACGCCCGGCAGATGGTCACGCTGACCTATCCGCATATCGGCAACACCGGCATGACCGACCAGGACGATGAAGCGTCCAAGGTGTGGTCGGCCGGCCTGATCGTGCGCGATGTTCCGCGCCGTCCCAGCAACTGGCGCAGCCAGGTGTCGCTGCAGGACTGGCTGATCCAGCGTGGCGTGGTTGCCATCGCCGGCATCGACACCCGCAAGCTGACCCGCATCCTGCGCGAGAAGGGCGCGCAGAACGGTGCGCTGATGGCCGGCGACATCGACGTGGAAAAGGCACTGGAAGCCGCCCGCAAGTTCCCGGGCCTGAAGGGCATGGATCTGGCCAAGGTCGTCACTACCGAGAAGACCTACACCTGGACCGAGGGCCAGCTGGATCTGGATGCCAATGCCTTCGTCAGCGTGCCGGCCCGGTTCAAGGTCGTTGCCTATGACTTCGGCGTGAAGACCAACATCCTGCGCATGCTGGCCGAGCGCGGCTGCGAAGTGACCGTGGTGCCGGCGCAGACCCCGGCCGCCGAAGTGCTGGCACTGAAGCCGGACGGCGTGTTCCTGTCCAACGGCCCGGGTGACCCGGAACCGTGCGACTACGCCATTGAAGCGATCAAGACCTTCATCGACGTGAAGATCCCGACCTTCGGCATCTGCCTGGGCCACCAGCTGCTGGGCCTGGCCTCGGGCGCGCAGACCATGAAGATGGGCCACGGCCACCACGGTGCCAACCACCCGGTGCAGGACCTGGACAGCGGGCGGGTGATGATCACCTCGCAGAACCACGGTTTCGCGATCGATGAAGCAACCCTGCCGCCGACCCTGCGCGTGACCCACCGTTCGCTGTTCGACGGCACCAACCAGGGCGTCGCCCGCACCGACGTGCCGGCGTTCTCGTTCCAGGGCCATCCGGAAGCGTCGCCGGGCCCGCACGACGTCGGTCCGCTGTTCGACCGCTTCGTGGTGCTGATGGAGCAGGCCAAGGCGTGATCAGTACGCCGCCGGCCTGCCGGTGGCGTCGCGATGGACCGTAAACCCCGCATCGCTGCTGCCCCCGGCGCGGCGCCGCGGATCAAGATTCCTGATCGACAGCGTGCGATCACCCCCCTTGTCACGCTGTACTGACTTAGAGAAGAAAATGCCCAAGCGCACTGACCTCAAGACCATCCTCATCATCGGTGCTGGCCCGATCGTCATCGGCCAGGCCTGCGAGTTCGACTACTCCGGCGCCCAGGCCTGCAAGGCCCTGCGCGACGAGGGTTACCGCGTGGTGCTGGTCAACAGCAATCCGGCCACGATCATGACCGACCCGGAGATGGCCGACGCCGTCTACATCGAGCCGATCAACTGGCAGACGGTCGAGAAGATCATCGCCAAGGAAAAGCCCGACGCGCTGCTGCCGACCATGGGTGGCCAGACCGCGCTGAACTGCGCGCTGGACCTGGCCGACAACGGCGTGCTGGAGAAGTACAACGTCGAACTGATCGGCGCCAAGCGCGAAGCGATCCGCATGGCCGAAGACCGCGAGCTGTTCCGCGTGGCCATGGGTGAGATCGGCCTGGAATGCCCGACCGCCGCCGTCGCCCACACCCTGGACGAAGCGCTGGAAATCCAGACCCGCGTCGGCTACCCGACCATCATCCGCCCCAGCTTCACCCTGGGCGGCAGCGGTGGCGGCATTGCCTACAACCGCGAAGAGCTGGTCGAGATCGTCAGCCGCGGCCTGGAACTGTCGCCGACCACCGAAGTGCTGGTGGAAGAGTCGGTGCTGGGCTGGAAGGAGTTCGAGATGGAAGTGGTCCGCGACACTGCGGACAACTGCATCATCGTCTGCTCGATCGAGAACCTGGACCCGATGGGCGTGCACACCGGTGACTCGATCACCGTGGCGCCGGCGCAGACCCTGACCGACAAGGAATACCAGCGCCTGCGCGATGCCTCCATCGCCGTGCTGCGCAAGATCGGCGTCGATACCGGTGGCTCGAACGTGCAGTTCGGCATCAACCCGAAGACCGGCCGCGTGGTCGTCATCGAGATGAACCCGCGCGTGTCGCGTTCCTCGGCGCTGGCCTCCAAGGCCACCGGCTTCCCGATCGCCAAGGTCGCCGCCAAGCTGGCCGTGGGCTACACCCTGGACGAACTGAAGAACGAGATCACCGGCGGCCTGACCCCGGCCTCGTTCGAGCCGTCCATCGACTACGTCGTCACCAAGATCCCGCGCTTCGCCTTCGAGAAGTTCCCGGCCGCCGACGCCCGCCTGACCACCCAGATGAAGTCGGTGGGCGAGGTGATGGCGATGGGCCGCACCTTCCAGGAGTCGGTGCAGAAGGCCCTGCGTGGCCTGGAGACCGGCAAGGTCGGCTTCGATCCGACCGGGCTGGACCTGTCCAACGAAGACGACCTGCAGACCCTGCGCCGCGAGCTGAAGGCGCCCGGCCCGGAGCGCCTGTTCTTCGTCGCCGATGCGTTCCGCGCCGGCATGAGCGTGGAAGAGATCTACGCGCTGTCGTTCATCGATCACTGGTTCCTGGACCAGATCGAGGAAATCATCGCTGCAGAAGGAGAAGTCGCTGCCGGTGGCATCGACGCGCTGGACGCCGCACGCCTGCGCAAGCTGAAGCGCGCTGGCTTCTCCGACGCGCGCCTGGCGCAGCTGACCGGCACCAACGAAGCCGCCATCCGCGCGCTGCGTCGTGCGCACAAGGTGCGCCCGGTCTACAAGCGCGTGGACTCCTGCGCCGGCGAGTTCTCCACCGGCACCGCCTACCTGTACTCGACCTACGAGGACGAGTGCGAGGCCGCGCCGAGCAACCGCGACAAGATCATGATCCTGGGCGGTGGCCCGAACCGCATCGGCCAGGGCATCGAGTTCGACTACTGCTGCGTGCACGCGGCACTGGCGCTGCGCGAGGATGGCTATGAAACCATCATGGTCAACTGCAACCCGGAGACCGTGTCGACCGACTACGACACTTCCGACCGCCTGTACTTCGAACCGCTGACCCTGGAAGACGTGCTGGAAATCGTCGAACTGGAACAGCCGAAGGGCGTGATCGTGCAGTACGGCGGCCAGACCCCGCTGAAGCTGGCGCGCGCGCTGGAGGCCAACGGCGTGCCGGTGATCGGCACCAGCCCGGACTCGATCGATCTGGCCGAAGACCGCGAGCGCTTCCAGCAGCTGGTCGACAAGCTGGGCCTGAAGCAGCCGCCGAACCGCATCGCCCGCAACGACCAGGAAGCCCTGCTGCTGGCCCGCGAGATCGGCTACCCGCTGGTGGTGCGCCCGAGTTACGTGCTGGGCGGCCGTGCGATGGAAATCGTCTACGGTGAAGCCGACCTGGCCCGCTACGTGCGCGACGCGGTGAAGGTGTCCAACGATTCGCCGGTGCTGCTGGACCGCTTCCTCGACAACGCCGTCGAGTGCGACGTCGACATCATCGCCGACAAGGACGGCAACGTCCTGATCGGTGGCGTGATGGAGCACATCGAAGAAGCCGGCGTGCACTCGGGCGATTCCTCGTGCTCGCTGCCGCCGTACTCGCTGTCGGCCGAAACCCAGGCCGAACTGCGCCGCCAGGTGGTGGAGCTGGCCAAGGCCCTGAACGTGGTCGGCCTGATGAACACCCAGTTCGCGATCCAGACCAGCGACGAGGGTGCTGACACCATCTACTTGCTGGAAGTGAACCCGCGTGCCTCGCGCACCGTGCCGTTCGTGTCCAAGGCCACCGGCATGCCGCTGGCCAAGATCGCCGCCCGCTGCATGGCCGGCAAGACGCTGGCCGAGCAGGGCGCGACCAAGGAAATCGTGCCGGACTACTACTCGGTGAAGGAAGCGATCTTCCCGTTCGCCAAGTTCCAGGGCGTCGACCCGATCCTCGGGCCGGAGATGCGCTCCACCGGTGAGGTGATGGGCGTGGGCCGCAGCTTCAACGCCGCCTTCGCGCGTGCGCAGGAAGCCGGTGGCATCAAGGCACCGCCGGTCGGCAAGGCGTTCGTCTCGGTGCGTGATCCGGACAAGAAGCGCGTGCTGCCGGTGGCCAAGGCGCTGCTGGCGCGTGGCTACAGCCTGGTCGCCACCCGTGGCACCGCCGCCTGGCTGCAGCAGCACGGCATGGACTGCGAGATCATCAACAAGGTGGTCGAAGGCCGTCCGCACATCGTCGACTCGATCAAGAACGGCGAGATCGTCTACATCGTCAACACGACCGAAGGTCGTTCGGCGATCAACGACTCGTTCTCGATCCGTCGCGAGGCGCTGCAGCATCGCGTCACCTACTCGACCACCATTGCCGGCGCCAAGGCGCTGGTGGATTCACTGGAATTCCGCGGCACCGGTCCCGTCTGGTCGCTGCAGGAGCTGCACAAGGAGTTGAATGCATGAGAGCCCCCATCACCATGAAGGGCGCGCAGAAGCTGCGCGACGAACTGGATCACCTGAAGTCGGTCAAGCGCCCGAAGGTGATCGCCGCGATCGCCGAAGCGCGCGAGCATGGCGACCTGAAGGAGAACGCCGAGTACCACGCCGCGCGCGAGGAACAGGGCTTCATCGAAGGCCGCATCAAGCAGCTGGAAGGCGAGCTGTCGCACGCCGAGATCATCGACGTGAGCAAGCTCAATGCCGGCTCCAAGGTGGTGTTCGGCGCCAGCGTGACCCTGGCCGACGTGGAAACCGACGAAGAGAAGAAGTACCAGATCGTCGGTGACCTGGAGGCGGACATCAAGCAGGGCCTGATCGCGATTTCCTCGCCGGTGGCGCGCGCGATGATCGGCAAGCTGGAAGGCGATTCGATCGTGATCGACGCCCCGGCCGGCCAGCGCGAGTACGAGATCGTCAGCGTCAGCTACGTGGACTGACCGGGTGGCGACGGCGACCCTGCTGTTGCCGGCGCGCAGCCGCTTTGCCGCGGCAGCGTTGCCGGACGATGTGGCACGTGCGCTCGGCCGTGCCACGACCGTGCAGGTCGCGCCGGGCGAACGCGCGCAGCTGTCACGCCATTTCTCGGTTGCCGCGCCGCACTGGCCGGTGGCCGCACTGACCCGCCAGCGCGATGTCGGCGATGCCGCCGGCGCCAGCTGGCTGCGTGCCGATCCGGCCTGCATGGTGCCGGACATGCATGGCGCGCGGATGATGGCCTACGGCGAAACGCTGCGGCCTACGCTGGCCGACAGCCTGGCGTTGCTGCCGGTGCTGCAACCCTTGTTCGCCGATGCCGGGTTCGTGCTCGATGCGCCTGATCCTTCGCGCTGGTACCTGCGCCTGCCGATCGACGTGGTCCTGCCGGACTTCGACAGCCCGGACGAGGTGCTGGGCGATGACCTGTTCTCGCACCTGCCGGAAGGCGAGGGCGGCCGCCGCTGGCGGGCGCTGATGACCGAGGCGCAGGTGCTGCTGCACAACCATTCCTGGAACCAGCAGCGCGCCGCGCAGGGACAGCAGCCGATCAATTCGCTGTGGTTCTGGGGCGGTGGCGTGATGCCGGTGTCGGTCAGCACGCCGCACGCGCAGGTGCGCAGCCGCGACGCGCTGCTGCAGGGCCTGGCCCTGGCCGCCGGTGTGGCGGTCGACGGCGAGCAGGCGGTGGACGCACTGGTTGATCTGCGCCAGCTGCGTTCGCTGCAGCAGCTCGGCAACGATGCGATCCGGCCTTTGCTGGCCGCGCTGAAGCGTGGCGAACTGCAACGGCTGGTGCTGGATTTCGAGGACGGTCTGCAGTTCCAGCTCGACCGCGGCCAGCGCTGGCAGTTCTGGAAGAAGCCGCGCCAGCTCCACGACTGATCGGGGCCTCGGCCGAGCGGGGTCGGATCCGTTTGCCATCGGAAAATGGCTCTGACCCCGATGTTTCCCGGGGTTGCCGGCCAGCGGCCGGCACTACCGCAGGTAGCGGCGC
>NZ_FNFQ01000010.1:0-89036 GCF_900101175.1 Stenotrophomonas pavanii | reverse complement strand
GCTCTGACCCCGATGTTTCCCGGGGTTGCCGGCCAGCGGCCGGCACTACCGCAGGTAGCGGCGCCTCAACGAACCTCGCTGACCACCGTGGGCAGCGTCCAGTGCCCGCCCGCTACGCCCCGGCACTGCCCGGTAGTGAACGCACTGGCCTTCACGAAACGCGTTCCATCCCAGACCCAGTCGTGGCCGGAGATGCAGTCGCCGACGCCGCGCCCGCGAAAACGACCGCTCAACGTAGCGTCGTCGCGATCGAAGTCTTCCGCATCGGACGTGACGAAGCGTGCTTCGTACGGCGCCTTGTCCTGTACTACCCAGTAGCCGCTGCTGAAGTTGTAGGCACCCATGAAGCAGCTGGTGCTTGCCAGCACATGCTGGGCGTCCAGTCGCTGGATCTCGATCTCATCCGTCCCGCCCTCGCTCAGGCGGCCGCACTCATCCGGCTTCGGCAGGCTGGCGATCAGTGCCTTGCGCAGGCCCGGTGCTTTCGCCAGTGCCGCGTCGAAGGCGCGCGGAGCCACCAGCGTGCCGCGCATGATCACTGGCACCGGCAATGCCGCAGGCACGCTCGCTTCGGGCTTGTCGCCACGCCGCACCAACGCACCGGGCGTGCCCAGCCGGCCCTGGGCCTCGTCCATCTTCAGCAGTACGGCCGCTGCACCGCTGTCGGAGATCGGCCACGCCTTGCCCTTGCCGTCGATGATCTCGATGCGTGCCTGGCGCGGCAGTGCGGCGACCAGTGCATCGGTCTGTGCCTGCTGCAACAACACTTTGTCCCCGTCGCCCGTGTCGCGCACCGGGCCCAGGTCCTTGCCGTTCAGGCGCAGGCGCAGCGCCCCGGCCGGCGTCGCGCTTTCGCCATCCTCGCCATTGCGCAGCCGCGCGAGCACCTTCGTACCCGGGCCGCCCGCGCGTTCCAGCATCAGGCTGAGCAGGTTGCCGGGTTGTTCCGGACTGTAGCCGGCGGCGCGGCAGGTGCGGGTGTTGTCACAGGCCAGCGACCAGTCGTTGTGCTGGAACTGCACGCCGGCCTTCGGTTCGGGCGTGGCGGCGTGGGTGGCCGGGGCCAGGGCGAGGCCCAGCAGCGCGGGAAGGAGCGTGCGATGCATGCGTTGAAGTCCATTTCCGGGCCGACAAGCATGGAAGATATGCTGGCAAATTCCAAATGCTCGCGATCGGGGTGGAGCCTCCTGCGGGCAGAGAGATCCGACCCCGCGCTATCATGGGGATGTCTTCCGCAACCCGGCGATGCCGATGTCCCTTGCCGCCGATGCTGCGCACTCCTCCTCCGATACGCCGATGATCCGCCGCCGCGATGCGGTCGTACCCGGCAGCTGGCCAGAGGGCACGCTGCCACTGCTGGCGCGCCTGTATGCCAGCCGTGGCGCAGGTACGCCAGAGCTGGCGCTGCCGAAATTGGGCAGCCTCCACGCGCCGGAGCTGCTGACCGGCATCGATGATGCGGTGGGTCTGCTGATCGAGGCCATCGCCAATGACAGGCGCATCCTGGTGGTCGGCGATTTCGATTGCGATGGCGCCACCGCCTGTGCGGTCGGCGTGCGCGGCCTGCGCATGCTCGGCGCGCAACACGTCTTCCACGCGGTGCCGAACCGCATGGTGCATGGCTATGGCCTGTCGCCGTCGCTGGTGGAGGAACTGGCCGCGCTGCAGCCGGACCTGCTGGTGACCGTCGATCACGGCATCGCCTGCCATGCGGGCGTGACCGCGGCCAAGGCGCGTGGCTGGCAGGTGCTGGTCACCGACCATCACCTTCCCGGGCCGCAGCTGCCGCCGGCCGATGTCATCGTCGATCCCAATCTCGACGGTGATGCCTTCCCCAGCAAGTCACTGGCCGGCGTCGGGGTGATCTTCTACGTGCTGATGGCGCTGCGCCGGCACATGCGCGAGGCCGGCGTCTTCGCCGATGGCAAGGGGCCGGACCTGACCACGCTGCTGGACCTGGTGGCGGTCGGCACCGTCGCCGACCTGGTGGCGCTGGATCCGAACAACCGGGCACTGGTCAGCGCGGGCCTGCGGCGCCTGCGCGCGGGGCAGGGCTGTGTCGGCCTGCGTGCGCTGATCGAAGCCAGCGGCCGTGATGCCGCGCGGCTCACTGCTACCGACATCGGCTTCGCGCTCGGCCCGCGCCTGAATGCCGCGGGCCGGCTGGAAGACATGGCGCTGGGCATCGCGCTGCTGCTGACCGAAGACCCGCGCCAGGCGCGCGAGATCGCGCAGACGCTGGAGCAGATCAACTCAGAACGCCGTGCGGTGCAGCAGTCGATGACCGATGACGCCGAGCAGGCGTTGACCCGCGTGGTGCTCGACATGTCGGGGCAGCGACCGGTGGCGGCCTGCCTGTTCGATGCCGACTGGCATCCGGGTGTGGTTGGCCTGGTCGCATCGAAGATGAAGGATCGCCTGCATCGTCCGGTGATTGCCTTCGCCCCGGCCGAACCCGGCGCCGACACCCTGCGAGGCTCGGCGCGCTCCATTCCCGGCCTGCACATCCGTGACGCCCTGGCGCTGGTCGATGCGCGCCACCCGGGCCTGATCGAACGCTTCGGTGGCCACGCCATGGCGGCCGGCCTCAGCCTGCGGCGTGACCACGTCGATGACTTCAAGGCCGCCTTCGTCGCGGTGGTGCTGGAGATGCTCGATCCGGCGGCACTGCAGCAGCAGGTGCTCAGTGACGGCGAGCTGGCCGCGGACGAGCTGGACCATCGCCACGCCGATGCGTTGCGCCTGGCCGGGCCGTGGGGCCAGGGTTTCCCCGAGCCACTGTTCGACGGCCACTTCGAAGTGGCCAACTGGCGCGTGCTGAAGGAGCGTCACCTGAAGCTGGAACTGCGCCTGCCCGGCGTACCCGGCACGATCAACGCCATCCATTTCGGCGGCTGGCACGGCAACGCGCCGTCACGTCACGTCCACCTGGCCTACCGGCTGGCCTGCGATGACTACCGTGGCGGCAGCGCCATCCAGCTGATCGTGGAGCACTGCCTGCCGGTTTGAGCGACGCTTCGCGTGCGGGGGCCGTGGGCGGCACGCCATGCGTGGATCCAATCAACTGGCCAAGCTCAGGGCGTCACCTCGGTCACCAGCGTCGGCATGTGCCATGCACCCCCGGCCGCGACCAGCCGGCACAGGCCGGAGGTGGATTCATCGGTCTGCACAAAGTGGCCCCCGTCCCAGCCCCAACTCGCGGTGGACCAGCAATCGCCTAAGCCGCGGCCTTTGTGCGCCGAACTGATTACCCGACCATCGTCATCGCCGCCCGATGCGGTCACCAGCGTGGCCTTGAAGGGCGGCGCATCGTTCACCACCCAGTAGCCGATGCCTTCGTTGTAGGCGCCACGCCAGCAGAGCGTAGACACCAGCAGGGAAGTCCTCCCCAGCCGGGTCACGCGCAGCGCCTGCGGGCCATCCACCATCGGCAGGCCTTCGGGTGTCAGTGCGACGCAGTCGCCGCCCGGGTTGGCCGCGGCCAGCGCCGCGCGCAGTGCGGGTGAGTGTTCCAGTGCGGCATCGGTGGCTCGTGCCGCCACCAATGGCGCCAGAACCAGCGTAGGCACCGGAAGTGCGGGAGGAACTGAGGCTTCGGCGCGCGACCCCTTGCGCATCAGCGCGCCGGGAGTCTCCAGCCGGCCCTGAAATTCGTCCATCTTCAGAAGCACCGCCGAGGCGCCACGATCGGACAGCGTCCAGCGCTGGCCATCGTTGCCGACCGCCACGATGCGGCTGCTGCGCGCCAGCGAGGCCAGCAGTGCCTTGGTCTGCGCTGTAGACAGTGTCGCCGTGTCTGCGGTCAACGACAGTGCGCCCAGATCCTTGCCGTTGATCTGCAGCGACAGCTGTGTCGGCAGCTTGACCTCGTCGTACTGGCCCAGCATCAGTTCGGCGCTGACCGGCTGGCCGGGTCCGCCCTTGCGAGTCAGCAGCACCGACACCGGCAAGTTGGCGTCGTCATCGTCCTGGTAGCCGGCGGCGCGGCAGGTACGGGTGTTGTCGCAGGCCAGCATCCAGTCGTGATGCTGGAAGTAAAGGCTCTTGGCGGGGACAGCGGCAATGGCGCTCACTGGGCAGGCCAGGGCCAGCAGGGCGGCGGGCAGGGAGGGTCGCATCGGCATCCTTACTCGTGGGGAAGAGAGTCGCGTTGAGGTGGGTCATCCGTCATTGGTGGAGCGAAAGTTCCGGAATCAGCGTATTTCTGAAACGAGAGTCGGCAGCTTCCAGACGCCATCGAGCGCGTGAGGACCGCACATGACACCCCTCACGGCGGAGGTTCCAATGAAGCGTGCGCCATTCCAGGTCCACGTGTACTCGAATGTGCATTCGACTGGACCAAGCTCCCTTCTATAGGCAACGATCTGGCCATTCTCATAGTGGTAGGCATCATTGGTTACCCAGCTCGATTGGAATGGGGGCTGCTCGCGAATGACCCAGTAGCCGACACCGTCGTTTTGGGCCGCATGCCAGCACGGAACGCTGACCAGGAGATGCACTGCGTCCAGGCGGCGGACCTTCAGTGGTGAGTTGCTGATCGAAGGATCCAGTTTGGCTGCGAGTAGTCCTTCGCATTGTGGTCCTTTGGGGGTGGCGAGCAATGCAGCTCTGAGTTCCACAGAGGCCGCAATCGTGGTGAGTGCCGCGTCATCGCGCGTAGAGTCCAGCGTGGATGCCTGACGGATCACCGTTGCTGGTTGCGCGGCCAACACTCCGGCTTCAGGTGAGCTGCCTGTGCGCAGCATCGCGCCCGGAGTACTCAAACGACCCTGGTATTCGTCAATCTTCAGCAGCACAGCTGCCGCCCCCTTGTCCGAAAGCGTCCAGCGCTGGCCGGTGTTATCGGTTACCTTGATTCCTCCATCACTAACCAATGCGGACAGCAGTGCGCGGGTCTGGGTGGCACTCATTGAGTACATGCCGGCCACGGTGTCCGGCGTCAAAGCGCCCAAGTCCTGCTTTTGAATTCGCAGGTTCAGAAGGCCCTTGGGCTGGGCCTGGCCCTTGTCCGGTTGCAGTGCCAGGCGGCCCTCGATCACTTGATCTGGCCCACCCTCACGGGTGAGCAGGACACTCAAAGGGCTGTCACTGCTGCCGGAGTAGCCGGCAGCTCGACAGGTACGGGTATTGTCGCAGGCGACAACCCAGTCCAGGTGCTGATAGAACAACCCTTCGTGGGATTCTGGGGCGGCTGTGGCTATCGATCCTGGCAGGGCGAGCAGGAAGGCGAGCGGGGCGTGTCTCATAGGCATCCTTGGCAGGGCGGACTTGTTCCCCATGGTGGGCAATGGAGGAATTGAGGGCCAGCGTCGTACGACGTCAACCCCGATCGTCGAACTGATGCGTTCAAGCATTTACGATCCCACTGGAGTCCGGTCATGGTCTTCACCCGTTGCTGCACCGTATTGCTGCTGGCCCTTGCGGCTTGGCCCATTGGCGCACAGTCGCCGACGATCTCCCGGCCGCAGTCCGCCACGCCGCTGCTGATCGCGCCGGCGGCTGAGCAGCCGGTTCAATTACGACAAGCCCGCATCGAAGGCGAAGTGCAGGCCGGCATCGCCCAGACCCGGATCACGCTGGAATTCCACAACCCCAACCGGCGGGTACTGGAGGGCGAGCTGCAGTTCCCGCTGGCCGATGGCCAGCAGATCAGCGGCTTCGCGCTGGATATCAACGGCGAGATGCGTGACGCGGTGCCGGTGCCCAAGGACCGCGGCCGCCAGGTGTTCGAGGAGATCGCCCGTCGTGGCGTCGACCCGGGGCTGCTGGAACAGACCGCCGGCAACCAGTTCCGGCTGCGCATCTATCCGCTGCCGGCCGGCGGCAGCCGGCGCGTGCAGCTGGTGATCCGCGAGCCGTTGGCCTTCGCCGGCCAAGGCTGGCAGTGGACACTGCCGCTGCAGTTTGCCGCCGGTGCAGCCTCGGTTGAGCTGAAACTGCAGGCCCCCGACACGGCCACCGTGGGTACGGCGCCCTTCCGCATCAGTGCGGGCCAGCTGCAGTGGCAGGGCAGGGGCGGGCAGCTGCCGCAGCAACTGCAGTGGAGCCTGCCGGCAGCCCGCCAGGCACAGGTGCAGGTGGCGCCTTGGCAGGACGGCCATTACCTGCTGGCGCAGCTGCCGCTGGCGGCCAGCAGCACGCCGCGCACGCTGCCCAGCGAAATCGGGCTGCTGTGGGACGGTTCCGGCTCGGCGGGCCAGCGCGATCGCACACGTGAGTTCGCCCTGCTGGATCGCTATTTCGCTGCGCTGGGTGACGGCAGCGTGGCGTTGACCGTGCTGCGGGATCGCGCCGAGCCGGTGCGTCGATTCCGTATCCGCGCCGGCAACTGGAGCGAGCTGCGCGCAGCCCTGCAGGCCGTGCGCCCGGACGGTGCCAGCGCGCTGGCGCAGTGGCAGCCGCAATCGAGCGTGAAGGAATACCTGCTGTTTAGCGATGGCCTGCTGACCTATGGACCGGAACAGCTGCCGGCGATGGCGCCGGATCAACGCCTGTTTGCGGTCAGCAGCGCCGGCGCGCGCACCGATGCCGTGCGACTGCGGGGTTGGAGTGAGGCGCATGGCGGCCGCTTCGTCGCGCTGGGCAAGGATGTCGATGCGGCCGCGCATGCGCTGCTGGCGTCGCCGTTGGATGTGCAGGTCGATGCGGGGCGCGGCGTGCAGGACGTGGTCATCGACCGTCGCAGTGAAGCCCAGGGTTGGCTGTGGCTGCATGCACGACTGGCAGCCGACGGCGTGCCGATGCGGGTGCGCGTGGGTGGCGGCGAATGGCAGGCGCTGCCGGCCACGCAGAAAAGCGATGACGGCGAACTGCTGGCCGGCCTGTGGGCGCAGGCGCGCCTGCAGCAACTGGCCGTCGACCGCCGCGGCAACCGCGAGGCCATGCAGCGCCTGTCGCAGCAGTTTGGCCTGGTCGGGCCGGACACCTCGTTGATCGTGCTGGAGACGCTGGAGGATTACCTGCGCTATGCCATCCGTCCGTCCGGCAAGCTGCGCGCGGACTACGATGCGCGGTTCGCACGGCAGGTGACTGACCGCGCTGCTGCTGATCGCGAGCGCCTGGACCAGGTGGCTGCGCGCCGGAAGGAGCGCCAGCAGTGGTGGAGCCGCAGCTGGCCGAAGGGTGCGCCGCCGCGGGCCAAGGAAACAGCGCTGGACGTTGCTTCGGCCGACTATCCTGCCGAGTCAGCGCCGATGGCGATGCTCGTCGCACCGGCGCCCGCGGCACCGCCCGCGCCTGCACCGATGGCCGCGGCGGCAGAACAGCGCATGCAGGCCAGCAGCGCACGCGCGCGTCGTCCGGCGCCCGCGTCGGAGAATGCACTGGATTCGATTGTGGTCACCGGCGGCTCGGTCGATGCCGCTGCAGCCGCCAACGATGGCCAGCTCGGCATCCAGCTGGCGGCATGGCAGCCGGACTCGGCCGTCGCCCGGCGCCTGCGCCAGGGGCCGCCGTCGCAGCTCTATGACCGCTATCTGGCCGAGCGCGATGCCCACGCCGACAGCAGCGCGTTCTTCCTCGATGTGGCCGACCTGCTGATGGAGCAGGGCCAGCGCGAACTGGCGCTGCGGGTGCTTTCGAACCTGGCCGAGATGGAGCTGGACAACCGCCACCTGCTGCGCGTGCTCGGTTACCGGCTGATGCAGGCCGACGCGCCCGCACTGGCGGTGCCGGTATTCGAGCAGGTGCTGGCGATGGGCCAGGAGGAACCGCAGAGCTTCCGTGACCTGGGCCTGGCACTGGCAGCGGCCGGCCAGCCGCAGCAGGCCCTGGCGCCGCTGTACCAGGTGGTGGTGCGGCCGTGGGACAGCCGCTTTGACGGCATCGCGCTGGTTGCCCTGGATGAGCTGACCAACCTGGTGGCACGCAGCACGCCGCGGCTGGATACCTCGGCCATCGACCCGCGCCTGCTGCAGGCAATGCCGCTGGACCTGCGCGTGGTGCTGTCCTGGGATGCCGACAACAGCGACATGGACCTGTGGGTGACCGACCCGAACGGCGAGCGCGCGTACTACGGTAATCGCCTGACCTACCAGGGAGGGCAGATGTCGGAGGACTTCACCGGTGGCTATGGCCCTGAGCAGTTCTCGCTGCGCAACGCCAAGCCGGGCAAGTACAAGGTGGAGGCCAACTACTTCGGCAGCCGCCAGCAGCTGGTCACCGGTGCCACCACGCTCATGCTGCGCCTGACCACCCACTGGGGTACGCCGAAGCAGAAGGACCAGAGCGTGACGATGCGGCTGAAGGACCGTGCCGAGACCGTGCTGGTGGGCGAGTTCGAGGTGAAGTAGTGATCGGCTGGCGGCCGCGGTCCGGTGGGTTGGGCCGGGGACACCGCCGTCGGCCGCAGAGCATCGATGCCCTGCGGGGGGGCGGCTGCCGCTCAGCCGCTCCCGGCCCATGGCGGCCATCGCCCGGTCCGGAGGCTGCGGCGGTGGACCACGCCCGCGCCCGCCCGCAGCCTGCCCGGGCCCTCATTCCGGGCACCCGCCGCCTGCGGTATCATTACCAGTCATCTTTTGAATGCACGACCGCCGACATGATCGAACTGAATCCTGTCCGCCAGCGCATCACCGATCTGACTGATCGCGTGCTGTCGCTTCGGGGGTATCTTTGACTACGACGCCAAGAAAGAGCGTCTTGAAGAAGTAACGCGGGAGCTGGAAAGCCCCGACGTCTGGAACAACGCCGAATACGCCCAGAACCTGGGCCGCGAGCGTTCCAGCCTGGAAAAGACCGTGGGCGGCATCGCCTCGGTGCTCGATGGCCTGAACGACGCCACCGAGCTGCTGGAGCTGGCCGAGTCCGAGCAGGACGAGGAAACCGCTCTGGCCGTGGTCGCCGACCTCGACAAGCACCAGGCGCACGTGGAGAAGCTGGAGTTCCAGCGCATGTTCTCCGGCGAGATGGACAATGCGGCCGCGTTCGTCGACATCCAGGCCGGTGCCGGTGGTACCGAAGCCCAGGACTGGGCCGAGATCCTGCTGCGCATGTACCTGCGCTGGTGTGAATCGCGTGGCTGGAAGACCGAGCTGATGGAAGTCTCCGGCGGCGACGTTGCTGGCATCAAGTCGGCCACGCTGCGCGTGGAAGGCGACTATGCCTATGGCTGGCTGAAGACCGAGACCGGTGTGCACCGCCTGGTGCGCAAGTCGCCGTTCGACTCGGACAATCGCCGCCACACCAGCTTCACCTCGGTGTTCGTGTCGCCGGAAATCGACGACAACATCGACATCACCATCAACCCGGCCGACCTGCGTACCGACGTGTACCGTTCGTCCGGTGCCGGTGGCCAGCACGTGAACAAGACCGAGTCGGCGGTGCGCATCACCCACATCCCGACCAACATCGTCGTGGCCTGCCAGACCGGCCGCAGCCAGCACCAGAACCGCGACAACGCGATGAAGATGCTGGCCGCCAAGCTGTACGAGCTGGAGATCCAGAAGCGCAACGCCGAGAAGGACGCGGTGGAAGCCACCAAGTCCGACATCGGCTGGGGCAGCCAGATCCGCAACTACGTGCTCGACCAGAGCCGCATCAAGGACCTGCGTACCGGCATCGAGCGCTCGGATACGCAGAAGGTGCTCGACGGCGACCTGGACGAGTTCGTCGAGGCCAGCCTGAAGGCCGGCCTGGCCGTGGGCTCCAAGCGCGTCGATGCCTGATCGACGCGCCTGCGCGGATAGCATCGCCTTCCGCAACGGAGGGCGATGATGCGCAGCGAAAGTGAACGCAAGGAACTGGGCGGCTTCCTCAAGGCCTGCCGCGCCCGTGTCGACCCCGCCACGCTCGGCCTGCCGGCCGGGCGCCGGCGTACCCCGGGCCTGAAACGCGAGGAAGTCGCGCTGGCGATCGGGGTCAGTGTCAGCTGGTACACCTGGATCGAGCAGGGCCGTGAAGTGCGCGCCTCGCCCGAGGTGCTGGAGCGGCTGGCACAGGTGCTGCGCATGAGCGACGACGAGCGCGCCTATGCGTTTGCGCTGTCCGGCTACGGCGTGCCGCTGGAGTCGCCGGACGAGAGCGTGACCGATGGCCTGCGCCAGTTGGTGGAGGCGATGCAGCCGATCCCGGCCTACGTGCGCAACACCCGCTTCGATATCCTGGCCTGGAATCCGGCCATTGCCGATCTGTTCGTGGACTACAGCCAGTTGGCGCCGCATGAGCGCAACACGCTGCGGCTGATGTTCCTGTACCGGCCGTACCGCACGTTGATCCTCAACTGGGAAGAAATGACCCGCGGCCTGCTGGCCGGCTTCCGCGCGGCGATGGCGCAGGCGCCGGACAAGGCGCCGTTCCTGGCGCTGGTCGAGGACCTCGCCGCGCACAGCGAAGAATTCCGCCAGTGGTGGCCGGAGCACGACGTGCGCCGGTTCGATGAGGGTGCGAAGAAGCTGAACCATCCCACGCGCGGGCTGCTGGACCTGCAGTACGTGGCGCTGGTGCCGGAGAGCCGGCACGATCTTTCCCTGGTGACCTACCTGCCGCGAAAGTAGGGCTGTTCGGCAGGGCTTGCAGCCCTGCACCCGCGGTAGTGCCGGCCGCTGGCCGGCAACCTCAGAAGCAACAGCAACAGCGGGCATTCCGTGGGATGGCGGGGCGGTGTGGGTTGGCAGGACACGCCGTAAACCCATCCTTGGGGGCTCGATGGCGCCATCCATGGCGCCAACGGTCCTGCCAACCCACACCGCCCCGCCTTTGACAGTTTCCGCGCGGCTGTTGGTGGGTGTCGACGTTGGTCGACACATCTGTCAGATATCGAAAGAAATTCCCAAGAGTATTTCCGGCAGATCGCGGAAAACCGTCGAAGGCGGGGTGGGTCCGGTTGCGGGAGTGTCCGCGGCATGGATGCCGCGGCCAAGCCCCCAAGGACGGGTTTACGGCGTCTCCCGCAACCGGACGCACCTCGCCATCCCACGGATAGCCCGCTGTTGCTGCTGCTTCGGCTGTTGCAGTTGCTCTGCGGGTGCAGGGCGCAGCCCTGCCAAGAGCCCCCATTCAGCCAGGTAAGTGCCGGTCACAGGATAGGCAGACGCCTTGTTGCCTCCGCCAATCGGGTCCACATTCCTGTGCAGAAGACGGGCCACCGCCCGTTGTCGAGACAACAGGAGCCCTGCATGTCCGCTGCCCCCACCACCGCCATTTCCCGCGATCCGGCTACCGGCCAGCAGATCGCCAGCCATCCCTTCGCCACCGATGCCGAACTGGATGCGATCCTCGAGCGTGGCCAGGCCGGCTTCGCCGCCTGGAGCGCCAGCAGCCTCGAACAGCGGGCCACAGTGCTGCGTGCGATGGCCGCCGTACTGCGCCGTGACCGTGAAAAGCTGGCCGCGCTGGCCACTGCCGAAATGGGCAAGGTCCAGGCCGAAGCACTGGCCGAGATCGAGAAGTGCGCCGTGCTGTGCGACTGGTACGCCGACCACGGCGCGCAGTTCCTGCGTGACGAACCCACCCAGGTGCCCGATGACAAGGCCTACGTGTCCTACCTGCCGCTGGGCGTGGTGCTGGGCATCATGCCGTGGAATTTCCCGTACTGGCAGGTGATGCGCGCGGCGGTGCCGATCCTGATGGGTGGCAACGGCTTCCTGCTGAAGCCGGCCGAGAACATTGTCGGTACCGCGCAGCTGCTCGACGCCGCCTGGCGCGACGCGGGGCTGCCGGAAGGCACCTTCATCGCCGCCAACATCAGCCGCGAGGGCACCAGCCGCGCGATTGCCGATGACCGCATTGCGGCAGTCACCCTGACCGGCAGCGTGGCCGCCGGCCGCAGCATCGCCGCCCAGGCCGGGCAGGCGCTGAAGAAGGTGGTGCTGGAGCTGGGGGGCTCGGATCCGTTCATCGTGCTGGCCGATGCCGATCTGGACGCTGCCGTGGAGGCGGCGGTGGCCTCGCGCTTCCAGAATACCGGGCAGGTCTGCATTGCCGGCAAGCGGATCATCGTTGAAGACGCGGTGTACGACCGCTTCGTCGCGCAGTTCTGCCAGAAGGTGCAGGCACTGACCATCGGCGATGGCCGCGAGGCAGGCAACCGCATCGGGCCGATGGCACGCCAGGACCTGCTGGAACAGTTGGACGCGCAGGTGCGCGCCTCGGTGGACGCAGGCGCGAAGCTGCTCGTCGGTGGCCATCAGCTCGATCGCCCGGGCGCGTTCTATGCGCCCACCGTGCTGGCGGACGTGGAGCCGGGCATGCAGGCCTTTGATACGGAGACGTTCGGGCCGGTGGCCTCGATCAGCCGCGCCCGCGATGCCGACCATGCGGTGGAACTGGCCAACCAGAGCGAATTCGGCCTCAGCGGCAACCTGTGGACCGGCGACCGCGCCCGTGCCATGCAGCTGGCGCGCCGGCTGCAGACCGGCGGCGTGTTCGTCAACGGCTTCTCCGCTTCCGACCCCCGCGTGCCGATCGGCGGCGTGAAGAAGAGCGGCTTCGGCCGCGAGCTCTCGCACTTCGGCATCCGTGAATTCGTCAACGCGCAGACAGTGTGGTTCGACAAGCATTGACGCGCGGCTCTCATCCTTCCTGCAACGATCCACCATCAGTCCAGCACAAAGGACGGCATCCGATGTCCAAGGGTTCAGATCTGCTCGTCGCCGCACTTGAGAACGAAGGCGTCGAGCGCATTTTCGGTATTCCCGGCGAAGAAAACCTCGACGTGGTCGAGTCGCTCCGCCATTCCAGCATCGAACTGGTCATCACCCGCCACGAACAGGCGGCGGTGTTCATGGCGGCCACTTACGGCCGCCTGACCGGCAAGCCGGGCGTATGCCTGGCAACGCTCGGTCCGGGCGCGCTCAACTTCACCACCGGCGCCGCCTATGCGCTGCTCGGTGCGTGGCCGGTGATCCTGATCACCGGACAGAAGGGCATCGTGGCCAGCAAGCAGGCGCGCTTCCAGATCGTCGACATCGTCAGCACGATGAAGCCGCTGACCAAGCAGGCGCGGCAGATCGTCTCGGCGCGCACGATCCCGACCATCGTCCGCGAGGCGTTCCGGGTTGCCCAGGAAGAGCGGCCAGGCCCGGTGCTGCTGGAGCTGCCCGAGGACATCGCCGCCGATGAGGTCGAGGGCGCGGCGCTGATCCCGCCGCACGCGGTGGACCGCCCGGTCGCCAGCCCGGAAGCGCTGGACCGCGCGGCGGAGATCATCCGCAACGCCCGGCGTCCGCTGCTGATGATCGCTTCGGCGGCGTCGCGGCCGCAGTCGAGCGAGGCGCTGTCGGCGTTCGTGCTGCGCGCCGGCATTCCGTTCTTCACCACGCAGATGGGCAAGGGCGCGGTCGCCGGGGGCTCGGGCCTGTACATGGGCACCGCGGCGCTGACCGAGCGCGATTACGTGCACATGGCGATCGACCAGGCCGACGTGATCGTGACCATCGGTCACGAAGTCACCGAGAAGCCGCCGTTCGTGATGCGCCCGGGTGGGCCGACGGTGATCCATATCGGCTACTCGCAGGCGGCGGTGGAGCAGGTGTACTTCCCGCAGGTGGAGGTGATCGGTGATATCGGCCGTTCCTTGACCCAGCTGGCCGATCGCATCGAAGGTGCAGTGCCCAATGCCGATGCGCTGCTGCCGCTGCGCGCAACCATCCTCGAGCACCTGGCCGACCGTGCCGAAGAGGCCCGGTTCACCCCGCAGCGGCTGGTGCACGACGTGCGCCAGGTGATGCCACCGGATGGCATCGTGGCGCTGGACAACGGCATGTACAAGATCTGGTTTGCGCGCAACTACCGCACCCAGGTGGCCAACACATTGCTGCTGGACAACGCGCTGGCGACCATGGGCGCGGGCCTGCCGTCGGCGATCATGGCCTCGATCCTGTACCCGCAACGACGGGTGCTGGCGGTATGTGGCGACGGCGGCTTCATGATGAACAGCCAGGAGCTGGAGACGGCGCGTCGGCTGGGCCTGAACCTGGTGGTGCTGATCCTCAACGACGGTGCCTACGGCATGATCCGCTGGAAGCAGGCGGTGGATGGTTTCACCGACTATGGCATGACCTTCAGCAACCCGGATTTCGTGAAGTACGCGGAGGCCTACGGCTGCAAGGGCCACGAGGTGACCGCCATCGAGCAGTTCATCCCGACCCTGGAAGCTGCGTTCAACGAGGGTGGGGTGCACCTGGTCTCGGTGCCGGTGGACTATTCGGAGAACCAGCGGGTGCTGGTGGATGAGTTGCGGCAGGCCTTCCCCGGCAACAGGTAGACATCCAGGGTCCAGGCAGGGTCCCGGACGGGGTCGGATGCCTTTGCGCAGCAAAGGGATCTGACCCTTCTCCCGGCTGGGGCAGGGCGGTTTTGGTATGCTGGGCAACCGGCTGTGCCGGGCGCTGCATCCCCCCTCACTACACGATTCCCGCAGATCCATGAGCGAAGCTACCGATACCCCCCCCGTCGACGAAAACAAGTTGATCGCCGAGCGCCGCGAGAAACTCAAAGCGCTGCGTGGGCAGGGCATCGCGTATCCGAACGATTTCCGTCGCGAGGACTTCGCCGGCCGCCTGCAGGAAGAATTCGCCGATGCCGAACAGTGGACCGCCGAGGCGCTGGAAGGCAACGGCCGCCAGGTGAAGATGGCCGGCCGCCTGATGGCCAAGCGCATCATGGGCAAGGCCAGCTTCGCGCAGATCCAGGACGAGTCCGGCCGCATCCAGCTGTTCCTGCAGGGTGCCGTGCTGGGCGATGCCTACACCGCGTTCAAGGGCTGGGACGTGGGTGACATCATCGCCGTCGAAGGCGGCCTGACCCGCACCAAGACCGGCGAACTGTCGGTCAAGGCCGAGTCGATCCGCCTGCTGACCAAGTCGCTGCGCCCGCTGCCGGACAAGTGGCACGGCCTGGCCGACGTCGAGCAGCGCTATCGCCAGCGCTACGTCGACCTGATCGTGACCCCGGAGTCGCGCGCGGTCTTCATCAAGCGCTCCAAGATCATCCGCGCCATGCGCGCATGGCTGGACAGCCGCGACTTCCTGGAAGTCGAGACGCCGATGATGCATTACATCCCCGGCGGCGCGGCGGCGAAGCCGTTCACCACCCACCACAATGCGCTGGACCTGGACCTGTACCTGCGCGTGGCGCCGGAGCTGTACCTCAAGCGCCTGACCGTGGGTGGCCTGGAGCGGGTGTACGAGATCAACCGCAACTTCCGCAATGAAGGCGTCAGCACCCGCCACAACCCGGAATTCACCATGATGGAGCTGTACGAGGCCTACGCCACGTACAACGAGATCATGGACCTGACCGAAGGCGTGATCCGTGACGTGGCCAGGACCGTCAACGGCAGCACCGAGGTCGAGTGGGATGGCGCGAAGATCGACCTGGGCCCGGCGTTCCGCCGCTGGCGCATGGACGAGGCAGTCCGCCACCACAACCCGGAAATCTCCGTCGCCGACTGTACCGACCGCGACGCGCTGCTGCGCCATTGCGAGCGCCTGAAGATCCGCGTCAAGCCGTCCTACGGCTGGGGCAAGCTGCTGCTGGAGATCTTCGAGGCCACCGTCGAGCACACCCTGATCCAGCCGACCTTCATCACCGACCACCCGGTGGAGGTCTCGCCGCTGGCCCGTGCCAACGACAATGACCCGGGCTACACCGACCGCTTCGAGCTGTTCGTCAACGGCAAGGAGCTGGCCAACGGCTTCTCCGAGCTGAACGATCCGGAAGACCAGGCCCAGCGCTTCCAGGCCCAGGTGGCCGCGAAGGAAGGTGGTGATGACGAGGCCATGCACTACGACGCCGACTACATCCGTGCGCTGGAGTACGGCATGGCACCGACCGGCGGCCTCGGCATCGGCGTGGATCGTCTGGTGATGCTGCTGACCGGCAGCAGCTCGATCCGCGATGTACTGCTGTTCCCGTACATGCGTCCGGAGCAGTAAGTCGCCTTTTTGACTCCCGATTGTGCGCGCCGTCCCGAAACGAGACGGCGCGATTGACGCGTCCCGCACTCGGCGTATCGTAATTGCACTACCTTGACGCCTGTTATGGCTTGATCGGCGCCAGGGGGAGGGCACGGTGTGGGGAGTCCGCTTCACATTGTGATGACGATCATGAATCGGGACGCATGACACGGGAGTCAGGCCGATGCAGGGTGCGAGCGTTCGCAGCGGCAGAGTATCCTCGCCTGCTGATGATCCAGCGTGGTCGAAAAACCAGGCAGAGTACGCGTTGAACATCGTCATCGTTGACGACCAGACTTCCGCACGGACGATGCTGCGTCACGTCATCGAAGACATCGCGCCGGAACTGAGCGTGTATGACTTCGGAGACCCGTTGACCGCATTGGCCTGGTGCGAAGCCCATCCGGTCGACCTGCTGCTGCTCGATTACCGCATGCCGGAGATGGATGGGCTGGAATTCGCCCGTCGTTTCCGTCGCCTGCCCAAGCACCGCGACATTCCGGTGATCCTGATCACGGTGGTCGGTGACGAGCCGATCCGC
Source organism: Stenotrophomonas pavanii (assembly GCF_900101175.1). Classification (GTDB taxonomy): domain Bacteria; phylum Pseudomonadota; class Gammaproteobacteria; order Xanthomonadales; family Xanthomonadaceae; genus Stenotrophomonas; species Stenotrophomonas pavanii. Next base: position 72,599 of record NZ_FNFQ01000010.1, on the reverse strand, counting down.
CAGGCGGCACTGGAAGCCGGCGTCATCGACTTCCTGGTCAAGCCGATCCGCCCGCGCGAACTGCGTGCGCGCTGCTACAACCTGCTGCAGCTGCGCCAGCAGACCGAGAACGTGAAGCAACGGGCGCTGTCGCTGGAGCAGCGCCTGCTGGCCAGCATGCATGAGGTCGAAGAGCGCGAGCGCGAAACGCTGTCGCGGCTGGCGCGGGCGATCGAGTTCCGTGACGCCGGCACCAGCGCCTACCTGGAGCGCATGGCGCGCGTGGCCGGACTGATCGCCGAACAGCTCGGGCTGCCCGAGGAGGACGTGCGCCTGATCGAAATGGCTGCGCCGCTGCATGACATGGGCAAGATCGCCATTCCCGATGCGGTGCTGCTCAAGCAGGGCAAGCTCAACGAGGAAGAGCTGGCGATCATGCGCCGGCACCCGCGGATTGGCCATGAACTGCTGAGCGGCAGCCAGAATCGTTTCATCCAGGTTGGCGCATTGATCGCACTGCGTCATCATGAGCGCTACGACGGCAGCGGCTATCCCGACGGGCTGGTCGGCGATGCGATTCCGCTGGAAGCGCGCATCGTGGCCGTCGCCGATGTCTTCGACGCCCTGATTTCGCCCCGTCCGTACAAGGAAGCATGGACCATGGAAGCCACCCTGGCTTATCTCTACGCCCAGCGTGGCCGGCTGTTCGATCCCCGATGCGTGGACGCGCTGCTGCGCGGCCGCGAACAGCTGGACCAGATCTGCGCCGAGCATTCGATGGCGTCCGCGCGCCCGGGGCTGGGCGCGTGAAACGCCTGTTGTCGCAGCTGCGGCTGCGCCTGTCCCAGCGCCAGGACAGCGAGCACGGCCAGCAGATCGTCCGCATCGTGCTGATCAGCCTGATCCTGGCCTACGTGCTGTTGCCGGCGCCGCGCCACGATCTGCCGCACACCCAGTACGTCGGTGTGCTGGCGATCGTGCTGACCGGCCTGAGCCTGTCGCTGCTGCTGTTCGGCTGGCTGCTGTGGCGGCCGGCGCGTTCCGATCCCCGCCGCGTGCTGGGCATGCTGGCCGACTACGGCCTGATCGCTGCGGGCATGGTGCAGATGGGCGAGCCGCTGGCCTGGGTCTACATCGTGGTGATGTGGGTGACGGTCGGCAACGGCATGCGCTTCGGCAACCATTACCTGTACGTGGCGGTGGCGATGGCCATGGTGAGCTTCGGTTGTACCGTGCTGCTGACGCCCTACTGGCAACAGAATTTCCGCCTGGCCATCGGCCTCTGGCTGGGCCTGGCAGCGGTGCCGCTGTACTTCTCGACACTGCTGCGGCAGCTGACCGAAGCGATGGCCGAGGCGCGCCGCGCCAGCGAGGCCAAGAGCCGGTTCCTGGCCAACATGAGCCATGAGTTCCGCACGCCGTTGAACGGTCTCAACGGCATGACCGAAGTGCTGGCCACCACGCGCCTGGATGACGAGCAGCGCGAGTGCCTCAACACCATCCAGGCGTCGTCGCGCAGCCTGCTGGCACTGGTGGAGGAAGTGCTGGACATCTCGGCCATCGAGGCCGGCAAGCTGCGCGTGGTGGCCGAGGACTTCGCCGTGGCCGACGTGATCCAGGCGATCGGCCTGATCCTGCTGCCACAGGCCAAGGCCAAACGGCTGGATTACCGGGTGAAGGTGGCCGACGGTGTGCCGCCACGCGTGCGCGGCGATGTCGGGCACCTGCGGCAGATCCTGCTGAACCTGGCCGGCAACGCGGTCAAGTTCACCGACCATGGCCGGGTCGAAATCCGGGTCGGCGTGGTACAGGCCGATGCCAGCGGGGCGGTGCGGTTGCGCTTCGACATCCTCGACACCGGCATCGGCGTGCCACCTGCCATGCGTGCACGGCTGTTCGACGCGTTCGAGCAGGCCGACGTCAGCATGGCGCGCCGTCACGAGGGGACCGGGCTGGGCACGACCATCGCCAAGGGCCTGGTCGAGGCGATGGACGGTGACATCGGCTATCTGGAAAACCCGCCGCGCGGCAGCCACTTCTGGGTCGAACTGCCGTTCGCGCCGCCGCAGCCGCAGGTGCCGGGCGCGGTGCCGAGCCTGAGCGGCGACGAAGGCGCGGGCCCGGGCGGCAACGTGATCGCTTTTGCCGATCCGTTCCTGCGCCATCGCGCTCGCGTGCGCAGCATGCAGATCCTGGTGGCCGACGACCACGAGGCCAACCGCATGGTTCTGCAGCGTCTGCTGCAGAAGGCCGGCCATCGCGTGCTGTGCGTGGACGGCGGCGAGGCGGTGCTGGATGCGCTGGCCGACAGCGAGTTCGACGCGGTCATCGTCGATCTGCACATGCCGGGCATGAGCGGGCTGGACATGCTCAAGGAACTGCGGGTGATGCAGGCCGGCGGCGGTCCGCGCACGCCGGTACTGGTACTCAGTGCGGATGTAACGCCCGAGGCGATCCAGCGCTGTACCCAGGCCGGCGCACATGCCTTCCTGGCCAAGCCCGTCGTTGCGGTGCGCCTGCTCGATACGCTGGCCGAGATCGCCAGCAATGCCCAGCTGAAGACCATGGCCGCACCGGTGGTGCGACCGGCGGCGCCGCTGCAGGATGGCGTGCTCGACAGCAGCGTGCTGGACGAACTGGCCTCGCTGGGCATGGGCGAGAGCTTCGAGCGTGAATTCATCCGCCAGTGCCTGGAAGACGTGGCGAGCTGCATGGGCAAGGCCGAGCAGGCCGGCGAGGCGGCTCACTGGGACGTGTTCCGCGAACAGTCCCACGCGATCAAGGGCGTGGCCAGCAACCTTGGCCTGATGCGCGCGTCCAACCGTGCCGGCGAGCTGATGCGGATGGCCGACTGGCAGCTGAAGACCGAATGGCGCACGCGCCTGGGCATCCTGCAGGAGGCGATCAAGGAAGGCCGGCGCGCACTGGACGCGCGGGCCGAACGCCGCATGCGCGGAGCCGCCGACGATGGTGAAGCGCGCTGAGGCGTGGCGTGAATTCAAAAAAAGCCCGGTGGCCAGCCGGGCTTGAACCCATCCTGGGGGAGGGGAGGAATCAGGCCGCGTCGAGACTGGCGCGACGGGTCTGGGCCTTGATCAGGCGATCCATGGTGCGCAGCGAGCGGTCGCCGAGTGCGAGGGCGGAATCGACCCATACCTTGGTGATCTCCAGCAGTTCGTCGTAGCTGACCGGCTGGGCGATGGCGCGTGCGGCGTTCATCGCCAGATAGGACTGCGGCGTGCGCTGCTGCTGGCGGATCAGTTCTTCCACCGCCGCCCGGCCTTCGCCCTTCTTCACCAGCACGTCGACCACGCCCATCGCGTGCATCTCCTCGGCGCTGTAGACCCGGCCGTCGAGGATGATCTTCTCGGCCAGGTGGGGGGACACGCGCCGGCACAGGAAGGAGTACGCACCCATGCCCGGGAACAGGCCGAACAGCACCTCCGGCAGGCCCAGTCCGCTGCCTTCCTCGGCGACGATGGTGTGGCAGGCCAGCGCCATTTCCAGGCCGCCGCCGAGGGCGTCACCCTGGATCAGCGCGATCGAACGGACGTCGCCGCCGAACCCGGTGTGCAGGTGGTGCACGCCCTCCACGCAGCGCTGGGCGTAGTTCAGCAGGAGGTCGCGGTTGCCTTCGCGGATCAGGCGGGTGAACAGGTCCAGGTCGCCGCCCAGGTTGTAGGCGACGGCGTCGGAGGCCAGCACGAAATGCCGCAATGTCCCGTTGTGGCGTTCGGCAGGGCTGCGGGTGATGGCCGCCATGTAGCTCCACATTTCGTCGAGCATGTCCTTGCGGCAGCAGGGGCGGATCCCGGTGGCGGCATCGGCGTGCATGAACAGCCAGTGGGCAGCGCCGTCGGCGCTGTCTTCGGTACGGATGGTGGCGAACGGTGAGCCGCTTGAAGGCAGCTTTTCGATGGTACTCATGGAAGGGTCCTCGGCATGCGGCCCGCAGTGTCAGGTGGGTGGCCGGCGGGCCGAACGGTCCACACACGCGGCGATGCTACACCGCCGCAGGGGCGTCGCATGCGAAAGGGCCCGGGACGTTTCCGCCCCGGGCCCTGCATCGTTCAAATTGCCGCAAACCCTTACTGGGCGGGCGTATCGCGGAGTTCGCGACGGAGGATCTTGCCGACGTTGGTCTTCGGCAGCTCCTTTCGGAATTCAACGATTTTGGGGTGCTTGTAGCCGGTCAGGTTGGCCCGGGCATGCTCCTTGACCATTTCGGCGGTCAGGTTCGGGTCCTTCTTCACGATGACCACCTTCACCACCTCGCCGGACTTGTCGTCCGGGACGCCGACTGCGGCCACTTCCAGCACGCCCGGCATCATCGCGATCACGTCCTCGACTTCGTTCGGGTACACGTTGAAGCCGGACACCAGGATCATGTCCTTCTTGCGGTCGACGATGTAGAAGAAGCCGTGTTCGTCCATCTTGGCCATGTCGCCGGTATGCAGCCAGCCGTCCGCGTCGATGGCCTTGGCCGTTTCCTCCGGGCGCTGCCAGTAGCCCTTCATCACCTGCGGGCCCTTGATGCAGAGCTCGCCGACATCGCCCAGCGGCAGGATGGCACTGTTGTCATCCTTGATGCAGGCATCGGTGGACGGGATCGGTAGTCCGATCGAGCCGTTGTACTCGGTCAGGGTGAGCGGGTTGATGCAGGCCGCCGGTGAGGTCTCGGTCAGGCCATAGGCCTCGACCAGGGTCACGCCGGTGACCTTCTTCCAGCGCTCGGCCACGGCGCGCTGCACCGCCATGCCACCGCCCAGGGTGACCTTCAGCGAGGAGAAGTCGACCGTGTCGAAGCCGGGGGTGTTGAGCAGCCCGTTGAACAGCGTGTTGACGCCGGTGATGGCGGTGAAGCGCACCGACTTGAGCTCCTTGACGAAGCCCTTCATGTCCCGCGGGTTGGTGATCAGGTGGTTGCAGCCACCGAACTTCATGAAGACCAGCCCGTTCGCGGTCAGCGCGAAGATGTGGTACAGCGGCAGGGCGGTGATGATCCACTCCTTGCCCATCTCGATGCCCGACGCGCTGATCCAGGCCGAGGCCTGCTGCATGTTGGCGATCAGGTTGCGGTTGGTCAGCATCGCGCCCTTGGCCACGCCGGTGGTGCCGCCGGTGTACTGCAGGAAGGCGATGTCGTCGTGGTCGATCTCGACCTTGGGCAGGCTGTGGCGGCTGCCGAGCTTGAGCGCCTGGCGGAAGCGCACCGCGCCCTTGAGATGGTAGTTGGGCACCATCTTCTTGATGTACTTCAGCACGAAGTTGACGATCACCCCCTTGGCGCCGAGCAGGTCGCCCAGGCCGGTGGTCACCACATGCTTGACCGGCGTATCGGCGATGACCTGTTCGACGGTGTCGCCGAAGTTGTCGACCACCACCAGCGCGGTCACGCCGGCGTCGATCAGCTGGTGCTTGAGCTCGCGCGCGGTGTACAGCGGGTTGACGTTGACCACGGTCAGGCCGGCGCGCAGCACGCCAAAGGTGGCCACCGGGTACTGCAGGCAGTTGGGCATCATCAGGGCGACGCGGTCGCCCTTCTTGAGCTTGAGCTCACCCAGCAGGTAGGCCGCGAACTGCTCGACCAGCGCGTCGGTCTCGCCATAGGTGAGCACCTTGCCGAAGCTGGAGTAGGCGGGACGGTCGCGGAACTTCGCGACGGAAGCGTCGAAGACCGAAGCTACCGAATGGAACTCGTTGACGTCGATTTCGGCGGGAACGCCTTTCGGATAGCTCTGCAGCCAGGGACGATCCAGACTCATATTCCCCCTCCAGGAATCGTGATGTATTAGGTTCCGACCCTGAGCGTATCGACAACGGCCGGTCATTGCAGCATACCCCGCCGTAGGGAAAACGCGAAGAGGCCCCGGAGAGCCTCTTTGCTGGATAGTGCCGGCCGCTGGCCGGCATCTGCGCTGGACAGGCCATCCGATAGATGCCGGCCCGCGGCCGGCACTACCGTGGCCCCAAGCTGGCCGCCTGCGTCAACCCTGCTTGCGCACCGGCGCACCGTTGGCCTTGTAGTACGGCGCGGTGCTGCGGGCCAGCGGCGTGCGGCCGCGGATCACGTCGGCCAGCTTCTCGGCCATCATGATGGTCGGCGCGTTGAGGTTGCCGGTCACCACCTGCGGCATGATCGAGGCATCGACGATACGCAGGCCTTCCAGGCCGTGCACGCGACCCTGGCCATCGACCACCGCCATCGGGTCGTCGGCATGGCCCATCTTGTTCGAGCAGGACGGGTGGTAGGCGGTCTCGGCATGCTCGCGCACGAACGCATCGATCTGTGCATCGGTCTGCAGTGCACTGCCCGGCGAGATCTCGCGGCCGCTGTACGGTGCCAGTGCCGGCTGCGCGAAGATCTCGCGGGTGATGCGGATCGCCGCGCGGAACTCGCGCCAGTCCTGCTCGTGCGACATGTAGTTGAACAGGATGCTCGGATGTTCGCGCGGGTCCTTCGAGCGCACGTGGATGCGGCCACGGCTGGGCGAGCGCATCGAGCCGACGTGCATCTGGAAGCTGTGCGCCTTGATCGGGTTGGAGCCGTTGTAATTGATCGCCACCGGCAGGAAGTGGTACTGCAGGTTCGGCCAGTCGAATTCGGCGTCGCTGCGGATGAAGCCACCGGCCTCGAACTGGTTGCTGGCGCCGATGCCGGTGCCCAGGAACAACCACTCGGCACCGATCGCCGGCTGGTTGTACAGCTTCAGCGCCGGGGCCAGCGAGACCGGCTTCTTGCACTCGTACTGCAGGTACATCTCAAGGTGGTCCTGCAGGTTGGCGCCGACGCCGGGCAGGTGGTGCACCAGGTCGATGTCGAGGCTGCGCAGCAGGTCGGCCGGGCCGACGCCCGAGCGCTGCAGGATCTGCGGCGAGGCGATGGCGCCGCCGCACAGCAGCACCTCGCGGCGGGCGGTCGCACGCTGCGGCTGGTCGTTGTGCAGCCACTGCACGCCCACCGCGCGCTTGCCCGAGAACAGGATGCGGTCGGTCAGCGCGTGGGTGACGATGGTCAGGTTCGGGCGCGGCTTGGCCAGGTCCAGGTAGCCGCGGGCGGTGCTGGAGCGACGGCCCTTCGGGGTCACCGTGCGGTCCATCGGGCCGAAGCCTTCCTGCTGGTAGCCGTTGAGATCGTCGGTGCGCGGGTAGCCGGCCTGCACGCCGGCCTCGACCATCGCAGCGAACAGTTCGTTGTTGCCGGCCTTGGGCGTGGTCACGCGCAGCGGGCCGTCACCGCCGTGGTAGTCGTTGGGGCCGATGTCACGGGTTTCGGCCTTGCGGAAGTAGGGCAGGCAGTCCAGGTAGGTCCAGTCTTCCAGGCCGGGCATGCTGGCCCAGTTGTCGTAGTCCATCGCATTGCCACGGATGTAGCACATGCCGTTGATCAGCGACGAGCCGCCCAGGCCCTTGCCGCGGCCGCAGTCCATGCGGCGGTTGTTCATGAAGGGCTCCGGATCGGTCTTGTACGCCCAGTTGTAGCGCTTGCCCTGCAGCGGGAAGGCCAGTGCGGCCGGCATCTGGGTACGGAAATCGAACCGGTAGTCCGGGCCACCGGCTTCCAGCAGCAGCACGCTGACATCGGCATCTTCGGTGAGGCGGGTGGCCAGCACGTTGCCGGCCGAACCGGCGCCGATGATGATGTAGTCGTACTCGTTATGGGTGCTCATGGGTGTCTCCTGCAGGCCGCGACGCACTGCGGGCAGGCGTCGCGGCGGAATGTCGGATCGGCGCGATGGCCGGACGAAGGGGCGTGCTGGCGGAGCGCCGGTCAGAACACGCTGGCGTAGTCGCCCAACTCGACCTGCACCGACTTGATGCGGGTGTAGTGGCCGAGGGTCGAGATGCCGTTCTCGCGGCCGACGCCGGATTCCTTGTAGCCACCGACCGGCATTTCGGCCGGCGATTCGCCCCAGGTGTTGATCCAGCAGATGCCCGCTTCCAGGCGGTGGATGATGCGGTGGGCGCGGCTGATGTCCTTGCTGACCACGCCGGCGGCCAGGCCGAAGGTGGTGTCGTTGGCGCGGCGCACCACTTCGTCTTCGTCGTCGTAGGCGAGGATGCTCATCACCGGCCCGAAGATCTCTTCCCGGACAATCGTCATGTCGTCGCGGCAATCGGAGAACACGGTCGGCAGCACGTAGGCACCGTTGGCCAGCGCGCCTTCAGTGGCACGGCCGCCGCCCACCAGCAGGCGGGCGCCCTCGGCCTTGCCGCTTTCGATGTAGCGCAGCACGTTTTCCATGTGCGGGAAGCTGGTCAGCGGGCCGAAGTTGGTCTCGGCGGCCATCGGGTCGCCGATGCGGATGCGCTTGACGCGCTCGACAACGGCGGCCTCGAACGCGGCCAGCATGGTGCGCGGCACGAACACGCGGGTGCCGTTGGTGCAGACCTGGCCGGAGCTGAAGAAGTTGGCCATCACCGCGATGTCGGCGGCGCGGTCCAGATCGGCGTCATCGCAGATCACCAGCGGCGACTTGCCGCCCAGCTCCATGGTCACTTCCTTCAGCGACGAGGACGCCGCGCTGGCCATGACCTTCTTGCCGGTGGCGACGCCGCCGGTGAAGGAGATCTTCTCGATCACCGGGTGCTCGGTCAGCCACTGGCCGATCTCGCGGCCCGGGCCCTGCACGACGTTGAACACACCGGCCGGCACGCCGGCTTCGGTGTAGATCTCGGCCAGCCGGATCGCGGTCAACGGGGTCACTTCGGACGGCTTGAACACCATCGCGTTGCCGGCGGCCAGGGCGGGGGCGGACTTCCACATGGCGATCTGGATCGGGTAGTTCCAGGCGCCGATGCCGGCCACCACACCCAGCGGTTCGCGGCGGGTGTAGAAGAAGCTCGATTCGCGCAGCGGCAGCTGGATGCCTTCGATCGCGGTGGCCAGGCCGGCGTAGTACTCGACCACGTCGGCACCGGTGACGATGTCCACCGTGGTGGTCTCGGCCAGCGCCTTGCCGGTGTCCAGCGTTTCCAGGTGGGCCAGTTCGTCGTTGCGCTCGCGCAGGATCTCGACGGCGCGGCGCAGGATGCGCGAACGCTCCATCGCGGTCATTGCCGCCCATGCCTTCTGGCCCTCGGCCGCGCTCTGCACGGCGCGCTCGACGTCGGCCTGGCTGGCAACCTGCACTTCGGCGATCACCTCACCGGTGGCCGGGTTGACGGTCTTGAAGGTCTTGCCGCTGGTGGCATCGACGCGCTGGCCGTGGATGTAGAGCTGTTGGACGGGCAGGGTGGTCATGGGGCGTACTCCTTGGAAGGGGGCGGGTGCTGAAGCGCTTATAGCGCGGCAGCCTGCAACTGGAAGTCGATGTAGCCGTAGGCGATGCGCCGGGACTTGTCGGCGTTGAACTGGCCGCCGACCAGGCTGCCGCGCAGCCACAGGCCGTCGATCATCGCGGCCAGGCCACGGGCGGCCAGGCGCGCCTGCGGATGGGGCAGCAGGCGGTTGAACTGGTGGCACAGGTTGGAGAACAGGCGCTGATCGTTGGCGCGCTGCAACCGGGCCAGTTCCGGCTGATGCATGCTGGCGGCCCAGAACGTGAGCCAGACGCGCATCGCGGTACCGTTGATCTGGCTGTCGTCGAAGTTGCCATCGACGATGGCACGCAGCTGCTCGCGGGGGTCATCGCTGGCCTCGGCGCGGTAGCGGGCGACGGCGTCCTTCAGTTCGCGCAGGATCTGCCGCATTGCAGCATTGAGCAGGCCGTCCTTGTCGCCGAAGTAGTGGGCGACGATGCCGCTGGACAGCCCTGCCTTCTTCGCGATGGTGGCGACGGTCGCGTCGGCCATGCCGATCTCGTCGATGGTCTGGAAAGTGGCCCGGATCAGCTGTTCGCGCCGTACCGGTTCCACGCCTTTCTTCGGCATTGTCTCTCCACGGTTTGCGACCCGAAGGATCGGGTTGCCGGCCATTATGCTTTTTATTGATTGAACGTTCAATCAATAAACCCTAGGATGCGCTCGCGCCCCACGCCATGGGCCCGGTTTTCCGGTCCGGCCCCGCCCATGTGCTCCCCCGGACTGATGAGACGATCCCATGTCTTCCCTGGCTCATCCCAAGCGTTCGCCCCTGCGCTTGAACCGTTTTGTCTTCCTCAGCTCATCGGTGTCGATCGGCATCCTGGGGCTGCTCACCGTTCTCTATCCCGAAGGCAGCGAGCACTGGCTGCAATGGGCGCAGGCCGAGGTCTCTGCCGCGTTCGGCTGGTGGTACATGCTGCTGATCGTGCTGTGCCTGGGTTTCGTGCTGTGGCTGGCGTTCTCGCCTTACGGCCGCATCCGCCTGGGCCACAACGAGGAATCACCGGCCTTTGGCTACGTTGCCTGGGTCTCGATGCTGTTCTCGGCCGGCATCGGCATCGCGCTGCTGTACTACGGCGCCTACGAGCCGCTGGACCATTTCCTGCACCCGCCCGGGCAGCCTGGCGGCACCGTGGCCGCCGGCCGCGAGGCGATGGTGCTGACCTTCCTGCACTGGGGCCTGCATGGCTGGGCGCTGTATGCACTGGTCGGGGTGGCGCTGGGCTACTTCGCCTACCGCCGCGACCTGCCGCTGGCGCTGCGCTCGGCGCTGTACCCGATCTTCGGTGAGCGCATCCATGGCCGCATCGGCGACATGGTCGATGGCTTCGGCATCCTGGCCACGCTGATCTCGATGGTGACCAACCTCGGCATCGGCGCGCTGGTGGTGCAGTCCGGCCTGGTCTACCTGTTCCACATCCCGGATACGCCGCAGGTGCTGGTGGCCATCGTGCTGGTGATGATGGTGGTGGCCACCATCGGCGTGGTCGCTGGCGTGGAAAAGGGCATTGCGTGGCTGTCCAACCTCAACGTGCGCCTGCTGTGCGGCCTGCTGCTGTTCGTGCTGGTCACCGGCCCGACCCTGCACCTGTTCGACGGCCTGATCCAGAACACCGGCGATTATCTCGGCGCGTTCGTGCGCAAGAGCTTCGACATGTACCTCAACGATCCCAAGGGCCGTGAATGGATCGGGTCGTGGACGCTGTTCTACTGGGCGTGGTGGATCGCCTGGGCGCCGTTCGTCGGCCTTTTCGTGGCGCGCATCTCGCGCGGCCGCACCATCCGCGAAGTGATCATGGGCGTGCTGCTGATCCCGCTCGGCTTCACCCTGGCCTGGCTGTCGATCTTCGGCAACACCGCCATCGACCTGGTGCTCAACCATGGCCAGTCGATCCTGGGCGAGGTGGCCCAGCACGATGCGGCGATGACGCTGTTCAAGCTGCTGGAGTACCTGCCCGGCGCGCCGTACGTGGCCGGTGCCGCGGTGGTGATCGGCTTCGTGCTGTTCCTGACCCCGGTCGATTCGGGCACGCTGATGATCGCCAACCTGTGCACCCGTCGCGTTGACGATGGCGTCGAAGATGGCCATGACGCGCCGATCTGGCTGCGCGTGTTCTGGGCGGCCGGCATCACCGTGGCCAGCGTCGGCCTGCTGCTGGCCGGCAATTTCAGCGCGATGCAGACGGCGGTGGTGCTGTGTGGCCTGCCGTTCTCGTTCACCCTGGCGTTCTACATGTGGGGCCTGTTGAAGGCGCTGCGCACCGACCCGGATGCGCCACGCCGGTAAGCGCTTCTGTAGAGCCGAGCGCAGGCTCGGCTCTACAGGAGGGCATCGCAAACGGAAAGGGCCGGATCCGTGCGGATCCGGCCCTTTTCGTTACTTGCTGGCCAACTGGCGCAGCACGTACTGCAGCAGGCCGCCATGACGGAAGTACTCGACTTCCTTCGGGGTCAGCAGCATCACCGAGACCTCGAAGGTCTTCTTCGTGCCGTCGGCCTTGGTCGCGGTGACCGTGGCGCGCTTGCTGGCACCGTCCTGCAGGCCGGTGATGTCGATCACTTCGGAGCCGTCCAGGCCCAGGCTCCGGGCGTTCTCGCCGTTGCGGAACTGCAGCGGCAGCACGCCCATGCCGACCAGGTTGGAGCGGTGGATGCGCTCGAAGCTCTCGGCGATGACTGCCTTCACCCCCAGCAGCAGGGTGCCCTTGGCCGCCCAGTCGCGCGACGAGCCGGTGCCGTATTCCTTGCCGGCCAGGACCACCAGCGGCACCTTGTCGGCCTTGTACTTCATGGCGGCATCGTAGATCGCCAGCTTCTCCGGCTGGCCACCACCGGCGGGGTAGTACAGGGTGTTGCCGCCTTCCTCGCCACCGAACATCAGGTTCTTGATGCGGATGTTGGCGAAGGTGCCGCGGACCATCACGTCATCGTTGCCGCGGCGGCTGCCGTAGCTGTTGAAGTCGGCCGGCTGCACGCCGCGTTCCTGCAGGAAGCGGCCCGCCGGCGAGTCCTTCTTGATGTTGCCGGCCGGGGAGATGTGGTCGGTGGTGATCGAATCGCCGAACAGGCCCATCACGCGCGCGCCGTGCACGTCGTCGATGCTGCCGGTCTGCATGGTCATGCCATCGAAGTACGGCGGGTTCTTGATGTAGGTGGACGCATCGCTCCACGCGTACAGGTTGCCGTCCGGCGAGGCGATGGTGTTCCAGCGGGTGTCACCCTTGAACACGTCGGCGTAGTTCTGCTTGAACATCTCCGGCCCGATGGTGGCAGCGATGACGTCGCCGATTTCCTTGTTGCTCGGCCAGATGTCGCGCAGGAACACCGGCTGGCCGTCGCTGCCCGTACCCAGCGGCTGGGTGGTCAGGTCGATGTCGGTGGTGCCGGCGATGGCGTAGGCCACCACCAGCGGCGGGCTGGCCAGGTAGTTCATCTTCACTTCGGGGTGCACGCGGCCCTCGAAGTTGCGGTTGCCCGACAGCACCGAGGTGACCACCAGGTCACCGGCGGCGATGCCAGCGCTGACCTCGGTCGGCAGCGGGCCGGAGTTGCCGATGCAGGTGGTGCAGCCGTAGCCGACCACGTAGAAGCCGATCTTCTCCAGCTCCTTCAGCACGCCGGCCTTTTCCAGGTAGTCGGTGACCACGCGCGAGCCCGGCCCGAGCGAGGTCTTGACCCACGGCTGGCGGTTCAGGCCCTTGGCGGCCGCATTGCGGGCCAGCAGGCCGGCGCCGATCATCACCGCCGGGTTGGAGGTGTTGGTGCACGAGGTGATGGCAGCGATGACCACCGCGCCGTCCTTCAGCCGCACCTTGCGGCCTTCGATCTCGATGTCGGCGAAGCCCTTGGCCAGCTGCTCGTTGCCGACCGCCGCGCCGCCGCCTTCATTGACGAACGAGGACACATCATCACTGCGCTTGTCGCGGTTACTGGTCATGCCGACCAGTGCTTCGCGGTAGTTCTTCTGCACGTCTTCCAGCAGCACGCGGTCCTGCGGGCGCTTCGGGCCGGCCAGCGACGGCTTCACCGTGCCCATGTCCAGTTCCAGCGTGGTGCTGTACTGGGCATGCGGGCTGCCCGGCTCATGCCAGAGGCCCTGCGCCTTGGCATAGGCCTCGACAAGGTTGATCTGCTCTTCGCTGCGGCCGGACAGGCGCAGGTAGTTCAGCGACTCGGCGTCGATCGGGAAGATGCCGCAGGTGGCGCCGTATTCCGGGGCCATGTTGCCGATGGTCGCTCGATCGGCCAGCGGCAGGTGCTGCAGGCCATCACCGTAGAACTCGACGAACTTGCCGACCACGCCGAGCTTGCGCAGCATCTGGGTGACGGTCAGCACCAGGTCGGTGGCGGTGGCGCCCTCGGGCAGCTTGCCGGTCAGCTTGAAGCCGACCACCTGCGGGATCAGCATCGACGACGGTTGGCCGAGCATGGCCGCCTCGGCCTCGATGCCGCCCACGCCCCAGCCCAGCACGCCGATGCCGTTGATCATGGTGGTGTGGCTGTCGGTGCCGAACACGGTATCCGGGTAGGCCACGGCCTTGCCATCCTTGTCCGCGGTCATCACCACGCGGGCCAGGTTTTCCAGGTTCACCTGGTGGACGATGCCGGTGTTCGGCGGCACCACCTTGAAGTTGTCGAAGGCCTTCTGGCCCCAGCGCAGGAAGCCGTAGCGTTCCTGGTTGCGCTGGAATTCGATCTTGCCGTTGAGGTCCAGCGCGTCGGGCTTGCCGAACACGTCGACCTGCACCGAGTGGTCGATGACCAGTTCGGAGGGAATCTGCGGATTGATCTGCTCCGGCTTGCCGCCGAGCTTGACGACGGCGTCGCGCATCGCGGCCAGGTCGACCACGCAGGGCACACCGGTGAAGTCCTGCAGGACCACGCGCGCGGGCATGAAGGCGATCTCGGTGTCCGGTTCGGCGGCCGGGTTCCAGCGGGCCACGGCCTCGATGTGGTCCTTGCCGACGGTGACGCCGCCATCCTCGTGCCGGAGCAGGTTCTCCAGCAGGATCTTCATCGAGTAGGGCAGGTGGGAGATATCGAAGCGCTGGCCCAGCGTGGGCAGGCTGAAGTAGTCGTAGGTCTTGCCGCCGACGTTCAGCTGGCTGCGGGTGGAGAACGAATCGCTCATGCGGGGTAACTCCTTCTTGCGGATGGCTTGCAGTGGCCCGCGCATGGGCGGGCCTGCTTGCGGTCGCCGCGGGCCTGAGGGCCCCGGTCGTCCCAGTATGAACCCCGGACTGAATGGGTTCATCCGGGCCGGGCTCCGACCTGCGGCATCGGTTCCAGACTACAGGGGGAGGTGTATGGCGTATGTCACGTTTGTGGCCGATCCTTTGCGAGGCAAGGGCTGGCGGGGCGCCGGTCCTGTTCAGGGTGGAAGTATGCCCGGGGAAGTATGTATAATTTGTGCATACTCTGGAGGGCCTACCGATGGAAGCCACTGTTGCAGAACGCGGACAGATCACCCTGCCCAAGGCGGTGCGTGATGCCCTCGGCCTGACCAAGGGCACGCTGCTGAAGGTCGAGCTGGACGGCAGTCGCATCATCCTGCGCAAGAGTGTTGACGATGCCATTTCACGGGCGCGCGGCAAGTTCGCCCTGGACGGCTTCGAGTCGTCCGATGCGGCGGTGCGCGCGGTGCGCGACGAGGAATAAGCCGTGATGATCGCCGTCGATTCACCGGTACTGGTCGAGCTGCTCAGCAATGGCCCGCAGGCCGATGCCGTGGAAGCCATCCTCCGGCAGAGCCTGGTCGGCGGCCGCGTGGTGGTCTGCGGCGCGACCCTGGCCGAAGTCTGCGCATCGCTGCGCGGCGGTGCCGAGGTGCTCGAAGCGCTGGAAGAAATGGGCGTGCACTTCAACCCGATGGAAGCCAAGTCGGCACTGCGCGCCGGCGAGATGCACCGCCGTCATCGCCAGCGCGGCGGTAGCCGCCGCAGCCTGGATGAATTCATGGTCGGCGCCCACGCACTGCTGCAGTGCGATGGCCTGATCACCTGGAACGACACGTTTTACCGCGACTACTTCAAGGGCCTGAAGCTGATCGTGCCGCACGCCTGAGCCCACTTTTGATTTTTCAACCTACGCATTACCCGGGAGTTGTCATGTTGGAAGCCTA
Organism: Stenotrophomonas pavanii; assembly: GCF_900101175.1. Taxonomy (GTDB): domain Bacteria; phylum Pseudomonadota; class Gammaproteobacteria; order Xanthomonadales; family Xanthomonadaceae; genus Stenotrophomonas; species Stenotrophomonas pavanii. The sequence goes on along the minus strand of NZ_FNFQ01000010.1, from coordinate 57,193 downwards.
CCGCCACCACGTCGCCGAGCGCGCTGCGCTTGGCATCCCGCCGCTGCCGCTGAGCGCGCAGCAGACGGCCGATGTCATCGAACTGCTGAAGAACCCGCCGCAGGGCGAGGCCGAGTTCCTTCTCGACCTGCTGACCCACCGCGTGCCGGCCGGCGTCGATGACGCGGCCAAGGTCAAGGCGTCGTACCTGGCGGCGATCGCCCTGGGCAGCGAGCAGAACCCGCTGATCAGCCGTGAGCGCGCCACCGAACTGCTGGGCACCATGCTCGGCGGCTACAACGTGGCCCCGCTGGTGCAGCTGCTGGACGACGCCAGCGTCGGCACCATCGCCGCCAACGGCCTGAAGAAGACCCTGCTGGTGTTCGATGCGTTCCATGACGTGCAGGAAAAGGCCAAGGCGGGCAATGCCAACGCCCAGGCCGTGCTGCAGAGCTGGGCCGATGCCGAGTGGTTCACCAGCAATCCGGAAGTGCCGCAGAGCCTGACCGTCACCGTGTTCAAGGTGCCGGGCGAAACCAACACCGACGACCTGTCGCCGGCACCGGACGCGACCACCCGCCCGGACATTCCGATGCACGCCCTGGCGATGCTGAAGAACAAGCGCGACGATGCGCCGTTCACCCCGGAAGAAGACGGCAAGCGCGGCCCGATCCAGCAGATCCTGTCGCTGAAGGAAAAGGGCCACCTGGTTGCCTACGTCGGCGACGTGGTCGGCACCGGTTCCTCGCGCAAGTCGGCCACCAACAGCGTGCTGTGGTGGACCGGTGATGACATTCCGTTCATCCCGAACAAGCGCGCCGGTGGCGTCTGCCTGGGCGGCAAGATCGCACCGATCTTCTACAACACCATGGAAGATGCCGGCGCGCTGCCGATCGAGCTGGACGTATCGAAGATGGAGCACGGCGACGTCATCGAGCTGCGCCCGTACGAAGGCAAGGCGCTGAAGAACGGCGAAGTGATCGCCGAGTTCCAGGTCAAGTCCGACGTGCTGTTCGATGAAGTGCGTGCCGGCGGCCGCATTCCGCTGATCATCGGCCGTGGCCTGACCGGCAAGGCGCGCGAAGCGCTGGGCCTGGCCCCGACCGACCTGTTCCGCCTGCCGGTGCAGCCGGCCGATACCGGCAAGGGCTTCTCGCTAGCGCAGAAGATGGTCGGCCGCGCCTGTGGCCTGCCGGAAGGCCAGGGCATGCGCCCGGGCACCTACTGCGAACCGAAGATGACCTCGGTCGGCTCGCAGGACACCACCGGCCCGATGACCCGCGACGAGCTGAAGGACCTGGCGTGCCTGGGCTTCTCGGCCGACCTGGTGATGCAGTCGTTCTGCCACACCGCCGCTTACCCGAAGCCGGTGGACGTGAAGACCCACCACACCCTGCCGGAGTTCATCTCCACCCGTGGCGGCGTTTCGCTGCGCCCGGGCGACGGCGTGATCCACAGCTGGCTCAACCGCATGCTGCTGCCGGACACCGTGGGTACCGGCGGTGACTCGCACACCCGTTTCCCGGTGGGCATTTCGTTCCCGGCCGGTTCGGGCCTGGTCGCCTTCGCCGCAGCCACCGGCGTGATGCCGCTGGACATGCCGGAGTCGGTGCTGGTGCGCTTCAAGGGCAAGATGCAGCCGGGCGTGACCCTGCGTGACCTGGTCAACGCGATCCCGCTGTACGCGATCAAGTCCGGCCTGCTGACCGTGGCCAAGGCTGGCAAGAAGAACATCTTCTCCGGCCGCATCCTGGAAATCGAAGGCCTGCCGGAGCTGAAGGTCGAACAGGCGTTCGAACTGTCCGACGCCTCGGCCGAGCGTTCGGCCGCCGGCTGCTCGGTACGCCTGAACAAGGAACCGATCATCGAGTACCTGACCAGCAACATCACCCTGCTGAAGTGGATGATTGCCGAGGGTTACCAGGATCCGCGTTCGCTGCAGCGTCGCATCGAGAAGATGGAAGCCTGGCTGGCCAACCCGCAGCTGCTGGAGCCGGATGCCGACGCCGAGTACGCCGCCGTCATCGAGATCGACCTGGCCGACATCCACGAGCCGATCGTGGCCTGCCCGAACGACCCGGACGACGTGAAGACCCTGTCCGAAGTGGCCGGGGCCAAGATCGACGAAGTGTTCATCGGTTCGTGCATGACCAACATCGGTCACTTCCGCGCCGCGGCCAAGCTGCTGGAAGGCAAGCGTGACCTGCCGACCCGCCTGTGGGTGGCCCCGCCGACCAAGATGGACGCCTCGGAGCTGACCAAGGAAGGCGTGTACGGCACCTTCGGCGCCACCGGCGCGCGCATGGAAATGCCGGGCTGCTCGCTGTGCATGGGCAACCAGGCGCAGATCCGTGAAGGCTCCACTGCGATGTCGACCTCGACCCGCAACTTCCCGAACCGCCTGGGCCGCAACACCAACGTGTACCTGGGTTCGGCGGAACTGGCGGCGATCTGCTCGCGCCTGGGCCGCATCCCGACCAAGGAGGAGTACATGGCCGATGTGGGCGTGATCGCCGCCAGCGGCGCGGAGATCTACCGCTACATGAACTTCGACCAGATCGAGGAATACCAGGACGTGGCCAAGACGGTCGCTGCCTGATGCGGTAGTGCCGGTCGCTGGCCGGCATCCTGTTGAAATGAAAAACCCCCGGCGAAAGCCGGGGGGTTTTTTGTGTGCGGCGGGCTGGGTGGCCTAGCCCATCCGCATCGCCGTCCGGATCTGCTCTTGGGCGTGGTCCTGCTGACCGACCTGCTGTGCCTGCGCAATCTGTTCGGCTTTGGCGAGCGACTGCTCCACCGGCGTATTGATTGCCTCGCTGATCGGTACCGACGCCCGCAGGTGTGCTGGATTCTCCGGCGCTCCCTGCACAACGAACATGTGAGGGCCCGAGCCATCGCTGGGTGGAGTGCCCAGGACCACATGATCAACGCGTTCGAGGCCGCTGCGCTTGGCCGTCGCAAGCAGGCTGGCCGTCATGCGCTCACTGGTTTCATCGAAGCTGCGCCCGTGCCTGGCATCCACGGCGGATACACCCTCGCGAATCTGCTGGTAGAGCGCATGGTCTGGATGGCCTTCCTTCCTGGGATCCAAGCTTGCCTTGTCCAAGGTTGACTCAATGCTTTCCTGCAATGGACTCCTGGGAGAGAAGGCGGGATTGCCGAGCGAGGGCGAGCCCTTGTCGGTTGCATCCTGGATCAGCTGCTCCCCCGGCTTGAGCGCATTCCGGGCCCGCTGCTCCGCTTCAGCCTCGCGGCGGGCATATGCACCGGCTTCCTCGGTACCGCGCAGGTAATTGATCCCGTCGCGCAGCAGGCCAGGTCCGCCGCCGACCAGCACGGTGGTGCCCGCACGCAGCTGATGAACATCACGGCGATAGTCGGCAATCCGGCGCAGGTCGTCAGGATCTGTGATCCGGGCCTGCGGATTGTCGAGTACAGACTGCACCGGGCCCTTGTCGGTCACGCGATCAAGGAAATGAACCAATCGATGGGAGTCGCCCAACTGGACCGCCACTGCGGCGGACATGACATGGCCGCTTTTCATCCCGGGTGTTCCAAGTGAAGCGATGCGCTGGCCGTGCTCGGCGTTGCGCAGAACCTCCAGTTCCCTGGGCAGCGCATACATCTCGACCTTGCCGTAATGAGGACCGCCCGCGCTGACCAGGTCGCCTGCCATCACGTGGTTGGTGAAGGGTGCCGCGTTGGCCGGCTGGCCTTCGGGAAGGCGATACGCCAGCCCGGCGGCACCGTAGGGATTGAATGCATCACCGGGGAGGTTGTAGTGATGCGCAGTGATCTGCGCAAGCGCGCCGCCCAGCGAGTGGCCGGTGACGTACACCGGACCATACCCATTCTCTTTAGCCAGATCGATTGCCTGCTTGGTGAGTGCGAGGGCATCGCCGAGTTGTGCGTTGACTCTTGCGGTGACCATTGCAGCGTCGATGCCGCCATCAATCAAAGGCTGGCGATCGAACTCGGTACCGCGATGGGTGACGATTACTTCTTTGGATTCGAGATTATGGTAAATGACGCCTTGGTAGCCGGTGGCGGAGTTTGGGCTGGCCAGTACACGATATTCCGTCCCGGCAATGGTAACAATGGCCTTGGGCTCAGGGAGCGGATCCTTGTAGACATGATCTGAGAGGGCTGCATTTGCTCCAGGATTCATTGGGCTGTTCCTTCAGTCCGTGTGGAGATTTCGATTGGGAAGTAATCCTTTCGCTTATCTTGAGACATCTTCTCGTACCAAGTCGAAGGCTCGGTAGGCGTCCACTCTGGCGATCCCCCTGAAGTCATGGGGCGTAAGGCGCGATGTACGTAGGTAGTAGCGAGTTTTTCGGTTTCAAGCTTTGTGAATGAAGTCCATGCGGTTGCTTGGATAGGACGATCATCGATGATGAAGGCGAATGAAGCTTCCACGAGCACGGGTGTCCAAGTGCACGGGCCACGACCGTAATAGTCGGCAACTTCCATGCCGTCGTTGAAAACAATAGTGCTGAATTCAGTTGCACTGAGGCGCTGTGCCTGAAGCTCAACCTTGTGCTGGTTCGGCTCGTACTGCACCCCCTCCCAATTGTTGACCGGCGGGAGACAGAGTGGGTCTATCTCATACGTGACGAAGACCGAAGGAACGGGGACATCCACGGGTGCATCATGGACCCGGACCACAATCGGCAGCGCATCCTTTGGCGCAGGATTCTCGCGATAGACCGGGTATGAGCGTTCCTTGCTGCAGCCCGGGACGGCCAGTGTGATCGAGGCGATCAACGCAACGTGAGCAAGGGTCGGGAGAATTTTCAGCATGAGCAGTCCATGTCGCTGCAGGATTGTCCTTGCTCCTTGGAACATGCGGTCCCATCACGAACGAAGGCGCCACATCCGGGCAAATGCGACAGGTTGCGCAGTGGGTATTGCGGACTTCCCTCCCTGCGTACCCGAGCAGCGCGGCCTTGCGGGGTAACGTTCATCGGCGTTCCATTGCTGTGCGATAACTGACTATACGACCCGCTCCAGCCGCGCTCCAAGTCGATGCCCTGCGGGCTCCCGGTCGACGCGCATCGCCTGCGGCAGGGTCACGCCTCGAGCACGCCGTTGAAGCATCAATGGTCGAAGGCACTGCCGGCGGATCGGCAATTGAGCCTGACGTCTCGTGGAGGTGTTCAGCAGGGTGCAGAGCCGAGCGTCGGCTCGGCTCCACAGGGGCCTGTCAGCTGCGGGCGAGGGCGAGCAGCCGCTCGGCGATCCGCTCCAGCGGCACCTGTTCCTCGGCCGCGCCCAGCTTGAACGCGGCGCCGGGCATGCCCCAGACCACGCTGGTCGCTTCGTCCTGCACCAGCGTCGGCGCGCCGGCCTGGCGCATTTCCAGCAGGCCGCGTGCGCCGTCGTCGCCCATGCCGGTGAGGATGGCACCGATCGCATTGCCACCGGCGCTCTGCGCGACCGAGCGGAACAGCACGTCCACCGCGGGCTTGTGGCGGTTCACCGCGGGGCCGTCGTCGACGCGGCAGCGCCAGCGGGCACCGTCGCGGATGATCCGCAGGTGCTTGCCGCCCGGCGGCAGGTAGGCGTGGCCGGGCAACACCGCTTCGCCGTCGCTGGCCTCGCGCACGGCCATCGCCGAGTGGCGGTCCAGTCGCTCGGCGAAGGCACTGCTGAAGCTGGCCGGCAGGTGCTGGGTCATTACCACGGCGGGCGCGTCGGCCGGCATGCCTTCCAGTACCACGCGCAGCGCCTCGGTGCCGCCCGCCGAGGAGCCGATCGCGATCAGCCGGTCGGTGGTGCGGAACTGCGGAGCGGCGGGGCGCATCACGGGCGCGGCGTCCAGCAGGAGTTTCGGTGCGGCGGCACGCACCAACGGGCGGACGCGTGAGCGCGCCGCCATCTTGACCTTGGCGATGATCTCGTCGGCGTAGCCTTGCAGGCCCCGGGCCACGTCCAACTTCGGCTTGGAAACGAAATCCACGGCGCCCAGCGCCAGTGCCTGCAGGGTGGTGTCGGCGCCGCGCTCGGTCAGCGAGGAGATCATCACCACCGGCAACGGGTGCAGGCGCATCAGGTTTTCCAGGAACGCCAGCCCGTCCATGCGCGGCATTTCCACATCCAGGGTGATCACGTCCGGGGCCAGTCGCTTGATCTTTTCACGGGCCAGCAGCGGGTCAGCGGCGGTGCCGACCACGTCGATGGCCGGATCGCTGGACAGGATCTCGGTGAGCATCTGGCGCACGACGGCGGAGTCGTCGACGATCAGCACCCGGCAGGGAGCGTTGCCGGTGAAGGTCATTCGAACAGCTCCACGCCACCGGTGACCGGTGCCTTGGACAGGCGCGCGCGCACGGCCGATTCGGTGGCGGCCACTTCGGCCTCATGTGCATGGGGCAGGCGCTGCACCACCACGCGGCCGGTGTCGGCGAAGAACCAGATCTTGCGCGGATGGATGCCGCACAGGTCCTCGGCGATGATCGGGATGTGCTCGGCCTGCAGGTACTGGCGCACGAATTCGGCGTTGCGGGTGCCTACTGGATTGCTGGTGAAGCCCTTGAGCACGTTGGCGCCGCCGAACACCTTGGCTTCGATGCGCTTGCGGTGGGCGCCGCGCTTGAGCATGTCGTTGATCAGCAGTTCCATCGCGTAGCTGCCGTAGCGCGCGGGTGCACCATCGCCGGCGTTGCCTTCGGGCAGCAGGAAGTGGTTCATGCCGCCGATCTTCAGCACCGGGTCGCGCAGGCACGCCGCCACGCACGAGCCTAGGGTGGTGGTCAGCGCGGTGGTGTCATCGACCACCAGGTACTGGGTCGGCAGCAGCTTGGCGGCGATGGTCTGGAAACGCGCATCCTGGTAGCGCATCACATCGTCGGTACGCAGCGAAGCGTTCATGCGCCGGCCTTCGCTGCACGGCGGTACAGGGTGCGGCCACAGGGCTGGATCAGATCGGCGGCGTGCAGGTAGTTCTCCGAGTGGCCGGTGTAGAGCAGGCCGTCGTCGGCCAGGTGCTGGACCAGGCGACCGAGGATGGCGCGCTGGGTGGGCTTGTCGAAGTAGATCATCACGTTGCGGCAGAACAACGCATCGAACGGGCCACCGACGTCGTAGCGCGGAGCGAGCAGGTTCAACGGGCGGAACTCGATCAGCTCGCGCAGCGCCGGCAGTACGCGGCACTGGCCCTCATTCGGACCGCTGCCCCGCTGGAAGTAGCGGCGGCGCAGGTCCGGATCGAGGCTGGCGACGCGATCGATGTTGTAGACGCCGCGGCCGGCGGTGGCCAGCACCTGGGTATCGACGTCGGTGGCGATGATGCGCACCGGCGGCTTCAGGGTGCCGAAGGCCTCGCAGGCGGTGATCGCCATCGAGTAGGGCTCTTCGCCGGTGGACGCCGCGCACGACCACAGCAGCAGCGGGGTGCGGCTGGAGCGCTGCTGGAGTTCTTCGCGCAGCTTGTCGAAGTGGTGCGGCTCGCGGAAGAAAGAGGTCAGGTTGGTGGTCAGGGCATTGGTGAACGCCTGCCACTCGTCGCCGTCCTCCTGTTCCAGATGGTCCAGGTACTGCTGGAAGCTGCGCATGCCCAGCGTGCGCAGGCGGCGCGACAGGCGGCCATAGACCATGTCGCGCTTCGCCGGGGCGAGGGCGATGCCCACGCGCTGGTAGATCAGGTCGCAGACGCGGCGGAAATCACGGTCGGCGAACTCGAATTCGCGCGGGCCGGTAACGATGGGAGTAGGACTTTGCACGGGGGACGTGTCCATCGGCGGAGGCGGTGGCCGAAGCCACCGCAGTGGGTCAGAATTCCTGCCAGTCGCTGTCGCTGGCAACGAAGGTGCCGCTGCCGCCTGCGCGCCGCGCCGGTGCTGGCACGCTGGCGGGCTGCGGGCGCGTTGCAGGGGCCGCGCGGGCGGGCTCGACGCGCGCGGCCGCGGCCTTCATTGCAGCAGCCACCTGATTGTCGAGGCGGAAGATCGCCACCGCGTCTGCGAGCTGCGCGGCCTGCTCTTCCATGGCGCGTGCGGCGGCGGTGGCTTCCTCCACCAGCGCGGCGTTCTGCTGGGTGGTCTCGTCCATCTGCACCACGGTCTGGTTGACCTGCTCGATGCCGGCGCTCTGTTCCTGCGAGGCGGCGGAGATCTCGGCCATGATGTCGGTCACGCGCTGCACCGAGGCGACGATCTCGCCCATGGTGCTGCCGGCCTGGCGGACCAGGCTGGAGCCTTCGGCGACCTTGCCGACCGAGTCGTCGATCAGGCCCTTGATCTCCTTGGCGGCCGCGGCCGAGCGCTGGGCGAGGGTACGCACTTCGCTGGCGACCACGGCGAAACCGCGGCCCTGTTCACCGGCACGCGCGGCTTCCACTGCGGCGTTCAGCGCCAGGATGTTGGTCTGGAAGGCGATGCCGTCGATGACGCTGATGATCTCGGCGATCTTTTTCGACGAGGCTTCGATGGCCGACATGGTGGTGACCACCTGGCCGACCACTTCACCGCCCTGCGAGGCGACGCCGTGCGCGCCGATGGCGAGCTGGTTGGCCTGGCGGGCGTGCTCGGCGTTCTGGCGCACGGTGGAGGTTAGTTCCTCCATCGAGGCGGCGGTTTCTTCCAGGTTGGCGGCCTGCTGCTCGGTACGGCGCGACAGGTCGCTGTTGCCGGAGGCGATCTCGCCGGCGGCCAGGGTGATGCTGGAGGCGCTGGCCTGGATCTGGCCAACGATCTGGGTCAGCTGGGTGACGGTGGTGTTGGCATCGTCGCGCATCCGTGCGAACACGCCCTGGTAGTCGCCGTGCATGCGTGCGGTCAGGTCACCCTCGGCGATCGCCGACAGCAGCTGCGAGAGCTTGCCGAGGTTGTCATCGCTGACCGCCATCATCGCGTTGAGGTTCTCCAGCATCAGGCGGAAATCGTGATCGAAACGCTGCGCGTCGCCACGGCGGCTGAAGTCGCCCGCCGCGGCGGCACTGGCCAGCTGCTTGATTTCGGCATTGATGCGGCCGAGGTTGGCCTTGACCGTGTCGACGGTGCGGGTCATCGCGGCCTTTTCGCCGGGATAGCGCGCGATGTCGCGGCTGAGATCACCGACCGCGTACTGCTGCACCACGTCCAGCACGTCGTGCAGGGTCTGCACGTGGCTGCCGACCAGCGCGTTGGTTTCCTGCACCATCAAGCCGTACTCGCCCGGGAAGGCACTGGCATCGATGCGATAGCTCAGTTCGCCGGCATCGTGGCGGCGGGCCATCTCGCGCTGGCCGCTGATCACCGCGTGCAGCTGCTGCTGCATGCCTGACATGGCCTCCAGCAGGCGGCCCGGTTCATCGTGCGGCTGCGGGCCGATGTGGCTGTCCAGGCGACCGCTGGCGATGCCTTCTGCCACGGCGGTGGCCTGCTTGAGCGGTCGTGCGATGCGGTTGCCGATGACCCAGCTCAGGGCGAGAACGATCAGCACCAGCAGGCCACCGGAGAGCGCCATGATGGCGGTGAACACCAGTGCCTGCTTCTGCACGTCGTCCATGTAGACGCCGCTGCTGACGACCCAGTTCCAGGGCGCGAACAGGCCGGCGTAGGCGACCTTTTCGACATCGCCCTTGCTTCCCGGCTTGGCCCAGCGGTAGTTGACGAAGCCGCCGCCGGCGCGGGCGGCCTGGACCTGGTCGTAGTAGATGCGCACGCCGTCGTCGGTGCGGAAGTCCTTCATGTCCTTGCCGACCAGGTCCTTGCGGAACGGGTGCATCAGCAGCGTGTAGCCGGTGTCGTAGACGTTGAAGTAGTAGGTATCGTTCTCGGCGCGCATCACCTCCAGCGCCTGCAGCGCAGCGGCCTTGGCCGCCGCTTCGCTGAGCTCGCCGGTGCCGGCCAGGCGGTGGTAGTGCTGCAGGATGCCGTAGCTCAGTTCGACCTGGGTCTTCAGCGCGGTCTTGCGGGTCTCGGTGAGGTCCAGGTACTGCATGCGGGCGGCGATCACCGAGAGCGCGATCACGCCGAGCGCGATGAGCAGCGTCAGCAGGTTGAGCTTGCGCCGGACGGAAAGATTGCTGAAGTAGTGTTGCCAGCGATGCAGGAGATTCATCGAGCAGGACCAGGTCGAAGGGGGCGGGCGGCGCCGAGCCGGTCATCGGCGGTACACGCCGTGACAACCCCGTTATCGGCCGTTGCGGCGGGGGATTGAGGCGTGCTGTCGGAACGTATTCAGGTTTCCTTGCAGCGGCGGCTGCGGCGCTGCCTGCGGCAGGCTTTTGAAGCAACGGCAACGGCAACGGCAACGGCAGCTCATGGCGGCATTGGGTTTCCAAGTGGAAAGAGGGGTCAGATCCGTTTTCCTACGGAAGACGGATCTGACCCCGGAAGCAACGCGGCTGTTGCTCTTGCTCTTCTTTCTTCAATCCGGGGGGGGGGGCGCGCACGGGAAGTGTCCGTGGCCGGGAGGATGGGTTGCGCAGGGGCGTGAGCCGCATGGGCTCGAGGCATGCCTCGGGCGGGTTGGGCAGGACGCCCAACCCCGGTCTTGCCGTGTGCGCAGGACAGTGCACACGAGCAAGCGGCGACCGAGCTTACAGGGACGTACTTGCAGCGTCCCCTGCGCAGCCCACCCTCCCGGCCAGCCCGCAGTAGCCAAGCGCTCTCCGCGACCACCCCGAGGGGCTTCGCCGTTGGCTGATATCCAGATGCCCCGTAAACGAAAACGCCCCGGCGCGGGGCCAGGGCGTGTTCGTGGATCAGGTCAGGCAGGCATCAGAACTCCTGCCAGTCTCCGTCGGCCAGTTCGGTGGCCATCGGGCGACCACCCGCCGTGCGGCGGGCCGGCGGGGCAGCCGGGGCCGGGGCAGCCGGTGCAGCGGCGCGCGGGGCCGGTGCGAAGACGCGCGGGGCGGTCACCACGTCGGCTTCGTCGACCACGAAGATCGACACCGCTTCGCTGAGGTGGCCAGCTTGTTCTTCCATCGCCCGTGCGGCGGCAGTGGCTTCTTCCACCAGCGCTGCGTTCTGCTGGGTGGTTTCGTCCATCTGCACCACGGTCTGGTTGACCTGCTCGATGCCGGCGCTCTGTTCCTGCGAAGCAGCGGAGATTTCGGCCATGATGTCGGTCACGCGCTGCACCGAGGCGACGATCTCGCCCATGGTCGCGCCGGCCTTGTGCACCAGCGCCGAGCCGTCGTTGACCTTGCCGACCGAGTCGTCGATCAGGCCCTTGATCTCCTTGGCGGCAGCGGCCGAGCGCTGGGCGAGGGTGCGCACTTCGCTGGCGACCACGGCGAAGCCGCGGCCCTGTTCGCCGGCACGCGCGGCTTCCACCGCGGCGTTCAGCGCCAGGATGTTGGTCTGGAAGGCGATGCCGTCGATGACCGAGATGATCTCGGCGATCTTCTTCGACGAGGCTTCGATGGCCGACATGGTGGTGACCACCTGGCCGACCACTTCACCGCCCTGCGAGGCGACGCCGTGCGCGCCGATGGCGAGCTGGTTGGCCTGGCGGGCGTGCTCGGCGTTCTGGCGCACGGTGGAGGTCAGTTCCTCCATCGAGGCGGCGGTTTCTTCCAGGTTGGCGGCCTGCTGCTCGGTACGGCGCGACAGGTCGCTGTTGCCGGAGGCGATTTCACCGGCGGCGGAGCTGATCGCGCGGCTGGACTGCTTGATGCGGGTGACGATCTCGCTGAGCTGTGCGGCGGTGGCGTTGGCGTCGTCGCGCATCCGTGCGAACACGCCCTGGTAATCGCCCTGCATGCGCACGGTCAGGTCACCCTGCGACAGTGCGGCCAGCAGGCCCGAGACCTGCTCGATGCTGCCGGCGTTGGCGTCCAGCAGGCCGTTGATCTGCTGGGCCAGCTGCAGGAAGAAGCCCTCCTTGTCGGAGGCGTCGATGCGGCCGGACAGGTCGCCGGCGGCGGCCTGGGCAATCACGCGGGCGACTTCGGCTTCAACCTGCGCTTCCTGGGTACGGTCACGCCACTCCACCACGTAGCCGACGGTGTCGCCGCCTTCGTTGCGGATGGTCGAGACCACCTGGGCGAACTGGGCATCGCCGTACTGCATCGGGCGACGGGCGACACCGTGTGCCTTCAGGTTGTTCAGCAGGGTCTGGTCCATCTCACCACGGTGCTCAAGCACGGTGACCGGCTTGCCGATCAGGGGGGCCTGGGCGTCGAAGTCCGGCAGGTCACGGCGCAGTTCGTCCTGGTACTGGCTCAGGGTCTGCTGCAGGGCGCGGTTGCTGTAGACGATGGTGTTGCTGGTATCGGTCAGGTAGACGCCGGTCGAGCTGTAATCCAGCGCGGTACGGATGCGCAGGTTCTCGCGGGCGATCGCCTGGTCGGTCTCGATGCGCTCGCGCAGGTCGCGCTGCATGCGCTGCATGGCCTGCATCAGTTCGCCCACTTCGTCCTGGCGGCTGACATCGATGTGGCCATCGAGCTTGCCACCGGCCACGTCGTTGGCGACCGACACGGCGCCACGCACGCTGCCCACCAGGGCACGGGCAAACAGCCACACCAGCACCAGGCCGAGCGCGGCGCCGCCCAGCAGGGCGATCACGGTCAGCACGGCCGAGGCGGAGTAGGTGGATGCAGCCTCATCACGCGACGCGCGGGCGAGGCGGTTGTCTTCGGCGATCAGCGCCTCCAGCGCCGAGGCGGCCTTGCGGTGCTTGGTGCGGGTCTCGCCGACGAAGGTATCGATGGCGTCGTCCGGCAGGTCCAGTTCCAGCATCTCGGTGACGCTGTCATAGGACGCCAGCGCGTCCTTCCATTCCTTGGCGAAGGCGTCGAACAGCTTCTTCTGCTGCGGATTGTCGACCAGCTTCGGATACTCCTTGATCGACTTGTCCATGCTGGCGCGCAGGTCGACACCCTGCTTGCGCGCATCGGACTTGACGTCATCGCTGGCGCGGATCAGCTGCTGGTAAGCGGCATTGCGGTACTCGCCGAGCATGCCGCGCATCTCGCCGGCCATGCGGATGCTCTCCATGCGCGAACCGGCCAGCTCGGTGGTCACGTTGTTCAGCGAATGCAGGCCGCGATAGGCGACGATGCCCTGCAGCAGCATCACCAGCAGGAGGACGCCGAAAGTCAGCAGCAGTTTCGGCATCAGTTTCAGGTTGTTGATCCACGGCATGGGCGTTGCGAGCTCCTAAGGCAGACGCGCCCGGGCATCGGGCCCGGTTGCAGCAGAAACCACGCCAGGACCAGGCCCGGCGTGGTCCGACGAACAGCGGATTACTTGATGTTGGCCAGCTTCAGCCCAGCCGGCGAGCTGACTTCGATTTCCGCGCGCGAGGCGTCGCGCTGGATCTTGCCGATCACGCAGACGGTCTTGCCTTCCAGGGTTTCCAGCGGGAAGGAGAACTTGCCGCGGTTCTCGCCGGCGATGCGCGCCGAGAAGGTGTGGCGCGGGAAGGCGCCGCCCATGTACAGGAAGGTCGGCTGGCCTTCGGAGCCTTCTGCGTAACGGGCCTTTTCGACCTTGCCACAGACCATGCCGTCCTTGCCGACCGAACGCGGCGCCATTTCCGGCGGGATCATGTCGGCCGACTGGGCGAATGCGGAGGCGGCGGTGGTGGCCAGGACAGCGGCCGAGACGAACGCAAACAGGGACTTCATCGAGGGTATCTCCGGGGATGGTAACGATCGGGCCGGTCCTGCGCGCTCCTGCGCGACCGGCTTCTGTCCCCCTATCGGCACCGCCGAAGGGAACTGAAGGGTTTTGTGACTGGAACGTGAAGCAGTTCCGTTTACTCAGGCAGCGACGTCTTCGGCAAGGCTGGCTTGGCCCATGTCGGCGCTGTCGAGCAGGGTCTCGATGTCCAGCAGGATCAGCATGCGATCGTCGTGGGTGCCGATGCCGGAGATGAAACGGGTGTCGACGGCCGCGCCGAATTCCGGGGTCGGGCGGATCTGCTCGGCCGACAGCGGGATCACGTCGGAGACGCTGTCGACGACGATGCCGACCACGCGGTCTTCCACGTTCAGCACGATCATCACGGTGAACGCGTCATAGCGGGCGTTGTCCAGGCGCAGCTTCAGGCGCAGGTCGATGACCGGGACGATGGTGCCACGCAGGTTGATCACGCCCTTGATGTAGTCCGGGGCGTCCGGTACGCGGGTGACGGCGTCGTAGCCACGGATCTCCTGCACCTTGAGGATGTCCACGCCGTAGTGCTCGGCGCCAAGGGTGAAGCTGAGGAATTCGCCACCGGCGCTGGCGGCGGAGCGGGTCTTGTCGTTCATCGAGGGGTCCTGGTTCAGCCGGAAATCCCGGTGTCAGGCTCGATATCGGCGCCGCTGGGGGGGACTTTAGGTGCCGGGGGAAGGGCATCCACGCATGGCGTGGATCTACCAGGGAGGGTGGGGGCATCCACGCATGGGGTGGATCTACCTGGGAGGGTCGGGGGCATCCACGCATGGCGTGGATCTACCTGGGAGGGTCGGGGGCATCCACGCATGGCGTGGATCTACCGGAGATCGGTAGTGCCGGCCGCTGGCCGGCAATGGCCGTACCCGCATTGTCGCGAAGTTGCCGGCCGGCGGCCGGCACTGCCTGTTGGCCGGGCCTCAGAGCTCGCCGTTGCGGCGTGCCTTGCGCTGGCGGTCGATGCGGAAGATGTAGCGCTGGATGGCGCTGTCGGCGCCGCGCGGCAGGCGTTCGAAGCGCATGCCCACGCGCTTGACCTCGATGCCGTTGGGCTGGCGCTGCGGCAGCAGGTTGCAGACCACCAGCTCGATGTCCAGGTCGGGGCCGTCGGGCAGCGAGAGCTGTGCCGGATAGCGCTTCTGCAGGCCGAACACGGCGCAGTCGTTGGGCACCACCACGGCCAGGCCACCGCCGCTGATGTCCACCACGCGCATCGACAGGGCTTCGGCGCGCGCTTCGCCAGGCGGCAGCAGCAGGTGGGGCGAGTCGGTGACCGGCGTCTCCAGCCGGTACAGCTCGCGGCGCTGCAGGTGCACCAGTTCCTCCGGCAGCGGGGCACGGAAGGCGACGTGGCCGTCGTTGTCCACACGCTGCAGCTGGTGCAGGCGGAAGCGCACCAGCACCCGTTCGAGCTGGGCAAAGCACAGCAGGTGATCGGCCTGCTCGGCGGCGCGGTTGGCGGCTTCCTGCGGGCTGCCATCGAGCAGCAGGGTGTCCTCGTCTTCGTCGAGGTCGAGCAGGGCGGTAGGGAAGGAGCGGTCGCGGCCGTCGATGTGCGCGTTGATCAGCGACCGCTGGTCGATCAGCGACCGCAGCAGCTGGCGCAGCTGGCGCGGGTTGCGGACCAGGAAGCGCTCGTCAGCGGTATCAGCCGCGTGGCCATCATGCACTGCAGTGTCGTTGCCGTCGGACATGGAATCTACGGTCAGGGGCGGGCGCCAGCACGCGTTGGCGCGAGGCTCGATGGAGATATCGGCTCCTGCACCGGATTATGAAGTGGGATTTGCATCACTTTCCACGCGTAAGGGGTCAGATCCCTTTCCCGCGGGAAAGGGATCTGACCCCGTGGTTCTGTCAGAATTCCTGCCAGTCGCCGTCCGCGGCCAGCGCCGGCTGGGCCGTTGCCGTGCGCAGCCCACGTGCCGGGGCCGGCCTTGCGGCTGGTGCGGCGGCTGCCACCTGTCGCGGTACCGGCGCGGCCAGCGGGCGTGGCGGGATGGCCGCCGTGCCCTGCGATGCCAGCCGGAAGCGGGCGACGGCTTCACCCAGCTGCACGGCCTGGTCTTCCATGGCGCGTGCGGCGGCGGTGGCTTCCTCCACCAGCGCGGCATTCTGCTGGGTGGTTTCGTCCATCTGCACCACGGTCTGGTTGACCTGCTCGATGCCGGCGCTCTGTTCCTGCGAAGCGGCGGAGATCTCGGCCATGATGTCGGTCACGCGCTGCACCGAGGCGACGATCTCGCCCATGGTGCTGCCGGCCTGGTGGACCAGGCTGGAGCCTTCGGCGACCTTGCCGACCGAATCGTCGATCAGGCCCTTGATCTCCTTGGCGGCGGCGGCCGAGCGCTGGGCGAGGGTACGCACTTCGCTGGCGACCACGGCGAAACCGCGGCCCTGCTCACCGGCACGCGCGGCTTCCACTGCGGCGTTCAGCGCCAGGATGTTGGTCTGGAAGGCAATGCCGTCGATGACGCTGATGATCTCGGCGATCTTCTTCGACGAGGCTTCGATGGCCGACATGGTGGTGACCACCTGGCCGACCACTTCACCGCCCTGCGAGGCGACGCCGTGCGCGCCGATGGCGAGCTGGTTGGCCTGGCGGGCGTGCTCGGCGTTCTGGCGCACGGTGGAGGTCAGTTCCTCCATCGAGGCGGCGGTTTCTTCCAGGTTGGCGGCCTGCTGCTCGGTACGGCGCGACAGGTCGCTGTTGCCGGAGGCGATCTCACCGGCGGCCAGGGTGATGCTGGAGGCGCTGGCCTGGATCTGGCTGACGATCTGGGTCAGCTGGGTGACGGTGGTGTTGGCATCGTCACGCATGCGGGCGAATACGCCGTTGAACTGGCCCTCCATGCGCGTGGTCAGGTCGCCGGCGGCGATCGACTGCAGCAGCTGCGAGAGCTGGCCCAGGTTGCCGTCGGCAACCTGCATCATGGTGTTGAGGTGCTCGATCATCAGCTTGAAGTCATGCTGGAAACGCTGGGCATCGCCACGCTGGCTGAAGTCGCCTGCGGCGGCCGCCGCAGCCAGCTGCTGGATCTGCGAATTGATCGCCAGCAGGCTGGCCTTGGCTGCGTCCATCGATTCGTGCAGGATCGCGCGGCTGCCGGGCAGGCGGCGTGCATCCGGGGCGAGGTTGCCGATTGCGTACTGGTTGAGTACTTCAATGGCATCGACGATTGCATCGAGGTGTTCGAAGATCACCGTATTGATGCCGTTGGCCAGCTGGCCATACACGCCCGGGAAATCCTCCGGAATGCGGTGGCTGATGTCCGGGCCGGCGTGCATCTGCGCCATCAGCTGGGTCTGCTCGCTGAAGCGGCGCAGCATCGTGGTCATCTCGGCGGTCGCCGCGAGCATCTTGCCGGCTTCGTCCTTGCTGGTGGCGTGGGTGCTGACGCTGAGGTCACCCCGGGCGACGGCCTGGATGGCATGCACGGCCTTGCCGAGCGGGCCGGTCACCGCGCGCGAGATGACCGTGGCCAGTGCGGCCGCCACCAGCGACAGCAGCACCACGCAGGCAATGATGGCGATCATGCTGGTGCGATGGGTGGCGTTGGCGTCGGCAATCTTGCCGTCCATCTGCCCGGCGATGTGCGTGCCCAGCGCCTTCATGGCGGCGAACAGGTCACGCCGGGCCGGGCGCGACTGCTCGTCGGAGATCTGCTGTGCCAGCACGCCATCGCCCGCGGCCACGGCTTCGCGCATGGCTTTGTTGGCGGCGAAATAGCGATCCAGCTGCGCGCTGGCGGCGCGATACAGTTCACGCTCCTTGGCCAGCGCCGGCAGCGCGGCGTAGGCGGCCAGCTCGTCATGCACGCCCTTGGCGGTGTCGTCCATGCGCTTGGTGTAGTCGGCCACCTTGTCCGGCTGGTCCAGCATGCTCAGCAGCGCCAGTTCGTAGGTGCGGAATTCGCCCAGCTGCGAGCGCGCTTCGCCCAGGTGCTGTACCGAAGGGATGTCGTTGCCGGCCATCTCGCGCAGCTGCGCGTTGGCCTCGCTGAGGCGCAGCAGGGCGAACGCACCGAGGACCAGGGTCATCAGGGTGGTGAGGGTGAACCCGAGGGCCAGCTTGCGGGCGATGGGCAGATCGTGGAACCACTTCATGCAGGGTGCTCCAGGTGGGCAGAGTACCGGCGACGGTGCACCGGATCGGGGGTGGTTGCAGAGCGAACGGGGGTGCCCGGTGGGGTTCGGTGACGACCGTCATTGCGAAATAACGGCGCCGTCCGCGCGGACTTTATGGACGCAGATCACATTCGGTTGCGTAGGGATGACAGCGCGAAAGCGTTGCGGCGCCGGGGTTTCGCTTGGATGCGGTGGTTGCAGCCGCAACCATCGTGTTGACGGAGTTCACAGAAGGGATGGGGTCAGATCCCTCTTCCCTGGAAAGGGATCTGACTCCGGCTGGAATGGCGCGCAAACAAAAACCGCCGCCCCGAAGGGCGGCGGTTCAGTGCACGTCTGCAGCGTGGATCAGGCGGCCTGCGGCACCCGCAGCGAGCGCACCAACCCACCGATGTCGACGATCAGTGCGACGCGGCCGTCGCCCAGGATGGTGGCGCCGGACACCCCGCCGATGCGGCGGTAGTTGTTCTCGATGTTCTTCACCACCACCTGCTGCTGGCCGACCAGCTCGTCCACTTCCAGCGCGATCTTCTGGCCATCGCCTTCGACCACCACCACCAGCGATTCGCTGCCGGGTGCGCGATTGCCGTAGCCGTAATACTCGCTCAGCGACAGGATCGGCAGGTACTCGCCACGGACCCGCAGCACGCGGCCTTCGCCGGCCATGCTGCGGATGTCCTCGGCCTGCGGCTGCAGGGCTTCCAGCACGTAGGCCAGCGGCAGGATCAGGGTTTCGCCGGCCACTGCCACGGTCATGCCGTCGAGGATGGCCAGGGTCAGTGGCAGGCGGATCAGCGTGCGGGTGCCGGCGCCGAGGCTGCTTTCGATCTGGACTTCGCCGCCCAGTGCCTGGATGTTGCGACGGACCACGTCCATGCCGACGCCACGCCCGGAGAGGTCGGTGACCGCATCGGCGGTGGAGAAGCCGGGCTGGAAGATCAGGTCCCAGACCTGCGAATCGGTCGGGTTGTCCGGCACGGCCAGGCCGCGCTCGGTGGCCTTGGCCAGGATCTTGGCGCGGTCCAGGCCGCGGCCATCGTCGCTGACCTCGATGACGATGTGGCCGCCCTGGTGCGAGGCTGCCAGCGTGATCGTGCCGGTCTCGTCCTTGCCCGCACCGCGACGCACGTCGGGCATTTCCAGGCCGTGGTCGATCGAGTTGCGCACCAGGTGCACCAGCGGATCGGCGATCTTCTCGATCAGTCCCTTGTCCAGTTCGGTGCCTTCGCCGACGGTGCGCAGGCGCACCTGCTTGCCGAGGCGGCTGGACAGGTCGCGGACCAGGCGCGGGAAGCGGCGGAACACCGCATCGACCGGCAGCATGCGCACGCCGATCACCGCTTCCTGCAGGTCGCGGGTGTTGCGTTCAAGCTGGTCCAGGCCGGCGAACAGGCTTTCGGCGTGGACCGGGTCCAGCGCATGCGAGACCTGCTTGAGCATGGCCTGGGTGATGACCAGCTCGCCGACCAGGTTGATCAGCGCATCGACCTTGTCGACGCTGACGCGGATCGAGGTCTCCGCTTCCTGGCTGCTGCCACCGCTGGCAGCAGGCGCGGCCGCAGCGGGAGGCGCGGCGGCCGCTGCCGGCGCAGGGGTGGCGGCAGGAGCCTGGGTGGCCAGGCTCGGCGGCGCAGCCGGACGGATGTCCAGCTCGCAGTCGTCCAGTACCCACGCGAAGGTGTCTTCGATCTTGCTGCGCGGCACCTTGCCGACCAGGCCAAGGTCCCACGCCAGGTGGGCTTCGAGCGGGTCGAGCTGGGCGAAGCCAGGCAGTCGCTCCATGCGCGCGGCGACCTGCAGCGAGCCGAGGTGTTCCAGCTCGCGGATGATGCGCAGCGGGTCGTTGCCGCTCATGAACAGCGACGGCGCCGGAGTGAAGCCGATCTGCCAGGCTTCCGGCGTATCGTCCGCCTTGGCGGCCGGCGCGGGGGCACTCGCTGCGGCCTGCCCGGACAGCACTGCCTCCAGGCGCGCCTTCACTGCGGAAACTGCGGCCGGATCGGCGGCCTGGCCATGTTCGGCCTCGCGCAGCAGGGCACGCAGCACGTCCACCGAGGACAGCATCGCGTCGACGGCATGGCCTTCCAGTGCCCGCTTGCCGGCGCGCAGCTCATCGAGCAGCGTCTCCAGCACATGGGTCAGTCCGGCGATGGCATCGAAGCCGAAGGTGCCGGCGCCGCCCTTGATCGAGTGGGCGGCGCGGAACACCGAATTGATGATCTCCGCGTCCTGCTGCCCCGATTCCAGGGCCAGCAGGCCAGCCTCCATCGCGTCGAGGCCTTCGCGGCTCTCCTCGAAGAAGGTGGCGTGGAAGCGTTGCAGGTCCATGCTCATGGCAGTGGTGGTCCGGAAGCGAAGAGGGGGAGCGGCGCCGGGCGATCAGCCCAGCACTTTCTGCACGGTGGCGACCAGCTGTTCGGGGTTGAACGGCTTGACCAGCCAGCCCGTGGCGCCGGCGGCCTTGCCTTCGGACTTCTTGTCGGCCGCCGATTCGGTGGTCAGCATCAGCAGCGGGGTGAACTTGTAGTCCGGCAGCTGGCGCAGTTCACGGATCAGCGCGATGCCGTCCATGTTCGGCATGTTGACGTCGGTGACCACCGCATTGAAGCGCTGGCCCTTGGCGCGACCGAGCGCGACCGCGCCGTCTTCGGCTTCTTCGACGGCAAAACCGGCCGAGGTGAGGGCGAAGGACACCATCTGGCGCATCGACGCCGAATCGTCCACCACCAAGATACGTGCGCTCATGCAGCGTTCTCCACAGATTTCAGGTTGTCATGGGTTACGTCCAGGCCCAGGGCCTGGGTGACGCCCAGCAGGCGCGCGGCGTCACGGAAGGTTGCGGTGCAACCGTGGAAGCCGGTGCCCAGGCCTGCCTCGCGGCGGGCCTGCACGAATGCACACAGCACCTGCACGGCGGCGGTGTGGATGCGTGCGACCTGGCTGGCATCCAGGGTCAGCTCGCCTGCCTGCTCCAGCAGTGGGGCGAGGCGGTTCTTGAGCTCGGCGGTGCTCTCGATGCCGAGATCCCCACCCAGTTCGACAGTGCTCATCGTTGCTCCGGACAAACGGTTCCGTGATCCATAACGGCAGCCCGGCAGGGTTCTTTAGCGGAATCGACGCGGGGCGTCGATGCGGTCGCTGTTGAAAAGGGGACGGAGGGGGATTAAGTCGCAAGCGACCTGGCTCCACCGCAGCCCCCTCGGCAACGGCGACCGCGCAGTGGGGACGTAAGGTGTTGATCCAACGGATCAACTCCTTGCGTCCCCGACAGGCACCGCTTCGGCGCAAAGCGCCGAGCCACTTGCGACTTAATCCCCTCCGTCCCCTTTTTCTGCTCAGCTCAACAGGCGGGTGGCGTCAAGCAGGATCATCGGCCGTTGGCTGACGCGGGCGACGCCGCGGAACAGGTCGTTGGAGATCTGGCAGATGCGCGCGGTGTCGGGCGGCTCGATCTGCGAATCGGTGAGGTTGGCGACATCCTCCACCGCAGACACGCGCAGGCCGATGGTCTCGCCGTCCTCCTCCAGCACGACGATGCGGGTCTGGGCGTCGTCTTCTGCCGCCGCGGCGCCCAGGTGCAGGCCGAGGTCCATCACCGGCACGACCTGGCCGCGCAGGTTCATGATGCCGAGCATGGCCGGCGCAGTGCCACGCAACGGCAGCAGTGGCACCGGCAGCACGACCTCCTGGACCTTCAGCAGTTCCAGCGCGTAGGCCTGGGTGCCGCAGCGCAGGCGCAGCCAGCGCGAGGTGCGTTCGCCGGCCCGGCGGTTCTGTGGATGCGGGCTGTGGGCCGGCTGGTGCGCCTGCGCCTGCAGTTCCTGCCAGGTGCTGGGGCGGTTGCCCGTGGGCGCGTCCATGGCCACGCGCGGTGGTGGTGCGGTGGCCGCCCGTGCCATCGGGGGCGGTGCGGGACGTGCGGCAGGTGCCGACACCGGTGCTGCGATCACGGCCGGGGCGGGCACAGGGACGTCCTCGCCTTCGGCAGCGGCCTCGAACGCGGCCTGCAGCCCGGGGCTGTCGGTGTGGGCGAGGCGATGGCTGTCTGCGGGATCGGTCTCGTAGATCACCTCGTCCGGCAGATCGTCCCAGGTCGGCTCCGGGCCGGCCTGCACAGCGGCGGCGGGGGCAGGCGCGGTTTCGTGGAGGACGTCGGCCGGCAGGTCGTCCCAGGTCGGCTCGCGTTCGCTGGCCGCAGTGCTCGCCGCGGCTGCGTCGGTGCCGACGGAGGCGGCCGCCGTCTCGAAGGCGGCGTCCAGCGCGGCGTGGTCCTCGCCCGGCGGGGCGGCGGCGGTTCCGGTTTCGTAGATCACGTCGGCGGGCAGGTCGTCCCAGGTCGGCTCGCGTTCGCTGGCCGCAGTGCTCGCCGCGGCTGCGTCGGTGCCGACGGAGGCGGCGGCCGTCTCGAAGGCGGCGTCCAGCGCGGCGTGGTCCTCGCTCGACGGAGCGGCGGTGGTTCCGGTTTCGTAGATCACTTCGGCGGGCAGATCGTCCCAGGTCGGCTCGCGCTCGGGGGGCGCTGCGTGCGCCGCGGCTGCCTCGGCGCCACCGGGCGGCGGTACGGCCGGCGCAGCCGGGGCGATCGCCTCGCCCAGCAGCTCGTCCAGGTAGTCGTCGAGGACGCCGATGCTGTTCATGCGGCCTGCTCCAGGGCGCGGGCATCCTCGCCGAGGATCCAGTTCAATGCGCGGCGGTAGGCGGCCAGGCCGCGGCCCGGATAGTCCTCGCCGACGCTCGGCAGGGTCAGGCCGGCGGCATTGCTGATGCGGGTGTCGATCGGAATCGCGTCTTCCCACACGCGGTTGCCATGGCGGTCCTGCATGGTGCGCAGCGACTCGTTGCCGGCGCGGGTGCGGCGGTCGAACAGGGTCGGCAGGATCGAGATCGGCAACGGGCGGCGGCGCGAACGCTCGACCATCTCGCCGGTGCGGACCATCCCATCCAGGCCGTGCAGGGCCAGCGGCTCGGCCTGGGTCGGGATGACCAGGCGGTCGGCAGCGGCCAGGGCATTGATCATCAGCAGGCCGAGGGTAGGTGCGCAGTCCAGCAGAATGTAGTCGTGCTGCCCCTGGTGGCGGGCCAGCGCGTTCTGCAGTGCCAGGCCGAGGCCGGGCTGGTTGGCGCTGCGGCGCTCCAGCGTGGCCAGCGCCGATTGCGCGCAGACGTAGTCCAGGCCCTGGATGTTGCTGGCATGGCACAGGCCGGACAGGTCCGCCGGCGGCGTGCCGAACAGTTCCAGCACGCCGGCCGGCGGCGGGTCCACCGGCACGCCGAAGGCGCGGCTGAGCGAGGCATGCGGATCGAGGTCGATCAGCAGCACGCGATGGCCGAGGGCGGCCAGTCCGCGGCCGAGGGCGAGGGTGGTGGTGGTCTTGCCGACTCCGCCCTTCTGGTTGGCGACTGCCCAGATGCGCATCGGATTACTCCTTCATTGCCGGGGGAACGGCGGCGCCGACGCGGCTGCCAGCCGGCACCGGCGGCAACTTCACCGGTGCGATGGGGGAGGTGGGGGTGCTGGCCGGAGTTGCGGCGGCCTGTTCGGTGTCGGTGCTGCCGGTGGCGCCAGTGGCGGCGTTCAGGCGCTGGCCGAGCGGGTCCACCGAATGCGAGGTGTCGGCCAGGATGATGACCATCACCCGGCGGTTGCGGTTGCGGCCCTGCGCGCTGTCGTTCTCTTCGCGGGGGCGGAACTGGCCGTAGCCGACCATGGCCAGCCGCGAGGGCTGCACGCCCTGGTCGGCGAACAGGTGCACTACGCTGGCGGCGCGTCCGGCCGACAGCTCCCAGTTGGACGGGAAGGTGGCGGTGGCGATCGGCACGTTGTCGGTGTGGCCTTCCACGCGCACGCTGTTGGGGACATCGCGCAGCACGTCGGCGAGGCTGGACAGGGTCTGCCGCGCGTGCACGTCCAGCGCGGCCGAACCGGTGGGGAACAGGATGTCGCTGTTGATCTCGACTTCGATCCACAGTTCGGTACGGCGCACGCTGATCATGCCGCGGTCGATCAGCGGCGCCAGCGCGGCGGTGAGGCGATCGGCAATCGTGTTGAGCTGGCGCTCGGCACGGGCGATCTGCTCCTGGTTGTGCACCGACACCGGCATGCGCATCTGCGAGGCCATCGACGGCAGCAGCGTCGGGTCGTGCGAGGGCGCCGGCGCCGATGGGCCGATCTTGGTGCCGGACTTGATCACCGACGGGCTATCCCAGCCGCCGCCCTGCACCTGCTTGTTGCCCACCTGCACCGGATTGATCGTGCGCGGCGCACCGCCGAAGGCATCGGTCAGCGCGTCGGCCATGATCCGGTACTTGCCCTCGTTCACCGAGGAGATCGCGTACATGACCACGAAGAAGGCGAGCAGCAGCGTCATCAGGTCGGCATAGGGGATCGCCCATGCTTCGTGGTTGGCGTGCTCTTCGTGGTGCTTGCGGCGGGCCATGTCAGTGCAGGAAGCCGGAGAGGTTGGTTTCGATGTTGCGCGGGTTTTCGCCCTGGGCGATCGAGATCAGGCCTTCGATGACCATCTCGCGGTCGCGCGTGTTGTGCGAGATCACGCTCTTGAGCTTGGCAGCGATCGGCAGGAACAGCAGGTTGGCCGAGGCGATGCCGTAGATCGTCGCGGTGAACGCGGCGGCGATGCCGTGGCCGAGCTTGCTCGGGTCAGCCAGGTTCTTCATCACCGCGATCAGGCCGAGCACGGCGCCGATGATGCCGAGGGTGGGGGCGTAGATGCCCATCGCCTCGAACACCTTGGCGCCGGCCTGGTCCTGGTGTTCCTGGCTGCCCAGTTCGATCTCCAGCATGTGCCGCATCGATTCGGGCTCGACGCCGTCCACCAGCAGCTGCAGGCCCTTGCGCAGGAAGGGGTCCTGCTGCGCTTCCACCTGCGATTCCAGGCCCAGCAGGCCCTGGCGGCGGGCGATGTTGCTCCACTCGACGATCTGCTGGATCAGCTCGCGGCGGTCGCTGTGCGGGGGGCGCACGACCCAGCGCACGATCTTGAACGCATGCTTGAACACCGCCGGCGAGGTGTGCAGCAGGATCGCGGCAACGGTGCCGACGATGACGATCACGAACGCCGCAGGCGACCACAGGGACGCCAGGCCGGCGCCCTTGAGGATGCTGCCGCCGACCAGCGAGGCCAGGGCGAGAAAGAGTCCAATGAGGCTGAGTCTATCCATGGATCCGGTATCGGCTTGTATGAATGGGACTTGAGACACCGGTAGATCGCGTAACGACGGTAGTCACAGTTTTCGGGGCGCCGGGACTGGCCCGGCGAGCGTCAGCGCAGGCCGTCCACATCCAGGATCAGCGCCATGCGACCATCGCCGATCAAGGTTGCACCGGCGTAACCGCGCAGGCCGCGCAGGGCCTTCGGCAATGGCTTGATGACCACTTCCTCGCGCCCGCGGACCTGGTCCACGACCAGGCCGAAGCGCGCTTCACCGGCCTGCAGCACGACGATGGTCAGCAGGGTCGACGTGGCGGGCGTCACATCCAGCCACTGGCGGAGATCGACCAGCGGCAGGGTGTGCGAACGGCGGTCGAGCACGGCGCGGCCATCGAACCAGCCTAGCGACGTGCCAGGCGCGTGCAGCACTTCCATCACGCGCGCCAGCGGCAACGCATAGACGTCTTCGCCGGCCTGCACCAGCAGGGTCGGCAGGATCGCCAGGGTGAGCGGCACGCGGATCAGGAAGCGGCTGCCACGGCCCAGTTCCGACTGGATCTGGATCTGCCCGCTGAGTTCGCGGATGCGCGACTGCACCACGTCCATGCCGACGCCACGGCCGGAGATGTCCGTGACCTGCTGCTTGGTCGAAAAGCCCGGCAGGAACACCAGGTGCAGGCACTCCTCGCTGCTCAGGCGGGCGGCGGCTTCGGGATCGATCAGGCCCTTCTCGCGCGCCTTCGCACGCAGCTTTTCCGGATCAATGCCGGCGCCATCGTCCTGCACCTCGATGCTGACGTAGTCACCTTCCTGCTGCGCGGACAGCCGCACGTGGCCCATCCGCGGCTTGCCCTGTGCTTCGCGCAGGTCGGGCATTTCCACGCCATGGTCGATGGCATTGCGGACCAGGTGCACCAGCGGGTCGGCCAGGGCCTCGACCAGGTTGCGGTCGAGTTCGGTCTCGGCGCCGATCAACTCCAGGTCCACTTCCTTCTTCAGCGAGCGGGCGACATCGCGGGCGACCTTGGGGAAGCGCGAGAACACCTTGCCCACTGGCTGCATGCGGGTGCGCATCACCGCCGACTGCAGGCGCGCGGTGGCGATGTCCAGGGTGGACACGGCGCGGTCCAGCTCCTCGTCGCGCAGGCGGGCACGCAGGGTCTTGAGCCGGTTGCGCGACAGCACCAGTTCGCCGATCAGATTGACGATCGCATCCAGGCGCTTGGTGTCCACGCGCACGGTATGTTCCGCCTCGGCCAGCGGCTTGGCGGCCGGCTTGGGCGCCGGCGCCGGTGCGGCCGCCGGGCGTGGGGCAGCGAGCGGCGCCGGCGCCGGCGCAGCGGCAGGCTTGGCGCCGGGTGCGGCGCCACCGTGCAGCTGGTCGAGCAGGGCTTCGAATTCGTCTTCGCTGATCAGCCCGTCGTCGGCCTTCTTGGCCGGTGCGACCGCGGTCGGGGCGTTGCCGCCGTGCAGCTGGTCAAGCAGGGCTTCGAATTCGTCGTCGGTGATCAGGTCACTGCTACCGGCTGCCGGAGCGGCGGCGACAGGCGCCGCCGCGGTGCCACCGTGCACATCGAACTGGGCGATCAGGTCCGGCGGTGCATAGCCCGGTTCGGTGCCGGACGACACGGCATCCAGCATCGACTGCAGGTAGTCCAGCGATTGCTGCGCGGCGTCGAAGTGGTGCGCCTGCAATACGGCCTGGCCGGCGCGCGCGGCGCCCAGCGCTTCCTCAGCAGCGTGGCACAGCTCGACCATCGCGGTGACGCCAAGGAAGCCGGCGCCGCCCTTGAGCGTGTGATAGCCGCGGAACACCGCGTTCAGCTGTTCGCCGTCCTGCGGTGCCTGCTCCAGCGACACCAGCTGTTCGCCGAGGCGATCCAGGATTTCCTGTGCCTCGATGATGAAATCGGCAGTGATGTCGTCGGATACCGCGCTCATGCTTACAGCCCCAGATCCGACAACAGGTCGTCGGCGTCGTTCTGCGAGACCGCGTGGCGGTCCAGTCCCTTCAGTGCCGGCCCGGCCAGTTCCGGGTCGGTGCGATGCTGTTCCGGCGGCAGGCCGAGCGCGCCGAAGCCTTCGTGCACGCGGCGGACGATGCCGACCACGCGACGGATGATCTGCCCGGTCAGGTCCTGGTAGCTCTGGGTCAGGGCGATCTCGGTCAGGTTGTGGCGGATGCGCTCGAGCTGCGCGTCCTGGCCCGGCTGCAGGCCTTCGGCGCGCAGCTGCTCGGTCAGGCTGCGGCATTCCTCGGCCAGGTCCAGGGTGCGGTGCGTGGCCTGTTCGGTCATCGCCACCACATGGTCCAGGCGTGCGCAGGCATCGTCCAGTTCGCCGGCCTCGCTGGGCACGGTCGGCAGTTCGCCCAGGGCCTGCCCGAGCTCGCGGGCCAGCCGCGAGAG
The DNA here is from genome assembly GCF_900101175.1 of Stenotrophomonas pavanii. Classification (GTDB taxonomy): domain Bacteria; phylum Pseudomonadota; class Gammaproteobacteria; order Xanthomonadales; family Xanthomonadaceae; genus Stenotrophomonas; species Stenotrophomonas pavanii. Next base: position 29,914 of record NZ_FNFQ01000010.1, on the reverse strand, counting down.
GCCGCTCATCATCGGCTGCGTGCGCAGCGCGACCAGCCCGTCGATGCGTTGACGCCACGCGGCTTCATCGCCGGACTCCAGCGCGTCCAGGGCTTCCTGCAGGCGCAGGGCGAGGGCGTTCCTGTCGACCATGGTATCCATCAGGCGCTGGCCGCCAGGCGTTCGAAGATCTTGCCGAGCTTTTCTTCCAGCGTCTGCGCGGTGAACGGCTTGATGATGTAGCCGTTCACGCCGTTCTGGGCTGCTTCGATGATCTGCTCGCGCTTGGCTTCGGCGGTGACCATCAGCACCGGCAGGGTCTTCAGCTTGGCGTCGGCGCGGATCGCCTTGAGCAGTTCGATGCCGGTCATCACCGGCATGTTCCAGTCGGTGACCACGAAATCGAACGGCTGGCTCTGCAGCAGCGACAGCGCGGCATGCCCGTCCTCGGCTTCGGCGGTGTTGGTGAAGCCAAGATCGCCCAGCAGGTTCTTGACGATCCGACGCATAGTCGAGAAGTCGTCGACGATCAGGATGCGCATGTTCTTGTTCAAAGCAGAGTTCCTTTGTTGTTCATTCCGGGCGGCCGGGGGCAGCCGCCTCGGGCATGTTCACTCTTCCAGGCCGGCGTCCGCCGCCTCGAAAATCTTCAGCCGTCCACGCAGGCGCAGCACGGCCTGGCCGTGGATCTGGCAGACCCGCGATTCGCTCACGCCGAGCACCGCGCCGATCTCCTTCAGGTTCAGTTCCTGCTCGTAGTAGAGCGAGAGCACCAGCTGTTCGCGCTCGGGCAGGTGGCCGATGGCCTTGCCCAGCTCGCGACCGAACTCGCCACGCTCCAGCACCTGTTGCGGGGTCGGGCCGCCCTGGGCGACGGTGTCCAGCTCGCCCTGGTCTTCGATGCGCGATTCCAGGCTCAGCACCTGGCCGCGCGCGGCGTCTTCCATCAGGCGCAGGTACTCGGGCAGCGGCATCTCCATCGCGGCGGCGACTTCGGTGGCGCTGGCGGCGCGGCCGCTGCTCTGTTCCAGGCGGCGGATGGTGGCGGCCGCATCGCGTGCGCGCCGGTGCACCGAGCGCGGCACCCAGTCGCCACGGCGGATCTCGTCGATCATCGAGCCGCGGATGCGGATCGAGGCGTAGGTTTCGAACGAAGCGCCCTGGTCGGCGTCGTAACTGCGCGAGGCTTCGATCAGGCCCATCATGCCGGCCTGGATCAGGTCGTCCACCTCGACGCTGGCGGGCAGGCGCGCGGCCAGATGGTGGGCGATGCGCCGCACCAGGTCCGAATGCTGGGCGATGACATCGTTGGCCGCCGAGCGCTGGACTTCCCTGTACTGGGCTGCGCCTTTCATGCTGCCACCCCACGCTGCTTGAGGATGCGTTCGAGGAAGAACTCGACGCCACCGCGCGGTTCGGTCGGCGCCTGCCAGCGCGCGGTACGGCGTGCGATCTCGGTGATCGCCAGCGCCGACGGGCTGGACGGATAGGCCTTCACCACCGGTTGCTGGCGCTGCACCGACAGGCGCAGCCAGTCATCCTGCGGCACGCAGCCCAGGTAGTTCAGCGAGACGTCGGCCAGGAACTTCTCGCAGACGCGGGTCAGCTTTTCGTACAGCACGCGGCCCTCGTTGGGGTCGCGGACCATGTTGGCCACCACCTGGACGCGGTCCACGCCCCGTTCGCGCGACAGCACCTTGATCAGCGCGTAGGCGTCGGTGATGGACGCCGGCTCGTCACAGACCACCACCACGGTGTCCTGCGCGGCCTGGCAGAAGGTCAGCACGCCGTCGGTGATGCCGGCGGCGGTGTCCACCACCATGATGTCCAGCTCGCGTTCCAGTTCGGAGAACACATTGACCAGGCCGACGTGCTCGGCGGGGGCCAGCTCGGCCATGTGCCGGCGGCCGGACGCGGCCGGCACCACCAGCACCCCGTTCGGGCCTTCGACGATGACGTCGTCCAGCGAGCAGCGGCCGGCGACCAGGTCGGCCAGCGTAAAGGTGGGGTTCAAGCCCAGGATCACGTCGATGTTGGCCAGGCCGAGGTCGGCGTCCAGCAGCAGCGTGCGCTTGCCCATGCCGGCCAGCGCCACGGCCAGGTTGGCCGACACGTTGGTCTTGCCCACGCCGCCCTTGCCGCCGGTCACGGCAATGGTGCGCACAGGGCCGAGCGGCTCGCTGCGGGTGGCCGACAGCGGGAAGGTCTTGGTCAGCTTGGCGTACTCACGCGACGGCATGGTTCAACTCCGGGTTGCAGGGCATATCGGCCGCTCGGCGCAAATCTTCAAGGCGAAGTACAAGATTGGCTGCACTGGCCCGGTGCAGGTCCTCCGGAACGTCCTGCCCATCGGTCACCCAGGTGATCGGCAGGGCGTGGTCCACGGCCACCGACAGGGCGTTGCCGAAGCGGCCGGTCTCGTCCAGCTTGCTCAGCACCAGGCCCTGCAGGTTGGCGGCGCCGAAGCGGCGGACCACCTCGTCCATGTCGCCGAAGCTGGTGTTGGCCGGCAGCACCAGCAGGGTGCGGACCTGGCGCGCGGCGCGCAGCCACTGCAGCTGGGCGGCCAGCGCGCGGTCGCGCGGGCCCAGGCCGGCGGTATCGATCAGCACCAGCTTGTAGTCCTTCAGGCGTTCCAGCAGCTGGTCCAGGTCAGTGCCGCTGTTGGCCTCGTGCACGGCGATACCGAGCTGGCGGCCGTAGCCATACAGCTGCTCGCGGGCGCCGATGCGGGTGGTGTCGGTGGTGACCAGGGCCACGTCACGCGGCGCATGCTTCTCGGCGAAGCGCGAGGCCAGCTTGGCGATGGTGGTGGTCTTGCCGGCGCCGGTCGGGCCCACAAGGGCGATCACGCCGCCTTCTTCCAGCGGGTCGACCGGGGCGATCGGCAGCTTGCGCGAGATCAGCCCCAGCATCAGGCCGCGGCCGCGGTGGGCTTCGGTTTCCAGCGGAATCTGCATGGCCACGTCGCGGGCCAGGCCGGCGTCGAAGCCGTACTCGTCCATCAGGTCCAGCGCGGTGGCGCGCACCGGGCAGCCGCGCAGGCGCTCGTCGGTGAAGCGGTTCATCTCGCGCTCGATCACCTGGCGCATGCCGGCCACTTCCTGGCGCAGCTGGCGGATCTCGGCGTCGTCCTGGGCGACCACCGTCAGCACCGGGGCCGGGGCCAGGGTGGGCGCCGGCGCGGCTTCGACGATGGCATCGGCCAATGCCGGTTCGGTGGCGGCGCTGGCCGGCTGCGCGTCGGCGACGGCAGCGGTCGGCAGCGGCGGCGGCTGCACCGCCGGCGCCACGCTTTCGTGATGCGCCTCGTGCGGCGGATCGATCGGGAAGCGGGCGCGGTTGGCCGGCACAGCCGCGGCCGGTGCGACGATGGCCTCGGCGAACGGCGCGAAGATCTGCTCCGGCAGTGCCGGTTCGTTGACGGTGGCGCGCGCCAGGGTGGCGGCAAAGCCGGTGCTGCCACGGGTCGGCACGATCTCGTCGGCGCTGTCCAGCGTGCGGCCGGTGGCGCCGACGGCGGCGCGGGCAAGGGCGGCCACCGCCGAGGTCGTGGCGGCGACCGGTTCCGGCGCCGGGGTGGCGCTGCGGCGGCGGGTGACGGCGGCGATCACCGCGTCGGCGGCGGTGCGCGGCTTGGCTGCCGGCGGCGGTGCGACGTCACGGCGCGAGGCTTCCAGTGCACGCTGCACGGCGCTCTCGTCATAGTTGGCGGCGGCGACGATCTCGATGCCTTCCTCGATCCGGCGGTTGGACAGGATCACGGCGTCAGGACCGTGTTCCTTGCGCACCAGGTTCATGGCCGAGCGCATGTCGGCGGCGACGAATCGTTTGATTTTCATGCTGTGGTCACGAGGCGAAGACGGCGGGGTGGCGGTCGGGGAACTCGGGTGATCGGTGGTCTGCACGGTGCGGGTTCCCCTTGGTATCGGTCTGTTGCGTTGGTTCGAAAGTGGTGTCTGTTTTCTGGCGCGTCGGAGCCCGGCGTCAGCTGATCGTTCCGACCAGCTTCAGGCGCTTGTCTTCCGGCACCTCGCTGTAGGCCAGGACCGACAGCGACGGAACGCTGTGGCGGACCAGGCGGGCCAGCGCGGCGCGCACCGGGCCGGGTACCAGCACGACCGCGGGCTCGTTGCGGGCTTCCTGCTTGCTGACACATTCGGCCAGACTCTGGTGCAGTCGCTCAGCGAGTCCGGGTTCCAGCGCGGCGCCGTTGCCCTGCGTGGACTCCTGCAAGACACGTTCCAATTGCGGGTTGAGGGTGAACACCGGCAGCTCCGCCGACATTCCGGCGATCTCCTGCACGATGAAGCGGCCCAGTGCGGTGCGCACGGCAGCGGTCAGCACGGCCGGATCCTGGCTGCTGGGCGCGTGTTCAACCAGCGCTTCGGCGATCTTGCGCAGCTGGCGGATCGGAATGCGCTCGACCAGCAGGTTCTGCAGCACGCGCACCACCGCCGACAGCGGCAGCGCCTTGGGCGTCAGATCTTCGACGAGCTTGGGTGCGCTCTTGGCCAGGTTGGCCAGCAGGTGCTGCACTTCCTCGTGGCCGAGCAGTTCCGGCGCGTGCTCGCGGATCAGGTGCGAGAGGTGCGTGGCGACCACCGTGGCCGGATCGACCACGGTGTAGCCCAGCGTTTCGGCCTGGGCGCGCTGGTGCGGCTGGATCCAGGTGGCATCCAGGCCGAACGCGGGGTCCTTGCCGGCGATGCCCTCCAGGGTGCCCAGCGCGCTGCCCGGGTCCAGTGCCAGCTCGCGGTCCGGGTGGATTTCGGCGGTGGCCACCGGCACGCCGTGCACCAGCACCCGGTAGCCGTTGGCGGGCAGTTCCAGGTTGTCGCGGATGTGCACCGATGGAATCAGGAAGCCGACATCCTGGGTGAGTTTGCGGCGCACCCCCTTGATGCGCGCCATCAGTTCGCCGCCCTGGTTGCTGTCCACCAGCGGAATCAGCCGGTAGCCGACCTCCAGGCCCAGCGGATCGACCGGTCGCAGTTCGTCCCAGCTCAGCTCGGCAGTGGGGGCCGCGGCGGCCGGGCGCCCGAGCGCAGTGAGCGCGGCGGCATCGGTGCCACTGCCTGTCGCATCGGCGGCCGGTGCCTTGGTCTTGCGATACAGCTTCCAGGCGATGAAGCCGAGGATCGAGGCCAGCGTCAGGAAAGCGACGTTGGGCATGCCCGGCACCAGGCCGACCAGGCCGATGATGCCGGCGGTGATCGCCAGCGCGCGGTACTGGCCGAACACCTGGCCGGTCATGGCCTGGGCCATGTCCTGCGAACGCGAGGCGCGGGTGACCAGCATCGCCACCGCGCTGGAGACCAGCAGGGCCGGCAGCTGCGCCACCAGGCCGTCACCGATCGACAGCAGGGTATAGGTCGCAGCGGCCTCGCCGAACGGCATGCCATGCTGCAGCACGCCCACGGCCAGACCACCGAGCATGTTGATGAACAGGATCAGGATGCCGGCGATGGCGTCGCCGCGGATGAATTTGCTGGCGCCGTCCATCGCACCGTAGAAGTCGGCTTCCTCGCGGACTTCCTCGCGGCGCAGCTTGGCTTCTTCACGCGTCAGCAAACCGGCGTTGAGGTCGGCGTCGATCGCCATCTGCTTGCCGGGCATCGCGTCGAGGATGAAGCGCGCGGTCACTTCCGAGACACGGCCGGCGCCCTTGGTGATCACCACGAAGTTGATGATGGTCAGGATCGCGAACACCACGATGCCGACCGCGTAGTTGCCGCCGATCACGAATTCACCGAAGGCGGCGATGACCTTGCCCGCGGCGTCGTGGCCGTTCTGGCCGTTCAGCAGGATCACGCGGGTGGAGGCCACGTTCAGCGCCAGCCGCAGCATGGTGGTGATCAGCAGCACGATCGGGAAGATGGTGAAGTCCAGCGGGCGCTTCACGTAGACCACCGCCAGCAGCACCATCAGCGAGATGGCGATGTTGAAGGTGAACAGCGCATCGAGCACCGGCGCGGCCAGCGGCACCACGACCATGGCCAGCAGGGCCAGCACGATCAGCGGCGCGCCCAGGCCCTGGCGGATCATTTCCAGGGCGCGGCGGGTGTTGAAACCGGCGGAGGGCTGGGCGCTCACGGGCGGCCTCCCTTGCCGAATTCATCCACCTGGATGTGCGGGGCGTCCGGCATCGGGCCAGTGCGCCAGGCGCGCAGCTGGTAGACGTAGGACAGGACCTGGGCGACGGCCGAATACAGTCTCACGGGGATTTCCTTTCCGAGTTGGCCTTCCCGATACAAGGCGCGTGCCAAAGGCGGGGCAGAGACGATCGCCACCTTGTTGCCGTCGGCCACCTCACGGATGCGCAGGGCGGTCTCGTCCACGCCCAGCGCGACCACGGTGGGGGCGTTCATGGCGCCGCCCTCGTACTTCAGGGCCACCGCGTAGTGGGTGGGGTTGACCACCACCACGTCGGCGGTGGGTACCGCTTCCATCATCCGGCGGTTGGCCATCTGCTGCTGCAGCTGGCGGATGCGGCCCTTCACCTCGGGGCTGCCCTCGCTCTCCTTCATTTCCCGGCGCAGCTCTTCACGGGTCATCTTCAGCTTGCGCATCCAGTTCCAGCGCTGATACGGCGCATCGATGGCGGCCAGCACCAGCATCGCGCCGGCGGTGGCCAGCAGCAGGCGCAGGGTGAAGCCGAGGCCGTCGGTGATGGCCGTCTCCAGCGGGTGGTGGATCAGCCCGCGCAGGGTGTCAAAGCCGGTCCAGACCACCAGCCCGGCGGCGACGCCGACGAAGGCCACGCGCAGCAGCGATTTGGTGAACTCGGCAATCGCCTCGGGCCCATACAGGCGCTTGAGCCCGCTCATCGGGTTCATGCGGTTGATGTCGGGCAGCAGCGCCTTCTGCGACCAGCGCAGGCCGCCCATCACCAGCGGGGCGACGAAGCTGGCCAGCAGGCAGACCAGCACCAGCGGTGCGATCACCAGCATGAACTGCAGCAGCAGGTCGCCGAAGTGGCCGAACAGTTCCTTGGGGTTCTGCCGCAGGCTCTGTTCCGGGCTGAGCGCCTGCTTCATCCAGGCACTGGCGCCACGGCCGATCGAGCCGCTCATGGCCATCACCGCCAGCACGCCGGCGCCGAACACGGCGGCGGTGCCGAGTTCGCGCGAGCGCGGCAGGTTGCCCTGTTCACGGGCATCGCGCAGGCGTTTTTCGGTGGGTTGTTCGGTCTTTTCGCCGGCGGATTCGTTCTCGGACATCACGGGCACTGCGGCAGGGGTTGCCGGGGTGCGTGCAAGAACCGTTCCACGCATGGCGTGGATCTACCGAGGGCCCGTTCTGTAGAGCCGAGCCCACGCTCGGCTACGGTTGGGGCCAGGCGCGAAGCACAGCCGGGCATGAGCTCGGCTCTACAGGAGAGTGCCGCAGGAATCGTTCCGTGATGGCGGGCGCGCGTGGCCCGGTGTCAGCCGGGCGGGTATTGCGGCGGCGGGCTCTGCGCCAGTTCCACCCGCGGCCGTGGCAGGTCGTGCAGCTGCATGAAGCGTGCCGCGTCGACCGGGCGGCCGAGCAGGTACCCCTGCAGGAAGTCGCAGCCCAGGCGCTCCAGGTAGGCGCGCTGCGCGGCGGTCTCCACGCCCTCGGCGACGATGTCCATGTCCAGCGCGTGGCCCAGCGCCACGATCGCCGAGACGATCACCACGTCCTCGGCACTGTGCTCCAGGTCGCGCACGAAGGCGTGGTCGATCTTGATCTCGGTGGCCGGCAGCCGCTTCAGGTACAGCAGGCTGGAATAGCCGGTCCCGAAATCATCGATGGAGATGCCCACGCCCAGCGCCGACAGCGCCTGCAGCAGGCGCAGGCTGGTGTCGGTGTCGCGCATCACCGTGCTTTCGGTGATCTCCAGCACCAGGTGGCGCGCGGGAATGCGATGGCGCTCGATCACCTCGCGCACGTCGCGCAGCAGGTGGGGCGAGCCGAACTGCACTGGCGACAGGTTCACCGATATCGACCAGCCTTCGTGGCCCGCATCGTGCCAGTGGCGCAGCTGGCGGCAGGCCTGGTCCAGCGCCCAGCGGCCGATCTCGTTGATCGCGCCGCTGCGCTCGGCCAGCCGGATGAAACGGTCCGGCGGAATCAGCCCATGCTCCGGATGCTTCCAGCGGATCAGCGCCTCGGCACCCGCCACCTTCTGCGTGGCCACGCGGATCTTGGGCTGGTAGTGCAGGAACAACTGCTCGCTGCCAATGGCCCGGCGCAGGTCGGCCAGCAGCCGGAACTGCTGTTCGGCACTGTCGTTCATCCAGTCGGCGAAGAGCACGAAGGCGTTGCGACCGGACTCCTTGGCCTGGTACATCGCCGCGTCGGCGAAGGCCATCAACTGGCGCTCGCTGGCGGCGTGGTCCGGGCAGATCGCCACGCCGATGCTGGCGGTCACCTGCAGTTCGTTGTCCTGCAGCAGCGGACCGCTGCCCACCGCCTGCAGGATGCGCCGGGCCAGGGTCGGCAGGTCTTCGTCGTGCTCGATGCGCACCACCAGCACGAACTCGTCGCCGCCCAGGCGGGCCAGCATGTCGTTGGGCCGCAGCAGCTGCCGGGTACGCTCGGCCACCGCCACCAGCAGCGCGTCGCCGGCCTGATGACCGTAGGCATCATTGACCTGCTTGAAGCCATCCAGGTCCATGAACATCACCGCAAAGCGGTTGCCGCCCTGTTCGGCTTCGGCCAGCGCCTGCACGATGCGCCGCTGCAGCAGCAGGCGGTTGGGCAGGCGGGTCAGTGGATCGTGCAGCGCGGCCTGGGTCAGTTCCTGCTGGGCATCGGTCAACGAGGTGCTCAGCATCGAGTTGCGCAGCCGCAGCAGCTGCGCCTCCACCCGCTGGTCCAGCCATGAAACCACCAGCACTACCGCCAGGATCGCGACCGTCAGCACCACCACCAGCATCGCCAGCCACTCGCTCTGCAGGCCATCGCCGACCGCCGCGCCGCAGATGCTGCCTTCCGGGAAACGCGCGGCGGCCATGCCGGTGTAGTGCATGCCGACGATGGCCAGGCCGAGCAGGCCCGCGGCTGCCAACCGGTCACCGACGCGGGTGCGCTGCGCGCGCAGGCGGAACGCCACGTACAGCGCGGTCCACGACGCGGCCACCGCCACCACCAGGGAGAGCAGCAGCCAGCCCGGGTCGTAGTCGATTCCCGGCTGCATGCGCATCGCCGCCATGCCGACGTAGTGCATGCCGGCAATGCCGGTGCCCATCAGCAGAGCACCACCGGCCAATCGCGGATGGGGCAGGGTGCGCAGCGAAACCAGCCACAGTGCGAACACCGACGAGGCGATCGCCAGCGCCAGCGAGAGCAGGGTGATGGGCAGGTCGTAGCCCAGTGGAATGGGCAGGTCGAAGGCCAGCATGCCGATGAAGTGCATCGACCAGATGCCCAGGCCCATGGCAAAGCCGCCGCCCAGGCGCCACCACCAGGCCGCGCCCTTGCCGGGGGCGGTGACCGTGCGTCCGGCCATCGCCAGCGCCGTGTACGACGCCATCACGGCAACCAGCAGTGAGATCGCCACCAGCCACGGGTTGTACGTGCCTACCAGCATTCGTCAGTCTCCCGGACCTGCCTGTCGACGGAAACTACGGTGGGGCATGCATGAGGCAGGCCGACGCGGACGGGCGCCGGCCAGGTGCGGCATCCCCCCGGTTGCCGCGCATTCACTCTAACGCGCAGACCGGGGGGGACTTCAAGCGGCAATTCGTGATGACCGGGTCAGTGTGTGACCGCGTCCGCAGCCTGGAAGGCGGCGTCGAACAGTCGCTGCACCGGCGGCCCCATTTCCCCGGCCAGCAGGGCCAGCAGGAACAGGCCCAGCAGCAGCGAGACCGGCAGGCCCAGCTGGATCGGGTTCAATGCCGGGGCGGCACGCGCCAGCACGCCGAAGGCCAGGTTCACCGCCAGCATCGCCACGGTCAGCGGAATGGCCAGGCTCAGCGCGCCGCGCAGCACGGTCAGCAGGAAGGTGGGGGCGATGCTGAAGAAGGCATGCGGGTCCGGCAGCGGGGCGCCAATCGGCAGCGCGCGATAGCTGTCCACCAGCAGCGAGATCAACGCCAGGTGGCCGTTGGCGGTGAAGAACAGCAGGCCGAACAGCAGGTAGAACCACTGTCCGATCACGCCGGAGGTTCCTCCGCGCAGTGGATCGCTCATCTGCGCGAAGGCCAGGCCGGTGCCCTGTGCGATCAGTTCGCCGGCCATCGCGCCGGCTTCGAACACCAGCCGCAGCATGAAGCCGATGGATACGCCGATGGCCAGTTCACGGGCAATGGTCAGCACCGTAGCCGCGTCGAAGCCGGTCCAGTCCGGTACCGGCGGCAGCAGCGGGGCCAGTGCGATGGCCAGGGTGCCGGCCAGCACCACGCGCACCCGCGATGGCACCGCACGCGTGCCGACCATGGGCATGGCCATGGCCACTGCGCCGATGCGCAGCATGGTCCACAGCACCGTGCCGATCATGCCGAAGGCCTGCAGGCCGTCGGCCGCCATCTGTGTCGCGGCGTCCATCGAAGCGCGTGCCCTAGCCGATCAGGTGTGGAATGCGCTGGAACAGCAGCGTGGTGAATTCAACCAGGTGGCCGATCAGCAGGCTGCCCAGCGCGAACAGCACCGCGGTCAGCGCTGCCGCTTTGGCGACGAAGGCAATGGTCGGTTCATTGAGCTGGGTCGCGGCCTGCACCACGCCCACCACCACGCCCACCACCAGCACGGTGAGCAGCAGCGGTCCGGCCACCCACAGCACGGTGATCAGGCCGCCACGCAGTTCGGTCAAGGCAAGTTCGGGAGACATTCGGGTTCCATCTGCTTGTGCAGCGTCGAGCCATGCTCGACGGCGCTTTGTGGGGGATATCAGGCCGGATTGAAGCTGGCCGCCAACGTGCCCACGGTCAGCACCCAGCCATCGACCAGCACGAACAGCAGGATCTTGAACGGCGCCGACACCAGCATCGGCGAGAGCATCATCATGCCCATCGACATCAGCACGCTGGCCACAACCAGATCGATGATCACGAACGGGATGAAGATCAGGAAGCCGATCTCGAAGGCGGTCTTCAGTTCGCTGGTGACGAACGAGGCGACCAGCACCGGGAACGGGATCGCGTCGGGGCTGGCGTAGGTGCCATGCCCGGCGATTCCGGCGAAGGTCATCAGGTCGGTCTCGCGGATCTGCGCCAGCATGAACCCGCGCAGCGGCTGCGTGGTCAGCGTCCAGGCGGTCTGGAAGTCGATGTCGCCGTTGAGGTAGGGCGCCATGCCCGCGCTCCACGCCTTGTCCCAGGTCGGCATCATCACCATCGCGGTGAGGAACAGGGCCAGGCCCAGCAGCACCTGGTTGGACGGCGTCTGGCCGGTACCCAGCGCCTGGCGCAGCAGGCCCAGCACGATGATGATGCGGGTGAACGAGGTCAGCACCAGCAGCATCGACGGGATCAGGGTGATCGCCGTCATCAGCAGCAGGGTCTGCAGCGGCAGGCTGACCGGCTGGCCGCCGATCTTGCCGACATTGACGTCCGGCAGCGGGGTGGCCGGGGCACCGGGCGCGGCGAACGCCAGCGCCGGCAACAGGCACAGGGCAAGCAACAGCAGCCACGGCATCAGGGTGGCAAGACGGGTACGGGTGACACGCATGTCAGGGATCCTTGCGCAGCCGCTGCTGCAGCAGCTGGGCGAAATTCGGCAGGTTCTTGAAGTCCGGCACGCGCACCGGTGCCGGCGGCGGCAGCGGTTCGGGCAGGGCATGCAGGGTGTTGATGCCGCCGGCGGTGACGCCCAGCAGCAGTTGCTGGCCATTGACCTCCACCACTACCACCCGCTCCTTGGCGCCGACGCTGAGGCTGGCCACCAGCTTCATGCCTTCGGCCGGGCGGAAGCCGCTGCCGGGCATGCGCTTGAGCAGCCAGCCCAGGCCGATCACCAGCGCCAGCACCGCCAGCAGCGCCAGCACCGCGCCGAACAGGCTGGGCGCGGCCGCCGCATGCTGGCCGACCTGCGGACCGATCGGCGCGGCGGTCTTGCCGACCGCCAGCAGGGTGGAGGCCAGCAGGCTCAACGCAGTCTCCGGATCCGCTCGCTCGGGCTGACCACGTCGGTCAGGCGCACGCCGAAGCGGTCGTTGATCACCACCACTTCGCCGTGTGCGATCAGGGTGCCGTTGACGAACACGTCCAGCGATTCGCCGGCGCCGCGCTCCAGTTCCACCACCGAGCCCTGGTTGAGCTGCAGCAGGTTGCGGATCGGCAGGCGGGCACGACCGACCTCCAGCGACAGGGTCACCGGCACGTCGAGGATCACGTCCAGGTTCAGGTCCGGACCGTTGGCCTCGTCGGCCTGCAGGCTGCTGAACTGGGCCGGGGTCGGTTCGAGGGCGTCGATATCGTTCATTGCGGGTCTTCCTGGATGACGGGTACGCGCGGGCGGGTGCCCGGCGGATGGGTAGCGGTGATCTTCACGGCGTTCATGCCGTTGGCGATGCCGAACTCGCCGGTGAACACCGGAATGTTCTCCACGCACAGCGGCACCTGCGGGCTCAGCTCGATCGGCAGGATGTCGCCGACCTTCAGCTGGGTCAGGTCGCGCAGGGTCATGCGCTTGCTGGCCAGTACGCTGGACAGGGTGACTTCGGCGATGTTGAGCTGCTCGCGCAGGGTCTTGCCCCAGCTCTCGTCGCGGTCGTTGCGGTCGCTCTGGATGCCGGCATCGAGCAGTTCGCGGATCGGTTCCAGCATCGAATAGGGCAGGGTGACGTGGATGTCACCGCCGCCGCCGTCGAGCTCGACGTGCAGGCGGCACACCACCACGTATTCGCGCGGGGTCACGATGTTGGCGAAATGCGGGTTGATCTCCGAGTTGATGTACTCGAAGTCGACGTCCATCACCGGTGCCCACGCTTCGCGCAGATCGGCGAAGGTCTGCTTCAGCAGCAGGTGGATCACCCGCATTTCGGTGGCGGTGAACTCGCGGCCCTCGATGCGGGTGGGGTAGCGCCCGTCGCCGCCGAAGAAGTTGTCGACGATGGCGAACACCAGGGTCGGCTCGAACACGATCAGGCCGGTACCGCGCAGCGGCTTGAAGCGGATCAGGTTCAGGTTGGTCGGCACATACAGCGAGTGCATGTAGTCGTTGAACTTGATCAGTTCGATGCCGCGCACCGACAGCTCGGCCGAGCGCCGGATCAGGTTGAACAGGCCGATCCGCCACAGGCGCGCGAAGCGCTCGTGGACCATTTCCAGGGTCGGCATGCGACCACGGATGATGCGGTCCTGGCTGGCGAAGTCGTACGAGCGCGCTTCGCCTGACGGGGGTTCCGCATCGGTCTCGACCGCGCCACTGTCCACGCCGTGGAGCAGGGCATCGATCTCGTCCTGGGACAGCAGATCATTCATCGGTGGGCCCTTACTGGGTCACGAAGCTGGTGAACAGCAGATCGTCGGCGCCGTTGCTGCCGGTCTCGGCCTTGAGCACTTTCTGCACCTCGGCCAGCGACGCGGCCTGCAGCTTCTGCTTGCCGGCGACATCGGCGATCTGGTCCGGGCTGACCTGCGAGAACAGCATCAGCAGGCGCGCGCGGATGGCCGGGGCATGGGTCTTGATCGCTTCCAGTGCGGCCGGGTCGCGGGTCATCAGCTGGACCTCCAGCTGCAGGTAGCGCGGGCCGTCGACCGGGCCATTGAGGTTGACCACGAACGCCGGGTCCAGCGCGAAGTACTGCGCCGGGGCCGGGGTCGCGCTCTTCTTCGGCGCCTGCGCGGTCTTCTCTTCGTGCTTGGACTGGGTGAAGAACCACACGCCGCCACCAGCGGCAGCGGCAGCCAGTACGGCCACCAGTGCGGTGATCAGGATCGGACTGCGCGGCTTGGCGGCCTTGTCCTTCTCGGCGGTCTTCTTGGTTTTGTCAGCGGCTGCGGCCACGGGGTGAAGCTCCTGAGGGTTGCTTCACCGGGATATGCAAGGGGTGTGCCGAAGGCGGGGCAGTGGGGTGCGACGGAATTCCGTCGGAGGCGCGGACGGGAGGGTGCCGATCCTCGCTGGCGCTAGTGCAGGGTGCCCGGGCGGGTGCCAACCGCCCAGCGCTGGTGGGTGCCAACCTTGGTCGGCACGCCTGTCAGGCGTAGGCGTCCAGCAAGCCGCGCTGGCGGATCAACTGTGCGGCCGACACGCTGGTGTCGCCCGGCGTCGGTTCTCCGTCGCGGGTGAGGCCGCTGCCACCGGGCTGGCCCGACGCATTGCCGTCACCGCCCGGTGCCTGGTGGCCGACGTCGGCGTGGGCCAGCTGGAAGCCCTGTTCGCCCAGCAGCTCGCGCAGCCGCGGAAGGCTGCTTTCCAGTGCCTGCCGCACGTCCACGTGCGGGCTGCTGAAGCTGGCATGCACCTTGTCGCCGTTCAACTGCAGGCGCACGTCGACCGGGCCCAGGTCGTCCGGGCTCAGGCGGATGTGGGCGTGGCCGATCTTCTGGTCGGCCAGCCAGCCCAGGCGTGCGCCGATGGCCTGATCGAAGCCCTCGTCACCGAGCACGGGCTTGGGCGTCGGTTCGCCATTGAAGATCGCGGTGCCGGTGGCGAGTGCGGCCTTCAGGTCCTGCACGGCGGCCGCTGGCGGTGCGTGCAGCAGCGGCGCACTGGCGCGGTCGCCAACGGCGGCCACGTCGCTGCCTTCGGCGCGCTCGCTGCGCTTGCCGGGCAGGATCATCTCCGGCAGGGGCAGTGCGGTGGCGTCGTCAGCGTTGGTGGGCGCCGGTTTGCCGTCGGCCGCCACTGGCGCTGCGCTTGCCGCTGCCGGCGCGGCTGCAGGCAGTGCCGTGTTCGCGGCAGGGGGAGCGGGCAGCGCGCTACCGTCGCTGGCCAGCGATGGCGCAGCGGTGGTCGGCAGGGCGGCGGCCGGATCCACGGGCGTCGGCATCGCCAGCACCAGGCCGGCCAGGCCGAGCGGTGGCCACGGGGCGTCCTCGGTTGCGGCAGGCTTGTCCTTGTCGGTGCCGGCTCCAGCCGGGGTCACGGCAACGGGCGGCAGCGGCGACGTTTCAGCGGTTGCCGCTTCGCCGTCTGCGTTGCGTTCGCCCGGTGCCTGGCCATGGCTGTCGGCGGTCGATGGCTGGCTGGGTGTGGATGGCGTCGGCGTCGGCGTCGGCGTCGTGGCGCCGCCAGCAGGCGCGGGTGACGAGGGTGCGCCACCCTGCAGCAGTTGGCTGAAGTCCTTGCCGCCTTCGCTGCGCGGGGCACGCGCAGCGCTGTTGCTGGCGGCTGGCGTGGCGGCGTTGGCGCTGCTGGCGAGCGGAGCGGGCATCACGGGCGGCCTCCCTGCTCGGTGCCGTCCTGGTCTTCGGCCTGCACCAGGCGCGCACGCCGCGCACCGATATCGTCCATCTCGCGCTGGTCGCGGCGGTCGGTCACCACCTTTTCCTGCGCGCGGTAGCTGGCGGCCAGCTGCTCCAGCACCGCCTTGTCACGGCTGGCCAGGATCAGGCGCGCGCGCTCGGCCTCCACCTTTTCGCGGTTGCCGTTGACCGTGGCCTGCTGCTGCTCGACCGCGCTGTCCAGGCGATCAAGGAAGGCGCGGCGGTTCAGCAGCTGTGCCGGGCTGGTCGCTGCCATCTGGGCGTTGGCGTACTCCTCGGCATAGCGGCGCAGTTCGTCCAGGCGCGACAGATGGGTGTCGAGCACGCGCTGGCGTTCGGCCAGGTCGCGGGCGACCGCGTCCTCGTGTTCCTGGGCCCGCTTGAGCAGGGGATCGATGCGCTTGGACTGGTTCATGGCTTAACTCTCTTGTTCCACCAGGCGCTGCAGCGCCGCCTGGCTGTGCGGGAGATCTGCGGCCTTGGCAACGTCCTGGCCGAGGAACTCCATGATTTCCGGCCAGCGTTCCAGGGCTTCGTCGGTGGCCGCGTCGTTGCCGCGCTGGTAGGCACCGATCGCGATCAGGTCCCGGTTGGCCGAGTAGGCCGAGACCAGTCGCTTCAGCTTGCGGATGCGCAGGCGCCACGGCTCGTCGGCGATTTCCGTGACCACGCGGCTGACCGACGATTCGACGTCGATGGCCGGGTACAGGCCGCTGTCGGCCACGCGGCGCGAAAGCAGGATGTGGCCATCGAGGATCGCGCGCGCGGCGTCGGCGATCGGGTCCTGCGGATCATCGCCTTCGGTCAGTACGGTGTAGAACGCGGTGATCGAGCCGCGGCCCTTTGCACCGTTGCCGGCGCGCTCGACCAGCGCCGGCAGCTTGGCGAACACCGACGGCGGGTAGCCGCGGGTGGTCGGCGGTTCGCCAACCGACAGCCCGATCTCGCGCTGCGCCTGCGCAAAGCGGGTCAGCGAGTCCATCAGCAGCAGCACGTTCAGGCCCTGGTCGCGGAACCACTCGGCGATGGCGGTGGCACGGTAGGCACCGTGCAGGCGCGCCAATGGTGGCCGGTCGGCAGGGCTGGCCACCACCACCGCGCGGCGCAGGCCTTCCTCGCCCAGCGTGGTCTCGACGAAGTCGCGAACTTCGCGGCCACGTTCACCGATCAGGCCGACCACGATCACATCGGCGGCGGTGTAGCGGGTCATCATGCCCAGCAGCGTCGACTTGCCGACGCCGGAGCCGGCGAACAGGCCGACGCGCTGGCCGCGGCCGATCGGCAGCAGCGCGTTGATCGCGCGCACGCCCACGTCCAGCGGTTGGGTGATCGGTTCACGCGCCAGCGGGTTGATCGACACGCCGGCCATGCCGACGTGGCCTTCGGCGCGGATCGGGCCCTTGCCGTCCAGCGGCACGCCGTCGCTGTCGATGACGCGGCCGAGCAGGCCTTCACCCACTTCCACGCCGCCACGTCGCGCCGACGGCACCACCCGCGCATTGGGCAGCAGGCCGTGCAGTTCGGCGCTGGGCATCAGGTAGGTGCGTTCGCCGGCGAAGCCGACCACTTCGGCATCGACCCAGCCGCCATCGACCACTTCCACCTTGCAGCTGGCGCCCAGCGGCGCCTCGCAGCCGACCGCTTCCAGGGTCAGGCCGACCGCGCGGCGCAGCACGCCCTCGCGGATCAGCCCACGGCCATGCGCGGTATCCACGCGCAGGCCATCCAGGCGCCGGGCCAGGCGCAGGTTGCGGGCCACGGCCCAGTCGGCCGGCGGCGGCGTCGTTTGCGGTGCAGCGCTCATGCCGTCGCTCCGGTCTGGCGGATCACCGCATCCAGCGCACCGCGCAGGCGGGCCTCCAGGGTGCCGTCGATGCGCACCGCTTCGGCGTGTACGCGCAGGTCGCCACGGCTGAGGCTGGTATCCGGTACCAGGCGCTGCGCCGGCGACAGGTTCAGCAACGGGGCGAGCGCGGCGATGTCATCCGGATGCAGCCGCACTTCCACCTCGCGCGTGCTGCCGCCCACGGCGTCGATCGCTTCGCCGACCAGCTGCGCCAGCAGTGCCGGCTCCGCCTCGTAGGCGCGGCCGACCAGTGCCCCGGCGATGCGCACCGCCAGTTCGCCAAGGGCGCCGACCACTTCGTTCTCCAGCCGCACCAGCGGCCGGCTGAAGTTGTCGAGGATGCCTTCGATCTGCGCGGCGAGGCGACGCACCTCGGCCTGGCCCTGGCCGTAGCCTTCGGCATGGCCCTGATCGAATCCTTCCTTCTCGGCGCTGTCCTGGATCGCCTGGATTTCCTCCAGCGTCGGCAGCTGCAGCGGCGGCTCCGGTTCGTGTTCCGGGTCCGGCTCGGTGAGTTCGAACGTGTCCTCCTGCTCCAGCACCGGTTCGGGCTGGGCCAGCAGGTCCGGGGCAAGCCAACGCACGACGTTGCTCACAGCATGGCCTCCGCGCTGCCGCCGATGGTGACGGTGCCTTCATCGGCCATGCGCTTGACGATGGCCAGGATCTCGCGCTGCGCGCCTTCCACGTCGGACAGGCGCACCGGTCCGCGGGCCTCCATGTCTTCCAGCAGGATCTCGGCCGCGCGCTGCGACATGTTGCGGGTGATCTTGTCGCGCACCTTGATGTCGGCGCCGCGCAGGGCCAGGCCCAGGCGCTCGCCGCTGACTTCGCGCAGCACCAGCTGCATCTCGCGGTCGTCCAGGTCGACCAGATCGTCGAAGACGAACATCAGGTCCTGGATGCGGTTGCTCAGCGGCGCATCGATGCGCGCGATCTCGCCCAGGATGGCCTGGTCCTGGCCGCTGTCCATGAAGTTCAGGATGTTGGCCGCGCACTGCACGCCACCGATGTTCGACGACTTCAGGTTCTGGTTGCCGGCGAACTGGCGCTCCATGATCTCGTTGAGTTCATTGAGCGCGTTCGGCGGGATGCCGTCGAGGGTGGCGATGCGCAGCAGCACGTCCACGCGGGTGCGATCGGGCAGCAGCTTCAGCGCGTCGGCGGCCTGGTCGGTTTCCAGGTGCGCCATCACGATGGCGATGATCTGCGGATGCTCGTTGCGCACCAGGTCGGCCACCGCGCGCGGGTCCATCCACTTCAGCGCGTCCAGGCCGGTGGTGTTGCGGCCCAGCAGGATGCGGTCGATCAGGTTGCCGGCCTTCTCGCTGCCCAGCGCCTGCACCAGCATGTTGCGGATGTAGTCGTCCGAGCCCACGCCCAGCGAGGTCTTCGAGCCCAGCTCCTGGCCGAACTGGTCCATCACCCGTTCCACCTGCTCGCGGGTGATGTCGGTCATCGTGGCCATGGCGATGCCGATCTTCTGCACTTCCTTGGGTTCCATGTGGCGCAGCACTTCGGCCGCGTCCAGCTCACCCAGCGAAAGCAGCAGTACGGCGGCGCGCTGCACGCCGGTCAGGGCTGCCTCAGTCATTGGCCACCCAACCCTTGACCACCTGGGCCACGCGCTTGGAGTCGGTCTTCACGGCTTCACGCGCCATCCGCAGTCGTTCCTCATAAGAATCCACCGGCAAGGCCAGTGCGTCCGGCCCGGCCAGGCTGGCCCGGTCGGCGCCCAGCGCCGGCAGCGGGGTGCCATCGTCATCGACCAGCTGCACGTCTGCGGTGTGCGGCTCCAGTGCCTGCGGGTCGTCCTTCCTGTTCTGGCCGGTGATCGCGCGCAGCGCCGGGCGCAGTACGCCGAACAGCAGCGCCAGCACCACCACCGCGCCCAGCAGCATGCGGCCGGCATCGTGCACCCACGGCAGCTCCCACCACGCCGGGCCTTCCTCAGGCGTGGTCTCGCGCACGAACGGGGCATTCATCACCGACACGGTGTCGCCACGCTCGGCGTTGAAGCCGACGGCCTGCTTGACCAGCGCTTCGACGCGGGTCAGTTCGGCAGCCGACAGCGGCTGCGGGCTCATCTTGCCGTTGGCACCGGCACGCGGCACGTTGTCCACCAGCACCGCCACCGAGACGCGCTTGATGCGACCGGCCGGCTGGCGGGTGTGCTGCAGGGTGCGGTCCAGCTCGTAGTTGCGGGTGGCGTTCTTGCTGCTTTCGGTCGGGGCCTGCGCGGTGGCCGGTGCGGCCTGCTGGCCCGGCGGGCTGTTGCTGGTCGCGCCGGGCACGCCCTGCGGGCCCGGGGTGCTGGTGGTGTTCTCGCTCATCTGCTCGCTGCGCAGCTTCTGCGGTTCACCGTTGTAGAGCTCACGGGCTTCCTCGGTCACCGAGAAATCCATGTCCACGCTCACTTCCGGATTGACCCGGCCGGGGCCGGTCATCGGTTCCAGCAGCTCGCGGATGCGCTGGTTGAACGAGGTTTCCTGGCGGCGCACCTGCTCGAACTGGGCGGCGTTGACCGCCGCTTCGCTGTTCGGGTCGGTGATGCTGAGCATGCGCCCGCTCTGGTCGACCACGGTCACTCGTTCCGGCGCGAGGTCGGGAATGCTGGCCGCGACCATGTGCACGATGGCGTCCACCTGGCTGCGTTCCAGCTGCTGGCCGCCGCGCAGTTCCAGGGTGACCGAGGCGCTGGCCACGTCACGCTGGCGGGTGAACGCGCTGGGCTTGGGAATGGCCAGGTGCACGCGTGAATCACGCACCGGGCGCAGCGTGTTGATGGTGCGCGACAGCTCGGTTTCCAGTGCGTGCTGGTAACGCGCACTTTCCACGAACTGGCTGACGCCGAAGCCGGGATCGCGCTCCATCAGCTCGAAGCCGAGCTTGCCGCTGTCGGTCAGGCCGGAGCCGGCCAGCTTCAGGCGAGCGTCGTGCAGGTTCTTTTCCGGCACGGTGATGCCACCGGTGGCCGGGTCGAGCGCGAACGGAATCTGCGCGGCGCGCAGCAGGTCGGTCGCTTCCGCCGTCGCCTTCTGGTCCAGGCCGGTGTACAGCGGGACCATGCCCGGCTTCTGCGACCAGAAGAACACGGACAGGCCTGCCGCCACCGCCACCGCGATCATTGCCATCAGGCCCAGCCGACGGGTGATCTGCAGGCTCTGCAGGCGGTCGAACCACTGCCCGGCCTTCTCGGCGTTCAGGCTGTCCTTGGAGAGCGTCAGTGCCATGCGTCTCTATTCCTTACAGCGGCATGTTCATCACGTCCTGGTAAGCCTGGACGAGACGGTTGCGGACTTCCACGGTGGCGCGGAAGGCGATCTGGGACTGCTGCGAAGCGACCATCACCTTGGCCAGGTCGGCGCTGGGGTCGCCCATTTCGAAGGCCTTGGCGAGGGCGCCGGACTTCTGCTGCGCATCGTTGACGCCGGCAATCGCACCACGCAGGGTTTCGGTGAAGCTGGCCGGCTGCACCTGCGGCGCGTCCAGCACCGTGCCCGGCAGGGCATTGCTGCGCGGCGTTTCGCCCAGCGGGTTGAGCGCCGGCTGTCCCATCTGGGTCTGATAGGAGCGGATCTGCGAAAGGATCGAAGTGACGGAGTGGGACATCTGCAACGGTTCCAGAAACAGGGATGGGGTTGTCTGCTAGAGCCAGTGCAAGTGCCGTGCCGAAACCGGTTTTCGATTCAGTGACGTGAGGAGGTTGGATGTGCGTGCGGGGTTGCACCCCGCGCCCCGCGGTGGTGCCGGCCGCTGGCCGGCAACCTCAACGGCAACGGCCGAAGCCGGAGCAACAGCAGAAGCGGGTCTACTGAGGGATGGCGGGGTGGGTCCGGTTACGGGGACGCCGTAAACCCGTCCTTGGGGGCTTGGCCGCGGCATCCATGCCGCGGGCACCCCGCAACCGGACCCACCCGCCTTCGACAGGTGGCCGCGATCTGTTGGAACCTGCTACTGATGGTGGGTGGCGACCGTTGGTTGGCACGGGGTCGGATCCCGTTGCAACGCAACGGGCTCTGACCCCATTGGCGGCGTCATTTAACCGGCGTCGGTTTTCTGGCCTGGGGCAGCAGGGTGCAGCGGCCGGAATTCTGGCGCTGGCGCGGTGCGATGGGGCCCGCGTGCTGGGTGTCGACGAAACGGCCCTGGCGATGGCTCTGGCCGGTCAACAGCAAGGTGTAGGGGGCGGGGCGCTGGTTGCGGCAGCTGCGGCCGATGTGGCTATCGGTGCTCGGAACGTCCGGGGCCAGATCCGTTTCCTGCGCAAAGGGATCTGACCCCGGGCACTACAAACACCAACGCCCGGGCAAGCCCAGGCGTTCGTGCCCCCTTCATGCCGGTAGCGCGGTTCAGCCGGCCAGCTCGGCCTGCTCGCGCTCGATGCCGTACTTGCGCAGCTTTTCCACCAGGGTGGTGCGACGCAGGCCAAGCAGTTGGGCGGCGTGGGCGACCACGCCCTGGGTGCGTTCCAGTGCTTCGTTGATCAGGCCCAGTTCGATGTTGGCCATGTGGTTGCGCAGGTCCAGGCCATCGTCGGGCAGTGCCGCCGGCGCCGCCGGGCGATTGACGGCGATACCGTGTTCCAGCGCCGGCTGGTTGCCGCTGCCCGGGGTGTGGAACGAGAAGCTGCGCAGGTCCAGGCGGTCTTCGCTGGCCACCGGCGCTGCCGGTGCCGGTGCGGCCACCGCGGCCAGTGCGGCGTCGCCACGATAGCGGGCCGGCAGGTCCTGCACGCGCACCGAGCCACCCGGATGCAGCACCGCCAGGCGCTCGACCAGGTTGGTCAGCTCGCGCACGTTGCCCGGCCATTCGTAGCTGGACAGCGCCTGCAGCGCTTCGGGAGTGAAGCGCACTTCGCCACGGCCGGTGCGGGCCAGCTGCGCGGCGATGGTTTCCACCAGCGCCGGCAGGTCCTCGCGGCGCTCGCGCAGCGCGGGCACTTCGATCGGGAACACGTTGAGGCGG
This sequence comes from Stenotrophomonas pavanii, assembly GCF_900101175.1. Classification (GTDB taxonomy): domain Bacteria; phylum Pseudomonadota; class Gammaproteobacteria; order Xanthomonadales; family Xanthomonadaceae; genus Stenotrophomonas; species Stenotrophomonas pavanii. The sequence continues at coordinate 7,774 of NZ_FNFQ01000010.1, read as the reverse complement.
TAGAACAGATCCTCGCGGAACTTGCCCTCGGCGATGCGGGTCTCCAGGTCGCGGTGGGTCGCGGCCACCACGCGCACGTTGCAGCGGATGGTCTGGTTGCCACCGACGCGCTCGAAGCTGCGTTCCTGCAGCACGCGCAGCAGCTTCACCTGCATCGGCAGGCTCATGTCGCCGATTTCGTCGAGCAGCAGGGTGCCGCCCTCGGCCATTTCGAAACGGCCCTTGCGCGCGGTCAGTGCGCCAGTGAAGGCACCCTTTTCGTGGCCGAACAGTTCGCTTTCCAGCAGGTCGGCCGGAATGGCGCCGCAGTTGATTGCCACGAACGGGCCATCGCGGCGCGGCGAGCGCTGGTGGATCGCGCGTGACACCACTTCCTTGCCGGTACCGGATTCACCCAGCACCAGCACGGTGGTATCGAACGCGGCGACCTGTTCGATCATGGTGCGCAGCGCGGTCACTGCCGGGCCGTTGCCGGTCGGCCCCTGGTCCTGCGCGGCACCGGCCTGGTGCTCGGCGTCCAGGCGCTTGAGGCTGGCACGGCGCAGCAGGGCCTCCATCTGCGCATGGCGCAGCGGCGTTTCCAGCGGCCAGATGTTGGCTTCGTGCAGGCCGTGCTGCTGGGCAAAGGCAGCGGCATCACCGTCGGCCAGCAGCACCGGCGGCGGCAGGCTGCTGCCGCCCAGCCAGTGGTACAGCGCGGTACTGGCAGCGCTGTCGTCCAGGCTGCCGACGATCACCGCCATCCAGTCGTTCTGGCGCTGGCGGCCCAGGTCGAAGTCGGCTGCGTCGGACACCCAGCGCGGGTTGAAGTCCATGAATTCCAGCAGGGCAACGGTGCGCTCCGCGCGCACGGCGTCGTTGTCCAGCACCAGGATGCGCGATTCGCTCACGACTGTTCCTCCCTGAGGCCTTCCAGGATCGGCATGACTTCCTGGATGTAGGACAGCTTGCTGACAAAGTTGTCGGCGCCGGCGCGCAGCGCGTGTTCGCGGTGCTCGGCGTCGTCGAAGTGGCTGGCGATCACGATGTACGGCGCATCGTCCTGCGACTTGATCAGGCGGGTGGCCTGCAGGCCGCCCATTTCCGGCATGGCCAGATCCATCAGCACCACCTGCGGGCGCAGCGTTTCCGAGCGCTCGATCGCTTCCAGGCCGTTGCCGGCGCTGCCGACGATCTGCAGCCAGTCGATCTTGCGGAAATGGCGCATCGCCGCGTTGATGAAGCCCTCGTGGTCATCGACCAGCAGGACCGTGAGCTTGTTCATGTCCAACATCCTTTTCAGCCCACCCGGGCCAGCTGGGGTTGCCTGGCGCTGAGCCGGCGCCGTTCGCGGGCCGGGGCGATATCCAGTTGTTCTCGGTATTTTGCGACGGTTCGGCGGGCAATGTTCACCCCCTGGCGCGACAGCAGGCCGGCAATGGCCTCATCGGCCAGCGGGCGGCCGGCCGGTTCGGCGTCGATCAGGCGGCGGACCATGGCCTTCACCGCCTGGCCGGAGACGCTGGCGCCCTCCAGGCGCACGGCGAAGAAGTGCTTCAGTTCGAAGGTGCCGCGCGGGGTCTGCAGGAACTTGCCGGTGGTGATGCGCGAGACGGTGGACTCGTGCATGCCGATTTCCTCGGCCACTTCCTTCAGGGTCAACGGCGCCATGGCCTCTTCGCCGCGCACCAGGAAGGCGGCCTGGCGCTCGACGATCACCCGCGCCGTGCGCAGCAGGGTGTCGTAGCGCATCGACAGGCCACGGCTGAACCAGCGCGCCTCCTGCAGCATCTCGCGCAGCGCCGGGGCGGCGTCGCTGGTTTCGGCCAGCACCTGTTCGTACTGGCTGTTGATCGACACGCGGCGGCTGGTGGCCGGGTTCAGGGCGACCTTCCACTGCCCGTCGGCGTGCCAAGCGACGACGTCCGGCACCACCACCGCGTTGCGTTCGGGCAGCAGGCTGTCGCCCGGGCGCGGCTGCAGCGAGAGGATCAGGCGCACGGCCTCGCGGACGTCGTCGATCTCGGCATCGTGCAGGCGGGCGAGGGCGGGGTAGTCGTGCGCGGCCAGCGCTTCGAGCGCGCCATCGAGAATGCGGGCGGCCAGGTGGCGGGCCGGCACGACGCCGTGCAGGCTGCGCAGTTGCGCCTGCAGGCCTTCGCGCAGGTCCTGGGCGGCCATGCCGGCGGGCTCGCCATGCAGCAGCTGCTGGCGGATGGCTTCCACCCCGTCGGCAGCGATGTCGAACTGGGCACTGGCCAGCAGCTGCAGCTGTGCCAGCGGCGCCTGCAGGTAGCCTGCCTCATCGCACTGGTCCAGCCAGAAGGCGGCGACCGCCAACTGGCGATCATCCATGTCCAGCGACAGGCGCTGCAGCACGCGCAGCTGCGGGTCGGTCGACTCGCCGGCGGCGATGCGCGCCATGCGGTCGTCGTCGCCGTCCTGCCAGCTGGCACCGGCCACGTCCCACATCGACGGCTCGGGCAGCTCGTCAAAGGCGGCGGTATCGATCGTGGAAGTGCTGGCTTCGGTGGCGTCGGCAGCAGGGGCCTCGGCCTCTTCGATCTCCAGCAGCGGATTGGAGTCCAGCAGGCGCTGGATTTCCTGCTCCAGGTGCAGGCCATCGAGCTGCAGCAGCCGGATCGACTGCAGCAGTTGCGGGGTGAGGTGGAGTTGCTGGCCCAGCTGGGTCGAGAGTGCAGCCTTCATCGTGGTTCCCCGGCACCGCTCCCCGGCGCCTTGTGGAACGCATCTTGCTTTTCATCCGGCGAGGACGGAATCGGGGGGTTCCTGATGCATTTCGTGGAACTCCCGACAGGGTGTAGGGGGATTCCCTACACCGGCGCGGGAAATTGACGAAATGCGCCGCCAAGTCATTGATTCGTCGTGGCGAGGCCGGTGGGCGCGCGGCGGCCGGGGTACGGATTCCTGTCAGGGAATGTCGGGGTGACGGGATTTCGTCGCCGATGCAGGGTGTCGCAGGGTCAGGTCCTTTTCCACGGGAAAGGGCGCTGACCCCGGGACCGGCGCTTACTCGAGCTCGTGCTGATGGCGCGCGGCCAGCAGCAGCAGGTCATTGGCGCGGCGGCAGCCCAGCGACTCCATCATCCGCGCGCGATGGGTTTCCACCGTCTTGACGCTGATGCCGAGATCGGCGGCGATTTCCTTGTTGCTCTCGCCCTTGCCGATGCGGCGCAGGATCTCGCGCTGGCGCGGTGAGAGCGCGGCGATGCCGGTGGGTTTCTCGCGGCCCAGCATCGGCGCCAGCATCTTGGCCGAGATCTGCGGGCTCAGGAACACCTGGCCGGCGTGCGCGGCGCGCAGTGCCAGTTCCAGTTCCTGCGGTGCGGCGTCCTTCACCACGAACCCGACCGCGCCACGATCCAACGCATCGCGCACGTGGGCAGCATCGTCGTGCATGGTCATCATCACCACCCGGGTACCGGGAGCACGCAGGCGGATGTCGCTGAGCGCTTCCAGGCCGGTGCGGCCCGGCAGCGAGAGGTCCATCAGCACCACGTCCGGTGCGTGCTGCAGGGACAGCTGCAGTGCCTGTTCGGCGTTGCTGGCCTCGGCGACGAGCTGCACGTCGGCAAACCCCTGCAGCAGCCGCGCCAGGCCGGCGCGGACAAGGGTGTGATCGTCGACGATGAGAACTCGCACAGGCACGCAGCAGATCCGTGTAGGGGCATCCACCTTAACTTAGCTGAACGGGCGCGCCAAGGGTCGGCCGTGCAGCGCCAAGGGGACGGGTTTCAGCGTGCGCGGCGTGCCTCGGCCACCTGGCGGCGGTGCAGGCGGAACAGGTGCCGCTCCATCGCCATCTCCAGGCCATCGCCCAAGCGCTGGAAGCGCAGCCACAGGAAGTGCCCGCCGCTACCGTCGGCGGCTTCCGCGACGACCTCCACCGGCAGGTCGATGTGGTCGGGCAGCCAGTCGCTGGGCTGCAGGCGCACCACCCCGGCCTGGCCGGGGCTGGCACCGCTGCGCGGACCCAGCTGCAGGCGGATGCCGCGCCGCGACCAGCGCACCGGGCGCAGCGTCAGTTCCTGGCCCTGCTGGCGTACCAGCCGGCCAAGCAGCACCATCGCCAGGTCCAGCTTGGCTTCCAGCCGCTGCAGCTGCAGGCTGGCTTCGTTGCGTTCGTCGTGCTCGTCGACGCGGCTGTCCTCAACCAGTGCCAGGCTGCGCAGCAGGCCTTCGGCACTGCTGGTGCGGCCGGCTGCGCTGCCTGCCTGGAACTCGGCCGGCAGCGCCAGTTCGCAGCTGAGCGTTTCGTCGAACAGCTCGCTTTCGGCCGGATGGTGCAGCGACGTGGTCGGCAACTGGGTCATGCCAGCGATTCTGCCTGCAGGTAGGCATGCGCGGCGCGAAGGGAGCGCTGGCCATCGTTCATCTGCGCGGCTACGGCGTCGCGGCGCTGGCGCAGCAGGCCCAGCAGGCTCTGCTGGCGCTCGAACAGGGCGCTCAGCGGCGCGTGGTCGGCCGCGGTCAGCGGCTGGCTGAGCAGGGCGTGCAGGGTGCTGTCGTGGCCGTCGAGCAGGCTGTCGGCCCGGTCGAGCGCATCATCGCCCAGCGCCTTCTCGAAGGCATCCAGCTGCGCATGCAGCGCGTGCAGGCTCATGGTGCCACCGCGGCGGGGCGGCGCTGTTCGTGCGGGATCGCGTTCCAGGCGCTGTCGATCTCGCCCAGCAGCTGCAGCGATTCATCCAGCGCGGCGCGGTCGTTGTGCAGGTTGGCTTCGGTCAGGCGCTGCAGCACGTAGTCGTACAGTGCCGACAGGTTGCCGGCGATCTCGCCGCCGGCCTCGTGGTCCAGCGAGCCGTTGAGGTGGCCGACGATCGCGCAGACTTCGCCGATCGCCTTGCCCTTGCCGGCCTGGTCACCGCGTTCAAGGCTGGCCAGGGCGCGGCGCACGCGCTCCAGCGCGCCGGCCAGCAGCATCGCCACCAGCTTGTGCGGATCGGCATCGGCGACCGCACTGGTCACCCCCACCTGGCGGTACTGCTCGGCATATTGACGGCTGGAACCGTACATTCGTGATTCTCCTTGCGCGGGGTGCCGTCGGGTGATCGCGGGGACCGGTGCCGACGGCGCGGCGATGATTGCTGTTGCGTCCGTTATCGGTGCATGGCGCGGCAAACTTGAGTGCCTCGCACGTTCCGTCAGCGGTTCAACTGGGCCAGCTGCTGCTGCAGCGCGGTGTTGCTCTGCTGCAGCTTGCCCATCAGGCTGTCCAGCGCCAGGAACTGCTTCTTGTAGCGCTCTTCCACGCTCTTCATGCGCGTGTCGAGGTCCTTGCGGCGCTTGTCGATGTTGTCCAGCGTGGTGTTCAGGCCCTTGGTGCGGGCAACGAAGGCGCCTTCCTTGCCGACCGTGGTGCTCACATAACCGTCAACCAGCGTGTACAGCTTGCCGGCGCCGCCGGTATCACCGGTGATCGCCTGGCGCATCTTCTCCGGCTGGCTGGCCAGGGCGGCGGCGAACTTGGTGGTGTCCAGGATCAGCGTGCCGTCAGCGTTGGGGTAGCCGCGGGTGTCCAGGCCGATCGCCTTGGCATCGAGCTTGTCACCGGCCAGGTCCTTGAGCACGCTCGACATCACCGAGCGCAGCTGGCTGGTGGCGCCGCGCATCTGCGCATCGCCGGTCAGCGTGGACGCTTCCTTGGTCTTGGCGTCGTACTTGGTTTCGGTGTTGATGGCCGCCAGTGCGGCGTTGTACGCGGTGACGAACTCCTGCATCACCTTGGTCGCCGCAGCAGTGTCGGTGCTGATGGTCACCGTGCTGGTGCCCGGCATCTTCAGGTTCAGGGTCAGGCCCGGGACCGCATCGGCCACCGTATTGCTGGCGCTGACGACCTTGACGCCATCGATGGTCAGCTCGGCATCGGCGGCGGCGGTGTTCTGCTTCAGGCTGTTGACCAGGCCGCCCAGTTTGGCATCGCTGCCGGCGTATTCGAGCTTGATCGCGTTGGCGGCACCGGTCTTCTCCTGGGCGATCGACAGGTACTGGTTGTCGCCGGAACTGATCAGGGTGGCCTGCACGCCTTCCTTGCGGCCGGCCGCGTCGATCTTGTTGCGGATGGTGGTCAGCGTGTCGCCCTCCTCCACCTCCACGTTCATGGTCTTGGCGTTGTCGCCCACGCCGACGGTCAGCGTCAAGGTTCCGGCAGCAAACGTGTCGGTCTTGGGTACCGAAGTGTCGGCGATCAGCTTGTGCGCGGTGGCCAGCGAGGTGACGTTGACCACGTGCGTGCCGTTGGAGGCCGCCGCCTTGGTGGTGCCGACGTCATACAGCGCGACCGAGGCCGTCAGGATCTCGTCGGTGCCCTTGTCGCCGCCCTTGCTGGCGGTCACCGTGCGCGTGTCGAACGCGGTGCTGGCCTTCAGCGCGGTCAGCGCCGTCTTCAGCTTGTCGAAGGCCGCGGTGACGGTGCCGATCGACGACAGCTGCATCTTGGCCTTGGACTGCTGCAGGTTCAGCGCATTGTCGGCGGGCTTGCGGTCAGCTGCGACCAGCTGGTTGACGATGCTGGAAATGTCCAGTCCCGAGCCGATGCCACCGTATCCAAAGTCTGCCACGTCGTTTCTCCTGGTATCCGGGCCTGGCCGCTGTGCGGTGGCCCGTCGTCAACGAAAATAGCGGCCTGCGCCGCTGGGTCTTGAGGACTTCGTTGATGCACGTGCCGTGCCAATGCTCTGGCGCAGGTTCTGGCACGCGGGTTGCAGGAGGTCTGGGGCAGGGTGCGGGTGGGTTCACCGCGGGCTGCCGGGGGTCTGCAAAAAACCCTCCCCCAATGCAGGGGAGGGATCAGGCTACTGACAATCGGGGGGAGACGAAGCCGCCCGGTACGTACAGTCAAAGGTACAGCGCTGAAAGAGAGGTCCGCAGGAGCGGGCGATGCCAAGCCGGTTCGGGAGTGATCCCGGGCCGGGCATGGCCCGCGCCTTCGTGCATCGTGGCTTCCCGGTTGCCGCTACCGTCGGTTCGATCCGACGGTAGCGGCGCCTTCTTGCCGTGGATCAGCGCAGCAGGCTGAGCACGCCCTGCGGCACCTGGTTGGCCTGGGCCAGCATGGCCGTACCGGCCTGCTGCAGGATCTGGGTGCGGGTCAGTTCGGCGGTTTCCTTGGCGAAGTCGGTGTCCTTGATGCGGCTGCGCGACGCCGACAGGTTTTCCGACGAGGTCTGCAGGTTGGCCACCACCGAGGTGAAGCGGTTCTGGATCGCACCGAGGTCGGCGCGGGTGCTGTTGATCGCACCCAGGGCCTTGTCGACCACTTCCAGGGCCTGCTGGGCGCCGAGCACGGTGCTCACGTCCAGCTTCTGCACGTTGGCCGCCGTATCGGCGCCAGCGGTGTAGGCGCCTGCCGCAGCCGCGGTGCCCCAGGTCTTGGCGGTCGCGTCGTAGTCGCTGCGCATCAGCGCGATGTCGGCAGCGGCAACGGCCTTGCCTTCCTTCACCGAGCTCAGCTTCAGCGTGCCGTCGGCATTGGCTTCGGCGTAGATGCCGGCCTCGCCGATCTTGGCGTTGATGGCGGTGGCGACGGCCTTGGAGGCATCGGCCGTGGTGGCGCCGGCCTTTACTTCAACCGTGCCGATGTCCACGCCCATCACGGTGCCGGAGAAGCGGGCACCGTCGGTGCTGGCAGCCAGGGCAGCCGTCGCGCCGGTGGCGAAGGTCGAGGTGCCCAGCGAGCCGGCCTTGGCATCGATGGTCTTGTCGATGGCGATGGCCTGGCCGGCGTTGGCGCCGACCTGGAACAGCTGGCTGGAGAACGAGCCGTCCAGCAGCT